>NZ_OZ253527.1:1905000-3141961 GCF_965262375.1 Flavobacterium sp. | reverse complement strand
CTAAAGGCTGCCAAGAAAACCTTCTAAACTTAGATTATAAGTACCCGTACCGTAAACCGACACAGGTAGTTGAGGAGAGTATCCTAAGGCGCTCGAGAGATTCATGGCTAAGGAATTAGGCAAAATAGACCTGTAACTTCGGGAGAAAGGTCGCCAGCGCAAGCTGGCCGCAGTGAAAAGGTCCAGGCGACTGTTTATCAAAAACACAGGGCTCTGCAAAATCGTAAGATGAAGTATAGGGCCTGACACCTGCCCGGTGCTGGAAGGTTAAGAGGAGATGTTATCTTCGGAGAAGCATTGAATTGAAGCCCCAGTAAACGGCGGCCGTAACTATAACGGTCCTAAGGTAGCGAAATTCCTTGTCGGGTAAGTTCCGACCTGCACGAATGGTGTAACGATCTGGACACTGTCTCAGCCATGAGCTCGGTGAAATTGTAGTATCGGTGAAGATGCCGATTACCCGCAGTGGGACGAAAAGACCCTGTGCACCTTTACTATAGCTTAGTATTGGTCTTGGATAAGTGATGTGTAGGATAGGTGGGAGACTATGAAATGGCGTCGCCAGGCGTTGTGGAGTCATTGTTGAAATACCACCCTTTGCTTATCTGAGATCTAACCCGCCCTTGGTGGGGACATTGCTTGGTGGGTAGTTTGACTGGGGTGGTCGCCTCCAAAAGAGTAACGGAGGCTTCTAAAGGTTCCCTCAGCACGCTTGGTAACCGTGCGTAGAGTGCAATGGCATAAGGGAGCTTGACTGAGAGACATACAGGTCGATCAGGTACGAAAGTAGAGCATAGTGATCCGGTGGTTCCGCATGGAAGGGCCATCGCTCAAAGGATAAAAGGTACGCCGGGGATAACAGGCTGATCTCCCCCAAGAGCTCATATCGACGGGGGGGTTTGGCACCTCGATGTCGGCTCGTCACATCCTGGGGCTGGAGAAGGTCCCAAGGGTTGGGCTGTTCGCCCATTAAAGTGGCACGCGAGCTGGGTTCAGAACGTCGTGAGACAGTTCGGTCTCTATCTACTGTGGGCGTTAGAAATTTGAGTGGATCTGACTCTAGTACGAGAGGACCGAGTTGGACCAACCGCTGGTGTATCTGTTGTTCCGCCAGGAGCACCGCAGAGTAGCTACGTTGGGAAGGGATAAGCGCTGAAAGCATATAAGCGCGAAACCCACCACAAGATGAGATTTCTTTTAAGGGTCGTGGAAGATGACCACGTTGATAGGCTATAGATGTAAAGGCAGTAATGTCACAGTCAAGTAGTACTAATAACCCGTAAGCTTATTGTAAGAGCCCCCTAACCCCGCCGAGGCGGGGAACCTCAGGGGGCTCGTAAAATTCTTTCCAAATTGAATATTTATCTCAATATGTTAAAATATAGCAGCAAAGCTGCGTTTGAAGTTCCAAGTTTAAAGTTCCAAGTTGTCTAACTTGAAGCAAATAAAACTTGAAACCCCAAACCAAAACCTTAAGGTGGTTATTGCGGCGGGGCTCACCTCTTCCCATTTCGAACAGAGAAGTTAAGCCCGCCTGCGCCGATGGTACTGCATCCTGTGGGAGAGTAGGTCGCTGCCTTTCTTTATTCCAAAAATACATTGGAATCTAACATAAAATTCCCCTGCAACTCAGGGGATTTTTTATCTCAGCAAAGCAAGTACGTTCCTTTTACTATTGAAATCCAGAGTTTTTAAATTTTTGAAAAAAAAAGTAAAAAAACACTTGGAAATGCTAAAAGAAACACTACCTTTGCGCCCGCTAAGACGATAAGTCAAAAGCGAAAAAAAGAAGTAAAAAGTTCATAGACATATTGGATTGACAGCACGTTTTAATAGCAATATTAAAACAAATAAAATTTAAGAGAGTAAGAAAACCTAGCCTTCTTTGTCAACAACATTTAGCTGAAAAGCTATAAAAAACATACGATGAAGAGTTTGATCCTGGCTCAGGATGAACGCTAGCGGCAGGCTTAACACATGCAAGTCGAGGGGTAGAAGGAGCTTGCTCCTTTGAGACCGGCGCACGGGTGCGTAACGCGTATGCAATCTACCTTGTACAGGGGGATAGCCCAGAGAAATTTGGATTAATACCCCATAGTATCTTCGGAAGGCATCTTCTGATTATTAAAGTTCCAACGGTACAAGATGAGCATGCGTCCCATTAGCTAGTTGGTGTGGTAACGGCACACCAAGGCAACGATGGGTAGGGGTCCTGAGAGGGAGATCCCCCACACTGGTACTGAGACACGGACCAGACTCCTACGGGAGGCAGCAGTGAGGAATATTGGTCAATGGACGCAAGTCTGAACCAGCCATGCCGCGTGCAGGATGACGGTCCTATGGATTGTAAACTGCTTTTGTACAGGAAGAAACACTCCCTCGTGAGGGAGCTTGACGGTACTGTAAGAATAAGGATCGGCTAACTCCGTGCCAGCAGCCGCGGTAATACGGAGGATCCAAGCGTTATCCGGAATCATTGGGTTTAAAGGGTCCGTAGGCGGTTTTATAAGTCAGTGGTGAAATCTGGTCGCTCAACGATCAAACGGCCATTGATACTGTAAGACTTGAATTACTTGGAAGTAACTAGAATATGTAGTGTAGCGGTGAAATGCTTAGAGATTACATGGAATACCAATTGCGAAGGCAGGTTACTACGAGTATATTGACGCTGATGGACGAAAGCGTGGGGAGCGAACAGGATTAGATACCCTGGTAGTCCACGCCGTAAACGATGGATACTAGCTGTTTGGAGCAATCTGAGTGGCTAAGCGAAAGTGATAAGTATCCCACCTGGGGAGTACGCTCGCAAGAGTGAAACTCAAAGGAATTGACGGGGGCCCGCACAAGCGGAGGAGCATGTGGTTTAATTCGATGATACGCGAGGAACCTTACCAAGGCTTAAATGGGAAACGACAGATTTGGAAACAGATCTTTCTTCGGACGTTTTTCAAGGTGCTGCATGGTTGTCGTCAGCTCGTGCCGTGAGGTGTCAGGTTAAGTCCTATAACGAGCGCAACCCCTGTTGCTAGTTGCCAGCGAGTCATGTCGGGAACTCTAGCAAGACTGCCGGTGCAAACCGTGAGGAAGGTGGGGATGACGTCAAATCATCACGGCCCTTACGCCTTGGGCTACACACGTGCTACAATGGACGGTACAGAGAGCAGCCACTACGCAAGTAGGAGCGAATCTATAAAACCGTTCTCAGTTCGGATCGGAGTCTGCAACTCGACTCCGTGAAGCTGGATTCGCTAGTAATCGCAGATCAGCCATGCTGCGGTGAATACGTTCCCGGGCCTTGTACACACCGCCCGTCAAGCCATGGAAGCTGGGGGTACCTGAAGTCGGTGACCGCAAGGAGCTGCCTAGGGTAAAACTGGTAACTAGGGCTAAGTCGTAACAAGGTAGCCGTACCGGAAGGTGCGGCTGGAACACCTCCTTTCTAGAGACAAAAAAAGAAGCTGATTTTAATTAAAAATTAAAGATTCGAAATTAAATTTAATTTTTAATTCCAATTTTTTAATTAAATCTTACTCTCGCTGTTAGTTCAAAACAAAAAAAGCTTAAAATACAGAGTCTCGTAGCTCAGCTGGTTAGAGTACTACACTGATAATGTAGGGGTCGGCAGTTCGAGTCTGCCCGGGACTACTTTTTAAGAGTTATAAATTATAAGTTATAAGTTGAAAAAAAGAGAAAATTTTAAGTTTAAAAGGAAATTCTAGAAGTTGAAAATTCAAAAGTTCTGAATTCTAATTTCTAAATTCTAAATTAAGAATGGGGGATTAGCTCAGCTGGCTAGAGCGCCTGCCTTGCACGCAGGAGGTCATCGGTTCGACTCCGATATTCTCCACCAAATTGATTTGAAAATGAATTGATTTAAAAATTTGAAAATGATTATCATTTTCAAATTAACGAATCTTAAAATCTTCAAATTGAGTAAAGTTCATTGACATATTGAGATAAACATACAAACAAGTAGAAAGAACACTTTAGTAATTAGTAAAGAGTGAATAGTAATTAGTCTTAGGACTAGTCACTAATTACTTAGAGCTAATCACTAAAAAAAAGAAAACAATAAGCAAAATAAGGGCGTATGGGGGATGCCTAGGCTCTCAGAGGCGAAGAAGGACGTGATAAGCTGCGAAAAGCTGCGGGGATTGGCACATACAAGATGATCCGCAGATATCCGAATGGGGCAACCCACTATGTTGAAGACATAGTATCCGATAGGAGGCGAACCCGCTGAACTGAAACATCTAAGTAGGCGGAGGAGAAGAAAACAAAAGTGATTGCGTGAGTAGTGGCGAGCGAAAGCGCAGTAGCCCAAACCAGTGTTGTTACGGCAATGCTGGGGTTGTAGGACCACGATATTTCTTGTAAACTGAATTAGAATAACCTGGAAAGGTTGACCAAAGAGGGTGATAGTCCCGTATAAGTAAGGAATATAAAGAATAGTGGTATCCTGAGTAGGGCGGGGCACGTGAAACCCTGTCTGAATCTGGCGGGACCATCCGCTAAGGCTAAATACTCCTGAGAGACCGATAGTGAACCAGTACTGTGAAGGAAAGGTGAAAAGAACCGTGAATAACGGAGTGAAATAGAACCTGAAACCATACGCCTACAAGCGGTCGGAGCAGCATAAGTTGTGACGGCGTGCCTTTTGCATAATGAGCCTACGAGTTACCGTTGCTGGCAAGGTTAAGTGATTAAGTCACGGATCCGTAGCGAAAGCGAGTCTGAATAGGGCGAGATTCAATCCTCGGGATTGAAAGCGTATTTATACGCTGAGTCAGTAGTGGTAGACGCGAAACCGTGTGATCTACCCATGGACAGGATGAAGCTGTGGTAACACATAGTGGAGGTCCGAACCCGTTGACGTTGAAAAGTCTTGGGATGATCTGTGGGTAGGGGTGAAAGGCCAATCAAACTCGGAAATAGCTCGTACTCCCCGAAATGCATTTAGGTGCAGCGCTGTGGTCTAGTTATATAGAGGTAGAGCTACTGATTGGATGCGGGGGCTTCACCGCCTACCAATTCCTGACAAACTCCGAATGCTATATAATATACACAGCAGTGAGGGCTTGGGTGCTAAGGTCCAAGTCCGAGAGGGAAAGAACCCAGACCATCAGCTAAGGTCCCCAAATGTATGCTAAGTTGATCAAACGCGGTTTGATTGCATCGACAGCTAGGATGTTGGCTTGGAAGCAGCCATTCATTTAAAGAGTGCGTAACAGCTCACTAGTCGAGCGATCGAGCATGGATAATAATCGGGCATAAGCATACTACCGAAGCTATGGATTTGTACACTGTACAAGTGGTAGGGGAGCATTCTAACATCGCTGAAGGTGTCTCGTGAGGGATGCTGGAGAGGTTAGAAAAGAAAATGTAGGCATAAGTAACGATAAGGGGTGCGAGAAACACCCCCGCCGCAAAACTAAGGTTTCCGCAGCTATGCTAATCAGCTGCGGGTTAGTCGGGTCCTAAGGCGAATCCGAAAGGAACAGTCGATGGCCAACGGGTTAATATTCCCGTACTACTTATAATTGTGATGGAGTGACGCAGTGGTGAAAGTACCGCGAACTGACGGAATAGTTCGTTAAAGCACATAGCTATAGGCCCGGTAGGCAAATCCGCTGGGACTGGTGAAATGCGATAGTACTCGGAGTCTTCGGACAATGGGATAGTGTACCTAAAGGCTGCCAAGAAAACCTTCTAAACTTAGATTATAAGTACCCGTACCGTAAACCGACACAGGTAGTTGAGGAGAGTATCCTAAGGCGCTCGAGAGATTCATGGCTAAGGAATTAGGCAAAATAGACCTGTAACTTCGGGAGAAAGGTCGCCAGCGCAAGCTGGCCGCAGTGAAAAGGTCCAGGCGACTGTTTATCAAAAACACAGGGCTCTGCAAAATCGTAAGATGAAGTATAGGGCCTGACACCTGCCCGGTGCTGGAAGGTTAAGAGGAGATGTTATCTTCGGAGAAGCATTGAATTGAAGCCCCAGTAAACGGCGGCCGTAACTATAACGGTCCTAAGGTAGCGAAATTCCTTGTCGGGTAAGTTCCGACCTGCACGAATGGTGTAACGATCTGGACACTGTCTCAGCCATGAGCTCGGTGAAATTGTAGTATCGGTGAAGATGCCGATTACCCGCAGTGGGACGAAAAGACCCTGTGCACCTTTACTATAGCTTAGTATTGGTCTTGGATAAGTGATGTGTAGGATAGGTGGGAGACTATGAAATGGCGTCGCCAGGCGTTGTGGAGTCATTGTTGAAATACCACCCTTTGCTTATCTGAGATCTAACCCGCCCTTGGTGGGGACATTGCTTGGTGGGTAGTTTGACTGGGGTGGTCGCCTCCAAAAGAGTAACGGAGGCTTCTAAAGGTTCCCTCAGCACGCTTGGTAACCGTGCGTAGAGTGCAATGGCATAAGGGAGCTTGACTGAGAGACATACAGGTCGATCAGGTACGAAAGTAGAGCATAGTGATCCGGTGGTTCCGCATGGAAGGGCCATCGCTCAAAGGATAAAAGGTACGCCGGGGATAACAGGCTGATCTCCCCCAAGAGCTCATATCGACGGGGGGGTTTGGCACCTCGATGTCGGCTCGTCACATCCTGGGGCTGGAGAAGGTCCCAAGGGTTGGGCTGTTCGCCCATTAAAGTGGCACGCGAGCTGGGTTCAGAACGTCGTGAGACAGTTCGGTCTCTATCTACTGTGGGCGTTAGAAATTTGAGTGGATCTGACTCTAGTACGAGAGGACCGAGTTGGACCAACCGCTGGTGTATCTGTTGTTCCGCCAGGAGCACCGCAGAGTAGCTACGTTGGGAAGGGATAAGCGCTGAAAGCATATAAGCGCGAAACCCACCACAAGATGAGATTTCTTTTAAGGGTCGTGGAAGATGACCACGTTGATAGGCTATAGATGTAAAGGCAGTAATGTCACAGTCAAGTAGTACTAATAACCCGTAAGCTTATTGTAAGAGCCCCCTAACCCCGCCGAGGCGGGGAACCTCAGGGGGCTCGTAAAATTCTTTCCAAATTGAATATTTATCTCAATATGTTAAAATATAGCAGCAAAGCTGCGTTTGAAGTTCCAAGTTTAAAGTTCCAAGTTGTCTAACTTGAAACAAATAAAACTTGAAACCCCAAACCAAAACCTTAAGGTGGTTATTGCGGCGGGGCTCACCTCTTCCCATTTCGAACAGAGAAGTTAAGCCCGCCTGCGCCGATGGTACTGCATCCTGTGGGAGAGTAGGTCGCTGCCTTTCTTTAGAAACCCTTCATCCGAAACGATGAAGGGTTTTTTGTTTTATACGAGTTTGTGCTATCAAACCGAAATTACTGCGTGAGCGGGCGTAGCAAGCTACCGTGTAGCGCGAAGCACGCGACCCGCCGAAAGGGAGAGCTTGCGCCAAAGGCTGACGAAAGTTTTGTTTGAGGCGGGGCACGCCCAAAAAAAAGAAATTATTTTTTGTGAAAGATTTATATTAACCCAAAAATCATTAATACACCATATAAGAATAAGGCTACTGTAACTAGGTTTTGTACGATTCTGAATGTAGTTTTTTGTAAAATTTTATTGCCAAAATAGACGCCAACGAAAGCGGAAAATGTTGCTGTGAGTAAAAGGGGCAGGTTTATGGTTATTTGGTTGTTGAGAATTTTAGGGATGTATAAACTTAAACGGCTGATGTCGACCAAACAAGCTATTAGGACTCCTGTTGCGATAAAGCTTTCTTTTGATAACCCAGATCGGACAAGGAATGCTGCTCGCAATGCACCTTGGTGTCCAGAAAGGCCTCCAAAAAAGCCGCTTAAAATGCCACCTAGGCTTAAGTATTTTTTGTTAAATTTTAGGTTTTTAAGGCTGGGGATAGTATCGAAAAGAGCAAAGAATAGCAATAAGCTTCCCATTACGATTTTTAGAATTGTTATTTCAAAATGCTTGTTCAGTAATGTGTAAGTGAATAGAGGGGAAGCTGTAGTAAGGTTTTTTAGTAAATAAGCTCCAAGAAATGAAAAGCAGATTGCTGGTATTCCGAATTTTAAAGTTGTTTTTTGATCGGCTTTTTTTCCAAAGAGTATGAGTTTGAAAAGGTTGTTTGTGAAATGGACTATAGCGGTTAAAACGACAGCGATTTCTATAGGGAAAAATAGTCCAAACACGGGTAGTAATAAGGTGCCTAGTCCAAAACCAGAAAAAAGGGTTAAACCTGCGCCTAATAATGAAGTAATTGCGATAATGATGTATTCCATATGGTAAAAATACATTTTTTTGAGAATGGATCTTTTAAGTTTTTGTAAAAAAATATGTGTAAATTTTGTTCCTAATTTGAGTTAGGTTAACTTTGTAAGCTGGTTTTTAACTAAATAATATTATATGTATCATTCTAGAATTTCAGGGTTGGGTTATTATGTTCCAGAAAATATAGTGACCAATGACGATTTATCTAAAATTATGGATACCAATGATGAATGGATCCAAGAGCGCACAGGTATTAAAAGAAGAAGGCATGTAAATACTCCTGAAGAAACTACGACTTCAATGGGGGTTAAAGCTGCTGAAAAAGCTATAGAAAGAGCAGGAATTAATAAAGAAGATATTGATTTTGTTATTTTCGCTACCTTAAGTCCTGATTATTATTTTCCTGGACCTGGTGTTTTAGTACAACGCGATTTAGGTTTGAAAACCGTAGGAGCATTAGATATTCGTAACCAATGTTCAGGTTTTGTTTATGCCGTTTCTATTGCGGATCAATATATTAAAACAGGAATGTATAAAAATATTCTAGTTATTGGTTCCGAAGTGCATTCTCGAGGTTTAGATTTTACAACTCGTGGTCGTGGCGTATCGGTTATTTTTGGTGATGGAGCAGGAGCTGCTGTTTTAACTCGTGAAGAGGATTTGACAAAAGGAATACTTTCTACACATTTGCACTCTGAAGGGCAACATGCAGAAGAATTATCGTTAATTGCTCCAGGGATGGGGAAACGTTGGGTTACTGATATTATAGCTGATAATAATCCAGAAGATGAAAGTTATTTTCCATATATGAACGGTCAATTTGTATTTAAAAATGCCGTGGTTCGTTTTAGCGAAGTTATCATGGAAGGTTTACAGGCAAATAATTTGGAAGTTTCAGACATTGATATGCTAATTCCACATCAAGCGAATTTACGTATATCACAATTTATTCAGCAAAAGTTCAAATTGACTGACGACCAAGTATACAATAACATTATGGAATACGGAAATACAACTGCTGCTTCTATTCCTATTGCCTTGACAGAAGCTTGGGAACAAGGAAAAATTAAAGAAGGTGATACCGTGGTATTAGCTGCTTTTGGTTCAGGCTTTACTTGGGGAAGTGTGATTATGAAATGGTAATCGAATTATTACAATAGAAAAAAGGAGGCAATTTATAAACAAAAAATGCCTCCTTTTTTGTTTTAAATATTTATTTAGAAAAATCCAAATTAAAAACTCGTTTCACCCAGTTTTCTAATTTATAGTTATTTATTATTCTGTTTTCAAAATTTGGTTTTGAATTGATAAAAGTGTCAATGTTATTGAAATCTTCTAACTTATTTACGTAACTGATGGCGTCAATCTGATGTAGGTCGTAATTTAAGATGGACTGATTATTAGTAATAAGTTTTTTCTTTAATCCCAAACCTTCAAAAATCCTAAAACTTAATCCCGATTGGTTTTGTCTTACTATGTCTAGTATAATATTACTCTGACTGTATTTTAGTAAAGTTGTATTTTGGTTAAAACGTTTTTTTTGAAAAGTAATGTTTTTAAATTTACCTGTGAAAGCCTTTTTAAGGTTGTAAACGAATGCTTTTTTACCGATGCAATAAAAAGTGAATTTCAAATTTTTAGATTTTAATATATCTCCTATTTGCTCTAGAAAATCCATACGTTCGTCAATCGAACCTATATAAATTAGGTCGTTTTCAATTTTGGTAGCAATTGGTATTGCAATGTCGTAGATATAATTTGAAATTTTTGAAAAACCAAATTTTTCGCAATTGTTAGTGTCAAAAGAGAAGGTTTGATCAAAAATTTCTATTGGTATATGGTCAATAGGATTGCGTTCTACACTATCGTAAAGATAAGCGATATATTTTTTTGTTTTTTTCTTTATCTCAAGATGGTATTCACGATCAATAAGCTCGGGGTTTATTACTAAGATTTGATCTTGTGAGCCTAATTGGACTAAAGTTTCTAATATGAAATCTTGACGTTTTTTTAATTTAGGATTGGTTTTTAGAAAAATTTTTGAAAATGTATTTTGAATTCTTTCAATAAAATTTTTATGTTTAAAACCTCCAATTTTTATGTGATGCGCCTGATGGCCTAATTCGTTTAATTTTGCAATTATGTGATGGTCATAATTCCAATGATCAAAGCTTATTACGCAAATCTTACCCATTTAACCGAATTTTATTTAAGATTCTGTCGAAGAAAGAATGACTTTTATTATCAAAATCTATAGTGTTTATTTTATTGTATATTATAGTACTGATTTTATCCACAAAACAATTTGGGGTAAAATAGTTTTCAAAAAGATTTCTATTCGAATTTTGTATAGCAATTATTTCTTCTTCAGTATGAGAATTCCAAAATTTTTGAGTTTCCAATACTAAATCAAATTCATTTTTCCCTGTAATAATATGATTTTTCCAATTAATTTCCTCTTCAAAAGGAAACTCCATGTCAGTGTCAATTAATACAGGGATTCTTCCTAAAGATAGAGTTTGATAAAAACGAATTGCAAAATTCCCTTTTCCTCTATTACAGATAGTAAAGTGTGAATTTTTTAAGTTTTCATAAAAATCATTTTTCAATGTTGAATCATGGGGTTTGCCTCCCCAAAAATCATTTCTTAAAATAAAATTAGAAACTATAGCATCAGACTCTTTAAAGGCTTCTATGGTGCTGAATCGTTTTCCTAGGTTTTTTTTTATATTTCCACAAAATCCTATAATTGGTTTTTCAGATTTCAATAATGGACTGGCTGGTTTATCGAAGCATTCCCATAAATAAGGTAATAAAAATTCATTTTTACAACGCTTCGATTTTCTAAGTGAAGTTCTAAATAACAATACGTTTTCAGGAATCTTAAAAAAAGATTCATTATCTGAAACCAAAATAAAAAGTACTATTTTTCTTGTGTTTTTATAACTGGAAATAGCATTTTGGATTACTTTCGAATTTACTTCTCCAGTATCAATTTTCGAAGAAATAATTAGGTCAGCCGTATTAATATCTGTTTCGATGTAATTGGGGTGATTTTTAAATAATTCTTCAGCAAGTTTATAACCTTCAGAAAAAAATTTTATGACATTATTCATACTAAACTTAATAGATAATGCAAATATAAAGTAAAATTATATGGATAGTTTAATAAATTTGCAGACTATAATTTTAGGATATGTATAGTGATACCCTCGAGATAATTCAGAAAGCAAGTTCTTTAGGTGAAGATTTTGCAATTGGCAGCAGAAATCAAATAAAAACAATAGAAATAAATCACATTAAGTATTCTGTTAAGGTTTTTAAAGTTCCTTATTTTTTATTGGGTTTTATATATCGATATTTCAGAAAATCTAAAGCAGAGCGATCTTACCTACACGCAGTTTTTTTGGAATCTAAGAAAATAGGAACACCAAAACCCATTGGTTTTTATGAAAACAAATCATGGTTTAGATTAAAAGAAAGTTATTATGTTTGTGAGCATCTTGAAAATTCGTTCTTATTTAGAGATTTGTTTAACACTGAACAGGACGATTTAGATAAAATTTTAAGGGGCTTTGCAAAATTTACATATCAAATGCATGAGTGTGGTATCGAATTTTTAGATCACTCTCCTGGTAACACTTTGATAAAAAATAATAAAGGAACATATGATTTCTTTCTAGTAGACCTGAACAGGATGAATATCCATAAAGAGGCATTAAGTTTTGATAAACGTATGAAAAATTTTGAAAGAATTTTGACATCTAATCATTATAGGGAAATTGTAAGTGATGAATATGCAAAATTGTATAATAAGCCCTATGATGTGGTTTTTAAAGCAATAGAGGGGTATTCTTTGAGTTTTTTTAAGAAATTTGATAATAAACGAAAAATTAAAAATTTATTTAAAATATAATGACCTCTTTTTTTAAAAAATCTTTTTTTACCAATCCTAAATATATTGGCACAATCTGGATTATTGTTTCGATGATTTCTGCTTTGAAACAATATCTTCATGGGAGTTTTAATAACTATTTGATTTTTAAAAATGTTTTTTGGCATACTTTGCACAAACAATCATTGTACCAGATTTATCCGGAATTGTATTTTGATCATAACCATTACGGCCCCATATTTAGCTTGTTTATAGCTCCTTTTGCTGTTTTGCCAGATGCTTTAGGGATAGTGCTTTGGAATGGATTTAATGCTTTACTACTGGTTTGGGCTGTTTTTAAACTGCCACTTCCTATTCAAAAAGTAAATCTCATACTTTGGATTTGTCTAAATGAATTTATTACTGCTAATCTAGGGATACAGTTTAATCCTATTATGACTGCTTTAATTATTTTATCCTATGTTTTTATAATAGAGGAAAAAGATGTTTGGGCAGCATTATGTATTGTTTTTGGAACTTTTGTAAAGTTGTATGGAGTAGTAGGTTTAGCTTTCTTTTTCTTTTCAAGGCATAAATTTAAATTCATTTTATCGCTTTTAGGATGGGCTGTGTTATTGTTTGTTCTTCCTATGTTCATTTCTAGTCCTGATTATATAATTAATTCTTACGTGGAATGGTTTGAGCGATTAGTTGTTAAAAACAACGAAAATGCTGCGTTTTCATCCATGCAAGATATTTCGGTGATGGGGATTTTTAAACGAGTGTTTGGACATCCTGAATGGTCTAATTTGCCTTTTTTGGCAGGTGGATTATTGCTTTTCGCATTGCCATATCTAAAATTTAAAAATTATAATCTTCCAGATTTTAGATTGTTATTATTAGCATCCGTTTTGTTATTTACAGTAATATTTAGTTCAGGTTCTGAATCACCTACTTATATAATTGCTTTTCTTGGAGTTGGTATTTGGTTTGCTCAGCGTGTTAAGCCAATTACAAAACTAGAGTGGTTTCTGTTTATTTTTGCGATGTTATTGACTAGTTTCTCGCCAACCGATTTGTTTCCCAAGTTTGTGCGTGAAAATTATATTAAGCCTTATGCTTTAAAAGCGCTACCTTGTGCTTTGATTTGGTTAAGAATAGTTTATGAAATGTTAATCATGCAACCATTACAAAAAAATGATGAATCTTTCTAAAAAGAATATAGCTGTTGTAATTCCTGCTTATAATGAGTCTGGTAATATAAAAGTAATGCTAGATGCCTTGCATCAAACTTTATCAAAGCTACCGTATGTTTATAAAATTGTGTTTGTTGACGATGGGAGTGGTGATGCTACATTAGAAACTTTAAAAGGCCTTTCTGCTACTGATGAGCATTTGTTTTTTGTAGAATTATCTAAGAATTTTGGGCATCAAAACGCTTTAAAAGCAGGTGTGGATACGGTTGTCAATTCTTCTGATGCTATTATTACTATGGATGGTGACATGCAGCATCCTCCAGAAATGTTGCCAGAGTTGTTAGCTAAATGGGAAGAAGGTTACGATGTAGTATATACCCGTAGAGAAGAAGATCAAAATTTATCAACTTTTAAGAAGAAAACTTCTAAAGGTTTTTATAATTTGATGAATTATCTTTCTGAAGTGAAATTTGAACCAGGCACAGCCGACTTCCGATTGATGGATCAAAAGGTTGCATTAGTATTTTCAGACTTTAAAGAAAACGATCTTTTTATACGTGGATTAGTTAATTGGCTTGGTTTTAAACAATATGGAATCGATTTTAAGCCAGCACCTCGTTTTGCAGGAAATAGTAAATATACAGTGAAAAAAATGTTTCGTTTTGCCTTACAAGGTATAACATCTTTTAGTACAAGGCCGTTACATATAGCTGTGTTTCTTGGAGTAATTACATCATTTACTTCATTCGTACTGTATATGGGGTATATAGTATATAGTATGTATTACGGACATGTAATTTCTGGATGGGCATCGTTAATTAGTACAGTGGTGTTTTTTGGAGGTTTAAATCTAATCGTTTTAGGGATTATTGGGATTTATGTTGGAAAGCTGTTTATGCAATCTAAAAACAGGCCTAATTATCTTATTCGTGAAACTAATTATAAGGGATAATGATTTTATTAAGTTTTGATATAGAGGAATTTGATATGCCATTTGAATATGGCAAAGAAATATCGTTTGAAGAACAAATTGCGTTTTCTGTTGAGGGTACGCATAAAATCCTTGATATATTAGATAAGAATAAGGTTAAAGCTACTTTTTTCTCTACAGCTACTTTTGCACTCAATGCTAAAGAATTAATTGATAGAATTGTTGAGTCAGGACACGAAATTGCCTCACATAATTATTATCACACCGCATTTTCTATTGAGGATTTAAAGAACTCAAAAGAAGCATTAGAGTCATTAACAGGTACAGACGTCATTGGGTTTAGAATGCCGCGTATGTATCCAGTTGATGAAAAAGAGATTCAAAAAGCAGGTTATACTTATAACTCATCCATTAATCCAACTTATTTGCCTGGACGTTATAATAACTTAGATAAACCACGAACGTATTTTTATCAAGAAGGCGTTTTACAAATCCCAGCTTCGGTAAGTCCGTGGGTTCGTTTTCCGCTTTTTTGGTTGTCATTTCATAATTTACCGTTATGGCTTTATAAATTTTTGGCGAACTGGACTTATAAAAAAGATAACTACCTAAATATCTATTTTCATCCTTGGGAATTTATGAATATCAATCAGCCTGAAAAATTTAATTTCCCAGCTTATGTAGTTCGTAATTGTGATCAAGCTTATGTAGATCGTTTAGATCAGTTAATTCAGTTTTTTAAAACTAAAAAATACCCTTTCGGGACATTTAAAGAATTTGTAGCTAAAATAAAATAATACCCTTTCTGATTTATGAAAATTTCTGTTTTTATCATAACTTATAATGAAGCAAAAATACTTTCCAAATGCTTAGAAAAACTTTCGTGGGCAGACGAAATTGTTGTGGTTGATTCAGGAAGTACGGATCAGACGGTTCAAATTGCAGAAGAATTTGGTTCAAAAGTGATACATCACCCATTTGAAAATTTTGGAAAGCAAAAACAGTTTGCATTAGAACAGACAAAAAATGATTGGGTACTATCATTAGATGCTGATGAAGTAGTGTCTGATGCTTTAATTTTAGAAATTCAAAGATTAGAATTTAATTCAAAAATCAATGGTTATCTTATACCAAGAACACATGTTTTTTTAAATAAGATTTTTAATTACGGAAGCGAGAACAAAAAACCTATTTTGCGTTTATTTAACAAGAAAGAGGGAGGTTTTACACCTGATAAAGTGCATGAGGTAATTAAAGTAAATGGAGCGCTAAGCAGGCTAAAAAGCGAAATGTTGCATTATACGGTTTTCGATATTTCAACCGCAATTAATAAACAAATTAAGTATTCACTGTTGAGTGGCGAATTGTTTTTTGAAAAAGGGAAAAAGGGTTCCAAATTGAAACCCTATATAAAATTCCCTTTCGAATTTTTTAGAGTTTATTTTATCCAGCGTAATTTTCTTAATGGTTATCAAGGCTTTATTTGGAGTATGTTCGCTTCTTTTGGTAGTTTTATAAAATATGCAAAACTTTATGATTTACATCAAAATAAAGACTTGTAGCAATTCATTAAAGCATTTGCAATAGCTTCATCGGTAAACATTGCGGCATATTGCAATCCTTTGTTACTTATTTCTTCAGCTTCTTTGGGATGATCCAATAACCACTTTATTTTAGTACTGATTTCTTCAGCTTGATAGGGGTTGATATATATACTATCAGGACCTCCCGCCTCAGGAAAAACACCTGAATTTGTTGTGATTACTGGAGTTTTTGAGAATAATGCTTCTATGATGGGAATGCCAAAGCCTTCAAAAATAGATGGATAAACAAAAATGGATGCCAATTGGTAAATTATAGCAAGTTCCTCACTGCTTACATTTTTTAAAAAATAAACGTAATCTTGTAAGTTGTTTTCTTGAATATAATCGTGAATTTGCTTGGTGTAATCAGTTTCCTTACCAATAAGTACCAAAGGTGTTTTAGTTTCTTTTATTGCTTTAACTATGATAAGCGCATTTTTGCGAGCTTCAATAGTTCCCACATTCAATATAAACTGATTCGGTAAACTGTATTTTGCTTTTACGGTACTCTTTTTTTCTTCCGAATACGATTGCTTAAATACATCTTGACAACCTTGGTAAATTACTTTTATTTTCTGTTCGGGTATTTTTAGGAATTCAATAATGTCATTTTTGGTTTGTTCACTAATTGCAATCACTAAATCAGCTTGTTCAGCAGCTTTTTTAAATTTGTAAAAGTGAATTTTTCTATCAAAAAAAGAATAAAGTTCAGGGTATCGCACAAATATTAAATCATGGATAGTTACCACACTCTTTATTCCATTTCTTTTAAGACCGTTAGGAAGTTCACCTGACAAACCATGGAATAATTGGATTTGATCTTTTTTCAAATCATTTAGGATTCCTTTTTGTCTCCAAATGTTGTAAAAACGTTTATAAAAAGCTGTAGAGGGAAGTTTTTCTACAACTCTTTCATTTTTGTATTTAAATAAATTTTCTTTACTTTTTTTAGGATTGTAGAGAAAATAAGTATGGTCAGGAAAATAAGTAGCAAGGATTCTGATGGAATCCCTGCTGTAATTTCCTAAGCCTGTTTTGTTATGAAATACGCGTTTAGCTTCGTATCCTATATTCATGAGTTATACTGCTACGTTGTATTCTCTTAAGGCATCGTTTAGAGATGTTTTTAAATCGGTAGAAGCTTTACGTTTTCCAATGATTAAAGCGCATGGAACTTGGTATTCACCCGCTTCAAATTTTTTAGCGTATGATCCTGGGATAACCACACTTCTTGCAGGAACTACTCCTTTATATTCTACGGGTTCTGGACCTGTCACATCAATAATTTTTGTAGAAGCTGTTAAACAAACATTAGCGCCTAAAACTGCTTCTTTTTCTACGCGTACACCTTCTACAACGATACAACGTGAGCCAATAAAAGCTCCGTCCTCAATGATTACTGGGGCAGCTTGTAGAGGTTCTAATACACCGCCAATTCCTACACCACCACTTAAGTGTACATCTTTACCAATTTGAGCACAACTTCCCACAGTTGCCCATGTGTCTACCATAGTACCTGCATCAACATAAGCACCAATGTTTACATACGAAGGCATCATGATAACACCTGACGCTATAAAAGCACCGTGTCTTGCCACTGCATTAGGAACCACACGAATTCCTTTTTCAGCATAATTTCTCTTTAAAGGCATTTTGTCATGATATTCAAAAATACCCACTTCAAAAGTTTCCATTTTCTGAATAGGGAAATACATAACAACTGCTTTCTTCACCCATTCATTCACTTGCCATCCTTGTGCTGTAGGCTCAGCCACACGCAATGTGCCTGCATCTACTAAATTAATTACTTCTCTAATCGTGTTTTGTGTAGCTTCTTCTTGTAGTAGGGCTCTGTTTTCCCAAGCTTGTTCAATTATATTTTGTAAATCTTGCATTTGATGTTTTATTTTAAGCAAAGATAAAATTTTGCTCGGGCTAATACTAGTCGTTGGTAAAAAATGTTATTTGTTTTCTATTTGAAGTAGGTAAAAGGTTATGAAAGTAAAATTGCTTTAAGAAACATACTGAATGCTTTGAAAGATAGTTTTGAGTAAATTTTTTAATTCAATATTGTATTCTTCAATGTCATGAACTTGAAGCGTAGTTACAATTAATGAATTGTAAAAAAAGCGTGCGGTAGCAAGTATGTATTGTGTTTCATCGTCTACTTTGTAACTTTTGAGCATATAGTCTGCTTTGTTTTCAAAAATATCTAAAGGAATGTACCCGTCTTCAGTTTCAAAAATTTCGAACATAGGTAACATTAATTCTTCTAAAAATGTATGTGCCTTTTTGTTACGATCAATGTTTTCGTATTGGTAATTAGACACGGTCAGTAAAGTGTTTCCGTTTTTAGATTCTGCTCTAAATCGATCATCTTCGATAAAAATCCAATCTTTAGGAATACTAATGTAGTATAAATCATTGATTAAGTAGGTTGTGTAATTTGCGCGTTCTAAATTCATTTATTGAAACATTGGTACAACTCAAATATACTCATTTTGATGGGGAAATTGTTAGGAGTGAATTTCTATTTTTATCTTTGCTAAAAAAAACTATGTCAAGAATTCTAGCTATCGATTACGGATTAAAACGAACAGGTTTAGCGGTTACTGATGAATTGCAAATTATAGCCTCAGGATTAACTACGGTTGCCTCTGAAAATCTGTTGAGTTTCTTAAAAGATTATTTTGACAAGGAAAAGGTAGCAGTAATACTCATAGGGGAACCCAAGCAAATGAACGGTCAACCTTCAGAAAGTGCTCCTCTTATAGAGGCTTTTATAACACAATTTAAAAAACAGTTTCCTGAAAGAGAATTGGTTAGAGTAGATGAGCGATTCACTTCTAAATTAGCTTTTCAAACGATGATTGATAGTGGATTGAAAAAAAAGCAACGTCAAAACAAAGCTTTAATTGATGAAATTTCAGCAACAATACTCTTGCAGGATTATTTATCTGCAAAGAGATTTTAACTTTTTTAGTAATTTTTGTAAAATCTTTACGTTAACTAAAAAATTGTAAAAAAAAATATTTTTACGATGTATCTTTGCACTACAATTTACTAGCATGACAACAACAACCCATAATCACGAAACAGACGTAATATTAATTGGCGCAGGAATTATGAGCGCTACTTTAGGTTTATTACTTAAAGAATTGCAACCCGATATCAGAATTCAAATTTATGAGCGACTGGATGTAGCCGCTGCTGAAAGTTCGGATGCTTGGAATAATGCAGGTACAGGACATGCTGCTTTTTGTGAGTTGAATTATACTCCCGAAATGGCAGATGGATCAGTAGATGTAAAAAAAGCAGTTAAAATCTCGGAAGCTTTTGAAGTATCACGTCAGTTATGGGCCTATTTAGTTGAAAAAGGACTTTTGGGAGATCCTGAAGAATTTATCAAAGCGGTGCCCCATTTAAGTTTTGTGTGGGGAAAAGACAATGTGAACTATTTGCGTACCCGTTTTAATGAATTGCAAAAGTTTGAGTTGTTTAGAGAAATGGAATATACTGAAGATCCAGAAGTAATTAAAAAATGGGCTCCTTTAGTAATGGAAAACCGTAAATCGACTCAAGATATTGCTTGTACAACCATGAAATATGGGACCGATGTAAATTTTGGTGCTTTAACCAGAAGTATTTTTAAATATCTAGAATCGTTAGAAGGTATTAGCGTTCATTTTAACCATGAAGTGAGTAAGATTCGAAAAAAAGAAGAAGGTCACTGGAGATTAAAAATTAAAGATTTAACCACAGGTGATAAGAAAAGAATCAATACTCCTTTTGTGTTTATTGGAGCTGGTGGAGGTTCATTATTGTTGTTAGAAAAAGCAAACATTCCAGAAGGCGAAGGTTATGGAGGTTTCCCAGTAAGTGGACAGTGGTTGAAATGTACCAATGAAGAAGTAATTAAAAAACATGCAGTAAAAGTGTACGGTAAAGCATCGGTTGGGGCACCACCCATGTCTGTTCCTCATATTGATACTCGTGTCATCAATGGAAAAAAAGAATTGTTGTTTGGCCCTTATGCAGGTTTTTCTACTAAATTCTTAAAAAATGGTTCGTATTTCGATTTGATCTCTTCGATTGAAATGGATAATATTAAACCGATGTTACAGGCTGGTATTAAAAATATTCCGTTAACCAAATATTTGATTGAGCAAGTATTTCAATCGTCCAAAGACCGTATGAAAGCACTAAGAGAATATGTACCATCGGCTAAAAAAGAAGATTGGGTTTTAGAAACAGCGGGACAACGTGTGCAAGTGATCAAGAAAGATAAAGAAGGTAATGGAATCTTAGAATTCGGTACTGAGGTAGTAGCAGCTGGCGATGGATCATTAGCTGTTTTATTAGGTGCATCTCCAGGTGCTTCAACAGCTACGTCTATTATGATTGAATTGTTAGAGAAATGTTTCCCTGAGCAAATGAAATCTGAGGCGTGGCAAGCAAAATTCAAGGAGATGATTCCTTCATTTGGTATTCAATTAAATGAAAATCCAGAATTGACTAAAGAAATTCGTAAAAAAACAAATGCGGTTTTAAAATTAAATGTGTAAAACTATTTTGTATTTTTGCACCCTTGATTTTTTATAATACAGTATATAATGATATATCCAATTGTAGGTTACGGTGATCCCGTTCTGCGTAAAGTAGGACAAGAAATTACAGCTGAATATCCTAATTTAAAGGAAGTAATTGCTAATATGTACGAAACCATGTATAATGCGCATGGAGTAGGTTTAGCAGCACCACAAGTTGGCTTGGCTATTCGCTTGTTTATAGTAGATACCGAACCATTTAGCGATACTGACGATTTAAGTAAAGAGGAAGCAGAACAATTAAAAGGATTTAAAAAAACGTTTATCAATGCTAAAATCCTAAAAGAAGAAGGTGAAGAATGGGCTTTCAATGAAGGATGTTTGAGTATTCCTGATGTTAGAGAAGATGTGTTTCGTCATGAAACGATAACAATTGAGTATCAAGACGAGAATTTTGAAACGAAAACAGAAGTTTACGATGGTTTAATTGCTCGTGTTATTCAACATGAATACGATCATATTGAAGGAGTGTTATTTACTGATAAAATAGCGACACTAAAGAAAACATTAATCAAAAAGAAATTGCAAAATATAATGGAAGGGAAAGCTAGGCCCGATTACCGTATGCGTTTTGCAAAAATGAAATAATTGTACTATAATTGCCCTCTCAATAAAAGAGGCTAAAAGAAATATAATAATTAAGAAAAATGAGTTTAGAAAGAATATTAGCTATTTCAGGTAAACCAGGTTTGTTCGCTTTAAAAATGCAAACGAGAACAGGATTCGTTGCTGAATCTTTAGTAGATGGTAAAAAAGTGACTGTAGGCATGCAAAGTAATGTAAGCTTATTATCAGAAATTTCTGTTTATACTTATACGCAGGAAAAACCTTTATTTGAAGTTTTACAAGCTATTGCTAATAAAGAAAATGGTGGTCAGGCTCCAGTTTTAAAAGATGATAAAGCCGCTTTATTAGCTTATTTTGGTGAAGTTTTACCAGATTTCGATCAAGATCGTGTATATGCATCTGACGTAAAGAAAATCTTAAATTGGTATAATATTTTACAAGCTAATGGTATGATTGTTTTAGCAGAAGAAACTGCTGAAACAGTTGCGACTACTGAAGAAGTTGTAGCTGAAGAAGTAAAAGAAGCTAAGCCTAAAAAACCAAGAGCTACTAAAGCTAAAGCTACTACTGAAGAAGGTGCTACTGAAGAAAAGCCAAAAAGAACAAGAGCTAAAAAAACTAAAACTGAAGAATAATTTAGTTTTTTTAACAAAAATATAAGTCCTGTATTTGTCTATCAAATGCAGGATTTTTTGTTATTTAGTAACCGCTAAAATTTGCATCATGAACACACGTCAACAACAACTAGAAGCCTTTAATCGTTTATTAGATATCATGGACGAATTGCGCGAAAAATGCCCATGGGATAAAAAACAAACTTTAGAAAGTCTTCGTCACTTAACCATTGAGGAAACTTATGAGTTGGGGGATGCCATTTTGGACAATGATTTAGATGAGGTAAAAAAAGAATTGGGCGATTTGTTGTTGCACATCGTTTTCTATGCTAAAATAGGTAGCGAAAAGCAAAGTTTTGATATAGCTGATGTAGCAAATGAAATTTGTGATAAATTAATTCATCGCCACCCACATATATATGGGGATATCGAAGTTGCTGATGAAGAAGAGGTAAAACAAAATTGGGAAAAACTGAAATTAAAAGAAGGCAAGCAATCAGTATTAGAAGGTGTACCTAAAAGCTTACCTGCCCTAGTTAAAGCCAGTCGTATTCAAGATAAAGTGAAAGGTGTGGGTTTTGATTGGGAACTACCTGAACAAGTTTGGGAAAAAGTGCAAGAAGAATTGCAAGAACTGCAAGTGGAAGTGCAATCAGGCGATCAAGATAAGATAGAAGCTGAATTTGGCGATGTGATGTTTTCAATGATAAACTATGCGCGGTTTTTGAAAGTGAATCCTGAAGATGCGCTAGAACGTACCAATAAAAAATTCATCAAGCGTTTCATGTATCTCGAATCAAAAGCGAATGAATTAGGCATGAATCTTGCCGATATGACTTTAGCTGAAATGGATGTTTTCTGGGAAGAAGCGAAGAATATGTAAGATTAAAAGATTAAAAGATTAAAAGATTAAAAGATTAAAAGATTAAAAGATTAAAAGATTAAAAGATTAAAAGATTAAAAGATTAAAAGATTAAAAGTTTAAAAGTTTAAAAGTTTAAAAGTTTAAAAGTTTCTAAACTAATCACTATTTTATTCATAACTCACAATTCATAACTCACAATTCATAACTCACAATTCATAACTCATAACTGATAACTCATAACTGATAACTCATAACTGATAACCCACAACCGATAACTAACAATAAGAGAATGCGTTTTATACTAATTACTATATTGGTTTTATTTACTACCGTTGTTTTTGGACAGGATGGTAAGCGTTTGCCTTCTTTGAAAATTCCGCGCATGGAAATACCTGAGCTTGAAAAAAAGAAAACTCCAGATCAAACTGTAGCTCCAGAATATTCTCTGAAAAATCCGTTTGAGCCTAAACTTTTTAAGGTGCCTCCCAAAAAATATGATCCACCACAAGAAGATACTAAAATGCAAATGAGTGGGGGAGGTAGCGACCTAAATGTAGGCAAGCAATATGCTGAAAAAATGAACAAATCAATGCGACCACAAATAAAAGAGGGCGTGTTAGATCCAAAAGTTTTTAGACAGCATCAATATTTTGGTGATTTTGATACAGAATCTGAAACGGTTACACTTACCTACAGAGATTTTGGTGAAATTGATGGTGATAAAATTCGGATTTTAATCAATGGACAACAAGTCTCGGATCAGATTTTTCTTGAAGGATCTACTAAAAAAATAATATTAGGCTTAACAGTAGGTATCAATCATATTGAAATTGAGGCCTTAAATGAAGGGATTTATGCGCCTAATACGGGTGAATTTCGATTTTTTGATGACAAAGAACATTTGATTACTGGAGATCAATGGGGTTTAGCTACAGGTTTTAAAGCCAAGTTTAATATAGTTAGAATTCCAAAAGGGACTATAGGTCAAAATACTACCGAGGGTAAATAAATTTAACAAAAAAACGCTGTACATCAGTTTTGATAAGTACAGCGTTTTTTTGTTAGTCTTTCTTTTTACCATTTTTAAAACGAACGGGTTCAAAAACTTTGGGTTTTGTTTCCTTCGGGGTAAATGTTTTTTTTCCGCTAAACGTTTTAGGTTTTTCTTTAGAAAAAGAATTTGTAGGCTTTTTACTGATCTCATTATTGTCTGCTTTTGGTTTGTTTTTTAAGTTAGCTTGTACGTTTTCTTTATTCAAATTCAAAACTTCCATTGGATTTTTTGGAGCTTCTTTTGTACCTCTTAAAAAAATAATCAATGCATTTAAAAAATTACGTAACACTTGGTCGCCACATTCCATGTATTTAGGATGGTCTTCATTTCTGAAAAAATTCCCAATTTCCCCTTTTGAAATTCTGAAATCTACTAATTCTAAAATCTCAACAATTTGGTCGTCGCGTAATTGTAAAGCAACTCTCAGTTTTTTGAATATATCGTTATTTGTCATAGCTGTATGATTAATGTGCAAAGGTAAGTTTTTTATGTAGTTTTATGTTTAAAAGATTAAAAGATTAAAAGATTAAAAGATTAAAAGATTCTAAACTAATCAACTATTTTATTCATAACTCATAACTCATAACTCATAACTCATAACTCATAACTCATAACCGATAACTCATAACCGATAACTCATAACTCATAACCGATCACTGATAACTCAACACAATAATATTCTTTGTAATAATCATAAATACTCTTAGTTTTGCTAAAAGATTACGATATGGATACCCAAGTGGATAGAATAAGTTTATTGCAAGAAATGATTGCTTTTGCAATTGTAGATGGTGAATTACATGATAGGGAGTATGATTTTTTATGGATAGTAGCTCAGGAATTGCAGGTAGATAAAACAACTTTTTTGGAACTTTTTAAAATGGAGTATAAAGTTGAGGTGATCAAAGATGAGTTTCAACGAATCTTGCAGTTTTATCGTTTGGCTTTGTTAATGCATTGTGATGGAGTGTTACATGATAACGAAAAAATTCGTATCCATGAAATAGGGATAACGATGGGGTTAAACCCTGCGGCCATGAAACGTGTGTTGCATCTGATGGAGCAATCACCTAATCAAATGTTAGATGCCCAAATAGTAATTGGGGCTTTTCAGGAACAAATGAATTGATGTCTTTGTGGGGTAAATGTTTATAGGTTAACGTTTTTTATGTTTTTAGATGACACTCTCCCGTAAAGTGTGTAAATTAAAAAATTAAGGCTTGGATTTCATAATCTGAGCCTTTTATTATAAAAATAGTTCTAGGTAACTACCACTAAAAAAAGTTACTACATCTTTTCCTGTAGTACTTTGATTTCATCACGCAATTGAGCTGCTTGCATAAAATCTAAATCTTTAGCAGCTTTCTCCATCGCTTTTCGTTTTTCGCGGATGCGTTTTTCAATTTCAGGTTTCGATAAGTATTCGGTTTCGGCTTCAGCTGCTTTTTTATTGATGATTTCTTGCGTGTAATTTGTTGGGGTTGCTTTGCCCAAATGGTTTTCAATAGCTTTGTTTAAGGCTTTTGGGACTAAATTATTTCGGGTGTTAAAGTTAGTTTGCTTTTCTCGACGATAAGCGGTTTCATCAAGGGTGCGTTGCATGGATGCGGTTATTTTATCGGCATACATAATGGCTTTTCCGTTAATGTTACGAGCGGCACGGCCCACGGTTTGTGTTAGTGAACGATGGCTACGTAAGAATCCCTCTTTATCAGCATCTAAAATTGCTACTAAAGAAACCTCGGGTAAATCTAAACCTTCTCTAAGTAAATTAACTCCAATTAACACATCGTAAAGACCTTTGCGTAAATCTTGCATGATTTCTACCCGTTCTAAGGTATCCACATCAGAATGTATATAACGACAACGAATGGATACTTTAGTCAAGTATTTTGCTAATTCTTCCGCCATACGTTTGGTTAAAGTGGTAACCAGAACACGCTCGTCTACTTCGCAACGTTGATGAATTTCTTCAATCAAATCGTCAATTTGGTTGGCACTTGGACGAATTTCAATAATAGGATCTAATAAACCAGTGGGGCGAATGACTTGTTCTACATACACACCTTCTGATTTTTGTAATTCATAATCGGCTGGGGTAGCAGAGACATAAATGACTTGGTTTTGTAGCGCTTCAAACTCTTCAAATTTCAAAGGTCGGTTGTCCATAGCGGCAGGCAATCGAAATCCGTATTCCACTAAGTTTTCCTTACGGCTACGGTCGCCACCATACATGGCATGAACTTGCGAAACCGTTACATGGCTTTCATCAATCACCATTAAAAAATCGTCAGGAAAATAATCTAACAAACAGAAAGGACGAGTTCCTGCTTCGCGACCATCTAAATAACGGGAATAGTTTTCAATTCCTGAACAATAGCCCAATTCACGAATCATTTCTAAGTCAAAATTAGTACGCTCTTCTAAACGTTTGGCTTCTAAATGCTTGCCAATTTCTTTGAAATAATCTACTTGTTTGACTAAATCTTGCTGTATCGCCCAAATAGCATTTTGCAACACATCTGGGGAAGTCACAAACATATTGGCTGGATAAATGTTTAGCTTTTCGTAACGCTCAATCACTTTAGAAGTTTTGGCATCAAAGGCTTCAATTTCTTCAATTTCATCCCCAAAGAAGTGAATACGAAACGGTTCATCTGCATAACTCGGAAAAACCTCTACGGTATCTCCTTTAATACGAAAAGTTCCAGGGGTAAAATCGGCTTCGGTACGAGCATATAAACTTTGTACCAAACGATGTAAAAGTTTTGTTCGGGCTATGGTTTGGTCTCGTTCAATAGAAACCACATTTTTTTGAAATTCTACTGGGTTCCCAATACCATACAAACAAGAAACAGATGCGACAACTAAAATATCTCTTCTCCCAGAAAGTAGGGCAGAAGTGGTGCTTAAACGCAGTTTTTCAAGTTCATCATTGATGGATAAATCTTTTTCGATATAAGTTCCCGTAACAGGAATATACGCTTCGGGTTGGTAATAATCGTAATAAGAAACGAAATATTGAACCGAATTGTTTGGGAAGAATTGCTTGAATTCAGAATATAATTGTGCCGCTAGCGTTTTATTGTGTGCTAAAACTAATGTAGGACGCTGTACTTCTTGCACCACATTTGCGACAGTAAACGTTTTTCCAGAGCCTGTAACTCCAAGTAAGGTTTGGTATTTTTCGCCATTTTGGATACCTTCAGCCAATTTTTGTATGGCTTGGGGTTGGTCGCCCATCGGGGCAAAATTAGATACAACTTGGAATTTCATAGCTGTTTTTTTAGGAAAAGGGACTTAGCAATAAGGGTTTTTAATTGATAAACCCAAAATTTTTGTTACTTTGAATCTTCAAACAACAAATATCGTGATTTATACGTAAAAATAAAGGTCAATCAAAGGCTTCAATAAGGAGTAAATCGCCTTTTTGGTGTGAAATAGTAACTAAACCATCCTCGATAACATGATTACTGCTGCCGGTTCTATAACCTAGGGTAAGTTCGTCATTTTGTAACGGATAAAATAAGTTTTTAGCAGTGATGCCTTCTACTTTTCCTATTGGAATTAGCGAAATAATACTGTCTTTCGTATACCATTTTTCAAATTTTTGGGGTAAAAGATAAATTTTAGAATGGTCGTCAATAATAACAATTTTTAGTTGATTTTTATATCGGACGATATTTGTAATGTTCGTTAAAGTATGGTCACTCCTTTTTCCAGTAGCCCAAATGACATTAACGGCTTTGTGCCCTTTTTCAATCAGATAATCAAAAGCCTTTTCTAAATCGGTTTTCTCTTGGTCAGGGGTATGAACAATTTCAAGCGGATATTGTTGTTCCTTGTAATATGTTGGGTCAAAACCACGGTCAAAATCACCTAAAAGGACATCTACTTTTATGCCTAATTCTATGACGCGTTCCATAGCAGAATCGAGAACAATGATAAAAGGTGACCATTCTAAGATTTGTCCTAATAATTCCTTGGAACATTCGGCGCCATTAGCAATGATTAAAGCAGGTTCTTGGTCGTCTCGGACGATATGATGTGAAGACATTTTTTTGGAGTAAAAATAATAAGTTTGCGGGATAATTTGGTAGGTTTGTTGTTTCAAATTTATTTATGAAAGAAAATTTATTATCTGTAACTAAAAAGGCAAGAGTTATTACAGCAGGCGATAGCCTTGCAAAAACAGCCGTAGTCGTATTGCATGGTTACGGTCAGTTGAGTGCACGTTTTTTAGAAAAAATGATAACAATCCCCGAAGTATATTGGGTAGCACCTGAAGCCTTAAGCCGTTTTTATGTAGAAGGGTTTTCAGGAAATGTAGGGGCTTCTTGGATGACTAAGGAAATGCGTGAGGAAGACATTTCGGATAATTTGAATTACTTGCGTGAAGTTTTTGAAAATTTTATCATAGATAAAGGTTTTGAAAAAGTTGTTTTATTAGGATTTTCGCAAGGAGGAGCCACAGCCATACGTTTTGCACATGCTTTTCCAGAACAATTACAAGCATTGATTGTTTGGGGAAGTGATTTTCCAAAAGAATTGGTTTCAGATTTTAGAGAGATGACCAAAGGGGTTCAAAAGTATTTTGTGTTGGGCAATCAGGATCCGTTTTTTACTTCAGAAACGCAAGGAATTCTTCGAAAGGAAATGGAAGCCTTAGACTTTAAAAATGTAATGTTTGAAGGGAAACACAAAATTGAGAAAGAGGTATTGGGAAAAATTTTGGTGAGTATAAGAAATGGAGATTTGTAGTCTCCATTTCTTATTTTTATTATTTAACGGTGTATTCTTTATAATCAATCTCACTAACACTGAAGAAACCAAAAGGGTAATTTTCGCTATCGGTTTGATTTATTATATTACCTCTTAAAGTGGCTGGTGGTGTAGAAAACGGACCTCCCGAGTTTTGTCCCGAAATAGAAAGTAATTTTTTTATGTAATTAAAATGGGTTTTATTTACCGCTTGCAAGCTAAATTTGAAATTATCATCTTTTTGTGTTTTTTCATTAAAATAAGCTGCTTCCATAATATTTCCTTGAGTAAATCGATCTTCAAGGGATAAGAATTCTTGAATAAATAATTTCGGATTCTTAGCACTTAGCAAGTAATAATTTTCCTCTAAAGCATTGTCTTTGAAAAATAATTGGAGTTTTATGATTTCTTTTGCACCAAATCCAGGCACTAAGCTTTGCTTTACCTCTGGTTCAAAGGCAGGTGAGCTTAAAAGTTTGCTGCTAGAAGTGTAGGTTTGTCCTTCATAAACGACCTTTAAAGTGTATTCTTTATTGATGGCAGGAGTAAAGTTTGTGCAAACATAATCGGGGGTATTAGGTTTTTGGTTAAAAGTGAAAAGAGTATTGTCGTTATCAGTTACTGTAACTATTGCTCCAGATGCTATTTTTATTTCATTGGTATAAAAGTCATTAGTAATACTTAATTTGATAGTTTGTTGTGCCCCTGTGGTTCCTTTTTGCCAAGTTAAGTTAGCATCAATAACTAGTTTAGGATTAGTGTTTTCTAGCGGGATATCAACGACTTCCTCGCAACCAAATGTCATTGTGAGGAGACCAAGTAAATATAGGTATTTGAAAAATAGTTTCATTGGAATTAAAATTTAAAATTATACGAAACAGAAGGGACAATTCCGAAAATAGATAGTTTAACAGCTTCATTGACACCTGTTTCTTCATTTTGTCTGAAATTGATGGTGGTTGCATTTTTTCGGCTGTATAAATTGTAGATACTAAAAACCCATTCGGTTTTCCATTTTCTTTTATTGTTTTTTCTAGGGGTCAATGTAGCCGAAACATCTAAATGATGATAGGCTGGTAGACGGTTTTCATTTCTCGAATTGTATACAGGAACGGTTAAGCCTGGTAAGCTTGTATCACCATTAGGGTAAAATACATATTTACCACTAGGGTAGGTTACGGGTTGTCCCGATTGTAACGTGAAGTTAGCTCCAAAACTCCATTTTTCATTCAATTTGTATCCTCCCGTAAGCACTAAATTATGAGTTTTGTCATAAGCAGAACGGTACCAGTTGCCATTATTAATACCTATTTCAGTAGGTGTTCTGCCTGGTGTTTGTTGTTCTGATTTAGATAATGTATAAGCAATCCAGCCGGTAAAATCACCCTTGTTTTTTCGGAGCATTAGCTCTAGTCCATACGAACGCATACGTCCGTTCAAAACGACTTGTTCAATAGCATTATTCGCTACTAAATTAGCACCATCAATATAATCCATTCGATTTTGAATGTTCTTATAATAAGTTTCTACTTCTAGTGTGTAAGTGTCGTCTTTAAAATTATTAAAATACCCTAAGGCTACTTGATCGGCAATTTGAGGTTTCAAATAGTTGTCACTGGGAGTCCAAACATCTAGAGGGGTAGGCGATGCTGTGTTAGAAACTAACTGTAAATATTGTACCATGCGGTTGTAACTTAATTTCGCCGATTGATTGTTCGCTAGTTCATAAGCGAGTGAGAAACGCGGTTCTATAAAGTCATAACTAGCTATTTTTTGATTGGCTCCAAAATAAGTTGAAGCAATTGGTGTCGCCTTTTCGTAAATTTTTAGTTTTTCATCATAAAAAACGGGTTGGTCATTTTGATAATAATTAATGGTAGAGGCTCCTAATCTGTAAAATTGACTGTAGCGGAAACCATAAGATACCCCTATTTTAGAACCTATTTTTTGTTCAGCATCTATATAAAGTGCGGGTTCAAAAGCATATTTTTTATCTAATTCATTATAGTTTATTTGCGATTTATTTCCAATCGGCTTAATTACGCCTGGGTTAAAACTGTTATAAACAGCATTAACACCATAATTTAATTTGAAATTATCCGATAAATAATGTTTGAAATCATATTTTAGGTTGTAGTTTTTTATTCCTGATTCCCAATCAAAGCCTACAAAATCAAGCGTTAAACCGTAGTAATAATCACTGTATATTAAAGATAAGTTGGAAAATAACTTGTCAGAATACAAATGATTCCAACGTAGGTTCGCGGTAGTATTTCCATAAGTGTTCGAAAAAGATTGGTTTAAGGCAAAAGTATCTCTACCAAAATATCCTGAAAGAAATAAAGTGTTGTTTTTATTAATTTTATAATTCATTTTGGCATTTAAATCATAAAAATAGGCTGTATTTTTATTATCTGTAAATTTTAAAAATAAATGTGCATAAGACGCACGCCCCCCAATTAAAAATGAACCTTTTTCTTTAACGATTGGTCCTTCTGCCAAAAGACGACTAGAGATCAAACCAATTCCTCCATTAGCAGAGAATTTATTACTATTCCCATCTTTTTGGTAAATGTCTAATACTGATGACGCTCGACCACCATATTTCGCGGGTATCCCTCCTTTATATAATTTTAAATCTTTGATAGCATCTGGGTTAAAAACTGAGAAAAACCCAAAAACATGCGATGAATTATAAACAGTAGCTTCGTCAAGTAAAACTAAATTCTGATCGGCACCACCACCACGCACATTGAATCCTGATTGTCCTTCCCCAGCATTAGTTACTCCAGGTAAAAAAAGTAAGGATTTAATTACATCGACTTCTCCTAATACAACAGGCATCTGTTTGATTTGTGCAATAGAAAGCTTGTTTACGCTCATTTCAGGTTTACGGATATTGGCTTTGGTTTTATTATCCGTAATTACCACTTCTTCGAGGGTTTTGTTTGTTTCAGAAAGTTTAAGATTTACTTTCTTGTTTTCCGTTAAATCAATTTTTTCTTCTTTTGAAGTGTACCCAATATAGCTGGTTGTCAGGGTGTAACTCCCTTTGGGTAACGTAATTGAATAAAAACCATATTCATTAGTGGTTAAAAATTGATTTTTTTCTTCAATTTTTAAAGTAACCCCAATGAGTGTTTCGTTAGTTTTAAGATCAGATACAGTTCCACTGATCGTGTATTTTTCTTGGCTAAACAAGATGTTAGTTAGAAAAATTGTAAAAAACAAATAGAGTTTGTTTGGCATTTTGATACTATTTAAATTGCTTTGTAAAATTAAATGTTTATTATGACATTACCGCGTTTATGTCCTTGATCTACGTATTGATGGGCTTCGATAATTTTATCAAGTGGGAAGGTCTTGTCAATGACTGGTTTTAATTCCTCTTTTTCAAACAATGTTTTTAATAGCTCAAGTTGTTCAGTAGTTACTCGAGCCACATCTAAACCTTCAACAGTTATAAATTTTCCAGTAGGTTTAACTAATTTTTTGAGAATATTGGGTTTTACTTTGCCTACTGCATCAAAAACAATGTCGTATTTTGAAGAAAGGTTTTCAATGGGGGTTTGGTCGTATGCGATTGTTTCGTGTGCTCCCAAATTCTTTATCCAGTCTATGTTTTTTAGGCTGCATACTGCTGTAACATTTGCACCATAATAGTTAGCCAGTTGTACCGCTGAGGTACCAACAGCTCCAGACGCTCCATAGATTAGGAGTTCAATATTTTTTTGTTTTTTTATACCAGCTTTTTCCAAAAAATAAATAGAGGTGGTACCGCCAAAAAGCAATGCCGTGGCTTCTTCGAAGGTTGCATTTGAGGGCATTTTTACCATTTTTGTGCTTTCAGAAACTTTTAAATATTCGGCATGTGCGCCAAATTTCATTCCTGTCATTCCAAATACACGATCTCCTGGTTTAAAATTTGAGGTTTTTGTTCCTGCTTCATCAATTATTCCAGAAAATACTACGCCGAATATAGGATTGCGTGGTTTTGTAAATCCGAGAAACAAATGCATAATAAATTTCATCATGCCTTTCACTTTTACACCTCGCATACGCACATCTGCCGAGTTAACGGCGCTAGCCTTTACTTTAATGAGGTATTCGTTAGTTTTAATAGAAGGTTTAGCGACTTCTTGTAGAGTAATTACTTCGGGTGCGCCAAAACGAGTGCATACAGCTGCTTTCATATTGTATGGATAGATGGTAATAAGACGTTGGTTTTCTTTCTATGTTACATTTTTAATTTTAAATTTAAGTTAAAATAATTTTATTAATTAGGAATCCTAACTATATTTGTTTCTTTAAAATCATTAAAACAAATAGGTTATGGAAAAAGCTAAGTTTTATCATGCTGGATGTTCTGTATGTGTGTCAGCAGAAAAAGAAATTGTGGAGGCGTTGCCTGAGGGGAGTGTTGAGGTAATCCATTTAGGTGAACAAAAAGAATTAGTGGGTAAAGCCGAAGCCGAAGGGGTAAAATCGGTACCCGCTTTAGTGATGCCATCAGGCGCTGTGTTGCACATTAATTTTGGTGCATCGATAGAGGCGTTAAAAAATTAAATTAGGATTACTACATTTGTAAGTCAAGGCAAATCCTTGACTTACTTTTTTGTTATGAAAAGCATTTTTAATTTAAATAATCAGAATTTGAGTATCGATGGAAAGATCATTGCAGGTTTAGATAAACTTGTGTCTGTTCATCGGAATTTGATTTGGGAGCAGTCTAAGAAATTTGGATTAAGTCCTATTCAAATTCAGTTGTTACTCTTTATGAATTATCACAAAGCAGAATATACCACGGTGAGTTATTTGGCTAAGGAGTTTCAGGTGACTAAGCCTACCATTAGTGATGCTGTAAAAATGTTATTTCAAAAAGAACTGGTTGTTAAAATTGAAAATAGTACGGATGCACGCAGTTATGCTATGCAGCTCACCGCTGAAGGTATTGCTATAGTTCAAGAAACGGAATTATTTACGCGTTCGCTACAGTATGCTTTACAATTTGTAAATGAAACTTCTAAACAAGAAGTTTGGGAACTGCTTTCAAAAATTCTTTTTCAATTGACACAGATGGATGTTATTTCTGTCAACAGAATGTGTTTTAGTTGTCAGTTTTATAGCCAAAATGGTCAAGGGCATTATTGTAATTTGTTGTTTAAATCCTTAGCTAATCATGAGATTAGAATGGATTGTGAGGAACATGTGGTCAAGGTAATTTAAAACCCCAAAAACTTTTATAAAGGCTTTTGGGGTTTTCAAACTATTTTTTTTGATAATCACCTGCTAAACTGGCGCCTCCGCCACAGAAATACATTAAGTCAAAACGCTCGTCAAATTTTGAAGTGAAAACCTCAGCAATTTTAGCATCATCTTTGAATTGAATCGTCATGGTAGCTTTTAGGTTTTTGTCAACTTTCTTTAAATCAACATCGATTTGATTATTAACTAATTGCCCTTTGCCTTCAAAAGTACAGCCTTTTGTAGCGCCTGTAAAAGAAATTTTTACGTTGTAAATGCTATCATTATCGGCTTTTAACTCTAAAATTTGGTTGTAACCTTTGCCTTCCAGACTCGTTTGATAGCTTCCGTTTAGCGTTTTAGCGGTATAGCTGGTTTCTTTTTCAAAAATGTAGTGTTTGGCAAGTTCACCCGTTACTTCTTTTTTGTCAGCATCTAGCATTACAAGGGTTTTGTCGGTTTTTATTGCGTAATATTCTTTAGGCGCATTTGTTACCGAAACTTCAATAATGTTGTCATTTTTCGTCCACGTTCCATATTCCGTTATAGAGGTGTCATCACTATCTAGATACAAAGTACTTTTGGCTACTTTACCGTCTTTTTTAAATGTAATAGTAGTGTAAATACCTGGACAATCAGCACAAGGTGTCGTGCCATTATACATGCCTGTAAAATCGGTAGTGGACGTTGTTTCCTGAGAATTTACAACACCTGCTTCATTTTTTTTGCAGTTCGTTAAGAGTAAAGCGCTAGAGGCTAAAATAAGAAAAGTTACTTTTTTCATGGGTTGATATATGCTATTTTTTTTTGAATCTATTAGTTTTCAATAATCTTGCCAAAAGAGAATTTAAGCTGTAGAAAAATCACTACATAAAAATACTTTTTAGAGAAGGTTTATTGGTTTTAGAGTCTTTACTGTTTTTGAGAAAAATATTTCTCAAGTTTTTGAAAATAGAATTTGTAATTACATTCAAAAAAAAGCGACCCGAAGGTCGCTCTATATTAATTTAATTTGGCTAAAATGCTATTCAAAGTATCACTTGGACGCATGGCCTTGTCGGTCAATTCAAACGAAGGTTGGTAATATCCTTTGATTTCTTGTGCTTTTCCTTGTGCAGCAATTAACTCAGCGTCAATTTTAGCTTCATTAGTGGTCATTTCTTCAGCGATAGGCGCAAAAGTAGCTTGCAAATCGGTATCTTTTGTTTGTTTTGCTAATGCTTGTGCCCAGTATAAAGCTAAATAGAAGTGAGACCCTCTGTTGTCAATTTCACCCACTTTACGCGCTGGTGATTTGTCATTTGCTAAGAATAAAGCGTTGGCTTCATCTAAAGTGTCTGCTAAAACTTGTGCTTTAGTATTGTTTTGTGTTTGTGCTAAATGCTCTAAAGAAGCTTGTAATGCTAAGAATTCTCCTAAAGAATCCCAACGCAAATAGCCTTCTTCTACAAATTGCTCCACGTGTTTTGGCGCTGAACCTCCCGCACCTGTTTCAAATAAACCACCACCATTCATTAATGGAACGATAGATAACATTTTAGCAGAAGTTCCTAATTCTAAAATAGGGAATAAATCAGTTAAATAGTCACGTAATACGTTACCAGAAACTGAAATCGTATCTTTACCTTCACGGATTCTTCTTAGTGTTTCAGTCATAGCATCTTTTACATCCATAATACGAATGTCAAGACCGGTAGTGTCGTGATTTTGTAAATATTTCTCTACTTTTTGAATCATTTGACTATCGTGTGCACGTCCTTTGTCTAACCAGAAAATAGCAGGAGTGTCAGATAAACGCGCTCTAGTAACTGCTAATTTAACCCAGTCTTGAATAGGCGCATCTTTGGTTTGACACATTCTGAAAATGTCACCAGTTTGAACTGTTTGAGTTAATAAAACCGTTCCGTTTTCATCTTCTACATTTACAGTTCCGTTAGCATCGATTTGGAAAGTTTTGTCGTGCGAACCGTATTCCTCAGCTTTTTGAGCCATTAAACCTACGTTAGGAACTGTTCCCATCGTTTTAGGGTCTAAAGCACCGTTAGCAATCATGTCATCTACCACCGCTTGGTAAAAACCTGCATAAGTACGGTCTGGGATAATACAAACGGTATCTTCTTCTTTCCCTTCCTTGTTCCACATTTTACCACCACTACGCGCTAATGCTGCCATAGAAGCATCTACAATAACATCAGAAGAAACGTGGAAATTCGTAATCCCTTTGTCAGAATTCACCATAGCCACGCGAGGACCATTTGCTAAAGCCTTATCTAAAGCCGATTTGATTTCAGCTTCTTGCGCGTGACCTGCAATTTTAGCGTATAAATCTTGTAAACCATTGTTTGGGTTAATATCTAACGATTTAAAAGTAGTAGCATAGGTCGTAAATACATCAGCAAAGAAAGTTTCTACAATAGCTCCAAAAATAATTGGGTCAGACACTTTCATCATCGTCGCTTTTAAGTGCGCTGATAACAATACGTTTTTCTCTTTAGCTTCTGCGATAGCTTCCTTAACAAAAGCTTTTAACGCTGAAAGATTCATTACCGAAGAGTCGATAACTTCTCCTGCTTTTAAAGGTGAAAAATCCTTTAAAACTTTTGAAGAACCATCAGCACCATTGAAAACAATACGGAATTTACCGTCGTTAGCTACCGTAGTAGAAGTTTCAGTACCATAAAAATCGCCAGCATTCATGTGTGCTACCGAAGTTTTGCTATCGGATGCCCAAACGCCCATACGGTGCGGATTCGCTTTTGCGTAGTTTTTAACCGCTTTAGGAGCACGTCGGTCCGAGTTTCCTTCACGTAAAACAGGGTTAACTGCAGAACCTAATACTTTAGCATATTTAGTTTTGATGTTTTTTTCTTCTTCGGTTTGTGGTTCTTCTGGGTAATTAGGAACTGCAAAACCATGAGCTTGTAACTCGGTAATGGCTTCTTTTAATTGAACGATAGAAGCAGAAATATTAGGTAATTTGATGATGTTAGCTTCAGGCGTAGTGGCTAGTTGCCCTAGTTCGGTAAGAGCATCAGCTACACGTTGTTCTTCGTTTAAAAACTCAGGAAAGTTTGCTAAAATACGACCTGCCAACGAGATATCACGAATTTGAATATCAATGTTAGCTGATTGTGTAAAAGCTTGTACTATAGGTAAAAACGAATGTGTAGCCAGCATAGGAGCTTCATCCGTCAAAGTGTAATGAATCGTTGATTTGTTTGACATTATATGGTATGTTTTATTTTTGAACACAAATATAAGAAAATCAGCCCGAAATCTTTTTTGAAATTATAGCCTGTGTTTCATTTTTATGAAATTGAAAATTAAGAGCGGTGGAAAATGGGATTTTAGGAATTTATGTTCGGGCTAGGTATCATTTTGTAAAATGCGCTCGGTACAAGATGGTGTTTGAGGGGGGGATTTATACTGGTATTTTAAGATACTGCTTTGCTAATTGGAGCATTTTTTCTGTTTTGAATGGACGGGCGTTTACTCGATTAGCTGTAGTTATTTTATTTCGCCTCCGTAAATCTGTTTTATAGAACCATTAAATTCAAATTGCGAGTTTTCAAAAGCATTTAAATCAAAAATTTGATTTATTATTTCTGTTATGAAATCTATTCTTATAGCAACTAAAAAGCCTTTGTTTTTATGATTTTCTGTCATGATACCAACCAACTGAAATTTTGGTACTCCATTATTTAAATCTTTCCAATTAGGAATGTGCCATAATCCACTTCCGCTAATGCCTTTAAGTTCCCTTGTAATTTGCTTTTCTGAAGAATTTAATGGAGCAACCTTTCGTTGATATTTTACTAAAATAAAATGATTTGGATTAAAATTATTATTCTTATGTTTTTTATGTTTTAGGGGATAAGTTAGAAATTTAGCAGGTATAGGTTTAAATTCAGCTTTTCCAGCTGTTTTTTTTACCCCATTTACAGGGTATCCAGCAATTATGTAATAGCCGTTTTCTTCAACTTTATGATTTACTTTGATATCTGAACAGTCTATAAAATTATAATGACCATCAATTAAATGTTTTATTTGTCTTTCCGCAAATTTAAATACTGCAAAATCGACATCGCTATCTGTCTTTCCATTTTCAAATGTTGTGATAAGTACTCCGTTTAAGTTAACTAAAGTGTCATTGTTTCCTGGTACAGTAAGTTTTGGCCAATCTTCAAAGTTTAGTAAATGACCTGCACTAGCTAGAAAATAGCTATCTTTTATTTTTAAAAATAAACCACTGCCTAAAGGAATTGCAGATGGTGGATTTGGTAAACTTATTATTGGAGTAAATTGTAGAGCTTTATTAGCTACACTTTGTGTTAACAAATTAAGTTTTTCTTCGACTTTCATTTCTATAATTATTGCTAACCCACAAATCCACGCACCTTGCAATACATTTTACGCAATTTGAATGTTCTTAAATATTAAAGCCCACCCAAGCTTCTTCTGAAGTTCCGTAGCTTTTAGTTTGTTACTGCTAAACAATAAAAATAAATAATACCTCGCTTAAGGTAAGTTATATTTTTTATGAAAATTACTTTTCGTTTTATTCTTGTTCTTGACGCTTCGTGCCTCAGCTTGACATACTGTTGTGTATAAAGTTCAAAAAAAATGTTTGGAGGTAGTTGGTTTTGAAAATCTGCGTTAGTTGGTATCTTTTTTTACTATAGATTTACAGATTTGTCTGAGAGTCATTCGTGCTTATTCGTGAAATTAGTGTTGTCACATGGTTCATTTGTGACATCTGTGACCATCTGTGTTTTGTTTTTTAGAGAAAATAGTGTTGTTATATAGTTTATCTGTGACATCTGTGACCATCTGTGTTTTATATTTAGGGAAAATAGTGTTGTCACATGGTTCATTTGTGACATCTGTGACCATCTGTGTTTTATATTTAGAGAAAATAGTGTTATCACATGGTTCATTTGTGACATCTGTGACTATCTGTGTTTTATATTTAGGGGAAATAGTGTTGTTGTATAGTTTATCCGTGACATCAGTGATAATTTGTGTTTTATTCTTGAGAACATTTTGTGTTAGTTGAAAGTTTTGCCTCTCTATTGTTCCCTCAAGGGGACAATCGTAATTAAGGAAATTTTTCATTGTAGCCACGCATAACTTATTATATAGCTAAAAAAAATCTTTGGGATTTCCGTTGGTAAATTAGATAAATACTAATCATTTTTTGTTAAATTAGTAGATATAATCTTATAATATGAACGCCATAAAAATTTTTCTAGTTGAAGACGATATGTTCTTTGGAGAAACACTTAAATATCATTTAAGCCTCAACCCAGATTATGAAATTCATTTGTTTACTTCTGGTAAAGAATGTATTGAAAAAATGCACTTAAAACCGAATATTGTTTGTTTGGATTTTGGGCTTCCAGACATCACAGGAGATAAGCTTTTTAAGAAAATTAAAGAAATAAATAATACTATCCCTATCGTTATCATTAGTGGACAGGATGATATTGAAGTGGCAGTTAATTTTCTAAAATCTGGAGCATCTGATTATATTGTTAAAAACAATCACACTAAAGAAATTCTTTGGAACTCTATTTTGAAAATTAAAGAGAATCTAAAATTAATTTCTGAGATACAAGACTTAAAAGAAAAATTAGAGCAAAAATTTAGTTTCGAGAAGTCTATAGTAGGGCAAAGTGAGGTAATGAAAGAAGTTTTTACGAAAATAAATAAAGCCCTTACTACTAATATTAATGTTTCTATCAACGGAGAGACTGGAACAGGTAAAGAGGTGGTGGCAAAAGCAATTCATTTCAATTCGGATAGAAAAAACAAACCTTTTGTAGCGGTAAATATGGCGGCCATTCCAAAAGAGTTAATCGAAAATGAATTTTTTGGTCACGAAAAGGGTGCTTTTACTGGAGCCGATTCTCGAGTAATAGGGAAGTTTGAACAAGCCAATGGAGGAACCATTTTCCTAGATGAAATTGCCGAATTAGACTTGAATTTGCAAAGTAAACTTTTAAGAGTATTGCAAGAAAGAGAAGTAATACGAATTGGAGGTAAAGACCCTATAAAATTTGATGCAAGATTAATTACCGCTTCTCATAAAAATTTAGCCGAAGAAGTAAAAAAAGGAAATTTTAGAGAGGATTTATATTATAGAATTATTGGATTGCCTATCGTATTACCGCCGCTTAGAGAACGTGGCAATGATGTGTTATTATTGTCTAAACATTTTATTGATTTGTTTGTTAAAGAGAACAAACTGAAAGCGATAGTGCTATCAAATGAAGCAAAGCAGAAAATTGTAAAATATCCTTTTCCTGGAAATATTCGTGAATTAAAATCGGTTATTGATTTAGCGTGTGTATTATGTAATGATGGTGAAATTAGTGCAGATGATTTGGTTTTTTCAAGTATTAATGAAACGAATTATTTTATGCACGAGGAGAAAACCTTGCGCGAGCATACTTCCGAAATTATTCTACATTACTTAAAAAAGAATAATAATGATGTACTCAAAACAGCAAAAAAATTAGATATAGGTAAATCAACCATTTATAATTTAATACAATCTATCGAAGATAAAAACAAAAAAATATGAAAACAGCTTCTTATCTTTTTCGAAATAATAACTTCGTTGAAAATCCTAAGAATGATTTTTTCAACGAAGCAAATGCTCAATTGGTCTTAGGTTTTGGAAATAAAGATTTATTGAATTCAGATTTTTTTGAAAAATTAAAAAGCAAATTTCCAAATGCTCAAATTGCCTTATGTTCTACCGCTGGTGAAATATTTGACAAGCAGGTTTTTGATAATTCAGTTTCAATTTCTGCCTTATATTTTGAAAAAGCTACATTAAAGATTAGTAAAGTTAATATTGAAAACTTTGAATCAAGCTTTGATGTGGGAAAAATGCTTGTAAAAGAATTATCTGAAGAAAAATTGAAATTAGTATTTGTTATGTCAGATGGGGCAAAAGTCAACGGAAGTGAATTAGTAAAAGGATTTCACGAGTTTAAAAGTAAAAATATACTAGTAACGGGCGGATTAGCGGGTGATGGAACAAATTTTAAAGAAACGATTGTTGGTCTTAATGAAGTACCTAAATCTGGAAACATTGTAGCTATTGGTTTTTATGGCAACTCGCTACAATGTTCACACGGGTCTATAGGCGGTTGGGAAACTTTTGGATTGGAACGAATCGTAACTAAATCAGATAAAAATATTTTATACGAAATAGATTCTAAAAATGCGTTAGACCTTTATAAAACGTATTTAGGAAAATACACAGAAGAACTCCCTTCTTCAGCTTTATTATTTCCATTAGCAATCATCAATTCAGATAACGAGCAACCCATAGTGCGAACCATTTTGTCAATTGATGAAGAAGCCAAATCAATGACTTTTGCTGGCGATATTCCTGAAGGCAGTAAAGTCCGATTTATGAAAGCTAATTTTGACAAATTGATAGATGCAGCTAGTAATGCGGCTAGCAATTGTTTAGAACTTCAAAATCAAAAACCTCAAATCGCTTTGCTGATTAGTTGTGTGGGGAGGAAAATTATTTTGAGCAATCGTATTGATGAAGAAGTAGAAGCTGTAGCAGAAATTTTTGGAGAAGAAACCACCATTACCGGATTTTACTCCTATGGAGAAATTTCACCTTTGAAGCCTTTTACAAATTGTGAATTGCACAATCAAACAATGACAATTACAGGACTTAATGAAATAGTGTAGCTATGGAAATTCATAAATTACTTTTGAAGCAAATAAAAAAATACCTTCCTGATATTGATGTAAATCAGTCATCAATAAATGATTTTATTACTGCTGTTAATCAATCTTATTTAGGCTTTGAAAGAGATTTAGAATTAATGAATCACGCTTTTTCTGAAAGTGAAAAAGAATACAACCATATAAACAAAAGTCTTAAAGATGAATATGAATTAAAAAAACATTCCATTGCGAATCTCTATGATAGTTTAAAAACATTTGGTGCCGAATTTGAAAATTTATCGGAACATCAAGGAGAAGATGATTTGCTATTTATTACACAGTATCTAAATCAGCAAATTGAGAAAACTAAAAATACAGAAAAAGAACTCTCTACTACGGTTGAATTATTAAAGACTCTCTTGGCAAATTTTCAATCGGGTATATTAGTGGAAGACCAAAACCGAAAAATTTTATTTACCAATCAGCTTTTTTGCGATATTTTTTCGATTCCTGTGCATCCTGACCAAATGGTGGGTGTAGATTGTACAGACTCCGCAGAACAATCAAAACATTTTTTTATCAATTCAGAAGATTTTAGTCCAAGAATTGAAGAATTGTTATCCAAAAAAGAAGTTCATATTAATGAGTTGTTAGAAACCACTGATGGTCGATTTCTGGAAAGAGATTATATCCCTATTTTTATTAATAATGTTTACAAAGGACATTTATGGAAATACACAGATGTTACCCAAAGAATTAAAACACAAACATTATTGCAACAAAGTGAGGAACGAAGCAGACTCATAATGAATTCGGCCTTAAACGCTATTATAACTATCAATACAAAAGGGGATATTACTTTTTGGAATAATCAAGCGGAAGTGATTTTTGGTTGGAAAAAAGAAGAAGTAATAGGTAGAAGCCTAGCTGAAATAATAATTCCAATACGGCATAAGGAAGGGCATAAAGAAGGAATGAAAAAATTTGTAAAAACAGGCGAAGGTCCTGTTTTGAATAAACAGATTGAGCTACCAGCAATGCATAAAAATGGAAATGAATTTCCAGTAGAAATTTCTATCATTCCTATTCAACAAAATAATGAACTCATTTTTTGTTCTTTTATCCAAGATATTTCTGAACGAAAAAAAGCGGAAGAAAATTTAAAATTTCAAGAAGAAAAGTATCGAAACATTATTGCTAATATGAACTTAGGTTTGATAGAAGTTGATAATGATGAGTTAATAAAATATGTAAATCATAGTTTTTTAGAAATTTCAGGTTTTGAAGAAAATGAATTGATGGGTAAAAAACCTTCGTCTTTATTTTTATCAAAGGAAAATGTAGAGCTTATCAAATCTAAAGTAGAAGAAAGAAAAAAAGGGATGTCTGAGATATATCAAATTCCAGTCAAAAACAAAAGAGGTGATTTAAGATGGTGGGCTATAAGTGCGGCTCCTAACTATGATGATAAAGGTAATCAAATAGGTTCTATAGGAATACACCTCGATATAACCAGTCAAAAAAAATTAGAACAAGCATTAGAACAAGAGAAAATCAAGGCAGAAGAAGCATCTAAAACAAAAGAGGCTTTTCTTGCTAATATGAGTCACGAAATTAGAACACCGCTGAATGCGATTATTGGTTTTCTAAGAGAGTTGAGCAAACAAGAACTAACCGAAATACAAAAAATATATATTGAAAATAGTTCCATTGCTTCAAAGCATTTACTAGCAATTATTAATAATATTTTAGATATTTCAAAAATTGAAGCCAATGAAATGGCTCTCGAAAAAGAAGATTTTATACTACAAAAAAGCATAAAAAATGTAGTAACCGTATTGGAACCAAAAGCAGTACAAAAAGGAATACAATTAACGATTAGTTGGGATAAAAAAATAGCAAAAGTTTTAAAAGGTGATTCGTTGAGGATTGAACAAATTCTATTTAATTTAATCGGGAATGCTATAAAATTCACTTCAAAAGGTTCAATAACGGTTACTACCCAGTTAATATTTGACACGCCTATAAATCAACAAATAAACCTTACTATTTCTGATACAGGAATAGGAATGGATGAAGAGTATATTGACAATATTTTTAAGAAATTTTCCCAAGAAGATAAAAAAACAACCCGAAAATTTGGAGGAACTGGTTTAGGGATGGCTATTACTAAAGAGTTAGTTTCCTTGATGGAGGGAACGATTAAAGTAGATAGCAAAAAAGGGGGTGGAACGGCTATCGAAATTGTTTTAAATTTCCCAAAAGGGGACGAAAAGAATATTATAGAATCCTCAATAACAGAAGAGGAATCCTTACATCTTGACGGAATAAAAATTCTTTTAGTAGAGGACAATGAGCTCAATAGAATGGTTGCTCAAAATTCGTTACAGTATTATAATTGTCAAGTAACTGAAGCTGAAAATGGCTTACAAGCTATTGAATGTTTAAATAAAGAACATTTTGATATTATTTTAATGGATATTCAAATGCCAGAGCTAGATGGTATAGAAGCCGCTACAATCATAAGAAACAAACTAAAACTAAATACACCAATTGTTGCTCTTACGGCAAATGCTTTTAAATCTGAAATTGAAAAATGTTTTACTGCTGGAGTCAATGATTATATAACCAAACCGTTTGATGAAAAATTATTGATTGAGACGATTTATAAAAATTTGAAAAATGATATAACGAATGTTGCCCCAAAGGATACACAAGTTTATAATTTGAATGCTATACACAGCTTAAGCCGAGGTAATAAAGATTTTGTAATCAAAATGATTCAAATATTTATTAATCAAACCAATGAAACTATTGTAAAAATAGAAGAAGCACTCCAAATAGATAATTTTGAGGAAATAAGCCGATTAATTCATAAAATAAAACCTAGTATTGAAGGTGTTGGGGTTTTTCATCTTTTAAATGATGTCAAAGAACTTGAGAAAATTTCTAAAACTACAACAGATAAACCTGCTATCGAAAATCTTTTCTATAAAATTAAAGAGGGATTACAAATGGCAATTTCTCAGCTGCAAGAGAACGAATTGCTTTAAATCGTTGGAATAACTTTCCATTTTTTGGAAAAATTAAATAGCATCTATACTTGTAAAGCCTTGTAAACAAAGGCTTTATTTTTTTGGCTTGACTTTGGCTTTCTAATTTACAACTGTAAATGCTATAATTATGGAAGCTATAAACAAACTTAAATTCTTTATTGTTGACGACGACATTTTCTGTACAAATGTTTATAAACAATATTTACAAAATAGTCATTTTGAAGATGTGACTTGTTTTACTAATGGTTCAGATTGTCTTGAAAATCTGAATCAAAATCCAGATATTATTTTTTTAGACCATAATATGGATGATATGACAGGATTTGAGGTTTTGAAAAAAATTAAACGATACAATCCTGACATATACATTGTGATGATTTCGGCTCAAGAAAGTATAAATACTGCTGTAGATGCGCTAAAATATGGAGCTTTTGATTATATGGTAAAAGATGCGACTGTTTGTGAAAAAATGCAAAAAGTTATCGAACGTATCTTAAAAATTAAAGAGGAAATTAGAAGGTCAAATCCTTCAACTATCCAACGTATTCTTTCAATTTTCCTTTAAATTATTATGCTATGGCTATCAAATTAATTTTTAAAACAGCAATTATACTGAGCATATTTTGTTCGTGTAAAACTCAAAATATATTAGAATCTAAAGTAGAAATTAATAATAAAGAGGCATTTCAGTACAATGCAAATTATCAATACACCATTAGAAAGGATGATAAAATTTCTATTTCAGTTTCTGGAGAAGATGCAATGAGTGTTGGTTCTGTTTATGGAATTTACAATTCTAACGAAGTGTATGGAAAATGGCTCTTAGTAGATGCTGATGGCAATATTGAAATTCCAAAAATAGGAACAACAAATGTGTTAGGAAAAACTATTCCTGAATTTAAAACCTACTTGAAAGAAAAATTAAAAAAATGGATTATTGAACCTGTTGTAGATGTAAAAGTATTAAACAAAGAGATAACTATTTTAGGAGAAGTTCGTAACCCTAATGCTATTCAAGTAGATAAAGACCGAAATACGTTATTAGAAATGGTAAGCAAAGCTGGTGGTTTTGAATTTTACGCTAACCTAAAAGCTGTAAAAATCTTAAGACAACAAGGCGAAAATGTTTTAGTTACCAATATTGACCTTTCAAAAGAGACTAATATTTTAAATCAGAACATTCAATTATATCCTGGTGATATAGTAGTTGTTCCATCAAAAAAATACAAAGAATTTGATAAAAGGGTTTCCACTATAATTCCATTTACTACAACTATAACAGCAGCTGCTATATTGTTAGGAGCGTTTTAAAAACTAGATTATGAACGAGAATATCAGAATATTACGCCCATTTTTTAGAGGATTACCTATAGTTATTGCAAGTGTAATTATAGCAGTATTAATCGCTAAAAAATATTTAAATTATGTTACGCCTATGTATGAAAGTACGGCTAAACTTAAATTAGCTGATATTCAAGAAGGTGTTCCTAGTGCTAATTTATTTAAAGATTTAGATGTTTTTGCTTCAGCAAATAAAATTGCTACTGAAATTGAAGTATTAAAATCTAAAAATTTAATCCAAAAATCCGTTTCCGATTTATCCTTTTCAGTAGAAATTTATAGAAAGGGTGATTTTGTAGATACCGAGTTATATGATAATTCGCCTATTCTTATTCAGGCTTTTTTTACTTCTCCAAAGGCATTTGACAAGCGTTATCAGGTACAAGTAATCAATGATAAAAGTTTTCTTTTTTCGAACCCAGGTTCAACACAACATATAAAAGGAGAATTTGGAAAGGTTTTAACTATAGAATTTGGAAAGGTTTTAATCACAAAAAATGAGTCTTTTTTGAAAAGTAAAAAAAACGCTCAATTAATTGATAATTATGAATTTGAATGTTTAAGTGAAGAAAAATTACTAGAAAAAATTACCAAAAATTTAGATATAGTATCTGTAGATAAAGATGTTCCAGTAATCCGAATTAATTTAAAAAGCAACGTTCCTGAAAAAGCGGCTTTGTTTGTAAATAAATTGGCCGAAAACTATATTCAGGATTATATCGAAAACAAATACAAAGCGGCTAATATTACGGTAGATTTCTTGAAAAATGAAATTCAAGGAGCTAACAAGAAATTAGTAAATTCAGAAAAAGATATTCAAAATTACAGAGATACTAAAAATATCATCAACATCCGACAAGAAACGGAAACGGATTTAAGAAAAATTTCTCAGCTTAAAATTCAACAAACCAACATAAAAATGAATCTTGATGCTATCAAAGATTTGAATAAATATATAGCCCAAGGTAAAAACAACTACTTAGATTTAGCGGTAAATTTTGAAGCATTTACAGATTTACTTTCTACCGAAATGGTAAAAAACATTAAAAAATTGCAAGCCGAAAAAAAAGACCTCTTACTGACTTATACGCTCGAAAATGAAAAAGTGCAAGTGGTTGATGCTAAACTGAAAGATTTAATTGATTATCAAATTGAAAGTATAAAAAACACAGAAAAGAATTTACAAATAAAATACGATGAATTGTCTAGTGATATAAATGAAGCTGAAAAGGTTTTTATAGGCTTACCAGAAAAAGAAAAAATATTAACCACACTAAATCGTGAATTTAATTTATATGAGAAAAATTACAATTTTTTGAACGAAAAACGAATCGAGGCAGAGATAGCAAAATCGGCAAAAATTGCATTTCATAAAATTATTTCGCCTGCGGAAATTTCAAAAACACCAGTTTCACCTATTCGCTCCATCATTATCATTATTGCTGCTTTTCTAGGCTTTTTAGGTTCTGTATTGCTTATTTATGTAGTGCATTTTATAAAAGCTAAAGTAAATGATGTATTTACAATTGAAAAAAACAGTACGATTCCTGTTGTACTTACAACTCCTTTTTTAAAAGATAATATTGAGAATGTTTTTTTAAAAGATTGTATTCAATTAGAGTTAAAAGGAGTAATTGCAGACAAAAATATTATTTCTATCACCTCTTTTGACCAAGCAAAGGACCATTTGTTTCATAGTTATAATTTTTATAATGCGTTAAAAGTACAAGGGAAAAAGATTTTAGTGATGGATGCAACTGGACAATTAGAAGGTAATGTTGACCCTGCGGATTATCTTAATTTTTCAGAAGCAAAGTATATGCGTTTTACGAAATCGCATTTTACGGATGAGATTAAAACAAGAATGGAAGCAGTTGACCTTTGTATAGTGCATAACCAAGCAATTCAAGATGACAAATTGGCTTTGCTTTTTATGAGCATCGCAAATCAAAATTTATTCGTCTTAGATAGTCGTAAAACTTCTGAAAAAACAGTGATTAAAATAGAAGCACTACGAGATGAATTTCATTTGCCTAATTTGTGGTTTATACTCAATAAGGATGGATACAATCCAAGTCTTATATATGAACTCAAAAAAACAATCAACCGCTTTAGAAATAAATAACACACAAGTGATAATTAAATTTTGCAGATATGAAAAATTACACCAACATATTTCTTTCTTCAGCTGTAATGGTGCTATTTGACCAAGTGCTTTTTAGTGGTGCTAATTTTTTGATAACCATTTTTTTAGCAAAAACGTTACATCCTGAAAATTTCGGACTTTTTTCAAGTATTGTCATCGTTACGTTTTTAGCATTAAGTGTTAGTAACGCATTAATTATTCAACCTTTTCAAGTATCCTATTCAAAAACGGAAGCTAAGCACCAATACCTCTCTTTTTTGTTAATCGGTCAATTAGTTTTATTGTTTCTGATTAGCTTAATCATTGTTATAGGGTGTTTGGTTATGAATTCAATAGAAAATATACGTGCAAATATGTTTTTCATAATTTTATTTATTGCAGGTTATCTCTTTCAGGATTTTTATCGAAAACTGTTATTGGGATTAGAAAAAATTAAACTTGTCATTTGGGTAGATGTTTTATTTATACTATTAGTCTCTATAGGATTTTTCTATTTTCAAAATGCAATGAATTTGAAACTTTCATTAGGGATTTTAGGTATTGCAAATATGCTTTCTACGCTACCAGCTATCTTTTTTAGTTTTAAAGAATTTCAGTTTCCAACTTACTCTAACAACTGGTTTAAAATGCATTGTAAACAAGGACAATGGTTAATAAGTGTAGCATTTTTACAATGGAGCGCATCTAACTTATTTGTTTTACTCTCAGGAATTTATTTAGGCGTTCAAGCTTTAGGCGCATTTAGATTAGTACAATCTATTTTCGGGATTATTAATATAATGCTCCAAACTGTTGAAAATTACTTTATTCCTAAAATTTCAAAATTATGGAATCAAAATAGTATTCAGGCTAAAAAGTACTTATTACAATTGAGTTTTACAGGATTTCTATTCTTTGGTTTATTATTAGCCTTCTTATTCTTCAATTCTAAAAGCATAATAGTTTTATTTGGTGGAGCTCAATATGAAAATTATCATTTTGTGATAAAAATGATGACCATTCTTTATGTTTTTATTTTTTTAAGCTATCCTATTCGTATTGCAGTTAGAGTACAAGTGTTAAATAAAATTTTCTTTATAGGTTATGCCTTGTCTTTTATAAGTTCTATAATCACATTCCATTATTTATTACAGCATTTTGCTTTAAAAGGAGCTATCATCGGATTGGTGATTAATCAAATTATAATGATAGGTTATTGGTATTTCGAATTAAATAGAAAAAAATTAGCGTTATGGAAATAATACATCTCATATTAGGAAAAGCTAACCCAGAACGTATGAACGGGGTAAATAAAGTAGTTTTTGGAATGGCATCACATCAAGAATCCTTTGGTGAAAAAGTGATGGTTTGGGGGATTACAAAAGACAAAGAGAAAAATTATCCCGACCGCAATTTTGAGACGCGTCTTTTTTTGAAAAGTAAAAACCCATTTGGTATTTCAACCGAATTAAAAAATGCGATACTTGAGAAAAAAGATAAGGCTATTTTTCATTTTCACGGCGGTTGGATTCCAGTGTACTATACACTTTCAAAGTTCCTAAACAAGCATAGCATTCCTTTTGTTGTAACGCCACACGGCGCTTATAATGCTATTGCAATGAAAAAAAGTCAATGGCTCAAAAAAATATATTATTCCTTTTTTGAAAAAAATATGCTTAGAAAAGCAAGTAAAATACATTGTTTAGGACAAAGCGAATTAGATAATACTGCCACACTTTTTGAAAGTGACAAGGCTATACTTATTCCTTATGGCTACGAAAGTAATTTGAAAAATATCGCTTGTGAAAGTAAAGATGAAAGTCAATTTATTTTTGGTTTTATTGGACGACTTGATATTTATACAAAAGGATTAGATAAACTTATAGATGGTTTTCAGAATTTTTTTGATACACATCCTAATGCTAGACTTTGGATGATAGGGGATAGCGATGAAAAAGAAGTTTTAAAAAAAATGATTGAAGAAAGAAATCTGACCAATAAAGTCGTTTTTTTCGGAAGTAAATTCGGAAAGCAAAAAGAAACACTCTTAAAAAATATTGATGTTTTTGTTCATCCTTCTCGAAATGAAGGCTTGCCCGCATCTGTTATAGAAGCGGCTAGTTTTGGAAAACCTTGTTTAGTAAGTAAGGCAACTAATATAGGAGAAATGATTCAAGAATATAATGCTGGTAAAATGATTGATGAAGTGGCATCCAATACAATTGCAACTGCTATGGAAGAGCTTTATATGTTGTCTCTCCAAAAGGAAGATTTCAAAAAAATGGGACATAATGCCATTAAAATGATTAAAGAGAACTTTAATTGGAACAAAATCATTCACGATTATAAAACCCAATTGTATCAATAATAAAAAATTAAACAATATGGATAATTTACAACATACTCCCTTTTTGAAAAAAACAAATCAATATTTGTTTGTTATACTATTACTTATGGTGGCTTGCTTTTTTACTTGGAGTGAAAATGTAACCATAACACGAGGCATAAAAGTTGTAGGCAGAATGGGAGTAATGTTGTTATCTATTGTATTGTACTTCAAAATAATGCGATATGGCGCTGCAAACACCATTAGTTATAAAAACATCTTTTCTCCTTTGTTTTATTTAGGCTATCTTTTTTTAGGCTTACTTTCTTTTATGTGGAGTACAAATCCAGGGTTTAGTGCTTTACAATGGTTTATGACTTTTCAAAGTTTAGTTTTTGCCTATTTTTTTATTAAAAGCTTAAAATTACTAGATGTGTATTTTCAAGGTCATACGATACGTCTTTATAATTTATTAGGGAATACCGTTTCTGTCTTACAACTTATTTTTGTGATTGGGATGTGGGTTAATCCAGATACTTTTTTTAGGTTGACTAATGGAGGAGAAGAAGCAAGATTAGGAGGTATTATAATGAACCCAAACGAATTAGGTATGTTAGGTGGTGTAGGTATTGCTTGTTTGATTTTCGATTTGTATCGCTTTAAAAATAAAATCTTTACCATAATAAAAATTATAATCATTTTTTATGCGTTGTTTATGACTGGTTCGCGGTCTTCACTAATTGGAGTCCTGCTAATTATTTTTTTTCATATTAATCAGACGAAACAACAAGGGCTAAAATTCGGAATTATAGGGGTCGTTTTATTAGTAATGCCATTTGCGGTAAATCAGGTTATTTTAAAAGGTGGAGATAAAGAACGTCTAGAAGAAATATTAACCTTAACAGGAAGATTGCCTTTTTGGCAAGCTTTAGTAACAGAAGGTTTACCAAGAGAACCACTACTTGGATTTGGATTTATGAGAATAGATTACAAAGAGTATTTTCAAAGCACACATACATATCCTGGAAAAATGACACACAATACTTTTATGCAGGTATTGATGAACTTAGGATTTATAGGCTTCGGTATTGTCTTGTTTCAAGTTTTTTTTACCATAAGAGCGTTTTTTAATGAAGATAAAGAAAAAAAATTAATGCTCATTGGAATTCTCATTCCTATACTGATTAATTCCTTTACGGAATTTGGAATATTTGGCGAAAGCAACTACGGAATTTTATTTTATCAAATGTTGATTTTTTCTGTTTCATTTAAAAATAATCCAAGATTTACAACTTTTCAGAAAATATATTTAAGAAAAAGAAGACCTGATTTAATTCCTAATAATTTCCAAAAACAATAATAATTCCATTTTTTGGAATAATTACACTTGAGTAAAATCTGAAAAGTCTTGATTTACAAGGCTTTTTTTATTTGGCATAAATGTTTCTGTACTAAAATTAAAAAATTTAGCTATGGAGAATATTTTTACAAACTTAGGATACACTGTTGCAAAAAACAGAACTAGTACAAATGATACACTAGTAAAAATGCTAGTTATTCATAATACCGATGGTACTCCAAGATGGATTTGGAATGCAAAATGCAGTACACCGCTTTTTCTGAAATTTTACAATGCAGGTTCATTTAGAGCAAAACTTTTTACAGTATTGATTAAAATGATTTTTGTTTTAAAACTGCAAAATATACTTTTTAAAAAGATGAAATTGTATTTCCCTAAAAGTGAAAATTCAATTTTTGATTGTAATGAGGATTGGGCAGTTTTTACTGGAACAGTTGGACCTAATAACAAAGCGATTTTATACACTAATCAGTCTTTTTATAAAATTGCAACTACAACTACTGCGCAAAGTCTTATTCAGAATGAAAATCAAACCATACAAAAATTGGCATCTATTCAAGAAGCTTTCATCGTGCCTGAAAGTAAAAGTATGACAGCATCTGTAATTCAACTATCAGATATTTCTGAAAGTGACTTAAGACCTAATACTATATCGAATGCTCATTTTATTGCTTTAAATGCAATGTGTGCGATAGAAAAAAGAACTATAAGCGTAAAAAATTGGAATGCATTTCAACAATTGAAAAATGATTTCGACCAAATAAAAGATGACCGAATTCCAACAAATTTACTTCGAAAAATAAATTTATTGCTTTCAAAAATTGAAGAGAATGAAGTTGTTGAAACCACTTTTGCGCACGGAGATTTTACACAATGGAATATGTATTTGAATAATGATAAATTATGCGTGTACGATTGGGAATTAGCTAGTACTGACAAACCAAAAGGCTTCGATTTTTTTCATTACATCATTCAAAAAGGAATATTAGTGGATAGAAACAATTGGAACGAAATATACCATAGTTTAAACGAGCAATTTTTAAATGACTCCAATGAATTATTTCATAAAATTTCTGATGACGATTTCAAAAAATATCTAAAATGGTATCTGTTAATTTGTACAATGCAGTATGTGGTTGTATATGCACAACAACCTAAATGGCATATGCAAGTAGATTGGTTATTACAAACTTGGAATGACGGATTGAATATCTTTTTATCAGGAGAAAAAACGTCAAGAGAATTAATCATTATGGATATGTTTGATTGTTTACACAATACATCCTATGCCACATTAAAATTTACTAATGGTTTACCAGAAAATTTATCTGAATTATCAGATATCGATATGATTATTCATAAAAGTGTAAATAAAAAATTAATGGCATTTCTTAAAAATCATTCGCTAATTTCTAAAGTGACTTTTTCGCCAAAAACTTTTATGAATGCCATACAAGTGGTTACAAATGAAGGTGACTTTTTAGCTATAGATGCTATTTGGCAGTTAAAAGTTAGAAATCTAACTATTCTAAATGCTCAAAATGTACTTAAAAATAGTTTTAGAAATTCTTATGGCGTAAAAACAACTTCTGTTATAGACACTACCCGCTATGTGGCATTGTTCTATATTTTGAATGGTGCAAAAATTCCAAAAAAATATTTAGTATATGAAGAGGTGTTTTCGGTTTCAGAAATAAAATTAGATACTATTATACAAGATTATTTTATTGATGAAAACAGAAATAAAAAAACACTACTCCAATTCATCAAAACAAGAAAATGTAATAGAAAAATACATTTTATTAAAAACAACATATCTTATGTAATTGATGTTTTTAGAAGTTTTTTTCAAAATACAGGTTTTACCATAACCTTTAGTGGTGTAGATGGTGCAGGCAAATCTACAATCATTGAAAACATTAGCTATCAAATTGAAAAACAACTTCGCAAACCAGTAATAGTTTTACGCCACAGACCTTCTATCCTTCCTATACTTAGTGTTTGGACAAAAGGAAAAGAAAAAGCACATCAAGATGTGATTTCAAGCCTTCCTAGACAAGGGAATAACAAGAATTTCCTGTCTTCATTTGTTCGATTTGCCTATTATTATACGGATTATGTTGTGGGGCAATTCATAATTTATTGCAAATATATTTTGAGAGGCTATGTGGTAATTTATGACAGATATTATTTTGACTTCATAAACGATGGCAAACGAAGCAATATTGTATTACCTAAATGGATTACGCAATTTGGATACTACTTTTTATTGAAGCCAAAATATAACTTTTTCCTTTTTGCAGATGCTGAAACCATTTTAGCTCGCAAACAAGAATTAAGCAAAGCTACAATTGAAAAATTGAACACTGATTATCGCACTTTATTTTCAAAACTTCAATCAAAGAGTCATCAAACAACTTATAAGGCTGTAAAAAGTGAAACCATAGAAACTACGCTTCATACTATTTTAACCACTATAAAATCAAATTAGCTATGAAGTCTATAATTCAAAAAATAATCAGATTAAGAAATCCAAACTTTCAGTTTGATGCCAACTTAAATTCGTTTGCACTGTTGCAATTTATTTGGATACAAGGATTAAGCATTTTTAGAGGATTAAAAGTGTTGTTGTTTTTCAAAAATCCAAAAGGCATTATGCTTGGAAAAGGCGTAACATTCTTCAACAGTCCGAAAATTAAATGGGGCAAATTTTTAAGATTAGGAAATTATGTGTATGTGAGTGCTTTAGGTCGTAATGGTGTTGCCTTTGGAAATAATGTTTCTATAGGAGCTTATAGTCGAATCATTGTTTCAACCTCCTTAAATGAAATTGGCGATTCCATTGTTTTTGGTAACAATGTAGGTATAGGTGAGTTTGCGTATTTAGGTGGCGCTGGCGGATTAACCATAGGCGATGATTGCATTGTAGGACAATATCTTAGCTGTCATCCAGAAAATCACAATTGTAATGATTTAACCCAGCTCATAAGACATCAAGGAGTGAGTAGAAAAGGGATATTGATAGGTGCCAATTGTTGGATAGGTAGTAAAGTAACCATTTTAGATGGGGTAAATATAGGTTCTGGATGTGTCATAGCTGCGGGAAGTGTGGTTACTAAATCCTTTCCAGAAAATTCAATTATAGGCGGAGTGCCCGCTAAACTTTTAAAATCAAGAAAAGATGCAAACTAAAACTATTTTAGCTAGTTGTTATGCTGTAAATCCCTATAAAGGTTCTGAAGACGGAATGGGATGGAATTTTGTATATCAAATTGCAAAATTTAATAAAGTTATTGCAATTACGAGAGTGAACAATCAGCCAGCAATTGAGAAATACCTGTCTGAAAATCAAGATGAGGTACACCAAAACATTCAATTTTTATACTACGATTTGCCTTATTGGATGCGTTTCTGGAAAAAAGGGAATCGAGGCGCAATGCTTTATTATTTGTTATGGCAATACGGAATTGTGAATTTTATTAAAAAGCAAAATTTAGCATTTGATATTGTACACAATGTAAATTTTCATAATGATTGGACGCCTAGTTTCTTGTGGAAGTTAAAAAAACCTTTGATATGGGGACCTGTAGGACATCATCCGCTCATACCTAAGCAATATTTGAAATTATATTCTAATAAATATTGGTGGATGGACCGACTTACTTGGCTTGTTAAAAATTTGTTTTGGAAATTTTCTTTTGCACTACAAAAAACAAAAACACAAGCTAATCATATCTGGTGTATGAACTCAAGTGTGCCATCAGTTTTAAATGTAAATGAAAGCAAGTACAGTCTATTTCCATCTGTAGCTACAGCCGATTACTTTTCAGGTTCAATCGCTCAAAAACAGAAATTTACAGTGATTAGTGTAGGACGTTTTGTCCCTTTGAAAGGATTTGATTTAACCATTTTATCATTCATCCAATTTCTAGAAAATCTAACTCCCGAAGAAAAAAGCAATTGTAAGTTACTACTCGTAGGAAGTGGTCCTGAAAAAGAATTGTACAAAAAAATTATTTCAGAACATCAAGCAGAATCTTTTATTGAAATTATAGAGTGGATTGACAGAGTAGAGTTGATGAAAAAATATGAGGAATCTTCGGTTTTTCTTTTCCCATCACACGAAGGAGCAGGAATGGTCGTTCCAGAGGCACTTTCTTTCGGGTTACCTGTAATATGTTTAGACAATGAAGGACCAGGAGAATTTATTACTTCAAAATGTGGTTTCGCAATACCTAAATTAGGTTACAATAATACTGTTACAGAGTTAAAAAAAGCATTAGAAAAACTTTTCTATAATAAAGCATTACGATTAGAAATGCAAAAAGAAGCAAGAGAACTTTATCTTGAAAAATTTACTTGGGATAGTAGAGGAAGAAAGTTAAATGAAATATACAGTCAGTTATGAGAATTATTGCAGTACATCTATTAAATGATTATAGCGGAAGTCCTAAAGTCTTAATGCAGCTATTAAAATGTTGGACAAAAAATAATTTAAAAACAATCCTCTATACTTGTGGAGGAAGAGAAGGTTTTTTATCAAACATCTCTGGAGTAGAAACACATAACTATTGGTATCAATTTGCTAACAACAAAATACTTCGTTTACTATTCTTATTGACAAGCCAATTTGTTTTATGCATCAAACTTTTATTCCAATTAAAAAAATCGGATATACTTTATATTAATACGGTACTCCCTTTTGGAGCTGGAATTGCAGGGAAAATGGTTGGTTGTAACGTAATTTATCACATTCACGAAACATCTATCAAGCCAATTTTGTTGAAAAATATCCTTTTTTTTATAGTTAAAAAAACAGCAAATGAAGTAATCTATGTTTCTCATTTTTTAGCCAATCAAGAAAATATTAATATAAAAAAGCGTGTGCTTTACAATGTGTTAGAAAATGATTTTCAGAAACAAGCTCATTCAAATTATAACCCTTCAAAAACTACAAAAAATGTACTAATGATTTGTTCGCTAAAAGAATACAAAGGAGTGAATGAATTTGTAGAATTGTCAAAAATGAATACCGAATATACATTCAAATTAGTGGTTAATGCTAATCAAAATGAAATTGATAATTATTTTAAAAACACAATAGTACCTGCTAATCTGTTTATATATCCTACACAAACTAATACCCATCCCTTTTATCAAGATGCCAGCTTGATATTGAATTTATCAGATACAAACAGATGGGTGGAAACCTTTGGATTAACCATTCTTGAAGGTATGGCCTATGGTTTGCCTGCTATTGTTCCGCCAGTAGGTGGCGTAATTGAGTTGGTAGAAAATGATGTAAACGGCTATTGTATTGATAGTAAAAAAACTGATTTTATTTCTAAAGCAATCCAAAACTTATTTTCTAACAAAACCCTTTACCAAGAAATGAGTAAAAAAGCCTATCAAAAAAGTTTCTTTTTTAGTGAATCGAACTTTGAAAAAGAAGCGATTTCGATAGTACAAAATTGGTAATACTTTCCAAAATATGGAATTTTAATAGCTTGTTAATCTGTGAAAACCCTTTGTTTACAAGGGTTTTAAAATTAAGTACAGTTTTTGGTTATACTAAATTAAAAAGGATGTACAATGAAAACTAAAAAAATTGCAATCATAGGAACAGTAGGCTTGCCAGCAAAATATGGCGGATTTGAAACGCTTACATCACATTTAGTTAAACAACTTTCTTCTACATACGATTTTACGGTTTATTGTTCAGGAAAGAAATATAAAAAAGAAGAAAGGCTTTCTTCTTTTGAAGGTGCAAAACTAGAATATATCAATTTAGAAGCTAACGGAATTCAAAGTATTCCGTACGATACTTTGTCGATATTGAAAGCTATTCGAAACAACGATATATTGTTAGTTCTTGGCGTAGCTGGAGCGTGGATATTCCCTTTAATTCGTTTGTTTACCAATAAAAAAATAATAGTTTCTATAGATGGTATCGAATGGAAAAGAGACAAATGGTCGTTACCAGCAAAATTGTATTTGTGGTGGGCAGAAAAAATCGCGGTAAAATTTTCCCACATTGATATATCAGACAATGAATCGATACAAGATTACACCGCTATGCGTTACAAAACCTTGAGTCGTGTGGTTGAATATGGTGCGAATCATACCGTAAGTGTTTCGCCAAATGAAAAAGATTTTGAAAAATACCCTTTTCTACAAAATGAATATGCCGTAAAAGTTTGCAGAATTGAACCCGAAAATAATGTGCATTTGGTTTTAGAAGCTTTTAAAAAACATACATCAAAAACCTTGGTTATTGTGGGCAATTGGGAAAATAGCCCTTACGGTAAAAAACTGAGAGAAACCTACAATTCTTGTGCAAACATTTATTTATTAGACCCCATTTATAACCAACGTGAAATTGACCTTATTAGAGGAAATGCGCATTTGTATATTCACGGACATTCTGCCGGAGGTACTAACCCTTCACTAGTAGAAGCGATGTATTTAGGATTGCCTGTTATTTCATACAATGTTTCTTACAATAAAACCACAACAGAAGGCAAAGCCATCTATTTCGATACAACTGAAGATTTAGTAGCCATTTTAGAAAAGATGAATCCAGAAGTTGCGCATCAACTTAAACTTACGATGAAATCGATTGCAAATAGACGTTACACTTGGGAACTGATTGCAAAAAAATACGAACAATTATTTGAAGAAGCAATGACTGTAAATTCTAAAAAAAGAATTTTTTCAGACCTGCAAACAAGAACCACTTTGCTAGAAGAATACAAAATTGCGCATTTATCAAACAGTCACGTTTTCTATGAAAAAAGTTAAAATTTCGACACCGTTTAAATCTTAATTTTAAAAATTATGGACACAACAATAATATTAATAGGAATAGGAATACTCTCATTTGTATTGGCAAATATTTGCATTCCTATAATTAGAAAAACGGCATTACTTCTAAATTTAGTTGACAAACCAAATTTTAGAAAAGTACATACACAACCTATTCCCCTAGTAGGCGGAATAGCTATTGGTTTTATTTTTAGTTTATGTTCCTTTGTTTTTATTAATGAAGTTACATTTATAAACTACCTCCCCATCTTGTTTACTTCATATGTGTTGCTCATTGTAGGAGTTGTGGATGATAAGAAAGATGTTAAAGCAAAGTATAAGTTAATCATACAGTTATTATTAGCTTTCTTTATTGCTTTTTCAGGAACAAGAATTACTTCACTTTATGGATTGTTTGGAGTAGGTGAAATCAATTTATATCTGCAATATATTTTAACCGTTTTAGTTATTACAGGTGTCGTGAATGCTTTTAATTTAATGGATGGTGTCGATGGACTGGTGGGAAGCTTATCTTTAATAGGTTTTATCTTATTACTTGTTGCAGGTTTTGTATATAATGATACTACACTCGGGAAAATTTGTATGGTTTTTATCGGAACTATAATTGGCTTTTTAAAATATAACTTCTCAAAAGAAAAGATTTTTATGGGTGATGCTGGTTCGCTGTTTTTAGGATTTATTTTAGTTAGTTTAGGGATTCGTATGTTAGAAAGTCAAATAGTAAACAAAGAAAATAACCCTTTGTATATGACTCTAATTGTAATAGCATTTTTTATTATTCCAGTATTAGATTCTATACGAGTTTATCTTACAAGAATTAAAAATGGATACTCTCCATTTAGAGCTGATAAATCACATTTGCATCATATTTTATTACGATTGGGATTAAGCCATAAAAATATAACCATTTGGATTTCAGTGTTGCTATTGTTTTTATTTATCATTGGTTTAGCATTAATAAATAAGACATCAATCACTTTGGCAGTTACGATACTTATAGCTGTTTTTTACCTAATAATGAAGTTTTTGGTTTATGTAATTAATTTGTACAAATGGCAGAAACGAATTAAAGAAATGGAAAGTATTCAATAATGTAAATCAATATTTCAAAATAAATCTATTTTCTAGATTAGAAAAATTAATAAAAAAGTTATTGTCCAAACCATTTGACAGCAACTTTTTATTAATTTTCGTCTAACACAGCAAAGATATTTTTTTAAACTTGTAAAAGACTATTCATGAAAACTTAAAAAAATATTCGGAAAGACATCATAAACAGGACTTTTTTCAAATTTTTGAATATATGTTTTTAAGATTGTAAAAAAGAATAAATGCTCTTTTTGAAGAAGTTTAAGGTTAGAATAGATTTACTTCACCTATACATTTAGTGATTAATTTGGAATATGGGTTTAAATACAAATTTTGTTTTGTCAAAAAGAAAACCTACTGCTTAATTTTAATATTTATTTTATTAAACTTATCCTAACAAATAAATTTTTCTTTTTGGAGCTTCTGAAAAACTAAATACTTTAATCAATTTAGGAATTGCGTCGTGATTTTAGTAAATGCGTACTAATAATAACAAGTATAATCGACTATAAACTTTTGGATAAAGGAATTATTTTTTCTGCAAAACTTTTATTAAATTATGTTTTTTTGTCATAAAAAAGTCTTCAGATAATATATTATCTGAAGACTAAATTGGCTCATAATTAATTATGGAATTAATGCTATAAGCTAAACTTATTTAATCAATATTTTATTATAGTACAAATGACCATTATTATCTATAGCCTCAATAAAATACATACCTGTTGTCAACTTATCTAAGTTTAAAACAAGAGTAGTTTCTTGATTTTCATTTTGATGCTCAAAAACTTTTTTTCCTTGAAAATCTCTAATAACAATCCATTGTAAACTAGCTGGTTGTTCATATTTGAATATTTCCTGGATTAATTCAATATTTAGATAATCTGAAGTGGGATTTGGAAAAATTTTCAACGCAGAAGTATCGTTATTTTGGTCTTCTTTTATTTTATTACAAACAGTATTTGTTTCAATAGGGTCCTCATAATCAAAAAATATCAATGCTTTATTACAAAATCCATCAGCATATTTTTTTGGCTTTATTGTATAGGAAAAGTAACCGTGACAACCCACTTCGTCTTGTTCTTTTGGTGGTAAATTGATGTTATCAAATATAATTGTCAACGCTCCTTTGTTAGTTAATATATATCGATAATTATGACTTGCTTCTTTAATTCTAAAGGTTTCCATATCAAGTCCTTCAGGGATATTATTTTTAATATTTATAAAAGTAGCTTTGTAATTTCCAATATTCTCAAATCTAATCTTATAAGTGAGTTCTTGATTTTTAGACACATAGCCTTCATTACCCTCTCCTTCAGGGGTTACGGCAATATCATTGGGGTCTATTGCGCCTACTAATGCCATAGTAAACAAACTAGTATTGTTATCGGTTTTTGATTCTGATACACTACCTGTAACGGTTGAAGTAACAGTCAATTCTTCTCCAATACTTGCTGATAAAGAAATGTTATCTATTAATCGGATATATTTTGTTTCGCTAGGTTGTATCGTTCCTAAATCAAAAGAATAACTTCCATTGCCATTATTAGTATAAGAGATATTTGCACTAACTAAGGAGATTTTAGAGGGATAAGTAAGATTTACAGTTGCATTATGATTAGCTGAGGTTCCTTTATTACTCACTTGAAGTATACTTTCAGAATCGAATCCTCTTCGCCATAAAGTTGCCACATAACTAATTTCTAAATCTGGCTCTTGGCTACTAGCTTTTAACGGAATATAAACCGTATTTCCAGCGCCTGCATTTGCATTTACAGTACATAGGCCTTGCCAATAATTAGTATTTTGTACTTCTAACGTATAGGTTCCATTAGGTACATTCACATTAAAATATCCTTGGTCATTAGTAGTACAAGTCATTCCGTTTTGAACAATTTTGAACGTAATATCTGGAACTATTTCTTCGTTGGTGTCTTTACTACAATTGTTATTAACATCGTTAAATGTATAGCCATAAATAGGTTGTCCTGTCTCTTCAATGATAGTGATAAATTGATTTGTATTTACATTAGAAATCGTTTGCGTAATTCCCGAAGGCCATTCTACCACTATTTCTTGGATGATGGTTGCATTGTTAAGTCCAAATTTTTGTCGCATACTATTTTGTCCGCCAAAACCACTTACAGGTGTTTGTTGCTTTCTTTGCCAAGAATTATTAGATTTTATTTTTATAGAAGCACCTATTCCGTCTTTATTACTAACAACACCTTGCAATTTGATATTTATCCAAGCATTATTATTTTTCTTTCCGTAATAAAACAAATTTGTCTGATTCTCATCACGGGAAATTAAAACATCTTCTATTCCATCTTTGTCGGAATCGGCCCAAGCCATACCAAAACAATTACCTAAGTCGGCGGAAATATTATCATTAACAATTTTTGTAAACGAATTAGCGCCATTGTTTACATAAAGAAAATTAGCCCCATTATCATTGGTCACGTATAAGTCTAAATCCCCATCATTATCTAAGTCAATCCAATTGCATCCGTGATTGTGTCCGCCATCTTGAATGATTGCATCACCATCGCCACTTAGCATTCCGGCAACTACTTTAGTAAAAGTTCCGTTGCCATTATTTTTATATAAATTATTGTTTTGTCCCGAAGCATTTGCCACAAACAAATCTTCCCAACCATCGTTATCATAGTCCCCCCAAGTTGCACCCACAGAGTTATAAGCATCTATTCCTATGGCACCAGCGTTAATCTTTTCAAATTGAAAATTACCTAAATTTTTGAAAAGCGAATTAGGTCGGTCATTGCCATTAGGTATAAAAATATCGATTAATCTGTCGTGATTATAATCACATAAAACAGGAGCCATAGCTCTTTCTGTTTCACTAGCTACACTATTAGTCACTTTTTTGGTAAAAGTATTATTACCGTTGTTTTTATAGATTTGATGAAACTTAGTGGCAAAAAAATTAGTCAGTAATAAATCTAGAAAACCATCATTATCAAAATCGGCAAACACACCACCGTGGTTATAATCAGGCTGGTCATTTATTCCTGTATTAGTTAGTTCTGTAAATGCTCCCGAATCATTTCTAAAGAAACGATTTTTCATTTCGGTAGCATTAATCACTAGTACATCTTTATCCCCATCATTATCAATGTCACCCCAAATACTTGTAATCGATTTAGCATTAAATGATGTTAGTGGCGTATTGGTTATTTTAGTAAAGGTTTTGTTTCCGTTGTTTTTATACAATTGATTAGGTTTTGTAAGGTCTTTATCTAAAATATACAAGTCTTCCCAACCATCATTATCATAGTCTACCCAAGCGCTATTCCAACTGCTGCCAGAAGTTGTAGTAATGGAACTTGATGGGGCGTTTAACAAATAATTACAACTTACTAAGGAAATAGTTGCACTATCAGACAATGTAAAAGTTCCAGTAGATTCGGCAATCAAACAATTATAATTTGCAATATCCAAATTACTTGCATTTGTTATTGTATATGTCGAGCTTGTCGCACCAGCAATGTCTTCCCCGTTCTTTTTCCATTGATAGCTTAAAGTACCACCATAAGAAGGATTTGCAGCCACAGAAAACGTATAATCTCCAGTAAAGCAACCGCTCACATTTTGTGGTTGGGAGGTGATTATAGGAGGATTTGCAATAGCGCCAGTATTACCATCATAACCACAAACTTTCCATATTGTATTAGTTGAAGGATTAACATATTCTAAGGTATAAAAACCAGCAGCAGGAAGATTTGAATTATAAAAACAATACGTCACCGTAGTTTTTCCATTAGAATAACTTGGAACCGAAGCAGGTCCAGCAACCACTGTTGACAAGGTAGTTCCAATCCAAATTTTATTGATTGCAGGAGGCTCAGTCACATTTCCATCAAAAACAAAACGAATATTCCCTGTTTTTGACATTCCACTAAAATTTGTAGCATAAGGAGTACCTGCAAAGTTTGATGCCATAGGGGTTGACCCTACATTTGCGCAAGAGTTAGGTTGTCCGTTCCCATTATTTCTAAAATCAATTACAGGGCAACTTTGAGCAGACAGCACTGAAATACAAGCTATCTCAAAAACTAAAAAAAGTAAAGCTTTTCTCATAAGGTGAAGTTTTAATCTCAAGAGCAAAATCATTTTTAATTTGAATTTTACTTCTGATTTATATTCACTTTAAGCATTGCAATTTTTATACTAAATATTTTATCCCTTATCTAGCAAGGGGTTTACTCGAAATCCGATGAGTTATAATTCCAAAAAATGGAATTTATTCCGAAATAAAAACAGAATGATAAACTTTAAGTAAGGTTCATATAAATATTAATTAACGAGAGTTCGATTTATAATGATGTGATATGTTGTGTTTTCCGTGTGTTCGAGTATTTTTTGTGCCATAAAATGAAACAGAAAATGACTCGAGGTGTAGCCGAATTGAGCGAAGCTAATCGAGAACTTATTGATGATACTTCTCGATGTAATTTTCCTTCGTTTCTCTACGGAAAATCACCCGAAGTGACGGATAATCAGACTAAATTTACAACGGACTCACGTTAATTAAGTCATTTGGCTAATCGGGTGCGGATTCGACTTAACGACTGAGGTTTAACCCCTATAAAGGCGGCGATGAGGTATTGCGGAATACGTTGAGTTAATTCAAAATATTCTTGTACAAAGCGTTTGTAACGTTCCTCAGGGGTGTTTTTATTTAAGGATAACAATTGATTGACTACAACCCCAAAGCGATGCTCGATAATTAACCGACCAATTTTATTTCCATGAGTGGTATCATTAAAAAATGATTGCAACTTTCTACAAATCTGTTTTTAGGAACAATTTCATTAAAATATTTTTGGAGTTCGTAAATCTCAGTCTTTTTATATTCAAAATTTTCTTTAAGTTCTGTAACAGAATAGTCTTTGTCAAAACCACCAAATGCAGAGATAATCATAACAATGTAACCAATGAAAATTACAAGTCCAATTCCAAGTAAAATCAATATTCCTTTAAAGATATTTTTCAGCATTTTGTCTGTCTTATATTGTTCTTCATAAGGTTGGAGCTAACTTACAAACATACGCACCTTGCAATACAATTTGCGCAATTTGAATGTTTTTAATTATTAAAGCCCACCCAAGCTTCTTCTGAAATGCCGTAGCTTTTAGTTTGTTACCGCTAAACTATAAAAATAAATAATACCTCGCTTACGGGAAGTTATGTTTTTTATGAAAATCGCTTTTCGTTTTATTCTTGTTCTTGACGCTTCGTGCCTCAGCGTGACCTACTGTTGTGTATAAGGTTCAAAAAAATGTTTGGAGGTAGTTGGTTTTGAAAATCTGCGTTAGTTGGTATCTTTTTTTACTATAGATTTACAGATTTATCTGAGAGTCATTCGTGCTTATTCGTGAAATTAGTGTTGTCATATAGTTCATTTGTGACATCTGTGACCATCTGTGTTTTATTCTTGCGAACAATTTGTGTTTGTCTGAGAGTTATTCGTGCTCATTCGTGAAATTAGTGTTGTCACATGGTTCATTTGTGACATCTGTGACCATCTGTGACCATCTGTGTTTTATATTTAGGGAAATTGGTGTTGTTATAGGGGTCATCTGTGACATCTGTGTTTATCTGTGTTTATCTCTGTGTTGTCCTAAAAATAAAAAAGCCCCGAAATTCGGAGCTTTTCTATGGGTTAAAGAAAGATTATTTACGGCTTTCTTTGATTTTAGCTTTCTTACCAGTAAGGTTTCTGAAGTAGAAGATACGAGCTCTACGAACTTTACCTTTTTGGTTAACTTCGATTTTTTGTAACGCTGGCATGTTGATAGGGAAGATACGCTCAACACCTACAGCACCTGACATTTTACGGATTGTAAAAGTCTCAGTTGCACCAGTACCTCTTCTTTGGATTACTACTCCTTTGAAGAACTGAGTTCTTGTTTTTTCACCCTCTTTAATTTCATAGTACACAGTGATAGTATCACCCGCTTTGAATGAAGGGAAATCATTTTTTGCAACTAATTCGTTGTTTACGAAATCTAATAAACTTGACATTTTTATAAAAATTATAAGTTAAAACCTGAGCAACATTCACGATTTTCGCCAGAGGTTGGTCAAACGTGGTGCAAAAGTACAAAAAAATATTTAAAAGTTTATATGTTTATAAAGTTTAAAAGTTTCAAGTTTGATTGATAATTGATTTTTTTGATATTGCCATTGGGATTGTTAGCAGAACTTTATAAATCTATCTGTGTAATTTGTGTATATCAGTGTTTTTTGAATTAGTGATAATTAGTGGAATTGGTATTGATTTTTTTTATTGATATTGCCATTGAAATTGTTATTGCTAGCAAAATTTTATAAATCTATCTGTGTAGTTTGTGTATATCAGTGTTTTTTGAATTAGTGATAATTAGTGAAATTGGTGTTGGTTTATTTTTATTGATAATTGATGTTGTTATTGATAATTGATATTGCTACTCAAATTTTGTCATTGCTATTGAAAATTTTCCTCTTACTTTTATCGCATAAAAAATCAAAAACAAATGATGACTTTTCAAGATAAAAAAGTACTAATTACGGGTGGTGCTTCTGGGATAGGTAAGATTATGGGGCGTAAAGCTTTGGAACGTGGCGCATCACACTTAGTTGTTTGGGATGTCAATGCAGAGGGATTGGCAAATTTACAAAAGGAGTGGGCTGGATTTCAAAAACCGATTAGTACTTATGTCGTGGACTTGTCGCAAAGTCAAGCACTGATGGCGTTGTGTGATAAGGTTAAAAGGGAAGTCGGCACGATAGATATTCTTATTAATAATGCGGGGATTATCGTTGGTAAGCATTTTGTTGATCATACGCATGAGGAAATTGCTAAAACCATGCAGGTAAATTCAGAAGCGTTGATGCATACCACTTTGGCATTTTTGCCTGCCATGATGCAACAGGATTTTGGCGCGGTATGTAATATCGCCTCTTCGGCAGGTTTAGCATCGAGTCCTAAAATGTCTGTTTATGTTGCCTCCAAGTGGGCGGTTGTGGGCTGGAGCGATAGTGTACGCTTGGAGTTGTCGCAAAAGACAAAAAACGTGTCGGTAACCACCATTATGCCGTATTATATCAATACAGGAATGTTTGACGGAGTGAAATCGAAATTACTCCCCATACTTGACCCTGAAAAGACTTCGGAAAAAATCATGCACGCCATTGAAAAGCGAACTAAAATGTTGGCTATGCCTTTGCCGTATTGGTTCATTCGTTTGGCTCAAGGAATTTTTCCTCTTCCTATTTATGAATGGATTATGGATAACATCTTTGGGATTTATGATACGATGAATGAGTTTAAAGGGAGGAAATAGTCTTTTTTTATTTTACCATTAAGGGATTCAGTTTATTAACTCACAATAAACCTTAATTTACTTAATTCCTTAATGGTAATAACAGTTTCAAAAAGAAAAGAAATTGAAAACTAAATATTTTTACCATTAAGGGATTCAGTTTATTAACTCACAATAAACCTTAATTTACTTAATTCCTTAATGGTAATAACAGTTTCAAAAAGAAAAGAAATTGAAAACTAAATATTTTTACCATTTAGGTATTCAGTTTATTAAGTCACGTTAAAGCTTAATTTACTTAATTCCTTAATGGTAATATCTGTTTCAAAAAGAAAAGAATGGTAAAAAGTTGTTATTTTGATAGAGGAAGTCGGGTTGTATTAATCTTCCAATAAATCAGGTCTTCTGTTTTTAGTATGCTCAAAAGCTTTTTCCTCACGCCATTTATCAATGTTTGCTTGATGACCGCTTAGTAAAACATCGGGTACTTTCATCCCTTTATACTCCGCAGGACGAGTGTAAATAGGAGGAGAGAGTAAATTGTCTTGAAAACTATCGGTCAAGGCTGAGGTTTCATCGCTCAATACCCCTGGGATTAATCGAATTAAAGCATCACACAATACAATCGCGCCAATTTCGCCACCACTTAATACATAATCGCCTATCGAAATTTCTTTAGTGATATGCATATCGCGTACGCGCTGGTCCACCCCTTTATAATGACCGCATAAGATGATGATGTTTTCATACATCGACATTTTATTGGCTAAAGGCTGACGCAACGTTTCCCCATCAGGAGTCATGTAAATCACTTCATCGTAGGTGCGTTCTTCCTTGAGTTTAGAAATGCATTTGTCAATGGGTTCAATCATCATTACCATACCAGCACCACCACCAAACTGGTAATCGTCTATGCTTCGACGCTTATCCGTTGTATATTCTCTTAAATTATGGAAATGGACTTCTACCAAACCCTTTTGAACGGCTCTTTTCATGATAGAACCTTCAAACGGACTTTGCATAAGTTCTGGTAAAACAGTGATGATGTCTATTCTCATTCTCTTTGTATTTAGGGCGCAAAGATAGTCTTCTAAATTCTAAATTCTAAATTCTAAACTCTAAATTCTAAATTCTAAACTCTAAATTCTAAACTCTAAACTCTAAATTCTAAATTTAAACACCAAACTGTCTTAAATGATGGTCAATGTGTTTCCACATCAATTTATCCCAATCTTCATAGGTCATTTTACCCCAAAAAGGATGGTTCATCACCGTGATGGTTTGATGTCCGTTGCCCAAACGTTGTACATTGGAAATCAATTCGTTTTTGACTGTTTCAAAATCATATTTTTCCTTAAAAATAAACTCAGGAGCAGTTGGACTATTTTTTTTGAACTCTGAATTGAAAATTTTGTTTTTCATCATGCTACCTAAAAAGCGCATGAAGAAATTGATGTTTAATAGCATTTCACCAAAGGCAACTTCAGAGGCAGAAGAAGTGTGTTTGAGCATTTGGTCAACACTCATTTTACCCCACAACGCTCTCGACTCTGGCGTCAATTTTTCAATTCGGGCAATTAATTCCTGATTATCGTTGGGGTTGTATATGCTTTTCATTTTTATTTGTTTTTAAGATTCAAAGATTCAAAGATTCAAAGATTCAAAGATTCAAAGTTTTACAACTAAAAGTCTTTAATTTATGGCTTACAGCCTTTTACTTTTCACTCTTTACTCTTCACTCTTTACTCTTCACTCTTTACTCTTCACTCTTTACTCTTTACTCTTCACTCTTTACTCTTCACTCTTTACTCTTCACTCTTTACTCTTCACTCTTTACTCTTTACTCTTTACTCTTTACTCTTTACTCTTCACTCTTTACTCTTCACTCTTCACTCTTCACTCTTCACTCTTCACTCTTCACTCTTCACTTTTCACTATTTCTAAATTCTAAATTCATCTCAACTGAACACTGAGCCCTGAACACTGAACACTTCTTACAGCCTTTCTGCAACCACCGCAAACACCATTGGGATTTTATTGCCAAAATGTTTGATTCTAAATTTTCCAGGCTCAAATTCCTCGGTTTCGTTAAAACAATTGTAAGGAGAATAGTCGTATTCGTTAAAGCATTGAATTTGCAAGCCATTTTGAATAAGACTGTTTAAAACTTCCGAAGTAGGATGATTCCACGTGATAGTTTTGGTTTCAATAGTAGCATTTCTATCGCCATAAGTACCCGTTTCTTCTTCAATTATAGGTTCTATATTAAAATAAGAATAAAAAACTTCCTTAAAATCATTGTCATACATCCAAACCACTGGATGAAAATCGGCCATAATAAATTTTCCGTTGGGTTTTAAAAAATGCGAAACAACTTTAGCCCATTTGTCCAAATCAGGTAGCCAACCGATGGTGCCATAACTGGTGAATACAAGGTCAAATTTTTCGGATAAATGATTGGGTAAATCATAAATATCACTGCAAATAAATTGCGTGTCCAATTGTAATTGATGGCTTAACGCTTGTGCGGTTTCAATTGCTTTGTTTGATAAATCAACTCCTGTTACTTGTGCGCCCATACGAGCCATAGATAAGGTGTCTTGTCCGAAATGACATTGCAAATGCAATACTTTTTTTCCAGAAATATCGCCTAAAAGTTCTAATTCGATGGCATTTAAAGACGATTTGCCTTGAATGAAGTTTTCATTGTCATAAAATTCTGAATGTACGTGAACTTCTGTTTTTTCGTTCCACGTTTTTTTGTTGATTTCTAAATAATTGTTAGTTTCCATGTGTTTATAAGGTTAGTTCCATTTGAATGTCGGCACGAGCATAATCAGTATCCTGCATGGGGACTTCAATGAAATTGTATTTGGAATATAAATGTAAAGCTGGTTTTAAAATTCGATTGGATAATAAAAATATTTTTTGGGCTTTTTTCTTTTGGGCAAAAGCAATACAAGCCTCCATTAATAGATGGCTTAATTTCATGCCTTGGTATTTTTTGTCAACCGCCATTTTTGCTAGTTCAAATAGTGTGTCGTTTACCTTTATCATGGCTACGGTGCCTGCGATTTCGTTATTCACTAAGCAAAAGAAAATCTCCCCATCCTTAGCGATAATGTCTTTTTCAATAGTGTTGAATGTTTCTAAATCATGTGGCTCGACATAAAAATATTCTTCCAGCCAAGCTTTATTGAGACGAATAAAATCATTTTTGTATTGCGAATCGTAACCAATTATTTTGATGTCCATTTGAATATAAAATCGTAATTTTGCTTTTCAAATTTAATTAATAAAGTGATGCAAGACGGTATTTACGCAAAATTTAATACTTCAAAAGGGTCAATTGTAGTAAAGTTGACGCACGATTTAACACCTGGTACAGTAGGTAACTTTGTAGGGTTAGCAGAAGGAAATTTAGAAAACTCGGTGAAACCACAAGGACAAAAATATTATGATGGATTAAAATTCCACCGTGTAATTCCTGATTTTATGATTCAAGGAGGTTGTCCTCTTGGAACCGGTACAGGAGATGCAGGGTATAAATTTGATGATGAATTTGTATCAAGTTTAAAACACGATAAACCAGGGGTGTTGTCTATGGCTAATGCCGGTCCTGGAACGAATGGTTCTCAGTTTTTTATCACACACGTGGCAACTCCATGGTTAGACGGTAAGCATACCGTTTTTGGACATGTAGTAGAAGGACAAGATGTGGTAGATGCGGTTGCTCAAGGTGATGCTTTAGAAAGTGTTGAAATCGTAAGAGTAGGAGCAGAAGCTGAAAAATGGAATGCGATTGAAGCGTTCCGTTTATTTGAAGGCTCACGTGCTAAAAGATTAGAAGAAGCGAAACGTTTAGCAGAAGAAGCTGTAGATAAATTGTCTGCTGGTTTTGAAAAAACGGAAAGCGGATTACGTTATAAAATCATCCAAAAAGGAGAAGGTAAGAAAGCTGAAAAAGGAAAAACGGTTTCTGTACATTACCAAGGTTCTTTAGAAAATGGTCAAGTGTTTGATTCATCTTACAAAAGAAAACAACCTATCGATTTCCCTTTAGGAAAAGGTTATGTAATTGAAGGCTGGGACGAAGGGATTGCGTTGTTGCAAGTAGGAGATAAAGCACGTTTTGTTATTCCATCGTACTTAGGTTATGGCGATAGAGGGGCAGGAGGTGTAATTCCACCTAATGCTACTTTAGTATTCGACGTAGAGTTGATGGATGTGAAATAATAGCAGAAGTAAATTCTTATATTTTTAAATCTCAATGGTACTCCATTGAGATTTTTTTTATATTTACAGAAACCAAAAAAAAATAAAGATGAAAAAAATAATAATGGGAGCAGTGGTGTTAGCCATGACCCTTTTTTCGTGTAGTAAAAAAGCGATTGCACCCGCTACTGAGGTGAAAGCTACGGAAGAAGCTAAAGTGGAATTGCCTACAGCTATTGCAGAAGGAAAAACTTTGTATGAAAACAATTGTGCGAAGTGTCATAAATTATTCCCAGCTTCAAAACATGACAAAGCAGGATGGACTAAAACAGTTGACCGTATGGCACCTAAAGCAAAAATAACTGATGAGCAAAAAACATTAGTCTATAATTATTTGACTTACGGAATGTAATATAAGTAAAATGGCTATCGATTGATAGCCATTTTGTTATTTTTTTGCGGTAAATCCTACAGGAATTAGCAATTCGCCTCTTTCATATTTATTCAAATAAACCAAAGCGGGTTTGGTTTGTCCTTCATAGGTAATTTCAAAAATATCCAGCATACCAGCGCCAACATCCGCACGATTAGAAGGGAAGGGGCAGCAAGATTCTACAAATTTGTAGCTGATTTTTTCTCCATTTGGACCAGCAAGGGCATTCAAATATCTTTTTTCGTTATTTTCGCCATCATCCACCGAAGTAAAACCTACATTTACGGGGTAATTTTCTGTAAATGCATATTTTTTGTCACTGGCTTTTTTAGTGATTATAAAGCAATTTAAAGCTTCGTTTAATCCAGGGCCAGGAATAGTGTTGTCAATGTTTCTTATGGTATTACGTGTGCTTATGCACGATATTGTAGTAAACGCAAAAAGGAGGAAAGTTAGTGCCGTTTTTTTCATTATATAAAGTTTAAGCAAATATAAATACAAATTTAAGTAACATTTATAAGTTTTTCTGTGATAAAGTTTGTTTTTATAAAAAAATAGTTCTTAACTTTGCACTCGAAATTTAAGTTTTCAGGCTTAGCTTGAAAGTAGGATATTTCTTTTTCATTATATTGGTTGGGTTAATAAAAGAGTTATCTTAAATTTCAACAAAGCACCTCTAGTAGGTGCTTTTTGATTTTTACTTCTTATCCTTTTTTAATACATCTTTTCTTTTATTTTTGCATTAGATTTTTTTGGATAACAAACTAAACTTACAGACGAACAAATTTAAATTAGATGGAATTACTTACAAAAACATGGCATTGGTCTATATCAGGTGCTTTGATAGGGCTGGTTATGCTTTTATTGACTTATTTAGGCAAAACATTTGGGATGTCTTCAAATTTAAGAACCATTTGTTCAATGAGTGGCGGAAAAAGAGTTTCAGATTATTTTAACTTTAATTGGAAAGAACAACAATGGAATTTGGCTGTGGTTTTAGGCTCTATAGTTGGGGGATTTATAGCGTATCATTTTTTGGGTGGTACTCACAACATAGCGATCAATCCTAAAACAATTGCACAACTACAAGCTATTGGAATTGACGCTCCTAATGGTAAGTTTTTGCCTGATGCACTTTTTAGTATCGAGTCTTTATTGACAGTCAAAGGATTTTTATTGTTATTGTTGGGAGGATTCCTCATTGGTTTTGGAACACCTTACGCAGGCGGTTGTACCTCGGGACACGCCATATCAGGTTTGAGTAATTTACAATTGCCCTCTTTAATAGCTGTAATTGGATTCTTTTTAGGGGGTTTAATCATGGCGCATTTCTTAATTCCTATAATTTTTTAAAAAATGAAATTACTACGATTTTTTGGTGTTGGAGTGCTTTTTGGAATTGTATTAACAAAAGCAGAAGCTATTTCATGGTATAGAATATATGAAATGTTTATGTTTCAATCTTTTCATATGTATGGAATTATTGGAGTGGCTATTACGGTTGGCGTATTAGGGATTCGTTTTATTAAGAAAAAAGAAATCAAAGATGTCGAAGGGCAACCCATAGCGATCCCTAATAAAGACATTAGTTTGGTTCGTTATTTAGTGGGAGGATTTATGTTCGGATTAGGTTGGGCCTTAGTAGGAGCTTGTCCAGGTCCTATATTTATTCTGTTAGGGACAGGTATTCCTGCCATTGCAGTAGTGCTTTTTGGTGCCTTACTGGGTACATTTGTATATGGCTTGCTAAAAGAAAAATTACCTCATTAATTTTTTTGAAAATCGAAGTTTAAAGCCTAAGAAAATGTTAGGCTTTTTTGTTTGTACTTAAAAAGGTGGAATTGATTAAAATTTCGTAAATTTATATAGCAAATAAACAACAAATTATGAAAGCTATGATTCACGTTCAGAACCTTAAAAATTCTGGAAGTGTAAAAATTGTTTTAGGGAAATTGAAGCAAATTCCCTATGTTACGGCTGTTGAGGTCTTTTTAGAGAAGGAACTCGTTGAGATAGATTACCGATCAGATGCAGTTTTATTACAAGTAAAAGAAGCTTTACGTAATGCTGGTTATCCTGAATGATTTTAGAAAATAAATGACAATGCTACCCAAAAATCTATTTATTTAAATGGAAAACGAGATTCATCTTTTGAATCTCGTTTTTTGTTATAGTAAATAAAAAAAATTATTGTTTGTTTAAATTTAAAATGCCTTTAGTAATTAAAAACTGAGCTGTAATGTAAGTTGACATAATTAGAAACCCCGATTTGGGCAATTCCATATGGAATTTATTAATTGCTAATATACTGTCCGAGCAGACAAAGAAAATAGCCCCTAAAAGGATTGTTACATTGTGTGGTGTTTTCCAGTTAAAATAGCCTTTGATAGCCATAATAAACATCAATGAAATGGTACTGGCATAAACGGTTACTGGGATTTTTAAATCGCCTAAACTGGGAAACAGTACATACAGCATTCCCCATAAATAGAGGACTACTAAAAGTACTCCACCTACTAAAAGCTTAGAATCTGGTCGTACTTTTTCTTGTTTGCTAAATAACACAATGAATAAAATATGGGCAATTAAAAAGGATACTAATCCAAAAATAAAATACAATTCGCCTTTATCAGCAAACATTAAGACCACATCGCCCACCCACGAAAAAAACAAGGCGGAAAGCAATATTTTTTTGGTTTTGAAAGTAGCAGCGGTAAAGGTTTCATAAATTAAAAAAGGAACTAATACGGGTTTTAAATACCAAGCAAAGTCTATTTTGTCTAATAGTAATAAAAGAAGATAAAAAATGCTTACTCCAACGAAAAGTTTTAAATTTTTGCTCATAGATTTAGCTTAACACCGTTTGGTTGTTTGATTTGAATTCGAAAAAAATAAAATAACAGTTTACTGAAAGGCTTAAAGTTAAATAACTCATTACAATCGCTGTTCCGAATGGTAACACAGCATCTAAACCAAACCAACCGTTAAAATTAGATATAATATACAAGGCTAAACTGTATCGTATACCTTCAAAAACAATGGAATATTTGTTTTTATCTAATAATTCGCTGTAGCTATAAATCGTTATAAATACAAAAACACCATAGATAAAGATATTTGGAAGGCCAATTTTGGCTACATTTCCAAACAAATAGGATATAAATAACAAGGTACTAAACATCTGGAATAATGCCCAGCCAATTAATGTATTAGAGTTATCTGTTCCATATTTCTTATAGTCATATATATCTTCCATTTTGTGTAACGGATATTTTTCATCAAATCCTTCCGGTCTCCAACCTGTAGGCATAAACCAAATTTTCAATTTATCCGTAAACTTTTCCGCATACCAAGCATCTTTAATTAAAACCCACAAATGTTGGAAATTGATTTTAAACGGATTCCAGGTGTCAGCTGGTCTGGTAATTCCATAAACAGGAGGTACATGAGGTAATTCTTCCTGAAACGTTCCAAATAATTTATCCCAAATAATGAAAATTTGCGAGTGGTTTCTATCCATATATTCAGGGTTTACCGCATGGTGCACACGATGATGTGAAGGGGTAACGATGATTTTTTCTAAAAATCCTAGTTTTCCAATATATCTGGTATGGTACCAAAACTGTAAAAAGAATTGTATAGGCAATGTAATGGCAATTACTTTTGCTGGAACGCCCAATAATGCCGCTGGCAATAATAGAAATGTGAATAATTTGAAAAAATCTGAAACCGATTGTCTTAAAGCACACGACAAATTAAACTCCTCACTACTATGATGAATGGCATGCTTGTTCCAAAAAATATTGATTTGATGTGCCCAACGATGTGTCCAATAACCTTGAAAATCGATAGCAATAAAAGCAATAATGTAAGCTAATGCGGATTCTGGTATGGAAAAAAGGGCTACTTTAGACACTAACCAATCGTAAGTAATTAAAGTGACACTCAAGCCTAACACATCACGTGTAGCATTACTCATTCCTGAGCTTATACTTGATACACTATCTATAACTGGTGCATAATCCACTTTTTTATAATAACCATATAGTTTTTCTAGGACTATTAAAGTCAAGAAAAAAGGCATGGCAATTAGTAAAATTTGTCCGTAAATTTCCATATTTAATACGATATAGGTTTTTCTTTAATTAATAGTAGTATTAAAGAAGTTTTATAAGTTGGTTTAAGTCGTAAAAATAGGAAATGGATTGGAAGTTTTTTTGAATCCTTACAATTTTAACATAGTTATACTGGAACAAATATAAAATAAAGAGTTGTTTAAATAAAAAAGGAATGTTTTTCTAGAAAAACATTCCTTGAAGTGTATTATATAATCTCGGCGCTCAATCCTGCCTCCAATAGTGCAGAACATTTAGGCTCTAATTCTTTAAACGAACCTGTTTTTACACCACATTTGCCCGTGTAATGCACTAAAATGGCACATTGTTCTGCTTGCAAAGCATCGTGTTCGCATATTTGAATCAAGGTGTCAATAACATGGTCAAAAGTATTTACATCATCATTGTATAAAATAATTTCTCGATTCGCAGAAATCATTTCAAGGATATCAACTTCTTTTTGTACTTTTTCTATCGTTGCCATTTAAAAAGTTTTCTTTAAATTTTCTATTTCTTCGCGGTTCAGTCCTGTATAAAGACTTATTTTCTCAATATTTTCACCATTTTTAAGCATCAAGCGAGCAATTTCATATTTTCCTTCTAGCTTTCCTTCTAGCTTTCCTTCTAATTTTCCGTCATCAAAAGCCGTGTCAATAGTATTTTTAAAATCTCTATAAGCTTTTAAATTCATTTCGTATCGTTCCATCTCTTCTTTGCCTAATTTTGAAACTTCTGCTTTTTCAAAGGCTTCTGTAAAAACATGCTCTTTAAAAATAGTTGGAATGGTTTCTAGTTCTTCTAGGTTTTTTAAAAAATATAACCATTGGTCTAATCTGGAGCTCAATTCAGCTTCTTGCTTTTTGAAATTGGGCATTTCTAGATAAATATACGTCAGTTTATCATAAAATACTTTTCCATTTTGATTCTTTAATTTGATGGTATGCATCACCTCGTTTCTTTCAGGTTCAGTTTCATAATCATCAAAAGTAAAATCTAAAATACCAATACAATAAACCGCTTTTAAATTAAAATTCCAATCGCCTTTCTCTGCTTGTTCACGAATAGGAAACGTGGAATAATAAATGGTTCGCTCTTTGAAAAAATTCTGTTTAGCTTTTTGTAATTCTACAATGAATTTTTCGCCTTTATGATTCTCACAGTAAATATCATAAACTGCTTTTCTGTCCAAATCGGTAATACCAAGCTGTTCAGTATTTTTAAAATTCAAATCAGCAATTTGGCTTTCTTCAGGCAATAAGGTATTCAGAAAGTCCATCAACTGTGGTTTGCTGGCTTCCTCTCCGAATATTTTTTTAAATCCAAAATCAGTAAATGGATTTATATATTTTGCCTTCATAAAACTTTTTACTTACTTCTACTAATTTACGTATTTTAATGAAACCCAATTGTTTCTATTGATTTTTTTAACAAAAGTCAACCCTTTTTCCGTGCAAGAAGCATCAATAAACGGAATATCTTGTTCGTAAAATCCGCTAAATAAAATGAATCCTCCTTTATTTAAACAATTTACATAGGTCTGCATATCATTTAAAAGGATATTTCTATTGATGTTGGCAATAATTAAATCATATTTTTTCCCTTCTAACAAAGAAGCATCGCCTTCATAAACACTAATATGTTTGCAATTGTTTCGCTCCGCATTTTCAATCGAATTTAAATAACACCAATTGTCAATATCTATGGCATCAATAGGTTGTGCTCCTTTCATTTCGGCTAAAATGGCTAAAATAGCAGTTCCACACCCCATGTCTAAGGTTTTCATGCCTTCAATATCCATTTCAAGCAAATGTTGCACCATCATGTGCGTGGTTTCATGGTGCCCTGTCCCAAAACTCATTTTGGGTTCTATGACAATATCGTATTTTGCTTCTGTTTTGGGGTGAAATGGCGCACGAATATGACATTGACCATCTACATCTATCGGGTCAAAATTCTTTTCCCATTCTTCATTCCAATTTTGTTGCTCAATTTCTTCAAAGGTGTACGAAATTTTAAATTCCGGACTGCTTAAAATGAAAATGTCTTCTAAAATGTTTTCATTCCAATCTTCTTTTGGAATATACGCTGAAAAGCCATTTTCCGTTTCGATAAAACTATCAAAAGGAAGTTCACCTAATTCGGCAATTAAAATTTCACTTCCAAGTTCTTTGGGTTCCACTGTAAAATGATAACCTATGTATATATTTTGCATGAATTTATTTTTTGCAAAGGTACTAATTTGTTTTGACTAATGTTTTACTGAATAGCACTCTCAATTTTCGTTATTTAAAAGGAGTTGAACAAAAATAGAATCCAGCCAACGGTTAAATTTAAAACCGGTTTGTTTGATATGACCAACGGTTTCAAATCCTAGTTTTTTATGAAAAGCCAAACTTCCTAAGTTTTCTGAATCAATCACCCCAATCATGGTATGCAACTTTTGCTCTTTTGCAATAACAATTAACTCTTTCAATAGCAGTGTCCCGATACCATTTCCATGAAAATCTTTGTGTACATAAACCGAATGCTCCACCGTGAAGCGATAACCGATTTTAGAACGAAAAGTACCATAAGTCCCAAAACCAACAATCGTTTCATTTTTAACCGCCACTAAAAAAGGAAAACCATGTGCGTTTTTTCCTTCGAAAATAGCTTGCTGTTGCGCTAGTGTTCGGGTGTCATAATCCCAAATTGCGGTGGAATGTAAGATTTCATGGTTTACAATTTCTAATACCGCTGGTAAATCATCTAAATTGGCTGGGCGAATGGAAATGCTCATAGTTTTGTTTTTAACAAAAATAATAAGAAATGCATGTAACTTCTTATCTTTGTGAGGTAATTAATTTGTGCTTTTTTAGTAAAAGCAAGCAAAATTCAAAACTTGAAACCAAATACCATTTACCCTAAAATTCCTCTTGCACAAAGTCTGATAGAAATTTGTCGTTTAAAAGGATTAGAACATATCGTTATTTCTCCAGGTTCACGCAATGCACCATTAACCATAGGATTTGCTAGTCACCCCGATTTCAAATGTTATAGTATAGCGGATGAGCGTTGTGCAGGTTTTTTTGCCATGGGTATGGCGCAACAGCTTCAAAAACCAGTTGCTGTAGTATGTACTTCTGGTTCGGCATTATTAAATTATTATCCAGCAGTTGCAGAAGCATTTTACAATCAAATTCCTTTGGTGGTCATTTCAGCCGACAGACCACATGATAAAATTGACATAGGCGATGGGCAAACCATCCGTCAGGAAAATGTGTATGCTAATCATATTTTGTATAATGCAAATTTAACAGAAGAGGTTTCGGATGCAAATGATTTTAAAATTCAAGAAGCCTTGCATTTGGCACAAACTCAATTTGGTCCCGTGCATATCAACATTCCTTTTGAAGAACCTTTATATGAAACGGAAACGGAATTGTCAGTAACCCCTAAACTTTTTGAATTTGAACCCGTTAAAGACCCCGAAATCATTGCAGAAGACTTCATAGAAACATGGAAAACAGCAAAAAAGAAATTGGTTTTAATTGGTGGTAATTATCCTAATGCTATTGAACAGTTTTTTTTAGATAGTTTGGCATCAGATACCTCAGTATTGGTGATGACTGAAGTAACTTCTAATACACATCATTCAAATTTTATTTCAAATATTGATACTGTAATTTCACCATTTACAAAGGAGGACTTTATAGCATTTCAACCTGATGTATTGCTTACGATGGGTGGGATGATAGTGTCTAAACGCATCAAAGCCTTTTTACGTAACTACCAACCCAAACAACATTGGCATGTAGATACCTTACGTGCTTATGATACTTATGGCTGTTTGAGTCATCATTTTAAAATGGCTCCGAATGCTTTTTTTAGAGCAGTTTTAAATCAAGAACAGTATGCGGATTCTAATTATCAATCCGATTTTTTAAAAATTAGAAATGAAAGAGCGCTTGCTCATCAAGCTTATTTAGAAACAACAGCTTTCTCTGATTTAAAAGTTTTTGAAACGATTTTTAAGTTGTTACCAAAGAATATTCAATTGCAAATTAGCAACAGTTCGCCTATTCGTTATGCACAATTATTCCCTGTCGATTCTAGTATAGACGTTTTTTGCAATCGAGGGACTAGCGGTATTGATGGTAGCACCACTACAGCTATTGGTTCAGCTGTGATTCATGAAAAACCTACCATTTTTATCACGGGCGATATTAGTTTTTTCTACGATAGCAATGCGTTGTGGAATAATTATATCCCTAAAAATTTCAAAATTATTTTGATTAATAATTCTGGCGGTGGAATATTCAGAATTTTACCAGGTCATCAAGAAAACGAAACTTTTAATACCTTTTTTGAAACTTCCCATCAACTAACTGCTGAGCATTTAGCTAAAATGTATCAGTTAGAATATTTACAAGCGGATGATTTAAAAAGTGTTGAATCGAACTGGAATTTGTTTTTAAATGCAGAAAAGCCCGTTATTTTTGAGATTTTTACACCTGAGAAGTTGAATAATGGTGTTTTGTTGAATTATTTTAAAAACTTGAAATAAATCATCTGGCTTTTGCTTGTTTTTTTTATTAAATTTTTTATATTTGGAAATAACTATTAACCAAACAATTAAAAATTATGAGTAAAAGAGACGAATTGATTGAAAAATATGCAGGCGAATTAAAAGATAAGTTGGGCATGACTCCAGATATGGATTTGTTAACAAAAGTTGTCGTAGGCTGTGGTCCTTCAATTTACAATCAAGATTCATCTACGGTTTCTGGTTCGCAACAATCAGAATTAGATACGGTAAAAAATAATTTCCTAATTAAAAAACTAGGATTAGCAGATGGGCCTGAGTTAGATGCTGCTATTGATGCAGTGATGGAAAAATACGGTCGTTCAAACAAAAATAAATACCGCGCTGTAGTCTATTATTTGTTAACCTTGCATTTTAATAAAGAAAGTGTTTATAATTAATTATAAACTCAAGAAATGAAATCCCGATACCTTCGGGATTTTTTTATTTATCTTTGCAGTCGAAAATGAATTCGAATGATAGAAATCGGAAAATTTAATACCTTACAAATTGCTCGTAAAACAGGAGTAGGTTTGTATCTTACAGATGGCGTAACAGATGTTTTACTGCCTAATAAATATGTGCCTGAAAACTACCTTATAGAAGACGAAATAGAAGTTTTTGTGTATCTGGATCATGAAGAACGTCCGGTGGCTACTACTTTAGAACCTTATATATATTTGAATGAATTCTCTTTATTACGGGTTAATCACGTAAATAAATTTGGCGCTTTTATGGATTGGGGCCTTGAGAAGGATTTGTTTGTACCCTTCAAAGAGCAAGCGCGTCCGATGGAAGAGGGAAAACGCTATTTGATTTATATGTACAAAGACGATCAAACCAATCGTTTAGTGGGTTCAAGTAAATTAAATCAATTTTTAGATAATAAAAATATTACGGTTGAAAATGGTGAAGAAGTCGATTTAATCGTATCACATATTTCTGATGTAGGAATTAATGTGATAATTAACGAAAAACACAAAGGGCTTTTGTATAAAAATGAAGTTTTTGAAGACTTACGCACAGGAGATCGAATTGTAGGTTTTATCAAAAATGTTCGCCCTGATGGGAAGATTGATGTGTCGCGTCAGCCTTTAGGTTTGGTTCGCATTGACGCTTCTGCTCAAAAAATAGTAGATGAATTAAAAGCTAGTCGCGGTTTTTTACGTTTGCACGATAATAGTACTCCTGAGGATATCAAAACAATTTTGCAAATGAGTAAAAAGACTTTTAAAAAAGCGATTGGTACGCTTTACAAGCAAAAGATGATTGAAATCAAGCCAGATGGAATCTATTTGGTGAAATAGATTTAAGAATATATAAAAAATGCCAAACTGACAAAGTTTGGCATTTTTCTCTAATTACTCTAGCTTCAATCTTCTTCATGATCTCATTCTCCAGAATAATCGATAACAAGCGTAAAGCGTAATTAACATACTTTACAAATTCAAAAAATTTAATAAACTTTTAATTTTTTTAAATAGAATAGTTTCTTTCTGTAGAGGAATGGTTGGGATTCGCTCTTTCTTATTCTATTTGATTTTTTTTGTTTTTGTCGGCTAACAACTTGGGGGATTGCGCACTTACAAAAACTAATATTTCGCTTTATTACCTATAGATTTTTTATTTCTTATATAGATTGTAGCGTATTCTAAAATTATTTTGTGCTAGTCGAATCTATCGCTGTATCTACAGGTGCTACAGTATCAGTTTGAGTCGTGTCTACAACTTCTGTGGTTGTTTCTTCAGCAGGCATTTGTTCTTGAGTAGACGCATCTACTTTTTTGTTACAGCTAGTAAGCAATGCACTGATGGCAAGAGCGACAAAGAAAACAGTTTTTTTCAAAGATCTTAATTTAAATTAATATTTTAGTGAACTAACTCTACTGACAAATAATTGATTATCAGCTTTATAAAATTAATCAAAAAATGGTTACGTTGTTAGTAAAATGTAAAATTTAACACTTGTTGAAAAATAGTACAACTTTATAGGTATTGCTTTGCTTTTTAAGTCGAAATTGCGTTAATTTTACATTCTGAAAAAAATAATTATTTAGGATTTGTAATAATTTGATCCTTAGTTTTTTAAATTAGATTTCAAAATAAAAAGATAATGAGTAAAATAGAGTGGAAAACTGCTATAGAGTTTGAAGATATTACGTATAAAAAATGTAATGGAGTAGCGCGTATTGCTTTTAATCGCCCTGATGTACGCAATGCTTTTCGTCCTAAAACAACTGCTGAGTTGATTAAAGCATTTTATGACGCACAGGAAGATACGTCTATTGGAGTTGTTTTATTGTCGGCTGAAGGACCTTCTTCTAAAGATGGAATATGGTCATTTTGCAGTGGCGGTGACCAGAAATCCAGAGGACATCAAGGGTATGTAGGCGAGGATGGATACCACCGATTGAATATATTAGAGGTGCAACGCATGATTCGTTTTATGCCTAAAGCTGTGATCTGTGTAGTACCAGGTTGGGCTGTAGGTGGAGGACACTCGTTGCATGTAGTGTGTGATATGACTTTGGCGAGTAAAGAACATGCTATTTTTAAACAAACCGATGCAGATGTTACTAGTTTTGATGGAGGTTATGGGTCTGCTTATTTAGCAAAAATGGTGGGACAAAAGAAAGCTAGAGAAATCTTTTTCTTAGGAAGAAACTATTCTGCTCAGGAAGCTTTTGAAATGGGAATGGTTAATGCAGTTGTGCCACATGATGAACTTGAAGATACGGCTTATGAATGGGCACAAGAGGTTTTAGCGAAGTCACCAACTTCGATTAAAATGTTGAAATTTGCTATGAATCTAACCGATGATGGTATGGTAGGGCAACAAGTTTTTGCAGGTGAAGCTACTCGATTGGCATATATGACTGACGAGGCTAAAGAAGGTAGAGATGCTTTTCTTGAAAAACGTAAGCCTAACTTCGAAAAGAAATGGTTGCCATAACAAATTTAGAATTCAAAATTATGAATTTAGAATTTTGATTTTTTCATTTATATAATTTATGATGTTTAACAGTCTCGAACTGATGTTTAAAAGACAATGAAACACTGGATACAAGCCTCACGACTACGTACTTTGCCTCTTTCCCTTTCAGGGATAGTATTGGGGAGTTTTTATGCTTTGCATGCAATTCAAACCCATCGCGTAAGTGAAAGTAAATTTAATTGGACGATTTTCATCCTAGCTATACTGACTACTGTTGGGTTTCAGGTGCTTTCTAATTTTGCAAATGATTATGGCGATGGTGTTAAAGGGACTGATGCTAACAGAGTAGGTGAAAAGCGTTTAGTGGCTTCTGGAGAAATTACAAAAGAGCAAATGAAAAAAGCAGTTATTATTACTGCTTTTTTGAGTTTAATTTCTGCTTTTGCATTGATTTATGTTGCTTTTAAAGATAGTAATTTGGGGTACAGCTTGTTCTTTTTAGTATTAGGAATTATTGCTATAGTATCGGCTATAAAATATACAGTAGGCGATACAGCCTATGGTTATAAAGGACTAGGAGATATCTTTGTGTTCCTCTTCTTTGGATGGGTAAGTGTCTTGGGGGTTTATTTTCTTTTTACAAAAACATTTACTTGGGAATTACTTTTGCCCGCAACAGCTATAGGGTTCTTAAGTGCAGGAGTGTTGAACTTGAATAATATGCGGGATGAAATATCCGATCGCGCTTCGAATAAAAATACACTGGTTGTGCAAATGGGAGGTAATCTGGCTAAAAAATACCACTATTTTCTGATTGGTGGTGCGATGTTGCTACTTTTAGCTTTTGCAGTTATTGCACATTTTAAAATAGAGCAATATGCTTTTTTAGTTGCCTACTTTCCTTTGTTAAATCATCTTAAAACGGTTTATCGATGCCAAGAACATCAATTGCTTGATCCGCAATTGAAAACTTTAGCTTTAAGTACTTTTTTAGTTTCCATAATTTTAGCTCTAACTTTAATCTTTTAAAATAATTTATGAATATCAGTTATCATCCTATTAACGAAAAAGAAATTAACGAATGGTATTGTGACCTTAAATTTGAAAGTATTTTAAATCAAGTGTACTATGAAATTGTAAAAAATGGTAGACGATTTAATTTGAATGATGAGGAACTTAAATCCTATGTGGAGATTATGAAAATGTCGGCTGTGAATGCTCAGTCTAAAGCAAATTTTGACGAAGCACATGGCTATAATGTAGCTTTAGTTCAGGGGCTTTTTCGTAAGTATTTCTTTCTTAAAGATTTTTCTTTTTCTAAATTGATAGAAGAAAAATCGTATTTTGAACGTTATACTAAAACATGGGAAGAAATTACGCTTAATAAGATTGAACAAAAAATAAATAATAGCATTTCAGGCGAAAAAAGCGGAGGTGTTTTTATTCCTTTTAATAAGGTGGTTGAACTATTGCAAGATTTGAGAGTAAAAGGGAGTGTTCAAGATGATTTGAATAACTATTTTGGGGATCATATCGAATTATTTGTAAGCGTTTTGGAATTTGCTAAATCAAACAATTTGGGACTTTTAGAAGCTTCAGGGATAATTTCAAAAGAAATTTTGAACGCGGAAAATGAAGTAAACGAAATTGTTATTAATAACTGTGATGAAGCAAGTTTGCGATTTGTGCCTTTAAAAAAAGAGCTTGAAAATAAAGCTCCTAAAGCAGAAGTGCCAGTTGTAGCGCAAATAGCTGAAAATGTTGTGGAAAAGAAAGATGAAAAAAAGAGTCTTTGGAAGAAACTTTTCGGATAGTTTAAGAATAAATTGGTATTAATTTAATTGTTTTTAAAATTGAAAGCAAAAGCATCATTTTTTTTATGGTTGGTGTCCTATTTAAATTTTGCTCAATCGCCAAATGGCTATTGGGACAATCAGCGCGCAACAACCAAAGAAATTACCTTGTCTGCAGGTGAAAAAGTAGTTTTGAAATCGGAAGAATTTCCTGTTGGAACTACTGAATTTGCTTATAGAATTACGCTTTTAGATGAAAATCAGAAAATGGTAAATGATCTAGCTTCTGTTTTAAAAGCGATTCCTGATCCGTACTTTATAGGTAAAGGAACTGGAGGGGCACTATCTTTAGTTTCTTCTATTTCAGGTTCTGATAAATGTACTTATGCGGTTTTTGTTGACGAAAAGTTAGCTAACAACTTTGTGAATTCAGAAAAAATTGAAAAGGCTTGCTTGTATCAAAAAAATCCTGTAAGCAAAGATGCTAAAGTAGTAGGATTGAAATCAACGTGTTTGCATGAAGATACAAAGCAATTGTGGTTTGCTTTTAAAAACCAAAATTGGTTAATGGGTGAGAAAATCATATTAGAAATTGTGCCTTGGGTAGACAACATTGCAAGCAGAGGATGGACAAAAAAAAATAAGGAATCTTTAGTTACTCAATTTAGTGCAAATTCAATCAGTCAGAGTTTAAATCAAACGCAAAGAAATAAATTTGTGTATAAACTAATTGATAAAATAGCGCTATCACATCGTTTTCAGGATTTTAAAAACCTTTCTGCTACGGAGCAAAATTTAGTTATTGAAAGCTATGAGGAACAAGCTCTGGTAGAAATTGGATTGCCAAACTATTATAATGATTACATTTCACGAAAAGCAAAAGGTTTAGCGGATAAAGGAGCGGTGGAACAAGCTATAGAAATGATGAAAAATAAAGTTGTTTCTAAATTAAATGCAACTGCATTGAATTATAATGTTTTGGGTGAATTGTATTTGATGTCTAATCAATTTGAAAAAGCGTTTCAAAGTTTTCAAAATGCCGAAAAATTAGATCCGAGTGAATTGAAAGTAAAAATGAATTTAGCACACACCTATATGTTTATGGATGAAGTGTCGAAATCGAAAGAAATTCATAAGAAATACACCAGTCAAAATATTTCTGCTAATCAAACATGGAAGAATAAAGTGATCAATGATTTGGCTCGTTTTGAAAAAATGCAAAACCTTCCCCAAGAAAATATCAAAAAAATATGGAGGCTTTTTAATTAAATTCGAATGCAATAGAATTAGGAGTTTAGAAATTGCTAATAAGGTGTATTTTCTATAAACTTTTAAACTTTGTAACTCTTGAATATCCTACCTTGAAAACTAAATACAAAAAATACTTACTCGATTTTAAAAGACCGGCGGGGACTTCCCGTGGCGTATTGCAACAAAAAGAAACTTGGTTTTTAATTATTGAAAAGCAAGGTAAATTAGGTGTTGGGGAATGTGGTATTTTACGTGGTCTTTCGGCTGATGATCGTCCTGATTATGAGGCTAAATTGCAATGGGTTTGCGAAAATATTCATTTAGGAAAAGAGCAACTTTGGAATTCCTTGTTAGAGTTTCCTTCGATCCAATTCGGTGTTGAAATGGCTTTTTTATCGCTTGAATCTGAAAATCCATTTGAACTATTTCCATCCGATTTTACAACTGGTAAACAGGCTATACCTATCAATGGGTTGATTTGGATGGGGGATGAAAAGGATATGCGTGACCAAATTGATGCTAAATTACTTCAAGGTTTTCATTGTATAAAAATGAAAATTGGTGCTATCGATTTTGATACAGAATATGCTTTGTTGAAAGCGATACGTAAAAACTATTCAGCTGATCAAATTGAAATCCGTGTTGATGCCAATGGTGCTTTTTCTGCTCAACAAGCCTCAAATATATTAAAGCAATTAGCCGAACTACAAATTCATAGTATCGAACAACCTATTGCCAAAGGTCAAGCGGAAGCTATGCGATTACTTTGTCAAGAAAATGCACTACCCATTGCACTTGATGAAGAGTTAATAGGTATTTATACTTATGAAAAAAAAGAAGCTTTACTTCAAAAAATCCAGCCACAATACATTATTTTAAAACCTAGTTTTATTGGAGGGATAAAAGGGACAAACGAATGGATTGCTCTTGCTGAAAAATATAATATAGGTTGGTGGATTACTTCTGCTTTGGAGTCAAACATTGGTTTGAATGCCATAGCACAATATACTTTTTCTAAAAATGTTAGTTTGCCACAAGGGTTAGGTACTGGTGCTTTGTATACGAATAATTTTGATTGTCCTTTAGAAGTCAAGCAAGGTAAATTGTATTATCAATCTTCGCTAAGTTGGGAGGTAGATAAGTTGTTTCTATAAAACTTTAAGACTTTAGCGTCTTGATTAAAGCGGTCAAGCTGAGTAAAGACCAAATTCCTTCTAGTATCACAAAGGGTATATAGTGTATAAGTATAGAGGCGTAACAAGCTAATCCTGCACCTAAGAAGTTTAAAAAATAATATACTGCTCCATTCGATTTAATCCTCTTTAGTATTCCGAGAAAATAAGCCATTAGTACTATGGTTACTCCTATGGTACCGATGATGTCGTTGAATTTCATTTTGTTTTAATAAGATATATTAAGGGATTATTCATAAAAAAAGCAAGTTACTAAAAAAGATTTTTTTTGTGTTTTATTAATTTGAATATGATAAGTTTTGTTGATAAATAAAAAAAAACAGGTCTTTTTTGTGAAATACTAGTATTTGTGTTTGAAAAAATGTAATATTGTGCAGCCAGTAAATATTATAATTATGAAGAAAAACTATGTTTTGTTTTTTTCGTCATTGTCATTGTTTGCATTGCAAATGAATGCACAAGAGAATGAAAAAATACAGTCTCAAAAAGCATTTCAAAAAACACTTCGAATGGAGCGTGCAGCTTCAAGAGAAAATGCTTTAAATGAAGTGACAAAAGTGTATGGATTGGATAAAAACAATCGCTATGATTTAAAAACCGAAACCGTTGATGATTCAGGATTGGTGCATCATAGAATGCAGCAATATTATAAAGGATTAAAAGTAGAATTTGGGACTGTCATTACTCACAGTAAAAACGGTTTAGTTGAATCAGTCAATGCTGAACTTTATAATGCTAAATCATTGTCAACTCAGCCCGCTTTATCTGCAGAAAAATGTTTTGATTATGCTTTGCAATACAAAAGAGCAGATAAATATCTATGGGAAGATGCTAAACAGGCTCAATTAATGGAATACACTAAACCTGAGGGAGAATTAGTGATTTTTCCAGATGTGAATACAGGTAAAATGCATTTAGCGTATAAGTTTGATGTGTATGCAGTTCAGCCTTTATCTAGAGATGAAATGTATATTGATGCGAATACAGGGGAGTTATTGTATGCTAATCCGTTAATTAAGCATTTGAATAAGCCTGTTTCAAAACGTGAAGTTGAAGCTACAGGGAAGAAAGTTGAAAACATTATTTTGAATAAAACTAATGCTTTGGTAACTGCTAATGCAGCAACGCGCTATAGCGGAAATAGAACTATTGAAACTACTTTTGATGCAGGATTAAACAAATTTATCTTGTCAGACGCTACTCGTGGGAATGGAATTGTAACCTACAATTGCGCAAATGGAGGGTATGCTGATACTCACTACCAAGATAATGATAACAACTGGACTGCAGCTGAATACAATAATGCAGCAAAGGATAATGCTGGTTTAGATGCACACTGGGGTGCCGAAAAAACATATGATTTTTGGAGAAACACCTTTAATAGAAATAGTTTTGATGATAAAGGAACTATGATAAAGAGTTATGTAAATGCGGATTTACCAACTATTAATCCAGACTATTCAGATAATGACAATGCTTTTTGGAATGGTAGTGTTATGACTTACGGAAGTGGTACAACCATGGATGCATTAACAGCAGTAGATATTTGTGGCCACGAAATAGGTCATGCAGTGTGTACTTATACAGCTAATTTAGCTTATAAAAATCAATCAGGAGCGATGAATGAAGGGTTTTCTGATATTTGGGGAGCTTGTATTGAACAGTATGCTAAAAATGGTAATTTAAATGCTCCTGTTGATGGTGCTTCACCAGGGAATCAAAATGTTTGGAAAATAGGGGAAGATATTGGTACAGCTTTACGTTCTATGAGTTATCCAAGAACTAAGGGGGATCCAGATACTTTTTTGGGTACAAATTATAAAGATACACAAGATGATGCTGGAGTAACGCCTAGTTGTACAACTCCTGGAAGTACAAATGATAACTGTGGGGTACATACTAATAGTGGGGTGTTAAACCATTGGTTTTATGTTTTAACAGCAGGTAAGGCAGGTACCAATAATGCTTCTGCTGCTAATGGAGGACCAGATGTGTATAATGTTATAGGTATTGGTATGGCAAAAGCGGCTCAAATAGCTTATTATGCTGAGCGTGACTATTTGACCCCGAATGCTACTTTTGCTGATGCAAGAAATGCTACCATTGCTGTTGCAAACTCATTATATTGTGCTTCTAGTCAAGAAGTACAGTCTGTTACGAATGCTTGGTATGCGGTAAATGTAGGTGCGGCATATTCAGCTTTAGCTACAGATATTGTTGCTAAATCGTTGACTGGAGGAAATACGAATGTGAACTGTGGAGCCGCTTATAATCCGATTGTTACTTTTGAAAATGGAGGTACTAATCCAATTGCTACAGCAACAATAACTTATAATGTTGATGGAGGTGCAAATACTGTTTTGAATTGGAATGGTAATATAGCAAGCTGTGGACAAGCTTCGCAAGCTATAGCTGTGGCTGGTTTATCTAGAGGATATCATGTTTTGAATGTAACTGTTACAACTACAAACGATGGAATGGCTACTAATAATACCAAATCAACAGTTATTTTAGTAAATACAAATGGATCCGTTAATGTGGTAAATAGTTTTACTACGGCTAATGATGTGCTTGTATCTATCGATGCATCTGGTAAAACGAGTAGTGTTTGGGAACGAGGTGTTATTAATAAAACGAAATTAACTGGTGCCGCTACAGGTAATTCAGCGGGATATGCAACTAAATTAGTAGGAAACTATCCAGACAAAACGACTTCTTACTTGGTTTCTCAATGTTATAATTTAACTAATTTGACGAATCCTAAAGTAAGCTTTGATATGGCTTTTGATTTAGAGTCAAATTGGGATTTAATATACTTTGAATATTCAACAGATAATGGTGCGAACTGGAATAATTTAGGAACTATGAATGATGCAAACTGGTATAATAGTTCTAGATTGCCAGATGGTACAGATTGTTTCAATTGTGTAGGTGCACAATGGACAGGAGATTATGCTACAGCACCTACTGGAGGTAATGGGATGAATGGAAATAGACGAAATTATTCGCATTCTTTAACAGGTTTAGGAGCTGTGCCTAATGCATTATTCCGTTTTACTTTTGTTTCTGATGATGGAGCGAATCAAGAAGGGGTTTTTGTAGATAATTTTGTGGTGCAAGGTACCTTAAGTTCAACTGAAAATAGTTTTGAAAAATTTGATGTTTTCCCTAATCCTTCGAATGGGAAATTTGATATCACACTTTCTACAGATAAAGATGTTAAAGTGAAAATGTTTGATTTAAGAGGAAGAAACGTTTATGAAAACGAGTTTCAAAATGATAATTTGAGCTTTAATAAAACGGTTGATTTATCTGGATTGACTTCTGGGGTGTATATCTTAAATATCGAAAGTGGCTCTAAAAAAGAGGCTAAAAGAATTATTATTGAATAATTTTGAATCACTTTTTAAATAAATAATAAGAGGCTGTCTATATAAGGCAGCCTCTTTTGTTTGTTATATCATTTGAATTTTGATGTTTTTTTAGAAGGATATCAACGAAAGTTGCTAAAATTTGTTTATACTCCTGATTTTGTAAGTAGCCGTCAGTTCGATTTTGAATAAAATAGATAAAAGGTACTAACAACTTCTTCATTTTGTAATTTATCTTTTTAAATCAGTATATTTTAAGTTGAAATCAAATTACTTCTTAATCAGTATAATTGATTCTTGAAAAAAGAAGTAAATAGATTGTCGCCTTTATTCTTTCCCGCCATTTAGAGCATCTTGATAGTTTTTAAGTTCTTCCCATTGCCCAGTAACGGCTAATAATGCTTGTTTTGACCAAGTTTCAGGGGAATGAACAGTAAATCGAGGGCCAGCTTCATGTAGTATTTCTTTGGATTTTTCGATAGGAGTGTTGGCTAAAGCGTTCCAGGTCTTAATTCCTGCATTGTGATATAATTCCTCTATTTTTGGACCTATACCTTCTATGATTTTTAAATCGTCTTCAATGATTTTTTTGCCCATAATAGCCAAAGCTTGTTCAGCATCAAAAGCGGGATAGGAGGGAGCAGTGCTTGCAAAACTTAAAGTTGAGTTATTTTCTAGTGTTTTTGTTTTGAGTTGTTCAATCTCGGTTTCTAAATTAGCTTTAGATCGATTGCAATTTTCTAAAGCTACTTGTAGCGCACGTATTTGCGATTCGTCAGGTTTGCTTTCCCTTTGTGCTAAATAGAGTTGATTGTTGAGTGTTTCGTTTTCTGAGGTCAAATGGTTGATTTTAGATTCAAAATCAAGTTGGTTCCCGCCAGAGTTCATTTTGCCAATTAAATAGCCTAAAATGGCGCTTATAAGTCCTACGATTAATGGAATTAAGTAACACATAATTGTTGCTTTTTAGAGTTTGTTAATTATTCGATTGTGATAACGGTTCTTCTATTCTTTGCTCTGCCATCTGCTGTAATGTTTTCAGCTATAGGTTCATCAGGACCTTTAGAGCTGGTGGTAATGCGGTTGCTTGCAATACCGTTGTCTATAAGGTATTTTTTTGCAAAATTGGCACGTTCTAGACCTAATAACACATTCACTTTATGATCACCTGCATTGTCCGTATGTCCCACACAAATTATTTTAGAGGCGGGATTTTGATCCAGATATTTAGTGATTTCTGTAATGGTATTTCTTTCGCTTTGGGTTAAGTTAATTGCAGTTTGATTGCTGTTGAAATATAAGGTCAGCGGATTAGCATTGATTTGTTTTTTGAAAGCTTCCCAATCCTCACCTTTGGTTTCGGTAATATCATTGGAAATACTCATTTTCAGCGGACCTATAATTTGTTGATTTTCTATTTCTAAATCAGCAACTACTTTACCATCAATATCGAGTTGATTAGCAGGTATGCCTTTAGACGTTAAAAAGTTTTTTACTGCCACCGCTCTAGCAAATCCTAAGTTTGGAAAAGCACTATTATTTTTTTCTGAAGTTAAACAGTATCCCGTAAGTGTAACTTTTGCGTTAGGAGATTTTTTTAAGAATGCTTTTAATTTTTGAATTCCAATTGTAATGGAGTCAGAAATTGGACTGATGAAATCGTTTGAGTTTGGGGTGAAATTGAAATTCTTTTGACACGAATAATCAAATTTTTCGCCTGTAATTTCAAATCGATTGCTAATTTGCGAATGACTCTTTTTAGGAATAGAAGTCATAGGACTTTTTAAACTATTGCCTGTGCAACACATGCAACAGTATTTTGAATAAAGCCAGCATCCTAAAAGGATAGTGACAATAATACCGAGTAGGTAGGTAGTTTTTTTTGACATAGTTTGATTAATTTTATTTATAAATTTAGTAAAAATATTACAAATAAAATACTGTATGTCAGTTAATTGTGTGTAAAATAAAAAGCTCCTAGGAAATCTAGGAGCTTTCGTAGTATTATTTAGTAGAGCTTGGAGTGGCTCCTGGCATTTTTTCTAAAAGTTCAAGTTCGAAAACTAAGTTGGTATTTGGCGGAATAACTCCTCCTGCACCTTGAGCGCCATATCCTAAATTTGAAGGAATGAATAAAACAGCTTTGTCACCAATGTTCATTTTTTCTAAGCCTTCCAAAAATCCTGGGATTAAACCATCTTTTTTACCCGCTTGGAAAGGGAAGGGTTGGTAACCATTAGCTGCAGCTCTTCTTTGATCGTATTTACCAAAATCTTTTGAAACATTTTCATAGCTTGAATCAAACAAGGTTCCATCTTCAAAAAAACCAGCGTAGTGTACATAAACCGTTGAGCCTGTTTCAGGTTTTTTTCCACTACCTTTATTTACGATATTGTATAATAAACCCGTGTCTGATTTAGTAGCACCTGCTTTTGTTTGCGCAAAGTAAGCAACTTTGTCAGCTTTTACTTTTAGCATTTTAGCTTCAGCTTCTTTTTGTTCTTTGATTTGGTTTTCAACGCTTTGTTTGAAAATTTTTGCCGCATCAAATTTCTTAGCTTTAGATCCCTTTCTGATGATAGTGATTTTTACAATTTTATCGTCTTGTGCAATTTTATTAACCACATCTTGTCCGCTAGTTACATGACCAAAAACAGTATGACGACCGTCTAACCATGGTGTTGCTTTGTGTGTGATAAAAAATTGAGACCCATTAGTGCCCGGACCTGCATTAGCCATTGATAAAATACCAGGACCTGTATGTTTTAAATCCTGAACGATTTCATCTTTAAATTTATAACCAGGACCTCCGCTACCGTTTCCATCAGGGTCTCCTCCTTGAATCATAAAATCAGCAATAACACGGTGGAATTTTAATCCGTCATAAAATGGTTTTCCTGTGAATTTTGTATTAACCATAGGGTTTTTACCCTCAGCTAAAGAAACGAAGTTGGCTACAGTTATAGGTGTTTTTTCAAATTCTAATTGAACTGTAATTTTACCTTTGTTGGTTTCAATTTCAGCGAACATGCCTTCGCCAGTTTGGTTACTTCCATTGTCTTTACAAGAAGTAAGTGTTGTTAAAAACGTAAAAAAACTTAGAAATAAACTTATCATTTTCTTCATTTTAGTTAATAATTGATTTAGTTATGGGTAGTTGGAGCACTCTTTTGTGCTTCTTTTTTAATATCTTTTAAAGTTACAGTACAAATCAATGGTTGGTTAGTTGTGATTTTATTATCATCACCATGATAGCCAAATCCCATATGCGAAGGGAATAAAAAAGTAACTTTTTCGCCTTTTTGCATCAATTTGATGCCATCCTGAATCCCTTTCATGAAATCCTGTTTATCCACCAAGTAATTTTGAGTTTTTAATTCAGCTTGCGAATAAATGGTATTGCCTTTAATGTCTTTAATTTCATAATCAAAAATGGCTATATCACCTCGCACAGGTTTTACTTCTGAAGCCGTGTTTTTTTGATTGTAATAATACCAATAGCCTTTTGTGGATGCAATATAGGTATTAGCCGTGTCCTTTTTGATGATGGAAGCAATTAGTGCCTCTTCATTTTGATTTAATTTTTTATTGCGCTCAATAGATTGTTTCATGAATTCACCCGATGAATGTGAAATAGGACGTCTAGGTTCCTGCTTCTGTGTACAGCAAGTAACTAAATTCATGCCAAGCAAGGCTAATGTTATGAATTTAACTATTTTCATTTCTTGTTTCTTTTACAATAGTTACAAATTGATTTACCGTTTCTGTAAGCGATAGGTTAGATTTACCTCCAGCAGCATTGATATGCCCTCCTCCGTTGAAATAATTTCGAGCAAACTGATTTACATCGAAATCGCCTTGCGAACGGAATGAAATTTTTATAATCCCTTCTTCTTTATTTTCGATAAAGATAGCGGTTAAATCGATACCTTTAATAGAAAGACCATAATTTACAAAACCCTCTGTATCGCCTTTTTTATGCTGATAAGCATCCAATTCATCTTGTGTTAAGGTGATATACGAAGTTTTATAATCTTCTAAAAGTTGCATATTTTGCAAAGCTTTTCCTAATAATTGTAAACGGTTGTAGGAACTTGTGTCAAAAAGATTGTTGTGAATTTGAGCGTTTTTGATTCCACGTTTAATTAAATCTGCGGCTACTTCGTGCGTAGTACTCGTAGTCGAAGCAAATCGGAAAGATCCCGTGTCAGTAACTAATCCTGTGTAAATACAAGTAGCAACGGTTTCATTGATTAAATTTTGTTTTTCTAAGAAATGGATGAAATGATACACCATTTCGCAAGTTGAACTCATCGAAGTGTCAGAGTATATATACTTAGCATAGCTGTCAGGCCATTGATGGTGATCGATCATGATAAAGGTTTTGCTTAAAGTAGCAAGAAATCCTCCCATTTGATCTCCTGTGCGGTGTAGCGCATTAAAATCAAGAGTGAAAATAAGGTCGGAAGTGTTTAATTGTGCTTGACAACGTTCTGTCTCTTTTTCATAAATCAATGTGTTTTCAGAACCTGGTAACCAGGCCAAGAAATCAGGGAAATCATTAGGAGCCATCACAGTGGCTTGATGACCTAATTGTTTTAAAAAATGGTAAAGACCTAAAGTAGAGCCCATAGCATCACCATCAGGATTGCGATGTGGGATAATTGTAATTTGTTTTGGAGTAGCTAATAATTCGTTAATAGCTGAAATTTCATTTGCATTCATCATAGTGCCAAAAATAGTGTTTTTTAGTTGAAATATGTTGTCAACAAAATCTTAAAATCTTACTACATTTAAAATTTTCATTTTTTCCGAAAATGTTTACTTTTGCACATGCAACACAATGTACTTATTTTAGATTTCGGTTCGCAATACACACAGCTTATTGCACGCCGCGTTCGCGAGTTAAATATTTTCTGCGAAATTTTTCCTTTCAATCAAGTTCCATCGGACTTAAGTAGTTACAAAGCGGTTATCCTTTCGGGAAGCCCATTCTCTGTTCGTGCTGAAGATGCACCACATCCTGACTTATCTCAAATTAGAGGTAAAATGCCTTTATTAGCGGTTTGTTACGGGGCACAATACTTAGCTCATTTCAATGGAGGTGAAGTAGCGCCTTCAAATATTAGAGAATATGGTAGAGCTAATTTATCGTTTATCAAGGATGATGAAGTTTTCTTAGATGAAGTAAACATCAACAGCCAAGTATGGATGAGCCATAGCGATACGATTAAGCAATTACCTACGAATGGGGTGCGTTTAGCTTCTACAAAAGATGTTGAAAATGCGGCTTACCGTATCGAAGGGGAAACTACTTATGCTATCCAGTTCCATCCTGAGGTGTACCATAGTGAGGACGGAAAGCAAATGTTAGAAAATTTCTTAGTTAAAATTGCTGAAGTACCTCAAAGTTTCACGCCAAACTCATTTGTAGAGGATATCGTAGCGGAAATGAAAGAAAAAATCCAAGGCGATAAAGTAGTTTTAGGACTTTCAGGAGGGGTAGATTCTACGGTAGCAGCGGTATTGTTAAATAAAGCTATTGGCGAAAACTTATATTGTATTTTCGTAAATAATGGTTTATTACGTAAAAATGAATTTGAAAACGTATTAAATCAATATAAAGGAATGGGATTAAACGTAAAAGGTGTGGATGCATCAGAGCGTTTTCTTTCTGAATTAGCGGGTGTGGATGACCCAGAAACCAAGCGTAAAATCATTGGTCGTGTATTCATTGAAGTATTTGATGATGAAGCACACCAAATTGAAGATGTAAAATGGTTGGCTCAAGGTACTATTTATCCAGATGTAATCGAGTCGATTTCAGTTAAAGGACCATCAGCGACTATCAAATCACATCATAATGTAGGTGGTTTACCAGACTTTATGAAACTTCAAATTGTAGAGCCTTTACGTATGTTATTCAAAGATGAAGTGCGTAGAGTAGGTCGTAGTTTAGGTATTGATGAGGAATTATTAGGCCGTCATCCGTTCCCAGGACCAGGATTGTCCATCCGTATTTTAGGAGATATTACTCCTGAGAAAGTAAGAATTTTACAAGAAGTAGATTATATCTTTATTCAAGGTTTAAAGGACCACGGATTGTATGATAAAGTATGGCAAGCAGGCGCCATCTTATTACCCGTTAACAGTGTTGGGGTAATGGGCGATGAGCGTACTTATGAAAAAGTAGTAGCCTTACGTGCGGTCGAATCTACTGACGGAATGACTGCCGATTGGGTGCATTTGCCGTATGAGTTCTTAATGAAAATTTCGAATGAAATTATCAATAAAGTAAAAGGCGTGAATCGTGTGGTGTACGACATCAGTTCTAAACCACCAGCAACTATCGAGTGGGAATAATTTCTACAGAATAATAATGTAAAAATGCCGTTCAATTTCTTTTTGAACGGCATTTTTTTATTTAATTTGTTGTTTTTCAAAACCAATGCAAACCAACCCAATGAAAAAGTATGTTATTTTAGGATTGCTATGCCTATCGCAAGCTTTTTTTGCACAACAAGAAAAAACATTCAAGCACCTAATACAAAAGGAAGAGACCTTGCAGTCCATTGCTCAGAAATATAAAGTGGCAGTGACAGATATTATTAAATTGAATCAAGGCGCCGAAAATGGCATACAAGCCAATACTATTTTGATTATTCCTAATATCAATTCTATTTCTTATCTATTTAAGAAAAATGATGTGGCAGCTGTAAAATATACCCAACATCAAGTAACGGCAAAGGAAACCTTGTACAGTATTGCCAAACAGCATCAAATTTCAGTTGAGGAATTGAAAAATGCCAACCCTAGTTTGGCAACTACGGCTTTGCGTGAAGGACTGGAATTGCAAATTCCACAATCGGGGGTGCCCTATCAGAACAAAGTGGTTTTTGATGGTAAATTTCACGAAGTCCAATCGCAAGAAACTTTGTTTAGCATTGCGCGTATGTATCACGTAGCGGTGAAAGATTTGGATGAAATAAATGGAGAGGTATTGAAAAATGGTTTGCAAATTGGTCAAAAAATCGAAATTCCAAACAAGAAAAAAACCATAAACGGACAGGCGCGAATTATCAATAGCGAAACCTTATTTCACGAAGTGCAACCCAAAGAAACCAAATTTGCGATAGCTAAAAAGTATGGCATAACTATTGAACAGTTGGAACGACAGAATCCCGAAATTATCAACGGATTGGTGATAGGAAACAAATTGGCTATTAATAAAACGGGGATTAAAGCTAAGAATGAAAATGAAGAGTTGATGATTGCTTTGGCAGAAAAGCAAGCGGTGGTGGAGAAATCAAAAGCACAAACACTTAAAATTGAGGATTTAGAAGACCGTTTGAAAGTGCAAAAGGAGTTGAATAAAAAAATGATTACGCTCAATCGGTTAAATATTAATTTGAATGCCATTGATGAAACTAAAAACGGGTCGGTGGAGCGTTTGCGTTTGGTTTTGGATGCTAATAAGAAAATTCAGGATGTATTGATGGCTAAGCTAGATTCCATTGTAGTGACTATGGAATACGATTTGGTACAATTGAAAGAAAAAGAAATTGAATCGCTGGAAGAATCGCAAAATTTGGAAAAAGAGTCGCAACGAAAAATTAAAGAAACCAATCAATTGGTTAATCAATTAAAATCGGATTTGGCTGAAAACCGTAAAATTTTTGTGGGTGTGATGCAAAAAGTACAGCGTTTGACGGTACAAGAGCATCAGGAATACAAAGCTAAAGTCCGTGAAAATTTATCCCAAAAGGATGTCTTAGCCATAGAAGATATGAAAAAGGTCAATGCATCCTTAACTACAGACGAGGAGAAACAAAAAGTAACGTTGAATAAAATTGAGGCTTTAGATGCCGAAAAGAAAACGGTGGTGAAACGAAAAATTGCTCGCGCAACCTTTTACAGTGCCGAGGCTCGAGAGTTTGATGATAAGCTGGCCTTGGTTAAGTTAGAACGCGCACAGAATGCAATGCCTGCGGATGCTAAGGCGGTTGCTGAAGTAACTATAGATGAGAAGCGTAAAGTGTTGCATGAAAATACCAATGAGGTGCCCACTAAAATTGAAGTGATTGATAATTTGACCGAAGTTGAAAATGGCTTTTATTTGGTGGCACAAACTTTTACTGACCAGCAACAAAGAGATGAATTTGCCTTGCGATTGAGTTATTCTGGCGAACGTAAAACAAAGTTTTTCTATAACATCAATAACTTTGGATATTATGTGTATACTGATAAATTCCAAACGTTGGAAGAAGCTTTGTTTGAATATAAAGTAAAACCAAAATCGGAAGTATTTAAAAATTTATTCATTGTTCAAATCAAAAAAGTGCTTTAACTTTGAAAAATATAGCATAACTATTGAGTTTTTTTGAAACAACTTTATAGTCAGTGATTTAAATTTAATAGTAAAAAAGGGAGAAATAAAAAATGAAAAAAATATTTTGGTGTTTGCTGTTTTTAAGTGTACAAGGGTTACAAGCACAAGCGAATGTAGTCAAACACAAAGTGGCTAAAGGGGAAAATGTTTCACAGATAGCTCAAAAATACGGCGTAACCACTGCCGATATTTATAGTTTAAATCCCGATGCCCGCACTGGAATTGCTGAAAATACGGTTTTAGTAGTGCCTACAAAGTCTAAAACGACTGTTGTAAAAAAGGAAGAGCCTAAAGTGATACTGCACACCGTAGCCGAAGGCGAAACCTTGTTTAGTATAGCTAAAAAATATCAGGTTACTTTAGCAGAAATCGAAAAACTGAATCCATCGATTGTCAATGGATTAAAAATGGATGAAGTACTTAAAATTCCTGTGAAAAACACGGAATTCAAAGCGACTTCCAAAAACATTGGCTTGCAACAAAAACTACCTTTAACGCATACTGTTTTAGCAAAAGAAACCAAATTTGGAATCGCGAAGCAATATGGAATTTCGGTGGAAGAATTAGAAAAGAAAAATCCTGAAATTGCAGGAAAGGAGCTTCCCTTAGGATATGTATTGTTAATTAAAGGCGAAAAGTCAAAGGCTTCCGTGGCTGAACCTAAAAAAGAAACGGTGGCAGAAGTTAAACCCGTTCCAGTGGTAGAAACACCTAAAGTGTCTGAACAAGGTTATACTGTACAACCGCAAGAAACGTTATTTGGTTTGGCTCAAAAATTTGGTTGTACTCAAGAAGAATTGTTAGCTTTAAACCCTGAACTGAAAGAAGGGGTTAAAGAAGGAATGGTCCTAAAAGTGCCTGTCAAAAAAAGCGTGATTCTTAAAAAGAAACTTGCTGATTTGTCTTTAACGGCTAATTATGAAACGCCTAAAAAAGTAGCGTTATTATTGCCTTTCAATATTGCTAAATTAGACCAAGACACGATAAACTCTACGAAAACGCGACTGAAAAAGGATAAATTTTTAAACATGACTTTAGATTTTTATTCGGGTGCTTTGATGGCTATCGATTCAATTCAGAAGCTAGGAGGTAAGGTTGAGGTAACGATTTTAGATTCTGATGAAACCAAGTCAAGTTCGGCGGTGAGTAGTTTAATTTCGGACTATGATTTAAAATCATTTCATGCGGTTATAGGACCGTTTTACCAAAATAATGTAGAACGAGCAGCAAGTTTATTGGAAACTGTTCCTGTAATTTCCCCTTTATCAAAAGATTACGACAAGAAATATCCTAATTTGTATCAAGCCACACCTTTGCCTGATGAGGTAAAACAAGCGTTGTTTGATTTTATGCGTGCCAAAAATGGCAATGTATTAGCGATTATTGACCCGAAAAAACAGTCGGTTAAGCAGTATTTGCAAGAGAATCAAAAAGAAGTTCGATTGGTTAATTTTTCAGAAGCGGGTGGGTTAGATGTAGCGCACTTAAAATCGTTATTAGTGGCCGGGAAAACCAATTATGTTATTATGGAAACCGAGAAAACCAATTTGATTTTATCGATTACGACCAATTTATTGGCGCAATTAAAACAATATGATATCAAACTGGTGATTTTAGGCGAAAACGAAGCTTTAGATTTTGAGGAAATTCAATTAAGCCGATTGACCAAGTTAAAAATGCATTATCCATCGGCTACGCGCGTAAATAATTCGATGGCAGCTGAACTTTTTGATGTACAGTATAAAAGAAAAAACAAAGTAGTACCTAACACCTTTGCTATCCGTGGTTTTGATGTGACTTTTGATACTTTGTTGCGTGTCATGCAAGACAAACCTTTTGCAGAAACGGCTACAGAAACCCTTTCAGAGCAAATCGAAACGCGTTTTAATTATCAAGCTCATCCAGAAGGTGGTTTTGTAAACAAAGGTGGGTATATTTTGTATTACGATAATGATTTAACTATAAAACAAGCGAACTAATGGCAACTTCAAAAGTGACTTATTTGGGCGATTTACGTACGTCATCAATACATATCAATTCAGGTTCTGAAATTATTTCAGACGCACCTTTAGATAATAATGGAAAAGGCGAAGCTTTTTCTCCTACAGATACAGTGGCTAATGCATTGGCATCGTGTATGTTTACTGTAATGGGAATCAAAGCACGCGAAATGGAAGTGGATTTTTCAGGGGCTACTGCAGAAGTAACTAAAATAATGGGAACAGAACCTCGCCGAATTACTGAAATTCACGTTACTTTCGAAATGAATTTGGAAGCTGACGAAAAAATCAAAACGATTTTAGAACGCACGGCTATGACTTGTCCTGTGTTTTATAGTTTGCATCCTGATATTAAAAAAGTAGTGGTTTTTAATTGGAAGTGATTTAGTGTTCAGTATTCAGTAATCAGTGTTCAGTATTCAGTAATCAGTAATCAGTAATCAGTAATCAGTAATCAGTAATCAGTAATCAGTGTTCAGTATTCAGTATATGTAAACTATTAATCTTTTAAACTAATAAACTTATATACCCATAAACTCATATACCCATAAACTCATATACCCATAAACTATAAACTCATAAACTATAAACTCATAAACTTTTTAAACCAACAAATTGAACCAAGAACTTCTCATTAAACTCGCTCACACCAAAATGCCTTTTGGGAAATATGAAGGACGTTATCTTATCGATTTGCCTGAGCATTATATTGTTTGGTATAAACAAAAAGGATTTCCTCAAGGGCAATTGGGACAACAACTTGCATTGGTGTATGAATTGCAACTAAACGGTTTGGAAGAGTTGGTGCGTAACATTCGTAGAAACTTTCCTAAAAAGTAATTGATTAATAAGCAAATTTTGATAATTTGAAAATGATGGTTGGCTACAACTAAATCATTTTCAAATTATTTTTTATTATTTCAATTTTCAAATTAATAAATTTTCAATTTGAAAAATTATAATCGTATTTTTGCGCGTTTTTATTTAACAACAACAACACAACAATACAACACAATGAATCAGACAAAGTATATTTTTGTTACAGGAGGGGTAACTTCTTCTTTAGGTAAAGGAATTATTGCCGCTTCCTTAGCAAAATTATTGCAAGCAAGAGGGTACCGTACTACCATTCAAAAATTTGACCCATATATTAATGTCGACCCAGGAACTCTAAATCCTTATGAGCACGGAGAATGTTTTGTGACGGATGACGGGGCTGAAACCGATTTGGACTTAGGACATTATGAGCGTTTCTTAAACGTACCTACTTCGCAAGCAAATAATGTGACTACAGGTCGTGTGTATTTGTCTGTGATTGAAAAAGAACGTCGTGGAGAATTCTTAGGAAAAACCGTTCAAGTGGTTCCTCATATCACCAACGAAATCAAGGAACGCATGCAGTTACTTGGTAAAAGCGGGGATTATGATATCGTAATCACTGAAATAGGTGGTACTGTTGGGGATATTGAATCGTTGCCTTATATTGAATCGGTGCGTCAATTGTTATGGGAATTAGGTGACAATAATGGAATTGTGGTACACTTAACGCTAATACCTTATTTATCTGCTGCAGGTGAGTTGAAAACGAAGCCTACACAGCACTCGGTGAAAACTTTAATGGAAAGTGGTATCAAAGCGGATATTTTGGTTTGTCGTACGGAACATGAATTAACATCAGACATGCGTCAGAAATTAGCTTTGTTCTGTAATGTAAAAAAAGATTCGGTTATCCAATCTATTGATGCATCAACAATCTATGATGTGCCTAACTTAATGTTGGAAGAAGGCTTGGATAAAGTGGCTTTGAAAAAATTAGACTTACCAGAAAAAAATGCTCCAGATTTAAAACAATGGAATGAATTTTTGCAACGTTTAAAAAATCCTAAGCACGAAGTCAATATCGGTTTAGTGGGGAAATATGTAGAATTACAAGATTCTTATAAGTCTATTTTAGAAGCTTTTATTCATGCTGGAGCTAAAAATGAGACAAAAGTAAACGTGATTTCGATTCACTCAGAACATTTAGATGCCAAAACGGCAGAAAATCAACTGAAAGGGTTAGATGGTATACTTGTTGCTCCAGGATTCGGCGAAAGAGGAATAGAAGGTAAAATAGAAACCGTACGTTATGCACGTGAACATAAAATTCCTTTCTTTGGTATCTGTTTAGGAATGCAAATGGCGGTAATTGAATACGGTAGAAACGTTTTAGGATTAAAAGATGCGAACTCTACCGAAATGAATAAAGGAACGTCAGCACCTGTTATCAACCTGATGGAAGAGCAAAAAACAGTGACTGACAAAGGCGGAACAATGCGTTTAGGGGCTTGGAAATGTACACTAGAAGCAGGTACTTTGGCACATAGTATTTATGGAAAAGAAGCTATTTTGGAGCGTCACCGTCATCGTTATGAATTTAATAGCGATTATTTAGAAGCAATGCAAACGGCTGGTTTAAAAGCTTCGGGTATCAATCCTGATACAGGATTAGTCGAAGTGGTTGAAATTACAGACCATCCGTTTTTTATCGGGGTACAATACCACCCAGAATATAAAAGTACCGTTGCTAACCCGCATCCTATCTTTGTGAAGTTTGTGGAAGCAGCAGTGAAAAACAAGAAATAAATGGTTTTGGTTTCAAGTTTATTAGTAAACTTGAAACTTGAAACTTGAAACTTTGAACACAAAAAAAATGGAACAAAAAAAGTTTGACCTCAATTCGATTATTGGATTTGGATTGATTTTCGTGATTATGATGTGGATTATGTATCAAAACCAACCCACACAAGCGGAAATTGATGCGCAAAAAGCAAAAAAAGCGCAAGTTGATAAAGCTAAAAAAACAGATGCATCTCTTACAACTTTAGCAACAGTAGCAGGCGATTCGGCTAAAGTTACCGAAGCTTTAAAAACTAAATTAGGAAGTTTTGCTTATTCCGCGACTTTGCCTACCGCTAAAGATGGTTTTACGACATTGGAAAATGAATTGGTAACCTTGAAAATTGCTAATAAAGGTGGCTATATTGCAGAAGCAACTTTGAAAAACTTTAAATCAATTGACGAAAAAGGCCCTTTAATACAATTGATTAAAGAAAACAATGCGCAGTTAAACCTTGCTTTACAAACCAAAGAAGGGAAAAACTTAAATACAAAAGACTTGTATTTTGAACCAGTGCTTACAAAAGTAAATGGCAGTCAAGTTTTGTCTATGCGTTTGAAAGCCGCTGAAAATGCTTATTTAGAATACAAATATGTATTGAAAGCTAATGACTATATGTTGGATTTTGATGTGAAATCACAAGGTTTAGCAGGGGTATTGAATACAGCAAATCCTGCTACTTTAGATTGGAATTTAAAATCGTTCCGTAATGAAAAAAGTGTAAGCTACGAAAATCGTTATACGGAAGTAGTTTATGAATACGAAGAAGGTAAAGATAATTATTTAGGTCAATCAGAAAAAAATGAAGAGGAAGTTGAAGATTTATCTTATGTAGCTTTCAAACAGCATTTCTTTACGTCAATTTTATTGACAAAAACGCCTATAAAATTAGCGAAATTAACTTCTGAAAATTTAGTGAAAGATGCGGCTGTAGATACTACTTTTACTAAAAAGTTTCAAGCACAATTGCCTTTAGCTTTCACTAACGGCGAATTGGATTATAAAATGAATTGGTATTATGGACCTTCAGATTATAAAATCTTAAATGCTTATGATAGAAATTTAGACGAAATTATTCCATTAGGTTGGGGGATTTTCGGATGGATTAATAAATTAATTTTTATTCCTGTATTTGGATTTATTAGTAAATTTTTGCCTTACGGTTTAGCTATCATTTTATTTACAGTGTTGATAAAATTAGCGATGTCTCCATTTACCTATAAGTCTTTCCTATCACAAGCAAAGATGAAAGTATTGCGTCCAGAAATGAACGAAATCAACGAAAAGTTTGGCAATGACGCTATGAAAAAGCAACAAGAAACGATGAAGTTATACAACAAAGCTGGGGTGAACCCGATGGCTGGTTGTATTCCAGCATTAATTCAGTTACCTTTTATGTATGCTTCGTTCCAATTCTTCCCAGCTGCTTTACAGTTACGTCAGCAAGATTTCTTATGGGCAAAAGACTTATCTTCGTATGATTCGGTTTTAAAATTGCCATTTAACATTCCTTTGTATGGAGACCACGTGAGTTTATTCCCTATTTTAGCAGCTATAGCTATTTTCTTCTATATGAAATATACTACTGGCGACCAAGCTATGTCAGCGCCTCAACAAGAAGGGATGCCAGATATGGCTGGAATCATGAAAATGATGATTTGGATTTCGCCTATCATGATGTTGATTTTCTTCAATAATTACGGTTCAGGTTTGAGTATTTATAACTTATTTTCAAACTTGATGACTTTAGGGTTGATGTTCTATATTAAAAATTTCTTGGTAAACGATGCAAAAATTCATGCGCAGATTCAAGAAAACAAACAAAAAGAACCTAAAAAGCCAGGTAAGTTCCAGCAGAAATTACAAGAAGCTATGGAGCAAGCACAAAAGCAACAAGCCGAAAATAAAAAGAAATAAAGTGTTCAAAACCTGTTGTGAAAGCAACAGGTTTTTTTAAACATATGAATTAACACTATTTTTAACTAAAAAAATAGTGTTATTGAGTGTTCAAAATCTCTATAATCTGTGGTGTATACCACTAAAAAGAATAATAAAATACATGAAAATAGCTATTGTTGGATACGGGAATTTAGGAAAAACATTTGCAGGGAGTTTTATCAAATCAAGATTTATTAAAAAAGAAGATATATTTGTGTACACCCGTAGCTTGCCTAAAATACAGGATTGTTTTTCGATTCCTTTAGACAATTTTTCCACAGATAATTTCCCTACCCAGCACGAAATCGACATCGTTATTCTATCAGTGAAACCACAAGAGTTTGTTAATGTGGCTACATTTTTAAAAGATAAATTGCATCCCAATATCTTAGTCCTCTCGGTTATGGCGGGGGTGTCTATCGAGAAAATTGCTAGTTTATTACAGATTGAAAAAGTAGTGCGTTCGATGCCTAATTTAAGCACGCAAATAGGGCAAGGGATGACGGTTTTTTCTGCTTCTGAAAAAGTAGATAGAAAAGATTTGTTTATTGTACAAAACTTGATAAACACCACGGGAAAATCAGTGTATGTAGAAGATGAAAACATGCTAAATCCTGCCACAGCTGTTTCAGGGAGTGGTCCTGCGTATGTGTTTTATTTTATGAATGCGATGATACAAGTAGCGGAGGAATTAGGTTTTTCTAATTCAGAAGCAGAATTACTAGTCAATCAAACGTTTTTAGGAGCGGTTAACTTGCAAGCTTCTTTAGGCTTGTCTAATGCAGAATTAATCAAAAAAGTAGCCTCAAAAGGCGGTACCACTGAGCAAGCGTTAAAAGTTTTTGATGAAATGAATTTGAATCAAATAATTAATCTTGCGATTCAAAAAGCAAATATACGCGCGATTGAGTTGGGGGATTAATTGATAGAATAAAAAAGGAATCATATATGACACAGTTATATGATTCCTTTTTGTTTCAACTAACTCAAAATACTATTCTGGCAATCGGTCTTTATCCGTCTTCTTTCTGTTAAATTTATATACAAAAGTCAACGTGGCTCTTGGACCTGAAAAACGTCGCTCCGCATACGTGGTGTAATTACTTCCTACAATCGAGCCTCGGTCTACACGACTGTCAAAAATATTATCGCCACGTAAGGTTAAGGATGCTTTTTCTTTCCAGAATTCTTTGGCAATAGAAAGATTTGCCCAAAATATGGTTTTACTTTCAATCTGTCCACTATTTCTAGCGCCTTGTATATTGAAACTGTTTTGCACACTCCATGATTTTAAACGTATACGCGAATTTAATTTAGAGGTCCAACTCGCATCGTTGACATCAAATAATCCTTTTTGGTTAAATTGAAACCAATTGAAATCACTGGAAATGAACCACCATTTCGTAGGTGTATAGGTCAAATTGATTTCAGCACCATAACGGTTTTCTGTGCCTAAGTTTATGGGTTTTTCTACTACATAACCCGATGGGTTTTTGGTGAAACTACTTTCAAATAAATGGGTAGTGTATTGGTAATATAGCGATGGATTAAACGTAAAGCTTTTCCATTTTATAAGCGTTCCCATTTCGTAAGCATCTATATACATCGGATTCAAATCAGGGTTTCCAATGCGGATATTTCTTCTGTCGGCTATACCACCAAAAGGATTCAGTTGAAAGAACGAAGGGCGGTCTATTCTACGACTATAGCTCAATTGCAAACTCAGATTTTCTTTTACATTATAGGTTAAATGTAGGGTAGGAAAGAGGCGCGTGTATTGTTTGTCGGTCTTAAAAATGTTTTTGGTATCGGTACTTCCCGTGTTAAAATGTTCTGCGCGTAAACCTAATTGGTATTGAAATTTTTTATATTCACTTTTGTACTGCGTGTATATTCCAAAAATGCTTTCATGATAGCGTAATACATTAGTTAAAGAATCTACTTGAACTTGATTGTCCCAAACCATATAATCACTATCTATGCGTCTAATTTCCCCTTTGATGCCTAAATCTAAACCCGATTTTTCATTGATAGGTAAGGTAATATCACTCTGAAAAACCAAATCTTTGCTACTTTCAATATCTCTACTTTTTAGGGTTTTTATACTGGGTGTAGGAAGGACTTCTTTTTCAGTAATGTTTTCATTTTCGTCATCATTCCAAAAATCATATTGAATATTGGCTGTAATTTTTTTCCCTTTTTTATCAAAGGTTTTTACATAATTCAATTCAATTTGATTAGCTTTTTGGGGTTCTTTATAAAATTCTTGTGCCGTAAATAATTGGGTAGTGCTACTGGCAGAATTTTTAAAATCAAAATTATAATCGACATAGTTTTTGGTCACATTATGTCTGAAAAAATAACTTAAGGTTAAGGTGTTTTTATTATTGATGTAATAATCGCTACCTAAATATAAATTGAATCGATTAGAATTGCGCTCCATATCTATATTTTGAAAAAGAAAGCCCGTTGGATTTGTATTCGCATCAAGATGGGTACGAGTGAGCTCACTATCACCTAGAAAAGTCATGCGGGTATAGCGGAAATCAGAGAAAAGATTGAACTTTTCTTTCTTATAATTCATATTAACACCTGCCGAATTGTTATTAGGTAAACCACCCGCCAAAGTAAATGAACTGCTAAAGCCTTCCGACTTATTTTTTTTAAGAATGATGTTAATGATGCCCGAAGCGCCTTGCGCATCGTATTGTGCCGATGGATTAGTAATTACTTCAATGCGGTCTATGGTTTCTGCGGGTATTTGTTCCAGTCCGTTGTTTTGTGTTAATACCGAAGGGCGTCCGTTTATTAAAATGCGAACACTCGAATTGCCTCGTAAACTCACGGCTCCATTAGCACTTACATTTACAGAGGGAACATTGTTCAGAATGTCTGTGGCATTTCCACCTTTTGCTACTAAATCTTTACCCACATGGAATATTTTTTTGTCCATTTTAGTTTCGATAGATGATTTTTGAGCGGTAACTGTAATTGCTTCTAATTCTTTTGCTTTTTCTTGTCCCCAGGTAGCGAAGCCTAAGAATAAGGTAAGTAGGAAAACTCCTTTTTTCATAACTGTCGATTTTAATTGATACGCAAATATCTTTTGATTCTAAATGAAAAATGTGAAGGATAGATATATAAGTGGGTTTTGTAGATAGAATCTTTTTAAAAGTATTTTTGGGTTATTTGGTCTTCAAAAAAGGAGTCTTCATATTGAATATCGATACTTTTGTCGATGCACAAGGATTTTTGTAGTTTCAATTTTATATTTGAATATATTTTTTAAACATGAAGTTACAAGAGCTAATTAAAAATAGAGGATTAAAGCATCTATTCTTTTGGATGTTTTACCTATTGGCGACCTCCTTTGCTGTATTTTCTAAAGTGGAAAAATTTTGTTTTGCCGAAATTTTAGGGTATCAAGCCAGCGAACTATTTTTTGGAATGATAATGGCCTATTGGGTTTCGTATTATTTGTTATCTGAAAAGTTTTTGAAAAAAGGAATCTTGATTTCAGGTTGTTTTTTTCTTCTGACTATTTATGTCTTGTCTGCCATGTCTAGGTTAACCATGGTACATGTTATGGAACCTATTTTCAGGACACCTCCTTTTGAACAAGAACCGCTTCTTGAAATTTTGACCGATTTAAAGGCCTTATTCATGCGATATACTCCTGGGATTTTAACCACAGCATTGATATTTTATATCGTGAAATATTTTTCAGATTATAATACGTTGAATGCTCAAAAACTTCAATTAGAAAAGGAGAAAACACAAAGCGAATTGAAAATGTTGCGTGCACAACTCAATCCACATTTTTTATTCAATACGCTAAATAATATTTATTCGTTATCGCTTGATAATTCACCCAAAACATCTTCGTCCATTGGGAAATTATCCGAAATATTGGATTATGTTTTGTATAAATGTGATACCAATTTGGTTCCTATTTCCTCTGAAATGAAATTGATTGAAGATTATATCGAATTAGAGAAATTGCGTTATGATGACCGATTAAAAGTAACCATTTCGCAATCGATTGAAAGGGATCTGCCAGTACCTCCGCTTTTGTTGTTGTCTTTAGTCGAAAATGCATTCAAACATGGTGCGGGAGAAGATAGTGGTTCGCCCAAGATTGAGATTGAAATACTAACGACGGATTTCCAAATGGAGTTTAAAATTGCAAATACGTGTATAGAAAATGATTCGCCAGTACATAAGGATGCCATTGGATTAACTAATGTGAAAAAACAATTGGATTTGCTTTTTGCTCACCGTTATACTTTAGAAATTGTTAAAGGAAATGGATGGTTTCGTGTAAATTTGATTTTAAAAAATGCGTAAAATGAAAATGAAATGCTTAATAGTCGATGACGAACCTTTGGCAGTAAAATTAATTGAAAATCATATCGCTAAAATCGATGCCCTAGAAGTAGTAGCTACAGCAAACAACGCTTTGAAAGCCTTTGAAATATTGACTACGCAAGAAGTTGATTTACTATTTTTAGACATCAAAATGCCTAATATAACGGGGATTGATTTCTTAAAAAGTTTGAAAAATCCACCCAAAACAATTTTTACAACAGCTTATCGCGATTTTGCGATTGAGGGGTTTGAACTGGAAGTGGTTGATTATTTATTGAAACCGATTACGTTTGAACGTTTTTTTAAATCGGTCGAGCGTATTTTAAGAGCACCCATTTTAGCCCCAACCAATGTGATTGAAGACAATATTACGACCGATTTTCTTTTATTAAAAGCATCGGGTAAAAATTATAGGGTTGCTTTAGCGGATGTTTTATACATCGAGAGCATAAAAGATTACGTGAAAGTACATTTGCAAGAGGGAGCTGAAATTGTATCAAAATTTAAAATAAGCGATTTAGAATTGGAACTCCCAAGTCATAGATTTACTCGTGTGCATCGCTCTTTTATAATCAACAATGATAAAATCACAGCTTTCTCTACCTCTGATTTTGAATTAAAAGGCATTGAAATTCCAATTGGTGCAAGTTTCAAAGAACAAGCCCAAAAGTTGATTGAAAAGTTGAGTGGGTAGTTTTTTTAAGTTTAGAGGTTTAAAAGTTTAGGAGTTTAAAAGTTGAGACGTATAATTGTTCGATGATATTGAGAATGTTGTATTGGTGAAAATTCGTGTTGATACTTATTCCATATTTTAATCCCATAGTGTAACATTCTATTTTAGAATCTTTGGTCTATTTTTTGTAAAGAATAATAAAACCAATACTTTTGAGTTTTATTTACAAAATAACTTTATAATGAAAATTGCCCAATATTTAATCGTTTTAATTTTAAGTTCTGTAGCTACTTTTTCTCAAGTGAAAAAAGAGCTAGAAAACCAAACGAATGCAAAAGGTGAGCGCATCGGTTTTTGGAAAGGCTATTATGAAGGCACCAATCACATTCGTTATGAGGGAAATTTTAAAAATGGTGTCGAAGTAGGTACATTTAAATATTATGCTGATAGCGATAAGAAAATACTAAAAGCCACTCGTGAATTTGATGGGAAAGGAGGCGCTTATACTATTTTTTATGACGAAAATGGGATGAAAGTGAGTGAAGGAAAAGTGGTCAATAAATTGCGTCAGGGAGTTTGGACGTATTACCATAAGGCTTCTAAAACCATTATGTGTACGGAAAATTATGTGGATGACCGTCAAGAAGGAGTGAAAAAAGTATTTTTTACCGATGGGGTTTTAGCTGAAGAAATTCCGTATAAAAATGGGGTTAAAAATGGTGTTTCTAAAATTTACTCTAATGCTGGAACGTTGAAAGAGGAAGCTATTTATGTACAAGGATTCATGCAAGGACCGTACAAAGTGTTTGACGACAATGGGACTGTTTTGATAGAAGGAAACTACAAAGAAGGAAAAAAGAAAGGTTTGTGGAATTATTATGATGCAAACAAAAAACTTGTAAAACAAATCAATGCAGATACAATCAACGGATACAAGAAGCCTTCGTTGGTTAAAAAGAAATAATTACCTTTGCACTCTTAAAATTTTTATACCATGAAAAGAGTAGTTGTAGGTTTATCAGGAGGAGTAGATTCAAGCGTAGCTGCCTATTTGTTGAAAGAACAAGGGTATGACGTGATTGGACTTTTTATGAAAAACTGGCACGACGACTCGGTAACTATTTCTAATGAATGTCCTTGGTTAGAGGATAGCAACGATGCTCTTTTGGTGGCTCAAAAATTAGGAATCCCTTTTCAAACGGTCGATTTAAGCGAACAATACAAAGAGAAAATCGTGGATTATATGTTTGCGGAGTACGAAAAAGGACGTACGCCCAATCCTGATGTGCTTTGTAATCGCGAAATCAAGTTTGATGTTTTTATGAAAATCGCACTTTCTCTTGGTGCTGATTATGTGGCTACGGGGCATTATTGTCGTAAAGGCGAAATGGAAGTGGATGGGCAACCCATGTACCAACTTTTAGCTGGAGTAGATGGAAATAAAGACCAATCGTATTTTTTATGCCAACTTTCGCAAGAACAATTAGCCAAAGCCTTGTTTCCCATAGGGGAATTAACCAAACCTCAAGTGCGTGAAATTGCTTCTAAAATGGAATTGATTACCGCTGAAAAGAAAGATTCGCAAGGCTTGTGTTTTATTGGCAAAGTGCGCTTACCAGAATTTCTGCAACAACAATTGCAACCTAAAGAAGGGGTAGTGTATGAAATAGATGCCACACATACTATTTTCAATCAAGACAAACCCGTGTTTGAAAACGAAGAAGCTCGTTTGCAATACGATGCAACACCTATGTGTTATACTCCTGAAATGGGAAAAAAAGTAGGCATGCATCAAGGGGCACATTATTATACCATCGGACAGCGTAAAGGGTTGAATATAGGAGGAACTAAAGAGCCTTTGTTTATTATAGCGACCAATACACAGACCAACGAAATCTATACAGGTCAAGGGAGTCACCACCCAGGATTGTTCCGAAATGTATTGTTTGTAGCCAAAGAAGAAATCCATTGGATTCGTACCGATTTAACTTTAAAATCTGGGGATAGTATGCGTGTGAAAGCGCGTATCCGCTACCGTCAGGAGCTTGTAGGGGCTACCTTGTATCAATTTGATTCGGGTATGTATGTCGAGTTTGACGAACCTATGTCAGCCATCACCCAAGGACAGTTTGTATCTTGGCATATCGACGAAGAGTTGGTAGGTTCTGGGGTAATTGCTTAAAAAAGTTTTCCTATATTTGAGGAATTAAACCTATATACAATGAAAAAAGTATTATTTTTTACAATGATATTCGTTGTTCAATTGTGTTTTTCACAAGAGGATGCATGGATATATTTCAAAGATAAGCCTAATGTACAGGCTTTTTGGGATAATCCTTTAACTGTATTGTCGCAACGTGCTTTAGATAGACGAAATACTCAAGGTATAGCATTAGATGCCACTGATGCTCCAGTACATCAAGCATATATCGATTTGGTTAAAAATAGTTCAGGAATTACAGTATTGGCACAATCTAAATGGATGAACTATGTGCATGTTCGAGGTTTGCAACAGGATATTGCTAATTTGTTAAAATTGAATTGTGTGCAGAAAGTGGTATATGCTAATCATGCACTCAATGTAGCAAACCGAACAGCATTTGAAACTAATAGGGTTTCAAAAGTCGTTTTGGAGGATAAAACTAAAGTTGCAAAAGTGAACTTTGATTATGGGAATTCAGCAACCCAAGTACAAATGTTAAATGGTCATGTATTGCACCAACAAAACTATACAGGGGCAGGGAAAATTATTGCTGTTTTTGATGCTGGTTTTCCTGGGGTTGATACCGCTTTGCCTTTTAAAAGATTGCGTGACAATAATTTGATTTTGGGAGGTTATGATTATGTAAATAATTCTTCATCTTTTTATACTGGCAATAGCCATGGTACTAAGGTGCTTTCTACTATGGGGGGCTATGCTACCAATTTAGTAGGTACAGCTCCTGATGCGAGTTATTATTTATTTATTACAGAAGATGCAAATAACGAGGAACCACTCGAATTAAGCAATTGGGTAGAAGCAGCCGAAGAAGCGGATCGCTTAGGGGTTGATGTGATTAATTCTTCGTTAGGGTACTTTGGTTTTGATAACCCTAATTATAGTTATACCTATGCCATGATGAATGGACAAACCAGTGTGGCTTCTAGAGCTGTAGATATTGCTTTTGCAAAAGGGATGATTTGTGTAATTTCAGCAGGTAATGAAGGTAGTACTGCTGAACCGCATGTAGGGACTCCAGCTGATGCAACGAATGCTGTTACGGTAGGTTCTGTAACTGCTACCAGAGTAAAATCTGGATTTAGTTCTATAGGGCCTACAGCCGATAATAGAATTAAGCCTGATTTGATGGCTATGGGATCTGCTGCTGTTGTTTCATCTACAACGGGGACTATTACAACTGCAAATGGAACTTCTTTCTCCGGTCCTATCATGGCAGGAGCTATTACAGCGTTATGGTCTGGGGTGCCTAACAAAAAGAATTCTGAAATTGTCCATATCGTAAAAGCTTCTGCCGATAAATTTGCCACGCCAAATAATGATTATGGTTATGGTATTCCTGATATGAACGCAGCTTTACATACAGCCTTAAGTACAAATCAATTTGAAATTTTTAAAGCAAATGTATTTCCTAACCCCGTAAATTCTCATTTGTTTATACAGATGGAGGATGAGGTTGAAAAAGGCCTTTTAGTAGTTTACAATGCTTTGGGACAAAAGGTGTTTGCCGATTTGATTCAAGGACATCCAGTTTCAGTTAATGTTGAGGCATGGAATTCTGGCGTGTATTTTTATACCTTGCAAATCCAAAATAGAAATTTACAAGGAAAATTTATTAAAAACTAAGACTAATATTTTGAATACAGTTACCACTCTTTTTTCTATTAAATATCCTATCATTCAAGGGGGAATGATTTGGAATTCGGGTTATAAATTAGCAAGCGCCGTGAGTAATGCGGGCGGTTTAGGATTGATAGGCGCAGGTTCTATGTATCCTGAAGTGTTACGCGAACATATCCAAAAGTGTAAAAAAGCAACCGACAAACCTTTTGGGGTGAACGTGCCGATGTTGTACCCAAATATTGAGGAGATTATGAATATCATCGTAGAAGAAGGGGTGAAAATTGTCTTTACTTCTGCGGGTAATCCTAAAACGTGGACTGCTTTTTTAAAGGAAAAAGGAATTACAGTCGTACATGTAGTGAGTAGCACTAAGTTTGCGTTAAAAGCGCAAGAGGCAGGTGTAGATGCGGTGGTAGCCGAAGGTTTTGAAGCTGGAGGACATAACGGTAGGGAAGAGTCTACCACATTGACGCTGATTCCTATGGTTAAAGAAAAAGTTACTATTCCAGTAATTGCAGCTGGAGGAATCGCTACTGGTAGAGGGATGTTAGCGGCTATGATTCTTGGTGCTGATGGAGTTCAAATGGGGTCTCGCTTTGCAGCATCGGTGGAGAGTTCAGCACATGATGCTTTTAAAGAAACGATTATCGCTACCGAAGAAGGAGGTACTCAATTAACACTTAAAGAATTGGCACCTGTACGATTGATAAAGAATAAGTTTTATAATGATGTACAAGACTTATATGCAACTTGTCCTTCTGTAGATGATTTAAAATCATTATTAGGACGTGCCCGTGCCAAACGCGGGATGTTTGAAGGTGATTTAGTGGAAGGCGAATTAGAAATTGGTCAGATTGCTGGATTAATTCATGAGGTTAAACCGGTTCAAGAAATCATAGATGAGGTAATGACTCAATTTGAAGAGGCAATGAAAATGAATGAAAATTTTAAATTTTAAGTTATTTAGGATTAATAAAAAAAGCTCCGAAATTCTGTTTCGGAGCTTTTTTATACCATTTGAACTTAAAAAATACTGGATTAAATAGTGATGTCATAAAATGTAGAAGTTCTCGATACGTTTTTTGCATTTCATTTCAAAAACTACTACCAATGACGTTTTTAGGTATTCGTAAGAAAAAACGTCATTTCATATTGCTTTTTTTGAAGAAAATTCCCCCTCGAACTGACGGAAACCATTAAAAATGCTATCATCGTCAGCTCGAGTGCGAAGCGTATCGAGCGTTTATATAAATTTTAATTGCTTTGCAAGTGCACTCTTCTAAAAGGAAAATTCAAAGTTAAAAAGGTTTTAGTTATCTTTTTAATGAAAAATGACCTTTGATTAAACGACCGTCTGCAAGTTGACCTGTATACCAATAGTCATCAGCAGGTAAAGGTGTACCTAGATAATTACCGTCCCATCCTATACCATCAGGAAGTATTTCCTTAATAAGTCTGCCAAAACGATCAAAGATTAGTATTTTAACTTCCTTGTTTAAAAATTGGTCATAGCCAATAATATTCCAGTTGTCATTATATCCATCTCCATTTGGAGTGAAAAAGGTAGGGAATCCTAATATGGTAAACGGCACTTCCAGTGTTTGGCAACCTTTAGTGTCAATCACATATATTTTATGTTTTCCAGGTAACAGATTTTCAAAATAACCTGTTGATTGTGTGGTTGAAAAGGGATCGTCTAAGCTGAAAACATAATTTCCTAAACCTGTAACGCTTACAGTTACGGTATTGTTTTGAACTAAATCAGTAACTACAGGTTGCGATACAAGGGTAGCACTATTAGATTCTTTGACTTGTATCGTTCTTGTTTTAGAACAGTGTAAACCGTCTATATTTGATACGATTACTTTATAGTTTCCAATAGTGTTTATAGTTATCGATTCAGTTGTGTAGGGTAAAGTATTGTTGTCTTTGCTCCATACATAGGTGTATTTACTAGCGTCTAAGTCAGGTTTTAAACCCGAATTAAGATTAATCGTAAAGCTAGGATCGTCAGTACAGATAAAACTGTCAGCTTGCCCTGATGTATTGGTGTCGATGTTAGGTGTAGGTTCTACAATTAAATTAAAAGTAACTGGCTTACCTATACATTCATTAGTTGTTTTGTTTTCAATTCGAACCCAAATGTCTTGTTTGAAAGGATAACCTATATTTCTATAATTTTTAAAGTCATTGTTTGAAATTGCTAAGGATTGATCATTTAGTGTTTCTTGGAAATAATCGTTTTTGTTTTTATAGAATTTTATTTCAATATCCGAATTGTTAAAATAGGTAGTTAGGTAATCATAGTTTTTTGATAAATCAAAACTAGAGACACCATCGTAATCATTGTGTTGTTCATCAATGTAATCATCACAATTGAAGAGGTTGGAGTCTGGTAATATAAAACTATCTGCACCCGCAGTAGAAACATAAAGTTCAAAAGAGATGATTGAAAAACAATTGTTTGCATTAGTCACTCGTGCCCATACTATTTCAGAATTAGCCACTTGATTAGTGTAATTTTCGAAATTCTTTATTTCATCTGCACTGTCTTTTTTAAGTGCACCATTTTGACTATGATAATAGTTGAAAGTTTCTTGAGTAGCTTGATTTGAAATTAGGTTTTTTATTTGATCCAAATTGAAAATAGAAAAACCATTTGTGTTTTCGGTACATTGGACTAATTTTTTGCCACTATTTAAAGTAGGTAAATCATAAATTAATAAACCTATTTCATTCGAATAAAAATCACAAGAGTTACCTTTTCGGTTTAACTTTACTCGGAAAAGATGTGACTTCATCATTGGGGATAAGCCATTTATTGTTAAAGTATTTGTTGTGCTACCTGTATAAACCGTACTTAGTAAAATTGGGTTCCAAGTAAAACCCTTGTCTGTAGATATTTCCCATTGATAGCTCTCAGCATTAGAAGTAATTGTGATTTTAGTGCTTTCTTTTTCACATCCTTTTCCTGTAGTAGGTTGTGTTGAAATAGTAATTGGCGCTGCAATTAGGTAGTTTTCATTTGGATTTGTATAACCACCATTTCCTACTACTAATCCGTTTTTGTCTACATTTACTGGAGATATTCCTAAAATCCCATTTGTATCGTTATCTGAAAATCCAGCTTCTTTAACATCAAAACAACCGTCTTCATCAGAATCTAAATCCCTGTAATTTGAAATTTTATCGCTGTCAAAATCTGTGTTTTTTTCAATATCATCTTTAATGCCATCATTGTCACTGTCGTAATCAATATAGTCAGCTACGAGGTCTTTATCGGTATCTTGTGGAATTGTACCAGGTTCAAAAGTGTCATCAAGACCGTCTTGGTTGGTGTCTTTTCCGGATAATGTCTTAGGTTGATTGTTTTGTGCTTCTAGTATATCAATAATACTGTCGTTGTCACTATCATTGTCCCATTGGTCAGCAATGCCATCGTTATCAGTGTCCTTTACAACACAAGATGCATAGATTTGTAAACTTGATTTTGTATTCTTTGTATCAGAAAGATTTTTATGTTTAATAGCAATGTTGCTAATTCCATTGCCTGAAATTCTAAATGCACCTGTACCAGCTTGAAGTGCTGTGTTGCTATTTAAACGGAATCTGATTTCGAATCCTGAAAACTCTTTTACATTGCTTTCGTAAATTCCGTCAAAATTTGTATCTAAAAGTAATTGGTTATTAGGATTTGAAATCGAAAGAGTTTTGGTAGTTTCGCAAGTTAGGTTGTATTCAGAGGTATCTGTAAACAATTCACTTGTACTACTATTTTTAGGGTATTCTAAAGCAATATTTAACGGAGTGCTAAATTGTAAAGAATAGGTGGCAGAATTTGTTTTACCTGCAGGAACCTCTGTAATAATTGTACCGTCAGACTTACCGATTATGGGTAAAACAGCTGTGGTAGTGGCAGTGTAGCTTGTTGTTGTCGCAGCGATAGTTCCAGTTGATTTGCTGGTGTCTATATTTTGATTGCCAAAAGATTCTGTGCAATTAGTTATACCATCGTTATCGTTGTCTATATCAAGATTGTCAACCACACCATCCTTATCTGTATCAGAAGGACATGAACTTACAGGGATGTTGTCTGATTCTAAAGAGTTTGTAAATTTGCAACTATTAATGTTTGCTACTACTTTATACAAGCCAGGAGTAGTCGGTGTAAAGTTGTTTTGTGTAGCTCCATTGATAGGACTGTTATTTAAATACCATTGAAAACTATCAAAAGCCGTAGCAGAATTAATACTGAGTTGAATGTTAGGCAAGCAATTAGTACTATTAATATTTACCTTGTTGAATGAAATTTCGGGTTTAAAGGTAAAACCAGAATAATAACCTCCAAAAGTTGCAGCCCCATCATTCCCGTAAGCTGCTACATATACATCAGTGGTAGATAATACAGAAATATTACCTGTTAAACCTAAGATGGTATAAGTTTCGTAATTTGGATTTCCTTGTACAGCAAATGGACCTTGTATTCCTTGTGAAGGTAAGTTGGCTAGGGTATAATTTGTGCCATTTACAATGAAGTTTAAACTAGCGCCTTTTTGTGTAACTATGGTAATTCTTCCTCTAAAAGTGTCATTACCTAATTTTTCGATTTCAGGGATATTATTAATGCTTCTAGGTGTTTGACAGCTAATAGGCGGTACAAAAAATAGTTCTTGATTGGCAAAGTTTTTTGAGCCATTGGTATTTGTATTTTGTTCACTTCCTACAGATTGGTATGCAAATACATTTTTTGAAGTTTTTACATATAAATTACCTTCTTTCGTAAAATTCGAACCATCAATTGCTATATATTGCCCTTTGTTAAGAGTATATCTTGGGACTATGTCTGCATTTAAATAGATTTCTGTGTGATCACTATCAGCTATGAGTAAAGCTCTTTCGGCCAAATCCCATCCATCACTTTTAATAAAAATATATTCTGTAAATTGAGGGACTCCGTTAATTTGTTCAGGAGAAATATTTTGAATAGTTTCTGCTGAAACTATTTGATCAAACCCCATATCTAAATTGCTTGAATCACCATTTGATCCCCCAAAAGAACCACAATTGACAGCTATGGGTTTGTCTGCACTAATTTTAGCTCCTATCAAAGCGTCGGGTATAGGATTTGTATTGCCTTCTACAGCTATCACAAAACTTTCATTGTTGTTCAAGATAATATCACTCGGGGTATTATTTCCTGGGGTATTATTTATTAAAGAGGAATTTGCTTTTATGTCACTAAAATGTATTCTAGTATTGTTCTCAGTAGCTAATATTGAAGCAAAAGTATAATGTTGACGGGCGTAATTGATAACTCTATCGTTTAAAAAAGCACCGATTCTAAACTCTTTACCCAAAGCAGCTATCCCTTTTGAAACAATTGAGCTGGCATGGTTCTTGTCATTTGAACGAATTCGAATAGAGACTGCTATCAAATCTTCCGCTTCAATGGTATATCCTTTGTTTTTTTGTACTAGATGAACTTTGTCTTCTGGGGTGTGTATTTGCGAGTCATTTGTATTCCCAATGAAATGGTTGTAGGGAGTATCTCTAGAAACAGTCCCTGTGATCGCTTGTGCGCCTATTTGATTTATCGTGAATTTGACAGGGTTAACATTTGGAGTAGATATATAAAGGTATTGATTCCCTGCTGTAACAGATCCAGACGAAACAGGTGGTATGTAATGTGTTTTGCTAAATTGTGCAAAAAAAGTAAGATTAAAAAGCAGAAAAAAAAGGTTGAGAATATTTTTCATTTCTAGTAAATATACGGTCTTAATTTTAAAATACTAAATACTTCGTTTAAAGGAAGTTGTTATATGCAGCTTGCAAATATATTATAAAGTTTTTAAAGAAAAATTTAAGAAGACTTTAAATTCCAAATGGATTTCAGGAATTTTGTTGCTTTTTTTAGGTTTAAGTGGATATAACTGTTTTTTGTTTAATCATTTCTTTAAAATTGTTTTGTATAAGCTTCTAAAGAGAAATAAATTTTAAAACTATAGATTTTAGTACTATTTTAGCGCTTCTAATCACATTTTATGATTTCAGAACAACAATTTCAAGAAGAATTACGATTAATTATACAAAATGGTATTCGTGAAGATATAGGACCAGGCGATTTTAGTTCGCTAGCTTGTATTCCTGATACAGTGACAGGCAAAGCCAAACTTTTAGTTAAGGATGAAGGGATTATTGCGGGAGTGGCATTTGCAGAAATGATTTTCAAATTTGTTGATGCTCATCTTGAAGTCGAAATTCTTATTCAAGATGGTACCCCAGTAAAACATGGCGATATAGTATTGTATGTTTCGGGTAGTTCACAATCAATTCTAAAAGCAGAGCGTTTGGTTTTGAATAGTATGCAACGTATGAGTGCGATTGCAACCAAGACTAATAGTTATGTGAAATTATTAGAAGGAACAGCTACTAAAATTTTAGATACGCGTAAAACCACACCAGGATTCCGTGCTTGCGAAAAATGGGCGGTAAAAATTGGCGGGGGCGAAAATCATCGTTTTGCCTTGTACGATATGATTATGTTAAAAGATAATCATAACGATTTTGCAGGTGGAATTACCCAAGCCATTGCGCAAACGAAAGCTTATTTGCAAGCGCATAATTTGGATTTGAAAATCATAGTAGAGGCTAGAAATCTTGCCGAAATTGAAGAAATTTTACAATCTGAAGGTGTTTTTAGAATTCTAATTGATAATTTTAATTTTGAAGATACTCGTACAGCGGTGGCTATGATTGGAGATAAATGTTTAACCGAATCGTCTGGAAATATTAACGAAAAAACCATTCGTCAATATGCTGAATGTGGGGTAAACTATATTTCTTCGGGAGCCTTAACACATTCGGTTTACAATATGGATTTGTCATTAAAAGCAGTGGACTAATTTAAATGGGAAGTGAACTTAAAAAAAGGCTTGTAAAAATTCCGTTAATCAAGCAACTGATTGTCGTTTTGGATAATTTGAAATTGCCTTGGTTAAATGGGTTGTCTTTTTATGAACTCATCGAATTTTATATCGTAGGGATTTTGCAAGGGGGTATCAGCTACCGTGCTGCGGCCATTGCTTTTAGCTTTTTTATGGCTTTGTTTCCTTTTGCCCTTTTTATATTAAATCTAATTCCGTATATTCCTATTGAAGGTTTTCAGGATGATTTTTTAATGTTTGTGCAGGATAACGTCCCACCCACGACCTATGATGCCATTGAAAATATAATCAAAGATATTCTGCATAACAGTCAAACAGGATTGCTTTCTTGGGGGGTGTTTTTATCTGTTTTTTTGATGACCAATGGGGTGAATGCCGTAATGAGTGGTTTTGAAACATCATTGCATGTTACCATCAAAAGAGCTTATTTTAGACAATATTTTGTGGCATTACTAATTTCATTAGTCCTAACTTTTATTTTAATAGTAACGGTAACCGCTATTATTTTCTTAGAAATTGTCATTCAGCGAACGATTATTCAAGATGTATTAGCTTCTCGTGTTTCTGATAGAATTTCATTATTAGAAATGGGACGTTATATATTTGTGGTACTCATGATTTTGTTAGCCACCGCCATTTTGTTTAAATACGGAATCAAACAATCCAAAAAGAAACGATTAATGACTATAGGAACGGTGTTTACCACGGCTTTAATCGTGGTGTCTTCGTACTTTTTTGGCATTTGGGTTGTTAAATTTTCAAAATATAATGAACTTTATGGTTCAATTGGTACACTTTTAGTATTCCTTTTTTATCTTTGGATAAACTGTATGGTGTTGCTATTAGGTTTTGAACTAGATGCATCAATACGTAAATTAAAAAAAATAGAACAACAATGAAAAAATTAGCATTAGTAGCTTTGTTATTTGGGGGATTGCAAATGAATGCGCAATCGGTATTTGGTAAGTGGAAAACGATAGATGATAAGACAGGGAAAGCCAAATCAGTGGTGGAAATTTTTGAGTCTAATGGTAAGGTTTTCGGTAAAGTAGTAGAAATCGTAGACCCTGTAAAACGCGATAGAAAATGTGAGAAATGTGAAGGTACAGATAAGAATAAACCTATTTTAGGCTTAGTTATACTAAAAGGCTTGGCTAAAGATGGAACAGAATATAATGGTGGAAAAATTGTGGATCCTGAAACAGGAAATTTATACAAATGTTTTATCAAATTACAAGGTAAAGATAAATTAGAAGTTAGAGGATACATGGGGATTTCACTCATCGGTCGTTCACAAACTTGGATTAGATTGTAATACATGCGTTTTTTTATAGAAGTTATTATACCTATTTCGCTTCCGCAAACGTTTACTTATAGCGTTACGGAAGCGGAATTTTCTTTTTTAGAAAAAGGGATGCGTGTAGCAGTACCTTTTGGGAAAAGTAAGTTCTATACGGGCTTAGTTGCGGAAAAGCATCATAATCCGCCAAATTTATATGAAGCCAAAGAAATTCATCAGATTATAGATGAAAAGCCTATAGTCACCGCTCTGCAAATCGACTTTTGGCAATGGATAGCCACTTATTATATGTGTGCCATTGGCGATGTATATCGTACGGCATTACCTTCTGCCTTATTGCTAGAAAGCGAAACCATTATTTCATCCAAAAAAGAAGTGTTAGATACTTCGCAACTTACCGATGATGAGTATTTATTGGTAGAAGCACTTTCAAATCAATCTTCTTTGAAAATTAATGAAGTAACTTCCATTTTAAATAAGAAAAAAGTGTTTCCTGTTATTCAAAGTTTAATTGAAAAAGGAATCATTGTGCTTCAAGAAGAAATGGTGGAGGAGTACAAACCTAAACTGGTGAGATATGTGCGTTTACAAGCAGGGTTTAATGCTCCAGATAAATTAGAAGAATTATTGTTGTTGCTCAAAAACGCACAAAAACAGAAAGATTTAGTACTTAGTTTTTTTCAATTGCAAGCCACTCAAAAGAAACCTATTGCTGTAAAAGAATTGGTTGACTTTTCTGGAGCAACAACCGCTGCGGTAAAAGCATTGGTAGATAAAGGAATTTTTGAAGAATACCACTTACAACAAGACCGTGTGAGTTTTGAGGAAGTTAATTCGATTGCGATACATTTAAGTCCAGCGCAACAAAACGCTTTTGATGAATTAAAAGAGGTGTTTCAACAAAAAGAAGTAACACTTTTACATGGTGTGACTGCTTCAGGGAAAACAGAAGTGTATTTCAGGTTGATTGAAGACTATTTAGAAAAGGGCAAGCAAGTCCTATATTTGTTACCAGAAATTGCTTTAACCACGCAGTTAGTAAGTCGTTTGACCAAGCAATTTGGGAATAAAGTGGCTGTTTTTCATTCAAAATATTCCAATAACGAACGGGTAGAAGTTTGGAATCAAGTACTGAATACTTCCGATAAAGCACAGATAGTTATTGGGGCGCGTTCGGCTATGTTTTCGCCTTTTTCAAACTTAGGTTTGATAGTGGTAGATGAAGAACACGAACAAACCTTTAAACAAGTGGACCCGGCACCACGATACCATGCACGCGACGCTGCCATTGTGTTGGCGTATCATCATAAAGCTAAAGTGGTTTTAGGTTCGGCTACGCCCAGCTTAGAAACGTATTATAATGCTCAGCAAGGCAAGTATGGTTTAGTAGCTTTGACCGAGCGTTTTGGGAATGCGATTTTGCCAGAAATTGTCTTGGTTGATATTAAAGACGGGTATTTTCGTAAAAAAATGACGGGACATTTTAGTCAAACTTTAATTGACGAAATGAACGAAGCGCTCTCGAATGGTGAGCAAATTATATTGTTTCAAAATCGTAGAGGTTATGCTCCTGTAATGGAATGTATGACGTGTGGACACATTCCGCAATGTCCGCAATGCGATGTGAGTTTGACTTATCATAAGTTTAAAAATCAATTGCGCTGTCACTATTGTGGGCATAGTATTGCAAAACCAACCAATTGTCATGCGTGTTCGAGTATCGATTTGACATCCAAAGGTTTTGGAACCGAACAAATCGAATTGGAATTGGCCTCTTTATTTCCAACTAAGAATATCAAACGTATGGACCAAGATACCACACGTGGCAAATATGCTTTTGAGCGCTTGATTGATAGTTTTAAAAATCGGGAAATTGATATTTTGGTAGGTACGCAAATGTTAGCTAAAGGACTTGATTTTGACAATGTTTCTTTGGTTGGTATTTTGAATGCAGATAATATGTTGTATTTTCCTGATTTCCGTGCTTTTGAACGTAGTTACCAAATGATGACCCAAGTAGCCGGTAGGGCTGGACGTGGCGATAAAAAAGGGAAGGTAGTGATTCAAACTTTCAATCCTAATCATAATACCATACAACAGGTTACGAACAATAATTATATAGGGATGTATAAGGAGCAAATTTATGAGCGTCATATTTACCATTATCCTCCTTTTTATAAATTGATAAAAATTACTTTAAGACATAAAGAATTTGAAAAGCTTAAAGAAGGTGCTATGTGGTTGTATCAGGTTATGAAGCAAAACTTAGATATTCCTGTGCTAGGTCCTGAAGAACCGCCAATTAATCGTATTCGTAATGAATACATTCGTACCATATTGGTTAAAATTCCACAAGATAAGCATCTAGGGAATACAAAAAAAACTATCCAGAAAATCCTGAATAGTTTTGATGCAGTCGTTCAATACAGAGCTATTCGTGTTTCAATTAATGTAGATGTGACTTAAGCTTCAAGTACACGCATTAACTCTTCTTTTTTGTTTCTGCTCAGCGGAATTTTAGTCACGCCTATTTCGGCAAATTTACTGTTAAACTTCTCAATTTTGTCTACATTGATGATGAATGACTTGTGTACACGGATGAATTTTTCTTTTGATAAATCTTGTTCAAACGATTTCATGGTAGAAAGTACTAAGTGATTATCGTCTTCGGTGACAATTTTTACATAATCTCCATAGGCTTCAATCCATTTGATTTTAGCAGTGTAAATTTTGAGTTTTTTCAAATTACTTTTAATGAAGATGTGTTCGCCTTCCTCTTCCATACCATTGCTGTCTTTGCGAAGCATGTGTAAGTCCATGGCTCTCTTAACAGCAGTGTTAAAACGCTCTTTAGTCAGCGGTTTTTGTAGGTAGTCGGTTGCTTCGTAATCAAATGCTTTGACAGCATATTCTGCTTTAGCAGTAATAAAAATGATTTGAGGCTTTTCTTTTAAACCATCTAACAAGTTAAACCCATTAATAATAGGCATTTCAATGTCTAAAAATAATAAATCTACTTGCTTGGTAGCTAAACAGTTCTTAGTTTCGACGGCGTTCGAAAACTCGCCCACTAAGTTCAAATTTGGATGCGCATCCACCAGCTTGGTTACTAATATTCTCTGGATAGAGCTATCATCTACAACAATACAGTTCAACTTCATAAGCTATTAGTTTAAAATAGATTGGATGGTTAAAAATAGGATATTTTTTTTAAGTTCCAAACTATTTGAGTGAAAATCAGTCATTTTGTCGATTATTGTAGTAAAATATTTGTAGATTGAAATAAAAGCATTACTTTTGCACCCAATTTTATAACAAATAAATATTTATTACTATGAATCATTATGAAACTGTTTTCATCTTGAATCCCGTTTTATCTGAAACTCAGGTAAAGGAAACAGTAAGCAAATTTGAAGATTTATTGACTTCAAAAGGTGCTAAGATTGTTGCTAAAGAGGATTGGGGATTAAAAAAATTAGCTTATGAAATCCAAAACAAAAAATCTGGATTCTATAATTTAATGCAATTTGAGGCTTCTAGCGAAGTATTAGCAACTTTAGAAGTTGAGTACAGACGTGACGAGCGTGTAATGCGTTTCTTAACTGTAAGTTTAGATAAGCACGCTGTAGCTTGGGCTGAGAGAAGAAGAGAGAAATTAAAATCTAAAAAAGCTTAATTATCATGTCAACAATCGAACAATCTGCAAAAGGAAAAAAAGACGGAGATATCAGATATTTAACGCCTTTAAACATTGACACGAACAAACAAAAGAAATATTGTCGTTTCAAAAAATCAGGAATCAAATACATCGATTATAAAGATGCTGATTTCTTATTAAAATTCGTTAACGAGCAAGGTAAAATCTTACCTCGTCGTTTAACAGGTACTTCATTAAAATACCAAAGAAAAGTTTCTGTAGCGGTAAAAAGAGCGCGTCACTTAGCGTTAATGCCATACGTAGCTGACTTATTAAAATAATTCATTAACAATATAGTTGTTGCCTGCTTACGGCAGGCTAACTTCTAAAATAAAGGACAACAACATGGAACTTATCTTAAAACAAGACGTTCAAAACTTAGGATTTAAAGATGACGTAGTAACAGTTAAACCTGGTTATGGTCGTAACTTCTTAATCCCTCAAGGATTTGCTATTTTAGCTACACCTTCTGCAAAGAAAGTATTAGCTGAAAACTTAAAGCAAAAAGCTCACAAAGAAGCTAAAATCGTTGCTGATGCTAAAGCTAAAGCGGAAGCTTTAAAAGCATTAGATATCAAAATTATTGCTAAAGCAGGTGGTGAAAAACTTTTTGGTTCTGTAACTAGCGCTGATATCGCAGAAATTTTAGAGAAAAATGGTCAAGCTGTTGAGAAAAAATTCATCACTTCTGGTATCGTAAAAAGAATTGGTAAATATTCTGCTACTGTACGTTTACACCGTGAAGTTATCATTGAATTACCATACGAAATCGTTGCTGATCAAGCTTAATTTTCGAATGAAATATTTTAAAAAGTCCCGCAATTGTGGGACTTTTTTTATGCCTTATGTTTGACTAAACAATAAATAAAAGGAGAGTGTTTGTTTGCTCTTTTTTCATTTTTTTTTATATCTACTGCCGTGTTGTTAATTTGTTGATTTTTAAATCAGTAAAACTCTTATTTGAAATTATTTCCTATATTTATGCTAAACAGTTAAATATCGGAATAAATATGGAGGCAATAGATGGTAGCATTTGGTTAAAAACCATTTCAAACATATCCCTGCGTTATTTTATACTGGCGGGAGTTGCATTTCTAATTTTCTATGTCATTTTTAAAAAACGCTGGCAGTACAAAAAGTTGCAAACCCGTTTTCCAAAAAACGAACACTATTATCGCGATGTGGGATATTCGGTAATTTCCATGCTCATTTTTTCAACCGTTGCTTATTTTTCACTCAATTATTTTAAAGAATATAATAACATTATCTTTGCACCTATTGACAACTATTATTATTTAGCGTTTAATTTTATATGGATGTTTTTCTTGCATGATGCTTATTTTTACTGGATACATCGTATGATGCATCATCCTAAAATATATCGCAAAGTGCATCTGATACATCATAAATCTACTAATCCTTCGCCTTGGACAGCCTATGCTTTTCATCCTTTAGAGGCTTTGTTGGAAGCGGGCATTGCCCCGCTAATTGCCTTTACGATTCCTGTATATCGCAATGCTTTTTTTATTTTTATGTTGTTCCAAATTATTTATAATGTTTATGGGCATTTGGGGTACGAATTGTATCCTAAAAATTTTCATAAAACTAAAATAGGACGCTGGGTCAACACTAGCGTTGCACACAATCAACACCACAAATTATTTTACGGAAATTTTGGATTGTACACCCTAATTTGGGACCGATGGATGGGGACTTTGCGTGAGGATTATGAGGAAACGTTTTCGAAGATTATCTAGATCTAACAGGTTTTAAAAACCTGTTAGGTCTTTTGTTAGGTCTTTTTGGTCAGTATTTTCCTTTTTTTTAAGATTTTGATTTGTATTAAGAAGTAAAAAAATCTTTAAATCTTCAAATCCTCAAAATAAGTTAGCTCTAGATTTTCCTTATGTCTGCAGTTTTAATTATTTTTGAAGCCAATTTTGAAATTTGATGAAATACAAAAGATTAACCAAAGAACAATTTGAATCCCTGCATGAAGAATTTGCAAACTTCTTAGCTTCGCAACAAATTGATAGAGCAGAATGGGAGACCATAAAAACCAATAAACCCGAAATAGCTGAACAAGAATTAGATGTTTTCTCGGATTTGATTTGGGAAGGTGTTTTGAACAATGCTAAGTTTTTAGAACATTTCTCTAAACGTCATATTTTTCTGTTTCATTGTCAAGAATTATACGTTCAAACGATTGTGATTAAGGCACATGATGCTTCGGTTGATTTTTTAACCAATGAAGGTTTGAAATGGTTAGGGGATAATCTGTTTACCGCTAATGTTGAGTTATTGCGTGGAAAAAAAGATTATGCTAACGAGCGCAATGACGATTTGTTTGAATTGATAACGCAAGGGGCGATTTTGAGTGACGGACAGCTCTACATGCAAGTAAATGGGATGATAGAGTAATTTTTTTGCTTTCAAATATTTAATTGGCTATTTTAGTATTTTATTACTCAAATAGCCAATTTTTTTATGGACGTTTTACAAAAAATCCAAGCCTTAAGAGACGAATTAAACCAGCATAATTACAATTACTACGTTTTAGATACACCTACTATTTCCGATTTTGAATTTGATACTAAATTGAAGGAACTTCAAGATTTGGAAGCAAAACATTCAGAGTATTTTGATGAAAATTCACCTACCCAACGAGTAGGAGGTGCAGTGACAAAAAATTTTGAAACGGTGAAGCACGAATTCCGTATGTACTCTTTAGATAATTCATATTCTAAAGAAGATTTATTGGATTGGGAAATGCGTTTACAAAAAATTTTGGGTAACGTTCCTTTACAATACACTTGCGAATTAAAATACGACGGAGCTTCGATTAGTATTTCGTATGAAAATGGAAAACTAGTGCGTGCTGTGACCCGTGGCGATGGTTTTCAAGGGGATGATGTGACTAACAATATCAGAACCATCAAGGCGGTTCCTATACATTTAAAAGGTGATTTTCCTGCCAAATTTGATATACGCGGCGAAATTATTTTGCCCTTTGCTGGTTTTGAAAAAATGAATCAGGAATTAATCGAAATAGGTGAAACACCCTATTCAAATCCTAGAAATACAGCTTCGGGAAGTTTGAAATTACAAGATAGTGCCGAAGTGGCTAAACGTCCATTAGATTGTTTATTATATACTTTGATAGGGAACGATTTAAAGGTGGCATCGCAATATGAAGGCTTGGAAAAAGCACGTGATTGGGGCTTTAAAGTGCCTGCACAATCGCGTTTAGCAAACTCTATGGATGAAGTATTCGAATTTATAGCGTATTGGGATACCCATCGTCATGAGTTGCCTTATGAAACCGATGGCGTGGTAATTAAAGTAAATGATTTGCACCAACAAGAAGAATTGGGTTACACGGCCAAATCACCTCGTTGGGCTATAGCTTATAAGTTTAAAGCCGAACAAGTTGCAACGGTATTGCATTCCATTTCCTATCAAGTGGGTAGGACAGGGGCCATTACACCCGTGGCGAATCTAGAGCCGGTTCAATTGGCAGGAACGGTGGTGAAACGTGCTTCTTTGCACAATGCGGACCAAATTGAAAAATTAGACATTCGTATAGGCGATGAAGTTTTTGTGGAAAAAGGTGGAGAAATTATCCCAAAAATTGTAGGCGTTGATACTTCAAAACGTGCTAACGATTCGAAAGCGACTCAATATATCACGCATTGTCCGGAATGTGACACGGCTTTAGTGCGCAAAGAAGGAGAAGCTCAGCATTATTGTCCTAATTATTATGGATGCCCACCGCAAATTATCGGTAGAATTCAGCACTACATTACACGTAAAGCGATGGATATCGAAGGTTTAGGGGGCGAAACGGTTGCTTTATTATACAATAATCAATTGCTGACTAATTATGCCGATTTGTACGATTTGAAAAAAGACCAAATTGTTGTATTGGAGCGTATGGCAAATAAATCGGCTGACAACTTACTGGTAGGTATCGAAAAATCAAAAGAAATTCCTTTTGACCGAGTGTTGTATGCTTTGGGCATTCGTTATGTGGGAGAAACCGTGGCAAAAAAATTGGCCAAGCATTATAAAACCATCGAGAATTTACGTTTAGCTTCCGTGGAGGAGATGACTACAGTTGATGAAATAGGAATTAAAATTGCACAAAGTGTTGTTGAATTCTTTGAAAATCAAGAAAATATACGTATTATTGATAGATTAAAACAGTATGGGGTGCAGTTAGCCTTAGAAGAAAAAGAATCAACTGCGGTATCCAATGTTTTAGAAGGAAAAACTTTTGTGGTATCGGGAGTTTTTGAGCGATTTTCCAGAGACGAATTGAAACTGGCCATTGAAAATAATGGGGGTAAAGTAGGAAGTAGCATTTCATCTAAAACGCATTTTGTGATTGCAGGAGCTAATATGGGACCCGCAAAACTGGAAAAAGCTAATCAATTGAACATACCCATAATTTCAGAAGACGATTTTGCTAAAATGATATAAAAATGCTAAAAAACACACCGGTTTTGTTATATGTTGTGGCCTGTTTCTTGTCGGTTATCGCATTGATAATTGACAGCGAATGGTTGTTGTTATTGACAAAACCGATGATTATTCCAGCTTTGGTCATTTATTATTTTAGTTGCGAAAAATCGTATTTTAGTTTTCATCTTTTATTGGTTTTGTTTATTTATTTTGTATCAGATGCTTTAACTCTAATAAAAATGCCTAATTTGGAGGTGTATAATTTGATGATTGATTTTATACCATATCTCCTTTTAGCACGAATTGGGTTGATGGATTCCATACGAATAGGGTATCAAAACACGAATTTTAGAATAAGTCTGTTGGTTTATGCCGCTTTAATTATTTTAATGATTTTTATTTTACAATCTTTAAATAAAGAGAGTTCAGAATATTCCTTAGCCATTATGTTGTATGGAGGTGTTTTAGCAATTTTTATTTCAAGTGGTTTGTATAATTATCTGTGCAAGCCTACTGATTTTACGATGTTTATTCTTGTAGGGGCTTGTTTTTCGTTAATAGCTGATATCGTTTATATTGTAAATCAAATGATCTATTTTGTGACAACATTTGAGTATATTGAATTTGTATTTCAAATCATTTCGTATTTCTTTATTGTTGTCTATTTTGTTAGAAGGAATGTTGCAGTTTTTAAAAATCAAGAGATTTATTTGTAATGGAACGAATTACACCAGCTTTATGGACTTATCTAGTCGCGGGATTTGTGTATCTAATTTCGGCCATGTTGCATTGGGATTTAGTGGTTTTGACTTTCAAGCCCATTATTGTTCAGCTGTGATGTTTTATTATTGGCAAGAAAGCGGGAGAAAATTTAGTTGGTTTTATCTATTTCTTTTATTCCTCTATTTTATAAGCGGTATGCTTAACCTTTTTGAAGATGTCGAGGTGTTGCAATATGTGATGCTTGTAAATATGGGTATTTATTTTTTATTGTTATTATTAGTATTGCTAAATATAAGGAGGTTGAAAGTCCAGTTTTTAGATCGGTTTAATCTTTTTTATGTTTTACTTTCGGCTGTGTTTGTGGGGACTTTAGCATATTTATCTGTTTTTTGGGTTTTCAATGAGAGTTTCAAATTGTATAGTTATATTATTAGTTATGCTATTGTTCTTGGGGTTTTAGGTATAGGCGTAAGTATATTATATGTCTATCAACCTGAAAAGGCAAATGTCTATTTGATGTATACAGTATTCTGTTATCTAATTTGCGATATCTTTTATATCATTTACTATTATGCTTATGATTTTATCTTTTTTAGACTATTGAGTATACTTGGAAGTGTGGTTTCTTATTATTGTTTAGTGAATTTCTTTTTACGAACCAATGAAAATATAGGAATACAAGGGTATTTATAGGGTTGTAGAATAGATTTATGAGTTAGTTTTTTTTATTTTTGCGCTTATTAAAAATTTCAAACAATAAACGAAATGGACGATTTACTTTCTAAAGAAAAAGAATTTGAAGAAAAAGCGTTGTTGATTTTATATTTTGGAATTGGACTTATTGAAGTAGTTGCTGAATATTTTGAAGAAACAAGTATTTTATATCTTTTAAAACCCATGTTGATGCCAATCATGATGTTTATGTATTGGCGCGTTTCTGAGGTTAAAAGCAAACTTTTTTTAACAGCGCTTTTTTTTGTTTTTATAGCTAATATCCTTTTTGTCTCCAGAAGTTTTAATTCAGCGGTAATTGCTTCCTTATTCTTTTTTGTCTACCGATCTATTGTTATTTATATAGCTCTTAAAAACGACCCTGTCAAAAAAATATTACCTATTCTTTTAGGAAGCTTACCTTTTCTTACCGCTTTTAGTTATCTGACTTTTTTGACTAAAGATCAGCTGGGTAAAGGAATGATTGTTTACTTATTTCAGGTTTTCTTCTTATCTTTTTTAGGTGGATTAGCCCTGTCTAATTATATGATGCAAGAAACTAAAAAAAGTTTTTGGTTGTTAATTAATGCTTCTTTCTTTGCAATTATCCAATTTATATTGGTGTTAAAAATTTGCTATGTTTCTACGCCCTTGTTTCAGCCTATTTCCATGTGTTTGTATTTAGTTGCGCAATTCGCTTTATATAGATATGTGCTTATTCAAGAGCGAAAAAATAAAAGACTTTTTTAATAAAAAGGGCTTACTTTTTGAAAAATTGATTGTTTGAAATGGCTGCTTTTAAAGCGTCGATTTCTTTAATTTCTACCTTGTGGTTAAACGCGTCTAGATGTTTTTGGTGGTGTACATCTGAACCTACAAAATCAATTAAACCTTGTTTTAGTAATTCTTGAGCAGTAGTTTGTACATTTTTGCCATAATACCCCACACTTGACAGTAAATTCATTTGTAATAGACATCCTGAATTTTTTAATTTTTTAAACATTTCTGTTTGATTATGAAAAAAAACATAGCGTTCAGGATGTGCCAGCACAGGTTTGTAGCCCGCTACCTGTAGATCAAATAGAATGTCAAACAAATTTATTGGCGGATTTAAGTAAGACATTTCAACTAGTACATAGTTGTCTTTTAGGGTAAGAATTTCTTTGTTTTGAAAGAGTTTTATAAAATGATCATCCATCAAATATTCTGAAGCTACTTCCAGTTGAGCGTGACAATGGTTTTCAATTAAAAGAGCTTGTGTTCTTTGATAGGTTTCTAGGATACTAGATTGAGTATTGTCATAATAACCAGAAAAAGTATGTGGCGTAGCCATAAATTGGCAAAATCCAAACTCTTTTAAAGTATTGATTAAATGGACTGTTTCAGCAATGTTTTTTGCTCCATCATCAATGCCAGGAAGTAGGTGTGAGTGGATATCTACAAATTGATCTTGAATTAGTTCTTTTAAAACAGGTTTCGATTTTTTGAAGAAAAACATAGCTTTTTTTTTTATTGTCAGGCAAAAATAAACTATTTGAAGTAGAATAAAAATGAATTAGAATCTAACTTTTTTTAGCTAAGTTTTAATTGCCTTTATTTTGTTTTTAAAATTCAAATCCCTAAGTTGCACCACAAACAAACAAAAAAGGAATTATGTATCAAGAAGAAAATTGGGATCATGTAATCACTTCTAAGCATTCGTTATTCGACCTGCGTCTTAAAGAAGTTTGGAATTACAGAGACCTTTTAGTGCTTTTTGTGCGAAGAGATTTTGTAACAGTTTACAAACAAACAATATTAGGCCCACTCTGGTTTTTTATACAACCGCTGTTGACTACAATTACTTTTACAATCATTTTTGGCAATGTAGCAAAACTATCCACCGATGGTGCACCCCAATTGGTTTTTTATATGGCAGGGATTACGTTGTGGAATTATTTTTCTAGTTGTTTAACAGCAGTTGCAGGAGTTTTTAATGCAAATGCTGGAATTTTTGGTAAAGTATATTTCCCACGATTGATAATGCCATTAACCATAGTGATCTCAAATTTGATGAAATTTGGCGTTCAGTTCTTATTATTCATATCTTTTGTACTGTATTATGCTTTAAGCGGAATGATACACCCCAATCTGTGGATTTTAATTACGCCGTACATTATATTTTTAATGGCAGTAATTTCTATGGGGATAGGGCTTGTTTTATCATCGATGATGACCAAATATAAAGATTTGAACCAACTTATAGGTTTTGCCATTCAATTGGCTATGTATGCCACACCAGTGATCTATCCAAGTTCGTCTGTGCCTGCTAAATTTCAATGGTTTTTGCAATGTAATCCACTGAACGGATTATTTGACTATATGAGATTCGCTTATTTAGGAGCAGGAAATTTTAATTTTACATATTTAATTTATCCCACTTTTTTTTCTTTTCTTATATTAGCTATCGGTGTCCTCGTGTTCAATAAAGTCCAAAAAACATTCATGGATACGGTGTAGGAGATTTATATTTTAAGTATGAGTTATGAGTTATCAGTTATGGGTTATCAGTTATGGGTTATGAGTTATGAGTTATGAGTTATGAGTTATCAGTTTCTAATTACGGACAACAGAAAACCGACAACAGAAAACCGACAACAGACAACCGACAACCGACAACCGACAACGGACAACCGACAACGGACAACCGACAACGGACAACAGAAAACCGACAACAGAAAACAGACAACAGAAAACAGACAACAGAAAACAGACAACAGAAAACAGACAACAGAAAACAGACAACAGAAAACAGACAACCGACAACCGACAACAGACAACCGACAACCGACAACGGACAACAGACAACAGAAAACAGACAACCGAAAACAGACAACAGAAAACAGACAACAGAAAACAGACAACAGAAAACAGACAACAGAAAACAGACAACAGAAAACCGACAACCGACAACCGACAACCGACAACCCACAACAGAAAACCGACAACCGAAAACAGTCAACCGACAACAGCCAACCGACAAACAAAATGCAAGATTCGCGATCATACAAAGATTTAGAGATATATAAATTGGGGTTAGAATTATTTTTTATAATCCACCCACTTACCTTACAATTACCAAAATATGAAATGTACGAATTAGGGAGTCAATTAAGAAGGTCAGCAGATAGCGTAGTTTCGAATATAGTAGAAGGTTATGGACGAAGAAGATACAAAGCCGATTTTATCCGTTTTTTAGTTTTCTCCCATGCAAGTTGTCTCGAAACAATAAATCATATTCAAAAGATAGCACACTTGTACCAAGATATAGAACCAAAATTTTAAACTTATCTGGAAGAATATGATAAATTAGGAGCTAAAATTTATAAATTTATCCAATATGTTGAGAAAAGTTGGGAGACATGAAGAAGATAGCCAGTTATCCGTTATGAGTTATCAGTTGTCCGTTATGAGTTATCGGTTTTGAGTTATGGGTTATGAGTTATGGGTCATGAGTTTCTGATTACTGACAACCGCCAACCGCCAACAGATAACAGAAAACCGCCAACAGATAACAGAAAACCGACAACGGACAACCGAAAACAGTATACAGACAACAGAAAACAGACAACAGAAAACAGACAACAGAAAACAGAAAACCGACAACGGACAACCGACAACCGACAACCGAAAACAGAAAACCGACAACGGACAACCGACAACGGACAACCGACAACCGACAACCGAAAACAGAAAACCGACAACAGAAAACCGACAACTGAAAACAGCCAACCGACAACCGAAAACAAATGAAAACAGTAATAAAAGCCGAAAATATAGCTAAACAATACCGTCTAGGATTAGTAGGTAGAGGTACCGTTCGTGATGATATGAAGCGTTGGTGGTACAATTTACGTGGTAAAGAAGATCCATTTCTGAAAATAGGAGAAACCAATGACAGAAGCAGCAAAGGGGAAAGCGATTATGTGTGGAGTTTGCGTGACATCAATTTTGAAATCAACCAGGGAGATTCTGTGGGGATTATTGGTCGTAACGGTGCTGGTAAATCAACCTTGTTAAAAATTCTAAGTCAAGTCACCCAACCTACAACGGGTAAAATTTATACTAGAGGGCGTATTGCTTCCTTATTAGAAGTCGGCACGGGATTTCATCCGGAAATGACGGGACGTGAGAATATTTATCTCAATGGAGCTATCTTAGGGATGCGTAAGCATGAAATAACCCGTAAACTAGATGAGATCATTGCTTTCTCGGGAGTAGAAAGATATATTGATACCCCTGTAAAAAGATATTCCTCTGGAATGTATGTTCGTTTAGCGTTTGCCGTAGCAGCCCATTTAGAATCAGAAATATTGATCGTTGATGAAGTGTTAGCAGTAGGAGATGCGGAGTTTCAAAAGAAGTGTTTGGGGAAAATGAACGATGTGAGTAAGGGAGAAGGGAGAACTGTGCTGTTTGTGAGTCATAATATGGGAGCGATTCAAAATCTTTGTAATAAAGGAATTTTGTTAGATAAAGGAAAAATAGCTGATTTAGGAGATATAGGTCACGTTACTTCGTTATATCTGAAATCTGGGGTAGAAAAAAAAGGGATAAAACTTAAAGAAAGAAAAGATAGACTTGGAAGAGGTAATGCTAGACTTGTTGAAGTTCAAATACTAAATAATCAAAATTTAGAGGTAGGGGGTGAATTTATTTTAAAAATTATTTTTGAAGTAGCTAATCCCAATTTAAAAATAAACGAAGTAGGCTTTAGTATTTGGGATATGAAGGAGAATAGGATTATAAGTATATCCTCAACATTTAAAAGTCAAATAGAAGAGTTTTTACCTGAAAAGGAAATTATTTGTAAAATACCTGTATTGCCTTTATTAAAAGGGGAGTATGTTTTAAATGCCTTTGTATCTTCAATTTTCGAAGTTGAAGATTATGTAGAAAATATATTTACTTTCACGGTTAATGAAAGTGATTTTTACGGAACTGGTAAAATGGTAAATCCAGAATGGGGAATGATTGTTGTTGAACATAATTGGGAGAATTAAAATGATTCAAAATAAATTAGAACTAGATGAATTTCACTCAAGTGAAGATCCATGGGGTTATGAAAATAACAATGAAGATTTAAAGAGAAAAGAAATTCTGTTGAGTGAATTGCCAAAATTAAACTTTGAAAAGGTTTTAGATATTGGATGTGGTCATGGTTTTATAACTCGTGATCTACCAGGTGCAAAAGTAATCGGTATTGATATATCATCAACTGCAATTGAATTTGCTAAGAAGACTAAAAATGAAAGAGTTGATTTTTTACAAGGCTCAATATACGAAATAGACAAGTTTGAAAATGAGTCGTTTGATTTGATTGTAATTACAGGAGTTTTATATTCACAATATATCGGAAATTCAAATAATTTGATTTATTTATTAATTGATAAAATTCTTAAAAAAGGCGGTTATTTAGTTACTGTTCATATTGATGATTGGTATAATAGTCAATTCCCTTTTTTGAAATTAAAGCAAACTTACTATAGTTATAGAGCGTATACACATAATCTTGAAATTTATTTGAAATGATTTTAATGTATCATAAAGTTCATCCAAATTCACCTAGTATGTGGTGGGTGTCAGTTAATAATTTTTATAGACAAATGACTGAACTAAAAGGTAAGAAAGTAGTTTATTTAGAAAACTATAATCCAGAGGATGAAAATGAAGTAGTAATTACTTTTGATGGGATTTATAAAAACGTTCTAGAATATGCATTGCCTATTTTAAAACATTTTAATTATCCGTTTGAATTATTTCTAAATTCTGATTATTTAGGGACAAATAATGAATTTGATTCAGTTGAACCAAATGCAGAGTTTGTTGATTTGGATGATTTAAGATTATTAGTAGATAATGGTGGTAGGTTGCAATGGCATACCAAATCTCATCCAAATTTGAAAGATTGGGTTGATACTGAAAGAATAAATGAAGAATTGATTGTGCCTGATGCTTTAAAAGAAATTGATACTGTTGGTTTCACTTGGTTTGCTTATCCTCATGGTGAATTTAACGAAATTGTTGTTCAAGAGGTTAAAAAGAAATTTAAAGGAGCTGTGAGTTGTATTCAAGGAAATAATTATGATAAATATATTTTAAATAGACTTACTGTTGTGAATTCTACTAGGTTAAGAGAAAATAAAATTGCTTGTATTATAGCTAGTTATAATTATGGTGATTTTTTGATAGAAGCGATAGAATCTGTACTTAGACAAACTGTCTTGCCTGATGAAATCTTAATTACTGACGATTGTTCTGAAGATGATACACAAATTATTGCTGAAACTTATGTTAAGAAATTTCCTGAATTAATACGATACAACAGAAATGAGAAAAATTTAGGAGTAGTTGATAATTTTAATAAAGCAATAAGCTTAACAAATTCTAATTATATAGTTATATTGGGAGCGGACAATGTTTTTATGTCTAATTATATAGAGGAATGTGCTTTGAAATTAGATTCAGATTCAAGTATTGCAATTGCTTATACTGATTTTGTTCTTTATGGTTCTAGAGCTAAAATTGTTTACGACACTTTTAGAGAAGAGTTTAAGTCAGATATAGTAGAAGGGAGTTTTTATAATATTAAGTTTCCTGAGTGTAAAAATAAGTCCGAAGCTAACGAATTTTTTAAAAAGTCAAATTTTATTCACGGCTCATCAATGTTTAGAAGAGATGCTTTTGATAAAGTTGGGGGATATAAGAAAACTTCAAAACCAGAGGATTTTAATCTTTTTTATGAAATGATAAATGAGGATTTGGGGCTAATTAAAAGCACCAATACTAAACTTATGTATAGACAACACTCAGCAGGACAATTAAATAACTTGGTTTCATTGCATAATAAAATAAAATTATTTAAAAGTGAAATTGAAAGTTTTAACACATTTAAAAAGAGTAGAATTTACAAGTTAGCTTTCCTTGTTTATAGTGTCAAGGGGATGTCTTTTAAAACGATTTTAAGAAAAATTAAGAAAATGTTAATTTCTTAATGTTAGCCATTGTAATTCCATATTATAAACTTCAATTTTTTGAAGAAACTTTGCAATCTTTGGCGGATCAAACCAATAAAGAATTTAAAGTTTATATTGGAGATGATGCTAGTCCAGAAGATTGTGCAGATGTATTGTTAAAATTTAAAGAGAAAATTGATTTTATATATCATCGGTTCGAAAGGAATTTAGGAAGTGTGAGTTTGACCCAGCAATGGGAACGTTGTATATCACTCTCTGAAAATGAAGAATGGCTTATGGTTTTAGGAGATGATGATGTATTGAATGAAGATTGTATTGCTGATTTTTACAGAAATGAACCTGAAATAAGAAATAGTACAGCAAATGTAATTCGCTTTGCTTCTAAAGTAATTAATTCAGAAGGAGCCGTTTTTTTAGAGCCTTTTTTGCACCCTAAACTAGAGTTAGCTTCGGATTTTTATTGTAGAAAAGTTAGTAATTTGACAAGAAGTTCGCTTTCTGAGTATGTTTTTAAGAGAGAGTTGTATAATAAATATAAGTTTGTAGATTATCCATTAGCTTGGCATAGTGACGATAAAGCATGGCTTGATTTTTCGGAAAATAAACCTATTTTTACTATTAATCAAAATTCTGTTTTTATTCGTTTCTCAGAAATAAATATTTCTGGTCGAAAAGATAATATTGAAACAAAACTTTCCGCTACTTCAAAGTTTTACAAAGACATTCTGAAAAACAAAAAAAATATTTTTAGTCGTAATCAAATTATGATTTTGCTAATGTCCTACGAGCTTATCATAAAAAGGAGTAGAAAAGTTAAATTAAAGGAATGGTACTTTTTGATTTATAATTATAGTATTAATTTTAGATTAATACCTTTATTAAAGTTGTTTAGACGTTTTATTATAAGTATCATTTCATAAAAATGAAAAAAGTATCCATAATCATTCCATGCTATAATCAAGCCTCTTTTTTAGAAGAAACTTTAAAATGTATCTTATCACAAGACTACGCTAATTGGGAATGCATTTTAATTAACGATGGAAGTACTGATAATACAGAAGAAATTATTTTAAGATGGACAGAAAAAGATAGTAGATTTTGTTACTTTTCAATTCCTAACGGAGGGGTTAGTGTCGCAAGAAATTATGGAATTGAAAAAGCTAATGGTATATTTATACAATTTTTAGATGCTGATGACTTACTAGCATCTGACAAATTGTCTAAATCGGTTAAAGTGATGCAATCCGAAAATGTTGCTGTAGTTTGTAGTAATTACGATAGATTTGAGGGAACTTTGGCGAATACTCTAGGGGCATTTTCATGTCTTAACGCCTACGATTTTACTTTTCAAAATATTGCACGATATTGGAATTCAGGTTTTACTATTCCAATTCATTGCTTTTTTTTTAAACGAGATGTAATAGGTGATTTCCGATTTCCTGTCGGCATTACCGCTCAAGAAGATTGGGTGATGTGGTTGCAGGTTTATCAACAAAATCCCAAAACATATTTCAGGAATGAAATATTAGCTTACTACAGGTCTAATCCATTAGGAAGAACGAATACAGGAGGACTTTTTGAAGAGACTTTATTTGCAATTGATTATTTAAGTAATAAATTAAGTAGTGAGGATTTTAAGATTTTATACCAAAGTGTTATTATGCGTTTTGAAGAGGCATCGTCTTATTGGAGAAAACGCGAAGAAAACTTAAAACAATCCCATACCTATCAATTGGGCTTACTTTGTAAAAAAGTAGTGAAAAAATTCGGCTTGTTACCATTGGCAAAGAAAATCTTTGTTTATCTTGCTCTTTTAAAAAGATAAGGTTTTGTTAGCACTAGTTATTCCCTATTACAAATATGATTTTTTCGACGCTACGTTGCAATCTTTAGCATCGCAAACGAATAAGCAATTTCATGTTTATATTGGTGATGATGCTAGTCCAAAACCACCAACCGATTTATTAGAAAAATTTCAAAATCAAATTTCTTTTACGTATCATCGTTTTGAAACGAATTTGGGAGGAACTTCTCTTGTACAGCAATGGAACCGTTGTTTGGATTTAGTACAAAACGAAACTTGGGTGCAAATTTTAGGCGATGATGATACGTTGGCTCCCAATGTAATAGCTTTCTTTTATGGGAATTTACTTGAAATTACAAAAGTGAATAGTGCTGTTGTTCGTTTTGCTACACAGGTTATAGATGAAAAGGGAAGTCCAATATCTGAAATTTACCAACATCCAAAGTTAGAACTCGCTACCGATTTTTTAATGCGAAAATTCAAAGGCGGAACTAGAAGTTCGTTGAGTGAATATATTTTTAAAAAAGAAAATGTAGATGCTATCCAATTTAAAGATTTTCCACTAGCGTGGTATAGCGATTTGTTAGCTGTAGTTGAATTTGCGGAGTTTAAAACCATATTTACTATAAATGACGCTGTAGTTGATTTTCGATTAAGTGGAAAAAATATAACGAGTAAAACAGATGATTTAGTAGTAAAAAACCAAGCTACTTTTTTATTTTATTCTTATTTGTTGCGGGTTTATGGCAAGCAATTTTCAGATCAATTGGTTCAGTTGCTTTTTGATCGATTGGAAAAAACAGTATTTGATAACAAGAAGCAAATAAAGTATTGGTTTATTTTACTGAATTTGTTCGGAAATTTTTTTCAAGTAAAACGTTTTTTATTGCTAAGTTTGAAAATTAAAAAAAGTATACAATGAGGTTTTTGATAATAACACAAGATTTGAGGGTAAGTGGAACAAGTCAAGGTATTATTGAACGCTCTTTCTTGTCTAAACTTCGTAAACTATACCCTGATGCTATCATTGATGTATTGTATATATGTACACATACTTATGATGATAGTTTGGATGTTTTACCTGTAAATTCTATAAATAAGAAAATTGTAAATACAAAAATTCCTTTCCATATTAAATGGATGAATAGGATTTCAAGACGTTTGTTCAATTCGCTTTTAGCTGAAAATTACATCCACAAGCAATACGCTAAAGAAATAAAAAAAGTAGATTATACAATGTATAATCACATTATGGTGAGAAGCGCTGGTTTAGACTACGAAACCGTTTTAGCGATGCATAACTTGCCTATTTTAAAATACAGCATCGTCAATTTTCACGATCCTTATCCTTATGCATGGTATAAAGGTAAAGCGGAAAGAATTACTCCAAATGAATTTAAAAGATTACAAAAAGTAATTGAAATTGTAAAAGATGCTAAGATATGTTGTGCTTCAGCTTATTATATGGCTAAAGATTTACAATACTTATATGCTTCTGATAAATATTTTTATACCTTGCCACATCAGTTTGCATTTGATGGTTTTGATTTGTCGGATAATACGAATGTGAGAAAAAAAAATAAAAAAATTCAAATTTCGTATCATGGTGCTTTAATGTTTGGAAGAAATGTATTCACTATAGTCGAAGCTTTTAAACAATTGATGGAGGAACATGAATGGATTAAAAAGGATGTTGAATTTGTTTTAAGAGTCAAAGGAGATGGCGTTAATAAATTAAAAGAGTTTGTCAAAGATGTTGATAATATTTTGGTATTAGATACACTTAATTTCTCCAATTCATCTAATGAACAAATTTATGAAAGTGATATCAATATTATTTTAGAAAACGGACCACATTATTGCAATATTTTAGGAGGAAAAGTTCCTTTTTTATTCGCTATAAATAAAAAAGTTTTTATTTCATCTCCAGAAAGAAGTGAATTAAGAAGATATTTGCCAAATCATCCTTTTTTATGTGATATGAACGATTTAGAAGATACTAAATCAAAATTACATAAAGCACTGACTTTGGGTGAGTTACATAATTTGACAGCAAAAAAATTGTTTTCGGATGAAAATTTTAAAAAGCAATTGGATGTAATTCTTCAAGAAAAACTAATATGATGGATAAAATAAAAGAACTGATTAGAAGGAAAATATTCCAAAGGTATAACATTAGCTTTTCAAAATCAGGCGAAGATATGCAATTAAAGCAATTGCTAAAAGTCAACAGAAAAGGCGTTTATGTAGATGTTGGCTGTTGGGATCCTGTGAAAGCTTCAAATTCTTACTACTTTCATTTGCGAGGATGGAAAGGTATTTGTATTGATCCTAACCCTAAAATGCAAACTTTATTTGCTCAAAAAAGAAAATCAGATATTTTTGTAAATAGCGCTGTAGGTTTAGGTAATACAGCTTTAACATATTATATGTTAGAGGATTCACTTTCTTCCATGAATACGCTTGATTATAGTTTTATTCAACAGAATCAGTTGGAAGATAAAGTAGTTGCTAAAAAAGAAATCCAAATAGTTAGTTTAAAAACAATATTAGAACAGCACATTAAAGAAGGAGAATGTATTGACTTTTTAGATGTTGATGTAGAAGGTTTTGATTTAGAAGTTTTACAATCTAATGATTGGGATCGTTTTCGTCCAAAAGTAATTTTGATTGAAACCAATATGGATTTGAGTTCAGATTTGCAAAGTAAAATCACTCAATTCTTAAAGGAAAAAAAATATATTTTAATTGCTAAATCAGTAATTCAGGGTAATCTTGGTAATTTGTTTTTTATAGACCAAAAGATATAATGCGCGTAGGACTAAATCCACATAAAGATAAACCTATAGTTTCAGTTGATTATACATATCAAGTGGTAATACCTGTTTATATACCTCATTTTAACGATTATTTCAAAGAAAGTTTTCAAGTCTTAAAGTTATGTTTAGAATCGTTATTCAAAACTGTTTGTAAAAAAACATACATTACTTTGGTTAACAATGGTTCGTGTGCTATTGTAAAAGAATATTTAGATGAACTAAGTCTAGAAGGAAAAATTAACGAGGTAATTCATACCTCAAATATTGGTAAAATAAATGCTATTTTGAAAGGGGTAGTAGGTCATAGTACAGAACTGGTCACTATTTCAGATGCAGATGTTCTCTTTTTACCAAATTGGCAAAGGGAAACAATAAAAGTATTCAATCAACTTGAAAAAGTGGGGGTGGTTGGAATTGTGCCTCAATTTTGTACTTTTAAATCGAAATGTGAAAATATTATTTTTGAAAATTTATTTTCAAGAAAGCTTAAGTTTTTGCCTGTTAAGAATCAAGAAGCTCTAATTCGTTTTTATGATAGTATTGGTTGGAAGAGAGATTATAATAAAGATTATTTGAAATATACATTAGGATTGGAGCTCAATTCAGAATGTAAAGTTATTTTAGGTTCAGGTCATTTTGTTTCTACTTTTAGACGAGTAGCCTTGAAAGAAATTGAAACCTATTTGCCTTTCAAGTTAGGAGGACCAAGTGAAGAATATATAGATGGTTTACCTTTAGATTATGATTTATGGCGTGTAACAACATATGATAATTACGCCTATCATATGGGAAATGTGGTAGAGGATTGGATGTTAACTATTGATTATGAAAATCATGATAAACATAAAGAAAATGGGATTCAAGATATAAAAGCAATTACGAATACATGTAAAAAATGGTTTCAATTTCGAAATAAAATATTTAAGTATTTATTTATGAATAAAACTATTTTATCTTTTTTTTATAAGAAATGGGGTCTGCCTTCTGCAAGCGTTAAAAATTATTAAATGAACATCAAGTTTTCTATAGTAGTCACAACCCGAAATCGACTTTCAGATTTAAAAATCACCCTTGATAAACTGCATACAATTTTAGATTTGCCACAAGTAGAATGTTTAATCTATGATGATGCTTCGGAAGATGAAACAGTTTTATTTGTTCAAAATAACTACCCAAATATCAAACTTTTTCAAAATAAAAAATCATTAGGGCTTATTCATAACAGAAACGTGCTTTTAAATAATTCCTTGGGTAAGTATGCCATTTCGCTTGATGATGACGCACATTTTTTATCTGAAAATGTTTTAGAAACGATAGAAAAACATTTTGAGAATAATCAAAAATGTGGTGTTATCGCATGTAGAATATTTTGGGGTAAAGAAGAACCCACAAAAACTAAAACCAATCATGAAGTAGAACGCGTGCAAGGTTTTGTAGGCTGTGGCCATATTTGGAATTTGAAAGCGTGGAAAGAGATTCCCAATTACCCTGAATGGTTTGTTTTTTATGGGGAAGAGGATTTTGCAAGTTATCAATTGTTTAAAAAAGGTTGGGAAGTACATTATGTTCCTGAAATTTTAGTGCAACATAGAGTTGAAATAAAAGAAAGAAAGAAACATGAAGATTATTTCGTTCGCTTTCGAAGAAGTTTCCGTTCGGGTTGGTATTTGTATATAATGTTTTATCCCTTAACTTTAATACCCAAAAGAATGCTATATACTCTTTGGGTTCAAATTAAAACTAAAGTTTTAAGAGGCGATTTAGTTGCTTTTAAAGGATTGATATTAGCCCAACTTGATGTTTTAATTAACTTGCCAAAATTATTGCGAGAAAGTAATAGGTTAACACATCAAGAATTTAAAGAATATAATAATTTGACTCCAACCAAAATATACTGGCAACCAGAAAATGAGTAATAAAACGATAGCAATAATTCCTGCCCGTGGTGGATCTAAACGTTTGCCTGGTAAAAATATAAAGCTTTTAGGAGAAATTCCTTTATTGGCCCATAGTATTAATTATGCGAAACAATATTCATTTATTGAAGAAGTTTATGTGACCACAAATGACGATACAATAGCAAAAACGGCTATAGATTTTGGTGCAAAAGTCATTATTCGTCCAGAGGCTATTTCTGGGGATTTAGAGCCTACTGTTTCTGCTTTAAAACATGTAATTCAAAATGTTGAAGGTGTAAATAATGTTGTTTTGCTGCAACCCACAAATCCTTTGCGCCCAAATAATTTGTTAGATGAAGCATTTGCAATTTTCGAAGAAAGAAATTGTGATAGCTTATTTACGGTTAGTCAAAATCATCAAAAATTTGGAAAAATTATAGATAGTAAATACATTCCCTTTAATTATAAAGTAGGACAACGAAGTCAAGATTTAGAACCTTTGTATTTTGAAAACGGATTGCTGTATATTAGCAAAGCAGAATTAATTTTAAATGATATTATAATAAGTGAAATTGCTTATCCTATGATTGTAAATCATCCATTTGCCTCTATTGATATTGATACAATTGAAGATTTTGAATTTGCTGAATATTTATATAATAAACTCATAACTCATAACTCATAACTCATTTAATGAATCCATATATTGAAATTGCAGGAAGAAAAATAGGTCAAGATTATCCACCATTAGTCATTGCTGAAATAGGAATTAATCACGAAGGTTCGTTGCAAGTAGCCAAAGAAATGGTTGATGCTGCACATCGCGCAGGTGTTGAAGTGGTAAAACATCAAACACATATTGTTGAAGATGAAATGAGCGGTGCTGCAAAAAAAGTAATTCCAGGTAACGCAGATGTGTCCATTTATGAAATCATGGAACGTTGCGCTTTAAATGAGGCTGAGGAATTAGAACTTAAAAAGTATGTTGAAAGTAAAGGGATGATTTTTATATCAACGCCTTTTTCTCGTGCAGCAGCAGAAAGACTTAAAAAATTTGACATTCCTGCTTATAAAATAGGGTCTGGTGAATGTAATAATTATCCATTGTTGGAACATATTGCTTCATTTGGAAAGCCTGTAATTTTAAGCACCGGAATGAATACTATTGAAAGTATTCAAAAAGCAGTAGCGATTTTTGATAAATATAATGTTCCTGTGGCTTTGTTACACACTACTAATTTATATCCTACACCCATACATTTAGTGCGATTGGGAGCTATGATGGAAATGCATCAAGCTTTTTCTGATAAAGTTTTTGGACTTTCAGATCATACTTTAAACAATAATGCTTGTTTAGGGGCAGTTGCATTAGGAGCTTCTATTTTGGAACGCCATTTTACAGATCATATGTCTCGCACTGGCCCAGATATTGTTTGTAGCATGGATGAAAATGCATGTAAAGAATTAATTGTAGGGAGTGCTGAAATTGCATTAATGAGAGGAGGAACAAAAAAACCAGCTGATGAAGAACAAGTAACTATCGATTTTGCTTTTGCTACAGTTTGTTCTATAAAGCCAATATTCAAAGGAGAATCTCTTACAAAGGAGAATATTTGGGTTAAAAGACCAGGAACTGGTAAGATACTAGCAGAGCATTTTGAAAGTCTTTTAGGAAAAAAAGCTACACGCAATATAGAGAATGACGAACAACTAGATTGGGCTGATTTTCAATAAAAAAATGATGAATCAAAAAAACAGGCTTCGTAAACTCGATTTTTTGAGGGGTATAGCAATCATATTAGTCCTATTAAGACATCAGTATTTGTTTAAATATGGCTATACAATGGGATGGATAGGTGTGGATTTATTTTTTGTGTTGAGTGGTTTTTTGGTTTCAGGATTATTATTTAAAGAATACATACAATTTGGCAATATAAACGTTAAGCTTTTTTTAATAAGGAGAGGTTTCAAAATATATCCTATTTATTATTTAATTTATCCATTATATCTTATTCCTCTTTTTTTTAAAAATCAAATTGATTTTGAAGGAATTTTTGCTGATTTATTTTTTATTCAAAATTATGTGAAAGGTTGGGGATATGCTTATGTTGCAAGTTGGTCACTAGCTGTGGAAGAGCATTTTTATATTCTTTTCTCAATTATATTATGGTTAGTTATCAAGTTTAAACTCTTTCATTCAAAAGAGAATTTAGAAAGAGTTGGTACTATTCAGATTAAGATCTTTTTTTTCTTTTCATTTGTGGTTTGTTTGGTTTTAAGGGTTTATAGTAATCTTTATCATCCAGATTTAATAGCTAAAAATTTTGTAATGACGCATCTTAGAATTGACTCATTATTAGCTGGTGTTTTTATTGCATATTTGTATTATTTTGAAGAAAAAAAAACAAAGTCCTTTTTTCTGAATTATAAAAAGAAATTTCTGTTCACCGTAATATTGCTTTTAGGTTTTACACCATTTTTAGATCCTGATAAATCTTTTTTTGTTAGGACTTTTGGGTTGACTCTTCTTTATGTTGCCTTTTCAATAGTGCTTTGTTATTTTCTATTTGAAGAAAAAATCGATTCAATTTTGAATTCTTTTTTTTCAGAAAAGATTGTGTCATTGGTTGCAATGATTGGAGTGTCTTCATATTCTATTTATATTATCCATACACTTGTGAATATTGCTGTATCTTACTGTAATGTTTATGTTTTCGATAAGCAACTTCATCAGATTTTTATCTTCTTTTTAAGTACAATTGCGAGTTGTTTGGGAGGTATATTAATGACTAAATATCTAGAATCTTACTTTTTGAATTTAAGAGAGCAATATTTTCCAAGTAGATCTAAACAATACAATAAGAAGATTCTGTAAAAGCATTTGGACGATATGAAAAAAATAGTTTTTTTAACGGGTACTCGTGCCGATTTTGGTAAAATTAAAAGTTTAATTGAAATACTTCAAAATGATGAATCTTTCGAAGTATTTGTCTTTGTAACTGGAATGCATTTACAAAAAGAATACGGTTATACTTTGTTAGAAATAAAACGATGTGGATTTCAAAATGTTCATACATTTGAGAATCACACTCATGAAACAACAATGGATTTAACTTTAGCGAAAACTATAGAAGGGTTGTCTGAGTATGTTAAAAAATGTAATCCTGATATGATTGTAATTCATGGTGACAGGGTTGAAGCTTTAGCAGGGGCTATTGTAGGTTCTCTTAATAATATTTTAGTTGCCCATATTGAAGGTGGCGAAGTCTCAGGAACAATTGATGAGTTAATCAGACATTCAACTAGCAAAATGAGCCATGTACATTTTGTTTCAAATAGTCATGCAAAAAACAGATTGATACAAATGGGAGAAATACAAGAATCAATTTTTACTATTGGTTCTCCAGATGTAGATATAATGTTTTCAGATAATTTGCCAGAACTTGAAATTGTTAAGGAATATTATGAAATTCCTTATGACAACTATGCAGTAGCTATGTTTCATCCTGTGACGACAGAGGCAAAATTTATGCAACAATATGCTGATGATTTTGTAGCAGCTTTATTAGAAGATGTTCATAACTATATAGTGATTTATCCAAATAATGATTTAGGAAGTCAAGCGGTTTTAAAAGCTTATGAAAAACTAAAAGGAAATTCTCGTTTTAGAATTTTCCCTTCTTTACGTTTTGAATATTTTCTTACACTTTTAAAAAAATCACAATTTATTATTGGAAATAGTAGCGCAGGAATTCGAGAAGCTCCTTACTACGGACTACCAATAATCAATATTGGGACAAGGCAGAAAAATAGAGCCTTACATGCTGATATCATTAATCTTGATTACAATAAAAGTAGTATTTCTAATGCTCTTAAGGTTATAGATACTCACAAAGTACGACTTACTGATGGTGATTTTGGAAAGGGAAACAGTGCTGAATTGTTTTTACAATCACTTAAAAAAGACGATATTTGGCTACTAAATCATCAAAAACAGTTTAGAGATATTTAATGAAAAAAATAGGTGTAGTAATTACTGACGGTGTAGGATTTCGAAATTTTGTATTAAGTGATTTTTTAATTAAATCTAAGGATCAATTTCAAGAGGTTGTTGTGTTTTCTTGTTTACCTAAATCTGCGTATGGAGACTTAAATATCGATGTGAAAATTGTAGAATTAGAGGTTTTTGAAGAATCTTTTTTGACTTGGTTTTTTAGAAAAGCAAAAGAGCTAGCTCATTTACAAAAGCACAAAAAAGGAAATTTCGGGATCACAGATAACCTAAGAGCAAATTATTCAAAGGCAAAGACTCCTAGAGGTTGGGCTACGAGATTGTTATTTCCCATAACAAGTATTTGTAATTCTGAAAAATGGATTTTACGATGGGAAAAGTTGCAAAAATTTACTTTTGCGAAGCATAAAATAACAAAAAGTTATGAAATCCTTTTAAAAGAATTCGATTCGGATATTTTATTTTTTACGCATCAGCGACCTCCATTTATAGCACCATTAATTTATGCAGCAAAAAAGCAAAAAATTCAAACAGCCAGTTTTATTTTTAGTTGGGATAATCTAGCTTCTAAGGGGAGAATGGCAGGAAGTTTTGATTTGTATTTGGTTTGGAGCAATTGGATGAAAAAAGAATTGCTGCAATTCTATTCATCTATAAAATCTGCTCAAGTTAAAGTTGTAGGGACACCTCAGTTTGAACCATACGTTTTAGACAGATATGGAATGTCAAAACAAAAATTTCATGAAAAATTTGACTTAGATATTAATCATAGGACCATAATGTTTAGTTGTGGAGATGTTTCAACTAGTCCTAATGATTTTCTTTATATCGATGAAATAGCTAAAATTATTTTAAGTGGTACATTAGAAGAACCTTTAAATTTTTTAGTTAGAACATCTCCTGCTGAAACTCCAGACCGTTTTGCAGCATTAGTAAAAAAATATCCATGGATTAAATGGAATTATCCTAAATGGGTTCAAAGTCGTTCTAACCATCAGGAAAGTTGGTCACAAAGAATTCCTACTTTGGAGGATGTATCCGATTTAAAAGCTGTTTTACAATATTGTGATGTTTCAGTAAATATGTTATCAACAATGAGCTTAGATGCCTTACTGTTTGATAAACCTGTAATTAATACTGTGTTTGGTAATGATGAAAATGGTTTAGCTAACGATCAAAGGTTTTTAAAATATGCTCACATAGTGGAAGTAATTAATTCTAATGCAACTTATATTGCAAAAAATGAGCAAGAATTGCTTGAGTTTTTAAAAAAATGTCTTGCAAATCCCAAAGTTAAATTTAAAGAACAAAACGAATTAATTGCTATGGAAATTGGCGTATCATTGGATAAAACGACAGATTTAATTATTGAAAAATTGAATGAAAAGGATAGCTCTAGTTTGTCAATATAAATTAACGCCTAATAGAATAGGCGGTATGGATTACTTTTTTTGGGCATTCCAAAAAGAATGTAACAAATTAGATGTTTTAGTTGATTGGTATTTCCCTAATCAGTTAAATTTTGGTGAATATGAAGGTTTTAATATAATACCCAGTGAAAATCCAGAAGCTAAGATTATAGAAAATTGTGCTACAAAAAAAATAGAGTATACTACAATTATGACTCATTTTGTAGAATTGTGTACGCCTTTCTTTAAAGAGTTGAAAAAACATTCTGATGCACAAATTATTGTTGTTGATCACAATGCAAGACCATTAAATGGATATCCTCTAAAAAAGAAAATCATAAAAAGAATTAAAGGTTGGCTATATAGTAAATACATTGATACTTTTATCGGAGTTTCTGAATATTCTAAAAATGAAATTTTGAAGGATTTTGGAACGAATGTTTTAAAAAAAGTAAAAGTTATTTATAATGGAGTTGTCATATCTGACATAAGAAAAAGAGAAGCAAGAAGTTATTTTAAGCCTAGGTTTATTGTAGTTTCACATCTTACAGAAGCAAAAGGAATTCAAGATCTAATAACTGCTGTTTTTTCAATGCAGGAGAGCAATAAAACAGATTTGATAATAGATGTGTTTGGAGATGGGCCTTACAAACAAAACTTGCAGAGTTTATGTGAGCAATTAAAAGTTGAACAACATTTTAATTTTAAAGGAAGTTCTGGTGAGATAAAAAAAATTCTCGCTGATTACGATTATTTGATTCACCCCACGTATATGGAATGTTTTAGTTTAACTATTTTGGAAAGTTTAGCGGCAAATGTTCCTGTTATAACTACCCCAGTAGGTGGAAATGAAGAAGTAATAGTCAATGGGGAAAACGGAATTATAGTTCCTGTAAGAGATAGTAATACTTTATGTAAAATAATTGAAGATTTATATATAGGTAAATTACAAATAACATCTGATTCAAGAGAACTAATAGAAAAAGAATACTCTGTTGAAAAAATGGTTCAAAATTATATAAGTCTACTATGAAAATTGGATATCTAACAAGTGAATTTCCTTCAGAAAAATTTGGTGCTTCAGGAGGAATTGGAACAAGTATAGTGGCACTTTGTAAAGGGTTGTTGTCAGTTGGACATAAGCCAGTTGTTTTGTTATATAATCAACCTAATGATGAAGTTGTTCTACACGAGGGAATTACTTTTTATTGTATTAAGAATGTTAAAGTAAAAGGTTTATCATGGTGGCTTACTCGAAAAAAAATTGAAAAATTAATCAACGATTTGTTTGAAAAGGGTATAATCGAATTGGTAGAAGCTCCAGATTGGACTGGAATTACTTCTTTTATCCAACCTAATAAGTGTCCAATTGTAATTCGTTTGAATGGGAGTGATACCTATTTTTGTCATCTAGATCATCGTCCAGTGAAATTTTGGAATAAATTTCATGAAAAAAGGGCTTTGAAAAAAGCTGATGGCCATATTTCAGTAAGTCAGTTTACGGCAAATATGACTAACGAACTCTTTGGGTTGAAAATCCCTTTTGTAATTATCCCTAACGGAATTGATCCTGAATGTTTTAAACCCAATCCTCAAATTTCAGAGGAACAGGATACTGTTTTGTATTTTGGAACCTTAATCCGAAAAAAAGGATTGTTAGAATTACCATTAATTTTTAATCAGATAATTGAAAAGCGTCCTCAAACTAAATTGGTACTTATCGGTAGAGACTCTAGGGATATCATTTCTGGAGAAAATTCTACTTGGGAAATGATGAAACGATTGTTTACATCTGAAGCAATGAAAAAAGTTAGTTATTTAGGTGGTATTCCATATAATAAGATCCAAGAGTATATTAATAAAGCAAGTGTTTGTGTTTTTCCTACGTTTGCTGAGGCTTTACCTCTTTCTTGGTTAGAAGCCATGGCTATGGGAAAAGCTGTAGTAGCCTCAAATATTGGTTGGGGACCAGAGGTTATTGATTCTGGAAATGAAGGTCTTTTAGTGAACCCTAAAGAACATACTCAATATGCTCATGCTATTTTAAAATTATTAGAAAATCCTCGATTGAAAATTGATTATGGAAAAAATGCCGCACAAAAAGTAGTAAATAAATTTTCTAATGCAATAGTTGTTGAGAAGAGTATAGCATTTTATAATAAATTTATTAACTAGATGATAATTCTCTTTCATAATAATTTTAAAATTACTCGTATTCAATCTGAAAATCTAGATGTAGTCCATCTTGTTGGTAGTAAAGTTGTTAAAGGGTTGATCCAATTAGTCGAAATGGTTCCTGGTTCTCATTCCATAGTTTGGTGTCATGAGAGGTATTCAGGAAAATTGAACTTAGATGGAATCAAAAAAATAGCTATCTCATCTAATTCCTTGTATAGTTTTAATCCAAATAAAAAAGATTTTTTTGATAGAGTAATTGGTTATGTTGATTTATCAATTTCAATAGCAAAAAAAGATAAAAATAAATATCCTACTTGGTTGGTAAGCTCAGCAGTTGGTGTAGCAAAAATTAAATTGATAAAATTAGCTTTGGAATCAATTCCAGATAATTCTCATTTTGATTATTTTTTAAAATCATTTGTCAAGTTGATTCAAAATAGAGGTCTTTTTTCTTATTCAGAACCTAGTTTGTTAACAGGATACACCTATGAGAATGATACTTTTTCAGTAAAAGAGCTATGCAACGTTGTTCGATTTACAAAACAGCATTTCAAGTTTGTTTGGATTTTTTTTCTTTTTTATACGTTTTTGATTTATGAAAAAAAGTATATTGTTTTTTTGTCATTTTTCTCACTCTTCTACAAGCGTAGATATTTAAATACGGTAATTTCAATAGAAGGTTTGAACTCTTCTAGTAGCATCGATGTAAGTAAAGAAAGAATTGATGTTTTAATTCCTACTATTGGAAGGGAAACATATTTGTTAGATGTTTTGTGTGATTTAAAGGGGCAAACGTTACTTCCTAAAAATGTAATTATAATCGAGCAAAATCCGGACAATGATAGTGTCTCTAATTTGAATTATTTGAATGATCAAGAATGGCCATTTGAAATTGTTCATGTTTTTACCCATCAAACAGGAGCTTGTAATGCTAGAAATATGGGTTTGAATCATTTTTCTAGCGATTGGCTTTTTTTGGCTGATGATGATATTAGGATTTCAGAAAAATTTATTGAATCTGCATTACAAAAGATGCTTGCAATATCGTGTGAAGCAGCTTCTTTTAAATGTACGAATGTTTCATCTGTATTAATCAGTGAGTTTAATCCTTTTCAATGGGGGGGCTTTGGTGCAGGATCTAGTATTGTTAAAAAATCAGCCATTAAAGGATGTCGATTTGGAATGGGGTATGAGTTTGGTTTTGGCGAGGACGGTGATTTTGGTATGCAAATCAGAAATCATGGAATTGATGTGTTGTTTTTTGAAGCACCTTCACTAATACATTTAAAAGCGCCAATGGGAGGCTTTAGAAATAAGCCTGTTCTAGATTGGGCAAATGAAATATTTTCTCCTAAACCTTCTCCAACAGTCATGTTATATCGTATCAAACACTGTACAAAAGAGCAAAATATAACCTACAAACTGAAATTGTTTTTAAGTTTCTATCGCGAACAATCGATTAAAAATCCAATTCGCTATTATACAACGTTTAAAAAACAATGGGGAACAAGTCAAAAATGGGCAACAATTTTATTGAAAAGAAATGAATCTTAGTCTTATTATTTGTACTTATAAAAGAGCGAAATCTTTATTGCAATTATTGGAATCAATAAAATGGCAAACGGTATATCCTAATGAAATTCTTATTATTGATGGTTCTCCTGATAATAGCACCGAAGAAATTTTGCGTGAAAATGTTTTTGATAAATTGATTTATTTTAAAGTTAATGAACATGATAGAGGATTAACAAAACAAAGGAATTTTGGTATTGAAAGGGTTTCAGCTCAAGCAGAGCTAATTTGTTTTTTGGATGATGATGTTATTTTGTTAAAAAATTACTTCGAAGAGATAATAAAAACGTATCAACAATTTCCAAAGGCTCTTGGTGTAGGTGGATATATAACTAATGAAGTAAAATGGGAGTTTAAAGGAGAAGATTTTGCACCATCTGTTAATCAATTTAAGTATGATGGTTGGGTAAGAAAGGAGAGTTCTCGATTTGTTTTTAGAAAAAAACTTAGATTAGATGCCAACACACAACCAGGGTATTTACCTGAATTTTCACATGGTCGTAGCATAAGTTTTTTGCCACCATCAGGTAACATTTATCCAGTTGAACAGTTGATGGGAGGAGTGTCTTCATTCAAGAAAGAGGTCTTTGTAAAATTAAGATTCTCAACGTATTTTGAAGGATATGGATTGTATGAAGATGCTGATTTTACTTTACGGCTTTCAAAATTAGGTCAATTGTATGTAAATACTGCCGCTCAATTAGAACACCATCATCATCCATCTGGTAGACCTAATCAATATTATTATGGCAAAATGGTGGTTCGAAATGGATGGTATGTGTGGAGAGTTAAGTTTCCTAACCCTACTTTTAATGCTAAAATCAAATGGCATGCTATTACTATTTTGTTAACTCTAGTCCGTGCCACTAATATATTAAATACGAGTAAAAGAAAAGAAGCACTGACGGAAACTTTAGGCAGATGTGTAGGTTGGTTTAGTATATTTGTAAAAAAACCTAGATAGTGCGATTTGCTGTTTTTACCCATGTTGACCACGTTTTTGAAAACCATAATTATTATGGTTATGGACCTTATGTGAAAGAAATGAACATTTGGTTCAAATATGCGGATGAAGTTCAAATTGTAGCTCCATTGTCTAATAGGGGATTGAGTTCGATTGATTTGCCGTATTTGCATTCAAATTTAAAATTTAAACAAATTCCAATATTTGACATTGTTTCTTTGCGAAATGCTTTTAAAACGCTTTTAGTTTTGCCTATTCTATTTTGGAATGTTTTTTTGAGTATGCTTTGGGCTGACCACATACATTTGCGATGTCCTGGGAATGTTGGATTAATAGCTTCTTTTGTTCAAATTTTATTCCCTTGGAAAAAAAAGACAGCTAAATATGCAGGGAACTGGGATCCAAAAGCAAAGCAACCTTTAAGTTATAAATTGCAAAAATGGATTTTATCAAATGCATTTTTAACCCGAAATATGCAAGTGCTAGTGTACGGTGAATGGGTAAAACAAACAAGAAATATAAAACCTTTTTTTACCGCTTCGTATAGTGAAAAGGAAATTAAAAATTTAAAATTCAAAATTCAAAATTCTGATTCTTTAAGCCCCATTGTATTTTTATTTGTTGGAACCTTGTCCCATGGGAAAGAGCCTTTGTATGCAATCGAGTTAGTAGAAGAATTTGCAAAGAAAAAGCATAAGGTAGCGTTACATTTATACGGTGATGGGATATTGAAAAATAGTCTAAGCAACTATGTTTTGTTTAATAAATTAGATGAGATAGTTTTTTTTCATGGAAATCAAGAAGAAAAAGTGATTAAAGAAGCCTATCAAAACGCTAACTATCTTATCTTACCCTCCAGAAGCGAAGGTTGGCCTAAAGTGGTGGCCGAAGCGATGTTTTGGGGCTGTATTCCAGTAGTTACCCCAGTTTCTTGCGTGCCTTTCATGCTCAATTACGGAGAGAGAGGAATCGTAATGGCTAAAAAGATCCAAAACGATACAAAACAGATTATTGAATTAATTAATGATAAGGAAAAAAAGGACCAAATGTCGAGAAAAGCAATGCAATGGTCACAAAAATACACCCTTGAATATTTCGAAGAAGAAATCAGCAAACTAATGTAACAATCAACCCACAACCGACAACCGACAACAGACAACCGACAACAGACAACAGAAAACAGACAACAGAAAACAGACAACAGAAAACAGACAACAGAAAACAGACAACAGAAAACCGATAACAGAAAACCGATAACAGAAAACAGACAACAGAAAACAGACAACAGAAAACCGACAACAGAAAACCGACAACAGAAAACCGACAACCGACAACTGATAACTGATAACCGACAACAGAAAACCGACAACCGACAACTGATAACCGACAACTGAAAGCCGAAAACAAATGAACCATCAAAACATCCGTATCGTCCAACTTATTGACAGTCTTGAGATAGGAGGCGCTGAACGCATGGCGGTGAATTATGCAAATGGATTAGTAGTAATAATCGGTTTTTCTGCCCTAATTACAACACGAAAAGAAGGTTTGTTAAAAAAAGCATTACACCCTGATGTCGATTTTTTGTTTTTAAATAAAAGAAAAAAAATAGATTTGCAAGCTATTTTTAAAATGGTTAGTTATCTAAAAAAAAATAACATTACTCACATTCATGCGCATAGTAGTTCCTTTTTTTTGGCTTTAATAGCTAAAGTTTTTATGCCTTCTGTAAAAATTATATGGCATGATCATTATGGAAATAGCGACTATTTGAATCAACGTAGAAGTTGGATTCTAAAAATTGGATCTTTAGGTTTTGATAGAATTATTGCTGTCAATCGTAAATTAGAGTTATGGGCTAAAACCAAGCTATATTGTAGTCAAGTTTGCTATTTGTCTAATTTTGTGGCGGTTTCAGATTTTGGAAATCCAATAAAATTATTTGGAAATTCAGGAAAAAGGATAGTTTGTTCGGCGAATTTAAGACCTCAAAAAAACCATTTTTTTTTATTAGAAGTAGCACTCTTGGTGAAAAAAAAATACCCTCAATGGTCATTTCATTTAATTGGGGTGGATAAAGATGATTCGTATTCAAAAAGTGTAAAACAACAAATAAAAGATTTGCATTTAGAACAGCAGGTTTTTATTTATGGAGCTGTTGAAAATGTAAAGGCGGTGTTGTCTGATTGTCAAATTGGTATATTAACTTCAAAATCAGAAGGATTACCCTTAGCATTATTAGAATATGGTTGTTGTCAATTGCCTGTGGTGGTAACTGCTGTGGGGCAAATCCCTGATTTTATTGATGAAGGGTTGGGGAGTTGTGTGGATAAAGAGGACGTAAGTGTTTTTTTTGAAAAAATAGAAGAATTAATCGGTAATTCTGATTTACGAGAAAAGATAGGTGCGAAATTTAAACTCAAAGTGGAAGACGATTTTGGTGTAAACATGACTCTAAAAAAATATATTGGTTTTATAAAAAATGGAAACAACTATAATAGTTAAAAATCAGGATAATTATCTCAAGATTTACCTAATACATTTAGTATTGGGATGTGGATTGTTCCTATTCCCTTTTTTGGCTAAAATATATAGCCCATTAGTTTTTCTATTAGGAATAAAGATAATTTTTCGTACTAAAAATAGTAATCACGAAGCTCTTTTTATGTCGGCTTATGTAGTAGGACTTGAAGTCTTACTTCGTATGACTAATGGTATGTATATAAATGAATATGGTAAATATTCAGTGATAGTATTTATGCTTTTAGGGATGTATTTCAAAGGAATTTCGAATAAATCATATTGGTACTTGTTTTTTTTGTTTTTGCTCATACCTTCTGTTTTCATGGCGCCGTTTGTGCTAAATTTAGATACTGATATTCGTAAAGCGATTGCTTTTAACATATCTGGACCTGTTTGTTTGGGGATTACGGCTATGTATTGCTATAAAGCAGATATTAGTTTAGATGATTTAAAGCGAGTTGTAAGGTATATAGGTTATCCCTTATTATCGGTTCTAGTTTATGTTATTTTGTATAATCCTAGTGTTAAAGAAGTAGTAACTAGTACACAATCTAATTTTGAAACTTCTGGCGGTTTTGGACCTAATCAAATGTCAACCGTTTTAGGTTTAGGAATATTTGTTTTTTTTGTTCAATTTTTGTTAGATTCCAAGACAAAAATGGAGACTATTTTAAATGCTTTTTTGACGGCTTTGTTTGCCTATCGTTGTTTGGTTACTTTTTCAAGGGGAGGAATGATTTGTGGACTGGCTATGATTGCTTTTTTGGCTTTCATTGTTTTTTTTAAAACAAATAAAAAAGGAAAGTTAAAAATAGGAGTAATCGGGGTATTGTTATTTTTGTCAGGTAGTTTAATTTGGGGGTATAGTTTGTCACAAACGAATGGGTTAATTGAAAAAAGGTATGCCAATCAAGATGCAAGAGGTCGATTAAAACAATCGAGATTAAGCGGAAGAGAGGATATCGCTAAAGCTGAAATTAAAATGTTTTTGGATAATCCAATTTTTGGGGTTGGAGTAGGAAAAAATAAGGAATATAGAGAAGAATTAACCGGAATAGAAGCGGCTTCGCATAATGAAATAACTCGAATGCTAGCTGAACATGGGGCCTTTGGTGTACTAGCTCTTCTGATTCTTTTTTTTATTCCGTTAAGTACTTTTTTGTTTAATCGTCAACATATTTTTCTACTTTCATTTTTTATCTTTTGGTTGCTCACGATCAATCATGCGGCCATGCGTATTGCTGCGCCTGCATTTATATATGCCCTTTCGCTTTTAAAAGTAAATTTTAGCACGAAAAACCATGACTAAAATCCTCTACCTAGGCAATCAGCTCTCCCACAAAGGCTTAAATAAAACCACCATTGATACCTTGAGCGAATTACTCGTTCAAGAAGGATTTGAATTGAAAACAGCATCTTCAATAAGTAATCCTTTTTTTAGATTGCTGGATATGCTACTGGCTGTAATAAAACATAGATATATAGATTATGTGTTAATTGATACCTATAGTACAACGGCTTTTTGGTATGCATTTTTAGTGAGTCAATTGGCAAGAAGCTTAAAAATAAAGTATATTCCTATCTTACATGGTGGAAATTTACCCTATCGGATCAAGAAAAATCCTAAATTAGCACGTTTGCTTTTTGATAACGCGTACGTAAATATTGCCCCGTCAAATTATTTAAAACAAGAATTTGAAAAACAGGGATTTCAGAATTTGCAGTACATACCAAACACCATCGAAATAGCTAATTATGCCTTTCGGGTACGAAACAATTTGAAGCCTAAATTATTATGGGTGCGTGCTTTTGCCTCCATTTATAATCCTAAAATGACAATTGACGTTTTGAAAGGATTACAAAAAAAGTACCCAAATGCTGAATTGTGTATGGTAGGACCAGACAAAGATGGGACCTTAGCTCAAACCAAAGATTACGCAAATCAACTGGGAGTTACAGTAACTTTTACGGGAGGTTTGTCAAAAGACGAATGGATTCGATTGTCAGAAAATTACGATTGTTTCCTGAATACCACAAATTTTGATAATACACCCGTGAGCGTGATTGAGGCCATGGCGTTAGGATTACCCGTTATTTCCACTCGAGTTGGCGGAATTCCTTTTTTACTGGAGCATCAAAAGAATGCCTTTTTAGTCGATGCCAATGATGCATCAGCGATGATCACAGCCATAGAAGACCTATTGCAAAACCCAGAACTAAGTCGAGAAATCACTTTTCAAGCCAGAAAAAAAGTCGAATCTTTTGATTGGCAACACCTAAAACATACTTGGAGTACTCTTTTACGCTAAACTCATCCCCATCCTCCTCAAACCCACACCCGACAACAGACAACAGACAACCGATAACAGACAACCGATAACAGACAACCGACAACCGACACCCGACAACAGACACCCCACAACCAAACTTTTCTTTCATATCTCCAATTATTTGTTTATTTTGCAGTACTCCTAATAAAAACATGACAACTAAAAAACATTTGCATTTTGAAATTTCAGAACGAAAAGTATTATTGCGTTTTTTCGATATACTTATTGTTTTGATGGTTTTGCACTTGATTGGCGATTTCTTCAATTTTAGCTATTTTACAATTTCAAGTAAAAATGTTTTTTGGACCATAGTACTCGCGGTATATTTGATGTTTTTTGGAACCGTATTCGAAATGTACGATTTGCCAACAGCTAGTAACCAATCGACCGTTTTAAAAAATACGATTATAACAAGTTCAACCACAGTATTGTTTTATTTGCTAACGCCATTATTGACCCCTTCTTTACCAGAAAATCGTTTTCAGATTTTATTGTTTTATTTAGCCATTACAATCTCTTTAATGGGCTGGCGTCTGTTTTACGCTAATTATTTAGCATCACATCGTTTTGTAAAAAGAGCCATACTTATTTGTGCTGAAAAAGAAGTGTTGGAACTAGTAAATGGACTTAGGAAAAATGATCCCCATTTTAAAATTGAAGCTTATATAGATCTAACAAATATCTACAGTAGCAATGAAAAAGCTTTGCAAAAAATAGCCATTTCAGAATTGTTTGATTTTATTCAAGAAAAGCAAATCTCTGAAATTGTTGTGGCTTCAACCAATGGGAAAGGGATGCCATTAGACTTATATGAGAAAATGTTGTTGTTGGTTGAAAACGGCTTCGTGATTAGAGAATATGCTCACGTTTATGAGAGTATCACCCAACGAATTCCCGTGCAATTAGCCGAACGTGATTTTTATCGATATTTTCCTTTTTCACGTAACAATCAAAATCAATTGTATTTGATTTATGTTCGATTTATGGAAATAACGATTGCTACTATCGGTTTGTTTGTGGGAATGCTAGTGTTACCTTTTATTTTAGTAGGAAATTGGATTGCTAACCCTGGACCGCTCTTTTATAAGCAAGAACGAATAGGTAAAAATGGAAAATTGTTTACGATATTCAAATTGCGTTCCATGATTGTCAATGCCGAACAACAAGGAGCTGTTTTTGCGACTACAAATGATGTGCGTATTACGGCTTTTGGGAAATTTTTACGTAAATCAAGACTGGACGAAGTGCCTCAATTTATCAATGTTTTGAAAAACGAAATGGGAATCATCGGACCTCGTCCTGAACGACCTATATTCGTAAAACAAATCACAGATATGATGCCCTTTTATCAAACCCGACATGTGATCAAACCGGGTTTGACAGGTTGGGCGCAAGTAAATTATTCCTATGGAGAATCACTCAAAGACAGTTTAGTCAAACTACAATACGATTTGTACTACATCAAGCACCGTGGCGTTTTTATCGATCTAAACATTATTGTAAAAACCATCAGTACCGTTCTGTTCTATCGCGGTCAATAGTCTTTTAAAAGGAAAAGGGGATAAATTTAATGGTTTAGAATTTGATAAATCTTTTAAGTTCGATGTAATCCTTGCTGCTTAAAAACTCAGTTGGATCGGATTCAAAAAAAGACTTTAGCGAATAATGTTTTCTTTGGATAATTTTTGATACCATTTTAACTTTGAATTTCCCTTTTAGAAGAGTGCCCCTGCAAAGTAACTAAAATTTATATAAGCTCTCGATACGTTTCACAATCGAGCTGACGATAATCCCAGTTTTAATGGTTACCGTCGGTTCGATAAGCCTCCTTCTTTAATACAGATGTCTAATGTCTTAGAACTAATGTCAATTCCAATAAAAATGTTTTTCATAATTTTGTTTTTAGACGTTAAAACGATTAGAGAAATATTCATCATAACTCAACTCCTTAATAATGGGTTTTTAAATCCCTAATTTCTATCTGAGGTTTTGATGAAGAAGGTGTTTAAGTCTTAATCGAACCATGAGTTTTACTCGGAGTAGTTTTTAGTTTACTTAAACACTTTTCTCTTTTCTAAATTTAAGAAATAATAAAACAAATCTAAAGGAGTAGTTTTTGAAATGAAATGCAAAAAACGTATCGAGAACTTCTACATTTTATGACATCACTATTTAATCCAGTATTTTTTAAGTTTAAATGGTATAATATACCTGTTAAACAACATTACTGGTTATCCAAAAACGTAATTTTGAAGAATCTCCCCAGTGTGCTATAAAGGCGTTAAAGGGTTGTTGTTTTTAAGAAGAAAATATTCGAAGTTTACTCCCTATCAAAGCCCTATCAAAGGTATGGATAGTGTATGAAAAAGCTATGATTTTAGTTACTCAATTTTATCTTTTCAGATAAGTAAATTCTAATTAAAATAATAAAATTTGCAACCAGTATGGGAATTATCAATAGTAAATGTGCTTTAGAGAACATGTAAATCGTATAAGCACATAAACAAACTAAGCTTATCAAAGTAACTTTCTTAACCCATTTCGTATTGTTTTTTAGGATAAAATAGGTCAATAGTAAATACATCGGATTAAACAATAACATATTGTAATTCCAAAGCACTTCTTTGTGTTCAGAATACAAACTCACCGCTATAAAAACAAGTCCTATGAGACCTAAAATAGCTAGGTAACTTAGCGTTATGGCTCTTTTGTGTATTAAAACAACTAACGTCAATACTATAACTAACGGATAGCAACTATTCCAAAAGGAGAATTCTCTTTCCGGCTGAAAAGCAATAAATATGTCTTTAGGTTTTTCTGCTAAGGGTTTTCCGTTATGTTGTACAGTTTCTAGTACTTTCATCAAATCCAAGGGTAGGAATAATACGCTGGCTTGTTCATCAGGACGATGCCCAAAAATAATATTGATGCCTAAATTTAACCAATACTGTTGGGTTTGGTAGTTGTATAATACCTCTCGGTAACTTTCGTTTTTGTGTAGATGGTTTTGAATAGAATGGTCGATTAATACGCTATTAATTACATCAATAACTTTAGTAGTACAATTTCTGTCTATGAATTTATAGGTATAAAAACGTTCGTCAGTAAATGCCGATTGGTTTAGTTTTTCAAATAAAGCGTGTTTCTCCTTAGCGGTAAGATTTAGTTTTTGCTCATAAATCGAGCGGTTTTCTTGATGATAGCTATATTCAAAATCTGCAAAAGGATATACCGAGGCATAATATTGTAAATCGCCTTTAGTGAATTTTAATAAAAAGTTAGGGGTTCTAAAATCAAATGTTCCATAGTTGTATACCACGTCAAATCCTGCAAGAGAATCTTTAACTCGTAAGGCTGTATGTCCATATAACGTATGCGATTCGTTGGAAACATCCACCGTCAACACACTGAATATGGCGTTGTCCGAAAGATTCGGAATTTGAGAAAAGCTTGAAAATGAAGTGATACACAATAAAAGGAGAAGTATTCTTTTTGTCATTTTGAAGTCTTTAATCTTTTTTTAATTATCTAAATATTGATAAATCTACTTTTATAGAAAACACGTTGGAATACAGTGCCGCACTTTGGTTGCCAATGTCGGTCAAAGCGTAATCTACAGCTATGCCTTTGTAGTGAAAACCCACACCAAAATTAGGCTGAAAACCTACACTTTTACTTCCGTCCAACGCTAGAGTGTTTTGGAAGTTTCCTACCCCTGCTCTCAAAAATGCAATGTTCGTATAGCCTAATTCGAACCCTAATGCTGGGGAAATACTCACAGCTTTGGTTGAAATTAAATCATTGGTTTGTTGGAATTCCATGTTTAAATTCAATGCACCTAATAAGGTCATATCGTTATGAAATTCATGCTTTTTAGCTAAGCCCACTTGCGCTTTAGGTAAGGTGATTTCCGTGGTTTCAGGTAAATCTTGATTTTGTAATGGATTTTGCGTTTGAGCCTCTTGAATTTTTTTAAATTCTTTTTCGTTGATGTTCCAAACGTTATAAGTTGTAGTAATATCACGTAGCATCACCCCGAACTTCCAGTCGTTTTTTTCATATTGCATCCCCACATCAAAACCAAAGCCCCATGAACTTGCAAAATCACCAATAATACGGCGAATCACTTTAGCATTCACACCATATTGAAAATTTTGTATTGGTAAATGTCTGGCATAGGAAAATGTGACTCCATAATCCGCAGTAGAAAATAAACTAATGCGATTGTAATCTATGTTGCCATTAGCATCTATTAACTGAGTTGTATTCATGATATTATCTACACCAAAACGGATGATAGATGCCCCCCAAGCACTGCGGTCGTCGATTTTTTTAGCATAAGCCAGATAGTCATATTGGGCAATATTAGCAAAGTAGCTGGCATGCATTAAAGAAGCTTCGCTATCCTCAATTTTTAATAAACCAGTAGGATTCCAATAGCCCGAATTTACATCATTGGTATGCGAAACCATCGCATTCGCCATACCAAAAGCCCTCGCATCCACCCCTATGTTCATAAATTCATTGGAATATTTACGAACCGTTTGTGCGTTTGTGAGTGTGTAAAAAGTTAAAAAACAAAGTGTTACTAGTTTTTTCAAGGTGTCAATTGTTTTGGCAAAGATGAAATAAAAATCTGAGATATTAAACGTTACTACTTATAAACTTATTATCTTACATTTGTAATTTAAAATTAAGTATTTCAATTGTATCATTATGTCAATAAAATCACAAATTCCCAATTTGATTACCCTTTTAAACCTTTTTTCGGGTTGTATTGCTTTAGTTTTTGTAGCACAAGGACAGTTTGAATGGGCTTTTTTCTTTGTTTGTTTAGGGATTTTTCTTGATTTTTTTGATGGCTTTTTTGCACGTTTGTTCAAGGTGCAAAGTGAGTTAGGTTTACAATTAGATTCTTTGGCAGATATGGTTACCAGTGGTGTTGTGCCAGGGTATGTTATGTTTCAGCTACTGTTAAAAACGTCAGGCGAACAAGCCGTAATCAATACGCATTCTTGGGATAATTCGGTTATGCTATTGCCTTTTCTAGGGTTTGTAATTACGTTAGGCGCGTGCTTCCGTTTGGCTAATTTTAACATCGATACGCGTCAAACGGATTCGTTTATAGGTTTGCCCACACCAGCCAATGCCTTGTTTATACTAAGTCTTCCTTTGGTTTTGCAACATTCAGGCATTGCATTTATCAATACATTGTTACACAATCCGTATGTGTTGTTGGCCATTACAGCCTTAAGTGCTTATGTGATGAATGCCGAAATACCTTTGTTTTCTTTAAAAATAAAGCAATTCAGTTGGTCTAAAAATGCCCTACAAGTGTTTTTCTTAGCCTTGAGTGTTGTGTTACTGATTGTGTTCAACTATTTAGGTTTGCCTTTAGTAATTGCAACTTATGTGTTGCTATCGGTAATCAATAATTTGTTTTTGAAGAAAAAATAAATGGCAACTCGCACTCCATCAAAAACGCCAAGAAGGAAAGCGCCTACTAGAAATACCAAAAAACAACCTCAAAGAACCTCTTTTCTGTCGAGTTCGTTGTTTTTTAAAATGGTGATGTTTTTTGGTGTGGCTGTGGTTTTGTATAGCCAACGTGGTGTTTTTGCTCGCTATTTAGGTTTTGTGACCGATAAGATAGTGTATGCCGAAGCCCGTTCGATGCCTATTGATAAGGTGTTGGATACACATATCGAAAAATCTTTCGGGATTGATGTTTCGGAATATCAGGATAAAATAAGTTGGGACAAAGTAAAGGAGATAGAAGGAGGATATCCTATCGAGTTTGTTTTTGTCAGAGCTACCGCAGGCAGTAATAAGACGGATAAAAAATTCAAAAGATATTGGAAGAAAGCCAAAGAAAAAGGCTTTATTGTGGGTGCTTATCATTATTACCGTCCCAATGAAAATTCTTTGGAACAAGCTGAAAATTTTATAAAAAATGTAACCCTAGTGGAAGGCGACTTTCCACCAGTTTTGGATATTGAAAAATTGCCCAAAACCCAATCCATCGACCGCTTGAAAGTAGGCTTGAAACGCTGGTTGGAAACCGTACAAGCTCACTATGGCGTAAAACCCATTATTTATAGTAGCGAAAGTTATTATGAAGATTTTTTGAAAGACGACTTCGAAGACTGTCCGTTCTGGATAGCTAATTATACCGCTTTTTATAAAAAAATTGATAGCGAATGGTCGATTTGGCAGTTGACTGAAAATGGCAAAGTCCATGGTATCAACACTGATGTCGATATTAATATCTATAACGGCAATTCGGTGCAGATGAAAGAGTTGTTGATTAAGTAGTTTATCATATAGCCAACCCTTTGTTTTGTTGTATCAACGAGCCATTTTTTTTAGATTTTAATGCATAGCCTGTTGTAGTTTTATCTGTGCCCTCTGTGCAAATCTGTGTTTTATTATTAAAATGAATATATTGATTAATAGTGTTTTATGCTAATGTCGTAAGAATGACGTAAGAGATTTTACTTGATATATTGCTCGTTTTTCTATTTGCCTGTATTCTTGCAGCTTTACCTTAATGAGTCAAGTATCATGCAAAAAAGAGTGCTTTATTTTTTAGTCCTGTGTTTCGGTTTTCAATGCAATTATGGACAAGAAAAACTAACTGAAACACAAAAATTAGTCAGTTTAGCTAAAGTTTGGGGTTTCCTAAAATACTACCATCCCCAAGTAGCGAAAGGGAGTTTTAATTGGGACGGTGAATTGGTTGATAAAATGCGCGAATTGGAAGCTGTTGAGACTAAAGAGGCGTTAAATAAAGTGTATGCCACTTGGTTTGAAAAACTGGGTGCTGTTCCTCCTTGTACGAGTTGTTCTTCTGTACAAACCATTGATTATTTTGATAAAAATTTTGATTTATCTTGGACAGACGATGCATCTGTTTTTACTCCAGAAGTTATCCAAACCCTCGATTTTATTGAAAAGAACAGAAATCAAGGATATAGCCATTATGTCAAGCTTGACGCGACGCAACGCATCCAAATTCAAAACGAGCAGGAATACTCGAGTTTGTATCCAGAAAAGGAGTATCGCTTGTTGGCTTTATTTCAATATTGGAATATTATCGAATATTTTTTTTCTTATAAATATCAAACAGACCAAGCTTGGAAAGATGTTTTGCCAGAAATGATAACCAAGTTTATCCATGCCAAAGATAAAATTGAATTTCATTTAGTTCTTTTAGAGTTAATTACTAAAATTGATGACAGCCATGGGTATTTAAAATCGGGTTTGTGTTATGGTCATTTTGGAACAAAAAAAATACCTGTGAAATACCAATACTGTCAAGGAAAGCTTTTGGTAAACGGGTTTTTAAATGAATCTTTGGCTCAAAATGAGGATATACGTTTAGGGGATGTTATCACACATATCAATGGGAAGTCAGTCGATGCCATTGTTGCCTCTTTTTCTAAGTATAATCCTGCATCTAATAAGGCTATAAAAATCAGAAATGCTCAGCGTCAAAATGTTTTTTTGAGGAGTAATGCGGATAGGATGACCTTAACAATAGAACGTGAACAAGTGCGTTTGGAAAAAAAGTGCCGTTTGTACACCAAAGAGGAGATTAAGTATGTCGAGGAAAAAGTTGAAAAGCCAAAATGGGAATTGTTGCCTAACCATATTGGTTTGGTTCACTTGGGGATGTTATTGAAAGAAGATGTTCCGCAAATGTTTCAAGAGTTACAAAATTCAAAAGCTATAATCTTTGATGCCCGACATTATCCTAATGGGACAGGACATAAAATTAACGAATATATAGCCTCAGCGCCTACTGTTTTTTGGAGTAAAATAGGTCCTGATGTAAACTATCCAGGTCGATTTATTTGGAAAAAAGATATCAAAAGCGGAAGCTATAATCCTAATGCCTACCAAGGAGAAATTGTGCTTTTAGTGAATGAAAATTCGCAAAGTCAAGCGGAGTTTGTCGCCATGATTTTACAGGCTCACCCTCGTGTTACCACCATAGGGAGTCAAACCGCAGGAGCAGATGGCGATATTTGTCGTTTCAAAGTAGCTGGTTTTGAAACTTGTTTTTCGGGCTTGGGTGTCTTTTATCCTGACGGTACTGAAACACAGCGTAAAGGCGTGAAGATTACGATGGAATGCAAACCTACATTACAAGGTCTAAAAGCGAATCGAGATGAAGTTCTAGAACGTGCATTGCTTTTTCTGGCAACGCATCATTGATTTTAGGCATTTTTTACTTTTGATTCTAAGTCAAGAAAGCACACGGTATTCGTTATATTTGCAAGAATTTAAAATAAATACGCTGATTTTTACCTACATTTTGTATGCAACAACCCGAATTAGGAAAAAAAGTAGTTGCCTTACGTTTGGCACGTGGACTCACGCAACAGGAATTGGCCGATGTGTGTCAAGTCAGTCTGCGTACCATTCAGCGTATTGAATTGGCTGAAGTTAATCCGAGAAGTTTTACCGTGAAAACCATTTTCTCTGCCTTGGATTATGATATTTATGCTACTACAACTCATGTTTCTAAGAATAGCTTTTCTTGGGCACTTTGGCTCAAGGAAGTTTGCAACCTAAAGAAAAATACGATGAAAAAAATTTCTTTCCTTACACTTATACTTTTTATAATTGTTTTTTTGGGTAACCGCCAAGACCTGCAAGCACAAAAAATTAATGGTTGGTTTAAAACTGGGAGCAAAGCCAGTAGTTATGAAATAGGCTTGGATAAAACCATGTCCAAAACAGGAAAAAAATGTGCTTTTATCAAATCGGTTGATGATGATATTAAAGGGTTTGGAACCTTGATGCAAACCTGTGAAGCTAAATTTTACTTAGGAAAGCGCATCAAAATGATAGGCTATATAAAAACAGTTGAAGTGAAAAACTGGTGTGGAATGTGGTTGCGGGTAGATGGTGTAAATGATGAAGGCAAACGTAAAACGTTGAGCTTTGATAATATGTATCAGCGCAGTTTAAAAGGAACAACCGAATGGACGCGTTGCGAAATTATACTCAATGTACCTAAAGAAAGTAAAACACTCAATTTTGGGGTTTTAATTAACGGGACTGGAACCGCATATTTTGACCGTTTGAATTTCGAAATTCTGGGGAATATTGATGAAAAGGAGGGGAAAACTATCCCTGACCGACCCGCAAACATCGATTTTGAGGAATAAAATAGCAAAACTGTATAGGAAACTATGCAGTTTTTTGTTTAGATACTGTTTTGATATTTAGGGAGTTATTATTTTAGTATTATTTTTATTTAGAATTATTAAAAATAAACTTGTTTTATATTTCTTTTCGGATTTATATTTGCAAAGTAATTCTTAATAAGTCTAAATAAATGAAAATATATCTTTTAACGGCTTGTCTTTTGATGAGCAGTATAGGGCAAGCACAGGATAAATTTCAATCAGATAATAACTTTAGTCTAGAAAATGATACGGTCAAACGTAAAAGACAGACGTTACAAGAAATTGAAATCCGTGAAAAAAAACAAAAGAAGTTTGTTTCTGCCGTGCGTTCAGGCTTAAAACCGATGGACAATCCACAAAGTTTACAAACCATTGGGGGCGAAATGATTTCTCAACAACAATCGGTTCGTTTAAGCGATGTGATTAAAAATGCCAACGGTGTTTATGTTGGCTCCGCTCGTGGGGGAGCGCAAGAATCGTTCTGGTCGAGAGGTTATGATATGGGGGCAAATAATATTTTTAAAAATGGTTTTCGTCAAAATGGAGGTTCTATGCCTGAGGTTATTTCGCTTGAAAAAGTTGAATTGTTAAAAGGAAGTAGCGCTTTGTTGTATGGAAATGTAGCCCCTGGAGGTATTATGAACTTGGTTACTAAAACCCCACTTTTTGAACGCGGTGGTGAATTGGCATTTCAAACAGGGAGTTATGATTTTTATAAGCCTGTATTGGATTTTTATGGTCCATTAAATCAAACTATCGCTTACCGTTTTGTAGGAAGTGTCGAAAAAGCAAAAAGTTTTAGAGATGTTGTAGAAAGAGAGCGTTATTATGCCAATCCTTCTTTCTTGTTTAAAGTTTCTAAAAAGACAGATATTTTGTTGCAAGGCGATTATTTGTATGATAATTGGATACCTGATTTTGGTACAGGAGCTTTTGGAAAAACTATTTTAGAAGTGCCAATCAATCGCTATTTAGGAGCTAAATGGTCTAATGGACAAACCAGACAAGCATCGGTGAATGCTTTAGTGAAACATAGCTTTAACGACGCTTGGAAACTTACTGCGAATGTTTCGTATCAGGACTATTTGCGTCAAACTGAAGGAACCGATAGATTGCAACCTAAGAATTTACAAGGGGATTTAGTAAGACCTTTAGGGAAAAGTAGAGCGGAAGAAATTATTTTAGGACAACAAATAGGTGTTGAAGGGCATTTCAAGACGTTTGGGATGAAGCATCAGTTGTTTACAGGAGTTGATGGAGAGACTAATTATTCTGATAGTTATGCTTACGTGTTCATGAAAAAAAATGCCAATGGAAGTTTCAAACCTATCACGAATTATGATGATGCTCCTATAAATATTTTTAAGCCTGAAACTTTTGCTAGTGAAAAAGGACCTCAGGATAATTATAATTCAACGATAACTAAGAATTTTGGGAAGCGTTATGGGTTCTTTGCTCAAGATTTAATTACAATACATAAAAAAGTAAAGGTTTTAGCTGGATTACGTTGGTCTTGGCAGGAAGTAGACTCAAAAGTATATAAAGCTTTAACGAAACTTTCTAATATCAACGACCCAAAATCAGACCCTATTTTAGTCTATGAGGCTAATATGGATAGCAATCCTGTAGAGAATCCTATTCAAATTACACAGGCTTTCTCACCAAAGTTTGGGGTTGTATACCAGCCTTTGAGCCAGGTCTCAATTTTTGGAAGTTATGCGAATTCTTTTATTCCTAATGCTGGGGTTGATATTTATGACAATCCACTTAAGCCTTCTTTAGTGGACCAATATGAGGCTGGGATAAAAACAGAATTTTTGCAAAATAAATTAAATGTAAATCTTACCGCTTATATCATTGATAATAGTGAATTGGTGCAAATGGCGAGTCATGATAAAAATGGGAACATTAATACGAATTCGAATGTAAAAGCTTTATCGGGACAAACCAAAAGTAAAGGAATTGAACTGGATGTTTGTGCAAAACCCTTGGAAGGATTTAGAATCAATGCGGGCTATAGTTACAATGATATGCGTTTTGTAAAAACTTCTGGTCTTGTGGGAAGTGCCGTAGAAGGCGACCGTTTAGCTAGAACGCCCGACCATACGGCAAACTTGAGTTTCTTTTACACCGTTCAACATGGTTTGTTTAAAAATGTATCTCTTGGAGCTATTGGTAATTATGTAGGAAATAGAATAGGAGGTTGGAATAACAGATATGCAAAGAATACAGCTGGTGAACTTTATATTGAAGATAGAGAAATCCCTGTGAGCGATTATACAACCGTTGATGCAACCGTGGGCTACACTTGGAAAAATATAACATTGTTATGTAAAGCTTCTAATATTACCAACACATTAAATTATACAGTACACGAAAATTATAGTATCAATCCTATTGCGCCTAGACAATTTATGGCCAATTTAAAATATAAGTTTTAGGGTTTTGTTTTTTGTGAAGAAGGCAAAGGTATTTTCTTACTTTTGTCTTCCTCTTTTAATTACTTTTTATAGTATGAGAAAAATTGTTTTAAATATATTTTTGTTCGCTTCAACGGTATTCATGGGGCAAACAAAAAACACCCTTTTGGATTCCAATTTCTGGAAAAAATATCCAGATGTGATTGCGGTTCAAGCAGAAATAGCCAAAGGGAATGACCCTTCAGAATCTAACGCTTCGGCTATGGATGCTGTAACTTTAGCCATAAATAATGGTGCTTCAAATGAAGTTGTGAAATTTCTTTTAACACAAAAGGGCAATGAAATAAACAAACCCACGCACGATGAACGCATCTATTTGCACTGGGCAACAGCAAAAGGAAATATAGAATTAGTCAATCATCTTATCGGAAAAGGGGCTGATATTAATAGGGAAGACCATAATCAAGTAAGTCCTTTAGTATACGGATTAGCAAGTGGTCAAGTTTCATTACCCATATTAGAGGCTTATGTAAAAGCGGGTTTAGATTTAAAAAAGCGTTACAAAAATAATGCAAATCTAATCATGTTAGCAGTAGCTTATGACAAAGATTTGAGTATCACTCAATATTTAGTTTCAAAAGGTTTAGCGATTAAAGATGTTGATACCGAAGGGAATACGGTTTTTAATTATGCCACGAGAACAGGAAATATTGCAAATTTGAAAGCATTACTTGCGCAAGGGGTAAAATATACGCCTAATGCATTGATAATTGCTTCTGAAGCTACGCGTAGAACGGCTAATTCGTTAGAATTATATAAGTATTTGGTAGAAGAATTAAAAATCAATCCTAAAACTCTTTCTACTAGTGGTCAAACGGTATTGCACAATATTGTGCGTAAAGAAAATCAGTCAGAAATTGTAAATTATTTCTTAGAAAAAGGTGTAGAGGTCACTAAAAAAGATGCAGATGGAGTCACGGCTTTACACGTTTTAGCCATTGGAAAAGAGGTTGCACTTTTAGAAAAGTTACTTTCGAAAGGGGCTATTTTGGAAGAAAAAAATGCAAAAGGAGAAACGGCTCTTACTTATGCAGTCAAAACCGCTTCACTTGATATGATAGCTGCTTTAATTCAAGCGGGCGCTAATGTACAAGTGGTAGATAATGAAAATCAAGGGTTGTTATACCATTTGATTCAAAATTATAGAGTACCTAGAACAGGTAACGATGAGTTTTTGGCTAAATTAAATTTGTTAAAGGAAAAAGGCTTGTCGATAGTAGCACCTCAAAAAGATGATAATACACTATATCATTTAGCTATCGTAAAAAACGATTTGAATTTATTAAAAAAATTAGAAGGTTTAGGTATTGCCATCAATGCTAAAAACAAGGAAGGTTTAACTTTGTTGCACAAAGCAGCTTTACTGGCTAAAGACGATGCGATTTTGAAATATGTATTGTCTTTGGGCGCTGACAAATCTATAAAGACGGAATTTGACGAAACCGCTTATGATTTAGCTAAAGAAAATGAAGTGTTAAAAAAGAATCAAGTAAATATTGAATTTTTAAAATAAATGAAAAATTACATCAAAATACTAGGTATAGCATTGGTTTTTGGACTGTTTTCAAATAACCTATTGGCGCAAACTACAAAGTATAAATGCATGTTGCAAATGGCTAATTATGTGGGCGAAGGCGCCTATATCGTTGTTTCTTTAGTGGATGCAAAAGGAAATTACGAAAAGACGCTTTACGTTATGGGTAATGATAAAAAATGGTATAAAGAGCTTAAAGAATGGCATAAATTTTATGCTAAACGTAAAAAAGTTGATGCCAAAACAGGGGCTTCAGTGGCTGGGGGCGACCGTAGTGTTACTGTTTTAGAAATCGAAGACAAAAAAATTAACGCAGGCTATAAAATCCGTTTTGAATCGGCGGTGGAAGACCAAAAATACCATGTTATAGATGCTGAAGTGCCTCTAACTACAGAAGCTTTGGCTGATAAAACAGAAGGTAAAGGTTACATTCGTTATGTGAAACTCATAAAAATGTAAGTTCTTCATGACCCAATCTATTTGGCGTTTTGCCCATTTGGCTTTAGCTGTATCTATTTCGGTGTTTTTATTCATTGTTGCCTCTACAGGAATCATTCTAGCTGGAGCTTCCATTACTGAAAAAGTACCTTATGCCCATGCGGAAAGTTTTCAGCATCTTTCTTTGTCCGAAATGCTTCCAAAAATTTCAACACATTTTTTAGAAGTTAATGAGGTAAAAGTAAGCCCTAAATATTGGGTAACGGTGAAAGGGTTAAATGAAAATGGCGATGAAACGGAAGTTTTTGTACATCCCAAAACGGGTGAAATTGTGGGTGCACCTGAGAAAGAAAGTCAATTTATACAAGATGTTACGACCTTGCATCGTTCGTTGTTTTTGCACGAAACAGGACGATTTATTATGGGGGTCAATGCCTTTTTGTTGATTTTAATTACGGTTACAGGAATTATTTTGGTTGTGAAAAGACAAAAGGGAATCCTTCGTTTTTTTACTAAAATTCAAAAGGAAAATTGGGCAACTTACTATCATGTCAGATGGAGTCGTTACTTCTTATTTCCTATTTTAATCATAGCAATAACCGCCACCTTTCTGTCTTTAATTCGTTTTAAAGCATTTGGTGCAGATAGAATACCTACCAACCAAATTGATTTTGTAGCCTCAAAAGCTACATTGGATATGGATGCCTTTCCCAGTTTTAAAAAGATTCATCTTTCGGAAGTTCAAAAAATAGAATTTCCATTCACAGATGATATAGAGGAATGTTTTACGGTAAAGTTGCACGACCGCGAACTTAAAATCAATCAATTTGATGGGCGTGTATTGAGTGAAGTAAAGTATCCTAAAACAGTGCTTCTTGAAACGTTAAGTTTAGACTTGCATACTGGGAGAACCAGCATTGTATGGGCTCTAGTCTTAGGGATATCCTCTCTAGTGATTTTGTTCTTTATGTATTCTGGTTTTGCAATTACTTTAAAGCGAAAAAAAGTTAAAATACACAATCCGTTTACCCCTTCAGAGGGTGAAATTCTAATTTTGGTAGGGTCAGAAAACGGTTCTACTTTCGAGTTTGCGCAGGCGGTTCATCAGCAATTATTAAATCTCGGTGAAAAATCATTCTTAATGGTAATGAATCGCTTTCAAGATTTTCCAAAGGCACATACAATGCTCGTTTTTACATCAACCTATGGTTTGGGTGATGCGCCTTCAAATGCGAATCATTTTGAAGCATTAATTCAAAAATACCCTTTTTCACATCCCGTAAAAACTACTGTAATCGGCTTTGGTTCTCAAAACTACCCTGATTTTTGTGGCTATGCTGTAAAAGTACAAGCCATTTTAGAAAGAGAATCATGGAGTCACAAGATGATAGATTTGCATACTATTAATGATAAGTCGATTACTGAATTTTTGCGTTGGGTGACACAATGGAATATAAGTACAGGAATTCCACTAAGTACTTCGATGGCGCAATACCGTAGTACTTCTTCAAAACGACAGGAGTTTAAAGTTATTGATAAGAAGATTGTGGTAGGTGAACAAACTACTTTTAAGATTACGCTTCAACCTTTAAAAAAACTAGAATTCCAATCGGGCGATTTATTCACAGTTTTTCCTAAGAATGATACCACCGAACGTTTGTATTCCATAGGAAAAGTAAGCGGGAATGTACAATTAGTGGTTAAGTTGCATGAAAAAGGTGTGGGGTCTTCGTATTTGTACCAATTGGAAATAGGTTCGGTGATAAAAGCTAAGGTGTTAAAAAACAACATATTTCATTTGCCTAATAAACCTGTACTGGGAATTGCAAACGGAACAGGAATAGCACCTTTCTTAGGTATGCTTCATGAAAAATCAGCCCAAATGGAAGGGTTGTATGCTGGATTTAGACATAGAACAGCACTAGTTGATGATTTTGAAAAGCAAGCTAAAGTAGTTATATCGAATCAAAAATTAAAGAGCTTAAATATTGTCTTTTCAAGAGAAGGGGAACGGCTATATGTCACCGATTTAATTCTGAGAGATATTGAAAAAATTAAAGTTTTCCTTGCAAACGGAGGCGTAATGATGATTTGTGGTTCACTAGCCATGTTGCAGGATGTCGAAACCCTTTTGATTGCTCACTGTGGTGCTACCACGTGGCAAAATTATAAAGATAAAGGGCAATTTTTAAGTGATTGTTATTAGTGTTATTATATAAATGAAACCATTTTTTTATATTTTATTGATTTTTCAATTTGCACAAGCGCAAGTGCAAAAGCATCGTGCAGTAACCTTAATGGGCAGTCGTTTTGATATTACTATAGTGGGAAAAGATGAAAAAGATGCCGAACAACATATCGACGAAGCCATTGTTGAAATAGAACGGATAGAAAATCTAATTTCTGAATGGCGACCTCAAACACAAATCTCAGAGGTTAATCGTAATGCTGGTTTGCGACCTGTGAAAGTAGCTAAAGAAGTACTACGACTAACACAATCGGCTATTCAATTTTCTGAAATGACTAAAGGTGCTTTTGATATCAGCATTATTGCTATGGACAAAATTTGGAAATTTGATGGTTCTATGACCACAATGCCTAGCGAAGATGCTATAAAAAAATCGATTGAAAAAGTGGGGTACACAAACATTGTTTTAGATACGTTAGCTTCTACTATTTTTTTGAAAAAGGAAGGCATGAAAATAGGTTTTGGTTCCATTGGTAAAGGTTATGCGGCCGATAGCGCTAGAGCGTTGCTAGAAGCTAAAGGCGTTGCAGGCGGTATCATCAATGCGTCGGGTGATTTAACTACTTGGGGTAAACAAGCCAATGGAAAACCGTGGAGTATCGGGATTACCAATCCTTTTCAAAATGATGATTTTCTAGCAATAGTGTCTATGTACCGTTATGCTGTAACCACTTCAGGAAGTTACGAAAAGTTCGCCGAAATTAACGGCAAGCGTTATGCCCACATCATTAATCCTAAAACAGGATATCCATCGACAGGAATTTGTAGCGCTACCGTTTTTGGTCCATCCGCCGAAATTGCTAACGGATTGAGTACTTCCATTATGGTTTTGGGGGTTGAAAACGGATTAGTACTCCTAGCCAAACATCCAGAATACTCTGGGGTATTAGTAACCGATGCGGGCAAAATAGTGTATTCTGATAATTTTAGTAAACGCAAAATCAAGTCGTTTAAATAATTTTGCGATATTACTTTTTATAGATTTATTGTTTTATTGGATTTCTTTTTTTGATAGGTACTTAATTTTCTTTCATCGAAATGAAGTTTTCTTTTTTGGAAATTAATTGTACTTGAATGATAAGTATTGAAAAAGTTTAAAATTGACTTTTAGAGTAAGTATATGAGCTTTTTAAGTAAAAAGTGATTTTATGTTTCGATCTACTTTTGTTTAAACCTTTTGAAAACGAATTAGTTAGGTTTTTTAAAGTTTTAAAAGCAAAAGTCTATGGAGCAAAAAATACTTTATTATTTTGATTACAGTAAATCAAACCGCTTATTTGCAACAGCAAAAGCAACCATGCAACATGTTTTTAAAGACAGAAGTGTTGCAAAGTTAACTCCTTATTTAGCTTCTATTATCAACGACTTACAGCAACAAGTAGTTGCGTATGCAAAACCAGTAATTACTTCTAGATCAGATTTCAATCCACAACAAAATAAAATTGAAAATATAGGAGAATTGAACCCTGCTGAGAAATTGCAACAATTTAATCAGCAAGCTTTAGTTGATTTTGAAAAACTTTTGGTTGTAGGTTTTCCTGTTTATGAAAACAATGTATCTTCAGTACAAGAGCAGGAAAGTGAAGCTTTTGAATCTGAAACTGATACAGTTCTTTTTGAGAATAAATATATTGCTGAACAAGCAGACTTCGTTAAGGTAAAAGAATCCATTTCTTTTTTAGATAAAAGACAAATAGATTTTTTGCATTGTTGTTTAGGAGAAGGTTATTGTGCTAGTATCGAAGAAAATGTTTTAAAGGAGTTAGTCTCCCAAATAAAAGGCATTGCTTCAGGTACTACAGATGGATCTTTTTTTGAATTATTTGAAAATTTTAGAGCTCAAATGACTTTAAGAGAACAAATGGATTTTGAAAATGAAAAATTTGCTGCTTAGAAGTTTCTCAAGTTATTTTTAGGATTTCAAATTTTTAAGGTCGCCCTTTTTTTAGGTAATTTTCAAATTGAATTGGACTAACCTCTTTAGTGAGATTCAAGGAAGTACTCCTTGATTTTAATTGAAAATTTATAGTAACGATACCTTTTCTTGTATATGTATTTTTGATAGTATCAATTTTGATGTTAAAAACACCATTGAGAGGTTTTTCTTTTGAACTCAATATTAAAAAAGGGATGTTATTTGCATTGTAAATTAACTTATAAATCGCAAATATTGTGAGTTCTTTTTGGTTTTTAAAACTTATTGATTTGTTCCAATCGTCAATTTCTACTGTATTGAAAACTTTGTTTAAATCAGCAATAAATTTTAAATCGGATGTGTTTTTATATATGTCTTTACTATTGAAAATAATAGTACGTATTTTCCAAGTTCCCTCAAGGTCTATTTTTTATCGTTTAAAATGAAAAAACTAAACAATAAGAGTATTATGCTGGCTATATAAAAGTTTTTTTGCACTAATTTGTATAAAAGCTTGGTTCTGTAGTAAATAGAAATTTTAGTACAGAGAATGTTTATAATTCACAGAATACTTGTTATTAAATTTCTAAGTCAGTTTGTGACTTTCTTGCTAAAATCCTGGACAAAAAGTTATTGAATTAAAACTCCAACTTCTTTCTTCTCAACTCAAAGTTTTGACCCAAATAAACACGACGTACCATTTCATCTTCCACTAATTCCTCAGGGACACCTGCTTTTAGGATCCCCCCTTCAAACATCAAGTAGGTTTTGTCAGTGATTGCTAAAGTTTCCTGAACGTTGTGGTCGGTAATTAAGATGCCTATGTTTTTGTTTTTTAATTTTGCAACAATACGTTGAATGTCTTCAACCGCTACGGGGTCAACCCCAGCAAAAGGTTCGTCCAAAAGGATAAATTTAGGGTCGGTAGCTAAACAACGAGCAATTTCTGTACGACGACGCTCACCGCCAGAAAGTAAGTCTCCACGATTAGTACGGATATGATTTAAGGAAAATTCTTCAATCAAAGCCTCCATTTTTTCTTCTTGTTGGTCTTTGGTCAAATTCGTCAATTGAAGCACACTCATGATATTATCTTCAATACTCATTTTACGGAAAACCGAAGCTTCTTGAGCTAGATAGCCAATCCCATGTTGCGCACGTTTGTACATCGGAAAATCCGTGATGTTGGTTTGGTCTAGATAAATATTCCCCGAATTAGGTTTTACCAAGCCTACTATCATGTAAAATGAAGTTGTTTTTCCTGCGCCGTTTGGTCCCAAAAGTCCCACAATTTCTCCTTGGTTAACTTCTACCGAAATCCCTTTTACAACCGACCTTTTTTTATAGGTTTTGACTAAATTATCTGCTCTTAATATCATTGTTGAATTATGAATTATAAGTTAAAAGTTGAAATGTAAAAAGTTAAAAAGTTGATGTTTCGCTTGGAAGAAGAACTCTTTAAAAATTATTTCAGCCTTAATAACTAAAAAATGGAACTAATTATTGTTTATTCCATTCAATCTAACTACCTACTACCACTAACCACAGTATACTGCTCACTGACTACTGCCCACTGCATACTATTCACCACCCTCAAGCGCTTCCCAGAATTCATAGGCTCGTCTTAAATGCGGAATCACAATTGTACCCCCCACCAAAGTTGCTACACTCATGGCTTCCATCATTTCGGCTTTGTTAACGCCTAGTTTGTAACAAGTTTCCAAATGGTATTTGATACAATCATCACAACGCAAAACCGCCGAAGCAACTAAGCCCATTAATTCTTTAGTTTTAGTGTCTAAAGCGCCTTCTGCATAGGTGTTAGTGTCTAAATTAAAAATACGTTTGATAACTTTGTTGTCATCACCTAATATTTTTTCGTTCATTTTTGAACGATAATCATTGAAATCTTTAACTAAATCAGCCATTTTGTGCTTTTAATTGGTTTTTGTAAACAATTCTAGAAATAAGAATACTCATTTCATAGATTAACAACATAGGAACTGCTACCGTAATTTGACTTACCACATCGGGTGGCGTTACGATAGCCGAAATAATCAATACAATAATAATTGCGTATCTGCGCGTGTTTTGTAAGAAACTCGGTTTGATTAAACCTAATTTTGTTAATAGGTATACAATAATAGGTAATTCAAAGAAAATACCACCTGCTAAAACCGAAGTTTTTACCATGCCAATATAAGAATCTAAGTTGATGTCGTTTTTGACAACAGTACTAATTGAAAAACTAGCCAAGAAGTTTACGGACATCGGTACAATAACAAAATAACCAAAAAGGACTCCCATAAAAAATAGAAGAGACGCCGTAAAAATGAAAACTTTGGCATATTTTCGTTCATTTTCGTATAAAGCGGGACTTATAAAACGCCATAGTTCCCAAAGTATATAGGGAAAGCCTAAAATAAACCCAGCGGTAATTCCCATCCAAATAAAAACATTGACTTGCCCTTCCATACTCGTATTTTGGATGGTAAAAGGTAGTTCTTCAATACAAATAGTATCAGCAAACCCTAAGTAGTGTGATGCTTCACAGAAAAATCGGTAGGTAACAAAATCAACTTTTGTAGGGCCAAAAACGACTTGGTCGAAAATAAAATCTGAGAAGAAAAAAACAACTACAGCAAGTAGTACTACAGCAATTGTACTGCGTACTAACAACCATCTCAGCTCTTCTAGATGGTCTAAAAACGACATTTCAGATAAACTTTTCTTAGCCATTTATATAATTCCTTCTTTTAAAATATCATGAATGTGTAAGATGCCTACATAAGTTCCCTTATCTTCAACTACCATTTGAGTAATTGAAAAATCTTCCATAGTGTTAAAAGCATCAATCACCATAGCGTCTAAGGCAACTGTTTTAGGGTTTTTAGTCATAATGTCTTGTGCGGTTAAACCAGCTATGGTTTCGTTAACATTCAACATACGACGAATGTCTCCATCGGTAATAATTCCTATCAATTGGTTGTTCTCAATCACGGCGGTAACCCCTAAACGTTTCTCCGAAATTTCAACAATAACATCTTTGATTGAAGTCGATGGAGTAACCATAGGTTTGTGGGTGCGGTCTAACATATCTGTAACGCGTAGTAATAATTTTTTTCCTAACGCGCCCCCAGGATGGTATTTAGCAAAATCTTCGCTTTTGAAATTTCTTTTCTCCATCAAGCAAACCGCTAACGCATCACCTAAAACCAATTGCGCAGTAGTACTATTTGTCGGTGCTAAATTGTTAGGACACGATTCTTTGTCGACATGAGCATGCAATACTAAATTTGATTCTTTGCCTAAATACGAAGTTAAATTTGCCGTCATTCCAATTAGTGGATTGCCAAAACGTTTTAATAAAGGAACCAAAACTTTTATTTCAGGGCTATTGCCACTTTTTGAAATACAAATAATAACATCGCCTTCTTGTACCATGCCTAAGTCCCCATGAATCGCTTCCGATGCGTGCAAAAACATCGAAGGCGTACCTGTTGAGTTAAAAGTAGCTACCATTTTTTGAGCTATGATGGCGCTTTTTCCAATACCTGTAACTATCAATCGCCCTTTGGCACTGTAAATAAGCTCTACGGCATGGGCAAAATCATCTGTTAGATAATCTACTAATTGGGCAATAGCTTGACTTTGCTCTAAGATAGTATTTTTAGCCGAAGCTAAAATGGTTGCGTTTGTTGTCAAAACAAGAATCGTTTTAAATTTGTATGTGTTAAAGAAATTTGTATCTTTATGAGTGCAAATTTATAAAAATCCTAGCATTGCGGGATTTTTTATTTGCCTGAAATTTTATTAATTTCGTATAAAATTTCTCAAAAAACAAAAAACACGTTTTCTTTTATTAGTTGGGGTAATAAGAAAATGGGTTGATTTATCGTTAATTGTACCAAATAAGAAAATTGTTGAAGAATGAGTGCAGGCCCAATTGATTTACACAAAGAATTAAAAAAGTATTTTGGTTTCGACCAATTCAAAGGACTTCAAGAACAAGTTGTAAGAAGTATCATTACCGGACAAAACACTTTCGTTATCATGCCTACAGGTGGTGGAAAGTCGTTGTGCTACCAGTTGCCCGCATTGATACAGGACGGGGTGGCTATCGTAGTTTCTCCGCTAATCGCTTTGATGAAAAATCAAGTGGATGCGTTACGTAGTTTGGGTTCCGAAATGGGCATTGCGCATGTATTGAACTCTTCTTTAACTAAAACTGAGATTACTCAGGTAAAAAAAGATATCGCTAACGGAATTACCAAGCTCTTATATGTAGCGCCAGAATCCTTAACTAAAGAAGAATATATTGATTTTTTAAAAGAAAATAAAATTTCTTTTGTAGCTATTGATGAAGCACACTGTATCTCAGAATGGGGACATGATTTCCGTCCTGAATACCGTAATTTAAGAAATATTATTGCTTCACTAGGGGAAGTGCCTATTATAGGTCTAACGGCTACTGCTACGCCAAAAGTGCAAGAGGATATTTTGAAAAACTTAGATATGTCGGATGCAAATGTATTTAAAGCATCCTTCAATAGACCTAATTTGTTTTACGAAATACGCACTAAAACCAAAAATGTTGAGTCAGATATCATCCGTTTTATCTCTCAACATAAAGGTAAGTCAGGAGTAATTTACTGTTTATCTCGCAAAAAAGTTGAAGATATTGCCGAGGTATTAAAAGTAAATGGTATTTCTGCGGTACCGTATCATGCGGGATTAGATGCTAAAACACGTGCGAAACATCAGGATATGTTTTTGATGGAGGAAGTAGATGTGGTTGTGGCTACTATTGCTTTTGGTATGGGGATTGATAAACCCGATGTGCGTTTTGTAATTCACCACGATATTCCTAAATCTTTAGAGAGTTATTATCAAGAAACAGGTCGTGCGGGTCGCGATGGTGGTGAAGGGCATTGTTTAGCATACTATTCCTATAAAGATGTTGAAAAATTAGAAAAATTCATGGCTGGAAAGCCTGTTGCGGAGCAGGAAGTAGGTTTTGCGCTGTTGCAAGAAGTTGTTTCCTATGCCGAAACTTCTATGTCACGTCGTAAGTTCTTGTTGCATTATTTTGGTGAAGAATTTGATAATGAAACGGGTGAAGGAGGCGATATGGATGATAACATGCGCAATCCTAAAAACAAAGTGGAAGCTAAGGATAGTGTAGTGAAATTGTTAGAAATCATTCGTGATACTAAAGAATTATACAAGGCTAAAGAAATCATCTTGACTTTAATGGGTAAAGTGAATGCACTTATCAAAGCCCACCGTACAGATGCGCAACCATTTTTTGGCGTAGGCAAGGAGCATGATGAAAAATACTGGATGGCATTAATTCGTCAAGTGATGGTGGAAGGCTATTTCAGAAAAGATATTGAAAGTTATGGGGTGTTGAAAATGAATGATAAAGGATTAGGGTTTATTAAAAATCCGCAATCGTTTATGATGACCGAAGACCATGAATACAATGAAACTGAAGACGAGAACATCGTTACCGCCTCTAAAGCGACAGGCACGGCTGATGAAGCTCTAATGGCGATGTTGGTTGACTTGCGTAAAAAAGTAGGTAAAAAAGAAGGCGTGCCTCCGTATGTGGTTTTTCAAGAGTTTTCGTTGGAAGATATGGCATTGAAATACCCAGTGACTATTGCGGAAATGATTAATATTCAAGGGGTAGGCGAAGGAAAAGCCAAAAAATATGGTAAAGCCTTCGTGGATTTGATTGCCAAATACGTAGAGGAAAACGATATTATTCGTCCTGACGATTTAGTGGTAAAATCGACGGGTGCCAATTCAGGATTGAAATTATACATCATTCAAAATATTGACCGCAAGTTGCCTTTAGATGATATTGCTAAGGCAAAAGGCTTGGATATGGATGGTTTGCTGAAAGAAATGGAGCAAATTGTGTATTCAGGAACTAAATTGAATATCAACTATTGGGTAGATGATATCTTGGATGAAGACCAACAAGAAGAAATTCACGACTACTTTTTAGGTTCTGATTCAGATAAAATACAAGATGCTTTAGATGAGTTTGATGGAGATTATGATACTGAAGAATTACGTTTGATGCGAATTAAGTTTATCAGCGAAGTTGCGAATTAGTGCTCAGAGTTCAGTATTCAGAGTTCAGTATTCAGAGTTCAGTATTCAGTGTTCAGTGAACAATGTTCAATCGAAGTTTTTAGAAACAGTTGAGAAGAATTAAGGAGTTTTAATTCTTCGTATAAAAATAAAAAATCGCAGTTTACAGTTTAAATGCTGAATACTGCGATTTTTTTATCTCTAAGATTTCTTTTTAAGTCCTGCTCACTGTCTACTGAACACTGCCCACTTTGAACTGACAACTGCCCACTAATAAACTTCCCCTCTATGCGGTTTCAAAGCATCTCTTACAGGAATCATGTCTTGTTCGTTCACCACCATCCAAGCAATAGTGTGCATGTCATTTATACAATCAAAACCTGTGATGTTTAAAGAGAGTTTTTCAATAGCGATATATTCTTTTAAATGAATTTCATGATGTTCGGCAGTTTTTGCAGAAGCGGGACCTCTAAAATCCCATATAAGTTTGATTTGTCGTTGCATTATCGTGTGTTTTCTAAGTACAAATGTAAAGTTTTGTTTTCTATTTTATAAAAAGTAAGCAGAAGTTGTCTGACTTGTTGAGGTGATGTGCCAGTAATTTTAATTGTTTTTGTAAAAACCCCTCTTAAAATAGTATAGGAACTCATCCTAAAATAGTATTTTTGCAACGTAAAATCGATATAATGCCAAGAGAACTTCAAATACAGGTTTCCCCTGAAGTAGCGTCAAATGAAGGAATGTTGAAAACCCACGTGTCTAAACTCGTGCAAACATCGGTCAGTGAAATTCAGTATGTAGCTATTGTAAAACGTTCTATCGACGCACGTCAACGCGCTATTAAAATCAATTTGAAATTGCAGGTTTTTTTTCAAGGCGAAGATTTAGTACTTGAAAATATTGCTTTACCCGAATATAAAGAGGTGTCTAAAGCCCCAGAAGTTATTGTGGTGGGAGCAGGTCCTGCTGGATTGTTTGCGGCTTTGCAGTTAATTGAGTTGGGTGTGAAGCCTATTTTGATAGAGCGAGGTAAAGATGTGCGGGGACGTCGTCGTGATTTAAAAGCGATAAACCGCGATGGGATTGTTAATGAAGATTCGAATTACTGTTTTGGTGAAGGGGGTGCAGGAACTTATTCTGATGGAAAACTGTACACGCGTTCTAAAAAACGTGGTGATGTAGATAGGATTTTACGATTGTTGGTCGCTTTTGGTGCTACACCTGATATATTGGTGGATGCCCATCCGCATATTGGAACTAATAAGTTGCCGCAAATTATTCAGGATATTCGTGAGAAAATTAAAGAATACGGGGGGCAAGTTTTGTTTGAAACTCGTGTGACGGATATTTTAGTGAAAAATAATGAAGTAGATGGAGTTGTAATTCAAAATGGCGATGTGATTCATGCTAAAAAACTAATTTTAGCTACGGGCCACTCCGCAAGAGATATTTTTGAATTATTAGACCGAAAAAAGATATTGATTGAGGCCAAGCCATTTGCTTTAGGTGTGCGTGCCGAGCATCCTCAAAGTTTGATAGATAGTATTCAGTATTCTTGTGATTTTCGTGGTGAGTTCTTGCCTCCAGCGCCTTATTCGGTGGTAAAACAAGTGAATGGTCGTGGGATGTATTCGTTTTGTATGTGTCCAGGAGGGGTGATTGCGCCTTGTGCTACCAGTCCAGGTGAAGTGGTAACGAATGGCTGGTCGCCTTCTAAGCGTGACCAAGCGACTGCCAATTCTGGGATTGTGGTGGAGTTGAAATTAGAAGATTTTAAACCTTTTGCAAAACATGGAGCTTTGGCGGGAATGGAATTTCAAAAGGCCATTGAACAAAAAGCTTGGCAATTAGCGGGGCAAACGCAAAAAGTGCCCGCACAACGCATGGTTGATTTTTCGCAAAAGAAAATTTCAGCCGATATTCCTAAAACTTCGTATGTGCCTGGAACGGAAAGTATTGAGTTGGGAGAAGTGTTTCCCGGTTTTCTAACGCAAATTATGCGCGAAGGTTTTGTGCAATTTGGGAAATCCATGAAAGGCTATTTTACCAATGAAGCTATTTTGCATGCACCTGAAAGTCGTACGTCTTCACCAGTGCGTATTCCGCGTGACAATTATTCGTTAGAGCATTTGCAAATAAAAGGCTTGTATCCATGTGGAGAAGGTGCAGGGTATGCTGGTGGGATTATCTCGGCCGCTATAGATGGCGAGAAATGTGCAATTAAGGCGGTTGAAACTTTGGCTTAAAAACTTTGTTGGAGATTTCGTACTTTTACCGAGCAAAATAGAATTATGTCAGAAGAAAAAGTAATTTTAGTTAATGAAAATGATGAGCCCATTGGGTTGATGGCTAAAATGGAAGCTCACGAGAAAGCCTTGTTGCATCGTGCGTTTTCTGTTTTTATAGTAAATGACCAAGGTGAAATCATGTTGCAACAACGTGCGCATCATAAATATCATTCTCCTTTGTTGTGGACCAATACCTGTTGTAGTCATCAGCGTGAAGGAGAGTCGAATATTGAGGCGGGTAAAAGACGTTTGCAAGAGGAAATGGGTTTTACGGCTGAACTAAAAGAGCTTTTTCATTTTATATACAAAGCGCCTTTTGATAATGGTTTGACTGAGCATGAATTAGACCATGTGATGATTGGGTATTATAATGATGCGCCCATTATTAATCCAGATGAGGTTGAGAGCTGGAAATGGATGTCGGTAGAAGCTGTTAAGAAGGATATGGAACTTAATCCAGAAGTTTATACGGTTTGGTTTAAGATTATTTTTGACGAATTTTATCATTTTTTAGAAGAACATACCTTATGAGAGTAACCGTTTCTAGAAAAGCGCATTTCAATGCTGCACATCGTTTGTATCGAAGAGAATGGTCTGATGAGAGAAATCAAGCAGTTTTTGGAAAGTGTAATAATCCCAATTTTCATGGTCATAATTATGAGTTAATTGTAAGCGTGACGGGTGAAATTAATCCAGAAACGGGGTATGTGATTGATATGAAAGATTTGGCGGATATAATTTTTGAAGAAGTAGAAATTGCATTTGACCATAAAAATCTTAATTTAGATGTTCCAGATTTTGAAAATCTAATCCCTACGGCGGAAAATATTGTTGTAGTGGTATGGAATAAAATCAGGAATCGAATAGATAATAGTAATGATTTAGAGGTGACTTTGTATGAAACACCTCGTAATTTTGTAACTTTCAAAGGCTAATATGCAAGAAGGATTAAAAGTAGGGGATAAGTTGCCCTTGTTTGGAGCAAAAGACCAAAATGGAAACGATTTTTATATCGCTTCTGTATTGGAAAAAAAAGTATTGGTTATTTATTTTTATCCTAAAGATGATACGCCAGGATGTACCAAACAGGCTTGTTTTTTGAGAGACCAATACGAAGAATTTAAAACGATTGGTGCAGAGGTAATAGGGATTAGTGGTGATAGTATTGGTATGCATAAAAAATTTGCGAGTAAATACGATTTACCTTTTATCTTGCTTTCTGATGCCGATAAGTCGTTGCGTAAATTATTTGGTGTAAAGACTAATATGTTTGGGTTAATTCCTGGGCGTGTAACGTATATAGTAGATAAAAAAGGGGTAGTTCAAATGATTTTTGAAGATATGAATGCGACAAATCATTTAGAAAAAACCGTTGAAAAAGTAAAAAGTTTGATTTAATGCCGATGGAGTTATATCCTTTACAGTTTAAACCGATTTTAAAAGAAAGAATTTGGGGAGGTACACAGTTAGAGTCCTTTTTGAATAAACCCGTTGTATCTAAAACGACGGGTGAAAGTTGGGAAATATCAGGATTAGAAGGTGATGTGAGTATTGTGAGTAAAGGAGTGTATGCGGGGGAAAGCTTGAATGCTCTGATTTCGAAATATCCCGTAGAGATGTTGGGGGCTAAGGTTTATGCTACTTTTGGAGAAGAGTTTCCTTTGTTGTTTAAATTTTTAGATGCCAAAGAAGATTTGTCTATTCAAGTGCATCCTAATGATACTTTAGCTAAAGAACGACATAATGCTAACGGGAAAACCGAGATGTGGTATGTGGTTCAAGCAGAAGAAAACGCCCGATTGATTGTTGGGTTTAAAGAAGATGCTTCTAAAGAAGCGTATTTGGAATGTCTGAAAAATAAAAGTTTAACATCAATTCTAGATGATTATCCGGTAAAGGCAGGAGATGTTTTTTATTTAGAAACCGGTACAGTGCATGCTATTGGGGCAGGTACTTTAATTGCAGAAATTCAACAGTCTTCAGATATTACTTATCGTATTTATGATTTTGACCGTAAAGATGCGAATGGTAATTTACGTGAATTACACGTAGATTTTGCTTTAGATGCTATCAATTATAAAAAAATTGATGTAAAAAAAGCATATGAAGCATCTTTGAATAAAGAAGTTTCGTTGGTTGATAGTCCTTATTTTTCAGCCGCGATTATAGATTTAGATGGAGTCCTTGATAAAAATAACTCAAACGATTCTTTTGTGGTGTATATGTGTGTGGGAGGTGTGTTTGAAATTCAAGTAGAGGATAAAAAATATGAATTTCAGTTAGGAGATTCTGTGTTAATACCAGCAGCTTTGACCAATTTTCAACTTTCAGGGCAGGCTAAGTTGTTAGAAATAAATATTTCTTAACTGTTTTCAGAAGAATAATTGTAATTTTGCAGTCGTAATTTAAAAATACAAACCTAATGGCAAGTGTAAGAACTTTAAAACAGAGTATCAATTATGTAATTGGTCAAATCATTGAAGCGGTATATTTAGTAGAAATGACAACTACAGGTCAGCCTACTGAAGCAACTAATGCTATCCTTGAAGAATCTTTCACTATTTTTGATAATTTAATCAAAAAAGTAAATGAGAAAAATGTAGCGGATAAGAAATCTCATTTCAAACAAATTAATGTGGAATTGGAAAATGCTGCAAACCAATTAGTTGATAAAATCAACGCGTTGTAGTGGTAAAAATGTAGAAAAAAAGGGGAGTAATTATTTGTAAATTTAAAAAACTCCCTTATTTTTGCACCCGTAAATGAGTCGCCGGTGTAGCTCAGCTGGCTAGAGCAGCTGATTTGTAATCAGCAGGTCGTGGGTTCGAGTCCCTCCATCGGCTCTTTTGAAATAATGAATGATCAGTTGAAAAACTGATTTTGCCAGAATAAAAAAAAAACACTTTGCCGGTGTAGCTCAGCTGGCTAGAGCAGCTGATTTGTAATCAGCAGGTCGTGGGTTCGAGTCCCTCCATCGGCTCTTTTTGAAATAATGAATGATCAGTTGAAAAACTGATTTTGCCAGAATAAAAAAACACTTTGCCGGTGTAGCTCAGCTGGCTAGAGCAGCTGATTTGTAATCAGCAGGTCGTGGGTTCGAGTCCCTCCATCGGCTCTTTTTGAAATAATGAATGATCAGTTGAAAAACTGATTTTGCCAGAATAAAAAAAAAACACTTTGCCGGTGTAGCTCAGCTGGCTAGAGCAGCTGATTTGTAATCAGCAGGTCGTGGGTTCGAGTCCCTCCATCGGCTCAATTTTTTGAAGAGTTTATTCGTTAGGAACGAGAAGTTCATCCTAAGCGAAGTCGAAGGGAGTCTCTCCATCGGCTCAAAATTGAAATAATGAATGTCAGTTTAAAAACTGATTTTGCCAGAATAAAAAAACACTTTGCCGGTGTAGCTCAGCTGGCTAGAGCAGCTGATTTGTAATCAGCAGGTCGTGGGTTCGAGTCCCTCCATCGGCTCAAAAAAGGAATGACGAAAGTTGTTCCTTTTTTTGTTTCTACAACTTTCCTCTTTTTTGATAGTTGTATTTATATTCCTTTTTTTGCTGTTTTAATGATTCGTAGAAATAAATGAGATATGGTTTTTATTTCGTAACTATTCAGCCTACAAACACTCATTCTTTTTTGCTACGAATTACACAAATTAGCACGAATTATTATATTTAAAATAAGCTTACGTTTAAATTATACTGTTTTAACTTTAAATTTACCGCAAGTAAAAACATCTTTAAAACCATCAAGGAATTAAGAAAAATTAGAAACATTTTAATGAATTAAATGACTAAAATAAAAAGGTAATTTCAAAATTTAAATGATATTACACTAATTCTGACCCGTACAAAAGCTCGGTTATTTGTGCTTATTTAAATAAGGCGTTTTCCATTCGGTTACATTATGGTGAAGAATTTGTGCTAATTTGTGTAATTCGTGGCTTAAAAAATAAATGGCTGAATAGTTACTTTATTTCATCATCAAGTCTAATTTTTCAAGGAATTTATTCTTCAAAAGTCTTCCTGTTGATTCTCTGTTATTAGCGTTATGCTGTTTTAGTTGGTGTAGATTTATATATTTATTTGAAATGAACTTCGTTGTAGATTAAAAAAATAATTTTTGTTTTCAATACCTTTAAAGGACTCGTTAGTAAAAATCTAGGGCTTTTATAAACTTTGGTTAGCTGATATAACGCATTTCAGGAAGCTATGTTTTAATGTTAAGGTTTGATTTAAGTTGTTGTTTTGGTAAACTGCAATTAACTTCCTGATAAGGTTTTGTTTTTAACTTGATTCAAAAATGATAAAACGGACCTTACTTATCGAAAATAAAACCAGTATTACCACTCAGCACAATCAATTGGTGCTTAAGAATGAATGGCGTGAAGGCGTAATTCCTATTGAGGATATCGGTTTTTTAGTTCTTGACCATGCTGAAATATATTTGAGTCTTCCTGCTATGAATTTGTTAATAGAAAACAATGCGGCAATCATAGTTTGTGGTAAAAATCACTTGCCTAATGGATTGTTTTTGAATTTGAATAGCCATCATATCCAGCAGGAGTTGTTTAAAAATCAAATTGATGCCAGTGTACCGTTAAAAAAACAATTGTGGCAACAGACCATAGTGGAGAAAATTACCAATCAAGGTTTGCTACTCGAACGGATGACAGCCCAAAAAAATCAATTTCCTTTTTTAGCTTCTAAGGTGTTGAGTGGCGATAGTAGTAATATGGAAGGAGTAGCCGCAAGCCAATATTGGAAACAGTTTTTTGATATGCCTTTTAAGCGTGAACGTTTTGGGGATTACCCCAATAATTTTTTGAATTACGGTTATGCCTTACTACGAGCAGGTACGGCACGCGCCCTGTCAGGGAGTGGTTTGCTCAACACGCTAGGTATACATCATAAAAGCAAGTACAATGCGTTTGCTTTAGCGGATGATATTATGGAACCCTTTCGCCCTATAGTGGATGAAAAAGTATATGAACTCATGCAACGGTACGAGGAGCAAGAATTGAACACAGCCATCAAAGCCGAACTCCTGCAATTGCTCACCCGAACGGTCTATTTTAAGGAAGAGAAAAGTCCATTGATGGTAGGTTTACAAAAAACGGCTAGTTCGCTGCAACAGTGTTTTGCAGGGGAGCGTAAAAAGATAAAATATCCAAAATTATGGATTTAAACGGGTATCGAATCATGTGGTTGTTTGTATTTTTTGATTTGCCCACCGACACGAAGAAAGACCGAAAAAACGCGGCTGGATTTAGGAACCAACTTTTGAAAGATGGATTCAGTATGATGCAATACTCGGTGTATATACGGCATTGTGCCAGTAGCGAAAGTGCAGATGTGCATGAAAAACGCATACAAAAACTCCTGCCTCCCTTGGGCAAAGTGAGTGTACTACGCATTACCGACAAACAATTTGGGAACATACAAAATTTTTGGGGCAAAGTAGTCGTGCCTCAAGCCCCACAACCCACACAGCTTGAGCTGTTTTAGAAATAAAAAAATGCTTCAATCTTGGTTCAATGTGCCAAAAAAGAAGCATTTTTTTTAACGATATTTTGTCTTAATCTGTTGATAATTAGAAGGTGACAAGCCAACTAATATCGTGTTTTCTAATCTTTAATCAAACCACAACTTCTGAACAAGAATTAGGTAAGTTAATTTAATATCGTGTTTTCTAATCTTTAATCAAACCACAACTTACCTGTATATTTATAGAATAACTTTATAAATATCGTGTTTTCTAATCTTTAATCAAACCACAACCATTTTGGTATTTTTTGAAACGTCCGTTTAAATATCGTGTTTTCTAATCTTTAATCAAACCACAACTTCCGATAAGCAGTTCTATACTATACAGGGAATATCGTGTTTTCTAATCTTTAATCAAACCACAACCGTTAGAAATGGAGGTAGAACAACACTTAGAATATCGTGTTTTCTAATCTTTAATCAAACCACAACGAAGCAGGTGTAAATTACCAATTAATGGATAATATCGTGTTTTCTAATCTTTAATCAAACCACAACAGCTAGTGTCTGAATGGTTGCAAGCGTGCCAATATCGTGTTTTCTAATCTTTAATCAAACCACAACTACTGGTCAGATTTAGCAAACGCAAAACCTAATATCGTGTTTTCTAATCTTTAATCAAACCACAACTCTACCTGAGCTATTTAATACAACATTATTAATATCGTGTTTTCTAATCTTTAATCAAACCACAACAATTTCTCAACTGCTTCGTGAATTGCGTCTAATATCGTGTTTTCTAATCTTTAATCAAACCACAACTACCCAAACAGTAACAATTTTATGGTGGTTAATATCGTGTTTTCTAATCTTTAATCAAACCACAACAAATTAAAGGGGGAGTTTATGGAGGACGATAATATCGTGTTTTCTAATCTTTAATCAAACCACAACTTCAGAGGATTTGTGTTTCTGCCAGTAATAATATCGTGTTTTCTAATCTTTAATCAAACCACAACTTATTCAAACCTCTTGCTTGGTTGATTTTGAATATCGTGTTTTCTAATCTTTAATCAAACCACAACCAAAGTTCCAGTCAGAATTAAAAGCCTGAAAATATCGTGTTTTCTAATCTTTAATCAAACCACAACCGTTGATATCTGAACGAACAAATTGTCTTTAATATCGTGTTTTCTAATCTTTAATCAAACCACAACAGAGCATACACAGAAGATTTAGATGGAAACAATATCGTGTTTTCTAATCTTTAATCAAACCACAACCTTTTTATCGAATATTATTAGCCTTTATTAAATATCGTGTTTTCTAATCTTTAATCAAACCACAACATTAAATTCTCTACTATCTCGAAATGCTCTAATATCGTGTTTTCTAATCTTTAATCAAACCACAACTTGACGTGCTTTTACATTGTTAGGAAATGAATATCGTGTTTTCTAATCTTTAATCAAACCACAACAAGTAGAAGATAGTATCGCTTTAATACAATAATATCGTGTTTTCTAATCTTTAATCAAACCACAACAGCGGTATAAACGTAAATGCATCAACTACAAATATCGTGTTTTCTAATCTTTAATCAAACCACAACTTAGAAAAGCTAGGTATATACATAAGTTCAAATATCGTGTTTTCTAATCTTTAATCAAACCACAACAGATACAGAAAACAGAAAAGCAGTAAATGCAATATCGTGTTTTCTAATCTTTAATCAAACCACAACTAAAGTACGGAAACGGCGCTTCTTATGATTAATATCGTGTTTTCTAATCTTTAATCAAACCACAACAACAGGCTTTAATACCAACACGTTCCATATAATATCGTGTTTTCTAATCTTTAATCAAACCACAACTCGCCGTGATTGTGAGGCGGTATTTCGTCAAATATCGTGTTTTCTAATCTTTAATCAAACCACAACAGTAAATCCTGAGCATTAAATAAGCACTAAATATCGTGTTTTCTAATCTTTAATCAAACCACAACTGTTTTGGTACTTCTTAAATCGCCCATTGAAATATCGTGTTTTCTAATCTTTAATCAAACCACAACTCAAATTGCAAAGAATTACCAGATGTAAAGAATATCGTGTTTTCTAATCTTTAATCAAACCACAACTCTTCAACTAACTTTATTTGTTGTTCTTTCAATATCGTGTTTTCTAATCTTTAATCAAACCACAACGGTACTCCTTTTAAATTACCAACAGAAAATAATATCGTGTTTTCTAATCTTTAATCAAACCACAACTTCAAATTTCAGACTTTGTTGAGAAAAATCAATATCGTGTTTTCTAATCTTTAATCAAACCACAACTACTTTTATGATTTTCAGTTTACGTTTCCAAATATCGTGTTTTCTAATCTTTAATCAAACCACAACGCATAGTTTTTTCTTTAAAGGTGAATTTGTAATATCGTGTTTTCTAATCTTTAATCAAACCACAACGGGTCAGACAACGATTTATGTTGCCCTGTAAATATCGTGTTTTCTAATCTTTAATCAAACCACAACTCTGTCGTATTTGTTATATTTTTTTTAGCGAATATCGTGTTTTCTAATCTTTAATCAAACCACAACTTTATCCACAGAGCTTAGAAGAATTGATAAAATATCGTGTTTTCTAATCTTTAATCAAACCACAACGGCAGTAGATCTTTATACTCCATTTTTATTAATATCGTGTTTTCTAATCTTTAATCAAACCACAACTGGAAAACGGTGGTATATTGAATTTAATAAATATCGTGTTTTCTAATCTTTAATCAAACCACAACATGCCAATTAAAAAGAAAAGAAAATCCTTTAATATCGTGTTTTCTAATCTTTAATCAATTATAATCACAAACGCACCTATAACAAATATTGACTTGGTGTTTGTAAACCACAACTTGACGGGTCTAAGCTGGATTTTATGTACTAATATCGTGTTTTAGCTCCGCTGAATCTCGCAAGCTCGATTTCTAATCTTTAATCAAATCGACCAGAGGGAGATTTACAAACACACTTTTTTAATTGTTAACAAGGTGCTAAAAAAAATACAACTATTCGATATGGAGCTAGATTATGAAAATTTATGTCAATGAACGTTTTAATAATTTTGTCTGCCAATAATTGCCATGATTTCAATTTCATTGGCATTGATTTTGTAGAAAATTGTATCTGCCCCACAAACACAATATCTGTACTCTTTTCGATATCGAGTAACTTCTGGGAACAGCAAGGGGTTTGAAGCTATTTTAGAAAAACATTCAAATAGCATCTCATAATATTTTTCTACTTGGAACAAACCGAAACGCCCAAACCATATTCAAAAATTCGAGTCAAATCTTCCTCAACTTGAATATTCAGTTTATAGCGGTACATTTAATTTTTTCTTTATTTCGGCTAATAATTCTTCTTTTGTTTTGGTGCTAAAACCGCTTTTCTCGGCTTTTTCTAATTTCATTCGCACAAAATCTATATGCGCATCGCGTTCACGAGCTTGTTTAATTAAATAATTTACCGCTTCACTTTTACTTGTAAATTCTTCGTTTGCGACTTGCTGTTTTAACCACTCATCATTTTGATTGGCTAAAGTGATACTTTGACGTGCCATACTATATATGTTTATTGGTGTAAATTTACACCATTTTTTAATACTTAAAGTCTATTTTTCCAGAAGGGTGTAAAATAAAATCCTGCCCTTCAAATATAGCTTTAACGTTGCTTAAACTGATTCTTAGTTTTTGAGAAGGCTGTTCAAAATTTACCGATGATTCTTTGATTAAATCCTTATCCGCGCCTCCTTGTATATGGTGTCGCAATTGAATTCGACCATCACTTTCAAATTGAGTAATTTTAAATAATCTTTTGCTAATGTCTGATTTTGAAAGCTTCTTTAATTCTTCGGGGGTGTTTTCATAAAACAATGCCATTTGATTAACTCGTAAAACTTTTGACAATGGAACAAGTATCGTATCCTTCTTACTCTCTATAGTAATATTCTCCTCTATAGGTGTTTCTAATTTGGATTTTCCTTGATTGAATTTAGCTAAATCAAATGCAGAAATAGTCTTATGTTTCTGTATTTTTTTTCCTTTACCATCAATGGTTTCATAAATAGCCATTGCAAAAATATTTTCTAATGTGGCATAATAAAATTCTTTATGTTCTTTACGATTCCCTTGTGATTTGTGGCTCTGTGCTTTTATTTTGGGCAAATCACTATTTCTAGTTCTCATCCTAATTTTTTTAATAAGCATTTCTTTTATTTCATTTCCTTTTTCGTCTTTCTCACTAGGCAATAAAATCCAATTTTCCTTTGTTCTACAATTTTTTAAGCCGTGTTTTAGAATCCTTGCTTTTATGCCTTCATCAACTATATTCGCAACATCTGCATCCGAAAAATTTGCATTTATTGGCTTTCTAATTACAAACCAAAATTCTTTTTCTTTATTTTCATTTTCTCTTTCAATTTTTCCGTAAAAGGTATCTTTATGCAATGAGGCTCTTATGCCTTGTCCTTTCTCATATATTGTATTACCGTACTTGTCATATTGAATTTTATTTCTTTTACGTAATTTTCTTTTTGTTTGTTTTTCAATGGTAGCTTTGTGATTATGAACTGTAATGATTTGTTCCTTTAACTGATTAATATCCTCCGTAAAAGTTTGCCAAGGTTTTTGAACTTTAAATTTATCTTGATACCTATTTTCTTCTGATTCTTTAAATGCTTCCGCTAATCCGTCACGAATACTTTTGTCCATACAAGTTAAAACTATAGCATCTATGGCGTGATGATAATTCAGGTTTCTGTCTTTTTCACCTAAGCCCCAAGATTTTCTTACATCCGACACCATTGAGCCTTTGGCTGGAAAAACATTTTGGAACAGAGACTTTAAAAAAAGCTGAGCGTATTTTGTTATAATCCCCGTGTCGACTAATTGACTATTTTTAAAATTGGGTTTAATTTCGGTTGCCGTAAAACGATAAACTTTTTGCTTCCAGTAATCTAATTCCAATTTTAAATAATGACGTTGTTGAATGGCTCTGTTTTTTTGTTTAACCGTACTCGCTACTTTCGAAAAATATTTTTGTTGTTCAATTTTCTCTTCTAATTCATCTATCTTTTCTTCCCAACCTTTTATATTTAGAGTAAAATTATTGATGTATTCCTCTTCTAATTCTTGAGGAATTCTATTTCCTTTAATCTGATTAAATGTTTTATCAGCCAAGGTTTTATTGGCTAATGAATTATCAAAAGATTTACTTCGTGGAAAAGTATGTTCTATATCAAACTGTGGATTTGCTCCTAATAGTTTTTCACAATTTATAGTTTTGTTGGTATAAAAACATTTTCCATTTTGTTCCTGACATAATCTGTACTTCAATACGTCAGTATCTGTTACTTTAGAATTCGTGTCTAAAGCAAGTTCTTCCAGTTTTTCTCTAAACTTTTTGTTTTCATTTTCACGTTCTCTTTGCCATTTTTCAATGGCTAGTCGCTTATTTTTATCATTTAATTCACGGGCTAGTTCAATAATAATTTCAGTATCGGGCGCAATTTTATTTTCCTTTAAAAGCGTATTTATCAATTTTCTCAAATAGAATAAGGTGCGCATTGCCATAGGATTTTTAACTGAATTTGTAAATGGCAACCCTAATAGATTATCTTGACTCTGTGGATAAACATCCATAGCCGAAGGATGATATAGTTTATCCGCCTGCTCTTTTGCTATTTGATATTCTTGAATTAAAAAATCCTTAATAATTTCATCGATTCTTGGTTTTGGCAAATAATAACCTCCAACTCTTCTCTTTTGAAGTTGTTCTTGAAAAGTGATTTCAATTTCATTTAATAATTCTTTTTTAGACTCATCAGAAAGTTTATCCCATTCTTTTTTGCCATAGAATAGTTTTGTTTTGGCAGATACGTTTTTCTTGTCGGTATCATCCAAAATATAATCTAGGTGTGAATTATCATATTCCTTTATAAAATCACCAACTAAGCCATTTACTATATCAATTTTAAGTGTTTGCTCTTTATACTGCGCAATAATATCAATGATAGTATCTTGAATAAATTCTTTGTTAGATTCCCATTTTTCTTTTCCAACTATAGAGTCTATGTTGGCAAAGAAAACAGCATAAGGATAAATTATTTTGTTTTCCAAAAACGGCAATATCTTTCCAATAGCTTTTTTGCTCAAAGAAGAATAGCCTTGCTTTAAATTTATGGTTTCATAATAGTTGACTTTCTCTTCTGAAATATCAAATCTATCTCTAATAAAACTCTTTACCTTTTCTGTGGTTATGTCGTTAACGAAATCTCCCGAGAAAAATAGTGTATGCCATAATTCGTCAATTAATTCATCAACAGTCTTATTATCTTGTTTTTTATATTTTGAAAGAATTATTTTTTTACAGCCTTCCCAATCTTCTGCATCAAAAACTTCAATTAATTTGCTTATTGTAGGACTGCCAACAATAGGGTATTTATCGTTATAATTAAACTCAAAATTTAGGCTATTCTTCTTTGCGAGATTGTTCACACCTTTTGAAATATCAATAAACTTAAAATTTTTAGCACTAATTCTATAAAATTTATCTTTTGCAATTTTATAATATTCAGGATATTCAGAAAGAAAAACAAACTTATCACTATTTCGTTCTTTAACTTTAATAGAGTTTAGGTATTGATACATTCTAAATTCTTCAAAAATTGGATGACTTATTGGGCAACGAGTTTTTGCTTTTTCTAAAGTACACTTTCCAACAGCTCCTTTTTGGGATTTTAAAGGTCTTTGAAAAAAAATAGCATCAAAGAAAACATCTGCTAATTCTTTACTGACATTTTGTGTTTTCATTAAGATATTAAATTCCTCTACATAGCTAATTCGAGAAGAATTTACTTCTTGGTCATCCGCACTAAATTTTGTCTTTCTAACTTTTATATCTTTTTGAAGCAAGTCAAAGTAATATTCTCCTAAAGTTTTAAAACCATTTTGTTTTAAAATTTCTTGCTCTTTTTTGTATTGTTCTAAATCTTTACCTGCATCAGCATCTTTTCGACCACTTTTAAAGCCTCGACGTTGACACATATGATATAAAGCTCTGCCTAACTCTAATTTTGATACCAATTGATTAGCACCTTTTGCTCTGACTTCATAAGGATTAATCATCAACCATTCTGAAAATTCATAATTGGTTGTTGGGTATTTCATATCTCGTCCTTTTTTGTATTCAGACCAGATTATTAATTCATCATTTGTTAAAGGACAAAAACCGTTTTTTATTAATAATTTCAATAAATCAGTTTTTCTCTTTTTCCTTCTTTTATATAATTTTCTTGATGCTCTATGTTTAGTTCTTTCTGACGCCAAAGAAAACTCAACACCTTTTTCCTCACCTACACCCTGTGGAAATACAATCACATTAGTTTCAGTAATTTGATTGCCTTTAATAGAGGTTTCTCTAATTGCCCACCCAATCGAGTTGGTACCCAAGTCTAGTCCTAGTATTTTTGTCATTTTGTTTAGTTTGCAATTTTGAACTAAATGTAAGAAAAAACTTTTTTATCTAAATACGGAAAACCGTAAAGAACTTACAGTTTTTTTATGTATGTTTGTATTAGATAATTTTATTCTAATCTTTAATCTTATCACAATAAGGCTATATGCCGTAGATGAAAGTCTTTAGTCCTGCTTCGGTGGGACTTTTATTTTTTAGACCGTTGCACTTCTAGCAAACTTATTTTATGCGTCAAAACTTCTAGTTCTAATTCCATTTTAGTTAGGCTTTTTAGGTTATAGTTTTTCAGTTGGTTACGCCCACGATGGGTTATACTATCAAGTAAGTAGGCTTGTGCGCTGAACTGATTCGATTGTATGAGGCATTGAACATGGAGTAGTATTTTATTTGCTTGTTCATGTTTGTTACGGAAATGTTTTATTTTTCTTTCTAGCTTTAGTTTTTCCAGTTGGGTTTTTTCTAATTCCTCCTGCCATAGTTTTTCTGTCTCTTGAGGTTGGCTTTCAATGCTTAGTGTCTGTTCAGGCTGGGACAGTATAGTCATCAACTGCGTAAGTCTAAGCAGTTCGTCTGTTTTTAAGCTTCGTCTTTGGATTTCATACATAGACCAAGTGGTGCGATTAATTCGTAGCAGTAGTGCTATTTCTTCTTGTGTAAATCCTATTTGTTGGGTCAGCGATGTTTTGTTTGTTTTCATTATGTTCTGGCTTTTTAGTTGTAGCAAAATTTTTAAAATCAAATTGCTTGCCACAAAGTAGTGGCAATATCATTTTTGGAATTTATGTTGCCACAAAGTGGTGGCAATTTTTATAGAAACAACCATTTTGCCACTACTAGCCATTTGATGGTACAAAAACTTAAAACATATTCGAGTTGACGGGGCTTGGTGCTATCGGGTTACTCGTCAGTTAGAGTGCTAAGCGTATCGAGAGCTGTTAAAGAGATAAGTTCTCGATATGTTTTTCTCCATTTCATTACAAAAAACTACTCGAACGGACGGGGCTTGGTACTATCGGAGTACTCGTCAGCTCGAGTGCAAAGCGTATCGAGAGCTAAAAAATATTCGATTTAATAGAGGAAATCTTTTAAAAGAAAATTCAATCATTAAATAGGGTCTGCTGAGTTTTTCAGCAGACCCTAAAATAGGAAATGTTTTCAAGATTCAGTCGATGTTTTTAAATTTTAGTGTAAAAAACAAAAACCACAACAGGAAAAATCCCATTGTGGCTTTCAACCAAACTAATTAAAATTTAAAGACTAATAGCAATAGCCGTTTTCTGCAATCATTTTAGCAGTGATAGTCTCGCGTAGCGCTACTACATTTGGCATATTGGTATATTTTGTAAAACGACGTAATCCCATTAACATCATGCGTTGCTCATCGCCATCAGCAAAAGAAACAATACCTTCTTTTCCTTTTTGAGAAACGATGTCTACCGCTTGGTATAAGTACAATTGCGCCATAGCAATTTGTTCTTTTACATTTTCAGATCCTTTAGCTTTCGCTAATTTTTCTGTACGTAAAATTCCTGATTCTGCCATGTAAATCTCGATTAACATATCAGAAGCACACATTAATAATTGTTGGTGTTGCTCTAAATCTGGACCAAATTTTTGAACTGCTGCACCCGCAACCATTAAGAACGCTTTTTTCAATTTGCCGATTAATTCTTTTTCTTCAGCAAATAATTCAGTATAATCAGGAATGTTGAAATCAGGAATACCCATCAATTCTTCAGCAACTGCCATCGCAGGACCTAATAAATCTACTTGACCTTTCATGGCTTTTTTCACTAACATACCTACTGATAACATACGGTTAATTTCGTTAGTTCCTTCATAGATACGAGCAATACGAGCATCTCTCCAAGCTGATTCCATTGGTGTTTCTTCTGAGAATCCCATACCTCCAAAAATTTGGATACCTTCGTCAGTACAGCTTTGAACGTCTTCTGAAACCGCTACTTTAAGGATAGAACATTCGATAGCAAATTCTTCCACTCCTTTTAATTCCGCTTCTTGGTGGGTGTTACCCGCTGCTTCACGTAATTCAATTCTTGTTTCGATATCTTTAGCGGCACGGTACGAAGCTGCTTCATCCACATAAGCGTTAGTAGCCATGTTAGCTAATTTAGCTTGAATAGCGCCAAAGTTTGCAATTGGGGTTTTAAATTGGATACGCTCGCTAGCATATTTTACAGCTTCTGTAATGGTACGACGTTGTGCATCTAAACAAGCAGCTGCCAATTTGATACGACCTACGTTCAACGCATTCATTGCAATTTTAAAACCTTCACCGCGTCCTGCTAACATGTTTTCTACAGGAACAATTGTATCGTTGAAGAATACTTGACGTGTAGAAGACGAACGAATACCTAATTTGTGTTCTTCTTCACCTAACGTAATTCCGTTTGAATTTGCAGGGTCATACTCTACGATGAAACCCGTGATGTTTTTGTCATCTTCAATACGAGCAAAAACAATCATTACGTTACAGAAACCAGCGTTAGAAATCCACATTTTCTGACCGTTGATTTTGTATGATTTACCATCTGCTGATAATTCTGCTTTTGTTTTACCAGAATTAGCGTCTGAACCTGCTCCAGGTTCTGTTAAACAGTAAGCACCAAACCATTCACCTGAAGCTAATTTTGGAACATATTTTAATCTTTGTTCTTCTGTACCGTATAAAGTGATTGGCATAGTACCAATACCTGTGTGCGCTCCGAAAGCTGTAGAGAATGAACCTGTAGCACCAGAAATATAGTCACAAGTTAACATCGTTGATACGAAGCCCATACCTAAACCACCGTAAGCTTCAGGAACCGCTACGCCTAAGAAACCAAGTTCACCTGCTTTACGCATACATTCTTCAGTGTAAGCGTAGTCTTTTTTCTCAAAACGAGGTTTTTCTGACCATAATTCTTTGTCTACGAATTCTTTGATAGAATCACGCATCATGATTTGTTCTTCTGAGAAATCCTCAGGAGTAAATATATTTTCGCATTTCGTTTCTTTAACTAAGAACTGTCCGCCTCTTGTAATATCTTCCATAGTTAGCCCCCTAACCCCCAAAGGGGGAATTCCTACTAGGGGTAAGTAGGGTTTTAAAAATGCTTTTAGATTATCAAATCGAAATTAAAAAGCTTATGTTATACAAATTTTAATGAACGTTTTTTTTTTGCTCCCAGTTGTTCCCCCTTTGGGGGTTAGGGGGCTACAATAGCTCAAATATCCCCGCTGTACCTTGTCCAGTACCCACACACATGGTTACCATACCGTATTTGTTACCGCGGCGTTTCATTTCGTCAAATAATTGAACTGATAATTTAGCTCCTGTACAACCTAGTGGGTGACCTAAAGCGATGGCACCCCCATTTACGTTGATGATTTCAGGGTTTAAGTCTAACTCACGGATTACCGCTAAGGATTGTGCTGCAAAAGCTTCGTTTAACTCGAATAATTCGATATCAGAGATTTTTAAACCTGCTTGTTGTACCGCTTTTGGAATGGCTTTTACAGGACCGATACCCATGATTCTTGGTTCAACACCCGAAGATGCAAAGTTTACCAAACGTGCAATAGGTTCTAAATTTAATTCTTTTACCATTTCTTCGCTCATAATCAGTACGAAAGCGGCACCGTCACTCATTTGTGATGAGTTACCTGCAGTTACTGAACCATCTGCAGCAAATACAGGCTTTAATCCTGAAAGCGCTTCAACAGAAGTACCCGCACGTGGTCCTTCGTCTTTAGTAACTACATACGATTTTGTTTCTTTTTTACCAGCTTCGTTGATAAACGTTTGTTCTACGGTGATAGGCGCGATTTGAGCATCAAATTTACCTTCTGCTTGTGCTTTCAACGCTTTCATGTGCGACTGATAAGCAAATTCATCTTGGTCTGCACGTGAAATATTAAATTGTTTTGCTACGGCTTCAGCAGTTAATCCCATACCCCAGTAGTAATCTTCGTTACCGGCAGCGGCAACTTTATAATCTGGGGTTGGTTTATAACCTCCCATTGGAATATAACTCATGCTCTCTGCACCACCGGCAATGATACAATGTGCCATTCCTGCTTGGATTTTGGCTGTAGCCATACCAATGGTTTCTAAACCAGAAGCACAGTAACGGTTCACTGTTACTCCAGGAACATCAGTCACTTTTAATCCCATTAAAGAGATTAAACGTCCCATATTTAATCCTTGTTCCGCCTCAGGCATCGCATTACCCACCATTACATCATCAATTCTTGACTTGTCGAAGTTGGGTAATTCAGCCATCATGTGCTCGATGGTTTCAGCGGCCAATTCATCTGGACGTTTAAAACGGAACAGTCCTTTCGGTGCTTTACCTACTGCTGTTCTATATCCTTTTACTATATATGCTGTTTTCATTTAAATCATTTTTTGGAGTATAGAAAATAGATAATAGAAAATAGACTTTATAATGGTCATTTATCTATGGTCTTTTCTCTATATTCTATTTTCTAATTACGCAACGGTTTTCCTTTAGTTAACATAAACTGGATACGCTCCAATGTTTTTCTTTCGGTACAAAGTGATAAGAAAGCTTCTCTTTCTAAATCTAACAAATATTGCTCCGTTACTAAAGTTGGTTCTGATAAATCCCCCCCCGCCATTACGTAAGCTAATTTGTTTGCGATTTTTTGGTCGTGTTCCGAAATGTATTGTCCCGCAACCATTTGGTCTGTACCCACAAGGAACATACCTAAAGCTTGTTTTCCTAATACTTTAATGTCTTTACGACGTACTGGTTGTGTGTATCCTGCTTCAGCCATTAACAAGGCATGTTTTTTAGCTTCGGCAATTTGACGGTCTTTGTTTACCACCACCACATCTTTACCTTTTTGTAAAATACCTAAGTCGTAAGCTTCATAAGCAGAAGTTGCCACTTTTGCCATACCTACAGTTAAGAAATATTCTTGTAAAACGTTTAATTCCACGTCGTTTTTACGGAAAGTATCCGCTGCGCGTAGTGCCATTTCTTTAGAACCACCACCACCTGGAATTACACCTACACCAAATTCAACTAAACCGATGTATGTTTCAGCCGCAGCAACAATTTTATCCGCGTGCATAGAAAGTTCACAACCACCACCTAAAGTCATTCCGTGTGGTGCAGCAATCACTGGAATAGAAGAGTAACGCGCGCGCATCATCGTGTCTTGGAACATTTTGATAGCCATATTTAACTCATCATATTCTTGCTCTACCGCCATCATGAAAATCATACCGATATTGGCTCCAACTGAGAAATTAGCGCCTTGATTTCCAATTACTAATCCGTTGTATTCTTTTTCAGCTAAATCAATAGCTTTGTTGATTCCTTGTAAAACACCACCACCAATAGAGTTCATTTTAGAGTGGAATTCTAAGTTTAGGATACCATCACCAATATTATGAACAGTACAATCAGCATTACCCCAAACTTTTTTAGATTGCTTCGCCAGTTCGCCATTTTGGCTCGTGTCTCTAATGTTGTTTAAGATGATAAAGGCGTCTTGACCAGGAACTTTAACTTGCGATTTTGATGCGGTATTGTAGTATTGCGTAGCTCCTTCTTTTACAGTATAGAAAGAAGTGTTTCCAGACGCAACCATGTCAGTTACCCAAGAAGCAGGCGTATAGCCTTCTGCTTGCATCATTTCGATACCTTTTTGAACGCCTATTGCGTCCCAAATTTCGAATGGTCCATTTTCCCAACCGAAACCTGCTTTCATAGCATCGTCAATTTTGTAGAAGTCGTCTGTAATTTCAGGAACACGGTTAGAAACATAAGCAAACATCGCTGAGAAGTTTTTACGGTAAAAATCACCTGCTTTGTCTTTTCCTTTAACTAATACTTTGAATCTATCGATAGGTTTTTCGATAGTTTTGGTCATTTCTAAAGTAGCAAATGACGCTTTTTTGTTGGCACGGTATTCTAATGTATCTAAATCTAAAGAAAGGATATCTTTACCTTCTTTTTTGTAGAATCCTTGTTTTGTTTTGCTACCTAACCATTTGTTTTCCATCATTTTGTTGATGAATTCAGGTAGTTTGAACAATTCGTGAGCTTCGTCGTTAGGACAGTTTTCGTAAATACCATTAGCTACGTGTACTAATGTATCTAAACCTACTACGTCTACCGTGCGGAAAGTAGCCGATTTTGGACGACCAATTACAGGGCCTGTTAATTTATCTACTTCTTCAATAGTAAGCCCTAATTCTTTCACTTGGTGGAATAAACTCATGATTCCGAAAATACCAATACGGTTTCCAATGAAAGCAGGGGTGTCTTTAGCAACTACCGAAGTTTTTCCTAAGAATTGTTCGCCATAATTATTCAAGAAATCCAAAACATCCGAAGAAGTTTGTGGACCTGGAATAATTTCAAATAATTTCAAATAACGAGCTGGATTAAAGAAGTGTGTACCGCAGAAATGTTTTTGGAAATCTTCGCTACGACCTTCGCTCATAAACTGAATAGGAATACCTGAAGTGTTAGAAGTTACTAACGTTCCAGGTTTTCTGTGTGTGTCAATTTGTTCAAAAACCGACTTTTTGATGTCTAATCTTTCAACAACAACCTCAATTACCCAATCACAATCTTTAATTTTTGCGATATCATCGGTTAAATTTCCTGTAGTAATTCTATCAGCAAATTTTTGATGATAAATAGGAGAGGGCTTCGATTTTAAAGCGGCAGTTAAACTGTCGTTTACGATTCGGTTTCTAACCGCTTTGTTTTCAAGGGTTAGTCCTTTTTTCTGTTCAGCGTCATTTAGTTCGCGGGGTACTATATCAAGGAGTAAAACTTCTACTCCGATATTAGCAAAATGGCAGGCAATCCCTGAACCCATAATCCCTGAACCAACTACAGCAACTTTTTTAATTGTTCTCTTCATTTTGTAATTACTCTGGTTGATTGAATATGTTTTTATCTTGAATTAATTCGTTAATGGTTTCTGTGACTTCTAAAAAATGTTGTAATTTTTCTTCCGAAACATATTGTTTAACGGTGTCATTAAACTTTAAAACGGTTTGTTTTGAAAGTTCTCTTTTAATTTTGCCTTCTTCCGTGAGATAAATAAGCACCCCTCTGCCATCATTTGGATTTGGTTTTCTAATAATCAAACCTTTTTCTTCTAATGATTTTAAAGTTCGGGTTAAACTGGTAGCTTCCATACCCATTCTTGCACTTATGCTGGTGGAAGGAGTACCATCTTCTTTATCAATACTTAAAAGAGCAAAACCGATAGCCATCGAACCTCCATATTTAGCTGCTTCCTCATTGTACATTCTGGAAACAGCTTGCCATGTAGTTCGTAGTAAATAATCTATTGTTTTATCTTTCATTGCTATACAACAGCTTTTATTATAGTGTCAGAACTAATGTTTTTAATTTCTGAAATTCAAATATAACAAAAAAATAGTATGCACGCATATAAAAATGAAATATTTTTATGCATGCATATAAAATTAAGAAAAAAGCCTTGCTTTTACAATGAATAAAAGGTTAAAATTTGTTCAAATTTACATCTTTCAGAAATTTGATTACTCCTGGGATATACGTGTTTTGGTCGTCGTATTGTGAGAGGTGACTGCCGTAAGGGCAGTATAAAAATCTTCCGTTTTGTACTTGTTTAGACATCCATTCCATGTGTTTGGGGTCCATGGTGTCGTGTTTAGCACCTATGACTAGTGTTGGTACTTTTATGTTTTTGAGTTGTTGACGGACATCCCAGTTTTTCAAAGTAGCATTACCTGTAATTCCGAACTCGCTCGGACCTTGCATATAAATATACACATTTGGGTTTAAATGCTTGAAACAACGATTTACGGCTTCTGGCCAATCTTTGATTGGTTTTCTTAAAATGTGCTCTGTGTAATAATAGTTGAATAGAAGTTCTTGGTATTTCGGGTTTTGGTAATCTTTGTTTTTCTCAAAGTTTTTGATTTGATTAAAAACGGTTGTAGGTAATTGTGGACCTAATACTTCTTCGGCATATTGGTTGTAAAGTTGTGCACTGGACATCATGTTAGAAATAATCAGTCCTTTTAAATTGTTTTGATGTTTAAAAGCGTATTCCATGGCTAGTATGCCTCCCCAAGATTGCCCTAATAAATAGAAATTGTCTTTGTTAAGTCCTAAGGCTTTACGTACTTGTTCAACTTCATCAACAAAACGGTCGTTAGTCCATAAGCGATTATCGTTAGGCTGGTCGCTATAATAAGAACCTAATTGGTCGTAATAAATGTACTCAATACCTTCTTGTGGGAAAAAACCATCGAAGCATTCGTAGAGTTCATGTGTTACGCCAGGACCTCCGTGTAAGAGTAGAACTTTTATTTTTGGATTATTGCCCACTCTTTTTGTCCAAACTTTAAAAGTGCCTGCGGGTGTTTTTATAGGTATCATGCGGATACCACCTGTAGATTGGTCTACAGGATTTTGGTAGGAGTGGTAGTTTGAAAACGAAACTTCTTCTTTGTTTTTACAACTCAAGAAAAGGATTGCTATAAGTGAAAAACAGAGAAGAAGTTTGCGTATCATATCATTTGGCTTTTAGTTATAGATTTTATCGTATAAAGCTTTGTATTTTTCTAAAACCACTTTACGTTTTAATTTCAATGTTGGGGTTAATTGACCGCCGTCTATTGACCAAACGTCTGGAGTTAATTCAAATTTTTTCACTTGTTCCCAGTTTCCAAATTTGGTGTTTAATTCATCAATTTCTTGACGGATTCTTTTGATAACCTCAGGATTTTGGATAAGTGATTCGTTGGTATCGCCAATGTTTACATTATGGATGTGTGCCCACTCTTTGATAAAATCAAATGCGGGTTGAATAATAGCTCCAGGCATTTTTTGACCTTCACCAATTACCATGATTTGTTCTATAAAGCGCGATTGTTTGAAAGTGTTTTCTAAAAGTTGTGGTGCAACGTATTTACCTCCAGAAGTTTTAAACATTTCCTTTTTACGGTCGGTAATGCGTAAGAAGCCATCTTTGTCAAATTCGCCAATGTCACCAGTATGGAAATAACCGTTTTTAATAACTTCGTCCGTTTGAACTTGGTCTTTATAGTAGCCCATCATTAAGTTTGGTCCTTTGAAAAGGATTTCACCGTCTTCTGCAATTTTTACTTCTACATTTTTGATAGGTTTACCTACACTTCCAATTCTGAAAAGTCCATTGCGCATGTCATTAACGGTAATCACAGGTGAGGTTTCTGTTAATCCATAACCTTCCATGACTGGCATTCCTGCTGCGGTGAAAACCCGTGTCAGGCGCGTTTGTAAGGCTGCACTTCCTGATACCATTAGTTTTACATTTCCGCCAAGGGCTTCTTGCCATTTGCTAAAAATTAATTTACGAGCAATTTTTAATTGGAATTCATACCACCAGCCATTTTTGCCGTAAGGTTCGTATTTTAAACCTAATTCGATAGCCCAAAAGAATAATTTCTTTTTGATGCCTGTAAGTTCGGTTCCTTTAGCATAAATTTTATCGTACACTTTTTCTAACAAACGAGGTACTACAGTAAATACATCCGGTTGTACTTCTTTGAAGTTATCAGAAATTTTATCAATAGATTCTGCGAAATAAATCGAGATGGAATAATATTGATAAATATAAAGGATTACACGCTCAAAAATATGGCAAATTGGTAAGAAACTCATTGCTTTTGCGGTACCTGCAACTAGAGGAATACGATCAGAGCTGTTTAATACGTTGGATACGATATTGTTATGCGATAACATAACTCCTTTTGGTCTCCCAGTTGTACCAGAAGTGTAAATGATAGTAGCTAAATCAGAAGCTTTTACATTGTTTTTGCGTTCTTCTACAAAGTTTTGGTTTGAAGTATCTTTGCCAATTGCTAATAAGTCAGTCCAATTTTTTTCTCCAGCTACTTCATCAAAAGTAAAAACCCCCACTAAACTAGGTACATTGTTCTTGATACTGTTTAATTTTTTTAAGACTTCTTTGTCAGAAACGAAACAGTATTTAGATTCAGAGTGGTTTAAAATATACTCGTAATCTTGTTCTGAAATTGTAGGATAAATAGGGACAGTTTGTGCACCAATTTGTAAAACACCAATATCCATGATATTCCATTCGGTTCTGTTGTTGCTAGAAATGATAGCGATTTTGTCATCTTTTTGAACTCCCATCGTAATTAGAGCTCTTGAAATGGCATTTGCTTTATCTATATATTCTTGCGTAGAAGTTTTAACCCATTGACCGTTGTATTTAGTTACTAAGGCGTCTGGTAAATTGTTTTTTTCTAGCTGATAATATGGAAAATCAAATAATCGAGTAATGTTAGTCATTATGATATTAGGGTAATGTTAATAGTGCAAATTAAAGAAATTTAACTTAAAAACCAATTATTATTTACATTTTAAAGTCAATTGATAGCGAATTTACGCAAAAACGCTGTTTTGTTTGTGTAGGGCCATCGTCAAATACATGTCCCAAATGCCCTCCACAAGAAGCGCATAAAATTTCGGTACGGAGCATTCCATGGGAAGTATCTTTTTGATATTCAACTGTTCCTGAAATGGCGTCGTCAAATGAAGGCCAACCACAATGAGATTCAAATTTAGCATCAGAATCGAAAAGAGGGGTTCCACATCCGCCGCAAATATAAGTTCCTTTTTCGAAATGTAAATTATATTTTCCTGTAAAGGCATACTCAGTTCCTTTTTCTCTAAGGATATGAAAGCGTTCAGCACCGAGTTGTGCTTTCCATTCTTCTTCCGATTTTTGAATTTTATAATCCATGTTTGGTCTATTTTTAGGTTGAATGCAGTTGTATTCTTGTTTTTTGCATGAAAACATAAACAAGAATAAAAACAAGCAGGCTACGATTGAAATACTAAGCTTGAATATAGGAAATAATCTTTTCGATAACTTTATCATCACCTAAAATTTTACGATGTCCTAATCTTTTAGTTTGAAAAAAATCCCCTTGTTTCAGATTCTTATGAATGGCTAATCCGCATTGAATCGGAACTTCAAAATCATCAATATCGTGGATAACCAGTGTAGGAATGTTGACTTCAAGGGCAGCTCTTGCAGCGTCGTAATTATGCAGTGGTTCGCCAAAGTTTTTTTCAAAACGGTCTTTCATTTTTTCTGCTATGATAGGTTTTAGTCGGAGTACGTTGACAAAATTGTGTAAAATGTCAATAATTCTATCGGCACTACCTATTACAATTAATTTTTTTACAGGAAAACCTCTTTTTACCGAGTTCAACAATGACATGCCCCCTAAAGAGTGTCCTATGGCAAATTCAAAAGGACCGTATTTTTGTTCTAATTCAAAATTAGTAGCAATGAATTCAGGCATTAAAGTGGTTTTAGTGTCTGATTGCCCATGCGCTGGTGCATCATAACTAATAGTTGAATACCCTTGTTGTAATAAAGCATCGGCTATTTTGTAGAGCTGAGTTCCTCTGCCTGACCAACCGTGCACTAATAATACTTTTTTAGAACTCTGCCCATACTGATACACGCGTACTGTTTTGTTGATACTTGGTACAGTGAGCCATTCCTGTTGGGCAAGCTTTAACATGTTTAGTTCTCTCTTGGGGGTTTTATGTTTGATAGGAGTAGTAAAAAGACGTGCACTCAAACTGGTAGCCCAATCTTTTGAGATAAACGCAATGGTTTTTGCTAAATAAATGATAGGTTTAGGGACTTGTATGCCTTGGTTTTTCTTTTTCTTCAAAATCTTTTTTTAGCTAATTTAATTCATTTTTGCATTTGGTACAGGGTTTGTTGTGTAAAATATTGATAAATTTCTACAGTCTTATGTAAGAAAAGCTTATCAAAAAGTTGTATTTTTACGTTTTGTTTCAATTAAATTATCATGAAAAGAAGTATCATAATTTCAGGTTTAAGTGCAGTTGCTTTAGTAGTAGCTTGTGCTACAAATCCATTTACCGGTAAAAGTACTATGGCGTTAGTACCCGATAGTCAGATATTTCCTTCAGCATTTCAGCAATACAGCCAATTTTTATCAGAAAATAAGGTATTGAAAGGAACTGCCGAGGCTAAGAAAGTGGAAACAATTGGTATAAAAATAAAAAATGCAGCAGAGCGTTGGTTGGCTGCTAATGGAAATCCAACCTATTTGAAAGATTATGCATGGGAGTATAATTTAGTAGATAGTAAAGAGGTAAATGCATGGTGTATGCCTGGTGGAAAAATAGTTGTGTATACAGGTATTTTGCCTATTACTAAAGATGAAGCAGGGATGGCAGCTGTAATGGGACATGAAGTGGCGCATGCGTTAGCAAATCATGGGCAACAGCGTATGAGTGCAGGCTTGTTGCAACAGGCAGGTGCTGTGGGTGTGGCTTTGGCAACAGGTAATAAATCGCAAGAAGAACAAGCTGCTTTTATGCAGTACTATGGATTGGCATCACAAGTAGGAGGTATGTTGCCTTTTAGTAGAGCGCATGAGTCAGAGGCAGACCATATTGGTTTATTATTGATGGCAATTGCTGGATATAATCCAGAAAACGCGGTATATGTTTGGGAACGTATGTCGGCTAAAGCTGGAGGGCAAGCGCCTCCGGAATTTTTAAGTACGCATCCCAGTAATGAAACTCGTATCAAAGAAATTAGAGATCATATACCTAAAGTAAAAGCTGAGGCAGCCAAATTTGGTGTGACGTTTAAATAAAAAAGAGTACTTTAGTAGCCCCGATATTCGGGGCTTTATTTTTTTAATATAATTAGATTTCATTGTATGCAACCACTTCAAAAAGGGGATAAAAAATTGCTTAATGCTTGGGCGTTTTATGACTGGGCAAATTCTGTATATACCTTAGTAATTACTTCTGCTATTTTTCCAATTTATTATAGTGCCTTATTTAAGACGCGAGGAAATAATTTTGTGGATATTTTAGGGTATCATTTTAAGGATACAGCTGTTATATCGTTTGTTACCGCTATTGCTTTTATGCTGGTTGCGGTACTATCGCCTATTTTGTCAGGTATTGCAGATTATGTGGGGAATAAACTGGCTTTTCTTCGTTTTTTCTGTTATTTAGGAGGGATTGCAACTGTTGGATTGTATTGGTTTACGGATGCTAATTTTATATTGAGTTATACCATTTATCTTTTTGGATTGTTAGGATATTGGTCGAGTTTGGTTTTTTATAATTCTTACTTGCCTGATATTGCTTATCCCGAACAGCAAGATGCGGTAAGTGCCAAAGGTTTTTCCATGGGGTATTTAGGAAGTACGATTTTGTTGGTAATAAATTTGGTTATGGTTATGACGGCATCATCTAATGAACAAGCTATTGAAATGATGCGCTATTCCTTTATAATGACTGGAATTTGGTGGGTAGCTTTTAGTCATGTTACGTATTATTACTTGCCTAAAGGAGCATCAACTGGACATAAGGTGACTAAAGCGGTTGTTTTGGATGGTTTTCATGAATTACAATTGGTTTGGAAGCAATTACAGCAAAATCTGCCGTTAAAGCGATATTTAGCAGGTTATTTTGTGTTTATTATGGCGGTGCAAACGGTTATGCTGGTTGCGGCTTATTTCGGGGCTGAAGAAATTGCTTGGGAAACTGATAGTCAGAAAACAACAGGCTTGATTATAAGTATTTTGTTGATTCAGTTGGTAGCTATTATAGGGGCTTATTTTACTTCAAAAGCTTCGAGTAAATTTGGGAATATTAAGGTGTTGATTTTTTTAAATGCGTTTTGGGCGGTGTTGTGTCTAGTCGCTTATTGTGTAAAAACACCTACAGAATTTTATAGTGTAGCGGGATTCTTCGGTCTAGTGATGGGCGGGATTCAATCGCTAGCACGTTCTACATATTCTAAATTTTTACCAGAAACGACCGATACAGCTTCTTATTTTAGTTTTTATGATGTTACCGAAAAAATAGGAATCGTAATTGGGATGTCTATCTATGGAGTGATTGACCAAATTACAGGTAGCATGCGAAATTCGGTACTTTTCTTGTGTGTATTCTTTATAATTGGTGCTTTACTTTTGTTACGTGTGCCTAAGACTAAAAATAATTAGTTGTGGCATAAAAATTGACTAAGTAATGTGCTCTATTGAATTTACACTGTCTTAAAACCTTGTTTTTCTTAGGGATATGTGTTGCGTTTAGAACCGATGTAAAGTTTCTAGACGGATTTTATAATGACAAAATGACTTAAAAAATAATATGTCTCAACAAAAAATACTTACACTTGACAGTTTGTCACTACAAGAAATGGATCAGGATGCTGAATTAATTCCTTTATTGACTCCAGAGGATGAAGAGGAAATGAATCAGGAAAGTTTGCCTGCTGATTTACCCATTTTACCATTGCGTAACACGGTATTGTTTCCAGGAGTTGTTATTCCTATTACTGCTGGTCGTGACAAGTCAATCAAATTATTGAATGATGCTAATAATGCTGATAAAATTATCGGTGTAGTTTCGCAAAAAGATGAAGAGGATGAAGATCCTACAGAGGATCAGATTAATAAAGTAGGGACGGTGGCTCGTATTCTTCGAGTTTTGAAAATGCCTGATGGTAACGTAACGGTTATCCTGCAAGGGAAAAAGCGTTTCGAAATAGATCAAGTAACCACTACTGAGCCTTATATTCGTGCTACTATCAAGGAAGTTGCAGAAGAACGTCCTGCTGATGATGATAATGAATTTTTAGCAATTATTGATTCAATACGTGAATTAGCGATTCAAATCATTAAGGAAAGTCCAAATATTCCTTCGGAAGCGACTTTTGCAATAAAAAATATAGAAAGTAATCCGTTCCTGATCAATTTTGTGTCTTCTAATATGAATTTGACTGCTCAAGAAAAGCAGTCGTTATTGGAAGTTCATGATTTGAAAGAGCGTGCTTACGAAACTTTAAAGCACATGAATATTGAACTTCAAAAGTTAGAATTGAAGAACGATATTCAATCGAAAGTGCGTTTTGATTTAGATCAGCAACAGCGTGAATATTTCTTGCAACAACAAATGAAAACTATCCAAGAAGAATTGGGAGGGAATTCAACCGAGCAGGAAATTGAGGAAATGCGCAAAAAAGCGAAAGCTAAACAGTGGGATGCTAAAGTAGGGGAGCATTTTGAAAAAGAAATCCAAAAACTACAGCGTACTAACCCGAATTCACCTGATTTTGGTATTCAACGCAATTATTTAGAATTGTTTTTGGAATTGCCTTGGAATGAATATACAGAAGATAATTTCGATTTAAAACGTGCTCAAACTATACTGGATCGTGATCATTACGGTATGGAAGAGATTAAAAAACGTATCATTGAACATTTAGCTGTTTTAAAGCTGCGCAACGATATGAAATCGCCTATTTTATGTTTTACAGGACCTCCAGGTGTGGGTAAGACGTCTATTGGTCGTTCCATAGCCGAAGCTTTAGGGCGCGAATATGTGCGTATGTCATTGGGAGGTTTGCGTGATGAAGCAGAGATTCGTGGACACAGAAAAACGTATATTGGCGCTATGCCAGGGCGTATTTTGCAAAATTTGAAAAAAGTAAAATCGTCTAATCCTGTGTTTATCTTAGATGAAATTGATAAATTATCAAGTAGTCATAACGGTGATCCTTCATCGGCATTGTTAGAAGCATTAGATCCTGAACAAAACAAGGAATTTTATGATAACTTCCTTGAAATGGGATTCGATTTGTCTAAGATTATGTTTATCGCTACTTCTAATAATATAGCTGCTGTGCAACCTGCTTTACGCGATCGTATGGAAATTATTACCATGACAGGGTATACTGTAGAAGAGAAAATTGAAATTGCGAAACAGCATTTGGTACCAAAGCAAATTAAAGATCATGGATTGACTACAAAACAATTTTCAATTGGAAAAAAACAAGTTGAAAAAATTGTAGAAGGCTATACTCGTGAATCAGGGGTGCGTGGTTTAGAAAAGAAGATTGCGCAAATGGTGCGTCATGCCGCTAAATCGGTTGCCATGGAAGAAGAGTATAATGTAAAAGCTACTGATGAAGATGTTGTTAAAGTTTTAGGAGCGCCTCGTATGGAGCGTGATAAATACGAAAACAATGAAACGGCAGGGGTAGTTACTGGTTTGGCTTGGACAAGTGTAGGTGGTGATATTTTGTTTGTCGAATCGATTATTTCGGCAGGTAAAGGTGGGATTACTTTTACAGGAAATATGGGAACGGTAATGAAAGAATCGATTACCATTGCTATGGAATATGTTAAAGCCAATGCAGAAATCTTAGGGGTAAATCCTGAAATCTTTACTAAATATAATATTCATGTGCATATTCCTGAAGGGGCTACTCCAAAAGATGGACCTAGTGCGGGTATTGCAATGTTAACTTCTTTGGTTTCTTTATTGACTCAGAAAAAAGTTAAGAAACATTTAGCAATGACAGGAGAGATTACTTTACGTGGTAAAGTTTTGCCTGTTGGAGGTATCAAAGAAAAGATTTTAGCGGCTAAAAGAGCTAAGATTAAAGAAATTATTTTGTGTGTAGAGAATAAACGCGATATTGATGAAATAAATGCAGATTATTTGCAAGGTTTAACTTTTCATTATGTAAGCGAAATGAGTGAAGTTTTAGAAATCGCAATCACAAAAGATAAGGTTAAAAATCCAAAAACATTATAAAGATAAAAACGGCTATTCTAAATAGTCGTTTTTTTATTAAAAAATAATATATTCGCCCTTGCGTTTCTATTTTAATAAAACGCACCAATTAATGTTAAAAATTGTCCGATTTTTATTAGTATCGCTAGTTACTTTTTCTCTAAACGCTCAAGTTGGGGGAGAGGGGATTTATCGTTTTCTAAATTTAGTAAGTTCACCAAGACAAGCAGCTTTAGGGGGTAAGATTATTACGCTATATGATTATGATGTTAATCAGCCTTTAACGAATCCATCGGTAATCAATGATGAAATGAACGGGAAGTTAGCATTAAATTATGGGAGTTATCTCGCAGGAATTAACTATGGATCTGCTTCCTATGCTTATACGCATGATAGGCATTTGCAAACATTTCACGGTGGAATTAGTTATGCAAACTATGGACAATTTGATGGGAGGGATGAGCAAGGGACTTCAACAGGTAATTTTACGGTTAATGAATTGGCACTTTCGTTAGGATATGCTTATAATATACCTTGGACTGAATTGTATTTAGGGGCAAATGCCCGAATCATTTCGTCTACTCTTGAAAAATATCAATCTTTTGGGGTGTCTACGGATTTAGCAGTAACTTATTTGGACAGAAATAATGATGTTAATTACTCCGTAGTCTTGCGCAATTTTGGTACACAGTTGACAAAGTATAATGAGTTGTCTGAAAAATTACCTTTTGAAGTAATAGCTGGTGTTTCTCAAAAATTAGAACATATTCCTTTGCGTTGGCATCTTACACTTGAAAATTTACAAAAATGGAATGTCTCTTTTTCAAATCCAGCTCGTTCGGAGAAAAATATTGATGGAGGAGAGAAAGAAGAAAACGTGAGTTTTGTAGGGAATATTTCACGACATATGATTGTTGGTGCAGAGTTTTTTCCTGATCGTGCGATAAATATCAGATTAGGTTATAACTTTAGAAGAGCTGCCGAATTAAGTTTGTTGGAACAACGTACATTCGCAGGTTTTTCTGTAGGTTTTGGTATTCGATTTGAAAAGTTTCGTTTTGATTATTCTTATGCTAGGTACAATTTAGCTTCCAATGCATCCATGTTCGGATTAATGATAAATCTTTAAGTTTTGAAAAAAATTACTATTGCAATTGATGGATTCTCTTCTACAGGGAAGAGTACTTTGGCGAAACAAGTCGCTAAAAAGTTGGGTTATATATATGTAGATACAGGTGCTATGTACCGTGCGATTACTTTTTTTGCAATGCAAAATAATTGGATTGATGCTTTTGGATTTAACAAAGCGGAATTGATTTCAAAATTGCCTACAATCGATTTAAAATTTGTTTTTAATCCTGATTTAGGATTTGGAGAAATGTTTTTGAATGGTGTAAATGTAGAAAAACAAATACGTTCGTTAGAAGTCTCTAGTTTTGTGAGTCAGGTGGCTGAAGTTTCTGAAGTTCGTGCTTTGTTGGTAGCCCAGCAAAAACAAATGGGAAAAGACAAAGGCGTAGTGATGGATGGTCGCGATATAGGTACGGTGGTTTTTCCAGATGCAGAAGTGAAATTGTTTATGACATCACGTGCTGATGTACGCGCGCAACGTCGTTTTGATGAGCTTACTGAAAAAGGACAATTAGTTTCTTATGATCGAGTGTTAGAAAATGTTTTGCAACGTGATCATATCGATACCACTCGTAAAGATTCACCTTTAGTAAAAGCAGAGGATGCTATAGAGGTTGATAACTCAGAATTGACCAGAGAAGAGCAATTTGATAAAGTTTTAGAAATTATTATGGAAAAAATGTAGATTAAGGACTATTTTTCTATGGAAATAGTTATTGTATATATATTTTTTTATAGTTTTACCGTCCTTTTAAAAAATAAACCAAATCAAAATTTATGAATATAAAATTTAGACTGACCTTGATGAGTTTTCTCCAATTCTTTGTGTGGGGAGCTTGGTTGATTACAGTAGGAAACTATTGGTTCGGAACAAAGCAATGGAGTGGAGCTGAGTTCGGTGCGATATTTTCTACTTTAGGAATTTCTTCAATCATAATGCCTGCAATCACAGGGATTGTAGCTGACAAATGGATAAATGCCGAGCGATTGTATGGAATACTTCATATTTTAGGTGGTTTGTGTGTAGCGTATTTGCCACAGGTAAATGATCCAGCAACGTTTTATTGGGTGATATTTGCCGCTATGATGTGTTATATGCCTACGATTTCTTTGTCAAATTCAGTAGCCTATACCATTTTGAAAGATAATAAATTTGATGTGGTTAAGGTTTTTCCACCTATTCGTGTTTGGGGTACTGTCGGTTTTATCTTGGCGATGTGGACTACCAATCTAACAGGAAATAAAGCCTCTGCCAACATGTTTTATATTTCTGCTGTTACAGCTGTTATATTAGGGATTTATTCATTTACATTACCAGCTTGTAAACCGCAAAATTTAATTGATGAAAAAGCTTCTTTTTCAAAGAAATTTGGTTTAGATGCTTTCAAATTGTTTGGAACTTATAAAATGGCTTTGTTTTTTATATTCTCCATGTTTTTAGGTGGTGCTTTACAACTGACAAATATGTATGGCGATGTGTACTTATCTGAATTTGGAAATATGCCAGAGTATAAGGATAGTTTGATAGTGAAGAATTCCACTTTAATTATGTCTATCTCTCAAATTTCTGAAACCTTATTTATATTAGCAATTCCTTTCTTCTTGAAGCGTTTTGGAATCAAACAGGTAATGCTAATTTCTATGTTGGCGTGGGTATTGCGCTTTGGGTTATTTGCTTACGGAGATCCAGCGGGTGGCTTATGGATGATTATAGTTTCGTGTATTGTGTATGGGATGGCATTTGACTTCTTTAATATTTCAGGATCACTATTTGTTGAAACTACGACGGATTCTTCCATTCGTTCCTCTGCCCAAGGTTTGTTTATGATGATGACAAATGGGTTTGGAGCTTTCTTTGGAGGTTTGATTAGTGGAAAAGTAATCGATATGTATTATACCGTAAATAATCAACGCAATTGGCACGGAATCTGGTTTGCTTTTGCTGTCTATGCTTTGATAATCGCTATTGCTTTTGCCGTTTTGTTCAAGCATAAGCACAATCCTAAAGATGTTGAAACTATAGCACATTAAGATTTTTGTTTTCTATATAATAAAAGAGGTGGTTTTGTTAGCTGCCTCTTTTTTTTGGGTTTAAGAGTTTATAAGTTTAAGCGTTTATAAGTTTATAAGTTTATGGATGCCTTATAAAACCTCAAGTTTAAATTTTTTAATTTTTGATTTTTAATTTTGAATTTTAAAAAGTATTTGTTATTTAATAAATTATATGTAATTTTGCACACCTTTTGGCGTGTAAGGATTTCCATTAAGGGTCAAGTATTTATATGTAAAACAACTTCTGTTTTTTTACGCTTTCAGAAATCCGATAAGAATAGAATACAAATTAAATTAGAGCATGTCTCAAATTACAAAAGATCAAGAACAATTTTTAGCAGATTTTAACTGGGTTAACTACGCAGAAGGTATTGATGCAGTTGATGCTAAAAATTTACAAGAGTTTGAAGATTTAGTAGCTAAAACTTTCATTTCTACAGATGCTGAAGAAGTGGTAGAAGGTTTAGTAGTTAGAATCACTGAAAGAGATGCAATTGTTGATATCAACGCAAAATCTGAAGGTGTTATTTCTTTAAACGAGTTCCGTTACAACCCGAACTTAAAAGTGGGTGACAAAGTTGAAGTATTAATCGACATCCGTGAAGATAAATCAGGACAGTTAGTATTATCTCACAAAAAAGCTAGAACTATCAAAGCTTGGGATAGAGTTATTGCTGCTAACGAGTCTGGAGAAATCGTTAATGGTTTCGTAAAATGCAGAACTAAAGGAGGTATGATCGTTGACGTATTTGGTATTGAAGCTTTCTTACCAGGTTCTCAAATCGATGTGAAGCCTATCCGTGACTACGATCAGTATGTAAACAAAATGATGGAATTCAAAGTGGTTAAAATTAACCATGAATTCAAAAACGTTGTTGTTTCTCACAAAGCGCTTATCGAAGCTGATATCGAAGTTCAGAAAAAAGAAATCATTGGTCAATTAGAAAAAGGTCAAGTATTAGAAGGTGTGGTTAAAAACATCACTTCTTACGGTGTATTCATTGACTTAGGAGGTGTAGATGGATTAATCCACATTACTGACTTATCTTGGTCAAGAATCAACCACCCATCTGAAGTATTAGAATTAGACCAAAAATTAAACGTAGTTATCTTAGACTTTGATGATGAGAAAACTCGTATCCAATTAGGTTTAAAACAATTAAACGCTCACCCTTGGGATGCTTTAGATGCTAACTTAGCGGTTGGTGATAAAGTAAAAGGTAAAGTAGTTGTTTTAGCTGATTACGGTGCTTTCATCGAAGTTGCTGAAGGTGTTGAAGGTTTAATCCACGTTTCTGAAATGTCTTGGTCTACACACTTACGTTCAGCTCAAGATTTCGTGAAAATTGGTGACGAAGTTGAAGCAGTTATCTTAACTTTAGATAGAGATGAAAGAAAAATGTCTTTAGGTATCAAACAATTATCTAACGACCCATGGACTGACATCACTGCTAAATACCCTGTAGGTTCTAAGCACACTGGTACAGTAAGAAACTTTACTAACTTTGGTATTTTCGTAGAATTAGAAGAAGGTATCGATGGTTTAGTATATATTTCTGACTTATCTTGGACTAAGAAAATCAAACACCCATCTGAATTTGTTAACGTAGGTGACAAGTTAGACGTGGTAGTATTAGAATTAGACGTTGATGCACGTAAATTATCTTTAGGTCACAAGCAAACTACTGCTAATCCATGGGATAAGCATGAAGCTGCTTTTGCTGTAGGTACAGTTCACAACGGAACTATCTCTGAAATGGTTGACAAAGGTGCAACTGTAGATTTCGGTGATGATGTTGTTGCTTTCATTCCAACACGTCATTTAGAAAAAGAAGATGGTAAAAAATTGAAAAAAGGTGATACAGCTGACTTCAAAGTAATTGAATTCAACAAAGAATTCAAAAGAGTAGTAGCGTCTCACACAGCTATCTTCCGTGAAGAAGAAGAGAAAGTAGTTAAAGAAGCTGAAACTAAAACTACTTCTACTCAAGCTGAGAAATCAACTTTAGGTGATATCGACGCTTTAGCTGAATTAAAAGCTAAAATGGAAAGAGGAGAGAAATAATATTTCTTGACTCTAAGTAGTAAAAGCCTCACATTTCTGTGAGGCTTTTTTTGTTATTTTTGCACCACTAAATTTTTATAAATGAAGAAATTCTATTTTTTATTGATAGCTTTAGGTCTTTATACTAGTGCTAATACGCAGAATATTAATTTTTCCAACGTTAAGTTCAAGGCGATTTTGTTGGAGGCAGATTCTAATAATCAAATTGCTAAAAACTTGGCAGGAGATTATTTTAAAATTGATGCAAATAATGATGGAGAAATTCAATTGACAGAAGCTAGTAATGTAACAAGTTTAAAGTTATTTGATGAATTAGCTGGGTCACCAAATTATGTAGGTATTGATAATATTATTGGAATTAATGCTTTCGAAAATTTAAAATTCTTATATACAGAATACAACTTTTTTAAAGGAACACTTGATTTAACTGAAAATCATAATCTCGAAGAAATTATTATAGGAAGCTCTATTTGTGAGGGTTTTGATTTAATTAATTTATCAGGTTTGACAAATTTGGTTAAACTGAGTCTAGTTGGTATTAGACAAGTAAATCATCCATTTACTAGCGCTCGAGTAAATGTAGCTTTAGCAGGGTGCGCAAATTTGGTTGATTTAAATATTAGTAACAGCTTTGTAAATATAAATTATTGTGAAATACCAAATCTTAAGTATTTGAATTCGTTTTATTTAGAAGGAGGTGAGCCAGAAATCTTCGATTTTAGTTGTTTAAATAAGCTTGAAACCTTAAATATTTCTGAGAATGTAATCAATGTTTTAATATTAAAAAATGGCTCTTTATTAAACTCATTATTTTATGACCGCGGATATAGTTCTGGTTATCCAAGACCTAAGTTTATTTGTATTGATGACAATTCACAGGAATTGCAACAAATTTTAAATTCAGGATTAATTGAACCTAATACAGTTGTAAATAGCTATTGTAGTTTTGAGCCAGGTGGTCAATATTTTACAATAAAAGGGAAAAATAAATTTGATACTAATAATAATGGTTGTGATGAATTTGATAGAATATATCCAAATCTGAAGTTAATTACTAATGAAACTAAACCAGAAACAATAATTTCTAATTCATCAGGTGAATATAAAACATTCGTTCAAGCCGGTAATATTTTTTTAACTCCAATTATCGAAAATCCAACTTATTTTACTATTTCGCCAACTAATGTAACTGTAACTTTTCCAACACAAGCCAGTCCTTTTATACAAGATTTTTGCGTAACTCCTAATGGAACACATCATGATGTAGAAGTTTCAGTTATACCAACTGAAGCCGCTCGACCTGGTTTTGATGCTAAATACAAAATCATATACAAAAACAAAGGAAATCAAGTTGAAAACGGAAGCATAAGTTTAAATTTTGATGACTCAAAAATGGATTTTGTTTCGTCTAGTGCAACTCCTATACAATCGACTGGATTATTAACTTGGGATTATACTAATTTACAACCATTTGAAACCAAAACTATTGATGTAGTATTCAATATCAATTCTCCTATGGAATCTCCAGCGGTTAATGGGGGTGACGTTTTAAGTTATACGACGACTGTTTCTTCAGGTAATTCAGATGAAATGCCAAATGATAATACCTTTACCTTAAATCAAACCGTTGTAAATTCATTTGATCCAAATGATATCACTTGCTTAGAAGGGACAAAAGTATCAACATCTAAAATTGGTGATTATGTGCATTACATGATTCGTTTTGAAAATACAGGTAGTGCTAATGCTACTAATATTGTGGTAAAAGACGTGGTGGATAATGCTAAATATGATGTGAATTCAATCATTCCAATCAAAGGAAGTCATGATTTTTATACGAGAATCAATGGAAATAATGTAGAATTTATTTTTGAAGATATCAATCTTCCGTTTGATGATGCAACCAATGATGGTTATGTGTCTTTTAAATTAAAAACTAAGGCATCCTTAGTTGTAGGTGATACTTTTTCTAAAAACGCCAATATTTATTTTGATTATAATTTCCCAATTACCACAAATACGGCTACGACAATTATTGCTGCTTTAGCTAATCAGGATTTTGAGTTTGAAACTTATTTTAATTTGTTTCCAAATCCTGCTTCTTCGAATGTAACTCTAGAAACAAAATCTGATATTGAACTGTATTCGGTTCAAGTTTATAATACTCTTGGACAATTAGTGTTGGTTGTGCCTCATATGCAAACGAGTAAAACTATGGATGTATCTAGTTTAAGTACAGGAAATTATTTCATAAAAATTAAGACCAATAAAGGAACAAGTCATACGAAGTTTGTAAAGCAATAACAAGCTAAAAAAGATTTTAAGCCACGAATTCACTAAGTGTACGCTTGTTGTGAATTCGTGGCTTTACTTTTTGAAAGCTTTCTTTTACTTTTTATGTGTTTCAATTTCTTAAGGGACTTATATGGTTTAATAAAATAAAAAGCATAAATTTACACTCCAAACGAAATAACACAATATGAGTCATAAAACGCTCCTTACTTCTAAAGAAGTAAATATTATACTGCATCGTTTGGCCTGTCAACTTATCGAGAATCATCTCGATTTTTCTCAAACCGTTTTAATCGGTATTCAGCCCAGAGGAACTTATTTAGCGAAACGTTTGGTTCAAATACTTGAACAAGAATATCAAGTGAAAAATATTCCCTTAGGATTCTTAGATATTACTTTTTTCCGTGACGATTTTCGTCGTGGAGAAACTTTAGAAGCCAACAAAACACAAATCGACTTCTTGGTTGAAGGGAAAAAAGTCATTTTTATCGACGATGTTTTGTATACCGGTAGAAGTATCAATGCCGCTCTACAAGCGATGCAATCTTTTGGTCGCCCTATAGAAGTAGAATTGTTAGTGTTAGTAGACCGTCGCTTTAGTCGTCATTTGCCCATACAGCCTGATTATAGAGGTCGTCAGGTAGATGCGATTAATAATGAAAAAGTAGTAGTAAAGTGGCAAGAAATCCACGGAGAAGATTCAGTTGAAATAATTACCAAATAAAATGAAGGAGTTAAGTGTAAATCACCTTTTAGGAATAAAATATATTACAGAAGAAGATATTCAGTTGATTTTTGAAACAGCTGACCATTTTAAAGAAGTGATTAATCGTCCGATAAAAAAAGTGCCTTCGTTACGTGATATTACGATAGCCAATATCTTTTTTGAAAATAGTACACGCACCAAGCTTTCTTTTGAATTAGCTCAAAAAAGATTATCGGCTGATGTGGTAAATTTTGCAGCTTCGAGTTCATCGGTAACTAAAGGGGAAACGCTGATTGATACGGTGAATAATATTTTGGCGATGAAAGTAGATATGGTCGTGATGCGTCATTCTTCGCCGGGAGCAGCTGTTTTTTTATCTAAAAATGTAAAAGCAAGTATTGTAAATGCCGGTGATGGGGCGCATGAGCATCCTACACAAGCCTTGTTAGATGCTTACACAATTCGTGAGCGTTTAGGTGATGTAGCTGGTAAAAAAGTGGTGATTGTAGGGGATATTCTGCATTCGCGTGTGGCATTATCTAATATCTATTCTTTGCAAAAATTGGGGGCACAAGTGAAGGTTTGTGGACCTAACACTTTAATCCCACGATACATTCGTGAATTAGGAGTAGAGGTGGAGCCAAATTTACGCAAGGCCTTAGAATGGTGTGATGTGGCTAATATGTTGCGTGTACAAAACGAGCGTTTAGATATTAGTTATTTTCCTTCTACCCGCGAATACAGTATGCAATATGGTTTAGATAAAGAATTTTTAGATTCGTTAAATAAAGAAATTGTAGTCATGCATCCAGGCCCTATTAACAGAGGGGTTGAAATTACGAGTGATGTAGCCGATTCTAAGCAGTCGGTTATTTTAGATCAAGTGGAAAATGGCGTAGCAGTTCGCATGGCAGTGATTTATTTACTGGCATCAAAAATTAAATAACAAAAATCATTTTTATTTAGTCAAACATTCTTTAAATTAGATGAAATTAATTGAACAAATGAAAGTTGAACAAAAAGGACATACCACTATTATAAAAGATACTGAAGGAAATTTGAGTGCTTTCTTGGAAAAAATTCAAGCGCAGTATCATTCTTTTAAAGAAACAAATTTGATTTTAGATATTTCTCACGATAAGACCGTAACTCTTGAGCGCATTGCTGAGTTTGTAAGTATTTCTGAGCAGCATAAAGCAAATGGTAAATCATTTGTACTGGTTGCTGAAGGTATTGATTTTAATGAAGTACCTGAAGATGTTTTGGTGGTGCCTACGCTTTTAGAGGCGCATGATATGATTGAAATGGAGGAAATTGAAAGGGATTTAGGGTTTTAGGGGAGATTTTTTTTGGATAGTATAAACCGGTTTTTTGTAAAAAAATCGGTTTTTTTTTGCTTTTAAGGTAAAACTAAAAAACCTGCTTGAAAGCAGGTTTTGTTTTTGTGACCTCGACAGGATTCAAACCTGTAACCTTCTGAGCCGTAATCAGATGCGCTATTCAGTTGCGCCACGAGGCCAGTAATTGTAATTTTTGAACTTAAATGTTTTGTGACCTCGACAGGATTCAAACCTGTAACCTTCTGAGCCGTAATCAGATGCGCTATTCAGTTGCGCCACGAGGCCGGTAATTTTATTTTGAACTTGTGTTTTGTGACCTCGACAGGATTCAAACCTGTAACCTTCTGAGCCGTAATCAGATGCGCTATTCAGTTGCGCCACGAGGCCTTTTTTTTGTATCAGGAATTAACTTCCTGATTGCGGGTGCAAATATAGTTATATTTCTCTATCTTGCAAAATAAAAAATGCATAAAATGAAAATTGAAAACTATTTACGTGATATTCAGGATTTTCCAAAAGAAGGAATTTTGTTTAAAGATATTACACCGCTATTATTAGAGCCTAAAGCGAGAGATTTGATGTTGAAGCAGCTTTTATCAGCTACTGAATCTATAGTTGTTGATAAAGTGGTGGCGATTGAGTCGAGAGGGTTTTTCTTCGGGATGCTTTTAGCGCAACAAATGAATGTAGGATTTGTACCCGTGCGTAAAAAGGGGAAGTTGCCTTATGAGACGATTTCAGCCACTTATGAGCTTGAATACGGTCAGGACGTGTTAGAGATGCATATAGATGCTATAAAGCCTGGAGAGAGGGTTTTAATTCATGATGATGTTTTAGCTACAGGAGGGACAGCTAAAGCGGTTTGTGAGCTAGTGCAACGACTGGGAGGTGAAATTGTACAGTGTAATTTCCTTATCGAGTTGACTTTTTTGAATGGACGAGCCAAAATAGGAAATCATCCTGTGTTTGCCGCAATTACTTATTAGATAGTGCTCGGCAAGTAATGTAATATCGGTAGGCTAAAATAGCTAGTTGCCATTTCTTTGCGCTTGCAGGATCTAATTGTTGCTTGGTGAAGCTAGGAAGTATAATTTTGTTGATTTTAGCTAATACGGTGTACATTATTTGAAGTGTTTTTTTGTTTATGAAAACAATTCCGAAATGTATTCAGTTTTGAATGTTGTCCATTTCGGAATTGTATTTATGTAATTATTTTGGGTTAAATTCCTAAATAGTTGCTAGGTGTGATTGTTTTTAACTCATTTTTAATGCTGTCTGAAACGTTTAGGGTGTCAATGAAAGCATGAATGGAATCTTTGTTTATGATTGTATTAGTTCTTGTTAAATCTTTTAAAGCTTCGTATGGATTAGGATAAGCTTCGCGTCGTAAAATCGTTTGAATTGCTTCTGCTACTACTGCCCAGTTTTTTTCAAGATCTTCGGCAAATTTGGTTTCATTTAACAGTAATTTGTTTAATCCTTTTAAGGTGGCTTCAAAGGCAATAATAGTGTGTCCTATAGGGACTCCTGTGTTGCGTAGTACTGTACTGTCTGTTAAATCGCGTTGTAATCTAGAAATAGGTAGTTTAGCTGATAAATGTTCGAAAATCGCGTTGGCTATCCCTAAGTTTCCTTCTGAGTTTTCAAAATCGATAGGGTTTACTTTGTGTGGCATAGCGCTTGATCCTACTTCCCCTGCTTTGATTTTTTGTTTGAAGTAGTCCATAGAAACATACGTCCAAATATCGCGGTCTAAATCAATTAGGATGGTATTGATTCTTTTTAAGGCATCAAAAAATGCAGCAAAATGGTCGTAATGCTCAATTTGTGTGGTAGGAAATGAATGTTTTAAGCCTAAAGTTTCTTCTACGAATTTTGTGCCAAAAGCTTTCCAGTCGTTATTAGGGTAAGCGATTTTGTGTGCATTGTAGTTACCAGTAGCTCCGCCAAATTTAGCTGCAAACGGGATGTTGTATAACAAACGGAGTTGCTCCTCTAAACGTTCTACAAAAACTAAAATTTCTTTTCCTAAGCGTGTAGGGGAAGCGGGTTGTCCGTGTGTGCGAGCTAGCATGGGTACATTTGCCCATTCTGAGCTTAACTCTTTCAGCTTTTGAATAACTTGCATTAAAGTCGGTAAATATACCTTTTCGTAGGCTTCTTTGGTTGAAAGTGGTATAGCCGTGTTGTTAATATCTTGGGAAGTTAATCCGAAATGGATAAATTCTTTGTAGTCTTGTAATTCTAAAGTATCAAACTTTGATTTGATGAAATATTCAACAGCCTTTACATCGTGATTGGTGGTTTTTTCAGTTTCTTTTATCCACAAAGCATCTTCCGAAGAAAAGTTTTCATACATTTTGCGTAACTCAGGATAAACTGATTTTTCGATACCAGCTAATTGTGGGATACCAGCCTCGCAAAGATCAATAAAGTATTCTACTTCTACTAAAACTCGGTATCTGATTAAGGCTTCTTCAGAGAAAAAAGGTGCTAAGGAAACCGTTTTATTTCTATAACGACCATCAATAGGTGAAATAGCATTCAATTCAGTCAATTGCATATTTTGTTGTGTTGTTTTTAAGAAAGCGCAAAGATAAAAGAAAGTTGGGAGTTAAAAGTTTAAAAGTTTAAAAGTTTAAAAATAACTTTAAACAGCTTTAATTCGGTACTAATTACTGATTACTGACCACTGACCACTGACCGCTGACCACTGACCACTGATTACCGCTCACTAACTAATGCCTCTTTCAGTTTTGTTAAACCGTCACTTGCGTTCATAGCAATGACTTCTAAGGGATTAGCTAAATCTCGAATTACTGCTGGTTTTGGGTCAATGTAATATACGGGGACGTTGGTTTTTGCGTAATGCATCAGTCCTGCGGCGGGATAGACTTGTAGAGAGGTACCGATAATGATGAGTATGTCGGCTTCCTGCATGATAGGGATGGCTAAGTCAATAGCCGGAACTGCTTCGCCAAACCAAACTATATGAGGGCGTAATTGGTTGCCTTGTGAATCTGTGTTTCCAAGATGCAAATCTTCAGTCCAGTCTATCGTGTGTCTCGGGTTGGTTTCGCTTCTTACTTTTGTTAATTCACCGTGTAAATGTATGATTTTGGTGCTTCCAGCTCTTTCGTGTAAATTATCTACATTTTGAGTGATTATATGTAGGTCGAAATCATTTTCTAATTCAGCTAAAATTTCATGCCCTCTATTGGGAGAAACTTCTTTTAGTTGTGCGCGTCGTTTATTGTAAAAATCAAGAACTAAGGCGGGATTTTTGTTCCATCCATCAGGTGAAGCAACTTCCATTATGTTGTGGTTTTCCCATAATCCATTGGAATCTCTAAAGGTGCTGATTCCGCTTTCGGCGCTCATACCTGCACCTGTTAAGACTGCTATTTTCTTTTTCATTTGATTTTAAATGTGTTAAATAAGGGTAGGTGAAGTTAAGAAAAAAGATTGAAAAGCTTTTCTTGATTTTGTAAAAAAAAAAAGACATCCAATAATGGATGTCTTGTGGGGAGAGCAGGATTCGAACCTGCGAAGGTTTCCCAACGGATTTACAGTCCGTCCTCGTTGGCCGCTTGAGTATCTCCCCATCGCGTCAGCAATTCTGCTTGATTGCGGTGCAAATATACGTTAGTTTTTTAGTTTTGCAAGAGTTTTGTTAAAAGTTTTCTTTTGTCTAATTTCAGTCTTATATGAATGAAGTCGGGTTTTTAATTGTATTATTTTGATAGTAAGGTTTTTAAACTGTATTTTTTTTGGAGATAAATCTATTTGAAAAAAAAAGATTTTTTTGGTGTTCCAATTGAAAAAGGCAATGAATTAGGTACGGATAGGTCTAAAATTAGGGTGATTTTTTTAAATATTCTTGAAAAGGTAAAAATTCGGTGTAAAAGTTAAAGAATAGTTATTTTTGCCAAAAAAAAGATATGATGCAAGAGCTTTTTCAAGACGAAGCATATTTGGCTTATTTAGAAGAATTTATTACAGATAGTAGAAAAGAAGGTTTTAAAAGAGTTTTAGCAAATCGGACTAAGCATTTTACAGTTGTTTGTGAAGATGTTTATCAGTTGCACAATACAAGTGCTGTAATGCGTAGTTGTGAAGTGTTTGGTGTTCAGGAATTGCATGTTATAGAGCAGCGTTTTGGGAAAAAGATTGATAAAGAAATTGCTCTAGGTGCTGAAAAATGGGTGGATATTAATAGGTATTCGAATCATCAAGATTGTATAGAGGTTCTAAAACAAAAAGGATATCAGATTATTGCTACTACACCTCATGAAAATGATTGTATGTTGGAAGATTTTGATATTTCGAAACCGTCGGCTATTTTTTTTGGAACCGAAAGACATGGTTTGTCAGAGGAGGTTATTCGTCAAGCTGATGGGTTTATGAAAATACCTATGGTTGGTTTTACTGAAAGCTTGAATATATCGGTATCGGCAGCTATTATTTTGCAAAATATCTCCACTCGATTACGCCATTCAGCTATTGATTGGAAACTTTCTGAAGCAGAATTATTAGAAAAACGTATTGATTGGTCGCGTAAATCGATAAAAGATATTGATTTTATCACGCAAAGATATTTAGAGAATAGTTAGTAATTTAACTATAGCAAAATGCCACGAATTCACCTTTAATTTTGATGATTTCGTGGTATTTTTATTTGGAAAAGAATGAGTTAACTCTTTTTCAATACCTTATATTCTTCATAACATCCGTTGATGGCATCTAAGATTTGTAAATCATTAGCTGTTTTCATAAATGATTCAGAATAGTTACAACGCGAAAGAATTTCGTTTAATTCTTTTTCATTGATACCAAACATTAAATAGATAGTTTGACGATCGTAACGATTTTGCAAAATACCACGTAGTTTTTCATCATTGCGTAATTCCTTTAGTTTTTTTAATTCTTTAGGTTTTTTTCCAAAGAAATTATATAAGGCATCTGCAGGGTTAAATAGTGAGCCTATTACACGATTAAATGCATTAGGGGAATTTTCACCACCTTCATAACGTTTAGTAAGCCCAGCTATGGAATACCAGTAATTTTCTCTTTCGGGGATTAATTTTGAATCGACTTCTAAATAGCCTGTCAATTCGTAGGGAGGAATCACAATTTCTTCTAAAGCGTAGGCTTTTTCAGTCAATTTGATGCGGGTGTTTTGATTTTTTAACCAGTCATTGGTCACTTTAATCTCTATTGATTGAAAACCTAAACAAGAAACAAGTAACACATCGTTTAGGTCTGCATTAATTTCAAAGTTTCCTTTAGCGTCTGAGATGGCGCCTTTAACTTTGTTCGTATTGACAATGTTTACATTCCAAATAGGAGTCAGTGTATTACTATTTACGATGGTTCCTTTTACGGAAGTTTCTTGTGCCAACAAGATTGTTGTAAATAAACTTAAAAATAAAACTGTAAAATATCTCATGACCAAATTTCTCTGGGCTAAAGTAACTAAACGTTACGAGATATTTTACAGTTTATAAGAAAATTAACAAAAAGTTTTAGCTTCTTCTTCTACGAGTGCTACTTGATGCGCTAGAGCTGTCAGAACGGCGAGGTCCTCTTTCGTTTCTAGGTGCTCTATCGTCAGAACTTCTTCTTTCAGATGATCTACCGCCTTCGCGTCTTTCGCCTCTTGGAGCGCGATCGTCACGTCTTTCTCTGCGTTCACCACCTTCGCGTCTTCCACCGTCACGACGTTCTGAACGTTCACCACGACCATTATGATCTCTACGCTTATTGTTAGAACCACCGTCATTTTTAGAGATTTCTACATTGATACGACGACCTTCTAAAGTAGAACCGTTTAAAGTATTCATTACTAAGTCAATGTGCTCTGCATCTGTATTAAAGAAAGAGAAACCTTCTTTTACATCTACTTTGAAAACATCGTCACGACCTAATTCTAATTTTTCTTTTAAATAATCTTTTAATTCCATCCATTCGAAACCATCACGAGCCCCGATATTGATAAAGAAACGTACAGCTCCTTCTGTAGGGATAACTGCTTTGCCTGCTGCGGCTGCTTCTTGGTGGATATCACGAGATTTTTTATAGTAAGTAATGAAACGGCTAAATTCTACCGAAACCATTTTCTTAATCAATTCCTCTTTTGACAAATCTGCTAATACATCATTAATAGCTGGTAAATACGCGTCAATTTCATGATCCACTTCTACATCCTTGATTTTGTTCGCTAAGTGGTATAGCTGGATTTCACAAATATCGGTTCCGCTAGGAATAGGTTTTTCTTCAAATTTCGTTTTGATGATACGTTCAATTTGAGAAATTTTACGCAATTCACTTTTAGTAATAATCACCATAGAAGTACCTGATTTTCCGGCACGACCTGTACGTCCTGAGCGGTGCGTATAAGTTTCAATTTCATCAGGTAATTGGTAATTGATTACGTGAGTCACGTCATCTACGTCAATACCACGAGCAGCAACATCAGTTGCAACTAACATTTGTATTTGACGACCACGGAACGATTTCATTACACCATCACGTTGCGCTTGTGATAAATCGCCATGTAAAGCAGCGGCATTATATCCGTCTTCGATTAATTTTTCAGCAATGGCTTGCGTGTCTCTTTTGGTTCTACAAAAGATCACCGAGAAAATATCTGGGTTAGCATCTGCTAAACGTTTTAAAGCAGCATAACGGTCACGGGCATTAACTAAGAAAAATTCGTGTGACACGTTTGTGTTTCCTTGGTTTTTGTGACCAACTGTAATTTCTTGAGGGTCGTGCATGAATTTTTTAGCAATTCTTGCAACTTCTGCAGGCATAGTTGCAGAAAACAACCAAGTGTTTTTATCTTCAGGGGTATCTGATAAAATAGAGCAGATGTCATCATAGAATCCCATGTTTAACATTTCATCTGCTTCATCTAGAACACAGATAGAAATGTTTTTAATATTAACCATACCACGGTTAATCATATCCTGCATACGACCTGGGGTAGCCACTATAATCTGTGCTCCTCTTTTTACGTCTCTTGCTTGATCATTAATACTTGCGCCTCCATAGACAGCTACCGTATGTAAACCTTTGATATATTTAGAGTAAAGTTTTATTTCGTTAGCAATTTGCAAACAAAGTTCACGTGTAGGTGATAAAACTAAGGCTTGTGTTGTTCTGTCTTCAGCGTCAATTTTTTGAATCATTGGAAAACCAAAAGCTGCGGTTTTTCCTGTTCCAGTTTGCGCTAATGCAACAATGTCGGTGTTTTGCTCTAATAATAGAGGAATCGCTTTTTCTTGTACATCAGATGGATTTTCAAATCCTAGATCTTTAATCGCCAGCACTAGCGATTCATTAAGACCTAATTGTTCAAATTTATTCATTCTATATTTTTAAATTGGGCGCAAAGGTACGTAAAAAGTTTTGAGTTAGCAGTTAGAAATGGGAAGTATTTTTGAAAAATGTTTAAAAATCAGCTTTTTAGCTATTTTGAAATTGCATTTTTGTTAAAAAATCAATCAATTGTTTAACAGCTTTTCCGCGGTGACTTATTATTGCTTTTTCTTCCATAGTCATTTCAGCAAAGGTGTTTTCAAACCCTTCTGGGACAAAAACAGGGTCATAACCAAAACCTTGCGTGCCTCTTGGTTGTTTTATAATTTCACCATTAACAATACCAGTAAACAAATGTTGCTGTCCATTCAAATTTAAACAGATTACAGTTTTAAAATTAGCTTTTGCATTGCTAAAAGGCTTTAAATCAGTTAATAATTTTTCAATATTTTTAACATCATCTTTTTCTTCTCCCGCATAACGTGCTGAATGAACACCTGGAGCTCCATCTAAAGGATTAACTTCTAGTCCGCTATCATCGGCAAAACAGGTGTATCCGAAGTTTTCAGTAATATAATTGGCTTTTAATTGTGCATTGCCCTCAATTGTAGTAGCGGTTTCTGGTATATCTACAAAACATTTTATATCTTCCAAACTTAGGATTTCAATTTCTTTTGGGAGCATTTGCTGAATTTCATTGATTTTGTTCTTATTGTTAGAGGCAAAAACTATTTTCATGATGTAATTTTTTGTACGGAACTTTTTTAGTACAAAGATCTATATTTAAATTTTATGTTTAATGTGTAAGGTGAAAAAAGCAATACTTAGGTTTAACAAAAAGTGCGGAAAAACCGTAATAAAAAATGGAATGGAGTTTATATCTTTGAAATACGTTCTTACTCAAGTAAACAAGCTACTTTGTTTTAAACTTTCAAATAATACTAAAGTTAAATGCTGTCAAGAATTTTGATTTTAATTGGGTGATTTTCTTTTTTGAAAATTTTTATTGATAGCAAATGCCACTTAACTTTTTTATTGCTTTTTTGTTTTTGGGAGATACAATATAAGTTTAAGACAAATAGAATAAAACCGCATTTTTTGCGGTTTTTTTTGTTTAGTGAAAAAAGGTTTAACAAAAAGTACGGAAAAACCGTAATAAATAATGAAATGGAGTTTGTAATTTTGAATTACGTTCTTAATCAATTAAACAAGCTACTTTGTTTTAAACTTTTAAATAATACTGAAGTTAAACGCTGTCAAGAATTTTGATTTTAATTGGGTGATTTTCTTTTTTGAAAATTTTTATTGATAGCAAATACCACTTAATTTTTTTATTGCTTTTTTGTTTTTGGGAGATACAATATAAGTTTAAGATAAATAGAATAAAACCGCAATTTTTGCGGTTTTTTTTTGTTCAGTGAAAAAAGGTTTAACAAAAAGTACGGAAAAACCGTAATAAAAAAAGAAGTAGAGTTTGTATCTTTGAAATACGTTCTTAATCAAGTAAACAAGCTGTTTTGTTTTAAACTTTCAAATAATATTGAAGTTAAAGCTATCAAGAATTTTGATTTTAATTGGGTAATTTTCTTTTTTGAAAAATTTTATTGATAGCAAATACCACTTAACTTTTTTATTGCTTTTTTGTTTTTGGGAGATACAATTTAAGTTTAAAGCAAAGTGAAAAGAAGCCGTCTGTAAATGATGGCTTTTTTTATATAAAAATGATGGTTTTTAGGCTTGATGTTACATTTAACAAAATATGAGGAAAAACCGTAATTGAATTAAAATTGGGAGTTGTAGTTTTGCACCACGTTCTTAATCAAGTAAACAATTAGGTTTATAAATAACGCTAAGGAATGCTATTACTTTCTATTTTTTAATTGGGTAATTTTCTTCTAGACTTCATTGTTGTAGTAATGCATTCCTGTAAATATGTTTTTTTGTTTTTTTGGGAAAAAAAAGAAGTGTTGTATAAGCTTAAACTAAGAAAGTCATGCTATTATAGCATGACTTTTTTGTTTTTATTAAAAATAATCTTATATTTGATACATAGTTCTTAATCAAGAAACTAAGAAGTTTAAGGATTAGGTAAAAGTAAATCAGCATTGACTTGATTTGAATACATTTGGTTTAGTCGAGTGAAATACCATTGATGCTGTAAGTCTAGTATTAGATTGGAATTTATTTTTGTCTAAAATTTAAAGAGTAAAGCCGAGCGTTTAAGCTTGGCTTTTTCTTTTTTTAACGAGGATATTTTTCTAATTCATGCTGTTAAGTAAGCATTAATTTATATTTTTGTGGCGATTTTTAAATCAGATAAAAATGGTAAAAGATTTATTCGAAAGAATTCAAAACAATAAAGGGCCATTAGGGAAATGGGCTTCACAGGCTGAGGGATATTATGTTTTTCCAAAGTTAGAAGGAGAATTAGGACCACGTATGAAGTTTCACGGAAAAGAGATTTTAAACTGGTCAATTAATGATTATTTAGGATTGGCAAATCATCCTGAAGTTAGAAAAGTGGATGCTGAAGTAGCTGCGCAATATGGAGCTGCTTATCCGATGGGAGCTCGCATGATGAGTGGGCATACTGATTTGCATGAGCAGTTACAAAACGAGTTAGCTTCATTTGTAGGAAAAGAAGCGGCTTATTTATTAAATTTTGGGTATCAAGGTATGGTTTCAACCATTGATGCTTTGGTGACTAAAAATGATGTTATTGTATATGATGTTGATGGACATGGCTGTATTATAGATGGTGTTCGTTTGCATATGGGTAAGCGTTTTACGTATAAACATAATGATGTAGAAAGTTTAGAGAAAAACTTGCAACGCGCTACTAAAATGGCTGAAGAGCTAGGTGGTGGTATTTTAGTGATTACTGAAGGTGTGTTCGGAATGCGCGGACAACAAGGAAAATTAAAAGAAATTGTTGCACTTAAAGAAAAATACAATTTCCGATTGTTAGTTGATGATGCTCATGGTTTTGGTACTTTAGGGAAAACTGGTGCTGGTGCAGGAGAGGAGCAAGGTTGTCAAGACGGGATAGATGTTTATTTTTCAACTTTTGCAAAATCAATGGCTAGTATTGGGGCTTTTGTGGCTGGTGATAAAGATATAATTGATTATTTAAAATATAATTTGCGTTCGCAAATGTTTGCTAAGTCATTACCAATGATTTTCACAGTTGGAGCTTTAAAGCGCTTAGAAATGTTGCGTACCATGCCTGAATTGAAAGATAAATTATGGGAAAATGTAAATTATCTTCAAAATGGGTTAAAAGATAGAGGGTTTAATATTGGTGATACAAATACATGTGTGACTCCTGTTTATCTTGAAGGTTCTATTCCTGAGGCGATGGTAATGGTAAATGATTTAAGAGAAAATTATAATATTTTCTTGTCTATAGTTGTTTATCCTGTAATTCCAAAAGGGATTATTTTATTACGTATGATTCCTACTGCTTCGCATACTTTAGCTGATATTGATGAGACTTTAGCTGCATTTGAAGCTATTAGGGAAAAATTATCGAATGGTACTTATAAAACTTTAGCAGAAGCTAATGTTGAAAATGTGTCCTAAGAAAAGGATTATTTAAAATATATTTTTAATAAATTTTGAGCCGCTGCAAAAGGTGATATTTCATTATTTTGCACGGCTTTTTTGTTTTTTTCTAATTCGGATTGAATTAATACATTGTTGTAAAAATTGTTCTTTAGTTGTTCATTGATCGTTTCAAGTAGCCAAAATTGATTTTGGTTTTTTCTTCTAGTTTCAAAATAGCCGTTTTTTTGAGTGATGCTAAAGTAGTTTTCAATTTGTTTCCATATTTGATCAATCCCTTTTTTTTCTAAAGCACTACATGTGGCTACTTTAGGAATCCAACCAGAGTTTTTCTCAGGAAATAAATGAAGTGCTCTGTTGTATTCGGTTTTGGCAAGTTTTGCTTTGGTGATATTGTCTCCATCAGCTTTGTTGATAACTAATAAGTCCGCCATTTCCATGATACCTCTTTTTATACCTTGAAGCTCATCACCTGCGCCAGCTAAATTTAGTAGCAAGAAAAAATCAGTCATGCTATGCACGGCTGTTTCACTTTGGCCTACTCCTACGGTTTCAATTAATATGGTATCAAAACCGCAAGCTTCGCATAAAATTATAGTTTCTCTCGTTTTTCTCGCTACGCCTCCTAGGTTGTCTCCTGAGGCGCTAGGTCTAATGAATGCATTTTCATCTTTAACTAACTCCTCCATTCTTGTTTTATCTCCTAAAATGCTTCCGTGGCTGATGGATGAACTCGGATCAACCGCTAATACAGCCACTTTTTTGCCTATAGAAGTTAAGAATTTTCCGAATGCTTCAATGAAAGTACTTTTTCCTACTCCTGGAACCCCAGTAATGCCTATACGTACCGATTTGTTTGAAAAAGGAAGGCATTTCTGAATAATTTCATCTCCTTTTTCTTGATGATTTAGATTAGTGCTTTCAATGAGTGTGATTGCACGGCTTAGGAAAATCTTATTGCCTTTTAAAATTTCTGAGATTAATTCCTCTGCGGAAGGTTGTTGTTTTCTGAATTTTTGTATTTTAGAAATTGACTTAATATCAGTATTTTTGGGTTGTTCAATTCCCTCATTTTCTTTAAGAGCTGATTTATTATTGATGGTATCCAAGTGTAAGCATTTTTGTAAAAATACAAATTTTATCAGTTTTAAGAGTGGTGGGATCGTATTTTGTAAAATTTAAAATATTAGCCATTTTATGAATGCATGTAAATCAATATTGGAAATACCGAGTTTTGAAGTTATAGGAAAGCGTTGTTTGGTTAAAAAGTTTAAGCCTGGCGAGTATTTGGTTTGCCAAGGTGATACTTCGAGTTATTTGCCATTGATTACTAAGGGAGTGGTGCGGTTAGATTGTGCTAAAAATGAAAAAGACGTGTTAATTGATTATGTGGTATCTGGTGAAGCCTGTGTGGTCAGCTTTTCACATATTCAAGTTAAAAGTAAAGTTATTTTCACGGCTTTGGCTTTAACAGAAGTGGAGGCTTTTTTGCTACCAGTTTCTGATCTAATTGAGATTATCAAATTGTATCCTGACTTTTCTGCTTTTGTTTTAGAGCAAGTTTCTGTTAATTTTTATGATGCATTGAATCGATATGTAGATTTGCAAACTAATGATTTGGAAAAACGCTTACAGGCTTATATGGAAAAATATAAGAATAAACTAGAAATTAATGGTTTGCGACTAACCCATCAACAAATTGCTTCCGACTTAGGGGTGAGCCGAGAAGCTGTCACTCGAGCTTTTGCAAAAATAAGCACGTTGTGATGTACATCACAGTCTGTTATTTAAAAGGTGTCTAATTTTGAAAAAAATATTGATTATGGACGCTTTAATACCTCACAATTCTTTAATTACTAATACTCCAGAAGAAGGAAGACAGTTAGCTGTTAAAATGGCTCGACTAATTATTAAATATACCCAACCCGATGTTGAGGTGAGAGAAAAACTTAGACCCGTTTATGCGGAAGATCCGGCTATGTTAATAGCTATTGGTCAAACTGTTGCTATGGAATTTGCAACCATTGCTGCGGCAAATAATTATTGGAAATAAACTAGGTTTGTTTTAGGTGTTTTGTTGTGGATTGAGAAGCTCATTTTTATGGGCTTTTTTTAAGTGAAACCAAACAAAAAACTCAGATTTAATTTGAATTTAAGTCTGATTTTTTTGTTTGGAAAAAGATGAAAAAACTAAATCATCCTAATAAATAACAACTTTAACAACTAAGTTTTATTAGGTATTTGATTTAGTCTTTTTTGTTTTGTTAAAATCTCATAAGTAAATTTCTGTCATAGGCATTTTTGTTGTTATAGTTTCTTAATTGCGGTTTGTCTTTAGTAAATGTTACAAACCATTTTGCTAATTCATCAATTTCTGATGCAATTAAAAGTTTGATTGATTGATTTAACTCTTTGTTAAATGTTTCAGGGTTTAAACTAGCACGCTCTAGTTTTCTTTGGATGTAGGTTGACATTGTTCTCATAGGGCAATATATTTGTTTGGGTTATCTAAAAGTAGTAATAATTATTTTATTAACAAAATTTATGTTAATAAAAAATCATTTTTTTTGTTTTTTAACAATAATTAATTACGTATGCGTTTCAATAAATATTTTTGTTAGTGTTTTTTTAAAGTTTGCTATTTCTGAAATATGTTTAAATTTACCCAAAACCTTTACCTATGTCTATATCTATTGAACTCATACAAAAATTAGCGTCAATTGTAGGAGATAAATATGTTTTTACTGATTTAGAAACCCGAATTCAGTATGGTCATGATGAAACCGAAGATTTAAGTTTTCCTCCGGGGGTTGTAGTTAAACCTGCAAATGCGAGGGAAATTGCAGCTATTATGAAATTAGCCAACCAATTTTATACCTCAGTGGTGCCTATTGGAGGACAAACTGGTTTAAGTGGAGGTGCTTTATGTGTTTTAGAAGGTATTGGTTTATCAACAGAACGTTTGAATAGCATACTTGAAATTGATGAAAAAAATTTGCAAGTAATTACCGAACCAGGTGTGATTACACAGGTTTTACGTGAAGCTGTAGCTCAAAAAGGGTTGTTTTACCCTGTTGATCCCAGTAGTATGGGAAGTTGTTTTATAGGTGGAAATTTAGCCGAGAATTCGGGTGGGGCTCGTGCCGTAAAGTATGGGGTTACTAAAGATTACGTTTTAAATTTAGAAGTAGTTTTGCCTAATGGTGAAATCATTTGGACTGGGGCTAACACGTTGAAGAATGCAACAGGATACAATTTGACTCAATTGTTTGTGGGAAGTGAAGGAACTTTAGGGATTATCACTAAAGCGGTTCTTAAATTACTTCCTAAAGTGGAACATAATATATTAATGTTAGTTCCTTTTTATGAGGCTGGTCAAGCCTGTGAAGCGGTATCTGCAATTTTCAAATCAGGGGTAACCCCGAGTGCACTTGAATTTATGGAAAGAGATGCTATAGACTGGAGTTTGAAATATGTAGAAGGGATAAATATAGTAGTGAAGCCTGAACATCAAGCTCATCTATTGATAGAAGTTGATGGCAATTATCCTGAAATTTTAATGTTGGAGGCCGAGAAAATTATGCACACTCTAGAAAATTTTTCAATTGATGAAATTCTTTTCGCTGACACAGAGGAACAGAAAAATACACTTTGGAAAATGAGACGTAGTGTGGCCGAAGCGGTGAAAGCGCATTCTATATATAAAGAGGAAGATACCGTTGTACCTCGTTATGAACTTCCTGTTTTGTTAGCAGGGATTAAAGAGATTGGAAAGCAATATGGTTTTAAAACGGTATGTTATGGGCATGCTGGTGATGGAAATTTGCATGTAAATATTATTAAAGGAGAAATGTCTGTCTCAGATTGGAATTTGAAAATACCTCAAGGAATACGTGCTATTTTTAATTTGACTGTAGGTTTAAAAGGGACTTTGTCAGGAGAGCACGGTATTGGACTTGTTCAAAAGGATTATATGGATATAGCTTTTAATAAAATGCAATTGGAAATTATGGAACAAATTAAGTATATTTTTGATCCGAATAATATTATGAATCCGCGAAAAATTTTGCCAGATATTTATTAGAGTTAAATCTTTTTTTTTTTAAGGCGAATAAAAAGCATAACTTTTTTGAAAGAAGGAGTTGTGCTTTTTTTGTAACCATTTGTCTTTTAGTTATTTATGTATTTATTGTATTAAATATCTCACAGAGTTAAAAAAATTAAGCATTTCATCGATTTTTTTATGTATTTCATCGTTTTTATTATTAATGTTGTACTGTCAAAATGAGTTAAGTATTTGATATTTAAAAAATTACAACAAAATAAAACTATGAAACTATGATGAAAAATTTTTTGCCCCAAATCGCTTTATTGTTTGTAATGTCAGTTTCTTTTGTATCATGTTCAAAAGAAGATGTAGCTCAGGATCCAACTACTGTAACAGCACAACCTACTGCTAAATACAATTATACCTCTGAAGAAGAAGAAGTTTTACGATTAGTGAATGAATATAGAAAATCAAAAGGGTTGACGGTTTTAGAAAAAATAGATTATATGTCTTCAGTTGCTGAAGGTCATGATAATTATATGATCTCTGTGGGGAAAGTTTCTCACGATTATTTTCAAGATCGTTATCAAGCTTTAGTAACTAATTTAGGTGCTAAAAATGCTAGTGAAAATGTGGCTTACAATTACGCAACACCTCAGAGTGTGTTTAATGCTTGGTTAGCTAGTGATGGACATAGAGCAAATATTGAAGGAAAGTTTACCCATTTTGGGATTGCAATACGAGTAAATAGTGAAGGGAAAAAGTACTATACCAATTTGTTTATGTTGAAATAATTAGTTTGTTAGTTTAGTTTGTTTTATTTGATTTTAAAAACGTCTTAGGGCTCACCTAAGACGTTTTTTTGTAATGATAACTGGTTTGTACCTTTTTAATTTTGAAATTAGGAACATTCAAATGTCTTATGAAAAACTTAATTAATAGTCTAATGGCATAATTTTGAGGATTGTCCCCTTGGGTAACTATAGGAGAGTCAATAAATTTTCCTTTGATAAACTTTTATATGAAAATAAACAAAATTTAGTCTTAGCTCCCGCCACGCTTCTCCCTATCATAGATTTTTATAGTTAATATCAGGGCTATATGTCGCTTTATTTTTTTTTTTTAACCCTAGAGCTGACGATATAAGCTATTTTGTGGTTTACAGTCGGTTTGAGGAGATTTTGGGATATAATAGAGAAAACGTATTGAGAATTTTAAACTTTCTAAATTTTATTTTTAATACAGTATTTTGTTTTTTAATTCTTTTTCTAAAAAAGGTAAAAATTGATTTGTAAAAGGATATGTGTTTTTTTAATGTGTTGAAGTATAGTGGTTTAAATTTTAAAATGTACGTTTATTCTTTATAAAGATTGTTTTTTGAGCATTTCATCGATTTTTTTATGTATTTCATCGTTTTTATTATTAATGTTGTACTGTCAAAATGAGTTAAGTGTTTGATATTTAAAAATTTACAACAAAATAAAACTATAAAACTATGATGAGAAATTTTTTACCCCAAATCGCTTTATTGTTTGTAATGTCAGTTTCTTTTGTATCATGTTCAAAAGAAGATGTAGCTCAAGATCCAACTACTGTAACAGCACAACCTACTGCTAAATACAATTATACCTCTGAAGAAGAAGAAGTTTTAAGATTAGTGAATGAATATAGAAAATCAAAAGGGTTTTCGGTTTTAGAAAAAATAGATTACATATCTTCAGTTGCGGAAGGTCATGATAATTATATGATCTCTGTGGGGAAAGTTTCTCACGATTATTTTCAAGATCGTTATCAAGCTTTAGTTACTAATTTAGGTGCTAAAAATGCGAGTGAAAATGTGGCTTTCAATTATGCAACACCTCAGAGTGTGTTTAATGCTTGGTTAGCAAGTGATGGACATAGAGCGAATATTGAAGGAAAGTTTACCCATTTTGGGATTGCAATACGAACTAATAAAGAAGGGAAAAAATACTTTACAAATCTTTTTATGTTGAAGTAAGAGATTTAAAGTTTGGTTTGGTTAGTTTTTTAAAACGTCTCATCGCCTCAAATGAGACGTTTTTCTATTTTTTAATATTGTGGTTTTGCGGTGAAAAAAAAAGACGATTTGCATCGCCTTTTTTAGTTTTAATACAGTAATGTATTAGATTTTTATAGTCCAACCGAATTTATCTTCAGTTAATTTATGTTGCAATTGAGTCAATGCATCTTTCAATAATTTGGCATAACTATTTTCTGGTTTCACAATCTCATAGTAAGTGTCTTTGTATTGAAAACCACAAATAGGACTTACAACAGCAGCTGTACCAGCACCGAAAATCTCTTTTAAACTTCCATTTTCTGCGGCTGTTATTATTTCCTCGACCAATACAGGACGTACATTTACTTCAATTCCTTTGTCTTGTGCTAAAGTAATTAATGTTTTACGAGTAATACCATCAAGAATTCTGTCGCTTGTAGGTGCAGTATATAAGGTATCGTTAATTCTGAAAAAAACATTCATAGTGCCACACTCTTCAAGTTGAGTATGGGTAGCGTCGTCAGTCCAAATAATTTGTTGGAAACCTGCTTCTTGTGCTAATTGAGTAGGGTAGAATTGCCCTGAATAATTACCAGCAGCTTTTGCTGCTCCAATACCACCATTTGCGGCACGACTAAAATAATCGGCAATAAGTACTTTTACATCACCTGAATAATAGGATTTAGCAGGAGATAAAATAATACAAAAACGATATTCAGAGGAAGGTTGAGCTATAACTCCACTACCAGTAGCAATCATGAACGGGCGAATGTATAAAGTATTGCCTATTCCTTTTGGAATCCAAGCTTGATCTATTTTTAATAATTCTTTTAAGCCTTCTATAAAAACAGATTCAGGTACTTCAGGCATACACATACGTACCGCTGATTTATTCATTCGTATATGGTTTTCTTCTGGACGAAATAACCATACTGAATTGTCTTCTGCTTTGTAGGCTTTCATGCCTTCAAATATGGCTTGTCCATAATGAAATACTTTTGCGGAAGGATCCATAGTAAAAGGTTCGTATGGCTTAATTGTAGGTCTTTCCCATGCGCCATTGCGATAATCGCAAACTAGCATATGATCTGTAAAAATAGTTCCAAAAGTTAAATTTTCGAAATCTACTTGATTTATTTTTGAAGTAGCTACTTTGATAATTTCAACTTCATTAGTTGTTTCTAAGTTCATTACTTAATTTTTTTTGCTAATTTAATGAAAAACTTGTTCTGAATTAAAGATGTGTAATTTTTTTGTAAGTTGTTGTTTTGTTTTTTAGTTATTTATTGTTTTGTTTCTTTTTTATTGCGAATTATGTTTTTTATTAAGATTTTTTTTGTTTACTAATAAAGTGTTTCGGTGTTGTTAGTTTTGATTAATGATGTTGCTGAGCGGCTTTCCTATTCTTAAATCTAAACTGTGAGTTCGTTTATTTTGATTAGTTTTGCATAGTAAATTGAATAGAAACGCTTTAGTAATATACTTTGGAACGGAAATTAATAACCACTTTAGATGGATCTACAACGATTCAATTAGTAGAATGGGATGAATGTTATCATTCAAAAATGGGTGCTATTCAGGAGGCTTATCATGTTTTTATTAAAAACGGGTTAGAACAGTTTGATGTTGATTCTCTATCTATACTTGAAATTGGTTTTGGGACAGGATTGAATGCTTTTATAACCTATTTAGAAGCTTTGAATAAGAAACAAACAATTCAGTATACTGGATTGGAAGCTTACCCAGTTCATGAAGATGAGGTGAAACTGCTCAATTATTGTAGTCAGTTAGAGGCGTTTGACCAAGAAGCTGTTTTTCAGGAATTTCATAAATCGGAATGGGAGCAATGGTCTGATTTTGGGGATTACTTTAAATTGCTTAAACGCAAAGCTTTTTTTCAAGAATTGAATGATGAAAGTCTGTATGATTTGATTTATTTTGATGCTTTTGGTTTTCAAGTGCAACCTGAACTTTGGTCTGAGGATATTTTTGCACGAATGTACCGTTCTTTAAAATCAAAAGGTGTTTTAGTTACTTATGCCGCTAGAGGAGTGGTAAAAAGAAATATGAAAGCCGTAGGGTTTGAGGTTAAAAAAGTTCCAGGACCTCCAGGAAAAAGGGAGATGATGATAGGGTTTAAAAATTTTGAATCAACAATCTGATTCTAATTTCACAAATTTGTTATATTTGACGTAAAATATCACAAACTAAAATTATTATGCCTAAAGGAAATGTTGACTTTGTAAAGTCAATTTTAGAAAATGTAAGTTTTGATGCAAAATTGTTTGCTAAAGAGTTACAAAAAGCTGTAAAATCGTTATTACCTTACGAGATTGAAGAATTATCAAATTGGTTTTATAGTTATACTATTGAAAAACCTGAGTTACGAGAATATGCTGTTTATTTAACTGAGTAAAGATTATAAGAAGCTGTTTTAAACAGCTTTTTTTTATGGTATATTTTTATTTTGTAAGATAAATATTATTTTTTATTGATACAAATGCGTTTTGTCGATTAAATTTGCTTTTTGTCGAATTTTGAAGTAAGTTTATAATGAGTTCTTAATCAAGTGTTTCATTCTAAATAAAAACGTTATGCCACGATTAATTTTCGATCATACCAAAAAAGTACTTGAAAAGGTAAGCTTTGATGTTAAGCTTTTTGTAAAAGAATTGTACAAAGCATTAAAAAGTTTGTTGCCTTATGAAATAGAGCATTTAAGAAAATGGTTAGACTATTTTACCATTGATAGACCTGATTTAAAACAATATGTTAGTATTGTTCAAGAATAAGCCCAATCTCAAAAACAATTATACCCAAATCTACCCAAATTAGGAAGGGACCGTAAGGTCCCTTTCTTTTTTATTCTTCTTTTTGTCCCATCATCATTAGGTATGCTTTTAAAAATGGATCAAGATTCCCATTCATTACACCTTCAACATCGCTGGTTTCATGTTGGGTTCTAACATCTTTAATCAATTTGTAAGGATGCATTACATAATTTCTAATTTGCGATCCCCATTCAATTTTCATTTTGCCAGCTTCTATGTCGGCACGCTGTTCTAATCGTTTCTTTAATTCAATTTCGTACAACTGCGAACGTAGCATTTGCATAGCGCGTTCACGGTTATCGTGTTGTGAGCGTGTTTCAGAACATTGAATCTGGATACCTGTTGGCTTGTGGAGTAATTGGACTTTAGTTTCAACTTTATTTACATTCTGGCCACCAGCACCGCTTGAACGTGCCGTGGTGATTTCAATGTCAGCTGGACTGATAGCAATTTCTATGGTATCATCAACAAGTGGGTATACATAGACAGAGGCAAACGAAGTATGGCGCTTTGCATTACTATCAAACGGGGAAATACGTACTAAACGATGTACCCCATTTTCACCTTTTAAATATCCAAATGCAAAATCTCCTTCAAATTCTAAGGTTACAGTTTTAATACCTGCTACATCGCCTTCTTGAAAGTTAAGTTCTTTTACTTTGTAGCCGTTTTTTTCACCCCACATGAGGTACATACGCATTAGCATGCTTGCCCAATCGCAACTTTCTGTACCTCCAGCACCGGCTGTAATTTGTAATACAGCACTCATAATGTCACCTTCATCTGATAACATATTTTTGAATTCAATATTTTCAATCAAATCCGTTGTTTGAGTGTGTAAAGCATCTACTTCTTCTTCGCTAATATCACCTTCTTTATAAAAATCAAAAGCAATTTGCAATTCTTCAGAAAGGTTAACGGCCTTTTCATAGTCTTCAACCCATTTCTTTTTTGAACGTAAATTGCGAACAATTACTTCAGCTTCTTTGGCATTGTTCCAAAAATCAGGCGCAAAGGTTTTTTCTTCTTCGTTGGTAATCTCGATTAGTTTGGCATCTATGTCAAAGATACCTCCTCAACGCACCAAGGCGTTCTACAATACCTTTTATTTGATCGGCATTTGTCATAATAAATTTCTATTTTTGGAGTTTGTTAAAAAGTTAAAATACTATTTTTGTATTTTTTGGAACTTATCGCGAATAGTTAAAATCTAATTTTGTATTCGTGGCTAATTCCTTAGCAAAAGTACCAATCCTTTTATAATTATGGAAATAAATTTGGTAAGTGATACTGTAACGAAACCTACTCAGGAAATGCTGCATGCAATGTTTAGCGCCAAAGTAGGGGACGATGTATATAAACAAGACCCCACAGTCAATGCTTTAGAGCAAAAAGTAGCTTCATTATTTGGAATGGAGGCTGCTTTGTTTTTTCCTTCAGGAACCATGGCAAATCAAACGGCTATAAAATTAAATACCCAGCCTGGAGACGAAATAATTTGCGATAAATTTTCGCATATTTATTTATATGAAGCTGGAGGTACGGCTTTTAATAGTGGTTGTTCTTTGAATTTAGTTGATGGGAACCGAGGAATGATTACAGCGGAGCAGGTAAAGAAAGCGATTAATGATCCTGAATTTTATCATGCACCCTTGACAAGTATGGTGAGTATTGAAAATACTACTAATAAAGGAGGAGGCGCTTGTTATGAGATTCAGACTTTAAAAGAAATTAAGCAGGTTTGTGTACAAAATAATTTAAAATACCATTTAGATGGTGCTCGATTGTGGAATGCTATGGTGGCAAAAGGGCAATCACCTAGACAATTTGGTGAGTTGTTTGATACCATTTCAGTGTGTTTGTCTAAAGGATTAGGAGCGCCTGTGGGATCTTTGTTGGTTTCTGATGCGAAAACCATAAAAAGAGCTTTGCGTGTTCGAAAAATTTTTGGAGGAGGAATGCGTCAAGCAGGGTATTTAGCGGCTGCGGGAATGTATGCCTTGGATAATCATGTGGATCGATTAAAATATGATCATCAACGCGCTAAAGAATTAGCGTTTATGTTGCAACAACTGCCATGGGTAGCTTGGGTGGAGCCTGTAGAAACAAATATTGTTATTTTTTCAATTCAATCGTATTTAGATGAACGAATGATTATTGAGAAGCTAAAAAGTAGAGCTATACATATTAGTTCTATGGGGCATGGGAAATTGCGCATGGTAACCCATTTAGATTATAGACAGGTGATGCATGAATATGTAATGGATATCTTGCCTAAAATTCCAATGTAAAACAAGTTTTTGAAGTATAATGTAAAAGATGAAATAGTGTATGCTGTTTCGTCTTTTTTGTTTTAAAAAATAACGATAAAACGTTTGTTTGTCTTTGCTGTAAAATATTTTTTGTATATTCGGTAAAAGCATCTGAAAAGGATAGCTATTCAAAATTAGTAGAATAACCAAATAACAAAATAAAATATGAAAGTAAGTATAGTAGGTGCCGGAAATGTAGGTGCTACTTGTGCCGATGTATTGGCGTATAGAGGAATTGCTAGTGAAATTGTATTGTTAGATATTCGTGAGGGATTTGCTGAAGGTAAAGCTTTAGATATCTCGCAGTGTGCTACTAATACAGGTTTTAATACAAAATTAGTTGGAGTAACAAATGATTATTCAAAAACGGCACAAAGTGATGTAGTAGTAATTACGTCAGGGATACCGCGGAAGCCCGGAATGACTCGCGAAGAATTGATAGGAATTAACGCTGGAATTGTGAAATCTGTAGCTGAAAACCTTTTGGCACATTCGCCTAATGCGGTTTTTGTGATTGTTTCTAATCCTATGGACACCATGACGTATTTAGCTTTTAAAACCTTAGGAATTCCAAAAAACAGGATTATAGGGATGGGTGGCGCTTTAGATAGCGCGCGATTTAAAACCTATTTGGCCTTGGCTTTAGATAAACCAACAAATGATATTGCTGCAATGGTAATAGGTGGACATGGCGATACAACAATGATTCCACTAACGCGTTTAGCTTCTTATAATGGAATTCCTGTATCGCAGTTTTTATCCCAAGAGCAATTAGATAAAATAAGTTCCGATACGATGGTAGGTGGTGCAACATTAACAAGCTTGTTAGGGACTTCAGCATGGTATGCACCAGGAGCCTCTGTGGCTTATTTAGTAGATTCTATTTTAAATAATCAAAAAAAGATGATTGCTTGTTCAGTATATTTGGATGGTGAGTATGGTCAGAAAGATATTTGTATAGGAGTTCCGTGTATTATTGGACGAAATGGAGTTGAGGAAATTATCGATATCCAATTGAATGCGAATGAGCAAGAGTTGTTTGTGAAGTCGTCAGCAGCGGTAAGGAGTATGAATGATGCTCTTACAGAAATATTATCGTAAAAATGTTAAATTGTTTGAAAAGACTGCAATTTTGCAGTCTTTTTTTTTGATATAATTTTTGAAAATTAATTGGTTTATCGTATTCAGAATTATATATTTGCACGTTTTAGAAAATACACTTATTAATTTAGGCGTATTATTATTAACCAGAACTAACTTAGAACAGATTAATTAATTTTTTTACAGAGAATGCAGAATAGAGGACTAATTAAGTTTTTTGCAATCATTTTTGCTTTAGTAAGTATTTACCAGCTTACTTTCACTTTTGTAGCTAGTAAAGTTAAAAGTGATGCCAAAGCATTTGCAAACGGGAATCAAGAAAAGGAAATCAAGTACCTTGATTCAATTGGTAAGCAAAAAGTATTTTTAGATTACTTTACTTACAACGAAGTTGCTGACAAGCAAATCAACAAAGGGTTGGACTTAGAAGGTGGTATCAATGTTACCCTTCAAATCTCTGTTAAAGATGTATTAAAAGGATTGGCTAACAATTCTACTAATGCAGTATTTAACAAAGCTTTAGCTGATGCTAAGAAAAATCAACAAGGAAACCAATCGTTTTTAGATGCTTTCTTTGAAGCATTTGAAACGGCTTCAGCAGGTTCAGGTACTAAATTAGCTTCTCCAGATGTTTTTGGAAATAGAAATTTAGCTGAAGAAATCAAGTTTGATATGTCTGATTCACAAGTAAAAGCGGTAATTGCTAAGAAAGTGGATGAGTCTGTACAAAGTGCTTTTGGTGTATTACGTGAGCGTATCGACAAATTTGGTGTTACGCAACCTAATATCGTGAAGTTAGGAAGTACAGGACGTATCTTAGTGGAATTGCCTGGAGCTAAAGATGTAGATCGTGCTAAAAAATTATTGTCATCTACTGCGCAATTAGAATTTTGGGAAACTTATAAAGTAGAAGAAGTTGCTAGTTACTTAATGACAGTTAACGAAGCTTTGAAGAAAACTGAAAAAGCACCTGTGGCTAAAGAAGCTAAAGCATCATCTAAAGTAAATGATTTATTAGTTGATAATGCTAAAGACTCAACAGCAAAAGCAAAAGGAAACAATCCGTTGTTTGATAAGTTAATGCCGTTACAACAAGGTGGATCAGTAGTAGGTATTGTTGCGGTTAAAGATACTGCAGCGGTTAATGCTTATTTCAAAAGAGCTGATATCAAATCATTGTTACCTGCAAATTTAGCTGATGTACGTTTCTTATATGGAAAAGCTAAAGATGATGCTGCAGAGGCAGTTGAAATATATGCGATTAAAGGTAATAGAACTAATGTGCCTCCTATGAGTGGAAGTGTGTTAGTGGATGCTGCTGATACGTTTGACCAAATGGGTAAACCTGCGGTTTCTATGCAAATGAATGGTAAAGGTGCTAAAATTTGGGAAGAATTAACTGGAAGAGTATTCTCTCAAAAAAATGCAATTGCTATCGTTTTAGATAATGTGGTGTACTCGGCTCCTGGTGTAACTTCTGGACCTATTGCAGGTGGACGTTCTGAAATTTCAGGTACTTTTACAATTGATGAAACAAAAGACTTAGCTAATGTATTACGTGCAGGTAAGTTACCAGCTGCTGCCGAAATTGTACAGTCAGAAGTGGTAGGGCCATCTCTAGGTCAAAAAGCTATTGATAACGGTACTATTTCTGCTATCGTAGGTTTATTAGCAGTTATGTTATGGATGTGGGTTTACTATGGTAAAGCCGGTACTTATGCTAACATTGCATTAGTAGTGAACTTATTATTCTTGTTTGGTGTGTTAGCTAACTTAGGTGCTGTGTTAACATTGCCAGGTATTGCAGGTATCGTTTTAACATTAGGTACTGCGGTAGATGCGAATATTATTATTTACGAAAGAGCAAAAGAAGAATTACGTCATGGTTTAAGTTTAGTAGAAGCGGTTAAAAAATCTTTCTCTTGGACAGGAGCTATGCGTTCAATTATTGATGCTAACGTAACACACGTGTTAACAGGTGCTATCTTATATGTGTTTGGTTCAGGACCTATCAAAGGTTTCGCTACTACTTTATTAATAGGTATTGCAACGTCTTTATTTACTTCTATTTTTATCACAAGAATGTTCTTAGATAATGATGCGGCTAAAGGTAAAGGGTTGTCGTTTACTACAAACTGGTCTAAAAACTGGTTTACAGGTTATAACTTCGATTTCTTGAAAATTAAGAAATTTACATATGCTTTCTCATTAACAGTTACTGTGGTGAGTTTAATATCTATTTTCTTTGTGAATGGTTTAGATCAAGGTGTTGATTTCGTGGGTGGACGTACTTTTCAAGTGAAATTTGAAAAACCTGTTGATGCTGCTGTAGTTTCTCAAGAATTAGGTGAAATCTTTAAAGTGCCAGCTGAAGCTAAAGTGTTTGGTGGTTCTGACCAATTAAGAATTACTACTAAATACAAGATTGAAGCTGAAGGTGTTGAAGTGGATGAAGAAGTAAACAAATTGTTATTTGATGGTTTGTCTAAATATTTCCCTGGAATGGATTATAAAACCTTCATTACTTTAACAGAAGGTAAAAAAGTTGGTTTATTGTCAGGTTCAAAAGTAGGTGCTGCTATTTCTAATGATATCAAAACAAACTCTTTCTGGGCAGTTATTGGTGCTATGTTAGTAGTAGGTTTATATTTAGTGGTTTCTTTCCGTAAGTTAGGTTACTCTTTAGGTGCTGTTGCAGCTGTAGCTCACGACGTTATTTTTGTATTAGGATTATATTCGTTATTATATAAAATTATGCCTTTCCATATGGAAATGGATCAGCACTTTATTGCGGCTATCTTAACGGTTATCGGTTACTCAATGAACGATACAGTTATTGTATTCGACCGTATTCGTGAGTTCTTAGCAGGTAATTTAAAAGGAAATTTTAATCATATCGTAAACGAATCAATTAATACAACTTTGTCGAGAACTATCAATACGTCATTGACTATGATTATTGTGTTATCTATTATGTTCGTATTTGGTGGAGAGTCTATCCGTGGATTTATCTTCGCTATGTTAATCGGTATTGTGGTGGGTACTTATTCTTCATTATTCATTGCTACGCCAGTATTAGTGGATACATTATCTAAAAAAGATAAAGAAGAAATTGAAAAAAGACATGCTGAATTAAATGCTTAAAATGTATTTTTTATCATATTTAAAAAGTCCCGAATTTTCGGGACTTTTTTTATTAATATGTTGATAACTTGGTTTTAAATCAATTGCTTTTTTGTCCTACAAGTGGTAGCATTTTTATATATTTGCTTGTTTGACAATTAACACTATTTTTTCGAATAAATTTTATGAGCGAAGAAGTTAAAAAGAATAATTATTCTGCCGACAGTATTCAGGCGTTAGAAGGAATGGAGCACGTACGTATGCGTCCATCTATGTATATTGGTGATACTGGCGTAAGAGGTTTACACCACTTAGTATATGAGGTAGTGGATAACTCAATTGACGAGGCTTTAGCAGGACACTGTGATACAATTACTGTAACCATCAATGAAGATAATTCTATAACTGTTGAAGATAACGGTCGTGGTATTCCTGTGGATATGCACAAAAAAGAAGGTGTATCTGCTCTTGAGGTGGTAATGACCAAAATTGGTGCAGGAGGTAAGTTTGATAAAGATTCCTATAAAGTATCTGGTGGTTTACACGGGGTAGGGGTATCGTGTGTGAACGCCTTATCAGACAATTTGAAAGCTACCGTATATCGTGAAGGTAAAATTTACGAACAAGAATATGAAAGAGGTAAGGCTGTATATCCAGTTAAGCAAGTGGGCGAAACGGATAAACGTGGTACTACCGTTTGGTTTAAGCCTGATGGTACTATTTTCCAGCAAACCTTAGAGTATTCTTATGATACCTTAGCAGCGCGTATGCGTGAATTGGCTTTCTTGAACAAAGGAATAACCATTACGCTTACAGATAAAAGAGAGCAGGATAAAGACGGGAAAGATGTTGGTGAAACTTTCCATTCTAAGGAAGGTTTAAAAGAGTTTGTTAAATTCCTTGATGGAAACCGTGTGCCTATTATTGGTCATGTGATTTCAATGGAAAATGACAAAGGAGAAATTCCTGTTGAAGTTGCCTTAATTTATAATGATAGTTATTCTGAAAATATCTTTTCGTATGTAAATAACATCAATACACACGAAGGAGGAACGCATTTGCAAGGTTTCCGTATGGGATTAACGCGTACGTTGAAAAAATATGCCGATGCTTCTGGTTTGTTAGAAAAATTAAAATTTGAAATTTCAGGTGATGATTTCCGTGAAGGACTTACAGCTATTGTTTCTGTAAAAGTTTCAGAGCCACAGTTTGAAGGGCAAACGAAAACCAAACTTGGGAATCGTGAGGTGGTTTCTCCAGTTTCGCAAGCCGTTGCAGAAATGTTAGAAAATTATTTGGAAGAAAATCCAAATGATGCTAAAATCATCGTGCAGAAAGTAATTCTTGCAGCTCAAGCGCGTCATGCGGCTAAAAAAGCTCGTGAAATGGTGCAGCGTAAAACCGTGATGGGCGGTGGTGGTTTACCTGGTAAATTATCTGACTGTTCTGAACAAGACCCTTCAAAATGTGAGATTTTCCTTGTCGAGGGGGACTCGGCGGGTGGAACGGCGAAACAAGGTCGTGACCGTGCTTTCCAAGCAATTTTACCGTTACGTGGTAAAATTTTGAATGTGGAAAAAGCAATGCATCACAAAGTGTTTGAAAACGAAGAGATTCGTAATATTTTCACCGCTTTAGGGGTAACCGTAGGTACTGCGGAAGATAGTAAAGCTTTGAATTTAGAAAAATTACGTTACCATAAAGTAGTAATCATGTGTGATGCCGACATTGATGGTAGTCACATTTCTACACTTATCTTGACATTCTTCTTCCGTTTTATGAAGGAGTTAATTGAAGAAGGACACGTATATATTGCAACACCTCCTTTATATTTAGTGAAAAAAGGAACTAAAAAAGAGTACGCTTGGGACGAAAAAATGCGTGATGCCATCAACGAGAAAATGGGCGGTGGAGCAAATATCCAGCGTTATAAAGGTCTTGGAGAGATGAACGCGGAGCAGTTGTGGGAAACAACGCTAAACCCTGAACATCGTACATTACGTCAAGTGACTATTGATAGTTTAGCGGAAGCTGACCGTGTATTCTCTATGTTAATGGGGGATGAAGTGCCACCACGTAGAGAATTTATTGAGAAAAATGCGATTTATGCTAATATTGACGCATAAATTTAGCCCAAAATAAAAATGTAAAGCCGATTCTGAAAAGAGTCGGCTTTTTTTGTATTACAGGGTATTATGGTATAATTCTTGTTAATATAAATGTAACGCTAAATCGACACCTATGGATCAATCTAGACATACCTTCGGAAGAAACCCCCTAACACGTAAATCTAAAAACTTAAAACCGAGAGTAGACTTAACCGCTATGGTTAGCATCTCTTTTTTACTGATTGTTTTCTTTATGTTGACTTCGTTTTTATCCCGTCCAAATGGTTTGGATTTGGGAATGCCTGAGGGAGGAGAAGGATGTGGTGGTGAAATTTGTTGTTTTTATGCTCATGATAGGGATTTCACTGTTTTATTAGATGAGGATAAAATTGTGATGTATCAAGGTCTTTTGGAAGCACCTTATGATACACCAAAGACCTTTTCGTATAAAAATGATGACTTAGCAAAGGTGTTAATTCAGAAAAATAAAGATATTCAAGCATATTATGGCGACCCTAAGAAAGGGATAATTGTGCTGGTCAAAGCTTCAAAAAAATCTACTTATGGAAACTTGGTGCATGTATTAGATGAATTAGTAATTGCTAAAGCGCCTGTTTATGCGGTGGTTGATATCACACCTGAAGAAGAAGCGTTTTTAAAGGATAAATAATTTCTGGGATGTATCTATTGTATTTTTATCAGTAAACCAAAAGTAATAATTGGTCTCAATTTTATCATTCGTTTAGGTAAATCAGCTAGGATGCCATTGGATAATTTATAATTTGCTCTTTGTAGAATAGGAGGATTAAATGGATGAATTTCTTCTAAATATTTTATTTTTGCATTTTTTTTAAATTTTTCTCCAATGAAGTTTTTATTTAACCGAACCATTATCATCAAATCGATAGTTGCAGCTATAGCTATTTTACTGTTAAAAAATTTTGTATTCAAAAAATTATCCTTTCAAGGACAAGACTTCCATGACCTTATTGAATTATCAGATATAACCATTATTTTTACCGGAGCTTTTTTTGTTTTTGGTTTATTATTGGCGGGTACTATGGCCGATTTTAAAGAAAGTGAAAAAATCCCAGGGGAAGTAGCTTCAAACCTAGAAGCCATTAAGGATTGGATGTATTTAGCTTTACGTGCTCCTAGAACTGGTACTACCGATTTATGTAAAGAACCTTTGGATAAAACCTACCTTCGAACAGAATTATTAACCATAACCGATGGAATTATGGCATGGATTTATTCTAGTAGTAAAGATTCAAATGTGATTTTTCCTTTGTTACGCAAATCGAATGAAATTGCGTACTATTTTGCCGAAAGGGGTGTAGACAAGGAAGCTATCAAAGGAGTACAAGAAAATACCAATGCTATGCGCAAGCAATTGACGCGTGCGTATTATATTTCTAGAAATAATTTTATTCAACCAGCTTACACTTTGTTGAGAAGTATTTTGTTTATTGTAGTTGTATTATTGCTAATTACCAAGTTTAAAAGCGATGCAGCTGATTATTTTGTAACTGCTTTCATGACGTTTCTTTTTTGTTATTTGTATTTATTAGTGAGTGGTTTAGATGACCCTTTTGATGTGACTAATGGTGAAATTGATGTCGATTTGAAACCTATTGACCGCTTTAAGCAACGTTTGCAAGCTGATTTTTTAAATTAAAACCTCTTTTTTTTGAAGAATTTATTTTAAAATCAATCAAATTTAAAAAATATCTTACATTTGTACCCATGAATATAGCAAAACAACCTATCAGTTTTAACGGAATGGCACTAGAATTAGTGTCAAGAGACCGTTTTTACCTGATATTTTCAGGATGTTTTGAGTGATATTTTATAAGCAATACGTTTTTTAAGCAAAAATATACCAAGCGTCCTTCAAAAAAGGACGCTTTTTTTGTTTTAAAATTTTAATAAAGCTAATAACAAACCGCTTTAAATGAATTTTTTTAGTAAAAAATGAAAAAAAATGTTTAATGAATAATAACCAAAGCAAATAATCAGTCTTGGAGTTTAATCAAGTGAGAGACAGTCATTTGTAACTTTTAAGTGTATCTACAGACATGTGGACGGGATTTTCTATGTGTTAAGTTTATTATAAGTTATTGATTATCAGTAAATTAATTTTAAAAAATATTTGGAAGTTCGATTTTTTTGACATTATCTTTGCCTCAGAAATTTGAAATAACAACGAGCAACTTGAATACAGAAATTTGTTTCTCTATTCAAAAAATAATTAAAAATGAAAGCACAATATTCACATAGCATAAGTTCTCCAAAAGAACTAAACGTAATGACAACTGCATTACGAAGCTTTGCTGGACAAGATTTTGATGGAATAGTCACGGGGTGAAAAATATATGACTGTAGGATACAGTTCTTATAAGAGCACCCATGTTAGGGTGCTTTTTTTATGCACAAAAAGAGCGTAGGTTTAGTTTTAAATTTTAATAATAAATCGTTTTAGTTCATAATGATGTGTTCAAACACTTACGCTCCAATAGATTCCATAGCTCAACTGGACAGAGCGTTCGCCTACGAAGCGAAAGGTTTCAGGTTCGACTCCTGATGGAATCACCAGTAAAGTTCTTTAGAAAGGGAACAGGCTCAATGAGTTCGAAATTTTCGAGTTAGCTGACGATTGCTCAGAACATCGCACTCCCAAATTGTTGGGAGTGTAGGAGCCAAAAAAGAAAAGTAATAAGAAAAAAAAAATTAAATAATATGTCACGAAAAATAGAAAATGGATTTCAAAATAAGTTAGTTGCTTTCAGTGATGATGCGCTACAAATACAATACACGAAGGTGTGATTAGATAACTATGTATATAGTTTTTGAATATCTAGCACCTTATAAAGGTGCTTTTTTTGTGAATAATCAGACCTTATAGTTTAAATATAGAATAGCTGACTTCTATTCAGCAGATGCAAGTGAAAGTCTTGTTAAGGTCAAAAAATAAGGCTCATTGTGGTAAAGGTTATCCTACCTGACTGTCTCTCAGGTGATACGAGTTCGAGTCTCGTATGAGCCGCCAAAATGATCTGTTCGTATAAGGGTTAGTACGACTGCCTTTCTAGCAGTACATACGGGTTCGAGTCCCGTACAGAGTACAAAAAGGATTAGTGGTGTACACGGTGTGCACGCCTGTCTGAAGAACAGGAGGTATTCGTTCGAGTCGAATCTAGTCCACAAAATTGAAATACATAAGGAAGTACGCCGAAGTTGGAGAGTCGGGCTTGTCTGTAAAACAAGTGCTTTTTAGCTGAGTAGGTTCTCCCGAAATTTCGGGACTACTACTTCCACGAAAAGATGTTTAATATTTAAAAAAGAAAATTATGTTGTTTTTAATTCAATCTAATGTGATTTATGATCCTGATCGTGAGCGACTTTATGATGTTCTCAACGAACTAGGATTACCATATAAGGCAATCGATTATGTGCCAGGAGTAACAAATATTGAGGTAGAAACAACTAGTAATAATGTATTTGTATATGGTTCTGTTTTGATGGCTAAAGAAGCAGCACAATACAAAAAATGGTATCCAGGTTCATTTTATGGTGGTAACCATTTATATGCTAATCATTCATCGTTTTATGTAGATAATATGATTAATACAAATGTAACTATTTCAACTATTAATGATGAAATAGATTGGAAAGAAGGAAAGGAATTGTTTATAAAACCTTATCAAGTTGCTAAGTTGTTTACTGGAAGGGTTTTTAATCAATCAGAATGGGAAGATTTTAAGTATGAACTTAAAAATAATCCATATAAAAATATAAGCGGAAACGAATTAATTCAAATTTCAATGCCAAGGAAAATTTTTAAAGAAGCAAGATTATGGGTTATAGGAGGGCAAATTGTTGAGGCATCTTATTATAAGTTTTCTGAAGAAACTTTGTTTGAAAAAACCGTTCCGCCTGAAGGGATTGATTTTGCAAAGCGAATGATAAAATTATTTGAACCTGCCGAAGCTTTTGTAATGGATATAGGATATACCGAGTTAGGTTGGAAGATAGTTGAAATAAATTGTGTAAACAGTTCAGGGTTTTATCCCAACACAAATATTAGAAGCATTGTTAATGCGCTTAATATTTATTTTAAAAAGTAATAACATTTAAAATTAATAATTATGAGACCAGACATTTTAAAAAGGTTTTTAACAAACACCGATGAAACAGGAAGATTTATTATGAAATCCCGTATTACAGGTATTACCTATTTTGTTGAGCCAATTTACAATGGTAAAACACCTACTTGGGGCGATGTAGATCCAGCCACCAAGAAACTAACAGGTAATTATGGCTCAAAATATACTGGTGCGGTGACTAAAAAGGAATCGCTTATTACGGAAGAAAACGGATTTCAAAACATTGGTTTCTTCAAAGGAAGTCCTTTTGGTGCTATAGATGTGAGAGATAAAGAACATCAACGCAGATTAGGGATTATCGAATAAATAAATAATCATAAGCTGTTAAGAAAATCAACTTAACAGCTTTTAAAAACAGAAATTATGTTACACCATAGAATTGCATTAGTAGGAATAGAAGCAGACGAATACCAAGTGATTAAACAAAATTATGATGGACACATCATTTGGCACGAAGCCATACCTAAAATCCTTGTGAAAGATGGTACTTTATTTGTAGAAAAGCAAAACGGTATAGGAATGCTTCCAGTGGATAAAGTGGTTTATTACGGAATTTACGATAACGATTTTGATTTTATCACTGGTTTAGCTTTGTGGAATGGGGCTTGTTTTCCTAATCCTTTGGCAATGCTCGAATGCCGACTCAAAATTCCGTGTTTGATTAAAGCGATGCAACTCACGAAGTTTCCGCATCAAAGAGGTTTTGTTTCGGCTAATACTGAGGTAAATACGAATGTTCCAACCGTTGCAAAATGGGGTAATTGGCATTGTGGTGAAAATAAAGAAAAGTTTCAGGGCGAATGGACAAGTTCGTTTAGCTCAACTTTAGAACCTTATTTTGAAGGGGATGCTGTTCGGATTATGAATATTGGCGATACCTATTGGCAAATTAAACTCGAAGGTGAGGATTGGTTAAAGTCTATCCATCCTGATAACGCCTGTTTTATGGAAATAGATCAGGAATTATTAGCAGATACTAAGCATATCAAACAACATTTAGGAATGGATATGATAGGGAATGATTATATCGTAATGCCTAATGGTGCTAAAAAATTGCTTGAAGTAAATCATATTCCAAATATTACTCGTTTTGAAGAAGTTAGACAAGCGTATTTGGAAACAGTAATTAATTGGATTAATAATGAAACTTAATGTGACTTTGTGAAAACTTAGTGACACTTAGTGTTACAAAAAATAAAAAAATGGAATTTAGAAAATACAACTCAATAGAAAATACGTACCAAAAAACAGTTTTGGAACAAATTATCAAACACGAATTTGAAAAAAATGAATACGTGGTTCAAGAAAAAGTGCACGGGGCTAACTTTGCTTTTTACACCAATGGTATCCAAGTAAAAATCGCAAAACGTTCCGACTTTATTGAAGAAAATGATACGTTTTACAATGCACATAAAGTGGCTGAAAAGTACCATACCAAAGTCAAGTCTTTATTTTATGAAGTCAAAGAATTGTTCCCTAATGTACAGTTTATTACCGTGTTTGGTGAATTATTTGGAGGTCATTACAATCACCCCGAAGTACCCACAGTACAAGGTGCTATCAAGGTTCAAAAAGGGATTGATTACAACCCAGAAAATGATTTTTATGCTTTTGATATTAAAGTGGATAATGCACACTATATGAATGTCGAATTAGCTAACAAATTGTTTGAAAAAACAGGCTTTTTCTATGCAAAAACCTTATTTAAAGGTAGTTTAACCGATTGTTTGAAATACCCAAATGACTTTAATAGTTTAATTCCAGAATGGTTAGGTTTACCTGTATTGGAAACCAACATTGTTGAAGGGGTGATTATTAGACCTGTGGAGACTTTATTCTTTGGTAACGGAAGTCGTGTTTTATTAAAAAATAAAAACGAAAGATGGGCAGAAAGAGGTAAAAATGACAAGCCTAAAAGAGAACATCAAGAAGTTGAATTTCCTCCAGAAGCGCAAGGGTTATGGACTAAAATTAAGGACTATGTAACCGTGAACCGTATGTACAATGTATTGAGCAAGGAAGGCGAATTTCACCCTAAAATCTTCGGAAAATTAACAGGATGGATGTGTCAAGATGTGATAACCGATTTTAAAAAGGATTATCCCACCGAGTTAGACACTTTGGAAAAGGAACACCAAAAAGCTATCAAAAAACGGTTAAACACCTTGATTGTTAATACGATAAAAGAAGAGTTTATGACTTTTAAAGTTTAATTTATATACTGCGTAAAATAATTACGCAGTATATTTTGAATCTTTGTTCAAGGAAAATAAGTTCATTGATTAATAAAAAAATGTCGTTTAAATTGATCGGTTTGCTTGTCACACCGATTAATCGAACGATTTTGAATAAAAATATCAAACAAGTCCAGTTGGGTGTTTCTGTATAGCACTAATGTGGTGAGGGTTACGCAATGGGCGTGTTACAACTTACTATGCAACTTGATTTGATGGTTTTAGTATTTGCCTTAAAATACTGATTTTGTAGGTTCGAGTCCTACTTCTTCTTGAAAATGAAGAATGGCGAAATTGGTAAACGCACAGAATTAGGGATTCTGAAATCAAAAGCATCGGTTCGAGTCCGATATGCAATTTCCACTTGCATTAGCTCAGTTGGTTAGAGCACTACACTGTTAATGTAGCTTTTATTGAAAGAGCGGAGTCTCTCTTTAAAAAGATTCACCAAAAAAAGATTAAAAAACGTATAGAACTTGGCACGTTTACTGGTATAAATTATCATCTAAACTTCGGTTGTGTGAAAATTTCTAATAGTAAACACTCTTGCTAAGACCTGAGAAAAGCTTTGCTTTTAAAACTAGTTCTTTGCTTTGGTATTTGATTGTGTACATACTTTGTGTTTATTAATGGGATCAAAAAATAATGCCAAACCACTTAACTACTTTTATCAACTACCTTTTTTCCGTTTTTAAAAGAGTGATCAAGTTCTTACGTTTTTTATTACTAATAATGATTAAAATCTAAAGATATGTTGAAAAGAATTACCATAGAAACCTTCCAAGTAGGTTTGGTTTTTAAAGAAAATAAATTGATTCAGGTGTTGACCGAAGGAAATCACTTGTTGGTAGGTGCCAACAAAGAAGTACAGTATTTCTCTATGAAAGAAGCTTTTAAACCTACCCAAGATTTAGATGTTTTATTGAAAAATGAAGCGTTAGCAACTATGTTACAAGTTATTGAAGTGCCTGAATTTCAAGTAGCTTTAAAATATGTCAATAAATCGTTTAAAGAGGTATTGACAGCTGGTAAATATGCTTTTTGGAAAAATGTAGAGGATATTCAGTTTTCATTTGCGAATATGACAACTCAGTTTGTAGCGCCAAATACTTTGGATATTTTGTTGCAAAACGAAAGTTTAGCAGCGATGTTAGATATTGTTGAAGTGGCAGATAACGAAATGGTTTTGCAATATATCAATGGTAACTTTAAAGAAGTTTTTACCGCAGGTCGTTATGCTTTTTGGAAAGGCGTTTTGAATTACAAGTTTGTTACCATCAATTTGAACGATTTGTATGTTTCAGAAAACATTGATAAATCGTTGTTAGATCATCCAAAAATCAAAGCTTTTATCAGACGTTATGAGGTTTTAAACTATGAAAAGGGATTGTTGTTTATTGATGGAGAATTAATTCGTACAGTTGAAGCAGGTGTGTATAATTTTTGGAATAATGCCACTCGGGTAGAGATTAAAACCGCCGATTTAAGACAGCAACAAATGGAAATTTCGGGTCAAGAGTTGTTGACAAAAGATAAAGCCAACTTGCGTATTAACTTTTTTACCAAGTTCCAAGTTGTTGATATCCAAAAAGCATTGACTGAAAATAAAGATTTCGAAAAACAATTGTATATCTTGATGCAGTTAGCATTGCGTGCGTATGTAGGCGGATTTACATTGGACGAATTGTTGACTAAAAAAGACGATATTGCTGAGGCGATTTTGGCTGAAACCAAATTGAAAGCTGGTCAATTAGGCGTCGAAGTTTTCGATACCGGAATCAGAGATATCATATTGCCAGGCGATATGAAAGAAATAATGAACCAAGTTTTGGTGGCTGAGAAAAAAGCACAAGCTAATATCATTATGCGTCGTGAAGAAACAGCTTCTATGAGAAGTTTGTTGAATACTGCCAAATTAATGGAAGAAAATGAAACCTTATGGAAATTGAAAGAAATGGAATATGTAGAGAAAATCGCTGATAAAATAGGACAAATTTCTATTTCAGGCGGTGGAAACATCATAGGCCAATTGAAAGAAATTTTTGTAAAATAAAACAACCTCGGGGTAATTCTCGAGGTTTTTGTTTCTTAGATTAAACCTTTTTTTGTAAATTGAGTCTAATTTCAAAAGAATCAATTAAAACGAGATAGTATGAAAAAAATAGTTTTCGCAGCTTTATTGCTAACAGTTTCGGTTAGCTTTGCTCAACAAAGGGAAGATATGAATCTTAGAGGTGAAAAACGTCGTGTAGCTAACGGAATCAAATCGGGTGAAATAAATAAACACGAAGCCAAAGTAATTGAAAACAAAGCGGAGCAACTTCAACATGTTGAAGCAAAAGCAAAAGCTGATGGCGAAATTACAGCTAAAGAGCGTGCTAAAATTGCTAGAAAAGATGCGCAGTTAGACAGAACTATTCATAAAACGAAGCATAATAGGAGATAAAATACAATGCCACTAATCAAAAATAAGTGATTGGTGGCATTTTTTTCGGATTACTTAAAAAGTCCATCCATGCCAGGGATATTAGGCATGCCATCTTTTGCAACAGCCCCTAATTCAGCCTCGTTTACCGCAGTTGCTTTTGCAATAGCTTTGTTTAAAACCATAACAAGATAATCTTCTAATTGTTCTTTGTCTTCTAAAAGACTATCATCTATAGCAATACTTCTAATTTGGCGGTTTGCGGTTAGGGTTACTTGAAGTAATCCATCACTACTTTTTTCATCTACTAAAACCGTGTCTAAACGTTTTTTAGTCGCTTCAATTTTTTCTTGGGTTTCTTTTAGCTTACCCATCATACCCATGATATCTCCAAACATAGTTTTAAAAATTAAGATTTCTGACAAAAATAAGAAATACACTAGTAATTTAACAACACAATAAAATGAAAAAGACTATTATAATCTGCTAGCAAATCTTATTTTTGTCAGCAAAATCAATTAAAAATAAATGACACAAAATATACTTCCTCCAGTTGCCAAAATTAGTCCTGAAAAACTGGAAATGCATGGGGATATCCGTATGGATAATTATTACTGGTTAAACGATAGAGAAAATCAAGAAGTGATTGATTATCTTAATGCTGAGAATAGCTATTACCAGCAAATGACTGCGCATACTAAGGATTTTCAAACCACTTTGTTTGAAGAAATGAAAGCGCGTATCAAAGAAGATGATGCTTCGGTTCCTTATCTATACAATGGCTATTGGTACATTAGTCGTTTTGAAAAAGGTGGTGATTATCCCATTTATTCTCGTAAAAAAGGAAGTTTAGAGGCTCCTGAAGAAATCATGTTCAATTGTAATGAATTAGCAAAAGGACATGCCTATTTTCAATTAGGCGGAGTGAGTGTGAGTCCTAATAATAAATGGGCTACGTTTGGGGTAGATAAAATTAGTCGTCGTATTTATACCATTCAAATAAAAAATTTAGAAACTGGTGAAATCTTAAGTGATACGATTGAAAATACCATGGGAGGTTCAGTTTGGGCAAATGACAATCAAACGATTTTTTATACAACTAAAGACCCCGTAACGCTTCGTTCTGATAAAGTGTACCGTCACAAAATAGGCACGGATAGTAAAGAAGATGTTTTGGTTTTTGAAGAAAAAGATGATACGTACAGCGTTTTTATTTACAAAGAAAAATCAAAAAAATACATCGTTATAGGTTCGCAAAGTACCATGACTACAGAATATCAATACGTATTAGCGGATACGCCTGAGGCTAATTTCACTATTTTTCAAAAACGTACCCGTGGACTAGAATATAGCATTTCTCATTTTGGAGATTCTTTTTATGTGTTGACCAATAAGGATAAAGCTACCAATTTTAAATTGATGAAAACGCCTGAAACGGCTACCACTAAAGAAAATTGGGTAGGAGTTATTCCGCATCGTGAGGATGTTTTATTGGAAGATATTGAGATTTTCAAGGATTATTTGGTGGTTGAAGAGCGTACCAATGGATTAACTAAATTACGTATCATGCCTTGGAGTGGAGAAGGTGCGTACGATTTGCCTTTTGATAGTGAAACGTATACGGCTTATACATCAACCAATGTGGATTTTGATACCGAAATTCTGCGTTATGGCTATCAGTCTTTAAAAACTCCTTCATCTATCATCGATTTCAATATGCGTACGCAAGAGAAAGAGGTTAAAAAGGAACAGGAAGTTTTAGGAGGGCAATTTGATAAGAATAATTATGAGGAAACCCGTGTTTGGGCTACCGCTCGTGATGGGGTAAAAGTACCTATTTCTATGATATATCGCAAAGGAATCCAGTGGGATGGTACCAATCCGTTGTTACAATATGCTTATGGTTCTTATGGTTATTCTATGGATTGTACTTTTTCGACCACTCGATTGAGTTTGTTAGATAGAGGTTTTGTGTATGCCATTGCGCATATTCGTGGTGGGGAAGACTTAGGTCGTCCATGGTATGAAGATGGGAAATTGTTAAAAAAGAAGAATACTTTTTCCGATTTTATTGACTGTTCAAAATTTTTAATTGAAAATAAGTACACTTCAGAAAAGCATTTGTATGCCGAAGGTGGTTCAGCAGGGGGCTTGTTAATGGGTGCTGTGATTAATATGAATCCAGAATTGTACAACGGAATTATTTCAGCGGTACCTTTTGTAGATGTGGTAACGACCATGTTAGATGACTCTATTCCGTTAACTACAGGGGAGTATGACGAGTGGGGAAATCCGAATGAAAAAGAATATTACGATTATATGAAATCGTATTCGCCGTATGACAATGTGGAAGCAAAAGCGTATCCCAATATGTTGGTGACTACGGGATTACACGATTCGCAAGTACAGTATTGGGAACCAGCTAAATGGGTGGCTAAATTAAGAGCTTCTAAAACAGATACCAATGTATTGTTTTTGGACACCAACATGGATACAGGACATGGTGGGGCTTCGGGACGATTTGAAGCTTTAAAAGAAATTGCAAAAGAATTTGCATTCTTACTGGATTTAGAAAATTTGATTAAATAAGATTTGAAGAAAATCTGTTGTAGCGGAGCAATCAGCGGTACTAAAAGAAAAAAAAACTAATAATACAATGAAGAAAGAAATTAAGGCATATAATTCTATTTTAGAATTAATTGGAAATACGCCTTTAATTAAATTAAATAAAATAACCGAAGGTTTAAAAGGTGATTTTTATGCCAAAGTTGAGGCTTTTAATCCAGGGCATTCTACTAAAGATAGAATTGCTTTGTATATTATTGAAGAAGCTGAACGCAGAGGTATTTTAAAACCAGGTGATACTATTGTTGAAACGACTTCCGGAAATACGGGCTTTAGCTTAGCTATGGTGAGTATTATCAAAGGCTATAAATGTATTTTGGCTATCAGTTCAAAATCATCACCAGATAAAATAGACATGCTTAAAAGCATGGGAGCAAAGGTGTATGTATGCCCAGCGCAAGTGGCTGCTGATGACCCTCGTTCGTATTATGAAGTAGCAAAACGTTTGCATGAAGAAAATCCTGGTTCGGTGTATATTAATCAATATTTTAATGAATTGAATATTGAAGCACATTATAAAACAACGGGACCTGAAATTTGGGAGCAAACCAAGGGGCAAGTTACCCATGTTGTGGCTTGTACAGGAACTGGTGGAACTTTGTCGGGAACGGCTAAGTTTTTAAAAGAGCAAAACCCTAATGTTCGTATTTTGGGTATTGATGCCTATGGTTCAGTATTAAAAAAATACCATGAGACTCGTGAGTTTGACCCTGCCGAAATTTACCCGTATCGTATAGAAGGATTAGGAAAAAATTTAATCCCTTCTTCAACTGATTTTGATTTGATAGATACCTATGTAAAGGTAACCGATGAAGAGAGTGCACACATGACACGTCAATTGGCACAAACCGAAGCGATTTTTGCAGGCTATACTTCTGGAGCTGTAATACAGGCGATTAAACAATATGCTGAGGCAGGTGAATTTGATGAAAATAGTATGGTGATTGCTATTTTACCTGACCACGGTTCTCGTTATATGAGCAAAGTGTATAGCGATGAATGGATGGAAACACAAGGTTTTTTAAATTCAATTAAGGAAGAATCAAAAGTAGAATTTATAAAATAAGTTTTTAACAAATAGATTTTTAAGTTGTTACACTACTACTATATTGGTAAGGAGGAGTTTGATGTTGTGCTATAACTGTAGTAAAATTCAGATAAATTTGTAAGAAAAAAAATACATAAATATGTTTATATTGCATTTTGTCGATTTTATTTTGTGTTTTGTCGATTTTAAATGTATGTTTGTGTAAGAAAAATGTTCAAAAAATTATTTCTATCAATTTGTAGAGATAATTCAAAATAGTTTAGTTTTTTAGTTTGTTTATTTGATTAAGAAGTGCCTCTTATCCCCAAAAAAGAGGTGCTTTCTTTTCTAAAGAATAAATTAAGAATTTATAAAAAAAAAGTCAATTATCGATTTGTTTTGTTTTTTTATCGAAATAAATTGTATATTTGTTCAGAAGGATGAATTAAATTTCACGATCATTACAAATGAAAGTGAATCAAAATAGTTTAGTTTTTTAGTTTGTTTATTTGATTGAGAAGTGCCTCTTATCCCAAAAAAGAGGTGCTCTCTTTTTTTGAATAAATAAAAAAATGAATTTTTTTAGATTTGATCTAAAAATTTAAGATAGTTTAGTTTTTTAGTTTGTTTATTTGATTTAGAGGTGCTGCTATTTAGTAGTACCTCTTTTTTTATGCTTACAGAAATTCAATAAACTTTATCTTTGTAAGATTATTTTTATTTATTTTAGTTTTTTATACTTTTTATCGGTTTTATTTGTTTCTTTATCGATTTTATTATTATGTTTGCATAGTAAAAATGAAAGAGTAGAATGCATTTTGCATTTGAAATAAATTCATGATAGTTTAGTTTTTTAGTTTGTTTATTTGATTAAAAAGTGTCTCTTGTCCCCAAATAGAGACACTTTTTTATTTTACAGCGCTTTCTTCTTCGAGTTTAAGTTTTGGGTGGTTTCATGTGTTTGTGAAATAAATTTGAGATAATTGTAAGTATATGGTTGTTTAATCGTTTTTTTTTGTCGTTCATCGATTGAATTTGGAGGTTCTGTGTTTAGCATCTACATTTGGTATACCATTACATAAGTAGGTTAAGTTATGGTAGATTTGGGGCAAAAAGGGCAGGTTTTACCTGCCTTTTTTATTTTAAATTTATTCGTAGTATTTTTTGTAACAATTTGATGTTTTTATAGTCTTAATAGGGTATAGAATTTTAAAAATGAATAAGACTAAACTCCTCGTTTCGGCATTCAGCCTTTTTGTAGCCAGTATATCGGCGCAAGAAAATAAAGAAAAAACCAAAGAACTCAACGAAGTAAGTATCGTAAAAGAAAAAAAAGCGGTGGAACAAAAAGCTGACCGCACTATTTTCGAATTTGCAAGTCAAGCACATTTAAATTCTGGTTCTGTTTTAGAAGGAATGAAAAAACTTCCAGGGCTTGTGGCCTCTGATGTGGCAGGTATGATGTACCAAGGCAAGCAATTAGATGTATTTATGGACGGTCGTCCGATGAATATTACGACTAATGAATTGAATGCTTTTTTAGAAGGTATGCCCGCAAATTCGGTAGAGCGTATTGAAATTGTTACTAATCCTGGAGCTGAATTTCCAGCTACTTCTGGTGGTGCTATCTTAAATATTATCACCAACAAGAAGGCTAAAAATTATTTGAGTGCAACGTACACGAATAGTACAAACATTACTGCTTATGACCATACGCGTTGGCGTACTAATAATAGTGTGATGTTAAGTGCTAAGAATAAATTGTTCGGTTGGCAATTAAATGTGGGGCAAAACTATGGTGAACGTGCCATGTGGTCAGATGTTTTAAAACAAGAGTCAGGCACCACAACAATTCTTTCGGATAATAAAACGGAGCGAATCAATCGTGGTTTGTATGGAAAAACGGCTTTAACTTTTGATTTAGGAAAAGACCGTCTTCTCTTAAATTATGATGTTTTCTATAATCGTAATAATAGTTTTGCCGATGCTATGGGAACACGTAGTGATAACACTGTTTTTGAAACTTCTGATAAAGGAAGTACTTTGAATTTACGTCAAGATGCTGTGGTAACTTATCAAAAGCGATTTGAAAATAAAGCTCGAAAATTAGATTTCAGATTTAATTATGGACAAAATGATGTCGATTTTAATTTGAAATCGTATCTAACAGATTTGAATGTCTTAGATAATGCCTCCGTGCAAAACTTTTTTAATTTCAAAACTGATTACTCTCAACCTATCAAATTATTGAATGAAGGTAAAATTAGTTTTGGAGGTTTGTATGAAAAATTATTTTTTGAAGCCTCTAATAGAGGCGTACAAAATTTAGATTATGAGCGTAGTACGGCATCGGCATATTTAGAATTACAAACAAAATGGAAAAAGTTTGATTTTACTGTAGGAGGTAGAGGTGAGAATTATGATATTACGGGCAAAACAGATACAAAAGCCTTATTTCCATTCAAGCAAACCCGTTTCTTTCCGAATGCGAGTGTACAATATAATTTCATGAAGCAAGTGTATTTTAGTGTGAATTACAATAAAAAAATCACTTTGCCAAGTACGACAGCATTAAATCCTAATAATACCAATTATCAAAATCCCAATGTAGGTTTTGAAGGAAATCCACAATTACAACCTACCATTTTTGATAATTATGAAGTGAAATTGAGTGCATTTGATTATGTGTTTATTGGCTATAATCGTAGCATTGGACATAATCAAGTGGTACAACGTATTACTAATACAGGAAATCAGACATTGAACACTAACATCAATGTACCTGAACTTGTAGTGCATAATTTTAACTTTGGTGTTCCTATTCCGTATATGTTGTTTGCCAAGGGGATTAGCGAAACGACTAAAATGATGTCTCAAGGAGGTGTAAATCCAGATAAAATCAATTTTATGTATGTATATGCGGGACGTCAATTGCACGAAATTCCAGGTATGGACAGCAAACCGTTTTGGATTATAAACCTGATGTCACAAATTGTATTACCTACGAATATCAAATGGGTGACTAATTTTAGTTACATCACCTCAAAAGGGAATTATTATTATTTCGTGGCTCAAAAACCATTCAATAATAGCTTAGATATGTCATTCTCTAAGAAGTTTTTGAGTGACCAATTGACGGTTTCAGTGAATTTTGATGATATTTTAAATTCAAACCGTTCGGTGTTTCAATCGTACAATACGCCTTTATATTTGAGTAATAAAAATGATACAAGACGTTTTGGGTTTACATTGAATTATAAAATCCCAACCAAGAATAAATTAGCTAAAGAAGACCCGAATCTTTTAAATAAAGAAAAGAAAGAAGATAACGGCACGGTTATTGGTAATTAAATTGTAAGTAGGTAACGTTTTATAAAAGGAGTCTCATGGTATTTTTGAGGTTCCTTTTTTTGAATGAATTGGAATTCTAATCAAATAGTATATGAAGTATTATTTTTTTTTGTTGTCGTTGGTTTTCATTTGTTGCAATAATGAAAAAGCAAAGTCATATACATCCCAACATCAATCGGCTTTAGCGTATTGCAAAGAGCATCAGATGAATGAAGATTATTATTTTTTGGTGGATTTGAGTCTACACTCGGGGAAAAATCGATTTTTTGTATACGATTTCAAAAAAGGAAAGGTAATGGATAAAAATTTGGTCACCCACGGGGCTTGCGATGTTTTTGAAACCAATGTAAAAAAATATGCCAAAGCTAAGTTTGATGCCCGTCAAGATAGTCATTGTTCTATGAAAGGGAAATTTAAAATAGGCAAGCGTGACTATAGTTCTTGGGGAATTAATGTCAAATACTGGCTACATGGATTAGAGCCTCACAATAAAACCGCTGTGGATAGAGTAGTGGTCTTGCATTCGTGGACTAAAGTGGCTAATGTTGAAACGTATCCAGTGTATGCACCTTTGAGTTGGGGATGTCCCGCGGTTTCGGATGCTTTTATGCGTAAATTAGACACAAGATTACAAGCAAGTACAAAGCCAGTGTTGTTGTGGATTGTGGAATAAAAATATTGATTTTTAAGATTTTAGTAGAAGGTAAGCTTTTTTAGCTTACCTTTGTCCTTTAATTCTTAGGTTACTGCCTTTGCTTTTCTGTTACGAAAACAAGCTTTCTTTCCAGTTATCGCTTTATCAGCTACCCATTTTTTAAAAAAAAAACAGCTATTTTTTTACTGTTCATGTTATAGATTTTTTACCACATTTTGTATGTATTTCTATAGTGTTTGCTTTCAATCAATAGTATGGCATACTAAAGTTATAAAATAATATACATCTATGGCAGACTCTTATTCTAAAAAAGAGAATAATAAAAAGAAAATCAAAAAAAAACAGGACAAACAATCCCGTCGTGAAGACCGTAAAGTGAATAACAACAAAGGAAAATCACTTGAGGATATGTTAGTCTATGTTGATGCGAATGGTAATTTAACTTCCGTTCCCCCGCATTTACAACCTGTAGAGCCTATTAAAAAGAAAAGGGATACAGAAGAAAATGCTACAAAATCGGACGTAGGAATAGGAATGATTACTTACATGAATGAAAAAGGATATGGCTTTATTACTGAAAAAGTAACGGGCGATAATATCTTTTTCAATTTTGAAAGTGATACTGCTTTTAAACGTGGAATGAAAGTCCAATTTAAAAAAGAATCTAGTCATAAAGGATTTAGGGCTAGTGGAATCGTAATAATTAATTAAATATAATAGAAATGCAAGAAGGTACTGTAAAATTTTTTAATGAAACAAAAGGTTTTGGTTTTATTACACCTGCAGATGGTGGTCAAGACGTGTTTGTTCATAGCACTGGTTTATTTGACAATGTAAGAGAAAACGATAAAGTTGTTTTTGAAGTTGAGCGTACACCTAAAGGGTTGGCTGCGGTTAATGTAAAAAGAAAATAAATAATTTTTATTTGCCTCGATGTTTTTTTTAATCTTAAAATAAGCATCGAGGTTTTTTATAAGTCCAAATTAAAGATTTGGATTTTTTTATTTATAAAAGATTGTTAGTCAATTGTATCGTTATTAGTTTTAGAGGGTTTAAGAGAACGTACAACAATTGAAATATTTGCTAAAAAATATGAATTAGTACCTACCCAAATATCCATTTTTAAAGTCGAGGTAGTAAAAAATATAACTAACATTTTTGAAAAGGATAAACTTGAAAAAGTTAAAAATCACATATCTACCGCGAAGCTTTATACAAAAATAGGGCAGATTAAAATTTTTATTTAAAAAATACTGAGTTGATTGCTAAAAATTCGTATGAATTGGGTTAGTAAAGATGAATTTTCTAACTTATCTAAACACAGTTTGTTGTTGACGTTAAATAGAAATTTATTTTATTATTGACCCTAAAGATGAATCTGTTGAGAAAAAAATCATGGAATCTTGTCTCAATATAAAATTACACCATTTTATGGATGTCGAAAAATGACAGTATGAATTAATGAACAAGGATTCAAAGTCAATAAAAAACAAGTTAAACGCTTGATGCTTTTGGTTGGCAAACTATTTATCGTGAGCCATGTACCACTATTGTTAACAAGGAACACAAGAAATATCCTTACTAGTTCAAAGATTTAGAAATTAAAAGAAAAAATCTAGTTTGGGCTATTGACATCATTTATATGCTCATGGAAGAAGGGGGGTATATGTCTTTCGGTTATCATTGACTTACACATTCGATGCGTAGTAGGTTGGGGTGTTATCCCATTTTAATTTAAAAAAGACTAGATTTAAATGTCAAGTTATAAAATGTAGAAGTCTCGATCCGTTTTTTATTTCAATAACTACTAAGGTGAATTCGATGTAAATTTAGTCTGAATAACCGTCACTTCGATTTTCCGTAGAGAAACGAAGGAAAATTATATCGAAAAGTAGCATCAATATGTTCTCGAAACATCTTCTGTTCCATTTTATTACACAAAAATCGAACAGTCGGAAACACTAAATATCAAATAATTATAAATCTAATTTAGGTTACTAATCCCATTTTAACTTTGAAATAACTACCATTCAAAGGTTTTATGAAAAGTATTATTAGTTGTCTAATAACACAATTTTGAGGATTGTTTCCTTGAGGGAAACATAGGGGAGTTAAAGAATTGTTTTTTTTTTTAAAGCAAAATATAAAGTCTAAATAGTATAAATTAAAAGAATGGTAAAATAGAAGTGATTTTTATGTGTTACTTTGAATTATTTTCAAGTTTTTTAAGAAAAATTGAGTTAATTACTCAAAATTTCGAGTTCAGAGCTTCAACGAACGAGTTCAGAACTCCATCAAATGAGTTCAGAGCTTCAACGAACGAGTTTCGAACTCCATCAAACGAGTTCGGAGCTTCAACGAACGGGTTTCGAACTCCATCAAACGAGTTCGGAGCTTCAACGAACGAGTTCAGAACTCCATCAAATGAGTTCCAAGCTTGAACGAACGAGTTCAGAACTCCATCAAGAGAGTTCAATACTTCAGTGGATTAGGTATAGACCATTAAAAGTTACTAACGATGCTTTTGTTAGTGTAATGGTATTTTTTGAGGGTACTGTTGAAAAGAAAAAGCCCCAAACTACAGAGTAATTTGGGGCTTTCTTGTATTTCTGGTAGAATGATTATTTCAGCGCTTCAAAACTTCTTTTTACAAACGAAGTCAATTCTTCACCTTTTAATAAACCTTGTGATAGTTTAGCAATGTCTAAAGCTTGTTTTACCAAATCTTTTTGGATAGCCTCTTCACTGTTTAAGATAGCTGTAGCCAATTCAGAATTCGTATTTACCACTAAGTTGTACATTTCTGGGAAATTCCCCATACCAAACATACCACCACCGCCAGTTGCGCTCATCTCTTTCATACGACGCATAAACTCGGGTTGGGTAATGATAAATGGAGCCGATGCACTGTCTAAAGCTTCCATTTGAACGGTATAGTTTTCTTTAGGAACTACAGTTTCAATAGTGGTTTTTAATTGCTCTTTCTCAGTGTCTGATAATTTAGAAATGGCATCCTCTTCTTTTTGAATCAAACGATCTATATGGTCAGCATCTACACGAGTAAATGTTAAGTTTTCATTGTCCGCTTCTAATTTTTGAATCAAATGCGATACAATAGGCGAATCTAATAACACCACTTGGTAGCCTTTTTCTTTGGCAATATCAATATAACTGTGTTGCGCCTCTTTGTTTGAAGCGTACAATACCACTAACTTACCATTTTTGTCAGTTTGCGTATCTTTCAGAGCTTCTTTTAATTCTGCTAAAGTGTAATATTTGTCATCTGTTGTAGGATACAATACAAAATCACCTGCTTTTTCGTAGAATTTAGCTTCTGATAACATACCATATTCTAATACTACTTTAATATCGTTCCATTTTTTCTCAAAATCTTCACGGTTTTCGTTGAATAACGATTTTAATTTGTCCGATACTTTACGGGTAATATAGTTAGATATTTTCTTAACATTTCCATCAGCTTGTAAGTACGAGCGTGACACGTTTAAAGGAATATCCGGCGAATCAACAACCCCTTTCAACATCATTAAGAATTCAGGAACAATACCTTCAACATTATCTGTTACGAAAACTTGGTTTTGGTATAACTGAATTTTATCTTTCTGAATTTGTAAATCACCTGTCAATTTAGGGAAGTATAAAATACCAGTTAAATTGAACGGATAATCAACATTTAAGTGAATATTGAACAAAGGTTCTTCAAAATTCATTGGGTACAACTCACGGTAAAAACTGTTGTAGTCTTCTGTGGTTAAGTCAGAAGGTTGTTTCGTCCAAGCCGGAGTCGTATTATTGATGAAGTTATCCACCTCTTGGTATTCTGTTTTGTAATCTTCTGGAGCATCTTCTGGTTTAGGTAATGCTTCTTGTTTTGTACCAAATTTGATTGGAATAGGCATGAATTTGTTGTATTTAGTCAACAATTCACGGATTTTGAAATCTTCTAAAAATTCTAACGAATCTTCAGCTATGTGTAAGATAATTTCGGTCCCTCTTTCGGTTTTAGCGTGCGGTTCTAATGAAAACTCAGGACTACCGTCGCAAATCCAATGTGCTGCAGGTTCGTCTTTGTAGGATTTAGTAATAATTTCAACTTTACTAGCCACCATAAATGCCGAGTAAAAACCTAAACCAAAGTGACCAATTACGCCTGAATCTTTAGCTGAATCTTTGTATTTTTCTAAGAATTCTTCAGCGCCAGAAAATGCAATTTGGTTGATGTATTTTTCAACCTCTTCGGCAGTCATACCTAAACCTTGGTCAATAATGTGGAGCTTTTTACCCTCTTTGTCTATTTTAACTTCTAAAATAGGATTGCCGTATGCTACTTGAGCTTCACCTATAGAAGTTAAATGTTTCAGTTTTAAAGTTGCATCTGTAGCGTTTGAAATTAATTCACGAAGAAAAATTTCGTGGTCGCTATATAAAAACTTTTTGATTAAGGGAAAGATGTTTTCTACTGAAACATTAATTTTTCCTGTTGTCATAGTTGTACATTTTAGTTAATTGCTTGTAACTACTCAAATGAAATACCAAATTTATTTTTGCGACAAATTGGCAGACTGTGTAGTAGAAATTCTATGGGAAATTTCTTAAATTGGTACTAGTTTTGCGCAGTGCACAACGTAAAATCAAAATAAGATGAAAAAACTAATTATTTTATCGGCTATGCTTGGATCAGTGGTAGCCTGTAAGCCTAAACAAAACCTGGTGACCACAAGTGTGGAAAGAAAAACGCAAGTTGCTTTAAAAGGCGATTGGGTGGTGAATAATGTAGATTATGCTGGTTCAGAATATTTTAAAGTAAATGCTTTTGAAGTGGCAGATGCTAAATGTTTTGAAGGTAGCGAATGGCATTTAGTTTCAAACAATGATTCAGGAACAATGGCTTTAAAAAAAGCGGGTTGTTCAGATTATGCATCAGCGATCAAGTGGTATGTAACGGAAGACAAACAATTTGTTTTGAAGTTTATTAAAGAGGGGGACAAACCTCGTAAAGTGACTTCAGGATATATTTTAATTGTTTCGAATGTAACTGAAAATTCATTTGATTTGACCGATAAAATGCAAGTAGGCAATAGTGCAGGTAAAGTAGTTTACCATTTCAAAAGAAAATAAAAAATAGAAAAAATGAAAAAGTTAGCTATATATACCTTATCAGGAGCAATGCTCGTGGGGGCAAGTACAAGTTGTGAAGCGATTAAAAATACTAATAATACCCAAAGAGGTGCTGCTCTTGGTACAGTGGCGGGTGCCGTGTTAGGTGGTGTTTTAGGAAATAATATTGGAAAAGGCGGTAATGGAGCTTTAGGCGCCGTGTTAGGTGGTGTTATTGGTGGTGTTGCCGGAGGTGTTATTGGGAATAAAATGGACCGTCAAGCACGTAAAATAGGTGAGGCGTTACCAGGAGCACAAGTAGAACGTGTAGGTGAGGGGATCAAATTAACTTTAGGTGAAAATTCAGTGAACTTCGATTTTAACAAAGCTACCTTAACACCTAAAGCTAAAGCAAATTTAGATAAGTTAGTTCCCGTATTTAAAGAGTATGCTGATACTGATATTAAAATTTACGGCTATACAGATGATAAAGGTGCTGATGAATACAACTTGAAATTATCAGAGAATCGTTCGAATGCGGTTAAAAATTATTTAGCCTCTAAAGGATTGAATGCGAGTCGTTTTGTAACTGTGGGTATGGGCGAAGCAGATCCGTTAGTATCTAATGATAGTGATGCGGGTAGAGCGCAAAACCGTCGTGTGGAATTTGCCATTACAGCTAATGCGAAAATGGTTGAGGATGCAAAGAAAGAAACAGGTAATTAATTAATTCGTGTTTGTAAATAAGAAAAGAGCAACTTTTTGGGTTGCTCTTTTTGTTTAAGAAAGTGTTTTTTATTGTAGTGTAAATTCAGATTTCTTAGTCATAATGATTTTTTTAGCTTCTAAATCATACAAATCAAGTCTTAGTTTGTGAGTACCAAGTCTTGATAAACCTTCTAATACATTTGCTTTCCATTTGTTATTAATAAAAGGAGTGTGGTCAACTGTAATACGAACAATTTGTTTTTTTGCATCTAAATTTGCTTTTGCGGTTTCGGTTAAGACATAGTCAATCAAAATACGTTTAGCGTCCGCTGCATTATAGTTTCCTTTTGGTCTGCTTGCAAAAATTTCAGGTGTCGTGATTGGAGTTCTGCTTCCCGCTACTTCAGATCCACCCATAACCATGATTTTGCTTGTAATTATGGCTTCTGGATTTTTGTAAAGCTCATGATATGATCTTCCAGCTCCTATTACAATTGTATGTTCCCCATCAGTCAAATTATTTTTAAAAGGAATATTCATAACTGGTAAATAAGGCGCATCGTCAACAATTAAGTGTAGGTGTTGTCCCATGGTACTAAAAGGTAAATTCACAGTTGCTTGATCGGGAGTAGCTATTCCTAATTCGTAGTTTTTTAGTGTAAAATTAAACTCCTGATTAGTATATGTCCAAGGCTTTATGTTAGGTAATGTAGTAGGAGTGTATGTAGTTACATCCTTAAGTTGTAATTTCTCGTTTGGTAACACAGTTGTAGGTGAGTCATTTTTTGAAAAAGCATTTCCAAGCCTTTTAATTACGGCATCTTTTACATCTAAGGTGTTAGGGAATATACTTACAGATTTTACTTTTACAGATTTTTTGTCAGAACTTAGTTGAGTACTTAAAATAATTTTTTCTAGTTTTTGTTCTGACCACAGATGTGTGAGGTTGGATTCGGAAACATTAATAGTGACTTCGTTGTTGTTTACAGTGTAGTTTCCTTCCACTGCAAAGTTGTTAGCATACGATTTGTCATCGCTAATCCATCGCTGTGCGGTGAATTTACCATCTTTTGAAAACGAAATGCGTACCGTATCTTGTTTGTCCCATGCACCTACAAACTCGTTTTCAGCTATTTTAGGAACATCGGTAGATGTTACTTCATCTTTAGAACAAGAAAATAAGCTTGTTGCAAGTAGACCGCTAAGGAATAATCCTTTTAAAAATTTTACTTTCATAATGATTTGATTTTTTAATGAGGTAAAATTATTTGGTTACCAGTGTGGAAAAAATGGACAAAAAAGGTAAGTTATGGATTTAAAGTTGTGAAGTGTTTTGAAGGTCTTCAATAAATTTTTCACGTAAATTATTTCTAAATTCTTTTGGAGAAACGCCAGTATGAAGTTTAAAAATTCTACTGAAGTATAAAGGGTCTTCAAATCCTAAATCAAAAGCAATCTCTTTTACAATTAGTTGGGTATTGAATAATTTGCTTTTAGCTAAAGCTATTAATTTTTCGTTTATAATTTGTTGGGTGGTTTTTCCTAAGTTTTCTTTGACTAAAAGGTTTAATTGTTTTGTGTTTAAACCTAAATGAGTAGCATAAAAACTAGGTTGGTGGTTTGTTGTTACTTTTTGGTTTAATAATGTTTTGAATTGTAAAATAGGAGTGAGCGGCGTTATGGTTTCTGCATTGATTTGATGAATAATGCGTAAACATTTTAGTAATAAAATGCTTATCAAGTTTGAGATGAATTGATAACTACCTATCGCTTTTGATTCTATTTCTAGCTGAATTTCTTGAAACCCCGTTTTTAAAAGTTCAAAATTTATTGCACTAAGGTTGTAATGCGACGTTTTTAATATGTTTTGAAAAAGGACCCCCTGACATCCTAATTCTTTACCTTCAACATCTAAACAGAAGTAATTGGGATGGAAAACTAATAATTGCCCTTTACTGTTTTTTAGGAATTCTAGTTTTTGGTAAGGATAGTAAAAAAGAACCGATGTATGGGTGCTATTAATGATAGTGCCTTCAAATTCTAGTTGGATTTCTTGCTGATCTTCAAATAGAAAGATGCCATAAAAATTTTTATTTTTTATAAATTTCCAAAATTGAATATTGTTAAAGTAGTATAGTGCTACTAAGGTTTCGTTTTTATCAGATTGGAAATTGTAAAAGTTCATTTTTTTAAATGAAAAATAGTCTTAATATTTATTAAATGGAGTGTAGTTAGATCGATTTAACTTAAAGTGGGATAAGAAAAAATGATTGTGGCAATGCAGGGTAAAAAAAAATCCCTTCAAAATCTATAATTTGAAGGGATTTGATACTGTTTAATGTTTGTAGCGGATACTAAATGGTTGCGATAAGAATAGAAAACAGTAAATGATTTTAGTTGGTAAAATGATTTAATAGATTTTTCTGTAAATGTGGAGCTGAGGACGAAATACAAAAGGCAGTACCTGTGCTGATAAGCTTAGGGACTACCTTTGCATGAGTGAACTGTGGAACGGAAGCCAAGAAGTTACACGGAGTGTAGCTCGAGGTTGACTAGAACAAAGCGGTTCAAGGAGAGTGACCGCTTGATTGCTACTTTGTTTGTAAAATATTAAAAAACAAAAAGTTAAAGTTTTGCTAAATGAAATAAAAAAGTACTTTTGCAAAAAATAAAACAAAAACTAAATGTTAACCAAAATCGATAGATTCCTATTTGTTCTTATTCTTTTTTTTCAAATTAATTTAGTTGCTCAAAATAAGGAGACTAGTCCCTTGAAAATTATCGCTCGTGGACAAAAAGATAAAATTCTATTACGATGGGGAGTTACTTCAGCCTCTGAATGGAAAAAAGCGCTAAAGACAGGTTTCATTTTAACTCGTTATACGGTAAAAAAAGGAAATCAGTTAATAGCTGAGCCTGAAAAAAAAGTACTCACACCAACTGCTTTATTACCTCAACCCCTTGAAAACTGGGCTGAATTGATCCAGAAAGATAATTATGCAGCCATTGTGGCTCAGTCTATTTATGGAGAAGATTTTCAAATAAGCGGACAAAACAATAATTCTATTTCTAGAATAATTGAAACTGCTGACGAGATGGAACAACGTCATACTTTCGGTTTATTTGCAGCCGATATGAGTTTTGAAGGCGCATTAAAAGCGGGTTGGGGATTTGTTGATAATTCTATCGTTAGAAATGAGGTTTATGTCTATCAAATTAGTATTCCTAATAGTAAGTTCAAATCGGCATCTGTATTAGTGGGTATGAAAGATTATAAAAAACTACCTGCAATAGATGATTTAATTGCTGTTTCTGATGATAAAAAAGTATTGATTTCCTGGGATTACGAATCGTATAAAGATGTATTTACATCTTATAAAATTGAACGTTCTGAAGATGGAGTAGCATTTTCTCCAATAACCAATGCGCCTATAGTAAATATGAATGAGCAAAAAGGTGTACAATCTAAACGATTATATTATGTAGATACTTTAGCTCAAAATGATAAAACTTATCATTATAAATTATATGGCATTAGTGCTTTTGGTGAAAAAGGACAGTCGAGCAAAGTTATAACAACAAAAGGTGTCCATGATGTTTTTTTACCCACGCGTATAGATGATTATAAAATTACTAAAGACAATAGTGTTATATTAGATTGGTCCTATCCAAATGATTTAGAAAATCATATTGCTGGTTTTGAAGTCAACCATTCAGAAGATGAAAAGGGCCCTTATCAAAAAGTAACTGAATTGCTTTCTCCACAAACGCGTAAATTTGAATATAAAAATTTAGGTCCATCGAATTACTTTAAAATCTTTGTAGTTGGAAAAAATAATAAAAAACTTTCTTCCCAAAGTACTTTAGTACAGCCTATTGACTCTATTCCTCCTATGAAGCCTATAGGTTTAGAAGGCACTATAGATAGTTTGGGAGTGGTTAAACTAAAATGGAAAGCTAATCTTGAAAAAGATTTGTTGGGCTATAGAATTTTGAAAGCTAATAATCCCAATGAAGAATTCGTAGATATTTATACTAAGCCTTTTGTAGGCGTAGCTTACACAGATAAAGTCAGCTTAAAAATGTCGAATCCTAAAGTGTATTATCGACTAGCCGCTGAGGACAAAAGGTATAATATTTCTGAAATGTCAGCAATATTAGAATTAGAAAAGCCTGACCGAATACCTCCTACAGCACCTATTTTCAAGGATTATAGTGTTTCTAAAGGAAAAATTCATTTGGAATGGATACGTAGTTATAGCGACGATGTGGTTTCGCATCATCTGCGCCGTAAAAAGCAAGGAGAAAAAGAATGGACAGAAATTCTGAAAGTAAATGATACACTACAAACGTATACAGATAGTGGATTAGATAGTAAAAACACCTATCAGTATGCCATACTCGCTAAAGACAAGACAGGCTTGACTTCTTCGCTTGAAAATTCAGTCGTAAGCATTCCATTTGTAGATATGACCCCAATTGGTATTCTAGAAAACGTTTTAGCAACGGTTGACAGAGAGCAACGAAAAATTAGTATTACGTGGAATTTTAAGAAATCGAAAGAGAAGATAAAAGGGATTAGTATTTATAGAAATAAATTAGGCGAAGTGCCCTCTTTATGGAAAGAAATACACAAACCCATTCAAGAAATAGTAGATACACAACTGAGTATGAATACAGAATATGAATATCATCTTGTGGTAAACTTGGAATCTGCCAATCCTTGTAAATCGGAAAGTGTAATTGTAAAATATTAGATGATGAAGAAAAGTTTACTATTTTCATTACTGTTTTTAAAGTTTGTGATGTACTCACAAACATATGTATATACGAACTCTCAATATCGATTAAATATATCTGGATATGTTGGTTTATGGGGTGATGATTGTGGTGACAGTAAGCATCCTGGAGTTCATTGGGTAGTTGGCCACTATAGTTTAGGAGGCAATCCTCTAAGTTTATTCCAAGCATCTGTTCCATATCCTGGAAACATGGACGGTTATGTAAATTCAGGATATGGAAATTGGGGAGGAATAACTAATTATACGAATGCAAATGTAATTTCTAGAATTCAAATTTTAACTTCGAAAAGGGAGAAAAATTGGGTAGGCGATTGTAGAGGTTCTGATTATAGGGATGCATGGTTAAATCTGAATAAAGCGCAAGACATTAATTACGATCTTGGCTCAATAGGGCTTAACCAGCCTGGAAATTTACGAATTGTTTCTATTCCACGAACAGATTTAGAGTTTTTTGATGACAAAAACAATGTTATAGGCGATGAAGATGAGTTGATTTTTGAAGAAAAACCTGGAGGTATTGATAGTAATTTTTATAATTGGAAATTCACAACCAAAAATGACCTAAATGGGAATCCTATATGGGAATCTTTTCCGTTAATTTACCAAGGAAATAAAAACATTAAAATAAAGGGTAAAGATATATTTACGAACTCTATACCACCATTAAATGGTAGTTCTTTTAAAATTCAAGTTGTGAATAATTTCGGTTATCCTGCTCCCAATTCTTCGCCTAATTTTATCCAGTTGACCTACCTAAAATCTGCGCCACATATAACAACTGTTGTAGCTACAAGTCCTAGATGTTATAAAGAAAGTAATGGAAATGTTGTTGTGAATTTTGACAGAGCATTGTTAAATAATGAAATTTTAGGATTTAATTTGTTTAACATTACTACAAATTCCGATCAAATTTCATCAGGTGCATTAATAGGTAATCCTAATTTAAATTTATCGAGTGATAGAAAATCAATAACAATAAAGGATTTACCTGCAGGTAAATATAGACTAAATTTAGGGCCTGGAGGCTTAGACGGAGTGAACACTTATATTAAAGGTGATAAACATAAAATTGAATTTGAAATAGCTGAAATACTTCCTGTAACCTTCAAACTCACTAAAACCGATATTTGGTGTCATGGCGGTCAAGATGGTGTTATTAAAATAGAAGCTAATGGAGGGAATCCGTTAGGAACAGACAGTTCTGATACTAGTAAGCATACAAAAGGGACACCAAGATATTATTATTCGCTTGATAATGGTTTGACATGGAAAGGTTTTGATACTGAGTTTTCTCATAGTCTTATAAAACTTCCCATAGGGACATATACGATAAAAGTCCGTGACTGGAAAGGTTGTAATGCCTTGCAACCTAATGACGCTATTTTAAAACTGAGTGAAACAATACAGCAACCCCAAGAAGCTGTTTCATTATCGTATACTTCAATCAAACAACCTACTTTTTATGGTGGCACAAATGGTCAATTAGTAGTAGCAATTAAAGGCGGAACACCTTTTGACGATCACAGTTATGCTTATGAATGGAAAAATAGTAAGGGGGTTTTGCAAACCAATATTACGCCTTATTATGATGCAACAGCTAAAGTTTATTATCTTACTTTAACAGGCATACCTTCTGATACTTATACCCTAACGGTAAGGGATAAAAATTATACGAGTGCAACGGATAAAGATGGTTGTACAGTGGCTAATTCAACTCAGTTTTTAGATCAGCCAGACCCTATCGTAGTCAAATTAAATGTGCAGCGAACGATTTCGTGTAACGTTACAAATGTTTTTGGTAATGAAGCCGATTTAGACCCTGTAGATGGACAACGCGATGAATCGCAAGATGGTATATTACAGGCCACAGTAACTGGTGGTGTTCCTTTTACTGGTTTTGAAAACAATGGTTTGCCGTATAAATTTATTTGGAGGAAACAAAAGTCGAATGGCAGTTGGGAGATTTGGAATGACCAGGATGCGACGGCGCAGTATTTAAACCATGGTAATTATTCGCTTAATGTGGAAGATAAAAATGGCATTCGTTTGGGCGTATATGTCAATAATGTACTTAGTCAAGAAACACCAGTTATTCAATTAATGGCTCAACCGTCAAAATTAGAATTACAATTCCTAAAAGGAGATATTAGTTGTAGCGCAGGTAATAATGGGTGGATAAAAGCGGTGCCTACAGGGGGAACCCCACCCTATAATTACGAATGGACTACAGGAGCGACTACGTCACAAATCAGCAACTTGATTGCGAATAATTATTTTGTAAAAATTACGGATGCCAAAGGCTGCTTTGTGCAAGGGAGTATGTTGATTAATCAGCCCAATGGTGTTGTAATTAATGGAATTGTTACTTCACCTACGTGTCATGATGGTGTTGATGGAAGTATAATTACTACTGTGACGGGTGGTACTCCTCCCTATACTTATAGTTGGAATACAGGAGGGAATACAAAAGACATAGTAAGTTTAGCTTCTGGAGATTATCAATTAACGGTAGTAGATTCTAAAGGGTGTACTTATTATAAGAATTTCAAATTAGATAATCCGGATCCTATTGTGGTTAATTTAGGAGGGAATAGGACTTTGTGTAATGGTCAGCAACTGGATTTAGATATAAGTATCCCAGATCCTCAAGCGCAGTACAGTTGGACCTCAACTCAAGGTTTTAGTTCTAATAGTGCCAAAGTTAGTTTGACACAAGCAGGCACTTATACAGCTAAGGTTATAAGTTCTAAAGGATGTTTAGGTCAAGATAGTTTCGTTTTAAAAACCAGTAACGTAGCTATATCTTCTGAATTTTTCTTGACTTCACAAGCCTATTTAAACGATGAGGTAATATTAATATACGCAAGTAATCCACTAGGCGAAAATACGAGTTGGCAAATACCTAATACAGTAACGATAGTAAATCAAAATGAAAAGTATATTGTTTTAAAATTTACGAGTTTAGGTAGTTATACTATTTCCTTGAAACAAACTCAAGGAGATTGTTATGCTTTATATTCCAAAACAATTACGGTTGAACCTAAGACGATAGATGCGAATATAGGAAATGTGGCTCAACCCTTTATTACTGATTTTCTTGTAACTCCTAATCCTAGCAATGGTGATTTTCAAGCTATTGTGAAATTAGCTGAAACGAGCCCCATTAAGTTGCGATTGTATCCTATAAATGGGCAACAACCTCTAGTTGAAAAGAAAGAAAACGGACAAAAGAGTTATGTAATCGAATTTAATAGCGCATTGCCTACTGGCACATATGCTTTAATACTAGAAACAGCGAAACAAACTTTAGTCAAAAAGATTATTATTTATTAAATTTTTTGAAATGAAAAAAAGAATTTTTATGCTGGCAGGAATTGCCTTAGTATCTTGTAGCAAAAATGAAGAAGCTACTCAAACAACACCTCAAGTTTCGATTGTGGGTAAATGGCAAAAGCAAAATGCAATAGTTACTTCTGGTAAAGATGGTTCTAAAATATCAGAAAAAGTTACCTCTGCATGCGAAAGAAATGGGTTTGTTGAATTTACAATGGAAAAAAAAGTGACTAGTGAATCTTATTACACTCAAATTGTAAATCAAGTAGAAAGTTGTGTAAAAGAATCATCTTCAACAATTAGTTCATATGAATATGATAATGGGACAAAGAAGCTAACTGTTATTAGACCCAATAAAACTGTAACTATAAATGTTGAAAAGATTTCTTCTACGGAATTAGAACTTAGCTATACAGATTCTGATAAAAACAATGACGGTGTTTTAGACAAAACGGTAGAATACTACATCAAAAAATAATTACTTTAGGCTGTCTGAAAAGGGGGGAACTTTTTTATTTCTGACATTGTAGAGAGATTTAATAAAGTTTTTTTTCAATTTTTCAGACAGTTTTTATTAACTAAAGTGATCTTTTTTAAAATTCAATTTTTCGTTTGCAATAAATACAGCGAAAAAAATATAAAAGGCAATTGACTTATTTTTTTATTAAGAGTTCGGCAGTTTTTATCTATTGGTGAATTTTCGTTATTCTAATAATCATACTTTCTTTTCCAATATAGATTTTGAAAAAGAATAAAGGTCAAATATCCATTTTTAATAAATAAACTTTTACAATGAAAACATTATATACTTTAGTAATTGGATTGCTATTTTTAAGTTGTTCAAGACAAGAAGAAGAGTCACCAAAAGATTATGAACAATACATAAGTGCTACAATAAAATCATATTCTATAAACTATGGACATTCAGGGCAAGAAGTTATTATTTATGGAGAACATTTTACTACAGATTTATCTAAAATTACGCTTAAATTTGATGATGTATCTGCCAAAATAATCAGTACATCCCTAAGTGAAATAAAATGTATTTTGCCTGTTACGTCTAATCCAATACCTGAATTAAATTTAGCCATTACAAACAAAGTTGTCCATAAATCAGTTACTAATGAATATTATGGTAATATTGGTATTTTACCCAGCATCAATTACAATAAATGGACAATTCTAAATAAAAGTTTGGGTGGTTCAATAGAACTTAAAATTAATAAAATTCAACAGTTAAGTGCTACAGAAATGTATCTTACCATTCCGTCTGGTACAGGTGGTTTATTAATATACACAAATGATGGTGGTTTGACATGGAAAAAAATTGATGAAAATTGGGCAAATTTAAGTGCTTTTCATATGTCTTCAAAACCAGGTTTTGGTTTCAATTACAACGGGATTAATATTCGAAAAATTAATGATTTTACTAATATTCAAATGCTAAACCATCTTGGCTTTCTCAATACACTCTATGTTGATGACACCTTAAACAATGCCACTGCAATCACCTCACAAGGAGTTGTTTTTACTACCAATGATGGTATCAATTTTAATCAAGTTTATGAAGCGTCTAATAATAAAAATTTACAAATCAATCTTTTTTATTACCCTGTAAATGAAAAATTAAGTAATAATCATATTTGGGCAGGAGGACGAAACAAAATAAGAGTGAATTGGACTGACAAGTATTTTCCGTTTTTACTTTTTAAAAATAATACTACGGAAGGGTGGAAAGAATATTCTTTTCATAACGATATTGATTATGTACCAAGTGATATTATTTTTTTAAATGAAACTCAAGGTTTTTTCCATTCATATGAACACAATATTAATGCAAATCAAAATAGGTTAACATCAAAAATTTATTCTACTTCGAACGGAGGTGATTCTTGGAGTTTAATATATACCGATATGCCATTTTTTCATATGACATTCAAAGATAAAAAAGTTGGTTGGGCTATAAGTTCAAATAAAATATTCAAAACAACTAATGGCGGTGTTTCATGGCAATTAGATTACACCCATACACAAGAATTAAAAAATATCTCCTATAAAAATGGTGCAGTATGGACGTTTTCAAAAGATCATATCTTAAAATTCTTCATTCAATAAAACGATCTTCCTGATGCGATCTTATATATATATATTACTATTAATAACTTTTATCTCCTGCTACCAAGAATCTTTTATTCCAATAGAAGGTGATTTTACCACTCAATTTGTCAATGCTGATGAATCGGTGCCTGTTTTGATTCGTATAGATAATAAGCTACAAGGAGCAGAAACATTTCAATGGGAATTTGAAGGAGGAAATCCAGCCACATCAACGGTTGCTAAGCCAGGGGAAATTTTATATAATCAGCCTGGGACTTATAAGATTAAATTGACAGCTACTAATAGTGATGGTGAAAATAAGATTATAGAAAAAACAATAGTAATAAAAGACGCCTTAAATGCTAAATTTACCTATGGTGTTATACAAGATAATTTTTCACCTGTTGAAGTTCAAATTTCAAATTTGACTACAGGACAAGGTATAACTTACAATTGGCAATTTGAAGGCGGTAATCCTGTTACTTTTTCAGGGCAACACCCACCGCATGTCATTTTCACTACACCAGGTAAGCATAAAATTAGCTTAACAATAACTAACGGATTTGAAAATCAAACTATAGATGGTCAAGTTGAGGTTGCTCCTTTATTGGTTAGTGATTTTTCATGGGATGTAGCAGTGGCAGATATAGATTATCAGGCGCCTGTTACTTTGAAAATGAATAATAGCAGTATTAGTGCAACGCATTATATATGGCAGGCAAATGGCGGACAAATTAATAATCAGAATCTAAATAATCCTACTATTACATTTAATACACCTGGCACTTATTCCATTAGCTTAAATGCAAGTAATGGTAAAACAAATCAAAGTACAACGAAAAACATTACCATATACCCTAATACTAATTTATATATTTTCAATGACGTCAAATTAGGTATTAATTCAGCTCATCAAAACAATAGTTATGGTGCTTTTTTCTCTACTATCACACAGCAGACCTATAGTTCAAATGAGGTTAATGTACAGAATAGTGGCTTAATAGATATTGCTTTTCAAGGATTAAATAGTACTTTCAATTCAAATGCTTTTATTTCCCCTCATCAGGTTCAAAACTATGGTTTTTTAGCGTTAAGCAATGCACAACAAACCATTTTTATCAATTCTCAAGAATTATGTAATTGTGGATTAAATTTTAGTGAATCACAGTTTAATGCCATGCAAAACGATAGTCCATTACAACCGTTATTAATAACAAGCAACCTATCAGGTGCTCAAGGGTTTGGAAAGCAGTTGCCTAGAATTGTATTATTTAAAACAAAAGACGGTAGAAAAGGAGCAATTAAAATAAAAAATATGATTACTAACGGTACAAACTCTTATATAGTTTGTGATATCAAAGTACAGAAACAATAAAATACATGAAAAATTACTGTTTTTTTCTTGTTATTTTTTTGTTAGGTATTACTACTGGAAAAGGACAGGAAGTTGATATAGAAAATTTTAAGAAAATAAATTTCAAAGTGACTGGAGGAATAAATGCCAACAGTGTTTTTTTTGCAACAAATGGGAGTAATAACCGTTTGCCATTCACCTATTTGTTATCTGGAAACATGAGTGTTTCTGCATTTTCATTTAGTATGCCCCTATCTTATACCCTGACTAATCAAGGTAATAATTTGGGCTATACTGTACCATTTAATTTTAACAGATTGAGTTTAATGCCTAAGTATAAGTGGGTAAAAGCCTATATTGGTGATGTGAGTATGAATTTTTCCCCATATACTTTAAGTGGGCATCCTTTTCGAGGAGGCGGGTTAGAATTGAGTCCCAAAGGAAGCTTTAAGTTTGCGATGATGGGTGGACAATTAGTCAAAGCTATTGAAAGTAATGAAAGTGCAACTAAAGTACCCGTTTTCCAACGTATGGGATATGGAATGAAAATAGGCTATACCCAATCTAAATACCGTCTAGAATGGATAGGTTTTTATGCAAAAGACAATCTTAACTCAATCCATGAAAATTTTGATAGTAAGCAGGTTAGCCCAAAAGAGAATTTAGTAAGCAGTTTAAATTTTTCTTCGTCTTTGGTTCAAAATTTAGATTTTACAATTGAATATGCAGTATCCTTGCTAAGTGAAGACTTGCGTTCCAAAATTTTAAATGAATCCGATTTTATTTCAACTAAGCTATCGATACGTGAAAACACCTCTGTATTAAAAGCAGTAAAAGCAAACATAAATTATACTATCCAGAAGACAAAATTAGGGATAGCATACGAGCGTGTAGATCCAAATTATAAAACTTTAGGTGCTTTATTTTTTAGTAATGATTTAGAAAATATAAGTATGAATTTATCGCGCGCATTTTTGAGCGAAAAATTGCAAATGAACAGTTCTATAGGTTTTCAAAGAGATGACTTAGCTGGGCAGAAAAAACAAAACACCAAACGATTAGTTGGTTCTTTAAATGCAAGTTTTCAAGCTAACAGTAAACTTAACTTTACAGGGAGTTATTCTAATTTTACAACGTATACGAATAGAAATTTGAGTCAATTTGATTATATCAATAATCCTAACTTAACTCCCGCTGACACTTTAAATTTTAGACAACTTTCTCAAAATGCTACTTTAGGTATGAATTATACTTTTGGTAAGAAAAAGAACCATAATTTAAATTTCAATTACAACATTTCAGGACAAGCTAATGAACAAGGGGGGATTATTAGAAAAGGGCAAACCAGTCAAGTACAAAATTACAATTTGACTCATACCTTACAATTTGTACCGATTAAAATGGCATTGAATACCTCTTTAAATTACACCTCAAATACTGTTAGTTCCATGAGTAGTCATGCACAAGGAGGTGCTATAAGTCTTTCTAAAAAATTAATGAAAGATAAAATGAATAGTAATTTAGGACTGCTATACAACTCCAATATAACAGGTTCACAACATAATTCTGTGTTAGGATTGAAACTTATGACTAACTATACTGCTTTTAAAAAGCATATATTTTCATTGGGGGCTATTCAAATGTTTAAAAATAGCTCACAACAAAATTTGAATGAATTGACGGTTAATTTTAATTACGGTTATAATTTTTAAACGATTAGCAATTGAAAACTAAAAACAACTTCAACCTATACCACATGAAAAACAAACAAAGTATTTTCAGCTGGCTACTCTATTTTTTTATGTTTGTTGCTTACGCCCAACAAAGTCCTAATACTAAGGGTATGGCGGAGGCCAGTTTTGCTAAGATTGAAAAAACAGACCGATGGGTAAATAGTTTTGCAAATCAAGAATTAGTTGAATTACCTATAGGGATTAGAAAAACCGTAAGTAATGTACAATATTCAGTAGGAGTTACAAAGGCTACTTTTACGCCTGAATATACCATGCTAACCGTTTTTTGTCGTGTGGATTTACCACAAACCAAAGCCGATGGTACCCCAGTGCAATTGTTTTTTGGAGCAGATAATATAAAGCTTTCACATCAAGGCGGAATTATAGGCGAAGCGAAATTAGTATTGTTAGGAAATATTGATATTCCTTTTAATAATAACCAATGGCAACTCTCGCTCTATGGCGGTTTTGATATGAAAACAGGAGCAGTAAATAGTGAGCTTACTTATGTTACTATAGACTGTGATGGTTTTAAAGAGATGAAAATTTCAGGAGCTGTTGAATTTTCAAGAGATTTGATTTTGCCTTTAGAAAATGGCGTTGTAAACGAAGCTAGAACAACTGTTCCTAAAACCTATTATAATGGTGTAACCAAACAAGTGCCTAATAGAGTAAAAGGTGAGTTCTCTATCATGGGGAGTAATTTTAATGATATTTTAGTCAATGTATCCTTGCAACCCTTTGTTCTAAAAGAAAAGCGAAATGGCAGTAATTATGATGGGAATTTTCAATTTTTAGTCAGTAATGCGGTATTGGATTTAAGTGATTTGCAAAATCATCCTACGGTACAATTTCCTGATTATTATCAGAAGAACGGTTTATTAATGCCTACCGCCAATGCTTGGCGAGGGGTGTATGTAGAAACTTTTGATGTGGGCTTGCCTAAAGAGTTTAAAACTACAGATACACAACAAACCAAAGAGCGTATCCATTTAGGTGCCTCAAAATTGATTATAGATAAATTTGGGGTTTCCGGAACATTTTATGGAGACAATATTTTTCCCTTAGAAAAAGGAATCACAAGTGATCAGAAATCATGGGCCTATTCTTTAGACCATATAGATGTGACCATAGCGGCTAATCATTTTGTAAAAGCTAATTTGAATGGACAAATTTTGTTGCCGATAACCAAACAAAAACCATCTACTAATACTACAGCTTCTAACACAAATTCAAATACTGTAAATAAGAAAGCGCTACTCTACAAAGGTTTTATATCGAAAGAAGAGCAACAACTAACGGTAATCTCAAAAGATACTTTAAGTTTTGATTTATGGAAAGCCAAAGCGACTTTATTACCCAATAGTTCCGTTGTTCTAAAATTAGCAAACGGTACTTTTCTTCCAAAAGCAAATTTACACGGTAGCCTATCAATAGGTTCCAGTAAATCGGATACTGATGATACCAGCAGTGGAAAAAAAACAGTTGATTTTAAAGGCATCACCTTTCAAAATTTGCAATTACAAACGGTAAGTCCAGTGATATCTGTACAGTATATGGGATATGCAGGTACCGTAAGTTTTGGTAATTTTCCCGTCACTATTGGCAATATAGGAGTTAGTATGCAACAATCCTCAGCACGTTTGGATTTTGATTTGGGGCTGAATTTGATGGAGAGCATAGGAGCAGGAGCTACAGCGCGTATTGGTATAAAAGCCAAATTACACGAAGAAAACTTCCGTCAGAAGTGGAAATATGATGGTTTAGATTTATCCGCCATCAACATTAAGGCTGATTTTAGCGGGTTTAAGATGAATGGTCAGCTTATCCTGATGGAAAACGACCCCACGTATGGTGATGGGTTTAGCGCTGATTTAGATGTAGAAGTAGTCAGTGTTGTAAAAGTTAAAGCTAAAGCCATATTTGGAAAAACCACCTTTAAGTATTGGTATTTTGATGCTTCTGCCAAATGGCCCGCAGTCCCATCCCCTTTTATGATTAATGGTTTTGGAGGAGGAGCCTATTATAAAATGCGTCGTAAAGAAGGCATTTCACCTACAGAGTTTTCCCCTTCTGGATTGAGTTATATTCCAGATGAAACAAGAGGACTAGGTTTGAAAGCCTTAATATATTTTCATATAGGTAAAGAGGAAGTTTTTGATGGTGAAGCAGGATTTGAAATAGCCTTTAATACCAGTGGTGGAATTAATACTTTGGCCATATTTGGAAAAGGGGGTATCATGGCTAAAATTCCAGGTTTGAAAAGTGTTTCAGGTTTGATGAATAAAGTAGCATCGAGTCCAGCTGCTATGAGTAGTTTTATGGGGGTATCAGAATCTAGTTTAAACGGTTCCTTTGCAAGTAAATTTTTACCCAAAGCCAAAACCTCTATTCCTGGCGAAATATCAGACAAAGTAGGGATTAATGTAGAAGCTGCCATCGAATTTGATTTTCAAAATAAATCGATGCATGGGACTTTTGATGTTTATATCAATACGCCAGGTAATTTTATATCAGGTGTAGGAGCTGGAGGTCGTGCGGGTTGGGCTGTTTTTCATAAAGACCCTCAAGATTGGTATATTTACATTGGTACTCCTGACGATCGTTGTGGGGTGAAGATGGGTGTTGCTGGAATTAGTCTAAAAACTACCAGTTATTTTATGGCAGGAACTGAACTACCAGGTAGCCCACCACCGCCCGATATAGTAGCGCAAATATTAGGAGTAGATGCCCAATCACTCAATTATATGCGTGATGAAAATGCGTTGGCTAATGGAGGTGGTTTCGCTTTTGGAGCGAGTTTGGATTTTGATACAGGCGATTTGAGTTTCTTGCTGTTTTATGCACGTTTTCAAGCAGGTATAGGATTTGATATTATGCTGAAAGATTACGGAGAAGCCCGATGCTCAAATACAGGTGATCAAGTAGGGATTAACGGATGGTATGCCAACGGGCAATCCTATGCTTATTTGCAAGGAGAATTAGGAATTCGAGTAAAACTATTATTTATTAATATGAAGATTCCTATTGTTTCAGGGGGGGCTGCGGTGTTATTACAGGCTAAATTACCTAATCCGTTCTGGATGCGTGGCTATGTAGGAGGATATATGAATATTTTAGGAGGGTTGATAAAAGGACGTTTCCGATTTAAACTAACCATAGGAGAGGAATGTATCTTTGAAAATGCAAGTCCTTTAGGAGGAATTAAATTAATAACCGACGTAAGTCCTAAAAAAGGGACAGAAAAAGCCGATGTATTCACTATACCACAAGCCACTTTCGCGATGAAAGTTAATGAGCCTATAGTGATACCTGAAGATGATGGTGATCAGACTTATAAAATTATTTTAGAAAAATTTAAGGTTTTAGATGGCACTAAGGAAGTTGCTGGTACTATAGAATGGACTAGTATGAAAGATAGAGCCAATTTTATATCAACTGATATATTACCTCCTAATAAGCCTTTGAAAGTTCAAGTTGAAGTAAGTTTTCAAAAACTTGAGAATGGAATTTTTAGGACCGTTATGCAAAATGGTCAAGTGGCTAAAGAACTAGAAGAACGTGAATTTACTACGGGAGGTGCACCTAATTATATTCCGTTAACTAATATCTTATATTCTTATCCTGTGGTCGATCAAAAATACTTTTTTGAAGAAGAATATGATAAAGGGTATATTAAACTAAAACGAGGACAGGATTATTTATTTGAAGATCCTAGTTGGGAAACTCAAGTAAAAATGAAAGTCATTCCTTCTGGTAAAAGTTTGACTACGGCTTTTAACTATGACACAAATGCTAATGAGGTTTCCTATGCATTACCTAATATAGAGCAAGATAAAAAATATAGTTTTGCTATTATTAGTGGTTTAAAAGGTGCAGTCGCCACTACCTCAGCTAGTACAAGTACGACTAGCATAACGGAAGGTGATAATGACATTAGTATTACTCAAAACCAAGCACAATCGCAATCTAAAGAAGGAGAAATTGAACGTTTAAGTTATGGTTTTGGAACCAGTAAATACAAAACTTTTACACAAAAAATGGAGCATTCCCCTACTCAAAACTATAATTTTGGTATGATTTATTCCGATGTAATTTATTTGAGTAATACTTTGAATAGCCAAGAAGCTTATGATTTAACCGACTTACAAGGGACTATGTACAGTGAAACAACCCCTTTATTAACGGCAACTTCTAAGTTAAATGACACCTATTACACTACGGATATGGCTCCTTATTTGTATAAAGCCTACCCTTTAGCAGGCAGTTACACCCTTCGAAATCGTGACACGAATGAGCTAGGATTGCCTCCGGCAAAAGCTTTGCCAATAAGTACTTATTATCTGACAAGTTTAGAGAATGACACGAATACGCAATGGTTAAAATCAAATTTTCCATTTAAGTATAATTTACCTTTGCTTTATAAATCCGATTGGATGGATTTAAGAGATCAGGTGGTCAATGATTATGTGAATGGTACGATTACGTCAACGAGTTTAGCGTATCAGTTTTTAAGTAAAGAATATACTTTTATGCGTTTTGGATTTTATGAGGTGGCTTTAAAATATCGTTTGCCAGGTAATAAAAAAACAACAGAGTATACTTATAAATTTAAAAATGAAAATCAGGTTAGGTTTTAGAGTTTAGAATTTAGAGTTTAGAATTTAGAGTTTAGAATTTAGAGTTTAGAATTTAGAGTTTAGAATTTAGAGTTTAGAGTTTAGAATTTAGAATTTTAGAAAATAGATGATAGAAAATTTCGTGTGCTTTGTGACTTATTTGAGTTCTTCGTGGTTAGAATTTAGAATACAAATTGCACTATACAGTATAAAACACTTGGTTAAGTAAATATAAAAATATGGGGAAAATAGTTCAAAAAATTATCGCATCACTCCTTCTTTTCACCTCATTGTTGGGTATGGCGCAGGTGTATCCGGTACAGATGACTCCGGTGTTTCATGTGCCTTATAGCAGTCGATTGTCGGACTATGCTAACAGTATGGATGTTAGAATGCGCTTATTGGTTAATACCACTGATATTGGGATAAACAATCGTCAGGTGCGACTTAAAATGTATGTGCAAGGCAACGGGATTCAAGCGCAGAGTTCGGAGGTGGTGGTAGGCATGAACCCGATATACATAAACGGTGGGGAATTATTAACGTTGACTAATCTTGAATTAGCACCCTTATTCCGATTGGAAAACCTAGAAGGCATGAGTCCTTCGCAATATGCTAATGCGTTGCCCGAGGGCTTGTATACTATTTGTTTTGAGTTATATGATTTTTTAACTAATCAGAAAATTTCGCAAAAAAGTTGTGCGCAATTGTATTTGATGCTCAATGATCCTCCACTGCTTAATACGCCCTCTCGAAATGAAAGTATTGCGGTAAGCGATTTCCCGAATATTTTATTTACTTGGACCCCTCGACAAATAAATGCTACCAATGTCTCGTATCAGTTTGAACTGAAAGAGATACTCGACCCTACTATAGACCCGCAAATAGGTTTTTTAACCAGTCCCATACTATATGAGGAAGAATTTCGTAGTACGGCCTTGTTGTATGACATAAGTAAACCCAACTTATTACCAGGCAAACGCTATGCGTGGCGGGTGCGTGCTATGTCAACGTCGGGATTGTCGCTTAATAATGTGTTTAAAAACGATGGTTATAGTGAGATTTACCATTTTACGTATGCCAGTCATTGTCCTGCTCCTACTTTTATATTAAGCGAGGCTGTAAGTGCCCGTAGTGTTCGCATTAGTTGGTTAGGCGATAAAAGTCACACTAAATACCATGTGCAATACCGCAAGTCGAATGTAACGGGAGCCGAATGGTTTGAGGTGTACACCATGAACACCCAGACCACACTTTCAGATTTAGAAGCGGGTGTGAGCTATGAATTTCGTGTGGGAGGCAGTTGCGAGCCAGCCGTTTTGGGCAATACCGCCACGTTTACCTACTCGGGGATTAACCAGTTTAGCATGCCTGCTACAGGTACTGCTACTACGAGTTTTACCTGCGGATTGAATCCTACTATTGCTATAGCCAATCAAACCCCTATAACTAACCTTATCGTTTCAGAAACGTTTACAGCGGGTGATTTTCCTGTAAAAATATTGGAATTGACAGGTAATAATCCATACACTGGCAAAGGTTATATTATAGTACCTTATCTTGCCGATACTAAAATAGCCGTTGCGTTTAACAACATTACCGTTAATACCAATTACCAATTGATAAAAGGTGTGGTGGAAACCACGTATAATCCTGAAGCGCCTAATATTAGTGATGTAGAGGATTTGAGTGGCGGGAATAATGGACAAATTGTGACTCAAACTGTGCCGTTTGTAATTACTACGATCACCACCAACCCTAATGGCGATATTATTGTAGGCGGAGCCAATGGAGAACAAATAACCATACCTGGCGGGAGTAATACGGTGATTACAGGCGGAAACGGACAAATATATAACGTAGATAGTCAAGGTAACGCAACAGGACCATTTGTGCCAGCTCCGGGGGGGGCTACAACTGCGCAAAATACTGATGGAGTCGCTTCAAATGGACAAGCATCGCAGTTTACTGCTCAAGGGGTTAGTGTGCGTTTTGAACCTATCAGTAATACAAAATATGCTTGGGATACCGCTCCTACTACCGCCCCTAGTTATATTAAAGAGAAATATGCTAAAGTGGGTAGTGACTATCTGTCTTACAAGGCTGTTGTAAACGGTCAGCGTGATGTGCTAAAAGCTAAAATTGTCATTTCAGATCATAAAATAGTACAGGATAGTATTATTTTTAAAACCCAGCATGGGGTACTGATAGATAAAGAAAAAACATCTGATGGTTACCTACTTACATTAAAAGGGACTAAAACCTATGCCGAAGAAGAAGTTCAGGCGGTCATTAAACAAGGGGGGGAATATAAAATAATTAATGCTTTTCGCTTGACACATATTAGCGAAAAACCGATTAATGTTACCCTTATCCCCTTAAATTCGAGTAATAGTATTCCGAGCTCGGCTATCACACAATTGCAGGAAGTGTACACCAAGGCAGGTGTAACGCTTAACATTAAAACGGCACCAGTCTTGCCTTATGACGGTGGTGGCGATAATAAAATAACCACTAGCGAAAGTGGCGTTTTTGATTATTATACCGATGAGGAAAAAAGCATAAACGCTAAAATAAAAGCGCTACCTGATTATGATCCTAAAACGTATTACCTGATTTACTCTAACCTACCAAGTGATAAAGGTATAGAAGGTTTTATGGCGTTAGGTGGACAATTTGGTTACATTTTTACTCCCCCTTCGGGGGTTGGGGGGCTCAAAACAGCAGCACACGAGTTAGCCCATGGAGTTTTTGCTTTACAGCATCCTTTTGCTAATGCCACTGACAAAGGGAAAACCCCTTTCTTAATGGATTATGGCTCTGGTACGGAGTTAGGACATCTTGATTGGGCACAGATTAATAATCCTGCGCTGAAATATTATGGGTTTCAGGGGGATAGTGAGGGGGAGCAAGCGACAGTTACGAATTTAGAACAACTTAAAAAATTCAGAAACAATGATGGTTCAATAACTTTTTTATCAGTAGCAGGAATTCCAATAACTTTAAAAGGGAATATAACAGATATTAGTTTTGTAACATCTGAAGATAAATGGAATATCAGTAAAAATTTCTTTCCTTTAGGAACTTTAATTGGGTTTACAATTGACGGTAAAAATTATTCAGCTTCAAAAACAGTAAATACTAACCAATTTCAAGGGTATGCTTATTATGACAAAGCAGATAATGCAAATAATAGTTATTATGAAGAAAATATAACTTCTAAAAGTAAACCAAAAAATATCTTAATAGGAATAACTTGTTTTAAGAATAATGAACCTATATTTAAAATATTTCCAACAGATTATTTTGACAAACACCCAAAAACAATTCTTGAGAAAAATAGAGGAGCAGGAGAAGAATTGTCAGAACTATCTCTGTCTGATTACATAAATAACGAATCACAAGCTGTCGAAATTTATGCAAAATTTGATAAAGATTTTTCAGAAGAACAATTGTTTTTTCTAGACAAATATTCAAAAAAAGGGAATGTTTGTGGGGCTGATGCATTAAATTTATTTAAAGCTGCCTATTATATTAATGATTCAAAAGGCTTATTAAATTGTTTACAAGATGCTGAAAATGATACCCAATCTAGTTTAACGGCTTCTTTAACAGTTATTAGAGAACAAAATTACAACCCTAACATTAATCATACAAGAGTTATTACTCCTCGATTTGAAGATGGAAGTTATAAGGCTGATTGGGAAGTAAAAAATAAAACTCAAGCCTTTTATGCTGCTTTTTTAAGAATAATTAAAAATTATTATTCTATAAATAAAATAAAAAGTTCAGAGTATGATACTTTAGAAAATCAAGATATAAGTGATATAGTTAATTTTTTTGATTTAGGAAAAGCAAAAGGCCGTACATGTTTATTAAGGAATATTCCTTTTGAGCTTCGAAAAAAAATAATCGAAAAATACAGTACTTGGACAATTACTACAGATAAAGAATCGCTACTTATAGATTTAATAGAAACTTTACCAAATGAAGATGTAAGTAAGTTTTTAGATTATTTAAAACAGTTTAACTATAAAATGTTATGGGAATTAGAAGATGAAATTAATGGAAGTAATAGTGAACGATTTGCTTATGTAATTAGTTCTCTCATTTTGAATACGTATCAAGTCCCTTCCGAACTTAATAGTTTTCCAAAAACAAATGAAACTCCTAATCCTAATAAAAGTACAAGATTTTTATATTTAGCTAATAATGAAAGTTTTTATTATGATGGACAGTCAGTTACATTCAATGCAAGAGCAGATAAATCAGCAGGAAATTTAACTCTAAGTTGCAATACTAGCTACTCACAACCATACAATGGACTTAGCCATTACAGAATGTATTACGAAGGTAGTCCATATGATTTTGTGAGAGTTCGTTTTATAAATGATTATAGATTCTCAAAATTAGGAAGTGATGAGAGCATCAAAAAAGAAGACGAAGCCATAGTCCCCGCTTATTGGTACTATTGGTTACTTAACAGGCAAAATACTGTAGAAAACATTAGAAATGTAAGGTTAGTATTGGATGCAGCGGCAGTTGCAGCTTCAGTTTTAACAGCAGAGCCTGGGCCTATTGTAATTGTTGATGGTGTCGTTGGTGCGGTAGATATAGGTTTTCAGTTGAACGAAGAAAAATTGGCTAATGGATCTGAACAAGATAAGGCTTTTTATAAAGAATGGGATGATTTATATACACTTTATGGGAGTGTAGTAGGAGCTGGGATTTTAACGAAACAGCTATATAATGGAGGAAAATATTTATTTGTTAATAAAAACAAGATTTGGGAAAACTTAAAAACATCTCCAAGTCAATTGGTAAAACTTGGTAGCGGGATAAAATCAGTCTTAAAGAATATCCAATTTTACAAAGCTGCCAACTCTGGTGTTAAAAATAGAATGTATGCCTATTTATTATCAGCTTATTTAGAAATTAAAATTCGTAACTTTGTAACTGAGGTAAATTCAGATGTAAGTTTTGTTGTTAAAAATGGAAGACTAATAACAAAAACAAATTCTTACGAAACAGAAATTGCTAAAGTTCTTGAAGAATCCAATGGTAATGTTCAACTTAACGATCTTAAGTTTTATACTGGTAAAACTGAAGATGTTGTTTCTGTTGAAGCTAAGTTTGCAAAAGTAACAGAAAATGGTTCTAAAGCATATGAGCTGATTAAAATAAAAAATGGTCAGCTTTGGTTGCGGGAGGTACAGGGGGCGGGGAGTTTATTCTCAAAGCTTGATAATCTTGGGTTAACAGCATTAAAAACTGAAATCAATCTTCTTGATGATGTTGCAAAAGCTAAATTCTTAGATGAGTTTGCAGGAGCGAGTGATGATGCTTTAAGAGCAATGAACGGAAATACTTCATTGGTTAATTATTGGAAAGCTAATGGCAATTTCATCAAGAATAAAACATATCCCAATGTAGGTCATAAAGTTTGGGACGATACAAAGAATGCAATTGTTACAAAAGCAGACCCAACAGAAACCAAAATTTTAAATGCTATCGAAAATGCACCGCCACCAACAAATAATCAAGTTGCAGTCGCGGGTGCGTATTCCCCTGAATTAGGCGGTAATGTAGTTTTGAAATATAATGATAAAAACTTCAATGTTAATTTATTAGAACCTGAATTGAAACAACATTTAGACTATTTAACAATGATTAAAAATGACTTCGACAAAGGAGGAAGTCTTTATCAAAAACTTTATTCAAATGTTCCACTTGAAAAAATACAAAATGCTGGTTTAGCAGGTACACATGCAGAGGTTTTAGCAACAAATGAAGTAATAAAACAACTTAAACAAGCTGGAAAATTTAATTCGATTCAAGATTTGAATAAAGTACACGTTTTAGTTAAAGGTCGTCCATCATTTGGAAATATGTGCCGTTGTCCACATTGCTTTCAAATTATTGACGGTGTTAAAATGATAGGAAATCAATAGTATGGAAAAGAAAAAACTTAATATAAAAGGTATTGAATACGAGTTTTTTTATGATGAAAGGATAAATATGTGGCGTATTATAGAAAGTCCCGATTTTATTGAGGGACAATCTATTGATTTGGAAATTGACTTATCAAATTTTACTAATCCGTTAGATTGGCTAGAAGTTGAAAAATTTATCGAATCGATGAAAAACAATAACTCATTATTTATTGAACGTATTGAAGACGCTAAAGAGGTTTTAAAAATTCTTTTCAAAACAATTAACAAAAAGAGTTACGATAAAAATTTCTATGAGGATATCGAATTTAATCTTTCTGGTATTGATTTTAAAGGATTATGTAAAAACATAAACCTTAATGACAAGTTTGAATATGATTATTTTTTCTTTCCCCAATATTCAAAAGACCCTTACCGAGATATTGGCTCTTTTGTATGGAGAGCAAATTTTAGGGATACTTTATTGTTAGGTGTTTATTGTGATAGAATTTAACTTTACATAACCCCAATCAAAGCGTTTGAGAGGTAAAACTTTCAAACGCTTTTTAGTTTTAAATACACCTAATAAGGTTCAGGCAATTTTTTTTTAAAGCGTAGCGATATTGTTCTGTAAATAATCTTTAAATCTCTTTTTTGACACAAAAGTTTCAATCAGTTTAAGGAGAATCCCTTTTTCTTCGCTATCCAGTTCGTTTATGAGTTTTAGTTGTTCTAATGTGGCTTTGTCTTCAATGGTCACTTCGTTTGGCACGACATTTTTTTCAGAATAGAAACCCAAAAGATACTTTTCCAACAAGAAATAAAAAGCCAAAAAATGGCAGTAGAATATATTTGTTTTTTGATAATGACAAAGCTATAGGGCGCAATAAGTATTTAAGAACCCTTTACAATGAGGAATTACAAAAAGTACTAGACTCTAAACAGGCTGAAAAATTAAGTGCGTTTATTGACAAATATGCTACTACTGCTAACTTCCGACAAAAAGATGAAAAAAGAGGTACTTATTGGGGATATGTTGGATGTAGTAATTGTGATAGTGACGGTGTAGAAAATGGTACTGGCTCTGGTTATGCTAATTATGTAAATAATCTTGGAAAAAAAGCAAATCAAGCGTATTCACCAGATAATAAACCAGTAAATACTTCAGAAAATCATTTGTTTGATTATACTAAGGTAATTTCAGATGCTGAAAAGCAAAAAGTTTTTTCTGAATTGCAAACTATAAATACTTCTAGTAAGTTGGTATGCAAAATTTATTTGACAGACACTAAAACACCCGAACAAAAAAAGACTGAAATAGCTACTTACGTTAATGATTTACCTGGTAAGCAAATTGCACTTTGGATTGATTTTGATGCACAAGGAAAAGCGTCTATAAAAACGTTTTTAGGAAAAGAAATTAAAGGAAGAGATGCAGAAGGAACAGGTATATATATAAAATATCTTTCAGATGTTTTAGCAACACTTGATTTACCCGCTCCCGCGCGAATCCTTTCGCGTGATAAAAAGATGTAACATAATTATAAAAACAACGAATCCAGTGCATTTTAATCACTGGATTTTTATATAACAAAATAGTATATTTGATTACAACTGGGAATATATATTTTCCCTTTTCTAAAGAACACAATTCCACGCGAAAAGATTCGCGCGGGAGCGGGGGAAGATTACCTTCTTCAAATGATAATTTGAAATTAATATATTTGAAAAAAGGAAACAATTCTACAGGAACAGCTTCAATTTTTCCTATGTTAACAGCTACAGAAACAGAAGAACTAGTTGCCATAGCTTTTTCAAATCCGAATAAAATATGGAATATAGATGGTAATTCTCAAAAATGGGAGTCTTTAGTTAATAAGCTGCACCCAAAATTTAAAGCAACGGTATCTAAAAAATAAGATAGATTTCACATTTATTTTTCGGTTCTACGGGCTAAAACGGGAAATAACTTTTGGCTCATTAAAAGCCTAAAAAGTTATTCTCGTTTTATGCCACGTTTTGTAAATGATAGACCTCATTTTGGGTTTTATTTTTTAAAGACTGGTGAAATCTCTGGTTATTGTAAAACTCAAAATATTCCTCTAATCCTTTACGTAATGTTTTTACATCTTTGTATGCCTGTAAATATACATTTTCATATTTTACCGTCCTCCATAATCGTTCTATAAAAATATTGTCTAATGCTCTTCCTTTTCCATCCATTGAAATTTTGATGTTATTATCAATCAATAGTTGCGTATGTAATTCGCTGGTATATTGACTTCCTTGGTCAGTATTGAAAATTTCTGGTTTTCCGTGTTGTGCTAAGGCATTTTCTAGAACTGTAATACACCAGGATGCATTCATTGTATTACTAATATCCCAACCCACAACGTATCGAGTGTGTAAGTCAATGATAGCTGAAAGATACATAAACCCTTTTTCCATAGGTATATAGGTGATGTCAGTAGCCCAAACTTGGTTTTTCCTTTCAATTTCTAAATCCTTGAGCAAGTAAGGGTATTTTTTGTGTTGCTTGTTAACAATAGTGGTGCGTGGCTCACGATAAATAGTTTGCCAGCCTACAGCTCGCATCAAGCGTTTAACTCTTTTTTTATTGACTTTGAAACCTTGTTCGTTAATCCATACTGTCATTTTTCGATATCCATAAAATGGTGTTATTTTATATTGAGACAGCAATAATTCCTTGATTTTTTTATTCTCAACAGATTCGCCTTTAGGTGAATAATAAAATAAATTCCTATTTAATGACAATAACTCACAGCGTTTAGATAAACTTAAAAAATCATCTTTAATAACCCAGTCCATACGAACTTCTTTGGCAATCAACTCAGCTTTTTTTTTAAATAATCGTTCTCCATTTTCAACTGACCTATTTCTGCATAAAGCTTCTCGGTAGATATGGGATTTTTGACTATTTCAGGTTTGTCTTTTGCAAAAACGTTAGACATATTTTTTACTGCCTCGGCTTTCCAAATGGATATTTGGGTAGGTAATAATTCATATTTTTTGACTAAGACTTCAATGGTTGTGCGCTCTCTTAAGGCCTCTAAAACTACTTTGGTTTTAAATTCTTTACTAAAAGTTCTTCTTGTTCTTGACATAATACTAACTTAAGCTTTATATCTTATTTTTAAAAATATTTTTGCTCAGTTTTTGGGGAACAGTATACTTACAAATTTATATGCCTAATTTATCAAATCCACAGGTTTTGGACTTGATCCGTAATTTGTGCTATTTTGAAGTGCTTAAAAAGAAAAATCCCTTCAAAGTCTATAATTTGAAGGGATTTAATTCAATTTGCCTTTAAGCTCGCGGAGAAAGAGGGATTCGAACCCCCGGACCTGTTACAGTCAACAGTTTTCAAGACTGCCGCATTCGACCACTCTGCCATTTCTCCAGTATATTGTGCGTTACTTGCGTAATGCGAGTGCAAATATACAACTGTTTTTTTGTTTTACAAGTTTTTTAAAACGAAAAAAGTAAAAAAAATAACTTCCTTTTGTAAGGGTTTTAATACTAGGTGATTAGTATTTTACATATTCTACTATTTCTAATCCATAGCCTATCATTCCTACACGCTTGCCTACTTCAGTATTAGATACTAAACGGATTTTAGTGATGTCGATATCATGAAGTATTTGTGCTCCTATACCGTAATCCTTGCTATCAATGACGATTTTTGGCGCTTTCATTTCACCTTTTTGCTGTAAGTTTTTCAATTCGGCAATACGATTTAAAAGGCTAACAGACTGCATATCTTGATTGATAAATAATACCGCTCCCTTACCTTGTTCATTGATGACTTGGAACATGTCATCCAGTTGTTTGTCTGCATTGTTGGTTAAGGTGCCTAATAAGTCGTTATTTACTTGAGAAGAGTTAATTCGGGTTAATACGGCTTCACCGGTATTCCAAGTGCCTTTTGTAAGGGCAATATGTATTTGTTTGTTTGTAATTTGTTCATAAGCTCTTAATCGGAAAGTACCAAAACGAGTTGTAATGTCAAAATCTTCTTTTTTGACAATTAGACTGTCGTGTTGCATTCTGTAAGCCACTAAGTCCTCAATAGAAACTAATTTTAAATTGAATTTTTGAGCGACTTCTACAAGTTGAGGTAATCGTGCCATTGTTCCGTCTTCATTCATGATTTCTACAATCACACCAGCGGGTTTTAAGCCGGCTAATCGTGCAAAATCAATAGCAGCCTCAGTGTGTCCTGTTCTTCGTAGTACACCGCCTTTTCTGGCAATTAGCGGGAAAATGTGTCCAGGTCTTGCTAAATCGAAAGGTTTAGTACTTGGATCAATTAATGCTTGTATTGTCTTAGCTCGGTCAGAAGCAGATATGCCTGTAGTTACTCCATGTCCTTTTAAGTCTACAGATACAGTAAAAGCTGTTTCCATATGGTCAGTATTATTTGTAACCATAGGATTTAAGCCTAATTCTTTGCATCTTGTTTCGGTTAATGGTGCACAGATTAGACCTCTACCGTGAGTCGCCATAAAGTTTACCATTTCGGGCGTTATTTTTTCGGCTGCAGCTAGAAAATCACCTTCATTTTCGCGATCTTCATCATCGACTACTATGATGACTTTGCCTTGGCGTATATCTTCAATAGCTTCTTCAATAGTATTTAATTTAATGGTTTGTGTTTCCATCTTCTGTGTTTTTGCGTTGTGTGAGTTTAGTGTATATTTTTTGAAACGGTTCAGTGATGAAATCAAAATTAATTTCACCGTTATCATTTATCGCTTTTTTGGTCAAATAAATGGCTAGTGGTGTTAAAACTAGTGTTGCGGTCCATGCTCCTAAAAATGCAGGAATTTGTGATTCCTGTGCCATTTTTTTAGTAAAAGTGTTCATGAAATGAAAGGAGATAAAAATTAGCATGGCAAACACAATAGGTAATCCTAAACCGCCTTTTCTGATAATTGCACCTAGTGGAGCACCAATGAAAAACATGAGTAAGCAAGCAAATCCTATTACAAATTTATCAAAAATAGCATTCCAAAAACCATTGATTTCTTTTTGACGTAGAAGCAAAGCTATTTCATTGAATTCTAGGTTTTGTTTCGTACTTAATAAGTCGCTTTCAGCAACACTCAAGACAGTAGATTTGCTCTCTGGAGAAAGTAATTTGTTGAGATTCGTTGTTCTAGGTGTTTTTATTTTAGTGGTATCAACATTGTAGTTGTTGTTTAGTCCAAATCGTTGATAGTTGTTATCAGCAAATGAGGCTACTTCCTTTTTGTAATTTTGAGATAAAGAATCAATGGCATATTTTAAGTCATTAATTTTAAGCATGGCATCGGTGTTCTTAATTTCACTTTGGTTCTCCGCCATCTGATTTAATTTTGATAAATCGATATTTATAGTGTATTCTTTAAAATAAACTTTTACAAAAGGTTGTCGGATTCGTTCTTCATAACTTTTCGGTGTCACATCTTCATAGTAATGCCCATCATGAAGTACCAGTTGTAATAGGTTTGAAGATTCCGAACTTATCAAATCACCAGTTTTTGATTTGATTACTGTTTTTGCGCCTTCTCCTAAATCTGATTTTTTATGAATGGTTACACTCTCAAGATGTTCCCCTTTTTCGCCGGTTTTTTTTTCGACACGAATATTAAAGTTTCCTATGTCACTAAATTGTCCTTCGGCTATGGCTAGGGCAGGTTTCATTTGAGCTAAGTTTTTTCTGAAATTAGTGAATTTGTATTCAGAATACGGAATAACATTGTTTGCAAAAAAGAAGGCTGTTATGGCTAATATAAGATTGAAAACAATAAGCGATCTTAAGCTTCTAAAGAATGATACTCCGGCTGATTTCATTGCGGCAAATTCATAATGTTCAGCTAAATCGCCAAAAGTCATGATAGAGGCTAACAACACGGTTAGAGGGAGTACCATGGGCATTAATTTAGGAGTAGCGAAAACTAAGAATTTCAAAATCATGATTAAATCTAAGTCTCGACCTGCTAATTCCGAAATGAATAACCAAACGGTTTGTAAAATGAATATAAAAAATAAGATTACAAATACCGAAGTAAATGTAATCAAATAGGATTTAAGTAAGTAACGATCTAATATTTTCATTGGAGTAATTAATCCAAATTATTGATGTAATAGTTAGGGTATTTTGATTTTACAAAAGTAAAATGATTTTTTGGTAACTGTGCGTTTGTTTTTAAAGAATTAACAGTCAAAGTTACTCGTGTCCCGTTTTTGTTTAAAGTTATAGTGTTATAAACTAAATTTGTACTTAAATCTACTCCTACAAGTATTTGTTTGCGCTCATCTTTAATATTAATAGGGGTAAGTTTTACGTATTGTATTTTTTTACCCTTAATAGTTTGGTTGATATCCCAGCTGTATTTGAATCCTTTGCTAAAAAAGGTTAGCATTTTTGCAGGCGTGTTGTTTTCTTCTTCTTTATCTAAACGAGCAATTGATATTTCTTCGTCTTCTTTTGAAATAGTATAAAGTTTTTGACCATCACAAATTTTAGTTACTCCTAAGAAGTTTAAAATGTATTTTTCACCACTAAGTGTAACATTTCCTTTGTTGTCTTGGTTGATGTTTTCTTTAGCGTTTTGTAAATTGTATTTAAAATCTAATTGTATGTTTTTTAACGATTTTACTTTTGTCGTTACTTTGGTAAGTAAGGCTTTCGCTTTAGTTTCATTTTGAGCTTGAATAGAAATATTCAAGAATAAGAAGAACAGGAATGCTATTTTTTTCATTTTATGTTTAATTGTTTTTTTCATTATTAAAAAATTGTTCTAAAGCGACTAAGTCAGGAATATTTACTGAGCGTGCTTTACTTCCTTCAAATGGACCTACAATACCCGCAGCTTCTAATTGGTCTATCAAACGTCCAGCTCTGTTATACCCCAACTTTAATTTTCTTTGAATTAACGAAGCAGAACCTTGTTGTGCCGTAACGATTACTTCCGCAGCATCTCTAAATAATGAGTCTCTTTCAGAGATGTCAATATCAAGATTTATGCCACCGCCATCTTCACCGATAAATTCTGGGAGCATGTAGGCGCTCGCGTAGGCTTTTTGTGAACCGATAAAGTCACATATTTTCTCCACTTCAGGGGTGTCTACAAAGGCACATTGCACACGAACCATGTCATTACCATTAGTGTATAACAAGTCTCCGCGACCTATTAATTGGTCAGCACCTTGTTGGTCTAAAATGGTTCTAGAGTCAATTTTAGAGGTCACACGGAAAGCAATACGTCCAGGGAAATTGGCTTTGATGATACCTGTAATTACATTTACAGATGGTCTTTGAGTGGCAATAATCAAATGAATACCAATAGCACGGGCTAATTGTGCCAAACGAGCAATAGGTGTTTCAACTTCTTTACCGGCCGTCATAATCAAGTCGGCAAACTCATCGACTACTAATACGATATAAGGTAAGAAACGGTGACCCGCTTCTGGGTTTAGTTTTCTTTGTTTGAATTTCTCGTTATACTCCTTAATATTTCTCACCATTGCATCTTTTAATAAAGAATAACGGTTGTCCATTTCTACACATAAAGAGTTAAGGGTAGTAATAACTTTCGAATTATCGGTAATAATAGCGTCTTCGGTATCAGGAAGTTTGGCTAAATAATGACGTTCAATTTTGTTGAACAAGGTCAATTCTACCTTTTTAGGGTCAACCAAAACAAATTTTACCTCGGCTGGATGTTTTTTGTAAAGTAAAGACGTTAATACGGCATTCAAACCTACCGACTTTCCTTGTCCAGTAGCACCTGCCATTAATAAGTGAGGCATTTTTGCTAAATCGACTACAAAAGTTTCATTCGAAATGGTTTTTCCTAAAGCAATAGGTAACTCCATTTCTGCTTCTTGGAATTTAGCCGACGATAAAACACCACGCATCGGGACCATGCTTGGATTTTTGTTTGGAACCTCAATACCTATCGTCCCTTTTCCTGGCATAGGAGCAATGATACGAATGCCTAAAGCTGATAATGATAAGGCGATATCGTCCTCTAAGCTTTTAATTTTTGAAATACGAATACCTGCCTCAGGGACAATTTCGTATAAAGTTACCGATGGACCTACAGTTGCTTTAATTTGCGCAATGTCAATCTTGTAGTTGCGTAGGGTTTCTACAATTCGGTTTTTATTTTCTTCTAATTCTTCTTGGTTGATAGTAATGCCTACTGAACCATAATCTTTTAATAAATCAATGGTCGGAAATTTGTAGTTTGATAAATCTAATGTTGGGTCAAATTCACCAAAATGCGCTACTAATTTCTCTGCAAGATTTTCTTCAATAATGTCTTCTTCTTCAACAGATTCAATAACTAATTCATCTGAATGATGTTCAGTTTCGATAGGCTTGCTTGTTGGATTTATATCTAAAGATAATTCCGAAGCATGACCAATGGTAGGTTTTAATGTTTCCTTGTTGATTTCAAACTGCGAGGGTACTGTTTTTAAAGTGATTTCTCCTAATTCTTCATCGTCATAATCTTCTTCATCCAAATCTGTTGTTACATTTTTTGCTACAGGTTCAGGGGAAGGAGTAATGTTGTTTTCTGTAGCCGTAACTTCATCAGAAATGGCATACTCTTCTAAGTTGTAAGCCGTGTTGTTGTCTTTTGCAGTAACATTTTGCAGTTCTTCTTGTAAACCTGCTTTTGTTTTCTCGTAAGCATTTTTGATTTTATCTGGAGAGATTTTAATCTTAAAAATCAAATAGATAACAACTCCGAATAATAAAGTAAGTAGTGTACCTACTTTTCCAATATAATCTTGTAAAAAAGAATTAATTTCAAAGCCTATCATACCTCCTAATTCAGGTAAGCTTGTACTGAAAAAGGCAAGTAATACTGATAAGATGATGATGGCAAAAATGTCCCAAAACCAAGTTTTTTTGAGTTTTGAAACGGCTAAATCCAATATTAAATAAGCGCCAGTAAGCAATAATAAACGGACTACTAAAAAAGAAGCCAAACCAAAACCTTGGTAAATAAAGAAATCGGATAGAAAAGCTCCGAATTTGCCTAACCAGTTTTGCACCGCTCTATCACGATTAGCAAAATCACCTAAAGCGCTTTGATCATATCGTCCATTTACAAAAAAGGAAATAAAGGATACCGCTAAGGCAATAGCGAATAAAACCAATAACACGCCGAAGGTAAATTTCTGTTGGCGTGAAGCTGAAAATTTCTTTAATAACTTCGTTTCGTCTGTTTCTGTTGTTTTTGATTCTTTCTTTTTGGATTTAGCCATTTTAAAATTTAATGTATAACAAAAATAATCATTAGTTCGGGTTAAACTAATCTTGGAAGGTAAATAAATCCACCAATAACCATTGCGGTTATTGCGGCGAAAAATACAGCTCCTGCAGCAATGTCTTTGATGAATCCTATTCTTTCATGGAAATCAGGATGCACAAAATCAGCTATTTTTTCAACGGCTGTATTCAGACCTTCAATACTGAGTACTAAACCAAAGGCAAAGATTTGGAACATCCATTCTTCTTTGCTGATTTGAAAATAATAGCCCGCTACACTCATAATGATAGCTAGCGAAGATTGTGCCATAACGCTATGCTCAGTTGTGATTAATTTAAAAGCACCTTTGGCAGCGAAGCCCACACTCTTTAAGCGACCTGTGAAAAAAGTTTCGTCTTTTTCGAATTTCATTTTATAATGCAGCTAAAGCAGATTCGTAATTAGGTTCTTGAGCAATTTCAGGTACTTGCTCCGTGTAAGTTACCACGCCATTTTCGTCTAACACGATTACGCAACGTGAGTGTAAACCAGCTAATGGACCTTCTGTAAGCATTAAACCGTAATCGTTTCCAAAAGCTCCAGTGTTGAAATCAGATAAGCTAATTACATTCTCTAAACCTTCAGCACCACAAAAACGAGTGTGAGCAAATGGTAAATCTCTTGAAATACATAATACTTTAGTGTTAGCTAAAGAACTAGCAACCTCGTTGAATTTTCTTGCCGAAGCAGCGCAAATTCCTGTATCAATACTAGGGAAGATGTTTAAAACTAATTTTTGTCCTTTATAATCCGCTAATGTTTTTATAGATAAATCGGTAGCTACTAATGAAAAATCTTTTGCTGTAGTTCCTACTGCTGGTAAATTTCCAGAAGTGTTTATCGTGTTTCCTTTAAATGTAATTTGTGCCATAGTATTTGTTTTAATGAAGTCCCAAAAATAAGGATATTTTTTGAATTAAATTTTTGTTAAGTAGAGTTATTGTTTTAAAACTTAATCGTAATATTGCAATATATAAATATATGTCGAATGGGAGCTTCTAAATCTGATTTTTTTACCGCAGAACAAAACGAGTTGGCTATGTTGTTTAAAGCCTTGTCAAATCCTGCGCGCGTGGCAATTATAGAATATCTGTTAAGAGTAGATTCTTGCATTTGTGGAGATATTGTTAATGAATTGCCTTTAGCGCAACCTACCATTTCTCAGCATTTGAAAGAATTGAAAAATGTAGGACTGATAAAAGGGAGTGTAGAAGGTACGGCGATTTGTTATTGTATCAATCCGGAGGTTATTAAGAAGTTTGAGGAGTATTTTTTTCAAATTAAAAAACAACTGCAAAGTAAATGTTGCTAAATAAAATCTAAATTTAAATCGTATTGTTATGAAATTATCTGAATTTAAAATGCAATTAGCGCAACTTGAAAATTTTCAAATTCAATTGCCCAATGGTACTTTTGTACCCAACCATTTCCACATTACTGAAATGGGAATTATTAATAAAAAATATACCGATTGTGGAAATACGTTTCGAGAAGAAAATTATTTTACCTTTCAATTGTGGTATTCTGTGGATACTTGGCATCAATTGACTTCTGAAAAGGTATTGAAAATTATCTCGGGTATCGAAAAAAACACAACGGTAGGTGATTTTGATATTTTGGTAGAATATCAAGATGCGCATACTATTGGGAAATTTGGTTTAGAGTTTAACGGACAAAATTTTCTATTGACACCTACACAAACAACTTGTTTGGCGCAGGATAACTGTGGGTTACCTGTTGAAAAAGTGAAAAAGAGTCTGAAAGAAATGACGTCTTGTTGTACCCCTGAATCGGGTTGTTGCTAAAAATAAAGGTATGAAAGAAAAAGAACACTGGGAAAATGTTTTTACTACAAAAGCGGAAAACGAAGTGAGTTGGTACCAAAAAATACCGACTACTTCTTTGACGTTGATAGAGAATTTGCAACTATCGAAAGACGCTAAGATTATAGATGTTGGCGGTGGAGATAGTTATTTGATAGACTCGCTTTTGGAAAAAGGTTATACCAATTTGTTTTTGCTAGACATTTCTGAACATGCGATTGAACGAGCAAAAAAGCGTTTAGGAGAAAAAGCGTGTAAGGTTACTTTTATAGTTTCAAAAAATATTGCGTTGGACATTGATGAAAAATTTGAGCTATGGCACGATAGAGCTTCATTTCATTTTTTAACTGCAAAAGTAGATATTGAGTTGTATTCGAAAGTAGTTTCTAAATATGTTACAGATAATGGACAAGTGGTTATTGGTACTTTTTCAGAAAAAGGCCCTAAAAAATGTAGCGGTTTAGAAATTACCCAATACACGGCAGAAACAATGCGAAAGGTTTTTGAAAACGATTTTGAGTTGGTCAGTTCTTTTGAAGAAGACCACCAAACGCCTTTTGATACGACTCAAAACTTTATCTTTTGTACATTTAATAAGAAATAAAATGTTAGAACAATTAACACAAACTTTGATAAAAATTGCTAAAATTTCTGTTTCAGAAGAACGAAAAGAATTGCTAAATCCCTTGATAACTTATATACAAGGCAAAGTAGACAAACAGGAAGAGATTCGATTGAATTTTATTTGTACACATAATTCGAGACGAAGTCATTTATCCCAAATATGGGCGCAAACGATGGCTTTTCACTTTGGGATAAAGCAAGTATATTGCTATTCTGGAGGAACGGAAGCGACAGCCATGTTTCCTAAAGTAGCTGAGACTCTAAGTAAGCAAGGTTTTTATATTCAAAAATTGAGTAACGCAGAAAATCCAGTGTATACCGTACGATTTGATGAAAATCAGCATCCCGTAATTTGTTTTTCAAAGGCTTATTTTGATGGTTTTAATCCTAAAAATACTTTTGGCGCTATTATGACTTGCAACAATGCAGACGAGGGGTGTCCGATGGTCTTTGGTGCAGAAGCTCGATTTCCTGTTAAATATAACGACCCGAAAGCTTATGATGGGACTGATTTGATGGATGAAAAATATGCCGAACGTAGTTTAGAAATAGCTTCTGAAATGCATTATGTATTTTCGCAAATTCGATAGATAAAAAATTGAAGTTCAAAATGTTAAATAAAATTTATAAAATTTAAAATGTAGGAAAATATTTGGTAGCTTTACTATATAACTTAAAATCAAAATGTTATGAAGTCAGTTACTATTCTCGTTCGGGTTTTATTGGGGGTATTGTTTATAATTGTCTCCTCGCTTTTTTTCCTTAAAATGGCACCTGAGTCTGCTGCTACAGGGAATTTTAAGATGTTTAATACAGGTATGATTGCAGCGCAATATATCTACCCTCTGGCGAAATCATTAGAATTTTTGTGTGGACTGGCTTTTGTAACCAATCGATTTGTGGCATTGGCAAATTTGGTGATTTTACCAGTTTCGATTAATATTTTTATGATACATTTCTTTATGTCACCTGAGAACTTACCCGTTGCTATTTTTGTATTGGGGTCTAATTTGTTCTTAATTTATCGTTATTGGGAGCATTATAAAGGGTTGTTTCAAGCAACAGAATAACTTAATTTGTAGATTGAAATGAAATAAGAAATAGGATAAAAGAGCGTTAAAATCTCTTTTATCCTATTTCTTATTTATCTATAGAACCCATGACACGTTGCATGAATTCGTTTAAAGCTGTTTTTTTGTCTTTACCTTCTTTGATGCTTTTGTGGACTTCTAAGGCGCCATACATATTAGAAATAAGCTCGGCGATGACATCAATTTCTTCGTCTTTTAAAGATTCTAATTCAGTAAGGTTTTCAAGGACTTCTATAGTTTCCACCATATAGTCGCTATCGTTATCCTCTATAAATTGGGTGAGGTGTTTGATTACGGGGAGTTTCATTCTTAGGAAATGTTTATGTGTTTAAAGGTTAAAGTTTTGGTTACGCAATTTCTGCAACTAAAGCGTTTAAAACCTCTGCTTTGTTGGTTTGAGTTTCGCCTACTAACTGACCATTTACAAAAGTTGCAAAAGTTGGTAGGTTAGATACGTTAGCTAGTTTTCTTGATTCGGGTGCGTTTTCAGCATCCACTATGACAAAAGACATCGTTTCGTTTTCTGTAGCTAATTTTTTAAATTTTGGTTTCATAATACGGCAGTTGCCACACCATGAAGCTGAAAATTGTACGACTACTTTTTCGTTTTCGTTTACGATATTTTGTAAGGTGTCTTCGTTTAATTCGATTAACATAATTTTTTGTTTGAGGTTTAAGGTTTCAAGTTGCTTTAAGAAAGCATTAAATCTGGACAATCTTTTAAAGACAATGACAATAACAAACGTCAATAAAAGATATTGAATATTGTTATTGCCATTGTATATAATTGATGATTAGTTTTGGCTTAAGTAAGCAGCTGTGCTTAAACGGTCAGCAGTCATCGCTTCTTTTCCTTCTTCCCAGTTAGCTGGACAAACTTCTCCTTTAGTCTGAACGTGTGTATAAGCATCAATTAAACGTAAATATTCGTTTACATTTCTTCCTAATGGCATATCATTTACACTTTCGTGGAAAATTTTACCTGTTTCATCAACTAAATACGTAGCACGGAAAGGTACATTAGAACCTTCTAATAAGATAGAATCAGATTCTTCGTCATATACTTCTTCAGCGTCTAAAATGTCTAAAGCTTTAGATAAATTGCGTGTAGTATCAGCTAATAATGGGTACGTAACTCCTTCAATACCACCGTTGTTTTTTGGTGTATTTAACCATGCAAAGTGTACTTCGTTAGTGTCGCAAGATGCACCAATTACGATAGTGTTTCTTTTTTCAAATTCTGGTAAAGCAGCTTGAAAAGCGTGTAATTCTGTAGGACAAACGAAAGTAAAATCTTTTGGATACCAAAATAATAGTACTTTTTTGTTGTTTTTAGTTGCTTCTTCTAAAACGTTGATTCTTAAGTTGTCTCCCATGTCAGAGATAGCGTCAACAGTAATGTTAGGGAAAATTTTTCCTACTAATGCCATAATGATTGTGTTTTAAAATTGTTTTTAAAAATCGTGAGCAAAATTACTCATTGTTTCTATTCAAAAATACAGTTTTGTTACTTAATTTCTATTTGGTTATAAAAATTCTTTATAGTTCTTTTTTAAGGGTGTTTTTTGATAAAAATCAATATCTGTATAATTTTTATTTATTGTTTTTTTTGATTCAATAGATTTTATTTTTGTAATTTTGGTAAAACACTAATTGATAACTAATTATAATTAAAATGCTATGGAAGACTTATCGAAAAACAATCCGCATCAATCTAATGGAAGTAAATGTCCTTTTTCGGGAGGTGCCATGCCTAAACATGGTGCTGGTAAAGGAACTATCAATAAAGATTGGTGGCCTAATCAACTGAATTTAAATATCCTAAGACAGCATTCTAGTCTGTCGAATCCAATGGGAGAAAGCTTTAATTATAAAGAGGCTTTTAATTCCTTGGATTACTATGCATTAAAGGAGGACGTTACCAGATTAATTAAAACGTCTCAGGATTGGTGGCCTGCGGATTTTGGTAGTTATGCTGGTTTGTTTATCCGTATGGCATGGCATAGTGCAGGGACTTACCGTGTAGCTGATGGTAGAGGAGGCGCTTGTGCGGGAACGTTGCGTTTTGCCCCTTTAAATAGTTGGCCAGATAATGCGAATTTAGATAAAGCGCGTTTGTTATTATGGCCTATTAAACAGAAATATGGCAATAAAATTTCATGGGCAGATTTGATGGTGTTAGCAGGGAATTGCGCTTTAGAATCTTCAGGATTTAAGACTTTTGGATTTGCAGGTGGACGTGAAGATGTTTGGGAGCCTGAACAAGATATTTATTGGGGTTCTGAAAAAGAATGGTTAGGCGATTCTCGTTACTCGGGTGAGCGTGATTTAGAAACTCCGTTAGCAGCGGTACAAATGGGGCTGATTTATGTAAATCCAGAAGGACCTAATGGTACTCCCGACCCTTTATTAGCTGCAAAAGATATACGTGAAACTTTTGCGCGTATGGCTATGAACGATGAAGAAACGGTAGCGCTAATTGCGGGTGGTCATACCTTAGGGAAAGCACATGGGGCGGCAAACCCAGGAGAATTTGTAGGAGCTGAACCTGCCGCTGCGGGTATAGAAACGCAAGGACAAGGCTGGTTGAATACTTTTGGTAGTGGGAATGCTGGCGATACGATTACCAGTGGATTAGAAGGAGCTTGGACAAAAACACCGACACAATGGAGTAATAATTTCTTTGAAAACTTGTTTGGGTATGAATGGGAATTGACTAAAAGTCCTGCTGGTGCTCACCAATGGAAACCTAAGAATAATGAAGGGGCAGGAGAGATGCCTGATGCTTTTGATGCTGACAAAAAACACACGCCTTTTATGTTGACAACTGATTTGTCTTTGCGTTTTGACCCAGCGTATGAGAAAATTTCCAGACGTTTTTTAGAAAATCCAGATGCATTTTATGATGCATTTGCACGTGCTTGGTTTAAGTTAACCCATCGTGATATGGGACCTAAAGCTAAATATTTAGGACCAGAAATCCCAGCGGAAGATTTGATTTGGCAAGACCCAATTCCTGTGGCTAATTATAAGACTATTGAGATTGCGGATAGTAATCAATTAAAAGCTAAAATTTCAGCCTCTGGTTTGTCTGTAAGTGAATTAGTGGGTACCGCATGGGCATCAGCCTCTACCTTTAGAGGTTCGGATAAACGAGGGGGAGCTAATGGAGCGCGTATTCGTTTGACGCCACAAAAAGATTGGAAAGTGAATAACCCGGAGCAGTTGCAAAAAGTATTGGCGGTGTTAGATAAAATCCAAGCCGATTTCAATGCAACAAATAGCGAAGGGAAGCAAGTTTCTATGGCTGATTTAATTGTTTTGGCTGGAAATGTGGGGGTTGAACGAGCAATTCGAAATGGAGGTTTTAATTTTGAGGTGCCTTTTGTGGCAGGACGTACGGATGCAAGTCAGGCGCAAACGGAAGTAGACTCATTTCAATATTTGCATCCCGTAGCAGATGGTTTTAGAAATTATGCGATGTCTAAATTTTCGATAGCCGCTGAAGAATTATTGTTAGACAAAGCACAATTGTTAACGTTAACCGCACCTGAAATGGGTGTATTGCTTGCGGGGATGCGTGTGTTAGGAACTAATTTCGACCAATCTAATGTGGGGTGTTTTACAGATAAGAAAGAGACATTGAGTAATGATTTCTTTGTGAACTTGTTGGATTTAGGTACGACATGGAAGGCGGTATCTGAAGCGAATGATGTTTTTGCGGGTAGTGACCGTCTCACAGGTCAATTGAAATGGATTGGTTCAAGAGTAGATTTGATTTTTGGTTCTAATTCTGAGCTGCGTGCCATTGCTGAAGTGTATGCCAGTGAAGATGCGAAAGAAAAATTTGTGCAAGATTTTGTGAAAGTTTGGACAAAAGTGATGCATTTAGACCGCTTTGATTTGAATTGATTTCCGAAAACAAATAGATAGATTGAGAGAAAGATAGCTTTTAGAGGCTATCTTTTTTATTAAAAATGGTAATTCCATAAGATTATTCTACAACTTTTATATATTTGTTGGCTATAACCAATTAAAAACAAACATTTTCATATGTCATTAACACGATTATTTCGAAAAAAATCTTTGGATGTAATTTTAAAGCAAGGAGGCGACGGGGAACATTCAGGTTTAAATAAGGTATTGACGGTTAAAGATTTGACCTTTTTTGGTATTGCAGCGATTATTGGAGGGGGTACATTTTCAGCGATTGGTAATGCTTGTTTCTCAGGCGGACCAGGGGTGATTTTGTTATATGTTATTTGTGCTATAGCCTGTGGATTTACTGCCATGTGTTATGCTGAGTTTGCTTCTCGAGTACCGGTTTCAGGGAGTGCTTATACGTATGCTTATGTGTCCTTTGGAGAATTGTTTGCGTGGATTATCGGATGGGCATTATTGATGGAATATTCCATTGGTAATATTTATATTGCTTTTTCGTGGAGTGGTTATTTTACAAATCTTTTAGAATCTTTCGGTTTGCATTTACCCGAATGGTTGACCATTAATTACAAATCAGCTCATGCAGCCTTTTTAGAACATAAAGCAGGAGAGGGGATGTTGGCATGGCAAAATGCTCCTGAAATTGCGGGTTTGAAAATCATTTTTGATATGCCAGCTGTTGTGGTTAACATCTTGATTACGTACTTGATTTACAAAGGAACCAGTGAATCTAAAAATGTGAGTAATTTTATGGTGTACTTAAAATTAATAATCATCGTATTGGTTATTATTGTAGGTGCTTTTTATATTGATATTGATAATTGGACACCATTTATGCCTAACGGTTTCAAAGGGGTTATGGCTGGGGTTTCTGCGGTATTTTTTGCTTATATTGGTTTTGATGCGGTTTCCACTTTAGCCGAAGAAAGTAAAAATCCGCAGCGTGATTTACCTAAAGGGATGATTTATTCATTAGTGGTTTGCACCATTGTATATATTATATTAGCGCTTGTATTAACAGGAATGGTAAAATATGACTTGTTAGGAGTAAGTGACCCATTGGCGGAAATTTTTGCTTTAAAAGGGATAAAATGGATGTTGTTTATTGTGTCAATTGCTGCTGTAGCAGCTATGACCAGTGTAATGCTTGTGTTTCAAATGGGGCAACCTCGTATTTGGATGACTATGAGCCGTGATGGATTGATGCCTAAAAAATTTGCTGAAATTCACCCGAAATATAAAACGCCAGGATTTGCAACAATTGTTACTGGTTTTGTAGTTGGTTTACCTATCTTTTTTACAGATGAAAATTTTGTACTAGATTTTACCAGTATTGGAACTTTATTCGCTTTCGTATTAGTTTGTGGTGGGGTTTTGATGTTGTCACCTACTGAAGAAAGTGAATCGCCAACCAAGGGAAAATTCAGAATTCCGTATATTAATTCTAAATTTATTTTTCCAGTACTTGTAGTTGGTTCAGGAATCTTGATTCAATATCTTTTTCCAACATATTTTGCGGAAGCTTGTAGTTTGACGAAAGAAAATTTGGCTACTAATTTGCCATTAATTGTATTTTTTATCTTTACCTTGATAATGACCGTTATGGCTTTTGTTAAAAAACTGTCTTTAATTCCTTTGTTAGGATTAATTTCTTGTTGTTATTTGTTGACAGGAATGGCGGTTTCTAACTGGAAATGGTTTGGGGTATGGTTAGTGATTGGTTTAGGGGTGTATTTTGCGTACGGTTTTAGAAATAGTAAGTTGAATTTTGTAAAAAAATAAACCTCAAAAAGAGTCATATAAGTAGACTTCCTCTCTGAGAATTCGAGATAAGAGGATTTTCTTAGATTTTAATCAGAATAATTTAGTAATTAATAGCTGTCTTGTGTTTTCTTGATGGCTTTTTTTTATTCTTGTTATTAATGTTTTTTTTGATTTTTTATGTGTTTTTTGTAATTTTATTGTAATATGTAGAATTTTTTCTATAAAAAAATATGTATATGTAAATTCTGTATCTTAGCAATCTGATACCCTAAATCTTTAAAAATGAAAAAGACATTATTTTTAATTTGTTTTTCTAGTTTAGCACTTTCCTCAGTGGCTCAAACTGGAAGCTATTGGAAAAAGTTTATTGCAAGTAAACAAATTGTTGAAACTGACAAATCGGTTTCTAGAATTAGTTATCCTAAAGAATTTGATCTGTTCGAGTTAAATGTCGAATCTTTACGTAATGAGTTGTTTAATGTTGTTGGTAAAACGGCTAGAAAGAGTTCGACTATTATTTCTCTACCGAATGCTGATGGTAAAATAGAAGATTTTCAAGTTTTTGAAGCTTCGAATTTTGATGAAGAATTACAAGCAAGATTTCCAGAAATCAGATCTTATTCTGGTGTAGGATTAACAGATAGAAGTGCTACTTTAAAATTAAGTATCGCCCCAAATGGTATTCAAACCATGGTTTTTAGAGCTGATAGACCTAACGAATTTATTGAACCTTATTCTGCTGATCATAAAGTGTATTCAGTTTATAAATCGCAACGCGATAAAAGTAAAATGAATTGGTCATGTGGAACTGTTGAAAGGGATATTGTAAATGGACTCGAAAATAAAATTTCAAATGTTCAAAAATCAAATGCAGGTCAATTAAAAGTGTTGCGCTTGGCGCAATCATGCACAGGAGAATATGCTAATTATTTTAATGCTTTTTCGTCTGCTAATGTAGCTAGGGTATTAGCTGCTTTTAATGCCACTTTAACACGCTGTAATGGTATCTTTGAGAAAGATTTAGGGGTTCATTTGAATTTAATTAATCAAACAACGAATGTGATTTTTTACAATCCTTCAACGGATCCTTATACTTCAGTTGCCGCTGGAGGCGCAAATGGGGCATGGAATGGAGAATTAGAAAATACGTTAAATACTTCTTTAACAGGGATCAATACATCTTTAGCAGCAAATAATGCAGTTTATGATATAGGTCATTTATACGGTGATAATGGAGGTGGCGGAAATGCGGGTTGTATTGGTTGTGTTTGTGTTGATGGTGTTGCTGGAGGAAGTAGTGAGAAAGGAAGTGGGTTTACATCTCCTTTTGATGGAGTTCCTGTTGGTGATAGCTTTGATATAGAGGTGGTTGTTCATGAGTATGGTCATCAATTGGGGGCTAATCATACGTTTACTCACAAAGGAGAAGCAGGTGGTGGAAGATGTTCGAATGTTCAAGTTGAAGTTGGTTCAGGAGATACTATTATGGGGTATGCAGGTATTACAAGTGCAGATGTTGCTGGGAATGCAATTGATTCATTCCATGCAGTTTCGATTGCTCAAATTCAAGCTAATTTAGCGGGTAAAGCATGTCCAGTTACTACTAATATTGCAGGTGCCAATGCTACGCCAAATGTAGCTATCACAGGGAATACTTTAACGATACCTATTAGTACTCCATTTGCCTTAGATTGTATAGGAACTGATAATGATGCGAATGATGTGTTAACATATAGCTGGGAACAAACCGATAGTCCTTTATCTAATACCGTTTATATTGGAAATGATATATCTAGTAGTGCTTCTGCAACTAAAGATGTAGGTCCAAATTTTTTGTCTTGGTCGCCTTCAACTTCTTCAACTCGTTATTTTCCAAAAATGACTTCTATTATGGCTAATTCAGCCGTTACAGCACAAGTGGGTGGTGATGCAGGTATGCGATCTGAAGCGTTATCTTCTATAGCTAGAACATTGAATTTTAGAGTAACGGTACGAGATAATGCTCCTTATTCTTCTGTAGCGCCTATTAAAGTAGGTCAAACTAATTTTGCTAATATGCAAGTAACTACAAATACTACTGGTGGTGCCTTTTCAGTTACATCACAAGCGGCTGCTGGTACATCATATGTTGGAGGGACTTCACAAAATATTACATGGAATGCAGGAAGTACAACAGGAGCTCCATTTAATGTTGCTAATGTTGATATATTGATTACTTATAATAATGGTGTAACTTGGACAGTATTGTTAGCGGGTACTCCTAATGATGGTAATCAATCGGTATCTATGCCTAATCCTGCGGTTAATCAGACAAATTGTAGAATTATGGTGAGATCAGCGGTAACAGCTACACAAAAATCATATTTCTTTGACGTAAATAATATTGCTTTCACAATTACACATTCCCTTGCTACTGGTAATTATGAATTACAAGGTTTTGAAATGTATCCAAACCCTACTGAAGGAGAATTTACATTGAAGTTTTTGCCTGAAAATGATAATATAGTATTAAAAATTCATGATATAAGTGGACGTGAGGTATTTGTTAAAGAATATCAAGCTGAATCTGTGTTTAATCAGAATGTTTCTATAAAAAATGCGCAATCAGGAATGTATTTAGTGACTATCCAAGATGGAGCGCATAAAACGGTTAAAAGAATTGTAATTAAATAATTATAATTTAGCATAAAAAAAGGGGAGCATTGCTCCCTTTTTTTATTTGTCTTGATTTCTAAAAACCAATTGGTTATCAAAACTATCCAATAAGATAATACTATTCGTGGTTATTTTACCTGAAAGTATTTCTTTAGATAATTGATTGAGAACTTCGCGCTGTACCACTCTTTTTACGGGACGTGCACCAAATTCAGGGTCATAACCTTTATTCGCCAAATACTGAATCGCTTCAGGGGTAGTATCCATAGTGATGTTTTGTTGTGCTAACATTTTGATGACGCTTTTCAATTGTAAACCTACAATTTCCTTGATGTTTGCACTGCTCAATGGAGTAAACATCACTATTTCGTCAATCCGGTTGATAAACTCAGGACGAACCGTTTGCTTGAGTAATCCTAAAACTTCCACTTTTGCAGCTTCGGCAGCGGCATCTACACTGCCTTTTAAGTTTTCAAATTTTTCCTGTATAATATGACTGCCCATATTTGAAGTCATAATAATGATGGTGTTTTTGAAATCAGCTAAGCGACCTTTATTGTCTGTTAAACGCCCTTCATCTAATACTTGAAGCAAAATGTTAAAGGTATCAGGATGTGCTTTTTCAATTTCGTCCAATAAAACTACCGAATACGGTTTTCTTCTTACTGCCTCGGTTAATTGTCCGCCTTCATCATAACCTACATAGCCTGGAGGCGCACCCACTAATCGGCTCACACTATGACGCTCTTGATATTCGCTCATGTCAATGCGAGTCATGGCATTTTCATCATCAAACAAATATTCGGCAAGTGCTTTAGCCAATTCTGTTTTTCCCACTCCAGTTGTTCCAAGAAATAGGAAAGAGCCTATCGGTTTTTTTACATCTTGTAAACCAGCACGACTACGACGTACGGCATCGCTTATGGCTTGAATGGCTTCTTCTTGACCCACCACACGTTTGTGTAATTCATCCTCAAGTTTTAGCAATTTTTCACGTTCGCTTTGAAGCATTTTAGTTACAGGGATTCCCGTCCATTTCGCCACAACTTCCGCAATATCATCGTGTGTTACTTCTTCTTTAATGAGCGAAGTACCTTTTTGGTTTTCTACCAACTGATTTTGTAAACCATCTAATTTTTCTTGTGCGTCTTTGATTTTTCCATAACGAATTTCAGCTACTTTACCATAATCACCTTCGCGTTCCGCGCGTTCCGCTTCTAACTTGAAATCTTCAATTTCTTGTTTTACATTTTGGATGTTATCTACCAAATCTTTTTCAGATTTCCAACGGGTATAAATTTCGTTACGTTCTTCTTTTAAATTGGCTAAATCTAATCCCAATGATTTTAATTTGGTTTCATCATTCTGTCTCACACTACTATCTTTTTCATAGGAGTTTGACGAATATTCTATTTCTCTCTTGATTGCTTCAATTTCGATTTCCAACTGCATTACTTTTCTATCCAAAACATCTAATTCTTCGGGTTTTGAATTAATTTCCATACGTAATTTAGATGCCGCTTCGTCCATCAAATCGATGGCTTTATCGGGTAAAAAACGATTGGTAATATAACGTTGCGATAATTCCACAGCCGCAATAATTGCCTCATCTTTGATGCGCACTTTATGGTGTGTTTCGTATTTTTCTTTAATACCCCGTAGGATTGAAATCGCACTTTCAGTATCAGGTTCGTCTACGTTTACTTTTTGGAATCGACGCTCTAACGCTTTGTCTTTTTCGAAATATTTTTGATATTCATCTAAAGTAGTTGCGCCAATAGCTCTCAATTCACCACGTGCTAAAGCGGGTTTTAGGATATTAGCAGCGTCCATCGCGCCTTCGCCACCCCCTGCACCTACAAGCGTGTGAATCTCATCAATAAAAAGTACAATATCACCTTCAGCAGCTGTGACTTCTTTAACTACCGATTTTAATCGTTCTTCAAATTCGCCTTTATATTTAGCACCAGCAATCAAAGCGCCCATATCCAATGAAAAGACGATTTTGTCTTTTAAATTTTCAGGAACGTCTCCGTCTACAATACGATGCGCTAAACCTTCGGCAATGGCGGTTTTACCAACACCTGGTTCACCAATGAGCATAGGGTTGTTTTTGGTACGACGGGTTAAAATTTGTAATACTCTTCTGATTTCCTCATCACGACCAATGACTGGGTCTAATTTGCCTGTACGTGCTAATTCGTTCAGGTTTTTAGCATATTTGTTTAAGGCATTGTAGGTATCTTCTGCTGAAGCGGATGTTACTCGTTCGCCTTTTCGAATTTCCGAAATAGCACTTTCTAAGCCTTTTTCGGTAACCCCTTGGTCTTTTAAAATTTGGGCTACTTTACTCTTGGATTTGAATATAGCTAAAATTAAATGTTCGATAGAAACATATTCATCATTCATTTTTTTGGCTATGATATTGGCCTCTGTCAATGAGGTTCCTGCATCACGCGATAACATTATATCGCCACCCGAAACTTTCGGAAAGCTTTGGATTGTACTGTCCAATATTTTTTTGAAAAGCTCTACATTTACGTTGAGTTTTTTCAGTATAAAAGGAGCTACATTTTCATCAACTTCTAGAATTCCTTTAAAAATGTGTTCGTTTTCTAGTTGTTGTTGACCGTGTGCTTGTGCAATCTGTTGCGCTTGTTGTAACGCTTCTTGCGATTTGATGGTTAAGTTGTTTAAGTTCATATTTTTTACTGTTTAAAGTTTATTGTTTAAAAGTTTATTGTTTAAAAGTTTATTGTTTAAAAGTTTATTGTTTAAAAGTTTATTGTTTAAAAGTTTATTGTTTAAAAGTTTATTGTTTAAAAGTTTATTGTTTAAAAGTTTATTGTTTAAAAGTTTATTGTTTAAAAGTTTAAGAGTTTAAAACTAATTACTTTTTACTCATCACTCATCACTCATCACTTTTAACTCTTCACTCTTCACTCTTCACAAAATTCATATCTTTGGTTGATACTGGTCAATTTATGTTCCAAATTGATTTTTGAGACAAAATGACTGGTTTTTAGTGTTTTAATGTGTTTTTTTAAAGACAAAATGTCTGAATTTGTTAGATTTATGAGAAAAAAATATGCCTTTTTGTGCTTGATGTTGCTCTGCTTGATGGGATGTAAGGAGCAAAATTATTTTGAAAAATTAGCAACTTTAGACGTTGGTTTGGGTACACCTAAAGCGGGTGATTGGTTAGCCGAACACCAAGAAAGTGGACAAACCTTTGCACAATATCAAAAGTTGGAACCACTTAAAGTAAGTACGACCCAAAAGTACATTTATATTCTGCCTATTGGAAATTTCACAGCAAAAGAACAAAAGATTTGTGCATTGACGACCAAATATTTGAGTTTGTTTTATGATGTTCCTACTAAACTGTTACCAGTAATTTCAGATAGTGTTGTACCTAAAGATAAGCGACGTTGGCATGATGATAATGAACAACTAGATGCTTCTTATTTGATGGATGTGGTGGTAAAACACAAACCTAAAGATGCTTTGGTTGTTATGGGGCTTACGTCTAAAGATTTATACCCTAAACCCAGCTGGAATTTTGTTTTTGGGTTAGCAACTTATTCCAAGGGAGTAGGAGTAACCTCTTTTTTTAGATATGGTCCTGAATTAGCGGATTATCGTGTTTGTTTGGAGCGAACTATTAAAACTTCGGCACATGAAATAGGGCACATGTTTAAATTGAAACATTGTACTCATGCGGTTTGTGTGATGAATGGTGTTAATAGTTTGCGTGAAGATGATGGGAAACCTAATACGCTTTGTTCGGTTTGTTTGCAAAAACTACAATATAATTTTGGTTTTAATTGTCAAGCACGTTTCAAAAAGTTGTTGTACTTTTATCAGCAACATGGCATGCAGCGTGATGCCGAAATTATAAAGAATCAATTAACTATTTTGGAGTAATATGAGTTTTTTAAAAAATATATTTGGTGGAAATTCCTCTGAAAATCCAGCATCAACGATGGATTGGCATGTCCTAAACGATTTGCAACAGTTGGATGTTATTGTTGAAGAATCAAAAAGTAAACCTGTTTTGTTGTTCAAACATAGTACCCGTTGTATTATTAGTCGTACGGTTTTGAAAAATTTTGAAAAAGAATTTAATTTAGCAGACAAATTAACGCCTTATTATTTGGATTTATTGGAATACCGACCTATATCGAATGCTATCGCGGAACGTTTTCAAGTGACGCATCAATCGCCACAAATATTACTGATAAAAGATGGAAAGTGTGTATATGATGCTTCGCATGAAGGGATTGAGGTTAAGTCACTGCATGTGAATTTGATGTAAAAAAAATAAAGCCTGAAATTTTCAGGCTTTTATTTTTTAAACTACAATTAGTATTTTAATTGAACTTTCAATTCAAATTCGTCATCTATAGCTTTATCAGCTAAAGCACCGAAAGTTTTTGAAGCATACTTTACGTCGTATTTTGTTCTATCTATCATTAAAGTGGCATTGGCAACTCCTTTGTTAGCTACCATATCAAAAGTAATTGGATTTGTGATTCCTTTAATAGTTAAATCGGCTTCTACTGTATACGTATTTGCTGATTTTTTCCCGATTTTTTTGAAAACTAAAGTAGAAGAAGGAAATTTATCAACAGCAAAAAAGTCATCGTTTTTTAAGTGTCCATCTAATTTTCCTTTCCATTCGCCTTGAAGATCTAAGGTGTTGATGGTAGTCATGTCAACAGTGAAGTTTCCGCCTTTTAGTTCTTTACCTGTAAATATTAAGACACCTTCTTTTAGTTTGATATCACCATTGTGTTGTCCTCCTACTTTTTTGGCTAGCCATAAAACTTTACTTTTAGCGGCATCAACTTTTTTTGAAGTTTGAGCGGTAGCGTTTAATGTTCCTAAAGCGACTACTAAGGCTAGGGCAATTGATTTTAAATTTTTCATTGGAATTGATTTTTAGTAATTGATTTAATATTAAATTGTTATGAATAATTCTTCTTTTGATTTACGCACTTTTTTTGCATGCTGGGTTTGGTCTTCCTCGTGTCGATATCCTACGGTTGCGACTAAGCTTGCATTTAAATTTAGAGCGCTTAAATTTAAAATAGTGTTGTATTGTTCTGCTTCAAATCCTTCCATAGGAGTTACATCAATTTGTAATTCTGCAGAAGCATTGATAAGGTTGCCAAGTGCTAAATAGGTTTGCTTGGAAGTCCAAATAGCTTGTTCTTCTGGGGTAAGCCCTAAGATTTTAGCTTTCATAAAATCGCTATAGCCTTTAAGATTTTCTTCGTCAATTTCTCTTATTTTGCTAACCCTTTTGATGTATTTATCTATTACAGTTTCATCTAAATTGATATAATTAGCAAAAACGATTAAATGTGAAGCTTCTGTAATTTGCGATTGATTCCAGGATACAGGTTTCAATTGTTCACGTATTTCTGGGTTTTCAATAATAAATACTTTATAGGGTTGTAAACCATAAGATGAAGTGCTTAATCGAATTGCTTCTTTCAAGATTTCTAAATCTGCTTCTTCAATTTTTTTGGTGGCATCAAATTTCTTTGTAGCATAGCGCCATTGCTGTTGTTCAATAAACTTACTCATTTAATTTCTGTACTTTTCTAATAAATAATTAAATTGTGCTAATTCTTCTGGGGTTAATTTGTTACCCAATTCATTTTCATGATCCAGCACAAGAGGATCTAATTGTTGTAAAACCAGCAATCCTTTTTCTGTAATTGTGATTTCCATTTTGCGTTTGTTCTCAGGGCAAACTTTACGTATTACTAATTCTTTAATTAAAAGTTTGTCTACCAGACGAGTGGTGTTGCTAGTTTTGGCTACCATTCGCTCTTGTATGCAAGCCATATTTGCCGGTTTTCCTTTTTGTCCTCTTAAAATACGCAACACATTATATTGTTCGCTGGATAAATCGTAGGGTTTTAAAATGTCTAAGAATTTTTCAGCCACAATGTTTCTTGTGAAAGTTAAATTCAATAACACCTTTTTGGCCATTGATAATTCAACTGTACTTTTAATTTCTTCTTCAATTTTCATGACTATGGAAATTTGTATGTACAAATGTATGTAAAATATTTAATTTGTATATACAAATATGATTAAAAATTTGTTAAATTTTTTTAGAGATAGATTGACTGTTCTCTGATAGTTTTTTTAAATTTGAATACTTTTTTGAGAATGAAAAGATGTAAATTAACCAACTTAATTAATATTATTTATGAACTTAACACAAGAAGATTGGTGGGCAAAACTTCAGGAGGACGATAATGCTGTTGTCCTTGATGTACGTACTGCTGACGAATGTATGGATGGGGTAATTCCTAATGCTATAAATATTGATATTTATAAAGGGCAAGGTTTTGTTTATCAGGTTGATGAACTGGATAAAAATAAAAACTACTATGTGTATTGTAAAGCAGGTGGGCGTAGTGCACAAGCTTGTGGTATTATGAATCAAATGGGATTTGGAACTACTTACAATTTAATGGGTGGTTTTTCTGAATGGGATGGTCCTGTGGATGAATTGAAATAGTATTTTAAAATTTGTAATACAATAAAGGCTGTCATTTTTATTGACAGCCTTTATTTATTCTGATAATCTTTTCAGCTTGTTTTTATCTTTGAGTACTATCTTTTTTCCGCTAATACTAATTAAATCAAGTTTGTTGAGTTCTGATAATAAACGAATACAACTTTCTGTAGCTGTGCCTATCATGCCCGCTAATTCCTCTCGGGAGAGTTGTATGCGTAGGCTTCCGTCTTCGTTGGTGCCAAAATTTTCTTCTAGGTAAACCAAAGTCTCTGCCAATCGTTCTTTTACACTTTTTTGTGCCATAGACACCATGTGGTCATCAGCTTCTTTCAAATCGCCACAAATGGTTTTCATAACATTCATGGAGAATTGATTGTTTTGATTGAAAAAATGTAATATTTCACTTTTAGGGACAAAACATACCTCCATATCCTCTAAGGCTACGGCGCTCAAATTGGCTGGTTGTTCGCTAATCATGGAGCGTTGCCCTAAAAGCTCCCCAGCTTTAACCAGTTTTACAATTTGGTCTTTACCATTGGCACTGAGTTTGGTCATCTTACAAACCCCATCCTTAACACAATATACCCCATTAGTCATTTCACCCTCTTCAAAAATAGGTTCTCCTTTTTTGATGGTGTACGACGTTTTGCAGTCGGCCATTCGTAATAATTCATCTTTTGTTAGGGCTTTCAGGGAACTGAATTGCCTAACGATACATTGTTCACATTTGCTCATAGCACAAATTTCGGTATTCAAAGATATTCAAAGTATGACAAATATCATAGTTTAAAGATTGTCTTATTGTGACATTTGTTACAGGTAAATGAGCAAATTTTATGGGCACTAATAATTGTTTTCATTGTGGGAACGAGGTCGTGAAGCGTGAGGAAATTATTTTTGATACAAAGTCTTTCTGCTGTGTGGGCTGTAAAACAGTATATGAGATTTTTAGTCAAAATGATTTAACCTGTTATTACGACTTCGAAAAGGCTCCAGGAGCTACACCACAAGATATCAAAGGAAAATACGACTTTTTAAATGATTCAATAATAGTTTCTAAATTATTGGATTTTGAAGAGCAACAAATACACATTGTAAGTTTGTATATTCCGCATATTCATTGCAGTTCGTGTATTTGGATTTTGGAAAATTTACAAAAGTTAAACAAAGGTATAGCCTCTTCTCAAGTAAATTTCCACGAGAAAAAAGTGAGGATTACTTATAGTCCGTCGGAAACTAATTTAAAGGATATTGTCGAATTACTGAGTGCTATAGGTTACGAGCCTTACATCAGTCTGGAAAATTATGAAAATAAAAAGCAGGCAGTTGATAGAACGTTAATTTACAAAATTGGAGTAGCGTTTTTCTCTTTTGGGAATATAATGTTGTTATCCTTTCCAGAGTATTTTGAAGTAGGTGAGTTTTGGATTGAGCAGTACAAAGGTTTTTTCCGATGGTTGATTTTTGCCTTGGCCTTACCACCTTTTTTTTATTCGGCTTGGGGGTATTATGTTTCAGCTTGGAAAAGTATCAAATCTAAAATGCTCAATATCGATATTCCCATTGCTTTGGGAATTGTCGTGATGTTTGTACGAAGTACCGTAGATATTATTTTTAATTACGGTCAAGGTTTTTTTGACAGTATGTGCGGACTCATTTTCTTTATGTTATTAGGAAAGTTGTTCCAACAAAAAACCTACAATTTCTTATCCTTTGAGCGCGATTACAAATCGTATTTCCCAATAGCTATCACCAAAATTAATACGGATGGAAGCGAAGAGCCTATTCAAGTCTACGATATTGCGAAAGGCGACCGATTGTTGATTCGTAACCAAGAATTGATTCCTGTGGATGGTATTCTAATTTCGCCCGAAGCCTCAATCGATTACAGTTTTGTAACAGGGGAAGCGGTGGCAATTCAAAAGAAATCAGGTGATAAAGTCTATGCAGGTGGGAAACAAATTGGAAAAATTATTGAAATGGAAGTGTTGCACTCGGTTTCGCAGAGTTATTTAACCCAATTGTGGAGTAACGATGTGTTTCAAAAAAGAGTGGAACAGAAGTATAAGAATATAACCGATACCATCAGCCGTTATTTTACCCCAGCGTTACTTTTATTAGCTTTTGTGTCTTTTGGATTTTGGATATTCAGAGAAGTTGCAACAGCTTTCAATGTATTTACCGCTATTTTGATAGTGGCTTGTCCGTGTGCTTTAGCGCTTACAGCACCTTTTACCTTAGGGAATGTGCTCCGAATTATGGGGTACAAAAAACTCTATTTAAAAAATGCTACCGTTATTGAGCAATTTGCCAAAGTAGACACCCTAGTTTTTGATAAAACAGGAACCATCACCACTAATAAAAAGACAGCAATTACCTATGAAGGGACTGAATTAAATTCATCAGAATTAAGATTACTCAAAAATGTGCTTCGAGGTTCTAATCACCCTTTAAGTAGGAGATTATACGATTTTATACCAAATCAAGATAAGTTGGAAGTAACCCATTTTGAAGAAGTCACAGGCAAAGGCATTTTTGCACAAATCGATGGGCATTCGGTAAAATTAGGTTCTTCACAGTTCTTACAACACATGAGCGAAAACACCCATAAGAAAACCAAGGTTCATGTGGAAATCGATGGGGTGTATAAAGGAAGTTATGTCTTTAACAATCAATATCGTGAAGGTTTAGAAAAACTATTTGAAAACTTAGCCAAGAAGTATAATCTCGTGGTGCTTTCTGGGGATAACGATGGCGAACGCAAGATTTTAGAAAAAATGTTGCCTACTGATACTACTTTGGTTTTCAATCAAAAACCAGAACAAAAACTGGCTTACATTGAAAACCTTCAAAAACAAGGCAGAAATGTAATGATGATAGGTGACGGGCTGAATGATGCGGGAGCATTAGCACAAAGCAATGTCGGGATTTCTATTTCAGAAAATGTAAATGTGTTTTCTCCTGCTTGTGATGGAATTCTGGATGCTTCGCAATTCTCAAAAATTGATTATTTCCTTCGTTTTTCAAAAAATGCGATGAAAACTATTTATATGAGTTTTGGTTTGTCTTTACTCTATAATGTGGTAGGACTCAGTTATGCCGTGACTGGAAATTTATTGCCTATCGTAGCGGCCATCATTATGCCGTTGAGTACGGTTACTATTGTGAGTTTTGTGACGTTGATGAGTAATTTTTATGCTAAGATTAGTAAAGAGTAAAGAGTAAAGAGTAAAGAGTAAAGAGTAAAGAGTAAAGAGTAAAGAGTAAAGAGTAAAGAGTAAAGAGTAAAGAGTAAAGAGTAAAGAGTAAAGAGTAAAGAGTAAAGAGTAAAGAGTAAAGAGTAAAGAGTAAAGAGTAAAGAGTAAAGAGTAAGCCTTATAGACTAATTGCTAATCACTAATTGCTAATCACTAATTGCTAATCACTAATTACTAATCACTAATTACTAATCACTAATCACTAATCACTAATTACTAATTACTAAAAAACAAGGTATGACAAATATCATATTTTATCCCATAGCGTAAGGGTAACTTTGAAATATAAAATTTAAGGTATGAGTGTTATTTATTTACTAATCTGCATCAGCATCGTGCTGGCTGTGACTTTTCTGTATGTCTTTATACGGGCGGTTAGAAGTGGTCAGTTTGACGATGACTATACGCCTTCGGTACGAATGCTATTCGAAGACGAAATCAAAAAGAGTAAACCCAAAACAAATATAAATTCAGAAAATCGAGAGTAATTATGGAAATGCAACAATTTTATTATGACAACAAAATTGTAAACAAGTTCATATACGCGACCATCGTTTTTGGAGTTGTGGGGATGTTAGTAGGACTTTTGTTAGCCACTATGTATCTCTTTCCCAACTTGACAGATGGTATTTCGTGGTTGAGCTACGGACGTTTACGCCCTTTACACACTAACGCAGTAATCTTTGCCTTTGTAGGGAACGCGATGTTTGCGGGATATTATTATTCCATTCAGCGTTTGCTAAAAACTAGAATGTACAGTGACTTTATGAGTAACTTAAATTTCTGGGGATGGCAATTAATTATCGTAGCTGCGGCTATTTCCTTGCCTTTAGGATATACGACATCTAAAGAATATGCTGAATTAGAATGGCCTATAGATATTGCCATTGCTTTAATTTGGGTAGTTTTTGGGGTAAATATGATTATGACGATTTTACGTCGTCGTGAAAGACACCTGTATGTTGCCATTTGGTTTTATATAGCCACATTTATTACGGTAGCGGTATTACACATCTTTAATAGTTTGGAATTACCAGTAAGCGGAATGAAATCATACTCTGTTTATGCGGGAGTTCAAGATGCGTTGGTACAATGGTGGTATGGTCATAATGCAGTAGCATTTTTCTTAACGACTCCATTCTTAGGATTGATGTATTATTTTATGCCTAAAGCGGCCAACCGTCCTGTGTATTCCTATAGATTATCTATCATTCACTTCTGGTCATTAATCTTCTTATACATTTGGGCAGGACCTCACCACTTATTATATACGGCATTGCCTGATTGGGCTCAAAACTTAGGGGTAGTATTCTCAGTCATGTTAATTGCACCATCTTGGGGTGGTATGATTAATGGGTTGTTAACCCTGCGTGGAGTTTGGGACAAAGTACGTACCGATGTAGTATTGAAATTCTTTGTAGTAGCTATTACTGGGTACGGTATGGCAACGTTTGAAGGGCCAATGCTTTCTTTGAAAAATGTAAATGCGATTGCGCACTTTACCGATTGGATTGTAGCGCACGTACACGTAGGAGCTTTAGCTTGGAACGGATTTATGACGTTTGGTATCATTTATTGGATGTTGCCACGATTAACTAAGTCGTCTTTATACTCTCAAAAATTAGCCAACTTCCATTTCTGGATAGGTACTTTAGGGATTATTTTATATGCTTTGCCTATGTATGTAGCTGGGTTTGCTCAAGCTTCTATGTGGAAACAATTCAATCCTGATGGTTCTTTAGTATATGGTAACTTCTTAGAAACCGTAACGCAAATTATGCCTATGTATGCTATGCGTGCTATTGGTGGTACTTTATACCTAGTGGGTATGTTAGTGATGGTATTCAATGCTTACAAAACAGTAGCTAACGGTCAAGTAGTGGAAGATGAATTAGCAGAAGCACCAGCTTTAGCTACCATTGCGCCATATCGTATGAAGAATGAAAAATTCCATTCATGGTTAGAACGTAAACCCATTCAATTGACTGTTTTAGCAACTATAGCTATTTTAATAGGTGGGGTAATTCAAATTGTACCAACTATCGTAGTGAAATCAAACATTCCTACCATTTCTAGTGTAAAACCGTACACACCGCTTGAATTAGAAGGTCGTGATTTATACATCCGTGAAGGTTGTGTAGGCTGTCACTCGCAAATGGTACGTCCGTTCCGTTCTGAAGTAGCCCGTTATGGCGAATATTCTAAATCAGGGGAATATGTGTACGACCATCCGTTCTTATGGGGTTCTAAACGTACTGGTCCAGACTTAATGCGTGTAGGTGGAAAATACAATGACAACTGGCATTTCAACCACATGTGGGACCCACAAAGTACTTCGGCAGGTTCAATTATGCCAGGTTATAAATGGTTGTTTGATAACAAACCAGCTAATTATGCTGAAATTGAAAAGAAAATGAGTGTGATGCAAACGTTAGGAGTACCTTATACCGAAGAGGATATCAAAAATGCACAGGCATCTATTGCTGCACAATCGGCTAAAATTGAGGAAAACTTGAAAAATGACCCTGATTTTGTGAAAAGTTATACTGAAAGTGAGAAAAATGCAAAAGCACGTGGTGAAGAATTTGTACCGATGAAAAATCGTGAAATCGTGGCTTTAATCGCTTACTTACAACGCTTAGGAACTGATATAAAAGTAAAAGACGCTCAAAACTAATAGGTTATGTTAAAGTTTGTAAAACATACTATGGAAAATATCTCAGGGATTGAGATATATCCTATCCTTTCATTACTGATTTTCTTCTTCTTTTTTGTAGGATTATATTTTTGGGTTTTTACCTATAAAAAAGAGAAAATCAACCAATTGAGTAATCTTCCTTTTGCAGAAGGAACCACTGACGAACTTTCAAAAATATAAGAAAAAATGAAAAAAATGTTTCCTATATATGTAAGAATTCCTGTTCTCTTTGCGATGTTTTTCATCGCAATGGAATTCTTCATCGACTCTGGCGACCGTCCAGCATTTATCAAATATCCTGTACTTAACTTAATCTTATTGATTTTCTTATTAGTTCTTGTAGCTGTAGAGGTAGTTATGAGTGCTACGGATAAAATTTTAGATACTTTCTTAACTGAAGAACAGCGCAAAGCCAAAGAAATTGAAGAAAATTTACCTTTTGCTGAAACACAATTCTTCAAAGGCATCATGCAAAAATTAACGCGCACACGCAAAATTGAGGAAGAAAGCGAATTGATTATGCATCACAATTACGATGGCATTCAGGAGTTGGACAATGTATTGCCGCCTTGGTGGGTGTATCTTTTCTACGGAACTATCGCTTTCTCATTAATTTATTTAGTGCGTTACCATGTGTTAGATTACGACAATCAAACCGCTGAGTTTGAAAAAGAAATGGCAGAAGCCAAAATTCAGGTAGAAGAATACAAAAAAACGGCTCCAGACTTGATGGATAAAGATAAAGTTACTTTGTTGACCGATGCCGAAAGTATCAATGCGGGTAAAGCTATTTTCCAAACCAATTGTATCGCTTGTCATAAAGCCGATGGAGGAGGAGCTATTGGACCTAATTTAACCGATAAATTCTGGATTAATGGCGGAGGCATCAAAAATGTATTCAACACCATTATGGAAGGGGGACGCGCAGGAAAAGGGATGATTGCATGGAAAGACCAAATTAAACCATCAGAAATTCAAAAAATTGCGAGTTATGTGTTGAGTTTACAAGGCACTAATCCAGCAGGTGCAAAAGCTCCTGAAGGTGACGAATGGAAAGAAGACGGTACAAAAGCTACTGCAACTCCAGCTGTAGATAGTACTAAAACCAAATAAATTGAATTGTTTAAAACTGTTAAGTGAATAATTACTTGCAGTTTGTCATTCCGACGGAAGGAGGGTTACAAGAGGAGATTCAAGTTTAAGTAATTTCTCCTTTCTAACGAATGATATTAAATAAAAAATTATGGCAGGGCATACACCATCAGATGATTTTAGAGATACCATTGCTACTATAGACGAGCAAGGAAAAAGAGTATGGATATTTCCTAAAAAACCAAATGGGAAGCTATATGATAAAAGAAAAATAGTAAGTTATTTTTTGCTAACCTTTCTTTTTTCAGCACCATTTATAAAAATCAAGGGCAATCAGTTCTTATTATTTAATGTCTTAGAACGCAAATTTTCCATTTTTGGATTTCCATTTTGGCCACAAGATTTTCATTTGGTAGTTATATCCATGATAATCGGGGTAGTAGGATTGGCTTTGTTTACCGTGGCATTCGGACGTATTTTCTGTGGTTGGATTTGTCCGCAAACCATTTTTATGGAAATGGTTTTCAGACGCATCGAATACTGGATAGAAGGCGACCGTGGCGCACAAATCAAACTAGCCAAACAGGAGTGGAATGCCGAAAAAATTAGAAAAAAAGGAACTAAAATAATCGTTTTCTTTTTGGTTTCCTTTTGGATTGCCAATGTGTTTTTAGCTTACCTAATAGGAAGTGATGCCGTATTGGACATGGTCCGTCAAGGACCTTTGCATAACAGCAGTACGCTCATTGCTTTACTCATTTTTACAGGGGTGTTTTATTTTGTATTTGCGTGGTTTCGCGAACAAGTATGCATCATCGCTTGTCCCTACGGACGTATGCAAGGCGTTTTGCTAGACAATAAAACCATCAATGTGGCATACGACCATGTACGTGGGGAAGGCGAAAACGGTAGAGCCAAATTTAAAAAAGGGGAGGACAGAAAGCTGGCGGGTAAAGGTGATTGTATCGATTGCCATCAGTGTGTGAATGTGTGTCCTACGGGGATTGACATCCGCAATGGAACACAGTTAGAATGTGTGAATTGCACGGCATGTATAGACGAGTGTAACACCATCATGCAAAGCGTTAATTTGCCTATCAACCTGATTCGCTATGCTAGTGAAGACGAAATTGTAAAAAAAGAAAAATTCGTGTTCACCACCCGTATGAAAGGCTATGTAGCGGTGTTAAGCATATTAATTGGGATATTTATAGGAATGTTGTTTTTGCGTAACGATGTTGAGGCTACCGTATTGCGTTTACCAGGGCAGTTGTTTGAGCACAAAGGGGAAAACATCAGCAATGTGTTTACCTATAAAGTGGTGAACAAAACCATGGAAGATTTTGAAAAGGTAACATTTAAATTAGTTAGCCCTAAAGGAAGCATTCAAATGGTGGGTAAACAAAACCTAGAAGTTAAAGAAGACAGCTTAGCACAAGGAACTTTGTTTGTCGAGATACATCCAGCCTTTTTAGAAGGCGATAAAACAGAAATAACAATAGAAGTTTACAACGGAAAAAAATTGATTGAAACGACTACGACCAACTTTTTAGGACCGAGAAGTTTTGATTAGGAGTTTCAAAGTTCAAGTTTCAAGTTTCAGGTTTCAGGTTTCAAGTTCAAAGTTTATAAGTTTAAAAGTTTAAGTGACAAAGTAGCAAAGTATGAGTGTTTAAGCGTCTTAGCGTGCTTTGTGCCTTCATTGTGTACTTCGTGGTTTTAAAACTTGAAACTTGAAACAAGAAAACAAATAAAAACAAAAAGTTATGAAAGCAAATTGGGGCACCGGAATCGTAATAGCATTTGGATTGTTTATTACATTCATTTTATACTTTGTATTCAAAGTACAGGGCGATATGAAATACGACCATCAGATGGTTACTGAAGAATATTATAAAAAAGAAATGGGTTATCAGGCGCAATTGGATAAAGCACAAAATGCCCATGATTTGAAAGAAAAAGTGGTTATAGCCACAAAAGCGGATGGCATTGAAATTAGTTTTCCAGCTTCGTTTGATTATAAAAAAATTACAGGAAAAGTGTCCTTTTATAGACCGTCGAATCAGCAAGAAGATTTCGATATGCCCATATCGTTATCGACTTCCAATTTGCTCATACCTAAAACCAAGCTGGTAGGCGGTCGCTGGGACATTTCCGTAGAATGGAATTATGAAGGCAAAGGGTATTTGAATAAAGAGAAGGTGAATCTTTAAAAATAGAAGATAGCGTATAGACTGATAGAAAATAGATTTTTTAAAATCTATGTCTTTAATCTAGTTGTCTATTCTCTCTTATCTTAAAGAAAAAAATGATATACACCGCATTCATATTAGGATTAATCAGCAGTTTGCATTGTGTGGGTATGTGTGGACCTATAGCGATGGTACTGCCTGTGGATAGAAATCATGAGGTTAAGAAAGTAATACAAATAGTATTGTATCATTTGGGTAGAATAACTTCCTATTCGATTTTAGGGATTTTATTTGGTGTATTGGGTAGAGGGCTTTTTCTTGCTGGTTTCCAGCAAAAAATGTCAATTTGGGTTGGCGTTTTAATGATAGTAGTAGTTTTAGTTCCAGAAAAAGTCTTCGCCCAATATAATTTTTCAAAACCTGTCTTTAAGTGGATTAGCCAACTCAAATCTGCTTTAGGACAGACCTTGAAAAAGAAAACCTATCCATCCTTTTATACCATTGGAATCTTGAATGGGTTGTTGCCTTGCGGATTGGTTTATGTAGCGTTATTTGGGGCGTTAGCCCAACAAGATATTAGCTTAAGCATGCTGTATATGGGGCTATACGGATTGGGTACCATCCCGATGATGAGTATGGTGGTGTATGTCTCGCAATGGTTAACCGTGCCGGTACGCACCCGCATCCAGAAAATCATCCCCGTTGTAACGATGGTCATTGGGATTTTGTTCATCCTTAGAGGATTAGGGTTAGATATCCCGTTCCTCTCCCCAAGCAGCATGAGTTTGTTTGTTCAAAATACGCCTCATTGCCGATAAAAAATAGTTTTAAGTTTCAAAGTTTCAAAGTTTCAAAGAGACAAAGAGACAAAGATTAAAAGTTTAGATGTTTATGAGTTTATAAGACTTGGTGAAATTTGTGCCTTCCTTGTGTTCTTAGTGGTTGAAAAAAACGAAGTGTTTAGCGCTCTCTTCGATTTTTAATACACGAAAAAACATTGCGCACTTAGTGCCATCTTTATGTTCTTAGTGGTTTAAAAAAGCGAAGCGTTTAACGTTCATCCATTTTAACACAACAAAAAGTATTGCGCGCTTAGTGCCTTCCTTGCGTTCTTAGTGGTTGAAAAAAGTGAAGCGTTTAGTGCTCTTCGATCTTTAACACAACAAAAAATTACGCACTTAGTGCCTTCCTTGTGTTCTTAGTGGATGAAAAAAGCAAAGTGTTTAGTGCTCTTCCATCTTTAACACAACAAAAACATTGTGCACTTAGAGCCTTCCTAGTGTTCTTAGTGGTTGAAAAACTTTTAAACATATAACCTTCTAAACTAATCAACTAAAAATAAAATAACCTTAAACAAATATATTACTATGGAAAGACATCCTTTACTCAACGAGTTTCCTGAATACACCGAGAAGATGCACACTTTAAAAACGAGTGACAATCATTTCAAAAAATTATTTGATGAGTATCACGAAGTGGAACACGAAATCAACAAATACCACTCGGGAGCAGAGGCAACCACCGACGAGCACCTGCACGAGCTGAAAGCCAAGTTGCTTTTTATTAAAGATGAAATCTTCGCGATGTTGAAGAATTAGAAAGTAAAATCCCTTGTGTTAAAAGGGATTTTTTGTTTCTTAGAAGAATTTCAAGATACCGCTTCGCTAAATTGAGAGGCTCTCCCTGTTCTTAATGAGCAGGGCAGTCTACTCGATTAGCGGCTGTTTTTATTGGTAACCAGTAATATCCAGATTTAAACGGTTCAAATAATTCTGAATATTCTTTTTTAAGTTTTTTTAAATTTTCATTTGATAAAACTAGACCGTCCAATATTCTTTTACTTTGAAAGATTGTATCGCTAACCTTTAAATCAATGCAATTATCACTATTCAAAATTTCTCCTAGTCCATATTGATTAATATCATTAATAATGTCTTCGTGGGCTATTCTGTCGGCTCCTTCAAACTCAAAAAATGCCATAGTGAAGTTTTCTGTGTTAAGTAAAAAATTATAATAAGCGTCTCTAATTTCGTAATAGAATGGATAAGATAATAATTTTTGGTTCCCAGCAATTTGCATGTTTTCCGCCATTAAGTCTAAAGTGCATTCATTTAGAGTTATATCTCCATCTTTATATGAAATTCCTTTATAAAGACCGACTTCAGTTTTATCACTCAAAATTATTTTATTGATTGCAGATTTAGCTTTTTCTGCATCTTCTAAACAATTAAATTTTATTCCAAATGACCAAACAAAAGCCATATTTTTTTAGTGTTTGTTGTGTTAAAATTGCCACTAACTCACAAATATGCGCACCTTGATATTCATTTTACGCATCTTGTGTTCAAAGCCCACCCGAGCTTCTCCTGAAGTTCCGTAGCTTTTAGTTTGTTACCGCTAAACTATAAAAATAAAAAATACCTTGGTTACGGAAATCCGTAAAAAGGAGGATTTTTTTATTTTTTTTATGTTTTTCTTAGGGAGTCTTTTAAAGGTTCTCGTAAAACAAGTTTGTGAACATTTTTTTAAAAAAAAATATTTTCTCACAAACTTGTTAGAATTTTTTTTCTCACAACTTTGTGGTAAAATCAGATTGAACGAAGAAATTGCCACAAGTTTAGTGAAGTTTTTTTTGTTAGATTTTTTTTTCTCACAACTTTGTGGCAAAATTAGATTGAACGAAGAAATTGCTACAAGGTTAGTGTAGTTTTTTTTATTTGATTGTGAAACGCAAGTGCTGAACTATAGAGTGGTACGCTTTTTCTCTATTTGTTTTTTTATATTTTGTTTGACGTTTTCCCATTCATCGTCCAAAATACTATAAAAAGCTGTGTTTCTAGCGATACCGTTGGGTTCTATTTTATCTTTTCTTAATATACCTTCAAATGTTGCTCCAATTTTTTGAATCGCTTTTCTTGAACGGGTATTGTTGTCCTTTGCTCTAAATTGTACTCTGTTCGTTTTTAAATTTTCAAAGCAAAAATCTAGCAACAAAAGTTTACATTCTAAATTTACCGTAGTTCCCCAATATTCTTTCATAATCCAAGTGACACCAATTTCAATTTTTTTGTCATTTGGGTTTATTTCAAGAAACCGAGTGGTGCCAATAATTTTGTTTGAAGTTTTGTGAACGATTATGAACGGGTATGCCGTTCCTTTTTCTCTATCTTCTATAGCGTTGTTGAAATTGGGGTAAAATATAGTATCAACAGAATAGTTTATCGAGGTTAGTTCCCATATTTCTTTGTTAGATGCCGCAAGAAATAAATCGGCTAAATGTTCTTTTTCTAATGGCAGGAGTGTTATTTGATCTCCTTTTAAGATTATAGGGTGTGTAATCCAGTTGTTTTTCATGATTTTTTTTTGGTTTATGCTAAGTCTTTTCGACAAAGATACACTGGAGTTATTTATTTACATTACAAAAAGGGATTGCCACAAAACAAGATCGTGTGCTTTTTTTATCACAACTTTATGTTGATGTCAAAAAAAAAGAGGCAGTCCATTTAGACTGCCTCTTTGTAAGACTTATTTCGTAAGTAATTCTTTAATTTTAGTTTTTAATTCCTCTCCAAATAGATTTGTGGCTACAATGTTTCCTTTGGAATCTAAGATAACTGTAGATGGAATGCTTTCAATTTGATACATTTTTGCAATCGGTTCTTCCCATTGCTTCAAATTAGAAACATGATTCCAGTTTAATTGATCTTTTTGAATTGCTTCTTTCCATTTTGAAGCTTCTTTGTCTAAAGATACTCCTAAAATGTTTAATCCTTTGTTATGAAACTCCTTGTACAGTGTGACCATGTGTGGGTTTTCTTTTCTGCATGGACCACACCATGATGCCCAAAAATCTATAACGGTAACTTTTCCTAATACTTCTTTTAGATGTAAAGTTTTACCCTCTGGAGTCTTAGCACTAAAATCGGGTGCTTTTTTGCCTAGCTCATTTTTTTTTTAGCGGCACCCATAGCTTTTTCAAACTCTTCTAATTGTTTTTTGATTTTTTTACCAGCAGCGGTTTCTTTAATATCTGAATCTAGTGCTTCAAATGTTTTCTTGATTTTTGCTGCATCAGCTGATGGAGCATTGAATAAAGTAGGGATTAATAATAATGAAATGAATGATTTTGGATTTTCATTGATGTATTTAGAACCAGCTGTTATGAATTCTTGTTGGAATTTGCTGAATTCTGTGCTTAATTGTTGCATAGTTGCAGTGTCGTTCTTTTTTTGAGCTTCCTGCATTTTTGCCATATTTTCTGTCTGAAAAGCCATCATCTTTTTAGAGATACTTTCCATGTTTTTATTATACTTGATTAACTCATCGTTGTTGAAAGTACCTGATACTTTTGCGCGGCCAATACTGTCTTTGTTTATTTTTGCTACGATATCACCTTTTTCAAGTATAAAGATAAAACCACCTTGTTGGTTTTCAATTGACATCATGTGTACTTGAGGTTCTTTAGCCTCACCTTCAAAAACAAATTTACCTTTTTCTATTTTTGCTGTATCGATAGCAACAGGCATTCCTGTATTTTCATCTTGTTTTTGTAAAAAAACTTTAGTTCCGTCTTTTAAACCGTTAATTTCTCCTGTTACAGTAAAACCATTCCCGATAAGTCCATTACATGCAATAGCTAAGGTAGCTAAGCTAATTCCAAAAATTTTTTTCATTTGAATTATTTTGTTTGAAATAAAGATTTTGCAAAATTTATAACTCTGCACAATCAATTGTTTTATTAATTTTGTGAGCAAAAATAGTGTATTTATTATCACTACAAACTTTTTTATATTTTATTTAAACATTTGGAAAAAAGAAACTTGAAATATTATCCAAAGATTAATTCACTCAAAAATACATTCTGTATTTTTCAAGAAGTTGATCCTGATTTGATTTTAGATCGAAAACCTGATTTTGTTAGTAAATCTGGGAGTCAATATTTTTATGATAAAGATGGACTTTATAGGGTGTCTAATCATTGGGGGCGTTTTGCAAATGCCAAATGGCGATTGGTTGATCATGGATTGAGTACCCTAAAAGTTAAAGTTGGTTTTGCGAAGTGGGATGGGTTTTATCCTGATAATAATCACGATTTATTGTATTTTATAGCTTGGAATCGTGAAACTAACGAAATTAATTATCAGCATAAACTACTTCCTATCTATGATGGGAAAGCGGTTTTAAGAACTAGTGCAGACACCCAAAAAAGGTTGAAGAATGCTCGAAATATTTTGAATTTGACCCAATGGGCGAAATATTTTGAAGAAGATATTACGGTGTTAAGAACTAAAATTATTCACGATTTGATATATACGGATGTGTCTTTAGAAGATATTAAAAGAAAATATTTATGAGTCGCAAAAATTCAGCAAACATCAAAAAATACAACGATAAATTGCATAAAGCTAAGGCTAAGGATGTGCAAGCAGCCCTGGATAGAAAAGCACAATTAAAAGAAATTATGAGGAAGTACAACTCAGAGCAAACAAAATAAGGCAGGAAACAATCCTGCCTCATTTTCTGATTTTATGCTTTTCTCGTTTTACTTTGCGCTTTTGCTTTAAGCATTTCTTCTTTAGCTTTCAACATTTCGTCACGTGCTTTTAGCATTTCCTCGCGGGCTTTTAGCATTTCTTCACGTGCCTTTTTCATGTCGGTTTCGCTGTTTTCTTTATCGTCCCAGTTGAAGTTAAAATTGAAGTCCTCAGGTTTTATTTTTTCAATTTCAATTTTCATGTTTCCGTCTTTATCTTGCATTTTTTGCATGCGCTCACGCATTTTTTTCATGTGCAATTTAGAATTTTCTAAAGCTTCTTTAGTGATTTTGTCAATATCAGCAGCATTGAATTTGAACATTTCATCGTCGTTGAATTTGAAAACCATAGGGCCATTTTCATCCATTTTGAATTCAAATTTTCCATCAAAATCTTCCGTCATTTTTTTGTATTCATCTGAATCTACATCTAATTTTTTGCCATTAACAATAATTTCTGGTTTGCCATCATTTTGTTTTTTGATGATAATACTTTTGTTAAAGCTTTTCATTTTTGGCGCTTTAGGCGTTTTAGGTGCATCAGCAGATTCTGGAGCTAAAGGCGCTAGGGGAGTTTCTGTTTTTTCAATTTCCTCCAAAACTTCAGGAGCTTCTGGCGTATCAGGAATTTCTATTTTCTCTATTTGGGTCATGATGTCTTTATCATCGCCTAAAAATGAGAAACCAAAATTATTTTCTTTGTCATCATTTAAATGATGTGCTATGCGGATATCATTGCTTTTCCCAAAACCAATTTTATCTCTCGTTTTATGAAAATAAATCGGTTTAATAGGTTCGTCATCTTGAATATGCGTCATGCCTGTTTTACCATTAGCATCTTTGTATTCAATTTTAATTGCGGTGATTTCACCTTTGTTGTTTCTTTTAATTTTTGAAAATTTTAGGGTAACACCTAATTCTTTTAATCTCTTAGCGTCTTCTTTAAATTCTTCTTCTGTTGCGTTTTTACTCCACACTAAAGCGGCTACTTTTTGATTATCTTTTATTTCTTGAGCAATGGTTTTAATTTGAAAAAAGAACATAAATGCGGTTAACGCTGGTAAAATTAAAGCGTACTTCCAAGAGTTTTTCTTTTGTGATTGGGCTTTGTTTAACATAACGATTCGATTTTTAATTAATGATGTGTTGAAATGATTAGTAATAGCTAAGCAGTTTTGTTGTGCAACTACTTTTACTAATGCTTTTTGATATATTTTTTTATCTTCAAATAATTGACAGGCTTTATGGTCGGCAATGAATTCTAAATTTTGCATCATCGCTTTTTTGTACAACCACACCAAAGGATTAAACCAAAAAACAATGCAAAATAAGCGAGCAACTAATACGTCTATAGAATGTTTTTCTTGACTATGGATTTTTTCATGGAGCAAAATGCTTTGTAATTCTTCTGTAGTGTAATAGTTAGAATTAAAAACAATATAATTGAAAAATGAAAATGGTGCAATGTTATCGTCTAGGTCTACCAATGCAAAATTCCCTCTGCGAATAATTTCTTTTTTGTATAATAATTTGAATAAAGAAATTAGATTCACCGCAATTTTAATAAATAATACTAACGCTATCGTGGCATAACCAAGGATTGCTATTTGTGTCCAATCGATGGGAGGTGCAACAGGGGTACTAGGCGCAGTAATAACCGTAGTAGGCGTATAGCTACTCAACTGTTCAGTAATAAAAGTAGGCTCAGGAATACGGATGTATTTTTTAATGAAAAACAACGGCAATACTAAGGAAGTCGCTAATCCTGATAGCAAAAACCATCGATTACTATTAAAAAAAGTTTCTTTTCTAAGTAAGAAATAATAGGCTAAAAAATAGACAATAATTAGAAAATTAACCTTTGCGAAATAAATAAGTAGTGTTTCCATCTTATTTCTTGTTTTCGATTAATGCAATGATTTCGCGTAATTCTGCTGCGGATATTTTATCCTCTTCGGCAAAAAAGGAAACCAAACTTTTGTAGGAACTGTTGAAATAATTTTCAATAGCCGTACTCATAAAGCGTTTGCGGTAATCCTCCATAGTGATTATAGGGTAATACTGATGCGTATTTCCAAATGCCTGATGTCCTACAAAACCTTTGTCTTCTAAGTTTCTAATGATAGTTGACAAAGTATTGTAGTGTGGGGTTTCTTCGGTAATTTCAGCCATGACTTCCTTTACAAAAGCTTTTTTGAGCTTCCATAAAATCTGCATGATTTCTTCTTCTTTATTGGTTAATTTTTGCATGATTCTTACAATTAACTGTTCGTTTTTTTTTGACTAAAACAAACTTATAACTATAAATTTAGTTATGCAACTAATTTTATAGTTGTTTAACTAAAATTTAAGTTAATTTTAAGAAATCAATACGATTTAGTGGGCAATTTTTTCTTTTTCAGTGAGTTGGTAAGTGCGATAGCCTAAGTAAATAGCTACAATTCCTAGAAAACCCATAAAAATCCAATTGGCATTATATTTCCATAAAGCATCTTTTTTGAAATATTCAATAATAGACATTCCCATTTTGGCACTCAAAATATGAGCCGCACTGAAACTCATAGTAAAGATTGCCATATAGCGACCTTCGTGTCCTTTTGGCGCGCGAGCCATAGCAAGTGAATTGGAAAAAGGAAAGATGAAAATTTCACCAAAAGTCATAAAAAGCATCATGACAATTAAAATACCAACCCAACTATCGATAACCATGATAAATATACCAAGGGTCATGGCTAAAGTACCTAAAATGACCATTTTTACTTTATTGATTTGTTTACGTTCTACATAGCTCACGATAGGCATTTCTAAAAAGAAAATAAGAAGTCCGTTTAGCATAAGCAATAAACCACTTTGAAATTCATTGAGATGAAACTGTTCTTTATGATAGAGTGGAATGGTGCTGAAAAGTTGAAAGAAAAGAATACTTCCTATCATACAACAACCTACAAAAACCCAAAAAGGACTGTCTTTGAATACAGAATTTTGCACGTTACTCGTATTTGAATTTGTTGCTGAATTCGTTGCGGTATCCTTTGGCTTGTCTTTTACAAACCATCCAAAGATGAGAATGGCCAAGATACAAGTGGCGCCATCTATCCAAAATAATCCTTTATAGCCTAAGCCCATAATGATTAAACCACCAAGGGCTGGTCCTAGTGCAAAACCTAAATTTACGGCTAATCGTACGAGTGTAAGTGCTCGTGTGCGGGTTTGGTTAGTGGCATAGGTATTGAGTGACACAAACATGGCTGGACGAAACATATCGGCTATGGTCATTATCAAGAACAGGCCTATACATAAACCTGTAAATGATTTGATGCGTTCTATTAAAAAAAATGCCACTCCGCTGGTAAACAAACTAAAAAGCATGATTTTGTAAAAGCCTATTTTGTCGGTCAATTTGCCTCCCAACCAAGAACCCAACATGGAACCAATGCCAAAAAACACCATAATAGTTCCCACTTGATTGTAGCTAAAATGTAAATCTTCTTTTAAATATTTGGATAAAAATGGTATAACCATGGTTCCCGCACGGTTGATAAACGTCATTAAAGTAAGTATCCAGATTTCTTTTGAAAAACCACGAAAGTTGTTGATGTAACGAGCAAAGGCTATTTTGAGCATACGATTTGATTGACCCTCAAATGTACAAAATAGCTACTAGGAAAAGGGTAGGATAAGACGATATTTGGAATAATTTAACATTAAAAATTGGCGTAAATAGGTATCTTTACCCAAACTAATACTCCGATTAATGAAGCACTTTCTATTTCTATTCGCTTTCTTTATGGTGATTCGTTTGCAAGCACAGACTGAAACAGCTATTGAAACGGCATTCCAATTTCAAGAACGTTTGAATAAAGAATTTGCGGATAGTATTAGTTCTCCTTTACAGGCGGAAGATTTAGTAAAATTTAAGCATTTAGACTTTTTTCCAGTAAATGATAGCTATTTAGTGCAAGCTGAATTTATAAAAATAAAAGGAGGGAAGGTTTTTCAAATGAAAACTTCTACGGACCGATTGCCAAAATATAAAGTGTATGGCTTGTTGCGTTTTGAGTTAGATGGGAAAAAATTAGAACTTTTTGTATATCAAAACCAGGAGCTAAAAAAGAAGAAAGGATATGAAGATTATCTGTTTTTGCCTTTTACCGATTATACAAACGGTGTAGAAACCTATGGTGCAGGACGCTATATTGATATGCGAATTCCTAAAACCAATATGGTTATTTTAGATTTTAATAAGGCATACAATCCGTATTGTGCCTTTAATAAGAGGTATTCTTGTCCTGTTGTACCTAGTGAAAACGATTTACCCATAGAAATACGTGCGGGAGTAAAGAAGTTTCATGATTAAATAAAGGTACATCTTTCCTAATCCTATTATAATTCCAAGGCAATTGAATAAATTTGCAAAATGAAATTCAATCTGCATACACACCACTATAAAAACAATCCTGAGGTTTTAGAAATAGTCAATCAATATCCGCAAGAATTTGATGACCAACTTCCGTTTTATTCTATAGGGATTCATCCTTGGTATATTAATTTAGATAGTTTAGCGGTTGATTTAGAGATTATTGATGCCAAATTGCAAGAGCCAAATTGTTTGGCTTTAGGCGAATGTGGTTTAGATAAACGTATTGCTACTTCACTAGAAATTCAAATCCAAGTTTTTGAAAAACAACTCTTACTTGCAAAAAAACATAAAAAACCTGTAATTTTGCACTGCGTTTCGGCATATCAAGAGGTTATTGCAATCAAAAAACGATTACAGATAGAAACGCCTATGATTATTCATGGGTTTTCTAAAAATAGTCAAGTAGCACAATCGCTTTTGGAAAACGGATTTTATTTGTCTTTTGGAAAATATTTACTCAGGAATCCTGAACTTGCTTCAGTTTTTAAAAAAATACCCCAGGATAAATTTTTTTTAGAAACGGATACCATTGAAGAAACGATATTTGAAGTCTATGCTAAGGCTTCTGAAATAAAAAATATAAATATTGAAGCACAAGTGGAACGTACTTTTTTAGAAGTATTTAACTTGAAACTTTAACCATTTAAAATTGAAGTAGAAGAATATGGCAATTTGGCAAGAAAGAGCAGAATTATTGTTTAAACCAGAAGGTTTAGAAAAATTAAGAAACTCCAATGTATTGATAGTAGGGATGGGCGGTGTAGGTTCGTTTGCTGCTGAGTTTGTAGCCCGTGCTGGTGTTGGGAAAATGACCATAGTAGATGGTGATGTAGTGGATATTACCAATATTAATAGACAATTACCCGCCTTGCATACCACGGTAGGTTTACCAAAAGTACAGTTAATGGCAGCACGTATAAAAGATATTAATCCTGAAATTGAATTGACGGTAGTAGAAGAGTTTTTATCTCCTGAGCGTGCTTTTGAATTGGTGACCAACGAATTTGATTATGTAATGGATTGTATTGATAGCATTACCCCAAAATTAAATTTGATTATTGCCGCTAAAAAGAAAAAGGTAAAAATAATCAGTAACATGGGCGCAGGAGGGAAGTTCGAAGCAGAAAAAGTATGCGTGCGTGATATTAGCAAAACGGATTATTGTCCACTGGCGAAACAAGTTCGTAAACGCTTGAAAGCCGAAGGGATTTCGAGTGGAGTCAAAGTGGTTTATTCACATGAGCGTCCAGATTACTCTAGTGTAAAAATGACGGATGGAAGTAACTTCAAGAAATCTTTTTACGGCACAAATAGTTGGATGCCAGCTTTATTTGGTTTACACGCCGCACAAAAAGTAGTTACCGATTTGTTGAAGAAGTAACTTGTTTTTTATATCTCTTAAATTATAATTGTTTAAGAAATTAGTTTGTTTATTAGATTAACTATTAAGAGTTTTCTTAATTTTTACTTTTGATAAATAAATTTCAATTTGTGTTAAGATAATAAATAGTGCTAGAAATAGGATTGAATCGTATAAGTCATTTTCTAACTGATTAGTTTTAATTGAATTGTAAATTCCAAATAGTATTGATATAGAAATAATTAAAAACATAAAACTTGAAAGAAAGCAGAGTCTTATTTTGCAAACTGTATAACCAGTGGATTTATCAAATTTTAAAATGATTTTTGGCAAGAAAATTTCAAATGAACTTCTAAGTCTTGTAAGTTTTAATGATTTATCATCTTCCAATCCTAAAAATTTTTTTAATTCATTTCTATCTGTTGTAGATGAACTAAAGTCTAAAGAGAAGTTTCTTTTTGAGGCAAATTGTCTAAGTTTTATCTCAATTTCTTTGCTACTCTTCTTGTTTATTGATAAAATTTTGAAATAAAGCATTTTATTTAAGTCTGATTTAGTTGGTTAAAACCTCATGCATAGCTTTGGCTTTGAGTAGGCATTCCTGATACTCATCATCAGGGTTGGCTAATGCGGTTATAGCACTTCCCACAGAAAATGAAAGGTATTGATTACTTTTATTGTATAGTATACTTCGAATAACAACGTTGAAATCAAAATCACCTGTTGGTGTAAAATAGCCCACAGCGCCACTATATAATCCACGTTTGGTTTCTTCTAAGTTTTCAATAATTTGCATGGCAGAAACTTTTGGCGCTCCTGTCATGCTTCCCATAGGAAACGTACTTTTTAGTATGTCCACGGGGGCAATTTGTGTAGATACATTTGACACCACAGTTGAAATCATTTGATGCACCTGAGCAAAACTGTAAATGCCACATAATTCTTGCACCTGTACAGATCCTTTATCGGCAGTATGTGCCAAATCATTGCGAACCAAATCTACAATCATTATGTTTTCAGAGCGTTCTTTAGGGTTTAATTCTAACTCTTTTTTAGATTGCTCATCTTTTTCAGGATTTTCAAAGCGTTTAGCAGTTCCTTTTATAGGTTGGCTAAGTACTTGATTACCTGTTTTTTGTAGATAACGTTCAGGTGAGGCCGAAAGTAAAAAATGGTTGTTATTTTTTAAAAAACAGGCAAATGGAGCTTTAGAAATCGTATTGAGTTTTCGATAAATAGCAAAAGGCTCAATTTGTGCATTTTCAGCGTAAAATTCCATACAAAAATTGGCTTCATAAATATCACCTCGATGTATGTGCTCTAACATTTGATTGACTTTACTTAAGTAATTTGCTTTAGAAATCCGTTGATGAATTTCAATAGAGGTGTCCTGCGTGTTAATAGCAAAATCAGGATTTAGAAAATCTTTTATATCGTCTTCCATTTCATCTTCACAAAAGTGCAAATAAGCCATTTCGAGCTGATCTCCTTTTAATAGAAATAGCTTTTTAGGTTGAAAGAAAAATAAATCTGGAAATGCTAAACCATCAAAATTATCCGATTTCAAATTTTCGGTATCGTTTTTTAAATCGTAGGACAAATAACCAAAAATCCAATCTTGAGTTTGTTGCTGATATTGTTTTAAATCTTCAAAACCATTATGATAATCTGTTTGTAAAGAAGTAAAAGCTTCTACGGCTAAAATAGCATCATAACAGCCATGCGTTTGCGGATAGTTATTACTATCTAAAAAAACCACTTCACGCTGATTTTGCGCCCAAGCCAATAGCTTTTCTTTTATAATTTCAGGTTGAACCTTAATGTGTTTTACTTCTCTCAAGAATAAGTTTTTTAAAAAATTTTCAGTTTGCTAAATTATTACTTCTATTACAAAAATGGAAGTCTAATGACTATTATGTGAAACTATAGTTAACTTTTAAAATCATGAGTGAAATAGGAGAGTAGCAATTTAGTTAATGTGATTTTTTTTGAATATTTTCAAATTCAGAAAAGTTTATTTTTCAAGTCTTTGTCTTAAATATGATTTATAAATTTTCAAGTTGGTTAGTCTTTTTGTCTTTACTGATTGTCCAAAAGAATCCCACGAAGAAAAATCTATCTGCTGGCTGACGAATCGCCTCCCTTTGAAAAATACCGTTAGCATCGGGTGTTTTGACATATTGATACCCGAAAACATTGTCTCTACCCAAAACATTAGAAATCGAAAAGTAAAGTATCTTTTGCGTAGTCAATAAATACGCCCAGCTGACACTTAAACTGTTGTAATTTTTCGTTTTTCCATTCATAAATTCCGTTACATTTGGATTGTTGTAGGGACGTCCAGTCGTAAAAGTATTGGTTAAACTTACTTGTGATTTCCAATCTTCAATAAAATATTTACCTACTAATGATAAGGTATGATTCGCAACAAAACTCGGTGTCACTTTAGCAGTATAGTTTTTGAAATCGCGCTCACTGTCTAGGTAACTGTAGCTCACCCAGTATTCTGTTTTTTTGAACGTTTTATTATCTCTCCAAAAAATATCAAAACCTTTCGCATAACCAGCGCCTGTTTGGGTATATACACTATTGTATGTAGGAAGTGGTGTATTATATTTTACTAAGTCTTGATAATTTTTGAAATAAATTTCAGCACGTAACGTACGTTTATTAGAAGAATACAAATAATTCAAAATATAATGTTGTGTTTTTTCAAAATCCAAAGTAGCATCATACTTCAAATAATCTTGTTTAGGTGCTTGATGAAAATCACCATAGGCAAATGAGAACTGACTGCTGTTAGAAACTTTATATGCCATGGATGCCCTAGGTTCAACAACTGTTTTTTGAAGCAACGCATTATGCATACCACGTACACCTCCTTTGATGGCAAATTCTGGTGATATGAACCAATCGGCTTCTGCAAACAATGCGCCTACATTTGTGGTATAGCCTGATGGATACGTATTGCCTTGATAAAAAGTATAAGATTCATCAAATTTTGTACGAAAATAATCACCTCCAAAAGCTAGATTTAACGTATTGAAAAATTTCTTTTCTAGTTTGATTTTTAAATGGGTAGCTAATTCATTGTTTTTTACATCGTCTTGATTAAAACGCACTGCGACATGATTTTTTCCTAAACTTCCCCCTGCAAAAAAGTTCCATCCTTGACCAATTTTTGTTTTGTAAGACGCATTGATATACAAATTATTATTGTTGTTTTGAACGCGGGTTAAATCTTGGCTTCCTACCTTCTTTTGATTCAAATCAAAAGCACTAATATCAAAAGCAGTATAAAGTTTAAAAATTCCTTTTTCAAATTTTTGTCTAAAAACAGCTTCTCCAGACATCCCTTGATAAGCTTTGTCCCAATTCAAACGTTGAGGCACCAGCCATTGATAAGGCGTTAAGTTAATATACGTTGCGTTAACACTAAGCGAACTTTTTTTCCAAATAGAAGTTTTTCCAAAAGCACCACCTACTGACATAAGTCCTATATCAGTCTTTTCCTGAGTGGGTTCATTAATCGAATTTAAAAGTAATACACTCGATAAAGCATCGCCAAACTCTGCCGAATAGCCCCCAGTAGAAAAAGTCATCCCACTAAATAACATAGGCGAAAAACGTCCGCGTGTAGGTAAGTTTTCTACCGTATTGCCATAAGGTTGTGCCACGCGAATGCCATCAATATACGTTTGTGTTTCATCGCTTTCGCCACCACGTACAAATAAACGACCGCTTTCGCCCACAGTTTGTGCGCCAGGCATCGTTTGAAATGCTCCTACGATATCCCCAAGCGCTCCTGCTGTAGTCAAAATATCCATAGGTTTTAAAGCAGAAGCTTTACTATTATCGCCCGCTTTAATAGTTCCCGCTGTAATTACCACTGCATCTAAGGCATTGATATTGGGTTTTAAGATAAATGTTTTAGAAGCGTAATTTTCTATTGAAATAACTACTTTTTGCTCATCAAAACCTAAAGCGTTAATCACTAAGGTCTGACTCCCTTTTTCTGTAGTTTCAAAGTTGAAAGTACCATCGGTTAAAGTAGTGCCTCCGTCATACGTACTTTCGATAAAAACATTAGCTCCAGCAACTGGTTTTTGTTTTTTATCAAGTACTAATCCAGCTATTTTTGTTTGTGCATTAATGCTAGTGGCAAGAAGTAAAATAATGAATTTGAAAAAAGTTTTCATGTTGGTTTGAATTTATAGTTCAAAATTGCAACAAACCCCTACGCTTGACAATTTAAGATGACCCAACTGTAGAATATCCTTACTGAATTGTCATAGGGCAATTTTTGGGATGAAAAAGTTTAATATCTTTGAAAAAACATTTTACATGCGAAGATTCTTGATTTTATTCTTATTTACCCAATATAACTGGGCACAATTATCAAAAAAAGAAATATTAAGTAATCCGTATAATGACTGTGCACGAACAAAGAATTTATCCTTCAATAAATTGTCAAAGTTGTTTCCCTTGAATAAAGCAACTAAAATTCAAATTATTTCATTTGAAAATGTACACAGAGTTTATATTGATAGTACATATAGAGAGCCAGAACCTTTTAAAGAAGGGATACCTATTTATGATGGGAATAAATTAAATGTCAAAAAAACAAAAGAAGTTATCACTTTAAATTTTACTCAAATTGCAGAATTAAGTGATTTATTATACAATTACAACACTAAAACCTCTCCAAAATACGCAAGTAAAGACAGGAAATGCTATGAACCTAGAAATGGTATCTTATACTTAAATGATAAAGATGAAATCCTCGAATATATTGAAATCTGTTTTAGTTGTAGGAACTATAAAGTATTTACTAAATCTAACCTTTGGGATTTTTGTGAAGGAAAAATGGAATTATTAGAAACTTTTTTTCTGAACAATGGAATACAATTTGGACCTAATTTTAGGTATTAATTTGAACTTTTAAAATTATAATTATGAAAAATTTGTTTTATGCACTCTTTCTTTTAAGTTCATTAACAGGAGTTGCCCAAGAAAAAACAACATCTTATGATGAAAAATTGGCCAAAGAAACAGGGGCCGATGAATATGGTATGAAAAATTATGTTTTTTGCTTGTTAAAAACGGGGAGCAATACAACTGCAACCCCCGAGGAAAAGCAAAAATATTTTAAAGGGCACATGGACAATATCAAGCGTTTAGCTGATGAAGGAAAACTTGTCGTTGCAGGTCCTTTTATGAAAAATGATAAAGCTTACCGAGGTATTTTTATTTTAAATTGTGCTACTATCGAAGAAGCCCAAAAACTAGTGGAAACTGACCCAGCTGTAGTAGCTAAAATTTTCGAAGTGGAATTAACCCCTTGGTATAGTTCGGCCTCGTTACTATTATTGAAAGGACAACATGAAAAAGTGGCTAAGAAAATTTTTTAAATTGATTTAACCAATTGAAAAAGATTTTTTAGTCAAAAACAAAGAAAAAAATGAGAAATTGTTATTGTGGTTCGGGAGGACTATTTGAAAATTGTTGCCAGCCTTTTCTAAATGCTACTCAAACCCCTGATAATGCAGAAGCTTTAATGCGTTCTCGTTATACGGCTTATTGCTTACATAACGCTGACTATTTGCTGCAAACCACACATTTAAGTACTCGGAAATTACATTCTAAAAAGGACATTTTAGCTTGGGCAACTCAAAATACTTGGCTGAAATTAGAAGTTATAAAAGCGACAGAAACGACTGTTGAATTCAAAGCTTTTTATTTAGATGGCGGATTACAGACGCATTGCCATCACGAGAAATCTACTTTTAAAAAACAAGGAAATCTTTGGTTTTATGTGGATGGAAGATTTATGTAATAAAAAAACTATAAACTTATATTGGTATTTAGTTTTTTCTTAAATTGTATCTCCCAAAAAAAACTAAGTTTTCAGTGTTAAGGATCAAAAGACAATATATTTATTTAGAGAGATGCTATTTGGCAATCTGCTTTCTATTGGTATTATTTTCTATTCAGTCTTATTCACAAACGGGAACCTCAAGATTGAAAAAATCTATAGTTAATCGTTTCGAGGAAGCTAAAACATTATTGCTTACCAATGATTATTTAGCTTATGAACAAGGAAATAAATTGCTATTAATTCTTGAACAAGAATTAATAGCCCAAAAAGATTATAAGCAATTAGAAGAATTGTATTTAGAAATTTCGGCTTTTCATCTTACACAATATGATTATACAACTTCAAAAAAGGTTTTAGAAAAACTAGATCTAATTTTAAAACAACATCCAGATAATATTGTAAGGGGTTCTTACTATGAGCATTTGTCTATTTTTTATAATGTTCAGGATAGTTTAGCACAGGAAGAAAAATACACTCTTTTATCAGAAAAATATTATACCAAATATGCTCCAGAAAGCTATAAGGTGGATATGTATTATAACCTGGCTATTCTTTATTTAAAAAAGGAAAATTGGAAGCTAACGTTAGCGAATTCTTTGAAATATTTAACACTAAATGAACAATTAGGAGGTGATAAAGACCAACCTGAGGTTTTTTTATTTGTGGCTGAATCGTTTTTAAAATTAAATCAATTAAAAAATGCCATTTTATATTTAAATAAAGTGGAACAATCTAAATTTTATAATGCAAATTCAGAAGATTTTTTATTGCGCTCTCGTTATTTTTTGGTTTCTGGTTTGATCAATCAAAAAAAAGGGAATTATCAACTGGCCAGCGAGCATTTACGAATAGCTAATGTATTTTTCAAAAAAAGATTAATAGAAAGAGTTGTAAAAACTAACCAATCCCTAAATCAAAAGCGAAGTTTACAACTTAAAAATTTAGAATTTCAGTCTATTATTAAGCAGAATGAATTAAAAAATGAAAATTCTAGATACAAAAACTACCTTTTAGGACTCTTTTTGTTAATTATAGTAATTTTATTGTTTTTTTCGTATTACCAATACCGAACAGCTAAATTTAAAGCTTTATCGAATCAATTGTTAGATGCAAAAAATAACGAATTGTTAGAGGCATTAAAAATTAAAAAGAAGCTTTTAGATACTTTTTCACATGAACTACGCACTCCTATAAATACTCTAAGCGGTAATTTACATTTATTACAAAAAGATCGTTCAAATTTAGATGAACAATTGGAAATAATGGAAAATGCGATTCAAAATTTATTGAATTTGTCTAATACTGTGATCGAATTGCACATTTTAGAAGGATTTGATACCGATTATAAGCCCCAAAGAGATAAAGTTGTTTTAGGTGAACTTATTCATCGTATCACGGATTCAATTGCTAAAAAGCGGAACTATCATTTACAAACTATCTTAAATATTGACCCCGGAATAGATGATAAAGTGTGGTTTGATCGCAGGAGATTGTCCCATTTATTATATTGTTTGATAGATAATGCGTTTAAATTTTCTAAAAGTAATCCGGTTACTGTTCAATTAACTTTGTTAGATAACCAAGAAGATTCTACTCGAATTAGGTTTAAAATTCAAGATCAAGGCATCGGAATTTCAGATGAGGTTAAAAGTCGAATTTTAGATTTATTTGTTCAAGGTTCAGAAAAAATTAATTATGAATTTGGTGGTAGCGGTTTAGGTCTAACGTTAGCCAACAGAATTATACATTTATATAATGAAACCCTAACAATTGAATCCGAATTGGGTAAAGGAACTACGGTTTGTTTTGATTTGACTTTTGAAAAATATAAAGAAAATGAGCCTACAGTTGTGCCCATCAGTTATAAATCGGATCTTAAAATATTATTAGTAGAAGATAATAAAGTGAATCAATTAATGACCAAAAAAATCGTAGTACAAAAGGGCTTCACTTGTGATATTGCCGATAATGGTCTGGAAGCCGTTAAAAAAGTTGAAGCACAAGATTATGATTTGATTTTAATGGATATTATGATGCCTGTTATGGATGGTTTTGAGGCGTCGTTAAAGATTACCGCATCAAAACCAGAAATCCCAATTGTTGCGCTTACAGCGGTTTCAGAAACCATGAATAAACGTAAATTTGAAGAATGCCACATTCGTAAAGTGTTGTCTAAACCAGTGGATGTAGAGGAACTTTATAATGTGATTTTAGAATATAGTGCATAGATTCTAGTGTTAAATTTAAAAATTGAAAAAAGGTGCAAGATTTAATCAGTTGGAATGATTTTGAAAAGATAGAAATGCGTGTGGGTACCATTATTACAGTGAATGAATTTCCAGAAGCTAAAAAACCAGCATATCAATTAATCATTGACTTTGGAGAGCAAATAGGAATTCGAAAAACCTCAGCTCAAATTACTAAACGTTATAGTAAAGACGATTTATTAGATAAACAAATTGTGGCAGTAGTCAATTTTCCAAAAAAGCAAATCGGGAAATTTATGAGCGAATGTTTGGTTTTAGGGGCTGTAGGCGCCGATAATGATGTGGTATTAATATCCAGTGATATGAAAGTTGATAATGGTTTGCGTGTAGGTTAAATTTGTAATCCTAGAGCTTTTTAAACTTTTCATAAGCAAATCGCTCAAATTTCATGTCCTTATTAAATAGTACAGGTCCATGACCAAAACCAATAATTTTCGGGTTTAGATCAGCTAGTTTCTTTAGCGAGCGTATATTTTGTTCTTGTTGGTTTGTAAATAGAGCAGGAGGAAGGTGTAATCCTATTTGTGAGGTCACTAAGTTCATATTAGTAGCTACGTCGCCCAAAATTAATACACCATCTTTTTCACGGAAAAAAGAGATATGTCCATGAGAATGTCCCGGTGTTTCAATAATCCTGAAATTGCCAATGAAATCATTCTCCTTTAATGTTTTGGAAACTTTTACGGCTGGTCCTGACCAGAATTTTTGTTGGAATTGAGCAATTAAATTTTTAGGAGAGGGATAATCTTGGGTGGCCAAGCCCGTTTCTGCTCTATGCTTTTCTTTTTCGTGGCAATATAAAGGAATATTGTACTGTTTGCATACCTTAGCACTTGCGCCTTGATGGTCAGGATGAGCGTGAGTAAGTATGTGTGCATGTATAGGAATTTGTTGTATTGCTTTCTCAATTTTGGAAAATGAGGCTCTAATTCCTGCATCTACAAGTACACCTTCAATCAGGTAACAATTTATACTATTTCTAGGCATTAAGGGAATATGATAGACACCGCTTGCAATATTTTTCATAGGAATTCTAGTTTGTAATACGTGACAAAACTAGTTTTTTGTTCCTTTTGAATTTAGGACAATTGTCCTATTTGTTTTTGAAAATAATTTTTTTTAGCTCGATTAAAACTTCGAATGGTTGTTCCAATAAATGAGGCTTGATCTTCAAGTTTGATTCTTTTATATATTTGAGGGTAATGGGTTATAAGATTTTGAAATTTAAATTCCACCAATTGATTTTGGAAAAGGTATAGATAACGTTCCTTTTCAAGGTATTCTTGAGTCGTAATTTGATGAGCAAGAATTTGCCAAGTTGGTGCTATTGCCAGTAAAAGCTCCAGTTCTGTTTTAGAGATCCATACTAATTCACAGTTTTCTGTGGCTTGAATGTTTTTGAGTGATGGTTTTTGGTATTGAAAACTGTCTAAAACAGTGATAAAATTATTTTCGAAACCAAAACAAATGATTTTTTGATTGCCTTCAAGATCGGTTGTAAAGGCCTTTACACTGCCTTTGAGGAGAAACGCAACCGTTGTACATACTTGATTTTCTTTTATAAAATAATCACCTTTTTTGAGTACCAGGGGTTTAAAAAAAGCTAAACCTCTATCGATATCATCTGCGCTCATATACTTTAAATTTCTTAAGTATTTTTCTAAGATTGCTGACATACGATAGAGGTTTATACTATTATTTAAAATTTTTAATTCCGTTTTCTAGCCATGATTGATAATCTTCAAGACTTGAAAAAGCAATGGGTTCTGAAATATCGTTACCTTCTGTGTCTAAAATCACATATAAAGGTTGTGAATTGCTTTTGTAGCGTGTAATTTGAAAATCAGTCCATTTATTTCCAATGGTTATTACCTCTTTGCCTGTTGTTTTTGAAATGTATTGTTGGTCTTTAGGAAGTTCAATTTTTCTATCACAAACAAGCGAAATCACTACGACTTTTTCTTTTAAAATAGAAAGTACCTCGGAATTAGACCATACATTGTCTTCCATTTTTCGACAATTGGCGCAGGCATCACCTGTAAAATCTAATAAAACGGGTTTGTTGACTTGTTTTGCATAGGCTAAACCTAATTCGTAATCATCAAAAGTTATAATATTATGCGGACCATAATGAGCATGTTCTGGTAATTCTGATTTTGAAGAACCACCACCACCTAATCCATTAGGGATTTCACTATACGTAGAAGGAGGTGTTAATCCGCTTAATATTTTTAAAGGAGCTCCCCATAAACCTGGAATCATGTAAAAAGTAAATGTGGTTACTAAAATGGCCATTATCAATCGACCTACACCTATTTTATCTGCTTTTTCATAATCGTGTGGAAGCATATATTTGCCAAATAAGTATAAGGCCCAAGCTCCAAAGATAGCTATCCAAATAGCGATGAACAATTCTCTCTCTAACCAATGTTTTTGAAGTACTAAGTCAGCATTTGATAAGAATTTAAAAGCGAAAGCTAATTCTAAAAAACCTAGTGAAACTTTTACCGTATTTAACCAACCACCTGATTTTGGTAATGAATTTAACCATCCAGGAAACATAGCAAATAACATAAAAGGTAATGCAATAGCTAATGAAAAACCTAACATGCCTACGATAGGTGCAATACCACCTTTTGAAGCGGATTCTACTAATAAAGTTCCAACAATAGGTCCTGTACAAGAAAAGGAAACTACAGCTAAAGCTAATGCCATAAAGACAATACCAATAATTCCTCCTTTGTCGGCTTGCGAATCTAATTTTGTTGCCCATGAACTTGGTAATACAATTTCAAAAGCACCTAAAAATGATAAAGCGAAAATTACTAAAAGCCCAAAGAAAATTAAATTGAACCACACACTAGTTGATAATTCGTTTAATGCTTCTGCTCCAAAAATAGCAGTGATTAAAGAACCTAAAATAACATAAATAACAATAATAGATAATCCGTAAACCACCGCATTTCTAATACCTTCGGTTTTTGTTTTACTTTGTTTAGTAAAAAAACTTACGGTCATAGGAATCATTGGGAAGATACAGGGCATTAATAGTGCCGCAAAGCCTCCTAAAAAAGCAAGGATGAAAATAGAGAGTAAGCTTTTTGATTCTGAATTTTTAGTTTTTGGAGTTTCATTTATAGGAACTTCTTTCACCGCCTCAGGTTTATTCTCCTCAGTAATCAAAGGAACTGCAATTACTTTTGAAGTCGTATCAGCAACGGTTTCTTGCTTAACATCCTCTTGGGGAATGGTTGCATGAGCTATAGGCAGTTGGATGTCAAAAGTTTTGTCCTGTTGGATACAAGCATCTTTACAAGCTTGGTATTCGACATAAACTTTTACCGAAGTAACTTTAGGATTAGTGACTTTGATAAGTTGTTTAAATTGCGCTTTGTTTTCAAAAACGTATTCGTCAACTTCAAAAATGTCGCTATACACTTTTTTATATGCACTTTCAGAGGTTTTGCCTACTAAATTATAATTTCCTTTAGCATTTTTAAAGGTGAAAACAGTGGGTAACGACCCGCCATCTGGGGTGAATTGTGAGAATACATGCCACTCTTTTTCAATTTTGGCATCAAAAGTGAGCAGGTATTCGGTTTCTGATTTTTGGGTCACCGAAGTTTTCCAACTCACGGGATTCAATAACTGCGCTTGTAAGCCTGTAAAGCTCATCAAGAGGAGTAAAAAGGGATATAACTTTTTCATTTTAAGAGGTTGATGTTAATTATGTTTTTTGTTTTTGATGTGGCTAAAAAGCGTTGGTCTGCTCGATGATTGACAATCCAAATGATTTCATTGTCTGCACAAAGTAGCCAAGTATTTTCCTTTTCGACGAGTGAAAATTTTTCATCTTTAAAGAATTTACTCACTTTCTTTTTGCCCTGCATTCCTGAGGGATAAAAATAATCACCTTCTTTCCATTTTCTTAACTGTAAAGGAAACTTTAACTTTTCTTTATCTACAAATATACTCGTGCTGGTAGGTGTAGAAATGTAACTTTGGTTACAAAAAGTTAATTTTATTGGAAAATCTATTTGAAAATCGGTTTCAACGATTACATATTCCTCCTCTGATTTTTTATTAATTGGTGATAAAATTAAATGCGTTCGGTCTTTGATTAAGCGATAATGAGCTGACAAAATTTGTTTGCCTGATTGCGCTTCTACCAAATCTGCAATGTCTTCCCAAGCGGTAAATCCATACGGTTGTAACCAGGCATATAAATAGGCTGGATACTGGGCTAAGGACTTGATTTTATCTAGGGCTAAGTAACAATTTTCTCCATCAATGGTACTGACTGCTGTCCATTGTGTGTCAATTTCTTTTTGTGCAATTTGCTGTGTTTGTTGAAGATTATGAACCGTATTTTGAAATGAATTCAACAACGATGGATTTAATTCTTTTAAAATAGGTACAACTTGATGCCTGATTTTATTTCTAAAATATTTATCGGAAGCATTACTGGAATCTTCTCGCCAATCGATATTGTTTTCTTCTGCATATTTTTTAATTTCCTCACGAGAAAAAATCAATAACGGACGTACAATTTTACCATTGATTTGAGGTATTCCAGTCAGTCCTTCAATCCCTGTTCCTCGTGTGAAATTGATTAAAAATGTTTCTAACGAATCGTCTAAATGATGCGCCGTAAGCAAATAATCAAAACCTTCCTTGGTTTGTATTTCTTCAAACCAATGGTATCGTAAGGATCTTGCCGATTGTTGAATGGATAATTTGTTTTCTTGAGCAAATTTTTCAGTTTCAAATTGTTGTATAAAACTTTTAATTTTTAATTTTTCACATTGAATTTTAACAAACTCTTCATCGCCGTCACTTTCTGCACCACGCAATTGAAAATTGCAATGCGCTACGGCAATTTCCCTATTCATTTTTGAAAACAAATGCAATAAAACCATACTGTCTATGCCACCACTAATGGCTAAAAGTAATTTTTTGTCTTTTAAAAAAGGCAAATGATGGTTTATATGATTGATAAGGTTTTGAAACATATTGCGAAAATACTAAATTCCACTCGAAGCATTTACATCGCTCGGGCAAAGCCTACTGTTTCACGATATATTTGTGGGGATACTTCGGCATTATTTTTAAAAAATCGACTGAAATAATGTTCGTCTTCATAACCTAAATCGTAAGCTATTTCTTTTACGGCTTTGTTTGTTAAATACAGTTCTCTTTTGGCTTCTATGATTATGCGTTCCGAAATTAAATCGGTTAAGGTTTTATTGAAATGCGTTTTCGTAATTTTACCCAAGGCTTTTGGTGTTATGTTTAACATATCGGCATAATCACTTGGTGCATGCTTGGTTTTGAAATGTATTTCAATAAAATTCTTTAAATTTTGAAGGATAAAAGGTTCTTTGCCTAGCACATTTTCTTGTTCTAACACCGCTAATTGTTCTGTTTTTAACCTTGATGCGGTGATTAAAAAAATCTTCAAATAGGAAACTAGTAATTCGTATTGTGCCAATGCAGGATTTTGCATTTCGTTTTTAATTTGTTCTAAAACCATGTCAAATGTACTTTCCGCTTTTTCATCAATCGTTACAAATGGCGGTTGATATATATTATTGTACAAAACACCATTGCAGGCTACCTCTTGTTGGTGTTTATGAATACAAAAAAAATCAGGATGAAACTGTATGGCTACTCCTTCAATATCTGGATTATCAAAAAACATATACGGCTGATAGGGTGCAAATGCAAAAAGAGATTGCTCCTCAAAGGTGTATTCTGAAAAATCAGCTTTTATTTTTCCTGAACCTTTTTTTACCCAAATAAGGCTATAATAATTGTTTCGTTGGATATGGTCAAAACAGCTATTGCTGGTAAAACCAAAAAGTTTGAAAGCCAAGTTGCCATTTTGTGGATTAATTAAGGTATGGGTGTCCCGTGTCATCATTGGTCATTAATTGTCAAATAGTCGTCTGTGGTAATTAATTTGTCCTAAGTGGTAACTCAAATGTACACTTAAGTGGATTAAGTAATGGTAAGTTGATGTTTTGCCATAACTCGTGTCCGTGGCTGGATAATCAGCTATGAGTTGCTCTTCTGTCAGTTGGTTTAGAATAGTTATGACAATAAGTTTTGCTTCGTCAATAGCTGTTATGATTTCTTGACGGTTTATGTTTTTTGCCGAAAATTCTAAAGGTCTGTTTCTTTCATACCCAGTGTTACCTAAAATGGTGCCAAAATACGTTTTTAAATTGCCAACCAAATGTAAGGCTAGATTTCCTGCTGAATTGGAAATGTTTTTATCCACTATCCAAAGATTTTTTTCCTCTTGATAGGCGTTAATTTCAGTTTTTAATTTTTCTATATCTCTTTCAAAAAGAAGTTGTAGGGATTGGATTAGCATCATTTTTTAATTTTTTTATAAAAATAAGCATTGCATCTTAACGATTATAATTTTCGTTCACTTTCATTTATAGGCAAATCATTGATGCTGGCAAAACGTTTTTGCATCAAACCATTTTCGTCAAATTCCCAATTTTCATTGCCATAGGCTCTAAACCACTGACCTTTTCCGTTTTGGTACTCGTATTCAAATCGTACGGCTATGCGGTTATCTTGGAATGCCCACAATTCTTTTTTCAATTTATAATCAATTTCTTTTTCCCATTTACGTTTCAGGAACGCTATTACTTCTTTGCGTCCATGGATAAATTGGTTTCTATTACGCCACTCGGTGTCTAAGGTATAAGCTAAGGCAATTTGCTCAGGATTTTTGCTATTCCAAGCATCTTCTGCTAATTGTACTTTTTGCAAAGCCGTTTGTAAAGTGAAAGGAGGAAAGGGAGGTTTCTGTTCCATAGGAAATGGTATTCATGATTAAAATTTATTTTAAACAAAGGAAAAAACGTTTAGAGGTTCTTTCCTTTGTTCTGGGATAAATAAAGTATTGAAAATTTAGTTTATGATTTTGAAATCGCTAGGTCAAAGGCCTGTTGAATGTCAGTGCTTGATTTAGCAACACTTATTTTTGAAATTATCTTTTTAGTTATTGCATTGATAAAGATAATTTCGCCTGTCGTGGGGTTTTTACCTATAGCTTTTCCAATTCCTTCTTGTTTTAAATTTAGATTGCTACTGGCTTTGGTTGTTTCATTCGTGCGGTCGTTAACCATGATTTTAACATCAGGCGCTTTGTATAACGGAAGGACTTCTGTAACCACGCGGGCGCCATGAAGTTTGCAAGTAGGACACCAATCGGCTTTTGTGACCACTGCAATTATTTTTGTTTGTGTTTGAGCAAAAGTTCCTAAGGATAAAAGGAACAATATGAGTGCTAAAAGTGATTTTATTGTTTTCATTTTTGTGGGATTAAAAAGTTACTTCTAATTTAGGTGCTACTGGAAAATCTACTGGGATTTTAGTAAGGTTATGAAGGTAGTTCATAGCCGTTTTGTCGCTAATTTGTAAGATTAAGTCTACCAAGTTTTCATTGGTGTATCCTTGGTTAAAAAATGCTTCAACAAGTTCAGGAGTGGCATATCCTCTGTTTTTTGTAATGTCTGAAGCTAATTGTACTAAGGTGTTTAGTTTAGCATCGGTAGCTTTACCGGTTCTAATTTCGAATAATTGCTCATCGGTAAAACCGTTCATTTTCCCTAAAACCAAATGCGCACTTTGACAATATTCACAATTATTAACTTGGCTTACGATTAAGTTGACTGCTTCTTTTTCTTTGTTTGTTAATGAAGTTTTTGCATTTTGATAGGCTAAAAATCGTTCTAGGCCATTAGCTGAGTAGGCAATAGTGGCATACAAATTAGGAACAAAGCCTAAAGCTTTTTGTAATTGGTCGAAAATTTCTTGATTTTTTGGTGCTACTACTTCTCTTGTAGGTACTGTAAATGTTCTCATTTTTTATGTATTTAAATTGTTAGTCATTATTGACAGTACAAAGATGCGACGTGGCTAGGAGCTTTAAAATGGACAAAAAACGTCAAGGGATGGACAATTTTCCCTAGGGAGATTAAGGCATAAAAAAAGCAACCCTGAGGTTGCCTTGTTTTTTCATAAAAAGAACGATTTAAGCTTTTGGCTTCTCACATTCTTTCTTGCATTTATGTTTTTTTTCACCATGATTATATACATGTTTTCCGTCCTTACATTGTTCCTTACATTCGTGTTTGCTTTTTTTACATTTTTCTTTTTTGTCTTGTGCAAATCCTGTAAAAGCTACACCACATGCTAGGAGAGTAATTAATACTAACTTTTTCATGATGTTCGAATTTATATTAACCTGATATAAAGATAATTGAAAATAAATGATTTAAGACTTTTTTAACAAAGGATTAGCTTTTACTAGCTATATCCAAAAAAGTTTTGGAAGTTATTGATAGTGAAACTAATTGGTGTTTGAAAGAGAATTCAGTTTTTTGTTGTCTTTTTATCTTCATCAAATATACTTAAAGCATGTTCAGGGTTAAAATCAATATTATAGTTGCATTAGGATTGCATTTTACCCATTGCACAGCTTATGTATGATTTAGCTTTTGTGGTTAAGTTGTTGTTATGTCCCAGTTCTGGATAACCTATTTTTGCTAGAGTTTCTTTCACTCGATTCAAATCTGTTTCTTCTTGGTAAATAAAACTAACCGTATCCTCTTCGTTCGAAACAATAATATTTGATATGGTATCAATCTCTGATAATTTTGAAGTTATTGTAGTAGCACAACCACCACATTTTAAATTTTGAATATGAATTTTAGTTTCCATTTTTATCTAGTTTATTGTTTACTTAAATATAGTCAAAATTATGGTGATTAGTATTTTAATTAACAAATAATTAGTCATTGTCTAACACCCTACGGTGGTAGTTAATTTGTCCCAAATGATAGTTTAAATGGGCTTCAATATGAATTAAAAAGTGAAAAACCGTTTCTCCTTCTGGTCGTATTGCTATAGGGTATATTTCTTGTAATTGCGCTTCGGTTAAGGTGTTTAATGTTTTAGCAATCATCGCTTTCACATCATCTATGGCATCGAGTAAAGTGGTTCTGGCAATGTTTTTTTGAGAAAATTCTAAGTCGCGTTGGCGAACATAACCCGTATTTCCAAGACCTGTACCTATAAAAGTATTGAGATTTCCTAGAAGATGCAAGCAAAGATTTCCACCGCAATTGCTGATATTTTCAGAAATCACCCATAAATTTTCTTCTTTAGTATAACTTTCAATTTCTTGTTTCAGTCGGTTTAAATCTCTTTCAAAAAGTTTTTGTAAGGTTGGGATTAACATAGGTTTTGTGGTTTATTTGTTTTGAAAATGAGTCTTTAAGTTGTTTTCTAATAATGCGAATGATTTTTTAGATTCAGCATATCCTATTTCGTAAATTTCATCCATTTTTGTTTTATTGGTTTCAAAAGTGCCATATCGTGTCAAAGCATCAGGTTGTATAACCCAATGGCAATTTGAAAATTTATGTGCACTTGAGTTTCCAAACAGTAGATCAAATGATCTTGCTGTAACGGCTTTGATCGATTTTAATGAATTAGGCGTTATTTGCTGTATGGGGCTCACATAGACCCCTATATTGAAATGAGAGGATTCGGGTAGCAAATCAGTTGGGAAGTGATTTAAAATACCACCATCACTATATAAGTTTCCTTCAAACTCATAGGGTGAAAATACACCAGGGAAAGCCGAAGAAGCCAGTATTGCATCAACAATTTTAGTTTGACCATCAAAAACTATAGATTCCCCTTTTATAAGATCGGTGGCAGCAATGTAAATAGGAATTGGTAATTCGTTGATACAGGTATCTTTAAAAATAGTTTTAAAATAAGCCTTAAATGCTTCAGCATCTATAAAACCAGCTTTAGTAAAAGTAAAATGCCGCCAATTGAAAAAATAAATCGATTTGAAAAAATCTAAAATTTCAACGGGTGTTTTTCCTGCAGCGTAAAGCGCGGCGATAATGGCGCCTGCGCTAGTACCTGCAATATAATTTGGTTGTATTTTCTGTTCGGTCAGAAATTGTAATACGCCAGCATGAGCTAAACCTTTAGTGCCTCCACCTGAGAGGGCTAATCCTATGCTTCTGTTCAATTTTAAATAGTTATAGTTTCAAAAAATATTATTCTATAGCAAAACTCACTTGTACATTTACAACGATATTTATTTCACCAAGAGCTACCGTTTCTTTAGGGCTATCAGCAGACATACTCATTTCCGCAGTCATTGCTTTGTATACCGGTTGCGGATAAATCATAGCCGAATTGTCAGTCACTAAAAGCAATTTTCCAACTTTCTGGTTTAGGGCTGTGACAAAATCTGTTGCTTTTTGTTTTGCATTAAGCATTGCTTTTACACGGGCTTCTCTTTCTAATTCTTCCATTTTTGAAGATTTAAATTCAACCCCATTAATATTTGTAATGCCAGCTTCTGTGATGTTCATCATAAAATCATTGTATTTTTTGATGTCTTTCAGAAACACACACAAGGTTTGACTGGCATGAAAGTTATACTTTTTCTTTTCGTAATCGTAATTTTTGTATAAACTAACATGGGTAGTTTTGAAGTCGGTAAGAGGAATATTATGTGATTTGATGTATTTGATAACTTTATCTACCACGTCATCGTTAGCTTTTTGAGCGGTTGCAGCATCTTTTGCTGTATTTTCAACGCCTAAAGTGATTTCACATTGATCAGGTGTAACTTTTATTTTACCTTCTCCAGAAACATTTATTTGAGGAGTTGTAAGTTTTTGTTCTTGTGCGTTTAACATGGGCATAGTAGCGATTAATAAGATTGCTATGATTTTTTTCATGATTCAAAAAAATTAAGATTTATAGAAATATCTTTTCAGAAATTCATTACAAAATATGTGCCATCATAATTTTCCATTTTTAGACAGGAAAAACAAGATGATGATAGGAATAAGTAAAAGGAAAACCATCAAGGTGTTTTCATACAACATATATGGCGATTGCAAAAGGGTAGTAGCAAAGCCTCCTATAGCACCGCCAAAATGAGCTACATGTCCTATATTGTCATTTTTAGCTTTCATACCGTATATAGAATATAACAGATAGCCTATACCAAAGATATAAGCGGGAATAGGTATAGGGATAAAAAAAAGATATAAACTCATAGAGGGATCTATTAAAATAGCTGAGTATAAAATTCCCGTTACCGCACCAGATGCCCCAACGGCTGAATAGCTGTACTCGTTTTTATGAAAATTTAAAGCTAATAAACTTCCTGAGGCTAGACTAATGAAATACATAATTAAAAAAGTAATAGAACCAAAATGGCCTATAACAAGAGGTGCAAAAAAATATAAAGTCAACATGTTGAAAGCTAAATGCGGAATATCGTTATGTAGAAAACCAGAAGTTAGCATTCTAAATTGTTCACCAGCTTTAATGCTTCCCACATGAAATTTATAAGTTGAAAAGAAATTATAATCATTAAAGCCTTTGTAACTAATATAAATAGTTGCGCCAATTAGGACTAAAAGTATTGCATTCATGTTTGTAAAGTTGAATTATAATTTTTAAAGTAACGTGTATTATTTATTTTCAGATAAAGATAGCAAACCATTTATATATGCTGAAATTATTTTGATATAGTTATATTTGCATAAAAAAAAACGATGCAATTTTTAGTCTATTTATTAGTCTATCCTATAATTTGGTTTATTTCTATACTTCCATTTAGGTTACTTTATTTATTGTCAGATGTATTGTATTTTATTTTGTACTATATTGTAAAATATAGAAAAGCCACAGTGCAAAAGCATCTAAAAATGGCATTGCCTCATTTGACTGAGCAAGAGCGATTAGTAATTGAAAAGAAATCGTATAAGCATCAATGTGATATGTTTTTAGAGATGATAAAAACCTTGAATATCTCTAAACGAGAAATGGAACGCAGATATGTTTTTACAAATCTTGAAATTTATAAGGAACTAGAAGCGCAACAAAAGAGTGTTATTATCATGTTAGCCCATTATGCGAGTTACGAATGGGTGATTTCAATGAATAACTACATTAATTTTAATGGATATGGGATTTACAAACGTATTAAAAATCCTTATTTTGACGGTTTAGTTAAAAAGATTCGTTCAAGATACAAAACCACTTTGATTAGTACGAAAGAGACCGCACAAACGATTGAGGATAATAATTTAAAGAAAACGTTGGGCGTTTATGGTTTTATCAGTGATCAAACCCCAGGATCTGTAAAAAATTCACATTGGTACCGTTTTATGGGTATTGAAACCCCGATACACATAGGGGCTGAAGTGTTAGCTAAAAGATTTGACATGAACATTGTTTTTTTAAAAACAAAAAAGGTTAAACGCGGATTTTATGAAGCTACATTTGAAATTTTGACTGATGATGCACGCTCAGTGCCTGATTTTAAAATATCAGAAACCTTTATTCAAAAAGTGGAGCAACAAATCTATGAAGCTCCAGAATTTTATATGTGGACTCATAAACGTTGGAAACATAAAAAAGAGGTAAATTAGTTTTCGTTATAATGATTCATAAAAAGACTTGATATTTTAAAATTGATATCAAGTCTTTCTTTTTTTGGAATTTTATTCCAATGATTTGAAAGGATATGTTTTAAGTGTACCCTCGTATGTAGATCTTTGAATGTGATTTTGTTTTATTAAAAAAGGATCAAACTTTAAGTGAACGTAAAAAAAAAACCTCCATGATTTAAAGTGGAGGTTTTTTATGGCTTATGCTTTTGTAATGGTTTGTTTTCTATCAGGACCAACAGAAATGATGGTAATAGGAACTTCTACCTCTTTTTCTATGAATGCGATGTATTCTTTTAACTCAGTTGGTAATTCATCAAAAGTACTCATTCCTGTAAGGTCAGCTTGCCATCCTTTAAATTCAGTATATATAGGAGTAACATTTTCTTCTTCGATAGAAAAAGGCAAGTGTTTAATCGTTTCTCCTTTATAATTGTAAGCTGTACATACTTTCAGTGTTTCAAATCCTGAAAGTACATCCCCTTTCATCATCATAAGTTGGGTAACTCCATTGATTTGGATAGCATATTTTAAGGCTACTAAGTCTAACCAGCCACAACGACGCGCACGACCAGTTACAGATCCAAATTCGTTCCCCACTTTAGCCATAGTGTCACCATCGGTTCCGAATTCTTCGGTAGGGAAAGGTCCTGAACCAACGCGAGTTGTATAAGCTTTGAAAATACCAAATACATCTTTAATTTTATTAGGTGCAATTCCTAAACCTGTACAAGCACCAGCAGCTGTTGTGTTAGAAGATGTTACGAATGGATAAGTACCAAAATCAACATCTAATAAAGAGCCTTGTGCACCTTCACAAAGTATTGATTTGCCTTCCTTTTGTGCTTTTGCTAAAAATTCTTCGCTATCAATAAACGTTAATTTTTTTAAACCTTCAATAGCTTCAAAGAATTCTCTTTCCATTTCTGGTAAGTTGTATTGGATAGAAACGTCGTAAAACTTGATCATTTCCTCGTGTTTGTTTGCTAATGAACGGTATTTTTCTTCAAAATCAGCCATTTCAATATCGCCTACACGTAAACCATTACGACCTGTTTTGTCCATATAAGTTGGACCAATACCTTTTAATGTCGAGCCTATTTTAGCCTTACCTTTTGCTGTTTCAGAAGCAGCATCTAATAAGCGATGTGTTGGTAATATTAAGTGTGCTTTTCTTGAAATTAATAGTTTTGATTGGATATCCATGTTGAATTTTTCCAAACCTTCAATTTCTTTTAGGAAAACAACTGGGTCTATTACAACACCATTTCCAATAATGTTAATCGAATTTTTATGAAAAATTCCAGAAGGAATCGTGCGAAGCACATGTTTTATTCCGTCAAATTCTAAAGTATGTCCAGCATTTGGACCTCCTTGAAATCTTGCAATAATGTCGTACTTTGAAGTTAATACATCGACAATTTTTCCTTTGCCTTCATCTCCCCATTGTAATCCTAACAGTAAGTCTACAGTCATTGTGTTGTTGTTTTATTGTAGTTAGTAAGTGCAAATCAAATCGAAATTTGAGCGTAAGCACTTAGTGTTTTTATAAAATATTATTGTTCTTTCTTTTTTGTAGCATAAAAATATAACGAATGGGTTTGAATTTCGATGCCGAAAATTTCTTCCATGGTTTGTTTGATGCTTTGAATTCTTGGATCACAAAATTCAATTACTTCGCCAGTATCGGTCATAATAATATGATCGTGTTGTTTGTCAAAGTATGATTTTTCATAATGAGCTTGGTTTTGACCAAATTGATGTTTGCGTACTAATCCACAATCTAAAAGTAATTCTATGGTATTGTATAGGGTAGCACGGGATACACGGTAGTTTTTGTTTTTCATTTTGATGTATAAGTTTTCTATATCAAAATGTTCTGAACTATCGTATATTTCTTGAAGAATCGCATAACGTTCAGGGGTTTTGCGATGGCCTTTTTGTTCTAAATAACTGGTAAAAACATTTTTTACCGTTTCTTGATGTGAGCTGTTATCAGATATAATTTGTGTCATAACGGCACAAAGATAAAACTTTAGTTGTAAATAAGCAGTAAAAGTTATGAGTAGCTTGTTAAAAACTTGCGTTTAAGCAGGTAGTAAAATAAAAATAACTTCATTCAATTGAGAAATTAAATGAAGTTATTAGCGGTGCGATTAGCAGTCCTTATTTTTGTTCTTTTAAGTAAGCTGTAAATTTTTTACCATATTTTGATTTTGCAACTTTAGGAGTCATTTTTTTAGCAATTGAATCTAAAAAGCGAGGTTGCATGTCATAAATGTCAGTTAAGGCAATGTATGGAGCTACTTCATAATCAGCATGTGTAATGGCATAATTAGCTGCATACAAATATCTTCTTTTTAGTAACTGATCTTGTTTAGCTTGATTGCTTTGGGCTGTGTAATTTTTATCGGCACGGGTTCCTAAAACCTGAGCTTTTAAAAGATTTAATTGCTCCTCATTAAACAATGAAATCATGTTTTTGTATTCTTGATACAAATCTTGATTTTTTGATCCTGTAATTTTTGCATTGGCTAAAAATGATTCTAAATCGGTTTCGATGTTCATTTTTCCGGGTTCTGCAAAGAAAAGTAAATTGTTGTCTTTTGAATTCGTTTGACCTCTATCTAAAAAAAGGTAAAGCATTTCAGGTGAATCTAATGCTATTTTGGTTTCAAACGATGATTGACCGTTTAACGTTATTGTATCTAAAGGAACTAAAGTTGTATCGTTTATTCTTTGAACATAAAGTTTTCCTTTTTTGAAACCTTTAATGTTTCCTGTTAATAAAACTTCGTTATCGTTAGTTTTTTCACCGCCACATGAAGCTAAAAAAGCAAAGCTTAAGGCAAGAACTATTTTTTTGTACATGGTTTTTAAAAATTTGTCGCAATGTAATAAAAAAATCCACAAATTGAATTTCATTTGTGGATTTATATATAAGAGGGATGTGTTATCCTTTTAACCAAGCATCTTTTAATTGTTTTTTTGAATCATTAGTTGCTTTATAGCCAGTAGCTTCTTCGTAAGGAAGTTTGATAGTCCCTTTTAATAGCATTTCTTTGCCCTCACGTTTAATTTTAACACTTATTGGATCATTTTCTTTCCAACTTTGACTTGAGGCTATCATGTCATAAATGTTGTCTAAGTTGTAGTTTTTATCATTTATGGCTAAAATCGTATCTCCGTTTTTGATTCCTAAATGATTGTAAAATTCAGGAAGTGTAATGCCAGGTAATGTTATGATCTCTTTTGTAGCTTGATTGATAGTGATATAGGGAGATTGCCCTTTTATGAAAACATTTCCTGGGATTTTAGTTTGTGTTTGTGTAACCCCTATTTTTTCAAAAAATTTGTCATAAGGAATAGGAGTAGTACCATCAATATAGGTTTTAATAAACTCACCTACTTCAGGGTAGGTTAATGCTACAATTTTGTCAAACAATTCTTCATCTTTGAAAGGTTTATTGATACCGTATTGGTTATTTAATTTCTGCATTAAATCTAAAACACCTTTTTGACCATTGCTTTTTTCGCGAATTAAGATGTCCATACACATTCCTATTAAAGCACCTTTTTGATACACGTTTAAATATTGATCTTTATAAGGCTTTTTTAAAACATTGGCACTCATTTCAGTGAAAGGCATGGTGTCGTTCATGTTTTGTGCTTGTCTAATTTTGTCGGCCATACGACCGTAAAACTCATCTTCGTTAATCAGTCCTTGATTGATTTGGAATAAATTAGCAAAATATTCTGTAATACCTTCATACATCCACAAATGTTTTGACATTTTAGGTTCGTTGAAATCAAAATAATGAATTTGTTCGGCATGAATTCCTAATGGACTTACAATGTGGAAAAATTCGTGTGAAACGATGTCTTTTAACTGTTCATTCATTTCCTCAGCTGGCATCATTTCAGGCATAACCACTGTAGTTGAGGTGTTGTGTTCTAGGGCACCAAAACCTTTTGCGTCATTTTTTTTCATATCGGTTAGATAGATTAAAACCGCATATTTTTTAGTATTATTTATAGGACCTAAGAATTTCTTTTGAGCTTTCATCATGGTCTCCATGTTAGGAGCAAGGTCAGCAGCTTTAAACTTACCTGTTGGCGAATACACGCTTATCTGAATATCCATATCTTCTACCTTGAAATTGACTACATCAGGCTGGGTGTACATGATGGGCTGATCTACTAATGAAGCGTAACGATCGGCTTTAAAAACATCAGTATTTTTGCTAGGGTCATTGTCTGTCAAAGCTGTTGCTCCATATAAGTTTTCAGGATGCTTGATGGTAAGGGTGTATGGTGTTTCTTTTTTATCACTGAAATAACCAATAAAACCATGATTGTTCAATACGAAACAGTTCGGGTCAATATTAGTTCCAGCTGGCGAAAAAACATCGTCTCCACCTATGCCTCCCACTTGTTCAGTGTCGTAAGTGTCGTTTACCCAATAGGTTATTTTACTTAGTTTTTTAGCGCCTACAATTCTATACGTGTTTTCGTCTAATTTTGCTAACGGGATGTTTTCACCTTTGCTGGTATAAGCTTTAATTTTTTCAATAAAACGACCATAATTGTCAGATGAATAGGTTCCTGGTACTGTTTTAGGAATATTGAAGGTTATCACGTCTTCTTTTGAAGGTGTGGGTTCTAGGGTTACCATAACCTTATCGTCAGTAATAGTGTTTAAATCGATGGTAACATTTACTTCAGGTTTAGTATTTGTAACTTGAGCCGATTTGCAACTAAAAAGAAGGGAGGCTAAAGCGACCGAATAGACAATTTTTTTCATTTAATAGAATTTAGTACGTATAGGTGTGTAAAATTATTATTTGTTACAGAAGTTTAATTTAATTTTTGAATATTTTAACAAAAAACTCCTGTAAACCAGGAGTTGTAAGTTAGAATTTATTTTTCAAGTAATATTTTCCATCTAAATCTTCGTCAAAATCTTCTTGTTTGACGGGTTTAGGTTTGGGTTTTGTAGCGGTTACCTTTTTTTTCCAGAGTTCAAATTTTTCTTTTGTGAGTTGTTTTCGCATAAACTCGGTGACTTCGGTTTCACCAATTCCAAATTCTTCTTTGATAGCCTCAAAAGGCTTTCTTTCTTCCTGTGCCATGCTGATTAGTCTTTCTAAAGTTTCTCTGTCTAATTCAGCGATTTTAGTTTTTCTCATTTATTTAATAAAGCAAAATTGTATTAAAGTTACCTGCAAAACGTATACCAATATTAGTAAAAAAGTATGACTTTTTAAAATTTTTATGTGCTAGGGTGCCTATATTTTTGTAAAGGAATTTTTAATAAATTTATAAGTTGGTTGTGTTCTTTTTCATTAGGGTGTGTATCAATCCCATAGACTATTTGGTTAGTAGGTAGTGTTCTAAAAGTGCCAAAAAGGCGGTCCCAAACGGAAAAAATATTACCATAATTACTGTCGGTATATGGAAGTTGGTAATGATGATGTACTTTGTGCATATTAGGTGAAACCAAAAAATAACTAATCCATGTATCTAAAGATTGGGGTAGCTTTATATTGGCATGGTTAAATTGTGACAATAGGACAGAGGTGGACTGATACATGAAAAAAAGCCATACAGGAGCACCGATACTAAAAATGGCAACCCAAGTGAAAAGAAAACGTATGATACTTTCTAAGGGATGATGTCTGTTAGCGCTAGTAGTATCTAACCAAGTATCTGTATGATGTATTAAGTGCATTTTCCATAAAATTTTAGTTTTATGTTGTACATAATGTGCTAAATAGGCACCAATAAAATCCATTAATAATAGACCGAAAATCATTTTTAATGCTAGGTTTTCAATATTTAGCCAATAGAGTATTCCAAAATGTTTTTGAGTGGTCCAGTTGGCTGTGTCAAAAAGTAAAAAAGCTAAGAAAAAATTGATTATAATGGTTGTGAATGTAAAGAACAAATTAATACTGGCATGATGTGTTTTATTGTAATTGAATTTAAAAAGCGGAATTATACTTTCAATTGCCCAAAAAAACGCAATGCCACCAAAAAGAATACTGCTTCTGTGCGATGGAGGTATAGATTGAAAATAAGTAGTGATTTCTGTTATCATAATTGAGCTATTGGTTACTCAAAAATAATAAAGATTTGTGTATAAAAAAACGGCTTTCAAATTTTTTGAAAGCCGTTTGTGATTATTTAAAATAAACCTCCTCCGGAGTTTTGCGATTCATTAGCATCGCGTTGTTTGCGTTGTAAAGCTCGGTTTTTTCCACCACCGAAATTATAATTTAATCCAGCATAAAAAGTGCGGCTTTCCCAATAGAATGAACCTGTTTGATGGTAAGGCACTTTTGCATCAAACGAAAAATGCATATTGTTAAAAATATCATTATATCGTAAAGTTACCGTTCCTTTTCCTTTTAAAATGGTATAATTAGCACCTAAATCTGTTCGATACATAGGCATACGTTCGCCTTGTAAACTAATATCTTTACCTCTATACATGCTAAACAATTGGAAACGTAATACTTTAGAAGCGGTAAATGTGTTACTAATGCGTGCGTTGAAAATGCTTACATCTACTTCTTTATTTTCGTCTAATCCGGTTACCCCGTTTTGAACTGTACCGCGAACTGTTTTGAAATAATTATCAGCAGCTATGTTTGCAGCCCACCATTTTGTGAATTTTAAGTTAGCGGAAGCTTCAATTCCATAAGATTTATTGTCTTTGAAATTTCCGAACGATAAAATTCTTCTTTCAATATTATTAGGGTCAATGTTTGAAATTCGAGATATTTCATCATTTATAAAACGGAAAAAAGTACCGAATGTAAGGCTACCCATTTTTGTAGTACGGGTATAGTTAGCCTCAAGTGAGTTTGTGAATTGTGGGATTAATCCAGGATTACCTTTCATTTCCATTAACGGGGTAGACCATTGACGTATTGGGTTTAATTGTCCTATACTTGGTCTGTCTACTCTTCTTGAATAATTAAAGTTGAAAGAGTTTTTTTCGTTAGGCGTATAATTTAAAAATGCTGATGGATATGTTGTGAAAATATTATCGTTTACTGTTTGCAATTCATTTTTTAAAGTTTTTGAATTGTAAGTAGCAAAAGTTCCTTTTATGTCATACGATTCCACACGTAAACCTAATTGAGCGCTCCACTTTTTCCATTTAGTACTGTAATTAGCATATACTGCATGTATGTTTCTGGTAAAATCAAAATTGCTGTATATGTTTTCACCTATAGCTAAATTATCAAAATTGTTTTTGGTTTGTTGTAATCGAGATTCAAAACCAGTTTCAAGTTTTGTTTTCTCAGTCAAAGGATTCGTATAGTCTAGGTTTAATTGACCATAATCGGTGTTATTGATAATAGCATTTGATCTGTAGAAACTGCTTGCAGGATTGAATCTTAAGTTTTCAAATTGCGTGTTTTCAGTGTCCTTAGTTTTGGAATAATTTGCTTGAAATTCAAGATTTTCTCCTTTTTTCGTAAAATCATGTTTAAATGCTAAATCATAAGTTTGATTTTTAGAATCATTATGATTTGTTGAATTTTGTATGGTGTTTGAATTGATTACGGGATTGGTATAATACACTTCTGTTTTAGTATCGCCATTTAAATTATTTAGGTTTTGATTCGTATAAACAGACAAAGTGTTTTTATCGTTGATGTAATAATCCATACCAATTTTGATTGCATGCGAATTTCCTAGATTTCTGAAAGCAAATAATTGTTGATTCTCTTTTGTAGGATTTTCTGATAACATATCCCCATGGTTTGCGTTAATTCCATGGTTGAATCCGTAATTAGTATATAAATTTACTTTTCCAACTTTGTAGTTTAAGTTTAAAGCGGTGTTTGTTTTTGGAGTTATCCCAAAAGTTACTCCCGTGTTAATACTCCCGTTAAATCCTGTGTTTGCATTTTTATGAAGTATAATGTTAATTAAACCACTCATTCCCTCTGGGTTATATTTAGCGGAAGGATTAGTAATTAGTTCCACTTGTTTAATTGAAGCAGATGGAATTTGTTGTAATAACTGACCTATTTCGATATTAGATGGTTTTCCGTCAATTAATACTTTAACATTTGAATTGCCTCTCAAACTAATTTCTTTGTTTTGCGGGTCAATGCTTATGGATGGGATATTGTTAAGCATGTCAAAAGCTGTAGTTCCTGAAGCAACTAAATCTTTTCCTACATTTACCACTTTTCGATCTATTTTTTGTTCAATAGTAGATCTTTCTTTTACTATAGAAACTTCGTTTAACTGTTTTGCATTTTCCTCTAAGAGAATTGTTTTAAGATTCAGGTTTTTGTTCTCTTCGGATAAAGTGATGGGTGCTTCATATTTTTTGTAACCTATATATTGGATTTCTATAGTTAGGTTTTTTAGAGGTAATTTATCGATGTTAAATATACCGTTATCTTTGGTTATACCACCAGTAATAATTTTAATGCCATCTTTTACTGATACAGTTGCGTACGGTATGGGAGTTCCCGTAGTTTTGTCAACGATCTTTCCATTTACGCTTCCGCTACTTGTGGGGAGCGGGGTAGGAGCTGCCGTTTGTGCAAATAAACTGGTAAAACTAATTAGTAACCAGCTTAAAAGAAAAAATTTTGATTTCATAAAAAGGGTGTTAGTGCTTGTTTAAGTCTTACTAGACTTCTATTTTTAGAACATAAGTACTTATTTTGATTGAGAAGTTACAGTATTTAAGAAATGTTTAACAAAAAAAACGCCTCAGCGGTGCTGAAGCGTTTTCAATCTAATACAATAAAACAATCAAAATTTCTTAAAACATTCCTCCACCTCTGGATTCGTTTTGTTCTCTTTGTTTTCTATCTAAAGCTCTATTTTTTCCACTACCGAAGCGATAGCTGAAATTAAGATTTACAGTTTGACTTTCCCATTGAAAATTTCCATTAATTGCTGCGGGTTCAGTACTATAAAAACGGGCTTTCATGGTTTTGAAAATGTCATTGAAGCGGATGCTTAAGGATCCTTTTCCTTGTAATACATTTAATCGCGCCGCTAAATCTGTTTTCCACATATCTTTGTTAGAAAATTGTAAACCGTTTTGCCCTGCATTGTACATGGTAAACCATATTAAACGGAAATCCTTGTTTAGTTTGAAACTGTGGTTCATGCGAGCATTGAAAAGCTGGTTATTTACGACCTCTTGATATAAAATACCATCTCTTTTTTCAATAACTCCTGTATTTTTGTTAAAATAAGAATCTAAACCAAAATTAAAATTCCACCATTTTTTCAAATTTAAGTCACCTGAAAATTCAATTCCGTATTCTGTATTGTTGTTGAAATTTTTAAATGTCATTAATTGTTTGTTAGGATCATATGGGTTAGAGGTTAAAACCTGATCAATTTCATTGTTAATAAATCTGACAAAAGATGCTGCTGTTAGAGACCCTATTTTAATTTTTCGGGTGTAATTGGCTTCAATTGAATTGGTGAATTGTGGTTTTAATTCTGAATTACCCATTTGTTCGACAGTCAAACCTGTCCATTTTCTAATCTTGTTAACCTGATCCATATTAGGTCTGTCAACTCTTCTTGAGTAATTTAGCGTAAAACTATTGTTGTCCGTTGGGTTATAAGCTATAAAAGCAGATGGATATGCGGTAAAAATATAGTCTTTAAATGTTTCGTCATTAAATCCTACTTTTTTGAAGGTTCCATTTACAGTGTAACTTTCTAAGCGTACTCCTAGTTGGGTACTCCATTTTCCAAACTCTTTGCTATACGTACCGTAAGCTGATTGTATGTTTCTCTTGAAATTAAAATCAGCATCAGGTGATTCATTTACATCAAAAGTGTTTGTTGTGCCATCAAAACGGCTTTCGAGTCCTAACTCAATTTTAGTTGTAGCATTGATAGGGGTAGCATAGTCTATATTTGCTATAAAATTATTTCCGTCTTTTGTAACATTGTTTTTTTGTTTTAAGTTTAAATTTCCATCCTTTATCAAGGCTAATTCTGGTTCCTTGGTTTGATTTAAATTAAATTCAAAATCAAGTGTTTTACCTTCTTTGTCAAATTTATGTTTGAAAGCTAAATTGTACGTCTGGTTTTTTTCAGATCCTTCAACGTCTTGAATTTGTAGTTCACTGGTTAGGTTAGGATCTGCATATATTTTGCCATTAGTAAACAAAACATCAGGTTTGTTAAAGTTTTGAATGGTGTAAAATGAGAGTGTATTTTTATCATTGATATAATAATCAGTGCCAATTTTTCCAAAATGCTCACGATTCATGTTTTCGATGTCGAAGGTCAAATTGTAATCTTGCTTGGTTGGCTCGTAATTGTCCCATGTTATACGACCAGAGTTGATTCTTTTGCCATGATTCATGGAATAAGTACTGTAAAAATTGAATTTATCAAATTTGTAATTCAAGTCTAAAGAGCCATTGAATTTTGGGGTAATACCAAAAACTAAACCTGTGTTTAGGTTTCCATTAAAGCCCATATTAGCATTTTTGTTTAAAACGATATTTATAATACCGCTCATACCTTCTGGATTGTATTTTGCAGATGGATTTGTAATTAACTCAATTTGTTTTATTGAAGTCGATGGAATTTGTTGTAAAACTTGAATAGGAGTTAAATTTGAAGGCTTTCCATCTATAAAAACTCTTACATTCTGGTTACCACGCAAACTAACTGTGTTGTTTTGCAAATCAACATTTACCGTAGGGATATTATTCATCAAATCAGCTGCTGATGCACCGGATGCAATAAGATCCTTACCAACAGTAATTACTTTTTTATCTACTTTTTGTTCAATACTTGATTTTTCTTTAACGATACTAACCTCATTGAGTTGTTTAGATTCACTTTCAAGAACAATCGTTTTTAAATTTGCATTTTTTTCGTCGTTAGTAAGGATAACTTGTGTTTCATATTTTTTATATCCCATAAAAATTACTTCAACGGTAAGTTTTTTTAAGGGCAAATTGTTTACTGTGAATACACCATTTTCTTTAGTAATCCCACCAGAAATTACTTTACCATCTTCCTTAATAGTAACCGATGCAAAAGGTAAGGGTTGGCTGTCTTTTTTGTCAATTACTTTTCCTGATAAGGTTCCGTTAGCATTTATATTTATAGATGCTATTACTGAAGTGGGGGCAGCTGTCTGCGCTTGCATACTTGAAATTCCAAGTATCATGCAAGCTAAAAGTGTTCTTTTTTTCATTTTGATTGATGATTGATGATTGATGATTGATGATTGATGATTGATGATTGATGATTGATGATTGATGATTGATGATTGATGATTGATGATTGATGATTGATGATTGATGATTGATGATTGATGATTGATGATTGATGATTGATGATTGATGATGATGAGACAAATGTATAATAAAAAACAATACTATGCAATACAAAGTACTGTTTTTTGATTAATATTTTGTTATGCTGTATATAGGACGACAAAAAAATATTTTTGTTACAAGATTTAGATAAAAAAAATGAACTCAGATTGTTTAAAGACTTAGTTTAGTTTTAATGATTTGATTTCTAGTGAATAAAAATACACCTATAAGTTTTTAAACATCTTTTTTAACCGTTTTTATTTTGCAATTAGTTTCTGTAGAAAAACTTAAATTCTTATAAAAAATCAGGTATAACGCAATTGAATTTTATTATTAGGAGTAAAATTTTGTACTTCCATCTTCAAAAAAAATGTACTTGAAAGCATGTTTTTTAATGTTCTGCGACTTTAATATGTTACTGATTAGAGAATTTTAACTGATTCTTTTTAAATGAACAGCGTAGTAGCTTGAGTGTTGATTTAAAGCTCTTTTATCTTTTAATGAAGCTTGGTAATTCTGTGAAAATCTCTTTAATAAGTGGTTTTTATGAACTCTGGTTAGATGATTAAAAGTAGATTTTTGATCATTGTGTTTGTCTTTTAGGATTCCTAGCGAAGTATAAGGACTTTTTATAATGTAAAATGATAACTGAAAATATAAAAAAAAGGAGCAGAAAATGTTTTTTCTACTCCTTATGTTGAGTGATTAATTCTTTATCTCTAAAAGACTTTTTTTTAGAAATCTTTAACTAGTCAGTTCTTTTTTGTAAATTATTTAATACTTTCAATTTGAACCATTTCATTGGTGTCAGCTAGGTAGTCAACACCTTCGAATCCAAAACCAAATAGGTTTAAGAAATCATTTTTATAACCCGCTAGGTCACCTATTTCGGTCAAAGTATCTGTATCGGCTTTTGCCCATAATGCTTTTACATTATCTTGTACGTCAACTCGCATTTCCCAATCATCTACGCGAATTCTTCCTTTTTCATCCACAGGAACTTCGGTACCGTTGAATAATCGATCAGCAAATAATCTTTGCATTTGTTCAATACAACCTTCATGTAATCCTTTTTCTTTCATTGTTTTGTATAATAAAGAAATGTAAAGTGGAATTACAGGAATGGCAGAACTAGCTTGAGTTACTAATGCTTTATTAACAGAAACGTATGCTTTTCCATTAAGGTCAGACAATTTTTCAGTAATTTCAAATGCTGTAGCTTCTAAATGATCTTTGGCACGACCTATGGTTCCTTTGCGGTATACAGCTTCTGTAACTTCAGGGCCAATATACGAGTAAGCCACAGTTTGTGCACCCTCTGCTAACACCCCAGCTGCTTTCATAGCTTCCATCCACATCATCCAATCTTCACCGCCCATAACCACTACTGTGTTGTCGATGTCTTCTTGTTCAGCAGGTTGTATAGAAACTTCTGATACTTTTCCAGTATGGAAATCAACGGTTTTATCACTAAAAACTTGACCAATGGGTTTTAAACTTGAACGATGTAAAACCCCTGTTTCAGGATGCATGCGTACTGGTGATGCTAAACTGTAAACAACTAAATCAACTTGACCTAAATCTGCCTTGATCATGTCAATAGTTTGTTGTTTTATTTCTTTTGAAAATGCATCTCCATTAATACTTTTTGCGTATAAGCCAGCTTTCTTTGCTTCTTGTTCAAAGGCTGCCGAGTTGTACCATCCGGGTGTAGCTGTTTTGCCTTCAGCAGGTTCTTTTTCGAAGAAAACACCTATAGTAGCCGCATCGTTACCAAAAGCTGCAGTAATTCTTGATGCAAGACCAAAACCTGTTGATGCTCCTACAACTAATACTCTTTTTGGACTGTTTATTTTTCCTTTTGAAGTAACATAATTGATTTGATTTTTTACACTTTGCGCACAACCTTCAGGGTGGGCAGTTAAGCATATAAAGCCTCTCATTCTAGGTTCTATAATCATAATCTTATTTTAATAAAGTTTGGTTAGCAAATTTAATTTAAAAATTTAGTTAAGCAAGGCTTTTGCATGGGCAATAGCCGAGTCGGAAATGTTTTTGCCCGATAGCATTTCGGCAATTTCGATGATACGTTCCTCTGTTGTTAATAATTTTAATTCAGATACGGTTACTTCCTCTCGATCAGACTTGAAAACTTTGTAATGTTGATCCCCTTTTGAAGCAATTTGAGGTAAATGAGTAATAGCAAATACTTGCATCTTTTTACTCATTATTTTCATGATATTTGCCATTTTTTGAGCCACTTCTCCTGAGACTCCTGTGTCAATCTCATCAAAAATAATGGATGGAAGTTTTGAATAGTTAGCGAGAACTGCTTTAACAGCTAGCATTATTCTTGACATTTCTCCTCCAGATGCTACTTTCTTTAGTAACCCAAAATCAGTACCTTTATTAGCAGAAAATAACAATTGAACTTCATCTTTGCCATTTGTTAAATAATTTGAGGTTGGTTTTATGTCAAATTCAAATCGAGCATTGGCCATTCCTAGTTCGGCTAAAATTGCCGTTATTTGATCTAGAAAAATAGGGGAAGCTTCTTTTCTGTTTTGAGTGATTTTTGAGGCTAAATCATCCAATATATTTTTTTGAATATTTAAAGTGTTTTCTAAATCTGAAATTTGAGTATCTAAACCGTCAGCTATTATGACTTTAGAAGTTAAAGCCTCTTTTATGGCTAATAATTCTTCAACGGTAGCTACATTATGCTTTTTTTGAAGATTATAAATTAATTGTAACTTCTGATTGATTAATTCTAGTTTTTCGGGGTCGTTAATTAGTTTTTCGGTTTGATTTTCTAGATCCGAAACAATATCGTCAAATTCGATTAAAACACTTGAGATTCTTTCAAAAAGTTGATGGTATTCCGTTGAAAGAGTGCTTACTTTTTGTAGTGCCGTTTTAATTTCTTTCAATTGCGAAATTACACCAATTTGCTCTTCATTAGATAACGTTACTGCTTTGACTAAGTTTTCTTTAATTAGTTCAACATTATTCAGCATTTCAAACGCTGTTTCAAGCTCAGCTTGTTCCCCAACTTTTAGGTTTGCTGATTCGAGTTCCTGAAGTAAAAAAGAAGTATAGTCAGATTCTTTCGAAAGCGTTTCTTTGTCAGCTAAAAGTTTTTTTAGTTTCGTTTGTGCCGCTTTGTAAATCTTTAAGTTTGACGTATAACTAGCTAGTAAGTCATGATTGTTCGCTACTGCGTCTAACAAGTTTATTTGAAAAGTTTCCTCAGTTAGTTCTCTAGTTTGATGTTGCGAGTGTATGTCAATTAGAAACTCGCCTAAAGCTTGTAATTCGGTTAAATTGACAGGGCTATCGTTTACAAAAGCTCTTGATTTTCCAGAAGGTAAAATTTCTCTTCGAATAATAGTGAGTGCTTCATAATCTAAATCATTTTCATCAAAAAAAGCATTCAGATTATAATTACCAATATTGAAATGTGCTTCAATAACACATTTTTGTTCTTTGTCTTTTAATGAGCTTAAATCAGCTCTGTTGCCTAAAACGAGTCCAAGTGCACCAAGTAAAATAGATTTACCTGCACCAGTTTCACCAGTAATAATTGAAAAACTATCGGAAAAATTCATTTCCAAATGTTCAATAAGGGCAAAGTTTTTAATAGAAAGTTGTATTAACATGAGGCAAATTTAAAAACTAATTTGACTCCATTTATTAGAATTTGTTGGAGATAATCGGTTTAAAGTTTCAACTAATTGATTTACATCAAATTTAGGGCCTTCGCTATAGATGCTTAAAATTTCATCAACCTTAGTATCAAAAAATACACGGGTTAAGTAAGCATTAGGTCTAACAGCCGCTACGTCTTTTAAGTTAAAAATAGCTTTTTGTATGTTTTCTTTTGCTTTTTTTTGGTTTTCAGCCATTTTATCCAATGCTTCAATATGGTATTCATAAAGTGCTTTACGAAATGGAGCATAGGTGTTGGTTAAAATATCATTAACAAGGTAGTATCTGTTATTTTTTCCAGTCGCATTCCAAGCGGATTCTTGAGATGCTTGAGCCTGTGCTACTATAGTAGATGCAGTTTCAAAAGCTTTTGTTCCACCTTCAAGGGCAAATGTGTCGGCGTCAATTCCTATAATCATATTTGCATAAAAAGCAACTATAGAAATTAGGTTAGATTCGTAACTATTAGGGGTGTATACCAGGTTTTGAAACTCGTTGTATGTAAAACTTAGTTCTTTGTCGTTAAAGTTAAAAATAGGAGTAGTGTAAGTCGAGTTATACACAGGACGCGTAGCAGTAACTTGCAAACTACCTGTAAACTGATTGACATTGTCAAAACTAGTGATATTGAAAAACAGGGAGCAATTTATTTTTTCATTATTTTTAAAAACTTTATCGGTCCATTTAGTGTTATTGATAAACTCGGTAAGTGATTTTTTTAAAGTTTTAAAAATTTGCTGATTCGTAGCCGCAACTTGACTGGTATTAAATTCGACTGTACAATTTAATTCCTGTGCTTGTAGGTTAGAGAAGCATAGAAAAAAGAAAGCTATTAGCAGTTTACGCATAATGTTCTACAATTTTATTTATAATATCTTTTGCTACTTCTTCTTTAGATTTAAGGGGTTGAGGTTCAATGGTAAAGTTCTTTGAAATAAAAGTTACTTTGTTGGTTGGTTTTCCAAAACCAGCCCCTTCGTCATTTAAAGAGTTGAGCACTATCAAATCTAAGTTTTTTTTCTGAATTTTTTGTTTCGCATGTTCAATTTCATTTTCAGTTTCTAAAGCAAATCCTATCAGAAATTGATTTTTCTTTACTTCTCCTAACGAAGCTAAAATATCAGTAGTTTTCTCTAATTCAATAGTAAACGCTGAATCATTCTTTTTTATTTTTTGAGAAGCTACATTTTTTGGTTTATAATCCGCAACTGCGGCTGCAGCTATGGCAACATCTACATTGTTAAAATAGTTATGACAAGCTTCGTGCATTTGAGCAGCTGAAGTAACTCGTACGACATTGACAAGTGGATTTTTAGGTTTTAGATGCGAAGGGCCAGAGACTAAAATTACTTCTGCGCCTAAATTAGCAGCGGCATCAGCAATGTCATATCCCATTTTTCCAGTCGAATGATTACCTATAAAGCGAACAGGGTCAATGGCTTCGTAAGTTGGACCTGCAGTGATTAATATTTTTTTGTTTTTTAGCGGGAGTTTAGAAGTTATATCTTTTTCAATAAAAGACAGTATGTTTTCTGGTTCTGCCATTCGTCCTTCACCCGATAAACCGCTTGCTAGTTCCCCTGATTCAGCAGGGATCATGATGTTTCCAAACTTTTTCAACGCTTCAAAGCTGTTTAGGGTAGAGGGGTGTTTGTACATATCTAAATCCATAGCAGGTGCAAAATAAACAGGACATTTTGCTGAAAGATATGTGGCTAAAAGAAGATTGTCGCAGTTGCCATTTACCATTTTAGACATGGTATTGGCAGTAGCAGGAGCAATAACCATAAAATCGGCCCAAAGTCCCATTTCTACATGGTTATTCCATAATGCCGTTTTTGATGTTTCAGTTGAAGTTGTACTGAGCTCATCATTAAAAAAATTAATGTAAACGGGGTTTTTAGAAAGTGTTGATAAAGTTAGCGGAGTAACAAAATCAACAGAAGCAGGTGTCATGATTACTTGAACCTGGGCACCTGCTTTTATAAAAAGTCTTACTAAATTTGCCGTTTTATAAGCGGCAATTCCACCAGTTACACCTAGTATAATTTTTTTACCACTTAATACCGACATGTAATGCTTTTTTATTTGTTGTTTTTATGATAAATTTTTCCTTCTAACCATTCTTGTACTGCTAAAGCGTGTGGTTTAGGTAAACGCTCATAGAATTTTGAAACTTCAATTTGTTCTTTGTTTTCAAAAATTTCTTCTAAACTATCATTATAAGTAGCAAATTCTTCTAACTTTTCGATCAACTCTTTTTTGATTTCAGAATTAATTTGGTTAGCTCTTCTAGCCATAATAGTAATAGCCTCATAGATATTTCCAGTTGATTCTTCAATTTTGTTTTTATTGTAAGTAACTGTGTTTACTGGAGCTGTTGTTTTCTTTAAATCCATCCTAATATCCTATTTTTGAAATTGTTGTAAATCTTTCTCGATACGAACCAATATTTGGTCGGCTTGTTTTTTGTATTCTGTATCTGCTTTAAATTTCATTAAAGCATTGTAAGCCGTTTTGGCATCATTTAAACGCTCTTGCATTTTGTTATGGATACTGTTTATAGCTAGTTGATACGTTGAATCAAATTTATAAAATAATGCTTTTTCCTTAAAAGTAGTCCCTGGATAATCTACTATAAAGTTTTCAAATGCTTTTATTGCTGCTTTGTAATCAGAAATAGTATTGAATTGTTTTGCAATTTCAAACGATTTTTTCTCTAATTTATACTGCAATCCAGCCATTATTTTGTTTGCTTCTGGTAAATAAGCAGAATTTGGGTATCTATTGATAAAATTTTGTAACTTATCAATAGCCTTTTCTGTATCTCCTTGGTCTAAGGAATAGACTGGCGATAATTCTGAGGTTGATTTAGCGCCTAAAAAAGCTGCTTCCTCTGCAAATTTACTTTTAGGGTATAAAGCATTAAAACTTTCAAATTGATAGCTAGCCAAATAAAACTGTTCTGTTTTATAGTATGACTGCGCATATTTATAAAACATGTCTTCTGCATCCGATTTGCCTCGATAGGCGGGAGCAATTTGTTCAAAAAGCCTAATGGCTTTGTTGTACTTTTGTTTGTCGTATTTGTGTGTGGCTGCAATCAATTTTACAGCTGGATCTTCAGATTTTAATGCTTTTTGGTATTCACTACAAGAAGTGAATAAAACAGCTATTAGAAATCCATTTATAAATTTATTCATAAACTTCTTTAGCGATATTTTATGTTTTAGCTTGTTTTTTATCAAGCAAAAACAAGGATGCAAAGTTATATATTAATTTTTTACTTCAAAACTTTATTTTTCTGCTAATTAGATATTTCTTTTGTAAAAGTATCTAAACGTTTAGCTAAATCGTCATTTACATTCACTAAAGGTAAACGTAAGGTTTTTTCAGACAAACCTAAAGAATAGAATACTTCTTTAATACCTCCCGGATTTCCTTGTTCGAATATCATGTCAATACTATCCATTAATTTATAGTGTAAAGCATAAGCTTCGTCTACTTTTCGGTCTAATCCTAAACGTACCATTTGAGAGAATTCTTTAGGGAAACCTTCGCCGATAACCGAAATTACACCTGCACCACCGGCTAATACCATAGGAAGCGTAATCATATCATCACCTGAGATTACTAAAAAATCTTTAGGTTTGTGTTGAATTAACTTCATTGCTTGTACAATATCTCCTGCTGCTTCTTTGATTCCTATTACGTTTTGGCATTCCTTAGCAATACGAATTACGGTTTCAGGAAGCATATTGCTAGCAGTTCTTCCAGGAACATTGTATAAAATTATTGGCAGTGGCGAAGCTTCTGCAACCAGTTTGAAATGTTGAAAAATACCTTCTTGTGTAGGTTTGTTATAGTAGGGAGAAACAGATAATATTGCTTGAAATGCAGAAAGGTCTTTGGTTTTAAGTTCTTCCACAATTTTCATGGTGTTGTTGCCACCTACACCTAGTACTAAAGGCAGTCTGCCTGCATTTGCTGAAACAATGGTTTCAATTACTAATTCTTTTTCTTCATTTGATAAAGTTGCGGATTCTGCTGTAGTACCTAACACAACTAGGTATTCTACGCCTCCTTCAATTACATGATTTACAATTCGTTTTAAAGCGTCAACATCTACTGAATAATCTTTTTTGAAAGGTGTTACTAGTGCTACACCTGTGCCTATGAATGCTTGCATGATTAAATTTTGTTTAAAATTTTTAAATATCGAGTTAGTTCTTCAACAAATACTTTATAGTTTTCGGCATTGGTATTAATCATTAAATGATGTAATCTTTTGTCGATCGTTGAAAAACCTACTTTAAATAAAGCTTTTGAATGGTGAGTAATTAATAATAATGGTGTTTTCTCCATATCGTAATAACTTATTAATAAGTCAAATGGAGTGTTAATAAAATCAGTAATAGACTGTTTAGAGAAATCTCCTTTCCAGTTCATGTCTTTATGACTGAAAGTAGGAGTTTCTGAAACGTTATTTTTATTCATTTTGTCATTAAAAACTAAAATGCTGATGTTATCGCGTTTAAAACCTTGGTTAAGGAGTTCATTGATGAGTTCATTTTTGTGAAAAAAGTAACTTTCATCGATTAGAATTCCAACTTTTTGTATCTTATTTGCTAAATTTGATGTAATTACCGGTTTTAAAGTAGTTTTTAATAATTTTTTAAGAGAGAATTCTTTTAAATACTTTATAAACATATTACTTTTGTCGCCTTGTTTCTTTTGAAACGATTAATGTTAACAAAATTTATTTTGCACAATTATTGCAAGGTAAAAGTATAAAAAAGAGAAGGAATAAATGAAACATTTTGGTTTAATTTTAACGTTATTGACTATTAGTGTTACTACAAATGCACAAAATGTGGTAACGGAAATTCATGGAAAACAAATTAAAGTTGACTCCACAGTAGGAGTAGTTGCAAAAATTGAAAGGCTTGTTTCGCCTTATAGTGCTAAGATTAATAAAGAGTTAAATAAGGTTTTAGCTTATAATCCTATGGTGTTAGATAAGTCTAGAGGTGCTTCAAATTACCAAAGTAATATTGGTGATTTATTTGCTCAAATTATCTTAGATAAATCAAATAAAGTTTTGATGCAACGTGAAAAGTTAACGGCCGATATTTCTGTTTTTAATCATGGTGGAATTAGAGCTATTTTACCCATAGGTAAAGTTACTACTCGCAATGCTTTTGAAATTATGCCTTTTGAAAACTCAGCTGTAGTGTTAGAAGTAAAAGGTCAAATTATTTTAGATTTTGTAAATTATTTTATTAAAGAAAAAAAACGACACCCAATAGGTGGTATGACCTTTGTTATTGATGCCGAGAATAAGCCTAAAAATATAAAAATTGGCTCGGCTGATTTAGATTTGGAAAAAACGTATTACATAGCTACAAACGATTATTTGGCTAATGGAGGTGATAAAATGGACTTTTTTCTAAAAGCGAGTAAGAAGTTTGTTTTAGATTATAAACTTAGAGATATGTTAATTGATTATTTTATAGATGTGGAAATGGTTACCGTACCACAAGCAGTTAAAGTTGTTAAAGAATAAAGATAAAGTAGAATTGATTATGAGAAGAAGAGATTTTTTAAAAAACACAGCAGCAAGTTCGGCTTTATTAAGTTTGAGTGGATTGTCTTTAAGTAGTTTTACAACAAATCCTACGATTAAGAAATTAACGGTTTTGCATACGAACGATACGCATAGTCAAATAGATCCTTTTCCAAAGAATCATCCAAGAAACCCTAATATGGGTGGGGTGGCTAGAAGAGCAGCTTTAATTGAGACTATTCGTAAGGAGGAAGAGCATGTATTACTTTTAGATGCAGGTGATATTTTTCAAGGAACCCCATATTTTAATTTCTATGGAGGTGAATTAGAATATAAAGTTATGAGTATGATGAAATACGATGTAGCTACAATAGGGAATCATGATTTTGACAATGGTTTGGAAGGGGTTTTAGCTCAATTGCCTAATGCTACTTTTGAATTTGTTTCGGCTAATTATGATTTTAAAAATACAATTTTAGATACACATGTTAAACCATATAAAATATTGAACAAAGCTGGGATCAAAATCGGTATTTTTGGTTTAGGGGTTGAGTTAAGTGGTTTAGTAGATCCTAAATTGTATAAAGAAACTAAATATTTAGACCCTGTAGAAATTGCAACGGATACAGCGAAGCAATTAAAAGAAGTTGAAAAATGTGACCTTATTATTTGTTTGTCGCATTTAGGTTTTGAATATAAAAACGAACCTGAAAAAATTTCAGATTTGAATTTAGCTAAAAAAACTAGAAATATAGATCTTATTATTGGTGGACATACGCATACTTTTTTAGAAAAACCTGTCATTCAGAAAAATTTAGATGGGCAAGAAGTATTAGTCAATCAAGTGGGAGCTTACGGGATAAACTTAGGACGTATTGATTTTTATATTGATGAGTTTAAAAATGTAACTCCAGGAGGAAGTCGAAAAATTGTTATTTAAAAATAGAAGAGGCTGTCCAAAAAGTTTAGGACAGCCTTTTTCTTTACTAAAATATTCGGACACCTATCGGAGATAGTTTTCATATAAGCGATTCTCAAGAACTAGCTTCGACTTTTAGGACACCCTCTTTATTTTTTTCTTCTCATAGGGAATTCTTGAGATTGTATTTTAGTTTTAATTTTGCCATGTATTGATGCTAGTATGCTGTCTTTTTTAATTAGTTGATAGCGTATTAAGTTAGGAAAATCATGTTTTGGATTTGAAAAATCAATTTGATTCGCTTTAATTGTGGTAGCATAAAAGGATGTTGGTTCTTCATTCTTGATAGATACTATATAAAATAAAGAATCATTACGTTGTTCAAGGAGTACATTTTCATGGAATAGGGTGTCTTTTTCTTTTAAAAGCAAGCTTTCAGCAACAAAAGTAGAATCAGAGAGTTTTTCCCATCTTTCTGTAAATACCCCTTCTTGAGAAGTATGCGTCCAATTGCCTAATAACCAAGTTGCTTGTTCAATCAAAAGAAAGTGTTTGTTTTCTTTTTTGAAATTACAATTTAAAAAAGTTAGCAGCGAAGCGATAAATATTAACTTTTTCATAGCGTGGAGATTAGTGAATTAAAAATACAATTTAATTTTTGAAAAATGAATTCTGTAAACTAAACTCTTTTTATTAATTTTGCACTCCAAAATATAGAATTAGAAAATGTTAGAGAGACTACAATATGTAAAGCAGCGTTTTGATGAAGTGTCAGATTTAATTATCCAGCCGGATATTATAGCTGATCAGAAACGTTATGTACAACTAAATAAGGAGTATAAAGATTTAAAAGCATTAGTTGAAAAACGTGATGAGTATGTAAATCTTGTGGGTAATGTTAATGAAGCTAAAGAAATTATTGCTGACGGCTCTGATGCGGAGATGGTTGAAATGGCAAAAATGCAATTAGATGAAGCTCAGGAACGTTTACCGCAATTGGAAGATGAAATCAAATATATGTTGATTCCTAAAGATCCAGAAGATGCTAAAAACGTTATGGTAGAAATTCGTGCCGGTACAGGTGGAGACGAAGCTTCTATATTTGCTGGCGATTTATTCCGTATGTATACTAAGTATTGCGAATTGAAAGGATGGAGAACTTCTGTTGTCGATTTGAATGAAGGTACAGCGGGTGGATTTAAAGAAATCATTTTTGAAGTAACTGGTGAAGATGTATATGGTACCTTAAAGTTTGAAGCGGGTGTACACCGTGTGCAACGTGTACCACAAACAGAAACTCAGGGTAGGGTACATACTTCTGCAGCTACAGTAATGGTATTGCCAGAAGCGGAAGAATTTGATGTACAAATTGATATGAATGATGTTCGTATTGATTTCTTTTGTTCGTCAGGACCTGGAGGGCAGTCCGTAAATACAACAAAATCGGCTGTGCGTATGACGCATATCCCTACAGGATTAGTAGCGCAATGTCAAGATGAAAAATCGCAACATAAAAATAAAGATAAGGCTTTATCGGTTTTACGTTCTCGTTTGTACGAAATGGAACTAGCTAAAAAGCAAGAGGAAGATGCTAAAAAGCGTAATTCACAAGTTAGTTCTGGTGACCGATCTGCAAAAATTAGAACCTACAACTATCCACAAGGACGTGTAACAGATCATCGTATTGGGATGGATATTTTTGATATGGATGGTGTAATGAGTGGTAAAATTCAGAAATTTATTGATGAATTACAACTTGTAGCGAATACAGAAAAACTGAAGGAATCTGAAGTTTATTAATACATAAAAAATACCTATTCGTAGGTATTTTTTTATGCTTTTAATATATATAAATTTGATTGACAAACAATTCTCATATGAAAAATAAATTTTTAAAATTGCTTTTTCTTGCTTCGCCTATTTTGGGATTTTCCCAATCGTATATAGGTTTTAATCAAGATAATTATAACGGTGTTCACGGACTTTTAGCGAATCCAGCGAACATAGTGGGGTCGCCATTTACTACCGATATCAATCTTGTTTCATTTAACGCATTAGCAACTAATGATTTTTATAGTGTTAAGTTATCTGATATTTTAAAAGGAGGGTATGAATTTGATAAACAAGCCAACAAATTGTTTAATTCAAATAATAATTTTGCCCTGAATGCTGATGTGATGGGACCTTCGTTTATGTTTAACATAAAACCTAAACATGCAATAGCAGCTTTCACACGTGCACGTGCTTTTGTAAATGTGGTTGGAATAAATGGAGAATTGTTCGATAAGTACGATACTAATTTTAATGCTACAAAAGATTACGCCATCAATGCGGGGGATTTGAATTTAGCCATGAATAGTTGGACAGAATTTGGATTGTCCTATGCTGCCATTGTACTACAAAATGAAAAATTTTTATTAAAAGCAGGTTTAAATGTTAAATACCTTCAAGGGTTTGCAAATACGTATGCCTATGGTAAAGGTTTAACTTTTAATTATAAAGCGGATACAGTAAATCCAAAATCGAGTTATGCTACTGCCTCAGGAGAAGTGGTTTTTGGTGGAACTAACGATTTTAAAAATGTCGCAGATGATTTTAAATTTGATAGTACTTCAAGAGGTTTTGGTTTTGATTTAGGCGCATCGTTTGAAATTAGTAAAGATCAAAAAGTGCTTCAAGGAGTTCCTAATTATACTTTCAAATTTGGTGCATCAATAACTGATATTGGTTCAATTTTGTATAAAAAGAACACTCAAAAGGAATACTTGTTTGGAAATCAAAAGGTGTTTTATGATAGTTTGCAAAATGCTGGTGATTTAGAAACTACTATTAAACTTTTTGATGCTAATCCTGTTGTTGCAAGTTCAACAAAAGCCTTGTTGCCAACCGCATTTCATCTTAGTGCCGATTGGAACTTTTTTAGAAAATTCTATTTAAATTTCAACGGAGATTTTAACATGGTTGATAAAAAGCAGTTGAATCAAAGTTCTATTGCTAATACTTACACTATAACGCCTCGTTACGAATCAAAGTGGTTTAGCTTCTATTTACCAATAAATTATATGGAATATAGAGGAACCATGGTTGGTACAGGTTTACGTTTAGGACCACTAGTTGTTGGTTCAGGTAGTTTATTGACTAATTTCTTTTCAGAATCAAAAGGTGCCGATGTATATTTAGGTGTAAAGATTCCTGTATACAGAGGTGAGAAAAAAGTGAAGGAAATTAAGGAAGAAATGCCTAAAATTGTTGAAGCAAAAATGGTGCCTGATGAAGTTAAAGTAGAAATTAAAGATACAGATGGAGATGGTTTGTTAGATAATGTTGATCAGTGTCCTAATGAGCAAGGTCCCAAAGTTAATAATGGTTGTCCTTATAAAGATGAAGATAAAGATGGTATAGTAGATCCAGAGGATAAATGTCCAACGCAAGCTGGACCAGTAGAAAATTCAGGTTGTCCTTGGCCTGATACCGATGGAGATAGTGTTTTAGATAAAGATGACAAATGTGTAAATGTAATTGGTACTGTTAAAAACAATGGTTGTCCAGAGGTTACTGAAGCGGTAGTGAAAAAATTAAATGATTACGCTAAAACGATTTTATTTGATGCTGGAAAAGATAGTTTCCAACAAGTAACTTTTCCGGTTTTAGAAGCTATGGCTGCCTTGTTAAATGAGTATCCTACAGCTAAATTTTCAATTGAAGGGCATACTGACGGTGATGGTCCAGCTGCTTCAAATTTAACTTTATCTGAAGCTAGAGCGACAGCTGTTATGGCTTATTTAGTTGAAAAAGGAATTGATGTTTCAAGATTAAGAGCTACAGGTTATGGAGAAACAAAACCTATTGCACCTAATAACACTAAAGCGGGTAAGGCTTTGAATAGAAGGGTAGAAGTGAAGTTATTGCCATAAAACTCTCAACAGACTAAATATTTCAAATTACAAAGGGCTACTTTTACAGTAAGCCCTTTTTTTATCGCTTTTAGATAAAAAGGATCGAATGAAAAAAATAATGTCTGAGGTATTGCTGAGTTTAGTTAACTCCATTTCATTACTAAAACTACTAAAACTGACGATAACTTACAAAATCGTGGTTATTGTTTGTTCGAGTGCAAAGCGTATCGAGAGCTAATTGCTTTGTTTAAATGGGTTTATCTGTGTCATAAAAGAGGAGCATCCTTGAAAAATGCTTCCAAAGGAATACGTGTCTGAAAGTTTTTTGATAGACCAACCAAGTAGGGTTGCCTATTTCACAGACAATGTGCTAAAAGATAGTATCCAGATATACGTAACCAATTATTCGTTTTACGCAACTTGTATTTTTAAATTATCAAAACCCAACCGAGTTTCTATGGAAGTTTCCTAGCTTTTAGTTTGTTTCCACTAAACTATAAAATTTAAAAGTAAAAAAGCTAGGGAAAAACCGTAAAAATGAATTTTAATGCAAAATTACTCTACCACCACTTCCATCAACCAATAATTGTCAAAAAAGCGGTTGTTAAAATTCGAAAAATAATCGGTTTTGGCAGTTGCTAGGTCAGTGTAATAAGCCAAATAAGTGTAATGGTATTGGTTGATTGGATTGATAAACGACTGAGGCGTAAATCCCTTTTTGCGTAAAAAATCCAAGTAGTTGCTCGCGTTAGAGGGGATTTCAAATACATTGGCTACCAAATAATAGCCTTTTTTCAGGGTTGAGGTACTGTTTACTTTTATCGTACCTATCTCTTTTTCACTGCGGGCTTTATCCTTATACGTGGTGGTTAAGGCTTTTCCTGTATGTTGGATTTTCGCTATCCAATATTCTTGAAAATAACTGTTGTTGATATTACTAAAATAGGCTTTTTCAACTTCTTCTTGGGTGGCATAACGTTGTAAACTCAAGTAATGGAGCTGGTTGTCTGGGTTTTTGTAAATATAAGGGCGTAGTTTTTTAGAGGTTAATTTTTTAGCAAAATCCTCGGCAAAAGCTTTGTTTTGGTAGGCATTGGCTATAATATAGTAGCCTTCTGGAGCCACCGTGGCATCAAACAAATAAGTTTTTATCTCTTTAGCTAGGCGTCCTGACAAGGTTATTAACTTCGTGGGAGTTTCGGTTTTTGAGATGGTTGGAGTATTGGGTGTTTCCTTTGATACTACTGTGGGTTTTGGAGATTCTAAAACGACTTTAGGTGTTTCAATAGCAGTGGTTTTTACTGTGGTTTGAGGTTGTAAGGCCAGTGCTTTTTCTTTGGCAAAGGTTTCATCCACTTCAATGCTGAACCCCACGTTGGTCACGTAAAATTTATCACCCACCGAACTGATTTTCAAGTTCACTTGGTCAATAGCTACAAACGATTGGTCTTTAAACTGAATTTTTTCCAAAAAAACATCATACCCCAAGGTGTTTAATGAGGCAGGCTCACGCTCCATAAAATCCTGTTGAAACATGGTAATTCGGCTATTGAAAACGTTTTGTCCACTGCGCAAAGGGGTATTCAAATAACTCCATTTGGCTGTGCCTGGCGTGTTGATGCGCAAATTGTCGCCTTCTATGTTCAAATCGCCTTCCAGTGTTGCCATGGTGAGTTTTGGCGTAATTTTTCCTGTTGTTGGTGTTTTGAAATCTTTAAAAACCAAATCAACGGGTTTGTTGTAGATGTACGAAAATCCGTCATACAAACTGATGTAATGGTCGGTTTCAGCATCGGATTGATACACGACATACAATACCCAACCGCCTGCGCTTCCGCCTTCAATTTTTTCTTGACTGGCTTGAATATTGGCAACCGTATAAGCGCCCCAAGGATTTTTTTGAACAAACTCGGTCACATTGGCAAAACACACATAAGGCGCATTGACTTTGTGTTTGGGGTTTTCATTACTATCGTACACCATTTCGCCTTGAATGGTGAAATAGTTATCGTAGGCTGGGGTTTTGAGCTGTATTTGTGTTAACGGATGCTTGTCGAGTACGCGTTCCTTTTCGGGTAAAGTGGCGGACCAATACAGACCGGCAAAAACAATTTGGTCTTTTTCGTGTATGGGTTTTAGCGTGGCAGTACTGGACGAAAAGGTGGTCTCGTCGGTATCTACATCAATGTACACCATCGCCACTTGGTCGTTTAGTTTGGCATTGCTCCCCGTTTTGTCGTAGGCTTCGTTGGCATTTTTACCTGATTTTTTACCTACAATACTGTTGGCAATAAAGGTTACATCGCCCTTTAAATATTTTTGAAAACGAATAGCAAAAGGTTTTTCTTCTTGAGCTGTTAGGCTACAAGAAACCAAAAAGAACCACCAAGCGGAACAGTGACGAAACATATTAGGCTGTTTTTTGGATTACTTCAAATAAAGCGCCGTCTTCACATTTTAAGGTTTTTGAAGGATATTTCATCAAAAGGGCATAATCATGGGTTGCCATTAAGATGGTTTTTCCATTTTGATTAATCTTGCGTAGAACTTCCATGACTTCCATACTGGTTTGTGGGTCAAGATTACCTGTAGGTTCATCGGCTAAAATCAATTCAGGGTCATTCAATAAGGCACGGGCAATAGCCACACGTTGTTGCTCACCTCCTGATAATTGGTGTGGCATTTTGTGCGCAAAGTTTTTCATGCCTACTTTGTCTAAAACTTCATCAATTTTAGTTTGCATATCGCTTTCGTCCATCCAACCTGTAGCTTTTAATACGAAATGTAGGTTCGCAAAAATAGAACGGTCAGGGAGTAATTTGAAATCTTGAAATACGATACCAATTTTTCTTCTCAAAAAAGGAATATCATCGTCAATCAAACCGTTTAGGTCATAATCAACTATAGTACCTTCTCCGTGAGTTAACGGCAAATCAGCATAAAGTGTTTTCATCAAACTACTTTTTCCAGAACCTGTTTTTCCAATGACATAGATAAATTCTCCTGGATTTACACTCAGGTTCACATCCGATAAAATTTGATTGCCTTCTTGATATATAGTAACGTTATGTAACGATAAAATGGTTTGTGACATAGTTTAGGTATTTATTGTGGTAAAAGTAATAAGTTAACGTTCGTATTCAAAATAAATTATCTATAAAAATGATTGTTTGCTTGCTTTCCTGAGCTATTTTATGATTTTTTTTGAATTTCTACGGAGTTTGAGTTGTATTTTAAAAAATAGTCGATGACTAATGAACTCGACCTTATTTCTGTAATGGTTTCAAATGTGTACCCATTGGAAGAAAATCATTCTATTTAAACTTTAAATTTTTATTTTAAAAACGTACACCTACCAAAAGCGATTAAATTTTATAGAAGCTCCCGATACGCTTCGCGCTCGAGCTGACGATGCTTCCGATTTTGTGTATTACCGTTCGTTCGAGTAGCTTTTGGAATGAAATGGAAAAAGGTTCGTATCGAGAACTTCTACAGGTTATAACGTAACTTTTTTAAATAACTATTTTTTAGTTTTATAGGCATTACACCAGTCAAAGAGATTGGTAATAAGTTGCCTAAAAATCAGGTTTCAATTGATTGCTGTTTTGTAATACGAAAACCGAGTATACTAAACCCTTTTTTTCCTCGTTTTTACTAGGAACATATACTATATTTGAATCATAATATTGTTTTATGAAGAAATTTCCTTCTATCCCATTGTTTCTATGGCTTATTGGATGCCCTTCGGTATTCAGTCAGCAAACTGAGGTTTACACCAATGCTTTGGCAGAATATCATAAAGGATTAAGCTTGTTTAAAGACAAACAATACCAATCGGCACAGCTCATCTTTGATAAAACCTTGCGAACTGCGCAAGGCGATGCCGAGGCGGATTGTGCTTTCTATAGTGCCGTTTCCGCTTTGCGTTTGAAACACGTAGGTGCTGATGAGCGTATGGAGCAATTCATTAAAGCCTATCCTACCAGTACCAAAATGAACCTTGCTTATGCTGAAATTGCTACCTATTATTTTGAAAGTGGAAAATATGCCAGCGCCTTGGAATATTTTGATAAAGTAGAAGAATCGGGTTTGACCAATGAAGAATTGGATAGATATAACTTTTATAGAGGTTATACTTTTTTTACGACCCACGATAAAAAATCAGCAAAAAACTATTTTAATCGAGTGGCAAGTTCTAAAGAATATGGCGCACAAGCTAAATATTACTTGGGCTTTTTAGCGTATGAAGGTGATAATTATAAAGAAGCCAGTCAATATTTTGACCAAGTGTCGGGGGATGAAAAGTACAAAGAGAAATTGTCGTACTATCAAGCAGATATGGCTTTTAAGGCGGGAAATTTTCAAAAAGCTATCGATTTAGGTCAAAAAGCGATGACTAAATCTTCAGTTGAAGAAAAATCGGAATTGCAAAAAATCATAGGTGAGAGTTATTTCAATCTAAAACAGTATGAAAAAGCGATTCCTTTTCTTGAAGCTTATGAGGGAAAGAAAGGCAAATGGACTAATACCGATTATTATTTGTTGGGGTATGCCTATTACAAGCAAAACGATTTTGAAAAAGCCATCGCACAATTCAATAAAATTATTGGAGGGAATGATGGTGTCGCCCAAAATGCCTATTATCATTTAGGAGAGAGTTATTTAAAAACGGATAAAAAACAACAAGCCTTACATGCTTTTAAAAATGCCTCGGAAATGGCTTTTGACCTAAAAATTCAGGAAGATGCGCATTTGAATTATGCTCGATTGAGTTATGATATTGGAAATTCGTACCAAAGTGTACCTGAGGTATTGCACGGTTTTATGACAAAATATCCTAAAAACCCAAGCGTGGGCGAGTTGGAGACTTTGTTGATTAATGCGTACATCACCTCGCGAAATTATAAAGAAGCCTTAGTTTTATTAGAAAAAAATAAAAATTATGGGAACAAAGTAGCTTATCAAAAAGTAACTTTTTCAGAGGTTTAGAACTGTATAATGAAAGTGATTACAAAGGCGCTTTGGAAATGTTCAAAAAAGCTATTGCGGAACAAAAAGAAGCGACCATCACTGCACGAGCTACCTTTTGGAAAGCCGAAACGGAGTTTGTTTTGGAAGATTTTAGCAATGCCTTATTAACCTACAAGCAATTTATTGGATTTGCAGAGGCTAAAGCAACTTCAGAATTTAAAAATGCCGATTATAACATTGCTTACACACATTTTAAATTAAAAGAATACGAACAAGCAATTCCTTTTTTTCAAAAATATACAGAAGGAGCTAAAGAAGATAAAACCCGCTTGGTAGATGCATATTTGCGTTTGGCCGACAGTAGGTTTGTGACATCAAAATACGCGCCCGCTATCGAAGCCTACGACAAAGCCATTGCATTGAAAGGGGTGGATGTTGATTATGCGACTTTCCAAAAAGCTATTTCTCAAGGTTTTGCAGGTAAAAATGATAAGAAAATAGCTGAATTTAATGCGTTTATCAAGAATTTTCCGAGTTCGCAATACCGTGATGATGCTTTGTTTGAGCTAGCCAATACATACACAGCGGTGAACCAAACTGCCATGGCGCTGAAGACTTATGACCAATTGATTACGGAATATACCAAAGGAAGTTATACCGCAAAGTCTATTTTGCGACAAGGCTTAATTTATTATAATGAAGATAAAGATGAGTTGGCTTTGACCAAGTTTAAAAAAGTAGCATCAGAATTTCCTCGTACTGATGAAGCAAATGAAGCCGTAAAAACTGCCCGTTTGATATATGTTGATAACGGAAAGGTGGAAGAGTATGCCACTTGGGTACGTACGTTGAATTTTGTGGATATTTCTGAAACAGAACTGGAAAATGATGCTTGGGAATCAGCTGAAAAGCAATTAGCACAAGGGAATACCGTACAAGCAATAGCGAATTTGAAAAGTTATGTAAAGAATTTCCCGAACGGGGCGCATGCCTTAAAAGCGAATTACAATTTGGCAGATATAAGTTATAAACAAAATGAAGTAAACGCTTCCGTGCCACATTATGAATACATTGTAGCACAGGCGCGAAACGAATATACAGAACAAGCTTTGTCGCGTTTGGCGGAAATTTACGTCAAAAATGAGGCAACGGATAAAGCAATTGGTATTTTAAAAAGATTAGAAACCGAATCGGATTTTCCACAAAATAAAACGTATGCGCAGGCGAATTTGATGAAAGCCTATTACGACAAAAAGGACTTTGCACAATCGGTAGTATATGCTGATAAAGTGTTGGCTAATCCAAAAACTGATGCCAAAATCAAATCGGATGCGCAAATCATCGTAGCGCGTGCGGCTATGCAGGTGGGAGATGGGGCCAAAGCACGAGAAGGTTATGGCAAATTGCAAAAAATTGCCAAAGGCGAACTCATGGCAGAAGCGCTGTATTTTGATGCATATTTCAAACACAAAGACGGAAAATTTGAAGCGTCTAACAGTGTGGTCCAAAAAATTGCCAAAGAATATTCAGCCTATAAATATTATGGAGCCAAGAGTTTAGTGATTATGGCTAAAAATTTCTATGGGTTAAAAGATAGTTTTCAAGCCACCTATATTTTAGAAAGTGTTATAAAGAATTTTAGCTCTTTTGAAGATGTAGTAACTGAAGCACAAACTGAATTAGCAAAAATTAAAGCCGAAGAAGCCAAAACGAATTCGTCGGTTAAGTGAATTAACCACTAAGCACACAATGTAAGCACTAAGTGCACAGGATGTTGTTTTTTGTTCTTTGTGAACTTTGTGAATTTCTTTGAGACCTTCGTGGTAAAAAAATGAAAGAAGTAATTTCATTCTAGATGATTTAAAATATGAAAAAATACCAACAATTATATAGCTTGATAGTTTTGTTAGGAATCATTCAGTTTTCTAATGCTCAAAAAAAAGACGACAACATTGGTACGGAAGTCGTGAATGTGGTAAAACCTTATACGCCTACCATCTCAGATGCCTTTAAAATAAAAGAAGTGCCACCTACAGATGAAACCGAAACCACTAAAAAAGAACCCGTAAAATACCAGATTTTTTCTTTTCCAGTGGCATCTACTTTTGTGCCTGCCAAAGGAAAAGCGGTGGCTGTAGAAAAACCAAAAGAGGAGAAACTTTGGCCTAATTATGTGACTTTTGGGTATGGAAATTACAATACACTCAACGGAGAATTGTTTGTTACTCATGATATAGACGACCGTCAATATTTAGGGGCTACAGCACGTTATTTGTCTTCTGGCGGAGGGATAAAAAAGGTGGCTTTGGACGATAGTTTTTCTGATTTGATGGTAGGAGGGATGTATGGTTTTCAGCAAGGGGAAACTAGTTTTAAAGCCGACGGAAGCTATAAGCGTGAAGGTTATAATTGGTACGGATTGCCTTTGAAAAATCCTAATTTTGTATTAACCGATTTTTCGAATATCAAACCAGAGCATAGTTATAATACTTTGAAAGCAGGAGCGGAACTAGCCGTTACCAATAGCTTTTTTGATAAATTACAGTTGCAGTATATTGGTTTCTCGGATGATTATGGTTCCAGAGAAAATCGTTTTATGGTTAAACCATCGTTCAATTTAGATATTCGTGAGGTATTAGTGAAACTAAAATTTAATTTAGATTATGCCAATACAACTTTTGATACCTCATATCAACTAACGCCACCACCTTCAGGGAGTAATTTTGAAATCGCTAAATCGCATTTGATTTTTAGTGGAAATCCAAGTTTTACCTACAAAAAAGAAAATTTATCCATCGATTTTGGGGTAGAATTGACCTATTTGTCACGTTTGAAAAATGTCTATGTGGGTCAAGCACAAGCAACAAATAGCGGATTTTTTATCTATCCTAAAATAAAAGCTTCCTATAAGCTAGTGGGCGATTTGATGGTATTTACAGCGGGGGCTGACGGTGGATTGCAACAAAATACCTATGAAAACTTTGTGACCCAAAATAAGTTTTTAGCACCTACGCTTGACATCTTGCCCACAGATACGCAATATAATGTGTACGCGGGATTGAATGGAAAATTAGCGAATACCATTTCCTATAATTTAAAAACCAGTTTTGAATCGTCAAAAAACAAAGCCTTGCAGGTGAGTAATCCTTATTTAGCAACCCCAAGTACTTCGTATAGTTATGGGAATTCTTTTAATGTAGTATATGATGATGTTAAGACGCTCTCTTTGTTTGGAGAGTTAAAAGCCGATGTGAATAAAAATATAACTTTGGGTATCAACGGTCAATTGAACAGTTATAAGGTTACTTTTGAAAAAGAAGCATGGAATTTGCCAACGGTGAAAGTAGGTTTTACTTCCGATTTTAATGTAGGGAAGAAATTCTATGCTGGAACACAACTTTTCTTTGTGGGCGAACGCAAAGACCAGTTTACTAATTATACTGGATTCGCCAATCCTGATACAATACAAACCTTGGAAGGTTATTTTGATATCAATGTGTATGTGGGATACAAGCACAACGACCGATTGACGTTTTATTTGAAAGGAAATAACTTGGCGAATCAAAATTATGAGCGTTGGTTAAATTATCCTGTGCAAGGCGCTCAAGGCATGTTAGGGGCGAATTATAAGTTTGATTTTTAAATAATCATTTTAACTTAAAATAGATTAGGATAAAGGAAGTGATAAACTTTGGAGTTTTCGATATGTTTTTCCTGGTTTAATGAGGTAATATTATATTCAATTGAGAGTTTTAAAAAAAATCCCCTGTTTTCAGCAAATCGAAACAGGGGATTTTTTTAAGAGTAATAGTTTGAAACTAATTAAGTTTACGGTTTGATTTAGCAATAAAATAAATACCCGAAAGGATAAAAGGTACACTCAACCACTGTCCAGTACTCATAATTCCTAAAACATTTTCAAAGCCACCTTGACTTTCTTTAACTGATTCTACAAGAATACGAACTGTAAATAAAGTAACTAAAAAAGAACCAAATAAGAAACCTTGTTTGTTTCTAGCATCTGTTTTCCAATACATGAAAAATAATAATGCAAAAACAAAAATGTAACCAAATGCTTCATAGAGTTGCGATGGGTGTTTTGCTGGAATAGCGTTAATCAATTCGGCATATTTAGGATTAGCGGTTAATTCGCTATAAGCTTCGCGGTAATTTAAAATTCCTGTTTGAGTAATTGCCTCGTTTTTTGAAATGGCATCTTGAACAAATTTAATTCCAAACGTAGAATCTGTAATATCCCCAACAATTTCAGAATTAAAAAAATTACCAATACGAACAAAAATAGCACCACTGGCAACCGGAATAACAATTCGATCTAAAACCCAAAGTACTGGTTTATGTATCACGTTTTTAGCATAAAAATACATGAAGATTATCACTGCAATGGCAGCACCGTGACTGGCCAAACCTGTAAAACCTGTAAATTCAAACTCAGGTTTGAAACGTACGGGCAGAAGAATTTCACCTAGATTGTTTTTATAATAATCCCAATCATAAAAGAAAACGTGTCCTAAACGTGCGCCTAGTAATACAGAAATAACCATCCATACAAAAAGGGAGTCTAATTTTTCTAAAGGTTCGTTTTCACGAATGAAAATACGTTTCATAAGCGCAATTCCTAACGAAAATGCAATAACAAACATTAAACTGTAAAATCTAATAGTAAAGTTACCAAGTGTAATCCCGTCAGCAGGATTCCAAACTATAGCAAGTAAGTGATTCATAAATTGGTTTTTAATACTAGTCAAAAGTAGGATTATCTACAGGAAAAAACAATTAAAATTTAGATTAATGAAAAACTGATTGCTTTGGGTTGGGTGTGGGTTTATGTTGTTGATTTGTAGGGTTTTATTTTACTTTTTGTAAAATCCTTTTTTTGTTTTATTTTGTTCTAGTAAGGCTTGATAGTTTGTTTTACTAAAAAAAAAACGGAAAAATATTGGTTTTTTGGATTCACTAAAAAGGTCTGTTTTTATAATTAGAGGTTGTAATCATGTAAAAACTTCCGAAATTTGCATTTTTTAGCAAAAATAACTTACTAAAGTAATATGGCACATCAAATTTATGTTTTAGAATATTGTACTGAAAATCATACTAGAAAAAGCCCTATTGTGCCTGCTCTTGAACAATTAGCATTACAGTATGGTATAACTAGTGTGTATACAACTTTTGATAGTTTAGAGGGGTTTGAAGCTAATATAAGTACACTATTGTACGAAGACCGACATTTTAAGGATTATGCACTTATTTATTTAGTGATAGGAGGAAGAGGAAACGAATTAAATATTGATAATTATTATTATAGTTTTGAGGAAATTGCTGAATTTTTTGAAGGTAAACTTAAAGGAAAAATTATTCATTTTGCAAACACTTTTCAATTAGAATTAGAAGAAGAAACTTTTCAATATTTTTTAGATGTTACTGGGGCTAAAGCAATCACAGGTTATGCACAAAGAGCACCAATTTTAAGTGTTCCTTTAGATAATTTGTATTTTTCACTTTGTGAAGAGGAAGATGATATTGTGGAAGTTACTGAAATGCTTTTTGAAAAGCAATTGGCATTATGTCAATCTATGGGGTTTCAAGTGTATTATTAAAGTTAAGTAGGTTAGGTATTAAAAATAATATTTATGAATATACCTTGGCTAATCTGATATTTAATGTAGGAATATTTTTAAATTTTTACTTAAAAAATGCATTTTATCGAATTTAATCGTTTAATCTAATTTTTTGAGTTAAATTAGACCCAAGATTTTAATGCAAGAATGATTTAACATTTTGTTAATCATTTCAAAATAGTTTAGTTTTTTAGTTTGTTTATTTGATTGAGAAGTACCTCTAACTCCAAAAAAGAGGTGCTTCCTTTTTTTTAGTACCAGCGTTTCTTATTTTTCTTAGAATTTTCTGATTTTCTTGAATTTTTTCCACTTCTATTATTAGTTTTTGGACTACCGTTTTGTGAAGGTTTACTGCTAGAAGTATTTGTATTTTTTTTGCGAACTGTTGTTTTCCAAGGAAAAGGATGATCTTCGATGGTTTTAACTTTTGATTTTAGTAGACGCGTAATCTCTTTCCAATACACTTCTTCGTCTTTTCCGCAAAATGAAATGGCAATTCCAGAATGTCCAGCTCTACCTGTTCTGCCTATCCTATGAATGTATGTTTCAGGAATGTTAGGTAAATCATAATTAATCACTACAGGTAATTGATCAATGTCAATACCCCTCGAAGCGACATCTGTAGCAATTAAAAAATCGATTTCTTTGTTTTTGAAAGTTTCAAGTACTTTTTGTCTAGTACTTTGGGATTTGTCGCCATGAAGGGCGTCACAATTTAATTGGTGTTTTCTTAGAAATTCAACAATATTGTCAGCACCTTGCTTAGTACGAACGAAAATAATAGTGTCTTTTAAATCTAAAGATTTAATTGTGTGTAAGAGTAATTGTTTTTTTTCTGTTTTTTCGACAAAATAAACGGATTGACTGATGTTTTGACTGTTGGAAACCGTTGATTTTACTTCGACATATTTAGGTTTCTTCAAAAATTCTTCTGCAATTTCCCTGATTTCAATGGGCATTGTGGCAGAAAATAGCAATGTTTGTCTGTTTTGCGGGGCTATTTTGGTAATTTTACGTACATCATTAATAAAACCCATATCAAGCATTAAGTCAGCTTCATCAATAATAAGATGGTGTACGTGATTGATGTCTATAACACCTTGTTTGTTTAAATCTAAAAAGCGTCCAGGGGTAGCAATTAAAATGTCAACACCTTCTTTTAGTTTATCAACTTGAAAATTTTGACTAACACCGCCATATACAGTCAAAGTGGTACAATTCGTGTATTTACCATATTTATTAAAACTTTCTTCAATTTGTAATGCCAGTTCTCGGGTAGGGGCAAGAATCAACGTGCGTATGTGTTTGCGTTTTTTCATTGAACCTACAATTGGAATTAGGTAATTTAAGATCGGTATGGCAAAAGCAGCTGTTTTACCCGTACCTGTTTGCGCACAACCTACTAAGTCAATCCCTTCCATAATTGTTGGAATCGCTTTTTCTTGAATTTCTGTAGGCTTATTATATTCTGCTTCTTTAATAGCCTCGTTGAGGTTACGGTGTAAAGCTAATTCTTCAAATGTCATAAGGATAATTTTTGCAAAGTTAACTATTTTAAATTTGAGGAATTGGCTTTCATGAAATCCGTAACTAAATAACCTATTAGTTTGCCAATTAATTGCGGGTTTTTGTCTTCCCCTAATGAAGGAGCACCCTCGCAAATATGTAGATAGGCTGCATGTTTATGTTTTCCGAAGAAATAAATAAATTGTCGAACTTCCTCAACGGAAAATCCGCTTAAAGTCATGGCACTTGAAGGAATATTAGGTATTGCATCTAAATCAATTTCAATTCCAAAAGGATCCCCTTTTACATGATCTAGTGCTGTTTTCATTTCGGTTTGAAAAAGTTTAGTTTGACGAATTTTTATTTCGTCATAAGTGTTGTATTTTACTTTTTCGGTTCGGTCTTTTATGATGTCTAAAACACTTTTTGAGGTATAACTTTCATGAAGTCCAAAAATGAAATAATTTTTTAAGAAACCTTCTTCATAGGCATACGAAAACCCATTGCCACTATGTCTGCCTTCTAAAATTCGGAAATCAGAATGCGCATCAAAATTAACTGCATTGATTGATTTTCCTAACCCTAAGGCTGTTCCTTTAATATTACCATAAGCATTGTTATGTCCACCACCTATAATAATTGGTGTTTTTCCAGCTTTGATAATGTGATAAATAATATGGGAAACTTCTTTGTCTATATTCTCAACTATTTTGAATAACTGTTTGCGGTCTTCTTCATTGTTTTGGTCCAAGTCTTCTGCTTCACTAAGTTCTTGCGAAACATCTACTTTTCCTAATATAATTAGTTGATGGCCTTTACAAAATTTATTGTGTTGAATATTTGCGATACTTTGTAGGGTATTTTCCCAAGCTGATTTAGCTCCAGCTCTTCCTAAATTAGCGCGTACTCCCACATCTTCGGGGATTCCTAATAATACATATTTAGCTTCGCTACGTTTTAAGAATTCAAAAGGATCTTCATCTTTTGGGATGATTTGAATTTTTTCGCCGAACTTCACCTCACCGTTTCTATAACTTGTAATTTTTGTTAAATCGGATTGTTTAAAACGAATTAAATTTTCCATGAAAAATATTTATTGCTTTCCAAAAATACTATTTTTATAGAAAGTTGCGTTATAGTTTGTAATCTTTAATAAAAAAATTAAATTCGCACAAAATGTAACCCCAATACCCTATATTTTATGGATACTACCTCGACAAAAAACAATAGTAATGGTTTGAAAGCTATTATAGCTATTCTAAGTTTATTGTTAATTGGAAGCTTGGTTTATATGTACAAGTTAACCGAAGATGCTACAACTTCTTTATCGCTTGTGAAAAGTGAAAAAGAAGCGGTGATGCGTGATTTAGCTTTAACCAAACAAACCTTAGAAGAAACTATTGCTTCTAATTCAACGATGTCAGAAGAATTAATGGCGGAACGTGATAAGGTGCAACAGTTGATGGCTGAATTAGAAAAAACAAAAAGTACTGATGCATCTGCCATAGTTAGAATTAAAGGCGATGCTCAAAATCTTAAAGCTAAAATTAATGATTTACTCAGACAAATTGAAGGGTTGAAAAAAGAAAATGCTTCATTGTCAACTAAAGTGGATAGTACTAGTACGGAGCTTAAAAAAGCTAAAGTGGTAAATGATACATTAATTTCTAGAAATGACTATTTGGCTAAAACTGTTGAAAAAGGTTCTAAGCTATCTGTTGTTAATTTGCAAACGAGCGCGGTTAAGCAAAAAAGTAATGGTAAACAAATAGCTACAGATAAAGCAAGTAGAGCAAATATTTTGAAAATAAGTTTTACCATTGCTGAAAATCAAATAGCTAAGTCTGGTGATAAAACATATTATGTTCAAATTATTGATAGTAAGAATAATGTGCTAGGAGATAAAAAAATGGAAACTTTCGGAGAAAAAGTATTGACTTATAGTTTTGCTTCCTCTATACGATATGAAAATAAAACGGTTAAAATAGAGAAAGATTTACCAGTTAGTGAAATTACTGAGGGAACCTTTTTTGTAAATGTGTTTGATAAAGGCGAATTGGTTTCTAAAAATAGTTTTACCTTGAAATAATATACTTTTTTTTAAAATTTTTAGGCTGTGCTTTTTTATAAGGACAGCCTTTTTTTTATTATTTAAAATGATATAAAAAAATGTTAAGAACGATTTTGAAATTAAATATTCGTTACATTTGCTATACAATTTTTTAAAGAAACAAGAGTAATGAAAATAGCCGTTGTAGGTGCTACCGGTATGGTAGGAGAGGTAATGTTACAAGTATTAACAGAAAGAAATTTTCCAGTTACAGAGTTAATACCAGTAGCTTCAGAGAAGTCTGTAGGTAAAGAAATTGAGTTTAAAGGGAATAAATATAAGGTTGTTGGAATGCAAACGGCTATTGATATGAAACCTGAAATTGCTATTTTTTCTGCTGGTGGAGAAACCTCTAAGGAATGGGCTCCTAAGTTTGCACAAGCTGGTACAACGGTAATTGATAATTCGTCGGCGTGGCGAATGGATCCTAGTAAAAAATTGATTGTTCCTGAAATCAACGCCAATGTGCTTACTAAAGAAGATAAAATTATAGCGAATCCTAATTGTTCGACCATACAAATGGTGATGGTTTTAGCGCCTTTGCATAAAAAATATGATATTAAGCGAGTAGTTGTTTCTACATATCAATCGATTACAGGAACAGGAGTAAAAGCTGTACGTCAACTTGAAAATGAATACGCAGGTGTTCAAGCAGAGATGGCTTATAAATATCCTATTCATCGAAATTTAATTCCTCAGTGTGATACTTTTGAAGAAAATGGGTATACTAAAGAGGAAATGAAGTTGGTTCGTGAAACTCAAAAAATATTAGACGATAAGACGATAGCAGTTACTGCAACAGCAGTACGTGTGCCAGTAGTAGGAGGGCATAGTGAGGCTGTTAATATTGAGTTTGAGAATGATTTTGATTTGACTGAGGTTAGAACAATTCTTCACCATACTTCAGGGGTTACTGTTCAAGATAATATAGATACATTTACATTCCCAATGCCTTTGTATGCTGAAGGTAAAAATGATGTTTTTGTAGGACGAATTCGTCGAGATGAAAGTCAGCAAAACACCTTAAATATGTGGATAGTTGCCGATAATTTAAGAAAAGGTGCTGCAACAAATGCAGTTCAAATTGCTGAGTATTTAAAAGAAAATGCTTTGGTTTAAATCCATAAATGATTTTGATATACATAAAAAGTGGTATTTTTTAGATACCACTTTTTTTTGGTGGGTATCAATTTTAAGAGGAGTCACATAAATAAGCAAAAAGGAAATGACCTTTTTAATAACGTTTCTAATAGGTTCAATTGCAATATCTATGAATAAAAAAAGTCGGTATTTTCAAAAACACCGACCTTTTTACATTTTATATTTATTATTTGCTTAGTACACAAACATAGCCCTTTCGCTCATCATATCGTTTACTTCATCCGCTACTTGCTCTAATACCTCTTCGTTAGTAGGATTCATCAACACACGGTCAATCATATCTACAATCGTGTCCATATCAGCTTCTACTAAACCACGAGTTGTAATAGCAGGTGTTCCTACGCGAATACCAGAAGTTACAAATGGTGATTTATCATCAAATGGAACCATATTTTTATTTACCGTAATTTCAGCTTTAACTAAGGCATTTTCAGCTTCTTTACCCGTAATCCCTTTGTTTCGCAAGTCTATTAACATCATGTGGTTGTCTGTACCGCCAGAAATAATGTTGTAACCTCTTTTTACAAAAGCTTCAGCCATAGCTGTAGCATTTTTCTGTACTTGTACCGCATAACGGAAAAACTCATCCGATAAACACTCTCCAAACGCCACTGCTTTAGCAGCGATAATGTGCATTAATGGTCCTCCTTGATTTCCAGGGAAAACTGCCATATCTAATAAATTAGACATCATTTTCACCTCTCCTTTAGGCGTTGTGAATCCCCAAGGATTTGGAAAATCTTTACCCATCATAATCATCCCACCACGAGGACCACGTAAAGTTTTATGTGTAGTCGTAGTTACAATATGACAATGAGGAATTGGGTCGCTCATTAAACCTTTAGCAATCAAACCTGCAGGGTGTGAAATATCGGCCATTAAAATCGCACCAACAGAATCAGCAATTTCACGGAAACGTTTGAAATCCATATCACGAGAATAAGCCGATGCCCCTGCGATAATTAATTTTGGTTGCTCTTTTGTAGCAATTTCTTGAATTTTATCGTAATTCAACATCCCAGTTTCTTGCTCTACCCCATAAAATACAGGTTGGTACAATTTACCAGAGAAATTTACCGGTGAACCGTGTGTTAAATGCCCCCCGTGCGATAAATCGAAACCTAAAATTTTGTCTCCAGGTTGCAAACATGCTGCAAAAACAGCGGTATTAGCCTGTGAACCTGAGTGAGGCTGTACGTTTACATATTCCGCACCAAACAAAGCTTTCGCTCTATCAATAGCAATTTGCTCTACGATATCAACTACTTCACAACCGCCATAATATCTTTTGCCTGGATATCCTTCAGCATATTTGTTGGTTAAACAAGAACCTGCCGCTTCCATTACTTGGTCGCTTACAAAGTTCTCAGAAGCAATTAATTCAATACCGTGAATTTGTCTATCTTGTTCATCAAGAATTAAGTCGAAAATTTGTTCGTCGCGTAACATTTTATAAAATTTTAATTAAATGGTGGTCAAAATTACAAAAAGTGTTTGGTATAATCCCAATAGAAACTATATTTGAAGTGTTAAAACAATTTAATTTCACAAAAAATTAAGATATGCCTATCACAGCTAACAATCCTGATAGAAAATCTTGGTTAGAAGTAGCTTCTGACTGTGATTTCCCTATTCAAAATATTCCGTTTGGAGTTTTTTTAACTAAAGATGATATCGTAACCGTAGGTACGCGTATTGGAGATTACGCTATCGACTTAGGAGCTTTACACCAATTAGGTTATTTCGAGGGTATCGATTTGACTGACGATGTTTTTTTGCAAGATGCTTTAAACGAATTTATTTCATGTGGTAAAAAAACTTGGCGTTTAGTGCGTAACCGTATTTCAGAAATCTTTGATGCTGAAAATCCGAAGTTACGAGATAACGCAAAACATCGCGACATCGTTATTTTTAACTGTAATGAAGTTGAAATGCAATTGCCTGTTTATATAGGGGATTACACCGATTTCTTTTCAAGTAAAGAACACGCAACCAACACAGGGAAAATGTTCCGCGACCCAGCAAATGCATTATTACCTAACTGGTTGCACATTCCTGTAGGTTACCACGGAAGAAGTTCCACTATAGTACCTACTGGTATTCCCGTACACCGCCCCATGGGACAAACCATGCCGGCTGATGCTACAGCACCTGTTTTCGGTCCGTCTCGATTAGTTGATTTCGAATTAGAAACAGCTTTTATTACCACGGATGCTAACATTATGGGTGAAAACATTCCTGTAGCAGAAGCTGAAGACTATATTTTTGGTATGGTATTATTGAATGACTGGAGCGCTCGTGATATTCAAAAGTGGGAATATGTACCACTAGGCCCATTCTTAGCTAAAAACTTTGCAAGTTCAATATCTCCATGGATTGTGACTATGGATGCCTTGGAACCGTTCCGTTGTGCTTCGCCAGTGCAAGAACCTACGCCACTTCCGTATTTACAACAAACAGGCGACCATGCTTTTGACATCAATTTAGAAGTAGCTATTGCTCCTGAAAACGTGGAAGAAAAAGTAATTTCAAAGACTAATTTCAAATATATGTACTGGACTATGAGTCAACAATTGGCACACCATACTATCAATGGGTGTCGTGTAAACTCAGGAGACATGATGGGTTCAGGAACTATATCTGGTCCTACAGAAGATTCATTTGGTTCGATGTTAGAATTAACTTGGGGTGGTAAAAACCCAATTTTAATGAACGATGGTTCTGAACGTAAGTTTATAAACGATGGAGATACCGTTATCATGAGAGGATATTGTCAAAACGAATCCACAAGAATTGGTTTTGGTGAAGTAGCTAGTAAGTTATTACCACCAATTCCTACAAAATAATAAAAGTTTTACACTTTCATTAACTTAAAAGTACAAGCATTTTCATTAGATTGCTTGTACTTTTTTTATTTTCTAGCTATGAAACAACTATTTCTTCTTGCCACTAGTCTAATGCTCGTGAATTGCATAGAGAAATTTGGAACACGAATAAAATGCCTAAATAAATCTCAAAAATCATCCCTCAAAAAAATGAAACAGTTTATATTGTTTTTAAGTGTACTAACCGCTTTTAGCCTTCATGCGCAACAGAAACCCTGTGAGGCCAACCCAAAATACAATGAATTTGATTTTTGGATTGGAGAATGGCAAGTGTATAGCTCAAAAGGAATTGCGGGAACTTCAAAAATTACAAAAATTCTAGACAATTGCATCCTTCTAGAAGAATGGACGTCTGCCAACAAACAACAAGGATTGCTTTATGCAGGAAAAAGTTTTAATACCTATAATGCCGCCACAGAACAATGGCAACAAACTTGGGTAGACAACACGGGAGGTACTACCGAATTTCTCACCGGAAAATTTGAAAACAACCGCATGCAATTTATGAGTCGTCCTTTTAAAAATGGGAAGCAAACAAGTATACGCCGACTTAGTTTTTACAAACTAGAAAATGGTTTTGTGCGTCAACATGGCGAACTATCGAATGATGAAGGCAAAACTTTTACAGCAGAATATGATTTAGAATACCGCCCGATGCCCTCAAAAAAATAATAAAAATCTTCAATTAAACACCTATCATAACTTTCAGATTATTTTTATCAGGATGGACCATTTTATTTTAAAAAACTTCTATTAAAAAAACTTCTTTTTTACGGTTTCCCGTAAGCAAAGTATCATTTATTTTTATAGTTTAGCGTTAACAAACTAAAAGCTACGGAACTTCAGAAGAAGCTCGATTGGGCTTTGAACACAAGATGCGTAAAAAAGGTGCGCACATTTGTGAGTTAGCAGTAATTAGAACCCAACTAACTGGAGAAAAATACTTATGATACCATTAAAACTTGAAACAAAATATTTTAAATTAGAAATTTTCAGAAGAGGAATAGTTTTTACGGTCGCTTCTCTAATATTTGCTTCGGGGGTAAATTTAGTTAATGGAAATATATTTTTAGCATTAATATCCATTTTCAATAAACAAGTTTTCAATGAAGACTCAAATGAATATGGTTTTTGGGTTGGCTTAATTTTAATTCTACTTTCACTATTTCTTTTTTACTTAATAATAATTAATTGGAGAATTGAAATCTATTCGAAAACATTTGTACAACTACGCCGATGTTTAGATAAATATGGAACTGCAATTAATCACAGAGTTCACTATGCAAATTCAGAGAAACTGAGAAAATTACATATAGAAGCCTACGAAGAATATATTAAAACTGGAGAATTTTTAAACGAAAATCAAACAAACCTTGATTTAAAAACTTATGATGCCGCAGTTGATTTAAATTATAATATTGGGAAAAAATTTACTGAACTTGACACATATATCAAAGAAATAAATAAAATTGAGAATAAAATTGAAACACCTTATAATCCTGAACTTGCTAACAAAGAAATGCCAAGAGAAATCGATGATTTAAAAAATGAACTTGATGATTTTGTAGCATTAATCAAAGAAAAAGAAAGGTTTAAGATATTCAGTCAAAACTAACTACTGCTAACAGCTAAGGTTTCGTTGGGCTCGAAGAGCCAACAATGAAACCAATGTTGAACGGAACCATTGAGATTCCATCCATTATGGGTTCGTAAAGTTTTCAGAGAGAATAACTAGAGGCATTTAACGCCTCTTTTTTTTGAAGTCTACTTTAGGTGGTTTTTAATGAGATTGCTTTCACTTATGGGAGCAACTCGCTCAAAACGATAAATAAGTTCGCTAAAACTTTCTACTTCAACACCCGAGGCACCACCGAATTTCTCACTGGAAAATTTGAAAACAACCGCAGGTAATTTATGAGTCGTCCCTTTAAAAATGGGAAGCAAACAAGTATACGCCGACTGAGTTTTTACAAACTAGAAAATGGTTTTGTGCGTCAACATGGCGAACTATCGAATGATGAAGGCAAAACTTTCACAACCGAATAGGATTTAGAATACCAGTCCAAATCCTCAAAAAAGTAAATATGCAAATAGGATATAAATAAACCTTTATCCATTTTGGCTCAATATTTGACCTAATATTTTATATTTGTCAAAATTCAGCTTATGAAAAAAACAATTACGCTTATATTACTTATCGGTTTTTTAGTAGGGTGTAGCGGTGTAAAACAAACCCAAACCATGCTTAGCGATGGAAATTATGATGGAGCCATAGGGAAATCAGTTGAAAATCTTCGTTCTAATAAAACTTCCAAAGGCAAACAAGATTATGTGTACTTATTAGAAGAGGCTTTTGCAAAAGCGAAACAACGGGATTTAGAGGCAATAGCTATGTGGGAAAAGGAGGCTAATCCATCTAATTTGGAAAAAATCTTTAATACTTATACCCAATTGCATAATAGACAAGAGCGAATTAAGCCAATTTTGCCTTTGTACTTAATTAAAGAAGGACGAAATGCTATTTTTCCTTTTGAGGATTATTCTACTCAAATTGTAAATGCCAAAAATAAATTGAGTCTTTATTTGTATGATAATTCAAAGAAACTAATGAAGGTTAATGATAAATTGACTTTTCGCCGTGCTTTTGATGATTTGGAATATCTAAATCAAATAAATCCTGATTATAAAGATGTAAAGCAATTGATGGTTGAGTGTCATAATAAAGGTACTGACTTTGTACATGTTTATACTCGAAATGAAACGAACATGGTTATTCCTGTTCGATTGGAAAATGATTTGCTAGATATTAGTACTTTTGGATTAAATGATAAATGGACTGTTTATCATAATAATAAACAAAAAGAAATCAAGTATGATTTTGCTTTGTTAGTTAATTTTAGACAAATAGCTGTTTCTCCAGAGCAAATAAAAGAGCGCGAATTTATCAAAGAAAAGCAAATTACTGATGGTAAAAAACCCTTGCTTGACCAGAATGGAAATCAGGTAAAAGATGAAAAAGGGAATGTTATTATGGTAGATAATCTTAAAACGATTAGAGCTACTATTTATGAATCTAAGCAGTTTAAAGCTTGTCAAATTACAGCTAAAATAGATTATTTAGATTTAAAGACGAATCAACTTATTGATGCTTTTCCTGTAACTAGCGAATACGTTTTTGAATATATTTTTGCTAATTTCAATGGAGACCGTAGAGCTTGTGATGATAATTATATGCCTTATTTTGGTCGTCGCGCTGTACCTTTTCCTAGTACTGAACAAATGATTTATGATTCAGGCGAAGATTTAAAAGCAAAATTGAAAAACATAATAACTCGTAATAAATTTAGAAGATAAATTGAGTGTGAGATACTATATTATAAGCTGGTTCTTTGAATCAGCTTTTTTTGTGTTTTCTACTAATGGGTTATAATTTTATTAAATAAATGTTTAATTAGAGGTATATTTTTAATTTTTATACTTCAACATCGTACAAACATTATTTATATTTGCGTTTTAACAAAATTATGGCGGGTAATACATTCGGAAATATTTTTAAAATAACCACTTTTGGCGAATCTCATGGAGAGGCACTTGGTGGAGTTATTGATGGTTGTCCTTCGGGTATTGAAATAGATTTGAGTCTGATAAGAAAGGATATGCAAAGACGTAAGCCTGGGCAATCAGCTATAGTTACCCAGCGTAAGGAAGAAGATGAATTTCAATTGTTGTCAGGGATGTTTGAAGGTAAAACAACAGGTACACCTATTGGTTTTATTATTCCTAATACCAATCAAAAATCTGATGATTATTCGCATATAAAAAATACTTACAGACCTAGCCATGCTGATTTTGTATATGATAAAAAATATGGTTTTAGAGACTACAGAGGTGGAGGACGTAGTTCGGCTAGGGAAACTGCTTCAAGAGTTTTAGCAGGTGCTATTGCTAAGCAAATAATTCCAGAAATCACAATTACAGCTTTTGTGTCATCCGTAGGTGAAATTTTTATAGACAAACCTTATCAAGATTTAGATTTTTCTAATATTGAGGCTAATCCTGTTCGTTGTCCTGATCTGTTAATTGCAGAAAAAATGGAAAGCTATATAAAGGAAATCAAAAAGAATGGTGATACCGTAGGGGGAACGATTACTTGTGTTATACAAAATGTACCTATTGGTTTAGGGGAACCTGTTTTTGATAAATTGCATGCCGAACTTGGAAAAGCAATGTTGTCAATTAATGCGGTACATGGTTTTGAATACGGCAGTGGTTTTTGTGGTGCAAAAATGAAAGGGAGTGTGCATAATGATGCTTTTAATGCTGATGGGAGTACACAAACCAATCTGTCGGGGGGAATTCAAGGAGGTATAAGTAATGGAATGGATATTTATTTCCGTGTGGCATTTAAGCCGGTAGCGACTCTTATTCAAAAGCAAGAAGTTTTAACTAATACTGGCGAATTAATCGTTGAACAAGGAAAAGGAAGGCATGATCCCTGTGTGGTGCCAAGGGCGGTACCTATAGTTGAAGCTATGTCAGCTTTAGTACTAGCGGATTATTATTTACTCAATAAAATTTATCAATCTAAATAATGGAAGTTAATAATTTAAATACTCAAAAAAAATCAATTTTTTCAAATCTGACTGTTCAGATTTTAATTGCTATGATCGCAGGGGCGGTACTAGGAATTTTTATACACAATAACTATTCTGAAGATTTTGCAAAAGAATTTAGTGGTTACATAAAAATGTTGGCTACTGTTTTTATCAGGTTAGTACAAATGATTATTTCGCCTTTAGTATTCACGACTTTGGTAGTTGGTATAGCTAAGCTTGGCGATATTAAAGCTGTAGGGCGAATAGGAGGGAAAGCGCTAGCGTGGTTTTTTACGGCTTCATTTATCTCTTTACTAATAGGGATGTTTTGGGTGAATGTTTTACAACCAGGTGCAGGTTTGAATCTTAGTGGGGTAGATGTGACTACTGCGGCTGAGGTTACTGAGAAAACACAAAATTTCTCGGCACAAAACTTTGTTGAGCACATCATACCAAAAAGTGTTGTGGAGGCTATGGCTACAAATGAAATTTTACAGATTGTAATTTTTTCAATCTTTTTTGGTTTGGCTGCGGCTTCTTTAGGAGATTATACAAAACCAGTGGTGAATGCCTTAGATAAAACATCGCATATTATTTTGAAAATGGTGAATTATGTGATGAAATTTGCACCACTTGGTGTATTTGGTGCTATTGCGGGTGTTTTTGCTATTCGTGATTTAGGTGAGTTGTTACTTACATATGCTAAATATTTTGGTTCCTTTTTAGTTGGTATTTCTTCGCTTTGGCTTGCTTTGTTGTTAGTGGGGTATCTGTTTTTACGTAGCCGACTTAAAGTATTATTAAAACATATTGTGTCGCCGTTAGTTATTGCTTTTGGTACTACAAGCAGTGAAGCTGTTTTTCCGAAAATGACCGAAGAGTTAGAACGTTTTGGGATTAAAGATAAAATCGTGTCATTTATGTTGCCTTTAGGGTATTCTTTCAATCTTGATGGGAGTATGATGTATATGACATTTGCTAGTATATTTATTGCGCAAGCTTATGGGGTTTCTTTAGATTTAGGAACACAATTAACCATGTTGCTGGTTTTAATGCTTACCAGCAAGGGAATTGCGGGAGTCCCAAGAGCTAGTTTAGTGGTGGTTGCAGCTACCTGTGGCATGTTTGATATTCCAGTGGAAGGTATCGCTTTGATATTGCCTATAGATCATTTTTGTGATATGTTTAGAAGTGCAACAAATGTGTTGGGTAATGCTTTGGCTACCTCTGTTGTAGGAAGTTGGGAAAAGGAATAGTAAGATTCGATATTACTTTAGAAGTACCCTTTTGGCTTAAAGCTGGAAGGGTATTTTTTTTAGAGAAATATGAATGATTTTTTCTTTCTAAGGCCTAAATCGTTATTGGTGATATGAGGCCTATCGAGACCGTATACTGTTTTAATACCATTTAAGTTTTGAAATTACCGTTTTAATTTAGTTATTTAATTCATTGAATTTTTTCTAAATTTTCTTAATTCCTTAATGATTTTAAAGATGTTTTTGCTTGCGGTAAATTTAAATTTAAAACAGTATAACTTTGAAAATACCAATATTCAAATGTCATATGGAAAATATTATTTGTAGTCTTATGGTATAATTTAGAGAATTGTCCCCTTGAGGGGTATAAGAGGGCAAAGAATTGTTCACTTTTAAAAGGAAAATTCAAAGTTAAAATATTATATATTTAGCGCTTGATCCTATAAAATATCAAATCTTCATGCTTTTCTATGGATTTGATATTTTGAAGTTGTTGTAAAAAAAAAAGCTCCTAAAAGGAGCTTTTTGGGGTGAATGATGGGTCTCGAACCCACGACCTTCGGAACCACAATCCGACGCTCTAACCAACTGAGCTACAATCACCATTTTATATTTTATTTCACTTTGGGTGAATGATGGGTCTCGAACCCACGACCTTCGGAACCACAATCCGACGCTCTAACCAACTGAGCTACAATCACCATTTTTAATACTTCGCTATGCTTCCGTATTGCGAGTGCAAATATACAACAAAACTCGGCTCTTGCAAATGTTTTTTCGAAAAAATTACAATAAATTTTGTAAACTATTGACAGCCAAATATCTTTCTGTAGTAAAGCCTTCTGCATAGGCTACGCCTACTAGTCTTCCCAAATCTTGAGCTCGGTATTTTACACTATCTAAAAAGTTTTTAGAAGTAATTGGGGTCTCGGGTTCGTTTGATTTAGGATCATAAAACTGCGAGCTGTAAGCCAAAATGGATTGCATTTTTAAATCTATATGTTCGCTTATGTCAACAACAAAATCAGGTTCAATATTTTTCCATTGTATATAATGATAAACCGCTTTAGGGCGCCATGCTTCTTGTTTGTTGTTCTCTAAATAAGTTTCTATTTTGGTCAAACCAGATAAAAAACAAGAATCGGACACTAACTGACTACCTTTTGGATGGTCGATGTGTCGGTCATTAATAGCGTTACATAAAACTATTTCAGGTTTGAATTTTCGTATTATTTTGATGATTTCAAGTTGATGTAACTCATCGTTTTTGAAAAAACCATCTCTAAAATTTAAATTTTCTCTGATTTGAACATTTAAAATTTGAGCAGCTTTTGCCGCTTCTTGATCTCTAATTTCGGCTGTTCCTCTAGTACCTAATTCTCCTCTGGTTAAATCAATAATGCCTACTTTTTTGCCTAAACTAATTTCTTTTGCAATCGTACCAGCGCAACCTAGTTCAACATCGTCAGGGTGTGCTCCAAACGCGAGTATATCTAATTTCATTTATTTGTATTTAGTATTTGTATTCAAAAAAAGTTTTTTAAAACTATTTTATAGAATTGTTTTCATTGTTTTTGCCTTATTTACTGTTTCTTCCCATTCGTGTTCGGGATTACTATCTTTAGTGATTCCGCAGCCTATATAAATATTTATATTTTGCGCATCTATTTCCATACATCTTAAATTGACAAACAAATGTGTCTCGTTTTCATTAGTGCTGAAATTATGGTTGATTTCGCCTAAGAATCCAGTATAATAAGTACGGTCATAGCCTTCGCTAGTTTCAATAAAGGCTTTTGCAAGATCTTTTGGTAGTCCACATACTGCAGGAGTTGGATGAAGTATTTGTATTATATGCTGTAAATTTGCAGTTGGAGCAAGTACCGCATCAATATCGGTTCGTAAATGAAGTAAATTACCCGCTCTAGATGTATATGGTTCTGTTTTCTTGATTTCGGATGTTTCTTTTTGAAGTTGTTCAATGATGTAGTCTGTTACATATTTTTGTTCTTTTTGCTCCTTTTTTTTCCAAATCACATTTTCAGAATCTTTGTAAGCTTGTGTACCTGCTAACGCCATGGTGTGTAGCTTGTTTTCGGTAATTGAAAATAGTTTCTCTGGGGTTGCACCAAGCCAAGTCCCAATTTTAGGATGATGCCACCAATAGCAAAATGCATTTGGATATTTGTACAGTATTTTTTCGTATATATTAAATAAGTCTAGAGCTTCTTGTTGAATTTGCTCTTTTCTAGACAAAACTAATTTGCTAAAAACCCCATCTTTAATGACTTCTATTCCTTTTTGCACCAGTTGGATAAAATGCTCTTTTTGAAAAATATTTTCAATTTCATTGTCATTTTCAAATACAAAATCTTTTTCAAAATAAATAGAGTTGTATTTGGTTTCGCATTTATCAAAAGGAAATAGTAACGCTGTTCCTGAAAAAGGAGCGAATACGAAAGCTTTTTCAGAAAAATCATTCGTACTGTACAAATGATCGTCTTTTTGAAAAAGTCCAACTAAAGTTTTTGAATTGGGTTTGCGGTAAACAACAAAAGGTAGATTCATTTTTTGTTGAATGCTAATTCTTTCAAATATACTTTTCATGAATTTAGTTTTAGGGTAGGATTTTACTTTTCTTCTACCATTAACGTTCGCGTTTAGGTAAAACCATGTTGGTTAATTTGCAAAGTGAAATCAAATTTTCGTTTTCATCAACAATTCTAATCTCCCATAAGTGTAACGATTTTCCATGATGCAAAAGTTTTGCTGTAGCAGTTACTTCACCATTTCGTTTGCTTTTCAAATGATTTGCTGAAATTTCAATTCCTCGAACTTCTTGTTTTTCTAGATTTACGAGCATTAATGATGCGGCACTTCCTACACTTTCTGCTAATGCTACAGTTGCGCCACCATGTAGCAATCCCATGGGTTGGTGTACATTAGAATTTACAGGCATTTTAGCGACTAAATAATCGGCACCTGCCTCAGTATATTTTATTTCCAAAGTTTGCATCAAAGTGTTTTGACACATTTTGTTGATTTTTTCTAAGAAATCGTCTTTATCAAGTAACATATGTAATTATTCTAATATCAAAATTACGAAAAATAGGATTAATTTTAATCAGATTATACTTATTTCAAATTTTGACGTTAGTATATTTTGATTATTTTTATCCAAAAAATCACAATTCTGATGCGATACCTTCTTTTTGTAGTCTCTCTCTTTTTAATTTCCTTGACTTCTTGTCGTAAGGATTTTGATACTGTGCCTAGCAACGGGCAATTGTCTTTTTCTAAAGACACGGTTTACTTAGATACAGTTTTTACGGGAGTAGCCTCGAGTACCTATCGCTTAAAAGTATATAATAAGAGTGATAAAGATATAACCATTCCGTCAATTGTTTTAGGTAAAAATGAAAATTCTAAGTACCGATTGATGGTAGACGGAATGACTGGCGAAAAAGGACAGGGAAAGGTGTTTAGAAATGTAGAATTGTTGGCAAACGATAGTTTGTATGTCTTAATTGAAGAGACAGCAGGGGTTTTAGATACTAACGCATCAAATTTCTTATACACAGACCAAATTCTTTTTGATACGGGGGCTAACCAGCAAAAAGTAGATTTAGTGACTTTAATTCAAGACGCTTATTTTTTATATCCAAAGAAAAATCAAGAATATTTAGAATTAAATGATGGTGATAAAGATAGTAGAGTTTATGGATTTGAACTTGATGAGAATGATCCTTTAAATGGAAATGAACTGCATATGACAAATAAAAAACCCTATGTGATATATGGTTATGCTGGGGTGCCTGCTACTAAAAAATTAGTTATAGATGCTGGGGCTAGAATTCATTTTCATGATCAATCTGGAATATTTGTAAAGAAAACTGCTACAATAGAAGTGAATGGGCAAGTATCTAAAGATACTAAGAAAATGGAGAACGAAGTGGTTTTTGAAGGTGATCGTTTAGAGCCTGGATTTTCTGAAATTGCTGGACAATGGGGTGTTATTTATCTTGCAGATGGGAGTACTAATAATAGTTTTAATCATGCTACTATTAAAAATGGATCTATGGGGATTTTTGTGGATAGAAACGATGGTACCACTACACAAATAAAAAATACTCAAATTTATAACTGCTCTGATTTTGGTCTTATTGCAAGAAAAGGGAAAGTTTATGGTGAAAATATAGTTATAAACAAATGTGGTCAGTCAAGTTTTGCCTGTATTTTAGGCGGGAATTATGAATTTAACTCCTGTACATTTGCTAATTTTTGGAGTAACGGAGGTAGACAATCCCCTGCCGTATATTTAGATAATACCTATAAACAAAAAGACGTTTTGTATGTTTCAAATTTAGAAAAGGCAAATTTTGTCAATTGTATTATATATGGGAATAATAATGTAGAAGTTGGTTTAAAAAAGGATGATGCTGTAGCTTTTAATTTTGACTTTAGTAATTGTTTGATAAAATTTATTGACCAAGCTAATGTTTTTAAGACAGCGATGTATGATTTTGTAAAAAAGGCTGAGACTAAACAGAATCTAGTTACAAATGGGCAAGTTACTAATGATCCAAAATTTGTAGATGCCGCAAAAAACAATTTGAAAATAACTAAAAATTCTAGTGTTATAGGTAAGGGGAATAGTAGTTTTATTATTGTCAATGATATTGAAGGGAAACTACGAACATTGCCACCAGATTTAGGGGCTTATCAGCATTTGGAGTAAAGAAATTGAAAAGAAAACTAATCATTTGAAAACCGTTTTTACAATCCCAAGTTTGTTTAAAATAAATTTTACATTTAGAAGTAACTTTAATATCGAGGCCGGTAAATAAAGTAAAACCCATCTAGAATGAGGAATATTATTCAGGTTTATATCTTTAAAAAGTATTTTAGCCTCCTTTTCTCTATGGGAAAGTTTCAATCTGATTCCAAAACTTAATCGGTTGTAGTCAAGAAATTTTTTGAGTGTTGGATTTTCTTTTTCAAACTCTTTAAATTTTGAAAAATTAAGTTTGTTGGCGTAAAAATTGGAGTTTTTAGATAAGCTTTTTGGATCATAGCAGTAACGGGCTACGAGGGTGTTGCAAAACAGTATAGGGTATTCTAGTCCTATACGGATCCAAAGATCAGTATCTTGTCCGCTTCTTATGTTAGTGTCAAAATTTCCAATTTTTTCAAATACACTTTTATGAAATGTACTAGAAATTGTTGTGAGTGCACTTTCTTTCAAGCTGTTTTTAAAATAGTCTAATAATTGATATTTTGGAGTAGTATCAAAGCTATATACTGCGGGATATATTTTTTTATCAGCAAGTTCTATTTCTATTCTTGCACCAAAAACTTTAGCCTCAGGATTATCATGTATTGCTGTATAAAAAGTATCTAATACATTTGGATACCAAAAGTCATCAGCATCTAAAAAAGATATAAATTGACCTAGAGCACGGTCAATTCCGAAATTTCTGGCCGTCGAAGCCCCGCCATTTTCTTTTGAAAAGTAACGAATTCTAGAATCTGTTTGTTTTAAAATACATGCTTCACTACTATCAGTGCTACCATCGTTTATAATTAGTATTTCAAAATCAGTAAAGGTTTGATTTAAGAGGCTTTTTATAGTGTTTTCTATAAAATGTTCTTTGTTGTACAGAGGAATGATTACTGAAAAGAAAGGCATGAAATTTATTAATTAGTAACTATAGTTGTTTAAAAGAAAATAATACTATTCAGCAAATATATAAAAATTGATTCCTACTTGATAAATTGCTTTATTTTTGCTGTAATGAAAAAAGAATTTAAAATTCATTTAGTTAGTTTCGATAACCCTTTTCCGCCTGTATATGGTGGAATTATAGACGTATATTTTAAAATTTGTGCTTTAAAACGAATTGGGGTTAAAGTTTACTTGCATTGTTTTGTTGATGTAATTCCTAAAGAATGTGAAGTTTTGGGTAATTTGGTTGAGGAATTACATTTTTATAAAAAAAAGAAATATCCTTGGTTACTCTTTTCAAAATTCCCTCTTTCAGTTGCAATTCGATCTAGTGAAGAATTATTAAACAGGCTCAATCAAAATGATTTTCCAATACTTTTCGAAAGCTTGAAAACGACAGCGGTTTTAACAGATAAACGATTGTTAAATACAAATTGCTTTTTAAGATTGCATAACCTTGAAGATAATTATTTTAGAGGTATTGCCTTGCAGGAAACAAATTGGATCAAAAGAATTCTATTCAAATTAGAAGCATTCAAATATGAACGTTATAAGGCCGTTTTTGAAAAAAATAAAGAAATCTTTACGATTTCGAATTTTGAGAATTCAATTCTAACAGCTTCAGGATTTAACTCTAGGTTGATACCCGCTTTTTCGGGTAATTTAGAGATTAAATCAAAAAATGGATTAGGTACATATTGCCTTTATCATGGCGATTTAAGAACTTCTGATAATCAACAAGCGGTGAATTTTCTTTTAGATTTATTTGAGAATAAAATTAACAGATCTCTTAAAATTGCCTCAAGTACAATACCTACAGTTTTATTGAATCGGATTAATGCCTTAGATCATGTTGAATATGTAAAAGTAAGTTCAAATGAACATTTAGAAAGCTTAGTTATAGAAGCGCAAGTACATTTGTTGTTCTCATTTCAAAATTCGGGAACTAAATTAAAGATAATTAATGCTTTGTTTAAAGGGCGTCACATAATTTGTAATGAAAACATGATTGATGATGAAAAAGCATTGGCGTTGTGTCATCTTTATAATGGCTCGGAATCTGATTTGATAGATATGATTAATCGTTTGTTTGAGTTGCCTTATCAAAGTTCTCCTCAAAGAAATTCATATTTATTAGAAATGTATAATGATATAATCACGGCTCAAAAACTTAAAATTGCTATTTTTGGGGAATAGGAAAAGTAATGGCATGATAGATCGAAAAAAAATAGCGCTACTCATTTGTGAACGATTATTGATGGAACAAGAGATGTTGCGTGTTAATTATATAAATACTCGTGATAGCATAGGTTTTTTTTACATAGATAATTTATTGCCTGTTGCTATTGCTACAGCAATTGCGGAATCTTTTCCTACATCATCTGAGATGAAACTTAAAAAATCTTTGAAGGAAGATAAATACATCTCGGCACAAATGGATAAGCATTCTGAAATTTTAGAAGAGGTACTTTATGCTTTTCAAGACCCTCAAGTTGTCAATTTGATTGCTGAAATTTGCGAATTGCAAGATATTTATCCCGACGAAAAATTGTATGCAGGCGGTTTGTCGTTAATGGAAAAAAATCAATTTTTAAGTCCACATTTAGATAATTCACATGATAAAGAACGTCAACGCTGGCGTGTTTTGAATTTGTTGTATTATGTAACTCCCGAATGGAAAATAGAATATGGAGGTAATTTAGAGGTTTGGCCTAATGGACTAAAAGCACCTCAAGTTACTATTGAAAGTAAATTTAATCGATTAGCTGTTATGGCAACACATAATGATTCGCTTCACTCAGTATCTAAAGTTTTGGTGGATAAAAATCGTTGTTGTGTGTCGAATTATTATTTCTCAGACGAGCCTTTAAAAAGTAGCGATACTTTTCATGTGACTAGTTTTAGAGGATGGCCTCAGGAGAAAATCAAAGATCTTGTGTTGCGTACCGATAATTTTTTGAGACAAACTCTTCGAAAATTTTTTAAGAAAGGAATCGTAGAAAACCCTCATTATTATAAAAAGGAATAATTACTGATGATGATAAGGTTCGTTTCGTAAAATTGTAAATCCTCTATAGAGTTGTTCAATAAAAAATAATCGCACCATTTGATGGGAAAAAGTCATAGCAGAAAGGGATATTTTTCCATGGGCTTTTTTATATACGGTTTCACTAAAACCATAAGGACCACCAATAACAAAAACTAAGGTTTTTACTCCAGAATTCATTTTTTTTTGTAATTCTTCTGAAAAACCAACGCTTGAAAATGTTTTACCATTTTCATCTAATAGGATTAATTGATCTGTAAGGGAAAGCTTCGATAAGATTAATTCACCTTCTTTTTCTTTTTGTTGGGCTTCCGATAAATTTTTTACGTTTTTGATGTCGGGAATAATATCCAATTCAAATTTGATGTAAAAAGACAAGCGTTTGATGTATTCATCAATTAAGGTTTGTAACTGCTTATTGTCGGTTTTGCCAATGGCTATTAACTTTATATTCATGCTTTTTCAAAAAAAAAGGATATCCTAGAGGTTCCAGTTTATTATGATTTCATTGTAGAAATAGTAGTGCAAAAATACAAACTATTTTATATTTCGACTTCGAATTGCTATTTTTGCCAAACAACACAACAAAAATCATGTATAAACAATTTTTCCGTCCTTTACTTTTTAGGTTTGATCCTGAAAATGTGCACCATTTTTCATTTAGTACCATCCGTTTCATAAATGCCATTCCTGGTGTTTCTAGTCTTATTCGTTCGATGTATCAAGTAAATGATAAACGCTTGGAACGTGAAGTTTTTGGATTAAAATTTAAAAACCCAGTAGGTTTAGCAGCAGGTTTTGATAAAGATGCCAAACTTTTTAATGAGCTGTCTAATTTTGGATTTGGATTTATTGAAATTGGGACATTAACTCCAAAAGCTCAAGAAGGTAATCCAAAAAAACGATTGTTCCGTTTGCTAGAAGATGCGGCTATTATTAATCGTATGGGCTTTAACAATGGAGGGGTAGATGAAGCTGTTATTCGTTTACAACGTAATAAAGGGGTCTTGATAGGGGGGAATATTGGTAAAAATAAGGTAACTCCTAATGAAAATGCAGTAGAGGATTACAAAATTTGTTTTGAAGCTTTATATGATTATGTTGACTATTTTGTGGTTAATGTAAGTTCACCCAACACGCCTGGTCTTAGAGAATTGCAAGATAAAGAACCGTTAACCAATTTACTACGTACTTTACAAGAACTTAATTTTAAAAAATACGTTGGAGTAGAGGATATGCAAGGGGCTGTGAAGCCTATTTTATTAAAAATTGCTCCTGATTTAACAAATGATCAATTATTAGATATTATCGAAATTGTTAAAGATTCTAAAATTGCTGGAGTTATTGCTACAAATACCACTATTTCTAGAGAAGGATTGCAGTCAGCTAATAAAATTGAAACGGGAGGCTTGTCAGGAAAACCTTTAACCAAACGTTCGACAGAAGTAATTCGTTTTCTTTCTGAAAAAAGTAATAAAGCTTTCCCTATAATAGGTGTTGGAGGTATTCATACAGCTGAAGACGCTTTAGAAAAACTTGAAGCTGGAGCTAGTTTAGTACAGCTTTATACAGGTTTTATTTATGAAGGACCAGCTTTAGTAAAAGCAATTAACAAAAAGATTTTAGAAAAAGCATAAATACCCGTACTTTTGAATTTATGAATGCTGAGAAAATTAAACTTATTGAATGTCCCCGTGATGCTATGCAAGGTATCAAGGAATTCATTCCTACAGATAAAAAAGTACAATATATTCAGTCCTTACTTCGTGTTGGTTTTGATACCATTGATTTTGGTAGTTTTGTATCTGCAAAAGCTATCCCGCAAATGCAGGATACAGCAGAGGTGTTAGCAAAGTTGGACTTATCTAAAACTCAAAGTAAATTATTAGCCATTATTGCTAATACACAAGGTGCAGAAAATGCTTCACAGCATGCAGCTATACAATATTTAGGATTTCCATTTTCAATTTCCGAAAATTTTCAGATGCGTAATACGCACAAAACTATTTCGGAATCTTTAGTTACTTTAGAGGAAATTTTGAATATAGCCGATAAATCTAATAAAGAAGTAGTCACATATATTTCTATGGGGTTTGGTAATCCATATGGTGATCCGTGGAATGTGGAAATTGTAGGGGAGTGGACAGAGAAACTGGCTAGTCTAGGTGTTAAAATTCTTTCGCTTTCTGATACTATTGGTTCTTCAACTCCAGAAGTAATTGATTATCTATTTTCGAATTTGATTCCAAAATATCCCACAATTGAGTTTGGAGCGCATTTGCATACTACTCCTGATAAATGGCATGAAAAGGTTGATGCTGCCTATAAAGCAGGTTGTCGTCGTTTTGATGGTGCGATTCAAGGTCATGGTGGTTGTCCTATGGCGACTGATAAATTGACTGGAAATATGCCAACGGAAAAGATGTTGTCTTATTTTACCACTCAAAAAGCAGATCATAATCTAAGTGCTATGAGTTTTGAAAGTGCTTATAATGAAGCGCTTAAAATTTTTAATAAATATCATTAAATCTTTATTTAAAAATAATCTAAATAAAATATTGCTTATTTAGATTTAGTCTATATATTTGCACTTGAAAATCAATTTATACTAAATCTAAATAAAAATATGAACACAAAAGCTCGTTTATTAGGATTGTCATTAGCTACTTTAGCTTTCGTATCTTGTACTAAAGATAATGATGATGTACTTGTGGATAATACGCCAAAGTATAATGTTCCTGAAACTTACACTTTTGATCGCAATGGTGCTACAACTGTTGATTATGCTGGTCAAACTACTCGTTTGATGATGTTGCAAGAAATGGGAGACTACGTTAAAAAACAATCGACTGATGGGGTAGTAGTTGACGCAACTAAATTGGTAAACATGTATAAAAATACCAATACTCCATTTTTATTACCTGAATTAAATGCAGCTACTGATAAACAACTAAGAAACAAAACAGCAGCTTCTAAAGAATTCTTTGTCGAATTGCAAGGAGGAGGGACAACCGTAGAGCAAGTAGCGGAAAGGCAATTTTTTGAAGATCTGTTAACTTCGTTAACTACGGCTGGTAATCCTGCGGTAAATGCTGCTGCTGGTGTTGCGGGTACTTATACTGATAAACGTTTTTATGCTACTAACGGTTTAGAGCCTATACAAGTTGTTTTGAAAGGGCTAATGGGATCGTGTTTTATGGATCAAGTAGTTAATAACTACTTAAGTACTTCTGTTTTAGATGAAGCCTCTAATAGAGTTAATAATACTAATAAAGTTCTAGTTGCTGGGAAGAACTATACAGATATGGAACATAAATGGGACGAAGCTTATGGCTACATCTATGGTGCCGGAGGTGGAAAATTTTGGGATAGCTATATTAATCAAGTAAATGCCGATGTTGATTTTAATACTATTAAAGCGGCAATTAATTTAGCTTTCCGCAAAGGTCGTGCAGCTATTGTTAACAACGATTATGATACTCGCGATGCACAAATTGCTGTAATTAAAGAAAATTTGGCTAAAGTTGCTGCGGTAAGAGCGGTATATTATTTAAAGGCAGGTAAAGAAAAATTAACTTCAGGTGACAATGGAATTAAAGCATTTCACGATTTATCTGAGGGTTACGGTTTTATAAAAGCTTTACGTTATACAAACAAACCAGGTACTAAAGCTCCTTATATGTCAAAAGCTGAAGTTGATAAAATTTTAAATGATTTGATTGGTGGGACTAATGGTTTATGGGATATAGACTATTTAAATGCTAAAATTGATGGTTTAGCAAATCAAATTGCGTCTAAATTCGGTTTTACAGTTGCTCAAGCTGAAAAAGTTAACTAAAAATATTTTGTAAAAGCAATGTTACTAAGCATTGCTTTTTTTAATTTTGCACATTCAAATATCCTAAAAATGAAAAAGCTTTTATTTATACCTTTTCTTTTTCTGTTTATTTACGCTTGTAACTCAAATGATGAGGGAACAGTTGTAAATACAGGAGATAGTTTTGACAGGTCTGTCATGTTGAAAAATTGGGCTGATAATATTATTATTCCATCTTTTCAAAATTATCAAAACAAGGTAAATGCTTTTAAAAACGATGTTGATGCTTTTACAGCTTCACCAAATCAGTTAAAACTGGAAGCGGTTAGAGCGTCTTGGTTACAAGCTTATAGAGCTTATCAAAGCGTAGGGATGTTTGGTGTAGGCAAGGCAACTGAAATTCATTTTGTGAGTGCAACTAATACATATCCTACTGATACTGTTGGAATAGAAGCTAATATAAGCTCAGGTACTTATGATTTTAGTGCTATCAGTCAATTTTCTAAACAAGGTTTTCCAGCTTTAGATTTTATGTTGTATGGATTAGCTGCTGATGATAATGCTTTATTGGATTTTTATATTGGGAATGTTAACGCTAGTAAGTATAAAGATTATTTGAATAATTTAGTGACTAGGTTAAAGTTCAATGCAGATTTAATTGTTTCGCATTGGAATACTACTTATAGAAATGAATTTGTGGCTAGCTCTCAAAATACTCCAAGTAGTTCAACAAATTTGATGGTAAATACGTTTGTAAATTATTACGAACGTCAAATACGTGCAGGCAAAGTAGGGATACCTTCAGGGGTGTTTTCTACAGGGACACTTTTTCCTACTAAAACAGAAGCATACTATAAAAATAATATTTCGAAATTGTTATTGCAAGATGCAGTTAATGCATCTAGTGATTTCTTTAATGGAAAACATTTTGCACATAATGCTTCAGGTAGCTCGTTGAAAAGTTATATTGAACATTTGAATGTATCTAAAAATGGGGTTAGTTTAGTTACTATTATTAACGATCAGTTTACAGCTTGTAACTCTAAAATTGCTGTTTTAAACGATAGTTTTTCTGTTGAACTGAATGCTAATAAGTTAAAGATGTTAGAAACTTATGATCAACTTCAAAAAAATGTGCAATACTTTAAGGTAGATATGATGGCTGCTTTAAATATTAGTGTTGATTATGCTGATGCAGACGGTGATTAATTTTATTCAAAACTATTTAAATAGAACTCAACAATCAGCAACGCTAGCTTTTTATAGGCTAGCGTTTGGTTTGATGATGCTATTTAGCATAATTCGTTTTTGGAGTTATGGATGGATTGAAAAAATGTATATCCAGCCAAAATATCATTTTACTTTCTATGGTTTTGAATGGGTTAAACCCATAGGGAATTATACTTATTTGTTATTTTTAATTTGTGCAATTTCAGCATTTTTGGTTGCTATTGGTTTTAAGTATCGATTAGCCATTATTTCTTTTTTCGTCAGTTTTACTTATATTGAATTGATGGATAAGACTACCTATCTGAATCACTATTATTTTATTTCGTTGGTTAGTTTTATTCTTATTTTTTTACCAGCCAATGCTAATTATTCTGTAGATGCTTATTTGAATAAAGATAAAATTAAAAATTACCTTCCTCAATGGAATATTGATGTTTTAAAATTGATGCTTGGAATTGTTTATTTCTACGCTGGATTAGTAAAACTCAATTCAGATTGGTTGTTGGAAGCCCAACCTTTGAAAACTTGGTTACCAATGAGTTCTGGTTTGCCAATTATTGGTTCTCTTTTATTAAAAAACTGGATGCACTTTGCAATGAGTTGGATAGGAGCGCTTTACGATCTTTTTATTCCTTTTTTATTGCTTTCCAAAAAAACACGCAAATTTGCCTTCGTTTTAGTAGTTGTGTTTCATGTGTTTACAAAAATGCTTTTTCCTATAGGAGTCTTTCCTTATGTAATGATTGTAAGTACATTGATTTATTTTTCTGCAGATTTTCATGCTAGTATATTAAATACTTTATTGAAATGGTTAGGTTTAGATAGCTCGAATTTCTTAGGTACAAAAAGAAATATTATTGATACAAATCGTTTTGTAATAGTCTTTTTGTCTTTTTTTATGTTCTTGCAATTGCTTATACCTTTTCGCTATTTAGTTTATCCAGGTGAATTGTTTTGGACGGAAGAAGGTTTTCGTTTTTCATGGCGAGTAATGTTAATGGAAAAATCGGGTTATGCACAATTCAAAGTAGTTGATTCGAAATCAGGAAAAGTAGATTTTGTAAACAATGCTGATTTTTTGACCCCTTTTCAGGAAAAACAAATGGCATTTCAACCGGATTTTATATTAGAATATGCTCAGATTTTGAGAGCATATTATGAAAAATCAGGCTATATAAAACCACAAGTTTACGTAGAAAGCTACGTTGCTTTAAATGGTAGATTAAGTCAACCTTTTATCAATCCTAAAGTTGATTTAGCACAAGAAAAAGAATCGTTTAAACCCAAAAATTGGATATTACCTTTTCATGATGAAATTAAAGGACTTTAAATTAATCGTATTTTTTGTATTATTTAGTGTAGCTTCTAGTTTAGCACAGTATACTGTTTCTGGTACTATTACTAATACGTTAGGTGTGAAATTAAATAGCATAGAAGTTTTAAATAAAAACACAGGAAAGACCAGTTTTTCTAATGCTCAAGGTTTTTTTGAGGTTCAATTACAAAAAGCAGGTAAACATACTTTTGTTTTTTTGTCAGAAGATTATACTTTAGAGGAAAAAACAATTGAAATTATAGTTAATCAAACCGCATTAAATGTTGTTATGACGCCATTTAATAAAAAATTAAATGAAGTGGTTATTTCAAAAAATCGAAAAAAAATTGCTGGTATCAAGCAATTAAAGGATGTTGAAGGTACCGCGATTTATGCTGGAAAGAAAACGGAAGTGGTTCAGGTTTCTAATCTAGTGGCAAATAAATCTACTAATAATGCTCGACAAATTTATGCACAAGTTGTGGGGTTGACTATAAATGAATCGGTTGACGGAGGTTTGCAATTGTCAATAGGGGGGCGCGGTTTGGATCCCAATAGGACTTCTAACTTTAACACACGTCAAAATGGTTATGATATAAGTGCAGACGTTTTGGGTTACCCTGAAAGTTATTATGCAACGCCCACAGAAGCTATTGAGGAAATTCAAGTGGTACGTGGTGCTGCATCCTTACAATACGGTACACAATTTGGTGGGATGTTAAATTTTAAACTAAAATCTCCAAGTAAGAAGGCATTCGAAGCAGAAACTAGGTTTACAACTGCTTCTTTTGGGTTGTTTTCTAATTTTACGAGTCTAAGTGGTACTAAAGGGAAGTTTAGTTATTCTGCTTTTGCTAACTATAAAAAAGGTGATGGCTTCAGACCTAATTCTAACTTTGAATCACAAAACTATTTTGGCAATCTGAATTATAAATTTTCAGAAAATACTTCTTTGCATTTTGATTATACACATTTTCAATATTTAGCGAAACAATCTGGTGGTTTAACTGATGTAATGTTTAAACAAGATCCAACTCAAAGTAATCGTGCACGAAATTGGTTTGCGATAGATTGGAATTTATTTGCTTTATTATTCAAGCATAAATTTTCAAACGATGAATTCTCGTTGCAATTATTCGGTTTAGACGCTTCTAGAAAAGCTTTAGGCTATCGTGCAACTAAAGTTTCTGCCTTAGATGCAGAAAGTAATGTGAGAGATTTATTGATAGGTGAGTTTAGAAATTGGGGGGCTGAAGCGCGTTATTTGAATAGATATGAATTTCTTGGTAAAAAGAATGTATTCCTGATAGGAGGTAAATATTACCAATCTAATAATTCTGGTTTGCAAAATGCTGGAGCATCCGGAACAGCTCCAAATTTTTCAATAGCTTACGATGAATTTCCTTTATATTCGAACCAATCGTCTTATAAATATCCAAATTTGAATTACTCATTATTTGGAGAAAATATCTTCAGAATTAATGATAATTTTTCTATCACCCCTGGGTTTCGATTTGAATATATCAAAACTCGTGCTAATGGATATTTTAGAAAAATTAATTTAGATCTTTCCGGTAATGTATTGTTAGATAAATTAGAAAATGAAAATAATGTTAAAGATCGTCATTTTGTACTTTTAGGTGTTGGGTTGAGTTATAAACCACTAAATAAAATAGAAATTTATGGCAATCTTTCTCAGAATTATCGTTCAGTAACATTCAATGACATTCGTACGGCTACTCAAGGAATGGCAATTGCAAGTGATATTACTGACGAAAAAGGTTTTACTTCAGATATTGGTATTCGAGGTAAAATTAAAGAGTATTTAACATTTGACTTAAGTGGATTTACTTTGTATTATGATAAGAAAATTGGTGAATATCAAGCACCAGATCCAAATGGTTTCTCATCCTCTGTTCGTTTTAGAGATAATGTAGGAACTGCTATTACTTATGGGGTTGAAAGTATTTTAGATCTGAACTTGACGCAAACATTTTTGCCACAAACTTCAAATTTAACATGGAATGTGTTTTCTAATTTATCAATAACAGATTCAAAGTATTTGCAATCAGATGTAAAATCAATTAAAGGGAATAAAGTAGAATTTGTACCCTTAATCAATTTGAAATCTGGTATGGGGTTTGGGTATAAAAATTTCTTGACAAGTTTTCAATTTACTTATGTTTCCTCTCAATTTACAGATGCTTCAAATATAAAAACGAATCCTAAGGATGATATTTTTGGTGTATTTGGCGAAATTCCAACTTATTATGTGATGGATTTGTCAACTTCATATAAATGGGGTATGTTTAAGTTGGAGGCTGGCATTAATAACATTACTAATAACTGGTATTTTACACGCCGAGCAACTGGATATCCAGGTCCAGGAATTATTCCATCAGAACCTAGAGTAGTTTATGGTACTTTAGAGTTTAAGTTTTAAATGGAATTTTTTTGATCTTAAATTACTCGATGAATTTATAATAAAAACACAAAACTTATAAGTTTAAAATTAAGGCTGTCCAAGTAGGGCAGCTTTTGTTGTTTTAAATGTAACGTGATATTTGTTATTAGGATTAAATGAAAATCAACATGATTATTGAAGTTCATCTATCCAGAACTTGCAAAAAAAACAGCTATTTATTATGACATTAAGTTTTATTTTCAAAACTTAAAAAAATATTGGTGCTGTAATACAATCTTTATCTAAAGCAAAGTTTTTTATAAGTAATTAGGTGCCTTTGTTATAAATGATTCTTCCGAAATTGCATATTGTAAAAAATGTTTAATTTAATGTTTTAGAGGTCATCAATTAACTACATACTAATTCCTTTTGATTAATTTTATCTGCCTTTACCATTTTATTAATCAAATTGTGAAAGATTGATTCTTTATTTTGAGAACGATTTATTCTGTAACAAAACTCGTTAAAATAACGCTGAATATTTCCATCACTTACCCAAGAATGAGTCGTTCTAATCCAAGTTTTAACTTGATGAATCATTGTGTGTAAAGCTTTGAAGTTGGAACCATTTTTACTAAGAATTTGAGTGATATTATACTCTTCTGAAATAGGTGCGTATCCTTTCCACTTGTCAGTGGTTATTTTTGCTTCTTTTTCAATGTGTTTGTCAAAAATTTGACGAAGTGATTTTGAAGAAAAGTCCTTTATTTTAAGAATGTAAAATCGTTTAACTTTCCCGTCTTCTGTTAATTCTAGGGCGCAAACAGCCTTTTTCTTCTTGCTATCATAACTTCTTCCCTGTTTAGTTTCTTCATGACCTCCTACAACAAATTCGTCGACATGAACAATACCATCCATTGGATGATTTTCACTAGATTTCATGGATTCTCTAACTTTATGCATAAACAAACGAGCGGTGTTTTCCTGAACTCCATAACGTACACTCATCTGCAGAGCAGAAAGGCTTTTAGTAGTGGTAGCCATTTCAAAACAGATAAAAAATGCTTTTCTCAAGCCAAATTTACATTTGTGAAAAAGGGTATTGGCACTACTAGATTCTGTATGACTACAAATATTACAAGTCCTAGAAAAATCTTTCCGAATTTGACTAGCTGTATGACCACATTTTCTACATAAAAAACCTTCTTTCCACTTCAAATCTGACAAATATTTTTTGCAATCTTCATCTGTTTTGAAGCATTCAGCAAACTCTAAGAGGTTTTGTCCTTTAAAAATTTCCATTTTTCTCAGTATTTACAATACTTTAAAGATATGAAATTATCTAATGACCTCAATAATGTTTTTTTTTATATTATGAGTTCTGTCATTTGTAATCTCCAACGTATATTTAGAATTTAATCAAAAAAAGTATGTTCTTCGTTTTTAAAAGAAGTATTTGTTAGATGAATTAAGTAATAATTTTAATAAGTCATTTCTTTTACATAAATTTGCTTGCAATTTAACTACAAATTGCAAGATGAACGCACACACAACTAAAATCATTGGTGAAGGATTAACTTACGATGATGTATTGCTTATTCCAAACTACTCACAAGTGCTTCCACGCGAAGTAAGTATCAAAACTAAATTTACAAAAAACATTACACTAAATGTACCTATAGTTTCTGCAGCTATGGATACGGTTACTGAAAGTGCTATGGCTATTGCAATGGCTCAAGAAGGAGGTATTGGTGTATTGCACAAAAATATGTCAATTAAAAAGCAAGCTGCTGAAGTAAAAAAGGTTAAGCGTGCGGAAAGTGGAATGATATTAGACCCAGTAACCTTACCTTTGTCGGCTATAGTTGCTGATGCTAAAAAAGCTATGCAGGAATTTAGTATTGGAGGAATTCCTGTGGTTGATGAGGCTGGAGTTTTAAAAGGAATCGTAACTAATCGTGATTTACGTTTTGTAAAAGATAATCAAAAAGGAATTACAGAAGTGATGACTTCTACAAACTTGATCACTGCTCCAGAAGGGACTAATTTGGCAAAAGCTGAAGAAATATTGCAAGGGAATAAGATTGAAAAACTTCCTGTAGTTGATGCCGAAAATAAGTTGATTGGTTTAATTACTTTTAGAGATATAACTAAATTGACTCAGAAACCCAATGCAAATAAAGATAAATATGGACGTTTAAGAGTTGCGGCCGCTATAGGTGTTACGGCTGATGCTATAGAAAGAGCTGAAGCTTTAGTAAATGCAGGTGTTGATGCGGTAATTATTGATACTGCACACGGACATACGAAAGGTGTGGTTGATGTACTCAAACAAGTAAAAGCAAAATTTCCTTCGTTAGACGTAGTTGTAGGTAATATTGCTACTCCTGAAGCGGCATTATATTTAGCTGAAAATGGAGCTGATGCAGTAAAAGTAGGGATTGGACCAGGATCTATTTGTACTACACGTGTAGTAGCCGGTGTAGGATTTCCTCAGTTTTCGGCAGTTTTAGAAGTTGCTGCTGCACTTAAAGGGACAGGAGTGCCGGTTATCGCTGATGGAGGTGTTCGTTATACAGGTGATATTCCGAAAGCCATTGCTGCTGGAGCTTCAACAGTAATGCTAGGATCGCTTTTAGCAGGAACTAAAGAATCGCCGGGAGAAACAATTATCTTTGAAGGAAGAAAATTTAAATCTTACAGAGGAATGGGTTCAGTTGAAGCTATGAAGGAAGGTTCTAAGGATCGATATTTTCAAGATGTAGAAGATGATGTGAAAAAATTGGTTCCAGAAGGTATAGTAGGGCGTGTTCCTTATAAAGGTGAGTTGAATGAAAGTATGCTTCAATTTATAGGAGGTTTACGTGCAGGTATGGGATATTGTGGTTCTGCAACGGTAGAAGAATTACAAGAAAAGGGTAGGTTTATTCGTATTACATCAAGTGGTATAAGTGAAAGCCATCCACATAATGTAACTATCACTAAGGAAGCACCAAATTACTCAAGATAGTTTAAAATGATTATAAATATAGAAAGACTTGCAATTTAATTGTGAGTCTTTTTTTTGTGTAATGTGGTCAGAAAAAGGATGTACAGATAGAGGAATTGTTGGTTTATGTTATGCACCTAAAGGTAAAAAAAAACTGGTCGTTGTGACCAGTTTTTTAATATTTTTATTCATCATCATCCTCATCGTCTTCATCAGAATCTGCATCCTCATCCTCGTCGTCATCGTCCATATCCTCATCCTTGTCTGCTTTTTCTTCATCTGAAGCGGTATCTGCATCAATTTCTAATTCTTTCAACGCATCTAATGAATCATCGCCATCCATTTCTTCATCGTCGTCAAAATTAACAATACGGTCTGCAAGTTTTGTACTTACTTTCACTAAATAAATAGTGTCTTCAGTTTTTACTTCTACTGCTTCAATCGTCTCATTTTTTGCATTTTTGAAACGAACAATGTCTGAATCATCATACCCTTCTGGGAATTTTTCAACTAATAGATTTAAAATCTCACTGGTAAGTTTGGAATAATCTACAATAACTCTTTTCATATTTGGGGATAATATTTTTATTGGCCTAAAACGTATGCAAAAATTAATGGAGCAACAATAGTTGCGTCAGATTCTACGATAAACTTCGGAGTAGTAATATCTAGTTTACCCCAAGTGATTTTTTCGTTTGGTACTGCTCCTGAGTAAGAACCGTAACTTGTAGTGGAGTCAGAAATTTGACAGAAATAACTCCAGAAAGGCACATCATGCATTTCCATATCTTGGTACAACATAGGTACTACACAAATAGGGAAATCTCCTGCGATACCTCCACCAATTTGGAAGAAACCTACGCCTTTTCCAGCGCAGTTATTTGTGTACCAGTCTGCTAACCACATCATGTACTCTACACCACTTTTCATAGTAGTTGCTTTGAATTGTCCTTTGATACAGTAAGAAGCAAAAATATTACCCATAGTACTATCTTCCCAACCTGGAACTACGATAGGTAAGTTTTTCTCAGCTGCTGCCACCATCCAAGAATCTTTAGGGTCAATTTCGTAATATTGCTCTAAAACACCTGAATTAATCATTTGGTACATAAATTCGTGTGGGAAGTATCTTTCTCCAGTTGAATCCGCTTTATTCCAAATATCAAATAAATGCGATTGTAATCTTCTGAAAGCTTCTTCTTCAGGAATACAAGTATCCGTTACACGGTTGTAATGGTTTTCTAACAAATCCCATTCTTCTTGTGGAGATAAATCACGGTAGTTAGGTACTCTTTTGTAAGAATTATGAGCAACCAAGTTCATAATATCCTCTTCTAAGTTAGCACCAGTACAAGAAATGATGTGTACTTTATCTTGACGAATCATTTCTGCTAATGATTTACCTAATTCAGCAGTACTCATTGCTCCTGCTAAGGTAATCATCATCTTACCATTATCTAACAAATGCTCTTCATATCCTTTTGCGGCATCTACTAAAGCTGCTGCATTAAAATGAAGGTAGTGTTTTTCTATAAACTGACTAATAGGTCCTTTGCTCATTTTATTTTAATTGTTTGTGTTTGGTTTATATTTGGGTATAATTTAACAAATTATTTTTTATTGTAGCCCAAGATTTCTAAAATTTGTGCTGCATTTTGTTCTTCTGAGAAAACTTCATGCGCAAAAATTCCATTTTTATCTTTATCTATCAATATATGCTTAGGCTGCGGTAAAATGCAGTGGTGTAATCCACCATGACCTCCAATCGTTTCTTGATACGCTCCCGTATTGAAGAAGCCAATATACAATGGTTTTTCTTTATTGTATTTTGGTAAATATATGGCGTTCATGTGCTGTTCAGAGTTGTAATAATCATCTCCATCGCAGGTCAAGCCTCCTAAAAGTACTCTTTCGTAAGTATCATTCCAACGGTTAACGGCCAGCATTACAAAACGTTTGTTAATCGCCCATGTATCTGGTAACGTAGTAATGAATGACGAGTCAATCATGTTCCAGTTTTCACGGTCATTTTGTTTCTTTTGGTATAAAACTTGGTAAACAGCGCCACCTGCTTCACCAACGGTAAATGAGCCAAATTCTGTAAAAATATGCGGCACTGGCACTTCTGCTTCATCACAAGCAATTTTGATTTGATTCAAAATTTCGTCCACCATATATTGGTAATCGTAATCAAATGCCAATGAATTTTTGATAGGGAATCCACCACCAATATTCAAACTGTCTAAAGAAGGACATTCTTTTTTCAAGTTGATGTACACCTTCATACATTTCAACAACTCATTCCAATAGTAAGCGGTATCACGAATACCCGCATTGATAAAAAAGTGAAGCATTTTTAATTCCACTTTCTTATTATCTTGGATTTGCTTGCGGTAAAAAGGAACAATGTCTTTGTATCCAATTCCTAAACGTGAGGTATAGAACTCAAATTTAGGTTCTTCTTCTGCAGCAATACGAATACCAATTTTGAATTTTCCTTGAATTTCTTCTTGTAATAATTCTAATTCTTCAAAATTATCGATTACAGGAACCGTGTTTTTGTGACCGTTATTAATTAAACGGGCAATGTTTGTAATGTAAGAACCGCGTTTGAATCCGTTACAAACTACGAATGTATTTTTATTAATACGACCATCCTCCATCAATTTCTCAACGATGTCAATATCAAAAGCAGAAGAGGTTTCAATGTGAATGTTATTTTTTAAAGCTTCATTTAAAATAAATTCAAAATGCGAGCTTTTAGTGCAATAGCAGTAATAGTATTTAGCTTCATACCCATGTTTTTCCATGGCATTACGAAACCACATTTTGGCTTTGTTAATGTTTTGCGAAATCTTAGGTAAATACGTAAACTTTAAAGGCGTACCATATTCTTCTACTAATTTCATCAAGTCGATACCGTGAAATTGTAAATGGTCTTTGTTTAAAGTAAATTCTTCCTGAGGGAAATAAAATGTCTGGTTGATTAAGTCGAAATATTTTGTATTCATTTAGCGCTCAATAAATTGTAATTAAAATTAATAAAAAAAACTCTAATACAATTTTATTCAGATGCGAATATTTGCAAAAATGATTTCTAATTCGGTATAAAGCGGTTCATCCATAGCCGGCAAAAATAAAAAATAATCTTTTTTTACTCCAAAGTTTTTAATCAAAAAAAACATCAATTTTTATAATCTTCAAAAGCCTCCAAAATTGTCTCATTATCTGTGGTTTGATTGTACAAACAATGACCTATTCTATTGATTAAACTAAATTGAATGATTCCAAATTCATTTTTCTTATCATGAACCAATAATCCAATGATGGCATCAATATCCTTTTTGTCGAAAGAAATGGGTTCAAATATATCTTGAATTTGATTTTTTACTTCTAAATATTCTTCTGAGGTAAGCGATTTATTTTTAAATGCCAAATAACTCTCTAATATCATCCCACAAGCAATGGCTTCGCCATGGAGCAAACGTTCTTTTTCAGGGTTTTCTAAAAAATACGTTTCAATAGCGTGTCCTAATGTATGACCGAAATTCAATGTTTTTCGAATATTATTTTCTTTAGGGTCTTTAGCTACAATTTCTGCTTTTATAGCAACCGATTCTTGAATTAAGAAACCAAAATCTTCAAATTGTAAAGCAGAAAGATTTTTAAATCGATTCCAATGCTCTTTATTCGCAATTAATCCGTGTTTAAGCATTTCAGCCAATCCAGAACGCATTTCTCGTTGCGATAAACTTTCTAAGTAATAGGTATCAATCAAAACCATTTCAGGTTGTGTAATCGTTCCAATTTGGTTTTTTAGACCTCCTAAATCCACTCCATTTTTTCCTCCTACGGAAGCATCAACCATAGCTAATAAAGTGGTAGGGATATTAATAAATGGAATTCCTCTTTTAAAAGTAGAAGCAATAAAACCACCCATGTCCGTTATTACGCCACCACCTATATTAATTATCAAACTTTTTCGGTCGGCACCTAACTCGGTCAAAGCTTCCCATACTCCAGCGCAGGTCTCAATGGTTTTGTGTTCTTCGCCCGCTTCTAATTCGATGATTTCAAACGGAATTTCCGTTTCTAATTGTGGTAAAAAATGGGGTAAACAATATTCGTTAGTATTTTCATCTACAATAATAAATATTTTAGAAATAGCATTTTCTGCTAAATATTGATTTAAAATTTGATATTCACTGTTAATGAAATACACCGCTGAATTTGCAATCATTTTTTATAAATTAAGATTTTTATGCAAAAATAAAGTAAAAATGATTTAAATATAATACTACAGGATTTTATATTTGCATAACATTTTGAAATTATGGAAAAAATATTCGACAATACACAAAACGCTTTTATCTTAAAAAGCGATACCGAATTAGATAGAGCTCACTTTTTATTCAAACTAATCGACTCACAACCACTAGTACGCATAGGGACAGCGGTTACCAATTTTGCTTTGAAAGCGAATTTACCTGTAGAAAGTTTAATCCGCGCAACGGTTTTTGACCATTTTTGCGGGGGTGTTTCAGAAGATGATTGTATTCCTGTAGTGGATAAAATGTACACTAAAGGTGTTTCTTCGGTTTTAGATTACTCGGTTGAAGGAAAAGAAGAGGAATCTGCTTTTGATGATGCCATGAATAAAACCTTGAAAATCATCAAATTTGCTAAAGAAAAAAAGGCTATTCCTTTTGCTGTTTTTAAACCCACAGGTTTTGGACGTTTTGAATTGTATCAAAAACTAGGTGAAGGTAAAACTTTAGAAGCTGATGAGCAAGAAGAATGGAATCGTGTAATTGCTCGTTTTGATGCTGTTTGTAAATCAGCTCATGAAAATGACATTGCTTTACTGATTGATGGAGAAGAAAGTTGGATGCAAGATGCTGCCGATAATTTAGTGGCAGATATGATGCGCAAATACAATAAAGAAAAAGCGATTGTATACAATACGTTACAAATGTATCGTTGGGACCGATTAGATTATTTGAAAAAATTACATGCACAGGCAGAAGCAGAAGGTTTCCATATTGGAATGAAGCTGGTTCGTGGCGCTTATATGGAAAAAGAAAACAAACGCGCAGAAGAATTAGGTTATAAATCGCCCATTTGTGTTTCTAAACAAGCAACAGACTATAATTTTGACGATGCGGTAGCCTATATGATGGAGCATATTGAAAAAATGGCCATTTTTGCGGGTACGCATAATGAAGATAGCTCGTATAAATTGATGGAACTCATGTCGCATAAAGGAATTGCTAAAAATGATTTCCGTGTTTGGTTTGGACAATTATATGGAATGAGCGATAATATCAGTTACAACTTGGCCGCTCATGGGTATAATGTCGCTAAATATTTACCTTTTGGTCCTGTCAAAGATGTGATGCCCTACTTGATTCGTCGTGCCGAAGAAAACACCTCCGTAGCTGGACAAACCAGTAGAGAGCTAACCTTGATTAAAAAAGAACGTAACCGCAGAAAAGGAAGAGCATAACAAAACCAACAGCTAAAATGGATTCATAAAATTTATTTTAGCTGTTTTTAATCTATACCTATTAGGAATAGTAGTTTCATAATATCAAATGTTTCAAATTTCGCTACATGAACTTAACCATATTGGGTTGCTATGCAGCCACTCCTAGAACTTTTACCAACCCAACTTCGCAAGTATTAGAAATTAGTGACCGCTTGTTTTTAATTGATTGTGGCGAAGGAACCCAATTGCAATTGCGCAAAAATAGAATTCGATTTACAGCCATTAACCAAATTTTTATATCTCATTTGCATGGCGACCATTTTTATGGATTGATTGGATTAATTTCAACGTTTTCTTTATTGAACCGACACAATTCGTTGACTATTTATGGTCCAGTTGGAATTAAAGAGGTTATTAAATTGCAATTGAAATTAGCCAATTCGTGGCCACAATACGAGCTGAAATTTGTAGAATTGAAATCCAAAAAATCGGAAGTTATTTTTGAAGATAAAAGAGTAATCGTTAAGACCATTCCTTTAAAACACCGTGTGTACACAAACGGGTTTCTTTTTGTAGAAAAGCCTAAAGAACGTAAGCTTAATGTAGATAAAGTACAGGAATATGAAATTGAAACTTGTTATTTTCAAAATATAAAAAACGGGAGAGATATTACTCTAGAAGATGGTCGTGTAATCCCTAATGCCGAATTGAGCTTTGACCCACCCGCACCCAGAAGTTATGCCTTTTGCTCTGACACGGTTTATACCGAAAGTATAATCCCTATTATAAAAGATGTAGAAGTGTTGTACCACGAAACCACATTTTTGAATTCGGAAGAACATCTAGCAGAAAAAACCATGCATACAACTGCTAAACAAGCGGCTATGATTGCTAAAAAAGCCAATGTAAAACAATTAGTGCTAGGGCATTATTCTACCCGATACGAATCGATTAAAGCTTTTAAGAAAGAAGCTGAAGAAATTTTTGACAATGTACTTTTAGGTGATGATGGGGTTGTTTTTAATTTTAAATAAAAAAGTGATTAAAAGGGAGTATCTTTATACTAAAAATCATGAAAAAAGTTGTAATTACTGGAGCAAATAGGGGAATAGGTTTGGCTTTGGTTAATGAATTTTTGCATGCTAACTTTTATGTTATTGCAACTACTCGTAACCATCCAACTTTGTTGATTGAACATCCTAATTTGGAATGGATTTCTTTAGAAATAACTTCAGAAGATTCTATAGAACATGCTATTAAAGTCATTAAGACCCACCATCAAAATATTGATTTGCTTATTAACAATGCGGGTGTAGGGGTGGATTTAGACCAAGACATTCCACAAATAGATACCATTCGAAACACTTTTGAGGTAAATGTTTTTGGGCTTATTAATTTTACTGAACGTATTATTGGTAGTATAATAGCAGGTGGAACAATTTTTAATATATCCTCCGTGATGGGGATGCTTAATCGTGCGGAAATTTTACCCAATGCGACAGCCTATCGCATGTCAAAGGCGGCGCTAAATATGTACACCAAAACCCTAGCTGCTCGTTTAGAACCCAATCATATACGAGTTGTAGCTATACACCCAGGTTGGGTACAAACGGATATGGGCGGAGAAGAGGCTGATATTACACCAGAGACTTCAGCTGCTGGTATTTACAAATTATACACACAATCTATTGAATCAAATTCTTTTTGGGCTGCAGAAACCCAAACAAAACTTAACTGGTAACATGGAAGATTTAAGCAATTATAGAAAATCCTACGAAAAAAGCGAATTATTAGAAAATACTATCCCTGAAGACCCGATTAATTTATTCCATCGTTGGTTTCACGAAGTAGAAGATTTTGGTGGTGTTGAAGAAGTAAATGCCATGACGGTATCCACGATTGGATTAGATGGTTTTCCAAAATCGAGAGTAGTACTTTTAAAAAAATACAACGAAGAAGGTTTTGTTTTTTACACCAATTATAATTCCGAAAAAGGAAAAGCAATCACCAATAATCCACATGTTTGTCTTTCCTTCTTTTGGCATAGCATGGAACGTCAAGTGATTATAAAGGGAGTGGCGAAAAAGGTGTCTGAAGGTGTTTCTGACGGTTATTTTAATTCGCGTCCAGCAGGCAGTCGTTTAGGAGCGATTGTTTCTAATCAAAGTGAGGTTATCCCTTCCAGAACTTATTTGGACGATAAGTTGAAAGAATTAGAGCAGTTTTATGAAGGAAAAGAGATAGAACGACCACCACATTGGGGTGGCTTTTTGATAGAGCCCAAAGAAGTTGAGTTCTGGCAAGGTCGTGCCAACCGCTTACACGACCGTATTCGTTATAAATTAGCATCTAATTACGAGTGGAAAATTGAAAGACTAGCACCTTAAAGTTTAAGTAATTTCTTACAAAACATAAAAATAAATACATTTCATCGGTTTTATTTGTATTTTAATCGACAAAACCCCTATATTTGTATAAGAAATAAGAAAACAATTTGTTTTTAGTACGAAAGTTTCTGAAAATAAATTCATGATAGTTTAGTTTTTTAGTTTGTTTATTTGATTGAGAAGTGCCTCTTATCCCCAAAAAAGAGGTGCTTTCTTATTTTATATAGTTCTCATTTCTGAAATTAAAATAAGCAAATTAATTAGTGACAATTTAATAAGAATACTCTAGAGTTAAAATCATAAAAAAACAAAAGTACATTCTAATTGTACTTTTGTTTTGTCTAGTTAAGTTATTATTATAGTCCAGCTAACATCTCACCATTAGGCGAAACTATTATATGTTTTGTTTTTTCACCATTTTTAATTTTAAGATTATATTGTTTCTTTTCCACATTTCCATCGGATTGTGTATAGAGAAATTTATCTTTTATAATGGTCCAATCAGGATATGATTTATAAACAGAGTAAATGACAGGTCGAGGTAATTGTACATTTTCATATTTTTCTACAACTCGAGTTAATTTACCTTTTTCATTATAGGTAGCTACTAAAGTAGCGTCTTTGGCATCAAACATAACCAAATATTCTTCTTCTCCATTTACACTACCTAAATCGTAACCTATAAATTTTTCTTGCATTTGTAATACTCGGTTGTCTGGATTTCTATCGGGTAAATAAACGGAGAAATCTTCTCCAGCTTTTTTAATAACTACTGCTGGCAACTCGTCAGCTTTTAATTCTTGATTTTTTTTCTCTTGTGCATTAATGTTTAGTGCTGCACCAAACATTAAAATAAAGAATACTCTTTTCATAATTTAAAATTTAGGTTAAACAAAATCTTGTTCAATTTGTAATTGAAAATTTGATCTGAGTAAAAAGTGTTTTTGGATTGATGATTGTAGGTTAAAGTTAATTTATAAAAACAAAAACTTCTGTTAACTAAACGTTTAACAGAAGTTAAAAAATAAATTATATTTTAACATTTAATTACTTATACTATTTTATATATCCTATGAATAGGGATAACTACCCCTTTTTTTAAAATAATCTCTACATCGGTAACCCCCCAAATCGTAGTATCTACTATTTTTTTAGAGGCATCATCTTCAAAAAATATTTTTATTTTAGTATGTTCTAAATTACCTAGTGCTTGTGCTCTTTCTAATTCAACTTTTCTTTGTATTCTAAGATCTAATTCGTCAATAACATCATTAGCAGGGAAATGTAAGGTGTCTATTTGTTCTTTTTCAATTAATTCAAAATTTGCTTCCATATTACTATATATTTTGTAGATTTGAGATAAACTAAATTTAATAAAAAAAAATAAATAAACATAATTAAAAATGGAATCCTTTTCTTTTTTACCTTTTCAGAATTTAGAATCGACACGTCTTTTATTGCGGCAAATGAATTATAGCGATGTTGATGGTGTATTTGCATTGCGCGGTAATCCTGAAAATATGAAATATATACCTAGACCGCTATTAAAAAGCAGAGTAGAAGCAATGGAATTGATTGATACCATTAATCAAAAAATTGAAAAAAACGAAGGGATTAATTGGGCTATTATTGAAAAAAGTAGTGGTGTTTTTATAGGTTTCTTGGGGCATTATCGCATTCAATGGGCGCATTCAAGATCAGAGATAGGCTATATGTTTTTGCCGGAAGCTCAAGGTAAAGGGTATGCAACTGAAGCTGTTGAACTGATCGTGAAATATGGATTTGAACAAATGAAAATGCATTCTTTAGAAGCGGTAATTGATCCAGCTAATACGGGATCGGCAAGAGTTTTAGAGAAAAATCATTTTGTTAAAGAAGCTCACATTCGAGAAAATGAGTTTTTCGAGGGTAAATACTGGGATTCTGTAATTTATTCGCTCTTAAAAAAAGATTTATAATTGATTAATTGACTGTTTTGAAATGATCCTATTTTGAAGTTTGTTTTAAAATAGTTTTTTATTTTACGCCCTCTATACTAATTTTAAAAATCAATTCGAATCGAAAAGAAGTCAATGATTATTTTCCTTGCTTTTCAATACAATTTTTCACTTCTTGCATTTCCCAAACTTCAGGGAACAATTCTTCTAAAATACTACGGTTTTCAAAGTTATGTTTAAGCGCTTGGCTTAAATGGTAAGCTCCTTTTTTGATATTATTGAGGGTAAAATACAAGCCAGCCAAACGGTACTCTATTTCATAATTATCGGCATAAGTCACTATAGCATGTACTAAGGTTTCTATGGACGCTTCATATTCGCCAATGAAAAGTTGTGTATCGGCCCAAAATAAAATGGTATCCAATTCGGCATCACCTAATTCCACAGCTTTACGATAGCCGTATTCGGCTTCTTCAAATTGTTCTAATTCTTTATTTATAGTCGCATAACGTTTCCAATATTGTATGTTTTCACCATCTATAGCAATGGCTTTGTTGATGAAATACAGCGCTTTTTGATAGTTTTTCTGACGTACATAATAATCGGTAATTGCTACCCAACCTTTATCTAATAGCGGGTCTTCGTGCACTGTTTTATTGAAATATTTGAGTGCTTCAACTTCATTTCCTAATTTTTCATAGCATTTTCCTATTCGTAATAAGGCATAAGAAGTGGGATCCTCCAAACGGATAGTTTCCTCATAATTCCAAATGGCTTCTTCATAGCGTCCAAGGTGTTCTAACGATTTGGCTTTTTCCATGAATGCCCCCATAAATTGGTCGTCTATAACGGTAGCATAATCGAAAGCACGATAAGCCTCTTCATAGTGTTTTATAGTAAAATTTAAACGCCCTAGTTGATGCCAACCAATTTCGCTATACGGATTTACATCGATGTATTGATTTAAGAATTCGATGGCTTCTTCATATTGTTCTAAAAATTCAAAACAATAAATTACATTATACAAGCCCGATTGTTCTTCAGGGTCTTCTTTTAAACATTTGATGAAATGACTTTTGGCCATTTCTAAATCATCCATAAACAAGTATTCCATTCCCAAAAGGTTGTGCACATCGGCATAATCTTCGGTGTATTTAAGTGCCGTTTTTAAATATTCAACGGCTTGTTTGTGGTCGTCTCTTTTGGAACTGATGTTGGCTTTTTGAATAAAAATTTCTTCGTTGGTAGGTTCAATGGCATACAAATCGTTAAGCATTTTTTCTGCTTGTTCTAATTTGTCTTCAAAGATGAGCATTTCTACTTGTACCAAACGTAATCCAGTAGATTTTGGATGTTGTTCTAAAGCTAATTTTAAGGCTTTTTTAGCCAAACTAGGTTTGCCAATATCCATATAATGGAGTATGATATCCTCAAACTCTTCAGAATCGAAAAACAAAACCTTATTGGTTTTTAGCATCGATTCAAATTTTGATAAGGATAAGTTATAATCTTCTTCATCGTGACTCAAATGCATACTCGTTCTATTTATAATATCCTTACTAAAATTAGTAAAGCTTGGGTTTGTAATTGGTTTTTGGTAAAATTGTTGTGAACAATTTAATTAACAACTTTTCCTTGTTTATAAGTTTATGGTTTGTAGTTTATAGTTGCACCACAAACCATAAACTTGTAACTATAAACCGTTGCTTATTTCGTTCATCGCCTCAATAATAATGCCACAACCTTCTTCAATTTCCTCATTGTTAAGAGTTAGAGGAGGAGTGATGCGAATAGCGTTTCCTTCAAATAATAACCAGAATAAAATCAGTCCTTTTTCCTGACATTTAAAAATAACTTGGTTCGTTATTTCAGGACTTTCTGTCATTATGGCAAGCATCAATCCTTCACCGCGCACCTCTTTAATAAGCGGATGTACTAACAATTTACGAAATAATTGTTCTTTTTCCAAGCATTGAGGCATTAAATCAGTTTCTACTAATTCTTTTAAGGTTGCTAAACTTGCCGATGCAATTACTGGGTGTCCACCAAAAGTGGTTATATGTCCTAGTTTAGGATTATGACTTAACAAGTCCATGTGTTTTTCATTAGCGGTAAAAGCGCCCACAGGCATGCCACCGCCCATACCTTTACCCATCACTACAATATCAGGAACAATATCGTAGTTCATAAATCCAAATAGTTTTCCTGTACGTCCAAACCCAGGTTGAATTTCGTCTAAAATTAGCATAGCACCCACTTCATCACAACGTTGGCGTACCTTCTTTAAAAAGTCATTTTGCGGTTGAATAAAACCAGCCCCTCCTTGAATAGTTTCTAAAATGATTCCTGCGGTTTTGGTTGTTATTTTTTCTAAATCGGCTTCGTTATTGAAGGTAATAAAATCAACATCTGGAATTAATGGGCGAAAAGCTTGTTTGCGTTCCTCAAACCCCATCACACTCATCGAGCCCATGGTATTGCCATGATACGCATTGAAACACGAAATCAGTTGGCTACGTCCCGTAACACGACGTGCTAGTTTTAAAGCGCCTTCGGTAGCTTCGGTGCCAGAATTTACCAAATAAGTTTTGTTGAGTTGCGCTGGCATATGCTCGGCTAAAAGCTTGCAGAATTCCACCGCAGGGTCTTGGGCATACTCGCCATAAACCATTACGTGCGCATAACGGTCCATTTGTTCTATTATGGCTTGTTTTACGCGAGGATGTTGGTGCCCTAAAGTACAGGCTGAAACCCCTGCCACAAAGTCTAAATATTTCTTTCCGTTAGTGTCGTATATATAAGAGCCTATAGCGTGTGAAACTTCCATTCCTAGTGGGTGAGGGGAAGTTTGCGCTTGATATTTGTAAAAGTCTTTAAGCATATTTTTTAATCTATGATTTTCAAGGTGTCTTTTAACTCATTAAATGCAGGAATTAAGAGAGAATCTTTTAATATATAACTTTCTTCAAAATCCTTTTTTGAGTCAAATTCATCCTTTAAAAGTGTTATTTTATTTTGATGTATGGAATATTTTCCAAATGTAAAACAGCTGTTTTCAATTGAATTCACCCTTTTTTCAAAAACAGAATCTCGGTAAAATGTCAACTTCATTCTATTGTAATCATTAGTTGATTCAGCTGAAAGAAAAATATCTTTCTGATTATCTTCTTTGAAAAATAGTTGAAAACCATTATAGCTAACAATACTAATTAAAAAGATAGGAGTGAACCAGTTAAAGGGAGCTAATTTTTTATAACATTTAAAAAGATCCGTTATTATTAAAATTATTCCAAAACTGATAAAAGCAAAAAGTAATAAGAGTTGTAAAAGTCCTTGAGCCATTCCATCGCAATAATCGCTAAAGTGAATATATCTTGACAGGGTAAAAATCCCTAAAGCAACAAAAATAATTTGTTTAAAATGAATCTGTTTCATCTAGATTATATTTGCTTATTCTGACCACTGCGACTGTTTACCAGGACTGACCACTGATTACTGTGACTGATTACTGTGACTGACTACTGACCACTGATTACTGACCACTATTTCTTTTTCCCACTCGTTTTCTTCTTCGGTTTATCATATTCCAAGGTTTCTTTACTTGGTGCTAAGGGCGTATTCGGTTCTTGGTTTTTCTTTTTGACTTCCGCTTTTGCTTTCGTATCTAATTCCAATTCTTCTTTCGGGAAAATATCCTCCAGTTTTAAGATTTGTTCGTCTTCGCGCCAAACAAAACCACGGAGTTTACGTGCGTTTTCAGGCAATTCATCTTCTGGGTAAATTTCACCGTCAGGTTTTGTAAAGAACGTAACACTATCTATCGCGTTACCTTCGCCCATAAGCATGTTGATTTTGCTACTCACGTTTTTGTTGATGCCAATCAATTCCTGTTTGTCGTTACGCATGTAGTAAATCACCTCGGTATTTTTGATTAAGTCTACTTCTTTGAGTCGATTATCTTTGAATTTACCATATAAATTGACGCCTTTCACTTGATTAAAACCGTCACCTATAGTGTCTTTCGAAATAATAAAAGCATTGTTTAATACTTTCAATGAATCCACTTTTTTAGCCACAGTATCGGAGATGATATGCATTACATCGCCCGTTAATTGGCGTTTGCCATTCCAAAAAATAGGATTTCCTATCATTTGTGTCAACCCACGTTTTTCATTGAAATGAATGGAATCACATTTACCACTCATGTCTTTTTTAAAGAAACGAGCATTGTTATAACCTCTGATGATACGGTTTTTTGTTTTTCCCGTCACAATAATTCTTTTGGCATGAAACCAGACTGAATCTTTTTCGAATAAACCAGAAACCAATGCTTTTTTGGTAATAAACATCGAATCTTTTTTCTTATACACTTCGGCATAATGACCACGAATCACCGTTTTGTTGATGGTGTCAGTCACTTTTACGTTGTTTCTGGCGCGAGCAAAGTCGTTTTTACGGTCGTAGTACAAATCTTCTCCTTCAATGATTCGGTCTCGGTATTTTATTTTGGAACCCCGCTGGAGTTTGCCTTCATCTTTTTTGGTGTCGTAAAAACCATTAGTCGTATGTATGGTGTTATTGGCAGAGGCAATAGTGGAAGGTCCAAATACATAAGCATGACCAGAATTAGTATAATAATCCAAATGATTGGTGCGTATGGTATGTGTGGGATTGTTAACAGTTACCGCAGTTCTGAATTCGAATTTTTTCTCATTCAGCTTATAACGCGCGGATTTGCTTGTTAGGGTATTTTCTGCATCGCGAATGGTACCATACGTATTGTAATAAGCTTCTTGGGTATTTCGGTCAAAATTAATAGTGTCTGTGGTTACCGTCATTTTTGGGTCCTGCATGACTACGTTTCCAGTAGCAAATGCAAATTTGGTATTACCGTTATATTCGGCATATCGGCTTGACATGGTAAGGGTGTCTCCTTGAACAAGATTGACATTGCCAAAAGCTTTGACATAGTTCTGTTTAGGGAAATGGTAGGCCTTATTGCATGACATACGTACGCCTTGATGAATGATGCGTACATTACCAGTAAAAACAATAGCTCCAGGGATTTCAGCTTCTGATTTATCTAAGAAATCAGCCCCTTCAATGATGATTTGTTTTCCATTGTTTACAGTTACAGTTTCCATAGGGCTAGTAATTTGTGCCTGTAAAGTTTGAAATCCTAGAATCGTAATGAAAGTCAGTATTTTGAAAATTAATTTTCTCAAGGCTTTATTTTTTTGCCAAAATTAATTAAAATAAGAAAAAGGTAATTGGAATTAAGAAAGAATTATAAAAATAGTATTCTTAAAAGTAAGTTTTCTATAGTAGCGAGTTACTTATGATTTTTTAAATCTCATTGCTTTCATGGTCAAAATAGCCTTTCATTTTTACTTTAGTTGAAAAAAAGTTTAAGAATAAAACCACAAAAGATAGAAAAAACATAGATTGAATACTTACCAAAACTTTTCCAAATAGCGTTATTGGATGATAATCACCATATCCTATCGAATTAGATGTGATAATACTAAAATAAATAGGTTCAAACCAATGTGTGAAAGGTTTGTTCATCTGATTACCTATTGCATAAAGGGTTGCAAATGCGCATACTACTTCAGCGTAGTTAAAAAAAAGTAGCAACATAGACCTTTTATATGAACGTGGTCTAGCAATTAAATCAGAAGCAAAAATTAGTGTGGGAATATAAAAGAAAGTCTCTAAAAGTAAATAAACCATTAGTGCTATTAGAAAGATATTATTTTGCCACTGATTGATTAGGATACAAATAGGGAAAATCATTTTAGCGAGTACGTATAGATCCATGGTAATATCTTCATATTCATGCTCAATTTTATAGGCCAATTGTTTTAAATAGATACCAGGAAATAATAATTGGGATGATGAAAGTAGCAGACGAACAATTTTTTCGATTCCGTTATCATCTTGATGGTCGTTATTCCAAATGGAGTAAATATTTAAAATACGTTTTTGTATAGGACCATGCTTAGGACGATCTTTTTTGTAATGTTTGCCGAGAATTAATTTTTTTGTAAACGATTTTAGTGACATATAATAAATACTTCGTTATTACCTTCAATATTTGAGTATTTTTGGACTAAGTTGAAGTTTTTTGTAAGGATATTTTCAAAGTTTTGATTCCTTATTTTTTCAGGATTTAAAGATACGATGGTATTGAATAAAATAAAACCATTTTGGGTTAAAATTGTTTTTAACTGTTGTATGAAAGTTTGCGTGAACAGAAATTCAGGCATCAGATTGTCTTCAAAAATATCTACAATTATCAAATCATATTGGGTTTTACAACTAAGGAGATAATCCTGTGCATCTTTGTGTATAATGTTTACTTTGGGTAGTTTCTGTAAATGGAAAAATTGATTGGCAATAGAAATCATTTTTTCATCAATTTCTATTCCTGTGGTATTGCCTTGAAAACTAAATTCATTTTGCAATAAAGAAATGACACTACCACCAGCCACACCTAGTACTAAAGCGCTTTTCATTTCTGAAATTTTTGATGCACTAATTTTTTTAAGTCCAAATCGCATAACACGTTCTAAACTTCCAAAAGAAAAATTAGTGTTTTTTGAATCTAATACTAATTTACCGTTATTCCAGTTGACTTCTATGGATTTGTTTGTAATTGAGGGAGCTTCAAATTCTTTTAGGGGATATAAATAACTAATTATCTTTTTTAAAATGGTCATAAAGTGTCGTATAAAGGACTTTAAGTCAATGAAAAAGTGTAAATCAATAGAAATTAAAGTATTTTTGCAATATACTTAAATCTACTGTAATGAAACAAAGACTTTATAAATTCATTTTTTTTAAATTGATGGGATGGAAGATTGTTGGAGAATATGAAGAAAATATGATTCATTTGAAGAAGGCTGTTTATCCTGTGGTACCGCATACGAGTTGGCATGATTTCTATATTGGGCTATGTACTCGTGGTGCTTTAGGGATTGATATAAATTTTGTAGCAAAAAAAGAATTATTTGTTTTTCCATTTGGTTATTACTTTAAATGGGTAGGAGGAGAGCCTTTAAATCGTTTTAAAAATGAAAATAAAGTGGATGCTATAGCTAAAATATTTGCAAAGAAGGATACTTTTAGATTGTCTATTTCCCCAGAAGGGACACGTAAAAAAGTAACGGAATGGCGTACTGGGTTTTATTATATTGCTCAAAAGGCTAATGTGCCTATTGTTGCGGTGGGTTTTGATTGGAAAAATAAACAGGTAATCGTGTTTCCAAAATTAATTCCTTCAGGTAACAAAGAAGCTGATTTTGAAGTATTGGAAAATTATTTTGATGGAATAGTGGGTAAGGTGCCCGAATTTAGTTATACTAAGCAATAAAATATAAAACAAAAGAGGCTGTCATCATGACAGCCTCTTTTGTTTTATTAACTCGCTAAATTAATTTTTAGCTTTTAATTCGTTGTATTTCGCAGTCATGTCTAATGCGTTATACATATTTAATAGTGTTTTTTTAACGTCAGTATCTTTTAATAATTCGTATGCTTTTTCAAGATGAGGAATAGCAGATTTGTATAATTCAGCTTGTTTGGCTTTAAGTGCGTTGAATTTTTTTAAATCAGCAGGAGTATTGCCAAGTTTATTCATGCTTTCTACTAATTCTTTCTCACCATCTAATTTTAAAACCGCAAGATTTAAATAGGCATTTTTGTATTTAGGGTCAATTTGAATTGCTTTCAAATAATACCCTTCAGCATCAATTTTGGTTTGCTTATCACTAGATTGACCAGAAATAACCCCTAAATTATAATATAAATCAGCATTATTAGGATCTTTAGCTAAAACTTCACTAACTAATTTTTTGTACATTTCATAATCCTTGGTTTGTAGATATAAATCCGCTTCAGACAAAATCAAAGAAGTATCCTCTGGGTTCGAAATACGAGCTTCAGACACAGCTTTCTTAGCTGCAGCAACATCTCCTTTTTGAATTAAAATCAAAGAGATATTTTTTGCAATTTCCCCTCTTTTTGATGGTACTTTTTCTATTCTAGGAGTGTCATGAGTTCCAATTTGTATGGCGAAATCTCTACCTTTTAGATCGCTTCCAAAATTTTCTTCTTGACCTGTAGATTTGTTTTTTGCTAGGTATAAAGTAGCCTTCCCTGAATATTTTAAATCTTTCAGTTTTTTGTAATACTCTAAGGCAGAATCATAATCTTGACCATTGATAGCAGTTCCCGCTGCATAATACAACATAGTAGTATCTTTTTTGTCTAAATTATATACTTGATATAATTTTTGAGCACTTTCTTTGAAACGCTTTTCGTTGCTGTCAGCAATGGCATCATTAGTTAATAGGTTTTTTACTTCTTTTAAAGAAGTTTCTGCCTGTGAACTATATTTTGCTTTACCTGAATGTGTTTCAATTTCTTTTAATTCAGAATATGCTTTAGCAGCTGCTATAAGGTTTTTTCCTTCTTCTGTTTTCTTTTTAGCTAATTCTAAGTTTGCGTTACCTAATACAAAATAGTATTGCGCTTTTAAAGCATCTTCTAAATTAACCACTTTAAATTCCATAGCTTCTAAAGAAGCTTTTGCTTCAGCTGGATTTCCTGCTTTAATCGCTTTTTCAGCTGCTTTTATTTCGTCTTTTTGAGCAAAAGTAGCAACTGATAGTAATAAAGATGTCGCTATTGCTAAATTTTTAATTTTCATTTTCTTTACTTTAAATTATTCTTGGTTTTCAGATTCTGTAGATGATGTATCAATATCTGTTCCATCTTCGTTTAAACCTTCAAAATTTTCATCCATTTCTTCGTCTTCTTCACGCATTACTTTACATACTGCCGCGATTGAATCTTTCCCTTTGATGTTAATTAGACGAACACCTTGTGTAGCACGACCCATAACTCGTAGATCAGAAACACGCATTCTGATGGTTAAACCAGACTTGTTGATAATCATCAAATCGTCTTCATCCGTAACGTTGTTAATAGCGATTAATGAACCTGTTTTTTCCGTAATATTAAGAGTTTTAACCCCTTTACCACCACGGTTCGTAATACGATACACATCTTCGCCATCATCATCTACTAACTTAGTACGTTTTCCGTAACCATTTTCAGTAACTACTAAAATTTGAGAATCATTTACATGTTCTTTATCAATGGCAATCATACCGATTACTTCGTCTTGTTCATCCGCTAAAGTTACTCCACGAACTCCAGAAGCAGTTCTACCCATTGGGCGCGTTTTTTCTTCTTCAAAACGAACAATCTTACCACCTTTTGTTGCTACTAAAACTTGGCTGTTGCCAGTTGTTAATTTTGCTTCTAATAATTCATCGCCATCTTTAATTGTAATCGCGGCAACCCCATTAGCACGTGGTTTAGAATAAGACGCTAAAGCAGTTTTCTTAACTTGACCTTCTTTAGTCACCATAATCAAATAATGATTATTGATGTATTCTTCGTTTTTCAAGTCATCCGTACAGATGAATGCTTTTACTTTATCGTCTTGCTCGATGTTAATCAAGTTTTGAATTGCACGACCTTTAGCGGTTTTGCTTCCTTCAGGAATTTCATACACACGCATCCAAAAACATTTTCCTTTTTGGGTAAAGAATAACATATATTGGTGTGTGGTTGCTACGAACATGTGTTCTAAGAAATCTTGATCACGAGTACCAGCTGATTTCTGACCTACACCACCTCTGTTTTGTGTTTTGTATTCTGATAAAGGTGTACGTTTGATATAACCTGCGTGAGAAATCGTAATTACTACTTGCTCATCGGCAATTAAATCTTCGATGCTCATATCGCCACCTGAATATTCGATGGTAGAACGACGTGCATCACCGTATTTTTCTCTTACTTCAAGAAGTTCTTCTTTAATTAAGTTCATACGAAGTTCTTTACTTGCTAATAACGCTTTTAATTCAGCTATTAACTTCATGATTTCTTCGTACTCTGCTCTTAATTTATCTTGCTCCAGTCCCGTTAACTGACGTAAACGCATTTCAACAATGGCACGTGCTTGTAACTCTGACAAGTTGAAACGTTCGATTAATTTTGCTCTTGCTTCTTCACCATCTTTAGAAGAACGGATTAATGCAATTACTTCGTCAATATTATCTGAGGCAATGATTAAACCTTCTAAAATGTGTGCGCGTTCTTCTGCTTTACGCAATTCGTATTGAGCACGACGTGTCACTACATCATGACGGTGCTCCACAAAATAATGAATCAATTCTTTTAGATTCAATAATTGCGGACGACCATTTACTAATGCAATATTGTTAACACTGAATGACGATTGTAGCTGTGTATACTTATATAAGGTATTCATTACCACATTAGGAACCGCATCGCGTTTTAAGATATATACGATACGCATACCATTTCTATCCGATTCATCACGGATAGTAGAAATGCCTTCGATTTTCTTTTCGTTTACCATGTCAGCCGTTTTCTTAATCATTTCGGCTTTATTCACTTGGTAAGGAATTTCGGTTACAATAATTGCTTCACGACCATCTACTTCTTCAAAACCAACACGAGCGCGCATAACCACACGGCCACGACCTGTTTTGTAAGCTTCGCGAACACCGTCCATACCATAAATCACACCGCCCGTTGGGAAATCTGGTGCTTTGATATAATTGGCTAATTCGTCAATTTCAATATCGTTATTATCTATATACGCTAAAGTACCGTCTACAACTTCAGATAAATTGTGAGGTGCCATATTAGTAGCCATACCTACAGCAATACCTGAAGCACCATTTACCAATAAGTTAGGCACTTTTGTTGGCATTACCTTAGGTTCTTCTAAAGTGTCGTCAAAGTTTAATTGAAAATCAACGGTTTCTTTTTCAATATCCGCTAACATTTCCTCTGAGAACTTTTTCATACGTGCCTCAGTATAACGCATCGCTGCAGGGCTATCGCCATCCACAGAACCAAAGTTACCTTGACCATCAACCATCAAATAACGCAAACTCCATTCCTGCGCCATACGTACCATGGCATCATATACAGAGGAGTCACCATGCGGGTGATACTTACCAAGTACTTCCCCCACAATCCTTGCTGATTTTTTATGTGGTCTATTTGAAAAAACTCCTAATTCATGCATCCCGAATAACACACGACGGTGTACCGGTTTTAATCCATCTCTAACATCCGGTAAGGCACGAGAAACAATTACTGACATCGAATAATCGATGTAAGCTGATTTCATTTCGTCCTCAATGTTAATAGGAATTAACTTTTCTCCCTCAGACATAAGTATTTATCTTAATTAATCAAATTTTATTATAAACGCGCTAATATACGGATTTCTGAATTGATAGCTATACCGTACCTCTAGCATTTTCATTTATTTATTAACAACTCACCTTAGTGATTTCGTTAATAAATACCTTTTTTTAAAATTGTTCTTTTGAAAATATTTTTGTCATTTAGCCTGACAACACAAGGTATTTGGAATGTTTTTTGCATTTCGAATCTTAAATTATTATATTTACAATTACTAATATTAGCCATATGGATGATAATTTTTCACCAAGAGTTAGAGATGTAATTACCTTCAGTAAAGAAGAAGCATTGCGTTTGGGTCACGATTTCATTGGGACTGAGCATCTTATGCTTGGGATTTTGAGAGACGGTAATGGCTCGGCCATTCACATACTTAACAACTTGTCGCTGGATTTAGAACATTTACGCCGTAAAGTAGAAATTTTAAGTCCTGCCAATCCGAATCCGATTTCAGGAAATGAGAAGAAAAACTTGCACTTAACACGTCAAGCAGAACGTGCCTTGAAAACCACTTTTTTAGAAGCAAAAGTTTTTCAAAGTGCAACTATCAACACGGCGCATTTATTATTGTGCATTTTACGCAATGAAAATGACCCGACTACCAAATTGTTACATAAACTAAAATTAGATTACGATACCGCCAAAGAACAATATTTAACTATGATGCCAAACGAAGAAGACTATCAAGACAACTTTCCTAAAAACGAATCTTCCTATGGAGGAGACGATTCAGGACAAGATGACAGCTTTGGACAAGGGAATCTTTCCAATCCTGCCAGTAGTAAGACCAACAAGAAGTCAAAAACACCAGTTTTAGACAATTTCGGACGTGATTTGACCGAAATGGCTGAAGAAGGAAAACTTGACCCTGTGGTAGGTCGCGAAAAAGAAATTGAGCGCGTGTCTCAAATTTTAAGTAGACGAAAAAAGAACAATCCATTGCTAATAGGAGAACCTGGTGTGGGTAAATCAGCTATTGCCGAAGGGTTAGCTTTACGCATCATTCAGAAGAAAGTTTCTAGAATTCTTTATAACAAAAGAGTAGTTACTTTAGATTTAGCATCTTTAGTGGCAGGAACCAAATACCGCGGACAGTTTGAGGAACGTATGAAAGCGGTGATGAATGAGTTAGAGAAAAACGACGACATCATCCTTTTTATAGATGAAATCCATACGATTGTAGGGGCTGGAGGAGCTACAGGTTCGTTAGATGCTTCTAATATGTTTAAACCCGCTTTAGCTAGAGGTGAAATACAATGTATTGGTGCTACTACTTTAGATGAATACCGCCAATATATTGAAAAAGATGGGGCGCTAGAACGACGTTTCCAAAAAGTAATTGTAGACCCAACGTCTATTGAAGAAACCATTACAATTTTAAATAATATTAAAGGAAAATACGAAGACCATCATAGTGTTGTGTACTCACCTGAAGCCGTTGAAGCTTGTGTGAAATTAACGGAACGTTATATGAGTGACCGTTTCCTTCCAGACAAAGCTATTGATGCGTTAGATGAAGCGGGTTCTCGAGTACATATAACAAACATAAACGTACCAAAACAAATTTTGGATTTGGAGCGTCAATTAGATGAAGTTCGTGAACTGAAAAACACCGTGGTGAAACGTCAGAAATACGAAGAAGCTGCTAAGCTACGTGACGACGAAAAGCGCATTGAAAAAGAATTAGCCATTGCCCAAGAACAATGGGAAGAAGATTCTAAAAACAACCGCATTCAAGTAACGGAAGATAATGTAGCTGATGTAGTGTCAATGATGACGGGTATACCTGTGAATCGTATTGCGCAAACAGAAAGTAACAAACTGGCTCATTTACCTGAATTTCTTGAGAAAAAAGTTATTGGTCAAAAAGATGCGGTTCAAAAAATTGCTCGTGCAATCCAAAGAAATCGCGCGGGATTAAAAGACCCGAACAAACCTATTGGTTCTTTCATTTTCCTTGGTTCAACTGGGGTTGGAAAAACGCAATTAGCAAAAGTTTTAGCGAAAGAATTGTTTGATTCTGAGGAAGCTTTGGTACGTATTGACATGAGTGAATATATGGAGAAATTTGCTATTTCACGTCTAGTAGGAGCACCTCCAGGTTATGTAGGGTATGAAGAAGGTGGTCAGTTGACTGAAAAAGTGCGTCGCAAACCCTATTGTGTGGTGTTGTTAGATGAAATTGAAAAAGCGCATCCCGATGTGTTCAACATGATGTTACAAGTTTTAGACGATGGTTATTTAACCGATAGTTTAGGACGAAAAATCGATTTTAGAAACACCATCATCATCATGACTTCTAACGTAGGAGCACGTCAGTTAAAAGATTTTGGACAAGGTGTAGGATTCGGTACTTCGGCTAAACAAGCACAAGCAGATGAACATGCAAAAGGAGTTATAGAAAGTGCTTTAAAGAAAACATTTGCACCAGAATTCTTAAATCGTATTGACGATGTGATTGTTTTCAATGCTTTAGAAAAAGAAGATATTGATAAAATCATTGATATTGAATTGCAAAAATTATATGCTCGTATAAAAGAATTAGGCTACAACCTAGAACTGAGTGACGAAGCGAAAGCTTTTATAGCAGAAAAAGGTTTTGATAAGCAATTTGGTGCGCGTCCATTAAAAAGAGCCATTCAAAAATATGTGGAAGATGCCCTTGCAGAAGAAATCATCACTTCCAAGATACATGAAGGCGATGTGATTCTGATGGACTTGAATACCGACTTACAGGAACTGACTGTAAAAGTTAAGAAATCTCAAGAGCCTACTAATTAGTAGGCTTTTTTTTTCAAAAAAATAAATGTACATTCGACTAAAGAAATAATAAGAAAGCAACTCATATATGTCGTTTCAAAAGGCTATTATAGGAAGTGAAGAGTGGTGCTCATTTCCTGATTTAGATATCCCATTTACAAAAGCCCGTGTCGATTCTGGGGCAAAAACATCAGCAATTCATGCTACAAATATTATCCCTTTTTCAAGAAATGGTGAAGATTGGGTTAAATTTGATGTAAATCCTTTGCAAAACAATGTAAAGATAGTGCGTCATTGCGAAGCAAAATTGATTGATAAACGCATTGTAAAAAGTTCCAGTGGCTATCGTGAACAACGCTATGTCATTAAAACCGAATTAAAAATAGGTGACGACCGTTTTTCCATCGAAATGACCCTAGCAAACCGCGACTCCATGGGGTTCCGTATGCTTTTAGGGCGTGAAGCTATGGTGGGTAAAATGCTAGTGGATCCCGAAGAAAAATACCTTTTAGGACAACCTTCTTTTGATGAAATCAAAGATTGCTACCATGTTAGCAAAGAATCTGCTTCTAAATTGCGCATAGCCGTTTTAGCCAGTAATCCTAATTTATATAGCAATAGACGCATTATGGAAGCGGGAGAAGCTCGTGGACATGAAATGGAATTTTTAAACATTAAAGAATGTTACATCAAATTAGATGCTACAACTCCTGAAATCCATTATCGTGGGGGGCGCGTTTTAGATAATTTTGATGCTGTAATTCCTAGAATTCGTCCTAGTATTACCTATTATGGTTGTACGCTAATTCGTCAGTTTGAAGCTATGAAAGTATTTACTTTAAACTCGGCTGCGGCAATCACCCAGTCTAGAGACAAGTTGTTTTCATTGCAATTATTACTACAAAGCGGAGTAGATATTCCTACAACAGGTTTTGCAAACTCCCCTTTAGACACTGACGATGTGATAAAAATGGTAGGTGGTTCCCCGCTTATCATCAAACTTTTAGAAGGCACTCAAGGAAAAGGAGTGGTTTTAGCAGAAACAAAAAAAGCAGCAGAATCTGTTATTAATGCTTTCAAAAGTTTAAATGCCAATATTTTAGTACAAGAATTCATTAAAGAGGCTAACGGCAAGGATTTACGTCTTTTTGTAGTAGACGGTAAGGTCGTAGCCGCGATGCAACGAGAGGCTGCTCCTGGTGAATTTAGAGCGAATATTCACATGGGCGGCACAGCAAGTGTTATAAAAGTCACCGCCGAAGAAAAGAGAATTGCCATCAAAGCGGCAAAAGCAATGGATTTGAAAGTAGCAGGTGTTGATATTATTCGTTCTAGTAAAGGACCACTTTTATTAGAAGTAAATTCTTCTCCAGGCTTAGAAGGTATAGAAGGAGCTACCCATAAGGATATTGCTGGTGAAATGATTAAAGCTATTGAGAAAAATTTTAAAATTTAAGATAAGGCATCATATTTGTTGTGTGGTTAAAAAACTAAATAAATGAAATCAAACGTAACAGTTGTAGATCAACAAGTAAAACAGGCAACTACCTTTAAACTTTTTTTGAGTATCTTTTTCGATTTAATAGGGTTGCTTTCATACGTTTTTCCTGGATTTGCGGAAGCCATTGATTTTATTTGGGCTCCCATTTCAGGGATAATTTTGAGCCGTATGTATAAGGGAAATATTGGTAAAATTGCTGGTAGTATCGAATTTTTAGAAGAAATTTTGCCTTTCGTTGATATTATTCCCACATTTACCTTGACTTGGCTTTACGTAAATCATTTGGAAAAGAAACGTGGTTTATAATAACTAATCTGTATTTTTGAAATTCAATTTCTCGATTCATAACTAATACTAATGCGATTTTTAAATTTTAGTCTTTTTTTGTTTTCGGTTGCTTGTTTTGCTCAAATTGAGGAAAAAAAAACAATAATTTCGGATACTACATTTGTAAATATCCAAGAGTTATCGAAGGAGTTTGTGTATGATATGAAATATGCGACGGATCAAAATTTTTTGAAAACTAAAGTTTACGATTGTCCATCGTGTTTGTTACGTTATAAAACGGCATTACACTTGATAGAGGCTAATAAAGAGTTTCAAAAAAAAGGGTATCGCATTAAACTTTTTGATTGTTATCGCCCGTTGTCTGTCCAGAAAAAAATGTGGGATATTGTACCTGATGCTAATTATGTAGCAAATCCAACCAGAGGGTCTATTCATAATAGAGGAGGGGCAGTTGATATTACGTTAGTCAATGCTGATGGAGAAGAGCTGAATATGGGGACAGATTTTGATCATTTTGGTCCAGAGGCCTCTCATTTATTTCTGGAATTACCTAAAAAAATTCTTAAAAACAGAAAATATTTAAAAGGAATAATGCAAAAACACCATTTTGAATCGTATGATTCAGAATGGTGGCATTATAATTTAGTGGGATCAAAAAAAACAGATTTATCTAACTTTAATTGGCAATGCAATTGAAATTATCAATAAAGAAATTGGCAGGGAAATGTGTTTCTATTAAAGTTTCACAATCTAATTCTTTTTTGACAACATAATCTGTATTTTCACCGGCATAACGGATACGCATAAAACTAATTGGAAATTTAGTCAATTCTGTAAAATCATCTTTTAAAAATAGAAAACTGCCTTCTACATAACGGTTGTTCAATTTTTCTTTTTCATTATAAATTAATTGGTCGCATTTATCATTTTCTCCATAAACCATAGTGTAGACTTTTCCATTGCTTAATTGGAAAATGATTTTCGAACTTTTGTCAAAACATTTAGGCATTTCAAAATCTTTACTTTTTTGAATGTGTTGAAGCTTTAAAACTGGGGTTCCATTATCTGATGCTAAAGAAATTGAAATTAAAGTTGTTTTTCCACCAAATACTTTTTCATACATCACACAGGTTTTAGTTTCTTTTAAAGTTCCTATCGAATCGATAACATTGGTAGCTAATTCGCAAGGTTTTTGTGCTATGAGGGTAGTAGTGAGGAGTGTTAAAAATAGGGTGCATAAAATTTTCATTTTTTTAAATTTTTTCGCAAAGTAATACAATTTTATTGGTATTCAAATCAGTAGTAAAAAAAGTATACAGATTTCCCCCATCTTTAATTTTCCATTTTTTTCTAATGTTTTCAACAGTTTCTGGGAAATTGCGTGTGGTAATATTAGCTTTTTGGTTTTCCAAATGGGTTTTCATTTCCGATTTGTTGTATTCGAATACTTGGTTGATTTTAAAACTTCTCCCTGGAAAATCAATTAGGGTTTCATTAGTATATAAATGTGAAAAATTATGAAGTTTAGCTACTGGATATAGACTACAAATCAGATCAAATGCCCCAGATTTCATGATGGCGCTATTGGGCTCGTATAAGTAGGTTTTGGGTAAAGTATATTCGCATGAGAAGTTTTCTTTTCCTAAAGTAAATTCAAAAGTTTCGTTTGCGGATTTGGTTAAATTTACAGCCACAATTTTAGGGCTTTCATTAAAATCTTTTTCAATAAACCACAACAATTCTTTTACTTCATTGTTAAGTGCTACGATTTGTATTTCTTTAACATGACGTAATTCGGTTAGACCCGCTGTGATATCTAAAATTGGGGCGGTTTTTATGAGGATGTTATCACTATATTGAAAATAAAAGTCTAAATGTTCTGGTACGTTAGGTAAACAGTCTTTTAGCATGAATACCTTGCCTTTAGCATCACTTCTTCGGGATGGATCGATATATATCCAATCAAAATGTTGCTGTAAGTTTTCAAGTGTTTTATGGCTGTCACCCTGAAAACATTCGATGTTTTTAGCACCTAAATTGCAGAAATTATGTTTTACAATTTCGTGTAAATCGGGTTTTAATTCGCAATGAATAAGTCGGTTAAAATTTTTAGAAAAATAATAATCATCCACACCAAAACCACCAGTTAAATCAACAAGTGTTTTTCCAGAAATTAAGCTTGCTTTATATTGCGCAGTAACTTCGGATGAGGTTTGTTCTACAGATAATTTACTAGGAAAAATGATGTTTTTTTTATGGTACCAAGTGGGTAATTTATCTTTTGCTTTTGCTTTGGACGCAATTTGATTTAAAATTTCATTCCAAGGGATTTCAGGAAACGGATTTTTCATTAATGCAACTTTCGTAAAATTGAGCATTAATGATTGATCGATGAACTCTTGTACTTTAGTGTTTAATAAATCAAAATTCATTTATAAATCTTTAGTTAACGAATGTATAAATTTGTTATTCGGGAAAAATTCTTTACCAATTACTTTCAAAATGGTATAACAAGGAACGGCGATTATCATGCCTGTTACGCCAAAAAGAAACCCAAAAATCAAAATTACTAAAAATATTTCCAAAGGATGTGAATTGGTACTATTAGAGAATATCATGGGTTGACTAAAGTTATTGTCTATAAATTGTACAACAAAAAATCCTATTAAAACATAAACAGCGTTATACAACATTTCAGGGGTGACCACACCGTTAAAATCGCCTAGTAATGTGAGTACTAGGGCTAAAATACTAGCTATTAGTGGTCCTACATATGGGATAATATTGAGTATGGCACAAATAAAGGCAATAATCATAGCATTTTCGACTCCAAAAATAAGTAATACCACAAAATATAAGATAAAAACAATAAGTAATTGGAGTAAAATTCCACTGAAATATCGTAATAAGAGATGGTCAATTTTTTCTAAAGAGTTCAAAATTTGATCTTCGTAATTGTTAGGAATAGCTTTTCTGAAAAGTCTAGTGAAAATTATACGGTCTTTCAACATAAAAAAAGTGATGAAAAAACACGAGGCTATGCCCATGCCTAAATTGCTAATGGCATTGAGCAATGAATTTAGGAAAATAGAAATAAAATTGAAATTGAAAAATTTGGTGATATTGTTTTTGTCTAGCAATTGATTTGTATTGATGCCATTCGTTTCAAGAAAACTTTTAAGTTCATCAATTAATTGATGCATTTGTATAGAGAAAGCTTTGCTATCTAACAAGGAAAAATGGGTAGCTTGGCTATTGATTAAAGGAATGAACATTACAAAAAAACCGAATAGGATTAAAGCATAAATACTTAAAACGGTTAGGGTTGCTAAAGTGTTTTTGAACTTAAATTTGCGTTTCAGAAAATCCATGATGGGTGAGCCTACCATGGTTAGCAATAGTGAAATAATTATGTAAATAATTACTGTTTGTATTTTATATAAAAAAAATAGTCCGAGACCCAAAAGTGAAAGTGTTACTACGGCTCTTACGATTCCATTGGCAATTGTTTTGCTAGTCATTTTTAGTTTTTTAGTTACTAATATAAAAAATCCTGAGCAAAACTCAGGATTTTCTGTCAATTGAAAGTTTAATTTTTTGTTTATTTCTGTTTCGCTACTAATTGCACGATTTCTACAATAACATCAACTGCTTTTTGCATACTTTCTACAGGAACATATTCATATTTTCCATGAAAATTATGTCCCCCTGCAAATATATTCGGACAAGGTAAACCCATATACGATAATCGAGAACCATCCGTACCTCCACGAATTGGTTTGATTATAGGGGTAATCCCTAAGTTTTTCATTGCTTTTTCAGCAACATCTACAATATGCATCATCGGTTCTACTTTTTCACGCATATTGTAATATTGGTCTTTAATTTCAATGTTTACAATATCGCCACCAAATTGTTTTTGATACTTCGCATTGATTTTATCCGCGATTTTTTGTGCTAATTTTTTGCGTTTTTCAAACTTCTTACGGCTATGGTCGCGTATAATTAACTGAACAGTAGTTTCCTCAATACTTCCTTTGATGTCTACCAAATGGAAAAATCCTTCGTAATCAGTGGTGCGTTCTGGAACTTGTTTTTTAGGAAGTTTTGAAATGTATTTGTTGGCTAAAAGCATGGCATTGATCATTTTACCTTTCGCATAGCCTGGGTGTACACTCTTACCTTTAAATGTTAATTTAACCCCTGCAGCATTGAAATTTTCATATTCTAGCTCACCTATTTGGCTACCATCCATGGTGTATGCCCAGTCACAACCAAATTTCTCAACATCAAAAAAGTCAGCACCACGACCAATTTCCTCATCAGGAGTAAAACCTACTTTGATAGTTCCGTGTTTGATGTGAGGGTTTTGAATTAAGTATTCCATAGCTGTGATGATTTCTGTAATTCCAGCTTTATCATCAGCTCCTAATAAGGTGGTACCATCGGTTGTTATTAATGTTTGTCCTTTGTATAACAATAAATCTTCAAAATACGAAGGCGATAATACGATGTTTTGTGCTTCATTCAAAATAATGTCACCACCATCATAATTAGGTACAATTTGCGGTTTTACATTAGCACCTGTAAAGTCTGGAGTCGTATCAAAATGTGAAATGAACCCAATAGTTGGTACTTTTTCTTCAATATTCGAAGGTAAAGTAGCTTGTATATAGGCTTTGTCATCAATACTCACATCTTGTAAACCGATAGCTTTTAATTCTTCGACTAATTTATTTGCTAAATCCCATTGTTTTGCAGAACTAGGCGTAGTTACAGAATTTGGATCTGCTTCCGTGTCAACAGTTACATAACTGATAAAACGATCAATAATATGTTGCATTTTAAATTTTGGTTAGTGGTTACTATAAAAGAATCCCCAACAGTTGAAGGGGATTAGTCAATTTATGATTTTTGTTCTTTGTTGAAATATACTAAATAATAATACATTTGACGCTCTTCGTCCCAACCTTTTTCGACAAATTTTTCTGCACTTTCAGGATTAACGAAGTCTAATTTGATTTGAATATTTGTGTCTAATTCAATCGTATTTTTCATTTTTCTGCGTACATCTGAAACCGCTTGATTAGCAATAGGGAAGTCCGTCAAATCTTCGATACTGTATTTTTCTCCACGATCTTCTTTGTAGTTTTTGAACTCAGAAATCAAATCAGGATTGTCTAAAACATCATTTAAGAATTTCGTTTCTTCGAAAGTATCGTTTTTAGCAAAGTGATTAACTGCACGGTTCATGAATAAAACCTCTTCTTTCTTATCTTCAGCAGGTAAAACGACTTCTTTGGCAAAATCTTGACAAAATTTCAAGTATTTCTTAGTCATGAAATTTTCGTCTTGGAAAGCATCAACACTTAAAAAGTGCTCTAACCAATAGCGAGCATCATAACGATTACTATCCACGGTTAAGATTTTGTAGCCTTCTTCTTTTTTGTAGTTAAAGATTAAACAACCTTTGTCAAGTTTTTGCAAGCTTATTCCTTGTTGCAAAATCATGTCTAAATTACTTCCATTTTCTTCAAATTGGAGAAAATCAGATTTGATTTCACTTTTGAAAACACCTATTACATCCACGGGTTTATTATCGATAGATACGTTAGTCATATAAGCTACATAGACTTCCCCGTTTTTAATATGCGGATGATTTGATTGTTCAAATAAGTGCTTGGTTATTTTTTTTGAAGTTTCATGTACTTGACTTGGATTGTTGAAAATTTCAGATGCCAAATTGTACATTTCATTATATTCTAAATCTACATCATGTGCAAATTGATAATAATTTTCTTCTTTTTCTCTGAAAGGTTTGAAGAAAAAATCTTTCAATAATGGCATGATTTCATCATTCAAGGCATAAGGTTGTTCTGACAAGAAGATGGCTTCATTGCGACTTTTGTTCCCTACACGGTGAATGGAGAGGTTTTCTATCTGGGCGTTAAATAGGTTTATCATTACTTTTTATTGTTTTTGTTTAAGGTTTCAAGTTTCAAGTTGTCTTACTGCAACTTTAAACTTTAAACTTGGAACTGAAAGTTAGTTCCAATTTTCTTCAAATCCGTAATCATTGAACGAATCGTCACCTTCAAACATATCGAAGTCTTCTTCGTCATAATCATCTTCAAAATCACTGTAAATATCGTCACTATCAGCGTCAAATTCTTTATCAGGTGCGGTTAGCGGCAAAATACCGTGTGAAAATAATAAATCAGGGTATGCAATACCTTGTTCGGCTTCTTCAATAGCAGCTAATTCAACGAAGAAGGTCCACATATTCAAGAAATCGTATACGTATATAATTTTAGTGTTTTCTCTATCAAAAGTAGAAGACAAGATGTAATCGGCCATAGTTAAGCCTTCACCAGGGTTGTCACCAGTATCAAACAAAGGGATTTCTTGGTCTTGGGTCCATTGGTCATCACAAGTATAGAATGCTGCCATTTCCATGCCGTCAAAACCAAAAGCGTTTACGATGGCATTGTGTAAATCTTCTAAACTATCATTTTCTTCTATAGCGATGTCTCTAAATACATCTTCTTCGGCGTCAAGAATGACTCTGAATTTGTAAATCATATTGCAACTTATTTGAGAGGGTCAAAGTTACAGATAATTTTAGATTTTAGATTTTAGTTTTCGGATTTGTTGCTAACAATTTTTTAAAAAAGGATTTAGGAGATAAAAAAAGAAAGTGTTCTAAAAGTTGAACTCATTTTCTGAGAATAGTCTGAGAATAGGATGTATTAAAATCATTTCCTATAGGTATTCAGATATTTTGACAATAAAAAAGGCTGTCCAAAAAAATAGATCAGCCTTTTTATTTTGATTAAGCTTTTTTAGCACAACAAGCTTTTTTTTCACTAGCACAAGCTTTTTTTTCTTCTTTTGTGCAGTGTTTTTTGTCTTTTTTAGAACAAGCTTTTTCGCATTTTGCTTTTTCTTTTGTTTCAGTTTTAGCTTCTTGTGCAAAAGTTCCAGCGCTGAACAAAAAAGTAGCTACTGTTAAAGTTGAGATTAATTTTTTCATACGGATATCTAATTTGATGATTTATATTTTAAATCTTGTAACTCAAATATACTATCAATTTCTATGCAGAAAATTTGTTTTAACAAAAAATTATAGTCTTTTTTGATTAATTATTGCAATAAGTTCGTTTTTTTGAAGCACACCAGATTGTCTCCACAATTGTTTTCCATTTTGAAATAGGATTAAGGTTGGAACTCCCTTAACTTGATAGGATGTGGCTAAACTTTGGTTTTTATCTACATCAATTTTAATAATTGCAATGTTGTCACCTAGAGTTTCTTTTACTTCTTTTAGAATTGGACCTAACACTTGACAAGGTCCGCACCAAGTGGCAAAAAAATCAACTAAAACGGGTTTCGATGAATTGATTATGTTTTGAAATGAGTCGGTCATTATTTAGTATTTTGATCTATTGAACAGTTTTGATTGTGACAACCTTTATTGAATATAGCCTTGTATAAAAAGAAGCCTGCAAAAAGTAGAAAGCCCCATTGTTTAGCATCAAAAGCTTGAAATATGGATAGGATTCCAAATGAGAGTTGTGCTAATCTCATAAAATGCCATTCTTTGAATAGATTTTTCATTGAAATTGAAATTTTATTGTTGGTCGTTTTCTTAAATTGTCAGCATGATTTTTAAATGCCTTTTATTGATAATTAGTTGGTTTTATAGTGTTTTACTTTGGCAAACAAAATCAGTTGTAGGTAGTTCTGTTTTAGAAATAGCTCCAAAACCACCTTCGATTTCTGTAAAATTACGATAGCCTCTTGCTTGAAGTATTGATGCTGCCATCATGCTTCTGTAGCCACCCGCACAATGAAGATAAAAATGTTCTTTTGGATTTAATTCGTTAATCCAATCATTTATATAAGCTAAAGGTTTGTTATATGCTTCTTCAAGATGTTTAGCTGCATATTCGGTTTCTTTTCTTACATCAATAATTTTATGATTGCCTGAACTGATTTGTTCAGCAAATGTTTCCGCTGTTATTCGGTGGACTGAATCGGTCTCTAAACCTGCATTTGTCCATGATTCAAAGCCATTTTCTAAGATACCTAATACATTATCAAAACCTACTCGGCTCAAACGAGTTATGGTTTCCTCTTCTTTGTTTTTTTGACAAATCAATAAAAGAGGTTGTTTTACATCGGCAATTAAGGTGCCTACCCAAGGTGCAAAATCACCCGATAAACCAATGTTTATAGATTGCGGGATGTGATTTTTATAAAAATCATCAGCGGTACGCGTGTCTAGTACTAAGGCGTCTGTATTTTCTATCATTTCTTTGAATGCTAAGGCATCAAAAGATTTTAAACTATTTTTTAAAACTTGTTCAAAATTTGTGTAACCTGTTTTGTTAAGTGCTACATTCATTCTAAAATAGGAAGGGGGAGGGGTTAATCCGTCAAGAACTTCATGAATAAATTCTTCCTCAGACATGTTTATTCTAAGCGCATAGTTTGATTTTTTTTGTTCTCCTAAAGTAGAAGAAGTTTCTTTACTCATATTTTTACCACAGGCACTTCCAGCACCATGAGCAGGATAAACAATAATATTGTCGTTTAGGGGTAGAATTTTAGTTCGCAAAGATTTAAATAGGATAGATGCTAATTCTTCCTGAGTTTTATTTGCCGCTTTTTGTGCTAAATCTGGGCGACCTACATCACCAATAAAAAGGGTGTCTCCTGAGAAAATGGCATGATCAACTCCATTTTCGTCAATTAACAAAAAAGTACTGCTCTCCATAGTATGACCAGGAGTATGTAGGACTTTTATTTGGATATTTCCGATGTTAAAAATTTGATTGTCTTGTGCAATTATGGCATCAAAATGAGGCGTTGCTTGTGGACCAAATACAATTGGTGCTCCTGTGGCTTTGCTCAAGTCTAAATGTCCCGAGACGAAATCGGCATGAAAGTGGGTTTCAAAAATATATTTTAGTTTTACATTATCTCGTTTCAAACGGTCTAAATACGGTTGAATTTCACGAAGTGGATCTATTATAATAGCTTCTTTATTTGAGGTGATATAATAGGCACCTTGTGCTAAGCAACCTGTGTAAATCTGTTCTATTTGCATTTTTGTAAATTTGGAATACAAAAATAACACATATTTTTTTATGAATATCTGATTTTAATCATTTATAACTCTGAAACTTAGAAAAGTAATTTAAAATGAGTTTTTTTTGAGTAGAATTGACTTTTGAAGTTAAAAAAAAATGCATAATCATTTGATTATGCATTTATAGGATAGTATAAGTTCAAAAATTAACCTAAAACTTCTTTTACTTTTTTACCAATTTCAGCAGGAGAGTCAACTACGTGAATTCCATTTTCTCTCATGATGCGTTTTTTAGCTTCAGCTGTATCGTCAGCACCACCTACAATTGCACCTGCGTGTCCCATTGTACGTCCTTTAGGAGCTGTTTCACCAGCGATGAAACCAACCACTGGTTTGCGGTTACCATCAGCTTTGATCCATTTAGCAGCATCAGCTTCTAATTGACCACCGATTTCACCTATCATAATGATACAGTGTGTTTCAGGATCGTTCATTAATAACTCTACAGCTTCTTTTGTAGTTGTTCCAATAATAGGGTCACCACCAATACCGATAGCTGTAGTGATACCAAAACCTTGACGTACTACTTGGTCAGCAGCTTCGTAAGTTAATGTTCCTGATTTAGAAACGATACCAATATTTCCTTTTTTGAAAACGAAACCTGGCATGATACCTACTTTTGCTTCCTCAGGCGTAATTACACCTGGACAGTTAGGACCTACTAAACGACAGTCTTTCCCTTGGATGTAGTTGTAAGCTTTAATCATATCAGCAACAGGAATACCTTCAGTAATACAAATGATTACTTTGATACCTGCATCTGCAGCTTCCATAATAGCATCAGCCGCAAAAGCGGGTGGTACGAAAATGATAGAAGTATCAGCACCTGCTTGATCTACAGCATCTTTTACGGTGTTGAAAACTGGACGATCTAAGTGAGTTGAACCTCCTTTACCTGGAGTTACACCACCTACAACATTTGTTCCGTACTCGATCATTTGAGAAGCGTGGAAAGTACCTTCACTTCCAGTGAAACCTTGTACAATTATTTTTGAATCTTTATTTACTAAAACACTCATAATTTGTGTATTGTTTGTTATGTATAAAACTTTGTGATGCAAAAGTAATTCTTTTGCTTGTAGTTTGAAAGTTAAGAATTAAAATATTTTATAAGAAAACGAAATCAAAGTATTAATAAAGTTGACTCATTTGATAACCGTAAAATAATTTATCATCTTTCAACTCCCAAATAACCATAAATGAGGCTAATAAAACTTCTTCATTAGGGTTTTCTATAGTGTTACCATAGTGTTTGTATCGGATAGAAACTCTGTTGTCATCCTTTATAACATGGGTAAGCTCAGTACGCATCATTTTGTAATTTCTTTCTAATTCATGAGCTAATAGTAAAATGTCTTTCTTTTTCATTTTAAGAAAACCTTTACTGCTGTACCATTCCAAAGTAATTTCGGGATGAATATACTGCTCTAATAAATCAGCGTTGTAAAGCGCGTCTGAGGTATAGAAGTCCTTAATAAATTTTTTAACCTTCATTTTTGTTGAGTTTATTTAGAATTTCAGGTATTTTTTTTACGTTAGCCAGTTGCTTTAACTTTTCGCGAGATTCTTCTATTGGGGTGCCAAAATAAGTTTTACCTCCTTCAATAGATTTGGTTACGCCGGTTTGTCCCATAACCACAGCTTTAGAACCAATTTTAATTCCACTTGTGGTTCCTACTTGTCCCCACAAGGTTACTTCATCTTCAATGACCACACAACCTGCAATGCCAGTTTGAGAAGCTATTAAACATTTTTTTCCAATAATAGTATCGTGACCTACATGTACTTGATTGTCTAATTTACTTCCTTCGCCTATGGTGGTATCCCCTGTAACTCCTTTATCAATAGTACAAAGTGCACCTATGCCCACATTGTTTTCGATAATAACTCTACCGCCTGACAACAATTGATCAAATCCTTCAGGTCGTTTTTTATAATAAAAAGCATCAGCGCCTAGCACTGTTCCTGCATGAATGATTACATTGTCACCAATTATAGTATTGTCGTAAATAGAAACGTTGGAATGTATAATACAGTTTTGACCTATTTGAACGTTGTGACCAACAAAACAATTGGGTTGAATTAAAGTTCCTTCACCTATATGAGCAGAATCTGCAATTGCTACATTTGCATATTGGAATGGCCTGAAATGACGCGTAAGTTTATTAAAATCTCTGAAAGGATCATCAGAAATTAATAAGGCTTTTCCTTCTGGACAAACTACTTCTTTATTAATAAGTATGATAGTTGCGTCAGATTGTAAGGCTTTGTCATAATATTTAGGATGGTCTACAAAAACGATATCACCTGGAGTAACAACGTGTATTTCGTTCATTCCTAAAATAGGAAAATTTGCATCTCCCACATATTGACAATGGATGAGAGATGCAATTTCGTGTAAAGTATATGATTTAGGAAACTTCATTATTCTTTCACACGCTCCATGTAAGCTCCAGTAGCTGTGTCAATCTTAATTTTATCACCTTCGTTGATAAATAAAGGTACATTTACCGATGCACCAGTTTCTACAGTTGCTGGTTTTGTAGCATTAGTAGCTGTGTTTCCTTTTACTCCTGGCTCAGCATAGGTTACTTCTAATACTACAGATGCAGGCATATCTACAGATAAAGGCATATCTGTTTCCGTGTTAATTTGAACCATTACAGTAGTTCCTTCTTTTAATAAATCTGGAGCATCTAAAATATCTCTATTTAAAGTGATTTGTTCAAAAGATTCTTGGTTCATGAAGTGGAATTCAGTTCCCTCATTGTATAAATATTGAAAAGTATGTGTTTCCACACGAACTACATCAATTTTGTGACCTGCAGAAAAAGTATTATCTAATACTTTTCCTGAAGTTAAAGATTTTAATTTTGTTCTTACGAAAGCTGGACCTTTACCAGGCTTTACATGTAAGAATTCAACGATTTTGAAAATATCGTGATTGTATTTAATACATAATCCGTTTCTAATATCTGCTGTACTTGCCATTTTGTATGATATAACTTAAATTTATTAAATGCTTCCTGTGTATCCTTTCATAATACCTCTTGATGAATTTCTAATAAAATCTAGAATTTCATCTCTCTCAGGAGTAGCGGTCATTTCAGCTTCAATGATAGCCAATGCCTGCGAAGTATTATAATTTTTTTGATATAAAATTCTGTAAATATCTTGAATTTCTCTAATTTTTTCAGTGGTAAATCCTCTTCTTCTTAAACCTACTGAGTTTATCCCTACATACGAAAGAGGTTCTTTTGCTGCTTTAGTGTAAGGGGGAACATCTTTACGAACCAAAGAACCGCCTGAAATCATAGCATGATCACCAATGGAAATAAATTGATGTACAGCTGCTAAGCCACCTACTACAGCATAATTTCCTATAGTTACGTGACCTGCTAGTGCTACACCATTTACTATGATTGCATTGTTTCCAATATGACAATCGTGTGCCACGTGAGCTGTAGCCATGATTAAGCAATTATTACCAATAACAGTTTGTCCTGATGCAACTGTTCCTCTATTGATGGTAACACACTCTCTAATGGTTGTGTTATCGCCAATGATTGCTAATGAGTCTTCACCACCGAATTTTAAATCCTGTGGTACCGCAGAAATTACAGCTCCTGGGAAAATATTGCAATTTTTTCCGATCCTTGCACCTTCCATAATGGTAACATTTGATCCGATCCATGTACCTTCTCCGATAACTACATTGTTATGGATAGTTGTAAAAGGCTCGATCACCACATTTTTAGCTATTTTAGCTCCAGGGTGTACATATGCTAAGGGTTGATTCATCTTTTCTTTGTTTATGTATTTGAGGTTTTAGGATTTACTTTTTTTAAGTAAACTCAAAAACCATAAACTTTTTTAACTTATTGTTTCTTTACAATTTGAGCCATTAACTCAGCTTCAGCCACTAATTTACCATTAGCAAAGGTGTATCCTTGCATATGACAAATTCCTCTGCGTATAGGCGATAATAAATCCAACTTAAATGTCAAGGTGTCGCCTGGTAATACTTTATGTTTAAACTTCACATTGTCTATCTTCATAAAGTAAGTCAAGTAATTTTCAGGATCTGGAACTGTACTTAATATTAAAATACCTCCAGTTTGTGCCATGGCTTCAACAATTAAAACACCTGGCATTACAGGTGCACCAGGAAAATGTCCTACAAAGAAATCCTCATTCATAGTCACATTTTTCAGACCAACCACTTGTGTTTCTGTCATATCTAAAATACGGTCAATTAACAAGAATGGTGGACGGTGTGGTAACATGGCCATGATTTTATGGATGTCCATCAATGGCTCTTTATTCAAATCATAAACAGGTACATTATTACGTTGCTCATTTTTTATGATTTTAGCAATTTTCTTTGCGAATTGCGTATTGACAAAATGTCCAGGTTTGTTAGCAATAACTTTACCCTTAATTTTTGTCCCTATCAAAGCTAAATCACCAATAACATCAAGCAGTTTATGGCGAGCCGCTTCGTTAGGATGATGTAATGTTAAATTATCTAAAACACCATTTGGCGTAACTGAAATTTCTTCTTTACCAAAAGCAACTTTTAACTTATCCATCGTTTCTGGAGATAATTCTTTATCAACATAAACAATAGCATTATTCAAATCACCTCCTTTTATTAGACCATGTTCTAATAGCATTTCTAGCTCATGTAAGAAGCTAAACGTACGACAATCAGCAATTTCATTTTTAAAATCTGAAATGTGCTTCATGGAAGCATTTTGAGTGCCTAATACTTTGGTTCCAAAATCGACCATAGCGGTAACACAATATTCTTCAGAAGGAATAACTGTAATTTCACTTCCAGTAGCTTCATCCGTATACGAAATAACTTCTTTAACTACATATACATAACGTTCTGCATCTTGTTCAACTATGCCAATTTTTTCAATTGCCTCAACAAAATATTTAGATGAACCATCCATAATCGGTAATTCGGATGCATCTAATTCGATTATAACATTATCTAAATCACAACCTACTAATGCTGCTAGAACATGCTCAGGCGTTTGAATCATAACGCCTAATTTTTCTAAATTAGTTCCTCTTTGCGTATTTACTACATATGTAGCATCAGCTTCTATGATAGGTTGTCCTTCTAAATCAACACGTACAAACGTAAAACCATTGTTTACTGGTGCAGGTTTGAAAGTCATTGTCACTTCTTTACCTGTGTGTAATCCAACTCCTTTTAAAGTAATTTCTGATTGGATTGTTTTTTGTTTAACCATGATTATTTATTTTTCTTTTTTAGTTCTGTTAGTTCTGTAACTATTTTTGGCAAATTTTTAAAATGCACATACGATTTATTAAAATCACTATACGGCAAGGCAGGACTTCCTTGAACCACTTCTCCATCCTTCAGACTTCTTCCAATGCCAGATTGCGCTTGTACTTTCACGCCATTTCCAATCGTAATATGCCCTACAATTCCTACTTGTCCACCTATCATGCAATTTTCTCCAATCTTTGTAGAACCTGCTATACCTGTTTGTGATGCAATAACTGTATTTTTACCAATTTCTACATTGTGAGCTATTTGGATTTGATTATCCAATTTCACACCTCTTCTGATAATTGTAGAACCTAATGTCGCTCTATCGATAGTAGTAGCAGCACCGATGTCTACATGATCTTCAATGATTACATTGCCAATTTGTGGTACTTTTGAGTACTCTCCGTTTTCATTAGGAGCAAAACCAAAACCGTCAGCGCCTATAATTGCACCAGAATGTATGGTACAATGACTTCCGATAACAGTTTCTGAATAGATTTTAGCACCGGCAAAAATCATTACATTATCTCCAATAACCACATTATCTCCAATAAAACTATTGGGAAAGATTTTTACATTATTTCCAATAGTTACATTTTCTCCAATATAACCAAATGCTCCTAGGTATAAATTTTCTCCATAATGAGCCGTAGTGGCAATAAAACTTGGTTGTTCTATACCTACCTTATTGTTCTTTATCTGATTATAAAATTCTAATAATTTAGAAAAAGCTTTATAAGCATCTTCTACTTTTATTAAAGTTGTAGTTAAAGCATTCTCGGGTTCAAAAGTGTTATTAACTATAGTGATAGTTGCTTTTGTATCGTAGATATAATTGGCATATTTAGGATTCGCTAAAAAAGTTAGCGATCCTTCAACACCTTCTTCTATTTTAGATAATTTAGAAACTTCAGCTTGTGGATTTCCCACTACTTCTCCTTCTAAAATACCTGCTATTTGCTCAGCCGTAAATTTCATAAGTCCTGCAAAAGTAAAAATTTTTTATTGAATTTAACACTTTGGTTGCTTTTGATTGTAGAATCTCTTGATTGCTTTCTTCTAAAAGTGTTTCTTTTTTGTTGTTAAACTTTATCTAATTCTTTAGGAAAACACAAGTAATACTTGATTACTTGTTTAGACAATGCTTTGAGTGATAACTGATCAGAAAGCACCGCAACATCTTCTAGATTACCATCTTTTTTCAAAATCCGAATGGGTTCGGCAATTTTACTATAGGCTTGATTTTTAATTTTACCTTTGAAAATAAAATATTTGGCTTCTACAGATGATATTTCTTTTTGCGCAGCAAAATTTTCAGTAATTTTTGTAATTTCTTCGATTGGGAATTTTTCTTCTCCCATTTTTATTTTTAGTAAATTACGATTAATGATTTTTTTACTCAATTCACTCAACACAAAATCTGGGTGGTATTGCCAATTTTTAATAGCCCCTACAATATCAGTATCATCTAATTTGGCAAATTCATTTAAAATTTCATCTGTAAAATCATCAAAAACAATTTTATTTTGAATAAAAAAAGATAATGGCTTGCTACAATCTACTTCAATTCCTTTTTGATGTAATTCTTTAGCTCTTTTAAGTATGCGAGTTAAAATTTCTTCGGCAACTAAACTTGTTTTGTGTAAATAAACCTGCCAATACATTAAACGTCTTGCCATCAAGAATTTTTCAACGGAGTAAATCCCTTTTTCTTCAATGACTAATACATCATCCACCACATTCATCATTTGGATTAATCGGTCGGAATTAATTTTTCCTTCTTCCACACCACTATAAAAACTGTCACGCTTTAAATAATCCATTCTATCCATATCTAATTGACTGGAAATTAATTGAAACATGAATTTACGATGGTATTCTCCTTTAAAGATTTGAATAGCCAAACTCAATTTTCCATCAAATTCTTTATTTAATTTATGCATAAACAATAAAGAAATTTCTTCATGGTGTACATCTTCTACGATACTATGTTCCATAGCGTGCGAAAATGGACCATGACCTATATCATGCAGTAAAATAGCAACATAAAGTGCATTTTCTTCTTCTTCGGATATTTGAACATTTTTAAAACGAAGCACACTCACTGCTTTTTGCATAATGTGCAAGCATCCTAAGGCATGATGAAAACGAGTGTGATTAGCCCCTGGATAGACCAAATAGGACAATCCCATTTGGGTGATTCTTCGCAACCTTTGAAAATAAGGATGCTGAATCAAATCGTAAATAAAGGGATTAGGAATGGTTATGAAACCATAAATAGGGTCGTTGAATATCTTAAGCTTATTGGTATGGCTCACGAATGTAAATTTAGGCTAACAAAGATAAAAAAACCTGACAGTTAACAAAAACTATCAGGCTTAAAACTATAAGTTGATTTAAAAAAATTACCAAATCACAATTCTATCCTTTTTAGGAATAAACATTTTACTACCTTCTTTAATTTTAAAAGTCTCATAAAAGGTGTCTATATTACTCAAAGGTCCATTAATTCTGAATCGTGCTGGAGCATGTACATCTGTAATTAATTGCTGTGCAAGCGCTTCAGGTTTAATATTCACCATCCAAGCATAAGCATACGATAAGAAGAAACGTTGGTTAGGAGACAATCCTGCAATTTTCTGATTATTTTTAAATTGTTCCGTCTTTTTAAAAGCTTCATACCCCATAACCACTCCGCCTAAATCGGCAATATTTTCGCCTTGCGTGGCATCTCCGTTGACAAACTTCCCTGGCAATGCTTCATATTTACTGTATTGCGCTACGATAGCTTTGGTTTTAGCTTTAAATTTTTCTAAATCTTGTGCAGTCCACCAGTTGTTTAAATTTCCTTTTTCGTCATATTGACTACCTTGGTCGTCAAAACCATGGGTGATTTCATGTCCAAAAGTAGAACCTCCAATGATTCCATATAAAACCGCATCATCAGGCATACGACCTTCGAAACCAGGTACAATAATGTTACAAGCGGGAACACAAATTTCATTATTGCTTGGGTTATAATACGCATTATAGGTTTGCGGGAACATACCCCATTCGGTTCTGTCTACTGGTTTTCCGTACTTAGTAGCCATATCTGTATAGCTCCATTTATTCACCGCCATTACATTATTCAAATAGTTCCCTTTATCAATGCTCACAGCAGATAAATCCTTCCATTTATCGGGATATCCCACTTTCATAACTATTTTAGAAAGTTTGTATAAAGCTTTTTTCTTGGTTTCGGCACTCATCCAATCTAGTTTTTTGATGCGCTCGGCATAGACTTCACGGATGTTGTTCCCTATTTCTAATAATTTTTCTTTAGTCCCTTTTGGTAAATATTCATCAACATAAACTTGACCAATTAATTCGCCCAAAGAACCATCGGTTTGTTCAACTATTCTTTTCCAGCGTGGTTTTTGTTCTTTAACGCCACTCATAACAGTGGAATAAAAATAGAAATTCTGCTTTTCAAAATCGCTTGATAAATAAGAAGCGTAATGATTAACCAAATCCCATTTTACATAGGTTTTCCATTCATTAACCGTAAAAGTTTTTAACGTTTTATCTAAAGCAGTATAAAATTCGGGTTGTCCTACAATTACCGAGTCTGCTTTTTTAATTTGCAATGTAGTCAACATGTTATCCCAGGGAATAGAAGGTGTTAAAGCCTTAAATTGCGCTAAAGATAATTTGTTGTAATTTTTAATAGGGTCACGCAAAGCTTCTAATTTCCTAGAATTTTTAGCTAAAGCAGTTTCTAATTTCATGATGGTTTGAGCCTCTTGTTTCGCAGCCATTTCAGAAGTTCCCATCAATTTCGACATGGCTTCAAGATGTTTTACATAAGCTGTACGAATGGTAACCGTTTCTTTGTCTGTATTAAAATAATAATCACGATTTCCCATGCCTAAACCACCTTGCTGGAAAAACAAAGCATATTTAGTACTGATTTTATCATCCTGACCTACATAAAAACTAAAGGCTGGACCAGCTCCAATGGTATGCAAATGCGCCATTTGAACTAATAAACTATTGATATCTTTTACGGCATCAATTTTTGCTAATTCCTTTTTTAAAGGAGAAATACCTAATTGATTAATAGCAATAGAATCCATACCTGAAGCATAGAAATCACCAATTTTTTGTTTGTTGCTACCTTTTTCAGCGTCTTCTTGAGCCGATTTTTCACAAATCTGCTTGATTTGACTGTTTATAGTATCTTGTATGGTTCTGAAAATACCGTTACTGCGTTCAGATGATGGAATTGGATTTTTTTTAAACCAGCCTCCATTGGCATAATGGAAAAAATCTTCTGAAGGTTGTATGGTACTGTCCTGATGCGTCACTAAGGCATCTGGAGCATTCGGGTCAAATTCAATTTCTTTTTTGCAACTAGTGCCTAACACGAGGGCACTTGTTAAAACAAAAGTTAATTTGTTGTAGTTCATAATGGTTTTATTGGTTTAGACTTCAAATATATTTCAATAGTGAAAAAAAATACAGGATTTTATACTTTTTTTATGAAAGTGCTGTTTTATAAATAGTAAATTGCGGTATCCTTTTTGAGATTTACAAAGCAATTTCAAAATTTAAATAGAAACAAATGAGCATCAAAATACTTTGGGTTGACGACGAAATTGATTTACTAAAACCCCATATCCTTTTTTTAGAGAAAAAAAATTATCACGTAACGACTTGTAATAATGGTCGCGATGCGGTGGAATTATTTCAAGATGAAAATTTTGACATCGTTTTTTTGGATGAAAACATGCCTGGTATGTCAGGTTTAGAGGTTTTATCGGAAATTAAAGAAAAAAAATCGACGACTCCAGTCATCATGATTACCAAAAGTGAGGAAGAATACATCATGGAGGAAGCCATAGGTTCTAAAATTGCGGATTATTTGATTAAACCAGTCAATCCAAATCAGATTTTATTGAGTTTAAAGAAAAATTTGGACCACACACGTTTGGTTTCTGAAAAAACGAGTTTAGACTACCAAAAAGAATTCCGAAAAATTGCGATGGACATGGCTATGGTGAATAGTTATGAGCAATGGGTGGAATTGTACAAGCGATTGATGTTTTGGGAAATGGAATTAGAGAATATTGACGACCAAAATATGTTTCAAATTCTTGAATCTCAAAAAGTAGAAGCCAATTCGCAGTTTGGTAAATTTATTGAAAAAAATTACGAAGATTGGTTTGCAACTAATGCAGATAAGCCTATACTTTCTCATGAAGTGTTTAGAAAATTAGTTGTTCCTGAATTGCGAAAGGATGAAAATATACTTTTTGTAGTCATTGATAATTTGCGTTATGACCAGTGGAAAGCTTTTGAGAGTGTGGTGTCCAATCATTACAAATTAGAAGCTGAAACGCCTTATTATGCTATGTTGCCTACCGCAACACAATATGCTAGAAATGCTTTGTTTTCAGGTTTGTTGCCTTTAGAAATGGAGAAAATGTATCCGCAATATTGGAAAAACGACGTAGATGAAGGTGGGAAAAATTTGCATGAAGCTGATTTTTTAAGCGAACAATTAAAGCGTTTGCGTTTGAACATTCCGCATGAATATTTTAAAGTGACTAATTTTGCCAACGGGAAGAAATTAGCAGAAAACTTTAAAGGTTTAAAAGATAAAAAGTTGGTAGCTGTGGTATATAACTTTGTAGATATGCTCTCGCATGCTAAAACGGATATGGATGTAGTTAAAGAATTAGCGTCTGATGACAAAGCTTATCGTTCCTTGACTTTAAGTTGGTTTAAAAATTCCCCATTATTAGAAATTATCCAACAGGCACAACGCTTAGGTTTCAAATTGATTTTAACCACGGACCATGGTACGATTAATGTAAAGAATCCAACGCAAGTTATTGGGGACAAAAACACGAGCTTGAATTTACGTTACAAAACGGGGCGTAGTTTAACTTATGAACAAAAAGATGTTTATGCTGTAAAAGACCCGAAAAAAATTGGTTTACCTGCCATTAACATGACCAGTTCATATATTTTTGCGAAAAACGATTATTTCTTGGCCTATATCAATAATTACAATCATTATGCGGGTTATTATAAGAATACCTATCAGCATGGTGGTATCTCGTTAGAAGAGATGATAGTGCCATTTTTGGTATTTAGTCCGAAAAAATAGGAGGGGAGTAGTAAATAGGTAAGTATATGAAACGAAAAGTGAGATTTAAAAATTGCTGAATAAAAGTAAAGAAAAGTGTGTTGGTTTCAGCACACTTTTTTAGGTTTAAAAAGACTTGTTTCTGAAAAATATCAGTCTAATTTTCAAAATCAAATCAATGGTATTATTTTGATTCCCAGTTTTTTTTCTCAATCAAGTATTCAAAATTTAAAGTTTCTGACTCTCCGTGGTAAGCAACGTTAAAAATTTTGGTCTGCACTGCGCCTAAACGTTCAATTGCTTTTTGTGAGCGTATATTCATTGCTCCTATATGAAAAAGTACATTTTCAACATACTTGAATGCATGATTTAGCATAAGATTCTTGACTTGTGGATTATATTGCGATCCCCAATACGCTCTTCCGTAAAATGTATACCCAATTAATACCGAATTATTTTTAGAGTCTAAATTATAAAAACGAGTACTGCCAATTATTTTTTGGTCCTTTTTATCAATAATTTTGAAAGCTCCTTTTGATGCGATTGCACCTTCAAAAAAGCTTTGGAAAACTTCTTTTTGGTATCTGTTTTTATTTGGATGTTGTTCCCAAACTAAAGGGTCTGATGCAATTTGATAAAGCGCTTCAAAGTCATTAATTTCTAGTGGAGCTAAAAGTATGGTATCATTTTCTAATGTGGGTTGTAAATTCATAGAATCTTTTATTTAGTTTGTGAGGTTCAATTATTTTTTGGGGTACAATAATTTGAAAGCATTAAAAACCGCAGGATGCGTAACAGTAGCATGATCCTCATCTGGCAGATAATCAAATACACTTTTAATAGTTTTAGATTTGCCGTATTTGATTTTGTCAAATAAAATATTGGCATCAACTTCCATCACATGGTTGTCAAAAATAGGACCTAATCCTTCTTTACCAACTCCTATATATATCGATTTTTCTTCTTTGTAATCTTCTTTTAAAATGGCTGAATCATATTTTAACAATTCGCCATCATTCCACCATAAACTTGGACTTATTATGATGTATTTATTAAATAAGTGTGGTTTTTTGAATAGGATTTCAGTAGCTACGAGTCCACCCAAAGATTGACCTATCAAAGTTTTGTCTGAATTAGTGTTGAATTTTTTTTCGATAAAGGGTTGTACTTCTTTTTCAATGAAATTTATAAAATTTTCAGAGCCACCAGCAGTTGGATATCTATCTTGTATTGCTTTAACTGTTGGAGGTGATGTAAAATCTCTTTTTCTATCTACATTGGCAATGCCTACAACTATTGAATTAGGAATACGGTCAATCCATGGAAAAGTGAAATAATTTACTAAACCTGTGATATGAATAAAATCTTCTGTAGCAGTACCATCTAAAACATATATTACCGCATATTTGTTTGCGTTTTTACTGTCGTATCCATCAGGTAGATAAATATTAAGGATTCGTTTTTCGTTTAAAACATTGGATTGAATTTCCTCTACTTGCCCTAATGTAAAGGGTTTAGTTGTAGTATTGTTGTTTTTTTGTGCGATTGATGAAAAATAAGACAGAAAGAATACAATAATTATTATTTTTTTCATTTGATTGATGATTTTTAGTTTCATCAAAAATACATTTTTTTGAAATGAAAAATACTAGCCATTTGGCAGGAAATGAAAAATGGCTAGATTAATATTTATAAAATTATGCGCTTTCTCTTGTTTGAGGTTAATTTATAATTTCTCCAAAAATATAATCGCCATCAGGTTTTGGGCTATAGGTAAGCACCCCTTTTTTGAAAATTACATTTCTTAATTTGATGGTATGTTTGTAAGTTGTAGGAGTTTGTTGAGTAGTTTCAATAATTATAATACCACTTTTATCTAGAATTCCTTCTTCTGCGATCCATTCTTCAGTTAAGGATGGAGAAGTAGGAGGAATAGATTGACAGAAAAAATTAGCATTTAAACCTCCGTTATACACTCTGTAGCTTATTTTATTAGTAGCACTGATTAAAGCTGTTTTAGTTCCTATGGTTTGATGTTTGTATAATGCTGGATCAATATCTAATAATAAGGCATTGGAAATATTGTATTTAAATAATAAGTTATTTCCTGAACAGTTTTGTAAAATTGCTGAATCGTAATTGAATTTTAAATCAACAACTTCCGTTCTGTGACTACCAAAATCATATTTGTCATACACTACTTGACCGTTAGGAGTGTTGAAAGTAATGTTTTTAAAAGTGATCAAATGATTATAGGCTATAATTTTTGTAGGATCTGTAGTATCTATAATTTTAGTTGAATTAATTTCAACGGTTCCTCCAGAAACGGTCCATTGTTCTAGCATAGAAATTGAAGGAGCGTCGCAAATAGTACTACTAGTAATTGTTTGACTAAATTTTTTATAAGTGATAGCGTTTGTTGCGGAAATAGGTAAATTTTGAATTCCTTCTTTATTAGGGAAATTACTTTCTAAAGTGCTATAAATTAGTGCTTCATTGTCATTTAATTTATAAAGTGTATTAGAACTGCCACATTTTTGAACGCTCACTTTTGAAAAATTAAACGATTGTTCTATTAAATTACCATCATGGCAAGAAATCAATATAAAAAGACTAGCTAAAAGCGTTATAATTTTTTTCATTTTGAAAGATAAATTTAAAACAAAAATACAATTTTTAGCATCCATTCAAAGGATTGGAAGTAAGAATTGAAAGTTTTATAAACTTTATTTATATATTTGAGCAAACTAACTACCCAAATTATGAGTGAATCTTCCTTTAAAAATGAAACATTAAGGCCGTTAATTATCATAGTAGCCTTATTTTTTATCTTCGGTTTTGTTACTTGGGCTAACGGAACTTTAATCCCTTTTTTTAAGTTATCCTTCGGATTAAGTAATACGCAAGCATTTTTTGTAACCTTTGCTTCGTACATTGCTTATTTCTTTTTAGCGTTACCTTCTTCCTGGATTTTAAGACAGTTAGGGTTTAAAAATGGTATAATAATAGGCTTATTAATTTTAGGATTAGGCTCGTTATTGTTTATTCCAGCTGCGGCACAACGTTCTTTCCCATTGTTTTTAGGAGGGATTTTTATTCAAGGTGCGGCCTTGTCTTTGCTACAAACAGCTGCTAATCCGTATTTAACAATTATTGGACCTATTGAAAGTGCTGCAAAACGAATTAGTATCGCAGGTATCTTTAATAAGTTTGCAGGTATGATAGTTCCAGTGATTATGGGAACTTTATTTTTGAAAAATGCCAGCCAAATTGAGCAAAAAATACAAATAGCTAGTGAAATTGAAAAGCAAACCATTTTAGCGGATGTTTTAAGTCGTGTTAATACTCCTTATATTGTTTTAGCTATTATTTTTTCAGCTTTTGCTTTAATTATTAAGTTTACGCATTTGCCTGAAGTAGAATTAGATGAGCAAGAGGATATGGATACTAATTTTTCTTCAAAAACGAATACTAAGACTTCAATTCTTCAATTTCCACATTTGTTTTTAGGTGCATTTTGTATTTTTATGTACGTTGCTGCCGAAGTAATGGCGGGTGATATTATAGGTGTATATGGTAAAGCTTTAGGTATACCAGCAGATACGGCTAAATACCTCACTTCAGTTACTTTGTTTAGTATGCTTATAGGGTATGTAGTTGGTATTTTTGCTATTCCTCGATACATTTCTCAAGAATTAGCATTACGCATATGTGCCATTTTAGGGATAGTGTTTTGTACCATTGCTTTTTTAAGTGCAAGTTCGCAATATTCAGTACTTTTTATAGCTTTGTTGGGATTATCAAATTCATTAATGTGGCCTGCTATTTTCCCGTTAGGGATTCATCATCTAGGAAAATTTACAAAAACAGGTTCTGCTATTATGATAATGGGTATAGCAGGAGGCGCTATTTGGCCTTTATTGTATGGCTATTTAAGTGATCTTCCACAAGATGGAGGTTTAGGAATTCCTTTTCATATTGCTTTCTATGTAGCTATACTTCCTTGTTATTTGTATATCTTGTTTTTTGCTATTAAAGGACATAAAATAGGTTTGAATTTGAAATAAATTATTCTTAAATAAATATTAATATAAATGATCGAGGTAAAGGAAATGACTACTTTTACTTCGATTTTTTATTTAATAGCTAATGAAAAATAAAATTCTACTATTGTTTTTTCTAAGTTCTGTCAATTTCCTGTTCAGCCAGTCTGTTAAGGAATTGTACAAGCAAGGGACGAATGCCTATGAGTCTAAAGACTATGGCGGTTTTTTGCGTATTTGCAAAACCATAGATAGTATTCGCCCCTCGCATCCTACATATAGTTATAATTTAGCTTGTGCTTATGCTTTAAACAAAGAGTATGAGAATTCATTTTCAACATTAGAAAAATGTATTTTAGAAAACAAAGAACTTAATTTTGAGCAAGATGTTGATTTAGAAAGTTTAAAATCATTTGCACACTATGAAAAATTAGTGCAATTAAAAAAATCACTAGCACAAACTGTAGCAAACTCAAAAAAGGTAAGTGTACTTTCAGAAAAAGAGCTGCACCCTGAAAATATTGTTTATTTGAAACAACAAAAGTTATGGTTAGCTGCCAGTGTGCGAAAACGAAAAATTGTAAGTTTTGATGTAGCAACAGGCATCTGTGTCGATTGGTTTAAGGATAATCAGTTGCTTGCTGTGATGGCATTAAAAACAACACAAGATCAGAAATCAATTTGGGTTTGTACAAGTGCAGTTGCAGAAATGGAAGGTTATAACTCAAAGGATACAAATAGGTCAGAAGTTCTGCAAATTGATATAGCTACTCACCAAGTTTTGCAGCGTATTGTATTAGAGGGTAACCATGTACTGGGCGATTTATGTGTTACTGCTACGGGAGCAGTGTATGTAACAGATAGTGTTCAACCTATTATTTATAAAGTTGAGAATGGACAATTAGTAATTTGGCTAGATTTGACTTCACGAGCATACAATTTGCAGGGGATTATTTTTGATGAAAAAAGGAATTGCATATTTGTAGCTGATTATTTAAGAGGAATTTTAAAAATTAATGTATCGACTCCTTCAATTTATAACTGGTTGACTTTTCCAAGAGGATTTACTTTTAAGGGAATTGATGGTTTGAGTTTGTATAAAAATTCATTGATTGTTATTCAAAATGGGGTAAATCCTATACGTATTGCACGTTTAACACTTGAAAATGGTTATCAAATAAGTAAAATAACAATTTTAGATCATAATCGTAATGAATTTAAGGAACCTACATCAGGTTGTGTTGTTGCGAATCAGTTTTATTTTATTGCCAATGTTCCTTGGAGTGCTTATGATTCTAAGGGAAATTTAGATAGTCAGAAAATATCTAATCCTATGTTGTTTGTCACTAAATTATAAATATGCAAATCAATAAATATTTACTAGCCGCTTTTTCCTCGTTTTTTATATGGGGTTTTTTTAGTTTAGCCATTAAGCCTTTGCATGAGTATCCATCCTTGGATATTTTGTTTTATAGAGTATTTTGTGCAACCACTTTGCTTTTAGTTATAAATTTATTTTTTAGAAAAGAAAAAATTATTACCGATTGGCAAATGTTTCAATCGTTAGATGTAAAGCAGAAAAGGCAAACTTTTTTATTAACGGTTTTAGGAGGTTTTTTATTAGTCACAAATTGGTTTCTGTTTATGTATTGTGTAAATCATGTTAGTGTGAAATCGGCTTCTTTTGCCTATCTGATTTGTCCAATTATAACCACTATTTTGGCTTTTTTTATACTCAAAGAAAAGTTAAATCGTTGGCAATGGTTGGCAGTGGTATTGTTTGTATTGAGTTGTGGATTATTATCGTATGGACATGTAAGCGAACTTTTGTATTCACTTATAATAGCCACTACTTTTGCGTTATATTTAATTAGTCAACGCAAAAACAATTCGTTCGATAGGTTTGTAGTCTTAACAATACAATTGTCTATTGCTAGTTTTGTTTTGTTTCCTTTTTACCCATTTTACAAAGGGGATACTCCAAGTTCTCTTGTGTTTTGGAGTCTGATGGGATTAATAGTGGTGCTTTTTACAATTATCCCTTTGTTTTTGAATTTATTTGCATTAAAAGGGATTGCTTCTTCTACTGTTGGGGTTTTGATGTATACTAACCCGTTAATAAATTTCTTTTTGGCCCTACTTTATTTTAAAGAAACGGTAACATTTTTGCAAATCATAGCTTATGTGTTGATTATGCTGGCAATTTTATTGTTTAATAATGCTGTTTTCAAAAAACAAAAAAAGAGTTTATAAAGTGTCGGTTTTTTTTAAATAAGTCTGGAATTATTGATCCAGACTTATTTCAATTTGGTTGCGAATTAAATCATCAAAATTTTCATGTTGTCTAATTAAATGTGCCTTTTCATTTAGCCATAACACTTCTGCTGGTTTATAGCGGGAGTTATAATTTGATGCCATGCTAAAACCATAAGCACCAGCATTTTTGAAACACAAAATGTCACCTTCATTTATTTCAGCAATTTTTCGGTTTGAAGCAAAGGTATCCGTTTCGCATATATAGCCTACTACAGAATAAAAGCGTTCCTTGCCTTTTGGATTTGAAAGGTTTAATATAGTATGTTGCGAACCATATAACATTGGACGGATTAAATGATTAAATCCGGTATCAATTCCTGCAAAAACGGTTGAGGTTGTTTGCTTTACCACGTTTACTTTTGCTAAAAAATGTCCCGATTCACTAACCAAAAATTTTCCAGGTTCGAACATTAAAGTTAACGATTTGCCATATTCTTTTTCAAAAGCATGAAATCTTTTGGTTAATTTTTTACCTAACTCTTCGATATCTGTTTCAATGTCTCCTTTTCGATAAGGGACTTTAAATCCACTTCCAAAATCAATGAATTCTAAACTTTTGAAATGTTTTGCTGTTTCAAATAAGATTTCTGATGCATAAAGAAAAACTTCAATGTCTAGAATATCTGAGCCCGTATGCATGTGTAATCCATTTATATACATATTTGTATTTTCAACAATACGTAACAGATGGGGTAATTGGTGTATAGAAATTCCAAATTTGCTATCAATATGCCCCACAGAAATATTTGCATTGCCCCCCGCTAAAATGTGCGGATTGATACGGATACACACCGGTGTAGTGGGGTATTTGCTTCCAAATTGCTCAAGAATTGATAAATTATCTATGTTTATTTGAACTCCTAATTGGGCTACTTCTTCAATTTCTTTCAAAGAAACACCATTTGGGGTGTAAATAATTTTGTCTGGTGAGAATCCAGCTTTTAAACCTAAAAATACTTCTTGTATAGATACAGTATCTAAACCTGCATCTAATTTGCGAAATAGTTTTAAAATAGAAATATTAGATAAAGCCTTTACAGCATAATTGATTTGTAACCTTTCGATTTTTGAAAATGCTTTCAGTAATCGATGGTATTGATTTTCAATTTTGCTTGCCTGATAGACATACAAAGGCGCTTGATATTCTTGTGCAATTTGTAACAGAATCTCGTTTTCCATATTTTTTTTTTTGTAAAAATAGGATTCGTGTTGAATTCCTAAAAATTTATTTCGAACTAAAACTAAAATATAACAAAATGTTATAAATACAACAAAAAAAGCTTAATTGAAAATTCAAATTGATTTTATAAATGGTTATTTACATTTCATCCTCTAAAATTGACGGTTCAGTAAGTATCAGTTTTAATGGAGGTATTTGTAATGTACTTTTGGAATGAATTAAAAATTAACAGACAACAGATAACAGACAACAGATAACAGACAACAGATAACAGACAACAGATAATAGATGACAGATAATAGATAATAGATAATAGATAATAGATAATAGATAATAGTTAACAGTTAACAGATAATAGATAACAGACAACAGACAACAGATAACAGACAACGGACAACAAATAAAACAATAAACAATAAACAATAAACAATAAACAATAAATAGAATAAGTATGGTACGATTAGTTACAATTTTAGCAGTTTTAGTAAGTTCAGTAATTTTTGGACAAGAAGGTAACAAATTTGAACAAGGGATGGGAAAAGCCTTTGGAATATGGAAAGAAGGGAAATCGACAGAGGCATCTTTGCTTTTTGAGCGAATTGCTTCGGCTGAAAAAACACAATGGTTGCCAGATTATTATGTAGCTTTAATTAATTGCACCGACGCATTTAATCCAGCAAATAGAGAAAAAGCAAATGCATTGTTAGAAAAGGCGCAATCGTCTTTAGATAATGCAAAAACAAAGAGCGATACTAATTCTGAAATTTGTGTATTGCAAGCCTTAATTTATACCGCTATTTTGGTACAAGATCCCATGACTAATAGTATGAAATATTCTCCACTTGTTATGCAGGAGTATCAAAAAGCGTTGGTTCTTAACCCTAATAATCCTAGAGCTGTTTTTGGGCAAGCAGATTTTCAATTAAGTGGCGCTAAATGGACAGGTGTTGCTACCAAGCCTCTTTGTGCAGAAATTAACCGTTCGTTAGAACTTTTTGCTAACTTTAAGCCTGAATCGCCTTTTCATCCTAAATGGGGATTAGACCGAGCAAAACAAGTGGCTACAACTTGTCAATAATTTTAAATTTGTTACAAAAATCATAGACTGATGCAAGTTTTTTTGAAAAAATTTCGAATAATGTTTATCATTAATATTTTTCTATTTCTTTTTTTAAGTTTGGTCGAATATTTTTTAGATAACGAGGCTGTATTGAATTTCAAATGGCTTTATAACTTCGTATATTATGCAGTTTATGGTTTTGTAATAGGAACTTTGAATGAAACCTATTTCAGTTTGATTTATAATAAAGTTAAAATTGAAACTATTGGTCCTAAGCGGTTTATTATTGGTTTTTTAGGGAGTATTCCTATTGGACTTTTGGGAGTGTTTCTTTCCAGATTTATAATTCAAGTTTTAATGAAAGGGCAAACCATTTCGTATTTTTTCAAAAATCAACATAAGGCCGATTACTTTTTTAGCTCTTTAATTACTGTAGTTATTGTATTAATTTTTCACTTGGTTTATTTTTATAGATCCAATCAGGAGCAAAAATTAAAAGAACAAAAAGTAATTGCAGGAACAGCATCGGCACAATTTGAAAGCTTAAAAAATCAAATTGACCCGCATTTTCTTTTCAACAGTTTAAATGTATTGACTTCTTTGATTGAAGAAAATCCCGACCAAGCACAACGATTTACTACTTCTTTGTCAAAAGTGTACCGCTATGTGTTAGAACAAAAAGATAAGGAATTAATTTCTGTAGAAGAAGAATTAGCCTTTGCTAAAACTTATATGAATCTGTTAAAAATGCGTTTTGAGAATAGTATTAGTTTTGAATTGCCTACAGATTTTACTAATGCCGAAGCAAAAGTGGTTCCGTTATCCTTACAACTATTACTTGAAAACACGATTAAGCACAATGTTGTAAGCGAAAAAAAACCTTTGCATATTAAAATTTATATCGACAATGGGTATTTAATTGTTGAGAATAATTTACAGAAAAAAGAAGTACTCCAAGACCGTAAAGGTGTTGGATTGCAAAATATTGTGAATCGCTATGCGCTGATTTCGGCACGTAAAGTGATGGTTGAGGAAAATTCAGATTTTTTTAGGGTGCTACTCCCTATTTTAACAAAACAAATAACGATTATGGAAACTCAAAATATTTATAACGAAAATTTAGCTTACACTAAAGCAAAAGAACGCGTGGAACAACTGCGTGGGTTTTATGGAAATTTAATTTCATATTGCTGTGTGATTCCGTTCCTTATTTTTATTAACTTAAAAACCTCTGATTTTTTGTGGTTTTGGTTTCCAACTTTAGGTTGGGGAATGGGAGTTTTCTTTCACGCTTTTGAAGTTTTTGGTTTTGTCAAAAATTGGGAAGAACGAAAAATACAAGAAATATTAAATAAAGATAACGAACAAAAAAACAAATGGAACTAATATGGAACTAGTAAAATCAAAAGAAGAACTTCGATTAGAACTCGCTAAAGAACGTGTGCGAAAATTGAAAAAGTTTTATACACATCTTTTTATTTACATGATTGGGTTGTCATTGTATTTACTAAAAACCTATTGTGGTTTAGCACTCAACTTTTTTCCTATTCACTTTCTGAATGGTTTTGTAATGGGAATTTGGACTTTTGTGATGGCTGTAGAAATCTTTCAAATGTTTATCAGTGAATTGTTTTTTGGAGAAGACTGGGAAGATAGAAAGATTAAAGAAATAATGGAAAAGGAGAAGCAATTTTAGTATTCAGTGCTCAGTTTACAGTGTTCAGAGATGAGGAAAGTACGAAGCTACTGAACATGCTACTCACGCAGTATGTCAAGCTGAGAAAGAAGCATCTTTTAACTAAAAAAAAATAAAAAATGGATAATTATAATCAAGATTACGAACGATATCAAAAAGTGAAAGCACAAGTAAAAGAAATCAAAGAATTTTATTCTCACTTAATAGTGTATGTGTGTGTTATTGGCTTTTTAGTTTTTATCAATTTAAAATATTCCCCAGAACATATTTGGTTTTATTTACCCATGATGGGTTGGGCTATTGGGTTGTTATTTCATGGTTTAAAGGCATTTGACATCAAGTTTATGTCTAAAAATTGGGAAGAGCGAAAAATCCGTGAGTTTATGGAAGAAGAAAAAAAGAACCAACAAAAATACGAATAACATGAATCATCAAGATAGAAATGAAAGAAGAGAAGAACGCCGCAAAATGCGTCATTTTGTACCAGCAAATGAAGGCGAAGCGCGTTATTATGAGGCATACAAGCGCGTCAAGAAAATAAAAGGATTTTATACGCACTTATTCGTGTATGTTATCATCAATATCATGATAATAATTGTCAATATTCAGCAATTAGATGCTGGTGAATCCTACTTTCAATGGCATAATTTTTATACGGCTTTCTTTTGGGGAATTGGCTTGTTAACTCATGCGTTATCCGTATTTTTACCTAATTTTATCTTGGGAAGTAACTGGGAAGAACGCAAAATACAAGAATTAATGGACAAGCAAAAAGGAAATAAATGGGAGTGATTTTAGTATTCAGTAGTCAGTAGTCAGTGTTCAGTAATCAGTGTTCAGTAATCAGTGTTCAGTAGTCAGTGTTCAGTAATCAGTGTTCAGTAGTCAGTGTTCAGTATTCAGTATTCAGTATTCAGTAATCAGTGTTCAATAATCATTACTTAGTATTCAGATAATTGATAAACTGTAATTTATAGCTCATAACTCATAACTCATAACTGATAACTCATAACTGATAACTCATAATTCATAATTCATAACTCATAACTGATAACTCATAACTGATAACTCATAACTGATAACTCATAACTGATAACTCATAACTGATAACTCATAACTCATAACTGATAACTCATAACTGATAACTCATAACTGATAACTCATAACTGATAACTCATAACTCATAACTGATAACTCATAATTCATAACTCACAATTCATAATTTACCTCCGTGAATATCATTATTATAGAAGACGAAAAACCAGCAGCAAGGTTATTACAACGTAAAGTTGAAAAATTAGGTTTGCAAGTAAACCAATTATTGCATTCTGTAGAAGACGCTTTAGAGTGGTTTCAAAATAATACACATCCCGATTTAATTTTCTTAGATATTCAATTGTCTGACGGTTTATCTTTTGAAATTTTTGAAACCTTAGAAATTAAAAGTGCCGTAATTTTTACCACGGCGTATGACGAATATGCCTTGCGTGCTTTTAAATTGAATAGTATTGATTATTTATTAAAACCAATAGATGAAGATGACTTAGAAGTTGCCGTTACTAAATACAAGCAACGTGTGCAACCGCAACAGTTATCACTAGACTTCGACATGATAAAACGCATGTTAGTAAACCCTGTTGGCAAAGAATACCGCAAACGTTTTACTGTAAAATTAGGACAACAATTAAAATTAATTGATATAGAAGAAGTAGAATGTTTTTTTAGTCAAGATAAAGGAACATATTTACATACCTTAGATAATCGTGACTACTTATTAGATGGAACTTTAGAACAACTTGAAACCGAATTGAATCCCAAAGAGTTTTACCGTGTGTCCCGAAAATTTATTGTGCCATTAAAAACTATTAAAGAGATTCAAATGCATAGTAATTCACGATTAAAATTGATTTTACCGACTTATAAAGATGATGAGGTTATTGTGGCTAGAGAAAAAGTTAGTGATTTTAAAGAATGGATAGGGTAGACTTAAAATTTTACCTTTTATTTTTCAATTTCTAATGCTAAAAAGTTACATTGTAATAAGATTAAATAAGTATTGAAAATGAAAAAAATTCTGTTTTTTTTAGTATTGAATTTTAGTATGTTCGGTCAGGAGCAATTTTCTGTTTTTTTTCAAAGTAATAAACATGAGTTAGCTGTTGCTGAAATGAAGCAATTAGAAAAATGGATTACTCAAAATAAATCTAGTAAAATTTTAACCATCAGTGGGTACACCGATGAAGATGGAACCAATCAATACAACGATACTTTAGCTAAAAAAAGAGTTGAAACGGTTTTTAATTTGCTTAAAAATCAAGTTAAAATTCGCGAGGATTTCAAAAAGATTAGCTTTGGAGAAATGCATCAACAATCTCAAATAAAGTCCGAGAATCGAAAAGTAGTGGTGTATTATTTACAAGAAAAAGATTTGCATAAAGAAGCGATAATCTTAGGGAAACAAATTACGGATACACCCAAAAAGCAAGTGGTTTATTATCCCAAAAGTATCATCATTGGAAATCCAGATGGTTCGGAATCAGAAATTCTTTTAGATGTTGCTTTTATGCAAACCTTAAATGGAGCTCAACCAGGAGAAAAATTAAAATTAGAAAATCTTAATTTTGTACTTAATACTTTTGCTATTACCAAAGAATCTCGTGGAAAATTGTATGAATTGCTCGTAGTAATGCAACAAAATCCAAATTTGAAAATTGACATACAAGGGCATGTATGTTGTGTAAAATCGGACAAACAGGATTTATCAACTCAAAGAGCACGTGCGGTTTATAAATTTTTAGAAATGAAAAATATAGCTAAAGCACGCATGTCTTACCGTGGTTTTGGTAGTACACAACCTATATTTTCGGTGCCTGAACAAACCGAAGCAGAACGTGCTCAAAATAGAAGAGTAGAAATAGAAATTGTTTCCAATTAGACTCCCAAAAAACTTATCACTTATCACTTATAACTTGTAAGTTCTTTTTATCTTTGCGCCACACAACTAAATATTTATGAGTTCTGATACTTCTAAGCGTTATGCTATGCGTGGTGTTTCTGCATCTAAAGAGGATGTACACAATGCCATCAAAAACATTGACAAAGGATTATTTCCAAAAGCATTTTGTAAAATTGTTCCTGATTATTTAACAGGCGATGAAGACTATTGTTTAATTATGCACGCTGATGGTGCAGGTACAAAATCGTCTTTGGCCTATATGTACTGGAAAGAAACTGGCGATATGTCGGTTTGGAAAGGAATTGCTCAAGATGCTCTAATCATGAATATCGACGATTTATTATGTGTGGGAGCAGTAGATAATATCATGCTTTCTTCAACCATAGGTCGTAACAAAAACTTAATTCCAGGTGAAGTGATTTCGGCTATTATCAATGGTACGGAAGAGTTGATTGAAGAATTAAAAAACTTTGGCGTAACCATTCGTACTACAGGTGGCGAAACTGCGGATGTGGGCGATTTAGTACGTACAATTATTGTCGATTCTACGGTAACAGCGCGTATGAAACGTTCAGAGGTAGTCGATAATGCTAATATTCAAGCGGGTGATGTCATTGTAGGTTTAGCATCTTATGGACAAGCGAGTTACGAATCTTCTTATAACGGTGGTATGGGAAGTAACGGATTGACTTCTGCTCGTCATGATGTGTTTGCTAACGAGTTGGCTTCTAAATACCCTGAAAGTTATGATGCATCAGTGCCCTCGGATTTAGTATATTCAGGAAATGTAAATTTAACGGATGTCGTAGCTAATTCGCCTATCGATGCCGGTAAATTAGTACTTTCGCCTACACGTACTTATGCACCAGTAATTAAAAAGATTTTAGAGCAATATTCGCCAGCAACCATTCACGGGATGGTACATTGTAGTGGTGGTGCACAAACAAAAGTGTTGCATTTTGTAGATAATGTACACGTTATTAAAGACAATTTATTCCCCGTACCTCCTTTATTCCAATTAATTCAAGAACAATCAGGAACCGATTGGAAAGAAATGTATCAAGTATTCAACTGTGGACACCGTATGGAATTGTACGTTCCCGCTGAAATTGCTGAAGACATTATTGCAATTTCAAAATCATTTGCTATCGAAGCTCAAATTGTGGGTAGAGTAGAAGCAAGCGAAACTAAAAAATTGACCATTCAATCGGAATACGGTACCTTTGAGTACTAGATTTTTAAATTTATCAAAAAGGATTAATTTCTAAATTCTAAATCAGAATTCTAAATTTTAAATTCAATATGTACGAATTGTTATTTTGGAAATACAAAGAAGAAGTTTATCTAAACAATCATGAAGTTTATGAGCGCTTGTTAGAGCAAGAAACAATTGATGGTTTAGAAGAATTACAAATTGAGGTGATTATAAATCGCATAGCTAAAGTATTTTCAAAATGGGAACGTTTAGATGAAACCAGTTTTAAAAATACCGCAGGCGTAGGAGCTTTTCACTTGGTGACTACACCTCAAAGTGTTTTGATAAATTGCTATGGGACTAAAGGAACCGATATGGAGAAATTGTGCCAAATTATGGAGGAATTCAAATGTCCTTTGTATGACCCACAGGTACCCATGCGTTATGATGAATTTGCTGAATAAAAGAAGATGAAAATTACACCCAAAATAGGAATTGACCAATTGGTTTTTGGAATGAAAACCAAAGATGTTGAAAAAATATACGGAACCCCTGATAAGCAATTTGATGACGAAGAAGGGAATCTGATTTACTTGTATAATGCGCAACAATTGCGTTTGACATTCTACGAAGATGAAGATTTTAAGATGGGGTATATCATTTGTTCCAATCCCTCATTGACATTGTTTGAAACGGCGTTTTTAGGTAAAGAAATTAGTACAGTGGAAACACTTTTGCAATCTAAGAATTTCAAAGCCTTAGAAGTAGAATCATTTGACTCGGTTGATAATTTCTTTAATGAATCCAATTGGATGATTTTTCAAGTAGAATTCAATCGTGTAATTCGTTTTGAACTCGGAGCAGTTTTCAACGATAAAGAAGATGAATTTGATTGGAAGTTTAAAGGGTAAAATATATTATTAAAGAGGCTGTCTTTTTGGACAGCCTCTAATATTTAATCAAATTTATATCGGATTCCTAAAGCAATATCATTTTGCAGACCTTTACCATAATCATTGCTAAAGTATAATTCTGGGCGATAATCTAGTGAGATTTGAAAAGGCACGCCTTCAAAGTTGTATTCGACTCCTACATCTCCTGCTGCGAATAAAAATGATCCACTGCCATCACCATACTTGCCATCTATTTTCCATGAGCCTACACCTCCACCAGCACCTAAATACCAATTGAAACCATTATCAATTTCACCTACCCATTGGTATAAAGCTGTAAGTTTGAAAGCGCTAAAATTATCTCTATTTCTAAATCCTAAATCTGCTTCAAGTCTATTTTCATCAGAAAATTTTCTTTGATAGGAGATCTCTCCTCCAAAACCATGGTTATCACCTAATCTAACCCCTATTGCGTTTTTAGATATATCTTGAGCATTCGTTTGGCTACAAATGCCTAATGCAAATAGAAATGTATAAACAATTTTTTTCATGACGTTTTCCTTTTATTTTTGATGTTCATTTATAAGAATTTTAACGTCAAATATTTTAAAATATTTCGAAACTAGATTTTAGAATATGTTATTTATTTTCCGAATTGAACTTCGTCGTATGTTTTCATTTATAATGAATGTTTTATTAATCTGTCAGTGTAAGAGTTTTAAGTTCGGAATGGATAATTTAATAAATAAATCATTACGAATTAAGTAATTTTTGCAATAGAGTTATCCCCATTTTAAATATAATATCTATCTTATTTGTTTGCAATTCTAATAAAAAAAGGTGACAAAATGCCACCTTTTCCAGTTACAAAAAAGTGATTTATTTTTTGATGAATTTTTTTGTATTAGAAGTAAAACCATCAGAAACTTCTATAATGTACGTACCGCTACTTATTTCATTTAAGTTTATAGCGTTATTTTCAATATTTCCTTTAGCAATGTTTTGTCCCATTAGATTATATATTTTATAACTTGTATTTTGAGCTTCAATTCCTTCAAAATACAGTGTTGAATCTTCTACAGGGTTTGGATACACACTAAAATTTAATTTGCTATTTTCAATGTTTTTAGCAGTGGTAGTACTAGATTCTAAACGAGCAGTTGTAGAGGCAATGTTTATGGTGTAATCTTCCACTTCGCCAGTTGTAAAAGTTTCACAAGCAGTGGGTAAAACACTATTTTTCATAGATACTCTCATTTTAGTAGCACCTGTTAACGCTGTGCTTGGAATTGTAAAGCTACCACTCACCGAAGTTGCTTTTGTTTTAGATTTAGTAAATACCAATTCATTAGCATCAAAAGAACCATTTTTATTAAAGTCAATCCATACATTATAAGCTTCAAACCCTGCTGCGCCATTCCATCCTGGGGTTACCGTGATGGTAGCCGTAGCACCTATGCTTAAGCTGGTTGATTGCGCTGTGAAGTTTCCATACCCATAGTTGTTACCTGATAAATTGTTGATAGTTCCTATTTGAACTCTGTTGATGTATTCTTTGCTAGTCCCCCCTGTTGAAGTACAGTAAGTAGGAGCTACGGCTGTAGTGGTTACCGTTACAGTATTGCTGTTTGCAGAAAGATTCCCCGCTGCATCTTTAGCCACTACATAAAAGTTGTAAGCAGAAGAAGCTGATAAACCTGACACTGCTAAGGATGTAGCGGTTGTCGTTGTTTTTAAAACCCCGTTTTGATATACGTTATAGCCAGTTACTCCTGTGTTGTCTGTCGCCACTGTCCATGATAAATTCGTTGCTGAAGTAGTTGTACCTGATGCCGAAGCTGTAACAGTAGTAGGAGCTGTGGTGTCCGCTGCTGCCGCAGTTGTTACCGTTACAGTATTGCTGTTTGCAGAAGTATTACCTACAGCATCTTTTGCCACTACATAAAAATTATAAGTAGTGGATGCGGATAAACCTGATACAGCTAAAGAGGTAGTGGTTGTCGTTGTTTTTAAAACACCGTTTTGATATACGTTATACCCAGTCACTCCTATATTGTCTGTTGCAACGGTCCATGATAAATTTGTTGCTGAAGCTGTAGTACCTGATGCTAATGCTGAAACAGTAGTTGGAGCTGTGGTGTCTGCTGCCGCGGCTGTTGTTACCGTTACAGTATTGCTGTTTGCAGAAGTATTACCTGCAGCATCTCTTGCTACTACATAAAAACTATAAGTTGTAGATGCTGATAAACCTGATACGGCTAAAGAGGTAGCGGTTGTCGTTGTTTTTAAAACACCGTTTTGATATACGTTATACCCAGTCACTCCTATATTGTCTGTTGCCGCTGTCCATGATAAATTTGTTGCTGAAGCTGTTGTGCCAGAAGCTGAAACAGTCACGGTTGAAGGAGATGTGGTGTCTGCAACTGTGGTGCCCGCAGTGATGGTAAAATCAGCATTGTTAACATCAAAGAAAATATGATTGCTTCCTTTTACCATTATACGGTTAGTTGTCCCTGCTACATTCGGTAGGATTACATTATGTGAACCATCGTTTGGAGTTCCAGCGGCTAAAGTGATTGGGAAAGTTTGACCGCCATCCGTTGATAATAAGATATCCACATTGGCACAATTCACCCCATTCGCATTCGTACCGGCTACCGTCCAGTTAACAGTTTGTGTAGAACCACCTACATATGATGCAGTTGTATTTTGTGTATCTACCGAAAAAGGACCAGCAACCCCGTCTACAGTAACGATCATGTCATCCGTATTGTTTGCTCCACCACCTGCACGGTTGTCACGAACAGTTAAACGGAAGTTTAACGTACGAGCCACTGAAGGTAATGTTTCTGAAGCAATATAAACTCCTGAAGTAGTAGTTTGTCCGGCTAGAATTGTAGTCATAGTAGGGAAATATCTAGTTGAATTATTGCTTGGAGCGAATGAACGGAATAAAGGGCCTGTAGTTGCAGTAGCAGTTGGTACAGTAGCAGTTGCGCTCCCTAAATCCATTTGTTCCCAAGTATAAGTTAAAAGATCGTTGCTATTTCCATCAGACGCAGTACCTGTTAACATAAAAGGAGTTCCTTTAGGAATTGTAAAATCTAAACCAGCATTTGCAACTGGTACGGTATTACCTGTAGAAGTTGCTATTGGGCAGGTTTTAGTTTTGATATAATCGGTTACTTCTTGAATACTGATGGCATGAAAATAAGCATCTTTATAAGCCTGATAATCTTTTATCGTAGTACCACCATAGCTCATGATGGTAGAGCCACTTCCTACTTCCATTTGTGCTAATGAGCCGCTTTCTGTTTTGTAAGTAAAGGAATGATTTGCTCCTAATTGGTGTCCCATTTCGTGTGCTACAAAGGCTATATCAAATGTATCTCCTTGATAAGCTCCAGAGTACGCACATGTATACCCTCTGCCTTTATATAAATCGGAACAAACTGAACCTATTCCACCAGCATCACCACAGTTTCCAGTTCCTGCACCAAATAAATGCCCCATATCAAAATTAGAAAGGCCAATTATTGTTGAAAGGTTGTTATGGTTTTCTACCCCCCAGTTGTATTTCGTAGCAAAATCAGAATAAGGATCTGTAGAAGGATCTGTATAAATTAATAAATCATTATTTGCTACTAATTGCAAACGAACTCCAAAATCACGTTCATATACTGCGTTGATTCTAGTAATGGTATTATTGATACTTGCTAAAGTATTTATTTTTGATCCTCCAAAATAAGCAGCATATTCTCCTGTACAAGCCACAGCTAATCGGATTGTACGCAATTTACTATCGTCAGCGCCACGAGCAGTGAAACTATTTGCCTTTTTTTGGGTTAAATTTTCAATTTTTTTATGCGCACAATCAAAATCAGTTTTAATGCTATTTTCAGTGCTTTTATAAATAGTATATAAAGAATTTTTAGCATCGATTGGTTCTATATAGGATGTTACTGAATTAGAACTGATGATCATACCTTTTAAACCCAATGGAGAAATACTAAGATACGCTTGTTGATTAGGAACAGAGGTACTAATCGCGGTATAGGATTTGATTTCAGGATATTTTGCAGCTAATTCTGGAGCTAGACTAGAGTTTTCAAATACCTGAAATGATTCTAAAACTCCTTTTGAATTTGGTAAGCTGATAATAATATTTGATGCTTTGCTAGCGTTTTTGCTTGGTGCTTTTGCTAGTTTTTGAATCAAAGTAATTTCATCTAATTTATAAATATTGTTTTGAGGTAGGTTAAAATTTACTTTTTTGTAAGCTGTTGAATTAGTAGTTGTTTTTTCCCAAAGATTATTTTCGTTTTGTGCAGATCCAAGCAAACTGATGAATAACGATGTAATAAAGATTAGTTTTTTCATAGTATTATTTTTTTGTAACTATGTCAAAATTAATTAGTTATATTTGAATTATCGATGAAGTTAACAAAATAATCGATGAAATGCATTGAAATTTAAACTTTCACGGAAATAGCTTACAATTATTTTTAGAATAATAGTAATATGAATGAAGTAGTTTGTCGTAATTATTTGGTTTTTAATCGAATAGTTTTTTTTCTTTTGAAAGATTATTCTTTACTCATTAAAAATGAATTAAATTTGTTGTGTGAGAATTTAAACTGAATTTGATATAGAATAGCAATACTCTTTAGGAGATTAAATTTTATAATTTACTTCAAATACCGCATTAATCTCTTCTTTACAGGTTAAATGACCAAATTAAACATTGCTTTTTTTACAGTTTCTATGATTCGGTATTAAATCTATAGACGGTTTTATGGTTCATGTGATTGCTTAGCAATTTGAAATACCACCACATAAAGCCAAAAAGGTACTTTTGTAAGATAACATGCTTATTCCTTAATGTTAAAATTCCAATTTTAATTTGGAAAAATTATTCTTACTCCAAATCTAAATCACATTGTTGTAATTAAAATGTATTTATAAAATATACTAGATAGCATTATGTGATTTTAAAAAATTTACTATTAGCATGGTAAGTTTTAAAATGTTTTTATTTTAAATCGAATCGTTATGAAAAAAAAATTCAATTTATACAGTAAAGCGGTTTGTCATTCAGATGAATGGCTTTGCAAATTTTATGATTTAGTCAGAAAAAAATATCTATTCTTCCTTTTTTTGATTCTTAGTCCTTTTTATACGTCAACTATTTGGGCTCAAATTTCCATTGATGGAAATCCAAGCGATTGGCCTTCTGCATTGAATGATGCTAATAATACTAAAAAGGCTTTCCGACACGACCCTTTTAATTCAAATGTTGACGATCAATGGACGGGAGGTTCTCAAGACGGGGATGCCTCTCCAGCTGCTAATTGGAAATGGGCTTTAGGAAATTCTAATGATAAAGGTGACATCGCTAACGCTGGTGCGGTTTTAATAGGAAATACCTTGTATTTTTTTGGGGATAGAGCTGCGCAAAATGGAGATTCTCAAATTGGCTTCTGGTTTTTCTTAAATAATGTAGGACCTAATGCTAGTCCAACGAGTTTTAATGGTGAACATTCTAACGGAGATATCTTAATTATAAGTAATTTCACAAATGGGGGAGGAAATGCTAAACCTAATGTGTATGTGTGGAGTAATAAAACCGCTAATTCTCCTGGAGGGTTAGTCCAGATCGATGATAATCAAGTAAATGCTCTTATAAAAACCAATACACAAACTTATAATGCTCCTAACAATGTGATGTTTAATGGGGAACAATGGGATTTTGACCCTAAATTTGGCGATCCAGGTACTTATCCTCCTCCTTTATTTTTTGAAGGTAGTTTAGATTTAGGTTCTATTCAAGGTATAAGTCCATGTTTTAAAAAATTCTTATTAGAGACAAGAAATTCACAATCTCTGACCGCTTCATTACAAGATTTTGTTGCTGGTGGATTTTCAGGAGTACCAAATTCGCCAATTGTTGGTCCTAATGCCAGATGTGGAGCAGGAAGTGTTGCTTTATCAGCCTCAGGATGTAATGGAACATTAAGTTGGTATGCTTCATCAGCAGGTGGGTTAGTTTTAGGGACTGGTTCCTCTTTCAATACACCTTCCATTTCTCAGTCTACCACTTACTATGTGTCCTGTACTGTTGATGGTTGTGAAAGTGAAAGAACCCCTGTTTTGGCTACCATACGACCACTTCCAATTGTAGATGCAGTAGATAATAAGGTTTGTGTGGGAAGTTCTGTTCAGCTTTCAGTTTCACCGCCCGGTGGAACTTGGAGTGGAAATAACGTTTCGAGTACAGGTTTATTCGATGCAAGTAATCTGTCGCCAGGACAGTATAATGTAACATATAGTTTTAGCGATCAAAATGAATGTAATAATGCAGATACCGCAGTAGTTACAGTTAATGCACTTCCTCTGATACAATGCCCTTCAAATGAATCGGCCCCTGTTTTATGTGGTGTCAGTCAGAATATTGCTCAATCTCAAGCTAATACCGATTTTGCAGCTTGGTTGAATTTAGGACCAAAGTCCTCAGGTAATTTAGTGGTAACTCGTTCGTATAATTATAGTGCAGGTGCTACTCCTCCAAATATTGGAGACGCTCCTTTAATTTTAGCTTTTGCGGATCCCACTATAATAAGTACCTCAGTTACCGTTACTTGGGTGATTAAAGATAGTGTGACGGGATGTGAAAATCAATGTAGTGCCACATGGACTTTACGCTACGGTTGTGCTGTGAGTTGTAATAGTGTAGCAGTAGATGTTAAGTGTAATGGAGCAAATACAGGTTCTATAACTGTCACACCTACAGGAGGAATTTTGCCTTATAATGTTTATTTGTTCAAACTTCCTGATTTAGTTAATCCAGTGGCATCTTCTTTAGGTATTAATCAGGATGGGACACCAGTAGCTTTTTCAAATTTGTATGCAGGAGATTATGTTGCTATTTCTACTGATGCAACTACCAATGTAGATACAGGTTCAGCATGTCCAGCAAAAATAATAGAGCCTACAGCATTACAAGCAAGCGATAGTCATGCCGATGTAAAATGTAATGCAGGCAATGACGGTTCAGTAACAGTTACTTTTAGCGGTGGTACATCACCATATGAAGTAAACTTTAATGGAGGTGGATTTGAAGCAAAAGCATCGCCAGCATCATACAGCAATTTAACAGCAGGAACCTACACTTGGGTAGTCAAAGATGCTAACGGATGTATAATTGAAGGAAGCGAGAATGTGGGGCAACCTACGGAATTAGAAGCTAGCGATAGTCATGCCGATGTAAAATGTAATGCAGGCAATGACGGTTCAGTAACAGTTACTTTTAGCGGTGGTACATCACCATATGAAGTAAACTTTAACGGAGGTGGATTTGAAGCAAAAGCATCCCCAGCATCATACAGCAATTTAACAGCAGGAACCTACACTTGGGTAGTCAAAGATGCAAATGGATGTATAATTGAAGGAAGCGAGTCAGTGGGTCAACCTACAGCGTTACAAGCTAGTGATAGCCATGCCGATGTAAAATGTAATGCAGGTAATGATGGTTCAGTAACAGTTACTTTTAGCGGTGGTACATCACCATATGAAGTAAACTTTAACGGAGGTGGATTTGAAGCAAAAGCATCCCCAGCATCATACAGTAATTTAACAGCAGGAACCTACACTTGGGTAGTCAAAGATGCTAACGGATGTATAATTGAAGGAAGCGAGAATGTGGGGCAACCTACGGAATTAGAAGCTAGCGATAGTCATGCCGATGTAAAATGTAATGCAGGCAATGACGGTTCAGTAACAGTTACTTTTAGCGGTGGTACATCACCATATGAAGTAAACTTTAACGGAGGTGGATTTGAAGCAAAAGCATCGCCAGCGTCATACAGCAATTTAACAGCAGGAACCTACACTTGGGTAGTCAAAGATGCTAACGGATGTATAATTGAAGGAAGCGAGAATGTGGGGCAACCTACGGAATTAGAAGCTAGCGATAACCATACCGATGTAAAATGTAATGCAGGCAATGACGGTTCAGTAACAGTTATTTTTAGCGGTGGTACATCACCATATGAAGTAAACTTTAACGGAGGTGGATTTGAAGCAAAAGCATCGCCAGCGTCATACAGCAATTTAACAGCAGGAACCTACACTTGGGTAGTCAAAGATGCAAATGGATGTATAATTGAAGGAAGCGAGATTGTGGGGCAACCTACGGAATTAGAAGCTAGCGATAACCATACCGATGTAAAATGTAATGCAGGCAATGACGGTTCAGTAACAGTTACTTTTAGCGGTGGTACATCACCATATGAAGTAAACTTTAATGGAGGTGGATTTGAAGCAAAAGCATCGCCAGCATCATACAGCAATTTAACAGCAGGAACCTACACTTGGGTAGTCAAAGATGCTAACGGATGTATAATTGAAGGAAGCGAGAATGTGGGGCAACCTACGGAATTAGAAGCTAGCGATAGTCATGCCGATGTAAAATGTAATGCAGGCAATGACGGTTCAGTAACAGTTACTTTTAGCGGTGGTACATCACCATATGAAGTAAACTTTAACGGAGGTGGATTTGAAGCAAAAGCATCCCCAGCATCATACAGCAATTTAACAGCAGGAACCTACACTTGGGTAGTCAAAGATGCAAATGGATGTATAATTGAAGGAAGCGAGTCAGTGGGTCAACCTACAGCGTTACAAGCTAGTGATAGCCATGCCGATGTAAAATGTAATGCAGGTAATGATGGTTCAGTAACAGTTACTTTTAGCGGTGGTACATCACCATATGAAGTAAACTTTAACGGAGGTGGATTTGAAGCAAAAGCATCCCCAGCATCATACAGTAATTTAACAGCAGGAACCGTACACTTGGGTAGTCAAAGATGCTAACGGATGTATAATTGAAGGAAGCGAGAATGTGGGGCAACCTACGGAATTAGAAGCTAGCGATAGTCATGCCGATGTAAAATGTAATGCAGGCAATGACGGTTCAGTAACAGTTACTTTTAGCGGTGGTACATCACCATATGAAGTAAACTTTAACGGAGGTGGATTTGAAGCAAAAGCATCCCCAGCGTCATACAGCAATTTAACAGCAGGAACCTACACTTGGGTAGTCAAAGATGCTAACGGATGTATAATTGAAGGAAGCGAGAATGTGGGGCAACCTACGGAATTAGAAGCTAGCGATAACCATACCGATGTAAAATGTAATGCAGGCAATGACGGTTCAGTAACAGTTACTTTTAGCGGTGGTACATCACCATATGAAGTAAACTTTAACGGAGGTGGATTTGAAGCAAAAGCATCGCCAGCGTCATACAGCAATTTAACAGCAGGAACCTACACTTGGGTAGTCAAAGATGCAAATGGATGTATAATTGAAGGAAGCGAGATTGTGGGGCAACCTACGGAATTAGAAGCTAGCGATAACCATACCGATGTAAAATGTAATGCAGGCAATGACGGTTCAGTAACAGTTACTTTTAGCGGTGGTACATCACCATATGAAGTAAACTTTAATGGAGGTGGATTTGAAGCAAAAGCATCCCCAGCATCATACAGCAATTTAACAGCAGGAACCTACACTTGGGTAGTCAAAGATGCAAATGGATGTATAATTGAAGGAAGCGAGTCAGTGGGTCAACCTACAGCGTTACAAGCTAGTGATAGCCATGCCGATGTAAAATGTAATGCAGGTAATGATGGTTCAGTAACAGTTATTTTTAGCGGTGGTACATCACCATATGAAGTAAACTTTAACGGAGGTGGATTTGAAGCAAAAGCATCGCCAGCGTCATACAGCAATTTAACAGCAGGAACCTACACTTGGGTAGTCAAAGATGCAAATGGATGTATAATTGAAGGAAGCGAGATTGTGGGGCAACCTACGGAATTAGAAGCTAGCGATAACCATACCGATGTAAAATGTAATGCAGGTAATGATGGTTCAGTAACAGTTACTTTTAGCGGTGGTACATCACCATATGAAGTAAACTTTAACGGAGGTGGATTTGAAGCAAAAGCATCCCCAGCATCATACAGCAATTTAACAGCAGGAACCTACACTTGGGTAGTCAAAGATGCAAATGGATGTATAATTGAAGGAAGCGAGTCAGTGGGTCAACCTACAGCGTTACAAATTAATCTTGAAGCAAAACCAGAAACCTGTGATGGCACAAAAACAGGAAGTATAGTAGCAATATTTTCAGGTGGTTTAGGGACATATATGTTAAGTATTGATGGAGGTAATTATTTTACAGCAAATTCTCCTTATGAATTTACAGGATTAGGTGCTGGAGGACATTTAATTTCCATCAAAGATAATAATGATTGTAAAGATAGTGCTGAAATTACAATTGAATTAATTCCTTGTGAAACCACCCATTGTTCCTACACTCAAGGTTTCTACGGAAATGTAAATGGAAATGCATGTTTACCTAATGGAACTTTGTCTAAAGCACAAGCTATTATGGCAGCGGCTGTTGATGCACAACCAGGAGACTATTTTGATTTTGGTAGTTATGCTAATGGTAATTATTTTAGATTGAAATTATCTGATATTATAGGTAAACCAATAGCATCTGATAATAATATCTTTAGAATGTTACCTGGAGGTGGGACTCCAAGAAAATTAGTTGGATGGGCTACCTATGATGTTCCATCAACTTGGCAAACGGATAGCGATCCGTTAAATTATGCTAAAGGAAAACGCGGTTCTATCAATAATAATTTATTGAGTCAAACCATGACGTTGTTCTTTAATATTTCTATGGATAGTTCCCTTGGTAATGTAAAACTGAAATCTGATTTCAAAACAGTTGCTGAAGTAGGTTGTGGTACAGATGATGTTGATCCAAATGATCCTGGTCAAGTATTTAGTATATCCAATAATGTAATTAATTACTGGGGTGCTGGAGCAACTCCTACTGTGAAAGATTTGTTTAAATTAGCCAATGACGTTTTAGGAGGTGTTGTTACTACAGTTTCTGCTTCTGAAGTAAATGGTGCTGTTGATGCAATTAACAGAGGTTTTGATGAGTGTAGAATTGAAGTACCAGTATTATACTCTCCTTTAACCATTACAGAGGAAATTTCTATTGAAGAAGAACCTGCTTTGTTTAGTTCATATCCAGTTCCATTTGAAAAAGAGATAAATATAGTTTATGATTTTGATTCTAAATCAGATGTAAATATCCAAATGTACGATTCAAGAGGTACTTTGTTACTCAATGAAGTAGATAGAAATGTTTATAAAGGCAAAGAATATAAAATACAACCAGAATTTAGTGTGGGTAGAGGTAAATTGTACTTTGTGAGAATTGTTACAGATAAAGGGGTACAAATTAAAAAAGTACTCTCTCAAAATGACAATTAATTTATAATAGCAAAGTGTTTGAAGAATATTTGGTTAATAACTTTAACAGAGGCTGTATCTTAATATGGCCTCTTTTTTTGATTTCTAGTGGAGAATATCGCTTTTATATTGATTTGTTATTTTGAGAATATAAAACCCAATCCAATCGATTTTAATAATTTTTTTGAAAAAGGGAAAAAGAATTTAGATTGCCCAAACAGCCACCCAAATACCATAAGCATAAAAGGATAAAGAGGAAGAACAAGAACAAAAAAGAGGACATAATAGATAGACCAATGCAGGTTTTCTTTGGTTAAACCCAAAAACTTCATCAAATATCCTGATATTTTAGCCGATAACGAACCATTAATAGCAAATACAATAAAAATTACAGTCAATTGCCAATTGGAAGTGATACCCCAGCGTTCTTTTAGTTTGTTCATGAGTTACATTCGTTTGTACAAATATACTTAACGAGGGGGAACTCTGCCAAATAATTGTTGGTTATTTGCGTTTTGAAAATAAACCAGGTAGTTATAAATTAAATAATTGACTTCATAGCCATAACGTAGGGTACGGTCGTAATTGATTTGCATTTCGTATAAATTTGGATTAAAGCGTTGTGGTTGCATCACGCGGTTGTTCCACTCTTGTATCCATAATTGATTTTTGTTCTCTAAATAGCTCAAAGAATAATAACCTCTGGGTAAGGCACGACTGTATAACCAAGAGGAATAGCCAGGGTCTATGATGATGACTTCGTATTCTGTTTCTTCATTGGCAATTTTAATGGTATCACCTTTGATAACTTTAGCATTAGCCTCATTATTTTTTGAAGCATCAAATGTTTGTGATTGACAAGACACCGTCAAAGACAAAAATCCTAAAAAGAAAAATATTGCTTTCATTAGTTAAGTCTTTTTTAATATACCACAAAAATCATGCAAAAATGTACGGTTTAGAATATTAACACTTAAGGTTAAGATATCTAAAGTATAACTTTAAATAAAACCTAACAAGTATTTATGCTTGTTAGGTTTGTTTTAATATGAGATTATATTTTAAACTTCTTTAAACAGTATTATTTTCCAAAAAGTTTGCCTAACAAACCTCCCAAACCTCCTTTTTTAGAAACAGCTGCTACCGCATCGTTAATTCCTAATTGTCCATCACCATCTTGGTCTAGAACTGATGTTAATACGGAACCACCTGCTGATGCACCTGAACCACCTAGTAAACCTCCAAGTAAACCACCTAAATCAGAACCGTTTTGAACATTGCTATCTTTTGCTTTATTAGCTAAAAAAGCCATTAATAAAGGAGCTGCCATCTTTAAAATAGAACCAATTTTGTCTGTTGGTACTCCTGAACTTAGACTTAAATTGTTTTCTAATTCTGACTGATTGCCACCAAGCACATGACCTAAAATCTTTCCGCCATCTTCTGTATCTAAACCACCACCTAGTAAACCGCCAATATTGTCTAATAAGCCACCTTGCTTGCCACTCATAAGTGCACCTAATAAGCCACTAGCTCCATCTGCTGAAGAAGCATTGTTTTGCATAGCATTGACTAATTGAGGTAGAGCAGAAGTCAACACGGAAGAGGTTTCTCCTTCGCTAGTTCCTACTTGATTACTAATATTTCCTATAATTTGCTTGCCTAAATCGCTGTTGATTAAATCTAAAATTCCTGACATTTTACGTTTTTTATTTAGTTAGTAACTATAAAATTACGGAATATTAAATTAAAACTTAGTTAAAATGGTTTAGAATTCTTTCTACGAGTTCCATACTGCATCGTTCGATAGATTCTACAGTAGCTCCACCAATATGTGGGCTTAAAGAAATATCAGGATGCATTAATAATTGAACAGCGGGCGTAGGTTCGTCTTGAAAAACATCTAATCCTGCAAAACTTATTTTTTTGTTTTCTAAGTAGTTAATTAAGTCTACTTCATTGATTACTTCACCTCTTGAAGTATTGATAATTCCTACGCCATGTTTCATTAGCTCAAATTCTTTTTGTGTTAACAAGTATTCATTTTGAGCGGGAACATGTATGGAAATAAAATCTACTTGAGGTAAAAGTTCTTCCATAGGAAGAAGGGTTACTGGTAAGGTTAGGGTTTGATGGTTAAAAAATGAAAGAGTCACGTTTTCAATTCCTTTTTCTTTTCCTGTAGCTAGTACTTCCATGCCCAATGCTAAAGCTTTTTGAGCAACTGCTTTACCTGTTTTGCCAAAACCAATGATACCTAATTTTTTGTCTTTTAACTCTAAACCATTGGAATAGACTTTTTTCAATTGATTGAATTGTGTGTCTCCGTCTAAAGGCATATTTCTATTGGCATCATGCAAATAGCGTGCACCAGCAATCAGATGACCTATTGCCAATTCAGCTACAGCATTCACCGATGCATCTGGAGTATTAAAAACAGCAATTCCTTTTGATTGAGCGGTTGCAAGGTCGATATTATCTAAGCCAATTCCAGCTCTTCCGATACATTTTAGAGTAGGACAAGCTTGGATGATTTCTTGAGTAACTTTGGTAGCACTTCTTACAATTAGAATTTCTATTTCATTTTTTTGGATATAATTAGCCAATTGTTCCTGAGCAACTTTCGTAGTAAGCACTTCGTGTCCGTTTTCAGTTAATTTAGAAATAGCATTGGCAGAAAGCCCGTCGTTAGCAAGAATTTTCATTGATTTTATATTTTAAAAAAACTACTGCCCAAGAGTAACTATAAGGGCAGTAGTTTGTGTATTAATCTTGTTTTGATACGGCGATAGGTTGCGCATCGCGCGTGTTTTTTTGTACCGTGATAGCACCAAAAATGGCTAATAAAAAGGCAAAAGCATAAAACCCTTTTTCGCTAGGTAATAAAGTTGCATTCCACAACCCAACGGTTAAGAGAACGATGGATATAATAGTAGAAAACCAACTTAATCCATAGTATAAATCCGTCACTGGAATGTTTTCCAGTTTGTCTCGAACACTTTTTTGTAAAGAAATTACAGAAAATAAACCGTACATTAATACAGTGAAATAATATCCTTTTTCATTGAGTAACATTTCAGCTCTTACTAGACCAATTAAATAGCCTGCAATACCTGCTCCTAAAGCAATCCAAGAAGCTGCAATAAATGCATTTGATGGTTTTTGATTCATTTTTTAATTTGTTGTTTGAATTTATATTAAACTTTGTTTTCTAATGCTTTCATGGTATCTACTAATACCTGAACACTTTCTAAAGGTAAAGCATTGTAAAGTGACGCCCGATAGCCTCCCACAGAACGGTGTCCTTTTAAGCCAGAAATACCCGCTTGTTCCCATATTTGGTCAAAAATAGGCGTGTGGGCTTCATTTTCTAAAACAAAAGTAGCATTCATGTAGCTTCGGTCTTCTTTGACTGCTGTACCTTTAAACAATGGATTTCGGTCTATTTCAGCATAAAGTAATTCCGCTTTCGCATTGTTTATTTTTTCAATTCCAGCAATACCTCCTTGTTTTTTCAACCATTGCAAATTGAGTAACGAGGCATAAATAGAAAAAACAGGCGGGGTATTGTACATACTTTCTTTGGCTATATGTAATTGGTAATCCAGCATAGATGGGATAGTACGTCCCGTTTTGCCAAGAATTTCCTCTTTAACAACCACTAAAGTTGCTCCTGCTGGACCCATATTTTTTTGAGCTCCAGCATAAATTAAATCAAATTTTGAAAAATCTAAAGTTCTTGAAAAAATATCAGAACTCATATCACACACCCTAACAGTATCTACTTCAGGAAATGCTTTCATTTGTGTACCATAAATGGTATTATTGCTCGTGCAATGAAAGTAATCTAAGCTTTTAGGGATTTCGTACCCTTTAGGAATATGGTTGAAGTTAGCTTCTTTTGAAGAGCCTAAAATTAAGGTTTCACCAAAAAGTTTAGCTTCTTTAATAGCGCCACTGGCCCAAGTACCTGTTTCAAGGTAGCCCGCTTTTCCATTCACTTTCATTAAATTATAAGGCACCATCAAAAACTCTAAACTGGCTCCCCCATGTAAAAACAAGGCTTGGTATCCTTTGCCTTGTAAACCTAATAATTCTAAAACGAGTGTGCGTGCTTCCTCAATTACAGCTACAAACTCATCACTGCGGTGTGAAATTTCTAATAAGGATAAGCCCATTTGATTAAAATCTAAAATGGCTTGTGCCGATTTTTCAAAAACTTCTTGCGGAAGTATGCAAGGTCCCGCGCTGTAATTGTGTTTTTTCATAGTGTTGTGTTTTAGTTTGCTGTGAACTCGGTTAGCATTCACTTTTGCTTCCAAATTGAAATTAGGTTGGTGTTGGTGCACCTCTTGTTCCTTTTGTTTTTTGATGATGTCTAAAAATTTAGAAGCCATATTATAATTGGTTTAAAAATGCAATAGTATCTACGTTATCAGCATAATCCCAAAGTTTTGGTTTTTGTGTTTGTCCAAAAGGAATACTGTTAGCGATTAATTGATTTGAAACCACACATTGAATCAAATCAGTATCAGTTGCTAATTTAGTAGCCACATTGTCTAAATCTTCATAAAATTCATAAAAAACAGATGAAATAGGAGAGGCGTAACTTGTATCTTCTTTAATTGTCAAGAATTCATTGTCCAAAATTTGGAATAAACTCATTAGGAAAACCGCTTTGTTATAATCGTAATTATTGGCGTATTTTTCATAATGAATAATTTCTCCGTAAGGGAAAATGGCTTCAAAAAACAGTTTGAAATCATAGCCTTTTGGAACAAATAATTTAGAAACATTGCGACAGCCTAAACCAAAATATCTGAAGATATCTTCTCCTAATTGGAACAAATCTTCTCTCGATTCTTGACCGTTTAAAACCGCTACTGAATTTCTGTTTTTACGAATGATTGAGGGTTTATCTCTGAAATAGTATTCAAAATAACGAGCCGTATTGTTGCTTCCTGTAGCAATAACGGCATCAAAGTTTTCTAATTTTCCTTCAGAAAAAGAAATGCGTTCGGCTAGTTTAGGTTCAACAGCTATTAGATATTGCGCTAAAAAAGGTAAAAGTTTTTGGTCGTTAGAGGATAATTTAGCAAGCACTTTGTTTCCGCTTACCAAAACAGAAATAAAATCATGAAAACCTACCAAAGGAATATTTCCAGCTAAAATTAATCCGATGGTTTTGGGAGTATTTGTATTAAAAGTGTAAGCTTCTCCAGTAGTTTTTGAAGCAGAAAGCCATTCGTTTAAATTTTCTTCGGTCAATGCTTCTGCCCAAGATTGTACTGAAAAATAGACTTGTTCTGGGGTAAACCAACCGTTGTGTGATTGTGATAGTAAAATTAATTCTGAAAATTTGTCAAAAAAGTCGGCGTTGTGTTTTACGTCAGGATGTTGGGTGTTAGCTTCCAATTGGAATTGACTTAAGAATTTTCCTAATTCAGTAAATGCAATAATTATTTCCTTTTGTGACATGGGTTTCTTGCTTATATGTAGTTTACAATGTAATTTTGTACAAAAATAAGCTTTTTAGTATTAAACAGTATGTCTCGTGCTATAAGCTTTTGTAATTTAGTAAAAATAGCTTTTTAGCCTTAGGCATAAAGCATAAAGCAAAATAGAATGGCAATTATAATCACTGACGAATGTATTAACTGTGGGGCATGTGAGCCGGAATGTCCAAACACTGCAATTTATGAAGGCGCTGACGATTGGAGATGGAAAGATGGAACGAGTCTTTCAGGAAAGTTAGTTTTACCAGATGGTACTGAAGTAGATGCAGATGCAGCGCAAACGCCTGTTTCGGATGATATTTATTATATTGTTCCAGGAAAATGTACTGAGTGTAAAGGATTTCACGAAGAGCCTCAATGTGCAGCTGTATGTCCTGTAGATTGTTGTATTCCAGATGATAACCATGTGGAAAGCGAAGAAACGCTATTGAATAGACAAGCGTTTTTGCATAATGAATAAATAATTTGCTAGAGTAAACTTATAAAAAGATCGATGTTTTATCGGTCTTTTTTTATGGTTTTTACGGAACAGGGTCATAACCGCTACCACCCCAAGGATGGCAACTTAGGATTCTTTTTATTCCTAAAAAAAGACCTTTAAGTGGACCATGTTTTTTTAAAGCTTCTACCATATAATGGGAGCATGTAGGTTGATACCTGCACGTCGCTGGCATTAAAGGGGAAATGATGTATTGGTAGATGCGAACAAAAAAAACGAGTATTCCTATAAAGATTTTCTTCAACATGATTTTGTATATATTCTGGAGCTAAATTACATCAATATTTGAATTTAATAAGGGAATTGTTTTTTAGTTTTTCCTCTGAGCTATTTTTAATTCATAAAATGCTAATAGGCTAAGAATAATAATTTCAATGATAAAATAACTAATGCCTAAAAAGCTTAGTTCTCCATAGTTAATTAGCATAATAGCAGTGGTCAAACAGCAATATAATAGGTTAGCAAGGGCAATCGTTTTAATGTATTTTGGCCATTGATGTTTAGACCATAAATAAGCTGAAATAGAAAATAGGCTAAACAAAAATGGAAAAAGTATCAGTTGGTTGCATATTTGTTGGCTGATTCCGAAGATGGACTCAAATTGACTTACTACATATAGAGAAATGCCTGAAAAAAATGCCCCTATACTATCCAAAAGGAGAAGTTTTTGTTTCATATTCTATGTTTGTTATTTGAATTGTAACTTAAAATTACACTTTTTTGTATAAAAAAACTCCCAACTAGGGGAGTTCAATATTAATATGTAAAACTTGTTCCTTCTTTACCATCTTTCAATTGGATGCCTATGGCTAAAAGTTGGTCTCTAATTTGGTCTGACATTGCCCAGTTTTTATTAGCGCGTGCTTCTTTGCGCATTTCAATCAACATTTCGATTACACCATCTAATTTTTCAGAGTGATTACTTGCTGATTGAGCATTTTCGATACCTAAAATATCAAATACAAAATGATGTAAGGTTTGTTGAATCAATGCAATATCTTCAGCGGTTAGTGTCTCTTTACCATCGTTAACCAAATTGATATAACGCGTACCTTCAAACAATTGCGCGATTAAAATTGGCGTGTTGAAATCGTCGTTCATGGCATCATAACAGGTTTGTACCCATGCTTGAATATCTAAACTTGATTGCGTACTTGCTTGTAAGTTCCCGACTAATTTGATAGCTTCCATCAAGCGATTATAGCCTTTTTCGCTAGCAACCATAGCATCGTTAGAAATGTCTAATTCGCTTCTGTAATGTGCTTGTAAGAAGCAAAAACGAATAATGCTTGGGCTAAATGCTTTCTCAAAAAAGGTATTATCCCCTGAGATTAATTCCATAGGTAAAATGAAATTCCCAGTTGATTTGCTCATGCGTAATCCGTTCATGGTGAGCATATTGGCGTGCATCCAGTATTTTACTGGAGAAGTACCGTTACAGCCTTTACCTTGCGCAATTTCACATTCGTGGTGTGGGAATTTTAAATCCATACCCCCCCCATGAATGTCAAATTGTTCGCCCAAGTATTTTGTGCTCATGGCAGTACACTCTAAATGCCATCCAGGGAAACCTTCGCCCCAAGGTGAGTTCCAACGCATGATGTGTGCAGGAGAAGCAGACTTCCATAAGGCAAAATCTTGAGGGTTTTTCTTTTCATTTTGCCCGTCTAAATCTCTTGTATTAGCTAGTAAATCGTCAATATTTCTATTGCTTAATTCGCCGTAATTCAATCCTTGTTTGTTGTAGGCCTCTACATCAAAATAAACCGAACCTTGACTTTCATAAGCCAATCCTTTGTCTATTAGTTTTTGAGTCAACTCAATTTGTTCTACAATATGTCCCGTAGCTGTAGGCTCAATGTTTGGAGGTAAGAAATTGAATAAATCCAATACTTTATGGAAGTACACCGTATATTTTTGTACAACTTCCATAGGTTCTAATTTTTCCAAACGCGATTGCTTTACAAATCGGTCATTATCTACATTGCCATCATCGGTTAAATGCCCAGCATCGGTAATGTTACGCACATAACGTACATTATACCCTAAATGTAATAAGTAACGATAAATAACATCAAAACTCATAAAAGTACGTACGTTACCTAAATGTACATGGCTGTATACGGTAGGTCCGCAGACATACATACCGATATTGCCTTCATGAACAGGTACGAATGTTTCTTTTTCACCACTAAGGGTGTTGTAAACTTTTATAGGATTTGATTGATATAAATGCATTTTTTTATAAGTTTAAAAAGGTATAAAAGTATAAGGGTTTATTGTTTCCGAAAAAACGTATAAACCCTTAAACTGATAAACGAAATTATGAAATTAGAATTTTGTTTCTAATTTGATATAATCTAAGAATTCTTTACGTGTCGCTTCGTTTTTGAATTTACCACCAAATTCAGCAGTAACCGTGCTACTTTCAATGTCTTTGATACCGCGTGAATTTACACACAAATGTTTAGCATCTATAACACAAGCTACATCTTCAGTACCTAATACGCGTTGCAATTCTTGTACAATTTGCATAGTTAAACGCTCCTGTACTTGCGGACGTTTTGCATAATGTTCTACTAAACGGTTCATTTTTGATAAACCGATAACTGTTCCATTTGAAATATACCCCACATGTGCACGACCAATGATTGGTAATAAATGATGCTCGCAAGTAGAATAAACCACTATGTTTTTTTCTACAAGCATTTCATTGTACTTATAGTGATTTTGGAAGGTAGATGAACTTGGTTTTCTGCTAGGGTTTAATCCTCCAAAAATTTCTTTAACAAACATTTTAGCCACACGATTAGGTGTACCGCTTAAACTATCGTCTGTTAAGTCCATACCTAAGGTATTTAAAATGCTTTCTACATCCTTACGGATTAAAGCAATTTTTTCTTCATCTGTTTTATCAAATGCGTCTGGACGTAAAGGATTAGTAGCTGATGTTGCTATATGACTACATCCTAATTCGTCGTGAAAATCTTCGTTATTCGCCATTAATAAATTATTTATTGCAATTTTTCGAACCGCAAATATAGTGAATTACTAAAAAGAAAAATGTTTAATAAATCTTAATTATTGTACTCTTTTAAGGCTTCTCCTAAAATTTGTGCCGATTTTATAATATCTTCTTTTTTCAATACATAAGCAATACGCACTTCGTTTAAGCCAACTCCAGGGGTTGAGTAGAATCCTGCTGCTGGTGCAACCATAACGGTTTCACCGTTTAAATCATACGATTCTAATAACCATTGTGCAAAATCATCAGCATCTTTTACCGGTAATTGAGCAATACAATAGAAAGCTCCTTTAGGGGTTGCAATTTTAACTCCAGGGATTTTGTTCATTTCAGCAATTAAAGTATCACGACGGTCTTTGTACTCTTCAATCACTTCGTCAAAATAACTTTGTGGTGTATCTAATGCTGCTTCGCTGGCAATTTGTTCGTAGGTTGGCGGTGATAAACGCGCTTGTGCAAACTTCATGGCTGTTTCCATAACCGCTTTGTTTTTAGAAACGATACATCCAATACGAGCACCACACATGCTGTAACGTTTAGAAACTGAATCAATCATAATGGCATGTTCTTCGATGCCTGGAACATTCATTACGGAATAGTGTTTTGCTCCTTCATCATACACGAATTCTCTGTATACTTCGTCAGCAATTAAGAATAAATCGTGTTTTTTAACTAAATCAGCTAATTGATTGATTTCGTCTTGTGAATATAAATACCCTGTTGGATTCCCAGGATTACAAATTAAGATAGCTTTCGTATTTGCCGTAATTAATTTTTCAAAATCAGCAATAGGAGGTAAGGCAAAACCTGTTTCAATTCCAGACATTACCGGTACTACTTTTACTCCAGAGGCAGTGGCAAAACCGTTGTAGTTTGCATAAAAAGGTTCTGGGATAATGATTTCGTCACCAGCATCCATCGTACTTCCCAAAGCAAATAATAAAGCTTCAGAACCTCCAGTAGTTACAATAATATCTTCTTTGTTAATAGGTAAACCAATATTTTGGTAGCTTGTTGCTAATTTGGCTCTATAGCTATCAAAACCCGCCGAATGACTGTATTCTAAAACCTTGATGTCAGCATTTTTAATAGCTTCTAAAGCTACTTCAGGCGTTTTAATGTCAGGTTGACCAATATTTAAGTGATATACTTTGTGTCCTTTTTTCTTAGCGGTTTCTGCATAAGGAACTAACTTTCTGATAGGGGATTCTGGCATTAGAAGCCCTTTATTTGAAATTTTTGGCATGACTCTTTAAAAATTAATTTGGTAGTGCAAATTTGCAATATTTATTTATAAAAAGATATTTTTTGAATTGCTTTTTTGATTGTTAGATGTTAAAGGAAATAAGTTTGAATGTATTACTATTTGTTTTAGATGGAATTTCGTATAATATTAACTTTTTATAAAGAAAATCTTACGATTATAATTTGTAAATTTATATATTACCTAAAAAATATCCGTATGCTCCGAATTTTATTCATACTATTTTTTTCTTTTTTGGCTGTTACAGGGAATTGTCAAGAAGGATTTCATCTCAATGAAAATCGAAAGAAAATTAAAATCCCTTTTGAATCGAGTAATAATTTATTAGTTGTTAAAGTGATGTTGAATAATACTCCGCTGAATTTTATTTTAGATACGGGGGTTCAAAATACTATTTTATTTAGTTTAGAAGACACGGAGAAAATTGATTTTAAAAATATCGAAAAAATTAAAATTAAAGGCTTAGGAAGTGGTGATGCCATAGATGCTTACAAGTCGACACATAATAAAGTTGATATTAATGGGTTTCAGGATTTGGAACATGAAGTGTATATAGTTTTAGATCAAGAAATTAATTTTTCGGCACAATTAGGGGTGCCTATACACGGAATAATAGGGTATTATTTTTTTAAAAATCATCCAATAGCAATACATCCTACTTCGCATAAAATTTATGTCTATAAAGATTTAGGAGTGGTAACAAGAAGTAAGTTGAAAAAATATAGTGTATTGCCAATGTCTATAGAGCTTTCAAAACCCTATGTTGATTTAAAAGCAACTATTGGTGGGGTTGAATCTACTGTCAAAATGCTGGTTGATACGGGCGGGAGTGATGCGGTATGGTTGTTTGAAAATGATTCTAATATACAATGTCCTAGCTTGTTTTATGAGGATTTTCTTGGGCGTGGTTTCAGCGGTGATATTTTTGGCAAGCGTAGTCGAATTAGTGATTTAAAATTAGTAGATATTGCTATCCCTACACCAACAGTGTCCTTTCCAAGTGCGGTTTCATTGCAAAGTGTTGAAATGGTTGAGGGAAGAAATGGTTCTATAGGATCGGGAATTTTGCGTCGCTTTGATGTAATTTATGATTATTTGAATCAAAAAATGTATGTCAAGAAAAATAGTGATTTTGATTTGCCCTTCAATTATAATATGAGTGGAATGGAAATCCAACATAATGGGAAAGAGGTGATACAAGAATCGGTTTATTTAGCTAATTTGCCTCATAGAGATGATAATAAGGGAGGTATAGCGATTAATTTTGATAGTTCAACCTCTATTCAATATAAGTTTATGTTAAAGCCTATATTTGAGGTGGTTAATGTTCGTAAAAATTCCCCAGCAGACAAATCAGGGATTATGAAAGGTGATTTGATAAAAAAAATAAATGGGCAACCTACTTATAAATTTAAATTAAATGAAATCATCGAAATATTTCAATCTGAAGAAGGTAGAATTCTACAAGTGGAATATGAACGTGCAGGAAAGTTAAATAAAACTAAAATTCAATTAGAAAAAATATTGTAAACATTTGTAGTGTGCTACTCAAAAAAAGTTATTCGAAAATTGTACTTTATGTTAGTTTTCGAATAACTCAATAACATCTTAAAAATTTAGCTCAATATGGCTTCGGTGTAGTTTTACTTTGCCGCTTTGTTCAAGTTTTTTTAACAATCTAGAAATAACTTCTCTAGAAGTATTGAGTTCACTTGCTATTTCTTGATGCGAAAGTTTTACATCATTGCAGCCACAAGCATCGCGATGGCGTTTTAAATAAAAAACTAAACGTTCATCCATAGCTTTAAAAGCTATGCTGTCTATGACCACTAACACTTCTTCAAATCGACTTCGGTAGGTTTCAATAACAAATTCATACCAAGAGCGATGTTGACTCATCCATTTTTCCATTTGAGTTAAAGGGATCATGATCAGTTCAGCATCTTCAACCACTTTTGCCATCAAAGCACTCGTTTCTTGTTTCGTGGCACAGATCATGGAAATAGCACAAGCTTGTCCAGGTTGTAGGTAATACATGAAAAATTCATTTCCATCTTCATCTTCTCGGTAAATTTTTATTTTTCCTTTTACAACCAGTACGGTCTGTTTTATATATTGTCCTGATCGCATAATAACTTCTCCTGCGGCTACAGTTTGTATGGAAGCATTTTGCTGAATTTCATCTACTAATTGATGATGGAAATTTGGGAAATGAGATTTAATTAATTCTTTCATGTTAATAATAAGTAGTTTGCAAATATAGTGTACAAATAACTGATTTTGCTAGCTCAGGTTCGTTAAAAATGTATTAATTTGGCTTTACAAAACAATAAACTAATAATGAACACCACAGAATTAAGAGAATCTATTTTTAGACATTTGGATGGTATCGTCTTGGTACCTATTGCAGCTAAATTGCAAGAAAAAAAAATCACATCGTATTTAATTGAAAAAAAGGAAATTGAGTTAGATGCACTAGCTACTTATTTTAAAGCAAATTCAGGTTATTTGAATGTAGCTATGAAAGCTTTAGCATCTCAAGGTTTTATTGATTATGTTGTTGATAATAAAAATAATAAAATCAAAATTACTACTAATTCAACTACTGAAATTGCTTTTTCCTTATTTGACTTATATGAAGATGTGGCTAAAGCATTATTTCTTACGGATGTTTTTACGGCGAATTTAATTACAAGTCACTCCATTTCAATTTTAGCTCCCTTATTTGAGAAGTTTAAGAAATTAAAAAGTAATCTAAAAGAAGTTGTTACAGTAGCGGATGGTATTCATTATCAAATTCTTAAGCATATTGAAGGGATATTGGTAGGTTCTTTGATTGTGAATTTAGGTATGACAGGTATGTTTCATAAATATTTTATGGAATCTTCTTTTAGTGCGGATGAATTTCACCGCGAACCTGAGGCTTTTAGTGTCATGCTTGATTTTTTTACAAATTTAGGATGGTTTACTGAACGAAAAGGGAAATTTCAGTTTACTGAAGCGGGTTTGTTTTTTGCTAAAAGAGCTTCGGCCTATGGAGTAACGGTTTCTTATTTGCCAATGCTGAAAAACATAGACATGTTACTTTTTGGTAACCCAAATACGTTACGCGATATCGCAATCAATGAAACTGAAATTCACGTAAATCGTGAAATGAATGTTTGGGGTAGTGGAGGTGCGCACAGCACGTATTTTAAAGTTATCGATGAAATTATTATTGATTTGTTTAACAGACCTATATCAGAACAACCGAAAGGAATACTTGATATGGGGTGTGGTAATGGTGCTTTTTTGCAACATATTTTTAATGTAATTGAAAGACAAACGTTAAGAGGTAAGTTGTTAGAAGAACACCCTTTGTTTTTAGTGGGTGCCGATTATAATCAAGTAGCTTTAAAAGTTACACGCGCTAATTTAATTAAAGCTGATATATGGGCTAAAGTTATTTGGGGGGATATAGGTAATCCGGATTTGCTGGCACATGATTTAGATGAAAATTACAATATAGATTTAAAAGATTTGTTGAATGTTCGCACTTTTTTAGATCATAATCGTATTTGGAGTCAACCAAAATCGGATTATGAAATAGTAAGTACTTCCACGGGAGCTTTTGCTTATCGAGGTGAATTGTTATCGAACAATGCTGTTGAAGCTAATTTGTATGAACATTTAGAAAAATGGGCTCCTTATGTGCATAAATTTGGGTTGTTATTAATTGAGTTGCATACCGTTAATTCGTCAATAGTTGCTAAGAATTTAGGGAAAACTCCGGCTACTGCTTATGATGTTACTCATGGTCTTTCAGATCAGTATATTTTAGAAATTGATGAATTTAAGAAAGTGGCAGCAAAAGTCGGTCTGCAGTCCGATCCACGATTTTTTCAACGTTTTCCTAATACAGACTATGCTACAGTTAGTATACATTTATTGAAAGGGTAGTTGGTAGTTGAAATAAATGTGAGTTTGTGCTAATAAAGGAGGTAAAAAAACTTGTTTATTTTTGCTTTCTGAAGAATGATTAAACGCTTATAACAGGATTTAAACACCTTTTGTAAGTGTTTAATTTTTTTATCCCTAAAAACGTGCTAAGAGTTTCTATGCTTTATGGTTTGACTTTTTAATTCAGTATGTTTTTTATGTAAAAGTTGTGACTCCTCAAAAAAAAAGCTCCTGATTAATAATCAAGAGCTTTTTAAAAAAGTTTTCTATATACTTATGATAAAGCAGCTTTAACTTGATCAGCAGCTTCTTGGAATTGAACCGCAGATAAGATAGGCATACCAGAACCATCAATTAATTCTTTTGCAATTTCTGCGTTTGTTCCTTGTAAACGAACGATGATAGGTACTTTAATATCGTCACCCATATTTTTGTAAGCATCAACTACACCTTGAGCAACACGGTCACAACGAACGATACCACCAAAAATATTGATTAAGATAGCTTTTACATTTGGATCTTTTAAAATGATACGGAATGCAGTTTCAACACGTTTAGCATCAGCAGTACCTCCTACGTCAAGGAAGTTTGCAGGCTCGAAACCAGCATATTTGATTAAGTCCATAGTAGCCATTGCAAGACCAGCACCGTTAACCATACAACCTACAGTACCATCTAAATCTACGTAGTTTAATCCAGCTTCTTTAGCTTCTACTTCAATTGGACGCTCTTCTGTAATATCGCGCATTTCAGCTAAATCAGCATGACGGTATAAAGCATTGTCATCTAAAGATACTTTAGCATCTACAGCTAAAATTTTATTGTCAGATGTTTTTAATACAGGATTGATTTCAAACATAGAAGAGTCAGAACCCATATATGCTTTGTATAAAGCATCTACGAATTTTACCATTTCTTTTAAAGCTTCCCCTGACAAACCTAAGTTGAAAGCAATTTTTCTAGCTTGGAAACCTTGTAAACCTACAGCTGGATCAATTTCTTCAGTAAAGATTTTATCTGGAGTATGCTCAGCAACTTCTTCAATATCCATACCACCTTCAGTAGAATACATGATCATGTTACGACCTGTAGCTCTGTTTAATAATACAGACATGTAGAATTCTTTTGTTTCACTTTCTCCAGGATAGTATACATCTTCAGCAACTAATACTTTGTGTACTCTTTTTCCTGTTGGAGGTGTTTGAGGTGTAATTAAGTCCATCCCAATAATTTGATCAGCAATTTCTCTTACTTGATCTAAATTTTTAGCTAACTTAACGCCTCCTCCTTTTCCACGACCACCTGCGTGAATTTGAGCCTTAATTACGTGCCAACCTGTTCCTGTTTCATCAGTAAGTTGTTTAGCTTTTGCAACCGCTTCTTCAGCATTATTTGCTACATAACCACGTTGAACACGCACACCGTAGCTTGCTAATATCTGTTTTCCTTGATATTCGTGTAAATTCATAATTAGATTTTTGACTTTTTATAAAGTGCCACAAAAATAATAAATTCTAAAAGATTATTTGCTCTCTGTTTTAATTTTTTATTTCAAAAAAGCTATTTTATTTTACTTATTCGTAGTTGATAAAAATCAATAAAGCTTCTTAATGTAAGGGTATGCTATTTTTTGGTAATAAATGTAAATAGAAGCTTTACTGTTTTTTATTGAAATAAGTTTTGTTCTAAAGTCACAGGTAAAATAATCATAGTAGTATTAAAGTTTTTTTTATAAAATAAAAATTCCCCTAACAGTAGTGTAAGGGGAATAAGTTTTTTTATTAGAAATTAGGTGATAAATTGTATTTTTTGTAGAAATTATCTAACACTTCTACCACCTCATCTTCGTTGTCCACAATTTTTATTAAGTCCATATCACCTGGACTTACTGTTTTCTCTTGGTCAATCATTATTGTTTTAACCCAATCAATTAAGCCTTTCCAGAACTCAGAACCAACCAAAATGATAGGGAATTTTTCAATTTTTTTGGTTTGGATTAAAGTAATCGCTTCAAACAATTCATCTAATGTTCCAAAACCGCCAGGCATTACTACGAATCCTTGCGAGTATTTGACAAACATAACTTTTCGAACAAAGAAATAATCAAAATTTAAGTTTTTATCCTTGTCGATATACGGGTTGAAATGCTGTTCAAAAGGTAATTCAATGTTTAAACCTACAGAGATACCTTCGCCACGATGCGCTCCTTTGTTACCTGCCTCCATGATACCGGGGCCACCACCAGTGATAACTCCGTAACCTGCTTTGGTAATTTTGTAGGCAATCCTTTCGGCTAATTGGTAATATTTGTCTTCTGGTTTGGTACGTGCAGATCCAAAAATAGATACACACGGACCTATTCGAGCCATAGTTTCATAACCATTTACAAATTCTGACATGATTTTGAAAATTGCCCAAGAATCGTTTGATCTAATCTCATTCCAAGTTTTGTGTTTTAGTTTTTCTTGGATTCTTTCATCTTCATTTGAAAATTCTTCTTTCATTCTATTTAATTTATTGTTCTTAGTAAATTTTTAAAGGCTTTTACAAGTAATTTTAAAAGAAAAGCCGACTAAGATAATTCTTTTTTCAAAAACTGAGCGGTATAACTCTTTTTATTTTTTATAATTTCTTCAGGAGTACCTTCGGCAATGATTTGTCCACCGCCTTTACCACCTTCATAACCCACGTCAATGATATAATCGGCTAGTTTAATAACATCCATATTATGTTCGATAATAAGTACAGAATTACCTTTTTCAACCAATCGATTAATGACATCCATCAATACACGGATGTCTTCAAAATGGAGTCCAGTGGTAGGTTCATCCATGATATAGAAGGTGTTTCCTGTATCTTTTTTAGAAAGTTCGGTGGCTAATTTGATACGTTGCGCCTCACCACCAGATAGCGTGGTACTCTGTTGCCCAAGCGTAATATATCCTAAACCTACGTCTTGTATGGTTTTGATTTTGCGGTAAATTTTTGGAATATTTTCAAAAAACGGAACTGCTTCATCCACCGTCATGTTTAATACATCCGAAATCGATTTGCCTTTATAACGAATTTCCAATGTTTCGCGATTAAAACGTTTTCCCTGGCAGGTTTCACATTCTACATAAACATCGGGTAAAAAAGCCATTTCAATGGTACGTACACCACTGCCTTCACAAGTTTCACAGCGTCCTCCTGATACATTAAAACTAAAGCGTCCAGGTTTATATCCTCTGATTTGCGCTTCGGGGGTTTGGGTAAACAAACTTCGAATTTCAGAGAACACTTCGGTATAGGTGGCTGGATTTGAACGAGGTGTTCTTCCTATCGGACTTTGGTCAATATCAATCACTTTATCAATATGTTCCAAGCCTTCAATTTTTTTGTATGGGGCAGGTTTTTTTACCGCATTGAAAAAATGATGGTTCAAAATAGGGTAGAGCGTTTCATTGATTAGAGTTGATTTTCCGGAACCAGAAACCCCCGTAACCACGATTAGCTTGCCTAAAGGAAATTCAACCGAAACATTTTTTAGATTGTTTCCTGTGGCTCCTTTTAGTTTTATCGATTTTCCATTGCCCTTTCTTCGCTCTTTAGGAACTTCAATTGCCATTTTACCACTCATAAATTGTGCGGTTATGGTGTTTTCTTGAAGTAAAGCTTTAGGAGTACCCTGACTGATGATTTGACCGCCATATCGCCCTGCTTTAGGACCAATGTCAATGACATGGTCGGCACGTTCTATCATGTCTTTGTCATGTTCTACCACGATTACCGAGTTCCCAATGTCACGTAATTGTTCTAACGAATGGATTAATTTTTCATTATCTCTTTGATGTAACCCAATGCTCGGTTCGTCTAAAATATACAGGACACCCACTAATTGCGAACCTATTTGTGTGGCTAAACGAATGCGTTGTGCCTCGCCCCCCGAAAGCGATTTAGAGTTTCGTGCCAAGTTTAAATAGTTCAATCCCACATCGACTAAAAATTGTAAACGGGCTTTGATTTCTTTGACCACTTCCGTAGCAATGACTTTTTGTTTTTCGGTCAATTGCGATTCTAAAGCATTAAACCACGCACTTAAATCAGAAATATCCATAGTGGATAGTTCTTGTATATTTTTATCTAGAATTTTGAAGTATTGCGCTTCTTTTTTCAAACGTGAACCATGGCAATCAGGGCAGTCAACCTCATCCATAAAATCTTTTGCCCAGCGCTTGATAGAAGTGGATTCAGATTCATCGTGTTGTGACTTGATAAAGTTGGCAATTCCTTCAAATTCGATTTTATATTCTTTAGTTACGCCAGCGGTTTTAGATGCTATAGAAAATTTTTCATTTCCACCGTTCAAAATCATTTGCATTCCTTCGGGACTGATTTTCTCAATCGGGTCGGTCAATTTAAATCCAAATTTTTCGCCTATAGTTTCTAATTGTTTGAAAATCCAAGTCGATTTATATTCGCCTATAGCTGTAATTCCTCCACTTTTGATAGATTGTTTTGGGTCTGTAATGATTTTTTGTAAATTAATTTCATGTACTGTTCCTAAACCATTACAATTTTCGCAGGCTCCTTTAGGAGAATTGAAAGAAAATAAATTGGGTTCAGGGTTTTGATAGGAAATGCCTGTAGAAGGACACATCAAGTTACGGCTGAAATAACGAATTTCACCAGAATCTTGGTCTAAAATCATCAAAACATTTTCACCATGATACATAGCCGTTTTGATACTTTCGTTCAAACGTTTTTCATTGTCCGCACTATCATCTATGGCTAAACGGTCAATGACAATTTCAATATCATGGGTTTTGTAGCGGTCAAGTTTCATACCCGCAACGATGTCTTTTACTTCACCATTCACTCTAACTTTTAAAAAGCCTTGCTTGGCAATTTGCTGAAAAAGTTCGGCATAATGTCCTTTACGCGCACGGATGATAGGCGCTAAGATGTTGATGCGTTTGCCTTTGAAATTTTCAGAAATTAAGTCTTTGATTTGTTCATCGGCATACGAAACCATTTTTTCGCCTGTATTGTAACTATAGGCTTCACCAGCTCGGGCAAATAATAAACGCAGGAAATCGTAAATTTCAGTGATAGTCCCCACGGTGGAACGTGGACTTTTGCTTGTGGTTTTCTGCTCGATAGCAATTACTGGAGAAAGACCATCAATTTTATCCACATCAGGACGTTCTAAGCCACCTAAAAACTGACGGGCATAAGCTGAAAAAGTTTCTATATACCGGCGTTGTCCCTCGGCATAAATGGTATCGAAAGCTAAGGATGATTTACCAGAACCTGATAAGCCTGTAATTACCACAAGCTTTTCACGCGGAATGGTAACATCTATATTTTTAAGATTATGAGCGCGAGCACCTATAATTTCAATTGTTTCTTCTGTATGTTGCATAAAATATGAGCAAAACACAAAGGTACTTTTTTTGGGATAAATTTAGTGATAAGTAAAGAGTGAAAAGTAAATAGTTTTGATTTTAACTTGTTACTCTTGACTAATTACTATTTTTTAATATCCAGTTCTCTAAACTTTGGCGAAATGACCGCCGTACTTCCCACCACTACTAACGTCATAATCCCACCAAACACTACAGCATTAACGGTACCCATAAGTCGTGAGGTAAGACCACTTTCAAAAGCTCCCAATTCATTAGAAGAACCCACAAAAATAGAGTTAACAGATGAAACACGTCCGCGCATAGTATCAGGAGTGTACAATTGTAAAATGGTAGAGCGAATAACAACCGAAATACCATCGGTCACGCCACTAAGGAATAAAGCTAGTACGGATATCCAAAAATGGGTGGATATGCCGAAAACGATGATGCAAATTCCAAAGCCAAATACCGCCCATAGTAATTTTTTTCCTGCACGATGGTTCAAATCAAAGTGGGTGGCAACCAGCATGGTGATTAAACCACCTACAGCTGGAGCAGCTCGTAAAATTCCGAAGCCTTCGGAACCTACTTTGAGAATATCTTGTGCAAAGACTGGTATTAAAGCAACTGCTCCTCCAAAAAGTACCGCAAACATGTCCAAGGATATGGCATTGAGGATGGTTTTGTTTTGGAAAACAAAATGTAAACCTTCTTTTAAACTGTCAAAAATGGATTCTGATTTTTTTTGATTTGCAATGTGTTTTACACTTAGTTGAAATAACGCACTTATGCCCAAAACGACAAAAAGGACTACCACCCACATAGCGCCGTATACGCCTATCCAACCAATCATAAAACCAGCGAGAGCAGGACCTACGGTTGCCGATATTTGCCAAGTGGAACTGCTCCATGCCGCAGCATTAGGCTTTTCGGAATTGGGAACAATTAAACCCAGTAAACTAAACACCGATGGAATGATAAAAGCTCGTGCCATTCCACCTAAAAATACTAAGGTGTAAATACCGTACAATATACCTTGCGTAGTGAAATTTTGTGCAATATCAGGATGGGTGAGTGCTGTTAGCGCCAAGCAAATGAAAGTCATGGCGGAATAACAAAGAATCAGGATTTTTCGTTTTTCGTTTTGGTCAACTATATGCCCCGCAAATAAAGCAAGACCAATGGCAGGAATTACTTCCATCAAACCTATTAATCCTAACGACCACGGGTCTTTGGTTAGTCGGTACACTTCCCATTCAACCAGTACAAACTGCATGGACCAGGCTAAAACTACGGCTAGACGCATGGCGAGGAACCAACGAAATTCTTTGATTTTTAAGGAGGAATAGGGAGAAGGTTTCATTTGTTTTGTTTTATACAAATGTAAGAAAGTTTCTAGTAGTTACTAGGCGTCTGTTTTGAATTATACTTATTTGTATATCATTAAAATCTATTTTAAATCCAAACGTTCAATCATATTTCCTATGCTCAATTGTTTCAATTCTTTTTCAAGTTTATCAAAATCATTTTGAGCAACGGTTTGTGTAATTTTACCTTCTTGTAATCTGAAAATTAAATCGCAAGTTTCTTTGAGTGTAGCAAAAATATGTGAAGAAATAAGGACCGTTTTCCCCAAACGCTTTAGTTCTAAAATAATTTCAGTTATAATCAAATTGCTTTGAATGTCTACTCCATTAAAAGGTTCATCGAGTATATAATATTGGTTTTCTTGTAAAAGTATGGCGGTCAAAGCTAACTTTTTCTTCATTCCTGTAGAATAATCTGAGACATATTGGTCTAAAGGAAGATTAAAAATATTTTTATCCTCAATGGATTGGATTATTCTATTTCTGGCATTAGAAAGTAATTGAATGTATTCACGTCCTGTGATTTTTTCAAAAAAATACATTTCTGTGGGTAAATAACCAATATGATTTTTAAGACTATTCTCGGTTGCCGTTATACTACCTTGGTATTTTTCTAAACCACAGATACATTTAAATAAAGTAGTTTTTCCAGCACCATTTTCACCAACTATCCCGTAAACTTTTCCTTGTTCAAATTGAATGGAAATGCCATTCAGCACTTTTTTGGTTCCGTAGATTTTATGTAATGCCTCTATTTGAATCATTGCAAATAAATTTTAAGTTTTAGAATAGCTTCTTTATAAAAATAAGGTATAAATAGGAACAATAAGGGAGGCATGTACAAGCTAATTCCTAATAAAATGATTTGGGGTAATCCGATTTCATTAGGAAAAGAAGCATATTTCATTAAAATATTTGTCACAAAAAATAATGAACCTATGGCATAAAATAAAGCTATTTCATCGAGATTTTGATAAAAATAGCAACTTATTAATAGTAAATTAGGTAAGGTGAGAAGAAATTGGTTTTTGATCCCTTTTTTTAATTTAGCAATCAGGAAATTCTTGGGAGTGGCTTCATGTATCCAAACAAAATAGGGATTTTCGACTTTGGTATAAAAAGAACCGCTTATTAATTGTATAAAAACAATTGTTGCTATACCTAAATTCAAATTGTTTACTTTTAGGGCAATAAACCCTAGTGAAAAAAGGAGTAGGAGTAGTGGGAAACTTTTTCGAAATCCTACCATAAATTCAAAAGGTTGTTTTGAAAATGGAGTAGGAATCACCCAAGACGTTTTATAATTCAGATTGATGAAGGTTAACAGTGCAGGAATTACTAATGCGAAAACACTCTCAACATATTTTTCTTTTGTGATTAAAAATAGAAAAAAAGGTAAGCCAATAGCAATGTTTTCTAAACAGCGAATCCCATAAAAAGTGCTGTTGAAATACATTTGTTTTAAAAAGTTATTTCTATTAACATCCGATAATTTTAAAACTAAAAGAATTGGAAATAGCAAATAGATAAACGTATAGTGTTCGAGTTTTTCAACAATATATTGCGAACATAAGTAGAAACCAAGAATAACTAGTGGATAGCCCAGGATTTGTGAAATACCAAAATCAACCAGCTTTCTATTTAAGAGTTTACCTTGTAGCTTGAAATAGTCCGTCAACATCTTATCGAATATCCCTTAAACGCAATTGCAAACTTACATTCCCATTCCATTCGTTTTCCTCGATAGAAAAAGTAGCATCAAAACGGTTTTTATGTTCGGTGAGTTCCTTTTTTCTGGCTAAACCAAAACCGATAGCGCCATAACCTTCGCTTTTTCCTTGTTTGACAAACAGACGCAAATGTTCCTCATCTTGACCAATGGCTTTGCCGTAACCTGTATCATACAACTCAGTGGCTAAAAAAATAGGCGTCATATTTTCTGGACCAAAAGGTTCAAATTGCTTGATAATGCGCATCATCTTATCATTAATGTCTGATAACTTGATTTCGGCATCCACCGCTATTTCAGGAGTAAGCAAGTCAGGATGAATTGTTTTTTCAACTTCTTCTTCAAAAGCTTGTTTAAATGCTAAATAATTTTCCTCTTTTAAGGTCATTCCAGCGGCGTACATGTGTCCACCAAATTGTTCTAAATGTTGCGAACAGGCTTCGAGCGCATTGTAAATATCAAAATCTTTAACGGAACGCGCTGAAGCGGCAAGTTTTTCTCCACTTTTGGTAAATACTATAGTCGGTCGATAGTAATTTTCTACCAAGCGTGAAGCTACAATTCCTATGACTCCTTTGTGCCAATTTTCTTGATAAACCACGGTAGAAAAACGTTCGGTTTCTTGATTTTCTGAAATTTGTAGTAAGGCTTCCTTCGTAATTTGCTTATCCAAATCTTTTCGGTCGGCATTAAAGGCTTCTATATCTAAGGCACATTGTGCGGCTTGTAATAAATCAAATTCTGTGAGTAAGGCTACTGCATAATTTCCGTGTTTGATGCGTCCAGCGGCATTAATACGTGGAGCGATGATAAAAACGACATCGGTTATGGTTAAGGTTTGTTTTTTTACATTTTGAATCAATGCCTGAATACCAGGACGAGGATTGGTATTGATGACGTCTAAACCAAATTTTGCCAACACTCGATTTTCGCCTGTAATAGGGACTATATCAGCGCCAATGGCTGTAGCGACTAAATCTAAATAGGGGATTAAATCATGTATCGTTTGGTTTCTGTGACTTGCTAAGGCTTGAATCAATTTAAAACCCACACCACAACCACATAATTCTTTATACGGATAGGTACAATCTTCGCGTTTTGGATCTAAAACAGCCACAGCATCAGGAAGAGTGTCTCCAGGGCGGTGGTGGTCGCAAATGACAAAATCGATGCCTTTGTTTTTAGCATACGCCACATGGTCTATCGATTTGATACCACAATCTAAGGCAATGATAAGTGTGAAATCGTTATCTTCTGCAAAGTCAATCCCTTGATAGGAAACACCATAACCTTCTAAATAACGGTCAGGAATATACGTAGCTACATTAGGATAATAACTTTTTAGATACGAAGAAACTAAAGAAACCGCGGTAGTTCCATCTACATCATAATCGCCAAAAACTAATATATTCTCTTGGTTTGCGATGGCAGTTTCAATACGAAGCACTGCCTTGTCCATATCTTTCATGAGACAGGGGTCATGCAAATCATTTAAGGAAGGACGAAAGAATGCCTTGGCTTGCTCATACGTAGCTATACCGCGCTGAAGTAGTAAGGTAGCAATGGTGCTGTCGACTCCTAAGGCAGATTGTAAGGCTTGTAATTTTTGTGAGTCAGGCTTTGGTTTTAAGGTCCAACGCATAGAAAATTAAGAATTTAGAGTTTAGAATGTTTAATACCTAACTTAAGACCTAACAGGTTTTTAAAACCTGTTAGGTCTTGCGGTATAACTTTTAATTTTTGTTTTTTGTCAGTGCTTCGCCTTCAAATGCTATTCCGTCCCAACCTGAAATCATAAAATTACGAATATTTTGATGGTCTTCAGCTTCGGGTGTATTCAAAACGTCTTGGTAATAGCTACCAAATAGTTGTAAGGTTTGTGCTTGTGAAAGGTTTTGTAATTGGGCAAAGGCAAAAATTTTGCAAGAACCACTATTTTGTCCCGCTTCATTGTACTGATTTCCATTCTTGAAGGCAGTAGGAGTGAAGTGGTAGTTTTCCTCTATATAAGCAATAACTTCTGAGAATACTAAAGGTTGATTAGCGTGCAGTAGGTCTAAAATATTATTCGCCATAAAGTGCATTTTTAACTTGCGTTTCTAATTCTTCTATTGATTTGTAGTTGGTTAGTTTTACCGCCTTCTTTTTCTTTTTTAAAGTGGTTATGATTTCTAAAATCATTTCTAACGAATCGGCTTCATACCCATTCAGGTTACCGTCAAAATCAGTCCCTGCCATTAAGCCATCCATATCGATACCCACACACCAGTTCTCCATAAAATCAGCTAAGTCAATTTCATACAATTTGTAAGCCGTCCATTCGTGATTGATACAAGCTTTGGCTAAATTTTCTTCACTCCAAAAACAAATAATTTGAACAGGGTCACCTTCTTCATCCTCATAGTTATGCGAGTAGGTAATGGCAAACTCTTCTTTGTTTTGAAGCGCAAAAACCGTTTCCGTTTCACAAATAGTTTGTATGAATTTTTTATGGGTATTGATGATTTCTTGCGTGTCTTTCATGGGGCTCTATTTTTGAAATTTCGTACAAAGGTCGGAAAAGATATAATAAGAACTAATTAAAATCATAAGCTTTTTTAATAGACATTTTCGATTTTAGAAGTTCCATGGTTTTTAAGAAGTCTTCCTGATGCTTTTTATTTTCTAATAAGAAAAAGTACTTATAGTGTTTGTTTTCATGAGAATGACTCCTTTGCCAACTTCATTATTGATATTATTGAACTCTAAATTTATTCTGTGATGGTATTTCTTTGCTTGAAAAAATATAGTTTCCATTTTTAAAATCTAAATGCAATATGATTTTTTAGTTTTGTAGTGCTACTTAATTTTGAGTGTAAATTGTTTAAAGTTGAGCTTTGTTGGATTTAGAAAAGTAAATTTTTAGTCCTACTTTATCAAAAATAGTATGAATTTTGGTTTTTAAAATTTTGTTTGACTCTTCTAAGTCCTAAAAAAAAATGTTTCAATAATGCATTTTTTTTCAGGATTTAATATAAATCGTTTACTTTATAAGAATGACGGTTATATGTTTTTTTAAGATCCAAATATAAATAATTTTAAGAATCGGAAATGATGTTTTCAACTTAACGGTTGTTCATATTTATAAAAAACATCCAGCTTTGTTAAATTGTGGTAAGTGTTTGAAAGCTGTTTCGAAAATTTATGATGTCTGGTTTCTTTCTGAAAGATAGCCTTTCAATTTTCCTAATCCAGCAAACGTGGAGGAAATGAATTTTGATGCCGAAGAAGAAGGAGACTTAGAGTTCTTTGATATTAGTCGTAAAAAAATACTAGAAACACAAGTTTTAGCCGGAAGTAATACAATTGTTTCTAAAAATATTGCAAAAGGGGTGTGTTTTGGAAGATTTATTACCAAAAATGGAAATGAAGAAACCCATAAAATAATGATTAAATAAGGCATTTTAAATTTATTGGATTGGAAACCTCCTTTTGGGAGGTTTTTTTTATTTTTGCACACTCAAAACAACAACATGACAACACAACAACTTATTGCTCAAATTCAACAAAAAAAATCATTCTTATGCGTAGGCTTAGATGTTGATTTGAATAAAATACCAGAACATCTATTTAATACCGAAGATCCAATTTTTGAGTTTAACAAAGCCATCATTGATGCAACGCACGATTTGTGTGTGGCTTACAAACCTAATATTGCTTTTTTTGAAGCTTATGGTATTAAAGGTTGGATTTCGTTGCAAAAAACGATTGCCTATATCAATGAGAATTTTCCAGAAATTTTTACCATAGCTGATGCTAAAAGAGGTGATATAGGAAATACCTCTTCCATGTATGCTAAAGCTTTTTTTGAAGACTTAGAATTTGATTCGGTCACTGTTGCACCGTATATGGGTAAGGATTCGGTAGAGCCTTTCTTAGCCTTTGAGGATAAGCACACGATTATGCTTGCTTTAACCTCTAATGAAGGAGCTTTCGATTTTCAAACCTTACAAGTGGATGGAAAAGAATTGTATAAACAAGTACTTGAAACTTCTAAATCTTGGAAAAATAGTCAAAATTTGATGTATGTAGTTGGAGCAACTAAAGCGGAATACTTTACTGAAATACGTCAGATTGTACCCGATAGTTTCTTGTTAGTTCCTGGTGTAGGAGCACAAGGCGGTAGCTTACAAGAAGTGTGTAAATACGGTATGAATGATCAAGTGGGCTTGTTAATTAATTCTTCTCGCGGGATTATTTATGCTTCTAAAGGTGAAGATTTTGCGGAGAAGGCTAGGGAAGAAGCTCAGAAATTGCAAAAAGAAATGGAGGATATTTTAGTTTCAAGTTTAAAGTTTGAAGTTTAAAGTTTTGGAATCTTGTTGAAAATATAAAAAATCATAACCTATATAGCTGGTATCGTTTTGCATTTTTTTTAAGTTATATTGTTTTTTGAATAACTTTTGAAATAGTTGAATTTATCAATCCTTCAAAAAGATGTGATAAATACGGTCATCCAGAATTTATAATGCCTACAGGAGCGCTTTTTTTGAGCTTTGTATTTTCGATAATAATTTTCTTTTTTTTTTATTACAATAAATAAAATAGTAAAGAATAAATTTGTTTAATTTTTGAAATGGAAGATTCATCTTTCAAAGAACCTTAAACTGGAAACCTTAAACCTTAAATCTGAAATCTGAAACAAATGAACTTAACCGATCAACTTGGAACCCAACATACCTTTGAAACATCACCCAAAAGAATCGTTTCTTTAGTACCTTCGCAGACGGAGTTACTTTTCGATTTAGGTTTGGAAGAACAAATAGTAGGGATAACTAAATTTTGTGTGCATCCGTTTCATTTAAAAGCTACCAAAAAAATTGTTGGAGGTACTAAAAAAGTACATATTGATAAAATAAAGGAACTTCAACCGGATATTATCATTTGTAATAAAGAAGAAAACACTTTGGAAATGGTCGAAGAATTATGTCAAATTTGTCCAGTTTGGGTAACCGATATGTACACCATTGCTGATAATAATAAGATGATTGAGGATTTCGGAAAGTTGTTTAATGTACGTACTGAAGCTCAAAAATGGATAGATAAAATCAACTTTGCACATCAAGATTTTCTGAAATTCATAGCGCCTTTTGAGATGCAAAAAGTAGCTTATTTTATATGGGCAAATCCTTATATGGTGGCGGGAAACAATACGTTTATCAATCATTTGTTAGAACTAAATAAATTAGAAAATATTTACGCGCACAATGAAAAATACCCAGAGCGTTATCCAGAAGTCATTGTTCAAAAAATGCGTATTCAAGGGGACCCTGATTTAATTTTTCTTTCCTCTGAACCTTTTCCTTTCAAGGATGATCACGCTTTTGAATTAGGAAGGTATTCGCATCATGCTAAAACAGTTTTTGTAGATGGTGAAATGTTTTCGTGGTATGGTAGTCGATTAATTAAGGCTTTTGATTATTTTAAAAAGTTAAGGTTACGAATAGGAGAATTACATTTGCATCATTCGCATTCACACTAAAATATAAAAGATGATTCATTATACGCTTTTTGAAAATAAAACTTCGGATCAATGGGTGACTTTTGTGCATGGTGCTGGAGGAAGTTCTTCTATTTGGTTTAAACAAATTAGAGAATTTCAAAAGCATTTTAATGTGTTAGTCCTCGATTTGCGTGGTCATGGTGACTCCAAGAAAACAGGATTTAGTAAGAAATATACTTTTAAATCTATCGCTTTAGATGTATTGGAAGTAATCGATCATTTAAAGATTCAATCTTCGCATTTTGTTGGAATTTCCTTAGGTACTATTGTGATTCGCCAACTTGCAGAAATACACCCTAATCGAGTGAAAAGTATGGTTATGGGTGGGGCTATTTTGAAAATGAATTTCCGCTCCCAAATCCTGATGCGTGTAGGTAATCTTTTTAAATATATGTTGCCTTATTTGGTGTTGTATCGCCTTTTTGCCTTTATAATTATGCCTAAAAAGAATCATAAACAATCGCGTTTGTTGTTTATTAATGAGGCCAAAAAGTTATATCAAAAAGAATTTATCAAATGGTTTAAGTTAACCGCTGAAATTAACCCTGTTTTACGTTGGTTTCGTCAAGTGGAGTTGAATATTCCTACTTTGTATATAATGGGTGAGGAGGATTATATGTTTTTACCCTCTGTGCGTAAAGTGGTAGAAGCTCATTACAAATCGGCCAAATTGTTTGTTATAGCGCAATGTGGTCACGTGGTTAATGTGGAACAAGCTCGGGTTTTTAACGATCAAACTATTGCTTTTTTAAAGCAATTAAAATAAAAATGCCGACACTAAAGCATCGGCATTTTCGTAAACTAACCAAACCAAACAAAATTCTATGAATTCTTGTTACAAAGTTCGGTAAAAAAATGATTTACTAACGTTAAGAGAATGTTATTATCTTGTTGATTATGAAAATTTTAACTATTTTCGATCCTGCAAGGCAAATACTTTTTTTAACAAATCAGAAGTTCTTGAATTTAAGTTGGTTCTGATATTTTTTTCTTCTACGGCTATCATTTTAAACACTCCTTCCATAGCTTTTTGGGTTGTATAATCGGTTAAATCCGTATTAATTTTTTGTACAAAAGGAATAGCATTGTATTTTGAAATAATGTTTTTCCAAACTTTATCAGCTCCTACTTTTGTAAACGAATTTTTAATCACAGGATTAAATTTTCCATAAAGTGCTGTGGAAGTTGAACCTTCAAGATAGGTAGTGGCACTTCTTTCATTTCCTAACAAAATATTTTTAGCATCGTTAAAAGTCATTCCTTTAACGGCATCCACAAAAATAGGTGTAGAGGTTTTTACAGCATCTTCGGCAGCACGGTTTATCACTTGTAAACCTTGATCAGCTAGCTTACTCAATCCTACTTGTCTTAATTTTTGATCCACTGTTTTAAGTTCATCAGGAAGTAATATTTTAACCATTTCGTTTCTATAAAAGCCATCAGGTTTAGTTAACGAACTTACTTGTTTTTCTATTCCCTTATTTAAAGCTTCTTTTAATCCTTTGCCTATTTCCTCTTGGGATAAAGTAACTGGATTGATGACTTCAGAAATTTTGATATTTAATTTGTTTTCAACCTGTTTTAATAAATCATCAAATTGTCCGTAACTCAATGCAGGTAACAATAGGAATAATAAAATTTTTTTCATGTGATTCGAATTTGTTTCTCAAAGATAAACAAACATAATGCCATTTACACTTTGTATTCGAAATTTATCCATCACCCCACATCCATCATCCAACTCAAAGAAAATTGTGAATATCTATTTCAGTGGGTATTCAAATGTGAGTAATTAAGATTTACCTTTGCCTTTCTTAAAAATAAAATGTTATGGGAGCTATTTGGTACGAATGCAAAGTAAAATATAGAAAAATTGATGAAACAGGAATCCAAAAAGTTGTGACAGAACCCTATTTGGTTGATGCCTTGTCGTACACGGAAGCCGAGCGACGTATGAATGAAGAAATGGCGGCTTATGTGAGTGAGGAATTTAAAATTACCAATATTAAAGTCGCAAATTATTCTGAAATTCATCCTTTTGAAAATACCGACCGTTGGTTTAAATCGAAAGTAACGTTGATGGCTTATGATGAAGAAAGCGGGAAAGAACGCAAAACTAGTTTTTACCTTTTAGTACAGGCTAATGATGTTAAGGAAGCTTATGATAATACCGTAACCGCTATGCGAAATACTTTAGGGGAATACAGCATTCCTGCTATTTCTGAATCGCCTATCATGGATGTGTTTCCTTATTTTAGTGGGGAAGAGGACGGTTTGGAGCAAATTGAAAAGTTTAATGCATTAAAAGCATCAAAACCTAAATTTGAAGAAGCGGAAGATACTATGGAATTTGCTCCAGAAGTCTTAACTGAAATGGAATAAAGAGTTATTTAAAAATGAAGATTTCGGTGCAATAGAATTATGTGTTTTTTAAATCGTTAATTTTTAATAAATACGTAAATTGCGACCACAAATTCAAAACCAAAAATGGAACAAGCACAACCGTATCAACCAAAAAATAAAGTTAGAATTGTAACGGCTGCGTCCTTATTTGACGGACACGATGCAGCCATTAATATCATGCGTCGCATTATCCAAGCTACTGGAGTCGAAGTAATTCACTTAGGACACGACCGTAGTGTAGAAGAAGTGGTAAATACGGCTATTCAAGAAGATGCCAATGCCATCGCAATGACTTCGTACCAAGGTGGTCATAACGAGTATTTTAAATATATGTATGATTTGCTAAAAGAAAAAGGAGCAGGTCATATCAAAATTTTTGGTGGAGGTGGAGGCGTAATTCTTCCTTCTGAAATTGAAGAATTACACGCTTACGGAATCACAAAAATTTATTCTCCAGATGATGGTCGTGCCTTAGGGTTACAAGGAATGATTAACGAATTGGTTCAACTAGCAGAACCAGCCCCCCCCGCCCCCGATGGGGGAGCCAATGAGATAAACAATCAATTGGCTGAAAAAGATGTAAATACCATATCGAGACTTATAACATTAGCAGAAAACGAACCCGATACTTTTCATAAAGTATTTCAGGCACCCCCTTCGGGGGCGGGGGGGGCTTTTCCCGTTCTAGGTATCACAGGTACAGGTGGGGCAGGTAAATCTTCGTTAGTAGATGAATTAGTACGTCGATTTTTAATCGATTTTCCTGAAAAAACCATCGGATTAATTTCTGTCGATCCTTCCAAACGTAAAACAGGTGGTGCTTTACTAGGAGACCGTATTCGTATGAATGCGATCAATAACCCACGTGTGTATATGCGTTCGTTAGCGACGCGTCAATCGAATTTGGCTTTGTCTAAATATGTGGCAGAAGCTATAGAAGTATTAAAAGCTGCGAAATACGATATTATCATTTTGGAAACTTCTGGAATTGGTCAGTCGGATACGGAAATTTTAGAACACTCTGATGTATCGTTATATGTTATGACGCCTGAGTTTGGTGCGGCTACCCAGTTGGAGAAAATCGATATGTTAGATTTCGCCGATTTAGTAGCGTTGAATAAATTTGACAAACGTGGAGCGCTTGATGCGATTCGCGATGTGAAAAAGCAATACCAACGCAATCATAATTTATGGGATATAGATCCTGATAAAATGCCAGTTTTTGGTACCATCGCTTCTCAATTTAATGATCCAGGGATGAATACCTTGTATAAGTCGATTATGGATAAAATTGTGGAGAAAACAGGAGCTGACCTAAAATCGACTTTTGAGATTACTCGTGAAATGAGCGAAAAAATCTTTGTGATTCCGCCACATAGAACACGTTATTTATCTGAAATTGCTGAAAATAATCGTAAATATGACGAAACGGCTTTATCACAAGTGGAAGTAGCGCAAAAGTTATACGGTATTTTCAAAACTATCGAATCGGTGAATGGGAATTTGCCACAAATCGATAAAGCTGGAATCATTGAATCTTCTTTGAAAATAAATGAAAGCAACAAAGATTTCTTAGGCTTATTAATCAAAGAATTCGATCGTGTAAAAATGAATTTAGACCCTTACAATTGGGAAATTATTCAAACTTGGGACGATAAAGTAAACAAGTATAAAAACCCTATTTACGCTTTTAAAGTACGTGATAAGGTCATTGAAATAAAAACACATAGCGAGTCACTTTCGCATACTCAAATTCCAAAAGTAGCGCTTCCCAAATACCAAGCGTGGGGCGATATTTTAAAATGGAATTTACAAGAAAACGTACCAGGGGAATTCCCATTCGCATCGGGATTATATCCATTTAAGCGTGAGGGCGAAGATCCTACGCGTATGTTCGCGGGCGAGGGAGGTCCAGAAAGAACCAACCGCCGTTTCCATTATGTATCCTTAGGAATGCCAGCTAAACGTTTATCAACCGCGTTTGACTCGGTTACTTTATATGGGAATGATCCAGACCACCGACCTGATATTTACGGTAAAATTGGTAATGCAGGGGTGTCTATTTGTTGTTTAGACGATGCAAAAAAATTATACTCTGGTTTCGATTTAAGTCATCCTGCCACTTCGGTGTCGATGACGATAAACGGACCAGCGCCTATGTTGTTAGGTTTCTTTATGAATGCGGCCATTGACCAAAACTGTGAAAAATACATCAAAGAAAATGGTTTGGAAGCAGAAGTAGAGAAAAAATTCAAAGAGGTTTATGATGCGAAAGGATTAGAACGTCCTCGCTATAACGGAGAGTTACCAGAAGGTAACGACGGATTAGGGTTGATGCTTTTAGGACTAACAGGGGATCAAGTGTTGCCTGCCGATGTGTATCAAGACATCAAAGTAAAAACCTTAGCGCAAGTGCGTGGTACGGTTCAAGCCGATATTTTAAAAGAAGACCAAGCCCAAAATACCTGTATATTCTCGACTGAGTTTGCCTTACGTTTAATGGGTGACGTACAAGAATATTTCATCACACAAAACGTTCGTAATTTCTACTCGGTTTCGATTTCAGGGTATCATATTGCCGAGGCTGGTGCGAATCCTATTACGCAGTTGGCATTTACACTTGCCAACGGATTTACGTATGTAGAATATTACCTAAGCCGAGGTATGAACATCAACGACTTTGGTCCTAATTTATCGTTCTTCTTCTCTAATGGTATCGACCCAGAATATGCGGTGATAGGACGTGTAGCACGTAAGATTTGGGCAAAAGCCTTAAAGAATAAATACGGTGCTAACGAAAGAGCGCAAATGTTGAAGTACCATATCCAAACATCTGGACGTTCGTTACACGCACAAGAAATCGATTTTAACGATATCCGTACGACTTTACAAGCCTTATATGCGATTTACGATAACTGTAACTCGTTGCATACCAATGCCTATGACGAAGCGATTACCACACCAACAGAAGAATCCGTTCGTCGTGCGATGGCAATCCAGTTGATTATTAATAAAGAATTAGGATTAGCGAAAAACGAAAACCCTATCCAAGGTTCGTTTATCATTGAAGAGTTAACCGATTTAGTAGAAGAAGCCGTACTAGCCGAGTTCGACCGAATCACCGAAAGAGGTGGGGTATTAGGAGCAATGGAAACGATGTACCAACGTTCGAAAATCCAAGAAGAATCCTTGTATTACGAAACCTTGAAACATACAGGTGAATTCCCTATCATTGGGGTAAATACCTTCTTAAGTTCAAAAGGTTCACCAACTGTAGTGCCTGCGGAAGTCATTCGTGCGACGGAAGAAGAAAAACAATTCCAGATCAAAACCCTAGAAAACCTACATACAGCCAAAGCCAAAGAAGTAGAAGGACAAATCGCGATCATTCAAGAAGCCGCGATCCAAAACCACAACATCTTTGAAAAACTAATGGATGCCGCTAAGGTGTGTTCGTTAGGACAAATTACTAGTGCGTTGTTTGAAGTGGGAGGGCAATACCGACGTAATATGTAAAAAGTTAAACGTGTTATAGAATTGGATAAAAAAACCTAAAAGCTGTAAAGTTTTTAGGTTTTTTTTTGTTATTAGCGTTTTTAGTTAATAAACTAATTCATACTTTAAAAACTTCTTTGAGTTAAAATGAAGTATAAAAAGTAAATTATAAAAAATCAATCTAACTCGAACCATTCTCTTTTAATAAGAGCTTTATAATTTTTATCAGTAAGATCTTCTCCTCTCCATTCTTCAACTAAATGAATATTTGGGTCACCTTTCCAAGTTGATTCTGGAGCATGTTCTAAGATTATTATTTGTGTTTGAAAATTTGTTATTTTCATAAAATTGGAACAAGTGTTAAAAATTAGTTTTGTATTTTCTATATCCTGAGATATTTTTTGTTTTTTCTTTTCATCTACATTATTGTCGGATTTTGGATATTCTTCTGGAAAATATACTTGACTTGGTTGATCCAAAACTAAAAAAGATGGGATGTAATTAGTTTTACCTTCATTTGGGAGTTTTAAAAAGTATTCATGTAAACCCAGCATTGTAGCTAAATGATAGCACATATGATTTGCACCACTTCCTATTTTGGATAAATAATTCTGAGTTTTGGTTTTTGTGTCCTCAATTAAAATACCAACACTTTTTTCAGGTTCAAGCCAAACCTTTCTGCTTTTTTTTGATTCAATTGGCAACATTTGGATATAATTATCAATTGTATCGCTTACTTTTTTTAAACATAAATTTTTATCAAATCTTTTTGCTAGAGTATTTAAGTTTTCACGCTTTTCATTCAAAATACGCTTTAGTTCAACAAGTTCAGTAATTAATTCTCCTGTTGGAGCTAAAGAATCTAAAGTCTTTAAAATATGCTCTATTTTTCCTGAAAATTCAAAAACATCTTGATACTTTTTATAATATTCTTTATTTTCATCGAGTAATATTTTGATATTAGAATTAACATTTTGTAGTGCTTTTTCTTTATTTATGACATCGTTTCTCAAAGAGAATTTTTCTTTTTCAAAACTGAATGACATTTTTTTTGATTCTTTAATAATTGTATGATTATTAATTTCACTTTGTTTCAATGATAGTAATTCCTCAATTGCTTTTTCAGATTTTGAATCACAAAATGGGCATATATCTGTTCCTTTTTGATTTAAAAACCAATCTATTGGTTTTAATCTTTTGTCAAGTTCTAAAACTACATCATTTAAATATTCATTTTTAGACCTGTCAAATTGTTCTATTTTTGATAAATCAACTTTTAATGAATCTAATTCTCTGCTAAGTTTAATTCTATCTTTATCTAATTCTTCTAATTTTTCTGTATATCTTAATGATGAGTTTTCTTTCAAAAAAGTGTTGTTTTTCACATTTTTTACAACATTTTTTAATTCATTTTTAATTTGCTCGACATTTGATGTTTCTATATTGATATCCGCATTTGTTAAGCCAAGAGTTATAGCTTTTGTATAATATTCATATATGTCTTTTTGCCAATTCTCATAAGCTCCTTTCAAGTCTTCAATTTTTTTATCTTTTTCTTTATACTCTCTTTCGAGAATATCTATATCCTTTTCTATAATTAACATATCATAAGACTTGTAACCAAGTACTAATGGAAATAAATTTTGAAGTCTTTTTAAATGAACAAATGTATCGGTATTATAAAAAATAGTTGTAGAATTTGCAATAATTCCTTGTGGCTGAAATTGAAAAGCCGTTGTATCTCTAAAGCTTGCGGGAGTGTCTAACGGATTGTTTTGAGTATCATCATTATCGCTAATGTTTTTGAATCCTGAAACAGTAGTTAGGTAATTTTTTAATGTTTCTCTATTTATTTTGTAATCATCTTTATCTTCAATCCATTCATTAGTTCTTAACGATTTATTTTCACCTTTTATACTGACATTATAATAATACATATTTTCCGAAGTACCAGTGTCTGATGTTGGACAATCTCTAGCAATAAATATTTTTTCGTCTTTTAGATTTATGAAAATTGCAAATTTATCTACTTTATTTCTTATTAAATCAATTGGAATATTACAATCTTTACTGCCAAGACAATAATCAATAATAGAAATTATTGCAGATTTTCCTCTTTGGCTATAACCAGTTATTACATTTACTTTATCCTCGTCAAAAATTATAAATCTAGGTTTATAACTTTTATTTTTTGGATAAAGCATTATTGATACTATTTTAAGTTTCATTAGAAATTTATATTTAATTCTATTTGAATATTTTTTTTATTTTTTTTAGCAAAGATTGAACCTAATCTATAAGCAGTTAATTGAATTTTTTTAATGCTATTTTCTGAGTTTAAATTTTCATTATGGAATTTAATTCTTTCAGTTTTAAATCCTGGCATTAGCTCAATAGTTTTATTATCCTTATTATATGATAATATTTTTTTGCTAAAAGCAAGATTAAGTCCGTTAAATGTTTGTTCTGCCATTTTTTGAGCTCTCTCTTGAAGTCCTAATGTAATACTATAGTCTTTTGAAAGAGCAGTGTAGAGTTGGTCAGAACTTTTAAAAATTTCCATAGCGTTGTTATTATACACTAATGGTAAAACAAAAAAGGTGTATTCTATTCTTGGAAACTGAACTTCCTCATTTCTTCCTTTCGAAACTTTATTATAGCCAAGTGTGAAGCTATGTAGCGCAAGGGCACTTATAGCAGAATTTTGAATTAAATCGAAAAGATTTTCGGTTTTCATTTGTTTTTGTATTTTGTTTCCCAATCAGGTCTCCAGCCTATTTCAGGTTTATTAGATAAATTCAAAAAGCATCCATTTTTTACATAAATACTTTCTGTTGTAAAACTAAATCCTTCTTTAAATTTTAATTCAATATTTTTCATTATTGAGTCATAAATTTCGATTGAGATTAAATTTTTTTCTTCCTCATTATATTCATCTAGTTCTTTTAAAACTTTTGAATCATATAAGTCTTGCCAATAATCTTTACATTTCTCAACAAATATTTCAAAATCATATTCAGTGTAATCACCTTTAATAATTATGTGTTTAATTTCTACATCTGAATAAATAAAGTCGTGGATAGCTTTTAGTATTATTCTTTCTTTAGAAGCGCTATTTCTTTTAATATCTTCTAATTGTCTAACAAACAATTCTTGTCTAGTATTTTTAATTATTCCATCATCAATAGTTCCAAGTAGTTTTTTTGTTCTAAATACGGCATTCATGATAGAAGAATTAGTTATAATATGATAATATTTATTGTCAAAATCATTTTTACTAAAATTTGCTATTTCTGCATTTAGCCACTTTGCTTTTGCGCTTAAACTTACCCAACCATAAAATTCATCATAAATTGAACCTTTAATTGCATCAGTATAATTATCAGAAGTTAGATGTAATTCAACGAAAAATTTTTCTTTTACGTTTTCACCATCTTCAATTTGAAGATTATTTTTAATTGTTTCAAAAGCAGATTGATTTGATAAAACAAATTCAATATATTCTATGGTTTTTTTTATACTAGTTCCTTTTTTTGCTGTTGTAAGCTTGGTCTTTTGTGCAGTTAACAAGTAGTTTAATATTATAATTACATTATTAAATGGTTCGTCTTTTATTTTGTATAGTAAAGAATCGTTTGGAATTTTCTTGTTAGTAGAACAAATAAATAAAGTATTGTTATTAAAAGTTTTATTATTTATTTTTTTTATCCATATTTCAAATGTTCTCCAAATGGCTTTACTCGTATCTTCGAATGTCGTTCCAGTAGTCAATATACTATGCTTCGCTTGAAATGTCATTAAAACAGATCCATTGGAATCATGAGCAGCAACATCATCTACATTTTCTATTGAAACAGAATCCAATCCATTTTGTAATCTTGAAAGAGTTAGTAACGCTTTTTCAAATTGATATATGTAGCCTGAAGCAGAACCTAATGCTAAATCTGACATCTTAAATTCTTTAGTAAATTAAATATTTTTAACATTTATCGCGCAAATACTTTTCGTACTCATTTCTATTGGTTTTCAACACAAATATAAAAGTATAATTTGAAGTATTTTAGTAAAAAAGAAGCCAAGTCAAATTTAGTATTGAGAGGACTTCTTTTTATTGTTTTTCTCATTGCGGTCTGCAGTTAAGTTAATTAACTATGTTGGAATTTAAATTTTGTTTATATAAGGTCGATTAAAGAATTGAATGTGCTTTTTTGCTCTTATATCATTTAAGTTTTGAAATTACCGTTTTAATTTAGTAATTTAATTCATTAAATTGTTTCTAAATTTTCCTTTTAAAAATGAACAATTCTTTTTACACCTCTAGTGATCGATGTGAAGCCTGAAATTGAATAAAGGAGCGCTTTGATATGAATTTCCTGTAGGCTAAGATGGTACTAAGGAATTATAGTAAAAAAGAAACGGGCATGCTAGGTTAGGATGCCCGTTTTGTATGTTTTTTCTTGTAATTTCTATGTAGAGTTAGCAGTGTGTCCTTTTTTGTTTGTAGGGCAAATAAGTTTAGCGTCTGAACTTGCCTTCGCGTCGATTTTGAATTTGTTCTAAAAGTTTTTGTTTAAATTCAATTTCGAGTTGACGTAACATCATGATTTTTTGATTGGGTATTACTCCTTGAAGATTTTTTGCTAATTGCTTTTTGGTGTTATGCAATTCTATTTCTAATTTTTCTTCTTGATCCATTAACGATTGTACTTCCTTGTCTGATAAAGAGGAAGCATTTTCTGGACGCAGTTGAAACATTAAATTTTGTTTCTGACGACGTAATTCGAAATGTTTGTCTTCAAATTGATTAAAAATGGGCCAGAATTTTTGTGCTTCTTCTGGGGTTAAATCAAGTCTATCGGAAATAAAAGCAATGCGTAAAGCTTTTATTTTTTCGATTTTTTCTTCTCTTCTTTGGCTGAAACTCAAAGTTGAAAGGACTAATAGTACTAGTGTAATTATTTTTTTCATCAGTTTAAATATTCGTTAATGTATTTTTCAGTATCAGCATCAGCTAGAGTTAGATCGGATTCTATTTTTTGGATATCTTCTTCGGTCAAATGATCAGCAAGCTCGTCGATAGTCAACTCGTTGTCATAAGCTAAATAGTCTTGAGCGCTAGGATTGTATTCACTTTGATTTGGCCAAAAATGGAGGATCCCCAAGCTAATAATGAATAATGCAGCGATACCCACCCAGAGTTGTTTTTTTCTCCAAAACGATTGCAACGGTATGGTTTTGGGAGGTAATTGCTCAATGCGATTCATTAATTTATGTTCAAAGGATTCAAAATAATCCTCAGGGATTTTAAATCCATTGGTTAGTTTTGAATCGTTTTGTAAATCTATATTTTTCATAATGCGTTTGTTAGTTTTGTTGCATCTACGATTTTTTATTTTATTGAAAATTCCATTTACCAGCTTTATTGCTTTGACAAAAATAAGAGCAAATGGTTTAATTGGAATTTAAATATTCTTCAATTTTTTTTACAGCGTGAAAATACGAAGCTTTTAATGCGCCTACAGAGGTTTTTAGAATTTCACTCATTTCTTCATATTTTAACTCCTCAAAATATTTCATTTTAAATACTTGTTGTTGTTTGTCAGGTAGTTTGGCTATAGCTATTTGTAATTTGAGTTGGATTTGATCTCCATCAAAATGTACATCAGCTTCTAGGTTTTTGATCATTTTATCTTTGAGTTCCTCATTGCTAATATTATTTTTTTTGGCTTTTGAATTTAAAAATGTGATAGCTTCGTTAGTTGCAATTCTATACATCCAAGAATACAGCTTGCTTTCTCCTTTAAAATTATTGATGTTTTGAAAAACTTTAATAAAAGTATTTTGCAGTACATCGTCAGTGTCATCATGATCTAAAACCATGTTTCGAATATGATGGTATAAGGGGCGTTGGTATTCTTGTATGAGTTTTCTAAACGCTTCATTTTGCGTTTTAGGATTTAGTAGCTCATCGATTAATTTTTTTTCGTCTTGCAATTTTAGGTTGGTTTTATAGGTTAGACTAAAGATATTTAAAATGGTTTAATGAGGAATATCTTTTTTTTAGTTTATATCTTTGTGCTACACAACTAAATAATATGATAAAGACCATAATTTTTGATATGGATGGGGTTATTGTTGATACAGAACCTGTTCATAAGTATGCTTATTTTCAGCATTTCAATGAATTAGAAATTGAAGTTTCGGAGGCAATGTATGCTACTTTTACTGGAAATTCGACTAGAAATGTGTTTCAAAAACTTAAAGCTCACTTCGATTTAGACCATGAAGTAGAAGATTTGATATTACGAAAAAGACATTTGTTTAATGAAGCATTTGATACGAAACCTGATTTAGAATTAATTGAAGGGGTGTTTGAATTTATTCAACAATTACATGCCCATGGCTATCAGTTAATTTTGGCTTCATCGGCTTCGAAGAGTACTATAAATAGGGTGTTCACACGTTTTAATTTAGACCCGTATTTTAGCCATAAAATCAGCGGTGAAGATTTTCCGAAATCTAAGCCTGATCCTGCAATTTTTTTGCATGCGGCTTCATTAAGTGTAGGGGATAAGGCAAGTTGTATTGTGATTGAAGATAGTACTAATGGCGTTGAAGCGGCTAAATCAGCAGGGATATATTGTGTTGGTTATAATAGTTTGAATTCGAAACATCAAGATTTAGGAAAGGCTGATCGTGTGATAGCTTATTTTAATGAAATTGATATTCGAAATATTTGTGGATAATTGATAACGCCGGTTTGAAAAGACTTGGCGTTTTTTATTTGTGAAGTGAAGCAACAAAAAAAGCCCAATAATGGGCTTTAATGTGATCCAATCAGGATTCGAACCTGAGACCTACTGCTTAGAAGGCAGTTGCTCTATCCAGCTGAGCTATTGGACCTTTTTGTTTTTGTCGGGGTGGCAGGATTCGAACCTGCGACCTCCTGGTCCCAAACCAGGCGCGATGACCGGGCTACGCTACACCCCGAAAACTTAGTCAAAAAAAAGCGGAGAGACAGGGATTCGAACCCTGGCATCGGTTACCCGATGACAGATTAGCAATCTGCTCCGTTACCACTCCGGCACCTCTCCTTTATTTTGTTAGAACTTGTTGCTGTTTTGCGGTTGCAAAGATATAATAAGTTTGTGTTTTTACAAGCCTATTTTGAAAGTTTTTTTACTTTTTTTAATATCTATTTTTTAAACGATTGAAAATTAGTGTGTTTTGTGTTTTTTTTGAAATGAATACTATTTAAGATTTGTTAGGAAATAGAAATTTAAATAAAAATCGAGGACTAATTTTAGATTTAGGCCTCGATTTTAATCGTTTTACTTCTTCAAATGCGTATCAAAATAGTCAGCAATTTTAGCATACATGTGTATTCTATCTTTACCGCTTACATTATGTTCGTGGTTTGGATATAAGAAATAATCTACCTGCTTACCAGCTTTAATACATGCTTCAATAAAATTCATACTATGTTGTTGCACCACCACTGGGTCTTGTGCTCCGTGGATAACTAATAAGCGACCTTTTAAGTTTTTGGCTTTATCTAGTAAAGAAGTTTTAGCATAACCTTCAGGATTTTCTTGTGGGGTGTCCATATAACGCTCACCGTACATGATTTCGTAGTATTTCCAGTCAATTACTGGGCCACCAGCAACGCCCACTTTAAACGTATCAGCCTGATTTGTCATTAAAGTCGTGGTCATAAAACCTCCAAAACTCCAACCAAAAACACCAATTTTATCTTGGTCAACAAAAGCTTTTGATTTTAAAAATTCAACACCTTTTATTTGGTCGGCCATTTCATTAATGCCCAATTGTCTATGATTCACATCACAGAATTTTTTTCCTCGGGCATCACTACCACGGTTGTCTAAGGTGAAAACAACATAACCATTTTGCGCCATATAGTAATCAAAATAACCACCACCGCCTAACCATTTGTTGGTGACCAATTGTGCGTGCGAACCTCCGTACACATACACCATTACGGGGTATTTTTTAGTGGCATCAAAATTTGCTGGATAAATGATTCTTCCGTTTAAAGGGGTTTTACCGTCCGCTGAAGTAATGGTTACGAATTCCATTTTTGGCATATCAATTTTACCTGTAAATGGGTTGTCAGCTTTAAGTAAAGTGGTCGCTTTTTTTGTTTTGATATCCACTACAGCAATTTCATTAGGGGTTGTCGTGTTACTGTATTGGTCTAAAACAAGCGAGCCATCTGAAGAAACACTTGCATTGTGAGTACCACTAATTTGAGTTAATGGTGTGGTTTTTCCAGATTTTAAATCAACTTGGTACAATTGACGGTCTAATCCGTTGTTTGAAGTTCCTATGTAATTAATTTTAGTAGCTTTAGCATCAAAACCAAGTAAGTCTTTTACAACAACATCGTTATACCCTAAGTTTTTTAATAATTTACCTTCAGTATTATATAAATACATTTGGTTAAATCCATTAAAATCGGTTTGGTAAATAAATTGCGTTGGATTATTCGGTACAAAGGTCAATGCATGCTGTGGTTCTACCCAAGTGGATGCTTTTTCTTCAAACAATGTTTTTACAAAAGCTCCAGTTTGTGCATCGTATTTGTTGAATTTTAAGTGATTTTGTTCTCTATTTAAAATTCCAATAAAAATATGTTTCCCTGTGGGTTCCCAAGAAACCATTGTTAAGTATTGCTCTTTTGTTTCGCCGGTTTGAATAGTAACCTTTTTACCTGAAGCAATATCAAAAATCACCAGTGTTACTTGCTCACTAGTCATGCCTGCCATAGGATATTTGATGTCTTTGTTTACCGCTTCGCGCTCGTTCCAGTTCGTCAATGGGTAATTGGCTACCATAGTTTCGTCCTTGCGGTAATAGGCTAATTGTGTACCTGTTTCATTCCACCACATCCCACGGTCGATACCAAATTCTTGACGGTGTACATAATCAGAACCATTAACGATGGCTTTATCCGAGTCGTTGGTAACCTCGATAACAGTTCTAGTAGCTGTGGTGATTTTGATGTTGTTTTCGTGTAACCAAGCTACATTCCCATTAGACGCAAAACGGGCTTGCTCGCCTTCAGTCGCATATGAAAGTACTTTGGTTATCTGCTTTGAAGTAACATCATAGGTTATTTTATAATTGTTTTTCTTTCCAGTTAGTAAGGTTTGAAAACTAGTAGCGTTTACCCATTCGATAGCTGTTGGGAAAGTACGAAGTGTAATTTCATCGTTTGAAATTTTAGTTTTTAAAGCCGATTCTAATTCTGTTTTAGTGGCTAAAACCGTTTCTTTCCATTGGGATGTAGCATTTTTTTCTACTAAACTATTGAAATCTGAACTTAAATAGCTGATGGCTTTAGTGTCTTTGCGCCATTGTTGCGCGACTTGTGTGCTAGGTGCGTATTTTCGAGGTCCCATAACGGTTTCCTCTATCGTTAACTTTTGTGCAAAGGCCATGCTTCCCAGCAAAAGCAAACTGAAAGTGTATTTTTTCATTTTAGATTGGTTTTTTAATATAAAATCGTTCAAAAATAAGAATACTTAATTAGTTTAAGTGTTAAAGAAAAGTTTTAGTTTTTTTTTCGGTAAATCGGCATTTAGTGATATTTTTACCGAAAATTTACAAAACGATGGATGCTATAGATAAAAAATTATTGAAGTTATTGCAATTAGATAGTAAGCAAACCACGAAGGAGCTTTCGGGTAAACTGAATCTATCGGTAACGGCTGTGTATGAGCGAATCAAAAAACTGGAAAAAGACGGAACGATAAAAAAATATGTAGCTTTAGTAGATAGAAAAAAAGTAAATAAGAATTATGTGGTTTTCTGTCATATTAAGTTGGTGCAACATAACCATGAGTTCATAGCCGATTTTGAACAAGCAGTTTTGCAACTGAATGAAGTATTAGAATGTTACCATGTAAGTGGAGATTATGATTATATACTTAAAATCTGTGTGGCAGACATGGAGGAATACCGTGAATTTATGGTTACTAAATTAACTTCTATCAAACATATTGGTAGTACGCATTCTTCATTTATGATAGGAGAGGTGAAGAGTACCACAGTGTATGATGTTTAAAAAAATATAAAAATCTTCTGATAATTAAGCAGATTAATCATTTATAAATTGTTAATTTTGCTAGCTGATTTTTAAAACAACAAAATAAAGAAATATGAGTTCATTTGACGTAGTTGTAATCGGTTCAGGTCCTGGAGGATACGTATCAGCAATTCGTTGTGCGCAATTAGGAATGAAAACGGCTATTATCGAAAAATATGCCACCCTTGGAGGTACTTGTTTGAATGTAGGATGTATTCCTTCTAAAGCTTTGTTAGCTTCTTCTCATCATTATGAAGAATTACAACATTTTGCTGACCACGGTATTGAAGTGGCTGGTGAGGTAAAAGTAAACCTTCAAAAAATGATTGACCGTAAGCAAACGGTAGTTGACCAAACTTGTGGTGGGGTTAAATTTTTGATGGACAAAAACAACATCGCTGTGTATCAAGGGGTTGGTTCATTTGAAAATGCAACTACTTTAAATGTTACAAAAGAAGACGGTTCGGTGGAGCAAATCGAAGCGAAACATACCATTATTGCTACAGGTTCTAAACCATCGTCCTTGCCTTTTATCCAAATCGATAAAGAAAGAGTAATTACTTCTACAGAAGCTTTAAAATTAAGCGAAGTGCCTCAACACATGATTATCATTGGTGGTGGTGTTATCGGTTTAGAATTAGGGCAAGTATACTTACGTTTAGGTGCAAAAGTATCGGTAGTTGAATTCATGGACCGCATTATTCCAGGGATGGACGGTGCTTTGTCAAAAGAATTGACTAAAGTGTTGAAAAAACAAGGCATGAAATTCTACACTTCCCATAAAGTAAAAGAAGTAAATCGCAACGGAAACGTAGTTATCGTAAAAGCAGATGATGCTAAAGGTAACGAAGTGGTACTAGAAGGAGATTACGCTTTAGTTGCAGTAGGTCGTCGTCCGTACACCGATGGGTTAAATGCTGAAAAAGCGGGTGTAAAATTAACCGAAAGAGGACAAGTTGAAGTAAATGATCATTTACAAACAACAGCGTCTAACATTTATGCGATTGGTGATGTGGTACGTGGAGCCATGTTGGCACATAAAGCAGAAGAAGAAGGGGTAATGGTTGCTGAATATTTAGCAGGTCAGAAACCACATATTGATTACAATTTAATTCCAGGAGTGGTTTACACTTGGCCAGAAGTTGCTGCAGTGGGTAAAACGGAAGAGCAATTGAAGGCAGAAGGTAGAAACTATAAAGTGGGTAACTTCCCATTCAAAGCCTTAGGTCGTGCTCGTGCAAGTGCAGATACTGATGGTTTTGTAAAAATTATTGCAGATGCTTCTACTGATGAAGTATTAGGGGTACACATGATTGGTGCACGCTCAGCGGATTTAATTGCTGAAGCTGTAACAGCTATGGAATTCCGTGCAAGTGCAGAAGATATTTCACGTATGAGTCATGCGCATCCAACTTTTGCTGAAGCGATTAAAGAAGCCGCTTTAGATGCTACGGGTAAAAGAGCGTTGCATATTTAATATGAAAATAGTATTTTTTTAAAGCTGTTCTAATTTTAGAACGGCTTTTTTTATTAATCTAAATTGTAAATTATGGCTTCGTTAAAACAAATCATTCACAATCAATATTTACAAATACTGCAAGATAAAATAGATGTATTTCAGGATATGATTTCTGATTTAACAGATGACTCCTTGAATGATGCTAAAGGGTCAGCGGGGGATAAGCATGAAACAGGTTTATCAATGATGCATTTGGAACAAGAAAAATTAACAACAAAACTTCGTGAAGCAATCGAGCAGAAAGTTTTTTTAGAGAAAATTAATCCCGACCAGATTCATTCTAAAGTTAATTTAGGAAGTCTAGTTACTACTAATAAAATGATCGTATATTTAAGTTGTGCGCTTCCCAAATTAACGATTGATGAGCAAAACTATTTTGGAATCTCAACCAATTCCCCTTTGGGAGAACAGCTGATGGGACAAAGTGTGGGGCATGATTTTCAATTGAATGGTGTTTCGTACCAAATTATAGCCGTGGATTGAAAATGTAACTTTATCAAATAAAAACAAATATATAAAGTGTTATATATTTGTAAAAAACAATTTACAAAATGAAATACTTTACACGATTTTTTGCTTTAACACTTGCAATGCAAATAAATAGTTTTGCACAAAAGCAAAAAGCAGATATGCTAGTCACAAATGCTACAATTTATACTGTAAATAAAGATTTTTCAAAAGCAGAGGCAATGGCTATAAAAGCAGGTAAAATTATAGGTATTGGTTCTACAGTTGACATTCAAAAAAAATTTCAAGCATCCAAAATAATAAATGGTCAAGGCAAATTTGTTTACCCAGGTTTCTATGATGCACATGCTCATTTTTACAGTTATGGGCTTAATCTTCAAAAAGTAAATTTGCGTGGAACTAAAAGTTTTCAGGAAGTCTTAGACCGATTGGTTAAATTTCAAAAAGAGAAAAATCTAGATTTTATTACAGGACGTGGTTGGGATCAAAACGATTGGAAAGAGAAGGAGTTTCCAACAAAAGATGAATTGGATAAGCTTTTTCCAGAAATTCCGGTAGTTCTAACACGCATTGATGGTCACGCACTTTTAGCCAATAGTAAAGCCTTAGCTTTGGCAAAAATAACACCTGCTACTAAGGTCGAAGGTGGTGAAATTCAACAAAAAAATGGGCAATTAACAGGAATAGTAGTGGATAATCCTATGGATTTAGTATACAACATCATTCCGAAACCTAATGTTCAAATTCAAGCACAAGCGCTTAAAGATGCTGAAAAAGTAATGTTTGATTACGGTTTGACTACTATCAATGAAGCAGGATTAGAAAAAGAGATAATTAATTTGATTGATACTTTACAGCAGCGTAAACAGTTAAAAATTAATATTTATGCTATGGTTGCTGCCACTCAAGATAATATAGATTTGTATACTCAGTTGGGGCCATATAAGACTGATTGTTTAAATGTGCGATCGTTTAAATTTATGGGCGATGGTGCTTTAGGTTCACGTGGCGCTTGCTTACATCAGCCTTATAGTGATCGTCCTGAGCATAAAGGAGCGCTTTTGTCATCAGTTACCGATATAAAACGCATAGCAAAACAAATTGCTGATTCTGAATATCAAATGAATTCGCATGCTATTGGCGATTCTACAAATACGGTACTATTAAATATTTATAGAGAAGTTTTAAAGGATAAACCCAACCGTCGATGGAAAATTGAACACGCTCAAGTAATGCGTGAACAAGATTTTGATAGTTTTAGTTCTAATATCATTCCATCAGTGCAACCTACTCATGCGACATCCGATATGTATTGGGCTGAACAACGACTTGGCAAAGAGCGTATTAAGCATTCGTATGCCTATAAAAAAATGGTTGATAAAGCGGGTTTAATTGCTTTAGGAACCGATTTTCCAATTGAAGAAGTTAATCCGATGCTTACTTTTTATGCCTCAGTGGCTCGCAAAGATTTGAAAAATTTTCCTGAAAATGGATTTCAAATAGATAATGCCTTAAGTAGAGAAGAAACTTTAAAGGGGATGACTATTTGGGCAGCTTATTCAAATTTTGAAGAAAATGAAAAAGGAAGTCTTGAGTTAGGTAAATGGGCTGATTTTACCCTTTTTGACAATGATTTGATGACGGAAGATATAGATGCAATCCCTTATGTAAAACCTGTAAATACCTATATTAAAGGAGAGCAGGTTAAATAAAAATCAGGATAAAATTGGAATTTTATTTATTCGGTTTGTAGGAAAATAGTTATTTTTTTAAAGCGTAGAAAAAATTCTATTTCCATTGTTTATAGGGGTTTAAGTTTGTTTTTCAGATTGTTAACAAAATTTTAGCTGATTAAATAGAAAAAAGAGCTTATCTTTGCCGAGTTAAATTTTCTGACGATGATAGAATTTTATTACAAAAGTATTAGCATTCTTAGTTAGAAAGAAAATTTTATTTATGACAAAAAAACAAATATTCTATTTTGGATTATTTGCCTCAATCGTTCTTTTAAGTTCAGGTTTTAGACCTTTCAAAATGGAAATGTATCCGTGGTTGTATGCTTTTGAAAAGCGTGGCGTGTATACCGTACCATTAGAAGTTGAAGTAGGTCAGAAGTTCTTTGATGTGCCTTTTACAGGAAAAACATTTGTGGGATTTACACAAAGTTTAGCTGTTAGAGAGTCACAAGGAAAATACAACAAAGTAAATTCTTTGGGGTATTTAGGGAAATATCAATTCGGAGCAGAAACATTAGAAACGCTAGGGATTAGTGATGAAGAGCAATTCTTGCACAGTAAAAAATTACAAGAAAAAGCTTTTTTAGCTAATTTAGCTCGTAACAAATGGGAGCTACGAAAAGAAATTGCTAATTATTCAGGTGAAACCGTACGTGGAATTACCATAACGGAATCAGGAATTTTAGCGGCCGCACATTTAGGCGGTGTAGGTTCTGTAAAGCGTTTTTTACGTACTAACGGGAATCGTAGATTTAGAGATGGTTATGGAACATCGATAACCGAATATCTTAGAGAATTTGCAGGGTATGATACAAGTTGTATTGAACCCAATAAAAAAGCAAAAGCTGTACATTATACTTATTGATGGGTATAATATTTTTTAGGAAGCTAAATAGGCTAAAATAATAAAAAGAGTATTGATCATTTTCAATACTCTTTTTTATTTGGCAATCATTGAAATTTCTTTGGAGGTTAAATTTAGCTATGGGATGCCCGATGCTTTGAAAGCCATGCAATAAAATAGGAACTGCCCGAGAGGGCAGTTTTTTGTGGGTTTATTTTTGGATAATAATAGTATAATATCATTTAAGTTTTGAAATTACCTTTTTAATTTAGTCATTTAATTCATTAAATTGTCTCTAAATTTTCTTAATTCATTAATGTTTTTAAAGATGTTTTTTGCTTGCAGTAAATTTAAAGTTAAAACAGTATAACAATTGGGTTTAAGCATAAAAAAAACACCAACATTTCTGTTAGTGTTTTTATAAAAGCTAAAAAGTGACTGAAAATTACTCCTCCAGTAACACCTCCAATATCGTAATCGCCGCATCGCTAATTTTAGTCCCAGGACCAAAAACCGCTACAGCACCTGCCTCAAATAAGAATTCATAATCCTGTGCAGGAATTACTCCACCCACAATGACCATAATATCTTCGCGACCGTATTTTTTCAATTCCTCAATTACCTGAGGTACTAAGGTTTTGTGTCCTGCTGCTAAAGAAGAAACGCCTAAAATGTGTACATCGTTTTCTACCGCTTGTTTAGCAGCTTCTTGCGGGGTTTGAAATAGTGGTCCAATGTCCACGTCAAAACCTACATCGGCGTAACCTGTGGCGACTACTTTAGCGCCACGGTCGTGTCCGTCCTGACCCATTTTGGCAATCATAATACGCGGTCGACGTCCTTCTTGTTTGGCAAAGGCATCTGCGAGTTGACGAGCTTTTTCAAAGCTTTCGTCATTTTTTATTTCTTTACTATACACCCCACTAAAACTTCTAATTTGTGCTTTGTATCTTCCAAAAACGCTTTCTAAAGCATCACTTATCTCTCCTAAAGTCGCTCGGTTACGTGCAGCGGCTACGGCTAAATCTAATAAGTTGCCGTTTCCTGTTTGTGCACACTCCGTCAGTTTGGCTAAACAGTCAGCTACTTTTGCAGCATCGCGAGTCGCTTTTATTTGTTCCAAACGTTCAATTTGTTGTTTACGAACGGTTTGGTTATCGACCTCTAAAATATGTAATGGGTCTTCTTTTTCCAGTCGGTATTTATTAACCCCCACAATAATGTCTTGTCCGCTATCAATACGCGCTTGTTTGCGTGCTGCTGCTTCTTCAATGCGAAGTTTCGGGATTCCTGCTTCAATAGCTTTGGTCATGCCACCTAGTGCTTCCACTTCCTCAATCAAAGCCCACGCTTTTTCAGCGATTTCTGCCGTTAGACTTTCTACGTAGTAACTTCCCGCCCAAGGGTCTACCGTTTTGCAAATTTTGGTTTCTTCTTGCAAGTAAATTTGGGTATTACGGGCAATACGTGCCGAGAAATCGGTAGGTAACGCAATGGCTTCGTCTAAGGCGTTGGTATGTAACGATTGGGTGCCGCCAAAGGCAGCCGCAGCTGCTTCAATAGCGGTACGCGCCACATTGTTAAAAGGGTCTTGCTCGGTTAAACTCCAGCCTGAGGTTTGACAGTGGGTACGTAAGGCTAGCGATTTTTCGTCTTTAGGTTCAAATTGTTTTAAGAGTTTTGCCCATAGCATACGACCAGCACGCATTTTGGCAATTTCCATAAAATGGTTCATCCCAATGGCCCAGAAAAACGAAAGGCGAGGGGCAAACTCATCTATATTCATTCCTGCGGCTAAACCCGTGCGGATGTATTCTAAACCATCAGCTAAAGTATAAGCTAATTCAATATCTGCGGTAGCTCCCGCTTCTTGCATATGGTAGCCTGAAATAGAAATTGAATTGAACTTTGGCATATTTTTACTGGTATAGTCAAAAATATCGGCAATGATTTTCATCGAAGGGGTAGGTGGGTAAATGTAAGTATTACGCACCATAAATTCTTTTAAAATATCATTCTGAATCGTTCCTGAAAGTAAATTAGGCGCTACGCCTTGTTCTTCGGCTGCCACGATGTAAAACGCCATAATAGGTAATACGGCGCCATTCATGGTCATAGAAACCGACATTTCGCCCAATGGAATTTGGTCGAAAAGGACTTTCATGTCTTCTACGGAGTCAATGGCTACACCAGCTTTTCCTACATCTCCCACTACGCGCTCATGGTCTGAATCGTAGCCGCGATGCGTCGCCAAGTCAAATGCTACAGATAAACCTTTTTGTCCAGCGGCTAAGTTTCTTCTGTAAAAAGCATTACTTTCTTCGGCAGTGGAAAATCCTGCGTATTGACGAATGGTCCATGGACGACGAACGTACATGGTTGCATAAGGCCCCCGTAAGTTGGGGGCAAAACCTGCTCCAAAACCCAGGTGTTCTAATCCTTCTATATCCGATGGGGCATAGGAAGGTTTTACCGCTATGCCTTCGGCAGTGGTAAAGTCTTGTGCTGCGTTTAACGTTTCTTGTTTAACGTCTTTGGATTGCTCCAAAGTTAAATGTTGTATGTTTTTTCTCATGAATTTTTCTTTAGTAATTCTTCAAATTCATTTACTGTTGGGATATTTTTTTCTAATTGTTTTGGTAATATTTCTGTAAATGTATATTCACTCACGCCTATTGGTTTGTTGATGTCTTTTAAAGCGTATTCTACTTCAATCCCATTTTTGCCATTGCATAGCAAAATACCAATGCTAGGATTGTCATTTTCTGATTTTAATAAATCATCAACCGCAGACAGATAAAAGTTTAGTTTTCCTGTAAATTCAGGTTCGAAAGAAACTGCTTTTAATTCTATAATGATATAACACTTTAAGGTTATATGATAGAAAAGTAAATCCAATGCATAGGATTTGTTTCCAATTTCAATAGGATATTGTCTTCCTATATATGCAAAACCTTTACCTAATTCTAATAAAAATTTTGTTATATGATTAGTTAATGATTTTTCAATTTCTAATTCATGAACTTGCGGTTCTAAAGTGAGGAAGTCAAAATTATAAGGGTCTTTTAAAAGCTGGGTGGCTAAAAATGCTTGTTTTACTTCAAGTGTTTTATCGAAATTAGTTATCGCTTTACCTTGTCTTTCAAAAAGATTTTGTTTTAGTTGTAATGCTAAAATTGCTCGGCTCCAGTTATTTGAACTGGTTTCCTTTATGTAAAAGGATGCTTCTTCAATCGTTTTTGTTTTTTCTAAAATTAACACATGATGCCCCCAAGGGATGGTGCATAATTCGTTTAATCCAACGGCTTGTTGGATTGGTGTATTTGATGAATTTAGTCCAACAGCTTGTTGGATTGAAGCGTTAGCGTAAAAAAGATAAAATTTTCTAATGTTGAATAAATTGCTTCTAGAAAAACCAGATAGGTCAGGAAAAATACTCTTTATATCTTTTGAAAGTTGTTCTATATAATTATTTCTTGTTTCAAATAAATTTTGGTTTTCAATAATCATTTTTCCGATATTCCAGTATAAAAGAATGAGTTCTTTATTTACAGATATCATGGCTTTTTGTTGAGAATTAAGAATTTGATTCTTGATTTCAACAATTAAATCTTGATATTTTGAGAGATTCGGTGACAATTATTAAGTTTATAAATAATTTAAAAAGAGATTTTAAAAACAATTATTCTACAATTTTAAAAATATAATTGCGATAGATTAAGGTTTTATGCTTGTTGTTGACTAATGCACCCGTTAAAGCGGTAGCTGTACCACCTAAAAACAAAGAAAATGCATTTCCATTCTCGGCTAAACCAGCTACTCCAGAACTTACTATTAATCCTGACCCCACTCCAAATAAAATGTTCTTTAGTTTACGTCCTCCTTTTGGGTAGTTTTTAATACTAGCTAAATTATTTAAAATTATTTCCTGACCGTTTACAGCAATAGTTTCTGAATTTTTTAGAGTCAATTCACCGGTGTATTTTAATCGGTTTAAGGTGGTTATTTTTACACGATTCCCTTCTAATAACGTAATGGTTTGACCGTTTTGCTTGTTAGTTGCTTCAAATTTTTTTTGAGACCACATACAAATGCAATTCAAAATAAAGAGTATGGTTATGGCTTTTTTCATTTGTTTAAGTTTTATAGTAACGGTTGCTAGTTTTAATTGTCAATAGAACGATAATGAATTATTCTTCTGTGGCTAAACGTTCTTGTTCTAATTTTTCAGCTAATCGACGTTCAATTATTGGAGTAATTAATGTTTTACGAGGATTTTGCTTAATAAAAGGATACAATTCTAAGTCATTTTTCATACGGTCATTTTTATTAGGGTATTTGTTTGTACCTAATAATACTTCTTTACCCGTATCAAATAATTCTTGTTCTTTGTCGGCACTTTCTTTTATTTTACGTTGGATGGTGCCTTCGATCAATTGAGTGATAAGCCCACCATTATTTTCAATATCTTTGAATAATGCCAAAGCTTTGTCAGCTAACTGCTGGGTCAATTCTTCAATATAATAAGCACCGTCAGAAGGATTGTTTACTTTATCAAAATAACTTTCATGTTTTAATACTAACAATTGGTTTCTGGCAATTCGATCGCCAAATTCATTGTCTTTGTGATATATTGTATCGTAGGCAAGATTCGCCACTGCATTTGCTCCACCTAAAACTGCACTCATACATTCAGTTGTGGTACGAAGCATGTTTACATTATAATCGTAAAGCGTTTTGTTACGTTTAGTCGGGGTTGCAACAATATGACAATCAAAAGTGTGGTTATACTCTTTAGCTAAAAGATTAAAAAGTATACGAAGAGCTCTTAATTTTGCGATTTCAAAGAAATAATTACTTCCAATAGCAACATTAATGGTAATAGGAGAGGAAATAGTAGTAATTCTATTGAAGTATTCATTGGCGTGTGCTAAGGTATAAGCGAGCTGTTGTACCATGTTAGCCCCAGCATTTTGATAAATCTCAGCATTAATACGTAAGGTAGGCTTGATTTGATTGAGCAATTTGAAATCATTTTCTAAATTGTTAAACCAATTCCCATCCTTTGTGAGTTGACCAATAGGATCTGTTTCGATTATAGTAGTAGGTCTTACTTTATTTATTTTTTTGATGAATTCATCGTTCAAAAAAGTAGGATTTACATATACTTGAATCTCTTCAGGAATAGAAAGTAAAAGTTTTTCTATGTCCGTTGTTTCGTTTTCAATCGTAAATCGCAAACTTTCGGCACCACGACCTATTGTTTCTAAGGCTCTTTTAATAGATTTATCTAAATCGTGAACGAATATGTTTTGAACAATTACAAAAGAATTGAATTGCGGATTAAGTTTGTAAGGAACAACTGTTTCATCACAGTGATAAAAAGGTTTCACTTTAATACCTTCAGGGCTCTCCCAAACTAAAGTTTCATTATAATCGGCGCCTTTTAACTCGAATTGAATTTGTTGCTTCCATTGTTTGGTTGCAACATTATTGAATTCACTGAATAATGTTTCTTTCATGTTGTTTTAAACAAACTATTTTAAAAAATGAAGAGTAAATTGTTTTTTTGACAAATTTAACAAAATAACACTTAGTTCAATGATTGTTTGTTTAAAATGATTTTCCGAATATAGAAAAAGGAGATAGCTTTTGACTATCTCCTTTTAAACCTTGAGGGTTATGATTACCAAACGATTTTTTTAGTTTCAAAATCACCATTAGTATAAGTAACTTTTGCTATAATTACCCCATTAGTTTTTTGTACTGGGGTTGAAATTGATTTGCTAGACAATGAATTTTTATACATAAGGGTTTTTCCCTGTACATCTGAAATCAATAACTCAGCAATTTCTCGGGTAGATTGAAGTGTTAATTCCTCTCCATTTGTAGAAATTGTTAATTGATCCTTAATTTCCATTGGTTTTCTTTCAATTTCGGTATGTAAAGACACACTTTGAGAAACTAATTCTAAAATGTATTGATTGGTGTTTAATTTTGAAAAATCAATAGTAATTTCTTGATTTTTATCAAAAGCATTTGAGAAAACTAAGTTTTTTTGAGTATCAAAAATATTGATATGTATTGCTTCATTTTCTATTCCTCTTTTGTTAATTAGCCAAGATCCTTCCTTGGCTTCCGAAATTAATTCAGAAGGATTTACCTTTGTTGAATTTTCTTTTGCAAAAGCAATCTTATAAATTTGATTGTCATGCTTTAGTTCAACAATATAGGCTCCTTCTTTTAATTCTTCAAGGTTTTTGGTCACTATTTTACGACTCTTAGCGTTATTATCGAATCCTGAAATAGAAGTAATTTCAATATCTACATTTTTGTTAGTAGAAGCAATATTTGGGTGTAATTGTGATTTATTGAATGCTAAAGCAGGTTCTTGAGTGCTCGTTTTGCTATTAATCATAGCTGTCCAATTGAATAAACCTCCTTCACGATGCCAGTTGAATTTTGCTAATGAAGCAATCAACCAAGGAAAAACGCCCACAGAGTGACTAAAAGGACCTAAGTTAGTCGCATTAATTTTGTATTTCGACAAATCATGCCAAGGATAATAGCCTCTTTGTACTTTTTCGGTTTTAAGAGCATTTTGATAAGGTATTTCCTGATCAGAAGTGGTATAGGACATCGTTGTAGGTGTAGTGTTATGAAAATCATACACATTACTTTGAATCAAGAAGTCACGGAGTCTGTTGTTAGGGCTTGTTGCGTAAACTAAATAATCATTTTTAAACAACGATTTCCATTTTACAGGTCCCCAATCTAAGCCTCCCTCTTCATCAATTACATGCTTTTTGTAGGTTTCTTGAAATTCTGGTGCAATAATTTCGGTAAAACTATTTTCATATTGTTTGTATCCTATATTCTGTGCACCATTAATTATATAAGCAATAAAAGCTGAAGAAGGATAGTCCTCAATTTTTAATAAATAATCTTCATAAGTAGTTTGTGAAAGATCATAGGGACCAGCACCTGCGTATACTTGTTTGAAATTAAAGCGTTTGTACTTTTCTGTGTTATATTTTAAGACAGACATGGTTGCATGACCTCCTTGCGAATATCCAGAAAGGAAATACTCATTGTATCTTTTTACACCTTTTTCGTTAAGAAATTTGTCAGCAGCCGTAAGCATATCTAAGCTAGCTGAAGCTTCAGTTTTTGCATCAGCATAAGGGTGTACTCCTGGCGAATCACCCAGACCTAAATAATCTGGCGACACAACATAGTAACCGTTTAAGGCATAAAGCATGTCTAAAATAAACCCACCTTCTCTGGTGCTTTTTAAGTTTGAAGGTACATTTTCTCTTTTATCGGCTGTTGGGTGTTCAAGTAAAACCGTTGATAGCGCATAATTTACTTTAGGAAACATAACGAGTCCGTGTGCTTTTACTAATTTGTCATTATGATCTGTTGTCCAATAAGTCAATTTGTAACCTTCTAAATCTTTTACTAGATATTGGAAAAAATCAGCAACATTATTAGGTAGATTGATTTTTCCAAAACCAGCCATACGTTGTAAAACTTGACTAGCGGAATCGTCCATTTTTTTTTCTGCACTAATTAAATCGCCAGGTTGTTGAGCGAAAGTTGTTAGTGAGAATAATACTAAAGGGGCAAATAATTTTTTTCTCATAAGTAGTTAATGTTTAATAATTTGTAAATTAAATTTAATAAAAATTTAACACAAAATTTATATTGTAGAAAAATAACTACAAATTTTTATACTAACCAGTGTAATTAGCTTGAATACTTAAAAAAGTTTGCAAAAAATTGAGGTAGTACAGCAAGGGAAAACGGTATGTTTTTTTGCTCAGTTTTTTGGAATATAATTGAACTATGATACAGCAATTAATAGCATTAAACTAAAAATGTATAAGGGTAAAAAGTCAAGTTGTAAAATGTAGAATTTCGTGATATTTTTTATGTCATCCCAAAAAACAATCGTACTGATTATTAATCTTGAAGTTAGAGGTGTTATTGGTTTGATGGGATTTTTTTAAAAAGTAATATGAAATTTGTTTTTTTCTTGATAATATCTTAAAACTTCAATATTTGTGAGGTGCGTATAGAGAGCTTATGTAAATTTTAGTTGCTTTGTATCTGTTCTCTTTATAAAAGTAAAATTTAAAGTTAGAAAGGATTGAGAGGGGAGGGGGCTTCCAGGTATAAAAATTTAGAAGTAACAGGCTTGTATAAATTACCTGTTTTAGAGTTTTATAAATATAGAAAGGCAGTAAAAACCGCCTTTCTATTTCATCTTTTCTTTAAAAAAGTAGAAATCATTATCAGATTTGTGTTTTTTGAAAAAGTAAGTTTTATACACAGTTATGTTGTGTAAGTTGACTTTTCAATACAAATGTGTTGATTGTTTATTTCTATAAATTATTATTTAACTAAACCTCTTGAAATTACGATTCTTTGAATTTCTGAAGTTCCTTCATAAATTTGAGTGATTTTTGCATCACGCATCATACGCTCTACATGGTATTCGCTCACGTATCCGTTACCTCCATGAATTTGAACAGCTTCAACAGTAACGTTCATTGCGGTTTCAGACGCAAATAATTTAGCCATAGCTCCTGAATGAGAAATGTCTTGTCCTGCATCTTTTTCACAAGCAGCTTTAAAACATAACATTCTTGCTGCTGTAATTTGAGTAGCCATATCAGCTAATTTAAATGCAATTGCCTGATGCTGGAAAATAGGTTTTTTGAAAGCTACACGCTCCTGAGAGTATTTTAAAGCTAACTCATATGCTCCAGAAGCAATACCTAAAGCCTGTGATGCAATACCGATGCGGCCACCGTTTAATACTGCCATGGCAAAGTTGAATCCGAAACCATCTTCACCAATTCGATTTGCTTTAGGGACTTTTACGTCTGAGAACATCAATGAGTGTGTGTCAGAACCACGGATACCCATTTTTTTCTCTTTAGGTCCTACGGAAAAACCTTCCCAGCCCTTCTCTACAATAAATGCATTGATCCCTTTGTGTCCTTTTTCAACATCAGTTTGTGCAATAACAATATAGGTTGAGGCTGTACCACCATTAGTAATCCAGTTTTTAGTACCATTTAACAAATAATAGTCTCCCATATCGATGGCAGTAGTTTTCTGAGAAGTAGCATCAGATCCAGCTTCTGGCTCTGATAAACAGAATGCACCAATAACTTCACCTTTAGCAAGAGGTACTAAATATTTCATTTTTTGCTCTTCGCTTGCGTACTTTTCTAATCCAGCACAAACTAAAGAGTTGTTTACTGACATAACAACCGCAGCCGAAGCATCAACTTTAGCTATTTCTTCCATAGCTAAAACATAAGATACGCTATCTAAACCAGCACCTCCGTATTTCGGGTCAACCATCATACCTAGGAATCCTAGTTCTGCCATTTTTTTTACTTGTTCAGTAGGAAATATTGAGTGTTCATCTCTTTCTATAACACCTGGTAATAATTCTGTTTGAGCAAAATCTTTTGCTGCTTGTTGAATCATCAAATGTTCTTCGCTTAAATTAAAGTTCATTGATCTTGTGTTTTGGTTATTTTTTTAAAGTTTTCAAATATAGTCATTTCTATACACTTGTCAATATGTTTGCTTATTTTTGGAGCAAGTTATAATAAGCTTTGAACTTGATTTTAATAGGTAGTTTAGAATTAAATGGAAAAATATAATGTTGTAGGGGTTATGTCAGGAACTTCATTAGATGGAGTAGATCTAGCTCATGTGAGTTTTGAAATTGAAAATGGAAAATGGAATTTTCAAATTTTAGAAGCAGAAACAGTTCCCTATTCAAAAGATTGGGTACAACGATTGAAGGAGGCTGTCCATTGGAAAAGCCATGATTTAGAAATATTAAATGAAGAGTACACCCAATTGTTAGCTTCAATAATAAAACAATTTTTAAATAAATATGAATTATTCAAAATTGATGCAGTATGCTCACATGGTCATACAATTTTGCATCAGCCACATAATGGATTGACTTTACAAATTGGCAATTTGCCTCAAATAGCTCCTTTGATTGGGCAAACTGTAATTTGTGATTTCAGAGTTCAAGATGTAGCAAATGGTGGTCAAGGTGCTCCTTTAGTGCCTATAGGAGATCAAATTTTATTTTCAGAATATGATTTTTGTTTAAATTTAGGAGGATTTTCTAATATATCTTTTGAGGATAAGGGGCAAAGAATTGCTTTTGATATCTCACCGGTAAATACAGTTTTGAATCATTATGCTCAAAAGTTAGGGTTTGCATATGATGATTCGGGAGCATTGGCTAAAAGCGGTGTTTTGCATAACGAATTATTTGATGCTCTTAATGGTTTGGATTTTTATTCGCTCGATTTTCCTAAATCATTAGGTGTCGAATTTGTTAATTCAAGCATCTTACCATTAATTGAAAAATTTGAGTTGTCTGATTCAAAAATCATTTTAAGGACTTTTGTAGAGCATATAGCATTTCAGATATGTCAAATTTTAAAAAATAAAAAAGGGAAATTATTAGTTACAGGCGGAGGTGCTTATAACACTTTTTTGATCGAAAGAATAGTAGCTTTGTTACCTAATATTGAAGTCGTTTTACTTGATCGAAAAACCATTGAGTTTAAAGAAGCTTTAATTTTTGCCTTATTAGGTGTCTTAAAAATGCGTAATGAGATAAATGTATTGAGTAGTGTAACAGGAGCAAAAGAGGATCATTCCTCTGGAAAGGTGTATTTTTTAAATAAAAGTTAAATTTTTGTGATTTTAATTTTGGAATAATTTTTGAAATTGTATTTTTGTTATTCCCAAAAATATTAAAATCATGAAATTAAAGACTTTATCTATCGTAATGTTATTGTCCACTGTTTTTGCTTTTGGACAAACTCAGTTTGAAACAGATGGTGTAATTGTACCTAGAACAATTCAAGTTAATGGTGCTAAAAAAATTCAGTTGAATGGATTCGGTACCCGTACAAAAGCTTGGGTGGATGTTTATGTTCAAGCTTTATATTTAACGGTCCTTTCTCAGGATCCTGAATTTATCATGGAAAGCGAAACTGATATGGCTATTCGTATAGAAGTGTTATCTAAGCTAGTAACTTCTAGAAAATTAACGAACGCTATGGAAAAAGGTTTCGAAAAATCTTGTGGTGATAATTTGAGCGCAATGATGCCTAAAATTATTCAGTTTAAAGCATTGTTAGCAGATGAAATTGTAAAAGGAGATGTTTATATTTTATCTTACAATCCTAACGAATCAGCAGTGTTTGTTTATAAAAATGATAAACTGAAAGGGAAAATTGAAGGGAAAGACTTCAAAAAGGCTTTGTTTGGAATTTGGTTATCCGATAAACCAGCAGATGAAGATTTAAAAATGGATCTTTTAGGGAAAAGCTAATTTTATAAAGTAAACCTTATTTAAAAAGTTGCGTAAAATGCTTACATTTGCGCAACTTTTTATTTTTAAATAACACAAAACTAATTGAAATGAAAGAGCTTTTAAAGAAGTTTGAAAATAAAGAACCGGAAGTAGTTTTTCATTGGAAAGATGCCGAAACGGATGCAGAAGGTTGGACAGTAATTAATTCATTACGTGGTGGTGCTGCTGGTGGCGGTACTCGTATGCGTAAAGGGTTAGATATGAATGAAGTATTATCTTTAGCTAAAACCATGGAAGTGAAATTTTCAGTTTCGGGTCCTGCTATTGGAGGTGCTAAATCTGGGATTAATTTTGATCCGAATGATCCACGCAAAAAAGAGGTTTTACAACGTTGGTATAAAGCCGTTTCTCCATTGTTAAAAAGCTATTATGGTACTGGAGGAGACTTAAATGTAGATGAAATTCATGAAGTAATCCCTATGACTGAAGAATGTGGGGTTTGGCATCCACAAGAAGGGGTTTTTAATGGACATTTTAAACCTACTGAAGCAGATAAAATTAACCGTATTGGACAGTTGCGTCAAGGTGTGGTGAAAGTAATTGAAAATACAACTTTTTCACCAGATATTAATAGAAAATATACTGTAGCAGACATGATAACAGGGTATGGTGTGGCTCAAGCTGTACGCCATTTCTATGATATCTATGGAGGTTCGGTAGCAGGGAAAAAAGCAATTGTACAAGGTTTTGGAAATGTGGGTTCAGCAGCTGCATTTTATTTAGCAGAAATGGGTGCAAAGGTTGTTGGAATTATTGATCGTGATGGTGGTTTAATTAATGAAAATGGTTTTTCATTTGAAGAAATCACTGCTTTATTCTTAGCAAAAGATGGTAATAAATTAGTTGCTGATCAAATGATTTCTTTTGAAGAAATTAATGAGAAAATTTGGTCAATTGGAGCTGAAGTTTTTGCTCCTTGTGCAGCATCTCGTTTAGTAACTAAAGCGCAGGTTGATAGTATGGTAGCTTCAGGCTTAGAAGTAATATCTTGCGGTGCCAATGTACCATTTGCTGATAAGGAAATTTTCTTTGGTCCTATTATGGAAGAAGTAGATAGCAAAGTAAGTTTGATTCCTGATTTTATTTCAAATTGCGGAATGGCTCGTGTATTTGCGTATTTTATGGAACGCAAAGTGCAAATGACTGATGAAGCTATCTTTAATGATACTTCAGAGGTAATTAAAAAAGCTATTGAAAAAACATTTGATATGAGTTCAGATAAGAAAAATATCAGTGCTAGAGCTTTTGAAATTGCTTTGAAACAATTGGTATAATTCTTGATTTTATACTACCATACATAACAAAAAAATAGTATTTTCGTTACTATACTTGTAAAGTAGTACAAAATGAGAACATTAGAATTATCGGCAGTAGAAAAACGTAAATCTTTAGTTATTACTATCTTGATTTATAGTTTTTTACTGCTGATTTTGTTTTTTATACGTTTTTGGCCTCCTAATAATGTAGAAGAATTGGCGCAATTGTCTGGAGGAGGAGGGGGTGGAGTGACCATCAATTTTGGGAATAGTGATTTTGGTTCAGGTGAAGAATTTCAAAGTGAAGCATTAGATGTAAAAACAGTTCAATCTGTTGCTTCGCATGCTGAATCCGAAGAGCATATCATTTCAGAAGATAATGATGCTTCAAATTCAGTAGTAATTACTAAGAAAAATACTGCTCAAAAATTTGAAAAGTCTAAAATAAAAATTGATCCAAAACCAATTGTTGAATCAAAGTCCAAAGTCTCTAAAAATACGGATGATGCTTTGTCAAGTATTCTGGGAGGTTCTAAAAGGGGTGGTGATGGTGATGATGCACATTCTGGTAATAAAGGAAAATCTAACGGGACTTTAGGTTCTAAGGATTATTACGGAAACGGAGGTTCAGGCGGTGGAACAGGTGGTGGACAAGGTTCTGGTAACGGTACAGGAACAGGTAGTGGTTCTGGTTCTGGAAGTGGCGGAGGACACGGTAGTGGAATGGGGAATGGTAATTATCGTTTAGGTAACCGAAAACCATTAACGAAGCCTAAACCAAGTTATAATTGTGATGAGCAAGGTCTTGTTGCTGTTGAAGTTACAGTTGATAAAAATGGAAATACTATTAGTGCAATTCCAGGAATTAAAGGGACTACCAATACTGCATCTTGTTTGTTACAACAAGCTAAAATCGCTGCTATGAACACGCGTTGGCAAGCGAGTACTGATGCCCCAGAAAAACAAGTTGGTAAAATAATTTATAGTTTTACGCTAAACTAGTCATAAAAATATTCTTATTGGGTTTAGATTTAATCAAACATTTCTAAAAGTTTGGTGACAGTATTGTAATTTCTAATTGTTGAAAGGACATTTAGTTTTTTCTCAATATATTTATTATCCATTCTGGTTTTTCCAGCTCCTTTGATATATTTTAAATACAAACGGTTTTGATCTATAGTCGCTTCATCGGGTTTAACCTGACTCATTTTTAGATCATGTATTGCGTTTGAATTGAGTTCCTTATTTAGGAAACTAAAATATATTTTTGAAGTGTCTACATTTTCTTCTTTCAAATAAGGGTTATTCTGAATCGCTTTTTCCAAGTCGTTTTTTTCAATTATCATCACAGGAACTTCATACCCCCAAGTTTTAAAGATTTCCTGTTTGATTTTAAAGCCTATTGAAGCAGTATTTTCCTCTTCCGTTTCTATAAAAACATTGCCAGTTTGTATGTAGGTAACTACATTTTGAAAACCCATTTGTTCTAATAAAGTTTTTAGTTCCTCCATTTTTATCATGTTATGTCCAGAAACATTTATTCCTCTTAGAAGTGCAAGATATTTATACATTGTCTTTTTTTACTACAAATTTAGTCTTAATAATATTGGTGTCAAAATAGAAAAGTGCATTCTGGTTAAATGGATTTAATTCTTTTTTAACAAAAATAGAAATTTGACTAATAGAGAGAGGGGAATTTATTTTAGGAAGTAACTCATTTTGAAAGAGTTTATTTTATTTAAAATGTTAAAAAAATAAAATTTTATTGTTTTTGTAAAAAAAATAATCATAACTTTGTGTTATAACAAATAAAAAAGGGCCTATAGCATAACAATACTTTTAAAAGAGATTTCTCGAGATTAACGAAACCCAAAATCTTAAAAGTATTGTTATGGCTATGACTCAACTTCCGGATGCTTTATTAGTAAAGCAATATATAGATGGCAACGAAAATGCCTTAGCGATTTTAATAGAACGACATCAATCTAAAATTTACGGATTTATTTATTCGAAAGTACATGACAGTGATATTGCTGATGATGTATTTCAGGATGTTTTCATCAAAGTGATACGTACACTAAAAGGAAAGCATTATAATGAAGAAGGAAAATTTCTTCCATGGGTAATGCGTATAGCTCATAATTTAGTTATTGATACTTTTCGCAAGGAAAAACGTATGCCTATGTATAGAGAAACAGAAGAGTTTTCAATTTTTTCAATTCTATCGGATAATAGCCCTAATATTGAAAGCCAATTGATTTCTGAACAGGTTGAAAGCGATTTGTTACGTTTGGTCAAGGAATTGCCTGGTGATCAGCGACAAGTATTAGAGATGCGAATTTACGATGATTTAAGTTTTAAGGAAATTGCTGATATGACAGGAGTTAGCATCAATACGGCATTAGGTAGAATGCGTTACGCTTTATTGAACTTGCGTAAAATAATCGAAAAAAATCAAATTATTTTGAATAGTTAAATACTAAATGTGCAATATTAGCGTTATAGTTATATAATTTTAAAAAAGACTATGGCGAAACTTTACACTAAAAAAACAATTGCAACCCAAAATAAATTACCTAAAAAAGCGACGGTAGATTTTATTTTGAACTACTCTAAAGCACTGAAAGTAGTAAAGGTTGCTAATAAAAATTTTGAGTTATTAGTAAATTAGAACTTGATTAAGTACTGTTTTAAAGCATCCACTTGGATGCTTTTTTGTTTGATTATCAAAGATTTCTGAAAAAAAAACAGCTTTCTAAGACACTATCCTAAAAAATGTGTAAGTCATATTTTGTATGTTATGAGAAAAAAACAGAATATAACTTACATTAAAATTTGATTCTTTTATTGTTCTTGTATAATTAATTTTTGAGTTAAAGTCTGATTTACTGCTTTAATTTTCATGATGTAAACACCTTTTTTGATATTTACTAAAGGAGTAACCGTTTTGAAGTCTTTAAGGGTTAAAGTGATTTTCCCTGTCAAATCGTATAGTGTAACTTCCTCTATGTTTTTAAATTTTGAAAAATCTAAATAGTCTTGTGTAATAGGATTCGGAATTGAGTTTTGAATTTCTTGTAAAAAACTATCCGTTGCTAAAGTAGATATATCAAATAAGTTTATAATCCCATCCTTATCCTCATCATCATCCATTAAATTAAGATTTTTATTAGTGTCCTCATCTATATTTAGAATTCCATCTTTATCCTCATCGCCATTATAACGAACAGGATATAAATCATAGGTTAATCTTAATGGACAATATGTGTTAGGGTCGACCAATACGAGAGGGTCGTTAGCGGCATACATGTATTCAAATTCAATCCAATCAGTAGGAAATGTTGTTAAATTAGTATGATAATTAGCAATAAGTTGACGGTTACTATCATAAACTGTAAAAACGAAATTATTAACATCGTTTTTGTAATAGGATTTTAAAGCTTTAGGCACCATTTGTGTTTTTATATAATTGATATCAAAGCTTGCAAACCCATCATTATCAGTATCTACAAAGTAAACAGGATTCATCCCTGGAGGACAAGGGCTTGGGGTTTTGTTAGTTTGAGCTTGTACTGTACTATTTAATAGAATTATTACTAAAACAGTTTTTAAGAGTTTCATTTATATTGATTTTTATTCTTGTAGTTTTTTTTCTTCTTCAAAAAGGAGTTTGATGTTTTCGTACGAATTTTTTAAGGCGTCATCTATTTCTTCTGGATTTAACCAGGCTACTTTTTCAATGCCTTCTTCTAGCTGTCCTATTAATTCACCATCATAATCGGTTTGCATTTCATACCATTGGGTAATTTTGAGTTTATATTTACCATTTCTTTTGAAAACATGATACGTTTTTTGTAGTTTATTGGTAATTCGAAGGTTGTTTACGCCAGTTTCTTCTTCGACTTCACGTATTGCAGTTTCCTCCATTTCTTCTCCTTTATCCATGCCTCCTTTAGGTAAATCCCATTTACCACTTCGAAAAATAAATAAAACTTCACCTTTTTTGTTATAAACTAGTCCTCCAGCAGCGTGATTAACTTTGATTTTTGATTTTAAAGTATTTAGTATTTCTTTTTCATCAGGATGATAGAGATAGGCTTTTTTAATTTTATTTTGGAAATAATTAATAATAAGTTGATCTATATCAATGCTTTCCAATAGGAAAAACTTGAAATCAGTTTCTTTAACAATTTGATTTGTTAAGAAAAGTGGTCTGTCGTTCACAAAAACTTTATACATTTGCAGTATGATTTTTAATAAAGATACAGCGAGTAAAACTGCCGAATTGCTTTTACAAATAAACGCAATTAAATTGAGTTCTAAAAATCCTTTTACATGGGCTTCGGGTTGGAAATCTCCAATCTATTGTGATAATAGGATTATTCTTTCGTTTCCGGCAATACGAAATTATATTAGAGATGAATTTGCAAAAAACATTGAAAAACAATTTGGAAAACCCGATGTTATTGCAGGTGTGGCTACAGGTGCAATAGGGATGGGGATATTAGTTGCCCAAGAACTAGGGTTGCCTTTTGTATATGTACGTCCAGAACCCAAAAAACATGGTCGTAAAAATCAAGTTGAAGGGTTTTTGCAAAAAGGACAAAATGTTGTGGTGGTTGAAGATTTAATCAGTACTGGGAATAGTAGTCTTTTAGCGGTTGAGGCTTTGCGTAATGAAGGTGCTAATGTTAAAGGTATGGCTGCGGTTTTTACTTACGGTTTTCCTATTGCTGAAGAAAATTTCAAACAAGCAAATGTTGATTTATATACTTTGAGTAACTACGAGAATTTATTAGAATGGGCAGTTGCTAAAGAATATATTGCAGAAGATGAACATGAATTATTGACGGATTGGAGAAAAAATCCATCAGAATGGAGTATTGAAGTGTAACATTATAGTATAAAAATGAATTTAGAAAGTCCAAAGGTTACTGTTGCTAAATCTGCAGCATTTATTTTTAACGAACTCACTCAAGTTAAAAATTTCGAAAAATTAATGCCTGAAAATACAGCTAAATTTGAAGTAATTGATGAAAATTGTTTTGAATTTGGTTTAAAAGGTATGCCTGAAATTAAATTAGTAAAGAAAGAAGCAATTGCAAATTCAAAAATTGTTTTAGGAGCTGCATCTAGTAAATTACCATTTACTTTAACCGCTAACATTACAGAAAATTCTTCAGATTCATCAGATATTCAGTTGTTTTTCGATGGAGAATTTAATGCTATGATGGCTATGATGATAAAAGGGCCTATTTCAAAATTTATTGAGACTTTAGCTCAAAATATGAATAAATTGTAGTATTTATAAATATTTGTAATGCTTAATATAGAAAAGGCTGTCTTGATGGACAGCCTTTCTAATTTGTATTTCTATTCAAATTCTTTAAGTGTTGAAATAATAATCGAAACACAATCCATTAATTGTTCTTCATTCATAACTAAGGGTGGAGCAAAACGAATGATATTTCCATGAGTTGGTTTAGCTAATAAACCATTTTCAGCGAGTTTCATACAAATATTCCAAGCAGTATCACTTTCTTCAGTATCATTAATTACTACCGCATTCAACAATCCCTTTCCACGAACTAAAGTAGCAATTGTTGAAGTTTCTATATAGTTAGCTAATTCTGAACGGAAAATTTGCCCTAAACGCTCTGCATTTTCGGCTAATTGTTCATCTTTAACCACCTCTAAGGCTTCAATAGCCACGGCTGCCGCCACAGGATTACCTCCAAAAGTAGAACCGTGTTGTCCAGGTTTGATTACATTCATAATCGCATCGTTAGCTAACACCGCCGAAACTGGATAAGCACCGCCCGACAAAGCTTTACCTAAAATTAAAATATCGGGTTGAACATTTTCATGTTGTACGGCCAATAATTTACCTGTACGTGCAATTCCAGTTTGAACTTCGTCTGCAATAAATAACACATTATGTTTTTCACATAGTGCTTTTGCTTTTGCTAAATACCCTTCACTTGGTACATAAACCCCAGCTTCCCCTTGGATAGGCTCTACTAAGAATCCAGCAATATTTGGTGAAGAAGTAATTGCATTTTCTAAGGCTTCAATATCATCATAAGCAATTTTGATAAATCCAGCCGTGTACGGACCAAAGTTCTTACGTGCATTTTCATCATTAGAGAAAGAAATTATGGTAGTTGTTCTTCCATGGAAATTGTTTTCACAAACAATGATTTGTGCATCATTCTCCTGAATTCCTTTCTTTTCGTAAGCCCACTTGCGGCATAATTTTAAAGCGGTTTCTACAGCTTCTGCCCCAGTGTTCATGGGTAATACTTTATCAAAACCAAAATAATTAGTAATGTATTGCTCATACACACCTAATTTGTCATTGTAAAAAGCTCTAGAAGTTAAAGTAAGTGTTTGTGCTTGTTGTACCATTGCTCCCACAATTCTTGGGTGGCAATGCCCTTGATTAACAGCAGAATATGCTGATAAAAAATCATAGTACTTTTTTCCTTCTACGTCCCAAACATATACTCCTTCTCCTTTACTTAATACAACAGGTAGAGGATGGTAGTTGTGTGCTCCGTGTTTGTCTTCTAAGGCAATGGCTTCAGCTGAAGTTAATTTTTCTAAAACTGACATAATAATCGTTATTGATTGGAAAATCGCAATTCCTTCTTATGGTGAGAAATCAACCTATTAGTGTTCAAAAATACGAATTATTCTATGCAAACTCCAAACAATTCAATTTCAATTCGCTATTAATCTGATTTCAATTAGCAAACATGAATTTTACACTATTTTAATCATACAGCACATAAAATTACACTTTGATAACAATCATAAAAAAGACTTAAAACATTTAAATAACATTGAGGATTTATGTTTGCCAAAACATAAAATAATACCATGAACTTAAAAAAAATGATGCTTTCATGTACTATTGCAACTGCAATAATAGCATGTAACAAAGACGAAGAAAACGGAACTTCGACAGAAAACACGACTTCAACCGTAGAACTTAAGAATCATTCTCTAACGCCAACCTTATTAAAAACCATGCCTGATTTTGGTAACGTTGAAGCATTTTCTTTATTATCAAGTGAAGATGCATTAACCAATTCACCAGGGTTTGTTTTTGGAGGTTCTGCAGACGGAATTGGGCTATACAAACAAAATGACGGCTCATTCACATTATTAGTGAATCATGAAGATAATTTTGCAGTTTCAAAAATTCAATTTGATAAAAAATTCAAACCTTTAGCTGGAGAATACATACTTAATTCAACAGGTGCGGGTTCAAGAATGTGTGGGGCAACTTTAGCAACGCCAGAAGAACACGGTTTTGGGCCTTTATTTTTAACAGCTGGTGAAAGTAGCAACGAATCACAAATTCATGCGTTAAATCCATTTGACACAAAAGCTAACAGCTCGACTTCAAGAATTGTAAGCGCTTTTGGTAGATGGTGTACAGAAAATGCTGTACCACTTTCTAAGAAAGCTTATCCTGGTCAAACCATTGTAATGATTGGTGATGACGATTGGGATTCGCAAGCTGGTGGACAATTAGCTTTATACAAATCGACTACAGGAGATTTGAATAACGGAAAAGTCTATATCATTAAAAGAGAAGACAACATCCGTAACGAGAAAAACATGCAAGAAAACAATACTTATGCTGTTAAGTTTGTTGAAGTACCTAATGCAAAAAGTTTAACTGGAGAGCAAATCAATCAATTTGCTTTGGAAAACAACGCTATTGCTTTTGGTCGTGTAGAAGATATTGATTACAGAAAAGCAGAAGGTCACGAACGCGAAATCTATTTCAATGTTACAGGACAAGACTTCACAGGAGTAAACGCGGATAATTCTAGAACAAAATATGGTAGAGTTTACAAATTAGTTTTAGATGCAAATAATCCATTATTAGGACAATTGACTCCTATCCTTGATGGGGATAAAAAAGCTGATGGGAAAGCAAAACTTTTCCAAAACCCTGATAACATCATGGTGACTAAAAACTACATCTATATTCAAGAAGACCCTAATGGGTACGGAGATGAAACACACGATGCCTACATTTATCAATATAACTTAACAACTAAAGAGCTTAAAGTTGTATTTGAAATTGACCACAAACGTAATGATTCGAACAATAAGTACATGGGAACTAACAGTGCTAAAGGTTCATGGGAATATGGTGGTTTGATTGACATAAGCAATGAAACTGGAGTAGAAAATTTATTTATGCTTTGCGTGCAACCACATACATGGAGAAAAGATGCTTTCTTAAATCCTGACGGCGGAAGCATTAGAGTAAAAGAAAATCAAGGAAGTCAGATTGTATTAATCAAAGGTTTACCTCGATAAATAAAACGGCAATCCAAAAAAAATAAATTAGGAGTACTAATTGTGCTCCTAATTTTCAATTTATTATCATCAATGAAAAAATACATCTTCGCCCTAATCGTTATTTTTACTTTAAACGCTTGCAAAAAGCAAGAGTATAAGAGTATAACTGCCACCAAAGAAATAAAAAACAATTTGATTAAAAACACTGCTATTTTAACACAACAACTCACTACTTTAGAGCGACTCGCTAAAGATAGATCACCATTAAAAACTCTTCAGACCCAATTCAAAAAGACAAGAATTACCTACAAAAAAATTGAAAGTTTGACAGCTTTTTATTTCCCAGAAACTGCCGAGAACATGAATGGCGCTGCCATAGATAAAAACGATTTAATGGACAGTAATCGTAGACTAGAAGAGGCATCTGGTTTCCAAAAAATTGAGGAACTCATATTTAATAGTCCTATTGATTTAAAAGAAACGCAACTACAAATCAATATATTATTAGGATATACACGTGCTTTACAAAGTAAAATTAATAATCTAGATTTATCCGACAGTAATATTTTTGAAGCCCAAAAGTTAAACCTTATCCGAATTATGAGTCTAGGGATAACAGGTTTTGACTCGCCTATAGCTAATTACGCCATCCCAGAAACCCAAAGCGCAATTACTAGTATTTATAGAACATTAGCAAGCTATAAATCCGATTCAAAAATTGAACAAATAGAAAAGAAAACAACAATCTATTTAGAAAAAAATCAAAATTTCAATCATTTTGACAGAGCGTTTTTTATTACAGAATATTGCATTCCGCTTTACAAATACATCCATCATTTACAAAAGGAGCTAAAAATTGAAGCTAATACTTTTACAAGCGCAATTGATTTTTCTAAAGCGTCTCCATTTGAAGAAAAAGTTTTTAACGTCAATTATTTTGCCCCACAATATAATCGTAATCCCACCCAAGCGCAAATTGATTTAGGAAAAACACTTTTTAAAGACCCTATATTAAGCGGTGATAATACCGTTGCTTGCACCACGTGTCACCTCCCTGAACTTGGCTATGCGGACCACAAAGTAAAGGCAGTTAGTAACTTGAACAACGCACGCAATACCCCAACACTCCTAAATGCAGCTTTGCAAAATAATTTATTTTGGGACAGTAGAGTAACCTACCTCGAAGACCAAGCCAAAGCAGTTATCAATAACAAGAATGAAATGCATGGAAGTTTTAGTACAGCTTTAAAAAAATTGAATTCAGACAAAATCTATTTAAAAAAGTTCAAAGAAACTTTCCCAAATGCTAATACCATCACCGAGCAAAACCTTCTGATTTCATTAGCCAGTTATATACGAACATTAAGCCCGATGAATTCAAAATTTGACCAGTATTTAAGAAACAAAGCCGTTTTGAGTTCAAAAGAAAAAAATGGTTTCAATGTATTTATGGGCAAAGGCAAATGTGCTACTTGTCATTTTTTTCCATTATTTAATGGAAGCGTACCACCATTATACAACAAAACGGAAAGTGAAGTACTAGGAATTACAACTTCAGTAAATTCCAAAAAAATTGATACCGATTTAGGTGAATATCTTATTACAAAAGCGCCCTTAAAAAAACATGCTTTCAAAACACCAACGATTCGTAATAGCGCCTTAACATTCCCATACATGCATCATGGAGGTTTTAATACTTTAGAAGAAGTGATTTCTTTTTATAACAATGGGGGAGGAAAAGGGATAGGCTTAACGATAGATAATCAAACTTTACCTGATGATCATCTTAATTTGTCGGATCAGGAAATTAAAGATTTAATCAGTTTTATAAAAACTCTTAATGATACTTATTAATATTTTTGATATTCAATACAGTTTTGTTTTTTTCAGCAACTGTAGTAAAAGATGCAAATTATAAAATAAAAAAATGAAAGGCCTCTTTGAAGCCTTTCATTTTACTTTTTTTAATAGTTTTTTTATTTAATTTCTGCAAAAGTATCGCCAGCGCTCAAATCACCAGTTTGAAATCCTTTTGTAAACCATTTCTTGCGCTGTTCTGAGGTACCGTGAGTAAAAGATTCTGGAACAACATAACCTTGCATTCTTTTTTGAATCGCATCATCTCCTACGGCTTGTGCAGCACTTAGAGCTTCATCAATATCATTAGCATCTAAGTATTTTTGGTTGTGATGTGCCCAAACACCAGCATAAAAATCAGCTTGTAATTCCAAAGCTACAGATAATCGATTTCCTTCTTCTTTACTCATGTTTTGTTGAAGTTGTCTAACTTTGTTTGAAGTTCCTAATACGGTTTGTAAATGATGCCCCACTTCGTGTGCAATTACATATGCAGTAGCAAAATCACCTCCTTTGGCTCCAAAACGAGTACGCAATTCTTCAAAAAAATTCAAATCCATATAAACTTTCTCATCGCCAGGACAATAGAAAGGACCCATTGCCGCCGAAGCACTACCACAGGCTGTTTCCACAGCTTCTGTAAAAAGCACCATTTTAGGATTACGGTATTTCACATTATGTTCTTGCATTAGTTTACCAAAAATATCTTCGGTATCCGCAAAAACTGTCGATACAAAAGCTCCCGTTTCTTTTTCTTCGGCAGTAAGAGCTCTTTGTTCTTGTTGCGCAGGTGCTTGTTGTTGTGTTTGCTGTAATAAACCGCCAATGGTTTGCCCAGTTTCTCCACCAAACATATTTAGAAGTAAGATGATTATCCCTATGGCACCACCACCAGCTACAACTTTACCACTTGAAGACATACCTCTACGGTCTTCTACATTATCACTTTGACGTCTACCTTGCCATTTCATATTGAGTTTTTTTTTAAATTTTAGACAACCATTTTATCAAACTTTCTTCAAACAATTCTTTATCTATAGGTTTAGAAATATAATCGTTCATTCCTGCTTCAATACACTTTTCTTTTTCACCTTGAATAGTACCTGCGGTTAAGGCAATAATGGGAACTAGCTTATTTTCTTTTCTAATTTCTTGTACTGCTTCATACCCGTTCATAATGGGCATTTGGACATCTAAAAGAATTAAATCAGGTTGATGTTCTTTGAATTTTTCAACTCCCAAAATGCCATTTTCTGCTTCAAATACCATTACTTTAGGTAATAATTTTTTTAATAATGTTCGGGCTAACATCATATTAATACGATTGTCTTCAACGATTAATATTTTGAACGACTTTTCCACTAAATTTTCTATAGATTGCGAGATGTTTTCATAAGTAATATCTATTTCTTCTATTTCTTCAGACTGAATTTCATTTGAATTTACAAAATAATTCAAGTCTAACACAAAATTAAAATTGCTCCCTTTGCCGTATTCACTTTCTAATTCTAATTTAGTACCCATTAGTTGTAGCATATTGTTTGAAATAGCTAATCCTAAACCAGTACCACCATATTTTCGAGTGGTTGAATTATCTTCTTGTGAAAAAGGTTCAAATATTTTTTGTTGATTATCTTTTTTGATACCAATACCACTATCTAATACTGAAAACTTAATTTTAGCCATGTTTGATTCACAAGCTAGTAATTGTATTTTTAGCTCCACTTGACCAATATTTGTAAATTTTACCGCATTAGAAAGTAAATTTAACAAAATTTGTTTAACACGTAGTGGGTCAAGGGCTACATGTTTAGGGATTTGAGAATCAAAATTAAAAGTTAACCCTATATTTTTCTTTTCAGCATCAAAACGAATCATTTCAATTAGTTGATTGGCTAAATCAAATAAGTTGGTCTTTTTAAATTCAAGTTCAAGTTTTCCGGTTTCAATTTTTGAAAAATCGAGTATATCGTTAACCACCTCTAAAAGAATTTTAGCCGATTGATTCACTGTTGATAAATATTCATTTTGTGTAGTATCTAAAGTAGTTTCTTTTAACAAACCAGAAAAACCAATAATTGCGTTTAAAGGGGTTCTTATTTCATGGCTCATATTAGCTAAAAATTCGGATTTAGCTTTGTTTGAAGCTTCCGCAAATTGTCTTGCTTTTATTTCTTTTTCAATAATTTTTTTCTCCGTAACATCTACTAGTATTCCTCCTATATAGGCTACTTTACCGTCTCTGATAACGGTATCGCTAAATTCTTCTATCCAAACATATTCACCTGTTTTTTTCTTTATTCTGTAAATTAATTGAAAAGGAATATTGTTGCCAAAGGCCTTATTATTTTCGCTTATTACTAGTGGTTTATCTTTTTTGTGCACTAAATCGATAAGAAAAACCTTGCCTTCTAAAAATTCTTCTTTAGTATAGCCTGTTAAGGCTTCAACTTTGTCGTTAATGTATATTTTAGTAAATTTTTCATCGTCTTTAGAAAGAAAAACGACTCCAGGAATATTATCAGCTAAAAGCTTAAATTGGTTTTGACTTTCTTCAATTAAATTCAGATTTTCAATACGTTCAATAGTTATGGAAACATTATTAGCAAGAATTTGCAAAATACTAATTTCCTCTTCAGTCCAATCTCTATCTAAAGTACAATCGTCAAAGCCTAAAAAACCTCTAAAAACACCATTGATAAAAATAGGGAAGAGTAAGATTGATAGAATTCCTTGCGAATTTAATCGTTCTAAAATGTATGGATCGCTAATTTCCGAAGTTCTTCTTTTGAAAACTTTTTTCTGGCTTAAGACTTCATAATAAATTAAGTTTTTATCATGATCCATATTTTGCAATTGTGCATTAGCAATTTGAGGTGTAATATTGTTTTGAACCCATTCATTTTTTTGAGTAAAAGTTTTGTTATGTTCATCATTCTCAAAATAATAAATACGGTCAATATTAGTGGCCGTACCAACTATGGAAAATATTTCCTCAAATAATTGATCTAGATTGTTATTTTTTAAAAGTTTTTCAGTAGAAACTGCTATTGCGGTTAAAATTTTTGTACGTGATTCTAATTTTTCCTCTGTAGCTCTTCTTCGAAATGTTTCTATAGCTAAGGCCACAACATCAGCAATAGATCGTGCAAAATTGATATCGTCATTGTCCCATTCGCGTTTCATTTTTGTAGTTTCAAAACTTAATAAAGAATGAAATTTACCATTTATAAAAACGGGAATGTTGAGCATTGATAAAATTTTACCTTGTACAAAATAATCTTTTACAAACTCTGAGGTATATTCGTTTTGAAAAACATCTGTAGCGACAATTAGCTGCTCTTTTCCTAAATTTTCAAAGTATTTAGGTCTTTCATCTCTGTAAGTAATTAATCCTTTGCCTTTAAATTCATTTTGATCTAAAAGATACATTGAAAAACATTTCAAACTATCGGCATCATATTCCCAATAACTGATTCGGTCAATGGATGATCCATTAGAAACTGTTTTTAAAATTAATTGAATTCGATCTTCAAATTTTTCATTGGCTTTATAAGATAATGTGGCTAAAGAATTAATGATTTTATTAAACGATTCGTTCTTTTTTTGTCGTGTATTTTGTTCTTTTTCTAATTTTTTTATCAAAGTAACATCTCTAGCTATAGCTGAAAACCCAATAAGTTTGTTTTCTGCATTTCGTTTTACAGATACTTTTTGAGATACCCATATTTCCATATCACCATTTACAACAGGAAATTCAATAGATGAAACGCTTTCACGCTCTAACAATTGATTTCTATAAAAATTTAAAACGGTATATTGGAAATCATTGCGTATAAAGGCAACGAAATTTCTACCAATGACTTGTTCGTTAGTTAAATTAAAAATGTTTTTAGCATAAGAATTCACAAAAGTAAAATTACCTTCTCTATCGGTTTCATAAATGATATCATTGGCTGATTCAATTAAATTTTGATACAACTGTTCAAAATTATATTGCCCTGTAACATCTTGACCAATACCTACATAAATATCCTCAGAATATTTTGAATCTTTCCATTGTATATAACGATGCGAACCGTCCTTTGTCTTTAATTTTCGTATGTATAATTGTGAGTTTATTTCATAATTATCAATGGTAAATTCAGAATCTTGTGTTAATATCCAAAAATTACTTCCTAATACTTCCTCAGGAGTATATCCTAATATTTGTGTTATTGTTTTTGAACAATAAATAACTTCGCCCTCTTTGTTGACTCCTAAAACTAGAGAATTTCCTTTGTTCACGACATTGTCCGCAAAAAGGAAATTTTCAGTGGCATTAGTTCGTACTAAATAGCGTGCATGATTAATTAATGAAGCAATAAAGCAACAATAATTTAATGCTAAAAAAAGCGATTTATCGAGATGATGTGTAATAAACAAACAGCTGATTACAAAGTAATTTAGTAAAATAAAAATCCAATAATTTCGAAGTTTTGTAAATGAATGATACGAGAAAAAAAGGATAATAACAAAATCAAATGGCGCAGTAGAATGAGGATGTATATTGATTAAGCGCATAATTACACTTAAATAATACAAAAGGAATAAAGTGCTAAAAATTTTATCTAAATTATTTTTAATTAATTCTGAAATAAAACTAAAGATGAAAATAGCTATTAATACACTTGAAAATAAGTAGTTAATTCGAAAATTGAAATAGTGCATTAAACCTAAATAGGTGTAAAGTAGTTCAAAAACACCCAATGCTATACCTACAAATAAGAAAAAAAAACGGTATTGTTCGGTAGTATTTTCAATTTCAGAATAATCATGTATAATTTCTTTATTAACTAGAGAGATCTTTTTATAGCCATAAAAGAATAACCCAAATGTACAAATCAAAATTAAAACGAAATGCCACCATTCGTTAAAATGTATCATTTTAAAAATTTGAATTTCTAAAAAATTATATGTCTTAATCAAGGGTAACAATATCTGGTGCTAAAAATATTTAGTTCTGAATAAATTTATGAAAAAATCTATCAATTGTGATATTTTATAATTTGTTTTTTTCTTCAATCCATTTTGACATAAATTTTTGACTTGCAAACTGATTCTGATACAGTAAATTACCTATAAAATTATTTTTTCTATGTATGAGTAAATTCTGGCTCAATAAGCTAATTTTCTTTGAAAAATCGAGTGAGTAGAGTGATTTCTCAAATTTATGCTTTAATATTTCGAAACCTATTTTTTGGCATTGTTCCCAAAGAGTTTTGTTTGTATAAATTTCAATAGCATTAGTAACAAATTCATTCATTTGGTTTGTTACGCTTCCATTCCAGTGCGTGGTTGCTATTCCTTCTTGACCATTTGCGGTAGTCACTGAAGGGGTGCCTACAACCATAGCTTCTAATAATTTGCCTTTTATACCTGCCCCAAAACGCAAAGGTGCCAGCAAAACTTTTGCATTTTCTATGACTTCATAGGCGTCTTTTGCGCGTCCTTTAATCAAAAATCCTTCATTTTCATTATGCAGTTGAAACACTTTTGCAGACGGATAGGCGCCATAAATATGCAATTCAGTGTCAGGTAGCTGTTTTTTTATCGATTTCCATAGGTTTTTTAATTGCAATACAGCATCATAATTGGGATCATGAATAAAGTTTCCAATAAAAACAAAATCTTTTCTATCATCATAAGGGATTACATCATTTTTTGCTTCATAAAAAAGCGGTAAATAGCACAATAATTTTGAATCAATTTTAAAAAAATCAGTCAAAACAGTCATTTCAAAATCAGAAATCATTAAAGTTAAATCGCATCTATAGATACTTGCTATTTCTCTAAAGGATGAAGGTTCGTTGAGTAAATCAGCCATTTGGAAATCCTCTGATTTTTTTACTGCCTTTTGGCGTGCATATCGCAAGCAATGTAAATCCTCGGTATCAAGAATTCGGATAGCATTAGGGCAAGATTCAGCTACGCGCCAGCCAAATTGTTCCTCTGCTATGAAGCGATCAAAAACAACGATATTAGGGTTAGCTTGTTTTATATAGTCATCAAAACTAGAATTATTTAATTCAATTGCAATTGTTTCTACATCAATTGAGGCTAAATCGAAAGTGAAGTCTGATTTTTGTGCACTTGAAGCGAATAGTACTTTATAATTTTGAGCTTGAAACAAATGGATCAATTGAATAATTCGTGTACCCGCTGCTGAAGAATTAGGTTCAGGAAATACTAAACCGATAAATAAAACTGTTTTCAAGGTTTTTTTTACAAATTAAAAATATTTATTTTAAAGACTTTATAAATCTTTTTAATTTTATTTGAACTTTCTTATTTTATAGTAAGAAATAACTTTAACTGTCTGTTAACAGCAACTTTTAATATATAAAAATATATTTGCTTATTGTAAATACCATATAATGATTGCCTATTATAAAAAAATACTCTTCTTATTTATGACATCGTCATCATTTATCACTGTATCTTGTGGTGATATGTTGCATTCTTCAAGTGATGCAGCCTATTTTGGTGGCGAGATTATCAACCCTAATTCGAAATTTGTTTATCTCTGTAAAGGTGAAAAAATTATTGATACTATTGAATTAGATAATAACAATCGTTTTTTGCAAAAATATGATACCTTAACTCCTGGTATGTACACTTTTCGTCATGAACCGGAATATCAATATGTGTATTTTGATAAAGGTGATAGTTTAATGATTCGTTTGAACACTTACGAATTTGATAATTCTCTAACTTTTTGTGGTAGAGGAGATGAAAAAAACAATTTCTTAATTGAGTTATTTTTAAAGAATGAAGCGGAAAAAAATGAAAATTTTGACATTTACGATTACGATTTGAAAAAATTTGAAACAAAAATTGATTCAGAATTTAAAAATAAAAAAAGCTTTTATGACAAAAAAAGAAATCAAATAGATTGGGATGATGATTTTGATGTCTATGCTAAATCCATGTTAGATTTTCCTTATTTTGCAAAAAAGGAGTTATACCCTATGGTACATCAATTCAGAACGAATAAAGATGTTTGTAAAATTTTACCTAAAGATTATTATGATTTTAGAAAGCAAATTGATTTTAATAATGAAAAACTAACTCATTTTGCACCTTTTGTTGGATATTTAACCTCTATGCTCAATAATATTACATGTAAAAGTAAAGAAGATGCTTTGATTGTTAAAAATAATATTGACAAACTTAAAGTAACTGATTCTATTTTTTCAAATAGAGATATAAAAAACACAGTACTGCACAATGTCGCTTTTATGTATCTTTTAGAAGATCAAAATACTGAAAACAATAAAGCTTTTTTAACAGAATATTATAAATTATCAACTGATAAGGAAAGCAAAGAAAAAATACGATCTATAGCTAATTCGATACAAAAATTAGCAAAGAGTAGCACACTTCCTGATGTTGACCTGGAAAAAATAGATGGAACAAAAATTAAAAAAATACCTACAAATAAGCAAAAAACAGTCGTATTTTTTTGGAGTTCAGAAGCCAAATCACATTTAGAGCTCGCTCATAAAAGAGTGAAAGATTTGAAGAAAAGACATCCCGATTTAAATTTTGTCGCTGTTAATATTGATTCTTGTCCTAATGATTGGAAAACGACTATGAGTCATTATAATTTCAATATTCCAGAATTGCACGCCACCAATTTTGAACAAATTAAAAAAGAGTGGGTGATTACTAAAATCCACAGGTGTATGTTGTTAAATGCAGATGGTACTGTAAGAAATGCATTTATAAACCTTTTTAATGGGAATTTTGAAGATTACTTAGACTAAATCTGATAGTTCTACTAAAAGCTAATAAATTTTATTGTTTTAAATAAAAAGAAAAATGAGATTGTACGCTAAATACAATCTCATTTTGTTAGATCATTTGTGTAACTTCTTTTTTCAAATAAGCTAAAGCCACATCGGTAGGCGATTCCTGTGCGCTTAATTGTACCAAAATAGCTTCTCTTAAAGCCTCCGCATTTTTTACATCTTCGCGTAAGGCATTTTTACGAATGTTTTGAATAATAGTGTTTTTTGCCGTAGTAATTACTTTCCAACAATCATCAGAAAGATAGATTTGTTGGGTGATATTATGTTCTAATTCTTGTTCGATATGCTCTACTAAAAAAACTTCATAAAGCTTTTTGTCTTCACTCATCGGTGCCACGCGCAAAACCAATTTGTTAGGATTAATACGTTCTAAAAATAAAGCCATGCGTTCGTAAGCTTGCAATTTTAGAGGTAAAGCCTCTTTTTGATTTTCTTTTTGCAACACCCAATTGCGAGTATGTTGTTGGTCTTTAAAGTATGCAGTAAATAAATAATAAGCTACACCACCCGTAATTAAAGAAGGTAGGGTATACGCAGCAATTTCAAATAATTTTGTTGTATCCATTCTATTAGTTCAAAGTTCAAAGTTTAAGGTTTAAAAGTTTAAAGTTAATGAATCATAACTTGAAACATTGAACTTGAAACTTGAAACAAAAAGTTGAATACAAATAAACTCAAAAAAATAATTGTAATCCAATTTTTGGTGGCGTAATTTTGGCTTTTTGTTTTTGACTATGATTCAGGATATAATTGCTAAGTTAAATGATGCGCAACGTGCGCCTGTACTTCAGAAAGATGGAGCGATGATTGTTATTGCAGGTGCGGGTTCTGGAAAAACACGTGTACTGACGGTTCGTATTGCTAATTTAATGCACCAAGGTGTGGATGCGTTTAATATTTTAGCCTTAACCTTTACCAATAAAGCAGCACGTGAAATGAAAGTGCGTATTGCGGATATTGTGGGGAATAATGAAGCTAAAAACCTTTGGATGGGAACCTTTCACTCTATTTTTGCTAAAATTTTACGTATCGAATCGGAAAAATTAGGGTATCCTTCTAATTTTACAATTTATGACTCGCAAGATTCCGCACGTTTGATAGGTCAAATTATCAAAGAAATGCAATTGGATAAGGATATTTATAAACCCAAACAGGTTTTAAGTCGGATTTCACAGTACAAAAATAGTTTGATTACAGTAAAAGCGTATTTCAATAATCCTGAATTGCAAGAGGCTGATGCTATGAGTAAAAAGCCTCGTATTGGAGAAATTTATCAAAATTATGTAGAACGTTGTTTCAAAAGTGGGGCTATGGATTTTGACGATTTATTGTTAAAAACCAATGAACTTCTAACGCGTTTTCCCGATGTTTTGATGAAATATCAAGACCGTTTTCGTTATATTTTGGTTGATGAGTATCAAGATACCAACCATTCGCAATACTTGATTGTGCGTGCGTTATCGGATAGATTTCAGAATATATGTGTGGTGGGTGATGATGCGCAAAGTATTTATGCTTTCCGTGGTGCCAACATTAATAATATTTTGAATTTCCAAAAAGATTACGATAACGTACAAATGTATCGTTTGGAACAGAACTATCGTTCGTCTAAAAATATTGTAGAAGCGGCTAACAACGTTATTGACAACAACAAAACCAAACTTGAAAAAGTGGTTTGGACAGCTAATGAGGATGGCCCAAAAATTCGTGTGCATCGTAGTTTGACAGATGGAGAAGAAGGACGTTTTGTAGCCTCAACCATTTTTGAAACGAAGATGCAAAAGCAAATGAAAAACGGAGATTTTGCTATTTTGTATCGTACCAATGCGCAATCGCGCGCCATGGAGGATGCTTTGCGTAAACGTGATATTCCGTATCGTATTTATGGCGGTTTATCTTTTTATCAGCGCAAGGAAATTAAAGATGTCTTGGCGTATTTACGATTGGTTATAAATCCGAAAGATGAAGAAGCTTTAGTGCGTGTGATTAATTATCCAGCACGAGGCATAGGGGATACTACTGTGGAAAAACTAACCGTTGCGGCTAATTATTACAAACGTTCCATTTTTGAAGTGATGGAACATGTAGATAAGATTGATTTAAAACTGAATTCTGGTACTAAACAGCGTATTAATGATTTTGTAACATTGATAAAGAGTTTTCAAGTCATTAATGAAAATCAAGATGCTTTTTATTTGACTGACCATGTGACCAAAAAAACGGGTTTAGTTCAAGAATTGAAAAAAGATGGTACTCCTGAAGGTATTGCTAAAATTGAAAATATTGAAGAATTACTCAATGGTATCAAGGATTTTACCGAAGGTCAACAGGAAGTAGATGGGGCTCGTGGTTCTTTATCTGAATTTTTAGAAGACGTAGCTCTTGCCACTGACTTAGATAATGATACTGGAGATGATGACCGTGTAGCATTGATGACCATTCATTTGGCTAAAGGATTAGAGTTTCCAACCGTTTTTATCGTGGGAATGGAAGAAGATTTGTTTCCAAGTGCTATGAGTTTGAATACACGTAGCGAACTCGAAGAAGAACGACGTTTGTTTTATGTGGCATTAACCAGAGCAGAGCATCAGGCGTATTTAACCTATGCCCAATCGCGTTACCGCTGGGGGAAATTGGTAGATGGTGAACCTTCTCGTTTTATTGAAGAAATAGGCGATAACTTTTTAGAGTTTTTAACACCGGTAGAAACTAATTATAAATACAAACCGACTATCAATGCTGATATTTTCGGGGATGTAGATAAATCTAAACTACGTTTGTCAAAACCTGTGGCTGGTACACCGCCCAAATATATTACCGAGCAAGACCCCAAGCCGGAAGCAAATATACGTCGTTTGAAACCCATGACTACCTCAAGTGTTACTTTTAGTAGTGGTGTTGAAACCAAAGTAAACGTGGGTGATGTTGTGATGCATGAACGTTTTGGTAAGGGAGAAGTTCTTAATTTAGAAGGCGCTGGAGCCGATAGAAAAGCTGAAATCCGTTTTGATGTAGGAGGAATCAAAAAACTGTTGTTACGATTTGCAAAGTTGAACGTGATTGGATAATTTTTAATAGTCCTAAATAGAGGGTTTGTGTATTTTCTTGTTAAAAATGGCATAAAATTTGTTGATATTTTAAAGTATTAACAAATTTTAACCAAACTTTTATGATTTCAAACCAAATTTTAGCTAAATCGAATTGGTTTACAAAACTTTCTATTAGTTTTTTATCTATTGTAGGTATTGTAAATGTGATTCTGTTCATCGTAATGCCGTTGTTGCCCTTCACTTGGTCTAAGTTTATTCTACCTTTTGGACTTATAGCCATTGCTGTGGCTATACTTTTTTCTATTGGATTTTCCATCTATTGGCATTTAAAGGAAAAAAGAGGGAGCTTCAATTCTGAACAAAGACATATTTTTTTAACCTCACTTTTACGTTTTTGGTTGGCGTTACATATTTCAATCTTTGGATTTGAAAAATTAATGGGAATCAATTTTGCGCCTTCTTTTAGTGCAAGTGATACGCCTGCGGGGCTGTTAAGTGGTCAACAATTAACATGGATTTATTACAGTTATTCTTTCGGTATTTCGGTAGTTATTGCTTTTTTCCAGATTGTAGGTAGTTATTTATTGCTTTATCGAAAAACTATTTTAATTGGTATTTCTATGTTGTTACCGGTTATGTTTAATATTCTTTTGATTAATATTTTTTATGGAATAGGTCCAATTACCACTTTTACGGCTTTAACTATGGTTTTAGGGTTGTCGTATTTGTTATTTCAAAGGAAAGACGAGATTATAAGTTTATTTAAAAATTTTAATACGGATTTAGCCTCTGTTGGTACAAAAAGTTTTAGAAATGTAGCTAGAATTATATGTTTGATTCTCCCGATAGTATTTCTGACGCAATATAAAAATAAGGTCTACGCTTCTTCAAAATATTTTGGCAAGTGGAAAGTTGAAAAGTTGCAACGAAACGGGAAAAATATTGATACTAATGCTTGGCAAAAAGATACATTAGCTTGGAAAACTATCTATTTTGAAGAAAGAGGTAATTTATTATTTACGGCTAATCCATGGAAATATGATGATGATGTTTCTATTTATATGAAGTATGATTATGATAAAAATACGGATGCTTTGCGCGTTATTTCGTATGAAAAAAATCTTGAAACGCCAGATACTATTCCCGTAAATATTCGTAAATTTAAAAATGATTCTATGGAATGGAATATGGTGTTTTATAAGGATACGCTACAAATGCATTTAAAAAAAGTTCAATAATTATATGTCGTACAACGAAACTTTAGCCATCACTATAGAAAAACGGCTCTTAGAGCAAGGGATTGTTTTTGAATCCAAAAAAATGTTTGGTGGCTATGGTTGTATGATTAACGATAAAATGTGTGTTGGAATTGTTGATGACCAACTCATGCTTCGAGTACTAGAGGAACATTATGAAGGCTTATTGCAAGAAAACGGCGTTAGTCCTATGAATTTTACAGGCAAAATCATGAAAGGCTTTTTATTTATTGACCCAGAAGTGTTTCAAACCCATACTCAATTGGATAGATGGTTGCAATATGGATTAGAATTTGCCGAAAAAGGTGTTGTGAAAAGTAAGAAAAAGAAGTAACTTTAGTGAAAAGTAAAAAGTAAAAAGTGATAAGTAATTAGTTTTTTTTCTAAATTCTTATTTCTAATTTCTAAATTTAAAAGAATGGCGCAATTCATCAAAATTTACCCCGAAAACCCCAACGAAAAAGAAATAGCTAAAGTAGTAAAAGCTTTAAAAGATGGCGGATTAATTATTTATCCAACGGATACCGTATATGGATTAGGTTGTGATATTACTAATACCAAAGCCTTAGAACGTATTGCGAAGATTAAAGGAGTGAAGTTAGAAAAAGCTAATTTTTCATTTGTATGTAGCGATTTAAGTCATATTTCGGATTACATCAAGCAAATTGATACCTCTACTTTTAAAATTCTTAAAAGAGCCTTGCCTGGGCCTTATACTTTTATTTTGCCTGGAAATAATAATTTGCCTAAAGAATTCAAAAAAAGAACCACCGTAGGAATTCGTGTTCCCGATAATGTAATAGCCATAGAAATTGTAAAACGTCTTGGAAATCCCATTGTTTCCACCTCCATTCATGATGATGATGAAATTTTAGAATATTCCACCGATCCAGAATTAATTTTTGAGAAATGGCAGAATATAGTCGATGTGGTTATTGATGGAGGCTATGGTGATAATCATGCTTCCACAATTATTGATTTATCAGGGGATGAGCCAGAAGTAATCAGAGAAGGGAAGGGGAGTTTGGATGTTTTGTAAAGTTTATTTTTAAAGGAAAATAAATCATTGGTTATTTTATTATCCTAAAGGTCAAATTAATTCTACCACCCACTGGTTTCTGTGTTTTTGGGATTTGGTGTTTCCAAAAGTGTTGGGTGGTACCTTTCATAACGAGTAGGCTTCCATGAGCCAGTGTAATGTTTTGTTTGGCTGATTCAATGGTATTGTGTTTGAGTTGAAAGCTTCTTTCTGCACCAAAAGTAAGTGACGCTATAATTGGATTACGTCCCAATTCCTTCTCATTATCGGCATGCCACCCCATACTGTCTTGACCATTGCGATAGTAGTTGAGCAGAACGGTTGTAAAAATTTCTTGGCATTCTTTTTCAACTTCCTCTTTTATATACATTAATAACGGATTCCAATCATGAAGTTGCATCACAATATTGGAATACCCATACGGTTTGCCTTCATTGCCATATAGGGCTGTTAAACGCGGTTGCAAATACTCTTTTCCAAAAACGGTTAAAGTGTCTTGTTGCCAAATGATATCGGTTTTTAATTTTTCAAAGAGTTCTTGGGCTTTTTCAAATGAAAAAAATGCCGGAATATATTCTATTTCGGCATCAGGTAATATATTCTCAGGGAATAACATTATTTCTTAGACCAATTGAGATTCATAATCACTATGGCTAAGATAATCAAAATTATTCCAATCCATTGTGTGACAACAACAGTTTCATTCAAAATCATAAAGGCCATCATCACGGAAACGGGTAATTCTAATGAAGATACAATACTTCCTAAACCAATACCTGTATGAGGAAATCCTGCATTCATCAAGATAGGAGGAATGATAGTACCGAATAAGGCTAATACGATGCCCCATTTGGTGAAAATACCTAAGTTAAACGGGGTAACTTGTGTCGCGATTGAAAATCCAAATACAATTACAGCGCCTCCTAACAACATATACAAACTGCGTTGCGCTGATGAAATACCCAAAGCAATTCTATTAGCGGTGAACATGGTGGTCGTGAATGAAGCAGCTGCTAACATGCCCCATAAAATTCCTCTCCAGTCTAAAGCTAAAGATTTATTAAATAGATTGGTGGCTAAGGCTGTTCCTACTAACACGATTCCTACCGATACGATTTTTTGTACAGATGGCGCTTTTTTGTCTAAAAACCACTCAAGTAAAACACCCATCCAAACCGTTTGCATTAATAAAACGATACCAATAGAAACAGGAATGTATTTTACCGCTAAATAATAAAAAACACTGGTCATACCTAACGAAGTTCCCGCAAGCATCAAATGCATGATGTTGGTTGGGGTAGCTTTGATTACCTCTTCTTTTTTCTTTAATTTTTGGAAAGCATTTATCAATAACATTCCTAAAATTCCATAAATAAATTGCGAGGAAGTAACCTCGGCTGTGGTGTAATTTTCTTTGTAGGCTAATTTTACAAAAGTGGCTAACATACCATAACTTGTAGCACCTAATCCTACTAAAAATACTCCCTTTAAAATACTATTCTTCAACATTCTTTCAAAATTAAAAAGCCGGCAAAGATACTACATAGTTATGAGTTTATAGTTATGAGTTAATAGTTTTTTAAAAAATACTTGATAATTGCTTGTTGGTAATACCAATTTTACTCGCGTCAAAATTCATTTTTTGCTGTAAAAGTGTGGCATAAACACTTCTAAAATCAATTTCAAATTTCAAATCACCGTTGTCTAAATTGGTCAAATCAGGATTTTTGCCTAGTACGTTGCCTTTGTTATTTCCGCCAATGATGAACATAGGGCCTGCCGTACCATGGTCGGTACCGTTGCCGTTGTCTTTCACGCGTCTTCCAAATTCGGTAAAAACTACCAATGTCACGTTTTGCAATAGTTTAGCGTTTTTCAAATCGGTGTAAAAACTAAAAACAGCATCATTTAACTCGGTTAATTTATTTTTATGAATGGCCAATTGGTTGTCATGCGTATCAAATCCGCCCAAAGAAGTATAATAGACTTTCGAATTCAAATTGCCTTTGATTAAGCGGGCAATCCATTCAAGATTTTTACCCAACCCCGTTTTAGGATACGAATTTTCAGAGGTCGATTTTGCTAAAGCATTTTGAATTTCTTCAGCACCTTCCGTCACCGAATTGGCTATTTTTCTAACAAAATCCAATTGAGGATTATTGGATAAAGTGACACTTTCTTCATTGTTTTCTTTAGCTTTAAAACGGATCGGGTCTTTTACAGTTATGGCATTGGGTTCGTTGCCTTTTAACGCTAAATTGTCTATACTGTCTAGATTTATTCCAGCCGTTGGCGTGTGTTCGTGGCATTGTAAATCCAAATACCTGCCCAACCAGCCTTCATTTACGTATTGATTCGATGCTGAAGCGGTTTGCCAAATTTCTTGACTACGAAAATGCGAACGATTCGGTTCGGGATAGCCTACATTTTGAAGCACGGTCAAATCACCATTTTGTTGTATTTGGGCAAAACTTTTTAAAGCGGGATGAAATGCCATGCCTTTGTTTTTGCCTATTACCTCGTCTTTTGAAAGCGCAATTTTTGGTCGGTTATAATAATAATTAGGGTCGTCAAATGGGACAAAAGTATTCAAACCATCATTGCCACCATTCAATTGAATAAAAACCAAACACTGTTCACCCACTACCAAATTTGATTGATGTTGTGAACCAAAAGCATATAGAAAATCAGGTAAAAGAAGCATACCTCCTGTGAAAGTACCTGTGAGCGATAAAAAATTTCTTCTGTTCATTTTTTTAAAATGTTTAAAAGTTTATATGTTTAAAGTTTAAAAGTTTGTGAAATATTTCTGGTTTGTAGTTAAATTTCAGTATTCATGGAACAATTAACTAAAAACAATAAACCATTAACTATATGAGTTGAAATTCGGGTGTTTTGGTAATAGCGTTAAATAAACGTAAAACAGCTTGATTGGCATTTTGAGCTTCTGGATTGAAATCGTACTTCAAAACGGCTTCAAAATCTTTTTGATTGTTTTCATCTACCATAAATAAAAACCGGTCTGTGATGTGCTGAATGATTTCTTTATTTGTAACCCCTTTCCAATTAAATTTTGGGACAAAAGTTAGGTTCATTGCCTCATTCTCCTTGTCTTTACTTACCGATCGTCGGTTAAAAGTTTTTCCTTGTAGAACTAAATCGCAAACATTTTGACGTTGCAAATAAATTTGTGAGGTAAGCCATGTTTTACCACCTTCCCAACCTTTTACATTGGGTTGATTGAATAAATCCATGCCTTGTTCTTTCAAGAAAAAAACAATGGCTTTTTTGTTTTTTACATCGATTTGCAAGGCGTCAACCAATTGCAAAATGAATTCCAAAGGGTTTTTAATCTTTGAACCAGCATTTTCTTTTGCAAATTCTTCGGTAATGATTTTGGTTAAAAGCGGTTGTATTTCAAAATTTACTTTCTTGAAAAAGTCTCCGTAATATTTTATCAATGCTTCTTTGGGGGCATCATAAATAAACCATTGTAAGATTTTTTTGGTGATTAAATACGGAATGTTTTTTTGTTCGAAAATGATATCAACCAAATCATCTGCTTTGAATTTACCTGTTTTGCCCAGATAAGTAATTGTATCGTTATCTTCAAAATTACGACGATACATCGCTTCTTTTTCTCCAATACCTAATCCAGCCAAGGCTTTTGCGCCGTTTTTTATATCTTCTTCGGTATAATTGCCAATGCCTAAAGTGAAAAGTTCTAATAACTCCCGACTCAAATTTTCATTGATTTTCCCTTTTTTGTTATCAACATTGTCTAAATAACGAACCATGGCATTGCTTTTAAGTACTTTTTTGGTCAAATCTTTAAAATTGCCAAAAGCATTTTCGCGTAGGAGTTGGTTGTAATCAAAAATCCAATGATTGACTTTTACTTTTTGGAAGGTAGCCACAAAATGGTTGTGCCAAAAGCAAGTCATTTTTTCACGCAAAGGATATTTTTCGGTCATCATTTTGTCAATCCACCAGGCTTTCATTTCGTTTGAAATCTTGGCTTCTTGAACTACCATTTCTTTTACTTGTTCTGGACTTGAAGCTTTTAAATTTTTTCTTCTTTCTCGTAATTCCTTGATATTTTTAGGGCTATTTGCTAAAAACTCGGGTTCAATTGTCTTGGAATTCGTTTCAAAGGAATGTTTTAAAAACAAATCCAATCCCAACGACTCAATTGCTGAACTTTGTTGATTAGAAAAACCTAAACGTAAGGACCAAAGCGATGATTTTTGCATAAAACTTAGATTTTATACTTGGACTAATTTTTATTGAAAAGGTTTAAAAGTTGGTTTGATAAAGTTTAAATTTACGATTTCAAAATAGAACCATACGATGAGGAATTTCTTTACAGGAAGAACTGAACATGTCATTAAATATTTAGGAACGATAATGAGTGGTGTATACGCACTCTTTTTTGGATTATTGTTACTGTTTCTAGATTATAAACTCGGCAATAGAATATTTTTTGGTAGTGCATCATTAGAAATTTATCAACGCTTGATTCCTGTGGTTAATGTCTTGGTTTCCATTGTGATTGGAATTTCTCTAACCACTTTTTCGGTAATTTTTGTGGTGATGCAATTAGCCTCTTCGCAATTTTCACCGCGTATTTTGCGTCATTTTTTAGCCAATGATTTACGAGTACAACATTTTATTGCCTTGTTTGTGGGAACGGTGGCTCTGTGTATTTTACCGCAATTGGCTTCGGTAGTGTATCCTAATCAACCCTTTTTAGTGACATTGGTCATTGGAACGTTTTTGGCATTGCGCGCTTTGGTTTGGTCTTATCCGTCAATGATTACGTACTTGAGTGTAAATATGAATATTTCAAGTATAACCAATCAAATTAAAAAAGAAATGGTGCAAGAAATTCATGGATTGTATCGTGAAGTTTGGCAAAAAGGAGGGGAGCTACTTTATAAAAGACAGCAAGCAACGTCAACGGCTAAAGTTTTTTCTATTGTGAGTCCTTTTGAGTCAGGGTATTTAGAAAGCGTGAATTATGTGAAATTAGAGCAACTGCTTGAAGTTATTTTTAAAAAATATGGTGTGCATGCGGTTTATCAAAAACCTGTGGTAGGGGAGTATATTATGAAAGAAACTTCTGTACTATTAATGGTAGAGGCTGTTGCTTTTTCTGAAGATTTGAAAAAAGAATTGGAACGCCTTGTGGAAGTGACTTTTCTAGTTAATGTGTTTAGAAGTCATACTCAAGATATAAATTTTGGGGTACGAAAATTGGTTGATATTGCCATCAAAGCTATTTCTCCAGCCGTTAATGACCCCACAACGTGTTTGAATTGTATTGACCAAATTGGGGAGATTTTAAAACATTTATCCGACCGTCAATTTCCGTCCTCAGAAGCGAGACATTTGATGCATAAAAATATTCATATCAATGAATTTAACTATGATGAGTTTGTCGATTTTTGTTTTGACCAAATTTTTCAATGGGGCAAAAATGACCCAACAGTTATAAAAAGAATCCTCCGTACTTTACGCTTGATTGTACCTACGGTAGAAAACCCATTTCATTTGAAGGTTCTTCTCCAAGAAGTAGAAGATATGGATTTGTTATCCATTTATAACTTTGAGAATAAAGAAGGTAATTTTTCTAAAGAAAAAATTCTGACTATCAGGAAAGAATTAAAAGGTTTCCAGTTAAAGGCTTTATCTCAAATTGCGCATTTAAAAGAAAAAGGAATACTACATTATTATATTCAGGAACATCTGTGTTGCAACAATGAGATTACGCTTGTACAAAAAGAAACACTCGATTTTCTAGCTATGTATAATATAAATGAAGCGTTTTAAACATCTGCAAATACTTATCAGAAATAAATTACATTGAACTACTTTTTTTGCACAGTTAGATAGCCATAAGCATAATTATTTTAATTTTATACGGAAATAGAATTTAACCACAAGTACCTTTTTTAGATGAATCCAGAAGTGAATCAAATTGAAACTCTATTGACAGAAGCACATACTATTCGTGTCAATAATTTGGTGAAGAGTATTGTGATTGCTGAAAAAGCATTGGGGCTTGCTGAGGAAATTCAAAACTTACCACTCACAGCAAAGGCTTTTAGTCAGTTAGCCTTATATAATATGGTTATAGGCGAAATGGATAAAGCGACAGCTTATTCGCAACAAGCCATTTCAATTTTTGAAACGTTACAAGACGAACGTGGCGTGGCTGATGCTAAATATAGTTTAGCAGGGGTATATTATAAAACGAATCAGTATCATTTAGGTTTGATGAATTTTAGTGATGCACTAAAAATTTACCAAAAATATGGCGATTATTACAATCAATCCCGAACTGAAAAATCGTTGGGAACCATCTATGAATTTATTGGTGATGTGGCCAGTGCCTTAAATGAATACAAAAAAGCTATTCGGAATGCAAAGAGAGTAGGTGATTTCAACTTAGAATCTAACGTATATAATAATCTTTCAGGGGTTTTAGTAAAAAAAGGCAAATTGTATTTTGCCATGAAATTTATTGAAAAATCCATCGCATTGAAAGAACAAACCAAAGATGTTCGTGGTTTAGCTTATGCGATTTATGGTAAAGCTAAAGTATATCATTACGCAGAAGATGCAGAAAAAGCGGAGCTTTATTATTTTAAAGCCTTAGCTATGCATCAAGACATGGGGGAGAATACGGGGATTGCCATGACTTTGACAAAATTAGCAGAATATTACTACAAGTATAAAGATTTTGAAAAAGCATTGGAGTATGTGCACAAAGGGTTAGATTTGAGTAATGCACTCCAAATTTCGATGTCTTCTATTAAATTAAACAAATTAGCATATACGATTTATAAGGCGCTAGGTGCTCATGATAAAGCCTTGTGTTTTCTGGAAAATCATTTGAAAGAAAAAGATGTAGTAATCAATACGCAAACGTTGAAAGTTATTGAAAGTTATGAGTTGATTACTAAAATGAAATCGTTAGAAAATGAAGCCCATTTGCATAGAGAACGACAAAAATTATTAGAAAAGAAAAATCAAGAAGATTTAGAAACTTATCGTCAAAAACAAGAGTTTCTCTCGGTCATGAGCCATGAAATACGTACTCCTTTGAATGCCATAACTACCTCTATTTCGTTATTAGATGACAAGGTTACGCTTGAGGGTAAACGTATGCTTACTAATTTGAAATTTGCTTCAACAAATCTGATTAATATTGTTAATGATGTATTGGCATTTAATAAATTAGATAGTCACACCGCTAAGTTAGAAAGGACTTCGGTCAATTTGAACTTCTTTTGTCAGAATTCCATTGAACTTTTTGAGCGTTTGGCTAATGAGAAAAAATTAGCATTGAAATATGAAACCAATATCAAAATCACGAATTGTTATTGGATAGACCAAACAAAGTTGTCTCAAATTTTATGTAATTTAATCAGTAATGCGGTCAAATTTACAGATTCGGGGCAAGTGATGTTGCAATTAGAGTTGATAGACCAATTAGCGACTAAAGATATCATTCAGTTTAAAGTTACCGATACGGGTGAAGGAATAAAAGAAACTGATAAAAAGGAAATTTTTAATAGTTTTTCGCAAATTAAGCCCTATTTGACACGAAAGCAAGGGGGGACTGGTTTAGGTTTGGCTATTGTAAAAAAATTAGCCGAATTGCACGAAACGGAAATCCATCTGGAAAGTGAACCCAAAAAAGGTTCCGTATTTTATTTTCAATTGGAATTAGAAAAAGCAGAAGAAATTCACGAAGAAATTTCAGAAAAGAGCCAATTGAAAGGAAAATCGGTTCTTATTGTTGATGATACCAAAATGAATGCGGTGTTATTATCAAAATTATTGAAAAAATGGGAACTGCAGATTGATTATGTTAATAACGGGATGGATGCAGTTAAACTATGCCAAGAAAAGAAGTTTGATTTTATTCTTATGGATATTCACATGCCTATAATGAATGGTTTTGAAACGTCTAAACAAATCAAAGAAACGAAAAACTTGAATGTGCCAACTCCTATTTTAGCGCTAACCGCTGATATTTTAGCAGATACGGATGAAAATTTTGCTAAATATTTTTCGGGTATCATTTATAAACCTTTTGAAATTGAAAAATTGTACAATTTATTACGATTACATGCAGAAATAAACTAAAGATAGGGAAATATTTTATAGACAAATTATTGTTGAGTGAGACTTTTTTTTATTCCAATTTATTTTGTTTAATAATTATTTTAAGAAAGAAATCGTATTAAAACAATTATCTTTGAATCCCTAAAATCAAATTTCTACCACGCATGAAGGCTTCTTTGTTATACAGTACTTTACGAAAAAAATTCCCTTTTCAACCCACTGTAAAGCAAGATGTTTTTTTTGGAAAAATAGCCGAATTCATTGAAAGTCCTAATAAAAACGAAATTTTTGTTTTAAAAGGCTATGCAGGTACAGGAAAAACAACCCTTATTTCAACTATAGTCGAAAACTTAGCTGTGGTAAATAAAAAGTATGTATTGTTGGCCCCAACGGGACGTGCAGCTAAAGTGATTGCCAATTATGCTAACAAAACTGCTTTTACCATTCATAAAAAAATTTATTATCCCAAAAAAGGGAGTGGTGGTGGAGTGAGTTTCACCATGCAAACAAACAAACACACCAATACGATTTTTATAGTGGATGAATCCTCCATGATTTCTGATGTGGACTCTGATTCAAAAATGTACGAAAACGGTTCTTTGCTTGATGATTTAATTTCGTATGTATATTCTGGGCAAAATTGCAAAATGCTCTTGATAGGTGATACTGCGCAGTTGCCGCCTGTCAATCTAGATATATCTCCTGCGCTTAATTTAGATACTTTAAGTTTAAATTATGATAAAGAGGTGTATGCTATTGAGCTTGATGAAGTTATGCGTCAAGAAGAAAATTCAGGAATACTCTATAATGCGACCGAATTGCGTGAACTATTGAAAGATAGTTTTATGACTGAATTTCAGTTTAAATTAAAAGGATTTAAAGATATTATTCGTTTAACCGATGGATACGACATTCAAGATGCCATCAATCAGGCGTACAGTAATTACAGCATTGAAGATACTACTTTCATTGTACGTTCTAACAAAAGAGCTAATCAATACAATCAACAAATCCGAGCCAAAATTTTGGGAAAAGAAAGTGAACTCTCTGCTGGAGATTTGCTAATGGTAGTTAAAAATAATTATTTTTGGCTTAAAGATTCGGATGAAGCCGGTTTTATTGCCAATGGAGATATTATTGAGGTTTTAGAAATTCGTTCTATCAAAGAGTTATATGGATTTAAATTTGCCGTGGTAAAGATTCGCATGGTCGATTATCCTAATCAAAAAGCATTTGATACGATATTACTTTTGGATACTGTGATGAGTGAATCCCCTTCGTTAACCTATGAAGAGTCTAATCGTTTGTATCAGGAAGTAATGAAAGATTACGAAAACGAAACCGCGCAATATAAAAAGTACCTTAAAATTAAAAACAACGAATATTTCAATGCCTTGCAAGTAAAGTTTTCGTATGCCATCACCTGTCATAAATCGCAAGGTGGTCAATGGAATACGGTATTTATAGAACAACCGTATTTGCCTGATGGTATTGATAGAGATTATGTGCGATGGTTGTACACCGCCGTAACTCGTGCGAAAAATAAATTATATTTGATAGGTTTTAAAGATGAGTTTTTTTATTAATAGTTAAATAAAAAAAAATAATGAAAATAATCGCCGTTATACCAGCCCGTTATGCTTCTACGCGTTTTCCTGCTAAATTAATGCAAGATTTAGGTGGCAAAACTGTAATTCGTCGTACTTATGAAGCGGCCATGGCAACTCAATTATTTGATGATGTATTTGTAGTAACCGATTCGGATTTAATTTATAATGAAATTATTTCGAATGGAGGTAAAGCCATCATGAGTATCAAGGAACACGAAAGTGGTAGCGACCGTATTGCCGAAGCAGTTGAAAATATGGATGTAGACGTTGTTATTAATGTGCAGGGTGATGAGCCTTTTATTAATGCCACGCCACTTAAAGAATTAATTGAAGTTTTCAGAAACGACAAGGCTAAACAAGTAGATTTAGCTTCATTGATGTTTGAAATCAAAGATAAAATGGAGATTGAAAATCCTAATAATGTAAAAGTAATTGTGGATCAACAGGGCTTTGCGCTGTATTTTTCCCGTTCCGTGATTCCATATCCGAGAGAAGAAAATGTAGGGGTACGTTATATGAAACACATTGGTATTTATGCCTTCCGAAAAGAAGCTTTAATGGATTTTTATCGTCTGCCGATGTTGTCTTTAGAAGCTTCTGAAAAGTTGGAACAACTTCGCTATTTAGAATATGGTAAACGCATCAGAATGGTTGAAACTACCCATGGAAGTATTGGTATTGATACGGTTGAAGATTTGGAAAAAGCGAGACTTTTAGTTTAGTTATTGAAAAAATAATATAAAAGATTTTAAGGTTTATAAGATAGTATCCTTTACTTATTGTTTTTTGAAAATCTATAATAAAATAAAATTTTACGACTTATTTATGAATTAAAAAAGGTTTTGTTGAAGACTATTATTACTAGAATTAACAAAAAGGCTGTCCAAAAATTTGGGCAGCCTTTTTTGTTATCATATAATCATCAAATTTAATAGTGTTTGATTTCACTTCAGAAAACTAACACCGCTTCAATTAGGTTGGATATTAATTCATATTAAAAGTAAAAAAACTAATGAATTTTAGATTGCAGTATAGTTTTTTAAGCATTTTTGAAAACTATTTATTATTGATATACTATCACCTTTTTGGTATTGATTGTGCCATCAATAAATTTTACTTTAGCTATTATCATTTTTTCTGTAATTGATGAAATTTGTGAATTTTTTGAATTTATATTTTTGACTTCTTTTATTTTTTGTCCTAATAAATTAAATATTTCTATTTCTTCAATTTCTTTGTTGGTTTCAATAAATAAATTTTGATGATTACTGTATATTGATATGTTGTTTTCAGTCAATTCAAAGTTCTCATCTGCTAAAATGGTGCTTTCGTAAATTTTTACATTTCTAAAGAATGAAGTTGCATCGTTATAGCTCCCAGTTCCGTTAAATGTGTTACTGGCATTCCATGTATTTGTTTCGTCTAATAAGGAATTTTTAGCAGCAAATACTAAATAGTTTATGTTTCCAGTATAGGATTGTCCTATGTTAATTTTATAGTGTTTATAGTTATGTAAATCCGCATTGGTATAAGTGTTGAAATTAGTATTTACCGTTGAGGTATTTGTATCATTATTTGTGCCGTATAGTTTGTATCTATAGAGCGGATTTCCAAGTAAATCATTATCTATACCTATATAGTGGGCTTGTCCAGGGATTGTACTTTTAAAATCAAATTCAATTACTGTGTTAGGTGTAATTGTATAGTTTTTAGCTACAGCTTTCCAAGCGTTAATAGAGGTATGCAAAGTAGCTCCATTATCATATGTGAAACCTACACCTTTATCCAGTGTTGCGTCATAGTTTACATATGGTGTAGTGTTAAAATTTATGATAGGTAATAGCGGATCACATGCATCTGATTGACTGGGATTCGCATCAAGGTTTACATCAGGAAAACCATTGCAAAGATCTGCAGTGTCACATACACCGTCATCATCGGCATCATTTGTTGCGCTTGTTGGACAGGGATCACAACTATCAGGTATACCATCATTATCTGAATCAAGTCCTGTGGTACAACCATATATCTTAGCTAAAACATTGTCTTTTGACCATAAATTATTACGTTCAGCAACGTTAGATTCTAAGCAGGCAGTCATTCGATCTTTTTGCCCCTGTGTAAACATAGCGTAGGTAGCAGCTGTATAATCCATCATGTTGGTATAGTTATCTATTCCATTTTGAGTAATACAAGTATCTGTGGTACCTGGTGCTGGTCGATTATCAAAGTCAGCCAATTGATTACCTGTAGTTTGAGGGGTGTCAGCAACTAAGTCAGTTCCAGAAGAACAATTAGTGAAATCGCCATTATTTTTCATTTGATCCCATATGTGATAAACATTTAGCCAATGACCAACTTCGTGTGCCAGGTTATGATACCAAGTTTGGTAGGTGTTTTCATGCTCACCAAATGCCCATGCACTCATTATATGTCCGTCTAAATAAGCAGTAGCTTGGGTGTCTACTTCAAATGGGAAAGTGGCAAAACCAGACCTACCATCATTTTGCACAGCCTGCCTTACTATGTATATGTTAAAATAGTTTTTTCGTGGCCAGTTATAGGCTTGTCGCATACCATTATAATCACCTCTAAGGGTGTAAAAAGAATCTACAACACGGTGAATACCATTTGTTGCATTACCATTAGGGTCGAATTTTGCTAAAACGAATCGTAGTTTTTTTCCATTACCATTAAATCCTCCTCTTATATTTAAAAATGATTGAGTTTCATATTTATCAAAAGCAGAAGTACCGGCATAAAATGAATTAAGCATTTCTATAGCACGTTCAATAGTTTTGTCGGAAAGGTTTTCATACCCATTATTATGAACTACATGTACTACTACGGGTATGATATAATCAAAACCTACTGTTAAGTTTGCGACATTCACTCTTTTTGAAGCATCTGATTTTCTTTGATCAAGAATATGTTGTTGCGTGAATGATTCTAATTTTTTAAAACTAGGATTAACTTCAGGTTTTAAATTAGGATACTCTTTGTAAAGTTTTTGTTGATAATCACTTTGTCCGCAAAAGTGATTATTTTGCGAATATCCAAAATTACTAATAAATAGTGAGTTGATTAAGAATAAAGATAATTTTATATATTTCATAAATTTAGAGGTATTTATGTTTGATATACAAATATATGATTATTATTATATATTATTGTTTGTATTGTATAGAATTATTTCTATTTCGTTAATTTAATTAATCTTTTAGAAATAAGCATAAAAGCAAAAAAACTCCGCCCAATGGAGCGGAGTTTTAAAAACAAACCAACCTAACCAAATTTTATTATAACTTAGTTGTGCACTAATTTATGAATGAAATTCTAAAATATAGGTTGCAAATTGTATGCCAAACTATAGTTTTTCGGCTAAATATTTTCCTGTAATTGATTTTTTGTTCTTGATAATTTCCTCTGGTGTGCCAAAAGCGAGCAGTTGACCGCCATTTTCACCACCTTCAGGACCTAAATCAATAATGTAATCGGCACATTTAATTAAGTCTAGATTATGTTCAATAACCAAAATAGAATGTCCTTTTTCGAGTAAAGCATCAAAAGATTTTAGTAGTTTTTTAATATCGTGAAAATGCAAACCTGTAGTAGGTTCGTCAAAAATGAACAATGCTTTGTCTTTAGTAGCTCCTTTGACTAAAAAAGAAGCTAACTTGATACGCTGTGCTTCCCCTCCTGATAAGGTTGAAGACGATTGTCCCAATTGTACATAACCCAGTCCAACATCTTGTAAAGGTTGTAGTTTTTGCACAATTTTAGCTTGATTATACGTTTTAAAGAACGTCAATGCATCGTCTATAGTCATGCATAAAATATCGTCTATGTTTTTGTTTTCAAATTGAATTTCCAGGACTTCTTTTTTAAATCGCTTGCCATTACAAGTTTCACACGGAAGCGAAACATCGGCCATGAAAACCATTTCTACATTAATGGTTCCTTCTCCTTTACAAGTTTCACAACGCCCACCATCGACATTAAATGAAAAATGTTTGGGTTGGTAACCACGATGTTTCGATAATTTTTCTTTGGCAAATAAATCGCGGATGTCGTCGTAGGCTTTAATATAGGTCACTGGATTAGAACGCGAACTGCGTCCTATAGGGTTTTGGTCTACATATTCAATATGCTTGATATGTGCATAACTTCCTGATAATTCGGTAAATTGTCCTGCTTTTTCACTTACACCTTCTAGCTGTTTTTGAAGGGCTGGATATGCAATTTTTTTGACTAATGTACTTTTCCCTGAGCCTGAAACTCCCGTAATTACAGTCAAAACATCTAGAGGAATCGTAACATCTATATTCTGTAGGTTGTTTTCTCTGGCGCCTATAATGTCGAGATGATGTTTGAATTTGCGTCTTTTTTTAGGAACCTCTATTGCTAAATTGCCATTTAAATATTGCGAGGTTAATGAATCTGATTGTAAAATCTCTTCATAAGTACCTTGCGCGACCAATTCACCTCCAAATGTTCCTGCTTCAGGACCAATATCAATAATCATGTCGGCGGCTTTCATGATGTCTTCATCATGTTCCACCACAATCACGGTATTCCCTAAATTGCGCAAAGATTCAAGTACTTTGATAAGTTTTTCAGTGTCTTTAGGATGCAACCCAATGCTAGGTTCGTCTAAAATATACATAGAACCCACCAAACTACTTCCTAAGGAAGTAGCTAAATTGATACGTTGCGATTCGCCTCCTGATAAGGTGGCTGAATTTCGATTGAGTGTTAAATAATCTAAGCCTACATTGTCTAAAAAGGCTAAGCGATTATTGATTTCAATCAAAAGGCGTTTAGCAACTTTAGCATCATAATCAGATAATTCTAAGTCTTTGAAAAAAGGAATCAACTTTCGGATAGGTAAATCAACTAATTCGGGTAAGGTTTTGTTTCCTACTTTTACATAGCTTGCTTCTGGGCGAAGACGTTTTCCTTTGCAAACTGGGCATTTTGTTTTTCCACGATAACGCGAAAGCAAAACACGATTTTGTATTTTGTAATTTTTTTCTTCTAATTCTTTAAAAAATCCATGTAAGCCTTCAAAATAGGAGTTTCCAGTCCAAATCAATTGTTTTTGTGCTTCCGATAATTGAAAAAACGGTTTATGAATTGGAAAATCGAATTTATGTGAATTATTAACCAATTGGTCTCTATACCAACTCATGCTTTCTCCCTTCCATGGGGCAATACAATTTTCATAAACTGATAAAGCAGTGTTGGGAATTACTAAATCTTCATCGATGCCAATGATGTTACCATAACCTTCACATTGCGGACAAGCACCATAAGGATTATTAAAACTAAACAAATGGATGTTGGGTTCTAAGAAGCTAACATTATCGAGTTCAAAATTTGAACTGAATGTGATTTTGGTATCTGTATCAAAAGCTTGTAAGTGACAAATACCTTGTCCTTCGTAAAAAGCCGTTTGTACCGCATCAGCTAGTCGATTGTAAAAATCTTCTTCGTGACGAATGACCAAACGGTCAATGATGAGTTGAATGTCTTTATGGTCAAATTGATGTTGTTTCGTGACTTCTGGAGATGAGGCAAATGCATCCAAACGAAGGGTCTCATGGTTAACTAATACCCGGCTAAAACCTTGTTGTAGCAAAACATTCAGTTTGTTTTCTAAGGCACGACCTTCTTCTAAATGAATTGGAGCAATTAATAAATATTTGCTTCCTTCTTCAAGTTGCTCCACATGTTGAATAACATCCGTCACGGTATGTTTTTTTACTTCTAGTCCTGAAATGGGAGAAAAAGTTTTACCAATTCGAGCATATAATAATTTTAGATAATCATAAATTTCAGTTGAAGTCCCCACGGTAGAGCGCGCATTAGTTGTATTGACTTTTTGTTCTATCGCTACAGCGGGTGCAATCCCTTTGATATAATCCACTTTGGGTTTGTCTAATCGACCTAAAAACTGACGTGCATAGCTTGATAAACTCTCTACATAGCGACGTTGTCCCTCGGCATATAGCGTATCAAAAGCTAAACTTGATTTTCCAGAACCTGAAAGACCTGTAATTACGACCAATTGATTTCTAGGGATAGCTACATCTAAATTTTTTAAGTTATGAAGTTGAGCCCCTTTAATGATAATGTTTTTTTTAGGGTCAAGGGTTTGAATATCTTGAATCATTTTGCAAAAGTCAATTTGTACAAAGATAAGGATTTTGATGCGGAAAAGGTATTTGCCGTATTAGGAATACCTATTTAAAACAAAAAAAGGACTATTTAAGTCCTTTTTGTTTTTCTTTTCTTGTAACATAGTTATGTAAAAAATCTCCTTTGGGTTTTCCTAAATCAAAAGAAGAAAAAGGAATGAATAAACGGGAGGCTTTTCTAGCTTTGTCTTTATCCCAGCCTTCGTATTCGATTCTGTAAATTGCAGAATACATTTCAGCTCTACCTACACCATGATAGCAATGGATTAATACGGGATAATTTGCAGGGTTGTCCATTATTTTAAAGAAAGAATCTAAACTTGCTTGTGTTGGAACTTGATCAGATCCGTTGTTGAAATAATGAAGTCCAGGAATTTTTGCTGCTGCTTTTTGTTCAGCAATTAATTCTGCAGGAATTTCAGGGTTGTTTACCAAGTCTGTTGTGCCTGGAAATCGTAAATCTACAATGGATTTAATATGGTACTTATTGACATATTCTTTTATTTCATCAGGTGGGAGTACGCCACTTTTATAAACTTTTCCTTCAGAAATGACTTTGAAATTATGATTTACATGTAAATCATAATATTGTTTTCCGCCTAAAAAAGCAGCAATAAAAACAATTGTTACTATAATTTTTTTAAAAATTTTCATCTATATATTTTTATTAATTAACATACATTTTTCTATCCATGATGCGTTGCATATAATCTTGAAGAAAAGCTTTAGCACTAATCATATGTCCTTTAATTTCATTTTCAGGTAATTTTCCCAATAAATTTTTCTCAAGACTATAATCGTTTTTGGCAAATATACCTGTAATGTTATTTCCGTCAAAAGTACAAATATAATTTCCTTGCATAAATTGGTATTGGTTTCCGTTAAAATTAAAAGCAAATGGTTTAATGTCTTTTTCAGACAAAAGACTTCTTCCCCAACTTCTAAATGGTTTTTGATATCCAATCATATCTAAAATAGTAGGGTAAATATCAATTTGTTGTGCAAAATCAGCATTCACACCCTTTAAGCTGCCATCGGGTTTGTAAAATAAGATAGGTACAGCTTGACGATTAATTACTTGGTTGTAAAAAGGATAATAAACCTGGTTGCAATGATCAGCAGTGATGATAAAAATGGTGTTTTTAAACCAAGGTTCTTTTTTTGCAGTTTCAAAAAATTTACGAAATGCAAAATCAGTATAGCCTACAACTTGATGCATGGGCACATTTCCTTTTGGAAAAGTATTGCTGTATTTTGCAGGAGGAATAAAAGGTTCGTGTGAGGAAACTGTGAAAATAGTACTGAAAAATGGTTTTTGTTTTTGGTTAAGTTCTTTACGCATAAATTGCATAAACGGCTCATCCCAAATACCCCATGAACCATCATATTCACTATCATCATTAAACTCAGTTCTACCATAATAATGGTCAAAACCAAGGATGTTTCCAAAGCCTAAAAAACCCATCGAGCCATTAGCAGCGCCATGAAAAAAAGAGGTATCGTAATCTAATTCTTTTAAAGTAGAAACTAATGACTGTATTTTTTGATTAGGGTAGGGTGATGATGTAAAAGCGTCTTGAAAGGATGGTATGCCGGCTAAAACAGATGACATTCCGTGGATGGATTTGCATCCATTTGCGTAAGCATTTGTAAAAATTAAACTATTCTGAGCTAATTCATCTAGGAAAGGAGTGTAACTTTTGTAATTTTCTATTTTATAATCCTTGTTAAATGCCCCGCAATATTCACGTCCTAAACTCTCAGTAATAATTAGCACGATGTTTGGCTTGGTTAATGGATTGTTATGGTATTGTTTAATAGGTTTAATGTAAGTTTGTATATCGTGTTGGCTTACTAAGTAAATTTTTTTAAAACTATTTGTATTCCAAGTTCGGATTATAGAAAACGTAGTGTTCAACACTATATCAGCATGTTGCGGTAACCGAACGTGACGGCTGGCATCTACATTATTTACAGGTCTAGTACTTTTCTTTAAATCACCACCACGCAAACCTGCTACAACCAATATACCAAACAGGATAAAATAAACCAACGAATAACTAAAATAAGGGATTAGTCGATCGTTTTTCTGTTCAGTAACTTTTACTTTATTATATAGAAAAAACCAAATAATAAAACTTAAAAAAAACAGCAGATAAACATGCCAATAGGTACTAATAAAACGGATGAATAAGCTACTTGCATTACTCTCATTATTAATGATATCCATAACAGCACTTGTCGATCTACTATAAGTGAATTTGTAATAAATAAAATCAATAAAATTGACCGCAAAACCTATAAAGTTAAACGTAAAATAAATTGTTTTTAAAAAAGTTTGATACCCTTTTTTAGTATTAATACCAAAAGGTATAATCGAAAAGAGTATAAAAAATATATTGATGTATAAAATAGCAGAAGTATCAAAAACTAAACCGTGATAATTTAGGGCTAAATATTCACTGATCGACTGAACTTTTAATAATTTGTAATTGTAAATAAAAAAAAATAAACGTGCTAAAGAATAAAAAAGATAGGCCAAAAATAACCTGTAAGCTAAAGCTTTATATTCTTGAAAACGAATTAATTTAGTCATAATCTATATCAAAATATGCTTGCAAAAGTAAGGCTTAATATCCTATTCTTAATGGTATTTTAAAAAAATATAACTTTTTTGTTAGCTTTTGAAACGTATCTTTGTAAAACTAAATTAAGAGTTTTATGGAAGAATGTATTTCAGTATTTGATATGTTAAAAATTGGTGTAGGACCTTCTAGTTCACACACTTTAGGGCCTTGGCGCGCCGCTGAAAGATTTTTAAATGAATTGAGAAGTGAGAACATTCTTGAAAAAATAGTAAAAGTAAAAGTGGATCTTTATGGCTCACTTTCTTTAACAGGTGTAGGTCATGCTACTGACCTGGCAGTTATGCTTGGATTAAGTGGTCAAGATCCTGAATATATTCCTGTACAGGATATTGACGGGATTATTAAAAAAATTAAAAAGGATAATCAATTGTTGTTAGCGAATACTATAGCTGTTGATTTTAATCCGGAATCTGAAATTATTTTTAATAAAAATTTTCTTCCATTTCATGCCAATGGATTAACATTTACTGCTTTTTTTGAGGATAACTCATATGAATCCACATTTTATTCTATAGGTGGTGGATTTGTTGTAAAAGAAGAACGTACTACTGCAAAAGCTAATGAAGCTACCAAAAAGGCGTTTCCATATCCTATAAATTTTGCAACTGAATTACTGAATTATTGCCAAAGTCAAAATCGTAAGATTTCTGAAGTTGTATATGATAATGAAAAATCAATACGTACAGAAACAGAAATTCATAACGAACTTTTACGTGTTTGGAATACCATGTTAGAGTGTATGTACATTGGTTGTCATACAGAAGGAATATTGCCAGGAGGATTGAATGTTAGAAGAAGAGCTTTTGATATGCATCAAAACTTAATTGGTTTGGCCAACTATAATTCCCCCCAAGAATGGTTAGAAACTATTAGAAAAACTGAAGTTAAATTCAGACAAATTTTAAAATGGGTGTCTTGTTTTGCATTGGCAGTAAATGAAGTTAATGCTTCTTTAGGGCGAGTGGTTACAGCACCCACTAATGGTAGTTCAGGAGTTATTCCAGCTGTATTGATGTATTATATGGTTATTGAGAACCATCAAGCTGATGAAAATCAGATCAAGCAATTTTTAATGGTAGCCGGTGAAATTGGTTCTATTTTCAAAAAAGGAGCAACAATTTCTGCTGCAATGGGTGGATGTCAAGCTGAAATTGGTGTTTCTTCAGCCATGGCGGCTGGAGCCTTATGCGAAGTGATGGGAGGGAGTCCAGAACAAGTTTTAGTTGCTGCGGAAATTGCTATGGAACACCATTTAGGACTAACTTGTGATCCTATAGGTGGTTTAGTTCAAATTCCTTGTATTGAAAGAAATACCATGGGAGCTATTAAAGCAATTAATGCTGCGGAACTTGCTTTAGAAACCGATCCGAAAAATGCAAAAGTGCCTTTAGACAAGGTAGTAAATACTATGTGGGAAACGGCTAAAGATATGAATAATAAATATAAAGAGACTTCTGAAGGTGGTTTAGCGGTTGCGGTCAATATGGCGGATTGTTAAATTAAAAAACTCTTTCATAGAATTGCTATGAGAGAGTTTTTTTAAAAATTGAGGAGATTATTTTTTCCTTTTCAAATTTAATGTTGGATAAGTTGCTCCAGAAATTGCAAAACTAAAATCGCCAAAGATGTTGTTATTTATACTGTCCTTAGGGTAAGGAGCAATGGTACTATACACATGGCAACTAGTACAAGTATTTGTGTTTTGTACATAACTTTCCATAGTCGAATTTGCAACTATAGTTTTTCCACTTTGCATAGAAGAAGGGTTCAATGCTCTAGGGGCTTGTATGGGAGTTGTTGGATCTGGTTGTACAATTTGTGACCATATAACATCTACCAATTGATAATATTGAAAAACCGAGTTAGGATAAAATCCTTTAATGCTATTTTGCATTTTACTATTTATTGGAGCAGCATCTTCTGTATCAATACTATTTACTCTTGTAATTTGAATGGGTACTGGATTTGCATCGGTTAAATAATATGGAGGTGAAGTATTTGCAGTACAAGTTACACTGACATTTGTGCCATTTTTCAAACTAACTTGTTGTGGAGTACAATTAGGGTTATAAAAATTATAGCCATAAGGAGGTGGAGTTTCAGAAGTGGTATTGGGAACGTTATCAATGTGTTCAAAAGTTGCCCAAACCCAAGTAGGCTGATTGGTTGTTTTGTGCAAAATATGCAGTCCTACAAGTGCAACAGTAGTGTTTCGTAACTGCCCTGTTAATGCATCCATAACTACTGCTTTTGAAAGTTTGTATCTATTCCATTTAGGCGATTGCAAATCAGTAACTTCCATCCATGCTGCTTTCAACTCAATTGCTCCAACACTGCCATTATATACTCCTTTTGGGAAATTAATAGGGATTCCATTTTTTACAGAATTGTGTTGGTTTATAGCATTATAATAACCATTAGTAACAACAAAATTATAATAATCTTGATTAAGCATAATCTCATACCATACATTTGTTTTGTTTTGTGCACCTAACCAATTTGGAGCATTAAAAGGTGCTGCTTGGCTTGGACTCATACTGTTAATGGTATCCGTATCGGCAAACTTAGCACTAAACGTTAATAGTTTTGTTTTTTTAGTATTGAAAATGAGTCTTTGTGTTTTAAATTTTGAAGCAAAGGCGGGTGAAACTAAAGTACCCCATGCAGGTGGTTTTACTCCACCAGCTTGAAATAAAACCTCTTTTGGCATATAAGTTTCCCATGCTACTGGATCATAATCACCAGGTTGTCCAAAATTAGTGCTACCATCTGTTGGCCAATTTAAAGAAATAAATTCCTGCCATGCAAAACAATCCGCTTGCGATTGATTGCCAAAAGTGGCTAAATCTCCAGGTACTTGATTGTTGAAATTGATAACAATATTATACAGAGATGACGAGGAATAACAATTGCACGTATTATTTCCTTTTGAAATTTTTATATAATTAGTATTATCAATTTTTAAAGTTGTAAGTGATAACCAAACAAATGATAACCCGAAAAGTAGCCAAAGTATTCTGTTTTTATATTTTTCCATTTGAACTTTTTTCTAATTTTTTTTAAATGATTTAAAAAGAAAATGCTCAAAGAGTTTTCTTGAATAATTCAATAGAGCTCTTTAAGCATTTGATAAGAAATTATTTTACTTGTATGGTAACTTCAATAGAACCTAAATTATCTGTTAATCCAGCTCCATACATTCCGTTTAAATCATCATTAATACAAAGCTGAATTTCACCAGTTAAATTTGGAGGAGTTGTAGTTCCCATACCTATTAAAAAAATGGTTTCTCCAATTTTTCCAATCAAAGCCCCCTCATTTTGGCCGGGTAGGGTATACCCGTTTTTAGCAGCTATAAAAGTGGGGTTACCGTAGGCATTATACAGTTGTCCGTTATTTTCATTAGGGTTTGCAGTCCATAATCCAGATGTATAAGTAATTAGGGCTGTATTTGTTGCATTCAGAAAGATGCCTGTATTTTGCCAAGCGATGTCTGCCTGAATTGTAACTGGAGTAACTAAAAATAAGGCTGGCATGGGTACACTTGGGGATTGTCCAACATTTGTTACATAAACCCCTTTTTGTCCTATACTGGCATTTTGCCCAACAGTAACTGAAATATAAATGGCTGTACTTGTACTAGGCTGACTATTACCTGGTACAGCATAGTTGATATTTTCTTTAACTGCTGTAACTGTGGCCGTAATAGCAGGATCGCTAAAAGTAATGGTAGGAAAAGTAGCTGGCATATTTTCTTTTGCTGTACAAGTACCTGCTATAATGACCATTTGAGCCTTAGTAGTACCTACATTTACAGCCAGTGGAACATAGGTGCTATTACTTAAAAGCGAAATAGGATTATTAACGGGGTTAGGAACTAAAGTGTTATACATTGCTTCAAAATAGTCCTGATAGAAAATTTGTAAAGGTTGTGCAAAGGTGTTTTCTGGTGTCGTATCGCCTACTGGAGGATACCCTTGCGGCTTAGTCCCTGCGTAGGCCGATGCTACAATTTGCATTTTAAACGTTGATGCAATTTGTGATGCCCAATCTATAGTTTTTCCAGAAATGGTAATATCGCTAACGGTGTATCCTTTGTCCTCGGGCACTTCGTATACTGCGTGCAAAATAAAATTACCAGGTAATGGGTTGCCAAATTGATCGTTTAAAGTTTGTGAACCTCTTACAATAGTCCAAAAACTGGAAGCATCTGTTCCATCAGGAGTTGCATAATTTGAAAAATCAGGCATTTGGATGTATAATCCAGGAGGATCAGCTAAAGTAACCATATTGGCACCAGTAACAAAATTATTAACATTTCCTCCAATATTAGGATCACTGTTTCTAAAACGTTGACCAAAAACACCCACACAGATTAAATCGTTATACTGCGAAGAAGGCCACATCGTGTTATCTGAATAAGGTGGAGTAGGTGGGTTAAATCTCTGGATTCCTGAAGTAGTAGCTAAACCAATTTCTGTTTGTAATGTATTAGGTGTACTTGTTAAGTGAATAGCACCTCCAAGACTACTATCAGATACAGTACCAGAATTCCATTTATTTAAGGGGTTGTAAATAGGTTGATTCGTAATAGGATTAACCACACCTGGTAAACTTAAATCTTGTAAAGTAATTTGAGGTTTGTTTAAAATGTTTTGATACAATTCAAGAACTTTGTTAGGATCTATAGACCATAGGGTATTCCAATATTCAGGATTTTCACATGTAAAATCAATACGGGTTATTTTTCCCGCTGCATTTTTAGTAACGGCCCATTCACAATATTCATCTTGCCATCCTCTTGGACCGTATGGGAAATAAGCAACTGGCTGTCCAGAAGTGCTACAAGGAGCATTTGTTATTTGTCCTGTTATATTTCCTGTATCAGCCATTTCGTTTAATTGAGCCTGTGTGGCATTTGGGAAATTAAAGGCTAATCTTCCAGGGAACGCAGACCATTTAATACTAGCAGTTTCACTTTGAGGATTATTATCGATTGGATTATAATAATTCGTTGTAGCTGGAGTATTTGTTGAATTCCAAGGATTATTTAACATCCCTTGTTGTGTAAACCCATCAAGATTAGAACTCCAAGCATTATTCATTGCCTGTTGTTTTAAAGAATTGTCAGTGAAATCCTGAATATTCGCAGGGGTTCTAAATTGAAATTGATTTGTGTTTGTAGTTTTTTCTTCTAATTCTAAGTTTTCAATTGTTTTCATGTTTTAGATAAATTTTTAAGTTTATTGTTTGTGTATCTAAAATATTGAAAATCAAATTGAAGTGATTACGGTTTTACCGTACCTTTTGTTAAATTTTAAATTTCTTGTTTGTATCTATTAAAACCGTTTTCAAATATATATTGCATACGTTTGCGTAATCGTTCAGGTTTCAAGACTTCCATACTGGCACCAAATCCAAGGATTATGCGTTCTAATTCAAAATTTTCTTTTAGAAATAAATTAATGACGATACTACCATCTTCATTTTGCTGGAGTAGACGTTGAGTAGAGTGAATCGGTTTAGTTATAACATAGGGCGCATTATAGGCATCTACCCACAGTTGAATGACACGAGCTTGCATGCCTTCATTTACAGTTACTCCCACAACGTTTTGGTAATAAGCATCAGCATTAAATGAATAATCTAAAAACGGAATACTAAAATCGTAATCAATTGTAATAATTCTATCCAACGCTAAGTTTGAAATCGGTTGACTTCCTTTTTTCTTCCCCACAACAAACCATCGATTATTGAATTCCTTTAAAATGAAAGGATGAAAAGTAAATGTTTGTGCCTCTCTTGATTTAAAGGATTTATAGGTGATGACTAAAACTACTTTTTTCACAATGGCTTGATAAATTTCATCCAAAAAATGTAAGCCTTTTAGGTTTTCATTTTTATCTAAATGGATGATGGGTTGTGTATGTGTTTTTTCGGCATAAATTTTATCCTCTAATCGCTGTAATATATCTGAAACATCATTGAATAAAGAAAAATCTTTAAATTGTTTCAACATCGACACTGTTTCCGTCAACACATTGATGTCTGTTTCCGTCAACGGAATATCGGTTATACTAAAATCTTCATCAGCATAGCGATAATATTTCTTGTCATATACTTCGATAGGCGCATTATAGCCTAATTTTTCACTCCGCATCATTTGAATATCTAATTGGACAGTGCGTTTACTAACATTTGTTTCTTTGCCTTCATATTCATACAACGCATCAGAACAAGCTTCAATTAAATCATCAAGTGTCCAGGTGCGATATTTGTTCTGTAAACATTTATCAATGGTTTTGTATCGGATAAGCGCGTTTTTATTTTGAGCCATTTTTTTTAGTGTTCAGTTTTTTAGTAATCAGTTTTTCAGTGGTCAGTATTCAGTGGTCAGTATTCAGTGGTCAGTATTCAGTGGTCAGTATTCAGTGGTCAGTATTCAGTGGTCAGTATTCAGTGGTCAGATTACAGTATTAAGTGTTCGGTAATTACAACAATTTTCAAAGCAATTCAATTTCTCTTTCAATATTTTGCCTTGCTTGTTTCTCATATTGTGTTCGGAAGGTATCTGTTTGATAGATAACTTCTTTATCTAAGAAATGTAGTAAAGCTTTTTTACGTCCTGGATTGTACATAAAATTGGGATAAATGCGGTATTCTTTTCTAATCTGTTTATAATACATCTCATAAATATCCCAACTTCTGCCTAGGATTTGCAAATCAAAATCCACCAACCATTTTTCATCGTTGGTTGAGGCGTTGTGCGTTTGTGTACATAGAATAAGATTGTAAATTGCATCCAAATCAATTCCTTGAGCCTCTTTTAATTCTTTGCAAGCTAATTCGGCACTTTTTAACTCATTATCTTTTCTGGTACTTACATAAATGACATCGTGATAATAAATAGCGAGTAGTGTTTCAACGGGATTTTCTAATTGATTTTTGTATTCCATCCAACTTTTTATCATCGCTTCAATATGCTTCCAATTATGATAGTAGCGATTTTTTTGGGAATAATTCTTATGTAGTAATTCCCATTTTATATTGATTTCTGTTTGGCTAAAGCCAAGTGTAGAAAGGGTTTCTATAAATAAGTCTTGGATATTCATTAGAGTGATTTTACCAAAATTAGAAATATTTTTTTACTACGCAAAATAATTACGTAGTGTGTTTTGAATATTTGTATCAAAGAAATTAAAAAATGGATTTACAGCTTTTACATCAAATGATTGCACAAGACTACATTAAGGTAAATAAACACCCTAACGCCGAATTGTATATCTATAATTACACCCAGATTGCTCAATATGAAAGAGTTTGGAACGATGTAACCCTGGCGTGTAGAGGGTTGATTTTAAATGATAAAAATGAAATCATAGCCAGACCTTTTCCTAAGTTTTTTAATTTAGGTGAGCCTGAAGCACAAGAATTGCCACCGACTTCTTTTCAAGTTTTTGATAAATTAGACGGTTCATTAGGCATTTTATATTGGTTAGATGGTAAATCTTTTATAGCGAGTCGGGGTTCGTTTTCGAGCGAACAATCGGATAAAGCCAACGAATTATTATATCAAAAATATGTTGATGTAATTCCTAATTTGAATCCAGATTACACCTATTTATTCGAAATTATTTATCCAGAAAATAGGGTAGTAGTCGATTATGGAAACGAGGAAAAATTAGTGCTTATCGGAATAGTAGAAACCAAAACAGGAATCGAATTGCCGCTTGTAGATATTGGCTTTCCTTTAGTGAAAGAGTATACTAATTTTTCTAAAATAGAGGAATTAACACAGCAACAATGGGATAACCACGAAGGTTTTGTCATTCGTTTTGAAAATGGATATAGAGTGAAAATAAAATTTGAAGAATATGTTCGTTTACACCGAATTCTAACCCAATTCTCAACCGTTGATATTTGGGAAGGTTTATCAGGTGAGTCTTCTTTACAGCTTTTACTAGAAAATGTACCCGATAAATTTTTTGAATGGGTTAAAAAAGTGGAATCCAATTTAAAAAGGCAATTTCAAGCGATTGAAGAAGATTGTAAGAATTATTATAAAGTGTTAGAAACCAGAAAAGAGACTGCTTTTTATTTTCTAGCTCATCCACATAAAGATGTTTTGTTCAATATGTTGGACGGAAGGGAGTATGCTAAAACCATTTGGCGAAAAATTAAACCTAAATTTGAAAAGCCATTTACGAATTCTAATATTGACAATTAAGGTACACCTGACAGGTTTTCTAAACCTGTTAGGTTTAAAATAAATACAAATGATACTAAAAATAAAATCTGAAAATCCATATTTATTGGATATTCTACATAAAAACCCCAATACCGATTTTGGGTTGTATGCCAAAAATTTAAAAAATGGTGTAGTCATAGGTAATTGTGTTTCACCTAATGCATACGAAATCACATTCCAAGATAGTAAATACAGTTATTTGCCTGAAGATAGTAATGCTATCGATTTTCAAAGTTATGTGAGTCCGTTAGTGGTATTACACATCAGCAATGACTTTTTGGGTACTTTATTAAAACCTCGGACGGAATATTTAGCTAGTTCAATGAAATGGTTAGATAAAAGCTATCAAGAACTAGATAATCAGTCTTGTACGATTGAAGTATTATCTTTCTATATTAACTCTAGTTGGGTAAAAGGAAACGATTTTTTACTTTCTCGCTATTTCCCTAATGTTAGTGTGCAGCACAAAGTTGGACGAAATTACCATTTAACAATTGAAGGTAAAACGGTTTTTGAAGCCGTGAACTTGCTCAATCTAATTTCGGTTTTTGTGCATATCACTAATAATTACGGTCCATTCACTTTTATTGATGATAGTTTTGCCGAAAAATACACTCGATTGTTAACAAACCTTGAGGATGTTCCTTATTTTGTTTTCTATCTGTTTATTAAAAAAGCCATCAAATCGCCTAAACAGTTTGAAATGTTGAAACCTAAATTAGAGGACTATTTCGCACAGCAAGGAATTGTAGCCAAATTCAGTTATGGTTTCAACCATCAAGAAAGGGTGAATTATATTGCTGATAAACTTAGTTTAGATAATGAAATTCTAGACGTAGGTTGTGGAGAGTTTATCTATTTTAGAAAATTAGTAAAAATGGGGTATGAAAAACCTTATTATGCGATTGACGAAGATTCAAAATTTGAAGCGTTAAGTGAACAAGTACAACAAAAATTAAATGTCGATAATTTACGTTTTTTCAATTCGTTGGAAGCTTTTGATACGTCGTATAAAGGACAAAAATTAGATATTTTATTGACTGAGGTAATTGAACATAATTTGGAAGAAGAAGCGAAAGTATTAATTGAAAAGTTGTTAAAGTATAACTTTAACCAAATCATTATAACTACGCCAAATAAAGACTTTAACAAATATTATTTTGAGGATGAAGAAAGTAAGCGACACGACGACCACAATTTTGAAATGACCGCAAATGAATTTCTCCAATTTATGAATCAGTTCCAAAATGATTTATTAGAATTGAAATTTGACCAAATTGGAGATTCACTAGATAATGTATCGCCTACGCAAGTTTGTATCCTCACAAAAAAAGAACAGTATGATTAATTTACCCATAGAAGAAGTAACCAAAATAAAATATAGAATTGACAAGTTTTGTGAATTCAAAATCAACGCTTTTTCCCCAACGATTTCACCAGCACCCAAATCGTTGGAACGCAATGAAATTGAAAGCATCGCTAAAGGAATCGAATATTATATCCAAAAAGGAATCACCCAACTCGTATTCCAAAAGAAATATATGGGTTCCTATTGTGATATTTATTTAACTAAAAATTTAGAGGAAAGTTATCTCGTTAGCCGTAATGGTTATAAAATTGGGTCACTCGATAAAGAGTTGGTAACGGAAAAGTTACAACCACTGCATAATAAGTTCGATTGGGAAAACGAAAATTTGGAATTAGTCATAATTCAAAGTGAGCTAATGCCTTGGAATGCTTTGGGAAAAGGATTAGTGGAAAATGATTTCAAAGGTTATTTAGAAGCACATCAAACGCATTTTGACCACTTACAACAATCCGATTTGTATGCAAAAATTGAAAAGGTAAAACAATCGCCAGCATATCAGGAATACCAGAATGACAAAAATGAACTTTCGAATACCGATTTTAAGCAGAAGTACGCCAGTCATATTATTCGTCAATATGATGCCATAGCGCAATTTATAGTAAAGGATTTTACAATTTATGAAAAGGGTTTAACCGATTATCGTGCACAAATTGAGCATTTTGGAAACGAAGGAACATTAGAATTCAAACCATTTAATATCTTAAAGAAAGTTTTTTCAGATGGGACAGAAGTGTTGCCCAATGATAATACTACTTTCCGTTTACTGAATGACGACGAAATGTTGGTACTCGATTTTTCAGCGGAAGCTACTAGAAATGAAAATATAAATAAAGTATATCAGTGGTTTGAAAATCATTCTAGTCAAATGGAAGAAGGAATTATGATTAAACCAATGCAAAGTTTTATGGATGGTATTCCACCTGCTTTTAAAGTTAGAAACAATAACTATTTAACGATGATTTACGGAGTTGATTTTATGGGAAATTTCAAGCGAAATTTAGGTAAACGTAAAATCGATTCTAAATTGAAATGCTCTATAAATGATTGGATGCTCAATTGGAAATTGGTACAAATTCCTTATCACGAAATCCATTCTGAAAATTACAAACTGAAAAATTTAGTTTTGGACCGAATTTTAGGCGAAACCGATGAAAATAAGTTGGATATGAGGTTATGATTATACCTGTTAGGTTTTTAAAACCTAACAGGTATTAATGACGCAAGATAATTGCGCACATTCTTTCAAACCTTTGTAAAAGAAATTAAGAAAAGAAATGAAAACACCCGAAATAAAGATATTAATTGGCGCTACTGGAGCAGGAAAAACAACCTTTGCTGAATATTGGTTACGAACAGAGCCTAACTGGATGCGTGTGAGCCGAGACGATTTTAGAATGATGCATTTTAGTTCTACCAATTTGTCTCCAGAAGACGAATCAAAAATCACCGTAATGGTCGAAGGCACTATAGACGCCTTGTTGGATCGTGGGTCAAACGTGTTAGTAGATGCTACACATTGCCGTGCAGAATATATAAATGGATATATCAAAAAGTACATCGAAAAGGCAAATATTAGTTTTAAAGTGTTTGATGTAGCATTAGAAGAGTTAAAGCAAAGATGTCAGAAGCGATTTGTAGAAACAGGGCGATTTATTCCAGAAAAAGTTATTGAGAAGTACTATAAAGAATTGCAACATTTAAAATCAAGTTTCGATTTTTCCACCCGAAAAAGAGAGCGTTTGGATAATGTGCTTATCGAACAAAATGAAGCATTGCCTAAAGCGATTATTTGCGATTTGGACGGAACATTAGCCTTAATGAATGGAAGAAATCCGTTTGATGCAAGCAAATGTGATGAAGATTTACTAAATGTCCCCGTGGCGAATATATTGAAAAATTACCACCACTTAGGATACAAAATTTTGTTAGTTTCTGGTAGAGAAGATAAGTTCGAAGAGCCAACGTTACGTTTCTTAGTCAAACACCAAGTTCCATTTGATGCATTGCTAATGCGAAAAACCAAAGACAGCCGTAAAGATTCGATTATCAAAAAAGAAATTTACAAAGGACATATAGTTGCTAATTACTTTATCGAATTTGTATTGGATGACCGTAACCAGGTCGTAGATACGTGGAGAAAAGAATTGCATTTGCCTTGTTTTCAGGTTTTTTATGGGGATTTTTGATAAATATTGATAATTATATCCTTTTAACTTAGAATTTTCTTTAAAAAAGAACAATTCTTTTACAACGCTATAGTCCCCTCAAGGAGGCAATCTTCAAAATTATGTTATTGCACTACAAATAATGTTTTTCATAGGACAATTGAATGTTGCTAATTTTAAAGTTAGAATGGTATTAAAACAAAAAAAGAATTATCCTTTGTGAATCTATACATCCAAATTCGTCACTTACAACTTGGTTTATTATCTTTGCAAACTATTGAATATTATTATGATCCCAAAAGATACTATTGTAGCTTTAGCAACACCCTCAGGTGCTGGTGCTATTGCTGTTATCAGAATTTCTGGAAATGAAGCTATAACAATCGCTAACCAAGTGTTTAAGTCAATCCGTAATAAAGATTTGACCAAACAAAAATCGCATACACTACATTTGGGACATATAGTTGATGGTGGCAAGATTTTAGATCAAGTATTGGTTTCCCTTTTTAAAGGACCTAACTCCTACACAGGTGAGGATACCATTGAGATTTCCTGTCATGGTTCTACTTTTATTCAGCAACAAATCATCCAATTACTACTTCGTAAAGGCTGTCGCATTGCGCAAGCTGGGGAGTTCACCTTACGCTCCTTTTTGAATGGTAAAATGGACTTATCACAAGCGGAAGCTGTAGCCGACCTAATTGCCTCTGATAATGAAGCTTCTCATCAAATTGCCATGCAACAAATGCGTGGCGGTTTCAGTAACGAATTGGCTAAACTACGTGAGGAGCTTTTAAACTTTGCTTCCTTAATCGAACTCGAATTAGACTTTGCCGAAGAAGATGTTGAATTTGCCGATAGAAGTCAGTTTATCGACTTGCTCAATCGTATTGAATTTGTACTAAAACGATTGATTGACTCATTTGCGGTAGGAAATGTGATTAAAAACGGAATTCCTGTAGCGATAGTAGGAGAGCCTAACGTAGGAAAATCCACCTTATTAAATGCTTTACTAAACGAAGAACGTGCCATTGTCTCTGATATTGCAGGAACCACCCGTGATACCATAGAAGATGAATTAGTCATCAACGGTATGGGTTTCCGATTCATTGATACGGCGGGTATTCGTGAAACTAAAGATGTAGTAGAAAGCATTGGTATTCAAAAAACTTTTGAGAAAATTGAACAAGCACAAGTCGTAATTTACTTGTTCGACGGTTCGAAGTTTAAAGATTCAAGTTCTCAACTTATCCTTGAGATTGAACAAATTAAAAACAAATACCCTCAAAAACCGTTAATCGTATTAATAAATAAAAAAGATGTTTTAGCGTTAGAAGAAATTTCAACTTTAAACCTTAAACTTGAAACTTTAAATTTGAAACAAATTTTAATCTCTGCAAAACAGAATATTGGTATAGACGAATTAAAAAACACATTACTGTCATTTGTAAATACTGGCGCATTGCGTAACAACGAAACCATTATTACGAACACGCGTCATTATGATTCGTTGCTAAAGGCTTTAGAGGAAATCCAAAAAGTACAATGGGGTATGCAACAAGGTTTGTCTTCTGACTTGATGGCGATAGATATCCGTCAAGCTTTATATTATTTTGGAGAAATTACGGGGGAAGTAACTAATGATGAATTGTTAGGGAATATCTTTGCGAATTTTTGTATCGGGAAGTAATTATTTATATCTTTGATACTATCAAATGATACTATCATGTATAAACCACCATATCAAATTACATCCGAAATATTAAAGTTAATTACTACCATATCAGAACGAATTGGAGAAATTAATGCAACCCATTTATATAAACCTGCTACAGAATTAAGGAAAAAGAATCGTATTAAAACTATTCAGTCTTCTTTAGAAATAGAGGGCAATACACTTACAGAAGAACAAATAACTGCTTTACTAGAAAATAAAAGAGTACTAGCACCTCAAAAAGACATTTTGGAAGTGCAAAATGCTATTAAAGTGTACGACCAACTCAATTCATTTAATCCTTTAAAATTAAAAGACTTAGAAAGAGCCCATCAAATATTGATGCAAGGCTTGATTGAACAAGAAGGTAAATTAAGGACAACCAATGTTGGGATTGTAAAAGGTACTAAAGTAGAACATATAGCCCCAAGTGGAAATATGGTAAATGGACTAATGAAGGATTTGTTTGAATACCTCAACAAAGATGCTGACTTGATTTTAATTAAAAGTTGTGTATTTCATTATGAATTTGAATTTATACATCCATTTATTGATGGTAATGGAAGAATGGGAAGATTGTGGCAAACCTTATTGCTAATGCAACAATATCCCGTTTTTGAATATTTACCAGTTGAAGCCTTAATAAAAGATAATCAAGCGGAATATTATGCTGTCTTATCCAAATCAGATAAAATAGGAAGCTCTACACCGTTTATTGAGTTCATGCTAAACATAATACTACAAGCATTAGAAAACCTCCTTAAAACGCAAAATAATAACTTAACAGCCGTAGACCGAATTAACCTCTTTAAAGAAATCATAAAATCAAATTCCTTTAGTAGAAAAGATTATCTAATACACTTTAAAGAAATAAGTGAAGCTACAGCCAGCAGAGACTTGAAATGGGGTTTTGAAAATGATATTTTAATTAAATCAGGAGATAAAAGACTAACAACTTATAGCTACAATTCTTGATTTTAGTTTACTTTATTTTGCTTTAAATTTTATTATTTTGCTACGTTTTTAAAACTAAAAACTTATTAACCCTTATAAATAAACACTTTTAAATTTCTGTATAGGAAAGTAGTTAAATATCTAGATATTTACAAAAAAGCACAGCATTCAAAAAAAATGTACAGCAATAATTAACCGTACATTTTTTTTTAGAATACTATGAGAATATAATTTTTAAAATCTATATTGAGATTCGTTTAAATTTAGTTTTGTCTATTTATTGGGTTTAAAAAATAAAAAAACTAATTGCTCTTTTACTTTTTAACCAATTCATATTTTAGTGTCTTTTCATTAAATGCATATTTTTGAACACTAGTTTTATTGCTCAAAGTAAATTCACCTGTGTTCAACAATGTAAATGCATAACCTTCTGTGCGCTTTTTAATAACGGTTTGAGAGGCTGTTTTTAAACGGTCAAGAAATTGTATTTCGGTAATGTCTACAATTTTTTGAGTATTACCTATCAGAAGTGATTTTCCAACAGGATTCCAAATTTGATTTTCAATTATTGAAGCAATTTCTTTTCGCTCAGGTGTTTCTTTTTTTTCTATTGCATTCCAAGAAACATTATAAAAAGTATTTGTTTTAACTTTAAATTCGGTGATTTTTACATTTGTTGGATTAAAATCTATTTTATTTTTAGTTAGTAACATACTGTCTTTTTGAATAACTAAAAATAGATCTTTCTTTTTATTGTAAGCTACAGTTGCAGAAGCTGATTTAGCTAGTACCATATTAGATACTGGTGCATTACTTTTTTTCTTTTGACCATGTACAAAATTTAAAGAGGCTAGGGCAAAAAGTAAAATTATTTTTTTCATGATATCAGTTTTAGGATATCACAATATACTTATTTTTGAAATAAGTAGTTACTTTTAAGTACAAAATAAATTTAACCATTTATCCAATTAAAAAAAACAAGTTTAATGTTATTAGGAATTTCTATAAAACCTAATAAAATATACTTTTATGTAAAAAAAAAAGACCTCAATGAGGTCTTTTTTTTTACATTTCTCTAAAAATTGTATGCATCAAACGCTTTTTGTCATTAATGCTTTCTTCAAGTGAAATCATGGTTTCTGTTCTATACACCCCATCAATATCATCTATCATATAAATAACATCTTTAGCATGTTTTGTATCTCTTGCTCTAATTTTGCAAAAAATATTGAATTTTCCTGTTGTTACATGTGCCACGGTAACAAAAGGGATTTCATTGATTCTTTCCAAAACAAATTTAGTTTGTGATGTATTATTTAAGAAAACTCCAACATAAGCTATGAAAGAATAACCCAATTTTTCATAGTCCAATGTTAACGAAGAACCTTGAATGATTCCTGCGTCTTCAAGTTTTTTTACACGTACATGCACAGTACCTGCAGAAATTAAAAGTTTTTTAGCGATATCTGTAAACGGTATTCTTGTATTATCAATCAACATATCAAGAATTTGATGGTCCACTTCATCTAAACGAAACTTACTCATATATTTATATTTGTGTTTGTGTATTCTTATTTATATTAAATTCATGCTAAAATTATCAATTAATCTTTACGCCATTTGTAAATAAATTGTTAATTTTTATAGAAAAATTAGCATTTTTACCCAGTTTTGGTGTGTTTCCTTCATCATCTTTGAAAAGGCCTTGCTCACAGTCGTATTCAACATGACCAAATTTATCTTTAAGTTGACCTATTTCAATAATCTCAGCTTGTAAGAAAATTTTTTCATCTTTTAAAACCTCCTTGTATTGTGCTGCAAAGTTAGTGATTATTTCTAACGATTCCTTGTATATAGTGACATTTTTATAAATAAAGTCGTAAAAAACAGTTTTATTTTGCGGAATATTCAAATATTCCTGCAAATCGTTTTCAGTGTATTTTCTTTTAAAAATGCATTTCAAAGCACTTAAAATGGCAATGAAAATATATTTTCGAGTGGCTTCGCGTTCATAATCTTTTGGAAAATGTCCCGCTTCAAATAAGATTGTAGGAACTCCACGTGATTGAAAATAATCACCTATACAATTCAGATTAAAGGCATCATCAAAACACCCCACTTGGTTAGGTATAAATTGCTGTAAAACCTTATTCATTTCGTTAATAATGGCAACTGCATTTAAACGGCAATCATTAAATTCTCGTTGTTCGTTATAGGAAGGAGCCAAAAAAGATACTGTTGCAGGTTTTCCTGTTGCACCAGCTCCAAATATGGTTCTTTGATCATGAAGATTAAAACAAAAATCAGGTTTAAAATCTTCGAATGCTTTTCGTAAAATTTGTGCTTCAGGTTGGGTTAAATCAACGGAATCACGATTTAAATCGATTGAATTTGCGTTGACACGTGTATAAGACTCCGCACCATCAGGATTAAGAATTGGGAGTACTAAAAAAGTATAGTTTTCTAATATAGCTTTAGCTTCATTATCATTTGATTGCAAGAAATTGAACAAATCAAACAAAGCTTTTGTTGTTGTAGACTCATTACCATGCATTTGTGACCACATGAATATTTTAAGGTTTCCCGTGCCAAAACGAACACTTTTTATGGGTTTGTTTAACACTGAATATCCTATTGTTTCAACTTTAAAATTGAAGTTTAAACGCTGTAATATGGGTTCAATATGCTTATTAGTAATGTATCTGCCTGAAATGCTTTTTTCTTTATAAGTATTGAAAGTAGTAATAAAATCCATCAGAAACTTTTTACAAAGTTAATCAAGATAATTCTATATGCTCTAAAATTAGAATTCTTTCTACATAATTGTTCAAATTTTATAATGTTGTATACTGTGAAAAAATATTGCTTTTTCTAAGATATTAACATAAGTAAAAAACCTTTTTTTCTCAATAGAGAGCTAAAAAACGGTGTGGTTTTAGAAATGATTGAATGACTCACAATTTTTCAAGTTTTTATTTTAATAATCATTTTATAATATTTATAAAGCGTTTAAAAAAAACTGATTAATCATTTCCGTTACTTGTTTAACATCATTTAAAGAATTTGCAAAAGAAATAGGCAAACTTAATGTAGTGTTATGAATCTCTTCGCTTATGGGACATTCTATATCCTTGAAATATAAAGAATACCCTTTTTGTTGATTGGGTGAAACAGGGTAGTGAATTTCTGTATGTATACCATTTTCAAATAAGAAATGTTTTAATTCATCTCTGTAATTAGTTCTGATATTGTAAATGTGATATACATGTTGACCATTATCGTAAAACTTTGGCTTTATAACCTTATTAGTTAAATGGTCATTATAATATTGAGCTAATCGAATCTTATGATTTGTGAAATCATCCAAATGATTGAGTTTTATATTCAGAAAAGCGGCTTGCAATTCGTCTAATCTTGAATTCAAACCAACATATTTGTTAAAATATTTTTTTTCAGATCCGTAATTACGTAGCGCTTTCAATTTTAAATAAAGTGCTTCGTCAGATGTTGTAATTGCCCCTGCATCGCCTAATGCCCCTAAATTCTTTGTGGGATAAAAACTAAAAGCACCAATTTTTCCAAAAGTACCCACTTTAACGCCATTTAGCTGAGCACCATGAGCTTGAGCACAATCTTCAATAATTTCAAGATTATATTGCTTAGCAATCGATACAATCTTATCCATTTGAGCTATTAATCCATACAAATGAACAACCATAATAGCTTTTGTTTTGGGTGTTATAGCCTTTATAAGTAAATCTGGATCAATCGTATAGTCATCCATATTGGGTTCTATTAAAATTGGTTTATGCCCTGCATTGATGATTGCTAAAATAGTTGCAATATATGTATTTGAAGGTACTAAAACTTCAGAACCCTCAGGGAAATCAAAGGCTTTCAAACCTAAAATTAATGCATCGAGACCATTAGCAACACCTAAACAATATTTTGCACCACAAAACTTTGCAAAATTTGTTTCAAAATTTGTTACTTCTTCACCCAAAACATACCAACCTTTTGCTAAAAAAGAATCAAATTTTTGTTTGAATTCTTCTTCAAAAGACTTGTTTAAAAGGTTCAAATTCTCATAAGGAATCCATGGCTCTGTAGGGTTCATATATATAGTCTTTAGGGTCATATAATTCAGAAGCTAGTACGAGTAAAATTGCGTCCTCAGAGAAATCATACATCCAGTGGTAATCTTCAGGATAGAGTATCAAACATTTTTCAGGATGATCTAATAAAAAATGTTCAACACTATTACCGTTATCATTTGATATCCTGCATGATCCCTTAATGCATATTGCGGCTTGTATTGTTTTATGATGACGATGGTTACCACGAACGGCATAATCTACATTGTATATATAAAATACTCTTTTTATAGCAAAGGGTATATTATCTTCTAAAACAGTTAATGATCCTTTGGATTCATGAAAAGATTGTAATTGTAAAAACTGGGGCATATTTCAAACAAATTTGTTCGGTTTTTTTGTGAATAATTTCTGAAACCAGATTAAATAAATACACTTATACAAATATATACTTTACTTTGAAATCATTTCCTGTAAATTCTTAATTTTAAGTAAAGAGTTCTATTGGTTATATTTGTAAACAATAAACAAGGAATTCATAACCAAAATGATCTACTAAAACTAATATTTATAAGTATAAAAAGATAAAAATAACTACTTTTGTCATCGAATTTATATTGAGCTAATGAAAGTTTCTGTTGCATTATGTACTTATAACGGTGAAAAATATCTGAATGAGCAAATCGACTCCATACTAAATCAAACAAGAAAAGTTGATGAAATTATTGTTTGTGATGATCGATCTACAGATCAAACTTTAAGCATTTTAAAACAATATAAAGTTAAATATCCGAATGTTTTTAAAATTTTTGAAAATGCTACTACACTTCGTAGTGTTAAAAATTTTGAAAAAGCTATCCAAAAATGTTCTGGAGATGTAATTTTTTTATCCGATCAAGATGATATTTGGGCTTTAAATAAAGTTGAATGCTATTTACTTTTTTTTGATAAAAACCCTACAATTAATGTAGTAGCATCTAATGGTTATTGCATAGATGAGAATTCAAACATTCATGATAAATATGCCATTTGGGATGTTCCTTTTTTTCTAGAAAATAAAGGGGTAGAATTTGAGTTTTTCAAATTGATTTCGATGACTGGAAATATAGCTACAGGTGCTTCGATGGCTTTTAAAAAGGAAATATTGGTAAGCATATTTCCATTTCCAATAATTGAGAATTTTCATCATGACGAATGGATTGCAATTATATCAAGTTCAATGAACCAATTTGCTTTTATAAACGATAAGTGTTTTTATTATCGTATTCACAGTGATCAACAGGTGGGAGGTGTGTTTTATAAAAAAAGTGATTATCAAAGGAATATGCTTATTAATGTCTTTGATTTAAAGAATCCTGCGAATAATTTTGTAGGTTATAAAAGAAGGATCAAAAAGATAATTTCAAATTTTGAGCGTAATAGTTTATTGGAACAATCTGATCCTAGATATTCTATTTTATTTCAGAACAGTAAAAAAGAATTAATAGATTTATATCATTTTAATAAAAATCAAATGAAGAATGATTATCCTGTAAGAAATTTTTTATTGAATTTTTCTGATAAATTTCTGAATAAGAGAAAATTCAACTATTAAAGAAGTAATTTTCTAATTAATTTAAATCTCTTAAAACTAGTTTAGTTATTCATCTCATTTTTATTTCTGAAACTTTTTCAATAAAAAAGACTTTCAGTTTTAATAGCTAGGTAGTATTTATTGATTATAATAATATATATTCTTAATCAAATCATAATTTCATTTAATAAGTTACATAATGATAAAAGTTAGCGTTTGCATGATAACCTATAATCATGAAAAATATATTACTAAGGCTATTGAAAGTATTCTTATGCAAAAAACTGATTTTAATTTTGAATTAATTATTTCAAATGATAATTCTACAGATTCTACACATAAAAACATTTTAGAAATTTTAAATAAACATCCAGAATCAAAAAGAATAAAATACATTCATAATAAAGAAAATTTAGGAATGATGCCTAATTTTATCCAAGTAATACATAACTGTAAAGGAGAATATATTGCACTTTGTGAAGGAGATGATTACTGGACTAATCCTGAAAAATTGCAAAAACAAGTAGATTTTCTAGATGCTAATAAAAACTTTTCGATGTGTTTTCATCCAGTTAATATCGACTTTCATGGAAAAATAACAGAGGATAACATCACAAAACAAGTAAAAAAACATACTTCTATTTATGATTTAGCAGCAGGTAATTATATTCATACTTGCTCAGTTTTATATAGAAATAACCTCTATGATAATTTTCCTAAATATTTTTATTCTGCACCAGTTGGCGATTATTTTCTACATCTTTTGAATGCTCAATATGGTGATATTTATCGTTTAGAAGAAACAATGGGAAATTATAGAGTTCATGATACTTCCTATTGGTCATCTAAAAAACAAAATGAAAGAGAAAAAATTTGGATTGAATTTTTGGAAAACATTAAACCTTTATTTTCTAAAAAAATTCAAAAAGTAATAGATATCCAAATCAAGTCAAATCAACCAAAAAAAATTGGTTGGTTTAAAAAAAAGAGAAAAGCTTTTAAAAATATTTTTTTTCAAAAAATTCGACTATCAAATTTGAGAAAAAAATATGATTTAATAATAGCAGATGACATTCTTCCATCTACCCTTTCACCATGGAGAAATTTAGAATATAATGAGCTAATTAAAATTTTTGATAATTCTATCATATATACAGATACTAGTACTTATGTTTCATACTCACAAGATAAAACCTTTAATGAAAATCTAAATTCGTTAGAAAAGTTATACCCTTTTGTTAAAAATAAAATAAAAAAGTTAAAGCGAACCTCAAATATGAATTGCAACCTTTTTTATACCATATTTTACAATAATATAAATAAGCATTTTGATTTTTTAGAAGCAAACAAAATCCCCTTTGCTTTTACACTATATCCAGGAGGAGGATTTGTAATGAATAATGATGAAACAGACAAACGTCTAAAGGAAATATTTAGTTCTAAATTTTTCAAAGGTGTCATAGTAAATCAATACATAACAAAGGAATATCTCTTAAAAAAACGATTAGTAGATCCTGAAAAAATAAAACTTATTTTTGGAGTTCCAATTTCTATTGAAAAGACCCCTGAAAAAATTGAAAAATCCACAAACAAAATGAATATTTTATTTTTTGCCAATAAATATACTAAAAATGGAGAAGATAAAGGTTTTGATGTTTTTCAATTAATAGCTAAAGAACTTATTTCTAAATCTACCAGTTATAATTTTACTATCATTGGTAGTTTTGATTATAATGATTTAAAAATAAGTGATTTACAAGATTATTTCAACTTTAAAGGTATTCTTGATGAAAAACTATTCAATGAGGAATTAAAAAAGACGCATATAATAATTTCTCCTAATATGCCTTTCAAAATTGCAAAAGGAAGTTTTGATGGTTTTCCACTTGCAACATGCATAAGTGCATCTATCTATGAAAATGTATTAATCCTTACTGATTACTTCAATGAAGCTGAAAAGATAAATTTAATTGATGGGATAGATTTCATAAAGTTTGATTCTGATATAAATAAGGTCGTTAATGAAATAGAAGCATTAAAAATAGACCCTCAAAAAATGAATACTATAGCCATAAATGGGAAAAATAAATTATTAAATTTGTATAATTATAATAATCAAATCACTCCTAGAATTAATTTCATAAAAAATATATTAAATTGATAAACGTTACTAAAACTTTTTTACCTAATCAGGAAGAATACATTCAATACCTAAATCGAGCTTGGGAAAAAGTGTGGTTAACCAATAGAGGGGAACTAACCATTGAATTAGAAAATAAGTTAAAAAATCATTTGGGTGTGAATAATATAATAATCACTAATAATGGAACCATTCCCATTCAGATTGCTTTAAAAATTCTGGGTAATAACAGTGAAATTATTACGACTCCTTTTTCATATGTAGCCACTACTTCTTCTATAATTTGGGAAAATTGTACTCCCGTTTTTGTTGATATACATCCAGAATATTTAACAATTGATGAAAACCAAATAGAAAATGCAATAACACCTAAAACTACTGCTATTTTAGCTACTCATGTTTTTGGAAATCCATGTGAAGTAAAAAAAATAGATGAAATTGCAAAGAAACATGATCTTCATGTAATCTACGATGCAGCTCATGCCTTTGGTGTGAAATACGAAAATCAATCCATTTTTAATTTTGGAGATGTAAGTACATGTAGTTTTCATGCAACGAAAATATTTCATACAGGAGAAGGAGGTGCCATGTTTTGTAATAATCATGAACTAAATCACAAACTTTTTTATAGTCATAATTTCGGTCATAATGGACCACTTGATTTCCATGGCCTAGGAATAAATGCTAAAATTTCAGAATTGCAATCAGCTATGGGATTAGCTGTTTTCGATCATATTGATATGATATTTGAAGATAGGAAAAAAGTGGTTGAGTACTATGATATCAATTTAAATTTAAATAAGATGCAAAGACTAAAAATACGTGAAAAGACAATTTGGAATTACAGTTATTATCCTATTATTTTTGATACCGAACAAACACTTCTGAAAGTCCAAGAAGCGTTAAATAGACAAAATATATTTCCAAGGAGATATTTTTACCCATCATTAAATAAAATAAGTTATATTCAAGATGTTGAAATGCCTATTTCTGAATCTATCTCCTCAAGAATATTATGCCTCCCGCTATATGTAGGTTTAAAAGAAAATGAATTACAAACAATCACTTCAACGATTAATTCAGTATGTTAATAATTGGTGCTAAAGGTTTTGCAAAGGAAGTATTAGAGCTACTTCATCAAAATAAAAATCTTGAAAATGTTGCTTTTTTTGATAATATAAACCCTGAAATAAAAGGAACTTTATATGGAGTTTACCCTATTTTAAAAACTTTTGATGAAGTTAAAATTTTTTTTGAAACCCAAACAAATAAGTTTACTATTGGAATAGGTAATCCTATTTTAAGAAGAAAACTCTGTAAAGAATTTACTGATTTAGGTGGGGAATTTACTTCTACAATAAGCTCAAAATCTATCATAGGTAATTTTGGGAACACAATTGAAAATGGTTGTAATATAATGTCAGGCACTGTTATAACTAATGATGTAACAATAAAAAAAGGAGGTTTGATTAATCTAAATTGCACTATTGGACACGATTGTGTTATTCAAGAATATGTAGAAATATGTCCAGGTGTTAACATTTCTGGAAACTGTAATATTGGAAGTTATACTTTTATTGGAACTAATAGTACAATTTTGCCCAAAATAACAATTGGGAAAAATGTTATAGTAGCTGCAGGATCAGTTGTAACTAAAGATGTTCCTGATAATTGTATGATAGCTGGTATTCCAGCTATCATAAAAAAAACAATCCCTGCATTAGATTTTTAAAAATGGACATCAACACCGAAATACACAATGCCTTTGAAGTTATCAAAAACGGAGGCATCATTTTATATCCCACCGATACCGTTTGGGGTATAGGCTGTGACGCTTCCATTCCAGAAGCTGTACAAAAAATATATGCGCTGAAGCAAAGAGCCGAAAGTAAAAGCATGATTGTATTGGTTAATGGCGACCGGATGATATACAATATCTTTAACAACTTACCCGAAGTGGCTTGGCAAATCATGGATTTGTCAGAGAAACCAACTACTTTAGTATTAGATGATCCACGAAACGTAGCTCCTAATATTATTGCTGAAGATAAAACGCTTGGAATGCGTGTGGTTACAGAACCTTTTTGTTTTAAGCTAATGGAACGCATGAAAAAACCGCTGGTTTCTACCTCTGCTAATATTTCAGGGGAGCCTACACCAAAGTCTTTCAAAGAAATTTCCCCAGAAATTATAAATGGAGTGGACTATGTAGTAAATTTGCATCGCGATAAAATTTGTGACAAACCTTCCACTATCATCAAAATTACTAATGATAGCCAGGTAAAAATTATCCGTAAATAGTTTTTTTTAAGTTTAAAGTTTCAGAGTTGCTCTACATTGAACCTTAAACTTTAAACCTTAAACTCTTATAATGAATTACAAAGCGCATTTAGACCATAAAATATTCAATATCGTTTCGCAAGCTGCACAAGCACTTAATTTAGAGTGTTATGTGATAGGCGGTTTTGTACGCGATATACTTTTACAACGCAACCACAAAAAAGATATTGATATTGTAGCGGTAGGTAGTGGTATTGATTTAGCATTGAAGGTTTCTGAATTGATTCCTCATAATCCGAAAGTACAAGTTTTTAAAAACTACGGAACGGCCATGCTTCGTTTTGAAGATATGGATATCGAATTTGTTGGTGCTCGTAAAGAAAGCTATAATTTTGAAAGTCGTAAACCAGTAGTTGAAAACGGCACTTTGAAAGACGATCAAGAACGTCGAGATTTCACTATCAATGCATTGGCCTTTTCGTTAAACACTGTTACTTTTGGTGATTTGGTAGACCCTTTTGATGGGGTTGCAGATTTAGAGGCAAAAATTATCCGAACACCTTTAGACCCTGATATTACGTATAGTGACGACCCTTTGCGTATGATGCGGGCTATCCGTTTTGCTACGCAATTAAATTTTGAAATCGAAGCTGAGTCGTTAGAGTCTATTTCGAGAAACAAAGACCGAATCAATATTATTTCAGGGGAACGTATTGTAGATGAGTTAAACAAAATTTTACTTGCTCCCAAGCCTTCAATTGGGTTTTTGCTATTACATAAAACAGGACTTTTAGATATTATACTTCCTGAACTTACAGCATTGAACAATGTAGAAGAAGTGGAAGGGCACACGCATAAAAATAATTTTTATCACACCTTAGAAGTGGTAGATAATATTTGTCCAAACACCGATGATTTATGGTTGCGTTGGGCAGCACTGTTACACGATATTGGAAAAGCACCTACTAAAAGATACCATAAAAAACAAGGATGGACTTTTCACGGACATGAGTTTTTAGGCGGTAAAATGGCAAAAGCTATTTTTGTGCGTCTTCATATGCCGTTGAATCATAAAATGAAGTTTGTTCAAAAAATGGTTCAAATGAGTTCGCGTCCTATTGTTTTAGCACAAGATATAGTGACTGACAGTGCAGTGCGTCGTTTGGTTTTTGATGCAGGCGAAGATGTAGAAAGTTTGATGACGCTTTGTGAAGCGGATATTACAACTAAAAACCCAAAGAAATTTCAAAAGTATCATAAGAATTTTAAAATTGTTCGTGAGAAAATCGTTGAAGTAGAAGAACGCGACCGTGTGCGTGTGTTTCAACCGCCAATTACTGGTGAGGAGATTATGGAAATTTTCGATTTAAAACCATCTCGTGAAATTGGGACTTTAAAAGAAGCGGTGAAAGAAGCTATTTTGGAAGGCGTTATTCCTAATGCTTATGAACCAGCTTTAGCATTTGTTCTGGAAAAAGCAGAAAAAATGGGTTTGAAACGTGTAAAATGAATCTGAGCTTCAAATGATATTCAAAAACAAAATATTGAATCTTTAAAATAACAAGAATGAATCAAAAAAAGTCTGTAATCTACTGGTTACTTTCAGGTTGCATATTAGTCTTTATAATGGTAGTGGTTGGAGGAATTACTCGTTTAACCAATTCGGGTCTATCTATGACCGATTGGCATTTAATAACAGATACATTCCCACCGCTTACTGAAGAAAATTGGCAAAAAGCCTTTGATGCCTATAAGCAATTTCCCGAATACAAAAAAATCAACCAATTTCAAGAAGGAGGTTTTAATTTAGCAGATTACAAATTCATTTATTTTTGGGAATGGTTTCACCGTTTCATTGGACGAATTATCGGTTTGGTTTTCATGATTCCTTTTGTCTATTTTATTGTTAAAAAAAAATTAGACAAATCTACTATGCAAAAATGTTTGATTCTATTGGGAATGGGAGCATTGCAAGGTTTTTTTGGTTGGTTTATGGTAAAAAGTGGTTTAGTTGATAACCCAGATGTAAGCCACTTTAGACTTGCATTACATTTAACATTTGCTTTTATTACTTTTGCTTATACACTTTGGGTTGCATTAGATTTAATGTATCCCGATAGAAAAGCACCTATAACAGAATTAAGAAAAATTGCTAGAATTGCTCTGATTGTTTTAATTGTTCAAATCATTTATGGTGGTTTTGTAGCAGGATTAGACGCAGGAAGAATACACAACCATTGGCCTTTAATGAGTGATGGGCAATTTTTCCATGAAAGTATTTTATTAGAAAAAGACTCTTGGTTATTGCGTTTTACAGAAGGAAAAAGTGGTGTTCAATTTTTTCATAGAACAATGGCTTATATCGTTGTAGGCTTAATATCCTATCTATTCATTCAAGGTAAAAAACACCAATTAACTGCTAATCAAAAATTAGGTTTAAACGGTTTAATCATAATTGTTTTTTTACAATTCACACTTGGGGTCTTCACTCTTTTATTTAATGTTCCTATATTATTAGGATTAGCCCATCAAATTGTCGCTTTTTTTCTACTAACTGCAATGACTTTTACATTGCATAGATTAAGTAAATAATAAGTTGCTATACGCTTGATAGTGGAATGAAATATAAAAACCTAATCAAAGGTACATATATCTTAGACTTATTTTTGGACCAGATTTTTTTTTTTTTTAAATCTGGTTCTTTTTTTTTTTAGAATTTTAGCCTCTAATGTAAACTTCCCTCAATTAGCTACTTTCAAAACTAAAGAATTCCGAACGTTGTGTTTTTATAAACTCAATTCACTAAAAATTTTTTGACTATTAAACCTAAAAAAAAAGAAGCATATTGAATCAATTTCAATATACTTCCCTTGTATTGGTTTTAGCAATATATCGAGATACAATTCAAAATTGTTTCTCGATTATTTATAAAATTAATTATTTTTATCGTAAACTAGCTCCTAATTCGTTTTCAAAAATTTGAGTTAATTTGCTCATTACTTTATCAATTTGTGAATCGGTAAGTGTTTTAGAGGTGTCTTGTAAAATAAAACTTACTGCATACGATTTTTTACCTTCCGGTAAATTTTTGCCTTCATATACATCAAACAAGTCTACTTCTTTTAATAAAGCTTTCTCTGTTTTCTTAGCTAATTCTAAAATTTTAGCAAACTCAACATTTTGGTCTACTAACAATGCCAAATCACGACGTACTTCTGGGTATTTTGGAATTTCAACAAATTTTACATTTGTAGATAAATGTTTCAAAATAGCGGCCCAGTTGAAATCAGCAAAGAAAACTTCTTGTTTGATGTCAAAATGTTTAAGAACCGATTTTTTTACCGTACCAAATTCAACTAGGGTAGAAGTCCCTAATTCATACACCATACCTTCACTAAACACATCTGTTTTTAGAGCAGTAGTTACATAATTTTTTATACCTAATCGTTCTAAAATAGTTTGTACATAACTTTTGAATAAAAAGAAATCAGATGGTTTTTGTGCTCCAGTCCAAGACTCTTGGTTGCGGTTGCCACTCATAGTTAAAGTTAAATGCGCTTTTTCTTGGTGACCCGCTAATATTTTTTCGTATGTTTTTCCAAATTCAAATAATCGTAAATCCCCATTTCTACGGTTAATGTTGTAAGACACCGCTTCTAAAGCTGAAAACAACATCGACTGACGCATTGCTGATAAATCATTACTTAAAGGATTTAACATCAATACGTTATTTTTTTCATGCAAAGTTTCGCTTAAAGTAACATAAGTAGGCGTAGTTAATGAATTGGCCATCATTTCGTTGAATCCATTAGCCACTAAAAGATTAGCCACCACATTTTGCACTTTATAATCTTCCGTTCTGGTAGCGTGTGCCGTAGTTGCATTCAATTTTTGTGTAAATTGAATATTATTATAACCGTATACACGTAAAATTTCTTCTATAACATCAATATCTCTGGTTACATCAACACGGTAAGCAGGAACGGTTAAACCTAATCCAACTTTAGAGATGCTATTTACTTTGATATCTAAAGAAACTAATATTTTTTTGATAATATCATCTGGAATTTCTTGACCGATGATTTTTCTGACCTTTTCTAAGTTTAAAAGTACTGGAAAATCTTCCGCTTTTTTAGGATGCACTTCAACAATATCAGAAGTCATTTCGCCACCCGCAACTTCACGAATCAAAATTGCTGCACGTTTTAAGGCATACTCTGTAATGGTAGGGTCAATCCCTCTTTCAAAACGGAACGAAGCATCAGAATTGATTCCATGACGCTTAGCGGTTTTACGTACAGATACTGGATTGAAATAAGCACTTTCTAAGAAAATAGAAGTAGTTCTTTGAGTTACACCCGAATTTTTTCCACCCATAACCCCTGCGATGCATAAAGGGCCTTTTTCATCACAAATCATGATGTCTTCTTTACTTAATGTTCTTTCTACATCATCAAGCGTGATAAATTTATCCCCTTCGTTAGCATTTTTTACAATAATTTTACCATGAACTTTAGCAGCATCAAAAGCATGAAGCGGTTGCCCTAATTCGTGTAAAACATAATTAGTAACGTCTACAACATTGTTTTTTGGAGTTAATCCAATAGCTTTCAAGCGGTTTTGTAACCATTCAGGAGAAGGACCTACTTTGATATCTGAAATGGTAACTCCACAATATCTTGGAACTAATGTGGTGTTTTCAACAGTAACATCAATTTTTAAGGTTCTTTTTTCTACTTTATATGAGGAAACCGAAGGTGTAATTAATTCTGTATTGATGTCTTGTTGCATCATGCCCGCACGTAAATCACGAGCAACACCCCAGTGACTCATAGCATCTGCACGGTTAGGAGTAAGTCCAATTTCGAAAACTTCATCATTTTCAATATTAAAAACTTCAGCTGCTGGTGTACCAGGAACTAAATTTTCTTCCAAAACCATGATACCTTCGTGACTATCACCTAGACCAATCTCGTCTTCAGCACAAATCATTCCGTGACTTTCTTCACCACGAATTTTCCCTTTTTTAATTTCAAATGCATTGCCTTCTTTATCATAAAGTTTTGTACCAATAGTAGCTACAACAACTTTTTGACCCGCAGCAACATTACTAGCTCCACACACAATTTGTACAGGTTCGCCATTGCCTAAATCAACTGTAGTTACCTTTAGTTTATCAGCATTAGGATGTTTTTCGCAAGTTAAAACATGACCTACCACAAGACCTTCTAAGCCTCCTTTAATTGATTGATATTTTTCAACACTTTCAACTTCTAGACCTAAATCGGTAAGCATTTCAGCTGTTTTTTCCGATGACCAATCTGTTTTTATAAATTGCTTTAACCAGTTATATGAAATTTTCATTTTGGATATATCATTTTTTAAGAAATGCAAAGATAAAAAAATAAGTCAGGACACAAACAAACAAAAAATGCTTCTTTTTGCAGAAGCATTCATTTTTTTACGGTTGTTTGAAAGGTGAGGACCATTTTGGGTCGGTATATACATTGGTTCCCGAGAGTGTTCTTAAAAAAGCGATGACCGCATTGACTTCAGTAGCTGTGAGATGCAATTGCTGTCCCACACCATTTGGTTTTAATCTATTGTCTAAATTCGGATTATTCAGTGCTGCATTAGTCAAATTTCCGTAATGGCCAATAGCTGCTTGCAACGTACTGATAACGCCAGTGTGCATCATTGGCCCATTAGTGGTTCCATCCGTTTTTACTAAATCTCTTAAACTTGGGGCGCGAGTTACTGTAAAATCAGGACCACCATTAATTGAACCTCCAATACCGTTGTTTCTGGAGTTTGGGTCAATGTCAAATTCAGGAGCAGCATGACAACCAGCACAGCCCAAGCCCCCGCTGGTTCTGTTTCCTGATGCGTCAAAAACAGGAGGAGTCATAAAAATATTTTTACCATTGTTTTCTTGTGTCGTAAAATTAGGAAATGGTGTGTTTTCATTAGCCACTTGAGCTCTTCCCACATCATATTTAGAGTCGAAAGATTGAATACTTTTTACAAATTGTGCAAGGGCTAACTGAATTTTTGTTTCCGTTATTTCTTCAGTCCCATACACAAATTTGAACAATTCTTTATAATAAGGTATGGTATTCATTTTTGTTATCAACCCATTAAAATCCATATCGACATTGGTGCCGCTGAATCCCATTTCTACGTGATTACGGATAGGTTGTGTGGTTTGAAATTCTAAAGTCGCAGCACGTTCATCCCAGAAAAATTTCCTTTCTATAGCAAAACGATTGTTGATTAAGCGCATGGAATGTCTATCGGTAGAACCATTTATACCTGTGCTTGCAAGATTCGTATCACTGAATGCGTTGGCTTGTTGGTGACAACTGGCACACGCAATTTGATTGTTAGATGAAAGATTTTTATCATAAAAAAGCACTCGACCTAATGTAGCTCCTTTATCAGTTATCAAATTGGAACCAACATTGCTTTTAGTAATGTAATTGGGTACTGTTTGATTAGCATAATTGTATAAATTTTTCAAATCCAATTTAGTTCCAAAGGTAGCTTCAACGTTTGGATAGGTGGCTGTTTCTGGATTGGAATTAGAATTAGGGATAACTGTATAATCATCTGAATCCGAGTTGCATGAGGTAAAACCTAAAAGAATAAGCGGTAATAAGAATACTTTTTTCATAGGAATTGGGATTTGTTTACAGATTAGACGATATCGTTTTAAAAAGGTTTAATCAAAAATTTAAATTTTCTTTACATAGTAAAAAAACACAAAGTATTTCTATATTTGTTCGACCAAACTTTTTATTATAAAAAAATAGAAAATGAAATTATTAGAAGGAAAAGTAGCTATCATTACAGGAGCTAGTCGTGGTATTGGTAGAGGAATTGCAGAAGTTTTTGCAAAAAATGGTGCTCATGTAGCTTTTACTTATAGTTCATCAGCTGAAAGCGCTTTAGCTTTAGAAAACGAATTAAATGCTTTAGGTGTTAAGGCAAAAGGATACAAGTCGAATGCAGCTGATTTTAATGAAGCTCAAAAATTAGTGGATGATGTATTAGCGGAATTCGGAACTATTGATATTTTAATCAATAATGCTGGAGTTACTAAAGATAACTTGTTGATGCGTATGTCTGAAGATGATTTTGATGCGGTTATTGAAATCAACTTGAAGTCTGTGTTCAATATGACGAAAGCAGTTCAGAAAACCATGTTGAAAAACCGTGCAGGTTCAATCATCAATATGAGTAGTGTAGTAGGAGTGAAGGGGAACGCTGGACAAGCAAATTATGCAGCCTCTAAAGCGGGTATGATTGGTTTTACTAAATCAATTGCTTTAGAATTAGGTTCTCGTAATATTCGTTGCAATGCTATAGCACCAGGTTTCATTGAAACTGAAATGACGGCTAAATTAAACGAAGATGTGGTACAAGGATGGAGAGATACAATTCCTTTAAAACGTGGAGGTACACCAGAAGATATTGCTAATGCTTGTGTGTTCTTAGGTTCTGATATGAGTGCTTATGTAACTGGACAAGTGTTGAATGTAGATGGAGGAATGTTAACTTAGTAAGCAGTTGCAGTATTCAGTAATCAGATTCAAGAGATGAAAAATAAATTTATAATTATACTTTTTTTAATCGGTCTAATAGTCACAAGCATAGGTTCTTTTTTTAAGATTGCACATTGGGAAATTGGTTTTTTTAACGGAAGTAGAATTATATTTGTAGGATTGTTTATTAAAGTTTTATCTGTTATTATCCTTATAAAGAAATTGGTTTCTGATAAAAATAACTCTTTTTTGAATAATTAATTAACCTTTTAGAAAAACTGAACACTTTAAACTGAACACTGAACACTTTTTAAAAATGTCGATAAACACAATTTTACTCTTACTTTTAGCTTTACTAGTAGCAGCAGGAATTGCATTTTATCATTATTTATATAAAGCCAATTACAAATCAAAATTGCATTTGTCATTGGCTTTTTTGCGTTTTGCATCTTTATTTTTGGTGTTATTGCTTTTGATAAATCCCGTTATAACCCAGAAGAATTATGAAACGCTAAAAACACCTTTACTCATAGTGGTTGATAATTCCGAATCGATTTCTTTTTTGAAGCAAGATGCTAAGGCTAAAAAAATAGCCCAACGACTTGAAGAAAATGAGAATTTAAAAGAGCAATACCAAGTGCAATTGTTTTCTTTTGATGAAGATTTTAACTCCGACAAACCACTAGATTTTAAAGGAAAGCAGTCAAATATTTATAAAGTATTTGAGAATTTAAAGCAATTGTATCGCACGCAAAACCATCCTGTAATTTTATTGACTGATGGTAATCAAACCCAAGGAAGTGATTATGTGTATAATATTCAACCAAATGCGCAGGTGTTACCTGTAGTGTTGGGGGATACGATTGAACATTTAGATTTGCGTGTAACACAAGTCAATGCAAATAAATATGCTTTTTTGAAAAATAAATTTCCAGTTGAAATTTTCACCAACTATACAGGAAGTAAGCCTGTAACTGCTACAGTGAGTATTCAAGAAGGTAAAACTACTGTTTATAAGCAAAATGTTTCTTTTTCTACGCAAAAAAAATCAAAACTCGTAACGGCTTTATTGCCAGCAAACAGTATTGGAGTGCATACCTATAAAGTGGTAGTTTCATCCACTGAAAAGGAAAAAAATACATTTAATAATGTCAAAAATTTAGCGGTAGAAGTTATTGACCAGCGTACTGAAATTGGTATTATAAGCTCTATAAACCATCCTGATTTAGGAGCTATGAGGCGCGCAATTTCTTCTAATGCACAACGTAAAGTAAGTATTGTTAAACCAAATCAAATCAGTAGTTTAACAGATTACAATGTGGTAGTTTTTTATCAACCCGACGCTACTTTTAAAGCGGTTTTAGAACAAAATAAAAAGCTACAACTTAACAGCTTGTTGATTACAGGAGTTAATACCGATTTTGGCGTAGTAAGCCAATATTTCCCGCAATTTGATTATAAATTTTCTGGACAAAAAGAAGACTATTCGGCTGATTACAAATCGAATTTTAATGCTTTTGCATTGGATAATATTGGTTTTGAACAATTTCCGCCTTTAGAGCATCCCTTTGGGACCATTACACCTAAAGTAAGCTGTAATACATTGTTGCAAGCTCGCATACGTAATGTGACTACTGAAAATCCTTTGGTAACTTTTGTAGAAAATGGCATTCACCGTCACGCATTTTTATTTGGTGAAAACCTTTGGAAATGGCGTATGGAAAGTCATTTAAAAGAGAAAACCTTTGAAAAATTTGATGTTTTTGCCGACAAAATTATTCAATATTTAGCGTCTAATGCTAAAAAGAAAAATCTTGTGGTAACTCACGAAAGTTTCTATAATTCTGGGGAAACTGTGTTGATTTCTGCGCAATATTTCAATAAAAACTATGAGTTTGACGAAGAAGCACAATTAACTATTCAATTAAAACATAAAGAAACTAATTCGGTTAAAGTTTACGATTTTATTAAAGGAGCTAATGATTTTTCGGTTGCTTTTGATGATTTAGCTTCAGGGAATTATACTTTTATTGTTAAAGAAAAACAATCTAATGCACAATATGCAGGAAGTTTTCACATGGTTCATTTTGATGCCGAAAAACAATTCATCAATGCTGATGTAGCACGATTGAAGCAATTAGCTGAGAATACTGAGGGTAAAGCTTTTTATCCTTCAGAAGTTGACGCTTTAGTAAAGTATTTAGAAAACAATCCTAACTTTAAGCCTATTCAAAAGGAAGTGGTAAAAAAATCACCTTTGATTGATTGGAAATGGGGATTGGTGCTTTTAGCAGCTTTATTGTCGCTAGAATGGTTTGTTAGAAAATATAATGGTTTGTTGTAAACAAATCTTAAAAGAATCGAAGAAGATGTGTACTCGACTTAAAAAAGAGGCGTTAAATGTCTCTTGTTATTCTCTCTGAAAAAACTTTACGAAAAACCCATAATAATGGAAATAGAGCGAGCGGTAACCTAGCCCTGAGTTTATCGAGGGTTCAACAGAGGTTTACTTCACTAAGTTTTTTTGTTTTTTATAGTTGTTCAGTGATTGCAATTCATTGTTGGCTCTTCGAGCCCAACGAAACCTTAGCTGTTAGCAGTAGTTTTATTCTGTCCAAAATTCTCCAATTGAATATGTTTTTGCTTGTCCACTAATAATCACTCGATCTCCTTTGTCTTCACAATACAACTTGCCCAATCGTTCAGAAACTTGTTGAGCATAAAGTTCTTTTTTATTTAGTCTTTTCGCCCAAAATGGAATTAAAGAACAATGTGCAGAACCTGTTACAGGGTCTTCTAAAATTGATGCTTGCGGTGTAAAAAATCTTGAAACGAAATCGCAGTTATCTCCAATTGCAGTTACAATTAAACCTCCTGGGTCAAGATTTATAAGGTCAAATAATTGTTGGTCAATTTTAATATTTCTGATTTCTTTTTCGTTTTCATACACCAAGACATAGTCCCTTGATTTCAAAATTTCTTTCGGTTGAATATTTAAAGATTTTGAAATTGTTGGTGGTAAAATGTCGGCAATAGGCATTCGTGATGGAAAGTCCATTTTGTATTGACCATTTTCAACTTTAACAATTAGGTCGCCACTTAAAGTTTCAAAAACGATTTTATCTTTCTTGTAGTCCAGTATTGTCGTTAAACAATGAGCAGTAGCAAGTGTAGCGTGACCGCACAAATCCATTTCAATTTCAGGCGTAAACCATCGTAAATGGATTTTTTCTCCTTTGTCAACAAAAAAAGCAGTTTCAGCAACTGCATTTTCTTTTGCTATTTTCAACAAGATTTCGTCTGACAACCAATTGTCAAGTGGCACAACACAAGCAGGATTTCCTCCAAAAATTGTGTCCGTAAATGCGTCAATTTGATATATATTATGTTTCACTATGTTCTGTTTAAAATTACTGCTAATGTCAGTCTGTGAAAAAACCCACAAACTACGTCAAATATAACAAAATAGTTTGTTTAAAAAGGCTAGTTTTCGTATTCTCAATAATGCAACAGATTCAAGGAATTTCCCGCCACCAGCTACAAATAACGAGTTTAGAAGATGAAATTACTCCCGACAACCCTATTCGTTTTATAGATGCTTTTGTGAGCGTTTGATCTTGAAAAAGATTAACTACAAAAACCGTCAAAAAATCAACTTCAAAAAAAAGAGGCGTTAAATGCCTTTTGTATATTCTTAAATTTTTACTTTGATATTCCCATAGTGAATGGAATCTCAATGGTGACACTATCCTAAAAAGTGTGTAAGTTATAATAATGGGGTTTGACTTTTTATTAAAGTTGAACCCTTTTTTCAAATATAGTTAAGAACTGATTTAGTATTAATCCCCAATTAGGAATTGGCATTGACCATTTTTTAGTTGCTTCTCTAAGTGCCAAATATACTGATTTTAAAACAGCTTCATCTGTTGGGAATGATAATTTATTTTTGGTATATTTTCTAATTTTACCATTGAGATTTTCGATTAGATTTGTAGTATAAATAATTTTTCTAATTTCAATTGGAAAGTCAAAAAACACAGTAAGTTCCTCCCAGTTTTCTTCCCAAGATTTTACAGCATAAGGATATTTATGGTTCCATTTGCTTGCAAAATCTTCCAGTGCTCCTTTGGCTGCTTGTTTGGTTGGAGCATCATAAATCTGTTTCATATCTTTAGAAAACTCCTTTTTATCTTTCCAGACTACATAACGAGCCGAGTTTCTAATTTGATGCACTACACAAATTTGAGTTTGTGATTCAGGGAACACATTTTTAATTGTTTGTGTAAAGCCATTGAGGTTGTCAGTCGCAGTAATGAGAATGTCTTCCACACCCCGAGCTTTCAAATCAGTCATTACTCCTAACCAAAAGCTAGCGCTTTCATTCTTACCTAACCACATTCCCAAAACTTCTTTTTTGCCGTCTCTATTCAAGCCTACAGCTAAGTAAATAGTCTTATTGATAACCTTGGAGTTTTCTCGGACTTTAAAGACAATGCCATCCATCCAAACAATTAAATAAATAGGCTCTAATGGGCGATTTTGCCAAGCTATAATGTCATTAGTTACAGATTCTGTTATGCGTGAAATGGTGGAAGTTGAAATATCAAAATTATACACCTCTTTAATTTGTTCTTCAATATCGCTAACACTCATCCCTTTGGCGTATAATGATACGATTACATTTTCTAAACCATCAACCATATTTTGCCTTTTAGGAACAATCATAGGATTGAATGAAGCATCTCGATCTCTAGGAATTTGAATTTCTGATTCTCCAAAAGAGGTTTTAACTTTTTTTGTTGAATATCCGTTCCTAGAATTAGATGTTGCCGATTTTTCGTGTTTATCATAACCCAAATGGGCATCCAATTCACCATTTAAAATTGCTTCTAATCCACGTTTTTGTAGTTGAGCAAGAAATCCGTTTAAATCCTCGCCTGTTTTGAATTGCTTCAAAAAATCATCCGATAATAAATCTTCTTTTTTCATAAGACTGTGTTATAATTAAAGTTAAACAAAAAAATAATGGGGTTTTAAAACCCCATTATTTTTTATACTTACACAGTTTCTGTTATAGTACCGCGAACCCGCCGAGTACGTGACCCGTATGCTCGGTGGTGTGAGAGGCTCTCCCTGTTCTTAATGAGCAGGGCAGTCTACTCGATTATGCACTGGCTTTTTATTCGTCTAGTTCTTTCCAACAAACTTGAATTTCACGTTCTACTTGTTCTTCAAGTTTTGGCAGTTCGTTTATAATCCATTCTTTACTTTCTTTTGTCAGATAATTGACGTTTTCTTTTAATTTAAAATTCATCGCTCCAATTATCAAAGGAATCATTTCAATCGTTTCTGTTGTCCCGTTTGCAAAATTTGGACCTATCAGATACTTCAATATTTCCTTCTCGAATTGAGGTTTGTAGTATAAGATGTGAGTTACGATTGGAAAATAGAAGTAAAAAAAACTATTCGTATTTGAACCATACTTGATTTTATTAAACTCAGTTATTAACTCTTCAGAGTCTTCATCCTTGGTGTCAAAATTTAAGTTTCCTAACAGCTCATACGTTCTTTTAGCACTTGGAACTATTTCGCCCATTCTCTTTAAATCAGAAAATGCTTTTTCAAATTCCGATTTATTGTCTTTCTTATTGAATATGTTGTCAAATATTTTCAATGTCGTTTCTTTAAGCTTGTGCATAACGTCCTGCCCGCTTTGTCTAGTGGCGTAATTTAAGACTAGACTTCACAAAAATACACTAATTATTAAATTTAAAAATTATGATTTCAGATAATACCCAAGCCAAGCCATTAGACAAAACGGCTGTGTGTGCCCTGCATGAGCAGGACACACTCTGTAAGCTCGAATAAAAATTCGAAAATACAAATTTCGAATTATAAATCCAACTTATGGAGTGTTATTTTTCCAGAGGGTGCAAGTCCCTTATGGGCGGATTGAAACCCCGAACCATTAGTACGTCGCAAGGTTGCTAGTTGTGAAGCTAGGACTGAAGGAAGCGAGACGACAAAAGTCTGTACTGACGAACAGAAAGTACATAAGAGGCAGTATAAGAAGGATGAGTGTCCACAGCAACATGAAGTCCAAAACAGTGTCCTGAACATGCTATTAAATCAGGTTCTTATATTGTAGATGTACCAGCGATAGACTTAAAGGAAAAAGCTCTTACCGGGGGAGGTCTTTGCAACCACGGGTTGGTTAAGCAAAGAAGTCAGCAGAAGTCATAGTACTTGTGGTAACGAGTTGCGAATAGAGACCGCATAGGACTCACAACCAAGGAAGGACTGAACGTTATTTTCTGTAAAATTAAAATAAGAAAGATATTCTTAGCTTATTTATAAAGTCGCAGATAGCCCAATTGGTGTAAAGAGCAATTGGTTGATGGATAACGAACCGCCGTATACGTGAACCGTACGTACGGTGGTGTGAGAGGCGCACTCCGTTAGTTTCTAGCGGAGCCGTCTACTCGATTGTGTGTCAGCTTTTATTGTTCCTCGATTATTGATTGTCCTTTTGATTTATCTCCCGAAGTCCATTCCCAATTTTCGTGAAGACGGATTTTTCCATTTTCAAGTATTTCGGGTTTTGATTGGCAAATTCCTGTCATTAATTCTCCTTTGTCATTTATTTGATGGTAACTCATTTCTATATTTCCATCATTGTCAACTAAGCCAACTAGATGTCCATATTTAATTTTACCACCCGAATATTCAGAAGACAAGATATTGCCAACTTGTTGATATTTAAATACAGTTTCAGTGGATGTTTCTCCATTTTCTGTATTGCTTATTGGCCTAAATATTTTGCCGTGATAGTTTATCATAAATCAAATTGATAGTATAAATATTCTGGTAAATAATCTCGTTTCGCAAAGCCAAAATCTTCATACACTTTTTGTGCGATAAAATTATCTTTTGCGGTGTTTAAAGAAACGAATTTTGCTTTGTGCTCGGCTGCAAAATCTATGGCAGTTTGCAATAATTTTTGCCCAGTTCCTCTTTTTCGTTGGTTGGGCTCTACATACAAATCGCCAATATGCCAATTTTTGATTGCCGAAACCGAGGAAAATCTTGCATACAACAAAGTAAATCCTAATAATTCAGTCGTTTCATTGTCGTAAGCAACAAAAATCTGTGCTTCATTATTTGCTAATCTATTTTTCAAGTATTGTTTTGCCAATTCAATGTCAGAAGGTTGTTTGTAAAAAACTCGATATTTGTCGAACATATCGGCAACTAATTCATATTCATCTTTGTTAATTTTTCTTATTACTGTATTCAAAATTCAATTGTTTAATGTTTTGACTTATGTTCGGTTAAAGTTGCACACAACGTCAGTCTGTGAAAAAACTTCACAAACTCCGTCAAATATAACTAAAATAGTTTGTTTAAAAAGGCTAGTTTTCGTATTTTTAATAATGCAACACATCCAAGGAATTTCCCGCCACCAGCTACAAGTAACGAGTTTAGAAGATAAAATCACTCCCGACAACCCTGTTCGTTTTATAGATGCTTTTGTTCAATGCATAGACCTTCAAAAAGTAGGATTTGCGCCTGTTATTTTAAAAACCGAAGGTCGTCCTAGTTTTAAGAATCAAGTGTTTCTTAAAATCTATTTGTATGGTTATTTAAATGGTATTCGTAGCTCCAGAAAACTAGAAAAAGAATGCATTCGCAACATTGAAATCCAGTGGTTACTGGAAGATATTCGTCCTAATTATCACAGTATTTCTGATTTTAGAAAAGACAATCCCAAAGCACTTAAACAACTCTTTAAACTCTTTGTTTCTTTTTTGAAAGATGCCGATTTAGTGGCTGGTGAAATCATTGCCATTGACGGAACAAAATCTAGAGCACATAATGGTAAAAAGTCAAATTTTAACCAAAAGAAAATTGATAAGCATTTAGCCTATATTGAAGCCCGAACACAAGAATACTTAGACGAATTAGAAAAAAATGATACTAAAGAAAACGTAGAAAAAGTCACCAATATTCAACAAAAGATTAAGCGATTAAAACAAAACAAAATCAAGTACGAATTATTAGAAGAAGAATTAAAAACTAGTGGCGAACCTCAAGTGAGTACTACAGATGCTGATGAGAGAGCCCTACTGGTACAAGGTCAAGTGGTAGAGGTATCCTATTATATTCAAGCTGCGGTAGATGATAAACATAATTTAGTAGTGGCCACGCACACCATCAATAGGAATGATAAAAACGCACTTTCCGCCATTGCACTAGAAGCCAAAGAAAACCTAGCAAAAGAAACAATGACTGTTTTAGCTGACAAAGGCTATCACACAGGAAGAGAAATAGAAACCTGTACCCATAACAATATCACCACCATTGTAGCCCAACCCGACCAAGGGAAAAGCAACGAAAACGGCACCCAACCTGATTATTTAGTCTCTAAATTTATTTACAATAAACAAGAAAATACGTACACTTGTCCGCAAGGACAAACACTAACCACCACAGGACGCTGGCATAAGAAAAGTGGAGATAAGGAAAACACCAGCTATTTATTTCAAAAATACCGTACGCCAGGGTGTAAAACCTGCCTAGTAAAAGACCAATGCACTAGCCGAAAAGGAGGTAGGGAACTAGACCGAAGTCAGTATGCCACAGTAGTGGAACAAAATAACCAGCGCTACAAGGAAAATGCACAATTATACCGAAAACGACAAGAGATAAACGAACATATTTTTGGGACTATCAAACGCCAGTGGGGGTATAATCATACCAATTTAATAGGACTAGAAAAAGTAAACGGGTAACACAGTTTGATCATGTTGGTGTACAACATCAAGCGTACCATCAATATACTTGGAATCCCTGATTTAATAGCAAAAATTAAAGCTTGGAACTCGCCTTACAAGAGAAAGGACTTGTTTTTAATAAAAACGACTTATTTAAACTTGTTTGTAGCCTTTGTATTTTTTGAAACATCTCCAAATAAGTTAAAAATAAGCATTGCTTAAAACAAAGTTATGTTGGTTTGATAGGTTGAATTTTATTCAAAAAAGAGGTTTTTTCACAGCCTGACGTTCCGGCGCTTGGCGAGGTTGCGAACTTCGGAACAGATTAATTTCTATCAAAGATAAAATTTCTTGCGAAACGTAAACGTGAATTTACTACAAAATTCGCAATCTTGCCAAACGCCTGTGTGTGCCCTGCATATGCAGGACACACGCTGTAGACTTGTCAACCCATCTCTTTGCGAACCGCCGAGTACGTGACCCGTACGCTCGGTGGTGTGAGAGGCGCACTCCGTCAGTTTCTGGCGGAGCCGTCTACTCGATTAGCGGATGTTTTTTAATTTTTAAAGTATATTTTTTTCAGAAATTCAATTTTCTCGGTTCTGCTTTTCGGTTCTTTTTTGTTATTATCAGACAAACTTATTCCGATTAATTTGTTATTTCTTATTCCGCTAAAAATGAAACTTTCAATATTTTTATCTACAATCTTTAACCTCCAAATTATAAATTTTTCTTGTTCGTTAGTTTCAATTTTTTCAATTTCTACATTTTGGTCATCCTTTCCCCAAAATTCGGTTTCCCAAACATAGAAATTATTTAAAAAATCAAATTCGGATAGCTCTTTATTATAAAATTCAAAATTTTCCGGTTTCCTAACATTTATCAGCAATGTGAGCTTTAACTTTTCGTTTGCAAAACCCCATTGAGCAGAACTCTCAATTTTTCCAATATGTTTCCATTTTCCAGGTAACTCGAACAATTCGTTATTTATTAAAAATGGTGATTTTGATTGTCCAAAAGATAAATTTGAAATGATAAATATCGCAAAGATAATTTTTAAAAGTTTTAATTTCATAACGTTATATTCAATGTTTCAATTTCGATTTTTTTTTTAATATTTTTTGTCCGTAATTTTCGTCCTAAAATATCCGCTAACGTCAGTCTGTGAAAAAACTTCACAAACTCCGTCAAATATAACTAAAATAGTTTGTTTAAAAAGGCTAGTTTTCGTATTTTTAATAATGCAACACATCCAAGGAATTTCCCGCCACCAGCTACAAGTAACGAGTTTAGAAGATAAAATCACTCCCGACAACCCTGTTCGTTTTATAGATGCTTTTGTTCAATGCATAGACCTTCAAAAAGTAGGATTTACGCCTGTTATTTTAAAAACCGAAGGTCGTCCTAGTTTTAAGAATCAAGTGTTTCTTAAAATCTATTTGTATGGTTATTTAAATGGTATTCGTAGCTCTAGAAAACTAGAAAAAGAATGCATTCGCAACATTGAAATGCAGTGGTTACTGGAAGATATTCGTCCTAATTATCACAGTATTTCAGACTTTAGAAAAGACAATCCCAAAGCACTTAAACAACTCTTTAAACTCTTTGTTTCTTTTTTGAAAGATGCCGATTTAGTTTCAGGAGAAATCATTGCTGTAGACGGAACAAAATCCAGAGCACATAATGGTAAAAAGTCAAATTTTAACCAAAAGAAGATTGATAAGCATTTAGCCTATATTGAAGCCCGAACACAAGAATACTTAGACGAATTAGAAAAAAATGATACTAAGGAAAACCTAGAAAAAGTTACCAATATTCAACAAAAGATTAAGCGATTAAAACAAAACAAAATCAAGTACGAATTATTAGAAGAAGAATTAAAAACTAGTGGCGAACCTCAAGTGAGTACTACAGATGCTGATGCGAGAGCCCTACTGGTACAAGGTCAAGTGGTAGAGGTATCCTATAATATTCAAGCTGCGGTAGATGATAAACATAATTTAGTAGTGGCCACGCACACCATCAATAGGAATGATAAAAACGCACTTTCCGCCATTGCACTAGAAGCCAAAGAAAACCTAGCAAAAGAAACAATGACTGTTTTAGCTGACAAAGGCTATCACACAGGAAGAGAAATAGAAACCTGTACCCATAACAATATCACCACCATTGTAGCCCAACCCGACCAAGGGAAAAGCAATGAAAGCGGGACACAACCTGATTATTTAGTCTCTAAATTTATTTACAATAAACAAGAAAATACTTACACCTGTCCGCAGGGGCAAACACTAACCACCACAGGACGCTGGCACAAGAAAAGTAGAGATAAGGAAAACACCAGTTATTTATTCCAAAAATACCGTACGCCAGCATGTAAAGCCTGCCTAGTAAAAGATCAATGTACCAGCCGAAAAGGAGGTAGGGAACTAGACCGAAGTCAGTATGCCACAGTAGTGGAACAAAATAACCAGCGCTACAAGGAAAATGCACAATTATACCGAAAACGACAAGAGATAAATGAACATATTTTTGGTACCATCAAACGCCAGTGGGGCTACAATCATACCAATTTAATAGGACTAGAAAAAGTAAACGGGGAACACAGTTTGATCATGTTGGTGTACAACATCAAGCGTACCATCAATATCCTTGGAATCCCTGATTTAATAGCAAAAATCAAATCCTGGAACTCACCTTACAAGAGAAAGGACTTGTTTTTAATAAAAACGACTTATTTAAACTTGTTTGTAGCCTTTGTATTTTTTGAAACATCTCCAAATAAGTTAAAAATAAGCATTGCTTAAAACAAAGTTATGTTAGTTTGATAGGAGGAATTATATTCAAAAAAGAGGTTTTTTCACAGCCTGACGTTCCGCGGCTTGGCGCAGTAGCGGCTGCGTGAACGATTATTTTCTTGTTAAGTAAGATTTTCCAGCGGAAAATCGAACGTGTTGTTAATTGTAAATTTAGCTATTGCGCCAAACCGCTGTTAGCAGAGGTTTTTTTATTCAGTAAACTTGTTCCGTTTTAATTTTCTCATTAGTATTTATTAATTTTCCGTTTTTCCATTTGTAAATTAGATTCCAAACTCTTTTTCCATTTACATCATAATCAACGCTATCAATTAAAACACTTTTTGTTTTTTTATCAGGAAACATATTCTTTAAATTTTTAGCTTCTAAATGATTTTCAAACTTTTTTGTCAAAGGATTTACAATTAGCAAATATCCTTTAGACATTGAAATTCCGTTTGATGAAGTTGAGTTTAAATAAATGTCTTTGAAATTATCAAAATTATAATCTCTAAATAAGATTTCATATTGTTTATGAGGAACATCTAAATCGTTTAATTCATCAGTTTTTTTCCATTTCTTATTAATTAAACTATAAAGCTCAACTCTATAAGTCGAGTCAGTTGGACAATTTACAATGATTGCACTTTTTTCATTTTTTGAAAATAAGTTTCCACTTTTTATTAGTAAAAAAGGTTCGTGATTAGAAAATTCTAAAGTGTCTTTTGTCTTTGCATTTTCTAAAAGTTTATACAAAGTATCAACTTTAATTACACTTTTGTTTTTATGTTTTTCAACTTGTTTATTCCAAGTGTCAATTTTCTTTTCTGTTTCATTTTTACAAGAAATCAGAATTATAATTAGAATTAAAAAAGTTGATTTTACTTTCATTTTGTCTTATTTATGATTTTCTTCAAAATCTCTGCTAACGTCAGTCTGTGAAAAAACTTCACAAACTCCGTCAAATATAACTAAAATAGTTTGTTTAAAAAGGCTAGTTTTCGTATTTTTAATAATGCAACACATCCAAGGAATTTCCCGCCACCAGCTACAAGTAACGAGTTTAGAAGATAAAATCACTCCCGACAACCCTGTTCGTTTTATAGATGCTTTTGTTCAATGCATAGACCTTCAAAAAGTAGGATTTACGCCTGTTATTTTAAAAACCGAAGGTCGTCCTAGTTTTAAGAATCAAGTGTTTCTTAAAATCTATTTGTATGGTTATTTAAATGGTATTCGTAGCTCCAGAAAACTAGAAAAAGAATGCATTCGCAACATTGAAATGCAGTGGTTACTGGAAGATATTCGTCCTAATTATCACAGTATTTCAGACTTTAGAAAAGACAATCCCAAAGCACTCAAACAACTTTTTAAGCTATTTGTTTCTTTTTTGAAAGATGCCGATTTAGTTTCAGGAGAAACCATTGCTGTAGACGGAACAAAATCCAGAGCACATAATGGTAAAAAGTCAAATTTTAACCAAAAGAAAATTGATAAGCATTTAGCCTATATTGAAGCCCGAACACAAGAATACTTAGACGAATTAGAAAAAAATGATACTAAGGAAAACCTAGAAAAAGTTACCCATATTCAGCAAAAGATTGCGCGATTGCAGCAAAATAAAATCAAGTATGAATTACTGGAAGAAGAACTAAAAACTAGTGGCGAACCTCAAGTGAGTACTACAGATGCTGATGCGAGAGCCCTACTGGTACAAGGTCAAGTGGTAGAGGTATCCTATAATATTCAAGCTGCTGTAGATGATAAACACAATTTAGTTGTTGCTACACATACCATCAATAGGAATGATAAAAACGCACTTTCCGCCATTGCACTAGAAGCCAAAGCAAACCTAGCAAAAGAAACAATGACTGTTTTAGCTGACAAAGGCTATCACACAGAAGAGAAATAGAAACCTGTACGCATAACAATATCACCACCATTGTAGCCCAACCCGACCAAGGGAAAAGCAACGAAAACGGCACCCAACCTGATTATTTAGTCTCTAAATTTATTTACAATAAACAAGAAAATACGTACACTTGTCCGCAAGGACAAACACTAACCACCACAGGACGCTGGCACAAGAAAAGTAGAGATAAGGAAAACACCAGCTATTTATTTCAAAAATACCGTACGCCAGGGTGTAAAACCTGTTCAGTAAAAGACCAATGCACTAGCCGAAAAGGAGGTAGGGAACTAGACCGAAGTCAGTATGCCACAGTAGTGGAACAAAATAACCAGCGCTACAAGGAAAATGCACAATTATACCGAAAACGACAAGAGATAAATGAACATATTTTTGGTACCATCAAACGCCAGTGGGGCTACAATCATACCAATTTAATAGGACTAGAAAAAGTAAATGGGGAACACAGTTTGATCATGTTGGTGTACAACATCAAGCGTACCATCAATATCCTTGGAATCCCTGATTTAATAGCAAAAATCAAATCCTGGAACTCACCTTACAAGAGAAAGGACTTGTTTTTAATAAAAACGACTTATTTAAACTTGTTTGTGGCCTTTGTATTTTTTGAAACATCTCCAAATAAGTTAAAAATAAGCATTGCTTAAAACAAAGTTATGTTGGTTTGATAGGTTGAATTTTATTCAAAAAAGAGGTTTTTTCACAGCCTGACGTCTCGGCGCTTGGCGTTCGGTGCGGAATTCCAGCGCTGACCAACACAAACATACCAAAAGTTTTGATAATTACCAAGCCTTTCCAAAAAAGCATAAACCCGCACTGACGCCAAACGCTTGTGTGTGCCCTGCATGAGCAGGACACACTCTGTAAGCTCGAATAAAAATTCGATAATACAAATTTCGAATTATAAATCCAACTTATGGAGTGTTATTTTTCCAGAGGGTGCAAGTCCCTTTATGGGCGGATTGAAACCCCGAACCATTAGTACGTCGCAAGGTTGCTAGTTGTGAAGCTAGGACTGAAGGAAGCGAGACGACAAAAGTCTGTACTGACGAACAGAAAGTACATAAGAGGCAGTATAAGAAGGATGAGTGTCCACAGCAACATGAAGTCCAAAACAGTGTCCTGAACATGCTATTAAATCAGGTTCTTATATTGTAGATGTACCAGCGATAGACTTAAAGGAAAAAGCTCTTACCGGGGGAGGTCTTTGCAACCACGGGTTGGTTAAGCAAAGAAGTCAGCAGAAGTCATAGTACTTGTGGTAACGAGTTGCGAATAGAGACCGCATAGGACTCACAACCAAGGAAGGACTGAACGTTATTGTCTGTAAAATTAAAATAAGAAAGATATTCTTAGCTTATTTATAAAGTCGCAGATAGCCCAATTGGTGTAAAGAGCAATTGGTTGATGGATAACGAACCGCCGTATACGTGAACCGTACGTACGGTGGTGTGAGAGGCGCACTCCGTTAGTTTCTAGCGGAGCCGTCTACTCGATTAGCGGTTCGGTACAATTTGGACGTTAAGTTATATCTCGTTTTTTATAGTTTCGTTGAACTCGGTTTTCGGTTTTCTGTAATTTTTCTGCTTTATTTTTCAACGCAAATAGATTTCTGCATGCAGTTTGGTTTTTAGTTTTCGTTTTCAGTTTTCTGTAATTTTCCTGTTTTAGTTTTTCAGCGCAAAGAGTTTTCTACGTACAGTTCGGTTTTTCTGTTTCTGAAATTTTCAACTTTTCATTTTTCAACACAAAGTGGTTTCTACGTACAGTTCGGTCGTGAAGTTGCTTTTGTGTAAATTCTTCGATACGTTTCTTTCTTTATTGAAGTGAATTTCGTCAGCAGTTTTTCTTTCAACAGTTGCTGTATTTTTGTCCGCTTTTCCTTTTTCTGTCAAAAGAAAACAGACCATTAAATTATTCGGAAACTTTCAAAAACAGGAGCGAAGAAGTGGACATAAATTCAGTAACAATTCAACGTCAGATTGGTTTTCGGCGCTTCATTTCAGTACTGACCGCTAACGTCAGTCTGTGAAAAAACTTCACAAACTCCGTCAAATATAACTAAAATAGTTTGTTTAAAAAGGCTAGTTTTCGTATTTTTAATAATGCAACACATCCAAGGAATTTCCCGCCACCAGCTACAAGTAACGAGTTTAGAAGATAAAATCACTCCCGACAACCCTGTTCGTTTTATAGATGCTTTTGTTCAATGCATAGACCTTCAAAAAGTAGGATTTACGCCTGTTATTTTAAAAACCGAAGGTCGTCCTAGTTTTAAGAATCAAGTGTTTCTTAAAATCTATTTGTATGGTTATTTAAATGGTATTCGTAGCTCTAGAAAACTAGAAAAAGAATGCATTCGCAACATTGAAATGCAGTGGTTACTGGAAGATATTCGTCCTAATTATCACAGTATTTCAGACTTTAGAAAAGACAATCCCAAAGCACTTAAACAACTCTTTAAACTCTTTGTTTCTTTTTTGAAAGATGCCGATTTAGTTTCAGGAGAAATCATTGCTGTAGACGGAACAAAATCCAGAGCACATAATGGTAAAAAGTCAAATTTTAACCAAAAGAAGATTGATAAGCATTTAGCCTATATTGAAGCCCGAACACAAGAATACTTAGACGAATTAGAAAAAAATGATACTAAGGAAAACCTAGAAAAAGTTACCAATATTCAACAAAAGATTAAGCGATTAAAACAAAACAAAATCAAGTACGAATTATTAGAAGAAGAATTAAAAACTAGTGGCGAACCTCAAGTGAGTACTACAGATGCTGATGCGAGAGCCCTACTGGTACAAGGTCAAGTGGTAGAGGTATCCTATAATATTCAAGCTGCGGTAGATGATAAACATAATTTAGTAGTGGCCACGCACACCATCAATAGGAATGATAAAAACGCACTTTCCGCCATTGCACTAGAAGCCAAAGAAAACCTAGCAAAAGAAACAATGACTGTTTTAGCTGACAAAGGCTATCACACAGGAAGAGAAATAGAAACCTGTACCCATAACAATATCACCACCATTGTAGCCCAACCCGACCAAGGGAAAAGCAACGAAAACGGCACCCAACCTGATTATTTAGTCTCTAAATTTATTTACAATAAACAAGAAAATACTTACACCTGTCCGCAGGGGCAAACACTAACCACCACAGGACGCTGGCATAAGAAAAGTAGAGATAAGGAAAACACCAGTTATTTATTCCAAAAATACCGTACTCCAGCATGTAAAGCCTGCCTAGTAAAAGATCAATGTACCAGCCGAAAAGGAGGTAGGGAACTAGACCGAAGTCAGTATGCCAAAGTAGTGGAACAAAATAACCAGCGCTACAAGGAAAATGCACAATTATACCGAAAACGACAAGAGATAAACGAACATATTTTTGGGACTATCAAACGCCAGTGGGGGTATAATCATACCAATTTAATAGGACTAGAAAAAGTAAATGGGGAACACAGCTTGATTATGCTGGTGTACAACATCAAACGCACCATAAATATCCTTGGAATCCCTGCTATAATTGCAAAAATCAAATCCTGGAACTCACCTTACAAGAGAAAGGACTTGTTTTTAATAAAAACGACTTATTTAAACTTGTTTGTGGCCTTTGTATTTTTTGAAACATCTCCAAATAAGTTAAAAATAAGCATTGCTTAAAACAAAGTTATGTTGGTTTGATAGGTTGAATTTTATTCAAAAAAGAGGTTTTTTCACAGCCTGACGTTCCCAGGCTTTACGACTGTTGCGGACTAAAGAAGCCAAAACTTTCGGTTAAGCACTGACCTCAAAGATACAAAACAAACTTTAAATTAAGCCCAAAACCCGCAATAGCGTAAAACCTGTGTGTGTGCCCTGCATGAGCAGGACACACTCTGTAAGCTCGAATAAAAATTCGAAAATACAAATTTCGAATTATAAATCCAACTTATGGAGTGTTATTTTTCCAGAGGGTGCAAGTCCCTTATGGGCGGATTGAAACCCCGAACCATTAGTACGTCGCAAGGTTGCTAGTTGTGAAGCTAGGACTGAAGGAAGCGAGACGACAAAAGTCTGTACTGACGAACAGAAAGTACATAAGAGGCAGTATAAGAAGGATGAGTGTCCACAGCAACATGAAGTCCAAAACAGTGTCCTGAACATGCTATTAAATCAGGTTCTTATATTGTAGATGTACCAGCGATAGACTTAAAGGAAAAAGCTCTTACCGGGGGAGGTCTTTGCAACCACGGGTTGGTTAAGCAAAGAAGTCAGCAGAAGTCATAGTACTTGTGGTAACGAGTTGCGAATAGAGACCGCATAGGACTCACAACCAAGGAAGGACTGAACGTTATTTTCTGTAAAATTAAAATAAGAAAGATATTCTTAGCTTATTTATAAAGTCGCAGATAGCTCAATTGGTGTAAAGAGCAATTGGTTGATGGATAACGAACCGCCGTATACGTGAACCGTACGTACGGTGGTGTGAGAGGCGCACTCCGTTAGTTTCTAGCGGAGCCGTCTACTCGATTGTATGCTGTTGATTTATACGTTTGCTTGTTTTCTAATATAATCAGCTAATAATTTTCCTAAATCTTCATTTTCATTCAACTCGTAATATTTATTATCAAGTTCACTAAGTTTTGAGCTTATAAGGTTTTCGTAATCTTCATATTCTCTTTCAGTGACTAATTTTATAAATCTTTCGTCTGAATAAATTTTTGGATTAACATATTTAAGACCAGTTTCCAATATTTGATAACTCAAATTTGCACCAATCCTTTTGAAATCGGCGAGAGTTTCGTATGCAAATATTCCATAAGCATTATCAAAATATTGTATTAAGCCACCATTAACCATTTCTAAATTAAATATTCCAATTCTGTAAACAGTTGCTACAGACATTTCCATTTCGTTCACAACACTTCGCCATTTTGCGTAATCTGTAAAATCAGTTATTTTATCTCGAATTTGTTGTCCCGCTAGTTCACAATAGACAAAGTCGATTAAATCTTCGTCGGATAATATATTCATTTATGTTTTACGTTTGGTTTTTCAATAGCATACAACGGTTGCGTGTATGGGAAGTGGCGGAGAGTTTGCCGAAACTTCACAAGTACAGACTGATTTTTTAAATTAATAAACCAAACTCAAAAACACAAAACTAACCCGCCATTTCTTATACACGTTGTGTGTGCCCTGCATGAGCAGGACACACTCTGTAAGCTCGAATAAAAATTCGATAATACAAATTTCGAATTATAAATCCAACTTATGGAGTGTTATTTTTCCAGAGGGTGCAAGTCCCTTATGGGCGGATTGAAACCTCGAACCATTAGTACGTCGCAAGGTTGCTAGTTGTGAAGCTAGGACTGAAGGAAGCGAGACGACAAAAGTCTGTACTGACGAACAGAAAGTACATAAGAGGCAGTATAAGAAGGATGAGTGTCCACAGCAACATGAAGTCCAAAACAGTGTCCTGAACATGCTATTAAATCAGGTTCTTATATTGTAGATGTACCAGCGATAGACTTAAAGGAAAAAGCTCTTACCGGGGGAGGTCTTTGCAACCACGGGTTGGTTAAGCAAAGAAGTCAGCAGAAGTCATAGTACTTGTGGTAACGAGTTGCGAATAGAGACCGCATAGGACTCACAACCAAGGAAGGACTGAACGTTATTTTCTGTAAAATTAAAATAAGAAAGATATTCTTAGCTTATTTATAAAGTCGCAGATAGCCCAATTGGTGTAAAGAGCAATTGGTTGATGGATAACGAACCGCCGTATACGTGAACCGTACGTACGGTGGTGTGAGAGGCGCACTCCGTTAGTCTCTAGCGGAGCCGTCTACTCGATTATATGATGGCTTTTTATTCTGAAATTATTATGGCAATTAAAATAGATGAATCACAAGAATTTTTATTTGAAGAAGGTAAAAATGTATGTGTTGTTGGAAAATTCCCAATTAACGCAACAAGGTTATTTATAACTAAACAAAAGAAAATAATAAAAGGTTATTGCACTTCTTGGTGGCAAAATGGCGGTCACTTCAAATCTTCTTTTTTGATTTTAACCGATAGTGAGTAAGCTATCATATAACGTCAGTCTGTGAAAAAACTTCACAAACTCCGTCAAATATAATTAAAATAGTTTGTTTAAAAAGGCTAGTTTTCGTATTTTTAATAATGCAACACATCCAAGGAATTTCCCGCCACCAGCTACAAGTAACGAGTTTAGAAGATAAAATCACTCCCGACAACCCTGTTCGTTTTATAGATGCTTTTGTTCAATGCATAGACCTTCAAAAAGTAGGATTTACGCCTGTTATTTTAAAAACCGAAGGTCGTCCTAGTTTTAAGAATCAAGTGTTTCTTAAAATCTATTTGTATGGTTATTTAAATGGTATTCGTAGCTCTAGAAAACTAGAAAAAGAATGCATTCGCAACATTGAAATGCAGTGGTTACTGGAAGATATTCGTCCTAATTATCACAGTATTTCAGACTTTAGAAAAGACAATCCCAAAGCACTTAAACAACTCTTTAAACTCTTTGTTTCTTTTTTGAAAGATGCCGATTTAGTTTCAGGAGAAACCATTGCTGTAGACGGAACAAAATCTAGAGCACACAACGGTAAAAAGTCGAATTTTAACCAAAAGAAGATTGACAAGCACTTGGCTTATATTGAAGCTAAAACCCAAGAATATTTGGATGAATTAGAAAAAAATGATACTAAAGAAAACGTAGAAAAAGTCACCAATATTCAACAAAAGATTAAGCGATTAAAACAAAACAAAATCAAGTACGAATTATTAGAAGAAGAATTAAAAACTAGTGGCGAACCTCAAGTTAGTACTACAGATCCAGATGCTAGAGCATTGCTAGTTCAGGGGCAAGTAGTAGAAGTTTCCTATAATATTCAAGCTGCGGTAGATGATAAACATAATTTAGTAGTGGCCACGCACACCATCAATAGGAATGATAAAAACGCACTTTCCGCCATTGCACTAGAAGCCAAAGAAAACCTAGCAAAAGAAACAATGACTGTTTTAGCTGACAAAGGCTATCACACAGGAAGAGAAATAGAAACCTGTACCCATAACAATATCACCACCATTGTAGCCCAACCCGACCAAGGGAAAAGCAACGAAAACGGCACCCAACCTGATTATTTAGTCTCTAAATTTATTTACAATAAACAAGAAAATACGTACACTTGTCCGCAAGGACAAACACTAACCACCACAGGACGCTGGCATAAGAAAAGTAGAGATAAGGAAAACACCAGCTATTTATTTCAAAAATACCGTACGCCAGGGTGTAAAACCTGTTCAGTAAAAGACCAATGCACTAGCCGAAAAGGAGGTAGGGAACTAGACCGAAGTCAGTATGCCACAGTAGTGGAACAAAATAACCAGCGCTACAAGGAAAATGCACAATTATACCGAAAACGACAGGAGATAAATGAGCACATTTTTGGCACAATCAAACGCCAATGGGGTTACAATCATACCAATTTAATAGGATTAGAAAAAGTAAATGGTGAACATAGCTTGATTATGCTGGTGTACAACATAAAACGCACCATCAATATACTTGGGCTACCTGATTTAATAGCAAAAATTAAAGCTTGGAACTCGCCTTACAAGAGAAAGGACTTGTTTTTGATAAAAACGACTTGTTTGAACTTGTTTTTAGCATTTGTATTTTTTGGAAAACCTCAAGACAAGTTAAAAATTAGCATTGCTTAAAACAAAGTTATATTGGTTTGGTGGGATAAATTTTATTTAAAAAAGAGGTTTTTTCACAGCCTGACGTTTTGTGGCTTTGCGAGGTGCGGAACTCGAAAAGCACTGATTATTAATTATTTAACTGTACTCCGCAGGTACAAAATTATTTTAGTTTTAATATCGTTGTCCGCATCTTGCAAAACCGCTGTGTGTGCCCTGCATGAGCAGGACACACTCTGTAAGCTCGAATAAAAATTCGAAAATACAAATTTCGAATTATAAATCCAACTTATGGAGTGTTATTTTTCCAGAGGGTGCAAGTCCCTTATGGGCGGATTGAAACCCCGAACCATTAGTACGTCGCAAGGTTGCTAGTTGTGAAGCTAGGACTGAAGGAAGCGAGACGACAAAAGTCTGTACTGACGAACAGAAAGTACATAAGAGGCAGTATAAGAAGGATGAGTGTCCACAGCAACATGAAGTCCAAAACAGTGTCCTGAACATGCTATTAAATCAGGTTCTTATATTGTAGATGTACCAGCGATAGACTTAAAGGAAAAAGCTCTTACCGGGGGAGGTCTTTGCAACCACGGGTTGGTTAAGCAAAGAAGTCAGCAGAAGTCATAGTACTTGTGGTAACGAGTTGCGAATAGAGACCGCATAGGACTCACAACCAAGGAAGGACTGAACGTTATTTTCTGTAAAATTAAAATAAGAAAGATATTCTTAGCTTATTTATAAAGTCGCAGATAGCTCAATTGGTGTAAAGAGCAATTGGTTGATGGATAACGAACCGCCGTATACGTGAACCGTACGTACGGTGGTGTGAGAGGCGCACTCCGTTAGTTTCTAGCGGAGCCGTCTACTCGATTACCTGCCGTTTTTCTTTTGTCCATTTTGTATTATTTCAATTTTTGTATATCTAAATACTTTTCCTGCTTCTTCTTTTCCAACTTTTGCTAATTTTCTTTTAGGAAATCCATTTTTAGTTACAACTTGTCCTGTCACTTTGATAATCACTGGCAAATTTTCTCCGCTGAACAGCTTATCAGCATTAATAAGTTTTTCATTTGCAGGTTCCAACCAATAATTTTGGTTTGTGTCAATGTTTTCACTTTTTTGAGCATTACTCCATTGAGGACAAGTACAAGAAATTGCATTATAGATTAATGTTAATGTTTCAACTTTACTATCAGCTTTAAAATCTGGATTGTCAATTACTTCAAATTTTGTATATCTAAAAACTTTTGCTTTTGGCATTGGCTCTTCCATTTCAATTGTTTCCTGCGGATAATCTTTTTTTTCGTAAAATTGTCCAATAACTTTAAGTCTGTGTCTAAATGCGTCAAAATAAATTGGTAACTCTAAAGTTTTGTCTGCAGGTTCAAGATAAAAATGATAATCTATATAGTTTGTTTTTTCATTGTTTTGCTGAATAGTATCTTTAGTCTTAATCCATTGTGGACAAGCACAACCCCAAACAGTGTATTGAACTTCTAAATTTTCAATTTTGTCTGTAAGTATGTTCGTTGAATCAGAAATTACTTTTGTATACTTTTTCTCAACTTGCTTATTTGGAGTAACTTTATCGACTTTTTTCTTAGTTTCTGTCTGTCCACAAGAAATCAATGTCACGCAGCAAAGTAAAATTATCAATATTTTATTATGTTTCATCATTTATTCGGTATGTCGCTCTAAAATGGCAGGTAACGTCAGTCTGTGAAAAAACTTCACAAATTCCGTCAAATATAACTAAAATAGTTTGTTTAAAAAGGCTAGTTTTCGTATATTTAATAATGCAACACATCCAAGGAATTTCCCGCCACCAGCTACAAGTAACGAGTTTAGAAGATAAAATCACTCCCGACAACCCTGTTCGTTTTATAGATGCTTTTGTTCAATGCATAGACCTTCAAAAAGTAGGATTTACGCCTGTTATTTTAAAAACCGAAGGTCGTCCTAGTTTTAAGAATCAAGTGTTTCTTAAAATCTATTTGTATGGTTATTTAAATGGTATTCGTAGCTCCAGAAAACTAGAAAAAGAATGCATTCGCAACATTGAAATGCAGTGGTTACTGGAAGATATTCGTCCTAATTATCACAGTATTTCTGATTTTAGAAAAGACAATCCCAAAGCACTCAAACAACTTTTTAAACTCTTTGTTTCTTTTTTGAAAGATGCCGATTTAGTGGCTGGTGAAATCATTGCCATTGACGGAACAAAATCTAGAGCACACAACGGTAAAAAGTCGAATTTTAACCAAAAGAAGATTGACAAGCACTTGGCTTATATTGAAGCTAAAACCCAAGAATATTTGGATGAATTAGAAAAAAATGATACTAAAGAAAACGTAGAAAAAGTCACCAATATTCAACAAAAGATTAAGCGATTAAAACAAAACAAAATCAAGTACGAATTATTAGAGGAAGAATTAAAAACTAGTGGCGAACCACAAGTTAGTACTACAGATGCTGATGCGAGAGCCCTACTGGTACAAGGTCAAGTGGTAGAGGTATCCTATAATATTCAAGCTGCTGTAGATGATAAACACAATTTAGTTGTTGCTACACATACCGTCAATAGGAATGATAAAAACGCACTTTCAGCTATTGCACTAGAAGCCAAAGCAAACCTAGAAACAGCAACCTTTACCGTTTTGGCCGACAAAGGTTATCACACAGGAAGAGAAATAGAAACCTGTACCCATAACAATATCACCACTATTGTGGCTCAACCCGACCAAGGGAAAAGCAATGAAAGCGGGACACAACCTGAGTATTTAGTCTCACAATTCACATATAATAAACAAGAAAATACGTACACTTGTCCGCAAGGACAAACACTAACCACCACAGGACGCTGGCATAAGAAAAGTAGAGATAAGGAAAACACCAGCTATTTATTTCAAAAATACCGTACGCCAGCATGTAAAGCCTGCCTAGTAAAAGATCAATGTACCAGCCGAAAAGGAGGTAGGGAGATAGACCGAAGTCAGTATGCCACAGTAGTGGAACAAAATAACCAGCGCTACAAGGAAAATGCACAATTATACCGAAAACGACAAGAGATAAACGAACATATTTTTGGGACTATCAAACGCCAGTGGGGGTATAATCATACCAATTTAATAGGACTAGAAAAAGTAAACGGGGAACACAGTTTGATCATGTTGGTGTACAACATCAAGCGTACCATCAATATACTTGGAATCCCTGATTTAATAGCAAAAATTAAAGCTTGGAACTCGCCTTACAAGAGAAAGGACTTGTTTTTAATAAAAACGACTTATTTAAACTTGTTTGTAGCCTTTGTATTTTTTGAAACATCTCCAAATAAGTTAAAAATAAGCATTGCTTAAAACAAAGTTATGTTGGTTTGATAGGTTGAATTTTATTCAAAAAAGAGGTTTTTTCACAGCCTGACGTCCCGCCGGCTTTGTCGCCGTTGCGTAAATTTAGCTAAAACTTTTCAAGTACAAAACCCAGATTGGAAAAAACGGAGTTTTTTCCAAAGAAGCGCAAGCCTAGCAATGGCACAAAACCGCTGTTGTGCGTTCGTTTTTATTTATTAATTCCGCTTAATATTTCTAAAAGATGTTTTAAAAACATTGAGTTGCCCATTCTGTTATTAATTTTTTCAATCTCTTTCTTTCTGTCACTTTCGGACATTTGGCTTATTTTTCTACTTTCCTTTGTTGCATGAAAAATTAAAAAACCAGTAATTGTTATTGAAACAATTGCAAGAATAATTAGCGTATTATTTTCTGTTTTCATTGTTGAATTCTTTTAATTTCCATTAATTCTTTCAGTTGCATAATACAAAATTACTGCAAAATAATAAATGCTGTTGTGCGTTCGTTTTTCTATTTCGTTTCTACTGTCAATTTACCAATCGGAATTGTTTTTCCGTAATAATACTCATAAATGTTGTATTCCACCGTTTTTCCAATTTTAATTGCCATTTGTGGGTTTGGAAAAATAGTTGATTTTTCAATAGTATCATTCTCTATTATTATATCGCAAACTTTCATTTCGCAATTTTCAATATTCTTACATTCAAATCTTAATTTTAGGTAATTAGCATCTTCAATTTCTCTGCAAAAAAATATTCCGAAACATTCTACATCGAAATGTTTTTCAATCCAAATATCGTTCTCATCTATGATTTTTTTCAGTTTTAAATTTGTTTGATCAAATTCAATTTTCAGATTATCTTTTATAAATAATTCTCTTTTTTTAGAATCTAATTTATTATGAGAACAGAAACTAGTTGTATAAGTTAATCTTCCGTCCAAAAAAAAATAACTGATTAATAAATACAATCCAAAAACAACAAGAATACCTAAAATTATTTTCTTTAACATTATCTTCAGCTTCGATTAGTTTTTTACTTAAAATTTGAATGTTTCCTTTTTGTTCGGGTAAAATGACGCACAACGTCAGGCTGTGAAAAAACCTCTTTTTTGAATAAAATTCAACCTATCAAACCAACATAACTTTGTTTTAAGCAATGCTTATTTTTAACTTATTTGGAGATGTTTCAAAAAATACAAAGGCCACAAACAAGTTTAAATAAGTCGTTTTTATTAAAAACAAGTCCTTTCTCTTGTAAGGTGAGTTCCAGGATTTGATTTTTGCTATTAAATCAGGGATTCCAAGGATATTGATGGTACGCTTGATGTTGTACACCAACATGATCAAACTGTGTTCCCCATTTACTTTTTCTAGTCCTATTAAATTGGTATGATTGTAGCCCCACTGGCGTTTGATGGTACCAAAAATATGTTCATTTATCTCTTGTCGTTTTCGGTATAATTGTGCATTTTCCTTGTAGCGCTGGTTATTTTGTTCCACTACTGTGGCATACTGACTTCGGTCTAGTTCCCTACCTCCTTTTCGGCTAGTGCATTGGTCTTTTACTGAACAGGTTTTACACCCTGGCGTACGGTATTTTTGAAATAAATAGCTGGTGTTTTCCTTATCTCTACTTTTCTTGTGCCAGCGTCCTGTGGTGGTTAGTGTTTGTCCTTGCGGACAAGTGTACGTATTTTCTTGTTTATTGTAAATAAATTTAGAGACTAAATAATCAGGTTGGGTGCCGTTTTCGTTGCTTTTCCCTTGGTCGGGTTGGGCTACAATGGTGGTGATATTGTTATGCGTACAGGTTTCTATTTCTCTTCCTGTGTGATAGCCTTTGTCAGCTAAAACAGTCATTGTTTCTTTTGCTAGGTTTGCTTTGGCTTCTAGTGCAATGGCGGAAAGTGCGTTTTTATCATTCCTATTGATGGTATGTGTAGCAACAACTAAATTGTGTTTATCATCTACAGCAGCTTGAATATTATAGGATACCTCTACCACTTGACCTTGTACCAGTAGGGCTCTCGCATCAGCATCTGTAGTACTCACTTGAGGTTCGCCACTAGTTTTTAGTTCTTCTTCCAGTAATTCATACTTGATTTTATTTTGCTGCAATCGCGCAATCTTTTGCTGAATATGGGTAACTTTTTCTAGGTTTTCCTTAGTATCATTTTTTTCTAATTCGTCTAAGTATTCTTGTGTTCGGGCTTCAATATAGGCTAAATGCTTATCAATTTTCTTTTGGTTAAAATTTGACTTTTTACCATTATGTGCTCTGGATTTTGTTCCGTCTACAGCAATGGTTTCTCCTGAAACTAAATCGGCATCTTTCAAAAAAGAAACAAATAGCTTAAAAAGTTGTTTGAGTGCTTTGGGATTGTCTTTTCTAAAGTCTGAAATACTGTGATAATTAGGACGAATATCTTCCAGTAACCACTGCATTTCAATGTTGCGAATGCATTCTTTTTCTAGTTTTCTGGAGCTACGAATACCATTTAAATAACCATACAAATAGATTTTAAGAAACACTTGATTCTTAAAACTAGGACGACCTTCGGTTTTTAAAATAACAGGCGTAAATCCTACTTTTTGAAGGTCTATGCATTGAACAAAAGCATCTATAAAACGAACAGGGTTGTCGGGAGTGATTTTATCTTCTAAACTCGTTACTTGTAGCTGGTGGCGGGAAATTCCTTGGATGTGTTGCATTATTAAAAATACGAAAACTAGCCTTTTTAAACAAACTATTTTAGTTATATTTGACGGAGTTTGTGAAGTTTTTTCACAGACTGACGTTCTGGCGCTTGGCGAGGTTGCGAAGTTCGGAACCGATTATTTTCTGTTAAAGATAAAATTTCTTGCGAAATATAAACGTGAATTTACTACAAAATTCGCAATCTTGCCAAACGCCTGTTAACTGCTGCCCTTTTTTAATTAAAGTCATAAACATAAGTTTCAATTCCGTTTATCATTAGAGTTTTCTCAATTAACGGTTCAATTTTGTCCCAAGTTCCACCAGCAAGTCCGCATCCAATTCTTGGCATATGTACAGTTGCATTTTTCTCTATTGCAAATTGTCCAACTAATTCAAGGCCTGATAATATTGCTTCATAACGAATAGGAGCATTCCCGTTTTCGTCTCTATTGATTTTATGCTGTCCAATTAAATTTGCAACCCAAATTTCGTTTTCAACTTGTACAAATTGAACTTGTCCAAGCTCAAAACTTTCTTTTGATTTAAACCATTCTCTATATCTTAGTTCTGGTGCTTTCCAGCGTTTAGAAATAGCCATTACAAATCCTTTTCCCCAACCACCAATGTCATTGCAAATGTGAACAATGATTTTATTTCCTTCTATTTTAGGATTTGTTGCGTCACCAATTATATAATTTATTTTTGCCATTGATATTCAAAGTCATTTTTTGTTATAGAGAATTCTTCAAAATCTATAAGATTTATTGGTTGGTCTGCGAGAAACCCAAACTCGTCTTCGATAAATTGTTCGCTATATTTCAGTTTTTTGCCATTTTCATAAGATTCAACTTGTCTGAGTATTTCACCGTTCTGATTAGTTTCAAAATAATAAGTGCAAGTTCCCCATAATTCCAAATTCTCAGTTCGAATTTCATCAAAATGTCTTTTGTAGTATAGTGTTGTCATAGGGTTGCAGTTAACGTTTCGTGGCTTTGCTTAGTGGCTGAAAAGCAAGCCTAAATTATTGAATTAAAAACAAATTTTACAAACACAAAACAGTGCTGAAATTTTGCCCAAAACAGCCATTGAGCAAAACCACTGTTATAAGCCGTTATTTTATGGGATGTCATACTTGGTTTTATAGAAAAATAGAAAGAACACAGAAAGAAGCTAATGATGCTTGTATAGAAGGAATTAAAAAAAGTAGAAAATTAGCTTGGAAAATATATAAAAGACCAAAATCATATAGAAATATAAATTGGTTAGAAGATTTATATGATAACGATTTAAAAAAATGTATAAATACCCAAGAGCAAATAATTAACACCTCCAATAGAAAAATTAAAGCAATCTATAATGGTTATTATCAAAAAGCTGTTTGGAATCATCAAAACGATAAAGAATTGACAGAATACATCGAGGGTAAAGGGTTGTATATTGAAGACACTGGTTTTCACGATGTGTTTAGAAAATATGGTTATCCTGATGATAGGTTATTTTCATTGGAAGAAACATTAAATTATATTAATAACTATGAAAATAAATGTATTGTTTATGAAAATACAATAGACCTTTTAAAAGATTTTTGGAGCAAATATCCCGATGGTTTTATCGAGTTCGGATAATGGCTTATAACGTTCTGGCGCTTGGCGAGGTTGCGAACTTCGGAACCGTTTATTTTCTGTTAAAGATAAAATTTCTTGTGAAATGTAAACGTGAATTTACTACAAAATTCGCAATCTTGCCAAACGCCTGTTAGCAACAGTATTTTTTATTTTATTTATCATTCTTTTCAACAATATAGTCTTCAATTTCGCTTTCCTCTGTTCTAACTTTCAAAGGATCTTCAATTAGAATATCTTTATATATAGTTTCTATGTCTGGCTTGACATTAATTAGTAAATCCCCTTCTTGTTTAAAAGACTTTGAAATAAGTTTCCACTTAATTACAATTTTTGATTCTTTGTGAGATGGTTTTAAGTAAATATCGTCTGATTTAAAAGTGTCATCTCCAACTAATATGCTTTTTCTTGGCACAATTTTTCCTGTCATAGTTTCTGAATATAAAAATGTGTCAGGTATTGCATTATGTAAACTTAATATTCTATATCCTGTTGTTTTTTCATTAGTATCTGATAACTCAATTATTTCTCCTTCAAACTCAAAAAACACTTTATATTCTTCAATTGGCGAATCACCTGTGTTGTGAACTCTTAAATAGAACTGACAGAAGCTATAGTTAATTTCAGTTTTATTAGAGTTTACAGAAATTATTTGAGCATATTGTTTTTGCTGTCTTTCGATTAAATCAAAAATAGGATTTCCAAAAAGCGGATTTTGTGGAACAATCTTTTGTTTATAATGAGTAATTCGTTTTCTAAATTTAGGTACAATTGTTAGTTCTGTTGTATTATCAGGAAATGTAACCGATACGGAATTTGATGATTTAAAATTAATACTATTGACATAGTAATCATAAGTTTCTCGGTTTTCTTCAATAAGATCAACTATATCTTCCCACGAAAATATATGAACTTCAAAAAGTCCATTCTTTTTGTGTGCAGTATTTACTAAACGAATCATTTTTTCTATTTCAGCATCTTTTACAGCTGTTGTGGCAAAGTAGAGTTTTTTAAGTTTTGGCTCAAACGTTTTGGCTTTCTTTATTTCTGAATTAATTTCTTTGATTGTCAATTGTTTGTGTGTATATTCATCCTTTCCTTTACATTGAATACCATAATATTCATCATCATAACTAGGGATTCCATATACATCAACTCCATTTTGCGTTTGTCCAACTCTTCCATTTTTTTTAATTTCTGGACATTTCCAAATTTCACCCCAAAGTTTTTTACAAAGAGATTCAAAGTCTTGCCAATTTTCGGGTCTTCCTAATGTTTTTGAGATTTTCATCGTGTAATATTGTTGCTAACTCATAAATAGGCGCACCTATTAATTTATTGTTGTATTGATTTTATTGAAACAATACAAAAAGCGTATTTCGCTTTTTATATTGTTTATTCTGTTCAAAAATAGAAATTTTAATATTAAAATGTACATTTAAATATGCTTAAAAATATAAGAAATAGGAATCACTATACAATTTAAAAGGGTAAGTATTCTCAATCTTGATTTTGAAACCTTAGTTGGATAACATTGAGAATAGCAAAAAAATAACGCCCAAGGAATAACGGTAAATATGGGAGGATACATATTAAAGGCGGCTACCCAATCTCCCTGTAAAAGTAATACTAAGGCTCTTTGTCCGCCACAGCCCAAGCAATCTACATTGAAAAAATATTTAGAGGGACAAGGGAACATCATTTTTTTTACGATTTGTGGACTACAAAATTAGTTAAAACTTGACTTTTAGTTTTATTTTTGCAACTAAAAGGAACTAAATATGTTTGCTAAAGGAGATAAAGTAGCGGTTTTAGATGATAATATTAATGGTAAAGTTTTGAAAAATCAAAACGATTTGATTACCATTGAAACCAAAGATGGTTTTGAATTGATTTATGCAGCCAAAGAACTTATTCTTTTAGGAAATTCAGATTTAGATTTCTCGGCAACTAATTTTTCAGCGATTAAAAGAGAAAAAGAAGTCCCTAGGTCAAGAAGTTTTATCAAAGAAAAACGATCAAAAAAAGGCGAAATGGTACTTGAAGTGGATCTTCATATTGAAAAATTGGTACCTTCAAAAAAAGGGATGAATAATTATGATATTCTCAATATTCAGATAGAAACGGCACAACGACAGTTAGATTTTGCTATAAAAAATAGAATTCAGAAGGTGGTTTTGATTCATGGCGTAGGCGAAGGTGTGCTTAAAGCGGAGTTGGATTTTTTACTTAATCGATACAGTGGTATCAGTTTCCAAGAGGCTAGTTTTCAAAAATATGGCTTTGGGGCAACGGAAATTTATATCAATCAGAAAAATTTTATCTAAAAATTATAGGAATTTCCCTCTTATTTCTGCTGTAGGCAACATACAATTTTCTTTTTTGCCAAACCATTTATATCTGTTTTTGGCAATATAGTCGTAGATAGGATTTCGTAACGAAGTAGGGATAATTTTGAATAAACGTAACCAACTTAAATAAGGAAGTGATTTTGCAATTTCCAACACCGCATCCGATTTGATGAAATAGGCTTGATTAGGAATATAAAGGACGATACTATCTATTTTTCTATCTAAAATCCCTAAACGCTTTTGAATTCCTAACCCCATTTCAGACTGTAAGGCTACAAAACGAAAAACATCCCTTTGGTCTTTCTGGATGATATAATTCACCCAATCGTTACAAAAATTACAAACCCCATCAAAAAGGATGATTTGTTTGTCTTGTGGAATGTTTTTCATTTGTTTTTATAGAGATCATTAATTAACTACATACTAATTCCTTCTGATTAATTTTATCTGTCTTTACCATTTTATCAATCAAATTATGAAAGATTGATTCTTTATTTTGAGAACGATTTATTCTGTAGCAAAACTCGTTAAAATAGCGCTGAATATTCCCATCACTTACCCAAGAATGAGTCGTTCTAATCCAAGTTTTAACTTGATGGATCATTGTATGTAAAGCTTTGAAGTTGGAACCGTTTTTACTAAGAATTTGAGTGATGTTATACTCTTCTGAAATAGGTGCATATCCTTTCCACTTGTCAGTGGTTATTCTTGCTTCTTTTTCAATGTGTTTGTCAAAAATTTGACGAAGTGATTTTGAAGAAAAGTCCTTTATTTTAAGAATGTAAAATCGTTTAACTTTCCCGTCATCTGTTAATTCTAGAGCGCAAACAGCCTTTTTCTTCTTACTATCATAACTTCTTCCTTGTTTAGTTTCTTCATAACCTCCCACAACAAATTCGTCGACATGAACAATACCATCCATTGGGTGATTTTCGCTAGATTTCATGGCTTCTCTAACTTTATGCATAAACAAACGAGCGGTGTTTTCCTGGACTCCATAACGAACACTCATCTGCAGAGCAGAAAGGCTTTTAGTAGTGGTAGCCATTTCAAAACAGATAAAAAATGCTTTTCTCAAGCCAAATTTGCATTTGTGAAAAAGGGTATTGGCACTACTAGATTCTGTATGACTACAAATATTGCAAGTCCTAGAAAAATCTTTCCGAATTTGACTAGCTGTATGACCACATTTTCTGCATAAAAAACCTTCTTTCCACTTCAAATCTGACAAATATTTTTTGCAATCTTCATCTGTTTTGAAGCATTCAGCAAACTCTAAGAGGTTTTGTCCTTTAAAAATTTCCATTTTTCTCAGTATTTACAAGACTTTAAAGATATGAAATTATCTAATGACCTCAATGTTTTTATTTATATCTTTACATTGAACATCGCTTAGTACAGACAACTGATCACTGATTACTGACCACTAGGCTCTGCCCACTATTTCGGTTGTATATACTCTAATTGTTCCAAACTTACTTTAGAAGTGAAAATCCCGTAGTTCACAATTGCATTATTTTTTTCAATTTTATCAATTGTCCCAATAGATTTCCCGTCAATCATACGTACACGGTCGCCTACTTTAAGGATTACTTTAGGTTTATTTTCTTCTTCTTGTTTGGCTTTTTCTTTTTTCTCTTTCTTCTCCTTACGGATTTCTTCTACTTTTACTTGCACTTCGGCAATGACTTCTTTTTCAATTTTTTCTTTGATTTTCTTTTCTTTCAAGGTGATTTTCTTACGCTTAGAATTTTCAATTTCCACCATTTTCAAAAATTCACCAATTAAGTCTTTTTTGTTTTTATCATTGAAATATTTTTCAGAAATATCATCCATTTTTTGCCCTATATAAATCAAACGTTGATTCGAATCATATAATTCCTGATAACGTTCTAATTTTTCTTGGATTTTGGTATTGATGTTTTCCATACGCTTGCTTTCCTCACGCGCTTTGCTTTCTTCTTCTTTCAAGGTTTGAGAAGTTTTTTCCATTTTGGAACGTTCTTTCTGTAAAGAAGCAATGGTTTTGTCAAAACGTACTTTTCCACCTTCAATTTTCTTTTTGGCTCGGTTAATTAAGCCATAAGGTATACCATTCTTTTGGGCAACTTCAAAGGTAAATGAGCTACCAGCTTGACCCAATACCAATTTGTACATAGGTTCGAGGGAGCGTTCGTCAAACAACATATTAGCATTAGTCGCACACGGCAATTCATTGGCAAGCATTTTCAAATTGGCGTAATGCGTGGTGATAATCCCAAAAGCTTCACGATGGTAAAATTCTTCCAAGAAAACTTCCGCTAATGCTCCACCCAATTCAGGGTCAGAACCTGTACCGAATTCATCAATTAAAAACAAAGTTTTATCATTACATTTTTTTAAAAAGTAATTCATGTTTTTCAATCGGTAACTATAGGTACTTAAATGGTTTTCAATGGATTGATTGTCGCCTATGTCGGTCAAAATTCGGTCAAACAAACACGTTTCACTGCGCTCGTGTACGGGAATCAACATACCCGATTGTAACATTAATTGTAATAAACCTACGGTTTTCATGGAGATGGTTTTACCACCCGCATTAGGACCGGAAATGACTACGATACGGTTTTCTTGGCCAAATTCGAAGGTTTGCGGATACGTGACCGCTCCTTTTTCTTTATTGGTTAAATATAAAATAGGGTGGAAGGCTTCTCTTAAATAAACCTTGCGTTCCTCTGTAATATTCGGTAATAAGCCATTAATTTTTCTAGCGTATTTAGCTTTGGCAGCTATCACATCAATGTCACTTAAAAAATCTTGATATTGAATCAATAAAGGCAAAAAAGGACGTATAGCATCGGTTAATTGCTTTAAAATTTTAATGATTTCCTCACGTTCTTCATATTCTAAATTAGCCAATTCGCGTGAATAACGCAAGGTAGCTTCGGGTTCGATATAGGCAATACTTCCCGTTTTTGAACTGCCTAAGATACTTCCTTTTACCTTACGACGATACATGGCTAAAACTGCTAAAACACGTCGGTTTTCGACCACTGTTTCGCGAATTTCATCTAAATACCCAAGATTATTGTACTGGCTTAAGGCTAACCCAAAACTTTGATTGACTTTGCCACGTACCATATTCATATTTCTACGGATTTCCAACAAATCTGGAGTGGCATCATCTTTTATCTCACCATATTTGTCAAAAACTTGTTCAATTGCTTTTGAAATAGCTTTAGTAATTTCAATCGAACTCGCTTTACGATATAGGGCAGGGTAGTAGTCCTCAAATTTCTTTAAAAACAACAATAAGGCATTCGTGTTTTCAGAAATAGAATGAATTTTCTTGAAACTAGATGCTTCCAAGAAACTATCTTCTATGGCTAAGAATTTTAATTCATTCGTGATGTTTTCAAAACTATGATTGGGCAACGCATTATTATTATCAAAAGAAGAACGGTATTCAGATGTTTGCCACAACGATTCCATAACCTCTTCTTTATGGCGAATAGGTTGAATTTGTAAAGTTTTCTCGGTGCCAATATCGGTAATACAATATTCAGCTATAGTTTCTAAAACAGTTTGAAATTGTAAATCTTGTAGGGTTTTACTATGTATTGAAATCATTTTTTAAGCTTGCAAAAGCCCAAAGTTACGAAGAAAATATATAGTTATTAGATTTTTGAACATAGATTAAAGAAATGAGAATCCTCTTATTTATTTACCAATTAAATCAAAGAATTTCTGATGTAGTAATAAGTGATAATCATACTGAATGTTATTTTTATAGTTTTTCGATTTGTTCTCTGGTCAGATCGGTCATTTCAATAATAAAATCTATTTGCAGTCCTCTTTCTTTCAGTTTTTTAGCTGTTTCTAGTTTACCTTCAATTTTGCCTTCAATTTTACCTTCAATTTTACCTTCAATTTTGCCTTCAATTTTTCCTTCATCGAATGCAGAATCAATTACGCCTTTTAAATCTCTGTATGATTTCAAACTGTTTTCATAAATATCTAGTTCTATTGGGCCATAGTTAGCAATCGCAGCTTTTTCAAACGCTGTTGTAAAAATAGTATCATTAAAAATAGAAGGAATAGATTGAAAATCTTCTAAATGCTTTATAAAATAAAGCCATTGTTCAATTCTAGAATTTAATTCAGATTCCTTTTTTTTGAAATTGGGCATTTCAAGATATATGTATGTCAGCTTTTCATAAAAGGTCTTGCCGTTTTGATTTTTAAGCTTTACTGTATGTATAACTTCACTTTTTTCAGGTTCAGTTTCATAATCATCAAAAGTAAAATCAAGAATTCCTATACAATAAACAGCCTTTAAATTATAATTCCATTCGCCCTTTTCCGCTTGTTCCTGGATAGGGAAAGTTGAATAATATAGTGTTCTTTCTTTAAAATAATTTTGTTTAGCTTTTTGTAGTTCTACAATAAACTTTTCACCTATACTATTTTCACAATAAATGTCATAAATGGCTTTCCTGTCAAATTCGGTTTGTCCGAGTTGTTCATTATTTTTAAAAGAAAGTGAAGCAATCTTGTTATTCTCTGGTAAAAGCGAATTTAAAAAGTCAAGTAATAAAGGTTTACTTGCTTCCTCTCCAAAAATTTTTTTGAATCCAAAATCGGTAAATGGATTAATATATTTCGCTTTCATTTCAATTAATTTTATCAAAATTACAATTTTAAATCTTCAAATTGAAAATATTTATTTCTATAAAAGTATTAAATTTTAATTTCCCCTTTTTCTTACTTCAATAATTTAAACTTGAATATATTTGCCCAAAAAGAATATGCATTTTGATATACATCCTTCGTGGCAACCTATTTTTGATTGTGAATCTGAGAAAAAGTATTTTCAAGAATTGCAACTACAAGTGACTCAGGAATATCAAAACCATACCTGTTATCCTCCTCAAACACTTATTTATAATGCCTTCAACCAGTTTGATTTTAAGGATTTGAAAGTGGTTATCATTGGTCAAGACCCGTATCATGGCGAAGGAGAAGCTAATGGATTATGCTTTTCTGTAAATGAAGGCGTTGCAATTCCTCCTTCGTTAAAAAATATTTTCACCGAAATTAATAAAGAATTTGATCGCATATTTTTTCCTACCTCAGGTAACTTAGAGTCTTGGGCGAAACAAGGTGTTTTGTTATTAAACGCCTCTTTAACGGTTAGAAAAGATCAAGCAAATAGTCATAAACATTTGAAGTGGAATGTATTTACAGAAGCGGTTATTGAGTATATTTCTGAAAACAGCGAACATGTTGTTTTCTTGTTATGGGGAAGTTTTGCGCAAAAAAAAGGAAAAAAAATTAACCGAGATAAGCACTTAGTTTTAGAGTCTGGACATCCATCGCCTTTAAGTGCCAATCGTGGTTTTTGGTTTGGGAATAATCATTTCAGATTGGTAAATGATTATTTAGATAAACATTCGTTAGCAACTATTGAATGGTGATTTTAATAAGTTTTGAATATAAATAGATGAAAAAGTTAATAAATTATTTTTTTTGTTAAAAATAGCTCTTGGTTTGATTTTTTTTTTTTTCAAAGAATGAATGGTTAGGTAATTTCTTTTCATATTTTTGCCTTGATGAATTTCAAAAGAAAAATAGCTTTTTTTAGTTTTAGCTTGATAGGAGCGTTATGGTTTGCTATAGCGTTTCAGTCATTGCACTCTTTTGAGCATCTAGTTGATTTAATTCAAAAAGAGCATTGCCACCATAAATACGACCATGCTCATACTGTAATTTCTCACGGGCATAAAGATTTTGATGATTGTTTTGTTTGTCATTACAATTTTAGTACCTATTTGCCTATTGAAATTACTTTTTTTGAGTCAATTAAAATATCAAATTTTACTTCAGTTAAGTTTGTTTATTGTCAATTCCTTTCGAGTTATACTGGGAGTCGACAAAAATCAAGAGCTCCCCCTTATTTTATTGTTTAATTAGCTAAGACTTTGAAGTCTACTTTATCATTAATTAACAATAATATACCCATTTTATGAATAAATTATTAACAGCCCTGTTTTTAGGGTTGACTGCTATTGTATATAGTCAAAATACATTAAAAGGAAGCGTTACTAATCTTAAAAATTTGAAATTAGAACATGTAAGTGTTAATATTCCTGACTTGCATTTAGAAACTTTTACTTCTAATACAGGTGAATATAAATTTGAAAATTTACCTACAGGTACGTTTGCCATAATCTTTAATCATAAACAATATGACGAATTTGTATCTAATGTAGTTATACAAAATTCAGAAACGATTTATGATGTACAACTTTCAGAGTCGCATAGTCATCATATAGAAGAAGTAATTGTGTCTACAGCTTTTAATAAAGCACAACGACAAAATGTTATGAAAGTGGAGCATGCTTCTGTAAAAGAATTACAACAAAAGGGAGTAACTACTCTTATGGAAGGGTTAGCTACAATTCCTGGGGTAGCAAATGTTTCTACTGGAACGTCAATAGGCAAACCAGTTATTCGTGGTTTAAGTGGTAATCGAGTATTAGTTTATGCGCAAGGGGTACGTTTAGAAAATCAACAGTTTGGGGAGGAACATGGTTTAGGTTTAAACGACAGTGGCGTAGAAAGTGTTGAAGTTATAAAAGGACCAGCTTCTTTGTTATATGGTTCTGATGCCTTAGGAGGTGTATTGTACTTTATACCAGAAAAATTTGCATCTAAAAACACTTATGTAGCAGATTTTAGTCAAAAATACTTCTCAAATACTCTAGGAAGTTCAACTAGTTTTGGATTGAAAACAGCAGGTGAACATTGGAAATTTAATGTGCGAGGTTCACATAATACACATTCTGATTATACAACTGGAAATGATGAAAGAGTAACTAATTCAAGATTTAATGAAACAGATGCTAAAATGGCTTTAGGATATACTTCCAGCCGTTTTAATTCGGTTTTCAGATACAATGTCAACTTACTCAATGTAGGGTTGCCAGATGCAATTGCTGAGCAAAATACCGACAAAATGCCTTTATATCCTCGTCAAGCTGTTTTAGGACAAATAGCAAGCTGGGCGAATACTATTTATTTAAAAAAATCAAAAATAGAAACGCAATTAGGTTATATTGGTAATCAAAGGAAAGAATTTGAAGATGCTCCTGTTGCTCTTTTGAATATGAATTTGAAAACATTTAATTATGATTTGAAATACCATTTACCTAAAATGGCTCAGCTAGAAACTATTTTAGGAGTTCAAGGTATGCATCAAACTAATGTTAATTTTGGAGAAGAATTATTGATTCCGAATGCTAAAACGAAAGATTTTGGTGTATTAGCAACTTCAATGTTAAATTTGAAAAAAAATGTTTTTCAAGCAGGTTTCCGATTTGATACACGCAACATTTCTACAGAAAATCATGGAGTTGAAGGGGAAGAAGTTTATTTTAAAGCAATACAAAAGCAATATAATAGTTTTAATGCCTCATTAGGTTATAAAACAACGATTACTGAAAAGGTTAATTTGCGTTTCAATTTAGCCAGCGGATTCAGAGCGCCTAACTTGGCAGAGCTTACATCAAATGGGGTGCACGAAGGTAGTAATCGATTTGAAATTGGAAATGAAAATTTAAAAAATGAGCAAAACATTCAAGCCGATTTAAACCTTGAATATGGGAATACACATTTTGAGTTTTTTGCAAATACATTTTATAATCATATCAATAATTATATTTTTATTGCTCCTACTAATTTAATGTCCAATGATTATCAGGTATATGAATATCTGCAAGCAAATGCACGTCTTTATGGTGGTGAATTCGGCTTTCATATACATCCACATCCTATTGATTGGTTGCACATCACTTCAAGTTTTGAAACAGTGACTGGTCAGAAACAAAATAATGAATACCTACCTTTAATTCCTGCCAATAAATTAAATAATAGTTTACGTACACAGTTTAGTTTGGGGAAAACACTTAGAGATGCTTATTTTTCAGCAAACATTGAATCGTATTTAGCTCAAAATAAAAATTCTGAATTTGAAACAGCAACAAATGGCTATTCATTGGTGAATTTAGGACTTGGAGGAAGTTTTTCAATTTTTAAAATGAATTTTGATTTTAATTGTAATGCAACAAACGTTTTTAACCAAAAATATACTTCGCATTTATCACGTTTAAAATCAAATGGTATTTTAAATATGGGAAGAAATATTGTATTCGGAATCAATTTCAAAATATAAATTAGCAACTTTTATTTTAGAGCACCTTTATTAGAGGTGCTTTTTTTTTTGTGAATTTTTAAACAAAGAACCAATCAAACCTTATTTTTGTAAAAGAAAGCAACTGATTAATGAAACAAATTGCAAAAGGTGTATTTTTAATTATTGGCCTTAGTGTCATAGCACAATCTCCAAAACCTATGAATGGTATTAAATATCCAGTTACCAAAAAAAGCGAGCATACCGATACCTATTTCGGTACTGCTGTTAAAGACCCGTATCGATGGTTAGAAGATGATCGATCCGCTGAAACAGAGGCTTGGGTAAAAGAACAAAATACCGTTACTTACAATTATTTAAGCCAAATTCCTTATCGACTAACACTAAAGTCGCGTTTAGAGAAAATGTGGAATTATGAAAAAATAAGTGCTCCTTTTATAGAAGGTGAATACACCTATTTTTACAAAAATAATGGTTTGCAAAACCAATCTGTTTTGTATCGCAAAGATAAATCAGGTAAAGAAGAAGTTTTCTTGGACCCAAATACTTTTTCAAAAGACGGGACAACTTCCTTAGCAGGTATTACTTTTTCAGAAGATGGCAGCAAAGTTGCTTATCAAATTTCTATTGGTGGCTCTGACTGGAGAGAAGTGATAGTAATTGATGCACATACAAAATCTATTATAGATGTAAAATTAGTTGATGTGAAGTTTAGTGGGCTTTCGTGGTACAAAAATGAAGGTTTTTATTATTCTAGTTATGATAAACCTACAGGAAGTGAACTTTCGGCTAAAACAGACCAGCATAAATTGTATTATCATAAACTGGGAACTGCTCAAAAAGAAGATAAAGTCATTTTTGGCGCAGAACAAAAACGTCGCTATGTGGGTGGTGCTGTCACGGAAGACGGGAATTATCTTGTTATCTCAGCTTCAACTTCAACTTCAGGAAATGAGTTGTATGTTAAAGATTTATCCCAACCTAATAGTTCTATAGTTACTATAGTTGCTAATTTTAATACGGATAACGATATAATTGATAATGTAGGAAGTAAATTTTATATTAATACTAATTACAACGCTCCTAATAATCGTATAGTTACAATGGATTTAACTAATCCACAGCAAGTGAATTGGAAAGATTTAATTCCTGAAACTGAAAATGTTTTAACTCCAACAGTGGGTTCGGGGTACATTTTTGCTCATTATATGAAAGATGCTGTTTCTATGGTAAAACAGTTTGATTATCAAGGGAAATTAATTCACACTATAGATTTGCCAGGTGTGGGCACCGTAAGTGGTTTTTATGGTAAACGTAATGAAGAAACCTTGTATTTTACTTTTTCCAATTATTTTACACCAGGAAGCAGTTATGCCTTTCAACCTAAAACAGGGACGTCAAGTTTATATCAAAAACCAAAAGTTGATTTTGATAGCGAAAAATTTGAATCCAAACAAGTGTTTTATACATCAAAGGATGGAACTAAAGTTCCTATGATTATTACCTATAAAAAGGGGCTTAAACTAGATGGTAATAATCCAACAATTCTATATGGTTATGGTGGTTTTAATGTTAGTTTAACGCCTTCTTTCAGTATATCTAATGCACTTTGGTTAGAAAATGGAGGTGTTTATGCTGTACCTAATTTAAGAGGTGGCGGCGAATATGGTAAAAAGTGGCATCTAGCAGGTACTAAAATGCAAAAACAAAATGTATTTGATGATTTTATAGCTGCCGCGGAATATTTGATTGCCAATAAATACACCTCAAATCATTTTTTAGCTGTTAGAGGTGGTTCTAACGGAGGTTTGTTAGTAGGGGCAACCATGACACAACGCCCTGATTTAATGAAAGTCGCTATACCTGCAGTAGGTGTTTTAGATATGTTACGTTATCACACCTTTACAGCAGGAGCTGGTTGGGCGTATGATTATGGTACTGCCGATGAAAGCGCCTCTATGTTTGAATATATCAAAAAATATTCTCCAGTTCATAATGTTAAGTCAGGAATTCCTTACCCTGCAACTATGGTAATTACGGGTGATCATGACGATAGAGTGGTACCTTCGCATAGTTTTAAATTTGCTTCTGAATTGCAAGAAAAACAAACTGGCGATAACCCCACTTTAATTCGTATTGATATTAATGCAGGTCATGGAGCTGGAAAATCAGTAAGTGCTTTGATTAATGAAAGTATAGATGTACAATCGTTTATTTTATGGAATATGGGAATTAAAAAAATGAACTGATAATTTGATATTGATCTTTTAATTTCAACCTGTAGTATTTTAGTGTACTACAGGTTTTTATTTTATGTTAAAATATCTTTTATTTGTAAGTATATTCCTTTTAAAATATAAATATGCGCATTATAGATTTATCCAAAACTATATTTGAAAATCCTAACGACCCTTTTTTTATGAAGGTGAAAATTAATCAAAAAATTCATAAAAAAGCGAAGTGGATTATCCGACTTTTTGGTTTGCCGTTCAAATTATTTCCAAATGAATTTCAGGGTTGGGCAGATGATCAAATTAAAAGATTGGGGGTACACGCTTCCACACACCTCGATGCTCCTTATCATTATGGACCTATCAGTGAAGGTAAAAAAGCCAAAACTATTGATGAAGTACCATTGGAATGGTGCTATGGGGAAGGCGTGGTGATTGATATGTCGTATAAAGCTGACTTTGAACCCATATCAGCTCAAGATATTGAGATTTTTTTAGAGAAGCATGCTATTGTAATTAAACCAATGATGATTGTTTTGATAAAAACAGGCCGCGATAAATACATTTACGATAAAGATTATTATAAAAAAGGCACTGGAATGACGGCCGATGCAACTTTATATCTCATAAATAAAGGCGTTAAAGTTATGGGGATTGACCAATGGGGATGGGATTTACCTTTACCTTATCAAATTGAGCAGGCTAAAAAAACGAATAATAAAAATTTGTTTTGGGAAGCACATTTGGTTGGTGTAAACCACGAATATTGCCACATGGAACAATTAGTTAATTTAGATGCTTTACCATATACTGGTTTTAAAGTAGCTTGTTTTCCTTTAAAAATTAAAGGAGGTTCGGCTGGTCCTGCTCGTGTAGTGGCATTTTTGGATTAATAAAGAGTGCGTTAAGTCAGTTTTTTCAACTATTTAACAGGGCTTTTTATAGTATTTTTTTATTATACGATAAATTATATTTAATTTCGTGCTCTGAAAACTTGAAAAATCAAATAAAATGAAATACGATGTTATAGTTTTAGGTAGTGGACCTGGTGGTTACGTTACTGCTATTCGCGCTTCGCAATTAGGCTTTAAAGTAGCTGTAATTGAAAAAGAAAATTTGGGTGGAATTTGCTTAAACTGGGGATGTATTCCTACTAAAGCTTTATTAAAGTCAGCTCAAGTTTTTGATTACCTAAAACATGCTTCTGATTACGGATTAAAAGTTGATAATGTTGATAAAGATTTTGGAGCTGTAATCAAACGTTCTCGTGATGTTGCAGAAGGAATGAGCAAAGGTGTTCAGTTCCTGATGAAAAAAAATAAAATTGAGGTAATCAATGGTTTTGGTAAAGTAAAACCAGGAAAAAAAGTAGAGGTTACAGCGGCTGATGGTACACTTGCGGAATATACAGCGGACCATATCATTATTGCCACTGGTGCTCGTTCTCGCGAATTGCCTAATTTGCCACAAGATGGTAAAAAAGTAATTGGTTACCGTCAAGCTATGGTTTTACCTGAACAACCTAAGAAAATGATTGTTGTAGGTTCAGGGGCTATTGGTGTTGAATTTGCTCATTTTTATAATTCTATGGGGACTGAGGTTACTATTGTAGAATTTATGCCAAACATTGTTCCTGTAGAAGATGAAGACGTTTCAAAACAATTTGAGCGTTCTTTAAAGAAAGCAGGAATCAATATTATGACGAATGCTTCGGTAGAAAAAGTTGATACTACAGGAGCTGGTGTTAAGGCAACGGTGAAAACAGCTAAAGGGGAAGAAATCTTAGAAGCTGACATTGTTTTATCTGCGGTAGGTATTAAAACAAATATCGAAGGAATCGGTTTAGAGGATGTTGGTATTGCAACGGATAGAGATAAGATTTTAGTAAATGCTTACTACCAAACAAATGTACCTGGTTATTATGCTATTGGTGATGTAACACCAGGGCAAGCTCTTGCGCACGTAGCTTCAGCAGAAGGTATTTTATGTGTGGAGAAAATTGCTGGTTTACATGTAGAAGCGTTAGACTATGGTAATATCCCAGGATGTACGTATGCTACTCCTGAAATTGCTTCTGTAGGTTTAACTGAAAAAGCGGCTAAAGAAAAAGGATACGAAATTAAAGTGGGTAAATTCCCATTCTCTGCTTCGGGTAAAGCAACGGCTGCTGGAACAAAAGACGGTTTCGTAAAAGTAATTTTCGATGCTAAATATGGTGAATGGTTAGGTTGTCACATGATTGGTGCTGGCGTAACGGATATGATTGCCGAAGCTGTAGTAGCTCGTAAATTAGAAACTACAGGGCATGAGATTTTAAAAGCAGTGCATCCACACCCTACCATGAGTGAGGCAGTAATGGAAGCAGTTGCTGACGCTTATGGTGAAGTAATTCACTTATAATCGAATATAGATTCTAGAAATATTAAATCCGTTAAGTATTACTTAGCGGATTTTTTTTATATTTTTAAATGATTATTAATCCTTATATGTTGGTTTGTAGAAAATGATTTTAAGCAAGAATTTAGGAACAATCCCAATAATTAGTCAAACGTTTACGTAGAGTAATTTTAAAATGCTAATACAAATTTTAAATTATAATTTGATGCTTTAGCTTGGGAAGTAGTCATTGTATTTATTGGGGATTTCATTGTTATTGAGTGTTTGGCACAATATATCCCTTATTTTATTGAAGGTATTTTGATTTTTTTTGAAAACTGACGCTTGTAATACTTCTTGAGGGTGTTATTTTTATATATAAATCAAAATACTTTAGAAATTGTTACGCCTTTAATTGCTAAAATTAAATTTACCTTAAATAGAAAAGGGCATTCTATAAATAGTGCCCTTTCTTTATAAGTGTTTTTGTTTGTAGTAAAAATTATTTTAAAGTGTCATCTTCAAACTCAATAATATAAATATCTTCATTTTCACGCTTCATGTAATATTTTTCACGAGCATATTTTTCGATTTCATTAGGACTTTTAAATTTACTAATTTGTTCTTTATCTTTCAAAATTTCTTCCTTATAATAACTTTTGTTATCCTCAAGTTCTTCTATTTCGTGGTTAAGTACTCGGTGGTCGATATATGAATAATTGTCTAGGAATAATAACCATATTACAAAAAATCCAGTAACTAAAACATACTTGTTGCTTATAAAACGCAACCAGGTTACTTCTTTGAATATTTTTCGAATTTGTTTTAGCATAAAAAAGGGAAGGATTTTTTAATTACAATACTATGATATTCTTTGATTAATTACAGCTCTAACTACATCAATAGCAACGGTATTGTGTTTATCATTCGGAATAATAATATCTGCGAAAGCTTTTGTGGGCTCAATAAACTGTTCGTGCATTGGTTTTAGCGTGTCTTGGTATCTATTTAAAACTTCTTCCATATCTCTTCCTCTTTCGGCAATATCACGTTTTAAACGTCTAATCAACCGTTCGTCAGAGTCTGCATGTACAAATACTTTGATGTCAAACATATCACGTAATTCTTGATTGGTAAAAATAAGAATACCTTCAACTATCATTACTTTGCGAGGATGAGTATGTATCGTATCACCAGTTCTGTTGTGTTTAACAAAAGAGTAAACGGGTTGATCAATAGCTTTGCCTTCTTTTAAGTCTTTTAAATGTTCAACTAATAATGGAAAATCGATAGCACGAGGGTGGTCAAAATTTATTTTTGAACGCTCTTCATAACTTAAATCATGAGTTTCTTTGTAATATGAATCTTGTGAAATGATACCAACTTCAGTCTCAGGAAGTTCGTTCATGATTTTGTGTACTACAGTTGTTTTTCCAGAGCCAGTTCCACCAGCAATTCCAATAATTAACATATATTTTAAAATTGTTATAAAGAGCAAAAATAGTGATTTTTTGCAGATTTAATTTTAAAAAATATAGGATAACTTGCTTTTTGCTTAATAAACTAGTTGGTTGGAGTGGAAGGTGTGATATTTGTGAGACTATCTTTTTTTATAGACTTGATTTTAACAACTGTTTTTTTAGGTTTTACAGGAAAATAAAGCTCAGTTACTAAATTTGAAGCTGATTTTTCAGTAATGGCTGTTTTTACAAGCACTTCAATTTCTTTAAATTTATAACTTTTTTCAAGTTTGTTCTCATCCATGAATTTAGTAAATGCAGTATAAGCTTTTGCTAAATGGCGATAATTTCCTTTTATGGTTGCTTTAATAGTACTTGATGGGTCTATTTGCCCATTAATAATGTCACTATCTGAACTCAAAAATATTTTATGTTCAGTGGGTACAGCGATAGAATATTTAAATTGATTTTTTAGACTGTCTTTTTGATGATAAATTAGGAATGGAGCTCCTTTTGTTTTTGTATTTGTGCTTGATAATATTTTTTCCAACTTAGGAACAAAATGCTTAATCATAGTTGGAATTTGTTCTTTAGTGGAAACTATTGGTTTTTGTATATAATACACTGTATCTCTTTTTACAAATCCATCAAGTTTAAAATTAAAATTGTTTATTTCGCGTATTAAAGTTTTGTTTACAAAGGTTAAAGCATCTTTAAAACGATCTTCAAAGTCATTTTTGGCTCCTCTACCAATGATACTTAAAAATTTATCTTTAAAAGTAAGTTGACCTTGTGTAAACCAAATGGCATTAGTTTTGTTAGATAAAGTATCGTGAAATTCTAATCTCAAATCATTTACAACATCATTAAGCAAAACTTTTTGAATAATGGATTGGTTTAAGTTGTTTTTACTTTCAACAATTTTGAAATTTTCGCCCTTCCAAGGGTTAATAGAATCCCAATTACTAGGATTTGTGAAGTATTTATAAGCAATATCTTTAGGGACTTCTATAATTTGTTCGTGCTTAATAGTGTAATTACCGTCTTTAGTAGCTACAAAAACCGAAATGGTGCCTGCTAATAATAGGAGAAGTAAAAATAGATATTTAGCAACTTTCATAGTTTTTTAGTTGATTGTCCAGTGTAAAGTTATTAAAAAATGTTAAAATTCAAATTATCTATTGATTTTTTAGTAAAAACTTTATAGCGAATAATAAACCTATAAAAAGAGTAAACCCTACTAAAATCCATAAACTCCCTCTATAATGTATTTTGTGTAATTTGATATCTTTGCGATAAGAAAAAACCATTAATGCGACAAAAGCGACTAAAAAAGTGACTGCAAAAAGAAGTTGTCCTTGACTAAACATAGATTTTTTTGTGTAAAAGTACATATTTATGGAGTTATAAAGCCACTTTGTTTTCAAAATAATGCAGTTCTTTTCGATTAAATACCTTAAAGGATTTAGAATTATAGTTGAATATGAAGAAACAAATTAAAGCGGTAAGAGAATTTCATACGGCATTTGGACTTGGAGTTAATGAGTTTCCTACAGCTAATTTAGAAGAGAGTGTTAGTATTTTGCGTTATACTTTGATGAAAGAGGAAAATGAAGAATATTTGCAAGCCCTTGAAAAAAAAGATATTGTTGGAATTGCAGATGCATTAGGTGATATGCTTTATGTTTTATGTGGTACAATTTTAGAACATGGATTGCAATATAAAATTGAAGAAGTGTTTGAAGAAATTCAGCGTAGTAACATGAGTAAACTAGGGGAGGATGGTAGACCAATTTATAGAGAAGATGGAAAAGTAATGAAAGGTCCAAATTATTTTAAACCTAATGTAGCAAAGATTCTAAAATAATATTTTTTGGGTATATGATTCAAAATAAAGAAAACAGCCATGATTTTTTTTCAAGGCTGTCTTCCAAATTAAGTATTGAAAGGGAAAAATACTTATTTCATTTTCAATATTGTAAATACAGATCGTCTGTTGAGTTGGTGAGAAGATTCCGAACAATCAACCCCGTCCTTACAGTCGTTCACTAAATTGTATTCCCCAAATCCTTCATGTTTTTTAATTCTATTAGGGTTAATACCTCTAGAAACTAAATAATTGTAAGTAGCATTTGCTCTTCTTATTCCTAATGCTTCATTGTATTTGAAACTACCTCGACTATCTGTGTGTGAGCCAATTTCAATTTCCATTGCAGGATAAGTTTTTAGTAATAAATCGGCTATTTTTTCTAATTCTATAGCTGCATCCGTTCTAATATTATGCTTGTCAAAGTCAAAATAGATATTTTGAATATTTATATCGGCCAAAATATCTACGTTTTGTACTGGATCTAATTCAAAATCTACTTGTATGAATGATTTGCCTTTTGAATTATGCGTATCGGCTACTTTTGATGGTTCTGGCTGATATTTAGGATGTGAGGCTTCAATGGTGTAATTGGTCTCTCTATCAGCAGCTATATTATATTTCCCTTTTTGATCAGTTAATAAATCGGCAATAATATTTCCATCTTTGTCTTTGATTATAATTTTAGCATCTTTTACAGGTTGTTTGTTAATTACATCTGTTACTATACCTTTAATAGAAAATGGAGGAATTCGATCAAAACCGTAAATGTCATCATCGCCTTTACCGCCTTCTCGATTTGAAGAAATAAATCCTGTTTCCCCTGAATCATTCAGAAAAAAAGCAAAATCATCAGTATTGGAATTTACAGGTACACCTAAATTAATAATTTCCTGTATATTCCCTTCGTCATCGAGTACAGTAGTAAAAATGTCTAATTCGCCTAAACCTTGTAAACCATCTGAAGAGAAAAAAAGATTACCGTCATTATGTACAAATGGGAATAATTCATTGCCTTCTGTATTAATTTTATCTCCTAGATTTTCAGGTTTACTATAATTATCACCACTTATAGTTACTTTGTATAAGTCTGATTTTCCTTTTCCTCCTGGCATATCAGAAGCAAAATATAAAGTTTTCCCATCAGCAGACAAACTTGGATGTCCAACGGAATAGTTATTACTGTTAAAAGGCAGTTCAGTAATATTAGTCCATTTTTCTTTATCATTTAAAGTTGCTTTATATATTTTTAAGTTATTTGTTCCATTTTCATCTTTTTGTTTTTTTCCATTATTATAATTATTGCGAGTAAAGAACATGGTTTTTCCATCTTTAGAAATACTAATTTGGCCTTCGTGAAATTTTGTATTTACATCACCATTGATTTTTTCTGATTCTGTGTAGTTTTCTCCTTCTTTCTTGGTCGTGTAGAGGTCTAAAAATGGTTGCTGATTCCAAGTATAAGTTCTTTTAATACCTACACCTTTGTCTCTAGTTGAAGCAAAATAAATGGTTCCATTGTTTTCAATTGCCCCAAAATCACTTAATTCAGAATTAAACGGTACGGATTTTGAAAAATATTGCTGTTTTAGGTTATAGATATTGGTTATGAAATTTTTATCTTCTGCTATTTTTTGAATTCTAGAATCGTTAGCTCCTGATTCTTTATATTTGTTTAGCCAAACTTCGGATTCTTCATATTTTTTTAGCGACCGTAAAGCTAATGCATATTTCAAATAATATTCAGGATCTATGTTAGGTTGCTTTACAGCATCTGAATAATAATAAGCGGCATTTTGAGGGTCTCTAAGCATAGAATAACTATCTCCTAGTTTCCTCTTTGCATATTCTACATTGTAATTGTTTTCTATTAAAATTTTATAGGTCTCAATGGCTTTTACAAAAGAAAAGCTATTAAACAAAGCATCAGCTTTTTTCTGTTTCCCAAATTGTGCTGAAGCGTACGGTGTTATTCCGAAATAGAGTACAGCAGTTAGGAAAAATAGTACTTTTTTCATGGTTCAGACTTTTTGGGTTAGAAATAACGAGGTGATTTGTATTTTGATTTATCAAATTTGAAATCAAATAATAAGAAAATTTCATGTGAACCAGAATTGTAAGGTTTTATTTTAGAAATGGGGTAATCATATGCATAACCAATTCTGAGTTGTTTTGAAATTTGAAAATCTACCAATCCTGCTGCAGAGTCATCTACTCGATAAGCACCACCTATCCAGAGTTTTTCATTAAAAAGAAATGATAAAGTACCATCGATAGAAGCTGGAGCTCCTTTGGTAAGTTTAACCAGTGCAGTAGGTCTCATTTTTATACTCCCGTCGTTTGTTAGGTCAAAAACATATCCTGCTATGCCATAAAAATGCGATTGTTCTATGGCTTTATAACCGCCATCTTTGTTATAATCATTTTCAATAAGTCTAGGGGATGAAAAGCCAACATACCATTTTGGTTGATGTAAATAAATTCCAGCACCTAGATTGGGTTTCCAAATATTGAATCGATTATTGAAATAAGGGTCAGTATTTACTTGAGGATCATTATATAATGCTTCATCAATTGAGTAATAGCTTAAACCTCCTTTTAAACCAAAAGCAAGCTTTGTTTCTATTCCTAAATTTACGGTATATGAAAAATCACCATAGAGATAATTATTTCGTTCGTAACCTAGTTTATCATTTATAAAAGAGAAGCCTACGCCAAATCTTTCGTTTCTAAGTGGACTATGTATGGATAATGTTTGGGTAGTTGGTGCACCTTTCATGCCCACCCATTGACTTCTATGTAATGCAACAATAGATAATGCTTCTCTACTTCCTGCATATCCGGGGTTTACAGCTATAGTGTTGTACATATATTGTGTAAACTGAGGTGTTTGTTGTGCAACTGCGCAAGAACTGATAACACCTACTAATAAGGTAAGAATTATACGTTTCATATGGTGTTAGTTTTTGGTTCCTAAATAAAAATAGCCATTAAAAATGCCAAATCCGCTTCGTAAGATATTGACTATATAATAGTAAGTACCCGATGGTAAATTATCTCCTGATATAGCTCCTTTAGCTTCTCCACTCCAGTCATTTTGATAATTTTCGTTTTCATAAACTAAATTTCCCCATCTATTGAAGATTTTAACTTCATAAGCAAAACCACAACTTTCTAAACCACCGATTCTGAAGAAATCATTTTGACCATCACTACCAGGTGTTACAACCTTAGAAATGTTTAAATCAGTTATAGAACATGGAAGTACGACACAGTCATCAACTACACTCATATGAATTTCAATTATTCTCGGGCAAGTCCCTTCTTTAATGGTGTATCTAAGTACATAGAATCCTGGTGTTACATTTTTTGGATCAAATTGACTTCCATTTAAGCCTCCAGAATTATTAACATCGAGCCAAATCCCATCTTTTTCAATAGTAGGTTCTAATAAACTAAATAAATCAATTGCTGCTTCTTTTATACACAGACTTGAAATTACATTAGAATAGGCACCTATACTTACATTTATGATTTGTTTGATAATTGTTGCATTACCACATTCATCTGTAGCAATCCATTCTCGAGTTATTACATAGCCATAATCATTTTGATTACTTATATTTTCGCTATAATCTATATGTATTGAATTAGAACAATTATCTTCAAATTTTAATTCAGGTTTTAATGGAATTTCGTTACACTTAGCGTCTATGTTTTCTGAAATCGGAGTAACTAAAATAGGTGCTTTTGTATCTTGTACTTGTATCAACTGTTTGTAAAGTGTTGAATTTCCAGAACAATCTATAGCAGTCCATGTTCTTTCCAATGTATATTGAGAATTGCAATTTTCTTCATTTTGAATTCTTTTCTCAACAAAATTTACTTTCACATTATTATCACAATTGTCACTTGCTGTAATTGTTGGTACATCGGGAATTTCATTACATTCAGTAATAATATCTTTTGGTAACTCAATTGTGAATTTTGGTTTTGTAGTATCTTGAACTGTAATGGTTTGGAAATATTCATTTTTATTTCCTTTACAATCAATTGCTGTCCAAATTCTTTTTATTGTATAATTAGAGCCACATTCGTTATCTTTATTTTCAATAATTTCATTGAAAACAACATCAATATTTCCTTGGCATAAATCTGATGCTTGTAATTGTATAGGAACTGGAATGTTATCGCATTCAACAGTTATATCAGATGGAGCTTCATTTGAAAATACGGGTTTAATGGTATCCTGTATTGTAAATGTTGCATCGGTATTCGTTTTGTTACCACAATCATCCATAGCTGTAAAAGTCACCGTTATTGTGCCTGTAGCACCACAATCATCATAAATAGTATGGTAATTATTTGTCCAGACTATGTCCGAACTACAATTATCTATAGCTGTGGCACCAGCATGTGTTAGTAACCATTGATTTAAAGCTTCTACATTGCCTTGTCCGTCGCATTCTACGGTTTGGTTTGCTGCTTGAATGGCAATACTTGGCGCTGTTTTATCTTCGATAGTAAAGGTAGCTGAAGTAGTTGAACTGTTTCCACAATCATCCGTTGCGGTGAAGGTTACGGTAGCCGAACCTGAAGCTCCACAATCCTCTGACAATGCAGTGTAGTTGTTTGACCAAGTTACATTCGAACACGCATCAGAAGCTGAAGCACCTCCATTTGATGCCAACCATGCTGCTAATGCTGCTTGATTGCCTTGTCCGTCGCATTCTACGGTTTGGTTTGCTGCTTGAATGGCAATACTTGGTGCTGTTTTATCTTCAATCGTAAAGGTAGCCGAAGTAGTTGAACTGTTTCCACAATCATCGATTGCGGTAAAGGTTACGGTAGCCGAACCTGAAGCTCCACAATCCTCTGACAATGCAGTGTAGTTGTTTGACCAAGTTACATTCGAACACGCATCAGAAGCTGAAGCACCTCCATTTGATGCCAACCATGCTGCTAATGCTGCTTGATTACCTTGTCCGTCACATTCTACGGTTTGGTTTGCAGCTTGAATGGCAATACTTGGTGCTGTTTTATCTTCGATCGTAAAGGTAGCCGAAGTAGTGGATTGGTTTCCACAATCATCCGTTGCGGTAAAAGTTACGGTAGCTGAACCCGAAGTTCCACAATCCTCTGACAATACAGTGTAGTTATTTGACCAAGTTACATTCGAACACGCATCAGAAGCTGAAGCACCTCCATTTGATGCCAACCATGCTGCTAATGCTGCTTGATTGCCTTGTCCGTCGCATTCTACGGTTTGGTTTGCAGCTTGAATGGCAATACTTGGCGCTGTTTTATCTTCGATCGTAAAGGTTGCTGAAGTAGTGGATTGGTTTCCACAATCATCCGTTGCGGTAAAGGTTACGGTAGCCGAACCTGAAGCTCCACAATCCTCTGACAATGCAGTATAGTTATTTGACCAAGTTACATTCGAACACGCATCAGAAGCTGAAGCACCTCCATTTGATGCCAACCATGCTGCTAATGCTGCTTGATTTCCTTGTCCGTCGCATTCTACGGTTTGGTTTGCTGCTTGAATGGCAATACTTGGCGCTGTTTTATCTTCAATCGTAAAGGTAGCCGAAGTAGTTGAACTGTTTCCACAATCATCGGTTGCGGTAAAGGTTACGGTAGCCGAACCTGAAGCTCCACAATCCTCTGACAATGCAGTGTAGTTGTTTGACCAAGTTACATTCGAACACGCATCAGAAGCTGAAGCACCTCCATTTGATGCCAACCATGCTGCTAATGCTGCTTGATTGCCTTGTCCGTCGCATTCTACGGTTTGGTTTGCAGCTTGAATGGCAATACTTGGCGCTGTTTTATCTTCGATCGTAAAGGTAGCTGAAGTAGTTGAACTGTTTCCACAATCATCGGTTGCGGTGAAGGTTACGGTAGCCGAACCTGAAGCTCCACAATCCTCTGACAATGCAGTATAGTTATTTGACCAAGTTACATTCGAACACGCATCAGAAGCTGAAGCACCTCCATTTGATGCCAACCATGCTGCTAATGCTGCTTGATTGCCTTGTCCGTCGCATTCTACGGTTTGGTTTGCAGCTTGAATGGCAATACTTGGCGCTTTTTTATCTTCAATCGTAAAGGTAGCCGAAGTAGTTGAACTGTTTCCACAATCATCGGTTGCGGTGAAGGTTACGGTAGCCGAACCTGAAGCTCCACAATCCTCTGACAATGCAGTGTAGTTATTTGACCAAGTTACATTTGAACACGCATCAGAAGCTGAAGCACCTCCATTTGATGCCAACCATGCGGCTAATGCTGCTTGATTGCCTTGTCCGTCGCATTCTACGGTTTGGTTTGCTGCTTGAATGGCAATACTTGGTGCTGTTTTATCTTCGATAGTAAAGGTAGCTGAAGTAGTTGAACTGTTTCCACAATCATCCGTTGCGGTAAAAATTACGGTAGCTGAACCCGAAGCTCCACAATCCTCTGACAATGCAGTGTAGTTGTTTGACCAAGTTACATTCGAACACGCATCAGAAGCTGAAGCACCTCCATTTGATGCCAACCATGCTGCTAATGCTGCTTGATTGCCTTGTCCGTCGCATTCTACGGTTTGGTTTGCAGCTTGAATGGCAATACTTGGCGCTGTTTTATCTTCGATAGTAAAGGTAGCCGAAGTAGTTGAACTGTTTCCACAATCATCCGTTGCGGTAAAAGTTACGGTAGCCGAACCTGAAGCTCCACAATCCTCTGACAATGCAGTATAGTTATTTGACCAAGTTACATTCGAACACGCATCAGAAGCTGAAGCACCTCCATTTGATGCCAACCATGCTGCTAATGCTGCTTGATTGCCTTGTCCGTCGCACTCTACGGTTTGGTTTGCTGCTTGAATGGCAATACTTGGCGCTGTTTTATCTTCGATAGTAAAGGTAGCTGAAGTAGTTGAACTGTTTCCACAATCATCCGTTGCGGTAAAGGTTACGGTAGCTGAACCTGAAGCTCCACAATCCTCTGACAATGCAGTATAGTTATTTGACCAAGTTACATTCGAACACGCATCAGAAGCTGAAGCACCTCCATTTGATGCCAACCATGCTGCTAATGCTGCTTGATTACCTTGTCCGTCACATTCTACGGTTTGGTTTGCAGCTTGAATGGCAATACTTGGCGCTGTTTTATCTTCGATCGTAAAGGTTGCTGAAGTAGTTGAACTGTTTCCACAATCATCGATTGCGGTAAAGGTTACGGTAGCCGAACCTGAAGCTCCACAATCCTCTGACAATGCAGTGTAGTTATTTGACCAAGTTACATTTGAACACGCATCAGAAGCTGAAGCACCTCCATTTGATGCCAACCATGCTGCTAATGCTGCTTGATTGCCTTGTCCGTCGCATTCTACGGTTTGGTTTGCAGCTTGAATGGCAATACTTGGCGCTGTTTTATCTTCGATAGTAAAGGTAGCTGAAGTAGTTGAACTGTTTCCACAATCATCGGTTGCGGTGAAGGTTACGGTAGCCGAACCTGAAGCTCCACAATCCTCTGACAATGCAGTATAGTTATTTGACCAAGTTACATTCGAACACGCATCAGAAGCTGAAGCACCTCCATTTGATGCCAACCATGCTGCTAATGCTGCTTGATTGCCTTGTCCGTCGCATTCTACGGTTTGGTTTGCTGCTTGAATGGCAATACTTGGTGCTGTTTTATCTTCAATCGTAAAGGTAGCCGAAGTAGTTGAACTGTTTCCACAATCATCCGTTGCGGTGAAGGTTACGGTAGCCGAACCTGAAGCTCCACAATCCTCTGACAATGCAGTGTAGTTGTTTGACCAAGTTACATTCGAACACGCATCAGAAGCTGAAGCACCTCCATTTGATGCCAACCATGCTGCTAATGCTGCTTGATTGCCTTGTCCGTCGCATTCTACGGTTTGGTTTGCAGCTTGAATGGCAATACTTGGCGCTGTTTTATCTTCGATAGTAAAGGTAGCCGAAGTAGTTGAACTGTTTCCACAATCATCCGTTGCGGTAAAAGTTACGGTAGCCGAACCTGAAGCTCCACAATCCTCTGACAATGCAGTGTAGTTATTTGACCAAGTTACATTTGAACACGCATCAGAAGCTGAAGCACCTCCATTTGATGCCAACCATGCGGCTAATGCTGCTTGATTGCCTTGTCCGTCGCATTCTACGGTTTGGTTTGCTGCTTGAATGGCAATACTTGGTGCTGTTTTATCTTCGATAGTAAAGGTAGCTGAAGTAGTTGAACTGTTTCCACAATCATCCGTTGCGGTAAAAATTACGGTAGCTGAACCTGAAGCTCCACAATCCTCTGACAATGCAGTATAGTTATTTGACCAAGTTACATTCGAACACGCATCAGAAGCTGAAGCACCTCCATTTGATGCCAACCATGCTGCTAATGCTGCTTGATTGCCTTGTCCGTCGCATTCTACGGTTTGGTTTGCAGCTTGAATGGCAATACTTGGCGCTGTTTTATCTTCGATAGTAAAGGTAGCCGAAGTAGTTGAACTGTTTCCACAATCATCCGTTGCGGTAAAAGTTACGGTAGCCGAACCTGAAGCTCCACAATCCTCTGACAATGCAGTGTAGTTATTTGACCAAGTTACATTTGAACACGCATCAGAAGCTGAAGCACCTCCATTTGATGCCAACCATGCTGCTAATGCTGCTTGATTACCTTGTCCGTCACATTCTACGGTTTGGTTTGCAGCTTGAATGGCAATACTTGGTGCTGTTTTATCTTCGATAGTAAAGGTAGCCGAAGTAGTGGATTGGTTTCCACAATCATCCGTTGCGGTGAAAGTTACGGTAGCCGAACCCGAAGCTCCACAATCCTCTGACAATGCAGTGTAATTGTTTGACCAAGTTACATTCGAACACGCATCAGAAGCTGAAGCACCTCCATTTGATGCCAACCATGCTGCTAATGCTGCTTGATTGCCTTGTCCGTCACATTCTACGGTTTGGTTTGCTGCTTGAATGGCAATACTTGGCGCTGTTTTATCTTCGATAGTAAAGGTAGCCGAAGTAGTTGAACTGTTTCCACAATCATCGGTTGCGGTAAAGGTTACGGTAGCTGAACCCGAAGCTCCACAATCCTCTGACAATGCAGTGTAGTTATTTGACCAAGTTACATTCGAACACGCATCAGAAGCTGAAGCACCTCCATTTGATGCCAACCATGCTGCTAATGCTGCTTGATTGCCTTGTCCGTCACATTCTACGGTTTGGTTTGCAGCTTGAATGGCAATACTTGGCGCTGTTTTATCTTCGATAGTAAAGGTAGCCGAAGTAGTTGAACTGTTTCCACAATCATCGGTTGCGGTGAAGGTTACGGTAGCCGAACCTGAAGCTCCACAATCCTCTGACAATGCAGTGTAGTTATTTGACCAAGTTACATTTGAACACGCATCAGAAGCTGAAGCACCTCCATTTGATGCCAACCATGCGGCTAATGCTGCTTGATTGCCTTGTCCGTCGCATTCTACGGTTTGGTTTGCTGCTTGAATGGCAATACTTGGCGCTGTTTTATCTTCAATCGTAAAGGTAGCCGAAGTAGTTGAACTGTTTCCACAATCATCGGTTGCGGTAAAGGTTACGGTAGCCGAACCTGAAGCTCCACAATCCTCTGACAATGCAGTGTAGTTATTTGACCAAGTTACATTCGAACACGCATCAGAAGCTGAAGCACCTCCATTTGATGCCAACCATGCTGCTAATGCTGCTTGATTGCCTTGTCCGTCGCATTCTACGGTTTGGTTTGCAGCTTGAATGGCAATACTTGGTGCTGTTTTATCTTCGATAGTAAAGGTAGCCGAAGTAGTGGATTGGTTTCCACAATCATCCGTTGCGGTGAAAGTTACGGTAGCCGAACCCGAAGCTCCACAATCCTCTGACAATGCAGTGTAATTGTTTGACCAAGTTACATTCGAACACGCATCAGAAGCTGAAGCACCTCCATTTGATGCCAACCATGCTGCTAATGCTGCTTGATTGCCTTGTCCGTCGCATTCTACGGTTTGGTTTGCTGCTTGAATGGCAATACTTGGCGCTGTTTTATCTTCAATCGTAAAGGTAGCCGAAGTAGTTGAACTGTTTCCACAATCATCGGTTGCGGTAAAGGTTACGGTAGCCGAACCTGAAGCTCCACAATCCTCTGACAATGCAGTGTAGTTATTTGACCAAGTTACATTCGAACACGCATCAGAAGCTGAAGCACCTCCATTTGATGCCAACCATGCGGCTAATGCTGCTTGATTGCCTTGTCCGTCACATTCTACGGTTTGGTTTGCAGCTTGAATGGCAATACTTGGTGCTGTTTTATCTTCGATAGTAAAGGTAGCCGAGGTAGTTGAACTGTTTCCACAATCATCGGTTGCGGTAAAGGTTACGGTAGCCGAACCCGAAGCTCCACAATCCTCTGACAATGTAGTGTAATTGTTTGACCAAGTTACATTCGAACACGCATCAGAAGCTGAAGCACCTCCATTTGATGCCAACCATGCTGCTAATGCTGCTTGATTGCCTTGTCCGTCGCATTCTACGGTTTGGTTTGCAGCTTGAATGGCAATACTTGGCGCTGTTTTATCTTCGATCGTAAAGGTAGCTGAAGTAGTTGAACTGTTTCCACAATCATCGGTCGTTGCGGTAAAGGTTACGGTAGCCGAACCTGAAGCTCCACAATCCTCTGACAATGCAGTGTAGTTGTTTGACCAAGTTACATTCGAACACGCATCAGAAGCTGAAGCACCTCCATTTGATGCCAACCATGCTGCTAATGCTGCTTGATTGCCTTGTCCGTCGCATTCTACGGTTTGGTTTGCTGCTTGAATGGCAATACTTGGCGCTGTTTTATCTTCAATCGTAAAGGTAGCCGAAGTAGTTGAACTGTTTCCACAATCATCGGTTGCGGTGAAGGTTACGGTAGCCGAACCTGAAGCTCCACAATCCTCTGACAATGCAGTATAGTTATTTGACCAAGTTACATTCGAACACGCATCAGAAGCTGAAGCACCTCCATTTGATGCCAACCATGCGGCTAATGCTGCTTGATTGCCTTGTCCGTCGCATTCTACGGTTTGGTTTGCTGCTTGAATGGCAATACTTGGCGCTGTTTTATCTTCGATAGTAAAGGTAGCCGAAGTAGTTGAACTGTTTCCACATTTATCTGTAGCAGTAAAAATGACATTTACGTCACCTGCTTTTCCACAACTTGTAGGAAATGAAGTATAATTGTTAGACCAAGTTACAATTCCACAATTGTCTGTTGCTACAGCACCTGCATTAGAGTTTAACCATGTGTTTAATGCGTTTGAATTTCCAAGACCATCACAAGCTACGGTCATATTTGATGCTAGGATAGTAATGGTTGGGGGGGTGGAATCTTGTACGCTAACAATACGTGTTTTTATGATTTGGTTACAAGGAATTGCAGTGTTCGGATCTGTTACCCTCAAAGCTACGGTATAATTACCGCAATTTGAATAACTGTAATTAGGTGTTATTCCAGATGCCATTGAATTAAAAGTACTGCCATTGTAATTGAAATCCCATTCATAAATTAAATTATTTGGAGGCGTATTATCAACTGATAAAGAGCCATTGAAATTTACATTATATGGGCAAGAACCAAATGAATAAGTAAAATCTGCTAATGGAGCTTCTAAAATGGTAATAGTCTTAGTTGTGATATGTGTACATCCATAATTATCAGTAACTTTGAGTGCAACTACATGACTTCCTCCTGTAGTGAAAATGTGGTTGATACTTATCCCACTACCTTCGTTATTAAAAGTTACCCCATCATAGCTAAAATCCCATAGGTAACTAGTTATAAAATCGTCTGTATCGGGATAATTAGTGTTATTATAAACATCAGAATTGAAGAAAGTAGAGCAACTTGCATCGAATGAAATTGAATTGTTTTTGCAAAGACCGCCGTTAGTTGTAAAACAAGCTTTAGGTGTAGAATTGATTCCTATTAAAAAAGGAACCACAAAAGTATCTTTTAAAGCTGAATTAGGACTACCACCTGCTAGAGAGGAGCCTACTTCTATGGTTAGTTTATTACAATTTGTTGTAGCATCACAAGTATTGAAAATATCAGTAAGTTTAATTCTTAATTCGAAGAATAGACCCAAATTAGTATTAACACAATTAATGTTTCCCAGTTTAGCATCAAAAGTTGTAGTGCTTTGGACGAATTGAGAGCCGTTCCATTTGTAAATAAAATTATCTGTAATTGTTGGATTAGATCCTGGGCTAATCGAAAAGAAGGCTGCAAGATCAGCGCCATTTTTTGTTGGGTCACCAGTAGAATTGTTACAGTCTGTATTGATGAAAAACGAGAATGAACTGTTACCAGTTGCTTCTCTGTCGAAGGCTAGATACAAATATTGATGATCATTATCATACCAAAAATTAATAATATCAGCCGTTCCTGTAGAAGTATCGTTTCCATCAACTACATCTGGAACTCCCCATTCGTCACCATTGTTAGTAGTGTTACAGTTAAAACCGTCGAATTGGATAATTTGAGCATTTATTTTTATTGCGCACAATAAAAATAAAAAAGTTAGTATAATTTTCCCTTTCATAATAACCATTTTAAGATTAATAATACACTGAAGTTGATTAGTTAAAAAATCAACTAAAACTTTATACTTTAATCCGGAGATTTAAGCATTAGGGTCATCTGAAAGTATATTCTATGAAAAAAGAGAAAATACTTTTCTGTTTTTGGGAATTACAAAAGTTATATCCGCAACTTTTGAATACTAAAATTACTACTTTAATACTTAGATAGTTAAACTTTGGTTTTCTTTTCGATAAAAGAATAATTAATCCCTTTGAATTAACATAAAATTTGTAAAACCTAGTTTATTTATCAGTTTTTGTATATTTTAGATTCATTAAATTTAATGAACTATGCTATCACTAATTTTAGTTAGACATGCCAAATCCAGTTGGGATTTGCCTGATAATGATAAACAAAGAAAATTGACTGCTCAAGGTGAAAATACAATTCGAAAAGTGGCTATATTAGTTAAGGATGAAGTAAGTGAGGAATTCTCTATTTGGAGTAGTTCCGCAGTACGAACTATGTCTACTGCTTCGTTGTTTTGCGATTATACAGGACTTGATAAGAAGTCAATTGTTTTTAAAGATGATTTGTATACATTTAGTGTAGGTGATTTAGAAAGAATAATTAAACAATGTGAAAATAGTGTTAAACAACTAATTCTTTTTGGGCACAATGAGGCTATTACAGATTTTGTCAATAAATTTGGGGATATAAATGTAGATAATGTGCCTACAGCAGGATTGGTTTACTTACAATTTGATGTTGACTGTTGGGAAAATATTAACAAAGGAAAGATTATCAAACATATTTTTCCAAAAGAACTAGACTAAAGTATATGTCATTGGTTGAAAACAGATACATAGATAGAGAAAAAAGTTGGCTTGCTTTCAATTTTAGAGTTTTGCAAGAAGCTGCAGATGAAAGGGTTCCTCTTTTAGATCGCTTGCGGTTTTTAGGAATTTTTTCTAATAATCTCGATGAATTTTTCAGAGTGCGCTATGCAGCCATTAGACGATTGGCGTTAGAAGGTAAATCAGGTGAGGAAATTTTAGGAGGTATTTCTTCCCAACAGCTTTTAAAAGATATTACCGATACTGTTATAGATCAGCAATCGGAAAGTTTAAGAATACTAAGCATCATTGAAAAGGAATTAGGTAAAGAAGGTATCTTTATTATTAATGAAACTGAAATTAATAAAGAGCAACAGAATTTTATCCGTGATTTTTTTATTCAAAAAGTAAGTCCTGAATTAGTAACGATTATCTTAAATGATTTAGATGAGTTTCCGCTTTTGAAAGATACCTCGGGTTATTTAGCCGTAAAAATGGTGATGAAAACCAAAGAAGATGCGTCGTTGCTTGAAAAAATGAAAATCAAGCGCGATGTACGTTATGCTGTTATCGAAATTCCTAAAACCATAAATAGATTTGTTGTTTTACCTTCTACCAATGATAAACAATATGTAATCATGCTAGATGATGTAATTCGATATAATTTGCATCATATCTTTACCATATTTGATTATGAAAGTATTTCGTGTCATATGATTAAAATTACACGGGATGCAGAATTAGAGCTTGACACCGATTTGAATAAGAGTTTTTTAGAGAAAATATCATCTGGAGTAAAAGATCGTCGTATTGGTGAACCTGTTCGATTTGTATATGATCAAAATATAGAAAAGGATACATTAAAGTTTTTTCTTAAACGAATGGCTATTAATTCTAAGGATAGTTTGATTCCAGGAGGAAGGTATCATAATAGGAGAGACTATATGAGTTTTCCAAACTTGGGGCGTTTTGACTTATTATACAAAGCTAATGTACCCTTGCAAGTTGAAGGTTTGGGACTTGATGGAAGTATTCTTAAAAAGATTGAGAAAAAAGATTATTTGATAAATGCTCCTTATCAATCCTACTCTTATTTAATTAAATTCTTGCGCGAGGCGGCTTTAGATCCCTATGTGACTACCATTAAAATTACGTTGTATCGTTTAGCTAAAAATTCACAAATAGTGAGTTCGTTAATCAATGCAGCTAAAAATGGTAAAAAAGTTATAGTTCAGATTGAATTGCAAGCTCGTTTTGATGAAGCTAGTAATATTTCGTATGCCGAAATTATGCAAACCGAAGGCATTGAACTCATATTTGGGGTCAAGGGATTAAAAGTTCATAGTAAAATATGTTATATTGAGCGTGTAGATCAAAAAGGAAAATTAAAACGCTACGGAATTGTCTCTACAGGAAATTTCAATGAAGCCAGTGCCAAAGTATATACAGATGTGACTTTGTTTACAGCCCATCAGAAAATTTTAAAAGATATGGCAAAGGTTTTTGAATTTTTCCAAATAAATTATCGTGTTCATAGGTATAAGCATTTGATTGTGTCTCCACATTATACAAGGTCAAAATTTACTAAAATGATTGAAAGAGAAATCATAAATGCAAATTTGGGCTTACCAGCTTACATAAAATTGAAGATGAATAGTTTATCAGATTATAAGATGATTGATAAATTATATGAGGCAAGTAGGGCAGGGGTTAAAATTCAATTGATCATTAGAGGTATTTGTTCCTTAATACCAGGGGTTCCTGGAATGAGTGAAAACATAGAGGCGATATCTATAGTTGATGCTTATTTAGAACACGCCCGTGTGTATATTTTTTGCAACAACGATAACCCTGAGGTTTATATTTCCTCAGCAGATTTTATGACTCGTAATTTAGATGCACGTGTAGAAGTTTCTTGTCCTATTTATGATGAAAATATAAAAAAAGAATTAATAGACACCTTTGATATCGGTTGGAAAGGAAATGTTAAGGCTCGTTTTCACTCAGAAAGATTAGATAATAAGTATCGATTAAGAGGGGATAACCCTGTATTCAGAGCGCAACATGAAACTTATAAGTATTATCGCGATCGAATTGATGTAGTGACTGAAAACGTATAAAAAATGAATTTTGAGTAACGATTAATGCTAATCATTTTTATCATTAATCAAATAACTATAGGATGATTACAATTAAAAAATATGCTGCTATTGATATAGGTTCGAATGCTGTTCGATTACTTATAATGAATATAGTTGAACAAGAAGGTAAGGAAACACAGTTCAATAAAAGTGCTTTATTTCGAGTGCCCATACGTTTAGGACAAGATGCGTTTACTGTAGGTGAAATTACTGAAGAAAATATTGCACGCATGGTTGATGCCATGAAAGCTTATAAACTTTTGATGGGGGTGTATAAGGTAGAAAAATATAAAGCTTGCGCAACCTCGGCCATGCGCGAAGCTTATAATGCTAAAGAAGTAGTTGATATTGTAAAGAAAAAAGCGGATATCAAGATAGATATCATTGATGGAAAAAAAGAAGCAGCTATAATTGCAGCTTCAGATTTGCATGCTTTTATAAAAACGGAACAAACCTATTTGTATGTTGATGTAGGGGGAGGCAGTACTGAATTTTCACTTTTTAGTGAAGGTAAAATGGTAGCCTCAAAATCTTTTAAGAATGGAACAGTTCGTTTATTAAATGAGATGGTCAATGATATTGTTTGGCAAGAAATAGAAAAATGGATTAAAAATGTGACTGAACCTTATGAGGAAATCACCCTTATAGGTTCTGGAGGAAATATCAATAAAATTTTTAAGTTATCTGGTAAATTACAAGATAAACCACTTTCGTATATCTATTTGAATAGTCAATACCAGTATTTGAATTCATTGACTTATGAGCAGCGTATTGCGGAATTAGGTTTAAATACTGACCGTGCGGATGTAATTATTCCAGCACTACGCATCTATTTGAATGCTATGAAGTGGAGTGGTGCGACTAAAATATATGTGCCCAAAATAGGACTTTCAGATGGTATTGTAAAGGCGATGTACTCAGATAAACTTTAAAAAAAGAGAGCCGTTTCTGTTACGAAACGGCTCTCTTTTTTTAGGCTTTATCTTTAAATTTTACCTCAAGACTATCATAAACTGAATACTGGATGGCAAAGAATATGGGGAATGAAAAGAAAATTCCGATGCATAAAGCAAAAATACCTAAATAGCCAATAAGTGTACCTATGATTATTAGAAGTAAAATTTGAAAGAAATTTGATTTACACTCAGTAACACTTTTAGAAATGGCATCCATAGCACTCAAATTACCAAAGATAATGTTAGGTAACATCGTAAACGTGAGTACAGAAATTGAAACAGAGCCTACAAATGATAAAATTTCACCTAAAAAATTATTTTTAAAAATAAAATCTATTGAAGATGAATACAGAAAATTTATAATTGAAATTATAAATGTACTCAATACAATTTTTGAAAAATAACTAGAATTTACATAAAAAAACAGAGCGTTAAAATTAGTTTTTTCTGTTTCATCTGTTTCTTTCATCATTTTTAAAATCCCTGCGGTAAAAGGAGCCGTTAGTACAGTTACAGAAACTAAAACCACAAAAAATACAAGTTTTGCTGTACTGCTTATGTTAGCTGTATTTAGTTTTTTGATATCTTCTAAAATATTGTCACCGGTATAAAAAGTTTGAATTGCAATACTATATAAGGTTACTAAAGCAAAGGTTAAAAACATAAAAGCTATACCCACTAGCCAAAAATTCTTTTTATAAATTTCAAAACTCTTTTCAATTGTTTTACCTAAATCTATTTTCTTCGTTGTATTCATTTTTTTTGGATTATAACCACTTTAAAATTTGTTTCACTAAATTGTACTTGCCTTTATAAGGTGCATATCGAAAAGGCATATCGATAAGATTTGATTTTTTTACGATAGATTTTTGATGCGAAAAAGTATCAAAACCTAATTTACCATGGTAACTTCCCATACCACTATGTCCTACACCTCCAAAAGGTAAGTTTTTATTTGAAAAATGCGAAACCGTATCGTTAATGCATCCGCCACCAAATGAAAATTTTGCTAAAACTTCTTCTTGGAACTTTTTATCGTTTGAGAAGAAATAAAATGCTAAAGGTTTTTCATAGCTTGAAAGTATTTGATACAATTCCCCTTTAGTCGTATACGTTAGTACAGGTAGGATGGGACCAAAAATTTCTTCTTGCATTACCGGACTCTCTAATTTAGGTTCATCCACTAAGGTGGGACTTACATAAAAATCAACCTCATTAGTTACGCCACCATAAAGGAGTTTTTGATTTTCTAATAGACCTACTTGTCTTTTCCAGTTTTTCAGATTAATGATACGAGCAAAATCTTCAGATATTTCAGGGTTTTCTCCTAATGCTTTTTCAATTTCTTGAATTAATAAAGAAACAAAAGTTTCTTTTACTCGCGCATGAACCATTAAGTAATCCGGAGCAATACAGGTTTGTCCAGCGTTGAATAATTTTCCCCAAGCAATGCGTTTGGCTGCTAATTTCAAGTCGGCTGTTTCATCGACAATACAAGGGCTTTTTCCGCCTAATTCGAGTGTGATAGGTGTTAAATGTTTGGCAGCCGCTTCAGCCACAATTTTCCCTACAGGTACACTTCCTGTAAAGAAAATATAATCCCAACGTTTACTCAATAAATCCTGAGCAATGGTATAATCCCCTGTAACTACGACCACTTGTTTGACATCAAAGGTTTCTCGAACAATTTTGGAAATAATTGCAGCACAATTTGGCGTTAATTCCGAAGGTTTGAGCGTTACACTATTTCCCGCAGCAACTGCAGCAATCAAAGGAGAAAAAGCCAATTGAATAGGGTAGTTCCATGGACTGATGATTAAAACTTTTCCGTAGGGTTCTGAATAAATATAATCAGAAGATGGGAAATTTAATAACGATGGAAATACACGTTTGGGTTTTGCCCACGAGTTCAAATTTTTCAACGTATATTTTAAATCATTTAGGATATACGAAGTTTCAGAAACCATACTTTCAAATACGGGTTTCTTGAAATCTTTTTGCAAAGCCTCGTGCATTTCATTTTCATAACGCTTTAGATTGGATAATAATTTTTCTAAAGCTATTTTTCTTTCTTTTACGGTGTACATAGCTGGGGATTTTTACAAAAATAGAAATTAAATAGCATTCCAAATCACTTCGTCTGGAACGGGTGCGGTTATATTTAAAATTTCTTTGGAAACGGGATGTGTCAATTTCAAATTTCGCGCATGTAAATGAATCCCTCCATCGGGGTTACTTCTGTCAAAACCATATTTCAAATCACCTTTTATAGGACAACCAATAGCTGACAATTGCGAACGTATTTGATGATGACGACCCGTGTGTAAATTAATTTCTAAGGCCACATAATTTTTCAATTCCTTGATGATTTTATAGTCTAAACTGGCTTTTTTACTCTCAGGAATTTCTTTTAAGTGTGCTTTAGAAGTATTGTTTTTTGGATTCCTTTTGAGAAAATGAACCAAATTATCCTCCGCTTTTGGCGGTTTGTTTTTGACTACTGCCCAATACGTTTTTTGAGTTTCTCTGTTCTTGAACAAATCATTCAAACGGGTTAAAGCCTTTGACGTACGGGCAAAAAGTACAATACCTGTAGTAGGTCTGTCTAAACGATGCACCACACCTAGAAATACTTCACCAGGTTTGTTGTATTTAGCTTTTATATATTCTTTGACTACATCAGAAAGCGGTTTGTCACCCGTTTTATCGCCTTGAACAATATCGCCTACACGTTTATTCACCACGATAATGTGGTTGTCTTCATATAAAACTTGTAGGTTTTCTTTGGTAGAAAGTATTTTAGACATTTAGAATTACTTAGATATTTAGATTGCTTAGATTTTTAAATTAGAACGAAATTTAGATGTCATTTTAATAATTTCATCGAGTTGAGCTATAATTAATTCCGATTTTCTGGACTTATAAAGCCTAAATCAGTAGCGATTAAAAGTAGTGTTTCAATTTCATATTATTTGATATATTTCTGAACATAACAATCTACTTTTTTTCCAAATACTTAACTCTTTGAATTTATGCATTTATAAATCTAATAAGTCTAACAATCCAATTAAGTCTAATAATCTAAAAGTTATTAAAAATTAATATTGTTCATTAGCATTAGGGAAATCCACAGCTTTTACATCTGATACATATTGTCCAATAGCCTTGGTCATATCTTCGTATAAATTCATATAACGACGTAAAAAACGTGGGCTAAATTCATGTGTCATGCCTATCATATCATGGGTTACTAGCACTTGTCCGTCCACACCGCTACCAGCACCAATTCCAATAACTGGAATCGAGATACTCTCGGCTACTTTTTGCGCTAAATGCGCTGGAATTTTTTCTAATACTAAGGCAAAGCAGCCTATTTTTTCTAATAATTTAGCATCTTCAATCAATTTTTCCGCTTCAGCTTCTTCTTTAGCACGTACGGTATAGGTTCCGAATTTATAAATCGATTGTGGCGTTAATCCTAAATGTCCCATTACAGGAATTCCGGCTTGTAATATTTTTTTGATAGAATCTTTTATTTCCTTTCCACCTTCTAATTTCACAGCATGACCGCCACTTTCTTTCATCACTCGAATTGCTGAACGTAACGCTTCTTTTGAATCAGACTGATAAGTTCCAAAAGGTAAATCTACCACGACTAACGCTCGCTCACAGGCTCTTACAACGGCTGAAGCATGATAAATCATTTGGTCTAATGTAATCGGTAAAGTAGTTTCGTGACCAGCCATAACATTACTTGCTGAGTCACCTACTAGAATTACATCCACTCCTGATGAGTCTACAATTTTTGCCATAGTGTAATCGTATGCCGTAAGCATCGAAATTTTTTCACCTTTGGCTTTCATATCAAATAACGATTTGGTAGTTACTCTTTTGTAATCACTTTTTGCTGTTGACATATTAAAATTAGCGTTTAGGATTTAGAATTCAGAAAATCAAATTTAGATTCTAGAATTCGGAAAAATCGAATTTAGAGTGTAAAATTAGTAAAAAGAAAACGTATGTAACAAATAAGTTAAGAAATCGTCCTATAATAAACGTGTATTATGAGAAGATTCATTTTTTTACTTTTGATTTTGTTGCCCTTTTATTCGAATGCCCAAGAAATGGCGGTAAAAAAAACGATTGAAACCTTCTTTGAAGCCTTTCATGCTAAAGATTCTTTACAAATGAAATCAGTCTGTCATCAGGATTTGTTGTTGCAGTCCATTTTAGAAGGTGCAAAAGGAACCAAATTAATAACCGAAGACCAAAAAGATTTTTATAAAGCCATCACATCTTTCCCGAAAGATTTAAAATTTGAAGAAAGACTATTGGAATATAAAATTCAATGGGATGGAGCTATGGCACACGCTTGGACACCGTATATGTTTTTAATTAATGGGAAAGTAGTTCATACTGGTGTAAATTCCTTTACTTTGTTATTAGAAAACGGACAGTGGAAAATAGTCCATATTATAGACACAAGAAGGAAGAAATGAAATTTTTAAAATTACTGGTTTTAGCATCGAGTTTTGGGTGCATGGCACAAGATAGTTTAGCAGAGAAAAAAGTAAAGGTTGATTTTTCAGGATATATCGAAACTTTTTATGCTTATGATTTTGAAGAACCTGAGCAGCGAAATAATTATACTTTTCTTTATAATCATAACCGTCACAATGATTTTAATGTTAATATGGCTTTATTAAAAGCAGCAATAAATTACGAAAATGTATATGCTAATATCGCAATACATGGAGGTACCTATGTTACGGATAATTATGCATCAGAAGATATTAAGTTTTTAAATGAAGCTTATGTAGGTTTATTTTTAGATAAAAAACAACAAACTAGTATTGAAGCGGGTATTATGCCAAGCAATATAGGTTTTGAAACAGCAAATTCGCATGCAAATTTAACCGTTACACGTTCAATTCTTGCCGAAAACTCTCCTTATTATTTAACAGGTTTCAAATTAAATCATCAAGTAAACGAAAAATTATCGTTCGCTTTCTTAGTTACTAATGGTTGGCAACGTATCAAGAAAATAAATGGAAAAATAGCCCCTTCAATAGGTACACAATTAACATATAAAACAAATTCAAAATCTGTTTTCAACTGGAGTACTTTTTTGGGTAAAGAAACTCTAGGGTCTGATTTTACAACTCGTTTTTTTAATAATTTATATTATGATTTTGCGTACAACGATCGTTGGAGAAATATTTTAGGTTTTGATTTAGGACTTCAAAAATCTATTGATTCAAATGCTTGGTATAGTTGGTGTAGTCCTGTTTTTATCACCCAGTTTAAATGTAATCCGAAATGGAATTTGGCTTATCGTATGGAGTATTATGATGATGCTAAAAATATATTGATAGCTATAAATGATGTGCCATTTAAAACAATAGGAAATTCATTTAATATTGATTTTTTACCTAATTCAAGAGCTAAAGTTAGGGCAGAAGCTAAATGGTTTCATGCAACAGAAAATATATTTGATCAAGGAAAAAGCAAAGAAAATTTTTCGATAACCAGTACTTTGAGTTTCGAATTTTAGAATTAGCTAAATAATATTCGTTTACTTATACATCTAACATGATTAAATGCTCATGGCTAGCTATGATTAATTCCTCAAAAAAAAGGGTGAATTCGTTTTCAAATTCTTTATAATTCAAAGTTAATTCCTGTATAGCCATTGGCATATTTGCTTTGTGTTGTGTTTTATAATCCATTTGAAAAAGAATCATTTCAAGACCAGCAATACTGGCATAGCTACTTAGCCAATCTCTAGCAATCATGTATGGGAGCATGTTTTTTGCTTTGTCAGTTAGAAGTTGATAATTTTTTTGTAGTGAATTGTAAAAATTTTCAGCAAAAGAATTTAGAGGGATATTGTGATATTTTTTCCAATTTTTAGCTAAAAAATGATCATACACGATATCCATAATCACACCTGAATAATGACCAAAATTTTGATGCAGTCGGTGTTTACTTTTCCTATATACGGGATGGTTGTCGGTAAAGGAATCAATAAAACGATGCAAAATAACACCCTTTTGGATTTCTGGATGCATGGTTAAATAGTCTTTACCACGAATTCCGTCGGCCATAAAATTGCCAATAGCTAATAATTCGCGATCACCAGATAAATAGATATGAGCTAAAAAGTTCAAAATTGATTTTTGTTTTTTTAGGAGTTTTCTAGTTATAAATATAGTTTTTTTAGTTGAATCTTTGATTTATATTTGTTCACTTTTATTATAAACTTAAAATAACTACACATAGAATGACTTTAATAAAATCAATCTCAGGTATTAGAGGAACAATTGGTGGTAAAGTGGGAGATAATCTAACTCCTGTTGATGCTGTTAAATTCGCATCGGCCTATGGAACTTTTCTAAAACGTAATATAAATAAAGATAAACTTAAAGTATGTATTGGGCGTGATGCACGTATTTCAGGGCCTATGATTCATAATCTAGTGGTAAATACACTAATAGGTTTAGGGATAGATGTAATTGATTTAGGTTTATCTACAACACCCACAGTTGAAGTTGCTGTACCCTTAGAACAAGCGGATGGCGGTATCATATTAACGGCTTCTCATAATCCAAAACAATGGAATGCACTTAAATTATTAAATGCTAAAGGAGAGTTTTTAAGTGGTGCTGATGGTGCACAGATTTTAGAAATTGCTGAAACCGAAGCTTTTGATTTTGCTTTAGTAGATGATCTAGGTGAGTTGACTGAAAATAATGCTTATATGGACATTCATATTGATGAAGTATTAGCATTGCCATTAGTTGATACAGATTTAGTAAAATCAAAGAAATATAAAGTTGTAGTTGATGGTGTCAATTCTTCAGGAGGAATTATAATTCCAAAACTTTTAGAAGAAATGGGGGTGGAAGTAGTAAAATTATACTGCGAACCTAATGGGCATTTCCCTCACAATCCAGAACCCTTAAAAGAGCATTTAGGAGATATTTGTAAATTAGTAGTGGATGAGCAAGCTGATTTTGGTATCGTAGTGGATCCAGATGTTGATCGTTTGGCATTTATTTCAAATGATGGCGAAATGTTTGGCGAAGAGTATACTTTAGTGGCTGTTGCTGATTATGTGTTGAGCAAAACACCAGGAAACACAGTTTCTAATATGTCTTCGTCAAGAGCTTTACGTGATATTACTTTGAAGCATGGAGGGGATTATCAAGCAAGTGCTGTGGGTGAAGTAAATGTAGTTGAATTGATGAAATCAACTCATGCAATTATAGGAGGCGAAGGTAACGGTGGTATCATTTATCCAGAGCTTCATTATGGGCGCGATGCTCTTGTAGGGGTTGCTTTATTCTTAACCTATTTAGCAAATCAGGAACAAACTGTTACTCAACTGAGAGCTTCATATCCACAGTATTTTATGAGTAAAAATAAAATTGAATTAACACCTCAAATTGATGTTGATGCGGTTATGAAGCAAATAGCAACTATTTATAGTAAAGAAAATATTTCAACAATTGATGGGGTTAAAATTGATTTCGAAAAGGAATGGGTACATTTAAGAAAATCAAATACAGAGCCTATTATACGAATTTATACAGAAGCACCAACACAAAATGAAGCAGATGTTCTTGCAGAACGTTTTGTGGGCGAATTGAAACAAATAGCCGCTGTTTAGTTAAAGATTTTGTTAAAATAAAAAAAAAACGCAATGATTTGATTTTCATTGCGTTTTTACTTTAGAAAAAAATAAATTTTATTTACTCAAATTTTTCATTTCTTTTTCTATCATTTCATAAAATTGGTCAATTTTAGGCATAATGATAATACGTGTTCTACGGTTTTTAGCACGATTGTCGGGAGTATCATTTTCCGCTAAAGGAATATGAAAACTTCTACCTGCTGGAATCAATTGTTTTGGATTTACTGCCAAATCTTTCTCTAAAACACGAACAATTGAGGTAGCACGCTTAACCGATAAATCCCAGTTGTCTAATAAAACTGAATTTTTAATAGGTAAATTATCCGTATGACCTTCAACCATACATTCAAAATCAGGTTTACTATTGATAACCTTGGCTACTTTTCCTAACACGTTTTTCGCACGGTCACCCACTTCATAACTACCAGATTTGAATAATAAATTATCCGCAATAGAAATCATAACTACACCTTTTTCAACATTGATGTTGATGTCAGGATCGTCTATGCCCACTTCTTTTTTCAAGCTGGTCACTAAAGCAAGGGTTACCGAATCCTTTTTGGTTAAAGCATCTTGAAGACGGTTGATTTTTAAATCTTTTTCTTTAATCGTCTCTAAGGCTTTTTCGATATTTTGAGCTCCTTTTTGTGTTAAAACCGTCATTTCTTTTGACGAATTAATCAAATCGGAGTTGTTTTTTCTTAAATTTTGATTTTCATTCTGTAGGGCGGATAAAGTCGCATTAAGTCCTGATTTTTCTTCTAAACACGAATTTAATTTGATAGTTGCCGTATTTAGCAAGTCTTGTGTTTCTTTATTTTTGGCTTCTAATTCAGCAAATTTCTTCTTAGATACACAAGAAGTGGTTACTATACTTAAGGCAGATAAAACTAAAATAGATTTTCTCATAGTTTTTGGTTTAATTTTTGAATAGGTCAGCAAAAACTTTGCCGTTTTTAATAAAATAACGATAAACAATCGAGTTTATTTTGTAATAATTTTCTTTCTGTGTTTGATTTCTCTTTTTCAAATACTTAGGTAAATGGGTATAGAAATAAAAATGCGATTTTAAAACGGCCCATAAGTGTTTGGGTTTGCCTTCGGCTAAAAACTTAACACCGGCAATACCATCAAAAATCATTCGGATGAATAAAACTGGGAATAATTTTCTTGTGGGTAGATTTTTAGTCATCATCCATAAAGAATTACGGAAATTCAAAAATGTTTTCATTGGACTACCTGTTTGTAGGGTTGCGCCTCCCACATGATACACCGTAGAAAGTCCACAATATTGAATTTTATAGCCTTGGTTAAAAGCTCGCCAACACAAATCAATTTCTTCTTGGTGGGCAAAAAAATCAGCATCTAAACCATTTAAAGCTCTAAAAACCTCTTTTCGAATAAAAAAACAAGCGCCTGTAGCCCAAAAAATATCAATGACATCATTATATTGCCCTTTATCTTCTTCCAAAGTATCAAAAATACGTCCTCTACAAAAAGGAAATCCGTATTTATCTATAAATCCTCCACCAGCGCCTGCATACTCAAACATTTTTTTGTTTTTGAAATCAAGAATTTTAGGTTGGGCGATGGCTAGTGTTGCATCATTTTCAAATAAAGTAATGATGGGTTGCAACCAATTTTCAGTAACTTCAATATCTGAATTTACTAGAGCGTAAATTTCCTCTTCCACTTGCTCCAACGCCACATTGTAGCCCTTAGCATAACCAAAATTTCCTGTGTTTTGAATGATTTTTACACTTGGAAAAGTCGATTGCACAAACGAAACAGAGTTGTCAGTTGAGGCATTATCAGCTACATACACCGTAGCTTCTGGAGAATATTGAATGACGGAGGGTAAAAATTGTTCCAGCAACTTTTGTCCATTCCAATTGAGTATAACAACAGCGATTTTTTTCATAGAAAAGGGCAACTAATTTTATAAGAAGCCTATTTTTTAATGTATTTGAATAAAATTTTTAAAAGCACAAAAATAAGCACAAGGAAATAAAAAGCTGTTAAAACATACTTAATAATCGTGCAAGTGCTCGAAAAACGTACCAACTCTTTTGAAACAGTAGGATGACTTATTAACAAACGCATCACACTGAAGTTTTCTAAATAATCGAAAGTATTGGCAACTATGGGTAAATAAATTCCATACTTCAAAGAACTCTCTAAAGCATTTATTTTTTTAAGGAAAAAAGCTAAGAATAAACAACAACTCACAGCAAATAAGAAGGGAAACACCATATCTAATGGCAGTTGTTGGGTCAAATATACGTGTCTACCTTCTGCTCCTAATTTCTCTAATAATAGTTGTGCTTCCTCAAAGGAATAACCTGTAACTCGAGCATCAAATATTTTAGTATCGGTAAAATTTGTATTAGGTACTTGTAGCCCAAGCATCAAAATAAAAACGATTTGAGAGAGAAGCAACCATAGTGCTACTTTCTTGCCCTGCAAATGTTTTTGAATGTAGTACAACATGTTACAATCTTTTAAATTCAGGTAAATCTCGTAAAAAATGATAGGTTTCCATTTCAAAATCCATTGTACAAAAAAAATGGTTCAAACCATTAGTAACCATTAAATATTGAGCCTTCAAAATTAAGTTGTAACGCGCAATTTGGTCAAAAGTTTGTTGACTTATCGGTACTTCGGGGGCTTTACATTCAATCAATAAAAATATCGAACCATCCGGTTGAAAAACAACAATATCATAGCGTTTGTTCATGCCATTTATCCGTACAATTTTCTCTACATTAACATAGGATTTTGGATATTTTTTTTCGTCTAATAAAAAACGAACCACATGTTGTCGTACCCATTCCTCAGGAGTTAGTACCACGAACTTTTTGCGAATTTCATCAAAGATAGATACTTTATTTTCGCTATTTTTGAACCGAAAGTTATAATTAGGAAAATTGAGTTTATTCAAATTGTGTTTATAGTTAATGGTTAGTTGTTTTTTGTTATGGCAAAAATAGAAAAATTTGAGGATTTAGAAATTTGGAATATTGCTAGAGAGATTTGTATCGATATAGAACAATTATTTGAAACAACAAGTTTAGGAAAACGTTATGCTTTAAAAGACCAAATGGACAGAAGTTCTGGTTCAATAATGGATAATATAGCCGAAGGGTTTGAACGAAATGGTACTAGAGAATTTATAAATTTTTTAAGTTTTTCGAAAGGTTCCTGTGGCGAACTAAAATCACAATTATATAGGTCATTGACAAAAAATTAATTACTAATGAAGAATTTACTATTTTATCTGCTAAAATTGAACTTGTTAAGAACAAAATTGGTTCATTCATGAAATATTTGAATAATACCGATACTAAAGGTTTGAAGTTTAACAATAAACAATAAACAACAAACCGTAAACGATAATATAATGGATGAAGTTTTAAATATAATTAAGGATATAAAAGCAGGGAACATTAAGCCTATTTATTTTTTAATGGGCGAAGAACCTTATTATATCGACAAATTGTCAGAATATATTGAAGAAAATATCTTGCAGGAGCACGAACGTGATTTTAATCAAACTGTCCTGTATGGTCGTGATATTACGGTTGAAGACATTGTAGCCAATGCGAAGCGTTATCCTATGATGGCCGACAAACAAGTGGTCATTGTGAAAGAAGCACAGGAACTTTCTAGAACGATTGAAAAGTTAGAAAGCTATGCTGAAAAACCTCAAGAGACTACCGTTCTTGTGATTTGTTATAAATATAAAACACTAGATAAAAGAAAGAAAGTAACGAAAGTCTTGGAAAAAAATGGGTTGGTTTTTGAAAGTAAAAAACTTTATGAAAACCAAGTTGGGACTTGGCTTACTCGTGTATTAAAAGGAAAGAAACTGCAAATTGAACCTAAAGCTTCACAAATGTTTGTCGATTTTTTAGGCACCGATTTGAGTCGCATTGCAAATGAAGTAGATAAATTAGCCATCATTTTGCAACCAGGCGAAACCATAACGCCAGCTATTATTGAAGAAAATATTGGTTTTAGTAAAGATTTTAACCCCTTTGAATTTCGCAAAGCCATTGGAGAAAAAAATCAATTGCAAGCCTACAAAATTGCCGACCATTTTGCCCAAAACCCAAAAGATAATCCTATTGTATTGACTATTGGTTTAGTGTTTAGTTTCTTTTCACAACTCTTACAATACCATGGATTGAAAGATAAGAATCCAAAAAATGTTGCTTCGGTTTTAAAAGTGAACCCTTATTTTGTAAAAGATTACGAATTGGCCGCACGTAATTATCCCATGAAAAAAGTAAGTGCCATAGTAGCAACTTTAAAAGATGTTGATTTGAAAAGTAAAGGCGTTGGGGCTAGTAACATGCCCATGGGGGATTTATTAAAAGAAATGTTGGTTAAAATTTTTAGTTAAGAAACTATATGAAGACAATAATTAAAAATACAGTTTTAGTATTTCTGGGTTTACTATTAGGAAGTTTTGTAAATATGGGAATTTTAATCGCTGGGAGTTCATTAATTCCTTTACCTAAAGGCGTTTCTATGGCTAATCCACAGAGTTTAAAGGCGGGGATACGTCTTTTTGAACCCATACATTTTGTTACTCCTTTTTTAGCCCATGCTTTAGGTACTTTTATTGGGGCATTTCTAGTTGCTAAATTTGCAGCATCAAATAAGTTTACACTTGCTATGATTGTAGGAGCTTTCTTTTTATTGGGAGGAATTTCTAATGTAATTTCCATTCCTGCACCAAACTGGTTTTGTACTATAGATTTACTTTTTGCGTATATTCCTATGGCATTTTTAGGCTGGAAAATTACAACAATGAAGAAATAGTAAGGTTAAGTTTTATAAAACCTTAAAAATCCCGATATTTGCAATCCAAATTATAAATCGACCATAACAAAAAAAAAGATGAGTGTAGGAATGAATAAAAATACTGTTTTAGGCTGGGCAACCCTAATTATGATATTGATGGGGTTAATAATTTTAGGTTTAGCAGTTTACCGTTATGATGATGTTGCAGGCTGGGGTTTTGGAGCGGTAGGTATTGGTTTTTTTGCTATAGCTTGGGTGTTTAACGCGTTGAAAGGGAGGGTTTAAATGATTAAACAAATTGCTTTATTTAGTTCTTTTTTTATTGTAGTAAATCATAGTAGCGCACAAGTAGGTATTGGTACTACAAATCCTACTAATACTTTAGAAATTACAAATGGAACTGCTGGTCAATCTGGTTTGCGATTTTCTAATTTAAATTCGAGTTCAGCAGTTTCATCTGATACGAGTTCAAAGCTGTTAGCAGTTGATGCTTCTGGAGATGTTGTTGTAAGTCCTATTAATAATTTTATTTCTAAAACGGGTAGTTACACAGCTGCCACTCCTTCAAACTCAACAATTGTAATAGGAGAAATTGAGTGCAGATATAAAGGGGCAACCGTAGGGGCTCCTGCTTCTGGACCTCAAGTAAATTTAGAGTTTCGTTCTTCTTCAGCGAGTACATTAAATGCTACCAGTTGTGGTTATGAAAGATATCAAGGAGGAATAGGTAGTAGTACATGTACTAATGTGACTTTAAACACTAATTCTGGAGCTTTTACTGAGTTAGCAGCTGGAGGTTTAACAAACAATGAAATACTAATATATACTCTAGTAACTGCTACAGGTTCTATATATGAAATTACTTTAATGGACAGAGCAGGAACACAATGGTATATTTGGGCAAAAAGGATTAAATGATCTGAATGAATATTTTTTTGCTTGATTTAAAGTGAAAAATTATTCGTTTTATTGAATACTAAAATTATAATTTATAATACAAAAAAGAATGTCAGACGATAAGAAAGTAATATTTTCCATGCAAAAGGTAAGTAAGACTTACCAAGGTGCAGACAAACAAGTTTTAAAAAATATCTATTTAAGTTTCTTTTATGGAGCTAAGATTGGTATTTTGGGTTTAAATGGTTCTGGTAAATCTTCATTACTTAAAATTATTGCTGGGATTGACAAAAACTATCAAGGCGATGTAGTTTTTGCGCCTGGTTATACTGTAGGTTACTTAGAACAAGAGCCACAATTAGATGAAACTAAAACCGTTATTGAAATTGTTCGTGAGGGTGCTGCGGAAGCGGTAAAACTTTTAGAAGAATTCAATAAAATTAACGACGATTTTGGTTTACCAGAGGTTTACGAAGATGCAGACAAAATGCAGAAATTGATGGACCGTCAGGCGGAATTACAAGACAAAATTGACGCTTGTGGTGCTTGGGAATTAGACAATAAATTAGAAGTAGCCATGGACGCATTACGCTGTCCAGATGCTGATACTCCTATTAGTGTATTATCAGGAGGGGAACGTCGTCGTGTAGCATTGTGTCGTCTATTATTGCAAGAACCAGATGTTTTATTATTGGATGAGCCAACCAACCACTTAGATGCTGAATCAGTGCACTGGTTAGAACAACACTTACAGCAGTATAAAGGAACTATTATTGCTGTGACCCACGACCGTTATTTCTTAGATAACGTAGCTGGTTGGATTTTAGAATTAGACCGTGGTGAAGGTATTCCTTGGAAAGGGAATTACTCGTCTTGGTTAGACCAAAAAGCAAAACGTTTAGAACAAGAAGAAAAAACAGCTTCAAAACGTCGTAAAACCTTAGAACGTGAGTTAGATTGGGTACGCCAAGGTGCTAAAGGTCGTCAAACAAAACAAAAAGCACGTTTACAGAACTACGACCGTTTATTAAACGAAGACCAAAAACAATTAGAAGAAAAATTAGAATTATATATTCCAAATGGGCCACGTTTGGGTACTAATGTGATTGATGCTAAAAATGTAGCTAAAGCTTTTGGAGATAAATTATTATATGATAATTTAAATTTCACCTTACCACAAGCGGGTATTGTAGGGATTATTGGTCCCAATGGTGCTGGTAAATCTACTATTTTCAGAATGATTATGGGGGAACAAGTACCTGATGGTGGTTCTTTCGAAATCGGTGATACTGTTAAAATTGCGTATGTAGACCAGTCGCATGCTAATATTGACGTTAATAAAACTATTTGGGAAAACTTTTGTGATGGGCAAGAATTAATTATGATGGGTGGTCGTCAGGTGAATTCGAGAGCTTATTTATCAAAATTCAATTTCTCTGGTAGCGAGCAAAACAAAAAAGTATCCGCTTTGTCGGGTGGTGAACGTAACCGTTTGCACCTAGCTATGACTCTTCGTGAAGAAGGAAACGTATTGTTATTAGATGAGCCTACCAACGACTTAGACGTAAATACACTACGTGCTTTAGAAGAAGGTTTGGATAACTTTGCAGGATGTGCAGTAATCATTTCCCACGACCGTTGGTTCCTTGACCGTGTTTGTACACATATTTTAGCTTTTGAAGGGGATTCTCAAGTTTACTATTTTGAAGGTGGTTTCTCAGATTATGAAGAAAATCGTAAAAAACGCCTTGGTGATTTAGTGCCTACAAGAATCAAATATAAGAAGTTAGTTAGATAATTTTGAAGCTGTCCAAAAAGGACAGCTTTTTTTATGGCTGGATTCAAATTCATAATTACGGTCAAGCTTTATGAAATTATTTCCTTAATCAAGTCATAATCAAGTTGTATAATTGTATATGTGAAAAGGAGGAGGGGGGTAGGTAAAGTTATGTTATAAAAAGAGACTTTATTTCTAGTATTTTATCCTATAATTAGGTATTGCTTGGTTTTATCACTTTTAAAACATTGCTTTATATAAGAAAGTAATAAAAAAAGCTGCCCCAATTTTTTTGGAACAGCCTCTTGATAATAAGAATATATAGTATAGCGATGCAGACTATTTCTTTAATAAATCTCTGATTTGAGTTAACAACTCTTCTTGAGATGGTCCTGCTGGTGCTGCTGGTGCTGGTTCCTCTTTTTTCTTTAATGAGTTTAAAGCTTTTACCATCATAAAAATTACAAAAGCAATAACTAAGAAACTAATTATAGCAGCTAAGAATTTTCCGTATAAAATTCCACCGTCAGTCTTTAAATCAGCCAAGTTTTCTACTTGAGCGGCCTTTAAAGCTGGATTTAACAAAGCTGGTGTGATTACATCTTCAACAAAAGATTTTACAATCGCACTGAAAGCTCCACCAATGATAACTCCCACTGCTAAATCCATTACATTTCCTTTAGAAATAAAGTCTTTAAATTCTGAAACAAATCCCATAATCTTAATTGTTTTATTTGGTTAATATTTTAAAGCTACAAAATTATTTTTAAATATCATAAACTAAGATTATTCTCTGTAGAAAATTCTCGACACGCGACGCGAAATCCCAGTTAATATTTCATACGGAATGGTATCTATCGCTTTTGCAATAATTGTTACAGGTAAATCTTTTCCAAAAACTACCACTTCATTCCCTTCGGCACAATGAATATTTGTAACATCAATCATCAACATATCCATACAAATACTTCCTAAAATAGGTGCTTTTTGACCATTAACCAACAAATATCCCACACCACGTCCCCATTTTCTTGAAATTCCATCAGCATACCCTACAGGAACAACAGCCATTTTAGTTGGTTTTTCAACTAGGAAACGACGATTGTACCCCACGGTATCGCCCACTTTAAGTGTTCTAATTTGTGAAATCACCGATTTCATAGTACCTACTGTTTCTAAATACTTCATTTCGGTTTCATCATTAGAAACACCATACAAACCAACCCCTACACGCACCATATCAAATTCGCCTTCTGGATAATTACTAATCCCAGATGAGTTGCAAATATGTCGGGTGATTTTATAGTCTAACTGTTGTACGATTTCAGAAGATAAGGTATCAAAAAGCTTGATTTGACCAAGTGTAAATTCACGGTCGCTAGCGTTATCACTTTCCGCTAAATGCGATAGAATGGTTTTAATACTAACCAATTTGGTTTGTTTTACAATGGCAATCAATTCAGGTAACATTTCGGCGTCAAAACCCAAACGATTCATACCTGTATTCAGTTTTATATGAATCGGATAATGTTTTAACCCTTTTTCTTCTACAATTTTTAAAAAAGCTTTCAGCCCTCTTAAACTATAAATTTCAGGTTCCAACTGGTATTGAATAATCGACCTAAACGTGGTCATTTCAGGATTCATAACCATAATAGGGATGTCAATCCCTGCTTTTTTTAACTCGATACCTTCATCCGCAAACGCAACACCTAAATAATCAGCTTTGAGATGTGCCAATAATTTCGCAATTTCAAAACTACCGCTACCATACCCAAAAGCTTTCACCATTGCCATGATTTTGGTTTTGGGGTTTACTTTCGATTTGTAATAATTATAATTATGACTGATCGCATTCAGATTGATTTCTAATACTGTTTCATGTGTTTTTTCCTCTAACAAAGACACAATACGCTCAAACTCAAAGGTACGAGCTCCTTTTATCAATATGGTTTCATCTGAGAAATTTAAAGTATCAAATGCGTTAATCAAAGCATCCGTAGATTCGAAGGCGGTTGCATTAAGAAATTTAGCTTTGAACGTATTAATAGTATGTCCCACGCTTATGACACGTGTAATTTTATTAGATATAATTAACTGAGAAACCCTTCCATATAGCTCTTCATCCGTCAAACCTGATTGTAAAATATCCGAAATAATTAGGGTACGTTTTTTATGCTGTTTTTGACTTTGTAAGAAATCTAATGCAATTTTAAGAGATTGAAAATCGGAACTATAACTATCATCAATTAAAGTACAATTGTAAATCCCATTTTTTACTTTCAAACGCATTTCCACAGGATACAATGCAGACACTCGTTGCTGAATACTATCCTGGTCATAATTCAAATACAACAGGGTTAGTATACAATGCATGATATTTTCCAACGAAGCTTCATCGGTAAACGGAATGGTGACTTTAAAGCACAATTTTTTATACGTAATCAACAAATCCGATTGATTCCCCACCACTTTTTTCTGAAAGAAAACATCTGCCGCTCGGTCTTGAGTACTCCAAGTAAAGGTTTTGATACTTTTACTTAAAAAAGCTTCTATGGTTTTATTTTTATTTAAAATCAAAACTTCTACGGAGGTAAACAGTTTTAATTTTTCTTTTATTTTCTGAGCTACATCTGCAAAACCTTCATCGTGTGCCGAACCTATATTGGTCAAAATTCCAATGGTAGGTTGAATAATTCGTTGTAATTGTTGCATTTCATTCACCGTTGAAATACCAGCTTCAAAAATACCTAGATTATGCATTTCATTGATACCAATAACCGAAAGGGGTACCCCAACTTGCGAATTGTAACTCTTTGGACTTCTGATGATATTATAATCTGGACTCAATAAATAGTTTAACCATTCTTTGACTATGGTTTTCCCATTACTTCCCGTAATTCCAATGACTGGAAAATGAAATAATGTTCGGTAATAAGCCCCAAAATCCTGAAGTGCTTGTAACGAATTAGGAACGAGTATAAAATTAGCTTTTCCTTCACAACCTTCAGGTATGGTCTGTACTACAAAACTTCGTACACCTTCCTGTATCAATTGCGGGATGTATTGATGCGCATCATGATGTGGACCGACTAATGCAAAAAACAACGTATGCTCATTATTTTGATGCGAACGACTGTCTATAGAAACAGAATCGATAACTAAAGAACTGTCAATTCCTTTGAATTCACAGTCCAGTGCCGAAACAATTTGTTGTAAAGGAAGTGCCATATTATTCCTCTTCTTTTTGTATTATTTGTTCATCTATAACTTCCATATTGTTGCGCATGGCATTAAAATAAGCCGCGCGACTCAAAGGTTCGTATTCTTCCTTTTCGCCTAACATCACTAGCTTGTCGTTAGCCGCTTTTCTAAAACTATAATGCGCCAAATTTCCTGTGCGAGTGCATACCGCATGAACTTTAGTAACATACTCGGCCGTAGCCATAAGTGCTGGCATAGGGCCAAAAGGATTGCCTTTGAAATCCATATCTAATCCAGCTACGATAACACGTACCCCAGCATTAGCCAAATCGTTACAAACTGCCACAATTTCTTCATCAAAAAACTGTGCCTCATCGATACCAACCACATCACACCCCTGTGCTAAAATTCGAATATTTGCTGCTGCAGGAACTGGGGTCGAACGAATTTCGTTCTTATTATGAGAAACTACCATTTCTTCATCATAACGCGTATCTATGCTTGGCTTAAAAATTTCAACTTTCTGTTTAGCAAATTGAGCTCTGCGTAATCGACGGATTAACTCCTCGGTTTTTCCGGAAAACATTGAACCACAGATTACTTCAATCCAACCAAACTGTTCTTTAGGGTTTACGGTATTTTCTAAAAACATTTTTTAATTTTATAATGATAAAAATGAATAGTTTTTATTACTTTGTAACTGAACAAAATTATTAAAATAAGACGGTCTTTTGACAGCCTACTTAATAAAGTTATTAATAAATTTTAATTCCTTCAACACTAAAAAATTAAGTCAAATGAAATTTTAAAACACTCCATTTTTTGTAGTATTTTTAAAACAAATTAAGATTTCATTTTAAAGTAAAACACAAATAAATTGCAACAGATGAAAAAGAAATTGGAAGCCGAATTAATCAGTATTGCACACCGCGTATTACAATTAAAGCACAAAGACGATATTCGTGAATTGCATCGTGAAGCGCAAAAGCTTTATGAAAAACTTTCTATTTTATTATTTGTTGAAGAAAACTTGGGTGAAGTTAAACCTACCATTGGTTTAAAAGAAATTGAAGACAAGTTAGAACACGCTTTTGACTATGATGATAAAGTAGTAGTGGCACAATTAGCAGAGGAAGAATTAGACGAAATCATCGAAACTAAATCGGTAGAAAGTTTGAAAAAAATTGACCCGAAAATCGAGGAAATTCAATCGCTTGAAGCCGCAGAAGAAGATAAACCTTTAGCAGAACTATTCATGGCACCTTCTCCGAAAATGGTAGAAAGCACTCCAGAAGTTATAGCCCCTATAATCGAAGAAAAAACTGAAACTACTGAAACTGTTTCAGAAACACCAACTGTAGAAACACCTACTGCTGAAATCAAGCAAATTTCTATTGACGATTTGCTAACTCAAGTGGCACAAGAACCAGTGTTTGAAAAAAGAGACACTCTTGTTCAAGAAGAAAAAATACCAGTAGAAATTCATAAAATCCTTGAAGAAAAGGTAGAAGAAACTAAAGCAGAAATCCCAGTAGTTGCAGAAACAGTTAAAGAAACTGTAAAAACTGAAAATTTTGCGAGTTTTATCCCAGATTTCAAAGAAATCACATTTGAACGCGTGGTTGAAAAACCCATTGCTAACCTGAATGATAAAATGACCAAAACGGCTGGTTTGTCTTTAAACGACCGTATGGCATTTGAAAAAAATCTTTTTGACGGAAGCACCGAAGATTTGAATCGTGTTTTATCGCAATTAGAAACCTTTAACAATTATACGGAGGCCAAAGAGTTTATTGACGAAATGGTAAAACCAGATTATAACGAGTGGGCTGGCATGCAAGAGTTTGAAGAACGTTTTATGGAATACGTACAAAGTAAATTCGCCTAATGGCTTTTTATGATTTGAGCATAGAAGCACGTAAGCAAACAGTCGGAAAAATATATTCCGACTGTTTGCTTTCATTCCAAAATAAGAACATGGAAATGCTTTTGCCTCATTTCGAAAACGAAGACACCTATATCCGTAAAAACGCTTATTTATCTGTTGGAAAAATCTATACGAGTCAACTTTTTCTTCAAAAAGACATTATCAACGAACTCGCTACTTTATATACACATTCCGATGAAAAAGTACGCCAAACCGTAATCAACTCGGCAGGTGAAATAGGAAAATACTATTTTGAAGATGTCGTTTCTTTTTTTGACCAAGGATTGTTTGATGTGCATTATTCGGTACGTAATGCTGTGATAGGTTCTATGAAAAAAATGGGTGAGAAAAATCCTAAACCTGTTTTAGAATGGTCTAAAAAATACCTGCATCATCCTGAAAAGGAAATCCGAAGAGAAATTTGCCACGGAATCGAACTACGCGGACGTACGCATCCTGAGGATGTATTGCCGCTACTCGAAGAATTGCAATTTGACGAAACCAAACGCGTACGCACCACTTTAGTACATGTTTTAGGACAAATTAGTTACAAAAAGAATTGTCTTGAAAAGGTGATAACACATTTAAACACTTGGAAAAATAACGCCTTAGTACACGATGCCATAGATGAAATTGTAGATGTACACAGCGAGAAACGATATGCCAAGTTTACCGCACTCACCCAACAAGAAGTTATTGATTATATTGATAAAAATTTAGTCGTTACAAAACCGACAAATCCCTAATATTACACTTATGAGTAAATTATATATCGTTCCCACGCCCATTGGCAACTTAGAAGACATGACTTTCAGAGCAATTAGAATTCTAAAAGAAGCCGACTGTATACTCGCAGAGGACACGCGCAACAGCGGTAAATTGCTAAAACATTTTGAAATTGCTACACCTATGCAAAGCCATCACATGCATAACGAACACAAAACGGTAGAGCATATTGTCAAGCGTTTGCAAACTGGTGAAACCATTGCTTTAATTAGCGATGCGGGAACTCCAGCCATTTCCGACCCTGGATTTTTATTAACCCGTGCTTGCGTGGAAAACGGGATAGCAGTAGAATGTTTACCCGGCGCAACGGCATTTGTACCCGCATTAGTAAACAGCGGATTACCCAACGACAAATTTATATTTGAAGGTTTTTTACCCGATAAAAAAGGACGCCAAACCCGTTATTTAGCGTTAGCCGAAGAAACACGTACTATGATTTTATACGTGTCCCCTCATAAATTAGTAAAAACATTAGGTGAATTTGTTCAATATTTCGGTGCTGAACGTCAAGTAACCGTATCCCGTGAACTGTCAAAACTACACGAAGAAACTGTTCGTGGAACCGCCGAAGAGGTTTTAAAGCATTTTGAAGCCAAACCTCCCAAAGGTGAAATCGTAGTGTGTGTGGCGGGGAAAAAGTAGGTTTTGTTTTAATAGACGCTATTCGGCTTAAAGTTCTGAACTTAAAGGGGATGGTAATTGTATTTGAATTTTTGCAAACATTAAATTGTTAATTTTTTTTATTGCTTGAATCTAAGTTTTTATTAATTTCTAAAAGAGGAATTTAGTACCTAAGAATCATCCCCATTGCTTTCCCTTTTGCTAACTCATCGATGAGTTTGTCTAAATATCGAATTTGTTGCATCAATGTATCTTCGATTTCCTCCACACGATAACCACAAATCACGCCTGTAATTTTAGATGCATTTGGGTTTATTTGTGGGGCTTGACCGAAAAAGGTTTCAAAATCAATTTTAGTAGCAATGATTTCCTCTAATTGTGCTTGACTATAACCAGTTAACCAACAAATAATGGTGTCGACCTCTACTTGTGTACGACCTTTCTTTTCCGCTTTAGTAATGCAATGTGGATAAACGGAAGCGAAGGGCATTTTGAAGATGTGTTGGAACATAGCTATTAAAAAAATGTAATTAATTTTTAAAATTTCGTTAAAAAATTTCAATTAGGTCAAACTGTAAATTTGTAAATGCCTAAATTACTCGAAAGTATGATTAATTGACTTTTTTTTATTTTTTCTATGTCTTTTTTTCCATTTGTATTATTTTCATCAATGAGATAAAAGGTGTTTATATTTAATTTACTTTTACTAAACTTATCTGTTTTCAAATACAGGGCATAATTTCTATTTTTATATTTTATAAATATTGGTATGTCAGATTTTATAAGTAAAGATATTTTTTTTGAATTAATTTTTTTGAAAATATAATTGATAGTATGGTGTAATTTGTATGGATTTATTTCTGATGGGTGGAAAGTTTTAGAATTATAAATTATATTGTTTGAAGATATTTTTGCAAAATGTCTATTTAAAATATGAATTAAAGTGCCATAATTGTAATATATATTAATTCCTTTTAAATTTAAAATAATTTCTTCAGTACCAATATTCTCAATAATTTTTAATGATTCAATATGAACATGTTTCGATCTAAGTAAAGCTTTAAAAATATCTATTTTTAAATTTTATGAAAGATTATTGTCAATGTAATCTATTAAGTTTTTTTTCTTGATGTTATCTCGGGTTTCTTTAGAAAGCAAAAATAAATTTTTGTTAGTATGATTTTCTTTTATCATTTCTAGAGCCCATTCTCTAGCTATTTTTTCTAAGTATTTTTTATCAATTTTTTTTTCATCATCATTGATAGGAATAAGAATATTTAATTTTTGACATAAAAAATTGAATTTATCGAAGTTACTTTGATTAAATTCTTCTTGATTTATTTCGAATAGTAATTTATAATCAATGATTTCTGATGAATTGATGTTTAAGTTGTGTTTGTAATATGTTTCAGTAAAACTTAAATCAGTATAATAAATGAGGTATAGATGACGGAATTTGTAGTTTGGGAAAGCTTTATCATCCAATTTGTGGATGTTTTTAATTTCCCTCAAAAAATAAAGTCCTAGTATTTCTTCTTCTTCAAAAGTTAAAATTTTATTATCTACATATTTATTGTATATTTTGGTTAAAATTTTTTTAGCTTCAATGGGATTTTTAATATTCATGTAAAATCAATATTTTAAATAAAATATTAGTAAGTTAAGAATAATTGATATTTTATTCAAGAAATCTACAAAAAAAAGCGGTCTTACAACCGCTTTTCCTTTTATTTATTTTGATTCTCAATCCATTTTCTAGCATTGACAAAAGCTTCTAACCAAGGCGAAACTTCGTCTTTTTGACCTCTTTCTGGATAGTGTGCCCAGTTCCAAGGGAATATCGAACGCTCAATGTGTGGCATCATGACCAAGTGACGTCCTGTGGTGTCGCACATCATAGCAGTGTTATAGTCAGAACCATTAGGGTTAGTAGGATAACCTTCGTAAGCATATTTACCTACAATATTGTATTTGTCCTCACTGTACGGTAATTTGAATTTACCCTCACCGTGCGAAATCCAAACGCCTAAAGTCAATCCTTCTAAAGAAGACAACATCACCGAGTTATTCTTTTGAATTTTTACCGAAGTAAAACCACTTTCGTGTTTGTTAGAGGTATTATGGTGCATTTTGCCGTGTACTTCGTGTTCTGGATTAATTAACTCTAATTCCATTAACAACTGACAGCCGTTGCAAATTCCAACCGATAAAGTATCTTCTCGTTTGAAGAAGTTTTGTAAAGCGGTATTTGCTTTTTCGTTGTATAAGAAGGCACCTGCCCAACCTTTTGCCGAACCTAATACATCGGAGTTAGAGAAACCACCCACAGCTCCAATGAATTGGATATCTTCAAGAGTTTCACGACCCGAAATTAAGTCGGTCATGTGCACGTCTTTTACATCAAAACCAGCTAAGTACATCGCATTGGCCATTTCACGCTCAGAGTTACTTCCTTTTTCACGGATGATAGCCGCTTTAGGACGTGCACCCGCTGGAATTTCAGGTTTTGCTCCATTAAAGTTGGCAGGGAAAGTAAATGCTAACGGTTGGTTTTTATAGTTCGCATAACGCGCTTCTGCCATACCGTTGCGTGATTGTTTTGTGTCTAGTAAGTAGGAAGTTTTGTACCAAGTATCTCTTAACTGAGCCACATCAAAATGGAATTGGTCGTTGAAGTTTTTGATTGAAACGGTGTTTCCTTCAGTAACGGTTCCAATTTTGAATGCTTTTACATTGCGTTTTGCAAAAGCTAAATCGATAGCATCATCTCCTAAATTAGATTGGAACACTACCCCAATATTTTCGTTGAATAGTGCTTTTACCGTATCGGCTTCGTTTAATATTGTTAAATCAATGGTTGCGCCCACATTTACATCGGCAAAACACATTTCAAGTAAAGTAGTAATTAAACCACCGCTACCTACATCGTGTCCCGCACTGATGTTTCTTTCTTTGATTTGGTTTTGGATTTCGTTGAATGCTTTACGCACATAAACAGCATCTTTCATCGTTGGTACTTCATTACCAATTTTATTTAAAATTTGGTAGAAAGAAGAACCGCCTAATTTAAAAGTATCTTGTGAAAGATTGATATAGTAAATGTTACCGCCGTTTTTCTTAAGTACAGGTTCAACTACTTTAGTAATGTTTGAACAGCTTCCCATAGCCGAAATAATTACCGTTCCTGGCGCAATTACTTCATCATTAGGGTATTTTTGCTTCATAGAAAGCGAGTCTTTACCCGTTGGGATATTGATGCCTAATTCGATAGCAAAATCCGAACAACCTTTTACTGCTTCGTACAAACGAGCATCTTCACCTTCGTTTTTACAAGGCCACATCCAGTTTGCGGATAAGGAAACTGATTGTAATCCGTCTTTTAAAGGAGCCCAAACTAAGTTGGATAACGCTTCACCAATCGCATTTTTAGAACCTGCCACTGGGTCAACAATTGCGGCTACTGGTGCGTGACCAATAGAAGTTGCAATACCTTCTTTGCCTTTATAGTCTAAGGCCATTACCCCCACATTATTCAATGGTAATTGTAAAGGACCCGCACATTGTTGTTTCGCTACACGTCCGCCTACACAACGGTCAACTTTGTTGGTTAACCAGTCTTTACAAGCAACGGCTTCCAACTGTAGCATTTGATTTAAGTAGTTTGGAACATCAGCAACAGTATAATCAGGATTTGAATAGTTACGATTAATCTTTTTATCCGTCATAATCGTTTTAGGCGAACTACCAAAGAAATCCTCTAAAGCATAATCCATTGGTTTTGCACCCGTTGTTTTTGATTCAAATGTGAATCTATGGTCATTCGTTACATCACCCACAGTGTACATAGGCGAACGCTCTCTTTCCGCAATACGGTTTAGTGTTTCGATGTCTTTTTCACCAATGACTAATCCCATACGTTCTTGAGATTCATTACCGATGATTTCTTTAGCCGAAAGGGTAGGGTCACCTACTGGTAATTTATCTAAATCGATATGTCCACCTGTAGCTTCTACTAATTCTGATAAACAGTTTAAGTGTCCACCAGCGCCGTGGTCGTGAATCGAAACAATAGGGTTATTGTCACTTTCAACTAAACCACGAATGGCATTAGCGGCACGTTTTTGCATTTCAGGATTCGAACGTTGAATAGCATTTAATTCAATTCCTGAACCAAAAGCACCTGTATCAGCAGAAGATACCGCAGCACCACCCATACCAATTCTATAGTTTTCACCCCCTAAAATAACGATTTTGTCGCCTGCTTTAGGTTCGTGTTTTTTAGCTTGTTCTAATTTTCCGTAGCCTATACCACCCGCTTGCATGATTACTTTATCGAAACCTAATTTGCGAGCCTCTTCTTCGTGTTCAAAAGTTAAAATTGAACCTGTAATAAGCGGTTGGCCAAATTTATTACCAAAATCGGAAGCACCATTAGATGCCTTGATTAAAATATCCATAGGAGTTTGGTACAACCATTTTCTTTCGTCCATTGCATTTTCCCAAGGGCGATTTTCCTCTAAACGTGAGTAAGAAGTCATGTACACCGCTGTACCAGCTAAGGGTAATGAACCTTGTCCACCCGCTAAACGGTCACGGATTTCACCTCCTGAACCTGTAGCGGCGCCGTTGAAAGGTTCTACCGTGGTAGGGAAATTGTGGGTTTCTGCTTTTAAGGATAATACCGATTCGAATTCCTTTTCTTGGTAAAAATCAGGTTTGTCAGCACTTTTTGGGGCAAACTGAACAGCTGTAGGACCTTTAACAAAAGCTACGTTGTCTTTATAGGCTGAAACAATCTCGTTAGGATGTGTTTCAGAAGTTTTTTTAATTAATTTGAATAGGGAAGTAGGTTGTTCTTCACCATCAATGACAAAAGTTCCATTGAAAATTTTGTGACGGCAGTGTTCTGAATTGGCTTGCGAGAAAGCAAAAATTTCAGAATCGGTTAGTTTTCTTCCAATTTTAGTAGAAAGATTATGTAAATATTCCACCTCTTCTGGGCTTAAAGCCAAACCTTCTTGTTGGTTGTAAGCTTCAATATCTTCAATTTCCAGAATGGGTTCCGGTTGAATATTGATGGTGTAAATTTCTTGATTTAACTCCGAATATTTTTGTGACAACATCGGGTCAAAATCAGCGAAATCTTCGGTTACCTTTTGGAATTCTTCGATACGAATAACTCCATTGATTCCCATATTTTGAGTGATTTCAACAGCATTGGTACTCCAAGGAGTCACCATAGCGGCACGAGGACCAACAAAAAAATCCGCCAATACGGATTTTTCTATTTTATGTGCGTTGCCAAAAAGCCAGTTTAATTTGTTGATATCTTCTGTCGATAATTCGTTTTGCGTTTGAACGGCAAATACAGTGTTGGTTGAGTTACCAAAAAAATGAATCATTGTTGTGTGTTGTTGTTTTGCAATGCAAATTTACTATTTCGATTTTGAATAATAAAACCTTATTTAAAAAATTATTGACAACTGTCTATAGGCAGTATTTTCCAATCGTTTTTGTTAAAAAGACTATTTTTTTTATCAGGAAACTTGGTACGCACTAAAGTTTCATTTTCTGAAAAAGGAGTTGTACTATTATTTTCTTGACCAAGTATGTCTACTAATTCAGATTTATAAAAGAGTGCAATTGGATCATTTCCATTGAAAGCTAAGGCGTCGTTTCCTGTAGTAATCTGTTTTTGGGTTTTGCAATTTAATTTTGATTTTGCATAGACAATTAAAAGCGTCTCTTTCGCCTTTAAATTTCCTTTTAATAGGTAACCTTTGTTCCAATTGCCTTTTCCATTGACTTGTTTTCTGATTTTGTATTCGGTTAAATCAATAGTTTTATTGGTAACATTGGTGATAGCCAAAGCTTTGTTGTGTCCGCTTCCTTCAATATATAGGGAAAAATAGACACTTGAAGAGGAAGGTTTAAAGGTAGAATTTGTTTTTTTAGTTAAAATAGATGCTTCTTTTTTAACGGGTTTCTCTTTTGTTAGTAAAGTTGGCGAAGTCATTTTTTTATTCGACACTTTGATTTTTTCGGGTTGATTTTTAATGGCCAATCCACCCCATATTTGTGCAACAAACTCGGGATGATCTATATACGGGTTACGATTCCCTTGACGCTTATAAATAGCATTGTTTCTAGCAATCTCGCTTGCACTTACAGGATCGATTTGATGCCAATTAATAAGCATCTTTTTAAAACTTTCTGTAAATACTTGATCATCGGAACCATTAAACATTTCGTAACGAAAATGGGCTACTTTATCTTCATAGCAAGTAGCAAAGTAAAAATACATTCGGGCAATATCGCCTTTAAATTCGTCTATGGGTTCAAAAACTAAGCCATCGTAACCATTTATTTTACTACTGCCGAGTTTACCTCCGTTTTCAGAAGTCCATTTAGCATTTTCTACCTCTCCATGTGGGTAACTACTACGCATACCGTTTACTTTTCCATCTGTAGGTGGAATAAAATGGGCATCAGAAACCATGGGAGATGCCGAATTGAACGATGATTGTGGGATAATATGTTCCCGATTATAACAGTCGCCTTCTTTGCCATAGATACCACATTGATCTGAACCCAATTTGTAAGTATAAGGGTCTTTTCCCTTAGGGTTTTCTGAATAAATGTCCAAAACGGTTTGGTCTTTTTCGTAAAATGCATCAACGTCTGAGGTTTTGTAGGTTTGCCACAAACCACCGTAACCTAAGTCTTTATGTTTACTGATTACTTTATGAAGTTGGGTTTTTAATGTATAGCCCGTGCCATTTACGGTATTGTAATAATCTTTAGGGGCTTGTGCTAAACAAGTGGTCGATAAAGTTATGAAGAGTAGACGTTTCATTTAAACCATTTTTGTGGAATAAATATATAAAAAAAAGTGGCTTTTATTTAAAAACCACTTTTTAAAATTTTAGTATAAACTTGGATACTTTGTTGGATTCGATTCGTTCATGATTTCATAAACCTTCTCAAAAATATCTTCGATTGAAGGTTTTGAGAAATAATCACCATCCGTACCATAAGCAGGGCGGTGTGCTTTAGCTGATAAGGTTTCTGGTTGGCTATCTAAATGTTTGTACCCTTTTTGTTCTTCTACAATTTGTTGTAAAATGAATGCAGCAGCGCCACCAGGTACATCTTCGTCAACGATTAACAAACGATTTGTTTTTGCTAACGATTTTACGATGTCATGGTTAATATCGAATGGCAATAACGATTGAATATCGATAATTTCAACATCAATACCTACTTCTAATAATTCTTTTGCTGCTTGTTCAACTAAACGTAATGTAGAGCCATAAGAAACTATCGTGATATCTTTACCTTCTTTTAGCGTTTCAACTACTCCAATTGGTGTTTTGAATTCTCCTAAGTTGGTAGGCATTTTTTCTTTTAATCGGTAACCATTCAAACATTCAACTACTAAAGCCGGTTCATCTGTTTGTAATAATGTGTTATAGAAACCAGCTGCTTTAGTCATGTTTCTTGGTACTAAAACATGAATACCACGAATCGCATTGATAATCATTCCCATAGGAGAACCTGAATGCCAGATACCTTCTAAACGGTGTCCACGGGTACGAATGATTAATGGTGATTTTTGACGTCCCGCAGTACGGTATTGTAATGTAGCTAAATCATCACTCATGATTTGGATAGCATACAATAAATAATCTAAATATTGGATTTCAGCAATCGGACGTAAACCTCTCATTGCCATACCTATCCCTTGACCTAAAATTGTAGCTTCACGGATTCCAGCATCACTCACGCGCATTTCTCCGTATTTTTCTTGCATCCCTTCTAAACCTTGGTTTACGTCACCAATGTTACCAGAATCTTCTCCAAAAATTAAGGTTTCAGGATATTTTGCAAAAATGGCATCAAAGTTATCACGAATTACCAATCGTGCATCTACTTCCTCAGCAGTTTCATCGTACGTTGGTTTTACTTCACTTACTGCAAAAACGTTTTGTGCCGATTGTGAATATAAATGTGAACTGAATTTAGGTTGAATTTTGGCGGTATACTCAGTAATCCATACGGCTAATTGGGTTTTACCACTTTCTAGAGCCACCATGCGTAATACTTTTCTAGCCGTAGTAATAATATCTTTACGGATAGGTTCTTTGATTGCTGCTAAATCATTAGCGTATTTTTCAATGAAAACTTTGTTTGCAGATGATGCAGCAACTGTTTGTAAAACTTGTACTAATTCGTCTCTTTCCGCTTTGATAGGTGAAGTAAAGTTAGTCCAAGCGGCTTTTTTACCATCTAAAACATCTTTCTTAGCTTGCGAATCGATTGCTTCTAATTCTTCGGTGGTAGCTAAGTTGTTTTCTAATAACCACTTACGCATTTGCGCTAAACAGTCAAATTCAGTTTCCCAAGCCAAACGCTCAGCCGATTTGTAACGTTCATGCGAACCTGAAGTAGAGTGTCCTTGTGGTTGTGTTAACTCATCAACGTGAATCAATACCGGAACGTGTTCTTCACGAGCTATTTGTGATGCTCTTTGGTAGGTTTCTACTAGGGCAGGGTAATCCCAACCTTTCACGTTCATAATTTCATAACCATTTGACTCTTCATCTCTTTGGAATCCTTTTAAGATTTCAGAGATATTTTCTTTAGTGGTTTGATAACGTGCATGCACTGAAATCCCATACTCATCATCCCAAACACTCATTACCATGGGCACTTGTAATACCCCAGCAGCGTTGATAGTTTCGAAGAATAAGCCTTCTGAAGTGGAAGCATTTCCAATAGTACCCCAAGCTACTTCATTTCCTTTTTTAGAGAAATTAGTAGTATCTATACCTTCTACGTTTCTAAATATTTTTGAAGCTTGCGCTAATCCTAACAAACGTGGCATTTGACCAGCTGTAGGAGAAATATCAGCACTTGAATTTTTTTGTTCGGTTAAGTTTTTCCAGTTTCCGTTTTCGTCAAGCGAGTGTGTTGCAAAATGCCCACCCATTTGACGACCAGCACTCATGGGGTCAAAATTGATGTCCGTGTGTCCATATAATCCCGCAAAAAACTGCTCGATGTTCATGGCGCCAATAGCCATCATAAAAGTTTGGTCTCTATAGTAACCTGAACGGAAATCTCCGTTTTGGAAAGCTTTCGCTAAAGCTAGTTGCGGAACTTCTTTTCCGTCTCCGAAAATTCCGAATTTAGCTTTTCCAGTCAATACTTCTTTACGACCTAGTAAACTACATTCACGGCTGATGCGTGCAATTTTGTAATCGTTTAAAACTTCTGTTTTAAAATCTTCAAAAGTCAACTCTTTTTTTTCTACTACTTGTGCCATTTTATAAAATGTGAATAGGCAAATTTAATCAAAATACGGTTACTTTTTTATTATATTTCAAAAAAATAAATTTAATTATTCGTATTTTTAAGCTAATTATTGATTATTGTGTTGAAATATGTTTATTGAAAAATGGATAATACTGTTTTAAATTTATTTTTTTTGATTTTTTGTTGCCATTAAAACCATTTTCTATTAAAAATGCCTAATAAGGCAGAAGTACTAATTGTGAATTGAAATCGTAATTTTTCATTATAGTTTTTCTGACCAATTTCCCAACCGTTTTTTGAATATACAGGACAAAATACTTCAAAATAGCCTGGCACTATATTAAAGTGGATGCCTGTGTCAAAGACCCATTGTGGAGCAGTAAATTTGTATTTATAACAACCTACATCGCCATATAGTTGTATCCATTTCCAAAGTGATGAAGTTAGGTTGATACTGGTTAGCCATTGGTTCGCATAAGGATTTGCAAATTTTGATTTAAACCCACCTTCGGCAATAATAATTTGCTGTGAAAAAAAACCTTTGGTTTCATTTCTGCCATAAAAGGAATAGTCAAATAAATAATCCTTTGGGCGATCCAATCCAAAGCTGTAATAATCGGTATTAGTATGATTGTAAAGGAAAAATCCACCATAAAAACGCATCCCAAATTGATAATTGTTCTCAAATAATTTGTGAAAACTTACTTCATTTACCCATTTTCCCATTGAATTGCCTAGTTGTAAATTTGTAGTTACATTGTAACTTTTTGCTGTTTCTGAGTTTCCTAGGCTGAAACGTGTATCAAATATTGCATACTTTAAAGGGATGGTCTTGTCTATTAAAAAAGGACTATCTTGTTTGTTAACAATTACTTCTCTAAAAGATAATACCTTGTATTTGTTACTTGCTATTTCTTGTGTTCGAAATCGAAATACTATAGAAGGCGTTATTTTAGTATAAGAAGCATTAGGTAGATAGTGGAAATATGAGCCTGACAATGAGAAACGCGTTTGAAAATTGCTGACATTTTGGCGGTTTAAAATATAGCTAAAATAGCCCGAACCAGTCATAGATTGTGTGTTTGTGGAATAACTTGGACTAAAATCGTAATTATAAATTTTGTTAATTAATCCTGTATTGTTGAATGTGACTGAAAAAACAGATCCATCATAAACATTATAAGTATATTCTGGATAATAGAATATTTGATTACAGTTTTGATTTTCAATGTCTTGATAAAAAGTGAATTTTAAAGGTCGGTTATAGCCTAATTTTCGTTTTACGTTTATAAAATTATTTGTTTTGTTAACTTCAGGAAACAAATTATCGTAATTAAGTGCTAAATGATCGACTTCCTTTTTAGAGAATGTTAATGTCGTGTCAATAGTGGCATTGGGTGTAATCCATTGTGAAAAAACCTTGTTTTTGTTTTTGAAACCTGTAATTTCAAAAGGTATTTGCGAATGTTTTCTGTTTTTTATTTCAATATTTATTTGGTTGTCCTTTCTATGGGTAGTACCAAAACTATAATCTACAGGCGTATTTCCAGCAAGGAGTTCGTTAAAAAACCAATCTATTTTTTTGGGACTATTTTCTTTTAGGAGTTTTTCAAAATCATTCAAACTAGTTGATTGATTGGTGTTAAGAGTTATAAATTCGGATAGTGTTTTTGCTACGGTTTGATCCTGTAAATAGTTATCTAAAAATTTTAGAGTTAATCCAGCTTTGTAGCGTACGGCAATTTGCTCGTTAAATTTTACTAACTTTTCTTTAGATTCAAGTAGCGATTGATCCAAATTTTTTCTTGCTGATAGCAGATAGGCTAAATAATATTGATCATTAAAGTTAGCTTTTGCAATTTCGTAGTTTTTAATTAATTTATACTTCGATAAGTTGCCAATAAGGTGTAAATTAGGGTAATTTTCTTCAATATAATTGTATATCACATAGCTTTGAATAGCATCTAATAAATAATGATCTTTTCTAAAATTGATGTTTAAATTAGCTTTTAAATAATTTTGAGTGTAAACTTTCAAAAATTTTAATTCATATAAAAAAGCGTTTGAAAATGGACTTAAGAAAGCGGGGAGTTGGTTCAATCCGTAAAAAGGGTTGCGTTCGTATTCAATTTGTGTGATTAATATTTTTTTTGTTTTTCCTTTGCCAAGATTGCGATGAATATAGTTAACTATTTTATCTATAGCAACCGCTTTTTCTAAAGTGCTTATTTTAGTACTCTCAAGATTGGTTGCAATTTCCATATGATCAGTACTGAAATTCTCAAAATTTGATGTTTTTTCTATGGCAAATTCAAATTCTTTGCAATTCAGTATTTTGAAAGTATTTTTTGTAATTTCAGACAAATTTGTTTGTATGTTGTAATTATCGGCTACTTCAAAATGAATTTGTAACTCTTGTATATCTTCTAAAAAGGCATCTTCGAGGTTTTCATTGCTATAGTAAATTGGACCTGATGGGGTGTTTTTTGCCATCATGATAAATACATCTTTTAAATAAAAATTATTCTTATGGAAACCCCATTTGGTGAATTTTGAATCAGGAACTTTAATCTGATAGTTTAGTTCAATTTCTATCGAATCGTTAGTTTTTAAATCAGGTATATCAACTTGAATTAAGTCAATTTGATTGTTATTTCGAGTCCAAAGTGTGTTTTTTTTGTTTATTTTAATGAAATTCAGGGTAGTATACCCTCTTTCTGATTCAGTAGATAAATGGAAATTTCGTATAAATTGATTCGAAAAACGTTGTCCTAAAGCCGTACGTCTGTTGCTATAACTATGATTCCAGTCGTTAAAAACAAGATTTTTTATAGTATTAGTAGAATTGTTTTTAAAATTTATATGTTGGGTTACCTCTAGCGTTTTATTCTCAGGATTTATTTTAACGTTCATCAAAAGGTGTTGCTGTGCTTGTGCCATAAGTGAGATAAAGACAGCGAGAAATAACGAAAAAGATTTTTTTGATTTCAAAATGAATGAATTTGGGATGTCAAAATACTTAAAATTATTGAATTATCTTTATTTCTATAGGATTAGTACAACATCGTAATTTCTTTGATGCCGTAATTTTGAATAGAATCGTCTTCATGCAAAATTTGAAGTAGGCCGTTTTGGGTTACTTTTTGTATAATCCCCATAAATTTTTGATTATTTGTATTTTCAAAAGCCATGGGTTTACCTAATTTGAATAGGATATTATGATATTTTTCCCAAAGGAAGTTTGGTGCGTTATTGATGTAAACTATGTTTTTTTGTATATTGTCAATTAAGGTGTGTAGAATGGTTTCGATATCAAATTCTGTAGAAGTAATTACTTTTAAAGAGGTTGCTTTAGGAAGGTTTTCGAAGTTTTCTTGATTGATATTCAAACCTATTCCAACAATTGAATCAATTTTTGTATCATTTTTTATACTATTTTCAATCAATATTCCGCCAATTTTTTTTGTTCCTGACATAATGTCGTTTGGCCATTTGATCGCTAAGTTTGGAATTTTAATAGTTTCTAAAGTTTCATAAACGGCAATGGCTATGGTTATATTGAGTGTGAAAATAGTATCAATTTGAGTAATAGTATCTTTAATTAATATGCTAGTTATTAGGTTTTTACCCTCTTCCGTTGACCATTTACTTCCCATTTGCCCTTTGCCTTTCCACTGACTATTTGCGGTTACGACAGTAAAGTTATCTAAGGTCTGTTTTTGTGAAAGTTTTCTTAAAAAATCATTTGTAGAATCTATGGCATTGAGTTTGATAAATTTCATCGTAGCAATTTTTGAAATTATAATTTAAAGTATCCTATATTTATCTTTCAAAATAAAGACAAAAAACAATAACTTTGCGAAAATAATTTTATTAGAGAATAAATGGCGAACAAAGAAGTAGGAAACGATATTTTATTAGCAAATATCATCAAAGGAATTGAGGATGTTAAAGGTAATGATATAGATATTTTAGATCTTAGAGCATTAGAAAATACGGTTTGTGATTATTTTGTGATTTGTAATGGTACCTCAAACACACAAGTTAATGCAATTGTTAATTCCGTGCAAAAAGCAGTTTCAAAAGAACTTAAAGAAAAACCGTGGCATGTAGAAGGAACTGATAATGGTGAATGGGTATTGATGGATTATGTACACATCGTAGTTCATGTTTTCCAAAAACATATCAGAGAATACTACAACATTGAAAGTCTTTGGGGTGATGCTAAAATTACTTCAATAGAAAACAAATATTAATTAAAGTATCTATGTCAAAGGAAACGAAACAGAATAACTTTAAATTTAACCCTTGGTGGATTTATGGCTTAATAGGAGCCATTTTTATTGGTATGTATTTGTCTGGACAATCAAGATGGATAGAACCAAAAAAAACAAATGTATCTAAGTTTTATCAGTATTTAGATGCTGGAGATGTAGATGTCGTTGAGATTGATAATGATCGATATGTTACTGTTTTCTTGAAAGAAAAGGCTTTAACAAAACCGGCTCATACAAAATTGCCTAAACAAGATTTGTTAGGTAATAAAAATCTAGGGCCACATTATACTTTCGAAATAAGTGGAAGAGATGCTGATTTTTCAAAAGATCTGAAGCAGGCATTGAAAGAAAAGAAGATTAAAGATTATGATTATAAAACCTCAGGGGGGTGGACAGATATCTTAATCAACTTTTTACCTATTGTTATTTTAATAGGTTTCTGGATTTTTATGATGCGTCGTATGTCTGGCGGTGGTGCCGGCGGCGGCGGTCAAATTTTTAGTATTGGACGTTCAAAGGCTAAATTATTTGATGAAAAAACAGATGTAAAAGTAACTTTTAAAGATGTAGCTGGTTTAGAAGGTGCTAAAGAAGAAATACAAGAAATTGTAGAATTCTTGAAAAACCCTAAAAAATATACCGATCTTGGAGGTAAAATACCTAAAGGAGCCTTGTTAGTAGGCCCTCCAGGTACAGGGAAAACCCTTTTAGCTAAAGCCGTAGCTGGTGAAGCACAAGTACCCTTTTTCTCTTTATCAGGTTCTGATTTTGTGGAGATGTTTGTAGGGGTAGGAGCCTCACGCGTTCGTGACTTGTTTAAACAAGCCAAAGAAAAATCGCCAGCAATTATATTTATTGATGAGATTGATGCAGTAGGTAGAGCTAGAGGTAAAAACAATTATTCAGGTTCAAACGATGAACGTGAAAATACACTTAATCAGCTTTTAACTGAAATGGATGGTTTTGGAACTGATACTAGTGTAATTGTTTTAGCAGCTACAAACCGTGCAGATGTTTTGGACAAAGCTTTAATGAGAGCGGGTCGTTTTGATAGACAAATTTATGTAGATCTTCCAGATATTCGTGAGCGTAAACAAATTTTTGAGGTGCATTTAGCTCCTTTGAAAAAAGTGGAAGGTTTAGATACTGATTTCTTAGCTAAGCAAACTCCAGGATTTTCGGGAGCTGATATCGCTAATGTATGTAACGAAGCAGCCTTGACTGCAGCAAGAAAAAATAAAACTGCAGTTGATAAACAAGATTTCCTAGACGCTGTTGATAGAATCATAGGCGGTTTAGAAAAGAAAAATAAAATTATTAGTACCGAAGAAAAACGTGCAATAGCCATCCATGAAGCGGGTCATGCTACAGTGAGTTGGATGCTTGAACATGCTGCTCCTTTAGTAAAAGTAACTATTGTACCAAGAGGACAAAGCTTAGGTGCGGCTTGGTATCTTCCAGAAGAACGTCAAATTGTTCGTCCACAACAAATGTTAGACGAAATGTGCGCCACTATGGGAGGTAGAGCTGCTGAGAAAGTGGTTTTTGATATGATTTCTACAGGTGCATTGAGCGACTTGGAAAAAGTAACTAAACAAGCTCGTGCCATGGTAACCATTTATGGATTGAATGACAAATTAGGAAATGTAACGTATTACGATTCATCAGGACAATCAGATTATGGTTTTTCTAAGCCTTACTCTGAAGAAACTGCCCTAGTAATTGATAAAGAAATTTCTGCAGTTATTGAAGCTCAATACCAACGAGCTATTCAAATTCTTCAAGAAAATAAAGAGAAATTAGAACAGTTAGCTGACATTTTAATAGAAAAAGAAGTTATTTTCAAAGATGATTTAGAGACTATATTCGGTAAACGCCCATTTGATAAGCCTTTACACGAAGAAATTGTTTAAAACTTAGTTAATAAAATCTATAAAAAACTCAATCTTATGTTAAAATTAGATTGAGTTTTTTTTAACTTTGATTTGAAAAACCTAACTACTTCTATTTGCAAGAGATTTATGAGTATTTTTAGAAAAATATTTGGGTCAAGTAGTGAAGCTTCAAATGAAGCCAATGACAATGAGTATAACCCATTCCAAGAAGTAAATACAAGCTTACCCGTTGATGAGTTGTTTACTTTTAACTTTAAAAAGAACGGCGGAAAGTTTTTATATTGTGAAAATATAGCCGAATTGAACGAACAATTTGAAAATATCTTAGAGGAGAACGACTGGTTTGAATCGGAAGCTATTTGTTTAGAACCTAAATTGTTTGCCATGCTTGAAACTAATAATATTAGTTATGAACAAGCAAAGTTTCCTAAATTTTTATTAGCAAGTTGTGAAAGTTTAGTGGCTGAAGATGGCGCAATAATGTTTTCTTCTTCTCAAATTAAACATCATAAAATTAACGAGCTTCCTGATAATATTGTTGTAATTGCTGGTACTAGCCAAATGGTATTGGGTAAAAGCGACGGTTTGCGTGAAATAAAAAAGCGCTACATTTCTGATTATCCCACTAATATAACAACGATTAAGTATTTTGAAAAAATTAAGGAGGAAGATTTTCTGCATTACGGAAGTTCTCCTAAAAATTTGTACTTACTCTTGTTAGAAGATTTATAGTATGAATGAAACCTTGGTTCGTGCCCTTTCTGGCGCAGTGTATGTAGTACTATTAGTTGCAGCTACTCTTTTTTCAAGAGAATCTTTACTTTTGCTTTTTGGACTTTTTTTATTGCAAACAGTGAATGAATTTTCAAAATTAATTAAGATCAATACCTTATTGGCACTGCTCTTAGCAATTTTGTCTTTTCTGAATTTCTCATACTTTAACAATAGCAACTTTAATAATTGGCTTTTAGGAGGTATTACTGTAGTAACCTTACTTTTTTTAACGAATTGGTTGTTTATGCCTAAAGTGCAAAATTTAAATCAACTGGGTTGGGGACTTTTAGTAGGTTATATCATAATTCCTTTTATTTTAATCACTAAATTAGGTTTATTAGGTGGGCAGCATTATCCACATTTTATAATTGGTGTTTTTATTCTAATTTGGTGCAATGATACCTTTGCTTATTTAGTAGGTAAGCAATTTGGAAAAAGAAAATTATTAGAAAAAATTTCCCCTAAAAAAACGATTGAAGGTTTTATAGGAGGAGTTGTTTTTGCAGTATTAGCCAGTATTTTTATTGGTATTTATTACGTAACTTTGTTGCCCGTTACTTATTGGGTAATTATAGCACTTTTAACTAGTTTTTCCGGAACAATTGGCGATTTGGTAGAATCTAAATTTAAGCGAATTGCTAAGGTTAAGGATAGTGGTGCTATTATGCCAGGGCATGGAGGTATGCTAGATCGATTAGATAGTATTATATTTGCCGCACCAATAGTTTATTTATTTTTAAAAATTGTATCGTATGTTTCATAAAGAAGGAACTAAAATTATTGCAGGAGCTTCAATTGTATTGATTGCTTCATTATTGTTGACTGAAAAGTTTTTGTTTGATATCAATTGGTTAAAAATCAGTTTACAAATAATAGCTTTGTTTTTCTATGTAATGATACTGCAATTTTTTAGAAATCCCAATCGTACTATTGCTCCAAATGAGCATACTATTGTAGCTCCAGTAGATGGAAAGGTGGTAGTTATTGAGGAAGTTTATGAAGAGGAATATTTTAAAGATAAAAGATTGATGGTGTCTATTTTTATGTCACCTATTAATGTTCATGTAACGCGTTATGCTGTTTCAGGTAAAGTAAAATATAGTAAATATCATCCTGGGAAATATTTAGTTGCGTGGCATCCGAAAGCAAGTACTGAGAATGAACGTACTTCTGTAGTAGTTGAAAACCCAGTGTTTGGTGAAATTTTATACCGTCAAATTGCTGGAGCGCTTGCAAAACGTATAGTTAATTATGCTCAAGTGGATGATGTTGCTGTTCAAGGAACAGATGCCGGATTTATTAAATTTGGCTCACGTGTAGATTTATACTTACCACTTGGAACTAAAATAAATGTGAAATTGCAAGATAAAGCAGTAGGGAATCATACTATAATTGCACAAGCTTAACAATGGCTGAAAAAGAATTAGATATTGCATTTAATGAAGCTTTCATTAAAGTTTCTAATATGGAACAAGATTCTTTGCCACAGGATGTGATGTTGCGTTTATATGCTTATTATAAACAAGCTAGTTTTGGATCAATGTCTCCTTCTAATTTTGGAAGTTTGGAGGTTAGAGATGCGTTTAAAATAAATGCTTGGATGCAAGTAAGTCATCTTTCTTCGGATGAATCTAAAAAATGTTATATTGAACTAGTCAATGAGATATTTTCAAAATGATGAAAAATAAAGCACTATTCTATTTAGCTGTAGCTACCGTTGCATTAGTCAGTTGTAAAAAGGATACTTTGGTTGAAGTGATCGATGTGCCTTCAAAGCCAATAGTAGCTATAGAGCAAAAAGGAGGCAAACCTTCTGATTTGAAAGCTGCTGAAGGAGCTTTTGAGTTAATGCAATTGCCTTATAACTATAATGCTTTGGAACCCTATATTGATGCCACTACTTTAGAGTTGCATTATGCAAAACATTTATTACCTTATGTCAATGCTTTGAATAAAAGTGTTGTAGGAACCAAATATGAAGTTTTAGATTTAGTTTCAATTTTTAAAAATATAGCTTTTAAAGATGTTGATGTAAGAAATTATGCTGGAGCAGTATACAATCATAATTTTTATTTTGAAGCCATCGCGCCAAAATCGGGTGGAGTGCCCGATGGCGATTTAATGGAAGCGATTGTCAAAGATTATGGTTCGTATGATGATTTTGTAAAAGCCTTTGCAGATTCAGCGGTTAAGATTAATGGTTCAGGTTGGATTTGGCTGATGTCAGACAAATATGGACGATTACGCATCATTACTACACCTAATAATGATGCGCCACAGATGAAAGGTTTAGGAATAACAGGTGTTCCTTTATTATGTTTAGACATGTGGGAACATGCTTATTATTTGAAATTTCAAAATAAAAAACGTGAGTATGCAAATACTTTTTTTAGTGTGCTTAACTGGTCTAAGGTTGCTGAACGTTATGGCGCTTTTTCAAAATTAAGTGCACCAAGTTCTTCTAGCGCTCCTTCAGCTGTAACTACAGAATCTACTGACAATGTACCTCAATTAGAAGAAGTTGAAAAGGCTAAAGAGTAATTTTATGTATAAAAATTCATACCAAGGAGCTGCCCTAAAGGGGTAGCTTTTTTTATGTTTCAAACTCACAATAATGGAGATGACAAGTGAATTTTTATTTTTTCTAAATCAAATATAGGCCAAAATAGATATCTATTTGTAAAGGGACTTCTATCTATAAGTGAAGGAAATCAGACTAAAAACCACCTAAAGTAGACTTCAAAAAAAGAGGCGTTAACTGCCTCTAGTATATTTTTTAATTTTTACTTCGATTTTATCTTTGAATTATGCTTTATAAATAGAATATCTCTTTGAAAATCCAATTAGTTTCCTAAACTGGACAGTCTTAAAAATATGATAGCAGGAAAACAAATAACTTCTTTCATAAGACTTTTGAATGTTAGTTATTTCAAAGCAAAAAATGACATTAAAAACTACACTTTTTTGTGATATAGCAATAAAAAAATGGCCTATATAAAACTATAGAGACCATTTCATATAAAAAGGTTGGAATCACAATTGAAAATTCCTCAAAAATTAATTTGAAATTTTAATTTCAAAAAGTTTATCCCAGTTTTTGCCAGTCACAAATATTGTTTTGGTTTTAGGATTGTATGCAATACCGTTCAAAACATCTATATCGGGATGTTGGGAAACTTTCGTTTTTAAATCACTTAAATTAATCACGGCTTCTACAGCACCTGTTGTAGGATTAATAATAGCAATTGCATCTTTTTGATAAATATTACCGTAAATTTTCCCATCTATCCATTCTAATTCGTTTACAGCAGGAACTTTCGAACTGTTTGTATATACATTTATATGGTCAACTTCTTTAAAAGTCATAGGGTCAAGGATACTGATTCGTTCTGAACTATCAGTGATAAAAAGATTTTTTCCATCATTAGTTAATCCCCAGCCTTCCATTTTTCTTGGGTATTTGAAAGTTTTTTCTTTTTTGAATGTTTGCGCATCATATACATAACCTTCATTGTTCAACCAAGTCAATTGGTAGATTTTATGATTTAAAACTGTAATGCCTTCCCCGAAAAACTCTTCAGCTAATTCTACTTTTTGAGTTACTTTTCCTGTTTTGAAATCGGTTTTACGTAAACTTGAAATACCTCTTTCGCCAGTTCCATTTCCTGCACCATTTCCAGTTCCTTCTAATAATATATCGTTATGGAATTCTAACCCTTGGGTATAGGCTTTTAAGTCGTGAGGGTAGGTGTTTACAATAGTATAATTCAATAATTTTGGTTCGGTAGTTGCTACAAGTTCAATTCGAGCGGTAGTTTCTTGTTTTTCGCCTTCAAAGAAAATCTCTGCTTTTAAATTCTGGTAACCTAGTTTTTCTTCCTCAATTTTATGGTTGAACGTTTCGTTTCCTTTGGTAGTTCCTATTTTTTTATCGTTAGTATAGTATACAATAGAATCAATAGTTTTCTCTTTTTTGTTTGTAATTACTAGCGAAATGTCTTCGCCAGTGTGATACATGGCCTTAAATTTAGCCTCATCAAAAGAAAATAAATTTTTTTTATCACCACTACACGCCGTTACAATTAATAATAACGAAGTGACAACTAACAAGTTATGTTTTTTCATTTTAAAATTATTTACCATCACAATATACAAAAGGTATTTTGTTTGACAAAAGTGCTTGCAAATTTAAATTTTGGTCGTATATTTGCACCGGCAAGTCCTACACGACCAGCTCCTGCAGACTCCTCCAGGGTGGGAACGCAGCAAAGGTACGCGGTTGTAGCGGTGCGATGTAGGTCGCTTGCCTTTTTTGATTGCAATAAATACCTTAAGATATAATCCCGAATGTGTTCGGGATTTTTTATTTTTGAGCCAAATTATAACTATGCAACTTTCTTGGCAAAAAGTCAAACTTCCTCTTAAGGAAACTTTCTCCATTGCGTATGGAAACTATTCCTATCGCGAAGCACTCATTGTTACTTTGCAATATTTGGATAAAACGGGATATGGCGAATGCACAGCTATCGATTATTATGGTATTAATGTGGAAGATTTAATTACGCAACTTAATTCAAGCAAAACTTTAATTGAATCTTTTAAAATCGCTAATCCAAAAGAGTTTTATGCGTTTTTATCAAGTATTGGTTTATCCTCATTTCTAAAGTCTGCTTTGGATTGTGCTTACTGGGATTTGTTTGGAAAATTAGAACATAAAAATTTTTTGGAATTGAATAAAATTGATTCTAAAAATATTCCTGAATCTTCTATTACTATAAGTGTAGATACATTGGAAAATCAGTTAAAAAAAATTGATAAATCCCAATGGAATAGCTTTAAAGTAAAAACGAAGGGTTTGCAAAAGCAAACTATAGAAATATTAGCTGAATTAGGCAGGCCTATAGCAATTGATTCCAATGCTAGTTTTACGGTCGCAGATTGTGAATGGATTGGGGCTAATGCCTTAGCATCTAAGTTTACGTATTGGGAGCAACCGATGGCTGTGGGAGATTATGCTACTTTGAAAAAAGATAGCTATGCAAATTGGATGGCAGATGAAGATTGCCAAAATAAAGAGCAATTAGTGGCATTGAAAGCGCATTATAATAGTATTAATATCAAATTAGTTAAATGTGGAGGCTTAACCCCAGCTTTAGATTTGATCGCCACTGCTCGAGCTTTACATTTCAAAATTATGATAGGATGCATGACTGAATCGACCGTAGGAATCACAGCTGGTGCAATGTTAGCTCCTTTGGTTGACTATGCTGATTTAGATGGGGCTAATTTGATTGCGAAAGATATTGCCAAAGGGAGTCAGGTTATAAACGGAAAAATTGAATTAACTTCGAAACCTGGATTAGGAATCGAATGGTTATAAATTTATAATAAAATAGAACACTAATGAGTAAAGTTGTTGTCATTACAGGCGGTTCGTCAGGAATAGGAAAAGCCATAGGAGAATATTTACAGGATAAAGGATGCATAGTTTACGGGACGAGTCGTACACCAGAAAATGTGCTAGATTCAAAAATCAAATTAGTCGCTTTAGATGTTAGAAATGTAGCGTCGATACAAACAGCTATCGCTACTGTGATTCAAGAAGTAGGTAAAATAGATGTACTCATCAACAATGCTGGAGTTGGAATTACAGGGCCTATTGAGGAAATTCCAACCCAAGAAATGCGCAATAATTTTGAAACTAATTTTTTTGGACCTATTGAAGTTATGAAAGCGGTTTTACCTCAAATGCGTAAACAGCAATCGGGCTTGATTATCAATATCACGTCTATTGCAGGATATATGGGTTTGCCGTATCGCGGAATTTATTCTGCTTCAAAAGGTGCCTTAGAGCTGGTTACCGAAACATTGCGTATGGAAACCAAACAATTTGGCATTGAAATTACTAATATAGCCCCAGGCGATTTTGCTACCAATATTGCTTCAGGACGTTATCATGCCCCTGTGATTTCTGGTTCAGCTTATGAAAAAGTATATGGAAATACGTTAAACGAAATGAATTCGCATGTTGATAGCGGGAGTAACCCTATAGCAATGGCGGAAGCGGTTTACCGTATTATGAATACTTCAAAACCCAAAATTCATTATAAAGTAGGGGCGTTTATGCAAAAATTCTCTATCGTTTTAAAAAGAGCTTTACCTGATAAAATGTATGAGAGAATGTTGATGAATCATTATAAGTTATAGATACAACGATTCAATTAATATCGCAAGTAGTAATTGGATATTGAAATTGCGCTTTGTAATTGTTATTACTATTGTTTATTTGTAATTTTGCACCAACACAATATAATTTTAAATAAAATATAAAATAATGAAATTTTTTATTGACACAGCTAATTTAGAGCAAATTAAAGAAGCACAAGCCTTAGGGATTTTAGATGGGGTTACGACTAATCCGTCATTAATGGCTAAAGAAGGGATTACGGGTAAAAATAACATCTTAAAGCATTACGTTGACATTTGTACTATTGTAGATGGTGATGTAAGTGCAGAAGTTAATGCTTTGGACTTCGAAGGCATGGTTAAAGAAGGGGAAGAGTTGGCTGATTTGCACGAGCAAATTGTTGTAAAATTGCCAATGACAAAAGAAGGAATTAAAGCATGTAAATATTTTTCTGACCGTGGTATTCGTACTAATGTTACTTTAGTTTTCTCAGCAGGTCAAGCGTTATTAGCAGCAAAAGCAGGTGCTACGTATGTATCGCCTTTCTTAGGTCGTTTAGACGATATTTCAACTGATGGATTAAATTTGATTTCTGAAATCCGTGATATTTATGACAATTATGCTTTCGAAACACAAATTTTAGCAGCATCTGTGCGTCACACCATGCACGTGGTTAACTGTGCTAAGATTGGTGCTGATGTAATGACAGGTCCTTTATCATCAATTACAGGTTTGTTAAAACATCCTTTGACCGATATCGGTATTGCGCAATTTATTGCTGATTACGAGAAAGGGAATAAATAATAAAATAAAAGGTTCTGTAAAAAAGAACCTTTTCTGTGAAATATTTTTTAGAATCTAAAGTAGAAATTTGCATTACTAGTAGAGTACTTCTATTTTTGTATTATAAAATCATCTACTAAAGTACAAGAGTTTAGAAATGGGAAGAGCGTTTGAATTTAGAAAAGCACGTAAAATGAAACGTTGGTCAGCAATGGCTAAAACGTTTACAAAAATTGGCAAAGATATCGTAATGGCAGTTAAAGAAGGAGGTCCAAATCCTGAAACTAACTCCCGTTTACGTGCTGTTATCCAAAATGCAAAGGCAGCTAATATGCCTAAAGATAATGTTGATCGTGCTATTAAAAAAGCTTCAGATAAGGATACTGCTAACTATAAAGAAGTTTTATTTGAAGGTTATGCACCTCATGGTATTGCAATTTTAATTGAAACAGCTACTGATAATAATAACCGTACAGTTGCTAACATTAGAAGTTATTTTAATAAATGTAATGGAACTTTAGGAACTCAAGGTTCTGTTGAATTTATGTTTGATCATACTTGTAATTTTCGTATTGCAGCTGAAGGACAAGATGTTGAGGAACTTGAATTAGAAATGATTGATTTTGGAGTAGAAGAAATCTTTGCTGATGAAGACGGTATTGTTATGTATGCTCCATTTGAAAGTTTTGGTGCGATTCAGAAAGAATTAGAAAATAGAAGTATTGAAGTATTATCTTCAGGTTTTGAAAGAATTCCTCAAATAACAAAAGAGCTTAATCCAGAGCAAATTGCTGATGTAGAGAAATTATTAGAAAAAATTGAAGAAGATGACGATGTGATGAATGTTTTTCACACGATGCAAGAATAATTTACTTAACTGCCCTGTTTTAACTAGGGCAGTTTTTTTTTTAAAATAAACATAATTGTGGATTTTCCTGAATCGTATTTCCAAACAAAAATTCATCTATAGTATCAAATTGTTTTCGTTGGGTGTTAAAAATTCTAAGTGCAAGCCGATCGCAATTGAATCGTATTTGAGGTTTATTAGAGAAACAGTTGTAGGTTTTTTGTATATTTTCAGTTGTTATTCTTCTGCCTATTGATAGATGAGGCTCTGTACTTTTAAGGGTAGTTTTGAAGTTGAATTTTTTGTGAAATTCTTGCATTATAGTTTTAAAATATTGTTTGGAGTCTGCATTTGGTGCTAAGAAAAAAGCACCATTAGCAAAATGGTCAAAATGATCAAAAACTACTTCTTGCGTTTGAAAAGGTAAAACTATTTTTGAAAGCTGTTCTTTTATTTTTTCAATTTGATCATTTGAACATTCAAATTCGTTTAAAGTGATATGTGCCAAAGAATTTCTGCTGTTGTACCATCCGATTTCCGTAAATAAAACATCTTTCATTTTTTTTACTTCTTGAATTACTTCTGGTGAAGGTTGTATAATAACGGAATAAGTGTGTAGCATTTTGTTATTTTAAATTAATCACTTAAAGTAAGTTGTCCTAAAATAGACTCACTCATAAATTTACCTCCTGGATAAGTTCCTGTATAATCGAGGTTTAGCCAAATGTGTCCACGTTCGTCTAAATGATAATGAATTTGTTTGCCTTTACTTTCTTGCACAAACAATACTTTACGAATAAGGTAAGTAATATTTTCTAAATCTCGCTTGGTACCTATATACATTTCTGGATAAATATGCGCATCGGTATGAATAAGTCTTGGTATTCCACCTACTGCTTTAACTCCCGCAGCCATCAAAATAGCATGATCATCACAATCACCCGAAAAGTGTTGTAGTGATTCTGTAGCGGAAGCTATGTAGTTATTCCCTAACGGATCATTCACATAATTCCAACGAGATTTGACTTCTTTAAATACAGCAAAGCATTGAATAATAGTACGGTATTCTTGATAGCCTTTTAGTCTCACTTCATTTCTGAAATGTTTTGTAGTAGCCCATAAGGCAAAGTTTCTAACTTTAGGATTACTATAGTTGATGGCTTTTATAACTTTATATTTATTCGGAAATGGAAGTAATTTATCAATGATAATATCCTGTGGGTACGGATTGTCTCCCATAGTATACATCATGGAACGATAATCGTCATAAACACGATAAAATCCGTAATTTCCTAAAAAAGTACCATAGGTTAAAATAAGACCATAGGCAAAAATCCCTACAATTATATATTTCTTTATTTTCCGAAGTACTAAATAATAAGAAAAAAGTATGAGGATAAACAGTGTAATTCTATCCCAAGGAATCATCCATTGCGTTTCAAGTAAATTGTGATGTGCAATGATAAATGAAGGTATAGTCAATAAAATAGATAAAATAAAAATGACTACTGCATCCCAAGGTTTAGGCAAGGAAAGTTTGCTTTTAAACTTTTCGTACATATTAGGTGTTGATGGAGTAGTCATTGTCATACAACGGTAAAAATAACTATTATTTTACAACCGTATCAAACAAAATTTTATGTTCAATTAAATTTAATTCAAAAAGTTGGTCCTGTACTTTGTCGAATGTTTTTTTATCCAATTTCTTTTGTGACCAACGTGTTATTTTTAACCAATCTTGAATGTCTTCCAGCTTTTGATTATAGCGAGAAGCTAACGTTCGATCTATACTTGGAATGTCTTTAAATTCAATAGTAGTATTGTTTATGATATCTAAAATCAATTCAATTGTACTCTCATTTTCTTTTAAAAATGAATTACGAACAGCAATTACAAAACAAGGCCAAGGTGTAGGACAATCGGCAATTTTTCTAAAAATCCCATTATCTACAAGCGGTTTGGTCATGAATTTCTCCCACATGAAATAGTCAGCTTTGCTATTTTGTAAGGCATCTACAGCTCCATCTATCGTATTTACAATTTCAAAATTAAGGTTTGACGTCTCCCAATTTTGTTGTTGTGCATTAATATAGCTCATCAAATGAGAACCTGAACCTATTCTTGAAATAGCCGCCGTACTATTTTTTAATTCAGTTAGTTGATTGAATTCTGATCGAGCATCTACATGAATTCCCCAAATTAAAGGCGATTGCACGTAAACTTGAATTATTGTACTGTCATTCCCTGCAGCAATGTCTTTAATTATGCCTTCTGTCAGAATTACGGCTATATCAGTTTCTGCATTGCGAAGCATTTGACACATTTTTCCGGTACCTTCTGGTACATCAGTCCATTGTAAATCGATACCTACTTGGTCAAATTCGCTATTTTCAATACATAAGTGCCAAGGCAAATTGAAATGTTCTGGTACTCCTGCAATTTTTACTGTTTTCATAGTTATTTTCTAGATTTTTGGACTATTCAGATAGTTTTTGAATACAAGTTTCTCTTATTTTCCAAATTTCATCAAAACTTTTGGATTGATGGGTTTCTTGCATCCAATTTTTTAAAAATTCTTTATGATAGTGTACTTTATAATCACTTACCTGATAAGGTTCGATTTCAATTTCCTCTAAAATATCATTTTTAATTTTAGGATATAAGGAATCTTCAACAGTATAATCAAATGGTACACCGTCAATTTTAAGATAACAATGTGCTTCTGGAATATATTCTAATTGATTTTCATTCAAATAATTAGCTAGAATAGGCATATTCTCAGCATTCATCTTAAAGATTCCTATAATAAGTTGCACATTGTCTTTGTTGAAATCCTTTGCTAAGGTTTTTAATAAGGCATGTTTAGAGCTACAGGTACCTTTATTTTCGGTTAATACTAAGGAAAAATCTTCGCGATTAGCATTTCTGCCGTATGGAATTGCTTTGATATATAGGGTTAGTGCATCCCAACTTGCAATGTTTTTTTTATGTAAGTATTTGAGCATCAAATATTTTTTATTAGATAAGGGATATCATGAAGCACTCCTTTAGTGATTAACATATCGTATTTTAAAGTTCCTAATTCATACCAATTCCAAGTGTCTTTGCCATCTAAAAAATCATTAACTAAGCGCATATGAATTTTATGAGCCATTTTGTTACTACTCATATTATTAGATTGCGTGTAGGCAAAAATTTTGGGTAGTTTCAAATTTTTAAAGGCATATTTGATCCAAACATGAAAAATTTCGAAACCTAATTTTTTATTCCAATGGGCTTCATCAATACATATGCCTATATCGTAAAAGTTATTCTGTCCATTTACGGTGTTTTCGTTGAATTTTAATCCTCCCCAACCAATAAATTCATTGGTTTCTTTTAAAATTATGGCATAACGACCAATTTTATGTTTGATGTATTGACTCGATATAGTGTTAACTAAAAATTTAGTTTGATTGATATCGGTAGCGGGTTTTCCCCATAAATATTCATGCACATTTGGATTTGAATCCATACGGAATAAATCCTCAACATCTTCTTGTTGAATAGGGCGCATAAGTAATCTTTCGGTTTCCAGTATAAAACTCATATTTTGGAGCGATTAGAAGAATTTTACTACTAAAATATAAATTATTTTTGATTTAATTGCCACCAATTCCACTGTACACCATCTTCTGCGGTATATTCTTCCATGAAATTAAATCCCGTTTTCTTTAAAATATGATTTGAAGCTTGATTTTCAAAATGGGTGTATGCATGCAAAGTTTTGATTTCCATAGTATTGAAAGCATATTTAATCCAAGCTTCGGTAGCTTCGCTAGCATAACCCTTGCCCCAAAACTTTTCATTTAGTCGATAACCATAATCGTAAAAATTTGTGTTACCATTTTCTATATGATCATTTACAAATTTGATACCTGTCCAGCCTATAAGTTCTCCAGTTTCTTTTAATAGGGTAGAAAAACGACCAATACCTCTTTCTTTATATTGTTTTTGCACCATTTCAATTACCTTATATATTTCATTAATATCGGTCACAGGGGTTTGCCATAGGTATTTGTGTACATTAGGATTTTTATCTAACTCAAATAATTCCTCAGCATCTTTTAATTCGAATGGACGGAGTAAAAGTCTAGGTGTTTCTAGTTGTAGTTTCATAGCTGTAAAATTTTATTTTTTCTTTTTTAGTTGTTCTTTTATTACGGTACTTCTACCTATAGTTTGTGTAATAATATCTTTTTCTAAATTCCAGCCTCTTGCTGGAGAATATTCGCGCCCGTACCATATAATTTGTAAATGCAAATCATTCCAGCAGGATTCAGGGAACAAACGTTTAGCATCTTTTTCGGTTTGTTGAACAGTAGAGCCATCACTTAAATTCCAACGATACATTAATCTATGAATATGTGTGTCAACAGGAAATGCTGGAACTCCAAAAGCTTGACTCATAACTACACTTGCTGTCTTATGTCCAACAGCGGGTAAGTCTTCTAAAGCTTCAAAGGATTGAGGAACTTGACCTTGGTGTTTTTCAATCAAAATTTGTGATAATCCATATATTCCCTTCGATTTCATAGGAGAAAGTCCGCAAGGACGGATGATGTCTTGAATTTCTTCGATGCTCATTTTTACCATATCATACGGATTATCTGCTTTAGCAAATAGTATAGGAGTAATCTGATTCACTCTTACATCGGTGCATTGAGCAGATAGGAGTACAGCTATTAATAAGGTATAGGGATCTTTATGATCTAAAGGAATAGGTATTGTAGGGTAAAGTTCGCTTAAAGTATTAATAACGAATTTAACTTTTTCCGCTTTGGTCATTTTGAATTATTTTTACCAAAAATACATAAAACAATGACAAATTTAAAAATTGGTGATCAAGCACCTGATTTTACAGCTTGCGATGAAAACGGTACTTTACATAGTTTAGCGGATTATAAAGGAAAAAAAATTGTACTTTTCTTTTATCCAAAAGCAAATACCCCAGGTTGTATTAATGAAGCGTGTGACTTGCGTGATAATTATGATCGTTTTGTTGCTAATGGCTATGTTTTACTTGGCGTTAGCGCGGATTCAGTAAAAATTCAAAAAAAATTCACAGAAAAATATAATTTCCCTTTTCCTTTATTAGCCGATGAAAGCAAAGAGGTTATAAATGCTTATGGGGTTTGGGGACCTAAGAAATTTATGGGGCGTGAGTTTGATGGAATTCATCGTACTACATTTGTAATTAATCAAGAGGGAATTATTGAGGATATTATTTTGAAAGTTAAAACAAAAGAGCATACCAATCAATTATTAAAAATATAATCAACCTTTTTAAAATACATAAATTAAAGTTTGAAGCATCACTTAATAAGGGGGGGGGGGTAAATGTGTTAAATTGTTTTTTTAGACAAATCATGTGAAAAAAAGAGGGGGGTATGTGTCTTTTTATTTGAAAAATTTAGTAGATTTGCATCAAAATTAAAGGGTATAAACTACTTAAAAACATTTTATGGCAACATTTCGCTTCCAATCGCTTCAAAAAGCAACAAGCAGACCAACCGTTTTGGTTGAAGAGCTAGACAGAAAATCAGCTATTTTTGGTTCAAACGTGTTTAATGACAAAGCTATGCGTCAGCATTTGACATCTGAAGCTTACAAGGCTGTTCAGAATGCTATCCAACACGGAATTAAAATAGACCGTAAAATTGCAGACTATATTGCAATGGGTATGAAAGAGTGGGCTTTATCTAAAGGCGTTACGCACTATACACACTGGTTCCAACCTTTAACAGGTACTACGGCTGAAAAACACGATGCTTTCTTTGAAACGTCTATGGACGGAAGTGACCCAGTTGAAAAATTTGGAGGTAGTCAATTAGTACAACAAGAGCCAGATGCTTCGTCTTTCCCTAACGGAGGTATCCGTAATACCTTTGAAGCTCGTGGATATACGGCTTGGGACCCAACATCTCCAGCATTTATCTTTGGTACTACTTTATGTATTCCTACTGTTTTCATTTCGTATACAGGAGAAGCTTTAGATAATAAAACACCTTTGTTACGTGCTTTGCAAGCTATAGATGTAGCGGCGACAGATGTAGCTAAATATTTTGATAAAAACGTTAAAAAAGTTACGCCAACTTTAGGTTGGGAGCAAGAATATTTCTTAGTAGATGCCGCTTTAGCAGCTTCTAGACCTGATATTTTAGCAACTGGTAGAACGTTATTAGGGCATACTTCTGCAAAAGGACAACAATTAGAAGACCATTATTTTGGTTCTATTCCTACACGTGTGTTAAACTATATGCGTGACTTAGAAAATGAGTGTATGTTATTAGGGATTCCTGTAAAAACACGTCATAATGAGGTGGCACCTAATCAATATGAATTAGCACCTATTTTTGAAGAGACAAACTTAGCGGTGGACCACAATTCATTATTAATGGATGTGATGCAAAAAGTAGCAGAGCGTCATAGCTTCAAAGTGTTAATGCACGAAAAACCTTTCAAAGGAGTAAATGGTTCAGGTAAACACAACAACTGGTCTTTAGCGACGGATACAGGAATCAACTTGTTATCTCCAGGTAAAACACCTATGAGTAACTTACAATTCTTGACCTTCTTTGTGAATACTATTAAAGCGGTTCATGATTATGAAGAATTATTAAGAGCGTCTATTGCTTCAGCAAGTAACGACCACCGTTTAGGAGCTAACGAAGCGCCACCAGCAATTATTTCAGTATTCATTGGTCAGCAATTGACTAAAGTATTAGAGGAATTAGAAGGGGTTTCTAACGGTAAATTATCGCCAGAGGAAAAAACAGATTTAAAATTAAACGTTGTAGGTCGTCTTCCAGATGTATTCTTAGATAATACTGATAGAAACAGAACGTCTCCATTTGCTTTTACAGGAAATAAATTTGAATTCCGTGCAGTAGGTTCTTCAGCAAACTGTGCTACTTCAATGGCTACCTTAAATACCATTGTAGCCAAACAATTAAAAGAATTCAAAAAAGAAGTTGATGCGTTAATTGAAGCAAAAGACTTGAAAAAAGACGAGGCTATCTTCAATATTTTACGTGAGTACATCAAAGAAACTAAAAATATCCTTTTCGAAGGTGATGGTTATAGCGATGCATGGGAAGTGGAAGCTGAAAAACGTGGTTTAAGCAACCATAAAACCACTCCTAAAGCTCTAAAAGCTAAAGTTTCTCAAAAAGCAATCGAATTGTTTGGTGAAATGGGAGTAATGAACCATGTTGAGATGGAAGCTCGTTACGAAATTGAATTAGAAGAGTACACTAAGAAAATTCAAATTGAAGGGCGTGTATTAGGGGATATAGCTCGTAATCACGTAATTCCTACAGCTATTCGTTACCAAAACGTACTAATCGAAAATGTAAAAGGATTGAAAGAAATCTTTGGTGCAGATTTCGAAAAAGTTGCAAAAGAGCAAATAGGATTAATTAAAGAAATCTCTGAACATATTGAAGGTATCAATAAAAATGTGGATGCTATGATTGAAGAGCGTAAGAAAGCTAATAATCTTACTTCTTCAGAAGAAATGGCAGAAGCGTATTGTGATAAAGTTAAACCTTACTTTGATATTATTCGTGAACACTCTGATAAATTAGAGCTATTAGTAGATGATGAAATGTGGACATTAACTAAATATAGAGAGCTATTGTTTACGAAGTAATTTTCTTAATTCTTATAAAGTTAAAACCGTTTCTTGAAAAAGAGACGGTTTTTTTTGTTTAATTATTTGTTAATGATATTTATCATTAAAAAGTTGAGTTTTTAGTTGTAAATTTATTACATGATTTAATGCATTTAACTTAATCAAAATCAAATGAAAACTATACTTGTACCGACCGATTTTTCCGAAATAGCTGATAGTGCTGTTCTTTTTGCGATGCAAATCGCTAGTAAAATTGATGCAAAAATTGTTTTATTGCACACTTATAATTATCCATTGGTAGATCCTCAAAATTTAAATATTTCAGTAAATTATGTTGCTGCCAATTTAGATTTGGTCGAATTTGAAGAATTTAAAAATAACAAGAAACATTTACATGATAAAGCATTTGAAAATGGTTTTGAAAAAGGTTTTGAAAATATTGAAATGACACATCGATTGGTTTTAGGAGAATTAAATTCGACAATTAAAGAATGTATTACTGAAGAAAAAATAGACCTGTTAGTTATGGGGACTAACGGAGAAGAGGATTGGTTTACTAAATTATTAGGTAGTAATGCGGATTCGGTAATGTTAAATGTAAATATCCCAGTACTTATTTTGCATGACGCTATTGAAATTGCAAATTTTGAAAATATTGGTTTTGCAACTCGTTTCAGAGCTAAGGATAAGATTTTTTTGAATGATACCATTCATTTTGCAGAGCAATTGAATATAAATGTCAAATGTTTTCACGTCTTAGATAATAATGAGGAAGTATTAAATGATACTAAAGCCGAATGGGAAAAAGAGTTTGGAAACAAAGTAACATTTCATCTCCATCCGGATACAGATGTTGTAGAAGCAATAGATTTTATGGTCAATCATCATCAAGTAGATATTTTAGCTATGGTTACCTATAAACGTGATTTTTTAACAGAATTGTTTACAAAACGATTAACACAAAAAATAGCTCACAAACTTAAGATTCCAATACTGGTTTATCATGCCTGAAAAATAGGATAGATAAAGCATAAAAAAGGTTGCACTAAGGCAACCTTTTTTTATGAATTTATATGCTACGAATTTGTTTCAATTTTTCTTTCCAAACAGCTAATTCTTCTTTATGACGTTCAATGCTTTTCTTTACCTCAATCACCATAGGGTTATCTTTTTTGGCATTAGCAAAGAATTGAATATTATTTTCTAATTGAAAAATTTCATTTTGAACTTCTTCTACTTTACGTTGAATAAAGACTTTTTCATTGTCTATTTTTCGTTGACCTTCTTGTGATAGTTGTTCTAATCGGTTGTTAAAACGCACCATTTCGGCTTCACGTTTACTACTAGTAAGATTTTCAAACAAGCCGTCTAGCACTTTATTAAATTTTCCATCAATATGACGACGTGAAAAAGGCACTTTACCTAAAGTTTTCCATGTTTCTATATGAACTTTAATGGCGTCTAAATCCGCTTTATGTTCACCAGTGAAAGTGAAGGCTTTAACGATTTCTAAATATTCCTTCTTCTTTTCAAAGGCTTCTAATTCTACAGCTTCGTTTTGATTTCTAAATTGGTGCAAACGATCAAAATAGTGGTTACAAGCTTCCTTAAATTCAGCCCATACAGCATCCGAGAACTTTTTAGGTACATGACCTACTTGCTTCCATTCTTCTTGAATTTTTTTCATGATTGGAGTTGTGATTTCAAAATTATCACTCTCCATCAATTCTTTAGCTCTAGCCACTAAAGCATTTTTTTTATCCAGATTTGTTTGCTGCTCTTTTTTAATATCTTTATAAAAAGCATTTTTATTGGAGTTAAAATTCCTAACAGCAGTTTTGAAATCAGCCCAAGTTTGTTCGTTTACTTCTGCTGGAACTTTACCTGTTTCGAAAAAAGCTTTTCGTAAGGCTTCAATTTTGTTTATTTGTCCTTGCCAAGCAGAGTGCACCGTAATTTTTTCCTGTGCAACTTCTTCAATTTGATTAATCAAATTACGTTTAGTTGCTAAATTTTGATTTTCTTTTTCTCTTTGTTGTTCAAAAAGATTTTCACGTTTTTCATGCATTTGGCGGGTAACTTCGCTAAAAGCTTTCCAAATTTCCTCGCGTTTTTCTTTTGAAACAGGACCTATTTCTTCTTTCCAAACTTTATGTAAGAGTTGTAATTCTCTAAAAGCTTTGAAAACATCTTGCTCATTCAAAAGACCTTTTGCTCTTTCGATGATGATTAATTTTTTATCTAAATTGTGTTTGAAGTCTAAATCACGTGCTTCGCGATCAAGATGTAAAATATCATAGAAATTTTCTACATGGAAATGGTAATTATTCCAAACATGGTTGTATTTGTCTTTTGGAATAGCTCCCGCATTTTTCCAACGTTCACGAATATCATTAAATTGTTTTAATAAATCTTTGATATTTTCTTTTGATGCAACTAAAATTTTTAATTCTTCAATTAAATGTAAACGCGTTTGTAGGTTGTTTTTTAATTTAGTCTCTAAATTTTTAAAATGGGTATTTTTTTTGTTTTTATACTCATTATATAAAGTGTCAAATTTAGATTTTAAAGGAAAATGATATTCAAATTCTTCAGTAGGATTGTCAACTAAAAATTCTTCTTTTTTTTCCTCTATGAAATGGTAATATTTCGATAAAAATGCATTTTTGATTTCCTCAACATGATTACGAATAGCCATAACTTTGTCTAAAGCTAGCAAGTCAGTCAACTCGTTAACTAAGATTTCCATATCCATAGTGTCATATTCCTTCATAGGAATCTGATGTTCTTCCTCCAAAGTTACATCTTCACTGACTTCAGCGTTTAGGTTTTCAATGGTTTCAATCGCTTCATTTAAAGTGTTTTGCGATTCTTGTAATTCAATTCCATCTGCTTTTAGCAGGTTATCATTCATTTCTTCTTGCATAGCGCAGGATATTTACAGTTAGTTAATTTCAGACCAAGTTAGTAAAATCATACTAAAATCAAAAAGAAATCACGTTATAATGCATTTTTTTTAAGTTGAATTACGTATTAATACTTCAACTGTTTGTAAAATAGAAAGATAGGTAGATGGTCAACTGTATTGAAAAAAGAACTACTTGCTTGTTAAATTATGAAAAGGAAAAGCCCCATACGAATACAGGGCTCTTTAATGTCGATTTTTTACTTAGTTTGTGAAGGCTGACTTTCTAGCTTTTCTTTGTTTTGACGATAATACATAGTATTGCTTTCTACATTTCCTAAGGATGTATCTTCAGGAGTAGAACGGTAACAATAATCATCATTAGTATTCGAATTACGAGGGAAATCATAAGGGCGAATGTAGCCACTACGCGATCCTTTAACAGATCCAAAGATATCTATAATTCGTCCTTTGCAATCGTATACAATACGCATGCCTCCAATTTGTGTTAGTGCAAAATTGTTATATCGCATAAATACAGTACCTATTCTATTTACTCGGTCATAGGCATCATAATTGATAAAAGTATTGCCCACCCTACGAACACGTCCTAAAACATCTCGTTCTATACGCACACCATAATTTTCAGGGCAATGTTTATCAGTTGTCAGACTACTTCTTTTTCCTGCTGTTTTAAAATAATAATCTCCTTGCGCTCCATCTTCAGGGCGTGTATTAAAATCAAATTCACCGTTAGGAAAAACAAAAAACTCTATACCTCTCTCTATAAATTGTATAGGTTCGGCTTCTCTATAATTAAATTTAGTATAAGTTATAGGATTATCTAATAGAGTTTTAGTGATTAACTTTTCTGAAGCATTGGATGCATTTCCAAATAAAAATAATCCTGTCAATAAAAATGTAAAGTTTTTCATAGTAATTCAGATTAAAATTAGGCTTACTCTTTATCCGATTTTCAGCGCTCTCGGGTTTTTAGAATTTTTTTCTAATTATCCCTATTCAAGTTATGTGCCAAATTTTAATTTTCTGAATTCTGAAGTTTTTAAATGGGTATGAAAATTATATATGTTATTGTATGTCAGGGTTATGCTGATCTTTATTTTTTCTTTTTATAGAGAGGTATAAAATAAGTAATTGTATAATTCCAGCCAGCCCCAAAGCTACCGTTATACGTGCGGTTGAAACCAGGAATATAGAGATTGTCAAAATTTTCAGGTTTCTGTTCAGCTATAAGGTAATTGATTCTAAAACTAAATCCTGCATAAACATTATTGAATAACTTAGCTTTTAATCCGGCAACTACTTCTGCCCAATGCGCGTTCAAACCGTCAAATTTTGTTCCAGGTTCTACGGCAGCACTTTTAGGAAAATAGCCATTCACATCGTATATCTGATAGGAATTTAATTGTTGGCTAAAAGTACTTGCACCATAACGCAAACCTAAATGAATCATATTTTCCATGTTTAGCCAATTTTTATAAAAATTGGTGTCAAATCCAGCTTTGATATAACTCCCTTTTGTGGTAAAATCTAAGCGAGTGTCTTGAGTTGTTTTGTTTTCATTACCAATTTCGGCGGCTAAATATGTTTTCTTAGAAATTCGATAATCGCCCACGAGTTCTATTCCTTTATAATTCTTGTCATAGATAGAACGAGCAATTTTTGAAATATCAGCCCCAAAACGTAAACCATAACGTTCTGTTTTTTTTATAGTATCATTGGGTTTTTCTTGTGAAAAACTATTAGCAACAGTCAATACTATGAAGATAATACTAGAAAAATATTTTAACATGTGTTTCTTTTTCATTTGTAATGGAATGATTTAGGATAACAATCTCTTGGATCCATTTTTTAGGACTACTTAGGGTGATACCGTCAACAGCGTTTAATTCAAAAACTGAAATATAACCACAAGCTCTAGAGATAAACAAATCATTTCGTTTGTAATTCATTGTGATTTTATCTTCTAAATTTAGAGTTGTACTTTTAGAATTGATGGTAAAAGTATAATTAACTAAGTTATCGTTTACTTTTAAAGGTAGTTCAATTTTGTTCGTACTTGTAAAATTCAAAGCATTAGTTTGTCCCTCAGCGATAACTTTTAAATCAGTTATATTTTTTTTATTGGTAGGACTGTTATTGTCATAAAATTCAACAATCAATCGTGGAGTAGTGGGAGTGCCTTGTTCACAAATATCATCTTTTTCACAGTTTAAAAAAGCTGATGTGAAAATGATGCCAAATAATCCAAAAAGTATTTTTTTCATATTTATAGCTTTATTGATCTTTAAAAAAGAGTGATTAATTATATTTATGATTAATCACTCTTTTATTTATTGACTTATTTTTTTTCAAGAAGAACTACATTTTCCACATGATGCGTTTGCGGAAACATATCAACAGGTCTTACTCGAGTTACTTTGTACATACGATCCATCAAAGCTAAATCACGGGCTTGAGTTGCCGAATTACAACTTACGTAAACCACTTTTTCTGGAGCAATTTTCAAAATTTGTTCCACTACATCAGCATGCATACCATCGCGTGGCGGATCAGTAATGATAACATCCGGGTGACCATGAGTACTAATGAATTCATCGTTGAAAACATTTTTCATGTCTCCTACAAAAAACTCACAATTGGTAATTTTATTGCGCTCTGCATTCACTTTTGCATCTGCTATTGCCTCTGGAACGGCTTCAACGCCTATAACTTTCTTAGCTTTTTTAGATACAAATTGCGCAATAGTACCTGTTCCTGTATACAGATCGTATACTAATTCATTTCCTGTCAAGCCTGCAAAATCTCTAGTTATTGCATATAATTCATAAGCTTGTTCTGAGTTGGTTTGGTAAAACGATTTAGCATTAATACTAAATTGCAAACCTTCCATTTCTTCCAATATATAATCTCGTCCTTTAAACAAAATAATATCTTGGTCATACAAAGTATCGTTTGCTTTTTGGTTAATTACATATTGTAACGAAGTTATCTCTGTAAAACGTTCTGCTAAGAAATTCATGATCAATTCAATGGCTTTTTGATTGTTTTCAAAAAACTGAATTAAAACCATGATTTCTCCCGTTGAAGCGGTACGGATCATTAGGGTACGCAACAAACCACTATGTTCACGTGGATTGAAAAAAGAAAGATTATTTGTATTAGCAAAATTTCTAATTTCGTTACGAATAGCGTTCGACGGATCTTGTTGTAAGTGACAGTTGTTAATGTCAAGAATTTTATCCCACATTTTCGGGATATGGAAACCTACTGCATTTTTATTGTCTAATTCTACAGCACTATTAATTTCTTGGGGAGTCATCCAGCGCGTAGAAGAGAAGCCAAACTCCATTTTATTGCGATAGAAAAACTGTTTTTCTGAACCCAAAATAGGTTCAAAATCAGGTAAATCTATTTTTCCTATACGCTTTAGGTTGTTTTCAACCTCTTGATGTTTATAAGATAGTTGTTGATTGTAGTTCATGTTTTGCCATTTGCAACCACCACAAACTCCAAAATGCGCACAGATAGGATCTACTCTATGTTCAGAATAAGAATGAAATTTGATGGCTTTTCCTTCATAATACGATTTTCTTTTTTTGAAAGTTTGCACATCTACTACATCACCAGGAACTACATTACTGATGAAAATTACTTGTCCTTCTGGAGCTTTTGCCACACATACGCCTTTTGCACCTGCATCAAGGACTTTAACGTTTTCGAATACGACTTGTTTGTTTCTGTTTTTTCCCATGCCACAAAAATACATATTTAAGACAAAAATCTATAAAGATTGTACTTCTTTGCATGAAATTAATGTTTTTTTAAAGTTTATTTTAAATTTTAAATGTAATATTGCCACCCCTTTAAAAAAAGAAATAGTTAAAGGGATAAATAAAAGTATATTATGAAAAACAATTATTTTAAGGCAAATGCTTTAAGAAGTTTGGGGGTTCTATTGTTGTTTAACATGGGAGCTTTTGCACAAGAAGAACGCCACAATGGTGTAATTAGATGTCATTCGACTGTTTATGAGCAACATTTGAAAGAGAAAAATCAAGGTAGATCAACGACAGCTGAATTTGAGAATTGGATAGCCAATAAAATTGAAAGCGTAAAAAATAAGGTAGGTAAAGAAGCTAAAGCTACTGTAATTAAGATACCTGTCGTTGTTCACGTAATTCATAATGGTGATGTCTATGGTACTGGCGAAAACATCAAAGATGAGCAAGTTATGTCTCAAATTCAGGTAATGAATGAAGACTATAGAAGAATGTTGAACACACCAGGTTATAACACAAATGCAGTAGGTGCAGATGTAGAAGTAGAATTTTGTTTAGCAAAAACAGATCCGAAAGGTAAATTAACAAATGGAATTGATCGTGTAAATCTTGGTATTGATGCATTTCAGGAAGCTGATGTTGAAAATAATTTGAAGCCTAATACGATTTGGAATCCTGAAGAATATTTAAATATGTGGACTTGCCGTTTTACAGGTGATCTGGATGGAGTATTAGGATACGCTCAATTTCCTAGTGATTCTGGCTTAGGAGGGCTAGACGCTGATGGAGGTTTAGCCACTACCGATGGTGTGATTGCTGCATACGATACCTTTGGTTCATCAACTATTTTCCCTGGAGGTACTTATAATGCTCCATACGATAAAGGTCGAACTATGACACACGAAGTAGGACACTGGTTGGGTTTACGCCATATTTGGGGTGATGGAACAAGTTGTACCACTAATACCGATTATTGTAATGATACTCCTGTGGCTAAAGCAGAAAATTATAATTGTCCTACAGGAAAAGATTCTTGTGCATCTAAACCTGGAAAGGATATGATTGAAAACTATATGGATTATACCGATGATACTTGTATGAATGTTTTTACGAATGATCAAAAAACGCGTATCCGTACTGTATTGTCTGTTTCTCCTAGAAGAAAAAATCTTGGAAGCTCAACGAAATGTTCTGTGCCTTTGGCTTCAGAAGAATTTGGCTACTTGAATAGTATCTCAATTTATCCTAACCCTACTGCAACAGAATTGTATATTTCGATGCCTGAGAATTTTGAATTACCTGATAAAATTAGTATCACAAATGCAATGGGGCAAATTATGGTCGTAAAAGAAACGGTATCAAACTCTGATTTAAAAATTTCAGTTGATAATTTCCAAAATGGAATTTATTTCTTGAAAATAGATAAGGATGGAAAAAATATTGTTCTGAAATTCGTAAAGAATTAATTTATTTTGCTATGTAAATGTCTTCAATTTAAATTTTCTAAAATTTTTAAATTGGAGTTTTAAAAAACAAGGCTCAGTTTATTATGATCTGAGCCTTATTTCAAATAGAGGTTATATACAATCAAACTATTTCAAAAATTAAAATGACATAAACATTTTAATTTTAAATAAATAAAGCTTTATGCAAGCAGGTATAATGTCTTTTTAATCCCACCCGCTTGATTTATAATGAGCTTGTCGATGTGCTATTTCTAACGATTACTTCCTTTAGGAATTCGACTACTTAATATTTTTCTCCGCTAATTTTTTATTTAAAGTTAATCCAAATTATTAAGGAATTATTATTTATAAAGCCTATTTTCTAAGTTTTAACTCGTATGCTATAACTAAAAAAATAGGCTTATAAATATTAAAAAAAAGTATTAATTAGTATACTCTCGTGTAACACGCTCTACACCATCAATTTTTTTGATATTATCAATCATTTTCTTTAGAACGGTGTTATTCGGCACAACCACAGTAACCGTACCTGTAAAGATACCTGCTTCTCCACTTAAAGCAATACTTTGTATATTTACATGCATATTGTTAGAAATCACTCTCGTAAGTTCATTAGTTAAACCTAAAGTATCCATACCTGTAATTTCTAAAGTTGCTTTGAAATCTTGTTGGGTAGAGTCAATCCATTTAGCAGGAATAATACGGTATGCATAATTAGATTGCATACTTATGGCGTTTGGACAATCTTTTTTATGAACTTTTATTCCTTCATTGATGGTCACAAAACCAAAAACTGCATCCCCAGGAATCGGATTGCAACAGCTTGATAATTTATAATCCAAGCGGTCTTGTTCAATTCCGAAAACTAATAAATCATATTTGTGTGTAATTTCATCTTTTTGGATGATTTCTGGATTTACATTTTGTCCCTTTTTTGATTTTCCTCTAAAAAAGTTGAAGAACGTATTGTTTTTTTGTGCTGCAAATAATTTTAATTGCTGATTATCTATAGAACCAATTCCTACGCGATAAAACAAATCTAAACTTGTTTTAAGTTTTAAATAGGCAACTAATTCGTTGACCGTACTTTCGTTGAAATTAATTTTTAAGTGCTTTAATTTACGAACTAAAATTTCTTTACCATCTTCGGCTATCTTTTTAGTGTTTTCATTTAAAACATTTCGAATTTTATTTTTGGCTCTCGAGGTAGTTACATAGTCCAACCATGTAATTGTAGGTTTTTGATGCACAGATGTGATAATTTCAACTTGGTCACCACTTTTGAGTTCATAGTTTAAGGGAACTAATTTGCCGTTTACTCTCGTTCCTCGAGTTTTAATCCCTATTTCTGAGTGTACCGCAAAAGCAAAATCTAAGGCTGTAGCTCCTTTAGGTAAGGATTTAATTTCTCCTTTTGGAGTGAATACGTAGATTTCTTTAGCATACAGATTCATTTTAAAATCTTCAACGAAATCAACCGCATTACTGTCAGCATTTTCAAGGGCTTCGCGTAAAAGATTCAACCAAGTGTCAAGTCCGCTTTCTTCAGTTGCGCCTTGTTTGTATTTATAATGAGCAGCATATCCTTTTTCTGCAATTTCATCCATACGCTCACTACGTACCTGAATTTCAACCCAACGACCTAAAGGCCCCATAACGGTTATGTGTAAAGCTTCGTATCCTGTAGATTTTGGTGAAGAAATCCAATCGCGTAAACGGCTAGGTGAGGGGCGATAATGGTCTGTTACAATAGAGTAAATTTTCCATGCCAAGAATTTTTCATCATGAGGATTAGATTTATAAATAATTCGCAACGCAAATTTGTCATAAACCTCATCAAAAGTAACCTTTTGAACTGCCATTTTTCTACGAATAGAATAGATAGATTTTGGTCTTCCTTTGATGATATAATCCACACCTTCCTCGTCTAACGATTTTTGTAAAACATCAGAAATGTTTTTAATATACGCATCTTGTTCTTGTTTGGATTCTTTGATTTTGCTAACAATATCGTTGTAAACCGTAGGTTCGGTATATTTTAAACCTAAATCTTCCAGTTGTGTTTTAATATTATACAATCCTAAACGGTGGGCAAGGGGCGCATAAATATATAAAGTTTCAGAAGCGATTTTGATTTGTTTATGCTCAGCCATTGATTCCATGGTTTGCATGTTATGCAAACGGTCGGCTAATTTGATGATAATTACTCTTACATCATCATTTAAAGTTAAAAGCATTTTCCTAAAATTCTCAGCTTGCATAGAGATATTCATATCTTTTTTTACCTGAGAAATTTTAGTTAAACCTGCAACGAGTTGAGCCACTTTTGGGTTAAAAGTCTTTTCAATTTCTTCTACCGTAACATCCGTATCTTCCACCACATCATGGAGCAGGGCTGCGGCAATTCCCGTCGCGCCTAAACCAATTTCTCCTGCTACAATTTTGGCAACAGCTATGGGGTGAAAAATATAGGCTTCTCCTGATTTTCTTCTTTGGTCTTGGTGTGCATCTACAGCAAAATCAAACGCTTTACGAATGAGTTTTTTGTCATCGTCAGATAAAGTTTGGTAACTTATACGAAGTAACTCTTTATATTCTTGCGCAATGGCTTTATTTTCTTTTTCAATATCTATTTCTACCATGGTCTTTGGGGTGTAAGTATTGCTTAAATGTAATAAAAATTGAATAAAAATCCAATAACTACCTGACTTCTTTATTTGGATGTCATTGTAAAATACAAATCCTGAAAATCATAACTAAAATCAGTTAATGGTGATATCGCTTTCATGGTTAAGCTTTTGTTTTTGTTGGTGTTATCTGTTTTTAATTCAATAAAAGCATCAGCTTCCATAGAACGATTATACCACTTTACAGCATAAGTGTTTTCTTTATAATAAAAAACTTCACCTGTTAGATTGGGTGATTTTAAAGACTTAAAAATGAAATGGTTGTTTTCAAAATTAATTTCAATGTCCCCAAACCAAACATCAGTATATTTCCCCACTAAATTTTGACATTTTTCTGCTTGAATTGCATTGTTTTTTTGTGCAGTATTCCAAACTTCGTCTAAAATTTTGTTAGCTTCATTGTCGTTAACCGCTGTGCTTTTTGAATATAAGCTGATATAGTCGATGTGAGGAACTTTTAAATAGGTGTTTTTTATAGTATTAGTAATGGTTTGAAATGCAGCACCCGATTGTTGATTGGTCAACACGATGATGCCTAAATTTATTTCTGGGATAAGGGTAACTTGTGTCACCATACCTTCTAAGCCACCTGTATGACTGACTTGTTTGTAGCCTTTCACATCGGTTATAAACCAGCCTAATCCGTAGGCACTGTAATGTGAATGATAAGGTGCTTTAGTGGTAGTGGGTATTAAGGTCTGCGGTGCCCACATTTCTTGGTGTTGTTTTTCACTGAAAAGGGTTTTATTCTCATATTTTCCCTTTCGGAGTTGGGTTTTTACCCATATGGCTAATTCGTCTATATTTGAAAAAATGCCACCTGCCGCATCCATAACCAGATTTTTGCTTTGTTTGGTTGTACGTAGTTTTTGGTCAATTAAAACGTGAGGGGTAACCACATTGGTAGTATCTTGAATGCGATGCCAAGAACCTTTGCTTTGGTTCATTTGCAAGGGAAGCATGATTTTTTGTTCGACAAATTCCGCCCAAGTCAACTGGCTCACTTTTTGAATAATTTCGCCTGCCACGATATACAAGAGATTGTCATAATCAAATTTTGACCTAAAACTAGAAACGGGTTTTAAAAAGCGCAAATTATGAACGATATCTTTTTTAGTAAAATGATTTCCTTCGGGCCAAATCATTAAATCTCCGGCTCCTAAGCCTAAGCCGCTTCGATGGGTGAGTAAATCGCGTATGGTAAATTCCTGGGTCACATAATCGTCATACATTTTAAACTCAGGAATGTATTTTACAACTTTATCATCCCAATCTAATTTGCCTTCATCTATTAAAATGGCTAAAGCTGTTGCTGTAAAGGCTTTACTATTCGAAGCAATACCAAAAAGCGTTTGTGTATCAACCGGTAATTGTGTTTTTATGGACCGTACGCCATAGCCTTTGGCATGGATAACGGCATTATCTTTTACCACTGCGACTGCCATGCCAGGTACGGAGAAGGTTTTCATGGTTTTTTGAACCAAGGCGTCTATTTCCTTCGTACTCATCTGAGCATGAAAGGTAACACTCAATAGGAGTACACTTGCTTGTATAATTTTTTTCATACGTTTAGTTTTTAAAATCCTCTTTGTCTTTTGGCTTCAAAAATTAAGATGGCCGCTGCGACAGAAACATTCATACTATCAATAGCGCCTTGCATGGGGATAATGATGTTTTGTGTCGAGGCTTCTCTCCAAGCTTCAGAAAGCCCTGTAGCTTCCGTACCTACCACTAATGCTGTAGGTTGCGTATAATCCTGCGTATGATAATAGGTTGAATTTTGCAAGGTTGCCGCGTAGAAATTGATGTTTTTCTCTTTTAAAAAAGAGATTATTTCCTCTGTAGTTCCTGTGGCAATTTGATTGGTAAAAATACAGCCCACACTCGAACGCACAATATTAGGACTGTACATATCGCTTTTAGGATTGGCAATAATCACAGCATCTAAGCTTGCCGCATCCGCCGTACGAAGCATGGCGCCAATATTTCCTGGTTTTTCAGGAGCTTCGGCGATTAAAATTAAAGGGTTTTGAGGCAATTGAAGGTCGCTCAAGGCAAAAGACTTCGTTTGTGCTACTGCCAAAACACCTTCGGTGGTATCGCGATAAGCTAGTTTTTGATAGACTTCTTTAGATATTTCAATAGTTTCATTGGATTGAAAAGTCGATAAATTGAAAGTGTTTGGGACAAATTCAGGACAAAGCAATATAGTTTCTATTTGGTATCCCCCTTTGACAGCTAATTCGATTTCCCGAACGCCTTCTATGAGGAAAGTGCCTGTTTTCTTGCGTTCTTTAGCTTTTTCTTGCAGTTGTACTAAGGATTTTATATAGGGATTTTGAACGGATGTGATTTGTTTCATTTATAGAATGTAGAATAAAGATTCAAAAATAATTAAAAAAACAGAATTGTTAAAATTTGTATTTCGCTTTAAAATATATACTTTCGTCAATTCGATTTATAAAAGTTTTGATAAAAGTAATTAAATATAATGTCTCTTATTTCAAAGTTTGGAATGAATTTATAACAGATTCTAAAAACGCTACTTTTTTATTCCACCGAGATTTTATGGAATATCATCAAGACCGTTTTGACGATTATTCATTACTGGCATTTGAGGGTGAAAAATTGGTAGCTGTTTTACCAGCCAATAGGGTAGAGGATGAAGTTTATTCGCATCAAGGTTTGACGTATGGAGGATTTTATTTTGCACCTAAATTAAAAATAATTGAAATAGAAACCATTTTGAGTAGTATTTTTCAATTTTTAAAAAAGGAAAAAATAAAGAGATTAGTCGTTAAAAACATTCTCCCTTTTTACGAAGTGGAAGCCCAAGGGGTAAGTTTTTTACTCATGAATCGTTTTAAAGCTCAATTAATCAAGCGTGAAATGAATTTGATGATTGATTATAAAATGCCTTTGAAAATTTCAAAAAGTAAACTGAAACATTTTCGCAAAATAGCTAAATTAGGTTTAGAAATTCGACAGGACAATGATTGTACACCTTTTTGGAATTTAGTACTGTTGCCTAGACTTGAACAAAAATATGGTACAAAACCTGTACATTCTTTAGAAGAAATTAATGCACTGATGTACACTTTTCCAACTAATATTTTTCAATATTCGGTATATTTTAATGATGAAATTATTGCAGGTTTAACCCTCTTTATCAGTAAATATGGGATAAAATCGCAATATGGTGCCACAACTGCTTTAGGCGTAAAATATAGAGCGCTGGATTTTTTGTTTATCAATTTGATTGAGAATTTTAAAAATCAAGGCTTTAGTTTTTTTGATATGGGAACTGTATCTGAAGATAATGAAAAAGGGTATAACGAAGGATTATTACAGCAAAAATTAGAATTAGGTTGTAGCATTTTTAATCAAGACAGATTGTTACTAAACCTGAATGAATTAAAGGATTTGAACTAATTGTTTTAATCATTTGTACAAACATTTATAAATAGAAATTTGATGGAACGTTTTAAAAGGTTAAAACAATCTAAATTATTAAAGTTTTCTTCTTTAAATGCTATCAATGTATTTATAAAAATTGGGGCAGGTGTAATATCTGCTAAACTTTTGGCATTATTTGTAGGGCCTATTGGAATTGCTTTTATAGGTAATTTCAGGAATTTTATGAATTCGTTAGAGACGATGGTTGGTTTAGGTTTTCAAAATGGTATTGTAAAATATGTAGCAGAGCATAAGGAAGAACCTAAAAAATTAGCAAAAGTAATTTCAACTTTATTAATATCACTTTTAGTAACCTGTTTTTGTGTTAGTCTTTTGCTGTTTATTTTTGCTAATACGTTGAATCGTTACATTTTTGGAATTGCAAACGATTTTGTATATCTCTTTTACACACTACCTGTTTTACTTCCTTTTTATTTGGCAGCAATTTACATTACCTCTATTATAAACGGTTTTGGAAAAAGTAAAGAAGTACTTTATATAAATATTATAGGAAATGTATTAGCCTTAGTTATAACAACCGTATTGGTAACAAATTATCAAATAAAGGGTGCGCTGTTAGCATTAATCGTTTCACCAGCCCTATTATTTGCAGTTACATTGTTTTATTTGAACCAAATTTTTAAAATAAAAACAGTTATTCATTTTAAATTATTTGAATTTGAAATTGTAAAAGTACTATCACAATATTTTTTAATGGCACTGGTTTCAGGAGTTTTAGGACCTATAGTTGCCCTTGCTATACGAAATCATTTGATTGAAATTTCGGGTTTAACTCATGGTGGTTATTGGGAGGCCATGCAACGAATTTCTTTTTATTATTTTATGTTTATCAGCGTTTTGGTTTCTGTTTATTATTACCCACAATTGATTGAAGCCAAAAATAACAAGGAAACGAATGCCGTTTTTTGGGATTATTATAAAAAAGTTATTCCTGTTTTTGTGGGATGTATGATTGTTTTTTTTCAATTAAAATATTATTTAATAACTTTTTTATATTCTGCAAAGTTTATACCTGTAGGAGAATTGTTTATTTGGCAAATTATAGGTGATGTGTTTAAATCGATTTCACTGATTTTAGGAATGCAGTTTTTTGCAAAAAAAATAACCAAAGCCTTTATTATTACTGAACTCATTTCATTAGCAGTAAGTTACTTTTTTAGTGTGTATTTTATTGATAATTATGGCTATACAGGTGTTGCAATGGCTCATACTTGTACCTATATTCTTTATGTTTTAGTATTGAGTATCTATTTTCGAAAAATCTTATTTTTTTCAAAATCAAGAATTAATTAGCCGATTGATTAGTATAAAAATCATATGCCGCTTTTGTAATATCGGCTATGATTTTGTCGTTAGCACTTTCGTTTTCTTGTGAATGATTTACAAATACACTGATTATAAAGTGATTTCCATTAGGTAGAAAAACGACACCTATATCGTTAATAGCTTCAGTTATACCCTCATCACTAGTTCCAGAAGTACCTGTTTTATGTGCAACAATAGTCCCCTTAGGTAATTGCCCTTTAATGCGGTTAGGTGCTGTTGAAGTGGCTTTCATTGTTTGCCAAATAAAATTATAACTTTCTTTAGAAAGTAAGTGGTTTTGAGAATTATAAAATTTTTGTAATATTAAGCTTGAAGTTTTTGGAGTCATCCAATTTTGGTACATATTTTCCCAATTTGCTTGCATTTTTTCCTCATTGAGTTGAATATCAAACGCTACAAATCCGTGTTTCTTCAAATATTGGGTAATGACTTTAGGTGTACCTAAGAGATCAATCAAAACATCACAGGCCACATTATCACTTTTAGCCACAGCATATTCTATTAATTGAGCAATAGTAAATACCCCACCTTTAGGATTATTTTCTCGAAGAGGGCTCCATAAATTGGGTAACAAATCTTTAGCTGTAACTTTTATTTTTTGTTGCAATAAAAGATTGCCTTTGTCTATTTCAGACAAAATTGTCAATGCTAAATGAAATTTAAATACACTTTGCAATGGAAAATGCTTGTCTGCGTTTATGGCTATTGGGTTCTTTATATCGGGTGGAATAATATAAACCCCCACTAATGCATTTTTATTTACAATAATTTGATTTATTTTTCCTTGTAAATCTTGTTTCGTTTGACTTTTGCATGAAATACCCAATAAGAAGCATAGGGGTAAAACAAATGAATAAATTTTTTTCATGGTATGTGTTTAATTTTGTTCGCTTAATAGGACAAATTTATAAAAAACATACAAAGCGGCTGTATTTAAAATGATACTAACGGGCTCAAAAAGACCATCAAATTGATAATATTTCTGGAGCAAGAAGATTAAATTTTGCATTACAAAAAGAATAATACTTACCAGTAATAATGCATTTTTATTATTGTAATCATTATGATCTAAATAATAATTAGATAAAGAAATGCCTCCTAGAAAAGACATAAATAAACTATTTAGAAATAAAGAAAAAAAGCCAAGTGAAAACAATTCCTCTGCTAAAAAAATCATATACAAATAAAAAAACAAAAAAGGTATTGAAGCAATAATAACAGGAAATGCTTTAATTCCTTTTATGGATTTATATACTAAAACTACTGTAAAAAGGCGGTTAAAAAGATAAGCAACCATCCCGTAGGCTAGAAATTTTTGATCTTTGAGTTGAAAAAGATAGTTGCTTATAATGACAAATACAAGTACACCTAAATAGATACTGTTTTTTTTTGAACTACTATATAGGTATAAAATAACCAGAATAAATAAGCGTATAGTACCACTAAAATTAAGGATAGGGTGTATTTTGAAAATCTCATTGATTAAAAACAAAAAGGCTGTACCAAAATAAGCGAAGCTAATTTTTTCAATAGTCCTTATGTTTAACGAATTTTCCATGGTATATTTTTGAAACTAATGGCATAAAATTGTATTGACATTCCCGAAAAAATAAGGGGCAACCAAATAGACAAGTTATTATCAAATTTAACAAAATTTATTTCGTTATTTTTATTTTTTTATGGAATTGATTGTAGTTTTATTTCTACAAAGGTTGTAAAATTAAAAGCCTGTTGGCAAGATACCAACAGGCTTTATTTTATAAAGTGGTTTAAAATTATTTAACAATCACTTTTAATGTTTCAGTAATAGTATTTGAACTCAAATGTACAATATAAGTACCTGACGGTAAATTATATGTTTGTTTATCTAATTCAATATACTGAATTGTGTTAGCAGTTATAAAGCCTTGGTAAAGCGACACAACTTTTGCTCCTGTCAAATTAAATAATTCTAAATTGTACACGGCTGATTGCGAAGGCATCAAACTAATCATCGCTTTATCAACTATTGGATTTTGATCAATAGCTAATAATTGCTTAGTGGTATTCACATCATTTTTCAAATGTAGCGAATATGATTTTTGAGTACTTCCTATGAAAGTATCATTATTAAAAGCTAATTCTTCTTCTAAATGATGGGTCGTATCAGCTGTAATTAATTCAAAATTTACTTTTTCGTTAGTATGACCATAAACAGTCATATAATAGCGCGTTTCGCCTGCAATGACAATAGGTTTTGCAATGCCTCGGTATTCACCATTAACTTTAGCAACTAGAATCATATCAGCTGCCAGTTGTGATAAATCACCTCCTATAGTAGCCGTAACCGCCATGGTTTGTGGATAAGCACGATCATTAACTTTAATTCCTTTTGCTGTTGCACGATTCAAATATTCCAAATCTATTTCCTCATTAGCAATGTCTGCACTAGGAATTTGAGATGTAATTTTTGCACTATTAGTGTAGCCAGAATAATTTAAAATTCCATTATTAGCCATTCTAATTCTATAGGCTTTACTTGGAATTAAATGCGTTAATGTTCCTGTCCAGCCCGTATCAGTTAATTCTGCAAAGCCTTCACGACCTGAAATACGGTCTCCTATACTAAATTTGTTTGATAGGGAACGTAAACCATATGTCATACTGTACATGGTTTTAGGCAAATATCCCACATAATTGTCAGTATAAATATTATTAATTTTACCAGTAATAGTGATATCCGTTTTTAGTGGCGCATCCATACCTTCGGCCATAATCAATTTGCTAGCAGTGGAATATACTTGATAAGCTTTTTTATAATCAAGTGTTGTTAATGTACCACTAGGCATACCGTTAGCATCAAAGACTGCCTTTTTAGTAGTACCCAGTTCAAGTATTTCGTCACCTTGTGACATCCCTTTGATGGCAGTAATAGGCAAACTATTATTGGAATCAACTACATTGAAAGTAACCCATTGGTAACCATTTAACACAGGAATACGACGAATGATTTGATTTCCTGTCACAAATGGTACAGGTTGATTTATAGTACCCTCGGTATCAACTTCGTTAAGCATATAAGATTGCGTTAGCCCCACATATTCTTTACACTGCGAATCGTCCCAAACATGAAAGGTTAATTCTCCTTGTTCTCCTTGATTATAGAAAACATCAAGTATAACAACTGGTTTACCGTTGAATTTAGAAACATTTGCCACTCCACGAATTTCGTTATTGTAATACGCCACTACTTTATCATTAGTATCTAACGACAATTCATCAGCTATGGAAAGTTGTCCCGTAAATTCTTTCATTAATGCATAGGTCGCATTATTAAAATCATAAGTAGGAGCTTGGCAATTTACTGTCAATTCTAAATTAAAGTATTCATACCCTGTTTTTTCACCTGCTTCATTATAAGTAATTACACCAATATTAGCAAAATAGGTGCCTTTGTTCAAATAAGCAGAAGTATTAAACGTAAGTTTTTTCTCGAAACCAGCATTTAAACTTGTAGCAGTATTTAAGGCTACATTACTACATTTTAGCCATTCTGGTAAGGCCTGCAACTCGAATGTAGCATTACTACCTCCATTATTCTTAATCCATGCCTCGACAGTAATAGATTGTCCCATGTTTTGTGATGCACTTATGTTAGCTTTTGACCATGTAACATTGTTCTTGTTGATAGTAAACGACCAACTCGCACCGTTTACAAAATTACCATCTATCCCCTTAATTTTATTAGGAGCAATTACAGCCGTAAGTTTTGCACCTTCTAAATAATATTCTTGGAAATTAAGTGGTGAAATTATTATTTGTGTTTTGGTAACGTCGGTACTAACACTAACTGGAATATCCTGAACTAATTGCTCAATGGTTAGAGGAGCAGCCATGTCGCCATCTATCCAACTGATTCCTTGGGCTGTACTTCCTTTAGTATTTCCTGTATAATCTCGTACAGCTTCTTGAATTCCGTCTATCATTAATGCATTATTATCTAAGGTATAGTAAGCATTTAAACCCGTTTCATTTCCTAACAATTGACGATTTTTAAAGGACATAATTTGTGCTTGTGAGCGCATGGTATTCCAAATACGTATTTCGTCCATTTGTCCTAAGAAACCTTCATTGTTATCCGAACCTGCAACAACTAAATTATTAATGTTAGGTAGCAGTTGCGTTTGGTCGGCATTGAAATTGGTTACCGAATGGGCTAGTTCACCATTGAAATAAAAATTAATTGCATTCGCTCCATCATGTACTACTGCTACATGAGTCCATTCGTATTGTGCAATTGCCTTATTGGTATTAAAATTAGTTGTACCACTTTGATAATTAATTTTCCCATCAGGTTGTAAACTTAATTTATAGTTATTTCCTTTCCCTATTAAATTAGTTCCGTTTGATATGGGATAACTAGATGGGTTTACCCAAAACTCAATAGTGTATGCCCCTTTAAGGTTTAAGAATTCACCATGAGGAATAGTAATTTGTGCGCCTTTGGTCTTAAAATCAACAGCTGTTAATTTTTTAGGAGCACCACCAAGAGTTCCTCTTAATGCGATATTTAGAGCAGATAGAGTAGTAGGATCTAAAGGTTTATTATATGTTGCAGTAATACTTCCTGTTTGTAAAATCCCTCCATCTACTGGAGTTGTTTCTAACAATTTTGGTGCTTCTCTAGAAATAATCCCATAAACATAAGCAGTTGGAGTATTTTTTCTCCACGATTCGGTTCCTAACCCACATACTGGAGTTAAACGGAATCCGTATTCCCCATTGGGAATCCCCGATACGTCTAATGCGATACGGAAAGCATTTTCCTTATACGATTGCTTTAATTCTTCTACTTTGATAGAACGGATTAATTTAGCTGAATTATTATCTTTCAAAGCATACTCAATATCAACAGCTGTTAACGTTTCAGGTAAAGTAACAACACCCTCTTTAACTGTTACACCTGGAATAGTGAAAGCAAATTCTTGTTTGTTCTGATTCTCAGCATTTACTACCCAATTTGATTGTGGTGTGCTCATTGCTAATCCAGAAATACAAGTCCGTGAAATTGAGCCGTAAGGTACAAATAGTCGATGCTCTTCATGTTAGAGGCTTCATAAACGTCAGCATTGTGTGTGTAACCTATATCGTTATGTTCTTCACAAGGAACTGAAAATGCTAATTGAATATCTTTATATTCTGCTTCAGTACGGGTGTCATTAGCATTCATTTTGATTTCAACTGTTGCTGCAATTTCTTGCTTTATCCCTGTTGGCGATGATGGATCAGGACCAAAAGTAAATAAGGCTCCATTAGCAGACGAACCGTTTATAGTTACAGAAGCACCATAAGGATTAGAGGTAATAGGTACCGATAATTTATAGGTCTTAGACGAATCCTGATTATCTGCAGTTTGTGTATTACGTAATTTGATATTGTATTTTAAAACTTCGGTATTTAATCCATTAGCAATGGTTGCACTTTCAGCTACAATTTCAACACCATTTCTTAATTGCGTACCTTTTTCAGCTGGACATGAACTTTTACCAGCAATAGTTTTGAAAATAGGGGAGGCATCTTTATAGTAAGGGTCTTTTTTTACTTCAATAGCAAAACGATCGCCAGCATCGTTATCAGATAATTTGAACTGACTTAATGTATAATCTGTTTCTGCATTGCTGTACCCACCCCCAGCACCAATATTAACTATGTTTTTATACTCAATTTCGGTACTAACTGTTCCTAATTTTCCTTTGATATTTGTTTTATATCCTAAGTCAAAAGAGGTATCAAAATCGATACTATTTGTTGATACATTTGATTTTAAAATACTAGCTGTAGTGGTAGCTCCACCACCGTCAAAACTTCTGTTTTTATCAAAACTCTTATATTCAGAATAATTAGCCCAATTATAAGTAGATGTGTTTACAGTAGTTGGTAAACTATTGAATTTTTCAACTAAAAATGGATAATTTTTCATGTATTCATAATCCGATTTTTTATAATCGTTGAGTGTATAGTCATTTCTTAATAAAACTTCTATCCATTTTAAAACAGAATTTTCATATGAATCTTTTTTATTACTGTCCGTTTCTTGAGTATAAGCCGTTAATAAATTGGGAATCATATTTTTTTGAATATCATAGTAGGAATGTACAAATACGTTTTTTATACGATTGTCTAATACTTGTGCATCGGTTTGATAATCAATAGCACAACGTGTAGTGTCATAACGTAATACTTCACCTCTTCCCACAGTAATAAGATAACCTTTTCCTACAAAAAGATCCGCTTTTTTACCTACTAAATTTTCGGAAGTAGATGTAGTGATATCCGTAAAAGTCTCGGTTTCAGTTACCGTAGTACCATTGTAAACTGCTGTAAATTTGAACCCGAAATCTAGTCCGCTAGTACCATTCACTTCAGAAGCAGTAATTGAAGTACCTACTCCCATAACCGTATAAATAAAGTCTTGCTTGTATTCGGCACCCACTTTGTTTACCATAGCGTGCGTATATCCTAAGGAGTTTTTCCATTTTCCGGTAGTAACGGTTTTAGAACCTTTCTTTAAAGTAGCGCTACTTGCATCACCTGGAGGGTCATGTACAACCATATCTACAATAGGATCATCTATAGTAAAATCACTTTGATTCATCTTAGCACCTTCAACAAATCCTTTTACGGTTATTATTTTACTTCTGCTATCCTGTGCCGTTTGTACAGTTAGTGTTCGTAAAAACGGTGCAATGAAGTTAGGTGCATCAACATAGGTTGTAAATACAGAGCGACCTTGTTGATCTGTAGTACCCGTTACTGAAGTTGTTCCGTCTGGCATTTTTAGTAAATCTCCAGAAAAAGTGATGTTTGCATTAGGAACTAAGCATTTTTGATCGCCATATTTCTCATAAGCTACTGCTTGAAATAATACCGAATTACCTTCCTTTAAAACATAAAAATCATTTGAATTAGGCGAAGCGGAACATGCTTTTTGAATTAATTCAAAATCTTCAGTTTTCAAATCTTTAAGAGGTGTAGTTATTTTAGTATCCTTAACTACATAGGCATTTACTTCTACCAATAGTGGTGAGCGGTATTCAAAATCATAAATTTTCCAACCTTTAGTTAAATCAATAATTGGAGATACTAATTTAATACTTCCATCAGCATTAGTCAACGTAACTTGATATTGACCAGGAACTAAATCATCTACTTTGAATACTTTATTATCCAAGTCAAAGTTTTCAGCTCCAATGGTTTTTGCATAAGGTGTAGCAACAACATCGGTACGTTTTATAGTTCCAGTTAATACGCCAATGTTATTATCACATGGTACAACAATATTTCCTATAAATCCATAACGCGTGGTCATTTCAAAATTTACCGATGTTAAAGGATCTACTACATTTAAATTGTAATTTGCACTACCTATAGTAGGATTATATAGCGCATTAGAGGCTATGTATGCGTAATTATATTTTTTAGAGCAGTTGTATTTTGAATTTGTATCAATTTTAGCTGATTCCTGTAATACTAAATAATTGTCAAAACCTGATTTAGTTTTAGATATTAGTCGAGTTCCTTTTTCTTGATCCATTTCAAAAGCTAAATCAATTGTAGTAGTCTCATTTGTTATGATTTCACCGTTTTTGATTGCTCGTAACTCTGCTTCAGAATAATTTTTATTTCTTATCTGAAGATTACTGATGTTTGAAACACAATTTTTAGTAATGACTCCCAAATCATTAACTGTAGCTCCTGTATAAACTATTTCATTTGTAAAAGCAATAGAATTGATGCTTCCTGTTTTGTAATCGTCATTAACTAACAAACCATAATTTCCTGATGGAGCAATGCTGAGACTGAAAAAGTTAAAGTCATTTGGAATGGTTATTGCACTTTCTGCTTGCAAATTACCATTGTACCAAAATTGGATTGTATTGTTATTCACTAAAAATACAGAAAACTTACCCCAATCGATCAGACTTTGAATTTCAGGTTGGTAATTAGGTAGTTCTGCTGAAGAATATGGCTTTACAGCAGCAGAAAAAGTAATCCCATTACCGCTAAAAGCATAACTTTTTTTAGTACTAGCATATCCGTTACTTATGGCTTTACCGTTCTCAATTGTTGGTGAAAAAGAAATACTATTCAAAGTCTTGTTTTCCGTCAATTCTGGATTATAAACCTCAATAGTATGACGCCCTAAAGAGGAAGAAACGCTATATACGCCATCAATGTTACTTTCTAAAGTTGTACCAACACCTAATAATGGTTTTCCATCTATAGCTATTTTTTTTCCTGCGGGTACTGGATAGTTTACACCATTTACTTTATAAAGAATGTTTCCAGCGATAGGCAATTCAGAAATATCTGTAAAATTTGCAACTTTACTGTAATCTGAAGCCAGTGTAGACTGTTTTATAGTTACTCCAATAGTAGCAGGACGAAACTCATGATTAGGTTTAAGTGCTACAACATTATAGTCGTTACCATTAGCAGATTTGCTAAACAAGGTATTAAAATTATAATTTCCATTAGCATCTGTAAAAGTTATATATTTTAAGTTCGAAGGTTGTGTAGTAAAACTTAACGCTTTTTCAGATTTTCCTACATAACTTCCTCTAGAGTTTAAGGCATGGTTATAAATTTCGTTGGTACCCGTAAAGTCAAAACTATAGGCAATAGCTAAGTTTTTTTCGTCAGAATCAACTACGTATTTAGCAAATTTAGCAACGTCAGCAGGCGATTTCTTTTCGCTCCATACACGAAATTCATCAATAGCATAATCGTACCCTGCTGTGTAATTCAGATAGGCATTCATATCTATAGCAGAAGTATTCCAAAAATAAGCTTCAGGTGCTGAGCCTATAGAGATACCATCTTTAAAAACTTCAATACCATTAGCTCCTAAGGTAAATGCATAATGATGCCAAGCTGTATCTGCCGTCCCTAGTGCAAAGCTTTTACTATTCGAATTTCCCCAATTTAAGATAACAGTACCAGGCAACATATTAATTTCGGTAGTCGCTAATTTGAATACCGTATTTGCCATTGTAGCAGTGGTATTTCCATTTTTGTACCAGAATTCGATAGTAGTATTGTTGTTTTCCGTAAATAATTGGCGATCTAAAATAGTAACTTTAGCAGCTCCTTTACTAAATGCAAGTGCAGCACCGTTAATACCTGAATTAGGAGCGCTTAATCCTATTTCAATTCCTACTTGATCAACATATACATCGGATTGCGTTTTTACTAAACCCGTAATGGAACCATTAGGAAAAATAAAACCTAATCCGTTAGCTGTTCTAAAGTTTGTCCCCCCTGAATTGTTACCTTCTACCTTATAGGTGTACAGTGTTCCGGGTAAGACATCGGTATCCACAAAATTTAATTGTTCACCTACTTTGTTTGCAATATTACTTAGAGTTCCTATTTTCAAACCATCTCTATAAATGGTATAATAAGTAATTTCTCTAGCATGAAACCATTGAATATCAATTTTATTATTGTATTTACCTTTAGAAGCATTTACAACAATATCTTTCAATTCTTCAATGGGGTTTGTATAGCTTGTATTTATATCAGCAAGCGTTTTATTAATTTTAGTATTTTTAATAGTAGCCGTGATTTTTGCAGCTGTGGGATATCCTGCTTTCTGAACTGTATTTGTCCAAGTCGCTATGCTCAATTCTGGCAATTGTACTGTAACTTGTGGAGTAGTTGCAGGTCCTGAATAATTAGCGATCAAACCATTTTCAACTTGAGTATTTATGGCTGTTGCATTATAATTAAAATAGCTTATAAAACGATTCAAAGCGAGTTGCTCATCCGTTTTACTTGTATTCCAAGCTCTTATTTCAGTAAGCATAATTTCATCAGTTACTTGCCCTTTTGTGAAATAGATATTGCTTTTTGTGGCTATTTCTATTCCATTAAAAGAGGTAACTCGCACACCATCAACATAGATTGCAAAATTATATTTATCAGTTCCATACCCTTTTGAAAGAGTTATGGCAAAATGTTGCCAAACACTAGCTACAGGTAAGCTTGAAGGATTAATTGTATAGCTCGTGTTAATTTGTGCACTTACAATCGCTATTTGACCTTTCTGAAAAGTAAGGCTAAATTTTTTGTTTTGAGGCGCATCAGTAGTGAGTACCAGTTTTTGACTGTTACTAGGAAATTTTGCCCAAAACTCTAAGGTGCCTTGTCCTATTGTTCCTTGATCTAAAACCATAGTTTTAAGATCAATGTTAGTGTCAAGGAACGAATAATGGTTGGCATCGCCATACATTTTTAATACTGACATTTTATCGGTACTAGTTTGTGCCCAAATAAAATTCAGTTGCAAAAAGCATAGCAATATCCAACTCAATTTTGTAATTGAGGTAAATATATTTTTTTTCATATTTTTTAAGTCAAGTAATTAAAACGTGTTGCTTATTTTTTTGATTTTGAAACGATAAGCATCCCCCTTAGTGTCAGAATTATTAGTTAATCCCCAGTTGACACTTTGTACTTCCTTTATAATTAAGTTTTGATTTTCAATATGCAATGCCCTTTTAGGAATTAAAGGATTCACAATAGCTACATAGGGCAGACCAAAATATTGTATTTCCCATTGATAGCTCAAATTAGAAGTATCTGTAGTTATATCTTTATATTCTATAACACCGTTATTGCGTCTCAAATACAAATTGTTTTTTTGAGCAGCAATTAGATATACATATCTAGGATCTTCAGAAGGTTTTATGATAAAGCCATCAAAATAGGTATCTGTATCCGTAGTTGCTTTTTCAACAATAACCGGCTTCAAGGTTTCCTTATTAATGCCTATTACATTTTTTTTAGTACTACTTTCTTGATAAAAGACATAAAGGTTAGTATCCTGTGCTTGTAACCAACTATAGCAACAGCATAGCAAAATTGTTATAAATGTTTTCATTTTAAATGCCTTTAGTCCGTTTATTTTTGCAATGCAGTTTTTTGCTCAATTTGATCTAAACGTTTCATCAAACTTTCAATCATTTTTTCCAGCGATTTGATTTTATCGTTTTGTTGAATCGTGTACAAGGTTAGTTCTTCAATTTTTTCAACCATTTTTGTACTCAATTTTGTCACGTCTAAACCTGATGCTATCATTTCTTTTTCAGAAGGAATATTAGGCAAATGTTTGTGTGAGTTAATATAAGTAGCAACTTCTTCCAAAGGCATTAATTTGTAGGTATCTTCAAAAACATAGTCAGGAAAACTTCCAATACTTAAAATTACTTTATCGGTTTGTATACCACCATTTTTAAAAATTCTAAGCGTTTCTTTCGAATCTGTAGCACCCGTTGCACTATAAAATACATGATCATTATTAGATTGGTAACGTAAAGTACCCGCATTAGTTCCAAATCCATAAAATTGATGATCATTAGAGGCATCTTCCCATAATACAATTTTTTTAGTATTATAATTGTTTGCAAATTGTAATTCTCCATTAGGAGTAATAGTTCCTAATCCTAATTTTCCACTGTTAGAAACAACCATTTTATCTTGATTACCAACTCTAAAACCGATATATCCATCGTTAGTGTTTTCTTTATTAATAACCGTATATTTACCATCATTACTACTAGCTAGAGTAAAAGTCGTATTGGTTTTTTTAGCATTATTAGCAATACTTGCCCATGAAGTTCCAAGTCCCACATCGCCTATAAATAAATTACTGATTAAAGCATTGTTTTTTACATGTAAATTTTGTTCAGGTGTGGTAATACCACCAATTCCTACATTTCCTGAACGTGCAATTCTCAAACTTTCGCGGGAGGTACTTTCGTTCACTACATTATAAAATACGTGATCTTTAGTAGCTTGATATCTTAGCGCTGCATCGTTAATACCAAAACCACTAAATTGTACATCGTTATCAGCATCTTGCCATAAAATTAATTTGCGATTATCCATAGTGTTAGGAAAATGTAGTTCAGCCCTAGGATTGCTTACATTACCTAAACCTACATCTCCATTTTCTTTCACTCTAAAAATTTCGGTACCATAAACGTCCCAATTCGTTCCACTGGTTACATTTAAAGCTAAACGATCTGTAAAATTTGAAAAAGTAAATGCTTTTTGATTGGTTTGTAAACGGATTTGTCCCCAATGGTTCGTTGCATCTTTATTAACTAATAAGTTGTCATAATTGCTCCCCCAGTCAGCACCTACCGATTGTGCATTTGCTGTTGTAATAAATGCCGTTAATGCAAGGGTTGTTCCTAATAATTTTCTTTTTTTCATTGTTATGTAATTAAGGTTATTGTTTGTATTGTAAAAAATTGCTTTTTACTCTAGTATCAGACGTAAGTGTGTAAAAAAACTTTCGGTTTTTTTTACATTTTTTTTATTTTTCAGAGTGATTACAAACAAAAATCTAGTTATTGTTATATAATTAAACTTAAAGTTATTTTTAAACAGAGCTTGTAACTTTTTGATTATAAGGCAAAATTAAGTTTGTAGAAAAAATTCTACGGTTATTATTATTGCAAATGCTAGTATTAATATTGCATAGACTAATCAGGAAGAAATTCATCTACCAACTTTTATATTTAAAGAAAAAATGACTAAAACTGAGTTTCATTTTTTGAAATCAGGATTTAATTGTATATTCGAAAAACTAAAAATTTCACTTATGTATTCACAAAACGACTTAGTATCAAGAGTTTCTCAGGTTGAGCAAGCTGAATTTTTCAAAAAAACGTATCTACATGTGGCAGGTGCTATACTTGCATTTGTAATGGTGGAGACTTTTTTAATTAATTTTCTTCCTGAAAATTTAATTTTTACTATGCTAGGCGGTAAATATGTTTGGCTTTTTATTTTGGGTTTATTTTGGTTAGGATCAACTTTATCAAATAATCTGGCATTTCATCCTTCTCAACAAAAACAATATTTAGGGTTAGGTTTATATGTAATTTTAGAAGCAATCATTTTCTTACCCATGATAGCCTTAGCCACTGTTTATTCAGATTCAAATGTGATCATGCCAGCTGCAATGATTACTTTATTTATGTTTTCAGGTTTAACAGCTGTGGCATTATTTTCTAAAACTGACTTTTCATTTTTGAGAACTATTATCACTATTGGTGGTTTTGTTTCTTTAGGAACTATAGTAGCAGGTGCATTGTTTGGTTTCAATTTAGGATTATGGTTTTCTGTAGGAATGGTTGTTTTAGCCTCAGGAAGTATACTCTATCAAACGCAGCAATTAAAAGAACAATATACGACCAATCAATATGTTGGAGCTTCGTTACAATTGTTTGCATCTATTATGCTTTTGTTTTGGTATGTCTTACGTATTTTATTAAGCAGAAAAGATTAAATAATATATCCAAATACTTAAAGAGAGTCCGTAGAGCTCTCTTTTTTATTTTAAAAAATCGTTATAAAATCAAATATGCAATTTTAATTTGGGTAACTTCCTTAATTTGTGGTAAATTTGCCAGCTTATTTCTGTTAAACTAGAAATATATTTTTTTCAAAAAAAACTAAAATTTCAAAAGACTTTTTATGAGTTATTACGCTATCAAAGACTTAGAGAATTATTTTAAAATGTATAAAAAATCGGTACGTGAACCCAAAAAATTTTGGGACAAAGTAGCCGATGAAAACTTTGTTTGGTATCAAAAATGGGATAAAGTTTTTGATTTTGATATGCAAGAAGCGCAATTCAAATGGTTTATCGATGCTAAAGTAAATATTACTAAAAACTGTATTGACCGTCATTTAAGCCGTCGTGGTGATAAAACTGCTATAATTTTTGAACCTAATAATCCTGATGAAGCTGCACAAAAAATTACTTATAATGAGTTGTATGCACGAGTTTCAAAGATGGCCAATGTGCTACGTGACCAAGGAATTCAAAAAGGGGATAGGGTATGTATTTATCTGCCAATGATTCCTGAGTTAGCTATTGCGGTTTTAGCATGTGCACGTATAGGAGCAATTCATTCGGTGGTTTTCGCAGGATTTTCTGCTGGTGCTTTGGGAGAACGAATTAATGATTGCGAGGCTAAAATGGTAATTACAGCCGATGGTGGATTTCGTGGGGATAAGATTACGCCATTGAAATCTATTGTAGATGAGGCTTTATGGAAGTGCCATTCGGTTAAAAACGTTTTGGTTGTAAAAAGAACTCATGAAACTGTTGACATGATGGCAGGTCGTGACCAGTGGTTGCAACCTTTGCTCGACAATGCTCAAGATACTAGTACACCAGAAGTTATGGATGCAGAAGATCCGTTGTTTATTCTATATACTTCAGGTTCGACAGGTAAACCAAAAGGTATGTTGCACACTACCGCTGGATACATGGTGTACACCGCTTATACATTCAAAAATGTTTTCAACTATAATGATGGAGATATCTATTGGTGTACAGCTGATCTTGGTTGGATTACTGGACATTCATATGCCTTATATGGTCCTTTATTAAATGGTGCGACTACTGTAATGTTTGAAGGGATTCCATCTTATCCAGATTTTTCTCGCTACTGGCAAATAATCGAAAAACATAAAATAACACAGTTCTACACTGCACCTACAGCGATTCGTTCCTTAGCTAAAGAAAGCTTAGATTATGTACAACCTTTTCCTTTAAAATCATTAAAAGTTATTGGTTCTGTGGGTGAGCCCATCAATGAGGAAGCTTGGCATTGGTACTATGACCATGTGGGAGGGAAGCGTTGTCCTGTAGTTGACACTTGGTGGCAGACAGAAACAGGTGGTATCATGATTGCACCTATTCCTTATATGACGCCTACTAAACCGCGTTATGCAACTTTACCTTTACCAGGGGTGCAACCCGTTTTGTTAGATGAAAATGGTAAAGAAATAGTAGGAAATCAAGCTGGAAGTTTATGTATTAAATTTCCTTGGCCGAGTATCGCACGCACCATTTGGGGTGACCATGAGCGTTTTAAAGAAACTTATTTTTCACAATATCCAGGTAATTATTTTACGGGTGACGGCGCTACGCGTGATGAAGTAGGCTATTATCGTATTACAGGTAGGGTAGATGATGTGATTATTGTATCGGGGCATAATTTAGGAACGGCTCCTATTGAAGACTCTATCACCGAGCATCCTGCCATTGCAGAAAGTGCTATTGTAGGTTTTCCACATGAAATAAAAGGTAATGCACTATATGGTTATGTGGTTTTGAAAGAAACTGGTGAAAGTCGTGACCGTGAAAATTTAAAAATAGAAATCAATCAGATTATTGCAGACCAAATAGGTCCCATTGCTAAATTAGATAAAATTCAATTTGTGAGTAATCTACCTAAAACACGTTCAGGGAAAATCATGCGTCGTATTTTACGTAACATAGCAGCAGGCGATACTACTGATTTTGGTGATACATCAACTTTATTAAACCCAGAAGTGATTGAAGAAATACAAGCCGGAAAATTATAAATTAATGAAAAATAAATTTTTGACAATTTTAGCACTCTTTTTTTCAGTGCTTAATTATGGACAAGTTTTACAACCTTTCAATATCATATTCTCAAAAACTTTAAATGGTGATTTTGATATTATAGGGAATAATATTTTATCCGTTCATCAAACATCAGCTTATAATGGTTCTGGTATGAATCATTATAGGGTTATGGTTAATGTTGATATAGATGCTGATCCAACTACTTATGCTTCAAGTTCAGCGGTATACCAATTACCGAATAATGCAAGAAATTGCAGTAAAATCAAGAAAGCTTATTTGTATTGGTCGGCAACTTACGAAGGAACCGATCGCTCAAACATTTATAAAGTAAAGTTTAAGGTTCCAGGAACAACTACTTATATTGATATTGAAGGTCAGCTTATTTATGATTCAGTCGTTACTAATACAATATCATCCAAGCCTTATGCAAGTTATGCAGATGTTACCCCATATATTAATGCTTCAAATCCTGAAGGGAATTATACAGTAGCCAATGTAGTAGCCAGTACGGGTTTACATCAAGCAAGTGGTTATAGTGCGGGTTGGTCTTTATACCTTATCTACGAAAACCCTTTGCTCACTAAAAAAAATATTACACTTTTTAATGGTTTTATAGCAAATCTAGGAGAACAAAGCATAAATTATAGTTTACAAGGAATTTTAACACCTCGTACAGGGCCGGTAAATGCTACTTTCGGTATGTGTGCTCTTGAAGGTGATTTGGGGATTATTGGTGATAGGTTAAATATAAATAACAATCCATTAAGTTTAACATCAAGACAATCTGACAATCTTTTCTGTAGCTCCATAACTAATACTAGTGGTAGCTTTACTAATCGATTTCCCTCAAGTCAAAATACTTTAGGTTTTGATATAGCAAAAGGCTTTATTAGCAATCCTGCTAATTCAGTTATCTACAACTCTACGTCAAGTATTGATATGAAATCTATAGATCAAGGCGATGTCTATTTCATTTTCTCAAATGCTTTAGCTTTTGAGTACCATGAACCTAAGTTATATGTATTAGATAAATTGAAAGATTTATATGGAATTGATGTGACTGGAGATCTTCAACTTGGACAAAAATATACAAGAGAATTAGAATTAGTGTATAAAGGAAATGATATTTTAGATAAGCTAGTTTTAAAAACAATACTTCCACTAAATATACTACCACCATCTAATTTTAATTTACCAACAGGTTTTACTTCAACTTACAATTCAGCGACACGAGAATTGGTTTTTACGTTAACAAAAGAGTATTATTTCAACTCTTCTCCAAAAATAACATTTGACTTTGAATTAAGTCCGTTTTGTGAAAATTATAAGGATGCATGCAGTAATCAAATTGCAAATATGACTTTTGCTAGTTATAGAGGCAGTTTATCACAAATTGAAATTATTAATGAGCCAAGTTCTAGTGCTTATGCAGATTGTGGTTTACCTAATAATTTGCCGTCTAGGTATACAGTAAATGTTGAAAACTGCAATTATACTTCAAGTGTTTTATTATGTGATAAAAACCAACCCATAGTTTTAGATCCTAAAGTAGATGGATATAATTCATATTCTTGGCATGATATAAATAACAATACTATAGCCAATTCTAAAACATTAACTGTAAATCAAGCGGGTACATATATTGTAGAATGTACTTCTGCAAATTGTAACAAATTGACACAAACATTTAATGTGAGTTGTAATCCAAACTTAATGATTAGTCAAGAAGGCAATGCATTAAAAGCAAATTTAACATCAAATAATTATACTTGGATGGATTGTGATAATGCAAATACAACAATTGTTGGTGAAAACAATCAATATTTCACGCCACAACAATCGGGTAATTATGCTGTAAGCATGCTTAATGATGTTGGGGAAACTTTGACAAGTTCTTGTTTTAATTATACTTTTTTAAATTCTGAAAAATTTAATTCAACAGAATTTAAAGTTTATCCAATGCCTGTTCAAAATGAATTGAGTATCGATGGTTTATCAAACGAAACTGTAGCTATAGAAATTTTAAATGTTTTAGGTCAAAAAATGATGAGTTTTGATAAAAAACAAGATAAATACAATATTGATGGATTAACAAAAGGAAATTATTTGCTGAAAATAAAAAATGGTAACTCAGTTTCGAATTACCATTTAATCAAGTTATAATTTTAATTTTCCTCGCATTTTTAAAAATAAAAGTGCGATTGCATAAGCTGAATTCCCTGAGGTGTGTACCTCGGGGTTTTTTATTTTATAATAGGTGAGTAGTTCTTCTAATGAAAATTGTTTAGATGCCAAATCTAAAATTCGAGTTTGCATCACTTCTACATCAAGCAGGTTATTTTTGATACGACCACTGTGCAATTTTGATAAATATTCATTGATAATTTCAATATCATAATGTATACGATGTCCAACTAAAGTAGCATTACCTATAAAATGAATCAAAGCTTCAACGGCTTGCGCTTCTTCGTAGGTCAATTCCTTGGCATTGATAATTTTTTCACTATCCAAATCAATTTCTAAACTTTGCTCCACTACAATCTGGTTATTTTCAATAGCGACTGCACCAATGGCAAGTATCTTATCTTTGGAAGGATTGAGTCCTGTAGTTTCAATATGAAGTGCCACCTTACGCGTGGAAGGTGTTTCTAATTGAGACAAATAATTTTTCCAAAAATCAGGATATTCTTTACCTAAATGTTTTAACCAATCGAGCATTTTATGAAAATTGTGTTAATTGAAATGTATCTTTTACGATTTCTTCTAAATCTTTTAAAATAGCCAAAGCCTCTTTCAAGCGTTCTTTTTCTACTTTTGGCAAATGTTCCACATCGATATATTCACCAGTAGTGTCATTATTCAAGCCTTCCATGGTACGATAACGGGACAGCAATAAAAAAGTTTCTGATGCTTGACGATAAGTTTCAGCATTTTCTGGATTTTTAATAATCAATTCTTTATAACGAGAAAAAGTATTGTTTATTCCTTTCAATCCAAAATGAATGGCCAACAAGCGCGCTATGTCTACCAATTGGTTCAAGCCTTTTTCCTTAATATTAAATTTCCCATAAAAAGGACCGCTGTCTTCTTCGTTGAATTTTTTGAAGAAATTCAATGGAGCAGGTTTTTTCAAAGCATCATTTCCTAAATAATCAAGAAATAAAACTTTATTTTTTTCTTTAAAAATGGCTTCTGTTATAGCTGTTTCAAAACTCTGGTCACCATATACAAATTCATAATCAAAGAAAATAGAACAATGTTCATTAGTATATTCACCAGGTGCTTTCATCCAATTTTGGTATTGAGCGACCCATTCTGACAACGGTTTACACCATTTTTCATTAGTAATACTATTACCAAAATTGCAATGTTTATACCCCACACGCTCTAAAATCTCAGCGGTACGTTTGGCCAACTGGCTAAAGTAAAACTTTACATTGCGTGCTTGTTGAATGTCAACATCGTTGTATATCAATATATTATCGTGGTCTGTTAAAAGCAATTGCTCTTTACGCCCTTGACTACCAACACTTAAGAAGGCAAAAGCAACAGGAGGGGAGCCTAATTCTAATATAGCCAACTCAATGGCTCTGGAAACCAGTGCCAAAGTAATTTCACCCGCCACGTTGTATAAATGTTGCAGCGGAATGTTTTTGGTTAAAGCTTGTTGCATCATCGACGCCATTGAATTGTAAACTATGCGCAAATCGGTAGCATTAGTTGCACGTTTTGCTTCTTTTATCAAAACTCCGGGTGAATTTGCTTGCGCTTGCACCAAATCATTTTGGGTAATCACACCTTTTACTTCCGAATGCGGTGTACCATCGAGCGTTACGCATAAGTGATGTACTTTATTAGAAAGCATTACTAATTGAGCCTCTGCTAGGGAAATATTCTCAGCTACAGTAATCACAGGAAAAGTCATTATTTTATACACATGTGATTGAATGGCGTGTTTGCCTGTAGCCACCTTGTATCGGAAATCAGCATCAGTAACAATTCCAACCAATTTGTTTTCTTCGATAACAAAAGCATTGTCTAACAATTGGTCAGTCATTGCTAAAGCAACTTCACGAATGGTTTGATCCTGTTGCACCAATAAAGGTGTTTTATTATAATTTAAAGTCTGTATAAATGAAAAATCATTCTGAAATTCAGATAGTTGTGCATTTTCAGCCAATAATTCTCGACGTTCATTATCTGAAGGATTATTAGAATTTAAAGCAAAACTTTCTAATAAAAAGTTTAAAACTTGTGAATTATTAATCACATATGGGCGAACTCTGTCAATAGGAATGGCAAAAAGGATGGCTTCTTCGTTAGCCTTCGAAGTCATTTGATAATTGTTTTTAGCAAAAAAAGGACGCAACCCAAAAACATCACCTGGATAACATTTGTTTAAAAGCGTTTCCTCTGCATCTGAAACAACGGTTAAATGAATTACGCCTGAATTGACAACATAAAAACTATCATGTAACGCATCGTTAATTTGAAACAATTGTTGTTTCTTATCTAAATGGATGACTTTTATAAATTTTGCAATTTCAGTTAAATCTTCAAAAGTTAAAAAACTGAATGGTTTGAAATCTTTTAAGAAATTGGCAATACTTTCTGCAATCGAATTTTTCATAACAGAGGTGTTTTACTGTGAAAGTAAAAGTACTAACAATTTCAAAATAATACAGAAAAGGATTATAGAAAATTTTCTATTTTACATAATATAAATTATAGTTCATTTATGTGGTTAATCTTCCATAGCAAAAAGACGCTCACGGTACAATTTACCAATAGCCACTTGCAAACGGGTTTTATAGTCATCAACCAACCAATCACGGTAATTTTTTGTAGAATTTGCTAAGCAACGGCAAAATATTTTTACACGGTATTCAATATCTTCGCTCAAATATTTAGCTAATTGTTTAGCTTCGTTTAATTCTTCGGCATTATCCACACACAATCCTGCATGTTGTTGTATAGAATCATCAATTACAATTTTTGGTCGTAAATTTTTAGCTAAAGCTTTATTGAATTCTTCTTCGATATCAAATTCAACTTCTAAAGTATTTTTAAATAATTCACGTACATCTGCCGGCATTTCATATTTGAAATAACGCTCAATTTCAGCGTCTGAACGTAAATTTTCTAAATAATATTCAGGAGATTTAAAAATATGTTGCCAATCAATTGGGTCGTCCCATAAGCCAAAACGTGCTGCATTATTTCCTAAATCAATGATAGAAAATTCATGTTTATTTGGCAATCTTCTAGAACCACGACCAATCATTTGAAAATATAAAGTAATCGATTTTGTAGCTCTATTGATAATGATTGACTCTACGGTAGGCTCATCAAAACCAGTGGTTAGGATTCCTACCGATGATAAAATTGCGTTAGGCGTATGCTTAAACCATTTCAATATATCTTTACGTTCTTCGGTACTCGTTGTATTATCTAAATGACGAATATCATATCCTGCTTTTTTGAACGTTTCGTAAACATATAAAGACGTATTGATACCATTGTTGAAAATCAAAGTCTTTTTCCCTTTCGATTTTTCTTCGTAGGCGCTCAATAATTTGGATTGCATATCTAATTGCGAATACAATTCGTCAGAAGATTTTACAGTATAATCACCATTAATTCCAACTTTTAAACTCGACAACGTTACATCATAACTATAGGTGGTTGCTTTAGCCAAGAAACCATTGTCAATCAGTTTTTTAATTGGATCACCAACTATTAATTCCTTGTAATTTTCATACATAGGAAGCTCGATATTAGAACTTAAAGGAGTCGCAGTAACCCCTAAAATAAATGAGTTTTTAAAACGATTTAATAATTTTCGGAATGAATTATAATGGGCTTCGTCAATAATTACAAGTCCCACATTATCAATTTGTAACAAGTCGTCATTTAAACGATTTTTTAAAGTCTCAACCATAGCCACAAAACATTCAAACTCGTCTTGATCAGGTAATTCTTTAACTTTAGAATTGATAATTTTATTTTTTACTCCAAAGGTATCAAGCATTTTAGAAGTCTGTTTGCACAACTCAATGCGGTGAGTCAGTACAACTACTTTTTTTTGATGCGTTTCTATATAACGACGCACGATTTCCGAGAAAATTACCGTCTTCCCCCCTCCTGTTGGCAATTGATACAACAATCGGAAGTTGGGTTGGGTATTATCCATACGGTCAAATATGGTGTTAATATCTCGCGACTGATAGTCGTAAAGTGTTTTTTTCTCTGCTTTAACGGGGTCTAAATCGCTACGTGTCATACCTATTTTGGAATTTTTGCAAAATTACGTCTAAAAAACGGTTATCCCCACTTTTTTTTAAAAAATAAAATTTATATAATATTTAACTCGAAAGCCTTATTTTGCAGTAGATTTCTTGCCAAACTTTGCTTTACTTTGCAGTATATTTTCAAATCTTATGCTTAGAAATTTTAGGTATGTAGCCTTATTAGAGGGTATTTCGTATATTATCATCTTATTCAACATGTTAGCAATCAAACCAACGAATATGAGTTTGTATAAAACTTTGTTATTCCCATTTGGAATGACTCATGGGGTTTTGTTTATCGCTTATGTATTTTTAGCTTTGAAACTTAGAAAACCACAAGGCTGGAATGATAAAACTATGTTAGAGATTTTAATAGGTTCATTAATACCATTGGGAACTTTTTATATTGAAAAAAAATATTTAAAAAATGTTTGAGAAGACGGAAAAAATATTTGGCTGGGTTTATAAATTTTTCGAAAAATTTGATTTCAATACTACTGTTGAATCTTATATAGGACTATTGGTAAATATTGCTTTACTAAGCGGTATTGTTTATCTTATTTATCTAGTTTGTCGTTTTGTTTTAGTTACTGGAATGGCCATTGTAGCCCAAAAAACACGAACAAAATTTGATGATTTGCTGATTTCAAATGAAACAGCAAAGTATATGTCTCATCTTATTCCGCTGATTTACATTTATAAAGTGGTACCAGTCATACTCGATGATTTCAACTCTTGGGAGACTATTTTTGGTCGTTTAGTTGGTGTATATATTGTGTTATTGACTTTATGGATTGTAATTTCTATTTTAAAAGCTATTCGTGATTATTTAAAAACCAAGCCTGAATACATGGATAAACCTATAGATAGTTATCTACAGGTTATTATGATTCTGTTATGGATTTTGGGAGCAATAACCATTGTTGCTAAAATTTTTGATGTGAGTACGGATACTTTAGTAAAAACACTAGGAGCAGTTTCTGCTTTAGTCATTTTAATTTTCAGGGATACTATTTTAGGTTTTGTAGCTTCAGTTCAAGTATCTGCTAACGATTTGATTCGAATTGGTGATTGGATCACGATGGATAAATTTGGAGCCGATGGGGATGTTATTGAAATTAACTTGACTACGCTTAAAGTCCGAAATTTTGATCATACTATTACTACAATTCCTACTTACAGCTTAATTTCTGATAGCTTTAGAAACTGGCGTGGTATGATAAATTCGGACGGAAGACGCATTAAACGACATATTTTAATCAAAGCCAATTCGATACGTTTTATACGTGAAGAAGAACTTGAGGATTTTAACCGTATTCAACTGTTAACTAATTATATACAAAAAAAACAAGTTGACATTAAACGTCATAACAACTTACATGAAATAGACAAATCTTTATCAATAAATGGTCGTAATTTGACAAATTTCGGGTTATTTAGAAAATATATCACCAAATATTTGGAAAATTATCCTGGGTTAAATAAAGATATGATTTTGTTGTGTCGTCAATTGCAACCTACTCAATATGGTATTCCTTTAGAGATTTATTGTTTTTCGAACGATAAGCGTTTTGAAAACTACGAATACATAATGAGTGATATTTTTGACCATATTTTAGCGGCTATTATTTATTTTGATTTAGAAATTTTTGAACTGCCTGCTGGTAAAAATAACTTGGAAGGTTAAAATTCTTTAAATACTTATGAAGATAAGAATTTAGAATAAATCTTTTAAAAATCAATAATTTCCCACTTGAAAACTCAACGTTAAAAGGTAAAGTAACTGAATAAACCGTTGTTATCGTGTGGGAAATTCTTTTAAATTGTAAATTCAATAATTATACTAATAAATCCGATGCTTTTTTTAAACACCTAAAAGCTGAAAAACTCCTACAGCGAGTAAACTTCCAAGAATAGGACCTATTACTGGGATCCAAGCATATCCCCAATCACTCGTTCCTTTATTTTTAATAGGTAAAAGCGCATGCATAATTCTAGGACCTAAATCACGTGCTGGATTAATTGCATATCCAGTAGCTCCACCTAATGAAAGCCCGATACCTAATACTAACAAGGCAACAGGTAAAGCATCAAGACTTCCTAAAGTGTGCTCTGCACCACTTAAAAATAAGATACCAAATACTAAGGCAAAGGTTGTAATAATCTCTGTCAATAAGTTATGAAAAGTGTTTCGAATTGCGGGCTCATTACAAAAAGTAGCTTTAATTAGCCCAGCATCAGTCGTTTCATCATAATGCTGTTTATAGGCCAAAAACACAAGCGTTGTACCTGCCATAGCACCTAAAAATTGTGCTAAAACATACAGCGGCAAATCAGACCAAGCAAATTTCCCCATAGCCGCCAAAGCTAAAGATACAATCGGGTTAAGATGTGCTCCACTAGCAGCTGCTGATACATAAACTCCCACAAATACAGCAATAGCCCAACCAAAGGTTATCACTATCCAACCGCCATTATTACCTTTAGTTTTGTTTAGAACCACATTAGCCACCACACCGTTTCCTAATAAAATGAGCAGTAAAGTGCCAACAAATTCAAATACGTACGGATTTATCATAATTTTGTTTTTGGTTTTAATTAATTAAATATTGCAAAGCAAGTTTTTTAAATTCAGTCAATTGAGTCTCTTTCCAAAACTGACTTTTTTTCATTTCAATTACAAACAATTCTGCGACTATCTCCGCAGCTTCAATGGCTGCTTGAGCATCCAAAAATAACAATCTTATTCTTCTGGCCAAAACATCTTCAAGGGTTTGTGCCATTTCATTTTGAATAAACCAAACCACTTCTGCTTTTGTATATGGATAGTCGGGATGAATTTTTAAACTTAATTCGGGTTGTCTTTGCATTAGTTGCTCAATAGCTACTTTATCGCTGCCATAAACAGCCAAATGTCCGTCAGAAACTACTGGTGTACAACCGTGAATAGGAAGCCGTTTTGTTTTGCATTTTACAAAATTCAAACCTGCATGTTCAATAGCCACATCAATTGCGTGTTGAGCCATACTTCTATAGGTAGTCCACTTCCCTCCTATTATATGTATTAAACCTGATTCTAAGACTTTTACTGCATGATCACGAGGCATTACTGCAGTAGAGCTTTCATTTTCAACTTTTACGAGTGGTCGTAAACCTACAAAAACACTTTTTACATCTGAACGCTCTAATTTTTTAGCAGTATACATATTAAAATGATGTAGTATAAAAACAATTTCTTCCTCTAAAGGTCTAGGTTCAACATGTACTTCTGATACAGGAGTATCCGTAGTTCCTAAAATCCATTTGTTATGCCATGGGATTACAAAAAAAACGCGTCCATCTTCAGTTTTAGGCATCATTAACGCTGTTTTACCTTCAAAAAAATGCTGATCAACAACTAAGTGAATACCTTGAGATGGAGCAATAGTTTTAACATGTTCCTTTTCGGCTAAAACCAGAAGCGAATCGGCAAATACCCCCGTAGCATTAATTACGGTTTTAGCAGTACAACGTATTGATTCGTTAGTAAAAATATCAGTAGCTACAACCCCTATTATTTGATTATCCTGCTTTATAAAATCGGTTACCCCAAAATAATTAATTACTATCGCACCCTGTTCGACCGCAGTTTGTGCTAGGTTAATAGCTAATCGACTATCATCAAATTGTCCGTCAAAATATTTAATTCCACCGGACAATCCTTTAGCTTTGATGCTAGGTAAAAGCGCTAAGGTTTCTGTTTTAGATAAAAAATCAGTTTTTCCTAAACTTAGTTTGCTCGATAAAAATTCATACACCCATAACCCCATTCCATAATACCATTTATCATACCAATGATAAGCGGGCATTACAAATGGAAGTTTTTGACAAACATGAGGAGCATTACGCAACAATCTTCCTCTTTCAAAAAGTGCTTCACGTACTAATCTGATATTACCCTGTGCTAAATAACGAACACCACCGTGCACTAATTTAGTAGCGCGACTTGATGTCCCTTTTGCAAAATCATATTTTTCTAATAACAAAGTTTTATAGCCTCGAGATGCCGCGTCTATAGCACAACCCAAACCTGTTGCACCTCCCCCAATAATGATACAATCAAAATGAGTGTCAAATTTTAATTTTTCAATTTGGGTTAATCTGTCCATTACTTGTGCGATTATTTTTTTAAGTTTTTGAAAAAAAAAGCCTCAAAATATGCAGCGCAGCTATAATCTGTTCGCTTTAACAACTTTTAAATAAATGCTACCGAAGCATTAATGGCTTTTTTCCAACCTTCATTTAACTGAGTTCTGGTTTCGTTATCCATTCTAGATTCAAAAACGGTATCAATTTGCCATTGATTTTGTAAAGCTTCCATACTTTCCCAAAAACCTACAGCCAAGCCAGCTAAATAGGCTGCCCCAAGAGCTGTAGTCTCAGTTATAGTAGGTCTAATGACTTTAGTATCTAACACATCCGATTGAAATTGCATCAATAAATTATTTGCAGTGGCTCCACCATCAACACGCAATTCTTTAATATAAATCGAACTATCTGCTTGCATCGCTAATAATACATCTCTGGTTTGATATGCAATACTTTCAAGGCATGCTCTAGCTATATGAGCACTCGTAGTGCCACGGGTTAAACCCGTAAGAGTACCACGAGCATGTTGATTCCAATATGGAGCTCCTAAACCTGCAAAAGCTGGCACAATATATACGCCATCGGTAGTAGTTACTTGTTGGGCTAAACTTTCAACTTCTGCTGAAGATTTAATAATTCCTAAACCATCACGTAACCATTGTACCACAGCACCTGCAATAAACACACTTCCTTCTAAAGCATAATGCGTTACCCCGTTAATGCGCCAAGCTACGGTGGTTAATAAGTTGTTTTGAGAAGGAACCAGTTGTTCACCTGTATTCATAAGCATAAAACAACCCGTTCCATAGGTGTTTTTAACCATTCCTGGTTGCGTACACATTTGCCCAAATAATGCCGATTGCTGATCACCTGCAATTCCTGCAATGGGAATACGCGTTTGAGAATCTAATAAAGTAGTATATCCATATACCTCACTACTGCTAGATATTTTAGGTAACATTTGTGAAGGAATGGTAAGTATCTCTAATAATTCAGTATCCCACTCACAACTTTGAATGTTACACAACATAGTCCTACTGGCATTACTTACATCTGTGGCATGCGTTTGTCCTTCAGTAAGTTTCCATAACAACCAAGTATCAATAGTACCAAAAAGCAAGTCTCCTTTTTCGGCCATTTTTCGTGCTTCTGGAATAGTATCTAATATCCATTTCGCTTTAGTTCCACTAAAATATGCGTCAACGACTAAACCTGTTTTTTGTTGAATAAACGGACTAAGCCCTTTGCTTTTCAATTCATCACAAAATACGGCAGTTCTTCGGTCTTGCCATACTATAGCATTGTATATGGGATTTCCAGTGTTTTTATCCCAAACCACAGTAGTTTCTCTTTGATTTGTTATACCAATTGCTGCAATATGACTCACAGATATGCCAGCCGTAGCAATAACCTCGAGCATCGTTTCCTTTTGCGTTTCCCAAATTTCAAGCGGATCATGTTCTACCCATCCAGGGGAAGGAAAAATTTGTTGGAATTCTTTTTGGGCAACCCCAATCACATTACCTTGATAATCAAACAATATGGAACGACTACTGGTTGTACCTTGATCTAAGGATAAAATATATTTAGACATTTTATTGAATTTTAATACTGTTTTTATCCAAATATAAAGAAGAAGTGTTAATTTTTAAAGAAAAGTGATTTTATTTACTGCAAAAAAATTAAACATCTCAGAAAAATACATCCTTTTTTTTAAAATTAAACGATGGCATTTCTGAAATGGATAACTTACGTTGATATAAAATTTTGTAATTTATTGGATGCAACATATGCAAATGCAGAAATTAAAAAATAAGAATTAAAAAATAAGAATTAAAAGTTTCAAAGAAACGTAATAAAAAAAGACAGTGCTAAACTCCATAGACTGTCTTTTATTTTATAAGATTTCTTCAATATTTTTTCTGATATTTTCGGCTATTTTATCAGTAGGTAAGTCATTTTGATCGTTACCAAAAGGTTCTTCAATTTCTTCAGCAATTAATTCTAAACTAGCTAAGACATAAAAAATAAACATAACTACTGGAATCGTATAGTATCCTAAAGAAAATACATAACCAAAAGGCAAAGTCATGACATAAAAAAATATGAACTTTTTAAGAAAAACACTATACGAAAAAGGTATAGGTGTGTTTTTAATACGTTCGCAGGCGCCACAAATATCTAAAAAAGAAGTTAACTCAGGATTTATGAATAATATATTCTCATCGGTCAACTTATTTTCACTTCGCAGCTCCTGAATTTTTTTTACCATCAATTTGATAATTTGATTGGGTTTGTGCTTTTTGTTTTCAATATTAATATTGAACTCTTCAAAAAGCTCTTGACTGATTTTTTCATTTTTTAAATGCAAACTTAAAGCTTGTGCAAAATGTGGAATGGCTTTTTTAAACAAAATACGATCTTGTTTATTAGATAACAAAGCCGATAATTTAACTGCTAAATTTCTACTGTTATTGACTAATGCGCCCCATTGTTTGCGTCCCTCCCACCAACGATCATAAGCGGTATTTGTGCGAAAAACCAAGAGTAATGAAATAACAAATCCCAGCATGCTATGCATGATGGGAATGTTTTTTAAATTATGATCTTCTGCTAATTGAAAATATTCAAGTTCCAAAAAAGCGACACAACCCGCATAACCGCCAATGCTAACCATCAACGGAAAAAGTTGCCTAAAGGTATCGGCTTTATGAATTTTAAAAATAAATGTAAACCAATCTTTAGTATTATACGATATCATAATTAGTCTTTATATACGCGTTCCATTTTAATTTTTTCAGGAGCATGAAGTACCATTGGGAATTTTTCAATTTTAACAGAACTGATGTCTAAACCAAAAGCACTTTCTTCTGACAAGGAGAATCTTTTTAAGAAGAAATATGTATTCATAATGATCTTTTCAGTAAATCCTAAGAAACTATCGTTAGATAAATATTTTTCAGACAATACAAATTTGAAATCCCCCAATATTTTGTTTTTGTGTAACGATTCGTATCGACTGGTTATATCCACTTCCCCTTTTTCAACCATATCTTTGATTACTTCCTTGAACATCAAATTGATTTTTGTAGGCTCACGGAAACCTAAGTTAAAGTCAATTCTGTACAAATCATCTTTTATAATTTCAGTCACACGATACTCTTTACAATACGGTTCGTTAGTTACATTTACATGGATAAACCAGTAAATATCGGCTCTTTTAGGACGTTTTTGAAGTATAGAAAACATCACTTTTTCCTCTATTTCATCTACACGATTGGCATTAGTCATATAAACTAAATGCGTAGCATATTTTGGAATAGATAAATCCACACTCAATTCAGCCAATACTTTTTTATAATGATCTACTTTTACAAATTTGGTGTAATTTTTACCAATTTGTTTAGCTCTGTACCAAACAGCCATAATAAAAATTAAGACAGAAGCAATAATAAGCGTCACATATCCTCCATGCGGAAATTTATCTAAACAAGCGATCAAGAAACTAAATTCGATAGCTAAATAAAATAAGATTACAGGTACGATTATATACCCTGCAATGCGTTTCATAACCATATAATACATCAGTAATATAGTAGTCATTATCATACACAATACGATAGCTAAGCCATAAGCCGCTTCCATTTTGCTAGATTCTTTAAAATATAATACAATACCAATACAGCCTGCTAACAGCAACCAGTTGATAGAAGGAATGTACAATTGCCCTTTTAAAACGGTAGGATATTTGATTTTAACTTTAGGCCAAAAGTTTAATCGAACCGCCTCATTAATTAAGGTAAAAGATCCTGAAATTAACGCTTGCGAAGCAATAACCGCAGCCAATGTAGCAATCAAAATACCAAAAGGCTGAAACCATTCTGGCATTACTAAATAGAAAGGATTTATATTATTAGGGTTTATACTTTTTAAAGTTTCCCCTTGATGTTTAATCAAAAAGGCTCCCTGACCAAAGTAATTAAGCATTAAAGCTATTTTTACAAAAATCCAACTGATACGTATGTTTTGACGTCCACAATGCCCCATGTCTGAATATAAAGCTTCAGCACCAGTAGTACATAAGAAAACAAAACCTAATACATAAAAGCCTTCTGGATGAATTTGCAACAAATGAATTGCATAATAAGGGTTTACCGCTTTTAAAACGTCAAAATTATGTGAAATTTGAACAATTCCTAAAACTGCCAACATTCCAAACCAAATGGTCATCATAGGCGCAAAAAATTTGCCCACTAAACTGGTTCCAAATTGCTGAATTAAAAACAAAAGTACTAAGATACCAATAACAATAGGAACAGTGTTAATTTCTGGGAAATACAACTGCATCCCTTCAACAGCTGAAGATACTGAAATAGGTGGCGTAATAATACCATCAGCTAATAAAGCCGATCCTCCAACAATAGCTGGAATAATAAGCCATTTCACTTTCGTTCGTTTTACTAAAGCATACAATGCAAATATTCCTCCCTCGCCATTGTTATCGGCAGAAAGCGTCATAATTACATACTTTAAAGTAGTTTGTAAGGTTAGGGTCCATAAAATGGCTGAAATCCCCCCTAAAACAACATCTGCATTGATAGCGTGACTACCAATGATGGCCTTCATTACATATAAAGGCGATGTACCGATGTCTCCATAAATAATTCCAAGAGTTACAAGAATTCCACCTAAGGTAAATTTGCTGTGGAGGTCTTGATGATGCGATGCGCTCATAATTGAAGTTAATAAAAAATAAACAACAAAATTAAAATATTTCCTACTAATAGTTTGTATTTTTAACCAAAATTTATTCAAATAGATTACACTACTGATTAGCAATTATTTACCATGATAGAATATTATTTATTACCACTCCTATTGGTTCTTTTAAACGCTTGTAAATCAACCCATGAAACAAAAACAAATCCATATTATACAAAAATCAAAATAGACACCTTACTCCACGATAAAATTAGTGTTAGAGCCTTACTGGTTGATCAGCATAAAATATGGTATGCCGGGAATGGAAATAAATTTGGATTCCTTACTCTAGAAAAAGATGCTCAAAGCTACCAAACAACCATTCAAAACAACAACTTAAAATTAGAATTCAGAAGTATTGCTCAAACCAACAACAGTGTTTTTATACTAACCGTTGCTAATCCAGCTTTATTGTATCGTATTGATAAGAAAACTTTGCAAACTGAGTTAGTGTACCAAGAGCAACACGAAAAAGTTTTTTATGACGCCATGCTTTTTATGAATGAAAAAGAAGGAATTGCGATAGGCGACCCTACCGAGAATTGCCCAAGCATCATTAAAACGGCTGATGGCGGCAACACTTGGACCAAACTACCTTGTTCTACCTTACCTCAATTTGCTACAGGTGAATCGTTTTTTGCTGCTAGTAATACAAACATTACTTATAAAGAAGGGAAATTATTTATGGTTTCAGGTGGTAAAAGTGCCAATTGTTATGTATCAGACAACAAAGGATTTAGCTGAAAAAAAACGGAAACCCCAATAGTGCAAGGACAAACAATGACAGGTATTTTTACTTCTGATTTTTACAATGGTAAAATAGGCATACTAGCGGGGCGAAATTATGAACAGCTAACTGATAACAAACAAAATAAAGCCATTCCCCACGATGGCGGCATAACTTGGTAATTAACCGCTAATGGTACCGATTTTTATAGTAGAAAAAGGATTTAAGCTGTATAGATGATGGATGCAGGATGATGGATGCAGGATCATGATGATTCTATAACACATTGTTTTTCAAATGAATATTTAGTATTTTTATTCTAAATATGCGCCAAAATGAAAAACTATCAGCCATTTAGCTACCTTTTAGGAGAACATCGCGAGCAGAAAGTTATTTTTATAGCTTTTGAAAAAAAAATTGAGTTAATTGAAAAAGTCAAGCAATTAAAGGGAATTCGTTGGAGTCATAGCAACAAAATGTGGTATGTCCCCGATGTGATTGAATATCGAAAACTTTTTGGTTTACCTACCGAATATGAAGTGGGTAAAATTGTTTTTTCAAAAATACATCCTATCCATCAAGGCGTTTTGAATAAGCTTATCGAGCAATTGAAACTGCTGGGGTATAGTCCAAGTACCATCCGCTGTTATAGTTTAGAATTAGCACAGTTCCTTTATTATCTTAACGACAAAAGTATTTATGATTGTACTATAGATGATGTTAAAAACTACTTATTGTACTGCATTACTACTTTAAAACTTAAAGAAAACACGTTACATAGTCGAATAAATGGCATCAAATTTTTCTTCTTAGAAGTTTTAAAACAACCCAAATTAGCTTTAGAAATCCCTAGACCGAAAAAACAAGCACTATTACCTAAATATTTACATACTACTGAAGTAAAAGCTATTTTTGACCATGTGGCTAATTTAAAACACAATACCGCTTTGAAACTATGTTACGGCATGGGATTACGAATTTCTGAAATTGTTAGTTTGAAAATTACCGATATAGATAGCAAATCCATGAGGGTACATATACAAAGAGGCAAAGGCAAAAAAGACCGCTATGTAAACTTACCTCAATCGATACTGGAGCAACTACGGGCGTACTACAAAGCTTATCAACCCAAAGAATACCTCTTTGAAGGGCAATATGGAGGAATGTACTCCAAACGAAGTCTTCAAAAAGTTTTCAAAGATGCGCTGCGCAAAGCAGGAATTCAGAAACCTGTGGGCATTCACAGTTTGCGCCATAGTTATGCAACCCACTTGCTTGAAAATGGTACAGATATACGATTTATACAAGAATTATTAGGGCATCGAGACATTAAAACCACATTGATTTATACTTATGTAAGCGATAAAAGTTTACAAAAAATCATCAGTCCTTTAGATACATTATAATTTTAAATTTTATATTTTTGGAATCAGAAACAATTTAGTTAGCGAAGTACGCTTTTTGTATTGTTTCAATAAAATCAATACAACAACAAATTAATAGGTGCGCCTATTTATGAGTTACCTGCTATTTTGAAAAAATGCGTAAATCAAACGATTAAAACAAGTTATGAGACTCAACAATTTTTTAATATTAACTTTACTTTTATCTGTATTAGTTTCTTGTAAAACTAAACCAATGGAAATAGTTTATGAAGCAACGAATGAAAATAAAGCGACTGAACTAAATGAAACTAAACTTTATATACTCAAAAAGCAGACAAACAATTCTGACTTTGATTATTCAAAATTAAATGATGTCGATGATAATTTTGGTTTATTTAAAAAAACAAAAAAAATAATTACAGCCTTTGAGCCGATAAATGGTAAATACAATTATTATCAATTTATCGCAACGTTTAAAGGAAGTAGCTATAATGATGGTAGTGGTTCAATAATAAAAGATTTTAATGATATTTTAATCATAAAAACTAACGATGAAAATCAAATAATTGATGCTTATCAATATACTTTAGAATGGGCTGAACCTCCTTTTCAATATGATGTTTTTAGAAGCTCGGTAAAAAACATAAAACTTACAAACAATTTAGACATCGAAAAACTCAAATTAATGCGAACCAATAATTGGAGTGAAGAAAATAATGAGCATAAAGATGGTGGAATAATTAGATTAAAATAAAAAACAGCAGGTAATCGAGTAGACGGCTCCGCTAGAAACTAACGGAGTGCGCCTCTCACACCACCGTACGTACGGTTCACGTATACGGCGGTTCGTTATCCATCAACCAATTGCTCTTTACACCAATTGAGCTATCTGCGACTTTATAAATAAGCTAAGAATATCTTTCTTATTTTAATTTTACAGAAAATAACGTTCAGTCCTTCCTTGGTTGTGAGTCCTATGCGGTCTCTATTCGCAACTCGTTACCACAAGTACTATGACTTCTGCTGACTTCTTTGCTTAACCAACCCGTGGTTGCAAAGACCTCCCCCGGTAAGAGCTTTTTCCTTTAAGTCTATCGCTGGTACATCTACAATATAAGAACCTGATTTAATAGCATGTTCAGGACACTGTTTTGGACTTCATGTTGCTGTGGACACTCATCCTTCTTATACTGCCTCTTATGTACTTTCTGTTCGTCAGTACAGACTTTTGTCGTCTCGCTTCCTTCAGTCCTAGCTTCACAACTAGCAACCTTGCGACGTACTAATGGTTCGGGGTTTCAATCCGCCCATAAGGGACTTGCACCCTCTGGAAAAATAACACTCCATAAGTTGGATTTATAATTCGAAATTTGTATTTTCGAATTTTTATTCGAGCTTACAGAGTGTGTCCTGCTCATGCAGGGCACACACAGGGGTTTTGCAAAAGCTGCCATAAACATTGTGCGAACTTTAAGCATCCGTTAGGCAGCCTTCGCCAAGCCGCAAAACGTCAGGCTGTGAAAAAACCTTTTTTTTGAATAAAATTCAACCTATCAAACCAACATAACTTTGTTTTAAACAATGCTTATTTTTAACTTATTTGGAGATGTTTCAAAAAATACAAAGGCCACAAACAAGTTTAAATAAGTCGTTTTTATTAAAAACAAGTCCTTTCTCTTGTAAGGCGAGTTCCAAGCTTTAATTTTTGCTATTAAATCAGGGATTCCAAGTATATTGATGGTACGCTTGATGTTGTACACCAGCATAATCAAACTGTGTTCCCCGTTTACTTTTTCTAGTCCTATTAAATTGGTATGATTATACCCCCACTGGCGTTTGATAGTCCCAAAAATATGTTCGTTTATCTCTTGTCGTTTTCGGTATAATTGTGCATTTTCCTTGTAGCGCTGGTTATTTTGTTCCACTACTTTGGCATACTGACTTCGGTCTAGTTCCCTACCTCCTTTTCGGCTAGTGCATTGGTCTTTTACTGAACAGGTTTTACTCCCTGGCGTACGGTATTTTTGGAATAAATAACTGGTGTTTTCCTTATCTCTACTTTTCTTATGCCAGCGTCCTGTGGTGGTTAGTGTTTGCCCCTGCGGACAGGTGTAAGTATTTTCTTGCTTATTATATGTGAATTGTGAGACTAAATAATCAGGTTGTGTCCCGCTTTCGTTGCTTTTCCCTTGGTCGGGTTGAGCCACAATAGTGGTGATATTGTTATGGGTACAGGTTTCTATTTCTCTTCCTGTGTGATAGCCTTTGTCAGCTAAAACAGTCATTGTTTCTTTTGCTAGGTTTTCTTTGGCTTCTAGTGCAATGGCGGAAAGTGCGTTTTTATCATTCCTATTGATGGTGTGCGTGGCCACTACTAAATTATGTTTATCATCTACCGCAGCTTGAATATTATAGGAAACTTCTACTACTTGCCCCTGAACTAGCAATGCTCTAGCATCTGGATCTGTAGTACTAACTTGTGGTTCGCCACTAGTTTTTAATTCTTCTTCTAATAATTCGTACTTGATTTTGTTTTGTTTTAATCGCTTAATCTTTTGTTGAATATTGGTGACTTTTTCTACGTTTTCTTTAGTATCATTTTTTTCTAATTCATCCAAATATTCTTGGGTTTTAGCTTCAATATAAGCCAAGTGCTTGTCAATCTTCTTTTGGTTAAAATTCGACTTTTTACCGTTGTGTGCTCTAGATTTTGTTCCGTCAATGGCAATGATTTCACCAGCCACTAAATCGGCATCTTTCAAAAAAGAAACAAAGAGTTTAAAGAGTTGTTTAAGTGCTTTGGGATTGTCTTTTCTAAAGTCTGAAATACTGTGATAATTAGGACGAATATCTTCCAGTAACCACTGCATTTCAATGTTGCGAATGCATTCTTTTTCTAGTTTTCTGGAGCTACGAACACCATTTAAATAACCATACAAATAGATTTTAAGAAACACTTGATTCTTAAAACTAGGACGACCTTCGGTTTTTAAAATAACAGGCGTAAATCCTACTTTTTGAAGGTCTATGCATTGAACAAAAGCATCTATAAAACGAACAAGGTTGTCGGGAGTGATTTTATCTTCTAAACTCGTTACTTGTAGCTGGTGGCGGGAAATTCCTTGGATGTGTTGCATTATTAAAAATACGAAAACTAGCCTTTTTAAACAAACTATTTTAGTTATATTTGACGGAGTTTGTGAAGTTTTTTCACAGACTGACGTTAGCAGTCAGGCATGAGCGACACCTCAAACGAAAGAAACGACATCCGAAAATGAATAGAAGTTATTACCAAAACACGACAGACAATTTTTTAATAGAAGACACAAATTCGATTTTTGGACAGCTTGCAAAAAATCACCAACACGACCTTGAAGACCAGCAAAAAAATGCTTGGCTCAAACAAATTGACTTTTTAAAATCGTGTCTCAAAAACATTCAAGGAAATCTTTATTTCGAATTTTCCATTCCGCGAATGGGCAAACGAGTAGACAATATTTTAATTTCAAATAATTTCATTTTTGTAATTGAGTTTAAAGTTGGCGACAATCATTACACGAAAGACGCACAATACCAAACAATAGATTATTGCCTCGACTTGCTAAACTTTCACGAAGGTAGCCACGACAAAACAATCATTCCAATCTTAGTCGCGACAAAAGCACCAAATGAAACAAGCAACATTCAAAGTGCAATTCGTTTAGACAACTGCATTCTTTGCAATGCAGACAATTTTGAAAGCACTCTAAAAAACATTTTAGCTAATCAAACTGCTGCACAAAATATAAATGCTTCTGATTGGGAAATCAGTACATATAAACCAACACCAACAATTATTGAAGCAGCGCAAGCGCTGTACAAAGGACATAATGTTCAAGAAATTTCCCGAAGCGATTCGGGTGCAATAAATCTTTCACGAACTGCAAAAGCAATCAATAATATTATTGAAAATGCAAAAGCGAAAAAACAAAAATCAATATGTTTTCTCACAGGCGTTCCTGGCGCTGGGAAAACACTTGCAGGTTTGAATATTGCAAACGAACGTCTTAAAGCAGACGAATCAGAACACTCTGTTTTTCTTTCCGGTAACGGGCCTTTGGTTGATGTACTAAGGGAAGCGTTAACGCGTGATTCGGTTGCAACTGCAAAAGAAAATGGAGACAAATTAAAGCGAACAGATGCAGAACGTGAAGCAAAAGCGTTTATTCAAAACATTCACCATTTTAGAGACGACAACTTAAAAACAGAGAAAGCACCTATTGAAAAAGTTGTTGTATTTGACGAAGCCCAAAGAGCTTGGCAAAAAGAACAAGTTTCAAAGTTTATGAAAACCAAAAAAGGAATTGAAGACTTTGAAATGTCCGAACCAGAATATTTGATTAGCGTAATGAATCGCCACGAAGATTGGTGCACAATTGTTTGTTTAATTGGTGGCGGACAGGAAATCAACACAGGCGAAGCCGGTGTTTCAGAATGGATTGAATCGTTAAAGCAAAAATATTCTGATTGGAACATTTACTATTCAGACAAAATTTTAAGCGAAAAGACAACATATTTAAATGACGAAGTGCTTTTGAATTGGCTACAAATAAATGGAAACAAAGAAACTGACTTGCATTTGGCAGTTTCAATTCGTTCGTTTAGAAGTGAAAAAATTGCATTATTCGTTCAATATGTTTTAGAAAACCAAAGTGAACAAGCAAAGTATGTATTTGATTCATTCAAAGACAATTATCCAATTTTTTTAACAAGAAATTTAAAAACCGCGAAAAAATGGCTAAAACAAAAAGCAAAAGGAACGGAAAGAATTGGTGTTGTAGCAAGTTCGGGCGGACGCAGATTGCGGGCGGACGGGATTGACGTTAAAAATGAAATTGAACCAGCAAATTGGTTTCTAAATGGTAAAGACGATGTTCGTTCATCATATTACTTAGAAGAAATCGCTACTGAATTTGACATACAAGGTTTAGAAATTGACTTTACATGTGTTGCATGGGATATCAATTTGTATCAAGACAATAATAAATGGAATTACCAGAATTTTAAAGGTTCAAAATGGCAAAACGTTAATCAAGATTCTGCAAAAAAATATCTTTTAAATTCGTATCGTGTTTTGTTAACACGTGCTAGACAAGGAATCATTATTTTTATTCCTGAAGTCGACAACACAGACACTACAAGGCCAAAAGAATATTATGACAAGACATTTGAATATTTTAAACAATGCGGCCTAACGATAATATAACAATTGCCCGAACTGCTAATCGAGTAGACTGCCCTGCTCATTAAGAACAGGGAGATCCTCTCAATTTAGCGAAGCGGTATCTTGAAATTCCAATAAAAAATAAACACGTATTTCAAACACCACCGAGCATACGGGTCACGTACTCGGCGGTTCGCAAAGAGATGGGTTGAGTTGTAAATGTAATTCGGTTAAGGAAACATAACCTCTTTGTTTCAAGCGTTGTAAAGTAATGGTAGTGCCTAAAATAGGACTCTGTGCAATAGCCCATCCGCCTTTCCGTGTTCTGCTCCACATATAGGCGTGGTCATGGTCTATTCCTAGTCGGATGAGATTCTTTCTTTTTCGCTCAGGTTTCTTCCAATGATGCCAAATGCAATAGCGCAGGCGATTGCGTAACCAACCGTCTAAATCGCGTAATTTCCCTAAGATACTTGTGCCTTGAAAATAGGTTAACCATCCTCGCTGGACTTCGTTTATCTTGGTAATTCGTTCTTCAAAGGTAGCTGGCGTGGTTTTGCGGGTGATGCTTTTAAGACGTTCTTTGAGGCGTTTCCATGCTTTGTCTGCCACCACGAGTTGGTATTGATTTTTGCTTCCTTTTTCGTACGTAGGCACGAACCCAAATCCCAAAATATTGAAAGTTACAGGACGTCGAATCCCGCTTTTCTCTTGATTTACGGTTAATTTGAGTTTGTTTCTTAGGAATTTTTCAATGACTGCTCGGGTAGCTGTTGCTTGATTGTGGCTCTTGCAGTACATACTGAAATCATCGGCATAGCGCACAAACTTATGTCCTCTTCTATGCATTTCCTTATCCAATTGATGGAGTAAAATGTTTGATAGTAACGGACTTAAAGGCGAACCTTGTGGAACGCCTTTTTTGCGTTTGTGTAGTTTCCCATTGATTTTAATAGGCGCTCGGAGCCATTTGCGAATAAGTCGCATGGTGGTTTTGCATTTTACTTTTTGAAATACCAAATTCAGGAGCAGACAATGGTCTACTTCGTCAAAGAAGTTTTTCAGGTCAATATCCACAATGTGGTTGAGTCCTTGATGGATGTATTCCCTTGCCTGTCCAATGGCTTGTCGGGCGTTTTTGTTGGGTCTAAATCCAAAACTATGACTACTAAATTCAGGTTCAAATAGCGGTGCTATGCTTTGCATCACGGGTTGTTGCAACACCCGTTCTGTAGTGGTGGGAACGCCCAGTAATCGGGTTTTCCCGTTTCCTTTGGGAATTTCAATACCTAAAATGGGTTGTACTTGGTAGTTTCCTTGTTGGATTGCCTCAATAAGCTGTAGTTTCTTTGCTGAAAAGACCTTGCGGAGTTCTCGGATAGAAATACCATCGACACCTGCACTACCTTTATTGGCAATCACGTGTTCCAGTGCTTTTTGAAGATTGTAAGGATGTACTACTCTTGCTATCATTTTAGTTGGTTTTAACCTGTTTTCGTTGAATAGGACTATTGTTCATTTCTTTATTCATTGAAAACCTCTTTACGTTCAGTCCTTCCTTGTTTGTGAGACCTGTGCAGTATCTATTTGCACCTCGTTTGCTTTCAAGTACTATGACCTCTGCTGACTTCTCTTTGTGGCTACACGTAACCTAAGAGACCTCCCTTGGTAAATGCTTTTTCCTTCTTCCAATCCCTGCGTCATCTACAAGTTAAAGTTTTGGTAAACTTTGGACGTTACGTTGCTGTGGACGCTTATCCACTTTAACCTGCCTCATATGACATTTCTGTTCGTCAGTACCGGATTTTGCAGTCTTGCTTCCTTCACTGCTTGAATCACTTCAAACCAGCTTGCAACTTGCTAACGATTCGGGGTTTCAATCCGCTCGTAAGGGACTTGCACCCTCTGGAAAAATAACACGCTGATACGCTTGCTTTCTTCTGCGAAATTTGTATTTTCGAAGTTTTTAACAAGTCTACAGCGTGTGTCCTGCATATGCAGGGCACACACAAGCGTTTGGCGTCAGTGCGGGTTTGTGCTTTTTTGGAAAGGCCTGGTAATTATCAAAACTTTTGGTATGTTTGTGTTGGTCAGCGCTGGAATTCCGCACCGAACGCCAAGCGCCGAGAAGTTGTACAACAGCTTAACCAAACAGAAACTATAAACATTGATAGAAACCCATGAAAACAAATTAAGGTCTTTCTAAAAATTCGCTAGTTTTAAATAAAGCATCAAAAACCAAATCTTTAAACCTTTGATAATTCTTTAAATCAATGTGTTTCAAATCCGAGCTGTTGTGTTCCTCGATAATATCCCAACACAATTTTCTTAATTTTATTTCATAAATGAACTGACATTTCTCGTCAAAGGACATCCAACCAATTCTATAATTATGAAACATTTCCTTTTCAGAATGTTCGCCAGAAAAAATAGATTTTTTATACTCATCTTGAAGCGGAATGATTTGGTTTTGGAAATTAATTGTGGCGGGAATATCAGCAGAAGTGTAACTTTCCATAAAATTAGTTTAAGACAAATATTAGAAATGATTATAGAGGTTAATTACTTGTTTCCTCGTATATTACTTTATTAATTTGATTATAGGAATGATTAATATAATCCGTTACTTCACTATTAGACACGAAGTTAATCTTTGTTGATTTTATTTTATCAACATATATATTCCATCTTCTAATAATCCTATCTTTAGCCTCTCTATTTATATTTAACGCATAAATTTTATTACTAATATCATTGAAAGCGTTTGAAAATCTCTCATAATTGTAATTATATTTTTTTTGTAATTCACTTTGAGTTCTTCCTGATTCATACGCATCCCTCGTATAATCTACAGCTGTACCATAAGGATTTGGTTTAGGTGTCTCAACAATATATATGTTAGTAGTATTGTTGTTTGAACCTCCATAACCATATTGAGAATATCCGTAACTGGATATTAATACGAAAAGTAATAACAATATTTTTTTCATAATAAAGATGTATTTTTTCAAAAATACAAAATAATCAAATGCTATAAAAAAATAAAAATTCAAAATCAAAGCCGTCGTACAATCGAGTAGACTGCCCTGTTCATTAAGAACAGGGAGAGCCTCTCAATTTAGCGAAGCGGTATCTTGAAATTCCAATAAAAAATAAACACGTATTTCAAACACCACCGAGCGTACGGGTCACGTACTCGGCGGTTCGCAAAGAGATGGGTTGAGTTGTGTTTTAACCTGTTTTCGTTGAATAGGACTATTGTTCATTTCTTTATTCATTGAAAACCTCTTTACGTTCAGTCCTTCCTTGTTTGTGAGACCTGTGCAGTATCTATTTGCAACTCGTTTGCCCCAAGTACTATGACCTCTGCTGACTTCTCTTCATGGCTACTCGTAACCTCACTCACTCCCGCCTCCTGGCTCGTTCGCTAAAAATGTCCACTGGACATTTTCTTTACGCTCCGCCCTCCTGGTAAATGCTTTTTCCTTCCTCCAATGCCTGCGTCATCTACAAGTTAAAGTTTTGGTAAACTTTGGACGTTACGTTGCTGTGGACGCTTATCCTCTTTAACCTGCCTCATATGACATTTCTGTTCGTCAGTACCGGATTTTGCAGTCTTGCTTCCTTCACTGCTTGAATCACTTCAAACCAGCTTGCAACTTGCTAACGATTCGGGGTTTCAATCCGCTCGTAAGGGACTTGCACCCTCTGGAAAAATAACACGCTGATATTCTTGTTTTCTTCTACGAAATTTGTATTTTCGAAACTTTTAACAAGTCTACAGCGTGTGTCCTGCATATGCAGGGCACACACAGCGGTTTGCCGTCAGTGCGGGTTTCACGCTTTTTTGGAAAGTCAATTTTTAAATCAAATTTTGTTTATATTTGTGAAGTCTCAGGCTAAAATCCGCACCGAACGGCAAGCCGGCGGGACGTTAGCGGTAATGCTACAGCAGAATCAAGAATCTAAAGAAACATAACTTGAAAATTAACTATCTACTTTTACTAAAAATTGTTGCATTAGAAATTTTATATTCTGTAGCATTATTTTTTATTTCGTTTTTCGCTCTTTGGGGATATTTTGGTGAAGGAGCTGGAGCAGAAAGTCCTCGCGCAATATTGTGTGGTCAAATTGCAACGTGTATTGTATTGTTTCCTCCTATAATTTTCAATATTTACAAAATGTTTACTCCAAATGGAAAACAAAACTCTCTAACTTATTTAGGTGCTCAAATCGTAATTATTTTATTATTTGTTTGTGCATATTATAAAGGTTTTATTGCAATTTAAAACAAATTAAATTCTTGGAACAAATGGAAACAGTTATGTGTTGTTTTTGCGGAGAAAGTTTAACTCATAAAGATTCTGTTGAGATTGAAATCACAATTGTAAACTCCGAAGAATCACAATGTATTTTTAGCCATAAAAAATGTCTGAAAAAAGTGCTTAATTAAAACGTACCTATTGGAATTGATATAGATGACAAAAATTAAAGCACTACCGCTAACAGGCGTTTGGCAAGATTACGAATTTTGTAGTAAATTCACGTTTATTTCTCGCAAGAAATTTTATCTTTGATAGAAAATAATCGGTTCCGAAGTTCGCAACCTCGCCAAGCCCGAAAACGTCAGGCTGTGAAAAAACCTCTTTTTTGAATAAAATTCAACCTATCAAACCAACATAACTTTGTTTTAAGCAATGCTTATTTTTAACTTATTTGGAGATGTTTCAAAAAATACAAAGGCCACAAACAAGTTTAAATAAGTCGTTTTTATTAAAAACAAGTCCTTTCTCTTGTAAGGTGAGTTCCAGGATTTGATTTTTGCTATTAAATCAGGGATTCCAAGGATATTGATGGTACGCTTGATGTTGTACACCAACATGATCAAACTGTGTTCCCCATTTACTTTTTCTAGTCCTATTAAATTGGTATGATTGTAGCCCCACTGGCGTTTGATGGTACCAAAAATATGTTCATTTATCTCTTGTCGTTTTCGGTATAATTGTGCATTTTCCTTGTAGCGCTGGTTATTTTGTTCCACTACTGTGGCATACTGACTTCGGTCTAGTTCCCTACCTCCTTTTCGGCTAGTGCATTGGTCTTTTACTGAACAGGTTTTACACCCTGGCGTACGGTATTTTTGAAATAAATAGCTGGTGTTTTCCTTATCTCTACTTTTCTTGTGCCAGCGTCCTGTGGTGGTTAGTGTTTGTCCTTGCGGACAAGTGTACGTATTTTCTTGTTTATTGTAAATAAATTTAGAGACTAAATAATCAGGTTGGGTGCCGTTTTCGTTGCTTTTCCCTTGGTCGGGTTGGGCTACAATGGTGGTGATATTGTTATGCGTACAGGTTTCTATTTCTCTTCCTGTGTGATAGCCTTTGTCAGCTAAAACAGTCATTGTTTCTTTTGCTAGGTTTGCTTTGGCTTCTAGTGCAATGGCGGAAAGTGCGTTTTTATCATTCCTATTGATGGTATGTGTAGCAACAACTAAATTGTGTTTATCATCTACAGCAGCTTGAATATTATAGGATACCTCTACCACTTGACCTTGTACCAGTAGGGCTCTCGCATCAGCATCTGTAGTACTCACTTGAGGTTCGCCACTAGTTTTTAGTTCTTCTTCCAGTAATTCATACTTGATTTTATTTTGCTGCAATCGCGCAATCTTTTGCTGAATATGGGTAACTTTTTCTAGGTTTTCCTTAGTATCATTTTTTTCTAATTCGTCTAAGTATTCTTGTGTTCGGGCTTCAATATAGGCTAAATGCTTATCAATTTTCTTTTGGTTAAAATTTGACTTTTTACCATTATGTGCTCTGGATTTTGTTCCGTCTACAGCAATGGTTTCTCCTGAAACTAAATCGGCATCTTTCAAAAAAGAAACAAATAGCTTAAAAAGTTGTTTGAGTGCTTTGGGATTGTCTTTTCTAAAGTCTGAAATACTGTGATAATTAGGACGAATATCTTCCAGTAACCACTGCATTTCAATGTTGCGAATGCATTCTTTTTCTAGTTTTCTGGAGCTACGAATACCATTTAAATAACCATACAAATAGATTTTAAGAAACACTTGATTCTTAAAACTAGGACGACCTTCGGTTTTTAAAATAACAGGCGTAAATCCTACTTTTTGAAGGTCTATGCATTGAACAAAAGCATCTATAAAACGAACAGGGTTGTCGGGAGTGATTTTATCTTCTAAACTCGTTACTTGTAGCTGGTGGCGGGAAATTCCTTGGATGTGTTGCATTATTAAAAATACGAAAACTAGCCTTTTTAAACAAACTATTTTAGTTATATTTGACGGAGTTTGTGAAGTTTTTTCACAGACTGACGTTAGTGGCAATTTTGCAAAACCGACTTCGAAAGATTTCATTAGAAAGTAAAATGACAAGTACCAAGAAATTAATTCTAACTTTTCTTTCCATAGGACTGATAATACTATTAATAATTGTTGGATTTATAATTTGGTGGAAATTACCAGTTTCAATCAATAGACATAATGACATAAAATTTGGAAATAAGATTATTAATTCAATTGAACATTACAGAGAAAAAAATAGACTTCCTGAAACAAATGAATGGAATAAATTAATTGAATTAGGCTTCAAACAACGTGGAGACCTTTTAATCCCAGATTATCAAAAACTAAATGACACTGCTTATCAACTTGTTTATTTAGAAAGCTTTGATGGACCTTATTTAAATTGGAATTCGTTTGACAAAGAATGGAAAAATTCAATGCTGACACATTTTAAAGATAATCATACAGAAGAAGACATAGTTAGTTTAATTGAACAATCAAAACTTTATTTAGACAAAGAAAAACTTATTGACAGTTTATCAAACGGAAAACGAAATTTAAGTTTGTCTGTTTCATTAGACGACACTATAAAAAATATTTACATAGTGAAAGTATTTGAAGACAATGGAAGTAATTTGGTAACACATTTTAATATTCTAGTTGACGCAAACAAAATGAAAATATTAAACCCAACAGGAAAATTAGAAGGACAATAAAACTGCCACTAATCGAGTAGACTGCCCTGCTCATTAAGAACAGGGAGAGCCTCTCAATTTAGCGAAGCGGTATCTTGAAATTCCAATAAAAAATAAACACGTATTTCAAACACCACCGAGCATACGGGTCACGTACTCGGCGGTTCGCAAAGAGATGGGTTGAGTTGTGTTTTAACCTGTTTTCGTTGAATAGGACTATTGTTCATTTCTTTATTCATTGAAAACCTCTTTACGTTCAGTCCTTCCTTGTTTGTGAGACCTGTGCAGTATCTATTTGCACCTCGTTTGCTTTCAAGTACTATGACCTCTGCTGACTTCTCTTTATGGTTACTCGTAACCTCACTCACTCCCGCCTCCTGGCTCGTTCGCTAAAAATGTCCACTGGACATTTTCTTTACGCTCCGCCCTCCTGGTAAATGCTTTTTCCTTCCTCCAATGCCTGCGTCATCTACAAATTAAAGTTTTGGTAAACTTTGGACGTTACGTTGCTGTGGACGCTTATCCTCTTTAACCTGCCTCATATGACGTTTCTGTTCGTCAGTACCGGATTTTGCAGTCTTGCTTCCTTCACTGCTTGAATCACTTCAAACCAGCTTGCAACTTGCTAACGATTCGGGGTTTCAATCCGCTCGTAAGGGACTTGCACCCTCTGGAAAAATAACACGCTGATACGCTTGCTTTCTTCTGCGAAATTTGTATTTTCGAAGTTTTTAACAAGTCTACAGCGTGTGTCCTGCATATGCAGGGCACACACAGCAGTTTGGCGCCATTGCTGGGCTTGCGCATACTTGGAAAAAACTCCGGTTTTTCCAATCTCGGTTTTGTACCTGTAAACTTTTGTGCTATATTTACGCAACGGCAAGCCAAGCTGGCGGGACGTTAGCAACAATTATGAAAAACATCGCGTTAATAACTTTACTTTTATTTATTTGTTGCAGTAAAAAAGCTGAAATAAAAACTGTTTTAGAAACTAAACCAGAAAAATTAATCGTTACTGATACACTTGAAGTTTTTTCAGATTCAATAAGTTTTGGCAAAAAAAAGAGTAATAAAATTACCATTTACAAAATTGGTACAGAAGAGAATACAATTGCCAAAGTTTATCTTTATGAAAAAAGAAAAGTTCAATGGGAATTAAAAGATAGTCTTTCTTTAGAAGCAGTTAGAATTAATGATTTAGATTCTGAAATTAAAGATTTTAATAATGATGGCTTCAATGACATTATTTTCACAACAGGAATGGCAGCACGAGGAGGAAATAATGTACAAACATTAATTCTATATTCTCCTAAAAATAAATCTTTGCATTGGATAAAAAATTCAGAAAGTTTTCCAAACTTAATGTATAATGAAAAACTGAATTGTATTGACGCATGTGTGTTAACTGGCGGACAGACAACCTACTTCCTAAAAATTGAAAATGACAGTCTAAAAGAGTTTGCAAATGTTGATCAAAGGGACGGACGAATTATTGCAGAAATTCTTGATGTTAATGGAAAATGGAAAGAAATTGAGAATATTAAAGATGAGCCCGAAGGTTTTGATAGATTTATTAATTTCAATCCAATAGAAAAAAGACAATAACTGTTGCTAACAGCGGTTTCACGCAATAGCGAGAGTTGTTTAAGCCGGTTGCCGATTTTCCGCTGGAAAATCTTATATTAGCAGAAACAAATCAGTCACAAACTTCGCCACTTCGTGAAGCCGCCGGAACGTCAGGCTGTGAAAAAACCTCTTTTTTGAATAAAATTCAACCTATCAAACCAACATAACTTTGTTTTAAGCAATGCTTATTTTTAACTTATTTGGAGATGTTTCAAAAAATACAAAGGCTACAAACAAGTTTAAATAAGTCGTTTTTATTAAAAACAAGTCCTTTCTCTTGTAAGGCGAGTTCCAAGCTTTAATTTTTGCTATTAAATCAGGGATTCCAAGTATATTGATGGTACGCTTGATGTTGTACACCAACATGATCAAACTGTGTTCCCCGTTTACTTTTTCTAGTCCTATTAAATTGGTATGATTATACCCCCACTGGCGTTTGATAGTCCCAAAAATATGTTCGTTTATCTCTTGTCGTTTTCGGTATAATTGTGCATTTTCCTTGTAGCGCTGGTTATTTTGTTCCACTACTGTGGCATACTGACTTCGGTCTATCTCCCTACCTCCTTTTCGGCTGGTACATTGATCTTTTACTAGGCAGGCTTTACATGCTGGCGTACGGTATTTTTGAAATAAATAGCTGGTGTTTTCCTTATCTCTACTTTTCTTATGCCAGCGTCCTGTGGTGGTTAGTGTTTGTCCTTGCGGACAAGTGTACGTATTTTCTTGTTTATTATATGTGAATTGTGAGACTAAATACTCAGGTTGTGTCCCGCTTTCATTGCTTTTCCCTTGGTCGGGTTGAGCCACAATAGTGGTGATATTGTTATGGGTACAGGTTTCTATTTCTCTTCCTGTGTGATAACCTTTGTCGGCCAAAACGGTAAAGGTTGCTGTTTCTAGGTTTGCTTTGGCTTCTAGTGCAATAGCTGAAAGTGCGTTTTTATCATTCCTATTGACGGTATGTGTAGCAACAACTAAATTGTGTTTATCATCTACAGCAGCTTGAATATTATAGGATACCTCTACCACTTGACCTTGTACCAGTAGGGCTCTCGCATCAGCATCTGTAGTACTAACTTGTGGTTCGCCACTAGTTTTTAATTCTTCCTCTAATAATTCGTACTTGATTTTGTTTTGTTTTAATCGCTTAATCTTTTGTTGAATATTGGTGACTTTTTCTACGTTTTCTTTAGTATCATTTTTTTCTAATTCATCCAAATATTCTTGGGTTTTAGCTTCAATATAAGCCAAGTGCTTGTCAATCTTCTTTTGGTTAAAATTCGACTTTTTACCGTTGTGTGCTCTAGATTTTGTTCCGTCAATGGCAATGATTTCACCAGCCACTAAATCGGCATCTTTCAAAAAAGAAACAAAGAGTTTAAAAAGTTGTTTGAGTGCTTTGGGATTGTCTTTTCTAAAATCAGAAATACTGTGATAATTAGGACGAATATCTTCCAGTAACCACTGCATTTCAATGTTGCGAATGCATTCTTTTTCTAGTTTTCTGGAGCTACGAATACCATTTAAATAACCATACAAATAGATTTTAAGAAACACTTGATTCTTAAAACTAGGACGACCTTCGGTTTTTAAAATAACAGGCGTAAATCCTACTTTTTGAAGGTCTATGCATTGAACAAAAGCATCTATAAAACGAACAGGGTTGTCGGGAGTGATTTTATCTTCTAAACTCGTTACTTGTAGCTGGTGGCGGGAAATTCCTTGGATGTGTTGCATTATTAAATATACGAAAACTAGCCTTTTTAAACAAACTATTTTAGTTATATTTGACGGAATTTGTGAAGTTTTTTCACAGACTGACGTTGTAAGCAATTTAAAACCACGATAACGAAAAATGCCTGAATTATATTTCCCTCAAACAAAAACAATTGAGTTGATTTCAAGCTTGGTTCAAGGTTTTTGGATTGAATTTGATGAAGATAATGAAATTGTTTTACATTTCAAATTTGAAGCCTCAATACTGACAAAACTTATTAATGGTTGCAATTTCGAATTAATTATTCGAAACCCTAAACTAGCTCCTCGAAGTATAACTTTATATATTTTTGACAATATTAAAGATCCTTTATGGATTACCGGAAATAATTTTGGAACTGAAGACATCCAATATTTAGGGTTTGATGATATTACGCTGCAACTAATAAAAACAGAAAAAATAAGAGTGGTGTATTATAATCATCTAAATTTGCCAGTTTTTACAACAATTTTAGAAAAAGAAAACCTAATCAAAGAATTTGAACCCTGGATTTTAGATATATATAATAACAATGAACCATTAACTCTTGTTAATGATGGTTATTATGTACCAGAAAATGTATTAAAAGGTTTTAAAATTAAAGTTCAAAATATAGACAATTCTAAGGAACCTAAAATGAATTTTTATACCCCATTAGAATCACTAAAATGGGAGGAGGAAATTTTAGACGTCAATGGATATAATTTCAATGATTTTTTAGATGATGGTAAACACGGTTTCAATCAAGAAATTTCGATAAAAAGCTTCTTATCAAATATATTTGAAGCAAATGAAGAATTCTTTTGCTCGCCTACAAAATATGATGAAAATGAATTAATAGATTTTTTAATTTGTCATCAAAATGCTGCAATACTTATTGAATCAAAATACATTCTTAGTGACAAAAAAACAAAATTAAATAAAGCTTTAACGAAAGCTGTTAATCAATTAAATCATGCTGAAAAAATTATCTCCACTAACCTTGATTTAGTTATAAATAATCATAATGTTGTTGAAAAACTTAAAAACTGTGACATTTTCATAAGGATTTGTCTATATAACGACTCGCAAAGTCTTTTCGGAGGTAAAACAAACAATATAATTAAGTCTTTCTCAAAAAATGAATTACCAATATTTATTTCAGTAACTGTATTTTTCCAATTAATCGGTGATATTAAAATAACCTACGGTAAAGATTTCAAATTTAATATCGTACAAAACTTAATTTATTTGTACCAAGATTATTTAGAAAATGAAGAAAAAATTCTACTTATTCGAGAATTCAAATTAAACCCGAAAAAATAAACTGCTTACAATCGAGTAGACTGCCCTGTTCATTAAGAACAGGGAGAGCCTCTCAATTTAGCGAAGCGGTATCTTGAAATTCCAATAAAAAATAAACACGTATTTCAAACACCACCGAGCATACGGGTCACGTACTCGGCGGTTCGCAAAGAGATGGGTTGAGTTGTGTTTTAACCTGTTTTCGTTGGTTAGGGCTACTATGCGTTCCGTTAACCATTGAAAACCTCTTTACGTTCAGTCCTTCCTTGCTTGTGAGACCTATGCAGTATCTATTTGCACCTCGTTTGCTTTCAAGTACTATGACCTCTGCTGACTTCTTGGTTTGACTATCTCGTAGTCGCCCTCCCTTCCGCCTCCTGGCTCGTTCGCTAAAAATGTCCACTGGACATTTTCTTTACGCTCCGCCCTCCTGGTAAATGCTTTTTCCTTCCTCCAATGCCTGCGTCATCTACAAGTTAAAGTTTTGGTAAACTTTGGACGTTACGTTGCTGTGGACGTTTATCCTCTTTAACCTGCCTCTTATGACATTTCTGTTCGTCAGTACCGGATTTTGCAGTCTTGCTTCCTTCACTGCTTGAATCACTTCAAACCAGCTTGCAACTTGCTAACGATTCGGGGTTTCAATCCGCTCGTAAGGGACTTGCACCCTCTGGAAAAATAACACGCTGATACACTTGCTTTCTTCTAGGAAATTTGTATTTTCGAAGCTTTTAACAAGCTTACAGCGTGTGTCCTGCATATGCAGGGCACACACAGCGGTTTGCAGAAATGGCGAGAAAATTGCTAAATTCATGTTTGTTTTTCGCTATTATATTTTTATCTTAGTGGAAAATTTATAGTCCCGAAGTTCGCCACTTCTGCAAGCTACGGGACGTTAGCAGAAAATTTTGAAAAAACTAAATATAAAACCAAAAACAAATGAAAATGAAAATGAAAAATAAAATTATCGCTTTAGTATTAGTTTTTGGAATATTTTTTCAAATTAGTTGTAACAAAGATGAGCCTGAAAATGACGGTTTACCTTATTATCAATTCACACAGGATGAAAAAAATAAATTAATCAATGAACCAAATGTTGGTGACGAAATAATTTATAAAAATCAAGATAATGAATTACTAAAATTTAAAATATATAATTCTAAAAAAGGAAAAACGACATATACAACAGGAACTTTTGCAGGCAGTTATTCTTCACAACATTTTCATTATGATAGACAAGAAATTTCAATGTGGTACGCTGAAGGCTATGTATTCACAAGTTGTGAAATTAATATACAAAAATATCCAGTTGGCTCAAATTATCAAATAAGTCCTATAATTCAAGGAACTCCTAAATTTTATGGATATTTTAAATTTCCGCTTTGGAATGGATATTATGGAACGAACATTTATGAAAATATTATTTCAATAGATTTTAACATTCCAACGACAACAATGACATTTAATGGAAAAACCTATACAAAAGTTAGAATATTTGAATCTAATAAAATAGAAGTTTTAGACTCAACAGTATCCTTACCTTTACGTCCAAAAAATGTAAACATAATATATTATGATGATAATTTTGGAGTTATTGGTTTTGACGACTTAAATGGAAAATTATGGAGAATACAATAAATCTTCTGCTAATCGAGTAGACTGCCCTGCTCATTAAGAACAGGGAGAGCCTCTCAATTTAGCGAAGCGGTATCTTGAAATTCCAATAAAAAATAAACACGTATTTCAAACACCACCGAGCATACGGGTCACGTACTCGGCGGTTCGCAAAGAGATGGGTTGAGTTGTGTTTTAACCTGTTTTCGTTGAATAGGACTATTGTTCATTTCTTTATTCATTGAAAACCTCTTTACGTTCAGTCCTTCCTTGTTTGTGAGACCTGTGCAGTATCTATTTGCAACTCGTTTGCCCCAAGTACTATGACCTCTGCTGACTTCTTGGTTTGACTATCTCGTAGTCGCCCTCCCTTCCGCCTCCTGGCTCGTTCGCTAAAAATGTCCACTGGACATTTTCTTTACGCTCCGCCCTCCTGGTAAATGCTTTTTCCTTCCTCCAATCCCTGCGTCATCTACAAGTTAAAGTTTTGGTAAACTTTGGACGTTACGTTGCTGTGGACGCTTATCCTCTTTAACCTGCCTCTTATGACATTTCTGTTCGTCAGTACCAGATTTTGCCGTTTGACTTCCTTCAGTGCATACCTCACGGTAAGCCACCTTGTCACGTGCTAACGATTCGGGGTTTCAATCCGCTCGTGAGGGACTTGCACCCTCTGGAAAAATAACACGCTGATACACTTGCTTTCTTCTGCGAAATTTGTATTTTCGAAGTTTTTAACAAGTCCACAGCGTGTGTCCTGCATATGCAGGGCACACACAGCTAAGGTTTCGTTGGGCTCGAAGAGCCAACAATGAAACCTCTGTTGAACCCTTCGATAAACTCAGGGCAAGCTTACCATTGAGATTCCATTCACTATGGGAATATCAAAGTAAAAATTTAAGAATATACAAAAGGCATTTAACGCCTCTTTTTTTTGAAGTTGATTTTTTGACGGTTTTTGTAGTTAATCTTTTTCAAGATCAAACGCTCACAAAAGCATCTATAAAACGAATAGGGTTGTCGGGAGTAATTTCATCTTCTAAACTCGTTATTTGTAGCTGGCGGCGGGAAATTCCTTGAATCTGTTGCATTATTGAGAATACGAAAACTAGCCTTTTTAAACAAACTATTTTAGTTATATTTGACGGAGTTTGTGAAGTTTTTTCACAGACTGACGTTGTGCGACAGCATCGTGCGACGGAAACCTAATAATTAAACTAAATTTATGAAAAAAGTTATTTTTTTAATTCTAGTTATTTTTTTAACTGGAAATCTTTATTCACAAGATACTTTAAGAATTGGAGATAAAGCTCCAAAAATAAATATTACAGATTATATTTTAAATGCTCCAAAAGATAAAAAAATTGAAAATAAATTTATAATTCTTGAATTTTGGGCAACTTGGTGTGCTCCTTGTTTAGGTTCAGTTCCACACTTAAACGATTTACAAAATAAGTTTAAAAGCAGAAAAGATTTATTTTTTCTTTCTTTAACTTATGAAAAGCCAGAAAAGACAAAACGAACTCTTGAAAAAGTAAAATTTAAAACAATAGTCGTTTCTGACCAAACAAAAAAAACAGAAACAAATTTTAACGTTGAAGGAATTCCTCATACTGTTTTAATAGATAATAAAGGAATCGTCAAATGGATTGGAAAACCTTATGAATTAAATAGTACAATGATTGAAAACTTTTTGAATGGACAAAACATTTTAACTGATAATATAGAATTAAAGACAGAAAAAAATGAAGGAATAGAAGCCGAAAAAAAAGAATCAGAAATCAACACTTACGTTGCATTAGGTTTTCTAAAAGATAAAAATACTCAATATATTTTTAGTCTAATAAATGCAAATAAAAATGATTATGGAATGGCCATTGAAAATTTTGCAAAAGGAAAATACATTGACCTAAATAACAACTTAAAATCTATACTTTCAAAAATAATTAAAAAACCTGAATCTCAAATTATTATTCCAAATGCATTAATTGAAAATAAATATAATCTTTTATATAAAAATTCAAATAATGTTGATGTGGAAGTTCATATTAAAAACTTAAAAAACAATTTGTTAAACTCTTTAAACTTGACTGAAATAATTGAATCAAAAAATATAGAAGTTTATAATCTCAAAGTTAAAAATGTAAAAAAAATAAACATTTCTGTAAACCAAAATGAAGAAGAAAGTCATAATAGTGATAATGATACACATTTTGTCTTTTCAAATTCTAAAATTGAAACACTTATTAAAGAAATTGGTGATTATCAAAAAATAATAATATTCAACGAAACAGGACTAAATGATAATTTAGACTTTATCATAAGAAAAGGAAATTTAAACGAGTTGATTAATGATTTAGAGGAATATGGATTGATTTTGGAAAAAGTTTCAAAAGAAATTGAATTTTATAACTATAAATAGACACTATCCTAAAAAGTGTGTAATCATAATATCTCCATTTTCTAAAACTTCCGAAATAGGCAAACATTTACAAGTTGAATTTTCCAAATGTTCTTCTAAATCATCTATCGGTAATAAGTGCCAAATCATTTAGTACTGAAAATTTCAACGAGAGATTCATTCGTTTGTAAACGCCCATCTTTATGTTTAAACATTTTTACATCTTCATTGTACCTATATCCTGAGTTTTCTAGCCAATTTAAAAAATCAACTGTATTTTCATTACATATATTAACACATTTTTCAGCATTTGATTGTATTGTTTCAGGATATTCTGTGTTTGTAAGCATTGAACTTCCTACATAACCATTAACTAATGGCTTGAATTTTTCTAATAATTTCATTGTAATTCTGCTTTAAATAACCGCCACTAACTATAATCGAGTAGACTGCCCTGCTCATTAAGAACAGGGAGAGCCTCTCACACCACCGAGCATACGGGTCACGTACTCGGCGGTTCGCAAAGAGATGGGTTGAGTTGTGTTTTAACCTGTTTTCGTTGAATAGGACTATTGTTCATTTCTTTATTCATTGAAAACCTCTTTACGTTCAGTCCTTCCTTGTTTGTGAGACCTGTGCAGTATCTATTTGCAACTCGTTTGCCCCAAGTACTATGACCTCTGCTGACTTCTTGGTTTGACTATCTCGTAGTCGCCCTCCCTTCCGCCTCCTGGCTCGTTCGCTAAAAATGTCCACTGGACATTTTCTTTACGCTCCGCCCTCCTGGTAAATGCTTTTTCCTTCTTCCAATCCCTGCGTCATCTACAAATTAAAGTTTTGGTAAACTTTGGACGTTACGTTGCTGTGGACGCTTATCCTCTTTAACCTGCCTCATATGACATTTCTGTTCGTCAGTACCGGATTTTGCAGTCTTGCTTCCTTCACTGCTTGAATCACTTCAAACCAGCTTGCAACTTGCTAACGATTCGGGGTTTCAATCCGCTCGTGAGGGACTTGCACCCTCTGGAAAAATAACAAGCTGATACGCTTGCTTTCTTCTGCGAAATTTGTATTTTCGAAGTTTTTAACAAGTCTACAGCGTGTGTCCTGCATATGCAGGGCACACACAGCGGTTTCACGAAATGGCAGGTTATTAAGTGCCGGATGTTTTTTCTTCACGAAAAAACATTAAATTTAACCGAAAATAAACCGTCCGCTAAATCGCCACTTCGTGAAGCCGGCGGGACGTTGGCAGTAATGCGAAATAAAAGCAGAAAAATATGAGGAAACTAATATCATTATTATTTGTTATAATTATTTTATGTCAGAGTTGTAAAGGACAAAATAATACTGAAAAAAAAGAACTTTACAATAAAGAGTTTAAATGGAAAATTGCTATTCCTGAAAATTTTGAAAGTGTAACCGAACAAGATTGGCTAAAATTACAAAATAAAGGAAGTGATGCAATTGAAAAAACTTTTGGTGAAGAAATAGTAAATAATGCGAAAACAATATTCGTATTTAAAAGCGATAAATTCAATTATTTTGAATCAAATTGTCAACCATTTGATATGGAAATAGATGGCGATTATTTCGAATCTTTCAAAAGTGTTAATGAAGTATTACTTGAAACATATAAATCTCAAATGCCTGGAGCAATTATAGATACATTAACGACTAAAGAGAAAATAAATAAGTATGATTTCTACGTAAGTAAAACTAAAATTACTTTTCCGAACAAAATGATATTGACCACAGTAATGTATAGTAGATTATTTGACAAAAAGGAATTTACGGTTAACATTATGTATATTGACGAGAAAAAAGGAAAATCAATGATTGAATCTTGGAAAAATTCAACATTCGAGTAAAAATAAGACACTTCCGCTAATCGAGTAGACTGCCCTGCTCATTAAGAACAGGGAGAGCCTCTCAATTTAGCGAAGCGGTATCTTGAAATTCCAATAAAAAATAAACACGTATTTCAAACACCACCGAGCATACGGGTCACGTACTCGGCGGTTCGCAAAGAGATGGGTTGAGTTGTGTTTTAACCTGTTTTCGTTGAATAGGACTATTGTTCATTTCTTTATTCATTGAAAACCTCTTTACGTTCAGTCCTTCCTTGTTTGTGAGACCTATGCAGTATCTATTTGCACCTCGTTTGCCCCAAGTACTATGACCTCTGCTGACTTCTTGGTTTGACTATCTCGTAGTCGCCCTCCCTTCCGCCTCCTGGCTCGTTCGCTAAAAATGTCCACTGGACATTTTCTTTACGCTCCGCCCTCCTGGTAAATGCTTTTTCCTTCCGTCTATCGCCGGTACATCTACATAACAATAATCTGATTTGTTAGCATGTTCAGAACACTGTTTTGGACTTCGTATTGCTGTGGATACTCATCCTTATTGTTATGCCTCTTATGTACTTTACTCACAAGTTTTCATTGCCTTTTTTGTGTTCGTGATACCGCTTCGCTAAATTCTGTTCGTCGGTACAGAACAAATTAAGGAACCTATTGCTATCGCAATAATCTTCAGTGCATACCTCACAGTAAGCCACCTTGTCACGTGCTAACGATTCGGGGTTTCAATCCGCTCGTAAGGGACTTGCACCCTCTGGAAAAATAACACGCTGATACGCTTGCTTTCTTCTGCGAAATTTGTATTTTCGAAGTTTTTAACAAGTCTACAGCGTGTGTCCTGCATATGCAGGGCACACACAGCTAAGGTTTCGTTGGGCTCGAAGAGCCAACAATGAAACCTCTGTTGAACCCTTCGATAAACTCAGGGCAAGCTTACCATTGAGATTCCATTCACTATGGGAATATCAAAGTAAAAATTTAAGAATATACAAAAGGCATTTAACGCCTCTTTTTTTTGAAGTTGATTTTTTGACGGTTTTTGTAGTTAATCTTTTTCAAGATCAAACGCTCACAAAAGCATCTATAAAACGAACAGGGTTGTCGGGAGTGATTTTATCTTCTAAACTCGTTACTTGTAGCTGGTGGCGGGAAATTCCTTGGATGTGTTGCATTATTAAAAATACGAAAACTAGCCTTTTTAAACAAACTATTTTAGTTATATTTGACGGAGTTTGTGAAGTTTTTTCACAGACTGCCGTTAGCTGTGATTTTAGGAAACCGCAGTAAAATCGACATAAAATTAAAAAATGGAAATGAAAACATTACTTATAATTGGCGGAATAATTGTTGTCGGATTTATTTTGAAATCTTGCATTTCAAATAATAATAGTAAAAACGAAAGCAGACCAATTAATGCCGAAATGCCAACGGAAAAAATTAAAAATGATAAAATTGTACTTATAGAAAACGTAAAATTGGAAGATTTTAAAAATGTGTTACAAAAGTTCTGTAACAATTATAATCAAGAAAATTTAAGAGCTTTACCTCTACTTACAATTTTGTCGGAAAATAAGTTTGTAGTTACGTTTCCTTATGACACAGATTTTGCTACTTATTGTTTTTTTGTTAACTATATGTACTATCCTAATGACATAATTTACAAACCAACAATAAAAGCGTGGACTTCAACTAAGCAAAGTGATGATTGGATGACAAATGATATAGCAAACAAAAAAGTTATGTTATATATTCCGAGTGACGACAAAGATTATGACAATGTATATTTAACAACTTTTGACAATATTGGCTACAAAATGGGCTTTGCAATGGGTGAAGAAAAGCAAAAATTAAATAATCCGAGACAAAGTTACGTTGAACCAATCAAACTTGAAGAACTAAACGGAAAAGAAGAAATTCAATATAAATAAGAAAAACCACAGCTAATCGAGTAGACGGCTCCGCCAGAAACTGACGGAGTGCGCCTCTCACACCACCGAGCGTACGGGTCACGTACTCGGCGGTTCGCAAAGAGATGGGTTGAGTTGTGTTTTAACCTGTTTTCGTTGAATAGGACTATTGTTCATTTCTTTATTCATTGAAAACCTCTTTACGTTCAGTCCTTCCTTGCTTGTGAGACCTATGCAGTATCTATTTGCACCTCGTTTGCCCCAAGTACTATGACCTCTGCTGACTTCTTGGTTTGACTATCTAGTAGTCGCCCTCCCTTCCGCCTCCTGGCTCGTTCGCTAAAAATGTCCACTGGACATTTTCTTTACGCTCCGCCCTCCTGGTAAATGCTTTTTCCTTCTTCCAATCCCTGCGTCATCTACAAATTAAAGTTTTGGTAAACTTTGGACGTTAAGTTGCTGTGGACGCTTATCCTCTTTAACCTGCCTCATATGACATTTCTGTTCGTCAGTACCGGATTTTGCAGTCTTGCTTCCTTCACTGCTTGAATCACTTCAAACCAGCTTGCAACTTGCTAACGATTCGGGGTTTCAATCCGCTCGTAAGGGACTTGCACCCTCTGGAAAAATAACACGCTGATACGCTTGCTTTCTTCTGCGAAATTTGTATTTTCGAAGTTTTTAACAAGTCTACAGCGTGTGTCCTGCATATGCAGGGCACACACAGCTAAGGTTTCGTTGGGCTCGAAGAGCCAACAATGAAACCTCTGTTGAACCCTTCGATAAACTCAGGGCAAGCTTACCATTGAGATTCCATTCACTATGGGAATATCAAAGTAAAAATTTAAGAATATACAAAAGGCATTTAACGCCTCTTTTTTTTGAAGTTGATTTTTTGACGGTTTTTGTAGTTAATCTTTTTCAAGATCAAACGCTCACAAAAACATCTATAAAACGAATAGGGTTGTCGGGAGTAATTTCATCTTCTAAACTCGTTATTTGTAGCTGGTGGCGGGAAATTCCTTGAATCTGTTGCATTATTGAGAATACGAAAACTAGCCTTTTTAAACAAACTATTTTAGTTATATTTGACGTAGTTTGTGAAGTTTTTTCACAGACTGACGTTAGCAGAAACCATTGAAAAAAATAACGCTAAAAAAAATTACAATGAAAAAATTAATTATACTGCTTGCAATCATTGCTAATTTAGGTTGCTCAAATGAGAAAGAAGAAATTAGCGATAATCTTCAATATTTCAAATTCCAGCAAACAGATAGTGATAAATTTATTAACTCTACAGAAGTTGGAAAAGTTTTGATATATAAAAACCAAAATAATTCTGAATTGAAATTCAAAGTTTTAATAAACAAAACAGAAAAGCAACTTGAAAGTAGAGGTGATTTTGTTAATGGTTCAACAAAATATTTCTATTACGATGAGCAGAGAATTGAAATGCAATCAACTTTATTTGCTGAAGGCGATTTTTGTTGTAATAGTTCGTTTTATTTAAGTTTAAAAAGATGGCCGAAAGTATATCAAACAAACCCAACTTTAATTTCTCAAGATTCTAAATTTATTACAAATATTGGATTAGTTCCTTTTGAAACAGGAATTCAAAGTGCTTTTTTAGATTATTCTGAAGCGTTATTGAGTATAACGATAAATGGAACTGCGTATAATAAAGTTAGAAAAATCGAAATAAATCCAAATCCATCTCCAAATCCAAATTGGCAATTACCAAGTTTAAAGAACATATATTTTGAACAAAACAAGGGAGTTATTGGGTTTGACGATTTACAGAATAATGAATGGAGATTACAAAACTAAAATTATGGCTATCTGCTAATCGAGTAGACTGCCCTGCTCATTAAGAACAGGGAGAGCCTCTCAATTTAGCGAAGCGGTATCTTGAAATTCCAATAAAAAATAAACACGTATTTCAAACACCACCGAGCATACGGGTCACGTACTCGGCGGTTCGCAAAGAGATGGGTTGAGTTGTAAATGTAATTCGGTTAAGGAAACATAACCTCTTTGTTTCAAGCGTTGTAAAGTAATGGTAGTACCTAAAATAGGACTCTGTGCAATTGCCCATCCCCCTTTTCTCGTTCTGCTCCACATATAGGCATGGTTATGGTCTACTCCTAGTCGGATGAGATTCTTTCTTTTTCGCTCAGGTTTCTTCCAATGATGCCAAATGCAATAGCGCAGGCGATTGCGTAGCCAACCGTCTAAATCGCGTAATTTCCCTAAGATACTTGTGCCTTGAAAATAGGTTAACCATCCTCGCTGGACTTCGTTTATCTTGGTAATTCGTTCTTCAAAGGTAGCTGGCGTGGTTTTGCGGGTGATTTCCTTCACTTATGGACACAAATCCCTTACCCCTAAAATTAGCTCTTACAGGAATTTGAGTTTTAGCTATCGCCAAGATACCACGCCGGTGGCCCTCTTTTGTCAAAAACAGCTAGGGTATGTAAATTTCCTTTTTTACAACACGGACAGTTTCTTTAAACTTTATAAATCCATTTTAAAAATAATTCTAATTCGAAACAAATTATCAAAAAAAAAAGCCATTCAATTTCTTGAACAGCCTTTTAATTAACAATCAATATTTTATTATCTAAAAATCATATTACAAACCTAATTTATTCACCCACTCCGCATATTTCTTCGCATTCACTTGGTGTTCTTCATAGGTCTCTGCAAAATCATGATATCCTCTACGTTCTACACTGGCACAGAAATACACATAATTGTGTTTTTCATAATTTAAAACCGCATCAATAGCTGAAATATCCGGCATTGCAATAGGCCCTGGAGGCAAACCAATAGTTCGGTACGTATTATAAGGTGAATTTACAAAAAGCATATCCCCTTTTACTCTTTTGATAACTTGGTCAAAATCGTTTGCATTTTTCTTAATCGCAAAAATAATCGTTGGGTCGGCCTGCAAAGGCATTTCTTGTTTCATACGATTCAAATACACTCCCGCCACACGAGGACGCTCATCTTCTTTTACTGATTCTTTATGTACAATAGAGGCTAATGCTACCACTTGCTGTGGCGTTAACTGCAACGCTTTGGCTTTTGCCATACGCTCTTCGTTCCAGAATTTTTTATATTCGTCCAACATTTTATCTCTAAAATTATCAGCAGAAATATTCCATTTAATTTCATAGGTATTAGGAATGAACATCCCTAACACATTATCCGTAGTAAAGCCATTTTTTTGTAAAAAAGTAGCATCATTAAACGATTGCATCAATGCCACACTATCCGCTTCAATTTGCCCAGCAACTCTAGAAACTAATTTCTCTAAAATTTCTTGATTATTAAAAGACAAATTCAAAGGCATGTTATGACGTAAAGCCGAGACAATTTGAAAACTTCCCATCCCTTTTTTTAGCAAAAATCGGCCAGGGAAAACATTTTCGTTATACGAACGTTTTTCAGCAATGAATTTAAAATTGTCTATATCTTCAACTTCTGTGGATAGAATTTCCAACACCTTTTCATACGTTGCGCCTGTGGGTACAAACACATATTTTTCTTTATCTGCAAATTTTGTATTGCTAGCAAAAGCTTTGAAATACACAAAAGCCCCAACAAGCAAGCCCAATAAACCTATTCCTACTACTAATTTCTTTTTCAAAATAATTCGTTTTAATGATTTGGATTGATTAACTGAAAAAGGAGTTCATCTTGATACATTCCGTCTTGAAATACCCAATCTTTTTTTACTCCAATTTTTTGGAAACCAAAATTACTAAAAAGCTTTAAACTAGCTTCATTCTTTGCACCTATATTTGCATACAATTGATGCAATTGCAAATGACTAAAAGCATATTGAATTAACAACTGCAAGGCTTCCGAGCCTACACCCTTTCCTCTATCCTTGCTTTTTTGAATCACCACCCCTATACCTGCCCGATGATTTTTAGGGTCAAAATCAAACAAATCAATCAAGCCAATAGGTTTATACGACTCATGCTCACATATAGCCAAACGCAATTGTTTAGCCTCGTAAATATCTTGATGCGCATTTTCGAGGTATTGTTTGATTAAAAACCGAGAATAAGGCGTTTGCGTATTACTCACTTCCCAAATGGATTCATCATTTTCAATTTTATAAATAAATGACACGTCCTCAGGTTCCAAAGCACGCAAAAATATTTTCTCTCCTTTTAAGGTCATTGATTTTTGTTTAAGGTTTGAAAGTTTAAGGTTGAAAAGTTATAGCTAACCGTAAATACATAACTCTTCACTTTTCACTCTTCACTTTTCACTTTTCACTCTTCACTCTTCACTCTTCACTCTTCACTCTTCACTCTTCACTCTTCACTCTTCACTCTTCACTTTTCACTCTTCACTCTTCACTCTTCACTCTTCACTCTTCACTCTTCACTCTTCACTCTTCACTCTTCACTCTTCACTCTTCACTCTTCACTCTTCACTCTTTACTCTTTACTCTTTACTCTTTACTCTTCACTTTTCACTTTTCACTCTTCACTTTTCACTTTTCACTTTTCTAAATTCTAAATTCTAAACTCTAAATATGTATCTCTCCTTGAAAAACAAACTGAGCTGGACCTGATAAGTGCACCTCCTTATAGATTCCATCTTCTTTTTTGAGGCTAATTTGAAGTTGTCCTCCTTCCACTTGAATCCCAATACTAGTAGCATCTGCCTTACCCAGTTCACACATGGCAATAGCTACCGCAGTAGCTCCTGTACCACAAGATAAGGTTTCATCCTCCACGCCACGTTCATACGTACGAATTGCAAATTGATTATCACTTAATTTTAAAACAAAATTGATATTACTTCCTGCTTGTCCGTACAAATCACTATAACGAATTTTAGCGCCTTCCGTTTTTACATCTAAGGATTTTAAATCCTCCACCTCCTGCACATGATGCGGAGAACCTGTATTCAAATACACATAATCAGCATACACTTTCACCTCTTGTACATCAATCATTTGTAAAGAAACCAAACCATCTTCATTTATTGTGGCATGATGCAAACCATCTACCGCCATAAAAGTAGTTTTGTTTTGAATCACTCCCATTTTCTTTGCAAAAGCCACCAAACAACGCCCCCCATTACCACACATGGAGCTTTCATTCCCGTCAGCATTGTAATAAACCATTTTAAAATCTGTCGAATTGTCATTTTCTAACAACATTAACCCGTCAGCTCCTATCCCAAAACGTCTATCACATAAAAAATTTATCAGTTTGGTATCATTTTTGGGAAAAGTCAAATCACGGTTATCCAGGATAACAAAATCGTTTCCCGTTCCTTGGTATTTATAAAAAGTGTATGTCATAATTGTAGTAATTATTGAAAAAAGGTCAATGCGAATGCAAATATCAGCAACCTTTTAGAAGAATCAAAGATACAAATATTAACGGGAAGTTAAAGATTGTTAAACAGGCGTTAAACCCTTTACAAGCAAATCATAAAATTATATTTTTACGTTTAGAAATAAAAACCACATAAAGAAGATGCTATGAGAAAATTAGGCAGTTTATTTTTAATTTCAATGCTCAGTGGAGCGACCACCTTAGCAGGTTATAAATTATTTGTAGAAAACAATGCTCCTTCCTCTTCCTTATCCATTGCCCCCGATTATTCAAGAGCTGTAGGCATGGGTGCTGAAAATATCGATTTCACACAAGCCGCTGAGAAAGCTGTACACACAGTTGTACACGTAAAAAACAAAACGGTGTATAATGTACCTTCCGACCCTTTGATGGAGTTTTTCTATGGCCATCGTGGCGGACAACAACAAACCCAAGTGGGAACAGGTTCAGGTGTTATTATCAGTAAAGATGGTTACATTGTTACTAATAACCATGTGATTCAAAATGCTACTGAATTAGAAGTAACTTTAAACAACAACAAAACCTATAAAGCAAAATTAGTGGGCACCGATAGCAAAATGGATATTGCGCTATTAAAAATAGAAGCCGAAGGCGACTTACCTGCCGCTACTTTTGGCAATTCAGAACAAATTAAAGTAGGCGAATGGGTTTTAGCAGTGGGTAATCCCTACAATCTTACATCAACGGTTACCGCCGGTATTGTTTCTGCCAAAGCGCGTGACCTTAGCAACCAAGGTATCCAATCGTTTATTCAAACTGACGCTGCGGTAAACCCTGGTAACAGTGGTGGCGCATTAGTAAACACTCGTGGTGAACTTATAGGCATCAACACTATGATTTCCTCTCCTACGGGAAGTTACACAGGTTATTCCTTTGCAGTGCCTTCAAATTTAGCGCGTAAAATTGTTGAAGATTTAATGGAATACGGCAATGTACAACGTGCTGTTTTAGGTATTGAAGGTCGTGAGTTGAATGCGGTAGCTGCTAAAGAGGCAGGAACCGCAGAAACCGCAGGGGTGTATGTAGCACGAGTTTCTAAAGGAACAGGTGCTGAAAAAGCAGGATTAAAATCAGGCGATGTCATTAAAAAACTTGATGACAAAACCATAAACTCCTTTGCCGATTTGACAGCCTACATCAACACCAAGCGTCCTAATGAAGAAGTAAAAGTAGGTTTTATCAGAGAGGGTAAGAACATGACTACTTCGGTAAAATTAGTTAAAAAAGAATTGGTTAATTACGATTTAAAAGGCTTAGAGCTAGAAGACTTGGATGCAAACGACAAAAAACGTTTCCGTTTAAGCTACGGTGTTAAAATTAAAGACGTAAGCAACGAGGAATTAGCAGAATACGCCGAACAACTAAAAGGGGGTATCATTTTGAAAGTAGATAACATCAAAGCAACTGATATTGAAACCGTGACTCGTGTATTATCTAAAAAAAGTGACACACAAAAAACACAAATTGAGATGTTAACGAATTCAGGCGATTTATTACGCTTCCTTTTATAAAAATCAACTAGACGAGTGCTTTTAAAAATGTTTTTTTAAACACTAGACTATAAAAACCAAAAAGCTTCATTTCCTTGAAAATGAAGCTTTTTCTTTTACAACATCTTCACTTGAAAAAATTTTTAAAACAAACAGTCAATTTGTAAAAAAATCACTAAAAAAAGTTTATCAAAACATTAGAAATAAATACTTTTGCAACGTCTAATTTTTTACACAAAGAAATGAGCAATACAACTTATGAAAAAGAGTTAGCTTTTCAAGCTGACAGAAGAAAAGCAGCAGTGGAGTTTATCAAAATCGTTAGCGATTTATGGTACGACAAATCTATCGAGATGGTTTTATTCAGAAACCACTTATTAGACCGTAACGTAAGTGACATTATGAACTTACATGATTATGCGGGTGAATTCGTACAAAAACCAATCAATGTTTTTGATTCAGTAGAAATATTAAGAGCTATTCAAGCTTTAGATTTACCACCTTCACGTTTAGATATTGGTAAATTAACTTACGAATATCATTTAGAAGATGATAAATATGCTGATGCTACTGCCTTCGTACTTGACAAATTAAAAGAAGCAAAAAGTACAGAAGAAATCAAACCTAAAGATGTAGTACTTTACGGATTTGGTCGTATCGGTCGTTTATTAGCGCGCGAATTGATGGCTAAAATTGGTAAAGGGCAACAATTGCGTTTACGTGCTATCGTAACTCGTGATAAAAGTGATGCAGTTTTATTAGAAAAACGTGCTACTTTATTACGTATGGACTCTGTTCATGGTGATTTTGCAGGTACGGTTCAAGCTGACCCTGAAAATAATGCTTTAATCATCAACGGTGCTACGGTTCATATCATTACTGCTAATTCTCCAGAAGAAATTGATTATACTGCTTACGGTATTGACAATGCTTTAGTGATTGATAATACAGGTGCTTTCACAACTGAAGAAGCGTTAAGCCGTCACTTAACTTCAAAAGGGGTTGACAAAGTATTATTAACAGCGCCAGGTAAAAGTGTTCCTAATATCGTTCACGGTGTAAACCACGAAGCTTACAACCCAGACGAGGTGAAAATTTGGTCTGCCGCTTCATGTACAACTAATGCCATTACGCCAGTATTAGCCGCTATGGAAGAAACTTTAGGTGTAGTTAAAGGACACTTAGAAACTATCCACGCGTATACTAATGACCAAAACTTAGTAGATAACATGCACAAGAAATACCGTCGTGGTAGAGCTGCTGCTTTAAACATGGTTATCACTGAAACAGGAGCTGGAAGCGCTGTAGCTAAAGCTTTACCAAGCTTAGCTGGTAAATTAACATCAAACGCAATTCGTGTTCCTGTTCCAAACGGTTCGTTAGTAGTTTTAAACTTAGAAGTTGAAAAACCAACTACTCGTGAGGACTTAAACAACATCATGAAGAAATATGCGCTTGAAGGTAAATTAGTTGAGCAAATCAAATATGAGATGAACAACGAATTAGTATCTTCAGATATTGTAGGTACTACAGCGCCATCTATTTTTGATAGCAATGCTACTATTGTTTCCGCAGATGGTAAAAACGTGGTAATGTATGTATGGTATGATAACGAATATGGTTACAGCCACCAAGTTATCCGTTTAGCGAAATATATTGCTAAAGTAAGACGTTATACGTACTATTAATAGATAGTATAATTTAAAGCAAAAGGGCTATTCATTTAAACGAATAGCCCTTTTACATTATAAATGGATTTAGAAATTGCTAAATAGTATAGATCAAATACATGATTTATTCAGAAATACAATCACTTTTTCAAGAATAAACAGCAAAAAAATTCATGCGTTATTTGCTAATAGCAGTCACTAACATTTGCGCTGTTGCCTCATTGGTAGCAACAGGAACATTGTGCACATCGCAAATACGAATTAACATATTAATATCAGGCTCGTGTGGATGACTACTCATAGGGTCTTTAAAGAACAAAACCATTTTGCATTTCCCTTCGGCAACACGTGCTGCAATTTGCGCATCGCCACCTAAAGGACCACTCAATAGTTTTTTAACTTTAATCCCTGTAGCTTCCGCTTTTCCTCCTGTAGTTCCCGTAGCTATAATTTTGATATTTTCCTTAACTAAAATATCTAGGTTTTTATTTAAAAACTGCACCATATCAGCTTTCTTGCCATCATGGGCTATAATTGCGATTTCAAATTTCATTATTTTGTGGTATGATAAGCTATTAAACCATCTATTGGACGTTGAATCACTTTTCCTAAGGTAACGCCATAACGGTTTAAAACGGTTTGAATTTCATTTTGCAAATAATAAGCAATAGAACCTATAAAATGCGCTGGTACTTCTTTGTAATTTTCAAATTGTAAGAAATTATTTTCTACAAAAGATTCTATTTCTTCAAAAATAATTTTTTGGCAATAATCTGTATCCTTGTGTTGAATCAAAAAACCAGCAAAAGAGGCTAAATACGCATTGGGATTAGCTTCTTTGTAAAGATTTTGCTTAATCACATCGGCATCTACATTATAGGTTTGTTCAAATTCAGTAGCAAGTGCCAAAGGCATTTTATTAAAATAATAGCCTCTTAACAAATGCCTTCCGAAACGATTCCCAGAACAATCGTCCATCACGATATAGCCAAGTGATTGCACTTTTTGATGTAAAACATTTCCATCAAAATAACTACAATTAGAACCCGTACCTAAAATACTAACTATTGCCTTTTCACCTTTTTCTGCTGTGGCATACACGGCTGCATACGTATCTTCATAAACTTCGACAGCAGCCTTTGAAAAATAAGTAGCAAAAACAGATTTAAGAAAATTTTTCATTCTATCCGTTCCACAACCCGCACCATAAAAGAATACATGCGTAACCTCTGCTTTATGCTTTACAATGGATTCGCTACTGTTCAAGCGATGTATAATTTCGGATTCCTCCAATATTTCTGGATTAAGACCAAGAGTATGGGTATCAAAAAGTACGGAACCACTCTCGTCTATAGCCACCCAATCGGCTTTGGTAGAACCACTATCTACTAATAATTTCATTTTTAAATTTTTATTTAACCACAAAGAACACCAAGAAGGCACTAAGCACTGTAGGATAATTATGAGTTATGAGTTGTCTGTTGTCTGTTATGAGTTGTCTGTTATGAGTTGTCTGTTATGAGTTGTCTGTTATGAGTTATGAATTATGAATTATGAATTATGAATTATGAGTTATGAATTCTAACTATTAGACTTCTAAACTTCTAAACTTTTAAACTTCTAAACTTTTAAACTTTTAAACTGCTAAACTTCTAAACTTTTAAACTTTTATACTGCTAAACTTCTAAACCTCTAAACTTTTAAACTTCTAAACTTTTAAACTTTTAAACTGCTAAACTTCTAAACTCTTAAACTTCTAAACTTTGAACTAATCCTATAACCCTGCAATATGTGCCGATAAATCGATTAATTTACTTGAATAGCCGTACTCATTGTCATACCATGAAACCAACTTAAAAAAAGTACTATTTAATCCGATACCTGCTTTGGCATCGACAATAGAAGTCCGGGTATCGCCCACAAAATCTTGCGAAACCACATCATCTTCAGTAAATCCTAAAATTCCTTTCATTGAGGTTTCAGAAGCTTCTTTAAGCACTTGCATAATGGCATCATAAGTGGTTTCTTTTGCTAATTTCACTGTTAAATCCACTACAGAAACATCAGCCACAGGTACACGCATAGACATACCCGTCAATTTTCCATTCAAATCGGGAATTACTTTTCCAACGGCTTTGGCCGCTCCAGTTTGTGAAGGGATAATATTGATAAGTGCTGAACGTCCGCCACGGAAATCTTTTTTAGAAGGACCATCCACGGTTAACTGTGTCGCTGTAGTGGCATGTATGGTAGTCATTAAGCCTTCAACGATACCAAAATTATCATGAATCACTTTTGCCAAAGGCGCTAATCCGTTGGTCGTACAAGATGCATTAGACACTATCGTATCTTGAGCAGTAGCTTGCTCATGGTTAACTCCCATGACAAACATAGGTGCATCGGCAGAAGGCGCAGAAATCACTACTTTTTTAGCCCCACCATCGATATGAGCTTGCGCTGTTTCAAGTGTGGTAAAAATGCCGGTACATTCCGCTACGACATCCACTCCTACTTCATCCCAATGGATTTGCTTTGGGTCTTTTTCTGCTGTTACTCGAATGTATTTGTCATTGACATACAATTTTCCTTCTTTCACCTCGACCGTCCCTTTGAAACGACCATGCACCGAGTCATATTTTAACAAATAAGCTAAGTGTTCTACCTCTAACAAATCGTTAATTGCAACCACTTCTACATTATCTCTATTTAAAGATTCTCTAAAAACAATACGGCCAATACGACCAAAACCATTAATTCCTAATTTTACTTTCATCATCATTATACTTTTTCATTATTGGAAAGTTTAAATGTTTAGAAGTTTAGAAGTTTAAGAGACTGCGTGTTTCCATTAGTATATAATCAACTTATAAACTATAAACTATAAACTATAAACTATAAACTATAAACTATAAACTATAAACTATAAACTATAAACTATAAACTATAAACTATAAACTATAAACTTAAAAAATTCTAAATTCTAAATTCTAAATTCTAAATTAAGTAGACATTATATCCGATACGCGCAACAATTCCGCATCAATTTTTGTATGCCCTTTGATAGCCTGTTCTAGTGGGGTTAATGCCATTTTATCATCTAGCAAGCCCACCATAAAATTCGATTTGCCTTCCAGTAACGACTCAACCGCTTTAACTCCCAAACGGGAAGCTAACACACGGTCAAAACAAGAAGGCGCTCCTCCCCTTTGCATGTGTCCTAAAACAGAAACACGTACATCGTACTCAGGCAAGTTTTCTTCTACATATTCTTTGAGTTCAAAAACATTTTTTCCAATCTTGTCTCCTTCCGAAACAACTACGATACTCGACGATTTCCCTGAAGCTTTACTTTTTTTCAGAGAATCTAAAAGACGTTCCAAACCTAAATCTTCCTCAGGAATCAAAATTTCTTCTGCTCCCGCACCTATCCCTGCATTCAAGGCAATGTGACCAGCATCTCGCCCCATTACTTCTACAAAAAACAAGCGGTTATGAGAACTTGCCGTATCACGAATTTTATCAATAACTTCCACAACAGTATTCAGTGCCGTATCATACCCAAGCGTGTGACTTGTGCCATAAATATCATTATCAATAGTTCCAGGAATTCCCATCACTGGAAAATTATATTCGTTATTAAAAATTTCAGCTCCAGTAAAAGTACCATCACCACCTATCACTACAAGCGCATCAATTTGTGCTTCTTGCAACTTTTCATGGGCTATTTTACGTCCTCCTGGTGTTCTAAAATCCTTAGAACGCGCCGATTTTAAAATAGTTCCACCTTTATTAACAATATGATTCACGGAGCGAGGACCCATTTCTTTGAAATCGCCTTCAATCATTCCTTGATAACCTCTATAAATCCCAATACACTCTATATTATGATAGGCACACGTTCGCACTACCGAACGAATGGCCGCATTCATACCTGGGGAGTCTCCCCCTGAGGTTAAGACACCTATTTTTTTTATACTAACTGACATTTAAAAAATGGATTAATAAGTAAATCTACAATGTAATAGAAATTGAAAAAATGATATTTGTTATCTAAAATCATTTTCTCCATTTCTTTTTAGAAGTGTTGTTGTTTTACTAAAGTAAGAAAAATATTTTATAAAACAAATTAATTCAAGTCAGGAACTTTATCTTCATCTTCATTTGGCTTTTCGGAAGATTTTTTTTGACGGGGTTCGTTAAACTGAATAATATCTGGAGAGATTTCAGAATCAGGAATTTGATCATTTCCATCATCGGAACTTTTTTTATTTTTTATTTTTTTAGAATTAAATATTTTATACATCAATTCTTTAAAAGTACTAAAATCGACTTCATAATTCAATCCCACGCCTTGTGTATAACCTATACCGCCTTGTCCTAAATAAGTAATATCATTTTCCCTATTAAAAACTCTTGCTTTCAAAGTTCCATCTTCATTTAAACGAAGCTGAACTTCAACATCACCTACAACCACCGACTCATTAACACCGCCTACAGGCACACCAAATTTACCATTTATTGTAATTTTATCGCTAATTTGAGTGGAGACACTGAAACCTAAACGATTCGTGTTGTTATTATTTAGGTTTTGAAGATTTGTCTTATCGTTTTGAACATAGTTCAATCTAAAATTGAAACGATCATCATTAGCAAAAATATCATCAAACAAACTGTTAGCCCTTTCTAAAATATTTCCAGTAATGGTATTTTCAAGCAAGCCTTTATCGGTCAAAAAGCTCCCTGTTGATAGTAAAGAAATAGCTTGTTTCTGACGCGTGTCCTGATCATTTAATTTATAATCAATTTCAGAACGTACTATAGAACCAATAGTAGGGAAATTGATCGAAATATCAGGTTTTGGATTACTCAACTTATCGGTTAATTTAATAACCACTTCAGTAGGCACTTTTTTATTAAAACTTGGATTATCTAATAGTATCGAAGGATTGGCTTCTGTTTTATAAATCGCTTCCATATTCAATGTAGCATTTAACGGATCGCCATCCCAAGAGATGTAGCCTCCATTTTTTACTTTGAATTTTTTATCTACGATACCTCCATATTTAAAATTGTAATTCCCTTCATACACCTGAAAATCCCCCCACATATTGAATTTCCCTAAGGTATTAATTTCCATCAATAAGGAACCGCGTCCTCTACCTTTCAATCCATGACCATTGTTTTTATTTACAATCACTTCAATTTCAGCATCAGGGGTAATATCTAATTCAAAATTTAATTCAAGGCCGTTATAATCTTTAACAATTTCTTTATTTTTTTGAGCCGATTCTTTAGAATTTGTAAAATTAATATACCCTTTTTCAGAAGAAGCAATGTCATCACTAATAGGAATTTTCAAACTCGATCCTTTAGCAGAGGTAGCATCCACTTTAATCACTAATCCATCGGTAGGTCCTTTTATAGTAGCATTGCCATCCATAAAAGCGGTACCATAATACAAGGCGCCGTCGTGGTCTTTGGTATCTAACACTACGATACGTTTGGAATTGATATCAAAATCTAAATTCCAATCGCCCAATTTCGTATGTTTCACTAAACCACTGATGGTCCCCGTGGTCTTATATTTAGAGTCGGTTATGCCTACATTTCTAAACGAAAAAGTTTCTTCCGTTACATCTACTATGGCGTTGTTTGCAAAATTGTAGTCCGTATTCAAGTAAGGCACTTTTATACCTGCCTTGGTCAAATACAGACGCCCATTGATGTCAGGATTATACAAGTCGCCTTCAAATTTTGCCGAGCCCGACGCCAGTCCGCGTATGTTGGTAATCACGTCACCCCCCATAGGCGTAAAAAAGGACAAATCGAAACCATTGAGACGCACATCTAAATCTAAGAATGGATTTTTACCTTTAAAAAAGATATTTCCCTCTGTTTTTAAAATATCCTCTCCTTTATTATTTAAAACAGAATTGACTTTAAAATTTCTAAAACTATCATCTCCTGTTACGGCTATATCAAATTTCCCCAAAGGCAAATTATTAATACTAAAATCTTCAATTGTCAGTGCTGACGAAGGTTCGTAAATAGATTTTTCTTGTTTGAAATCGATTTTTCCATTAATTCGCCCTTTAAATTTCAAACTATCGACGGCGGGCGTAATTTTATCCAAATCTACATCGGTAAAGGACAGTTTCAAATCTTTATAGGTAGAATCCCGCAACACGCCCATCAACTCCATGGCTTGCTGGTTATGCGTCAACGAAATTTTTTCAATAGAAAAATCGGTTAGTTTTTTATTAAATACAATCTTATTATCTTTTGATTCTCCTTCATTCAAAAACCATAAATAATCCTTGAAACTCACTTCCGATTTCTTGATTCCCACCACACTCTTATTGTCCTTATCAATGGTGTGGTATAAGTTCAAGTTGTAAAAATCCTCTCCTTTATCGCCACCTTTAAATTCGGTTCTAACAAACAAGGTATCGTTAGCCGTTACATTAATCAAACTCATTTTAGAAACTTTATAGTATTTGGTTTTAATACTATCCATTTCCACATAAGCGTTGTATAATGGGTTTTTATTATCAATTTCGATACTGATATTATCAAAAACATTGTCGTAAGCTTTGATTTTTGGCGATTTAAAATTCAATTTAAACAAACCTTCGTTCGAGTCAATTTCACCTTTCATAAAAGTATTTTCACCCAAAGAAATTTCAGGATAAAATACTTCTACCAACTTGCTATACACATTGAAATCAAAACGCATAAACTGCCCTTTGCTTACTTTATTAGGAGAATAATTGGCATACAAACTTCCTAAAGAGTTCTCGACTAAATCGCCTAATTCTTTGAATTTAAACTTTCCTTCTACCCTACCTTCTACAATATCTGGCGAGTTTACAACAATGGTTCTAAATCCATCTTTTGCAAAAGTAGATTTGACCATAAAATCGTCAAAGAAATACGTATCTTTTGCATTTTCATAGGAAGTTTTATTGATATACACATTACCATAAAGGTTATCTATAGAATTTCCTTGCAAATCCATTTTGACATCTCCACGAAACACTGAAACAGCATCAGCAGTATACAAATTCAGTTTTTTCAAATTGGCATATTCCACCTTTGCATGGAAATTATATTTATTTTCCTGTTTAGTCAAATCCAGAAAACCATCAAAATCCATGACCAAATTAGGGTCATTGGCTTTAATATTCCCTTCAAAAACGGCTTGATTCATCGAACCATCGACATCAATATTTCGATAATTGTATTTATTGAAATAAATGCTTCCTACTTTACCTTTAATTTTGGTTTTCAAATATTTCTGAACAAAACCTTTACCATCAACATCGGTATCTAAATTCACGATACCTAAATCGGTACGATTAAGAAATTTACCTAAATCAAATTCGTTCAACTTCACATTTCCTTTGTAGGCTGCATTATCGATATTATCAATATTAGCCATCGCCAAATCAGCACGCACATTACCCAAAGCTGAATTCAAATCGACATCAGCCTTTAGATTTTTCAAATCGATTTCAGCTTCACCTGAAATTGAAAATTTACCGAGCTTTTTGAAATTAGAAGGTAATTTTTTTCCTAAAATATTCGGTAGTATTCTAATAATATCTTCATAACGAGAAGTAATTTTAGAAAACTTCCCTTTGATGTAATAAGCGTCTTTTTGTTTAGAAAATAAATTTTTAAATCGGAAATCGCCTCGAATTTCAGAACCGTACGCATCTAATAGCACTAAACGCTTGGTGAAAAAATTATTTAAAGTACCTAACAACTTCCCTTTTAATTGGTATTGCTGATTTTTACCAAATTCACCATAAAACTTATTCAAATCATTAGAAGAAACCGAACCTTCCTCAATGCGAACATCAAAAACTACTTTATTATTAAAATCGGCAAAATCCTTACGGTCATAACGTAACTCCACATTCCCTATCAAATTCGATTCGGGTGTTTTTAATTTGAGTTTATCTAAGAGTATATTCTTTTTAGTATAGGTAAAATCGGCAATCAAATCCTCAGCCACCAAGCCACGGTTATCCACAAAACTCATTTCTTTGATTTTGGTAGTCACATCTGGGCCTAAAATTTTAAAATCCGTGGTTACAGCATTTAGCTTTTTAGCACTAAACACCATAGGGTCTTGCATGTTATCATCCACAAAATAAAATTCACTATTCATCAAATGAATATCTTTTATGGTCATCAAGAACTTTTTCTTTGAAGTAGAAGGCGTTCCATCATCAAAAAGTTCGATAAACTTATCCAAACTCGTATCGCGTTCGCCTTTATAGTTTCTGATTTTAAATTTTAAACCGTCCATACGTACTTCGCCAAAATGCAAATCACCGTCTATCAGTTTTTTAAAATCTAGAATATTCGTTTTTAAGACATTAATATGAAAAAGGGTATCTTTTCGATAATCTTTCACATATACTTTTTTCAGTTTAATCCCACCAAAGATGGTAAAATTAGCTTCTTGTATGGTAATATCCGTTCCAAACTCCTTATTAAGTTGTTCGGTGGCATATTGTCCCAAGCGGGTTTGCACCGAAGGCATAGAAAGTAGGATACCCAAAATAAGTAAAAGCGTAGCCAATCCAAAAATGATATACATTTTGAACTTCAAAATCCGTACCCAGAGCGACGATTTTTTTACCACTTCTTGCGTTTCTTTTTTTGGTTCTTCCAAATGGAATTATTTAATATTACATATTTATGATATAACAAAAAAACATATTAACAATTATAAATCAACTATATAATTCATGTAATTAAAGTATAACTTTAATTGTTTTGCGCTCTCAATATTTTCGATTCCATTGAAAACAGAAAAATGATAGGCTATTTTTTGTAACTTTGGCACCAGCTGTAAAAGTAGGGTATTCCTATGTTTTATACAACTTTGCAATCAAATTCTATGCCTATAATGAATACAAAAGACGTTTATATATTAGCCATTGAAAGTTCATGCGACGATACTGCTTGTGCTGTACTACATAACGACAAGATGTTGTCTAATGTTGTGGCACGCCAAAGTATCCATGAAGAATACGGGGGTGTCGTACCTGAATTAGCTTCTAGAGCGCATCAGCAAAACATAGTTCCTGTAGTAGATGTAGCCTTAAAAAAAGCAGGAATTACTAAAGAACAATTGACAGCTATAGCCTTTACCCAGGGCCCTGGCTTGATGGGTTCTCTGCTGGTAGGTTCGTCATTTGCTAAAAGTATGGCTATGGCATTAAACATCCCTTTGATTGCGGTGAACCATATGCACGCCCACATACTTGCGCATTTTATAGCAGAAGAAGGTTATGACAAACCCGAATTTCCTTTTCTAGCGTTAACCATATCTGGAGGACATACCCAAATTGTGAAAGTAAATAGTTTTTTCCACATGGAAATTATTGGTGAAACCACCGATGATGCCGTGGGAGAAGCTTTTGATAAATCGGCTAAAATTTTAGGATTGCCCTACCCAGGAGGCCCATTGATTGACCAGTATGCGCAAACGGGTAACCCCAAACGTTTTGAATTTACTAAACCTAAAATAGAAGGTTTAGATTTTAGTTTCAGCGGATTGAAAACCCAAATTTTATATTTTGTCCAAAAAAATGTAAAAGAAAATCCAAATTTCATAGCAGAAAATCGCGATGATATTTGTGCTTCTATCCAACATATCATCATCAAAATTTTGATGGATAAAATGAAAGAAGCTGTAAAACAAACCAATATCAAGCAAATTGCTATTGGCGGTGGGGTTTCTGCAAATAGCGGTATCCGACAAGCCATGAAAGATGCCGAAAGCAAATACGGTTGGAAAACTTATATTCCTAAATTTGAATACACCACTGACAATGCAGGTATGATAGGCATTGTGGGCTATTACAAATATTTAGAACAACATTTTAGCGACGCCACTGTCACTTCAAAAGCCCGAATCGAATTTTAGTATGCAATTATTTTACAATCCTCAAATACAAGCTAACTCCAACGCCTTTTCTTTTGACAAAGAAGAAAGCAAACACATTGTTAAAGTATTACGCAAAAAAGAGGGCGATATTTTACACGTAACCAATGGTTTAGGAGAATTATTTAGTACCGAAATTATTTTGGCTTCTGAAAAAAAATGTACCGTACAAATTACTGCTACAGAAATATTTCCGAAGCACGATTTCTATTTGCACTTGGCCGTAGCACCCACCAAAATGAATGAGCGCTACGAATGGTTTTTAGAAAAAGCTACCGAAATAGGCATCGATGAAATCACTCCTATTATATGTGAACATTCCGAGCGAAAAGCCATTAAAACAGAGCGTTTTGAAAAAATTGTGCAATCGGCCATGAAACAATCCAATCAGTTTCATTTGCCCAAATTAAACGAAGCCATTAGCTTTAAAGATTTTATCAATCAAACCCACGAAGGGCAACTTTTTATCGCACATTGTGAAGAAACTGAAAAAAGATTATTAAAAGAAGCCATAACCTCAAAACAACACTATACTATATTAATAGGTCCCGAGGGTGATTTTTCAGAAAAAGAAATTAAATTAGCTCTCGACAAGCAATTTATTCCAGTATCTTTAGGCAACACACGATTGAGAACTGAAACGGCCGCTGTAGTCGCTTGTCATAGTGTGGTTTTCACCAACGAATAAGCAATATGAAGTATTTAGTATTTTGCATCCTTTTTTGTAGTCAATGGGCTTTTTCACAAGAAATAGCCTTATTAAAGTATAGTGGTGGTGGCGACTGGTATGCCAACCCTACTTCCCTACCCAACTTGATTCGTTATGCCAATCAAACGATAAATACCCGTATCAAACAAAAACCTGCAACAGTAACTCCAGGCAGTACCGATATTTTTTCCTATCCATTCATCCACATGACGGGGCATGGAAACGTAGTTTTTTCTCCACAAGAAGCTGAAAACTTAAAGAATTACTTAAATGCCGGAGGCTTTTTGCATATTGATGACAACTACGGTATGGATAAATATGTGCGTAACGAAATCAAAAAATTATTTCCTAATAATCCCCTGATGGAAATACCCTCTACACATGCAATTTTTCAAAAACCCTTTGCATTTCCTTCCGGTTTACCTAAAATACACGAACACGAGGGCAAACGACCACAAGCTTTTGGGATTTTTATTAATAATCGATTAGCCCTCCTATATACTTATGAATGTGATTTAGGCGACGGTTGGGAAGATTATGAAGTACATAGCAATCCTAAAGAAGTTAGAGAAAAAGCCTTAAAAATGGGCGCTAACCTATTAAATTACGTATTCAATAATTAGCTTTGGAACAACTTACCCATTACAATACCACTTTTGAAAACAAACAATTCCCTATCACGGTGATTTGTGACGAAGTCTATTTTCAAGATAACATAGGCAGTATTTTCAGAATTTGCGACGCCATGGGGGTTTCAAAAATCATTTTCTCAGGCGAAGATTTTATTTTTTCCGAGCGCAAAATCAATAAGACTTCCAGAAGCACTCACAAACACCTCCCCTTCGAAATCCTAAAAAGCAAAGAGGCTTTAATACAATATATCCAAAAATCAGAAGCACAAGTGGTTGCTATAGAAATTACTGCAACGAGTCAACCGCTTAATACACTGCAACTTATCCCCAACCAACCTTTACTCCTTATTATAGGGAATGAAATTCATGGCATTTCGGATGAAATTTTAACAATAGTCCCTACACATGCCCATATTCCCATGTTTGGTAAAAATTCGAGTATGAATGTAGTACAGTCGTTAGCGATTGCGTTGTATGAGATTACAAATACTCTTTAAGCTTTGTTTAAACAAACTTATTTTTGCCATCACCCTATATATATTTTCTAACATTAACTTAGAATCCAGTATAAAGTTCTCGATACATTTTTCTCTTTTTATTACAAAAAATTACTCGAACTGACGGTACTTGATGCTATCGGATTCTTCGTCAGCTCGAGTGCGAAACGTATCGTGAGCTAATACAAATTTTAGCTAGTTCAATATGTGTACACTTCCAAAAGGAAAACTCAAAGTTTAAATAGTATATCTCTTTTATAAAAATTACTATCGAACAAAACAGGAAGGTCTAAAACAAACTTTTCTTACTCAAATCCTGCACGCTATCGCTCACCTCAACTTGAAACCATTCGCAAAAAGTTTTGAAATCGCGGGTTGGAGGCCAATCTTCTTCCTCTGTCCAAATACTATCTAGTTCTTCTTCAAAAATTTGGTTGAAATATTCTTTCAGATGTGTTTCTGCATCATCAAAGTCAGGATTTGTTAAATACGTGTGTGATTCACCTAACATATTTACCTCCATGGGTAATTCAGGGGTTAAGGCATTTGCCCAATCTACAAAGGGTTGCTTAGGCGTGACGGTAATGGCAGAACGGTTAAGGATTTTCATAATTAAATACAGGCTTGTTTGATTAAACTCATAATATACTCTAAATGGGTAGTGTCAGTAACTATAAGTTCATAATCACCATTACCCCAATGCCCAGTTTCAGATACATCTTTAGTTAATCCTTTTGGGTCATCTAATTGTCCTTTTTTAAGATTGATAAAAAACTTCAATCCTTTTTTCATGATTACTAAATCAGTTATATTCTTATCCTTTTTAAAAGCAATGTATAGTTTTTTAGGAACTACTTCTATTTCATCTGCAAGGTTTAAAATAGCATTTTTGTACGTTTCATATAACTCAATGATTTCATCAGTACCATTAACCAAATGGTCTTCTTCGGTATAGACTTTTATTTCGGCAGTGACTGATTTTGTTTTCTCATTTTGTTGAGTGACAGGCTTTATACTCTCAGCCGACCTAGTTTTCTTGATAGGGTTAATGCTGATAATATCATTCTCAAAACGTTTAATTTCCCATAACTCAATCGCAATATCTTTAAAATTGGTAGCTAAACGCTGATTCTCCGTAAAACTAGGCGATACAAAAACTACACGAGTTTGTGACCAATCCACTTTGCTACTATGCAAGTTTTTATTAAGCGTTTCATTATAAGTCAAGACAAAATCGGCTTTATTTTCTAGCATCAAACTCAAATAGGTAAATCCTTGGTCAACCACACTCGCATTTTTATCACGCTTATATTCTATGATAATAAATGATTCTGATTGCGTATCATACGCAAGGGTATCAATGCGTTTGCCTTTTATACTAAATTCGCTTTTTACCATTTCTAAACCCGTTAGCAATGTCAAGTTTTGCTCAAAGAGGTTTTGTATTTCGCGTTCTAGCTTGAAAGGTTTCTCTTTTAATGTAGATAAATTGGTTTTATTAATTTGATATAAATTCATTCTTAAAATTTTAAATTAATTGGAGAAATAAATTAAAGCTGTCCTCCAACCCCTTTAAACTTCTCCACAAATGCATTTATTTTTTGAAAAACACTTTGTTTTTTTGTGAGGTATTGCGGGTTTAACGGACTCATTTTAGGTAATATGGCATTGAGTTCTGTGCCATTTTCACTTGCAAATTCACGTTTTAGTGATGCGGTGATGTATCTTTTTGTGGCTTCTTCATTCAAATTCTCTTCTTCAATCAATTCTTTTGCTTCTATTTTTTGTTTTTGTTGTGCATATTTAAAGAATGAATCGATAATATTAGCTTTTTCTTCGATAGCGTCTAATTCCGTTTCGTTAATAAAATCAACTACTAAACTTTCTTTAGCTCTATTGCCAATACTAGCACGAATAACACGACGCACTTCTTCTATTAACGCAACTTTATCTTTGGACTTTTTATTGTGCTCAAAAATTAATTCCAAAATATAATCTAGGTTGATTTCTTGTGATTTTAATAAATCAATTTCAAACACTACATCATCCCAATCAATTTTTGATTCTTCAGCTTCTTTACCGTTTTTCTCACGACGTAACCAATCACGGATATCATTATAGGTGGAACGATAATCCTGAACGGTTCTTTCTGGCAATATACTTATTTCTTGCATTACTGCTATATCTTCATCAGATACAAAGTAAGTTTCCTTAAAAGCTTCGATTGCTTCACTATCATTTATGTCAATATTTTGTAAAGCTTTTAGATGAGTAAATTCATCGTAATTCTGTAAAATATTCTCAACTCGTAAGTATTCTCCAAATAGTTTTGCAAACTCTTTTTTGTCCTTTTCGGTAACGATTTCATCTGGATTTGGAAACTTTTCATTTAACTCATTCACTACATCCTTAAATCCTCTGCGTGCTTTACCTGTAACAATATCTGTAAAACCTTCTAAATATTCTTTATAGCTTTTTTCAAGCACTACATTTTTGGTGTTTTTATCTCCAAATAATGTAATAGCATCAATGGTTGCTTGTTCTAAATCTCGGAACGTTACAATATTTCCAAAAGTTTTGGTGGCATCGTAAATTCTATTCGTTCGTGAAAAGGCTTGCATCAACCCATGGTAACGTAAATTCTTATCTACAAACAAGGTATTCAAGGTTGGCGCATCAAAACCGGTAAGAAACATTCCGACTACAATAATCAAGTCGATTTCTTTACTTTTTACGCGTTTTGCTAGGTCACGATAATATTCTTGGAATCCACTTTCAATGTTAAAATTCATTTTAAACATTGCATTATAATCGTTGATGGCTTTTGTTAAAAACTCTTTTGCACTCAAATCTAATGCAGTTGGCTCAAATGTTTCATCTAAAATCTCTCCGATGGAATTTTGCTCTTCGTTTGCTGCAAAAGAAAAAATGGTTGCTATTTTAAGCGGTTTTTCGCTGTCTTTTTGTAGGTTGTTTAATTCCTCGTAATAACATTTAGCGGCATCCACACTACTTACGGCAAACATTGCGTTAAACCCAGCGTTGCCTCCTTTTGTTCTGTGTGTTTTATGTCTGAAATTTTGTAGTAGGTACTGTGAAATTTCTTTAATACGCTTAGGGTGAAGCAAAGCGGTATTGTTTTCGGCAGCAGTTAATTTTTTTTCGTCTTGTTCTGCTTCGATATTTTTAAATTGCGGGCGGACATTGTTATAGTCAACTTTGAACTTTAGTACTTTTTCATCTCTTATAGCATCTGTAATCACATAGGAATGTAACTCACGACCAAAAACACTTGCCGTAGTTTCTGCACCTAAAGCATTTTGCGGAAAAATAGGCGTTCCTGTAAAACCAAATTGGTAGAATTTTTTAAACTTTTTATTTAGGTTTTTTTGTGCTTCGCCAAATTGTGAACGATGTGCTTCATCAAAAATAAACACCACTTGCTTTTGGTAAATAGCCAAATCACTTTCGGTTTTCATTAAGTTATTTAACTTCTGAATGGTGGTAACAATAATCTTATTGTCGTCTTTTTCTATGTTTCGTTTTAAACCAGCCGTACTATCAGAACCATTTACACTATCAGGCGAAAAGCGTTGGTATTCTTTCATGGTTTGAAAGTCTAAATCTTTACGGTCGACCACAAAGAATACTTTATCTATAAAATCTAGTTGGGTAGCTAAACGTGCGGCTTTAAAACTGGTTAGGGTTTTTCCTGAACCTGTGGTATGCCAAATGTACCCACCACTCTCCACATTAGACCAATTTTTAGCGTTAAAAGAACTTTCTATTTTCCATAACATTCTTTCGGTAGCGGCAATTTGGTAAGGACGCATTACTAACAACGTATCACTAGTATCAAAAACCGAATAGGTTAACAATACATGTAAAAGCGTATTTTTTTGAAAGAAGGTCGCCGTAAAATCTTTTAAGTCTTTAATTAAGGTATTATCGGCTTTTGCCCAGTTCATGGTAAAGTCGAAACTGTTTTTATTGCGTTCCGTAGTGTTGGCAAAATATCGGGTATCGGTGCCGTTAGAAATAACAAATAACTGTAAGTATTTAAAAAGAGAATTGGTAGTATTGAAACTCTCTTTCGAGTATCGGTGTACCTGATTGAAGGCTTCACGAATAGCCACCCCACGTTTTTTAAGTTCCACTTGTACAAGAGGCAAACCATTTACTAATAGGGTTACATCGTAACGATTGGCGTGCGTTCCTTTTTGTTCAAATTGAGAAATTACCTGCACTTTATTGCGGGTAATATTCTTTTTATCCACTAAATAGATGTTTTGGATATGCCCATCATCAAATACAAAATCGTGTATATAATTATCGTGTATTTTTCTTGTTTTATCAACTAAGTTATCACTTGGTTTGTCAAGATATTCTTCTACAAAACGTGTCCATTCGCTATTGGTAAACGTCATGTTGTTTAAGGCTTGCAGTTGTACCCGTACATTTGCCAGCATGGTTTCTATTGATTTAATATCGAAAGCATTTTCATAGCCTTGATTGATTAAATCTTGGATAAACTCACGCTCTAAAGCCGATTCGGTTTGATACGTTGACGGTGAATCGTTAAATACAGATTGTTTGGTATATTTATCTAAAACAATAAAATTGTTTGATTCGGCGATGGTGTTATACTGTGACATTTGATGTAATCAGATTAGAAAATTTGTACTCTGTTTCTAAAAATTCGATCAATTCAATAAATTTAGTTTTATCGTTCTCCTGAACTTCCGCTATTTCTTCACCAGCATGAGCTGAATGACTAGATAAATTTAAAATACGATTTGCGAATGGATCACGTTTACCATCAGACATCAATGGCAATAAGCTTTCCCATTTAGAATACCCTAAAAATGTTGCGGTTTTTTCTAATATATTTCTAAGAAAATTAAAGTGATACTTTTGCACTTCCTCTATTTGCTTGACTTTCTGTAGTTCAAATAGCAGAGTTAGATGATATGAAAAAGGTGTTCTTCTACCAATTGGAGAAAGATTAAAAGTTCCATCATCCTTTTTAACTAATTTATACTTACACGACTCATCTTCTATGTATAGCCATTCTTTTTTTAAACCTTTTTTATTAATAATTTTAGGATTTTTGTTCGGATAATTATTATTTAATTCATTTGAAATCACATTATAAAACAAAGGATTGTGAGTTGTGATTATAAATTTTAAATCTTTTGATTCACAAGACTTCACTAATGTAGCAACATCCACAGCTAACTCAATAAGATGATTATCATCTAATGAGCTTACAGGGTCATCTATAAAAATATACTTTAAATCATTAAAAGTATCTTCCTCCCTATCATCGTACTTCAAAATTCCAACAATCTCCACAAAAAGTGTGTAAAATACACTCCAAATAAAGCACCTTTCTTCTGCTTTAGAAATTTTGATATTGTCAAATCGTTCTGTCCCTTTCAAATATGAAAAAGTAACTTCAGGATAGAATGTTTGATTACGAAGTTTACCATCTACATTAATAACCCTTGTTTGCTCATTAAACAAAGGGTTAAGCTTATCATTAGTATAACGTTGAAAATGATTTATAATATTTTGATCTTGACCTCTATCTCTAATAATCCAATTCGTAAACCAGTTTGAGTGAATTTTTAATATATTATTTTTATCTTCATTTTGCCAATAAAACAAGTCTTCCGAAAATGCATTATAATAAAGCATTTGCTTTTTATTTATATTTCCTTCGTCTTTATCCTCATCCTGCCCAAAATTTTTTTTGAACTCATTAGATAATTGTGTTTTACCCGTACCATTAAACGCATAAATTAATTGCACTTTTTTATTGGCTTTTATTAATGTTTCTGCTATTTCTGTTAAAGTTTGACTCATATATTTTACTAATTATCTTTAGGAAACGTCAACAACATATCCCTATAGTATTCATACTGTTTTTGTCTCAATTCTATCTCTTTTGGTAAACCTTCGCTTATAGATGTAGTCAAGGTATCAAATTTATCAAGAATAGCAACGATGCGCTCTTGCTCTTCTAGTGATGGAACAGGAATTGGAAATTTTTCAAACATAGGTTTTCTCATAGATGTAACTGAAGAGCTAACTGAAGTTTTTTCAATATATGAGTAAAATTTATTTACAATATAATGGTATACATATCTAGAATTAATATTTGATTCATTTGGAACTATCCTATAAGCTCTTTGATGAAGAGCATATTTACCAATAGCCCAATGAAAAACCTTACCAACACCAACGCCATCACCTGCCGTTATTATTGCTGTTTCGTCAAAATCGTATGAATTGAGTCTTAATGGCTTTATACCTCTTGCATAAAAAATATAATCTCCTTCATCAATTGCATCTTTTGTATCGTGTTTACCTGTACCTATAATCGCTACTTCACCCAAAGTCTTCCATTCCACTTCACCCTCTTCAAAACTCAACAACTGCTCCCTATAATAACTATACTGCTGTTTACGTGCTGTAAGCTCTGCTGTAAGCTCTGCTGTAAGCTCTGCTGTAAGCTCTGTAAACTTATCGAGAATTCCAACTATTTTTTGTTGAATTTCGAGTGATTTTTTTGGGTTGTCTGGGCAAGGAATGGGGATGAGTTTATTTGCGTAGTTACTAATCCATTGCCTTTTATGGTCACCATCAACTAGGTCACTAGGCAGAGTATTCATCCAATAATAAATGTATTTCAATAAAGCTTTTGATTCATCTTTAGTTGTAATCATTTTCATAGCTGATGACTTAGCCTTAAAATCAAAATCAACCCATTTGTTTGCAGTAGTAAAATCATCAAAAATGATTACAGGGTTCTCAGATGCTTTATAAATACCTGCTGTTTCATCAGTATATCCTAAAATAAATGTTTTTCCAGCAGTTAAAACAGGTATTGAAAAATCATCATTATAATTATTTGATTTTACTAAATATTTTGTTGGTTGTTCGTAATCTGCATACTCACCCAAAGGAAGCAATTCTACTGAAACACCTTCTAATAATTTATCTAAAAAACTCATGCTTCAATCTCTTTTATAATGTTATCGATATCGCTACGAAGTTGGTCTATTTTTACTACGGTTTTGGCTACGTTCTTGTTTAATTCGGCAATGTCAATCTTTACACGATTATCTTTGGCTTCCACATACGAACTCACTGATAAGTTATAGTCGTTTTCGGCTATTTTAGCATTGTCTATAGTAGTAGCAATATGAGGTACTTCGACTTTGCTATCAAACATATCCATAATTTTATCAATATGCTTGTTAGTCAGTTCGTTATTGTTGGTTACTTTCTTAAAGAAATCTTCACCAGTTGCATCTATAAATTGGGTTTTGGTTTCGGTTTTATTTTTGGCTAAAACTAAAATATTAACCGCTATAGAAGTCCCATAAAATAAGTTAGGTGCTAAAGCAATTACGCTTTCAACAAAATTGTTATCTACTAAATATTTTCTAATTTTTTGTTCGGCACCGCCACGATAAAATATTCCAGGAAAGCATACCAAAGCCGCTCTTCCTTTACCTGATAAATAACTTAAGCAATGCAACACAAAGGCAAAATCGGCTTTTGATTTTGGTGCCAATACGCCTGCTGGCGCAAAACGGTCGTCGTTAATCAAGGTAGGGTCATCAGAACCAATCCAATTTACCGAGTAAGGCGGATTAGATACAATGGCATCAAATGGTTTGTCATCTAAAAAATGGGGGTCTAACAAGGTATTCCCTAAAGCAATGTTGAATTTATCGTAGTTGATGTTATGCAAAAACATATTCATACGCGCCAAGTTGTAAGTCGTATGATTGATTTCCTGCCCGAAGAAACCTTCTTCTATAATATGACTGTCAAAATGTTTTTTAGCTTGCAATAATAAAGAGCCTGAACCGGCAGCTGGGTCGTAAATTTTATTCACCGTGGTTTGCTTGTGCATGGCTAGTTGTGCAATCAGTTTGGATACGGTTTGCGGGGTAAAAAATTCTCCACCCGATTTACCCGCATTGGCAGCATAATTGGAAATTAAAAACTCATAAGCATCACCAAAAAGGTCAATTTGATTGTCTTCGAAATTGCCAAAGTTCAAATCTTCAACCCCTTTTAGTACAGCAGCTAAACGCGTGTTTTTGTTTTCAACCGTATTTCCTAAACGTGTACTCGTGGTATCAAAATCGGCAAACAAACCTTTGATATCTTGTTCCGAAGGATAGCCATTTGGTGAACTTTCAATAGCATCGAAAATCGCTTTTAAGTCGGTGTTTAGATTGGTGTTCGTATTGGCAGTTTTAGCTATGTTTTCAAAAAGCTGACTTGGATAAATAAAATACCCTTTCGTTTTAATGGCATCGTCTTTAATTTCGGGCGTAATAACGCTGTCCGATAAGTTGGCGTAGTTAATACTATCATCATCCGCTTCGATGTAATTTTTGAAGTTTTCACTAATGAAGCGATAGAATAATGCGCCTAGAACGAATTGTTTGAAATCCCAACCATCAACGGCACCACGTACCTCATTGGCGATTTTCCATATTTTATTTTGTAATTCTTGTTTTTGAATGGTGCTTGTCATTTTATGTATTTATCACTATTTAAAAATAGTTATTATTTATTTTTTTCCTACAAATTTATTAAAACCTTTTGCATAGGTCTAAACAATGTAAAACTATTTAATATAAATCTCTCTAATTAATACAGTACTTCGTGTAATTTCATATAGATGTAGTTTTTCAATGTTTGCATTTAAATCATCAAAACAAAGTAGACTTTTATTTTGACAGTCATGTAATACTTAACCATAATTAAAAAACTATACAATCACCCTAACAAATAATAATTTCAATCGAAATTAAGTGCTAAAACATTCTTTTGAAAAAATTTGACACGGTTTTTGTGTCAAAATAATTTGTACGATGGTATTAACACCTTTTTTGTGTCAAAAAAATTTTAATAACGCTTTTAACACCTCTGAACCATGCAAAAAGAAAACATTAAAAACCGTTTAGGCTGTACCCAAGAAGAAATGGCGCTGTTACTGGAAATCCCCCGTAGCCAATGGTCGATGTACGAATCTGGTAAAAGAAACCTTCCACTACAGGCCAAACAAAAGCTCACGGCCTTACTTACTGCCTCTTCATCAAATAAAACCAGTAGTAAGAAAGTACAAAAAATTGTAGCTACTCAAAACAAAGCGGCTATACAGGAATTACAAAAGACTATAAAAGAAACACAATACTTGCTCGAGCTGACCGAGCAAAAAATTAAAATCGCTGAAAAAATGCGGCACCAAAGCTTTGCGGCACTGCAACTGATTAGCCTGATTGAAAAAATACCTCTATTTAAGGATACACAGTCCGTATGCGCAGCCATACAAGCGCGATCAGAAAAGCAACTGAATAGATATTCTGAAAAATACGTCATGCACTTACAACTAAAAAAAGAAACCATCAACCATCAAATGAATCGGCTAACTAAAAAAATTAAAAGCTATACTAACGACGCGCCTAGTGCTATAGTATAATTTTTAACTACAATTTATGCTTTTTCTTACAAAAAGTTAAACTTATCCCAAATTGATTTTCAGCCTTTGGTTTCGGCATTTTGTTTGTTATTTCTTACAGTGTTAAACAATTTAAAAAATAAATTATGAGTTATTCCATTAACAAAATAACACAAATTGCAGATTGTGATGTGTTATTGACTTGGGCTGAAAAAGAAAAAGCAGATTTAGTTTTTAAAAGAACTTCGGTAGAACGACTAACAACTAATTACAGCAGTACCTCACTCGAAATTGATGCTATATTACAAGGCGTTTTAGCAGAAATTGCCGCGGTAGAAGCCGTACTCAATGTTTTACCCGAAGGATCTACAAAGGAAACAGAAAAAAAACGCAAAGTTCGTTTAGAGTACAAAAAATTTCTCCTTGAAAACCGTAAGGAAAGCTATGGTACTGTAGCCTTACTCGAGAAGGAATTGGACTTGCAACGCCTTTCAAAAGAATTAGAGGAAATTGATGCTTTTATCACACTAGTCACTCAAAAGAAAGCCTCGCTCTAAATTTTAAGGAGTAATGCTTGGGAATCCTCAGAAGTCATTTTCTGGGGATTTTTTTTTAAAGAAAGCTTTAAGCTACTTAACCACAAAGGACAAAATTTAACCACTAAGAGCGCAAGGAAAGCACAATGCGCACAAAACTTCTTTGTGTGACTTAGTGCTCAACTTTGTGTAACCCTGTGTAACGTTTAACCACTAAGAGCTCAAGGAAGGCACAAGGCACACAATTTTACTTTGTGCAACTTGGTGCTCAACTTTGTGTAACTCTGTGTAACGTTTAACCACTAAGAGCGCAAGGAAGGCACAAGGCACGCTAAATTTATTTGTGTGACTTAGTGCTCAACTTTGTGTAACTCTGTGTAACGTTTAACCACTAAGAGCGCAAGGAAGGCACAAGGCGCACTATATTTCTTTGTGGGACTTAGTGCTCAACTTTGTGTAACTCTGTGTAACGTTTAACCACTAAGAGCTCAAGGAAGGCACAAGGCACGCTAAATTTATTTGTGTGACTTTGTGCTCAACTTTGTGTAACTCTGTGTAACGTTTAACCACTAAGAGCGCAAGGAAGGCACAACGTACACCATTTTTCTTTGTGTAACCCTGTGTAACGTCCCCCCTATCGCAGGATTAACCTAAAAATAAAATTTATGTTATATTCAATAAAAAAACATTAAAAAAACACTATACATAATTAAATCACTTATTTTTTTGACAAAATAAAAAAAATATACATTTTTAATAAAATTTATTTTTTTATTTAAAATTAATTTTCTAGTATTGCATCACAATAAAAAACCAAAAATTATCAACCCAATTAAAAAACCATTGATTATGAAAAAACTATTATTATCCGCTTCTGTAGCCATGATGTTATTTTCTTGCCAAAAAGAAGACAACTCTACTAACACACAAGTTGACACAGCTGCTAACAGAGGATGTGCTTCTCACGAAGTTTTAGAGCGTCAAATGCAAGAAGACCCTACTTTAGCTTCTAGAATGGCTAACATTGACAAGTTTACAAACGAGGCTGTTAAAGCTGGCCGTTTAGTAAATGGAGTAATTGAAATTCCAGTTGTTTTCAACGTATTATACAGAACTACTACTGAAAACACTTCTTTAGCTCAATTACAATCGCAAATCGATGTTTTAAATGCTGACTTCGCTGCTACAAATGCAGATTACAACACCGCAAACAACCCTTATTCAGCAGTACGTAGTGGAAACATGAATATCCGATTCGTATTAGACCAAGTTATCCGTAAATCAACTACTAAAACTTCTTGGGGTACTACTGACACAATGAAAAATGCAAAAAGAGGAGGAATTGCAGCTACTTCTCCTACAACTAAATTAAACATTTGGGTATGTACAATTGGCGGAGGCATCTTAGGTTATGCTCAATTCCCTGGAGGCGCTTCTTCTACTGACGGCGTTGTATTAGATTCTAAATACACTGGAAATACCGGTACTGCAACAGCGCCTTTCAACTTAGGAAGAACTGCTACTCACGAAGTAGGTCACTGGTTAAACCTACGCCACATTTGGGGTGATGCTACATGTGGAAGCGACCAAGTAGCCGATACTCCTACGCATGATTCAGCTAACTATGGTGTTCCTGCAGTAGGTCACAGATCAACTTGTTCAGGTACTCCACTTGAAATGTACATGAACTACATGGATTACACAGACGACAGAGGTATGTATATGTTCTCTGCTGGTCAAAAAGCACGCACAGCAGCATTATTCGTATCTGGAGGCGCTAGAGTTTCTTTTGCTCAACCATAAAAAATAAAAAAATACAAGACATTTAAAGCCACTTATTTCAAGTGGCTTTTTTTTACATTTATACCAACAAACAATAAACAAAAATACAAATACACAAATAAATACAGGTTATAATTGAAAATAGTGAAAAAAATAATAAAATATTTTGTGAATTCACTTTTTATTTATTAAAATTGCATCGCAATAAAAAACAATTTTTAACCTAACCAAAAAAAACAATGAAAAAATTATTATTGTCAGCTACTGCTGCTTTGACCTTATTCTCTTGCCAAAAAGAAGAAACTACAAACACAACCGTTGATACCACAACCCATAGAGGCTGTGCTTCTCACGCTGTATTAGAGCGTCAAATGCAAGAAGACCCTACAAGAGCTTCTAGAATGCAAGACATTGAAAAATTTACTAAAAATGCAATACAAAACGGTCGTTTGTTAGCAGACGGCACTATTGAAATCCCAGTAGTATTCAACGTTTTATACAGAACTACTTCAGAAAACACATCTTTAACACAACTACAATCGCAAATTGATGTTTTAAATAAAGATTTCTCTGCAACAAACTCTGATTACAACACTTCAAACAATCCTTACGCTAGTGTACGAAGCGGTAACGTAGGTATCAAATTCGTTTTAGACCAAGTAATCAGAAAAAGCACTACTAAAACTTCATGGGGTACTGCTGATGCTATGAAAAAATCTACACAAGGAGGTATTAACCCTACTTCACCTACAACTAAATTAAACATTTGGGTTTGTACAATTGGTGGAGGTATCTTAGGATATGCTCAATTCCCTGGCGGATCATCTGCTACTGATGGTGTTGTTTTAGACTCTAAATACACTGGTAACACTGGAACTGCAACCTATCCATTCAACTTAGGTAGAACAGCTACACACGAAGTGGGTCACTGGATGAACTTACGCCACATTTGGGGTGACGCTACTTGCGGATCTGACTTAGTTTCTGACACACCAGTTCATAACGCAGCTAATTCAGGTGTTCCAGCTGTAGGTCACAGATCTACTTGTACAGGCACTCCACTTGAAATGTACATGAACTATATGGATTATACTGATGATAGAGGAATGTATATGTTCTCTGTAGGTCAAAAATCAAGAATGAAAGCTGTATTTGCTGTGGGTGGATCTAGAGCTTCATTTAGATAATAAAATACTAACATACAACATTAAGCCTTCAGAAATGGAGGCTTTTTTTTATTTTTAAAATTTATCTAAAACCGTTTAAACTTAAAAATACTGAATTAAAAATGTGATGTCATAAAATGTATAAGTTCTCGATACGTTTTTTTTCTATTACATTACAAGAACTCGAACGACGGTAACCACTAAAACTGGGATTATCGTCAACTTGAGTGCGAAGCGTATCGAAAACTGTTAAAGAGAAAAGTTCTCGATACTTTTTTTCAATTTCATTCCAAAAATTACTCGAAAGGACGATACTTGATGCTATCAAAATCCTCGTCAATTCGAGGGCGAAGCGTATCGAGAGCTTAAATAAATTTTAATTGCTTTGCAGATCACTCTTCTATGGAAATCAAAAGGGTATCAAAAAAATGTTCTTTTTTAAAGGAAAATTTAAAGTTAAAATAGCACAAAACCATAGATCATCACTTATTTCTCAATTCTTTTTTTGGTATTTTTGAACTCATAAATTCATTGCATGAAAAAACTAGGTTTAGTAGGCAGAAATATAGGGTATTCTTTTTCGAAAAATTATTTTGCTTCAAAATTCAAAAGAGAAAACATTACAGATACGTATGAATATGAAAATTACGACCTACCTTCTAAAGAGGAGATTACTACTATTCTAAAAGAGACAACCAACCTTATTGGTTTAAATGTAACGATTCCATACAAAGAAGAAATCATACCATTTCTAGATGGTTTAAGTGAAGATGCCAAGCAAATAGGCGCTGTAAATACTTTAAAAAAAACAGAAAGTGGACAATGGATAGGTTACAACACCGATTATTATGGTTTTTTAAATTCATTATTCCCTCTTTTACAACCTCATCACACCAAAGCTTTGATTTTAGGCACTGGGGGGGCTTCAAAAGCTGTTTGCTATGCATTGGCACAACTTAACATCAGCACACAACTGGTTTCAAGAAACGCATCGCCAACAACAATATCCTATACTGCATTAAATCAAGAAATAATCAACTCACACACTATTATTGTCAATTGCAGCCCCTTAGGCACATTTCCTGACATAGAAGTATCACCAGAAATTCCGTACCAGTACCTTAGCCCGAATCATATTGCATACGACCTTATATACAACCCTGAAAAAACAGCTTTTTTAACTAAAGCCCAACAACAAGGGGCTACCATAAAAAACGGTTATGAAATGTTGATCTTACAAGCCGAAAAAGCATGGGAAATTTGGAATGACAACGCATAAAAAAAACTGTTCCAAAAGAACAGTTTTTTTTATTAAAAATCGATAACGAATTATTCAAAACTTTCTACATAAAAAGTATTCAAGAAAGCAATCGATTTTTCAATATCATAATGCAAAATTCGATCTTCATGCACTAACGGAACATCTTCGCGATATAATTTAATAAAACTTTCAAGGAACTCGCTCGATTGTAATGGTCGTCTGAATTCTATAGCTTGCGAAGCATTCATTAACTCTATAGCAAGAATACGTTCTAAATTCTCCATGATTTTCAAACACTTCGTAGCTGCATTCGCTCCCATACTTACATGGTCTTCCTGACCGTTGCTCGATACAATACTATCAATACTTGCCGGAGTAGCTAATTGTTTGTTTTGACTTACAATACTTGCAGCAGTATATTGCGGAATCATAAAACCTGAGTTTAAACCTGGGTCACTCACCAAAAAGGCTGGTAATTCTCTTAACCCAGAAATCAATTGATAGGTTCTTCTTTCAGAAATGTTTCCTAATTCTGCCAAAGCCAAACCTAAAAAGTCTAAAGCTAATGCTAAGGGTTGTCCGTGGAAGTTTCCTCCAGAAATGATTAAATCATCTTCTGCAAAAATATTTGGATTATCCGTAACCGAGTTGATTTCTGTTTTGAAAACTTTTTTCACATAATCAATCGTGTCTTTTGATGCTCCATGTACTTGTGGAATACAACGGAAAGAATACGGGTCTTGCACGTGTTTTTTAGGCTGTGCTATAATTTGGCTTCCTTCTAACAATTCTTGAAAACGCTGAGCAGTTACAATTTGCCCTTTGTGCGGACGCACCATGTGAATCAATTCGTTAAAAGGCTCAATTCGCCCATCAAAACCTTCTAAAGAAACAGCTCCGATAACATCAGCTAGGTAACTATATTTCATCGCTTTTAATAAAATATAACAACCGTAAGCACTCATAAACTGCGTACCATTCAATAACGCCAATCCTTCTTTAGATTGCAATTGAATAGGTTGCCATTCCATTTTATCAAGCACTTTATTCGCAGGTTGTCTGAACCCTTCAAAATACACTTCCCCTTCTCCAATAAGTGGTAAACACAAATGTGCCAAAGGTGCTAAGTCGCCCGATGCCCCTAAAGACCCTTGGGTATACACAATAGGAAAAATATCATTGTTATAAAAATCAATCAAACGCTCCACCGTATCTAATTGTACGCCAGAATGTCCGTAGCTTAACGATTTAATTTTTAAAAGCAACATGATTTTCACTACATCTTGAGGCACTTCCTCTCCAGTTCCACAAGCGTGTGATTTCATCAAATTTTCTTGCAATTTGGTCAAATTATCATTAGAAATCTTCACATTACACAACGAACCAAAACCCGTATTAATCCCATAAATAGGTTCTTTATGCGATTCCATTTTTTTATCTAAATACTCACGACATTTCATAATATTTAATCGTGCTTCTTCTGATAAAGCTAGTTTTTGATTTTGAGAGATAATCTCTTGCAGCGTTTCTAATGAAAATACATCAGAACTGATATAATGGAAAGTATTCATCTTGATTTAAAATTTGACGTCCAAAATTCAACAAAAAAGACGGGAAATCAAAATAATTATAACGTCATTTCATTTTAAGACTCAAAATATAATGCCTAATTTTGCCAGCAATTATCAAACTACTTAAAAAAATGAAAAACACAGCTCTAACACCTGTACATGAAAAACTAGGCGCAAAAATGGTTCCTTTTGCAGGTTATAATATGCCCGTGCAATACGAAGGAGTAAATATTGAACACGAAACGGTTCGTAACGGCGTAGGTGTATTTGATGTTTCTCACATGGGAGAATTCTTCTTAAAAGGAGAAAATGCTTTAGCTTTAATTCAAAAAGTAACTTCAAACGACGCTTCTAAGTTAGTAAACGGAAAAGCGCAATACTCATGTTTACCAAATAATGAAGGAGGTATTGTAGACGACTTGATTGTTTATAAAATTGAAGACAATCACTATATGTTAGTGGTAAACGCATCTAATATTGAAAAAGATTGGAACTGGATTTCTAGCCACAACGATTTAGGAGTCGAAATGGAAAATCGTTCGGAAGCTTATTCTTTATTAGCGATTCAAGGGCCTAAAGCGGCAGAAGCTATGCAAAGCTTAACCAGTATCGATTTAATCAATATGGGATACTATACGTTCCAAATTGGTGAATTTGCTGGCGTACAAGATGTAATTGTTTCCGCAACAGGATATACGGGTTCAGGAGGATTTGAAATTTATTTCAAAAATGAAGATGCTGAAACCATCTGGAATAAAGTTTTTGAAGCAGGTGCTTCTTTTGGTATCAAACCGATTGGTTTAGCGTCTCGCGATACTTTACGTTTAGAAATGGGCTTCTGCTTATATGGCAATGACATTAACGATACAACTTCTCCATTAGAAGCTGGTTTAGGTTGGATTACTAAATTTGATAAAGATTTCACAAACGCTGAAAACCTTAAAAAACAAAAAGAAGCTGGCGTTACGCGTAAGCTTGTAGGTTTTGAATTAGTAGAAAGAGGAATTCCACGTCATGATTACGAAATTGTGGATGCAGAGGGTACAGTAATTGGTATCGTAACTTCTGGTACACAGTCGCCTTCATTAGGAAAAGGAATTGGATTAGGGTATGTACCTACAGCGCTTTCTACGGTAGATTCTGAAATTTTTATCCGTATCAGAAATAAAGATATTAAAGCAAAAGTGGTAAAATTACCTTTTTACAAAAAATAAATTTTCACTTACAAAAAGAGCTCGAAATTTCGAGCTCTTTGCTTTTTTTATTTTAATTACCAACCTTTTTGAAGCAAGACCGCTTTACAGCTTGAACAAAATTCAGTTTCAAAATCAAGTACATCTTTCCCTTTAGCATTTCGCATAAAACAAGATGCGATTGGGCAATGTGATAGTCCTTGTGTATGTCCAAGTTCGTGTATAGCAACTTTAAATAATTTTACATCTTTATTCCCTTTAAGCCTAAAAGTAGAAGCAATACAAGATTTACCTGGACGATAGCCTAACCCAAAAACGCCCCAATCCTTATATTGATTCTTTGTTGTACTTATATCTTCCGAAGTTAATCCGATATACAGCTGATCAGTTTCTGCCAAATTATTTAAGTATTTAATAAGTTTATCGGCTCTTCTACGCGATTTCTCAGCATTCCAGCTATCTTGAGGAAATGAAATAGCAGGATTTACTTTGCAATTTTTATAAATTTTTCGAATTTCCTTTACAACAGTAGTCACTCGCGATTTTGGAAAATTAGCAAAAGGCTGTACTATGATTGTTATATTTTTGTTTGTATCTAGTTCGCTTTCCTTTTTACATTGAAAATAAGAACAAGCTAACAAGCAAAACCCACTTAAATAAAATGCTATGCTTCATATTACGAACTACATGATAATTGCGAACAACCTATTTTTGTTCTAGCCCAATCGGGACGTTTAGCAAACCACTGTTGCTGCTCCAATTGTTCTTCGTATGGATTTTGTAGCACTACAAAAAACTGTTCAATTAAGGAATAATCGCCAGCATCTGCCTTTTCAATAGCTAATTGTGCCATGTAGTTACGTAAAACATATTTGGGATTCGATTGATTCATCGTCTGCATACGCTGTTCCTGAGTACTTGTTTCAAATTGTAAACGATTCAAATAATTTGTAAACCAAGTTTCCCAATTGTTCAGTACCTTATTTTTTAAAAGTGTAGTATCATAAAAAGCCTCGTTTATTTTAGCTATAGCTTCTGTGGGGGCATCAGTAACTTGTACTTGTGCCAATAAGCGGAAGAAAATGGTATAGTCCGTTTCGATATTTTGCAGCTGATGCAAAAGTTGGTAAATAAGTTCTTGATCAGATTCAATTGCAGTTAGTAATCCCATTTTTTTACGCATCATTGCTATAAAATCTTGTTCATAAAGCGTTTCATAGGATTGTAATAGTACTTCTAAATCCTCCGTTTCATTAATCAAAGGATACAATGCATTAGCCAATTGATATAAATTCCACAAAGCCATTTGTGGCTGATTCCCGAAGGCATATCGATGTTGACTCGCATCAGTAGTATTAGGTGTCCAATTAGGATTATAGTCTTCAAGCCAACCATAAGGCCCGTAATCAATAGTAATACCGTGTATAGACATGTTGTCCGTATTCATTACCCCATGCACAAAACCCACACGTTGCCATTCCACAATCATTTTTCTCGAGGAATGCATTACTTGTTCAAAAAAATCTAAGTATTTTTTCTTTCCTGCTGACTTGATTTCAGGAAAATACGCTTTAATGGTAAAATCAGCTAAAGCTCGAAGATTTTTAATATCATTACGCGAGGCAAAAATTTCAAAATTCCCAAAACGAATAAACGAAGATGCTACCCTACAAACAATGGCCCCTTTTTCATAAGCAGGATTACCATTATACATCACATCACGTAATACCTCGTTTCCTGAAGTAATAAGACTTAAGGAACGAGTGGTAGGAACCCCTAAATGATGCATGGCTTCTGCACACAAGTATTCCCTAACTGAGGAACGCAATACGGCCAATCCATCTGCACTGCGTGAATAAGGCGTTTTACCAGCCCCTTTGAGTTGCAAGGTCACTTTTTCCTGATTTGTTTCCAACTCAAATAAATTTATTGCTCGACCATCGCCTAACTGACCAGCCCAAACACCAAATTGATGTCCCCCGTAACACATAGCAAAAGGCTTGGTATTGGGGTAAATAGTTTTTCCAGAAAAAACATTCAAAAAAGCTTCCGATTCTACCGCCTCAATGGGTATCCCTATTTTGTTTGCTAAATCGTTGTTAACGTGTAACACACGAGGTGCTTTAGGAACAGTAGGCATAACAAAGGAATAAACCGCATCAAACACTTTTCGAGGTTCATTAGATGTTTCTATATCTGCTGTTAAAGCATCAATAAATGTATTTTGTATAGGTAAACGCATGATGTATCATTAATATTCCAAAATTAAAACTTAATCTTTGGTAATACCTAGAATTTAACATAAAATACGTTCTTAACCCTTTTTGACTTTGAATATACTATTTCAAAAAAGAGCAACTACCTAACATTCATATCGTTAACTTAAAAGAACTATCCTTAAAACAATGTTCTTCTATAACTAAAAATGTATCTATTATAAGATTTTTGAAATTTGGTAAGTTCAAAATGATGCCATCAATTTATTTTTGTAAAATATAAATAATTCACGGTATTACTACTACCGCTGTTTTTCAAGCGAATAGTGGTATTGGTAAAAACAATCATTTGCCAGTTTTCTTCAATGAGCTTCAGGGCATCTCCATCAAAATTTAAATTAATTTTTAAGGCATCTTTATCAAAAACCGCCGACCAATTCCCTGTAGTTATTTGCGCGCTTTTTGTTGCTTTAACAACGCCTCCTGAAAGAAAATTAAAAGTATAGTCTGAATAATTCAACGTAATCTCATTGGGATGCTGCAAAAGAGTAATTTTCCAAGCTCCCGAAGTTAATACGACATTAAAGTCAGCATTTGTATTGCCTCCTCCTCCATGTTGATTATGACAATCATTCAATGCCAATTCAATTAAGTTTTTCAAATCCGTATGCGAAGTAATCGTAATGGTTTGTCCATCGGTATTAATGAGTTGTATAGGAAATTTAATAGCGAGCAAATCGTTATTTTTTAAACTTTTAAAAAAATTAAAAAAAGTAGGATTATTGTTAAAAGTCAAAACGGTGGGCGTTTGATTTCCAGAGTTATAAAGATTAATTACTAAAGGATACACAAAACGTATACAATCTATTTCATCTGAATCCTCGCCAGTACAATTTTCAATAACCGTTTCTAATTCTTTTGGTGTATGCACAATTTGAGTTTGAAAATTTTGAAATTGAATGGTAAAGGGATATACAAAATTGACCAAGTCATCATCATTTGAAAAAGCATCAATCGCATTTTTAACTAATACATAATCTGCTTGGGTGTTTACGGTTATATTTTTAGTATTTACAATCACGGTTACGGGTAATTGGACTTTAAAACAACTTGAATTATCCAAAATATTATCGCTAGCCGTTGGATTTTGAGTAACTCTTGTAATTAAGGAGGTTAAAGGAGAAGTAACTGAAAGCGTTTCAGGATTACTTTCGTTTATAATTTCAAGTTCTTCTTTTTGACAAGCCATAAGGAGCCATAGCAACAGGAGAAATGTATAGTTAAAAATCGTTTTCATAATTTATTTTTTTTCAGGTTAAACCTAAATTATCGTTAACACAATTGTTGATCGTCTTACTACTCAAAAAAATACTAAAGACTATTTTAAAGCATTGATAGGCATTTAAATAAAAAACAAACTTGTCCCGTTTTCCCCTACCTCTTTTCAAAAGTTTTTCATAAATTTATAATAAAATTCTGAAATTCTTATGTCAGAAGCCTATAATTCAAACACTTGCAATGAAGCATTATTTACTTCATTCTTTAAAACTCAAGTAAAAACATTGAGGAATTTTTTAATATACAGGTTTGGTAGTGAAGCAATGGCAGAAGATGTAACGCAAGAGGCATTTATCAAACTTTGGCAAAATTGTAAAGAAGTTCCTATAGAAAAAGCGAAAGCCTATCTCTACACTTTAGCTAATAACGCCTGTTTAAATCAACTGTCGCATCAAAAAGTAGTTTTACACTATCAAAAAAAACACAATACTCCTGACAAAACGATAGAAAACCCAGAATTTTTACTGGAAGAAGCTCAATTTAAAGCTCGTCTGTTAAAAGCGATTGACAACCTTAATGAAACCCAACGCACAGCTTTTTTAATGCATAGAATAGATGGAAAAAAATATGCTGAAATTGCTGAAGAGCTTAATATCAGTGTTAAAGCTGTTGAAAAAAGAATCCATTTGGCATTAATAGAAATTCGGCAACATTTTGAAAATTTTAAGTAGGGTATTTTACCTTTTAATTGTTTTAACAATGATTAGCAAAAAGAAGAAAGCCCCATGGAAGAAAACTACAAAATAACACAATGGTTCAATGATGATTTAGAACCTGAAGCTTTAAAAGAATTTGAAGCCCAACCTGATTTTGAATTTTACAACAAAATAAAAAAATACAGCGCTGAGTTACAAACTCCTCATTTTGATGAAACGGAAATGCTGAACACGATCCTACAATCAAAAAAACAAACTCGAAAAACAAAAAGGTTACTACTTTGGATGGGACGAATTGCAGCAGTACTAATTCTTGCAATTACTATAACTTATACCTACAGATTTGCTGGATCGACAACACAACTGGCCGAGAAAACAAAAACAACACATTTCCTACTTCCTGATGCTTCCCAAGTGGTATTAAACGCTGATTCTAAGGCGAGCTACAATCGTTTTACATGGAGCACAAACCGACAAATTGCACTGGAAGGTGAAGCTTTTTTTAAGGTTGCTAAAGGGAAAAAATTTGAAGTTCAAACACATTTAGGTAAAATAACGGTTTTAGGCACACATTTTAATGTTAAAGCCAGAGATAATCGCCTCGATGTAGTATGCTATGAAGGAAGGGTATTAGTTAGTTATAAAAACTCCAAAAAAGTTATTACAAAAAATGAATCTGTTGCTTACGAAAATGGAAAAATACTTCAAGTAGCAATACCTAATAGTGTAGAACCCGAGTGGCTAAACCAGCAAATAGCTTTCTCTCAAGCTACTTTAACTGCAATAACTAAAGAACTAGAAAGACAATATGGAATAACCATTAGTACAGCGCCCAATCTGTCACAACAATTATTCACTGGTAAAATCCCTGCTAATAATTGGGATAATGCTTTGCAAATTGTAACCGCTACCTATCATTTAAATGCCATTCAGAAATCAGCAAATCACTATTTATTAACGCCCATGCATGCAAAAGAATAAAATATATTTTTTTCTTATTTTTCTTATTTACTCTTATACTTGGGCACAAGTAACTAGGAGCATACTTCCTTTGAAATCAATATTAACTAAAATAAGTACGCAGCATCAAATTAATTTCACCTATTTAGAAGACGAAATCGTTGTTTTTAAACTAGAAGAACCTGACATTAGTTGGGATTTAGACAAAAAACTAGATTATATAAAAGAAAAAACTAAGCTTAAAATCAAAACAATCAACAAAACTTACTATTCCCTATACAACGATCAAAACCAAGACAAACCGCTATGCGCATTTATAATAGATGCAGATAGTGAGCAACCTGTAAGTGATGTAAATATTTCCATTGAGCAAACCACAATAGGAACTACAAGTAAAACCAATGGTTACTTTGAATTACCCACTATATCCTCTAATACTATTGTAATTACACATCTAAATTACGAACCCCTATTCGTATCACCTAAACAACTGTACATTTCCAATTGTCCTATACTAAAATTCACCCCTAAAACCACGCAATTAGCAGAGATAGTCACAAATAGGTATTTAACCGTAGGTATTTCAAAAAAAAATGATGGTAGTGTGCTAGTAACCCCAAAAACTATAGGGCATTTACCTGGTTTGACAGAGCCTGATGTGTTCAAAACCATACAACAAATTCCTGGCATTATCAGTGTAGATGAAACCTTGTCAAATTTGAATATACGTGGGGGTACACACGATCAAAATTTGGTACTTTGGAATGGAATACACCTGTTTCAAACGGGGCATTTTTTTGGGATGATTTCTGCATTAAATCCAAATTTAGCCCATCAAGTTAAAATTATAAAAAATGGAAGTTCAGCACATTATGGCGATAGCGTATCAAGTATTTTAGACATTTCTACCCATACCGATTCGATCCAATCGCAATCCAATGCAATAGGCGTGAATTTAATAAATCTAGATTTTTATAATAAAAGTAAAATTTCCAAGTCTAGCAATTTAGAAATTAGTGGAAGAAGAGCCTATACCGATATTGTAAATACACCTACATATACCACCTATTCCAATCGTATTTTTCAAAATACGGAAGTTAAAAATACCACCGATAATAAAAACATTTCTATACATAGTAAAGAACGATTTTACTTTTACGATTTTACCTTGCAATGGCATCAAAAAATAGGCACACACACTGACATTTATTTGGATGGGATTACTATAGGAAATCAATTGGACTTACAACAAAGCAAAATTGAAAAAGGAAATACTATAGACCGTAAGAGTAATTTACAACAAAATACCTTAGGAGGCAATTTTCAGCTCAAAACGAATTGGAATCCTAAAAACAATTTGCTTTTCAATACCTCCGCATCGTCGTATAAAATTGATTCTGAAAACCAATCCATTGAAGGCAATCAAATATTTAATCAAGAAAATACCGTTTTAGATTTAGGAATTTCCATTCAAAACAACAATCAGTGGACCAAAAATTTGAAATGGCTAACAGGGTATCAATACAATGAAATTGGCATACGAAATTTTGACAAAATAAATAGTCCTGTCTTTTCAAGACGCATCAAAGAGGTTCTAAGAAATCAGGCTTTATTCTCAGAATTTCAGTGGCTATCCACCAATAAAAAAATGAGAACTTCTATAGGAATTCGTGCCAATTATTTTGAAAAATTTAAAGAACTACGTGTGGAACCCAGATTACAATTTCATTATAAACTTTCAAAAACAATTGCGACGGAGTTATTAGCCGAGGCTAAAAATCAATCGACCACACAAATCATTGATTTACAACAGGATTTTCTAGGCATTGAAAAGCGAAGATGGATTTTAGCCAATGGCACTACCCTACCACTAACAAAAAGTCAGCAAATAGCAATTGGATTCCATTTCAAAAAAAACAACTGGCTTATAACTTCCGAACACTTTTATAAAAAAGTGGATGGTATAACAGCACAAAGTCAAGGATTTCAAAATCAATTAGAATTCAATACAGCTATAGGTTCCTACATACTTTGGGGAAGCGAATGGTTATTACAAAAACAAATTTCAAAGTTTACTTCTTGGTTTTCTTATACTTATAATGACAACCAATATAATTTTAACACATTAACACCATCCCAATTTCCTAATAATTTTGAAATTAAACATGCCATGGCAGTCGCCTGCATCTTTGAAGACCATTATTTAAAAATAGCCCTTGGTGGTAAATGGCACAGTGGCAAACCCATTACGACTCCCCTAACTAATCAAGCGGATAATCCCCTTAAAAAAATTAATTTTAACACTCCCAATTCTGAACATTTAAGTGCTTATTTTGCATTAAATTTCTCGGGTAGTTATACTTTTAAATGGCATACCAAAAATAGCTTACAGCTGGGGGTTGCTTTAGAAAATATTTTGAATCAAAGAAATATTGTCAATCAGTATTACCGTATCAATCAAAATACTAATAGTATTGAACAAGTAAACACTTATGGATTAGAACGCAGTTTGAATGGTTTTGCACGTTGGTGTTTTTAATTGCAAAAACAAGTACCATAAACATAAAAAAGCACCCTTTTTAGAGTGCTTACTATCTAACCGTGTATGGTTTCTTTTTTTCCATAATTGTTTATGATACTTTCTTCATAAGCAATCCATTCTTTCCAACGATTATCTACATAATCACGTTCACCATATTTGCGGGCAAAATTCAAAAAAGTGGTATAATGATTAGCTTCGGAAATCATTAATTCTCTATAAAATTTTGCCAACTCTTCATCCTTAATATTATCGGAAAGCACTTTAAATCGTTCACAACTTCTCGCTTCAATCATTGCAGCAAATAACAAACGATCGATCATCGAATGCTCTCGCCCACCATCTTTTTTCAAGAATTTCGTCAATTGTCCTACATAATCGTCTTTACGTTCGCGTGTAAACTCATAATTACGCTCTTTAATAATATCATGAACCATACGAAAATGATCCATCTCCTCGATGGCTATTTTAGTCATTTCAGTAACTAAATCCTCTTTTTCAGAATTATTAATGATCAAACTAATCGCATTAGTAGCTGCTTTTTGCTCACACCAAGCGTGATCAGAAAGTATTTCTGCAAGATTTCCTTCAGCAATATTTACCCATCTTGGGTCTGTTTTTAATTTTAAACCTAACATACATTCTATATTGAGCTGCAAATTTACATTATTTACAACTTTTTAAAAAATTAAGGAAACTAATAAGAAAGGCTAAGATTTTAGTTCAGAATACAGATAAATCAAGCATTCAGAAATTTTATCTTTCATCATGAATTTTATTTGCTTGCAAATTATAAAAATCTAAACACTATTTTACTAATTACTAATTACTAATTAGTATTTTTGCACGACTTATAAAAAAATAGAAAATGCTTACAGTTTCAAATTTATCAGTACAATTTGGTAAACGAATTTTGTTTGACGAGGTAAACGTAACTTTTACACAAGGTAACTGTTATGGTATTATTGGTGCAAACGGTGCAGGAAAATCTACATTCTTAAAAATATTATCAGGCGATATTGACCCTACTTCTGGACATGTAATCCTTGAGCCAGGAAAACGTATGTCGGTCTTAAATCAGAACCACAATATGTTTGACGAGCATACCGTTTTGGAAACCGTTTTAATGGGGAACAAAGTATTGTATGCGGTTAAAAAAGAAATGGATGAGTTGTATTTAGATTACAACGATGCCAACGCTGACCGTATAGGCGAATTGCAAATGCAGTTTGAAGAAATGAACGGTTGGAATGCGGATTCTGATGCAGCAACTATGCTTTCTAACTTAGGTATTGGACCTGATTACCATTACACATTGATGAGTGAAATGGAAGGAAAACTAAAAGTTCGTGTGTTATTAGCGCAAGCTTTATTTGGTAATCCAGATGTATTAATCATGGACGAGCCTACCAATGACTTAGATTTTGAAACTATCGGATGGTTAGAAAACTTCTTAGCTAACTATGAAAATACCGTTCTAGTAGTATCGCACGACCGTCACTTCTTAGATGCGGTTTGTACACACGTTTCAGATATTGACTTCGGAAAAATCACACATTATTCAGGGAACTATACGTTTTGGTACGAATCGTCTCAATTAGCGGCGAAACAACGTGCACAACAGAACAAAAAAGCCGAAGAGAAAAAAGCAGAATTAGAAGAATTCATCCGTCGTTTCTCGGCTAACGTGGCTAAATCAAAGCAAGCTACTTCACGTAAGAAAATGATTGAGAAATTAAATATTTCAGATATCAAACCTTCAAGCCGTAGATACCCTGCAATAATTTTTGACCAAGAACGTGAAGCGGGAGACCAAATTTTGAATGTTCAAAATTTATCAGCTTCTGTGGATGGGGAAACCTTATTCCAAAACGTAGATTTGAATATGGCTAAAGGAGATAAAATTGTTGTTTTCTCTAAAGATTCACGTGCTACTACAGCTTTCTATGAAATTATTAATGGAAATATGACGGCTGACTCAGGTACTTTTGACTGGGGGGTTACTACTAACCAATCGTATTTGCCGGCAGACAACCATGAGTTTTTCCAAAATGATTACACTTTAGTAGACTGGTTACGTCAATGGGCTAAAACGGAGGAAGAAAGAGACGAGGTTTATGTACGTGGTTTCTTAGGAAAAATGATTTTCTCAGGAGAAGAAGCCTTAAAAACAGGACGCGTATTATCGGGTGGTGAAAAAGTACGTTGTATGATTTCGCGCATGATGATGTTACGTGCTAACGTTTTAATGTTAGATGAGCCTACAAATCACTTGGACTTAGAGTCGATTACGGCTTTCAATAACTCCTTGAAAAACTTCAAAGGTTCTGTGTTATTCACCACGCATGACCACGAGTTTGCACAAACAGTAGGTAACCGTATTTTAGAATTAACGCCAAATGGTGTGATTGATAGATATATGACTTTCGATGAATATCTTGAAGATGATAAAATTCAGGAAATGAGAAAGAAAATGTATAATGCATAGTACCAAATAAAATAATTTCATCTCGGGATTCTTTAAAATAAGCTTAAAGAATCCCGAGATTTTTTTTACGGAAAGTTTTACAATGGGTTTAACTATAAAAGAACGCAAAGATTGACTTAGGTTTTTTCTAAATTCTGAATTTTCTATAACACAGAGTTGCACAAAATAAGACACGAAGTTTCACAGAGGGTTTAACCACAAAGAACGCTAGGTTTTACACTAAGTTCGCAAAGTTATGTCGTAATATTTGTTAATCTTAACAGAATTTAAATATCACCCCCTTATTTTCACTTCAACTCCCCTTTCATAAACTCCAGTTCTTTGCCAGACAATTTAGGCAGCAAGGCTTCAAAATCTTTTCTAAAAGATTCTTTTTTAAGCATACTTCGGATGGTATTTTTAGCAAAACGTACAAATTGCCATTTATGATGTGTGGTTGCATTTACTAACGAAAGTAATACTTTTTCCTCCGAAGGATTCAAACGCAAAAGAACTTCCAAAGCATTTTGACGAACCGAGGCACTATAGCCCACACTAGCATAATCTAATAATTCAGTATAAAAGGCGTCTTGCTTTTCAGGCTGAAACACTTTGCTTTTCAATGCCAGTTCTAACCAAACGGTTCTAAAGCTTTTGTCGTTATTGCCTATCCATTCTTGTGTCATGGCCAGATAACGATTTTGCTCCTCAGGAAATTGCTTACACAATTGAGCCAAAACCACTTCTTTAGTAACATACGAATCGTCAGCTAGCAAAGTTTCGTAACTTGACTTAAAATCTAAAGGAATGCTTTTAGTGGTTAGCGCAATTGCTTGACGAATACGAACATCTTTAGATTGCATAGCCATGGCTAATAAATCCTTTTTTTGGTCATACGGAAGCGTATTCATTTGATAAATTACTTCTTGAGGTAAAATATAAAAATAATCTGATTTTAAAATAGTTAAAAACAAATCTTTTTTCTTTTCAAAAGGTAGATTTTGCATATTTTGCAACTCAAAATATTGCTGCATCGTTTTGTTTTTAGAAAGCAAACTAATAGCTACTTGGGTGTCAAAAGTTTTGCTTTCTAACCAATTTTTCTTAAAAGCTTGGGTAGCAAATTTAGGAGCAACTTTTCTAATCTCATTTAAAAAATCATCGGTTTCCACATTTTTAAACTGATACTTTTTCAAATAATTCCGAACCGCATTTTTAAAATTCTCATGCCCTATCGATTCGCTGATAAAATGTAATGCCCAAGCGCCTTTTTTATAAAAACTCAACACACTCGCTTTTTCGTTCATTACAGGAATCGTATCACGTTTACTAGCTTCCTGTAACTCTTCTGCATTTTGCAATAATTCATATTGAAAATGGTCATCGCCAAACAAATGTTTTTCCGCTAAAAGCGCATAATAGGTAGCAAAACCTTCCTGTAACCAATGGTGCTTCCCTTCTTTAGCAGTCACCAAATCACCAAACCAATGGTGCGCCAACTCGTGCGCATTGACATTAATATAATTTCGGTCGTTAAACCCAATCTTATCCACCATATAATCCTGAGAAAACAAGGTGGCCGTAGTGTTTTCCATACCCGCATACAAGAAATCCTCCACAGGAACCTGCTTGTACACGCTCCAAGGGTATTTTAAACCTGTTTCCTTTTCTAGAAAATTAAATATTTCATTGGAATAGCGATAGGCATAATCAAATTTATCTGCATCTTCATACTTATAATACAAATGCTGTGGCACACCGTTATTAGAATAAAGTGTTTTCGATTGATAAAGCCCGATAGCCAACATCACTAAATAAGAAGACATGGGCTTTTGCATGGTATAATGCCAAGTTTTAGGTGCTTTTATAGCTGGATGAGTCACTTTTTTCAATTCACCATTAGCAATAACATTAAAAAAAGGTTCAGCAGAAACACTCAAATTAAAAATCAATTTCTCATTTACATCATCAAAACTCGGCAACCAGTGCGAGGTGTACTTCCCTTGCCCTTGTGTCCAAATCTGATAATCCTTGTATTTAAAATCATCTAAATTACTACTCGACAACCCATCAGATTTTTGTTCGACAAAATACATGGTTTGCTTAGGTTTTGCCGTATAAGAGAATCGTAAAGTATTCATTCCTTTTTTGTAACCTTCAAATAATACTAGGTTTTTACCCGAATTCTTAAATTGGACCTTTTTCCCATTAATTTGAACGGCGTCAAATTCCATTTTCACCGCATCAATTTTAATAGAATCTATTGGAAGTAAAACTTTAAACTGAAACTCACAAGTTCCTGAAATAGAACGTGTATAAAAATCAGGCTGAACCGTAGCATGTAATCGAATAAAATCAACCTGTTGGGTCTGTTGTGACCATAAAGACAAGGAAAAAAGTAAAAATAAGAATCGCATATACTTTAATTAGCTTTTCAAAAATACAATGTTTTCGTAAGTTTACACTAAAATTAGCAAATTTGAAACCAAAAGCCATATTCAACTGGAGCAGTGGAAAAGATTCTGCCCTAGCCTTATATAAAATTTTACAAACGGGAACCTACGATGTACATACCCTTTTAACGAGTGTTAACCAACATTATGACCGCATTTCTATGCATGGTGTTCGTGTGGAATTGCTAGAAAAACAAGCCGAAAGCTTGGGACTGCCATTACACAAAATGGAAATTCCAGAAATGCCCACCATGACTGATTATGAAAACATCATGCGAACTACGCTTGAAAATTTCAAAAATCAAGGAGTTACGCATTCTATTTTTGGAGATATTTTTTTAGAAGATTTACGCCAATACCGTGTCAATAAGTTAAATGAAATTGGTTTTGAAGGGGTATTTCCTCTTTGGAAAATTGACACCAAAATATTAATTCAAGAGTTTATAGCTTTGGGTTTTAAAACCATAGTGACTTGTGTGAATGAAAAATATTTAGACCAAAGTTTTGCGGGAAGAATCATTGACCAACAATTTATAGACGATTTACCCGATAATGTGGACGTATGTGGAGAAAATGGTGAATTTCACACTTTCACCTTTGATGGTCCTATATTTAGCAAACCCATCGCCTTTGAAATAGGTGAAGTGGTTCATCGTAAATATGAACGTCCCAAAAATGAAGATTCCAATGACGCTTGTAATGCCAATACAGATGATACGGCATTTGATTATGGATTTTGGTATTGTGATTTGATTCCAAAAAATTAATCTTTACCTTTTGGATAAAATTCATACTACAACAAATAAAATTCCATTTTTATAGGTTGTTTCATAAATTAGCTAACAACAAATAAGTACATCATTTCAAAAATCCACTCATTTCGAATATGAATCCAAATCTTTCCTCAGAAATTAATACAATCCTTAGATTCTTAACATCTATAGGAATTCCATTTCATGAGAAAAAATTGGAGGACAACACTTTTTTACCGGGTTTACACATCAGCTCCAACGGAATAGAAATTGATGTAGCAAAATTACGCTATCCAGGCGATATACTACATGAAGCAGGACATTGGGCAGTAACTCCAGCAATACAACGAAGTCTCATTGACACTCCGAAAATGCCTGAAGAATGGCCTACGCAAGGAGATGAAATCGCAGCAATGTTATGGTCCTATGCTGCTTTAACCCATTTAAATTTACCAGCCAATTATGTATTTCATGAGCAGGGTTACAAAGGACAATCGGAGTGGTTCATTGAAAATTACAGCCAAGGCAACTATATAGGACTTCCCTTATTGCAATGGATGGGTTTAGCTTTTGCTGAACAAGAAGAAAACATAAAACAAGGAAACATTTTTCCCAAAATGAATCAATGGTTAAGAGATTAGCAAATGACTGAGTTGGTACGCTACATAAAATTTCCGTTTCAGTTTAACGTTTCTTTACTGGAAAAAGAAGTGCTAAACATTTTATCGACCCATTGGATAAATCATTATAACACTAATGATTATGAAGGTCGTTGGACTTCCGTATCTTTAATGTCCGAAGGAGGGAAAACAGACAATATTTATGCTTTACCTACCCATAATGATGCGGTCATGCCCACCGAAATACTTGACCATTGTGACTATATCAAAGAGATATTAGATACTTTACAATTTCAAAAAACAGCCGTACGTTTATTAAATTTAGCCCGTGGCGCCCGCATTAAACCTCATAAAGACTATTGTTTGGGGTATGAAGATGGTTGTTTTCGGATACACATTCCTATACTAACTAATCCACAAGTAGAATTTTTATTAGATAATCATTTACTTGAAATGAAAGCTGGTGAATGTTGGTACATTAATGCAAATTTTACGCACTCCGTTGTCAATAATGGTGAAAACGATAGAATTCATCTAGTCATCGATGGGATTCGAAACGAGTGGACCGATGCTTTATTTTTTAAGCATGCACCTGAAGAACAACTAATAAAAAAAGAAAACACATTCAAGAATAGCGAAGAAAAGGAAAAAATCATTGAGGAATTACGAAAAATGAATACGCCCATTGCTGATAAATTAATCGCCGATTTATTAAACGAATAAACATGCAAAACAATCTCCTTGAAACTCCTATCGAATATCTGAAAGGCGTAGGTCCACAACGCGGGGATTTGTTACGCAAAGAACTCGGCATACACAAATACGGTGATTTGGTTAATTTATACCCAAACCGTTACATAGACCGCACTAGATATTATAAAATAAATGAATTGCAACCCAGCAATAGCGAAGTTCAAATTCTAGGAAAAATAATTCATCTTAAAACGGTTGAATTTGGTAAAGGCAAAAAGCGATTAGTAGGAACTTTTCGTGACGACACTGGCGAAATGGAGTTGGTGTGGTTTCAGGGGATTAAATGGATACGTGAAAGCATTAAAATAAATACACCTTATGTAATTTTTGGAAAAACCAATGCTTTTAATGGGCAATTCTCTATGGCGCATCCCGAAATGGAACTACTCGAAGAGCATAAAGCTAGTTTGCGTAGTGCTATGCAACCTGTTTATCCATCTACGGAAAAACTGGCCAACAAAGGGATTTCAAATAAAGTAGTCAATAAAATGATGCAACAGCTTTTTATTGAAACCCACACGCTATTTGAAGAAACTTTACCTGAGGCAATTTTAAATGAATTGCATCTAATTCCAAAGAATGTAGCCTTATTTAATGTGCATTTTCCAAAAAATCAGGAATTATTAGCCAAAGCGCAATTTCGTTTAAAATATGAAGAACTCTTTTTCATTCAATTGCAATTGATTTCGAAAAACTTAGTGCGTAAAAACAAGATAAAAGGGAATCCATTTGACAAAGTGGGGTTTTATTTCAATGAAATGTACACCAAATACCTTCCTTTTGACTTAACTAATGCGCAAAAAAAAGTGCTCAAAGAAATTCGAAATGACATGGGAAATCCTGCCCAAATGAACCGATTGTTACAAGGCGATGTGGGTTCAGGAAAAACCATAGTCGCCTTGATGAGTATGTTACTTGCCATTGACAATGGTTTTCAGGCTTGTATCATGGCGCCAACGGAAATCTTGGCAAACCAGCATTTCATTGGAATCTCTGAATTAGCCAAACCATTAAACCTTACTATCAAAATTTTAACAGGTTCCACAAAAACTGCGGAACGAAGAATCATACACGAGGAGCTCGAAAATGGAAGTTTACATATATTAGTAGGAACACATGCCCTTTTGGAAGATAAAGTACAATTTCAAAAATTAGGTTTAGCGATTATAGATGAACAACATCGTTTTGGCGTAGAACAAAGAAGTAAATTGTGGCGGAAAGCCTCCCCTAACCCCTCCAAAGGAGGGGAAATAGCACGTGTATTGCAAAAGTACCAAACGGCACGTCCATCAACCTACGCACTTTTAAAAGAGTTAAAAAATCAAAATAAAAAACACCCCACACAAGCTGAAACTATGCTGTGGGAGCATTTAAGAAATAAAAGCATCAAATATAAATTTAGAAGACAACATATCATCGATATGTTCATTGCTGATTTCATTTGTATTGAAAAACAACTCATTATAGAAGTAGACGGAGGATATCATAATACCGCAGAACAAAAAGAAGTTGACGCGTTAAGAACTGAAATTTTAAACGAGCTAGGCTATAAAGTCATTCGATTTACAAACGAAGAAGTAATTGGAGCTATAGATGTTGTAATAAAAAAAATCAACACAATCTTGGAAAGCCTCCCCTTTGGGGAGGTTGGAGGGGCTATCATACCTCCACATATTTTGGTGATGACCGCCACGCCAATTCCTCGAACCCTAGCAATGAGTTTGTATGGCGATTTAGATATTTCCATTATAGATGAACTACCTCCTGGACGTAAACCCATACAAACGGTACATCGTTATGATGCAAATCGTTTAAAAGTTTGGAAATTTATGCGCGATGAAATTGAAAAAGGGCGTCAGATATATGTGGTTTATCCCCTAATTCAAGAATCAGAAACACTGGATTATAAAGATTTGATGGATGGCTACGAGAGTATTTCTAGAGATTTTCCATTGCCTAAATATTCTGTTTCCATAGTTCATGGTAAAATGAAACCTACCGAAAAAGATGAAGAAATGCGTCGCTTTGCGGAAGGCAAAACCAATATCATGGTAGCAACTACTGTGATTGAAGTGGGTGTAAATGTACCCAATGCTTCCGTTATGATAATTGAAAGTGCCGAACGTTTCGGATTGTCACAACTTCATCAATTGCGAGGTCGTGTGGGACGTGGTGCCGAACAGAGTTATTGTATTTTAATGACAGGACATAAACTAAGCAATGAAAGTAAAATCCGTATGGAAACCATGTGCAAAACCAATGATGGCTTTGAAATTTCTGAAGTTGATTTAAAACTTCGAGGCCCTGGTGACATCATGGGCACACAACAAAGTGGGGTTTTAAACCTACAGATAGCCGATTTAGTCAAGGATAAAGACATTTTACAATTGGCACGTCATCATGCCATTCGCCTATTTAAAGAAGACCCATCGCTACAAAAACCTGAGCATCAAAAATTAAAAGAGGTTTTGATAGCCTTGGGTAAGAAAAAGAATATTTGGAATTTTATAAGTTAAGTTGCTTTTCTCTTAATTCCTGTAATTCTCTTTTGAGTTCTGCATTCTCCTTTTTTAGATCTATGATACGTTCTTTTTGAAGTTCTATCATATAATCGAGTTGATTAATACTATGCGAAGAAGGATCTAAATGCGTACCTCTAAAGAGCCAATTTGCATCTAAATCGCTAAAAATGTTCAATATTTTGTACATTTTATCCGTTCCAAAGACTTTTCCGTTTTTTATGTTGCTAATTTGACTCCCTGACATTTCTACCAAACGTGCAACTTCATTAACACCTAGCCCTTTTGTTTTCATATATTTATAAAAACGCAACCCTATTGTATCAAAATTTTCCATAACACTTTATTAAGTTATTCAAAATATTGTATATTTGCACAATAAAATGAATACTTTCATTTTTACAGAAACAAATTTACTTATTCTTAACCTTTAAAAAAAAGTATATGTCAGAATTCCTAAAACAATTTGGTGAAGAATGCCAAAAGAACATTCCTGGTTATATTGCTATTGCGGTAACCGAAACTAAAAGTGGTATTTGCTACTACTCTAACTCGGCAGTTGCAAATTTTGATCCTGAATTAGCTTCTTCATTCAACTTAGAAGTTGTAAAAGCAAAATTAAATGCCATTAGCGCTTTAGGTTTAAAAGAAACAATTGATGATATTTTGATTACTTTATCTTCTCAAATACACATTTTAGATGTTTCTGAAGATGGATCATATTTCATTTATCTTGCTGTAGACTCTACTCGTGCCAATTTAGGTATGACAAAAGCATTATTAAACAAGTACAAAAAAGAGATACAAGGAAAAATCTAATTATTCCAATTGTTGAAGAAACGAAAGACGGTATGCTAAATAGGTATCGTCTTTTTTTTTATACCTAGGCATATCTTTTTAACATGTTGATAAAGTCATCATTATTAAAAGGCTTTACAATCACGTCGTTAATTTTAGCTTTTTTCAATTGTTTTTCAATTTCATGACGGTCAGTAGCCGTTAGCGCAATAATAGGTATCTGTAAATTAAATTCCCGAATAGCAGTTGCGGTTTCAAAACCATCCATACCAGGCATATTGATATCCATCAAAATAATATCAAATTCCTGATTCTGTGTAGCCTCAAGAGCTAAATAACCGTTTTCTGCTATACTGACAGTTATCCCTTGTTTTTCTAACATTTTTCGAGTAACCATTTGATTGATATGATTATCCTCAACGACTAAAACAGAAATTGTATTTAATACCTTATTAGAATGTAAATCAATAGAGTTTCCACACGTTTGTTGCCCAGTTTTTAACGGAATTTGAAAACTTACTTTAGTACCTATTTTTTCAGTACTTTCAATTTGAATTTCCCCTCCCATGGATTCAACCGTTTTTTTTACAATTGTTAAACCCAAACCGGTACCCTGATATTGTAAGGTAGAATTACGCTCTACTTGAACGAATTTTTCAAAAATTTTATCTAAATATTCCTTTGGAATTCCAATACCTGTGTCAGAAATCTCAAAACATAATTGACTTTGCTCTTTTTCAAAAACGTTAATAGTTATCACACCGTTTTTCGTGAATTTATAAGCATTGCTCAATAAATTAATAATTATTTGAGACAATTTAGTTTTATCAGTCAATATAAATTTTGGTACTTCACTAGCAATGGTCAAACTAAATGTATTGTTGTTTTTACTAGCCATAACTTGTAAACTCTCCATAATTGAAGAAAGTTCAAATTCTAATTGTATAGAATCTTCATGAAATTCTAACTTACCTTCTTCAATCTTATAAACGTCTAAAACATCATTTATTAAGGATAATAGATGCTTAGAAGAATATTTTAAAGCGGAGAAATACTTATCTTCTTTGAGATGTTCGTTTTCATTTTCAAGTATATCCGTTAAACCTATAACTCCATACAGTGGCGTTCGCAACTCATGACTTACAGTAGATATAAACTGATTTTTGAGTTTAGCAGTGGCTTCTGATTCTTGTTTGGCAATTTTCAACTGTGCATTTGCATCTTTTAATTTTTTGTTTCCTCTTGAGATAAAAAACAACACTAAAACCACTAAAGCAATACCAACGATTAAAGCTGTTATATACAATTCGCTCTGTTTTAGTTTTTCAGAATTTACTTTATTTTCGTATTCAATCTTCAAAATTTTATCATTAACCTGACCTAATTTCATAGATTGAAATTCCTTATTCAACATATTCTGTTTGCGTTCATCGAAAACTATATCTTCTAGCGAATCGTGTTTTTTCATAAAAACATAGGCCTGACTAAAATTCTTTTTTCTTTCATAAAAATCAGCCACATCTTTATACAAATCAACCACATTGAATTGTAAATATTGATCTTGAATTAGATTGGATTCCGCAATTGCTTTTTGATAAAAATTTTCGGATACTTTTGCGTTTATGTTTTCATAATATTTTGCATAAATGGTATAGGCAAACATCTTATAATCATTCGAACTTAGTTTAGGTATTTTACTTCTTACCCCTTCTAAATAATTAAAAGCAAGATCTAATCGTTTCAAATTACTATACCCCACTGCAAGATCAATGGTACTTCCAGTAATTTGTTCATCCATTTTTAACTTTTTCGAATATTCTAATGCACTATGGTAATATTTAATACCTTCATTTAAATTTACTTTTCTATAAATGTAAATACCTCCTATATTCGTACAAAACCAATTACATAAGGTATCATTCTTAGCTTTCTTGGCATAATAAAAACCCTTTAGCAAAAACTCAATTGCCTTTTTAGGTTCAGAAAACTCTTCATAGTTCAAACCTATAATATTGTAATTTCTTGCAACTAAACTATAATTATTTGCTTTAAGCGCTAATTGCAACGATTTTTCAGCATAAATAACCGATTTTTTATGCTTTAAAGTATGTAGACTCTTACGGGCTATTTTATAATATTCTTGAGCGTTTTTATCTATTGTAAGTTCATTTTGTGCTCCTAATGAAACACTAAACAGGACAAAAAAAACTAAAAGTGGCCTAGTTATGCCCATCAAATGAAAAATTTTTATATTCAAGTTAACTACTATGCGTTAAATACCTGTTACTAAATATACAATTTTTTATTTATTTTTCATAAAATTTATCAAAAGTATCTTTAATTTATTACACAAAACCCTAAAAATACGAGAATAACAATTAAAAATAACAGCAACCATTCATATAAAACCCCAATGAATTATAATTAGTATGAATCGTAGAAAGCCGCTAGATTAATTATTTTTAAGATAAGAATTCCAAGATTTAGCAAAAGCTTCTATAAATAAATGGCCCTGAAATTCATAACCCTTACGTGTAAAATGCACTAAATCAGCCCCCAGCAATTGCTTTGTTTTCCATTGATTTGCACCTTCTAACCCCATTGAGATTTCAAATAAATCCCAAACCGCTATTTCTTCTTCTTTTGCAAATGTCACTAAAGCCTCTGAAAAAGCTTTTAACTTTTGATTCGGACTATGCTTTTGGAAATATGAAACGGGAGGTGTAATAAGTATAAATATGGCTTGAGGATTAAAACTTCTGATTTTTTCAATACTATTTGCAACAGACTGAATAAATACTTCTGGTGTCAAAGATTGATTTTGAGCTTCATTAGTACCCATTGAAAAAATATAACAATCGCTTTTTAAATGTGCTAATTGATCCCAAAAAAGAGGTGTCTCATTATAATCTGAATATTTTGCACCATTTACACCTATGGCATGGTACAGAATGCCCTTTTGGAATGAATTTTCTAAAACAATTCCAAAAATTTTAGTAGGGATAGTATCTCTTAACTGTAGTTTAAAAATAGAAACTTTTTTATCAGCTACTAAATGCGCAATTTGTGCATCAATATGTTCTATTTTAAATGGTTCAACCATTAATTTATTTGCTTCAATAGTGCTAAAAAGAGTAATCTTATTAAAGTTATAAATGCTATCTTTTATACTTCGAAAATGAAAATTAAAATCTGAGATACCCGATGGAGATTTTAAAACAAAACCACTTACACCACAAGTCATTTCACTGTTTTTTTTAATCAATCTATTACCTTTCCAATCATTGTTTGAGTTAAAAATTAAATCACTAGGTGCATTACTATGAGCAAGTTGGTAAGGAAAAATCAATCCTCTTCCAGCATTTCCAAAAAAACCTTGCATCTCTTTTCTTATTATGGCTGTTTCCATATCCGCTTGAATGTGCGAATCACCTATATGCACAAAAGATACGTTTTGCTGACTACCTTGTTTTAATTCTTTTAATTTTTGAAAAAGTTTACCTAATGAAGTAGGATTTTGAATTAGATTTTTCTCATAATTAAGAACGATGGAAGGGTATAAAGAATCCGTTCTTTTGGGTTGCCATTGTACGTCTTTTTGGGCATAAAGTCCTTGAAAAAAAAAGAATAAAAACGGCCATAATCTTCTTAAAAAAATCATAAATACTTAATAATGAGTTAAATTTAACACAAACAATTAGAATTCAAAGATAAGTTTTTTATATATTTGCATCCCTACATTAATTGGTTTAATGTTAAATTTAAAATGCTTAGGTATGAAAAAAAATATAGTATTACTACTGGTAGCAGTTACTTTTTTTATTAGTAATATCTCGTTTGCTCAGACAAATTCTTACGTAGATGAGTACAAAGGTTTAGCTAAAAGTTTATCTATGGAATTTGGTATTCCTACATCAATTATATTAAGTATAGCCATTGTCGAATCTGGTGCAGGTTCGAGTAAAGTCGCTAAAAAACTAAATAATCACTTTGGCATTAAAGGAAAAAACGAGGTAACTTGGTCGAGTTTCAAACAATATACCAGTCCCGAAGAATCATTTAGAGATTTTTGTTTAAAAATGGCTTCAAAAAAGTTTTATTTGAACATGAAAGGGAATGCGGATTATGCGCTTTGGATAAAAAAAATAAGTATGACTGGATATTCTACGCAACCCAAACAATGGCGATCAAAAATTAACAAAACCATTCAAAAGAATAAATTAGATAACGAACAGTAAAAAAAGGATCTTGGGATCCTTTTTTTGTTTTTAAAAGAAAATGAGATTTTATAAGAAATTCTATATCAACTTTTAGAAATAAATTATAAAAACGGAATTTCAAATAAATTCTTTTCGTTTCAATTACAAATTATTTATCCGACTTTCTTAATTCCATAAAAGACTTAATTTCGGCTATCTCTTTTATTATATTAAAAAAAAACTGTCCAAAAGAACAGTTTTTTTTTAATATATTGATTCACTAAATTTTAAACCAGCTTAAAACCAATTCCTTTTCATTATTTAAAGCCTCTTTGTGTACATATTCATTGGTCTTGGCATTATAATCATATTCCTGTCCCCATTCGGAAAAATTTTCTGCTAAAGCAATAATAGCATCACATACATACGCAATCTCATCATTAGTTGTTGTAGGATGTATTGACATTCTGATCCATCCAGGTTTTTCTGTCAAAATTCCTGAATCGATATTACAAGTAATCGCATTGGAAGTATCTTGGTCAACATGCAGTAAATAATGTCCATAAGTTCCTGCGCAACTACATCCACCGCGGGTTTGAATCCCAAATCGGTCATTCAATAATTTTACACCTAAATTATAATGTAAACTATCAATGTAAAAAGAAATTACGCCTAACCTATTTGTGTGCTGACCCGCTAGGATATTGACATTTGTTTGAGGTGCTAATCTTTCGAAAATATAATTTACAATTTCGTGTTCGCGCTCTAAAATGTTCGCCACCCCCATCTTTTCTTTCAGTTGAATCGCTAAAGCTGTTTTTATAACTTGCAAAAATCCTGGCGTTCCCCCATCTTCGCGATCCTCTATATTGTCAATATATTTGTGTTCGCCCCATGGATTAGTCCAAGAAACAGTTCCACCACCAGGACAGTCCGGCACATTATTTTTATACAAATTTTTATTAAAAACAAGCACACCTGAAGTTCCAGGTCCACCAAGAAATTTGTGTGGTGAAAAGAAAATGGCATCCAAATAGGCGTCCTTATCTTCAGGATGCATATTGATAGTGACATAAGGTCCCGAACAAGCAAAATCTACAAAACAAACGCCCCCATATGCATGAATAATCTTAGCTACTTCATGGTAAGGGGTCTTTATACCAGTTACATTAGAACAAGAAGTAATGGAAGCAATTTTAAAACTTCTTTCTTTGTATTGTTCTACTATTTTTTTAAAATTCTCTAAACAAAACAAACCTTCAGCATCGGCAGGAATTACAACAACATCCGCAATTGTTTCTAACCATGAAGTCTGATTTGAATGATGCTCCATATGTGAAACAAAAACAACGGGTTTCAGTTCTTTCGGTATAGCCGTGTACTCCTTTAAATTTTCAGAAACACGCAAACCTAAAATTCGTTGAAATTTATTAACAACCCCAGTCATACCAGTTCCATCGGTAATCAGCACATCATTTTCATCGGCATGTACATGATTTTTAATAATATGTCTAGCCTCATGATAAGCCATCGTCATAGCCGTACCTGATACAGTAGTTTCAGTATGTGTATTAGCTACAAAAGGTCCAAAATCGTTAATTATTTTTTCTTCAATAGGTCGGTATAATCGACCTGAAGCGGTCCAATCGGTATAAATAATTTTTTTACGACCAAAAGGGGTATCAAATTCTTGATTTAAGCCCACAATGTTAGCTCTAAATTCTTCAAAATAGTGTTCTAAAGCAGTCGTTTTTTCAGTAGTTATCATTTCATTAGTATTATTGCTCAAATATACATTTTTTAATAAAAACTAAATATAATATAGCTTTATTTGAAATAAAACTTCTAATTTATTTTAGAAAAAAGGTTTTACTTTCAATTTTCAAAAACAAATTGTTTCTAATTAAAATTGTAATATTCTATATTTGTTTCGCTTTTTACAACATCTAATAAAACAAGAAATTTTAAAAATTTTCAATAGCAATTAAAATGTCAATCCAACATAACCTCAACAACATAAAATCCTCTCTACCATCACACGTTACGTTGGTTGCAGTTTCAAAAACCAAACCCGTAAGTGACTTAATGGAAGCTTACCAAGCTGGACAACGCATTTTTGGTGAAAACAAAATCCAAGAAATGACGGAAAAATGGGAGCAAATGCCAAAAGATATCCAATGGCACATGATAGGTCATGTACAAACTAACAAGGTAAAATATATGGCGCCTTTCGTGAGTTTGATTCATGGTGTAGATAGCTTAAAATTATTGCAAGAAATCAACAAACAAGCGCAAAAAAACAACCGTATCATTGATTGTTTATTACAAATTTATATCGCTGAGGAGGAAACAAAATTTGGTTTAAATGAAACGGAACTAGAAGAAATTCTTCACTTAGTGCAAAATGAAAATTCGTTACAAAACATTAGAATTATTGGTTTGATGGGAATGGCTTCCTTTTCTGAGGACCAAAACCAAATAAAAAAAGAATTTTTAGAGTTGAAATCTTTGTTTGACAAACACAAAGCTGTGAAAACTGAAAATTGTTATCTGCAAACCCTTTCTATGGGAATGAGTGGTGATTATCAGCTAGCTATCGATTGCGGGAGTACCATGGTTCGCATTGGAAGTAGTATTTTTGGGGTTAGATAAAAAAAAAGCCCCCTAACCCCCAAAGGGGGAACGAAATAGATTATGTATATTTGTCACGAATTATTAACTTATAAATATTCCCCCTTTGGGGATTACGGGGCTTGTACTGCATACTCGACATAGAAACCACGGGCGGTCAATACAACGAAGAAGGTATTACCGAAATAGCCATCTATAAATTTGATGGGCATGAGATCGTTGACCAATTTATCAGCTTGGTTAATCCCGAAATTCCGATTCAACCCTTTGTGGTTAAACTTACGGGCATCAACAACGCCATGTTGCGCAGTGCTCCTAAATTTTACGAAATCGCCAAACGTATTATCGAAATCACAGATGGTTGCATTATTGTGGCTCACAATGCATCCTTTGATTATCGAGTGATAAAAACAGAATTCCGAAGATTAGGATTTGACTTCCAAAAACAAACGCTTTGCACCGTAGAATTGTCTAAAAAATTACTTCCTGATTTGCCCTCGTATAGTTTAGGTAAGTTGGTTCGTAGTTTAGGCATTCCTGTAGCCGACAGACATCGTGCCAGTGGTGATGCTATGGCTACCGTGCGCTTGTTCAAACTTCTTTTAGCTAAAGATATTGAAAAAGATATTGTCAGAAGTTTTGTAAAAACCGAAATCAAATCGGGGATGACGCCTAAATTATTGGATATTGTAGAAGCTTTACCCTCTAAAACGGGTATTTACTATATTCATAATGAAAAAGGCGACTTGATTTATATAGGTAAAAGTAAAAATATCAAAAAAAGGGTCAACCAACATTTTACTGGTACTTCTAAAAAAAGCAAGAAAATACAAAAAGAAGTCTATGCTGTTACTTTTGAAGAAACAGGCAGTGAATTGATTGCCCTTTTGAAAGAAAGCGAGGAAATTAAGATAAACAAACCCATTTATAACAGAGCCCAACGTAAAACCATTTTCCCATGGGCGCTGTATGCTGAAAAGGACTCCCAAGACTATCTAGCCTTGAAAGTGTTGAAAGCTGATGGTCGCAAAAAAGAAATCACTTCTTTCAGCAGTCAACTGGAAGGCAAAAATGCCTTGTTCCAAATTACAGAAAAATACCAATTGTGTCAGAAAATTAACGGCTTGTACGATACTAAAAAAAGCTGTTTTCAGTATGACATTAAACAATGTTTTGGTGCTTGTATCCAAAAAGAAGCACCTGATGCCTACAACTTGCGTGTGAATGAATTCATCAGCAACCATCAATTCCATAATAATACTATGGTGATTGTTGATAAAGGTCGAACTTTAGAAGAAAGAAGTGCGGTGGTCATTGAAAACGGGATTTACAAAGGCTATTGTTTTTACGATTTAAACCATCAAATCAATACCTTACAAATATTAAAAAACATTCTTGTTCCGATGCAAAACACTCGTGACAGTCGTAATATTATTCAGCATTATATCAATAAAAAGAAGATGTTGAAGCTTGTAAAGTATTAACATTAAGTACCGTTTACGTTTTACTACAAACTAAATTCAAAACATGTTCAATATTCCAGATAAAAACAATCCCTTTCCATTAAACGGATATAACAAACTTTGTTTTTTAAAAAATATCATTCAAAATCCTAATATCATAGTGGGCGATTATACCTATTATGATGATTTTGACGATGTGGAAAATTTTGAAAAGAACGTCAAATATCACTTTGATTTTACAGGTGATAAATTAATCATTGGTAAATTTTGCATGCTTGCATCAGGAGTCAAATTCATTATGAATGGAGCTAATCATCTCACGGAAGCCATTTCGGCTTATCCGTTTGCTATTTTTGGACACGATTGGCAAGACGCTATGGAAGGCAAATCGTATCCTACTAAAGGCGACACCGTAATAGGCAACGATGTTTGGATAGGGCATAATGCCACGATTATGGCTGGCGTTACTATAGGCGATGGCGCCATTATTGCGACTAACGCCACAGTAACTAGAGACGTTGCGCCCTACACTATTGTAGGGGGAAATCCCGCGCAATTAATCCGCAAACGCTTCTCTAACGAAGTTATTGACCTTTTATTAGAAAAGCAATGGTGGCATTGGGATATTGCAAAAATCACCCAAAATATACAACTCCTTACTAGTAACGATTTTGATAAATTAAAAACAATCTAATGGCACAAAATTATTTGATTACCATTATAGGTCCTACAGCTATTGGCAAAACCGTTTTGGCTATTCAACTAGCTAATCATTTTGGTTCCGAGATTATTTCTTGTGATAGCCGTCAGTTTTTTAAGGAAATGTGTATCGGAACGGCTGTGCCTTCGCAGGAAGAATTAGCACAAGCACCGCATCATTTTATCCAAAACAAATCCATTTTTGAAAGTTACTCAGTTGGTGATTATGAAGTTGAAGCCTTAGAAAAGCTTGAGCAATTATTCCAAAAAAATAACATTCAAGTACTTGTGGGCGGTAGTGGTCTGTATGTAGATGCCGTTTTAAAAGGTTTTGATGAATTTCCTGACATTGATGCTTCTGTACGTGAAACCGTTAACAGCAAATATGATGAATTAGGCATCTCCTATCTTCAAGATAATTTAAAAAAATTAGACCCTGATTATTATCAAAAAATAGCGAGCGAAAATCCACAAACGCTTCAAAACCCACAACGTATGAAACGTTTTGTAGAAGTTTGTATCGGTTCAGGGCAACCTTACTCTAGTTTTTTAGGCAAACGCAAAAATCCACGCAACTTCACGCCTATAATTATAGGTTTAGAAGCAGACCGTACGTTGATGTATGAACGCATTAACCTTAGAGTTGACTTGATGATGCAACAAGGCTTATTGGAAGAAGTTAAAACACTTTTACCACACAAAGAACTTAACGCCTTACAAACTGTGGGCTATCGCGAATTATTTGATTATTTTGAAGGAAAAGTTTCTTTAGAAGAAGCCATTGACCAAATTAAAATGAATACGCGTCGTTTTGCCAAACGCCAAATGACTTGGTTCAAACGTACTGAAAATACGCAATGGTTTGATTTTAAAACCGCATTAGTTGAAGTTATTAAAAGTATTGAAACAAAAATGGGAAGCTAAAACTTCCCATTTTTGTTAATCTAAACTCAAAGTAATCTGACCATCATCCTCTAAAGTGATATTGTAATCTGTTAAATCAGTTCCATCACCAGTTTCGTTATCTTGATGCACTATTTCTGTGGGATGCACTTCAATAGGTTCTTCATACGGCAATGGTTCAAGCATACTAATCTGTTTGATTTTGTCGGCTGTTAACTGGTTTCCGAGAGCTTTTATTCCTTTTACAGCAATAAATTGTTCCAAATCAACTATCATATTTTCTTTTTGAACGCCTCCTTTTTTGGCAAATACAATTTCTGCCACTGGACGCCAATCGGTTGAAACAATTTCTAACTGTGATTTTTCATGTTCAGAAATAAACAGTTCTTCTTTGTTTTCATTTTCCATTAAGAAACGTTTTACAAAATAACGTTCTTTTTCACCATCAAAATAAATAGCTGAAATAGGCTTTTTAGGGTTCCATTTTTCTAACGCTATCATATCATCCTCAAAATGGGTAGTCAACTCAGGAACTACCGTTTTAATCTTACCCGATTGATGGATAATTAGCAAACGGTCACTAGGTTTGAACTCGCCTAGCAACTCTCCTCTTCCATCTACATTCAAACGTTGCACCGTATCGTCAAACCATACCTTACGCGGGCGCAACGTAGAAATACCTCTTTCTTTTAACTCAATTTTCTTAATCGGATATTTAGCTACCGTGTTTCCTTTAGAAGCACGTCCTTTTATCATAATTTCAGCAAAATCAACGTCCCATTTCAGTTTCTTTACGCTACCCACTTGACGCAACAAAATCGTAACCGTTTCTGCTTCTCCATTAGGATTAGCAGAAAAATACAAAACTTGTGAACCTGCTTTTTCTTGGGTCAAATCATATTCCTTGTCACGAGTTACCCCCGAAACATTAAAACGCTTTATAAACGATGGTCCTGATTTCCCATCGCGGTAAATCATGTTATAGATGGTACGCTTATCATTTTTATCAAAAACAGCAATATGGATAATATCTTTGCCAATGAATTTTTTCTCGTCCACTTTAGTAATAATCATTTTACCATTGCGCAAGAAACAAATTACATCGTCAATATCAGAACAATCCGCTACGTATTCGTCTTTCTTTAAACCAGTACCTATAAAACCTTCTTCTCGGTTTACATAGAGTTTTGTATTACGTAAGACTACTTTTGTAGCCTCAATATTCTCAAAATTTCTTATTTCAGTTTTACGCTCACGTCCTTTACCATATTTCTCTTTCAATCGGGCAAAGAAATCTATCGCAAACAGTGTCAAATGCTCTAAATGATGTTTTATTTGTGCAATTTCATCTTCCAATTTAGCAATCAATTCATCTGCTTTGGCCGAGTCGAAACGAGTGATACGAATCATCGGAATTTGCGTTAACTTTTGTAAATCCTCATCAACTATATCACGCAACAATAGATTTTTGAAAGGTTCAAAACGCTCGTACATATAGGTATATAACGACTCTTTATCACTATACAACTTAAAGTCAATATACATTTCTTCACGTATGAATATTTTTTCTAAAGTTGAAAAATGCCATTTGGTTTCCAATTCTGCTAATTGCACTTCCAACTCTTGACGCAATAAATCGACAGTACGATGCGTGGACATTCTGAGCATATCAGAAACCCCAATAAACAAAGGTTTGTTGTCCTCGATAATACAGCCCAATGGAGAAATAGAAGTTTCACAAGCCGTAAAAGCATACAACGCATCGATTGTCTTATCTGGAGAAACACCAGGTGGCAAGTGAATCAATATTTCAACTTCCGCTGCCGTATTGTCTTCAATTTTCTTGATTTTAATTTTCCCTTTATCATTCGCTTTCAAGATACTATCAATCAAGGAAGTTGTATTAGTAGAAAAAGGAATTTGCGTAATTACCAACGTTTGCTTATCCAATTGCGAAACTTTTGCACGCACGCGTACGCGACCGCCTCGCAATCCGTCATTATAATTGGATACATCAGCAATACCAGCCGTTGGAAAATCTGGATATAACGTAAAGGCTTTACCTTTTAATATTTTAATTGAAGCGTCAATTAACTCGTTGAAATTATGGGGTAAAATCTTAGTAGATAAACCTACAGCAATCCCTTCTCCCCCTTGTGCTAATAACAATGGGAATTTCACGGGCAAATTAATGGGTTCTGCACGACGACCATCATACGACAATCCCCACTCGGTAATTTTAGGAGAATATAAAACTTCAAGAGCAAATTTACTCAAACGTGCCTCGATATAACGGGATGCCGCTGCGCCATCGCCCGTTAGTATATTCCCCCAGTTTCCTTGGGTATCTATCAACAAGTCTTTTTGACCTATTTGCACCATGGCATCACCTATACTGGCATCACCGTGTGGATGGTATTGCATGGTATGTCCTACCACATTGGCAACTTTATTGTAACGCCCGTCGTCCAACTCTTTCATGGAGTGCATGATACGACGCTGTACGGGTTTGAATCCATCCTCAATGGCAGGCACTGCACGCTCCAAGATTACGTAAGAAGCATAATCCAAGAACCAATCCTTATACATTCCCGTTACCTTGGTAATGGTAGCTTCTGGATTTTCTTCATTCTGGTCGTAAAAATGTTCCCCTTCAAAATGACTTTCCTCTGAAGTATTTTCTTCGGCTTGGTTTTCGTCTTGTGGGGTTAAATCTTCTATATTTTCGTTTTCTTCGCTCATAATTTAGGGTCACAAAGTCGCACTAAGTTCTACACAAAGCTTCACTATGTTATTAAATAACTAATCTTTTTATTCCTTCCTTTAATGATCTTTTATAAAAGTTTAAAAGTAAGCCCAATCTACAATCTGCTAAACGCATATATGTTAAACATTGTGCAGTATGTTCGATTGTAAAATCCTCAACTACTTTTAACTCGATAATAACTTTATCATTTACAATTATATCTACTCTATATCCGCAATCAAATTTGATATCTTCATAAACTACTGGAAATCCTTTTTCTTGTTTAACATTTAATCCAGATTTTTCTAATTCATAAGCTAAACACTCTCGATATACTTTTTCCAACAATCCCGAGCCTAATTTTGTATGCACTTTATAAGCACAGTCTAAAATTATTTTACTGATATCGTTTTCTTCTTGCATAATCATATTTTTGTTACACGAAGTTTCTCAAAGTACTTCACAAAGTTTTTTTAATTTCATTGACTTTGTGCTTAACTTAGTGTGACTTTGTGTAACCATTCTTACGAAATTATCTTTTTAAATTCTTCTACTGTTGGCAACACTGTTTTGTATTTGCTAGCGAATATTTGGTCATTTTCTTCTGGTAATGAATATTCTACCAATAAATCGCTTTTATTTTGACATAAAATTATTCCAATGGTTTTGTTTTCGTCTTCCAAACGCATTTCCCTATCATAATAATTCACATACATTTGCATTTGGCCTAAATCTTGATGCTTGAGTTCCCCTATTTTCAAATCAATAAGTACAAAACATTTTAAAATTCGATTATAAAAAACCAAGTCAATATAAAAATGTTTTTCATCAAATGAAATTCTTTTTTGACGCGCCACAAAGGTAAAACCGTGACCTAATTCCATCAAAAAAGCTTCTAATTTGTCTATGATTTCAGTTTCAAGTTCTTCTTCCGAATATTGTGCTTTTTCAGCTAATCCTAAAAACTCTAATATATACGGGTCTTTTATTAAATCTTTTGGTTTTTCGATAATTTGACCTTCTTGTGCAAGTTTTAAAACTTCATCTTTATTTCTGCTCAATGACAATCTTGTAAATAATGCTGAATTGTATTGACGTTTTAATTCTCGAACACTCCAATTGTGTTTGATAGATTCTATTTCGTAGAAGTTGCGCTCTAGTTTATCATCCATCGAACTAAGAAATATATAATGTGACCAAGAAAGTTTGAATTGCGCAGTCAGTGTCTGCGTTTTTTGTTTTATATCAAAAATCCGAGGCAGTGATTCGGATTTTGAGTTTTCTAATTCCGCAGACAGTGTCTGCGGAATTGTAAATACTTGATAAAACCTGCGCATTTGCTCTAGATTACGAATACTAAATCCTTTTCCAAATTCTTGTGTTAGTCTGTTAGATAGTAATTGGATTAAATATTTGCCATATTCTGCGCGTTCATTGCCCTTTTGTTCTTCTTCAACTATTTTCCGACCAATTTCATAATTAGTCATAACTAAAGTTTGATTGACGGTACGTAGTAACTGCTGCTGTGAACTTTTAACAATAGTAATCACCTCCTGAAAGAAATTATTTTCAGGGTTGAGGGATGTTTTATTGTTTAATTGTTTGTTCATTAATGAGTTTCACTAAGTCTCACAAAGTTTAGCACAAAGCTTCACTATGTTATTAAATAACTAATCTTTTTATTCCTTCCTTTAATGATCTTTTATAAAAGTTTAAAAGTAAGCCCAATCTACAATCTGCTAAACGCATATATGTTAAACATTGTGCAGTATGTTCGATTGTAAAATCCTCAACTACTTTTAACTCGATAATAACTTTATCATTTACAATTATATCTACTCTATATCCGCAATCAAATTTGATATCTTCATAAACTACTGGAAATCCTTTTTCTTGCTTAATATTCAATCCAGATTTTTCTAATTCATAAGCTAAACACTCTCGATATACTTTTTCCAACAATCCCGAGCCTAATTTTGTATGTACTTTGTATGCACAATCTAAAATTATTTTACTGATATCGTTTTCTTCTTGCATAATCATATTTTTGTTACACGAAGTTTCTCAAAGTACTTCACAATGTTTCACAAAGTTTTTTAATTTCATTGACTTTGTGCTTAACTGAGTGTGATTTAGTGTGACCTTTTCTCAATAAATAGTAATAAGACTAAATTTCTCAAAATTAAACCTAAAAAACTTCTTTGACTTCGTGCCAAACTTTGTGTGACTTTGTGCTACGACGTCAACTCCTCCACCGTATCCAACTCCACTTTCAAATTCTTGATAATAAATTCCTGACGGTCAGGAGTATTTTTACCCATATAGAATTCTAATAATTTTTCGATAGAAGTCGCTTTGTCCAACATTACGGGGTCTAAACGAATATCTTCTCCAATAAAATATTTGAATTCATCTGGTGAAATCTCTCCTAATCCCTTGAATCGGGTGATTTCTGGTTTTGGTTTTAACTTCTCAATAGCATTACGTCTTTCCTCATCGCTGTAGCAATAAATGGTTTCTTTTTTGTTACGCACGCGAAACAAAGGCGTTTGCAATATATACAAATGTCCCTCTTTGATGATTTCTGGGAAAAACTGCAAGAAAAAGGTAATTAACAACAAACGGATGTGCATCCCATCCACATCGGCATCGGTCGCTATTACAATGTTATTGTAACGCAAATCTTCCATGCTTTCTTCGATATTCAATGCGGCTTGAAGCAAATTGAATTCCTCGTTTTCATACACTATCTTTTTGGTCATTCCATAGGTATTCAAAGGCTTTCCGCGCAAACTAAATACCGCTTGTGTATTCACATCACGCGATTTCGTTATCGAACCAGAAGCCGAGTCACCCTCGGTAATAAACAACGTACTTTCAAGACTTCGTGCATTTTTTGCATCGGTAAGATGCACCCTACAGTCGCGCAATTTTTTATTATGTAAACTCGCTTTCTTAGCACGTTCTTTAGCCAACTTACGAATACCTGACAATTCTTTACGTTCGCGTTCCGCTTGTAGAATTTTACGAAGTAATAAATCGGAAATTTCAGGATTTTTATGTAAAAAGTTATCTAAATTGGTTTTGATAAAATCATTAACAAAAGTTCTAACTGTAGGACCATTCGGACCAATATCAGTCGAACCTAATTTAGTTTTGGTTTGCGATTCAAAAACGGGTTCTTCAACCTTAACCGAGATAGCTGAAACTATGGATTTCCTAATATCAGAAGCGTCAAAAGGTTTATTGTAAAACTCTTTAATTGTACGAACAATAGCTTCACGAAAAGCGCTCAAGTGTGTCCCCCCTTGAGTTGTATTTTGACCATTTACAAACGAGTAATATTCTTCCGAATACTGTGTTTTACTATGCGTCATGGCAATTTCGATATCATCCCCAGTCAGGTGAATGATAGGATATTGCATATCTTCTTCGGTAATGGTTTCTTCCAGGAGGTCTTTCAACCCATTTTCAGAGAAGAATTTTTCACCATTATATACTATCGTTAAGCCTTTATTTAGGTAACAATAGTTTTTAAGCATACGAACCACATACTCATTTCGATACTTGTAATGCTTAAAAATTGTATCATCAGCAATAAAAGAAACTTTTGTTCCACGTCGTTTTGTAGTTTCAATTACTTCTTCCTCAAGAGTCAAATCACCTGCTGAAAACTCAGCGGCTTTTTGTTGGTTATCTCTTACAGATTCTACACGAAAGAAAGTCGAGAGTGCATTAACCGCCTTGGTTCCCACTCCATTTAAACCTACCGATTTTTTAAACGCTTTGGAGTCGTATTTTCCTCCCGTATTCATTTTAGAAACTACGTCTACAACTTTTCCTAGCGGAATTCCACGACCATAATCACGTATCGTAACCAAACGGTCTTTCAAGGTAACCTCAATGGTCTTACCCCCTCCCATCACAAATTCATCGATACAGTTATCGAGCACCTCTTTCAAAAGGATATAAATACCATCATCAGGCGATGAACCGTCTCCTAATTTCCCTATATACATACCCGGTCGCATACGGATATGTTCTTTCCAATCGAGAGAACGAATATTGTCTTCGGTGTATTGATTTTGTTCGAACATAAGTAAAAAATCGATTTGGTGCTAAGATAGCGTAATTCTATTGAAACAAAAAATACGCTTTTTAGAAATATTCAGATTAGAATCAATACAAAAAATAACAGTAAAAAAATATTAAAAACACAAAATATTGTTAAATATTTAAAAATATTTTACCATATTTACAAAACCAACAACTAAATAATTATTTTATAAAAAAAATTCTATTTTTATTTTTGGGCTTTATCTTCTGCAATTACGGGATATCTCAAAGTAAACTTACAGGAAAAATCACTGACGATAAGGGTCAAGGACTCCCAGGTGTTAACATTAAGATCTCTAATGGTAAAGCTAACACCACCGATTTTGATGGAAATTACACATTTACATTAAACAATGGAGATTACAAAATCACATTCAGTTATTTAGGCTACCTAAGTACTACGAAAGAGGTATCCATAAACGGAAACAACATTACTTTAGATGTATCCTTACAAGAAGATTCAAAATCCCTTGATGAAGTTGTAGTTGTAGGATCCAGAACTGCTCCGCGAAGCAACACTACTACCCCACTACCTATTGATTTACTTTCATCAAAAGAATTAGCTTCTACAGGACAACCTTCATTTGATAAAGCATTACAATATCGAATCCCTTCATTCAACACGGTGCAAACACCAGTAAATGATGCTACGTCGCTATTAGCCCCCTATGAAATCAGAAATATGGGACCTAGTAGAACCTTAATCTTAATTAATGGTAAGCGTAAGAATATGAGTGCCTTATTGTATACGCAAACCTCTCCAGGACGTGGTGAAACAGGTGCCGATATTTCTGCAATACCTCAAGATGCTATTGAAAGAGTAGAAATTTTGCGCGATGGTGCATCAGCGCAATATGGTTCAGATGCTATAGCTGGAGTTATGAATATCATACTAAAAAACAACCCTAACGCAGGCTCAGCAACACTTCGTACAGGAATTACAAGCAAAGGAGACGGAAAAATGATTGGGGCAAGTGTAAACAACGGTACTACAGCATTTAATGAAAAAGGTTTCTTAAATTATACTTTAGATTTTTCAAAAGTATCTTTAGCGAATCGCCCTGGAACTGTTGATGCGCAAGGGGAAGCGAGCGATTTTGGAGCTAACATCAATGATGTCAAAAGCTTTTTACTTCGACATCCAGATGCAGGAAATATTAATGGTTCTCCTGAAACTGCAACAGGTAAATTTGAATTAAATGGAGGGCTAGAAGTTTCTGAAAATTCTAAACTATATTTCAACGGGGCTTATGTGTATAAAAAAGTAAACTCATTTGCTAATTACAGAACACCTTATTGGAGGACATTAGCAGATTATCCTTTTTTAAATCAACTTTTCCCAGCAAATGTTGCTGGAGGCTATGATGGTTATGTACCTACTTTTGAAGGAGATCTTAACGATTACAATGCTACTTTAGGTTTAAAATCAACCAAAAATGGATGGAATACTGATTTAAGTATCACTTTTGGAGGTAACACACAAGAGTATACCGTTAATAACTCATTTAATAGATCTGGTATAACAGATGGAAATGGAGCCAATGTATATTTAGAAAATAGTCCAATATCATTCAAACCAGGAGGCACAAAATTTGACCACATTGTTGGTAATATTGATATCAACAAAAACTTAACCGATAAAATTAGTTTCGCTATTGGATCTGAGTTCAGAACTGAAAATTTTACAGTTATTGAAGGGGATAAAGCTTCATGGGAAGGTGTAGGTGCCGATTCATTTGCTGGGAATAGACCTGAAAATTCAGGAAAATGGAATCGTTATAATATTGGAGGCTATGTGGCTACAACCGTAGATTTTACAAAAGATTTCTTGATTGATGCTACAGCACGTGTGGAAAATTATAGTGACTTTGGAAATGCATTCGTAGGAAAATTAAGTACTCGTTATAAATTTTGGGAAGATAAAATCACCTTAAGAGGATCTATTTCTACAGGTTTCAGAGCTCCTTCGTTACATCAAATCTATACTCAAAAGTCTCAATATAGTTTTGTACCTGGACAAGGCATTCAAGTAAGTGGTTTAGTTAATAATGTTTCGCCACAAGCAAGACAAATGGGTATCGAGAAATTAAAAGCGGAAGAATCAGAAAACTACACTATAGGATTAGGATTCAAACCTTTCAAAAATGTGACATTTACTGTTGATTATTACCACATTAATGTAAAAAACAGAATCGTATTGAGTGACGAGATTAAAGATGTAACTGTAAATGGTAAAAACTTAGGTACATTGTCCTTTTTCACCAATGCGTTAGACACAAGAACCAGAGGTATTGATGTAGTTGCTGGTATTAAAGACATAAAAGTAGGAAGTGGTGAATTAGGATTTAACTTATCTGGAAATTATACTTTTGAAAATTGGAATACTAATGAAATTCCAGTGAAATTTGGAAAATCAGTAATAGACGCTACTCAACAACATTTACTTTTCACATCAAGACCAAAAACAAAATGGATTTTAGGGACTAACTATGATATTGGAAAATTTGGAATCTCAATTAACAACACGCTATTTGGAAAAACTTCTTACCAACAAGCTGGTTTGCAAGATTTAGAAAAGACTATTCTAGATGCTGGATATGTAATCGATCCTAAAGATACAGATGGTAAATCAGATTTAATGACTGAATTTAAACCAAAAGTTGTAACGGATTTAGGCATCAATTTCAATTTAAATCAGAAAATAACTATAGCTTTCAATGCTAACAATATTTTTAATATTCTTCCAGAATGGGAATTCAAAGCTTTGACAAAAACAGGAGAAGATATTCTAAATCAAAAACACACTGTTACAAACACACCATCAAATTTAATCACTTTCAACCAACGTTATTCACAAATGACCTATGATGGATACCATTTCAGTCAATTAGGTTCAATGTTCAATTTATCCGTAAATTACAAATTCTAAAAACTTAAAGGCTGATGCAAAAAACATCAGCCTTTTTTATTGCTAAAAAATATGGCTACATTATATGAAGGACAAATGGCTGAAATCTACGAAATTATGTATCAACATTTTATAGATTATGATGCCGAATATAATTTCTATAAAAATTTATTAGAACAATACAATTGCCTAAACACCGTTGAAATAGGTGCTGGAACAGGACAATTAGCGTTACGATTTTCACAAAACAATTTCCCTTATCAAGGTGTTGATTACAGTAATGACATGCTAGAAATTGCCAAAAGAAAATGCCCTAATACGACGCTAATTTTAGGCGATATGAAAACATTCGCACTTAACTCCCCTGTAGATTCCATCATTATGACTGGAAGAACCTCTAGTTATATCATTTCAAATCATGATCTCAATCAAACCTTTAAAAATTTCCACAAGAATTTAAATGATAATAAAATTCTAATTTTCGATTTTATTGATGCCAATCGTTACATTCCTTTCATCCTTCAAAATAAAAATATTGAACACAAAGTAATAACTAATGACGCTACTTATAGTCGTATAGCCAATTGGTTTCCAACTGATTTTGATAATTTTTTATTAAACTGGAAAGCAACCTATTATATCGAGAAAAATGGTGTGAAAAATGGCATCCAAGAGGATTTTTCAACGGTTAGAGTTTTTACCAAAGATGAAATGATATTACATCTTACTATGAATGGTTATACTATTCTAGAAATGATAGATAGAAAAACCTATGCTTATGATACTTATGTTGTAGTGGCACAAAAAAAATAAAAAAACGTTGAAAAATACCTTTTCGTTATTATTTTTCAAGATGCAACACGCATTAAAAAAATTAGCTATCACATTTAAACCACTGATTGAAAAACGTTTGAAAAAAATTGCCAAAGTCACAAAAAAAATCAAGATACAACTATAAATTTTAACTATTTAACACCTTTAACTTCCCGAATTATTCCTGTAAATTTGTGTAAAAACTCACAAAAATTAATCAGATGAAAAAATTACTATACATTACCTTTATTGGCTCTAGTTTATTTTTAGCCTGCAAAACATCTTCAGGCAATAAAAACGAAATCAAAGTCGCATTAACTGCTAAAAGCGATAGTCAAGTCAGCGGAACTGCTATATTTACAGAAGAAAAGGGCAAAGTAACTTTAGTAGCCAATATGCATGGATTAACGCCAGGTGAACATGCAATTCACATACACGAAAAAGCCGATTGTACCGCAGCTGACGGCTCAAGTGCAGGCGGACACTGGAATCCTACGTTTAAACAACATGGCAAATGGGGCACTAACGAACACCATAAAGGTGATATTGGAAATTTTATTGCTGATGCTAAAGGCAATGCAACGGTAAAATTTACTACAGAGGAATGGTGTATAAGCTGTGGAGACGAAACCAAAGACATTACAAACAAAGGATTAATTATTCATAAAGGTGCCGATGATTTTACAACTCAACCTACCGGAAATGCTGGCGGAAGAATTGCCTGTGCTGGAATAATTAAATAATTTTTTACCGGATTTATAAATTTCAAAATTGAAACAAAAGGAACTTTTATATTTTAAAAACTCACAAGAATGGCGTGTTTGGTTGCATGAAAATCATCAAACGTCAAAAGGGGTTGAATTAATTTTTTATAAAGTTGAATCTGCACAGACCTCCATGCGTTGGGAAGAAGCAGTAAAAGTGGCGCTCTGTTATGGTTGGATTGACTCAACCGTACGAAAAATTAATGACGAACAACGCAAACAAGCTTTTGGTCCCCGAAAAGATAAAAGTGTATGGAGTAAACTCAACAAAAGCTATATTGAGGTATTAATAGCCGAAAATTTAATGCATGAAAGTGGCTTACAAAAAATAGCAATCGCTAAGCAAAATGGTTCATGGACTGCTTTAGATGCTGTAGAAAATCATGAAATCCCTAATGATTTACAACTTGCTTTTAATCAAAATCCTATAGCGTTAAACAATTATCAAAATTTTAGTCCCTCCTACCGAAAGGCATATTTATATTGGCTCAATCAAGCCAAAAGGGAGCTAACTCGTCAAAATAGAATCATGGAAATCATACAATTGTGTGAGGCAAATAAAAAACAAAAATAATACATCTAACCTCAATGATAAGGATAGTGTTGCTGACGCTATCCTTACCACTAAAAAACTATATTAACAAATTCCCCTTCCTATTTGATTTCACTTAAGACCAAACTTAACTCCAACCTAAATTTTTCATATTCTTCGTTATAAGTATTCTTCTTTACAACACCTTTTTCGATTATATCAAATTTATCTTGACATAATATTACCGACTCCCTCAAGGCTCTATATTCTTGCTGATTAAATTTTAAAAGCTCTAATCCATCAGGATCAAAAAAAATAAAAGTTGGATTAATAGTATTCTTATAAAAAACAAAACAGTTTAACAACTCTTCTTTACATTTTGAATTTGGGTTAGAAAAATTTGATTGAACAATAATAATTTTTTTTATTTTAGACTTCGGATGCTTTATTAAGTAACTATCAATACACTGATTTCCTCATTTTTCTGACTTTCTAATATACTTCAATCCATTAAACTTCAATCCACTTTCTATAATTGACAGCTTATTTACAATTGTCCTAAATTCAATTAAATTTTCTTCACAAATATAATCAACACCATGTGCTTCTTGCTTAAGCACACCAATTTCATTTTTCAATCTTTTTTTCAAATTTAAAAATAGTTCCTGACAATGTAATTGCATTGCAAACAACAGGAATATCATAACCAAAAACTTAATCATACTGCAAATTTGTCTATACTAACAGTAAAAAGCAACTATTTTTGCCAAAATGTCACTAGACAAACCATTCAAACTGACAATAATCTTTATTTTTCTACTTGGCACAAAACTTGTCATAATCCAAGCGTGCAAGTCACAACCTATTTAGTAAAATAGGAAACGGAATATGAATTAAAATTTAAGGAGAATTATATTATGAGTAAAATTATCGGAATCGACTTAGGAACTACCAACTCATGTGTGGCAGTTATGGAAGGTGGAGAACCAGTTGTAATTGCTAATGCAGAAGGTAGAAGAACTACCCCTTCAGTAATTGCTTTTGTTGAAGGTGGAGAAATTAAAGTAGGTGATGCTGCAAAACGTCAAGCAGTAACTAATCCTACTAAAACGATTGCTTCAGTAAAACGTTTCATGGGTAACAAATACACTGAAAGCGCTAAAGAAGCTTCAACAGTGGCATACAAAGTGGTAAAAGGAGACAACGATACGCCACGTGTGGATATTGATGGACGTTTATACACGCCACAAGAATTATCAGCAATGACCCTTCAAAAAATGAAGAAAACTGCTGAAGATTATTTAGGACACACAGTAACACAAGCGGTTATTACTGTTCCTGCATACTTCAACGATGCGCAACGTCAAGCTACTAAAGAAGCAGGACAAATTGCTGGTTTAGAAGTAATGCGTATCATCAACGAACCTACAGCTGCCGCTTTAGCGTATGGTTTAGATAAAGCAGCTCAAGATAAAAAAATCGCTGTATATGACTTAGGTGGTGGTACTTTTGATATCTCTATCTTAGAATTAGGTGATGGTGTATTTGAAGTGTTATCTACTAATGGTGATACGCACTTAGGAGGTGATGATTTTGACCAAGTAATCATTGACTGGTTAGCTTCTGACTTCCAATCTGCTGAAGGAATTGATTTACGTCAAGACCCAATGGCATTACAACGTTTGAAAGAAGCGGCTGAAAAAGCTAAAATTGAATTATCGGCTTCTGCACAAACAGAAATCAACTTACCATATATCACTGCTACAGCTACAGGACCGAAACACTTAGTACAGTCTTTAACAAGAGCTAAATTTGAGCAATTAGCAGATACTTTAGTAAAACGTTCTATGGAACCTGTTGCTAAAGCTTTAAAAGATGCTGGTTTATCAACTTCTGATATTGACGAAGTAATCTTAGTGGGTGGTTCTACACGTATCCCAGTTATCCAAGAGCAAGTAGAGAAATTCTTTGGTAAAAAACCTTCAAAAGGAGTTAACCCTGACGAAGTAGTAGCCATTGGTGCTGCTATCCAAGGTGGTGTATTAACAGGAGATGTGAAAGATGTATTATTATTAGATGTTACGCCGTTATCATTAGGTATCGAAACTATGGGTGGTGTATTCACTAAATTAATCGAGTCTAACACGACTATTCCTACTAAAAAATCACAAGTATTCTCAACTGCGGCTGATAACCAACCGTCGGTAGAAATCCACGTGTTACAAGGTGAAAGACCTATGGCAAACGATAACAAAACTATTGGTCGTTTCCACTTAGACGGTATTCCACCTGCACAAAGAGGTGTGCCTCAAATTGAAGTTACTTTTGATATTGATGCTAACGGTATCATCAAAGTTTCTGCTACAGATAAAGGTACTGGTAAATCACACGATATTCGTATCGAAGCTTCTTCGGGATTAACGCAAGAAGAAATCGAGAAAATGCGTAAAGAAGCTGAAATGAATGCTGAAGCTGACAAAGCAGCTATGGAAAAAGCGGGTAAATTAAACGAAGCTGACAGCATGATTTTCCAAACTGAAAAACAATTAGCTGAATTTGGTGACAAATTATCAGAAGGTAACAAATCGAACATCAGTGCTGCTTTAGAAGAATTGAAAAAAGCATACGAAACTAAAGATGTAGATACGATTACTCCAGCTTTAGACAAAATTAATGAAGCATGGAAAGCTGCTTCTGAAGAAATGTATAAAGCACAAGCTGAAGGTCAAGCACAAGGGCAACCTCAAGCTGATAATGCTGGTGACGCTACTCAAGATGTAGAGTTTGAAGAGGTAAAATAATTCCTTTTACAATTATATCTAAAAGAAAACCGAGAATGTTATGTTCTCGGTTTTTTTATTCTAAATTTAAAAATTAATAAGCCAACAGAGTTTTCAATTCGTTCTCAAATCGAACTTTTGGCAAATATTGTTTTTCTAAAGCTTTTACAACCGGAATGGCACTTTCCAAACTTCGTACTCTGCACTCAGGAGCATCTAAATAATCCAAGCAATTTTCTGAAAAAATTCACCTAAATATCACTCCTAAAGTTCAAAGCATTGTATTGTTACTTGGCTTTAAGAATAAGTTATAATAGTTCATGATTTAATAAATCGGGTACTGATGATGTACTGCGTGACAAATGAGATTGTAGTTTTTTTTAAAAAAATTATATATCAAAAAACAATGATTTACAATGCTAAAAATTAGCTGTTTTCCTTAAAAATATATTCTCGATGTTGTATACCCCATTCCGTAATTTTATGAATTAAATACTCCATTTTTCTTCCATAAGGAGTGATTTCATATTCTACAGTTATAGGTTTAGTGTTCATAACTGTTCTTGTAATGAGTTTGTTTATTTCTAACTCTTCCAAATCTTTAGAAAGTTTTTTAGCTCCAATACCATTTGTTGTCTTCTTCAACTCCATGAATCGCATTTTGCCATGTATAATTAGCGTAGCAATAATTTGTATTTTCCATTTTCCAGATAATATTTCCATAGTGTCTGAAATGGCTCTTATCTCTCGATTACATTCTTGTGTTAGAATAATTTCTTTTTTCATTTTAGTCATTTAGTCTTAATTAGTTTCTTTTAGGAAACCAGTTTCCTATAGGAAACACATATCAAAAATATGCTATTAGTATTTAAGTTTGTGAATACAAAAGTAAAAATAAGATTATTAAATAATGAAAGCGAAATTTTTTTTCTGGATTGTAGCGGGAGCTTGTGTTATAATTCTTAGATGTTCGCTATTTAAAAATGAAACCTCAAAAACTATGGAAAACACAACTAATACAAAAAAAACCGAATTCGAAAACGGTTTTGCGTGTGATTTGAATACCGGAAAATGTACAACATCTACAAATTCCAATGATGAAATTGAATCTTCCTTATCAAATGTTAAAAGTGGGAATTTAATTTATGTGGGAGACCCGATTTGCTCTACTTGTTTGGCATTTTCGTCAGAAATCAAGGCGTTGAAAAAAGAGTTTGAGGGAGAATTAAACTTTCAATTGGTATTAGGTGGACTTAGACCTTATGGAACAGAGCCTATTACTAACATAAGAGATTATTTATTACCGCATTTTGATAACCTAGCTAAAATGACAGGACTCCCAATCAATAATAAAATCCTGTATGATAATTCATTTATCCTTGATACTGAACCACCTTCTAGAGCAGTAGTCGTAATGAGAGCGCTTGCTCCTAAAGCAGAAAACGAGTTTTATGAGAGTGTGCAAAAAGCCTTTTATATAGATAACCGTAATACAAATTATGTTGAGGCTTACTTAGATATTGCAGAGGATTTTGGAATTAAAAAGGAAGTATTTAAAGAAAGGTTTGAATCTAATGAGATAAAAGAGTTGGTGAAATCAGATTTTGAATTTGCACGCAAATTAGGAGTTAGATCATTTCCTACAGTATTGCTTGAGTCAAATGGTCAATTTTCTGTTATTACTCAAGGGTATTCAAAAAGTGAGGTGATGATAAATAAAGTTAAGAGCCAGTTATATTCGAAACCAATAGAAAACTAATAGTGCATTAATAAACAATTCTTTTACCTATTAAAACAAGAAAGCCAGAGCAATCGTTCTGGCTTTTTGTTTATAAACTGTGAAATATTAATATTTCAATAAATCCAATAATTCCGACTCAAATCGAACTTTTGGTAGATACTGATCTTCTAATGTTTTCATAAATGGAATTGCAGACTCTAAACTACCTACTCTACGAACAGGAGCATCTAAATACTCAAAACAATTTTCCATGATCATGGAAGAAATATCACTTGCTACTCCACCGAACAATGTATCTTCTTGCAGAATAATTACTCGACTTGTTTTCTTTACCGAAGCATAAATTGCGTCCCAATCTAATGGTTGCAAGGTTCTTAAATCTAGTAAATCAGCTGAAATCTCTGGATTATTTTTCAACGTTTCTAATGCCCAATGGACTCCTGCTCCAAAAGAAATAATAGTCACATCATTTCCTTCTTTAATTAAAGATGCTTTTCCGAAAGGTAAAGTGTAATAATCTTTTGGTACATCTTGATAAATTGAACGATATAATAATTTATGCTCAAAGAACATTACAGGATTAGGGTCATTAATAGCTGTATTTAGCAACCCTTTTGCGTCACACGGGAAAGCGGGATAAACCACTTTTAATCCTGGAGTTTTTGTAAACCATGCTTCATTGGTTTGTGAATGAAAAGGTCCCGCTTGAGTTCCTCCACCACAAGGCATACGAACTACGACATCGGATTTTTCACCCCAACGGTAATGTTGCTTCGCTAATAAATTCACAATGGGGTTAAATCCAGAGGATACAAAATCAGCAAATTGCATTTCTACCACAGCCTTATACCCATTAATAGACAAACCATTAGCAGCGGATACAATTCCACTTTCACAAATAGGAGTATTTCTTACACGGTCTTTACCAAATTTTTCTACAAATCCATCTGTAATTTTAAAAGCACCTCCATATTCTGCAATATCTTGCCCCATCAAAACAAGCTTAGGATGTTTTTCCATCGATTGACTCAAACTTTGCGAAATAGCATCAATCAAACGGATATTTTCTGTTTCTGAATTTGGTTCAATATTTTCGAAAGAATACGGAGCATAAACATCGTTTAATTCTTCTTCTAAACTAGCAACAATTGCTGGTTCTTCTTGTACTTTTGCCCAATCGCGGTCAATTTCTTCCTTGATAGAGGTTTTTATCATTTCATCATCTTCATCCGATAAGACCATCGTTAGACTCAAATATTTTCTAAAGTTTTCAATTGGGTCTTTGGTTGCCCAAGTATCCATTAATTCTTGTGGGACATATTTTGTACCACTCGCCTCTTCATGACCACGCATTCTAAACGTTTTGAATTCTAACAACACAGGACGAGGATTCTCAATCATAGAAGCTTTTAACTCTTTAATCAAATGATAGACTTCTAAAATATTGTTTCCGTCCACGACATGACTTTCCATACCATAACCTACACCTCTATCGGCTAAATCTTCACAACGATATTGTTCCGAAGTAGGTGTAGATAATCCATAGCCATTATTTTCAATGATAAATAAAACCGGTAAATCCCACACAGAAGCCACATTTAAAGCCTCATGAAAATCACCTTCACTGGTTGCTCCTTCGCCAGTAAAAACCGCAGTAACTTTATTATTTTTCTGTAATTTATTAGCTAAAGCAATTCCGTCAGCAATTCCCATTTGTGGTCCCAAATGAGAAATCATTCCAATAATTTTAAATTCTTGTGTGCCAAAATGAAAACTACGGTCTCGACCTTTAGTAAAGCCATTCTTTTTTCCTTGCCATTGCGAAAAAAGACGATGTAAAGGAATTTCGCGAGTGGTAAAAACGCCTAAGTTGCGATGCATGGGTAAAATGTATTCATCCGAATCCAAGGCGCACGTTACTCCTACGGCAATAGCCTCTTGCCCGATACCCGAAAACCACTTGGATACTTTGCCTTGACGAATCAAAATCAGCATCTTCTCCTCCACCAATCGTGGTTTTAAAAGTTTTTTATAAATGTCTAAGAGCGCTTCATTAGTTAAATGTTTTCTTTCAAAATTCATAAGTTAATTAGTTAGGTTACTCAAAAATAGCGATTAATCCTTCGGTTAAACTGATAAATATTAGTTTTTTTAAGATTGTTAATAACTTTTATTCAATTCAAAAAGTTTTTCTAATTATATTTGCAATATCAAGGGCTTAGCCCAATTGAAGTTATTAACAAAAACTAAGACAATGCAAAAAATTCCTAGTGTTGACTTACGTGATTTCCTATCGGACGACCCGGTACGTAAACAAAAATTTGTAAATGAAATCGGAAAAGCCTACGAAGAAATTGGTTTCGTAGCATTAAAAGGTCACTTTTTAGATGACAATTTAGTTGAAAACTTGTACAGTGAAGTACGCAACTTTTTCAACTTGCCACTAGAAGTGAAATCGAAGTATGAAATCCCTGGTATTGGCGGACAAAGAGGTTATGTTTCTTTTGGTAAGGAACATGCTAAAGGACGTTCAGCTGGAGATTTAAAAGAGTTCTGGCATTTTGGTCAGTATGTTGCTGAAGGCTCTAAATGGGCTGGCGAATATCCTGATAATGTTATGGTAGATGAATTACCTAAATTCAATGAAGTAGGTAAAGAAGCTTTCCAAATGTTAGAAAAAACAGGTGTTTACGTATTAAGAGCTTTAGCTTTGTATGTAGGATTAGACGAGTTTTATTTTGATAACTTTATCAAAGACGGTAACTCTATCTTAAGACCTATCCACTACCCTCCTATTACTGACGAACCTAAAGATGGTGCCGTACGTGCAGCTGCTCATGGTGACATCAACTTGATTACCTTATTAATGGGTGCTCAAGGAAAAGGTTTACAAGTGCAAAACCACGCTGGTGAATGGATTGACGCCATTGCTCAAGAAGATGAATTAATGATTAATGTGGGCGACATGTTATCACGTCACACAAACAATAAATTAAAATCAACTATCCACCAAGTAGTAAATCCACCAAGAGAGTTATGGGGAACTTCACGTTTTTCTATCCCTTTCTTCATGCACCCAGTAAGTGATATGTCATTGAACTGCTTACCAGAGTGTATTGATGCTGAAAATCCAAAATTATATGAAGATATTACAGCGGGTGAATACTTAAACGAGCGTTTAGTAGAATTAGGTTTATTAAAAAAATAAGCGTTTAAAAAATAAAATTCCAAATCTCTACAATACCCAAATCAAACTCTTTTTAAAGTCAGTTTTGATAAAAGTATTGAGATTTGGGATTTTTGTTTTTATTATTTTTACAGCATGGATTTACAAGACCAATTAAAAAATTTATTCCCTGACCATATTCCTTCAAACGGACCAGAAGAAATTGAAGTCACCAATCATGAGCTTTACATTCAAAAAGAACCCATGATTTGTAAATACGAAAAAAGGAAAGGCAAACCAACAACCATAATTTCAGGCTATGAAGGTGAAGATGAAGATTTCAAGATTTTAGCCAAAGAAATCAAAAGCAAGCTAGCCGTTGGTGGTTCATTTAAAGATGGAGAAATCATCATTCAAGGGGATTATAGAGATAAAATCATGAAATTCCTTCAAGAAAAAGGATTCAAAACAAAACGTGTAGGCGGATAATTTTGTTTCAAGTTTAATGTTCCAAGTTGAAAGTTCTTTAAAAAGACAATTTGAAACCTTAAACTTCAAACTTTAAACTAAAATACTTATGATAAAAAATTCAGAACTTATATTAAATCCAGATGGTAGTATTTACCACCTCAATTTAAAACCAGAACAAATTGCTCAAGATGTTATTTTTGTAGGCGACCAAGACCGTGTAGAAAAAATCACTCAACATTTTGATTCCGTAGAATTTACCGTTCAAAAACGAGAATTCAAAACACAAACTGGAATCTACAAAGGCAAACGTATTACGGTAATGTCAACAGGTATTGGTCCTGATAATATTGACATTGTCATGAACGAATTAGATGCTTTGGTAAATATTGATTTAGAGACCAAACAACCTAAAGAAACTCTTACGTCATTGAACATCATTCGTATAGGAACTTCTGGTTCTTTGCAAGCCGATATACCTGTAGACAGTTTTTTAATGTCAAAATTCGGATTAGGACTAGACAATATGCTGCGTTCTTACTTAATTGATGAGGTTAGCGAAATTGCCATTGAAGAAGCTTTTATAGCACAAACCAACTGGGATATGCGCAAAGGGCGTCCGTATGTAATTGCGGGTAGCGAAAATCTTGAAAAACGTTTTGAAAGCGAAGTAATGTTAAAAGGTTTTACAGGTACTGCAGGAGGTTTTTATGGTCCACAAGGGCGTATTTTACGTTTAGACATCCAAGACCGAGATTTAAACCGCAAAATGGATGCTTTCAATTACCAAGGCACTCGCATGACCAACCTTGAAATGGAAACTGGAGCAATTTATGGTTTAGGCAAACTCTTAGGTCACCAATGTATTTCTTTAAACGCCATCATTGCCAATAGAGCTAATGGTACTTTCAGCAGCAAACCTTACGACACAGTGGACGCTTTAATAGAATATACTTTGAAAAAGATGGTGGAATAGTATGCTCGAGCAAATCAATTATTATTTTTCAGTAATCACAAAGCCATTACTTTTAAACTTATTTTTAATATTTCTAGTTCTAAATATCTTCTCGATATTTAGAACTATTCGTTTGGAATCGAAATTATTAATGCTTATTGCATACGGTTTAATAATTATTGCATTTTTAGGTTTACTCCTTTTTGTCATTAATTTCAATGAAAACAAAGAACGCTTTTTGGGAAATTATGCAATAATAAGTTGGTTCATGGTTTTAACACATTGTTTGGCACCTTTTTTATTGCTTATTAAAAAATTCCAGCAAAAATTGATAGCATTTCTAATTGTATTATTTTTAATGAATTTTGGTCGAATAATGGAATTATTTACCTTATTTTAGTTGAAATTCATAGAGATTATCTTTAAATCTACAATCAAAAATCAGAAAAACAATTCAAATTTTAAACATCCAGATCAAATAATTTTCGTAAAGTATCTAAAGCAGGATTAATTTCTTTGAGTTGCTGGTATTTTTCTTCTGAAGTGAATGCTTTTTTAGTCTCGATAGACTCATTTAATCTAACCTCTAATTGAATACTATGATTATGTAATTTCCCACGAATATACCCTAACAAATCATGTCGTTCTCCTTCAAAATCAATCTTCGAACTTTCGTTTGGCAATTCATGAACTATTGTATTTCCTTCTAGCTTAGGATCGTTAATCAGCATTAAAGATTCTAAAATTTTATACCCTTTATTCCCTAATCGTTGTGCATACTTCAACCATTGCTCAACCATTTCCGTTTCGGTAAAAGGTTCCATAGGCAATTCTTCATGATGCTTTTGTTCAGGTTTCGATTGCGCTTCAAATTCGCGACGGGCACGAATACTAGACAAAGACAAAGAAGGAATTTTAGTTGCATTTATCACCTGATTCGCAGCAATGGCAACTTCATTTTTTTCTAAACTGGTCGAATCCGTTGTATTTACAACATTTGCAACCGTACGCTCCGTAACCACATGACGTTCTTCGACTGTTTTTTCAGGAGTAGAATTGACAACTTGTTTTACTTCCGTGATCGAAAAAGAAGCATTTCGATAATAGGTTGGAGGAATTATAAATGATCTAACTTTTTTTTTTCGCCTTCAAAAGTAATAGAGGCCAATTGCATCAAACACAACTCTACTAACAATCGTTGATTTTGTGACGTTTTATATTTCAAATCACATTCATTTGCTAGTTCTATACCTTCTAAAAGAAAAGCCTGAGCAGCCTTTTGAGATTGATCGCCAAAAAGTTTTTGAGCATGTTCACCCGCTTCTAACAAAACTAGAGTTGCTGGATTTTTACATACCAATAAATCTCTAAAATGCGAAGCCAAACCCGCAATAAAATGATGCCCATCAAATCCTTTAGCTAAAATATCGTTATAAGCTAACAATAATTCTGGAATTTTATGCTCTAAAATTAAATCGGTTACTTTTACATAATACTCAAAATCTAAAACATTAAGATTTTCAGTAACTGCAGTTCTAGTCAAATTTGAACCACAAAAAGAAACGACACGATCAAAAATAGAAAGCGCATCACGCATAGCTCCATCAGCTTTTTGAGCAATAATATGTAGTGCATCATCCTCAAACTGGATATTCTGACTTTTGGCTACTTCTGCCAAATGCTCTTTAGCATCTTTTACAGTAATACGCTTAAAATCAAAAATCTGACATCTTGACAATATCGTTGGGATGATTTTATGTTTCTCGGTAGTTGCTAAAATAAAAATAGCATGTCTAGGAGGTTCTTCTAATGTTTTCAGAAAAGCATTGAAAGCCGCTGTAGAAAGCATATGCACCTCATCGATGATATACACTTTATACTTTCCTGTTTGTGGTGGTATTCGAACCTGATCAATCAAATTTCGAATATCATCAACCGAATTATTTGAAGCAGCATCCAATTCGAATACATTAAATGCAAAATCTTCATTAGGATCATCGTAGCCTTCCTGATTGATTTTTCGAGCTAATATCCTTGCACATGTGGTTTTACCCACTCCTCTTGGCCCAGTAAAAAGCAAAGCCTGAGCTAAGTGATTATTTTCTATGGCATTCAATAAAGTATTGGTAATCGCTTGTTGCCCCACAACATCTTTAAATGTTTGAGGACGGTACTTTCGAGCTGATACTATAAATTGTTCCATATATACAAATGCTAGGCAAATATAGTCCAATAGATACACATTTTCCAAATTAAATTACAAAACTCAGACTACATCAAACTTTAAAATTAGAAGTTCTTAAAATTGACTCCTTGCAACTCAAAACTAAAAAAGTAACACCATGAAAACTAATCACACCAAATCCCCCAAACAAAAACTTAACAATCAAACATTTATCACGAAAACCAAAAGATAAAATATCGTAAAACACAAACCTAAAAACAATATCATTTCTTAAAATTTTAATAATTTATTAAATTATACTACTCAAACTAAAATCAAAATTTTAAATTTGCCGTGCAGACCGCCTTATCGCTTCATGTAATTGAAGAGGAAAGTCCGGACACCACAGAGCAAGCATAGCGGGTAACGCCCGTCACTCGTCTTGACGAGGAGGACAAGTGCAACAGAAAGTATGTACAGGTAATGCTGTAGTGAAACCAGGTAAACTCTATGCGGTGAAATGCCATGTATATCAGCAGTTAAGGGCTGCTCGCCCGTTGCTGAGGGGTAGGCAGATGGATCCTAATAGTAATATTAGGGCTAGATAAATGATAAGGGTCCGCCTGCGGATACAGAATCCGGCTTATAGGTCTGCATTTTTTTTAATAAAAGTCAGTTTTGTATTCTATGAAGTTGAATTTAATTGAAATCCCAAGAGTAAAATCAATCACTAAAGAAGAATTTTACAACAACTATGTAAAACCACAAAAACCAGTAGTTGTGGAAACACTAACAGCAGACTGGCCAGCGTATGAAAAGTGGAAATTACAATATATTAAGGAAATAGCGGGGCAAAAAATAGTCCCTCTATATGATGACCGTCCTGTTTCTCACAAAGATGGTTTTAATCAGGCTCACGCAGAAATGAAAATGAGTGATTACATTGATTTAATGCTAAAAGAACCTACTAATTATCGAATATTTCTTTACAACTTAATGAAAGAAGTGCCCAGTTTAAAATACGACTTCAAGTGGCCTTCCGTAGGACTAAAACTAATTAAGCAATTACCCATGCTTTTCTTTGGAGGTGAAAACTCTAAAGTTTTTATGCATTTTGATATTGATTATTCAAATATCTTACATTTCCATTTTCACGGCGTTAAACAATGTATTTTGTTTGCTCCTGATCAAACGAAATATCTATATAAAATTCCGCATGCCTTGATTTCAAGAGAAGATATAGATTTTGATAATCCGGATTTCGAAAAATTTCCTGCATTAGCTAAAGCTCAAGGATTGGTATGTAACTTAAAACATGGTGAAATGTTATATATGCCCGAAGGATATTGGCATTATATGAAATATGTTACTCCTGGTTTTTCTATGAGCTTACGAGCCTTCCCTACAAAGTTAAGTAATTTAATAAAAGCCGTATATAACATAGGGGTTATGAGGCATTTTGACGTAGCAATGCGAAAAATGAAAGGACAATCTTGGATAGATTACAAAAATAAAAAAGCAATAGAAATCACACACAAAAGAGTAGGTATAAACTAAGTTTTAATAAAAGTCTTGAATTTTTTCTGGACTTTTATTTTTTTAAACATTCTTAATACTACCTAGAAAGCATTATTTTACTAAAAAATTGTAGTTTTGCCTTAAATACATTTCATAGATAATGCAATCATCTCATCCAAACATACTGGAGAAAAAATACAAAAAACTAGTACTGCAAATTTCATTTCATGAAGTATCATTTTGCTTATACAATACTTTAGATCATAAAATAGAGACTTTTGGTAGTTATATCTTAACCAAAACTAATTCGTTTAAAGATACTGAAACAGAAATTATAAACTTGATTAAGCAGAGTACAGTACTGCAATCTGGGTTTGATAATGTTATTGTTTTACACAACAATACATTGAATTGTTTTGTACCACAAGCTTTGTTTGACGAAAAGTCATTAATTTCCTATTTACAATACAATGTAAAAGTTTATGAAAATGATTATGTTGCTTATGATGAAATTTCTAACAATGAAATGAATACCGTTTACATCCCATTTGTAGGAATTAACAACTCATTATTAGACATCTATCAAACCTTTATATTCAAACATTCGCATACTGTTTTAGTAAAAAAAATAATTGAACTTGCTAAAAACAGTATCGAACCACAACTATATGTACATATTGAGGAACATCATTTTCAGTTAATTGCTGTAAAAAATCAAAAAATGATATTATTCAATACATTTGATTTTACTAGCGATCAAGATTTTATTTACCATCTGCTTTTCGCTATCGAACAACTAAAATTTAACCCTGAAACTATACAAGTAAAACTTTTAGGCAATATCCATCAAGAAAGTGAACTCTTTAGCATTGCCTACAAGTACATCCGAAATGTAGCTTTATTTACAGACCACTACAATTCTGATCAAATGATTACTCAAGAAAATTATTTAAAACATTTTATACTCATACACGCATGCGAATAATATCAGGAAAATTTAAAGGTAGACGATTGATAGCTCCAAAAAATCTCCCCGTACGACCTACTACTGACATGTCTAAAGAAGCCTTATTTAATATTTTAAATAATTATTTCAATTTTAGTGGTCTAAGTATTTTAGACTTGTTTGCAGGCACTGGAAACATCAGTTATGAATTTGCTTCCCGTGGTGTGGCACAGATTGTGAGTGTTGATGCCGATTTTGGATGTATTAATTTCATAAAAAAAACAGCCAAAGAATTTGATATGGACATTACCCCTATTAAAAGTGATGTTTTTAAATTCTTAGAAAAAAACAAAAGTTCCTATGATATTATTTTTGCTGATCCACCGTACGATTTATCGCAAAAAGATTTTGAAAAAATAGCTGAATTAATTTTTGAAAATAATTTATTAGATCCAGACGGAATGTTAATTATTGAACATTCTAAGCATACCTCTCTAGAGCATCAAGATAATTTTTCTTTTGCAAAACAATACGGAGGTTCAGTCTTTTCATTTTTCGAATTTGAACAGGAAGAAGAAGATGAATATGATGAAGAAGAAATTGATGATTTATCTGAATTAGAAGATAATTAACCATAAAAGCTGTCTCGAGACAGCTTTTTTTATAGCCTATACCCTACGACTATAATTCAATTTTAACTAAGGTCTCTCTTTTTTTCAAACCTATACCCCTGCCTTAATACAACCGCAGCAAGGTACAACTCTAAAAATAGGTTTTAAGCTAACTGATATTTTTTTTTTTAATAAGTGTTAATTAAAAGTTTTAATGATATAATTTTCATGCTCCCTACCGCTCCTATCTATTTTATTTTATAAATTTAACTTTTACAAACAAACAATCATGAAAACCTTAACCTTTGAAATTAGCATTCAAGCAACAAAAGAAAAAGTATGGTACAGCTTATGGGACGAGCCCAATTATGAATATTGGACAACATCTTTTTGCGAAGGTAGCAACGCCATTTCATCCTGGCAGGAAGGCGATAAAATCCATTTCCTAGACCCGAATAATAACGGCATGTCGTCAAGAATATTCAAAAAAACACCTTTCGAATGCATGATCTTTGAACATATAACAGAGATACGAAACGGAATTGAAGTAGCAATAGATGATACTATTCAACAATGGACTGGTTGTCAAGAGCAGTACTTTTTATCTGAAAAAGAAGGCATAACAACCTTAAAAGTAATCACCCAAACCATTACAACTTTCGAAGATTTTTTTATGCAGACTATGCCTAAAGCCTTAGAAAAAGTAAAAGAACTTGCCGAACAACCTACCACGCAAAACCTAACTGTGCGAACCCATATTAAAGCTTCCATAGAAAAAACATGGAACTATTTTACACAAGCGCAACACATACAGCAATGGAATCATGCGTCTGACGATTGGCATTGTCCAAAATCAGAAAATCCATTAGTTGTGGGAGAAAAATTCGCAACCTTGATGGCAGCAAAAGACAATTCAGTAAGTTTTGAATTTAGTGGCACCTATACACAAATTGAAAGTCCCAACATCTTGAGTTATACAATAGCGGATGGTAGAAAAGTAACCGTTAAATTTAATACTTTAGAGAACCAAACCTTAGTTACTGAAATTTTCGAACCAGAAACCACTCATGCTTTAAGCTTACAACGTCAAGGGTGGCAAGCTATTTTAGATAACTTTAAAAAATATGTAGAACAAAATTAAACCAATACAACTATGGCAACAGTCACCCCTTACTTAATTTTTAACGGACAATGTGAAGCCGCTTTTAACCTTTATAAAAAAGCATTTGGCGGAGAGTTTTTAACTTTTTCAAAATTTAGCGATATGCCTAATGATGGAACAACTCCCCCACTATCTGACGCGGATGCTAATCGTGTGATGCATGTGTGCTTACCTATAGGAGAAACAACCGTCTTGATGGGAAGTGATAGCAACACCCAAAGTGGCGATGTTCAGTTTGGCAACAACATTTCAATTTCCATAAACGCAAAATCAAAAGACGAAGCCGATACACTTTACACAAATTTATCGGAAGAAGGACAAATCACTATGCCACTCCAAGATACTTTTTGGGGAGCTTATTTTGGGATGTTTATCGATAAATTGGGGGTCAATTGGATGATAAATTACGATTACCCACAATCATAACTCCAACTGATTCGCTTGTTTAAACAAGCATATCTAACACCTATTAGGAATTCATTTAAAATAAAAATTTATGAAAAACATGAGTCGAATACTATTGCTATTTTTTATATCTTTTATAGGTATGGAAACTATAATTGCACAAGGACCTCCTCCTTGGGCGCATGCCCATGGTTATAGAGCTAAAACACGTTATGTTTACTTCCCGGATCATAATGTGTATTATGACTTACAAGCTAGAAACTACATCTATCTTAGTGGTCGAAATTGGGAAATAAGAGCCAATCTCCCTACAACTTTATTCCATTTAAATTTAGGACGAAGTGCTCAAGTAGAACTGGATTTTGCTGGGGATCGCCCTTACCGATACAATGCTGACCATCTTGTGCGTTATAAAAAACCTAAAAAAATAAAACATCGCTCTATTGAAATTATCAATATTGAAGACGAACATCATGAACATGGTCATGGACACGGTCGTGGACACGGCAGAGGACATCATTAATCTATACAATTCAAATTTCATTATAGCTATTAAAACAAAAGCTTTGGAAAATGAGAAAACAATGTGAGCGTTGCCTTAAAGAACTTCATAAACAATCTGAAGCCTATATATGCCGCTACGAATGAACATATTACAAGGAGTGCTATACAGAATTAAAAAAGGTTTGTCCAAATTGCAACGGAGAACCCGTAGTACATCCTATAAAGAAATAATAGATAATTAAAATGTTATGGCAACTATTTATCATGATTTTTGGATCGCAGCACCAGCTGAAACCATATTTGATGCTGTATCAACACCTTATGGACTGAATGATTGGTGGACGCAAAAATGCACGGGCAAATGTGAAATCGGGGCTGTTTATCATTTATTTTTCACAGAAGAATACAACTGGCGAGCCGAAATTACACTTTTAACACATAATGAAGCCATCGAATTCAAAATGATAAAAGCCTCTGAAGATTGGCTTCCTACCAGTTTTGGTTTTATTTTAAAAGAAGAGCGACCTAATTTTACGAAAGTTGCTTTTTATCATAAAGATTGGCAAGCATATTCGCAAGAATATCGAATTGCAAACTTTTGCTGGGGTAGTTTACTCAAGCAATTAAAACAGTATTTAGAGAAAGGAATAGTAACCCCATTTGAAGAAAGAGATTAATATGAATTATATTGCCACAACCTTAATTCTAGGCATAGCCCTATTACATTTGTACATTTTATGGTTAGAAATGTTTGCTTGGACTACCCATGCAAAAAAAGTATTTCGAAATTTCCCCGCGCATTTGTTTGAACCTACTCGTGCCATGGCTGCAAATCAAGGTTTGTACAACGGTTTTTTAGCTGCGGGCTTACTATGGTCATTGCTCATCTCAAATCCCGATTGGGCAAAAAATGTAGCCAGTTTTTTCTTAACCTGCATTGCAATTGCTGGCTTGTATGGAGCTCGTAGTGTTTCTAAACGAATATTGTACGTACAAACCCTACCTGCCTTAGCAGCGCTGCTTGCCTTATTTTTATTATAACATCAAGAAGAATGCACCTGTAAAGCAACTAAAATTTATAAAAGCTCTCGATACGCTTCGCACTCGAGCTGACGATGATAGCATTTTTAATGATCACCGTCGGTTCGAGTTTTTGAAATGAAATGGAAAAAACGTATCGAGAACTTCTACATTTTATGACATCACTATTTAATCCAGTATTTTTTTAGTTCAAATGGTAATAGGTTTACTTTTATAGCTATTCCATTTAAAAACAAGAAAAAAATCTTCAAAAAAACATCAGAATACCTTTTTTTAATACTTTTGCGTTCAAATTCTGACAAACATTAAATGAACCATAATCATAAAGTAATTACCTATGTAATTACAGTGGCGATTACCTACTTTACGCTTTCTTTTTTTGCCAATGAAGTCGCTGTTTACGTACCTTCATTCAAAAATGTTGCCCTTTTTGCTGATATTACGACTCAAAGTCCTGTTACCCAACAACCACAACAGTTAGCTAAAAATACTTTTACTCCTAAACCGAAACAAATCTTTTCGACATTTGAAAAATTTGAAAACTATACGGACTCAAATGCGATAATTGATTTTGACGGGGAAAAGCAAAGCTTAGCCTGGCAAAAATTAGCTCAAAAACTATTTGATTTATCACAAAATAAAAAAACCAAAATTAGAATTGCTTGGTTAGGCGATAGTCAGATAGAAGGCGATCTAATTACTCAAGATATTCGAAAAATGCTCCAAAGTTATTTTGGAAATCAAAAAGGAGTTGGTTTTTTACCCTTACAATGCGTTTCGTCTGATTTGCGTGCTACAGCTGCAACCACGCTTAAGGGTAATTTCACGCCCAATCATTTCAAAAAAAATGTAGAAAATGGCGTGTTTTTGTCGGGTTACTCTTATTTTAGTCCTAATTTGAATGTTTTTCTTAAAGATCGTATTCAAAAAGATTCTACTCAAATCGTAGAGAAATGGTTGCTCTATGGAAAAGGAAACCCGATTTCAATTGTACAAAATGGTAAAGAAATTACTCATACTGCAACAAACCATTTCAATAGAATTTTATTAGACAAATCAACTTCAAACAGCATTGCTTTCTCTGGAAAATTCCCTAGTACTCCTGTTTATGGAGTCAGTTTTGAACCAGAAAGCGGTATCGTTGTCGATAATTTATCATTTCGAGGAATTACAGGGGTAGAACTAAAATCGATACAAAATGAATTGCTCCAAAAACTAAATGAAGAAAATTATTATGATTTAGTCGTTTTTCAATATGGGGTGAATATGATGTTTAGAGCAAAAGACACCAATTATGACTACTATCATAAAATTATGACTCCCGTTTTGCAAAAATTCAAAACCCAAATGCCCAATCCAGAATATTTGGTTTTTAGTTGTTCAGACCGTGCCTTTAATTATGACGGAGTATGGGAATCCGCTATTGGCATTGATAGTTTAGTAAAAGTACAAGCGCGATTAGCTTTTGAAAACAAAATGCCTTTTTACAATTTGTTATCTTCCATGGGAGGCAAAGGAACTATGAAAAAATGGTGTGATACGATACCTAAATTAGCTAATAAAGATTACATCCATTTTAACCACCGAGGTGCTAAAGTAGTAGCTCAAATTATTACTAAAGCCTTACTAGATGAATTCAAAAAAGCCATTGATTCCAAAAGAAATCAACTTCAAAAAAAACTAAAAACTGTTCACGTAAAAGAAAAATCTAATGCTTAATATCGATTTAAACCGATTAATCGACCAACTTTTTTATGACCCAAAAAATCCATTGCTTTTCAACAGTGGCTTTTTTGTGTATTTCTTTTTAGTCTTTATACTTTTCTATTTTTTATTTCGCAAAAGCTATTTAGACCGCGCTTATATTCTAAGTTTTTTCTCATTGTATTTTTTTTATAAAGCCAGTGGCAATTTTGTAGGTTTGGTTATTATCGCTGCCCTAGTAGATTATTGGCTCTCCATTTTTATCTATAAATTTCATACTAAAAAAAGACTCAAAAAAGCCCTGCTTATTTTCTGTATCCTTTTTAATTTGAGTTTACTTTTTTATTTTAAATACACTAACTTTTTTATTAGCCTGCTTAATGATTTCCATTTAGCACAAATAGATCCAGTACATATTTTACTTCCCATAGGTATTTCGTTTTATACTTTCGAAAATATTAGTTACGCCGTTGATGTGTATAAAGGCGAAATTAAACCCGAAAAAAACATAGCTAATTATGTGCTTTTCTTATCTTTCTTTCCCAAGTTAGTCATGGGACCTATAGTTAGAGCTAAAGATTTTATTCCTCAGTTAAAAAAAGAATATCATGTAAGTGCGGAAGATTTTTCTAAAGGGTTTTATTTAATTTTAAGTGGTTTAATAAAAAAACTAATCATTTCAGATTATATCACTCTAAATCTTGTCGATTATATTTTTGATGGTCCTCAATTACACAATGGTTTTGAATGTTTGATGGCTTTATATGGCTATGCCATTGTGATTTATTGCGATTTTAGTGGTTATAGTGACGTTGCTATCGGAATTTCAAAATGGTTAGGGATAACTATCCCATCTAACTTTGCCTCGCCTTATCAAAGTGTTTCACTTACCGAGTTTTGGCGAAAATGGCATATTTCCTTATCAACTTGGTTACGTGATTATTTATACATCCCTTTAGGAGGCAACAAAAGTGGAAAAATAAGAACCAATATCAATTTGTTTTTAACCATGCTTATCGGTGGATTTTGGCATGGAGCCAGTTGGAATTTTATCATCTGGGGTGCGCTACACGGATTCGGTTTAATTGTAAATAAATATTGGACTCAACTCTTTGGCAAATACCAAATCCTTCCTCGTGGACTTGTTCATTTAATTTATGGGGGTATCACTTTTCATTTCGTCTGTTTTTGTTGGATTTTCTTTAAGGCCGATAGCCTAGAAACCTCTTTAACGTTTATAAACCAAATTGCAAATCAATTTACACTAGAAGGCATCGATGCTTTTTTAATGAATTATAAAAATCCTATACTTATGATTGCTATAGGTTATTTGTTTCATTTAGTACCCGAGAATTGGAGTGTACAATTTGTAAAGATACAAGCTCGATTTCCGTTATTTTATCATGTTGCACTTACTTTAGCCTTTGTTGTATTATATTCCTTTTTTAAAGGAACAGAAGCTGTTATGCCCATTTATTTACAATTTTAGCTTCTGGTTAAACTAGATAAAATTTTTACAAAAGGAAACAACTAAATTTCTCAATTCACTAAGGGCTACTCTAAACAGTAAGCCCTTTTTTATTGCCGTTAAATTAAAGATACACAAGAAATTCAGAGATATTAACAATAATTTTATTAGTTTGCATCATAATTTTAAACAAACAAAACAAAAAGCTAATATTTTTTTAGTATTTTTCAATCTTAACTAACCAATCAAATTTACAATGAAAAAAAACTTTCCAATCAAAGCGATGGTTCTATCGCTTGCGAGTCTATCTTTTATGAGTTGTCGTGATACGTACAACAAACTTCCACAAGATGTAAAACCGATATGCGAATTAACTGATGCGGAATTCGATTCTTGGTTTAAATCAGGAACAAACACCGAAAATGGCATCGTAACACCCGCAAATAGTGTTGACTTTGTTCATGACAACAATTGTGACTTTTACAAATGGTCAGAACGTATGTTTTTATGGATGACTTCCAAAGAAGGAAACCAAACGGTATTTGAATCGCCTGAATTTTACACTGTTTCTCCAAAAGTTAACGGAAAAAGAGAATTAATTCCACATAAGCAAGGTCAGTTACTACGAGCGTACGCAAATGTGGATAAAACCAGTAGAATTGTAACGGAAGAAGGCCAAGCAACCGATGACGTGCTAATGGATGCTAATGGTGAATTAGTCTATTACATTTCAATGGTCAATGATGTTTATGCTGAATTTTTGAATGCCGTAAACCAAAAGAAAATGTCAGGCAGCACTTTTCCAACTACGAAAGCGGAAAGAGACAGTATTTTTAATTTTGCTAAAAACAATGGCGTGGTTTTAAAAAACCCGAACACTTTAGCTATTGAAATCAAAACTTCATGGGTAGATGTTTCTAAAGTAAAAAATCAAGAAGATTTTGTGACAATAGATGCCATGGTGCCTGTGTATAACAAGGTGAGCGACAAATTATGGATTATTAAAGGCGAAAGACAAACCAAGTTAGCGCTTGTGGGGATGCATATCGTAGGAAGTACCAATGGACATCCAGAAATGGTTTGGGCTACTTTTGAACATCAAAAAAATACACCAAATGCTGCCTATTCTTACTTAACCAAAGACGATAAAGTGAAGAATGTACCTGCAGATACAGGTAATAATTGGTTATTTAATACGAACCTAAGTGATGACCCTAATCAGTCGCACATGACATTCTCAGGAGATTCTATAAAAGCGAAAGAAGGCTATAAAATTACGCCAAGCAATACTGTTAGAACTAAACCTTGGGGCAGTGCAATAAATACACCTCCTAATCCAGAAGATAAATCTGTAGCGGCTGCAAATAGTGAAATCTTAGCCATTAACAATGCCGTACTTTCCAGACTTAAGGGTAAAGATGTTCGTAAAAACTATTTATTTATCGGAGCTACCTGGACTGCAAATGGCACTGCTCCCAATGGTAATAGCTACAATCCTAGTATTGATTCCTTAAAAATAGCTGGAGTAGCCATAGGAACGAGCCAACTGGCGAACTCTACGATGGAAACCTATATTCAAAATGGGGAAGAATATAATTACCAGGGGTCGTGCTTTTTATGTCACTCTAACAATGGCTTAAAACCAGATGATTTGAGTCATATTTACAACGGTTTATTAAAAGGCTTATCTGCCCCTCCGCAACGTGTGGGACAAAAAGTAGTTAAGAAATAAACCTCCGCATACAGAAAAAAACTGGCTAAAATATTTAGAACGAAGTACTTTAGTCCTTGTGGTACTATAAAATGCAACTGATAGAAATATTATTTTTTATTTCTATCAGTTTTTTTTATAAATCATATAACTCCTTTCTCATGTGTACCAAAACAGATTCGCCCCTAATTTTATTGGGCGCCTCTGGGAGTTGAGCCAAAGGATAAGTCATTTCAACAGCAGCTATCAATTGCTCGGCTTTTTGCATTAAAGCTTCATATTCCATGTTGCCCGCTTTGATGTTTAACAACTCCTCCCGATTACTTACTCGGATATTTATAGTACCTGATTGCGCAATTTGCAATGCCGATTGCAGCAAACGAACGGTATGCATCATATTCTTGCTATCGTAATTCTTCCCGTGGGATACATTCACATTGTATCGCTCTTCATTGCGTTTTGCTATCCAATCCCAATATTCCTTGTATTCTTTGCAATATTGCGAATAACCGTCTTGGTTGCAATACAAATAACCTATTGCCTTTTCATCTTTGGGAATGGAAGATAAGGCAACCTCATTGGACAGTTCTTTTTTAACAATTCCTTTGTAACCCAGCGATTGCTTTGCGTCATAAAACACCGCATACATTCCTCGAGAATGCGGAATATTTATGAGTCCACAGTGTGCTTGAGAATAATTCTCTGACATCAACCATTGCTTTAGGTCAATAGTGCTATGCCCTTGTAAAATAAAACAAAAATCTATTAACGACTTCCGTTCTTTATCCATCGGATTCACGATTTTCTTTTTGAGTCCGCGTGCCTTTTTAATTTGCGTCATGGCATAGCCTGCAAAAGTATCTTTACACAATTTAGACAAAAAATCTTCCAACCGTAAGTACTCCATAATAGGATGTTTGTACAAAATACAATCTTCTGGAGTGGCTAGCATTTCAAGAATATTCGGATTGTTTTTGAGCAACAGTTCCACAAATCTGCCCAATTCATAGTACACAATATCGTTGGTTTCGTTACTAATTTGTGGAATATATTCTAACCCAAAGAATTTATCTTTAGGCAAATAAAATACGCCTTTGATATCCGTATCTGAAGAAGGTGTATCTAATCCAAAGGCTTTGCTTCCCGCAATCACTTCGAAGAGGATAAGGTTTTGTGCTTTTAAATCTGCAATGTTCATGGCTTTCTATTTTCAAAGTACAAAGCTGCGAAAGAAGTACGTAATTATTTTGCGGAGTGGAGTTACGGGGTTGCTTAACTGCGAAGGTTTTGTATCTAGTTTGTCAATCCTTGTTTTTTTAACCGCAAAGGGCGTAAAGGTTTTTACAAAGTTCCTTCTCCTAGTTTGTCACACCTAGCAGTTTTAACCACAAAGAACACAAAGGTTTTCACTAGGTTCGCAAAGTTATTCCTCTCAGTTTGTCACTCCGACGTCAGGAGGAGTCTATATCAGTAATTCAATTATATAACCAAATAGTTACTTATCTCAAAAGAAAAAAATTATTTTCATTAAGTTCAAACTTTAATTCATTTAAAAAACAAAATTGTTCAACTTCATTAGCACTCAGGAATTGATAAAAATCCAACGAAAAATAGTCGCATAAAGCTCTAATGACTGTATAATTCATAAGTTCTGAAGATGTATCGATGGGAAACCAATGTATGTTATGTATTACAATTTCAAAATACTTATTGTACTTTTCTTTAAGACTATTTTGAAAGCTCTTAACTGCATTTTCTACAACATCCAGATAATGTTTCAATATACTTTTATCTTCAAAGAGGATTTTGCTTTGATTTTCTGTGAATTGTATTGTAAATGAAAGCCCAGCCATATATCCTCTTTGTTGAAATTGCCTTTTTATTAAATAATCTAATTTTTTCATTGTTTTATTTTTTGTTATACTAAGTCACACAAAGTAATGCACAATGTTTCACAAAGGTTTTTAACCGCAGAGTTCACAAGGGTTTTCTCTAAGTTCGCAAAGATTTAAAAAATATTTATGGATAAAATTTAATTCTAAAAGTCTTAAATGATTATTTTTTATTTATTCATTATTATCTAGCAAAAGAAAACCTTTTCTTTTTAAATACTTATTATAAATATTTTTAATTTTTAATTCCTTTTGTTTTGACAGCCATTCAATTGGATTTTCTGCTTCTTCTTCAGGAATTAATTTATATATTTTAATTGCGATTGATCTTGAAATACCTTTAGAAATTAATAGTAAAACCAAAGTATTACTTGTTCCTAATTCTAACATAGTTGGTAAAGAAATACTAAGTTTATGCTTTTCTAATTCTTCTTCGTTAAGAATAAATTTCAATATATCTGATAGTAGCTTTGTGTACTTTACTAAAACATAACTTATAATTGAAGAGTAAACTTTAATAACTTCTTTTATTGTTTTATTTATATCATTTTTATTTTCTTTATCTATTATACCTTTTTTGTCTGCATTAAAACTTATCTCTCTAATTATAAGCTCTTTAAAACCTCTATTATCTAACCATAATGTCGCATAAAAAACCATTTGAGATAATGATCTAGATATGTCATGCTTAAAATAAGCTTCATTATTAAAATCGAAAACTTCATCAAGTTTAAATAAAATATTTTTCAACTGACCATAAAAATTGCTTTCCTCATGACTCTTCGTTATTAATATTTCTTTTTTCCATCTTGCGTAAAAATTTTTATGATCGTGAAAAACCCATTTTTCAATTCCTTCATTTTTAATTTTTAAATAAAGTTCATTTTGCAGTTCTGGATCAATACTTGGATTAAGTTTTACCAATTCACTTGGGATTTTAATTCCTTTTAACCTTTCAGAGAGATTTTCAACTATCAAATTAATTGAATCTTCATCTACATTTTTATTATTAAGATAATCAATAAGGTTTTGTTCTCCTTTGAGGTATTTTAATTTTAAAAAAATAACTCCAAATTCATTTTTTTTGTTGTTAGCATCTAATGGTTGATTTAAAGCAGCAATTAATTCATTAATAGGATACTTTAGAATTTTATTAATAGCAGGAGTAATCTCTTTATCAGGTTCGTTTTCAAAAAACTCTTCAGCCCAATCTTCATCATTTTTCTCTAAACATATTATTGTGCCTGTAAGAGCGTCTCTGATTCTTCCTGCTCTTCCAACAATATTTCCAAATTCAAATTTACTTAGATCGTTTCCATCCTTTTTGGGGTATGGTATAAAAACTTTTTCTGCAGGTAAATTAACTCCTTCTACTAATGTAGAAGTACATATAATATTATCAAGATAACCATTTGCAAAAAGATATTCTAATTCACCTCTAATAATCTCAGGTAACTTACCATGATGAAATGCAGACTTAACCTTTAATGTATCAATTAAATAATAATCTGAATGTATCTCTTCTTTAATTAAATCAATTAATTCAAGTATTTCATTACTTAAAATAAATTTTTTATCATCATTGTTTTTTGATTTTGCTAAATAGATTGCAAAATCTTCTACATAATTAGCCTTAGGTAGATAAATGATATTTTTGCTTTTATCTCCAAATCGTAATAATATTTTAACTGTTGTTTTAAGTTTATTTTGCACAACATCTTTTCCATAATCAAAATCAATTGGAACTTCAATAGTATTTATCAATTTCTCTTGAAAAAATATCTTAGAAGTTATTGAATTATTGTTTTTGCTAGGTTTAAATGATATTTTTAACTGAAAGACAGGCGAAAACATTGTTTTTAAATTTTCACTAACTTCTTTAAACATTAATTTTAACAATACATCTGGATTATCTAAAAATGGTCCTGCAATTACCTTTCTTGATCTAAACCAATAAGTTTCAATCTCATTTATTAAATATTCAAAAAGAAAACCTCTATTCCCATCATCTTCAATATTTTGTACTTCATCAATAAAAATTAAATCAGGTGAGAAATCATTCTCATAAGAATACTGCATTAATTTTAAAGTTCTTTCTGGTGTTAAGATAAATATCTCTTTATTTGTAAATTGTCCTTTATCTCTATTTTCTTTTTCAATAAAAGCTGTATTTATGCTAACATCATTACCTAATATTTTCTTAAAATCTTCAGATACTTGAGAAATTAAAGCTCTAGTTGGCACAATATAAACCACATAAAACGAATCCTTGTTTAAAAAAGTTTGTCTAATATAGTTTTGAATAATGAATGATTTTCCTGCTGAAGTAGGTGCTGATATTGCAGTGTTATAATTTGTTTTTGTTAAAACATTCCACAAATGTTTTTGATAATCAGAACCTAAAATTTTACCATTTCCACTCTCTATTTCGTTTAATGCAATTTTTGAACCTAATTCAAAATCCATTATTGTCCCGAAACTTATATTAAACAAAAGATTTCCTGTAATTGAATTAATTGTCATTAATTCCTTAAAAAATCTAGATGCAATTAAATTACCTGATCTAGATAAAATTATATAAGCCGTTTTTCTGTATTCTTGAGAATCATATTCAAGAAAGAGAGCAATTCCAAATACAGAACTTAAATATTTATCTTCCTCTTCAGTACTTGTAGAAATAATACTTGCTAACCATATCGATTTGTCAAGTATATCTTTTTCAATTATGACTTTTTCTTTTTCAATCTGCAACTCTGAATAAAATCTATTAGTTATCAATGCGTTCAAAACTTGATTGAAAACAGGATGGTTTTTGGCAGATTCAATAGTTAAATTGCTCATTATTCTTTTCTTTCAAATTTTTTTCCATTATGAAAAACTGCGTAACACTCTTCTCTAAAAGAGCTAACATCATCAACAGGCATCATAAAAAATTCAAATGTTATATTATTAATTTCAGATAAGGATGCTTTAATATAATTTGATCTTCGCTTTATCATTGATTTTAAAAAAATTAAAACTTGTTTTTCTATTTCTAGAATATTTTGTGAAATTATTTCTTTGATTTTACCTTCTTTATACATTAAGAAAGCTGGGTAACAAATCTTATATTCCTGAAATTCAATTTGCTTTGTTCTAAGACTTTGGTAAATAAGATCCAAATCATTTTCATCAAGATTATTTAGATCTCGACTTAGATGTTTTTTTGCAACTTCTAATTCTCTATCAATTGATTGAGGATTATTTATATACCTTTTTAGTGAATCTAGAGCTTCTCCAGCACATCCATAGAAGTTATTCTTCATTTTTGATTCACCTAATAATAAAGTTGCTTGACCATTTATATTACCAATAAAAATCCCATCTGAACCCTTTACTTGATCATTATTATTATATGTTTGTGAAATTTTATGAACTATCATAGGTGCTTGCAAAACCGCTTCAATAAATAAATATAAAATTAGCTCACCATATCTTCCATCCGTTAAAGGATCAATATCTCCAAAGTAACTTAATGCTTTATCAGTAGGTGTGTATCCATCCTCAATAAGTTCTTTAATATCTTTTTCATCAAAGACATAATGTGCAGCAGCCTCATATAGATGATTTATAAAATCTGAATCATCAAGACCATTATCATTATATTTTAAACTGTAGAATTTTATTTTTACTTCATCAGAAATTGCTACTTCTTCATTTAAAATAAACAAATCAAAAAAGAAATCTCTATTAACTTTAAGTAACTTCTCCCAATTAATATCGCTTATTTTTTTTGTCATTCTACTTAACTTTTATTGAATAATTCCTTTAAACACCCCATCCAACTCCTCACTTCTCTTCTTCCCGCTCCCTAGCCCACTCGCTTTTTCCTGATTAAACGCTATCGTTTCTAGTAGGAAGTTAGTTATTATTTCTTCTTTAGGATGCCAATAGTCTTCGTCTTGGTTGGCTTTTATTTCCAGCAATTCGTTTATTTTTTCGTGTATTACTGGTGGAGCTATAGGTAGCAATTCCTTAAAAGCTACAAGAGGAAAACTGTTCTTTTCTATAATCCATGTTCCTGCTAGAGCCGTGCGTAAAGCATAAAAATAACTCTTGAGCTTTACTTGGTCTTGGTTACAGGCATCCATAAACTTCTTAGTGGTACCTAGATAATGGTGCAAACAGGCTATGGGCGAAAAACAGTCTGCAGCAAGCGCACGCAGGGGCGCAATAGTAGCCGTATTTTCATAATATACCACAGGACTATAGAGCCACTCGAGCAAAGGTGCATTGGATTTTGCTAATAACCTTACGGTTTTCCGTAAATCCCAACCGCTACCGTCTAACTTATCGACGGTCATAAACTCGATGGTATCAGCTTGTTCCCAAAGGGATAGGTAATACGCCAGGTCGTGTTTGTAGATAAAACGGATGTCGTAATCGCTATCAGACGAGGCAAAGCCCCAGGCGCGACTGCCGGATTCGACCGCATAGAGGATTTCTACATTTTTCTCCAGCGCGACTTCATGTAGTTTGTTTCGTAGTTTAGTTTGCATGTTTCTCAAATTTAATACTTTTCGTTTTATACCCAAATGATTTATCAAGAAACAAAATAAAAAAGGGACTGCGTAATTATTTTGCGTGGTTCATGCCAGATGGTTAATAGGGTACATTTTTGAGACTTTACCGCATAAAAAAAGCTGCCCAAAAAAGGCAGCTTCTGTCAGATATTATGCAAAAGGATTAGTTTTTGAAATCTCCTGAATAAATAAACTGGGCTTTGTCTAAAGTGATATATTTTTTAACCACTTCATTGATTTGTTCCACTTTAAGTTGGTCTACTTTAGCTTCTAAAGCATCAAAGTCTTCCAGTGGAGTTCCGTGATTAAGCTTGTTGTTAATCAAATTCATCAGGTAATTATCGGAACCTAAATCGGTTTTTCTTTGATTTTTCCAACCTCCTAAAGCGCTAGTAAACTCTGCTTGTGTAAATCCGTTGCTTGAACCAGCTTTTTGGATTTCATCTGTCATAGCTTCTTCCACTTTGGTTAACTTCGTTGGATTAAAAAATGCGTAGAAACCTATCGAAGAGGCATCATTATCAGTAGAAACTTCAAGATATGAACCAGCACCATACGAAATACCTTCTTTTTCTCTTAAACGCATCGGAATACGAGAAGTCATAAAACCACCACCAAACATTTCATTTGCCATCAACATTGCAGGGTAATCGGCATGCTTAGTATCCATTACAAAATTGATTTTACCAGCTACTGCAGCATTTTCCTTATCACGAATTACAATTTTTTCGATTCCTTTTTGTGAAGCAAAATTAGTAGGTTGAACTTTTTTGTAAGTCGATTTAGAAGTCCAACTTCCAAATGTCTTGTTAACTAAGTCACTAACTTCTTTTTCTTTGACATTCCCCACGATGGTACCAAAACCATTGTTAGAACCTAAAATAGTTTTATAAAACGTTACTAACTGTTCTCTTGTAATCGTATTTAAGGCTGCTAGTTTTTCATCAGGCGTAGGCAGATAAAAAATATGTCCTTTGGCATAAGGATTTGCTTTACGTTCTACAGTTTCAAAAGCTACATTTTGAGGATCGTTTTTATAGGTTTCTATTTGTGTCTTATCTTCTGTAATGGTTTTAGCCAATTCCGCCTCAGGAAATACCGAGTTAGTTAATAAGTCTTGAAGCAAATTGAATGTAGGAATAATATGTTCTTCGTACGTGTTTACACGTACCTGCAACGTTTGTCCTGAAAAGTAGCAGGTAATATCACTTTTCATTTTATCCAATGCATCCTGAATTTGCTCTTTGGTTTGAGTAGTCGTTCCTGATTTCAGCATTCTAGCTACTACATAGCCTAGTTCTGATTTTCCAGCTAAATCGTCAGCATTACTTACTGGGAATTTAAAGTTGGCCACAACTTTTTTACCTTTAATTGGTTTTTTCAAGATGGCATACTTTAAACCTGTAGATAGCTGGAATTCAATGGTATTGTTTTTAATATTAGCAATCGTAGTTTCAAAAGCTACATTTTCTTCGGTAACAGCTTTTCCTTTGTAGGATTGCGTTAAATTAGCGATGGTTTGATCAGCAATTTCAACCGATTTTACACGTTCTTCTTCTTTAGAAGGAATAAAAACACCATAGGTACGGTTGTTAGCATTAAAATACTTTTTAGCTACTCTTTCTACATCAGCAACGGTCAATTTTTCAATCGCATCACGATACAAAAGTCCTAAACGGTAGTCGCCTGCCCCAATAATTTCGGTCAAGGCAATAGCATAGTTTATCGTGTTATTTTGAGTGTTTTCAAGACTTTTCAAGATTTTAGCTTTAGCTCTATCTACATCTGCCTGAGTAAATGCTTTGTTCTTGATGTTGTCTAATTCTGTTAAAAATATAGCTTTAGCTTCCTCTAATTTTTTATCTTTTGGTACAGCAACATTGAATAATAAATAACTCGCATCGCGCACCTGAGGTTGGTAAGCATACAAACTAGATGCTTTTTGACTTTCTACCAATGCTTTATATAAATATCCAGAGGGATCTGCCGTTAATATTTCTACTATGGCATCAATAACAGCATAATCTTGGTGCGCAAACGGTACGGTGTGATATACTGCTTGTAGGGCTTGTACATCGCCATTACGTTTTAACTCTACATAGCGTTCACCATCTTGAGCAGGTTCTACCGTATAGGTTTTTTCTAATGTACGTGAAGGACGCTTAATGGTTGCAAAGTATTTGCTAATATACTCTAGCGCTTTATCTGTATTAAAATTACCTGCCACCACTAAGGTTGCATTATCAGGTTGATAATACTTCTCATAGAAAACACGTAACGTTTTAGCTTTTACTCTTTCAATATCTTCCTTAGAGCCAATAGTACTATTTCCATAATTATGCCATAGGAAAGCGGTAGATATTAAACGCTCCGACAATACACTCTCTGGAGAATTTTCGCCAATTTCAAACTCGTTTCTTACCACAGAGAATTCTTTATCTAAATCTTGTTGCAAAATGGTAGCATTAATCATTCGGTCAGCTTCCATTTCCAAACTCCATTTTAAGTTTTCATCTGAAGCTGGGAATACTTCATAGTAATTTGTTCTATCAAACCAAGTTGTTCCATTAGCATTACCTCCTTTAGAAGATAGTTCTTTTTTTATATCGGAAATTTTTTTGGTGCTTTTGAATAACATGTGTTCAAGTAAATGCGCCATTCCTTTTTCGCCATAACCTTCGTGTCTTGAACCTACGTTGTACACAATATTGACTAACATATTACTTTGGCTTGCATCAGGCAACAAAAGTATTTTTAATCCGTTTTTTAAGCTATATTCTTTGATTCCCTCGACAGAACCCACGAATACAGGTTTTTCGACAGCTACAGGACTTTTTTTCTGCGCTGCTACTTGCATCCCCACCGCAAGGCAGGAAACTAATAAAAGTTTCTTCATTTTTTTATTTAATTAATTTTTGCAACATAGTGCATACCATTTACAAAAATAAGTCTGTGCAGGTAAAGCACCATCCTCTTAACAACGTTTTAACAGTGAAAATATTTTACAAATTTAAAGGTAGCTTGAAAGTAGTTCTTGCAAACGTATTAATTCGTTTTGCAAATTTTCAATTTGCAATTGATATTTAAGTTGTTGCAATGGACCGCTTATTTTTATTTTGTCTTTAGCAAGCAAACGCAACCATCGGGCAGTTTGTTGCTCATCTGAATTTTGTTGCTTCCCTTCATTGTCAAAATAGGTAGCTAATTGCAAGTTAGCAAGAGCTTTTTTGTATTTATGCTCTAAACTTGTCAATTTGCTGGTGCTTTTGTGTAGTTGCAATTCCTTTTTTTGAATTTCTTTTTCTAAAAAAGCTTTGATCTCATCTTTTAATACTAACTGATCTGGAAATGTATTCGATTCTTGTAATTTTTTAAATACATAGTTGTACCACCGAGATAACTCAAGCATAGCCATAGTAGGTAAATCCCGCTGTCCTATTTCATACATTGCTATGACACCGGGATGAATGCTGAGCAATTGTGCCAATTCTAATTGGGAAACCCCTAAAGTTTCACGCAATTCATTCCTTCTGTTTGTTTTCTTTCTCATACATAGGTGCTAACAAAAATCATGTCATATTGAAGGGTTGTGAGATTTTTTTTAAAAAAAATCATTTTCTAACCACTCTGTTAGAATTTTTCTGTGAGGTTTATTTTTCTCACAACTTTTTTCTCACAACTTTGTGTATTCTTTTTTTAAAAAATTGAAAATAAATCGCTACTCATTTATATACCAATTAAAAACTACAGTCCATATTACACCCTTTTAACTTTGAAATCACCAACATTCAAATGTCTTCTAAAAAATATTATTTGTAGTCCAATAACATAATTTTGAAGATTGTTCCCTTGAGCAGACCATAGGAGTGTCAAAGGATTGTACTTTTTTAAAAGGAAAGCTTAAAACTAAAATGGTATTACTAGCAAAAGTGCAAAACTTTAAATATTAAGACCTCAATGCAAATTGCAAAAAGTAGGTGAAGTACTTTCTAAAAAAAAATGAGCCCGATACTGGATCGAGCTCATTCTAAAAAAATTCCCATTATATTAAACTTGAAATTGTACTCCACTATCGAGAGTCAACCATTGCTTAGTTCAAATTGAAGTATTCTTGATCAGACATTTGACCATTTTTAATGCGCATTAACTCATCCATATGCAACATAATACGACTGTGAATAGCCTCATCAATATTAGCTGGTTTAGCCATACGGTAAGTACCCGCTAAGACACCTTCGTAGTAATAGAAGAAATTGTAATCAAAATCTTTAGCATTTAACTTAGGATTAGAAGCATCTGCTAATAAGAATCCTAAACGTACAGCCGAACGTCTTTGTGCAGGTAAACCATGGTGCCCTGAGCTAGTAGTGTTTTTATCACCAATAGATGCAGCAAATTCATAAGCTGTTGAAATTTGCGCGAAACTTGTTTTGCCGTATCCTCTACGTAAATAATAGCCTGCCATTCCATCAGCCTCTAATTCACCTGAGCGAACAGTAGATTCTGTCTTAGAAGGCAAATTGAATGCATATTGCAACTGATGTCCATACTCATGTGCTAAAATCATCACATTAATTAAATTAGTAGCATCTTTAGATTTTGCATCTTTAAAAATACCTTCACCAAAATAAATTTTTCCATTGCTGTACGAAATGGCGTTATACGTTGAATTCCAGTCTTTACCATTGTTTACAAATCTGAAAGTGGGGGCTGCTACGGTAGCACCTCTCCAAAAAGTTTTGATGGCTGTGTTTTGACCAGACAAGAAAGTAGCATCAGCAGAAGTACCTGCAGCGGCAGTTAGTGTTGTAGACAATTTTGCCGTTGAAGGCCAATTAGAGTCTACATAACCACAGTCTCTTTCGATTCCTTGAGCTTGCTCTAAAACTTCTGCAATAGGAGTTTCTTCATTAGTAGCCGTTTCTTTTGTACAAGAAAACAAAGTCATTACAAATAATGCACTTAAAACGGTCAATTTTTTCATTTTCATAAATTATTGGGTTAAAATGTTAATGATACAAAAATAATAAAGCTATTCTCATTTCACTGTAGAATAAATTCTACACCTCCAAATAATTAATGCTTTTCAAGAATTATTTATTAATAATCAATAAATAAAGTTATACAGTTAACATATTTAAACCAAACAACACACTCCCCTAACAAACAACTATAAATCAACACATTGCAAACAAAAAAAAAGTATATTGAAAAAATCCAATATACTTTTTATAAAAATTAAGCAATACTGTTAAATAACAGTTTTAGTGCCTTATCAATTTATTTACTTTTAATTTTAATCATTCATCGAAATTAAGAACTCCTCATTATTACGAGTTTGTTTAAAACGTTGATTGATAAATTCCATCGCTTCTACAGAATTCATATCGGCAAGATACTTACGCATAATCCACATACGTTGAATGGTTTTTTCATCAAGAAGTAAATCATCACGACGCGTACTTGAAGAAGTTAAATCAACCGCTGGGAAAATACGACGGTTAGCAATTTTACGATCCAACTGTAACTCCATGTTACCTGTACCTTTAAACTCTTCAAAAATTACCTCATCCATTTTTGAACCTGTATCAGTCAGCGCAGTAGCAATAATACTTAACGAACCTCCATTTTCTACATTACGAGCCGCACCAAAGAAACGTTTTGGTTTTTGCAAAGCATTTGCATCTACCCCTCCACTCAATACTTTTCCAGAAGCTGGCTGTACCGTATTATAAGCGCGTGCTAAACGTGTTATAGAATCTAGTAGAATCACTACATCATGACCACACTCTACTAAACGTTTGGCTTTTTCTAAAACTATATTAGCAATTTTCACGTGTTCTTGTGGTTCGCGGTCAAAAGTTGAAGCTACCACTTCCGCACGTACACTACGTTGCATATCAGTTACTTCCTCTGGACGCTCATCTATAAGCAAAACAATCATGTATACCTCAGGATGATTAGCCGCAATAGCATTAGCGATATCCTTTAACAACATAGTTTTACCAGTTTTAGGTTGTGCCACTATCATACCACGTTGTCCTTTTCCTATAGGTGAAAACAAATCGATAATACGTGTAGATATAGTACTTTGTTTTTCTGCTAATTTGAACTTTTCTGTTGGAAAAACAGGTGTTAAGTGATCAAAAGATACTCGGTCTCTAACTACTTGAGGATCGTGTCCATTGATTTTTAAGACTTTAATTAAAGGGAAATACTTCTCACCTTCTTTAGGTGGACGAACAACTCCCTTAACAGTATCTCCTGTTTTTAATCCAAACAATCTGATTTGTGAAGTAGATAAATAAATATCATCTGGTGAAGCTAGGTAGTTATAATCTGATGATCGTAAAAAACCATAGCCATCAGGCATCATTTCTAAAACACCTTCGGTTTCAATAATCCCATCAAACTCATAATCAGGCTCTTTGAAATTAGTTGTCTTTTTAAACTTCTGATTCTGATTATTGTTGTTACGATTTTGATGTTGCTGATTTTGATTTGGATTAGATTGTGGTGCATTTTGAGTCTCAGCATCGACCACAATAGCAGTCTCTTCAGTACTACTTACAGCAACTACAGGCTGTATTACTTCAGTCACATCGGCTGTTTGTGAAACTTCAATTATATTTTTTTCAATGTTTTCCGTAACAACAGAATCATTTTTCATTTTATCCTTGCTAAACTTTGGATTTCTAGGCTTCACCTCAGTAGGCTCAACCGTATTTTCATCTGCAGCAACAGGCAATTCCTTTTTGGTTTTTTCTAACCTTGGACGTCCTTTTTTTAAAGTTTTGTTTTCTGTTTCTGTTTCAATTACCACCTGGTTTTCCTCGGCAGTTTCAACAGCTTGCTCCTCTTTAGATTCTTTTACCGAACGGGCACGCTTAGGCTTAGGCGTTTCAGCAACACTATTTGCCTCAGGAGTTAATTTTTCGGGGTTTGAAGCTTGAAAATCAAGAATTTGATATACCAACTCATCTTTTTTGAGAGTTTTGAAATTTTTTATCTTGGCCGCTTTTGCAATCTCTTGCAATTCGTTCAGCTTCATTTCTTTTAAAACAGAAATATCAAACATAAAGTATGGTTAGCTTAAAAAAATAATTGGGATTAAAATAATGTAATTTAATTTGAATCTTATGTTCCGTAGTATGAAGTGCTTACGGATTTATAGTGCAATAATACAAATTTTTATTCAGCAAACAATAGTTTTTTCAAAAAGAAACTATATTTTTGTAATCGATATAATACAATTTATGATTCAGAGAATACAAAGCGTATATTTAATTTTCACTTTAATTACAGTGGCTGTTTTGCCTTATATATTCCCTTTATGGAGCCTGAACGGGGTAAAAGAATATTTTATGAGCAATATGACTTATACCGTTTTGTTTGGCTTAAGTACTGCTTCTACTGTCATTAGCTTATTATCGTACAAGAAAAGACAAAATCAATTTGTACTAAACAGATTGAACATGATATTAAACTTAATTTTACTAGGATTATTTGTGTATCGTACACTAAGTGTATCTGGAGGAGCTCCGGCTCCTGAGAAGGGTATTGGGATGTTCTTACCTATCTTATCTATCTTATTGTTAGTATTAGCTAACAAGGCCATAAAGAAGGATGAAGATCTCGTAAAATCTGTGGATCGATTACGATAAACCTATCATCTTAGTTTATTAGTGCGACCGAATCCCGAAGTTTAGCTTCGGGATTTTTTTTTGTTTAAAACTAATTTTATCACTAAATTTAGTGATATAAAAATCATTAAATCAGGGTATTTTAAGGCTCTGTGAAAAGGATTACATTTGATTACTAAAAAACTTGATTATGAACACCAAAATCAAAATTCATCTTGCTGATGACCATCAAGTATTGATAGATGGTTTATTAGCAGTATTAAACAATCACCCTGATTACGAGGTTGTAGGCTACTCCCTTAATGGCGAAAATCTTGTACAGCGTGTAGCCAGAAACGATGCACATATTTTGATCATGGACATCAATATGCCTGAAAAAGATGGTATTCAGGTATTAAGAGAATTTAATGAAAAAGGATTTACTTGCAAAGTAATTGTTTTATCCAGCTATGATGACCCTAAATTAATACAAGAAGTAATAAAATTAGGTGCTAGTGGGTATCTAACTAAACAATGTGCGGGTGACCATATTTTAGACGCAATCAATTCCGTAGTATTAGGACAACAATACTTTTCAGATGTGGTAAAAGAAAAAATATTTCAGCTCTTCACCGTAAACAACACGGCTACTAACGAACAAAATACCGAGGAAATCATTGCCAGTATAACCGATCGAGAACTAGAAATACTCAATTACATATGTGAAGAAATGAGTGGTAAAGAAATAAGTGAACAACTAAAAATCAGTCCTAATACAGTAGAAACGCATCGCAAAAATTTAATGAAAAAAATAAATGTAAAAACTACTGTGGGCTTAGTGATGTTTGCCACCAAACACCACCTAGTTAAAGTAGAATAACCCACCCTCAAACTAAATCTAACCCAAACTTAACCTACTGTTGCTAAAAAAACTTCTACATATTTACTTTTTATCTTTTTGTTTTCATTCGATTTACGGTCAAATTAAAACAGATTCTATTGCATATTATTTACAACACGGAAAACATTTAAAAGCAATAAGCTACTCAAACAAACAGTGCAGTACATTTTTAACACACAAAAAATATACTGACTATTGCCGGATGATGCACAAAAAAGCAGAAATTTTTGAGAACATCAACGATCCAGAAAATGCTTTAAAAACACTTTTTGAGTATGGAAAAATAGCTGAAGAACATAATTTAAGCAACAATCTTGCACACTTTTACTTAAAAGTGGCTAACATAAACAGTACCAATTTAAATTTCACAACTGCAAAAAAGTTTTTATACAAAGCTAAAAAAACTGTAGCTACACTAAAATCAGATACGCTTCAAGCTGCTTGCTTTCAAGCATTTTTCAGATATCACTCCTATGTTCAATCGGATAGCGCTAAATACTATCTTGATAAAACCGAACTTGCCACTAAAAAAAGTAAAAAAATTACGGATTTAGCAAAATTCTATATCAATTCATACAATTATTTTGACAACCAAAGCAACGCTGAGAAAGCTAAGATTTACATTGAAAAAGCATTAAACTTAACAAGTAAACTCGAGGATTCAAAAATTAAAAACCACATCATTGTTAACTACGGTTATTTTTTATTAATGCAAAAAAAATATGTAGAATCCATTAAATTGTATCGCAATTTTTTAAAATCACTCAAAGAAGGTCATGATGTAACTAATAAATCTGACGCATTAATCAACCTAGCTTATGGTTATGAAATGATAGGCGATTATAAATCTGCTTTATTTTACACCAACCAATACATTGAATCGCAAGAAACAATCTTGACTGGCAAAAATAAAAAGCTAAACGAAAACCTAGAAAACCAATTTGATTTAGCCTTAACTGAAGCCAAATACAAAAAAGCACATTTAGCTATTTTAGAACAACAACGCAAAAGCGAACGCGTGTTTTATCTTCTAGCCACCTTAGTAATTTTGACAGGAGGTATTTCTTATTTCTTTTATCAAAATTTAAAACTAAAACAAAGCTATAAGATGACTAGCTTTCAAAATGATTTGCAAAACCATATCATTAGCGCCACTATAGATGGGCAAGAAAAAGAAAGATCCCGAATTTCTGAAGTTTTACATGATAGTGTGAGCGCTACACTTTCTTCAGTAGGTCTGCATTTGTCTGCTTTTGAAACCTCTTTAAACGAGAACCAACGAAAAGAATTACTAAAAACACGCGCCTTATTAAAACAAGCACACGATACTGTACGCGATTTATCTCACGATTTGATCCCCCCGTTATTAGTGAAATTTGGATTACAAATGGCACTGAAAGATTTATGTGAAAATCATTCAAATACCCTTATAGATTTTCGTTTTATGAGTCAACTGCCATCAAACCGAAAATACCATCATGAATTAGAAGTTAAATTTTTTTATATTGTTTCTGAATTATTAAACAACATTATCAAACATGCTGATGCTCATAACGTAATTTTAAAATTGACTGAACAAAACTCTAAATTGAAAATAAATATTCAAGATGATGGCAAAGGATTTAATGTAAAAGAAAACATTACAGGTTTTGGAATTACTCAAATTAAAGCCCGCATTGATAGTATGAACGGTACTTTCAAAATAATTTCAGCGGAAGGCGAAGGCACTTTAATTAGAATTACAATTCCCATTATTGACTAACTATCTTTTACCAAGCTCAACAACTTCCAACTCCTTTATCGCATCGCCATCAACAATAAAACGCAACATCGTTCTTACCTGATGAAAACCGCTTTTACCTACAGCTCCAGGATTCATATGAATCAAATTAAGTGTCTTATCAAATTGTACTTTTAGAATATGTGAGTGCCCGCAAATGAAAAGTTTTGGCGGGTTATTTTTTAAATCTTCGCGAATCTCTGAATTGTATTTACCTGGATAACCACCAATATGTGTAATCCAAACATCGACTTTTTCGCAAAAAAAACGATTATGTAATGGAAATTCCGCACGAGCCGCTGTACCATCTATGTTCCCAAATACAGCACGCAAGGGCTTCATAGCTTTGATGGTATCAGTAACTATCAAATTACCAATGTCACCCGCATGCCACACTTCATCAGCCCATGAAACATATTTAAGAATAGCTTCATCTATATGGCCATGAGTATCGGAAAGTAAAAGTATTTTTTTCAAGAAATAGTTTTTTTACAGCAAAAGTATAAAATTACTAAATTTGGAGTCTATGAATTTTAGGAATTCTATACTTAAAATTTATTTTAAACCATTACAATGAAAAAAGTTTATCTCGATAACGCATCCACGACTCAAATATACCCTGAAGTCATTACAGAAATGACTAAAGTACTTACCGAAACCTACGGCAATCCTTCATCTTCCCACGCTATTGGCAGAGAGGCTAAAAACATACTGGAATTATCTAGAAAAAGTATTGCTAAAATTATCAATTGCAATGCACATGAAATTATATTTACTTCTTGCGCTACAGAAGCAAACAATTTGATTTTGCAATCTGCCGTAAAAAACTTAGGCATACAGCGAATTATTACCAGTAAAATGGAGCATCATGCTGTATTACATACCGTTGAAATTTTGCAAACCACCCATGATTTAAAAGTAGACTATGTAGCCATAAAACCTGATGGCACCATAGACTACAGCGATCTTGAAGAACTACTAAGCCAAAACGGTAAAACCTTAGTGAGTTTAATGCAAGTAAACAACGAAATTGGTACCGTTTTAAATTTGGAAAAAGTAGTTCAATTGTGTAAAAATACTAACGCTCTATTTCATACAGATGCAGTTCAAGGCATTGGAAAAACCAAAATTGACCTAACTCATTTGCCTATCGATTTCCTGGTAGCAAGTGCCCATAAATTTCACGGCCCTAAAGGAGTTGGTTTCGCTTTTATTCGCAAAAACATCATTTTACAACCCCTTATTTTTGGAGGAGAGCAAGAAAAAGGAGTTCGAGCTGGGACGGAAAGCTTACACAATATCGCTGGAATGGCAAAAGCGCTGGAAATTACTGTCGCCAACCATGAAATTGATAAAACACATATCCGTGATTTAAAAAACTATTTGCTCGAAAAAATTAAATCTAACTTCCCAGATTGTCATTTCGCAGGAAATCCAGAAAACACGCAACATAACATCGTAAATGTCATTTTACCTTTTGATGAAAGTAAAGCTGGAATGATCGTATTTCTGATGGATATGCATGGTATTGCCATTTCAAGAGGCAGCGCTTGCCAATCAGGCAGTTCTAAGCCTTCGCATGTACTAGAAACTTTCATAGCGAATGAACTCTTAAAAAGACCAAACATTCGCATTTCACTATCTAAGTACAATACTTTTGAAGATATAGACTTAGCTATTGAAGCACTGAAGAAAATATAACGCCAACAAGTCAACAACATCCAATTATTATGAAAAAAATAGCTTTACTCCTATTGCCTCTATTGGGCATGGCCCAACAATTTGATTTACAAGGACATCGTGGTTGTCGTGGTTTACTCCCAGAAAACACTATTGAAGCTATGAAAAAAGCCATTGATATTGGGGTCACAACCTTAGAAATGGATGTTGTTATTTCAAAAGACGGAAAAGTAGTAGTATCCCATGAACCATTTTTGTCCCATGAAATTTGCTTGGATTATACCAACAAAGAAATTACAGAAGCTACAGAACAATCGTACAATTTATACCAAATGAATTACAACGAAATCAAAGCTTGTGACTGTGGAAGTAAAATACATCCTAGATTTTTAGAACAGCAAAAAATAAAAACATATAAACCCCTACTGACAGAGGTTATTGATACCGTAGAGCGCTATTTGAAAGAAAAATACCCCAACAGAAAATTATTTTACAACATTGAAACCAAAACTACCCCAGAGGGCGATCGTATTTTTCATCCTGAACCTAAGGAGTTTGTTGATAAATTAATGGCAGTACTCAAAGAAAAGAAAATTCTTAGCAAAACATTTATCCAATCTTTCGATACACGAACACTCAAATATCTACACCATAATTACAGAGGAATTAAGACTATTCTTTTAGTAGAAAACAAAGAAAACTATTTACAAAATTTGAAAAACCTAGGTTATGCACCTAAAGTATATAGTCCAGACTTTCACTTGCTAACTAAAGAAATAGTGAATGATTTACACCACAAAAAAATTAAAGTCATTCCATGGACAGTAAATTCCATTGAAGACATGCAAAGTGTGATCACTTTAGGAGTAGACGGATTAATCACAGACTATCCTAATCGTTACTTTGAATTGAAGAAATAAAAAAAGCCTTTAAAGATCAAGTAAACTTGTTTTTAAAGGCTTATAACTATTCAGCCTACAAATACTCATTCTCTTTTGCCACGAATTACACAAATTTGTACGAATTATTATATTGAAAATAAGCTTACGTTTAAATTACACTAATTCTGATCCGTACAAAAGCTCGATTATTTATACTTATTTAAATAAAACGTTTTCCATTCGGTTACATTATGGTGAAGAATTTGTGCAAATTTGTGTAATTCGTGGCTTAAAAAATAAATGGCAGAATAGCTACTCTTTTATGATGTAATCCAAATAAGTACAAACTAATTTATCATTTAGACGCATTAGTAGCAATTACAAATTTCAACTTGTTTTTCACTCCTATCTGTAAAACGTCCACTAAATCCTGAACTTGCAAATTATAAGGAATACGAACTACCACCGCTTGCTCTTTATTCGTGCCTATTTTAGTTAAAAGTTGTTGCTCTAAATTTTCAAATGCAACTTCCTGCTTGTCTATATAATACCTTTTCTCTTCGGTTACAGACAAACTAACCAGCTGTTTATTCGTTTTTTCATTATTTTTAGAACTAGGCAAGGTCATTTTAATCACATTAGGATTTGCCAAGGTTGAAATAATAAGAAAAAACAACAACAAGAAAAACATGATATCGCTTAATGAACTTGTAGCCACTTCGGCTTCAAAACGCTTATTTCTTCGAATCGGCATTGGGTCTCTGAATTATGTTAACGAATTCTAATACGTGACGTTGCATGTTTAAGGAGTAATTATCAATCATACTATTGTATAAATGATAGGCTGAATATGCTATAATCCCCACTATCAAACCGGCACCACTACTAATCATTTTTTCATATAAACCTCCTGAAATATTACCTATGCTAATATTTTCAGTAACTGATATGCTATAAAAAATTTTAATAACTCCTGAAATTGTTCCGATAAAACCTAAAGTTGGCGCAATACCAGCAATTAACCCCAGAGTGGCTAATTTCTTTTCCATTTCACCTATTTCAATATTGGCAACTTTTTCCATGTTCGATTCTATTTCAGCAATAGGACGACCAATGGTTCTTATACCTTCCTGAATTACATTAGCAGAAGCAGCTCCATCACGCTCAGTTGCTGTAATTGCTAAATCTATATTTCCATTATTCAAATGCGTACGTATGTCTTTTAACAAATGAGGATCATGTTTAGTAGCTTTTTTAATATAAAAATAGCGCTCAACAATCACATAAATGGTATAAAACAGTAAGGCAGCAATAGGAATTAAAAAGAAACCGCCTTTAAAAATAAATTCGAATACAGAAATTTCTTTGGTTGTAGCAATATTTTCTACCACAGCACCTGTAGCTTGTGCTACCGTATCAGTAGCTTGTTGGGTTTGTAATAAAAATCCAATCATGGGCAATTAAACTTTATTTATTTTAAAATTTATTTCAATTTTGCATTAAAGATATAATCTCTAATTATAAAACTAAAATTTTTACTTTTTATTTTAGAAAAAATTAGAAACATTTTTTAGCATTTCAATTTTACTTTAAAAAAGAAAGCCATGAATTACCACGAAACTACCCAATGGATGTTCGCTCAGTTGCCTATGTATCAACAACAAGGCGCTTCAGCTTATAAAAAAGATTTGACCAACACTATTTTATTAGCAAATCATTTAGGAAATCCAGAAACAAAGATAAAAACCATTCATATAGCAGGAACCAATGGCAAAGGATCAACTTCTTCAATGCTTGCTTCAGTACTACAAGAAGCAGGATATAAAGTTGGCTTGTATACATCACCGCATTTGAAAGATTTTCGAGAACGCATAAAAATCAATGGCGTCATGATCTCGGAAGATTTTGTAGTTTCTTTTATAGAGCAAAACAAATCATTCTTTGAAGAAAATAATCTGAGCTTTTTTGAAATGACCGTAGGTTTAGCTTTTGAATATTTCGCAAAAGAAAAAGTTGACGTAGCCGTTATAGAAGTTGGCATGGGTGGACGATTGGATTCAACTAACATCATTACTCCATTGGTATCCGTAATAACTAACATAGGTTTTGACCATACTCAATTTCTTGGAAATACTCTAGAGAGTATTGCTACAGAAAAAGCAGGAATCATAAAACCCACAATACCTGTGATAATAGGAGAATATACTCCTGAAACAAAAAAAGTATTTACTCAAATAGCAGAAACCAACCAATCGCCTATTCACTGGGCATCTGATAGCGTTACTATAGATTATCCATGTGGTTTATTAGGTGACTACCAAAGTCATAATAAGAAAACAGTCATTCAAACCGTAAGTATATTGGAAAATCACTTTCAAATCACGGAGGAAAACTTAAAAACAGGTCTTTTGAATGTAGTAAACAACACGGGGTTGTTAGGTAGATGGCAACAAATTAATGAGACACCAAGAGCAATTTGTGATACCGCACATAATAGTCATGGACTGAAAATTGTTCTAAATCAACTCCAAAAACAGAAGTATGAAAAGCTTTTTTTTGTTTTAGGCGTGGTTAACGATAAAGATTTGGATGACATTTTACCATTATTTCCAAAAAATGCGCACTATATTTTCACAAAACCTAATGTACCAAGAGGATTAGAAGCAACAGCATTAAAAGCAAAAGCAGAACAGTATGGATTGACCCATAACGAAATATCTAATTCTGTTTCAGAAGCTTATAAACTAGCATTGAACAAAGCCAATGCAAACGATTTGATTTATATAGGTGGTAGTACCTTTGTGGTTGCAGAAATTGTGTGATTTTTTTTAATTTTTTCTTGAAAAAACAAAAAACTGTCCTATATTTGCACCCACAATAACGGAAGACACGCTTCTTGTTTATTGGGCGATTAGCTCAGCTGGTTCAGAGCACCTCGTTTACACCGAGGGGGTCAGGGGTTCGAATCCCTTATCGCCCACTACAGAAACTTAAAAGTTTCAAACGTTCAAAATTTTATCGGGCGATTAGCTCAGCTGGTTCAGAGCACCTCGTTTACACCGAGGGGGTCAGGGGTTCGAATCCCTTATCGCCCACTACAGAAACTTAAAAGTTTCAAACGTTCAAAATTTTATCGGGCGATTAGCTCAGCTGGTTCAGAGCACCTCGTTTACACCGAGGGGGTCAGGGGTTCGAATCCCTTATCGCCCACTACAGAAACTTAAAAGTTTCAAACGTTCAAAAATTTATCGGGCGATTAGCTCAGCTGGTTCAGAGCACCTCGTTTACACCGAGGGGGTCAGGGGTTCGAATCCCTTATCGCCCACTACAGAAACTTAAAAGTTTCAAACGTTCAAAAATTTATCGGGCGATTAGCTCAGCTGGTTCAGAGCACCTCGTTTACACCGAGGGGGTCAGGGGTTCGAATCCCTTATCGCCCACTACAGAAACTTAAAAGTTTCAAACGTTCAAAATTTTATCGGGCGATTAGCTCAGCTGGTTCAGAGCACCTCGTTTACACCGAGGGGGTCAGGGGTTCGAATCCCTTATCGCCCACTACAGAAACTTAAAAGTTTCAAACGTTCAAAAATTTATCGGGCGATTAGCTCAGCTGGTTCAGAGCACCTCGTTTACACCGAGGGGGTCAGGGGTTCGAATCCCTTATCGCCCACTACAAAAACTCAAAAGTTTCAAACGTTCAAAATTTTATCGGGCGATTAGCTCAGCTGGTTCAGAGCACCTCGTTTACACCGAGGGGGTCAGGGGTTCGAATCCCTTATCGCCCACTTCTAAGCACTCCATTGGGGTGCTTTTTTTTATTAAACAACAACAATAAACAAGAGTCAAGCCAAATACGGATTAATACGATTTTAATCCTGAATATTCTCTTTTAAAACGACAACTCATTATCCGCCCCCCTCTCAAGTAGACAATCTTTAAAATTTGTTTTCAGAATTGTAAAAAATATTATTTAAAAGACAATTGGATATCTATCATTTCAAAGTTAAATTATATAAAGCAAAAAAAGCTGCCTTATAAAGACAGCTTTCCTACACAACAGCACTTGTTTAACCCAACCCTACTGCTTTAAACGAATACTCATCGTATATGGTTTACCAACTGTCAACCCTGCATCCTCAACAACTCTTGAATTCAATGCATTTTTAACAATTTGCTTAATATTTTTATCTGTAGTTCGAACATTTAAAATTGCCATTTCGTTATCAGTATTTACTGTAAAAGTAACATAAACTACAGTTTCTTTATCAATTGCAATATCTTTCAATGCCTCTTTAGTAATTTCATTTACCACTTTCGTAGCCTTTGGCAAATCTTCTTCAATTGTATTTACATTTTTTGCATTTGCAAATTCACTAGTCAATAAACCTAAAGCAATTACCAAGATGTTTAAAAATTTTTTCATGATTTTAAAATTTAATTTGTTGTTTTTCATATTTGCATGACAAAGGTAATATTACAATTGAAACAAAAAACACATTTACAAAAGCTTAACCTTCATTTAATCTATTTCGTTATCAATATTTCATCAAATACAGATCTAACATTGCTATTTTTAATTATTTTTCAACAAAAACATGATTTACCAAAACATAATTCAAAAACCAACTTTACATTAGCTTTACATCAATCAACACAAAATAGCTCCTGTTTAAAAACTCTATAAAACATTTTTTTTCTTAAAATTCCCCATAATCAAACACAAAACACCTCAAACAAAATAAAACTTACATTAAAAGCTAACCTCCACCTAACATAAACTAATAATCCTTTAAATATAAAACAAAAACCATATAACCAACTCGCCCATATTTTCAAGTCGAGCGGCTAATTCCAACAAAATCAATCTATTTAACAAAATAAAAAATTAAACTAAACCATCATTTTTAAAATAAACCCTAAATATGAAACAAAAAAAACCTCCATAAAATGGAGGTCTACCTTTTAATCGATAATCTTTTTAATTACTCTAAGCTTATGCGTATGCCTATTAAGTTCTGCATTATAAATCCCTAAATGATCCAAACGGTCAATTCTAACTTTTCCAGTAGCATGAATGATATAATTATTTTCCATAATAATACCTACATGAATAATATTCCCTTCCTCATTATCAAAAAAAGCTAAATCACCAGGTTCACTCTCCTCTATAAAACTTAGTGCTTCTCCCTGAGTAGCTTGTTGCGACGCGTCACGCAATAATTTATATCCATTTAATTTATAAACCATCTGAGTAAAACCCGAGCAATCTATTCCGAAAGGAGTTTTTCCACCCCATAAATAAGGAGCGTGTAGATACATAAATGCTGTACTGATTAACTCTGATTTCGATTTCACACCAGAAACCTTAACACCCTCAAAGTGTAAATTTTCTACATTAATAGCATTATTATCCAAAAAACTCAAAGAAGCTCCTAAAGGAATGGGCATCAAAATATTATCTGGGGAAGTTATATACTCTATAAGATCAGCATTTAAAGCAATTTCATTTTCACTTAAAAAATTATACTGAACCTCGGTAATCTCCTTATATTGTTTTACATCAATCCAACCTTCATAATCATCATAGGCTAATTTAATTTTAACCCATTTTGGTTGTTGTTCAGTCACGACAAAATGCTCACCAAACAACACTTGCGAAACCAGTTCACTACGATCACTCGGCTCTAAACGCAAAGGAATATTAGCTAGATTACAAAGTCCAAACATATATTTTTATATTTAAGCTCTTTCAATAACAATTGCTGAAGCTCCACCACCACCATTACAAATAGCAGCCGCACCTAACTTAGCATTATTTTGCTCTAAAACACTCATTAAAGTAACTATAATTCTAGCCCCTGAACATCCTAGAGGATGCCCTAACGAAACAGCTCCTCCATTAACATTGACTTTGTCATTCGCTAACCCTAAAATCTTAGCATTTGCCAGACCAACCACTGAAAAAGCCTCATTAAATTCGAAATAATCAACTTCTTCTAAACTCACCCCAGCTTTATCAAGAGCTTTAGGTAAAGCTTTTGCAGGTGCTGTAGTAAACCATTTAGGTTCTTGTGCAGCATCTGCATACCCTTTAATATAAGCTAATGGTTTTAAACCTAAAGCAATTGCTTTTTCTTCACTCATTAATATTAAAGCAGCAGCACCATCATTGATTGTAGAAGCGTTAGCCGCAGTTACTGTTCCATCTTTTGTAAACACAGGATTCAATGCTGGAATTTTATCTAACTTCACATTAGTAAATTCTTCATCTTTAGCAACCACAATTGGGTCTCCTTTACGCTGAGGAATAGTTACAGGAACAATCTCTCCGTCAAATTTACCTGCATTCCAAGCCGCTGCAGATCTTTCGTACGATTGAATTGCGAAAGCATCTTGCGCTTCTCTTGAAATATTGTATTCAGTTGCACACAAATCTGCACAAACGCCCATAGCATTATTATCATAAGCGTCTGTCAAACCATCTTTTTGCATACCATCAAGCATAGTCGCTGGTCCAAATTTAACTCCGTTACGCATATGCACATAATGCGGAATTAAAGACATATTTTCCATACCTCCTGCTACAACAACTTCAGCATCACCACACATAATCGCTTGCGCCCCCATCATTACAGCTTTCATACCTGACGCACAAACTTTATTCACAGTAGTACAAGCCACTTCGTTAGACAATCCTGCAAATAAAGCAGCCTGTCTTGCTGGTGCCTGCCCTACTCCAGCCTGAACCACATTACCCATATATACTTCATCAACCAAGCTAGGATCAAGGTTAATTTTATTTAATGCACCTTTAATAGCTACAGCTCCTAATTGTGGAGCAGCTACATTTGATAACGCTCCCATGAAACTTCCTATAGGGGTTCTTGCAGCCGATACAATAACAACTTTTTTCATAATTGATAATTAATTTGTGTTTTTAGTAGATTTTATCCCTAACAAATTCAAAAAAAAAACTCGCTAAAGTAAAATATGGGCAAATTTAAGAATAATATAAAACAATTTCTAACGAATTTTCAAAAGATTATAACATAGTTACAACCACAAACAAACCGCAAACTTTAACATTCATAAGCAATACCCCTCAAACCTGACTAATACAAAAAAATAAAAAAAGTAATCATTTCAAAACCAACAACCTACGATTTAACAGGCATTTTTTTTCAAAAAAAATATTAGAAACCCTTGTTTTTGCCTTTTATAGCGCTATATTTGCAATCTCAAAACAGAGAAAACGTTCTAACAAAATAAAGGAGAGGTGCCGGAGTGGTAACGGAGCAGATTGCTAATCTGTCATCGGGTAACCGATGCCAGGGTTCGAATCCCTGTCTCTCCGCTTTTTTTTGACTAAGTTTTCGGGGTGTAGCGTAGCCCGGTCATCGCGCCTGGTTTGGGACCAGGAGGTCGCAGGTTCGAATCCTGCCACCCCGACAAAAACGAAAAGGTCCAATAGCTCAGCTGGATAGAGCAACTGCCTTCTAAGCAGTAGGTCTCAGGTTCGAATCCTGATTGGATCACAAAAACCCTTGATTTTTCAAGGGTTTTTTGTTTTAACCAAAATTCTTAGAAATACTACTACATGAGTCTTTTTCAAACATTCAAAAATGACATTTCAGGTATTTCATTACCCAAAAAATTCACTTTCCCTTTTTATTACGAACCACATCAACTAAGTATTTTAGCGAGTGAGGAATTGCAAAATTACCTAAATACACAAAGTGATTTTGAACACAACTTTGGCTTACTACCTCAGCAAAATGGCTTAGTAATTGGAAAAATGTTCGGAGTACTGGTTTGCAAAAATCCTAAAGGTGAAATAGGCTATTTATGGGCGTTCTCAGGCAAATTAGCAGAACAAAACCAACTTACACATTTTGTTCCAACGGTTTATGATATGTTAGATGAAAACAGTTTTTACAAATCAGAGGAAGCTAAAATAAATCAATTAAATTATACTATAAAACAAGCTGAACAAGCATTAGATTATTTAAATGCAAAAGAAAAACTACTTGCGGTCATTGAAAATGCAGAGCAAGATATTTGCAAGCAGAAGTTACATATAAAAGAACAAAAGAAAGCTAGAGAAGCAATAAGAGAAAAAGCTATTAAAGAAAAATCTCAAGAAGAATTTGAAATTTTAAATCAAAATTTAAGCGAACAAAGCAAACAAGAGGCTATTTTATTAAAAAAAATGACCAAATATTGGAATTTCAAAAAAGTAGAAGCACAATTTGAACTCGATGCCTTTGAAACACAAATAACTATCTTAAAAGAAAAAAGAAAACAACTTTCTGCACAAACTCAGCAACGTCTGTTTGCTTCCTATGCCTTTTTAAACCAATATGGAGAAACTAAAAGTATAGGCGAAATCTTCAACAATAACCCACCCGCAGGAGCTGGGGAATGTTGCGCCCCAAAACTACTTCATTACGCTTTTAAACACCAACTTAAACCAATTTGTATGGCTGAATTTTGGTGGGGACAATCTCCAAAAAGTGAAATTAGAAAACATCAACAATTTTATCCCGCTTGTAAAGGAAAATGCGAACCTATTTTACTTGGACATATGTTAAAGGGCCTTCAAATAGAAAAGAACCCTTTTCAGGAAAACACAGCAATAGGTAAAGAAATTGAAATTATTTATGAGGATGAAATCATGTTAGCTATTAATAAACCTGCAGAGTTTTTATCTGTTCCTGGTAAATTAGTCACTGATTCTGTTTACGAACGCATCAAACAAAAATACCCTGAGGCTACTGGACCACTTATCATTCATCGATTAGATATGTCTACATCAGGTATCATGTTGCTTGCTAAAAACGATGCTGCTTACAAGGACATTCAACATCAATTCATAACACGTAAAATTAAAAAATGTTACGAGGCATTACTTGATGGTGTAATTGAAACCGAATCAGGCACTATTGACCTTCCCCTGCGTGTTGATTTAGACGACCGACCAAGACAAATTGTATGTTATGAATACGGTAAAACAGCGCAAACATTATGGAAGAAAATACGCATAGAAAACCAAAAAACAAGAGTAAATTTCTACCCAATTACTGGACGCACCCATCAATTACGCGTACACGCCTCCCATCCTCTTGGATTAAACACTCCCATCACTGGTGATGATCTTTACGGAATAAAAAGCGATAGATTACATCTGCATGCAAAATCTATTACTTTCACACATCCTATTTCAAAAGATGAAATTACCTTAGAAGTTCCCGCACCTTTCTAATTACTGATTTTTCAAACAGACAACGACAATAATAGGTTGAATTATAAAGCAATAAAGAGGCTGTTCATTTTTTTAGAACAGCCTCTTCACTACAGAATTAATAATAAATTATTTCCTACTCCATTCTTTAATGCTTTCTTCATTCATTTTAATATAATCTGAATTATTAGCCAATTTAGCACTTTCTAATGATGTTTTAGCCACTTCAATAGCCCCTTTAAAATCACCTAATTTAGCTAAAATCTGTGATTTAAGACGAGTATACCAATACGGTTTTTTATCATTTAAGTCGTAAGCCTTGTTAACATAAGTCAATGCTTTATTCAAATCTAAATTTGAATTAAAATAATATTGTGATGCAGTAAAATAATCACTAGCTGACGGCCCATTGATAACCTTTTCAATATTTGCCACAGCAGTCTTAGTAGTAGGAACTTCTATTTTAAGGTTCACAAACGTTTTTTCCCACATCAATTCAAGATTGGCAGTATTCAAATCTAAATTATTAAACCCTATAACAAAAGTTTCTATATGTTTAGTAATCAGCTCTGTTTTTGAAGTTGTTTTTAAAGCTATTTTAGTTTCATCCCATTTTTCAGGTGTTCCCCAATTATTGGTCTCTGAATAAAAAAAGATTTCCCATTCATCAGCTTTAGGAGAAATATACAAAGCATATTTACCCTTTTTCAGGGTAACTCCGTTTACATTTACGTCATCTGAAAACGAAATAGTCGTATTTGCATTTGCTCCTGCACGCCAAATTTTACCAAATGGCACCAATTCACCAAATACAATTCTACCTTTAGCACTAGGACGACAGTATTCGACTTCCACTTCTGTCAAACCAATAGTTTGGTTTATCACAGATTTAGGACTTACTTGAGGTACTTTGATCTGCGCAGAAAGCGAAAACACAGTCAAAAAACAAAATATTTTTATAATATTTTTCATGAGTATTTTTTTTTCAAAAATCAGAAATTAAAATCATTTATCAAATTCAATAAAAATTTTTAACTTTTTTTTCACTATCCCCCGAAAGTTTGAAAAAAATTTAAAAAACAGGAAGTTTTATACCTTGATATTTTCTTTAACAAAAAAAAATGAAGCCGATAACTATAACCTCAATTTCATAAAGAATTACTGCAAGACTATTTTTTTAGACAGCAGCTTATCTGCTATCGTCATTTGTATCAAATACACACCCTTAGAAAAATTAGATACATCTATAGATTCGATAAGTTTAGGAGATTCAAAATGTTTTTCAAAAACAATTTTCCCATTTAAATCAAAAATTTTAACAGTGTACATCTTTGCTCCCCATTCAGAAGCATTAATTTGCAGAATAGTTTCAGTTGGATTTGGATAAAAATGTATTGGTAATGCTTCAGTAAATTCAGAATTGGAAAGTGACGTATCTGCTTTGGCAAAATGAAGTAAACCTCCCACTGCTGCTTTAGCTACTTTGTAATTATAAACAGGATCCATATTAGCTAACAAATCTGTAGCAGTGTGTTTATGAGTTGTTTCATTTGTTTCAAAAAAACCAGTTATCACTTCATTATTTGATTGAAAAGACATATAATCAGAAGCATAAGCATAAGACAATACCGCTTTTAATGGTGAATACAATCCTACACAAGTTATCAACTCGTTAGTAAAAGTGTTTGATAACGCATTATTTGTGGATGGTGAATTGTTTTCATCCCTTTCACAGGTGATGGTATCATTTGTAAGTCCAGAAACCCCTCCTACTTCATCTAAATTGAATACAATTCGAATATCCATTTTAGGGTTTGTACTATTAACCACCGAAGAAACATAATGTTGACTTCCAAAAAGCCCTTCTTCTTCGCCACTGAAATTAATAAATTTAATAGAATATTCTGTATTTATGTTTTTCAACAATCTAGCCATTTCCAAAATTGAAGCTACCCCGCTACCATTGTCATTTGTACCCGTTCCTACGATACTATCATAATGCCCGCAAACAATAACATAAGTATTTGGAAACGTAGTACCAACTTTAGTTACAATTAAATTCTTACAAGTTGCACCTGAATAGGAATAAGTGTCTGTTGCTATTTGAGTATCCAAATAACCATAACTTTTATATTTATTTACTAACCATTGGTAAGTATTTTCTAAAGCTGTTGTCCCTCTATATTTAACTCCAAGATTTTCAAATTCAGAAAGAGAGGAATTTACATTTTGTTGCGATACTTGATTGACAATATCAGCATATCGTTGTATAAAAACCTGTGCTTTAGCCTGAACTATAAAAATTAAAAATAAATATAAATGTATTTTTTTTGGTATCATTTCAAAAGATGTTAAACCTCAAAATTACCTTTTTTTGACAAATCAAAATCAATTTCTGTTACTTTTTTTAAATTCAATAAAAAATAACACTATGATTTTCAGACATAAAACTTTTTTTTAGTAACTTTATTACATATAAGCCTTAAAAAACATACATGCCATGTTAGTAAAAGTTTTTGGAAGCGCCGTTTTTGGCGTTGACGCCACGACCATAACTGTAGAAGTTAATACAGAAAAAGGAATAGGATACCATTTAGTGGGATTACCTGATAGCTCTATAAAAGAGAGTTGCTTTAGAATAGCAGCTGCTTTAAAAAATAATCAACTACATTTTCCTGGAAAAAAAATAATTGTAAACATGGCTCCTGCCGATTTACGAAAAGAAGGTTCTGCCTACGACTTAACAATAGCCGTAGGAATTTTAGCCGCTTCAAATCAGATAAATTCTGATGACATCAAAAACTACATTATAATGGGTGAACTTTCCTTAGATGGAAGCTTACAACCCATTAAGGGGGCATTACCTATTGCGATAAAAGCCAGAGAAGAAGGTTTTAAAGGTTTCTTTTTGCCAAAACAAAATGCAAATGAAGCGGCTATAGTTACTGGCTTAGATGTATATGGTATTGATAATGTAAAGGAAATTGTTGCTTTTTTTGAAGGAGACAATAAACTTGAACCTGTTACTATAAATACACGTGAAGAGTTTTATAAAACACTTGATTTTCCAGAATTTGATTTTGCTGAAGTACGAGGTCAAGATTCTATAAAGCGATGCATGGAAATTGCGGCCGCAGGCGGGCACAACATTATACTAATAGGTCCTCCAGGATCAGGAAAAACTATGCTAGCCAAAAGACTCCCAAGCATACTTCCGCCTATGACTTTAAAAGAAGCTTTAGAAACCACAAAAATTCATAGTGTTGCCGGCAAAGTAAGAGATGCTGGATTAATGAATCAAAGACCATTTAGAGCTCCACATCATTCCTCATCAAGCGTATCATTAGTTGGAGGAGGTAGCTACCCGCAACCTGGAGAAATTTCTCTTGCTCATAATGGTGTCCTCTTTTTAGACGAATTACCCGAATTTAAACGAGAAGTACTTGAAGTTATGAGGCAACCTCTTGAAGATCGAGAAGTTACTATTGCAAGAGCTAAATTCACGATAACTTACCCATCCTCTTTTATGCTAGTAGCCAGTATGAATCCTAGTCCTGGTGGGTATTTCAATGATCCGAACGCACCTGTTTATTCATCAGCTAATGAAATGCAAAAATATTTAAGCAAAATTTCAGGTCCCCTATTAGACCGTATAGATATTCACATAGAGGTAAATCCAGTCCCTTTTGAAAAATTAACAGAAAACAAACCGGCAGAAAGTAGCTTGGAAATTAGAAAAAGAGTTAGCAAAGCTAGAGCACTTCAAACCAATCGATTTGAAAGCTTTAATCATATTCATTATAATGCGCAAATGACTACAAAACAAATTAGAGAGTATTGCGCCTTAGATGCAACTTCTTTAGCACTTATAAAAACAGCGATGGAAAAATTAAATTTATCCGCACGAGCTTACGACCGAATTTTGAAAGTTTCAAGAACTATTGCTGATTTAGAAAATTCAGAGAGTGTACAATCGCATCATATTGCTGAAGCCATACAATACAGAAGCTTAGACCGTGAAGGTTGGTTAGGGTAATTATTTTGAAGCAAAAGAAACGGTTTTACAAAAAAAGACTAAAAACCGTTTCTTTTTTGATATTAACGCATCTCCAACATTCTTTTTCCATCCTCTAAAACAGTAATAGTGACAATGGAGTGTTTTTCGGGTATTAAATCCGGTATATTTTCAGCCCATTCAATAAAACACCAATGTCCAGAGTACAAATATTCATCTATACCCATATCCAAAGCTTCAGTTTGCGATTTCAAGCGATACATATCAAAATGATAAACCAAATGTCCTTCATTTGCTTGATATTCGTTAACCAAACTAAAAGTAGGACTGCTCGTAGCATCTAAAACACCTAAAGCTTTACATAGTGTTTTGATAAAAGTTGTCTTTCCTGCTCCCATTTCTCCATTAAAAAGAATGACCTTTTCGGGTTTTGCTGCAAAAAAATTTTCAGCAACTGTAGCGATATCTTGTAATTCGTATTCGAATATCATTTAATTTTATTCTTTTTTAAGGCAAATTTAAATAAAACAAACAGATATTAAATACTAAATTAATCATCGTTAGGATATTTTGTCTTTCAAATACATTTCAAATAAATATTTCAATTTTTCCATTTTAGGACTTATCACAAAATGACAATAGGATTGTGCTTTGTTTCTATTATAGTAGTTTTGATGGTAGATTTCGGCTGCGTAAAAAGTTACAGCTTCACTAACCTTAGTAACTATTTTATTTTCATCCCCCCCTTCTCCATTAAGTAAGTTAATATACACTTTTGCTAAATCGCTTTGAAACGCATTTGTAGAAAATATCTCACTACGGTACTGAGTCCCTATATCAGCGCCTTGCCTATTGAGCGTGGTAGGGTCATGAGTAGCAAAAAAAACTTTTAATAAGGTTTGATAGGTAATTATTTTAGGATCAAATACAATCTTAACAGCTTCGGCATGCCCCGATATTCCTGAGCATACTTCTTCATATGTAGGATTAACCGATTTTCCACCTATATAACCAGAATGCACTGAAACAACCCCCTTAATTGCTAAAAATACGGCCTCTGTACACCAAAAACATCCCCCTGCAAAGATTGCAGTTTCAAGAGTATCTGAATTCATCTCATAAAAATTTAATAAAAAACTAAAATATGCAATCTATCCTTTTAAAAATAGTTTTGAAACACCTTTTTTAAAAACTGAAACGCAAAAAACAGATTAGTAGTTGAAGATGATTAAAATTCTTTGTTTATTTGTGTAAATACTACAGGTAATGATAAGAGCGGTAAACATTCACAAATATTTTGGTCAATTAAAAGTTTTAAAGAGAGTAAATTTAGAAATTAAAAAAGGAGAAATTGTTTCTATAGTTGGAGCATCTGGGGCTGGTAAAACTACGTTATTACAAATTTTAGGCACTTTAGATCAACCTAGTTTTAAGAATCGTAAAGGAATTCAATTATCTTCTTCGCTTGAAATAAATGGTCAGGATGTTTTAAAAATGAATGATAAAGAACTTTCTAAATTTAGAAATTTAAACTTAGGGTTCATTTTTCAATTTCACCAGCTTTTACCTGAATTCACAGCTCTTGAAAATGTTTGTATTCCCGGATATATAGCAAACAGACCAAAACTAGAAGTGGAAACCGAAGCAAAGCGATTATTAGCTTATTTAGGTTTGGAACATCGTTTACACCACAAACCCGCAGAATTATCAGGAGGCGAACAACAAAGAGTGGCTGTTGCAAGAGCGATGATTAACAAACCTAAGGTTATTTTTGCCGATGAACCTTCAGGAAATTTAGACACCACTACTGCTGAAAATTTACATCAACTTTTTTTTAAACTAAGAGATGAGCTTAACCAAACTTTTGTAATTGTAACCCATAATGAAGATTTAGCTAATATGGCCGATCGAAAAATAACAATCATTGATGGAAATATAAAAGATATAAACGCTATAGAAGTAATTTTAGGTTAAAATGCACTTTGATGATTTAAAAAACTTTTTAGATGAAAAGGTTTCACTTTACAACAGACCCGATTTTATTGAAAGCGATCCTATACAAATTCCGCATTTATTCTCAAACAAAGAAGATATAGAAATTGCAGGCTTTTTGAGTGCTACCATTGCATGGGGAAATCGTAAGATGATTATTAAAAATTCAAAAAAAATAGTCGATCTCATGGGAAATTCCCCCTATGATTTCATACTTAACCATCAAGAACATCACTTAGAAAGTTTAGAAAATTTTGTTCACAGAACTTTTAATGGACAAGATTTAAGGCAATTCATTGTAAGCTTGCGTCATATTTATAACCAATATGGTGGTCTTGAAGAGGTATTTGCAGCTAATATTTCAGAGAATTCAACAGCGAATGCAATTTCAAAATTCAAATCAATATTTTTTGAAATCCCTCATTTATCACGAACTCAAAAACACATTTCTGATCCTTTAAATGGTTCTGCTGCAAAACGCATCAACATGTTTTTGCGATGGATGTGTCGAAAAGATACTACTGGCGTTGATTTAGGCATTTGGAAAACAATTGCCCCAAGTGTGCTTTCATGTCCATTAGATGTACACTCTGGCAATGTAGCCCGAAAATTAGGTCTTTTGAAACGCAAACAAAACGATTTTAAAGCACTTTACGAATTAGATTCCGTATTGCGAATTTTAGATCCCAATGATCCAGTAAAATATGATTTTGCACTTTTTGGTTTAGGCGTATTTGAAAATTTTTAATTTCCTTTAATCACTTAAACGTCCAACATCGTAATCTATATCTACTACTGTTTTAACTTTAAATTTACTGCAAACAAAAACATCTTTAAAACCATTAATGAATTAAATGACTAAATTAAAACGTAATTTCAAATCTTAAATGGTATATAAAAAAACCTAGCAACACGAAGTTACTAGGTTTACAAAATAATTCAGCTTAATTTATTTTAGTTTTTTACTATTATCGGCATCCATCAATTCCATTAATTTCATTCCTAATAATCCGCTGATTCCTCCATCAGCACCACTATTACCCGTAATCAACACCTCAGGAATCACTTTGATGTTTCCTTTACCGATTTCTTCGGTGATTTTGTATTTCGTAAAATTATCACCTCCCATAGCGGTAACTTGCAACTGATACGATTCGGCAGTGGATTTACCAATTGCCATAATTTTTTCAGCTTCTGCTAAACCTGTTTTCGAAATTTTCTCAGCTTCTGCACTAGCATTCAATTTAGTTGCCTCTGCTTGCGCTGCTGCTCTTGCTTTTGTAGCTTCTGCTTCTGCAATAGCACGCATTTTAGTCGCTTCAGCTTCGGCATTTACACTTAATTTTAAACTCGTAGCGTCCCCTTCAGCTTTTTTAACCGTTGCATCTGCGGTGCGTTGTGCGATTTCAACACTTTGAGAAGCACGAACTATTTCCTTTTGCATATCTGCAATTGCCGTTTCCTTTTCCATTCCTTGACGTTGTTCTTGTGCCATCTTTTGGGTTTGATAGGTTTTTTGTTCTTCCTCGGCAATTTTTCTATCGGTCAAGGTTTTCATCAACGATTCTGGAGGAACAATATCACCGATTAATGTATCCACCGCATTGACGTTATATTCATCTAATACGGTTTTAATATGGGTTTTAGCTGATTCTTGTCTTTCTTTACGCGTACTTAAAAACGAAATCACATCGCTATCTTGTGCCGAGTTACGGAAGTAGTTGCCAATGGTGGGTTCTAAAACCTGAGAAACTAGATTGGTCATACTACCAAAACGAGCAATCACTTTTGGTGCTTCATTTGCTGGTACGTGAATAATTTGCGACACATCTAAATTAAATGGGAAACCATCTTTAGAACGCACCGTTATAGTTGACAAATTATGGTCTAAGTTGTGCGCTTCGCTACGTGCGTCTGCCCAATTCAGAACCAAATTGGTTGTTGGTACTAATTCTAATTTGGTGGTATATTTATTTAAAGCGTATTTACCCGGACCAAGAGGCTCCATCCAAACCCCGCGTTGTCCTTTAGACACAATATTTCCATGTTTAAAATGTTCGCCCGTTACATCTTCGCCATCTTCACCAATATAGGAAATCACTACCCCCACTTGACCAATAGGCACATCTGTCATAGGATTTTGTTCAATTTGCAATGCCCAAGTATTAATATAGTAGGAACCTGCTAACATCACTTGTGGTTGCAAACCTCTATTTCCACCATTATTTAAAAATGTATCAAAATCTTGAAAATTATTATGACCTTCAGTGTTTTTACCCGCAATTTGACCTTGAGGAATAGGCTCACCGTCTAAGGCAGTCACCACCCCTATCATATTTTCAAAAATTTTAACTTGGTCCGCAATAACAATTTCAAATAAGAAGGTATTGATACGATACGAACCTGTAGTTATAAACGCCGTTTGACGTCCTTTTTGACCTCCGTTATTCAAGAAGGCTGTTGCATCTTGATAATTATCACAATCTACTTTGCGCGCTAAAATACGCCCAGTAGGTATTTCTTTACCATCTTTACTTAATACCAAACCAATTTTCCCTTCTGGAATAATGGTAAACGGAGACATATCTACAGAATATTGCCATATCCACATACCCCAGTATAAACCTGGTGCCAACGTTTGGGCTTGAAAACCCGCCTCGCCTTTCGTTGCAATAATACGACCGTCGGGCAAAGATTTATCCGTACCAAAAAGGACGAATTTTTTGGTTACTAAACCAATTTTGTCTTCAGGAACGATAACCATTCCAAAGAAAACACGTAAAACGAATTTGTAAAACACGATGGATAAAACCACAGGTAATAACCACCAAAACATTGTAATTGATGTCATTTTTTAGTTAAAGTTAAACTATTACAAAATTATTCTTACACGAACAATAATCCTTACCTTATGATTAAGTAAAGATTATTTTATGCAACAAAAAATAATTTTCAATAGTATGTTAGTAATTTGTTTGTTTAAAATTTCAATAAAAAGATACTTGAACGTATTATGAAGTTACTTCTGATTCTTACTGCAGTTAAAAATTTAGAATCTAGACCGAAAAGTGGTTCACCTTATTTTCATTTTTCTATTGATGAATTTTAAATACAGTGATTATACGATATGAAGAAAAATAAGTTACAGAAAAAAGTAATTTTTTTCATAAAAAAAAAGTCGAGTATTAAACTCGACCTTAGTATTACTTCTTATTCAAAGCATTTGTCATATCTAAAGAGATAGCTGAACGCTCCATTTTTATTTTTCCTGACATGGTTTCCACGATAACTGTAGTTTCTGCTAATTCAGCAATTTTACCATGAATACCGCTTTTAGTAACTATTTTATCTCCTACTTTTAATGAAGATTCAAATTCTTTTTCTTTTTTTATTTTACGTTGTTGTGGTAAGATTAAAAATACAAACATCACAACAAACATTAATACATAAGGCAAAAATTGCATCATTTTAATTTGATTTAGTGTTTATGATTATGTCCGTCGTTGTGAACTTCTGGCGAAACTTCTGGATTTACTGCTTTTCCATCTACTAAAATAGTAGCTTTAAAAGTTAACACTTCGTTTCCAACTTCGGTATTAGTTAGTAAAGTAATTGTTTTAGTTTGAGGTCCTGACTTGCCTTTTGAATCAAAGATAATTTTAATATCACCTGATTGTCCTTTTTTAACAGGAGTTTTTGTCCATTCAGGTGCAGTACAACCACAAGAAGGGCGCACTTCCATAACATACAAATCATTTTTACCTGTATTAGTAAATTTGAAAACATGTTCTACTTTGTCTCCTTGATTGATTGTTCCAAAATCATGTTCTGAAGCATCAAATTCAATTTTAGGATATTCACCGGGTTTAAGTTTCTTCTTCATTTTATCTTCATTCATTGAAAGAAGACCTTGAGGAATCACTTGGTTGTTATTATCTAAATGTTGTACTTCAAATTCATCTTTGCTTTTACAAGCAACCATTGCAAGAATGGCTAAAAAGGCTAAACTATATTTTTTCATTGCAAATTACATTAATCCACGACCCGTTTTTTTCAATTTTCCGTCCGTAGTAAACTCTTTTACTAAATTATCTAAAATTCCGTTGATAAATATAGAACTTTTTGGTGTAGAATATTCTTTGGCAATCTCTAAATATTCGTTAATTGTAACTTTTGTAGGTATAGAAGGGAATTTCAATAACTCACAAATAGCCATTTTTAAAATGGTCGTATCGATTTCTGCAATACGCTCTGCCTCCCAATTAGGTGTTTTATCAGCAAATTCTTTTGCTAAAGCTACTTCGTTCAAAACTGTTTTACGAAACAAATTAGTTACAAACTCTCTATCTTCAATATCATTATATAGTTTAGGAACAAAGAATGAATCCTCTTCTGTTTTTATAGCACGTAATTGCTTAACGATTAAAGTGTTTACCACAGGAATATCATCAATCCAAGTTAATTTATGATCTTCAAGGTATTCGTACAATTTATTATTAGGTGCTAAAATCTCTGAGAACAACTCAACAATAAAGTCTTTATCTTCCTGAAATTGATTAACTCGATTACTCATATATTTTTTATACAAGTCACTCTCCTTAATTTCTTTCATAAAAAGTTTAACATATTCTTCGTGTATATGCCAATCGTTAATACTTCTTTCAGCTAGGGCAATAGACAAAGAATTACTTTCCTCTAAAAGACAAAGTACTTTGTTATTTACAAATTTTAAATTTGGATTTTTTTCTTCACGGGTTGCTAAATATTTTTTAGAAGAAAGATCTAAGAATTCTTCTTCTTTTTTTCTCAATTCTAATAACAAAGAAATGGTTACAAGATAAAGATCTTGCATATTTTCGATACTTTGAAATAAGAATTTTTCTTCTTTTTCAATATTATCAGAATGATTTTGATGCATTGCATAAATGGTTTGCATCACTTTAAGTCGGATATGTCTTCTATTTAACACCTGGTAAGAACTTTAAAATTAACGAAGCGAAAGTGGGGTACTTTCGCTCCGCAAAAATATATATTTTATTTATTTTAATCTTTTGTTTTTTTGAGAACTTATCAACAAAAAACAAAAGATTATTTCAATTTAAGCTTAAAGAATTATTTAGCTAATTCTTTCTTTCTTAAATCAATACGGTTTTGAGCAATTTTGAATGCCGCCTCGTGTGTAGTAATATTGTTAGCTTCTGCAAAGTCAAAAATCTCTAAAGTAGTGTTATAGATATTTTCAGTTCTACGCATTGCTTCTTCCTTACCGTAGTTTACAATTTCACCGTAAACATTTATAATACCACCCGCGTTGATTAAGAAATCAGGAGCATATAAAATTCCTTTTTCTTTCAACATTTGACCGTGACGAACTTCATCAGCCAACTGGTTATTAGCAGCACCAGCAATAACTTGCGCTTTTAATTTATTGATTGTATCATCATTTACAGTAGCACCTAAAGCACAAGGCGCATAAATGTCAACCTCAGCACTGTACAAATCATCACCTTGGAAAATTTTAGCACCGTATTTATTTCCTACTTCAGCTAAACGAGCTTCGTTAATATCAGAAATAACTACTTTAGCACCTTCACCTGTTAAATAGTCTACTAGGGTTTCACCTACGTGACCGATACCTTGCACTAAAACTTTCTTTCCGTCTAAATTATCCGTACCGAATTTGTATTTAGCTGCCGCTTTCATACCCATGTACACCCCGTAAGCTGTAACTGGAGATGGGTTACCTGAACCACCTATTTCTTCAGAAACACCTGTTACGTGAGCTGTATGTTTACGGATTAAATCCATATCAGCTGTAGTAGTACCGACATCTTCAGCAGTGATGTAACGCCCGCTTAATGAGTTTACATACTCCCCAAATTTAGCAATCATTTCAGGAGTTTTATCTACTTTAGAATCTCCAATGATTACGGCTTTACCACCACCTAAGTTCAAACCTGAAATAGCTGATTTGAAAGTCATACCACGAGAAAGACGTAAAACATCATTCAACGCTTCCCATTCGTTAGTATATTTCCACATTCTCGTTCCACCTAAAGCTGGACCTAAAACCGTGTTATGGATACCAATTATTGCTTTCAATCCAGTATATTTGTCATGACAGAAAACAATTTGTTCGTGATTATCAAATGAAACTTGACCAAATACTGGGTCAACTTTATGTAATTCACTTGCTTTTACAGATTCAGTGATCATAATGAATGTTTTTTTAAAATAGTATGGTTGTTTTTTAAAACCGAGGCAAAATTACGGTTTTATCCAATTAGTTTGCAATAATAAAACAAAATATTTACATGTAAATAGAAAAAATTAAATTTTAATATTCTCAAAACACAACACCTCAAAAGGACATATATTGAAGAATTGACAACAAAAACTTATTTTAACTACATAAATGAAAGAACTTAAACATATCAATCATTATTTTATCAAGTACAAATTCCATTTTTTTGGTGGTATTTTAATCACAATAATAGCGCAACTATTTTCACTCTATACACCTGAATTAATAGGCGATTCTATTACCGAAATTGAAAAATATTTCAAAAAAGAACTCAATGACCCAAAATCCATTCAAACACTATTAACTAATAATATATTATGGATTTTAGGCACCACTCTTTTTGCAGGATTTCTCACTTTCTTAATGCGTCAAACACTTATTGTAATGTCACGCCATGTAGAATTTGATATGAAAAACGAGGTTTTTAAAAAATATACGATTCTAACACAAACTTTTTATAAGAACAATAAAACAGGTGATTTAATGAATCGAATTACAGAAGACATTGGCCGGGTTAGAATGTATGTAGGTCCAGCGGTAATGTACACTATCAATACTATAATACGCTTTACTGTAGTTTTATTTTATATGATAAAAGTATCTCCTATACTCACTTTCATTGTTTTACTTCCATTACCTATTTTAGCTTATTTTATATTCAAATTAAGTACTGCAATTAACAGAAAAAGTACCTTGTTTCAACAAAACCTGTCGCAGCTTACAAGTTTTGCACAAGAATATTTTTCAGGAATCAGAATCATCAAGGCCTATCATATTGAGCATTCAAAAGAAGATGCATTTAGCTCACTTACAAGCACTGGCTATTCTAAAAGTGTTGATTTAGCAAAAACTCAAGCTTTATTCGGCCCATTAATGCTGTTATTAATAGGTTTAAGCAATATCCTTGTCATTTCTATAGGCTCATACCTATATATAAAGGGTGATATTACAGATATAGGAATAATCGCTAAATTTATTCTTTATATTAACATGTTAATTTGGCCTGTAACTTCCATTGGCTGGGTTTCATCATTAGTTCAAGAAGCAGAAGCATCACAAAAAAGAATTAATGAATTTTTAAAAATTGAACCTGAAATTAGCAACAACACAAGTAGTCCAACCCAAATCCAAGGAAGAATTACATTTGAAAACGTGTCGCTGTATTATCCTGATACACAAGTTAAAGCCTTAAATAACATTAGTTTTGAAGTTCAAAAAGGACAAACTTTAGCCATAATAGGACAAACGGGATCAGGCAAATCAAGCATTCTTTCATTAATTACTCGGTTGTATAACCCCACATTTGGAACCATTAAAATCGATCAACAAGACATTAGAACCGCTAACCTAAAAGATTTAAGAACTGCTATTGGTGTGGTTCCTCAAGATGCTTTCTTATTTTCAGATAGCATTGCTAATAATATTAAATTTGGAAATGTATCCAGTACCCAAGATCAAATTATTGAATCGGCAAAAAATGCTGTTGTACATAAAAATATTTTAGATTTTAAAGACCAATACGAAACCTTATTGGGCGAACGAGGACTGACACTTTCTGGTGGACAAAAACAAAGAGTATCCATCGCAAGAGCCATAATTAAAAATCCACAGGTTTTACTACTAGACGATTGTTTATCAGCCGTTGATACTGAAACTGAAGAAGAAATTCTTAATAACTTAAAAACCATTTGTAAAGGAAAAACCACAATTATTGTAAGCCATAGAGCATCCTCTGCAAAAAATGCTGATCAAATAATTGTGCTTGATCAAGGTAAAATTATCCAGCAAGGCACTCACAATCAACTTATAAACACAACTGGATATTATAAAGATTTATACCAAAAACAACTATCCGAAAAAGAAATGTTATAATTTTTTGGTGGAGAATATTTTTTTTCACAAATTTGGGCATCGCAACACAAAAATAATTTTGATAGAATGAGAATGAACGAAAATGACATGTTAGAAAAAGAAGAAATTTTTTCTAAAGTATTACGTGCAGGAAGAAGAACCTATTTCTTTGATGTACGTTCCACAAAGGCTGATGATTACTACATCACCATTACAGAAAGCAAAAAATTTACTGAAGATGATGGTTCTTTTCACTTCAAAAAACACAAAATCTATTTATACAAAGAAGATTTTTCAGCTTTTAGAGATATTTTAGACGAAATGACTTCTTATGTATTAGATCAAAAAGGAGAAGAGGTAATTTCAGAACGTCATCAAAAAGATTTCAAAAAAGAGTATTCAAAAGAAAATGAAGTAAATAGTTTTACAGATATTGATTTTGACGATATTTAATAAAAAAACCACCAAATGGTGGTTTTTTTATTATAATAATACTCAGTTACACTCTACATTCTTTCTGGAACTTGTATCCCTAAGACTTTAAAGGCTAATGCAATCGTATCACCAACTTTTTTAGCCAGTTGAACTCTAAATATCTTCTTATCCTGAAGTTCCTCACCCAAAATAGATACATTTTGATAAAAAGAATTAAACTCTTTAACTAATTCATAAGTATAATTTGCTACTAAAGCCGGACTATGATTAGAGGCTGCGTTTTGAATCACTTCAGGAAATAAAGCTAATTGTTTCAGCAATTCTTTTTCTTTTTCATGTAAAGAATCAATGGTTACATTTTGAGCATAATCAAAATCTGCTTTTCTTAAAATCGATTGAATACGAGCGTAGGTATATTGTATAAATGGTCCTGTATTACCATTAAAATCTACAGACTCTTCTGGATTGAACATCATCGTTTTCTTAGGATCTACCTTTAACATATAGTATTTCAAAGCCCCTAAACCTATAGTTTTATATAACTCTGATTTTTCACCCTCTGAATATCCATCTAATTTCCCTAATTCTTCTGAAATATTTTTAGCCGTTAATGTCATCTCTGCCATCAAATCATCAGCATCCACCACAGTTCCCTCACGCGATTTCATTTTACCTGATGGTAATTCCACCATTCCATATGACAAGTGATATAAACTTTCAGCCCAATCGAAACCAAGTTTTTTAAGAATTAAGAACAATACTTTAAAATGATAGTCTTGTTCATTCCCAACTGTATATACCATTCCTCCTACATCAGGATTATCTTTAACACGCTGAATAGCTGTACCTATGTCCTGAGTCATATATACCGCAGTACCGTCAGAACGCAATACAATTTTTCGATCTAGACCTTCAGCAGTTAAATCAATCCATACCGAACCATCAGGATCTTTCTCGAAAATTCCTTTTTCTAAACCAAATTGTACCACTTCTTTTCCTAACAAATAGGTATTACTTTCGTAATAATAGGAATCAAAATCAACGCCTAAATTTTTGTAAGTTTGTTCAAAACCTTCATACACCCACTGGTTCATTTTTTTCCAAAGCGCTACCACTTCTGCATCACCTGCTTCCCATTTGCGTAGCATTTCTTGAGCTTCAAGAATAGAGGGTGCAAATTTCTTAGCTTCCTCTTCTGATTTGCCTTGAGCTATCAAAACATTTATTTCATTTTTATATTGCTTATCAAAAGCAACATAAAAATTTCCAACCAACTTATCGCCTTTCAAACCAGTAGATTCAGGTGTTTGCCCTTCACCATATTTTTTCCAAGCTAACATGGATTTACAAATATGGATGCCACGATCGTTGATGATTTGGGTTTTATATACTTTTTTCCCCGAAGCTTTTAATATTTCAGCTACAGAATAACCCAATAAGTTATTTCTGATATGTCCTAAATGCAAAGGCTTATTGGTGTTAGGAGAAGAATATTCTACCATTATTGCCTTATCCCCTTCTTTAGGAGTTACAAAACCAAATTGCGCTATAGTTCTAATTTCGTTAAAGAAATTCAAATAATAAGCATCCGAAATTACAAGATTAAAGAAACCTTGTACCACATTAAATTTTTCAACTTCAGATACATTTGCAACTAGATAATCCCCAATTTGAGTTCCAATAGCCACGGGATTCCCCTTTACTAATTTCAATAACGGGAAAACTACTACTGTAATATCACCTTCAAATTCCCTACGTGTCGCTTGAAATTCTACTTTATCAAGTGAAACCTCAAACAATTGCTGCACTGCAATTTGAATTTTTTCCGTAAGAATTTGTTGTAATGTCATAATATCTATTTTTTAACGATGCAAAGATACTATTTCTAAGGAAATTCACTAATTTTATAAGTACGCAAAAAACAGTAAACTGAACTAACAAAATCAACTCAATTCGTATTTTGTCGTATTTTTATGTAATTTCATCGAATAAATATAATTCCCTCAAACCTACCTATGACTAAAAATATTCAAATATTCACACTTCTGTTACTCAGCACATCCATCTCTGCACAGTTTATTAATGTAGATGAATCAAAAACTGCAGACGATTTAGTTCGTAATGTATTTTTAAATTCAAGTTGTATTGTTCCAAGTAACATTAAAAGCAGTACAGGTAGCAACTTTGGATCAACTAACGGAATTGGGTCATTTCAAAACTCAAATCCTGCATTTCCACTTCAACAGGGTATCATTTTAACTACTGGAAATATTGCTAATTGTCCTGGACCAAACACCACAAGATTACAAGATGGAAACACTAACTGGGGGGGCGATCCCGATTTAACTACTATTTTCACAACAGATCCTAATTTTCCAGCGCAATTTGTAAATGCAACTTCTTTAGAATTTGATTTTGTGAGTTATTCGCCTAATTTTAATTTTCCTTTTCTTTTTGCTTCAGAAGAATATGGCACTTATCAATGTACGAGTTTTGATGGCATGGCTATTTTACTAACACATCCTAATGGCACTGTAGAAAATCTAGCATTAGTCCCAAACACAAATCTTCCCATTTCAATAGAAAACATAAGAGACAATCTCTATAATTCCAGTTGCAATTCTTCAAATGCTGCTTCTTTTGGCATTTTTAACGGGGGAATTGGAACTTCAATTGCTCCTATTAATTTCAATGGTCAAACCATTTTGCTAAATGCAACTAAAACAGGTTTAACCCAAGGTGCAACCTATCATTTAAAAATCGTAATCGGTGATAGAAACCTTACTTCAGATGATTCTGCGATTTTTATTGGCGGTGGGAATTTCAATTTCGGCACTGATGTTTTAGGCCCCGATGTATCACTATGCACAAATGATGGAGTTAATCAAAATTATACTATTGACTCTAAATTAAACCCTAATCAGTTTGATTTTGTATGGAAAGATCACACGGGTACAACTGTTGGTACAAACAGCCCTACCTTAACCATTAACCAACCCGATACTTATTACCTAAGTTATTACATTAAAAACACTACTTGTGAGGTAGCTACAAATGACATTACCATAAATTACGAAGGCATAACTAATAACATTAGCCCTGAAAATTTATACAAATGCAACGTAAATTCTACTACATATACATTTAATTTAGGCTACAACACTTCGTTACTGGACCCGAATAAAACATATAACATAAATTATTACAATACACTAACAGAAGCTCAAAATGCTTCTACTCCAGCATTACCTTTAAACTATACTATCAATTCAACATTATTACCTAAAACCGTTTGGGTTCGGATTGAAAACGGTAAAGGCTGCTACCTAACCAAATCATTTAAATTAGATTTAACACCTGGTCCCATCGCAATTAAACCTGCTGACATAACAACTTGCGAACTTGTACAGGGTGACGGAACTGGACTAATTAGCCAAGCTGATTTTGCAACTACATCCAGTACAGTCCTTAATGGTCAATCATCAACCATTTATCAAATTAGTTACCACTTAAAACCTGATTTTAGTGATCCTCCATTTGACATTACACAAAATAGCATCCTAAAAAACACCGTCTTTTATATTAAAGTGGCATTAAAAAGTGACTCTAATTGTTTCACCAATACTACACTCCAATTTATTGTAAAAAACAGACCCGTTTTAGAAATCATTCCTAATCAATATGTATGTAGTCAATACATACTTACAATTCCGTCTAACGGTGCTCAATATTGGACAGGTCCAGGACAAACTGGAATCCAACTGGCTCCAGGAACTCCTATTACAACCACTCAAACCATATACCAGTACCTAGATACAGGAGGAAATCCAAACTGTTTTTCTGAACGATCATTTAAAGTCCAAATTGTAAAAATACAAGATATAACTCCAGCAACTATTAAAGGATGTGATTCTGCAACAGTACCTGACAATAATATTCCTTTAACTAAATATTACACCGATGCGCTACATACAAATGAAATTACGCCAGGTACTGTAATAACAACCATCGGTACCACTACAATTTATTTAGTATACAACTTTGCTGATCCTAATTGCCCTCCTATAGCTTCAAGTTTTGAAATTCAAATTTCTAGAAAGCCTACTATTCTTTCTAATTTTAACTCTATTTTTGAATGTGGTCAATTAAATAGTTTACCTACTATAATCACTGATATAGGTACTGCAAATTATTACACTTTAGATACTGCAACAGGTAATTACTTACCATTGATTTTACCTATCACCAGCACTACTAATATATATGCAATAGCTGATAATAATGGATGTAAATCAGATGCAAAAAATTTCACAGTCTATATTAACTCTCTTGATTTAAAAGACATTAATTTATGCAATGGAAGTTACACATTATCTTCTCCTCTTTTTGGGGAATACAGAACCGCTCCTAATGGTGGGGGAACGCTTATAAATACACCTGCAGTACTATCGCAAAATATAACTATTTACCATTACATTCCTGGAAAAAATTGTACTAATACAAATTCTTTCAAAATAGTATTTCATAGTCCATCTATCCAAAAACCAACCGATATTGCTGTTTGTGAAAAATTTATCTTACCTAACAACAATCCTGGAGAAAGCTATTACACCTTACAAGGAGGCCCCAATACACCAAACAATAAACTTTTAAAAGCAAATGATGTAATATCAGATTCAGTTAGCATATGGATTTATAAAGAATCTACCACTGCACCCAGCACTCTAAATCCAGTTTGTTACAATGAAATTCTTTGGAATATCACCATTTACAAAAAACCTGAAATTGACCAAAGAGGAGATCAAATTAGTTGTTTTTCCTATCATCTTACACCATTAACTAATGGTAATTATTACGAAGATCCGAATGGTGTAAACAAAATTACCGATTTTCATATTGACAGTACTGATTTACGACCAGGAGTGGAAACTAACTCAAGAGTAAAAACCATTTATATTTTTAATTCACACCCAAAAGATCCAACTTGCTTTACGCAAAGTTCATTTACAATAACTTTTGATAGCTTAGAAGTACCCGCTCAAAAAAACATTGTATCTTGTGACAATTACGTATTACCTGTATTACCCCAAAACATGTTTTACTATGACCAACCCTACGATCCAGCACATCCAGAATTGCCTCACCCAGGAAATTTACTTCCTGCAGGTACTAAATTCGATTCAACGTCACTAAAAACACCTATTTACGTATATACCGAAACCAATAATAAATTAAAATGCATTGACGAAAAATCATTTACACTTACCATCCACAACACCCCTATTGCAAATCAAATTACAACTGACTTTACCGTTTGTGACACTTACAAAGACAACTTTGATGCTATTTATTCATTTGACCTAACCAAAGTTGAAAAAGATGTTTTAGGAAATCAAACACCCGCAACTAATTATGCTTTTAAATATTTTAAAACAAAAGCAGATGCTGAAAACAAAGATGCCACAGGAATTCCTAACCAAACAAGCTACGAAAACACTTTACCTAACGAAACAATATGGGTAAGAATATACAATAATGCAAGTCCAAACTTATGTTTTGGAATTACTTCATTTGAAATACGAGTTAACCCATTACCAAAATCTAATTTAGAACCTGAATATTTTATTTGTGAAGATTACAAAACAGGAACTTTGTACAATGACGCTATACTAAAAACTGGACTAGATACAACCAATTATAATTTTGAGTGGTTTTTTAACAATACACCGTTAAACGACAACAACAATACGCTAACCACAAATCAAACAGGAGATTATAGTGTAAACATCACGAATACAAACACAAAATGCTCCAAAACTTATTCCACTAAGGTAACTAAATATAACCCATATATTGTTTTAGAATATAGCGATGCTTTTGAAAATCCATCCTATATAAAAATCAATGTTCAAGGCAATGGGTCGGGTAATTATTTGTACCAAATAGATGACAGTCCATTTCAGGAATCTAATATTTTTTACAATTTAAGCTCTGGGGAACACAGTATTCATGTCATAGATCAAACTGGTAATTGCAGTCCTGCCTCCATAAAAACCACAATCATAAATTATCCGAAATTTTTCACTCCTAATGGAGATGGTTTTAATGACACCTGGAACATATGGGATTTAATTCCAACCAATCCCAATGCTAAAATTTACATCTTTGACCGATATGAAAAGCTTATAAAAGAAATTACACCTATAACTAATGGTTGGGATGGCACTTTTGCTGGCGTTGCTATTCCATCTGACGATTATTGGTTTACGGTAGAATTTGAAGAAAAAAATGTCAAGAAAATTTACAAATCACACTTCACCTTGAAGCGATAAAAATAAATCATCACAATCAATAATTCCCCGAAAAAAGTTGTTTGGTTTGATTATGTTTTCTATAGAAGCAAAAACATTTTATAAGTTAAAAAATCTAGGATTACAAACACAAAAAAAGGAATAGAAAACATCATTTCTATTCCTTTTTTTCAAACTACTTAGCTTTAAATAAGCTCTTTGAAAACTTCAAATCCCCTTATATTTCAAGTATTATCTCTTATCTTAAAAGTTATTATCTCCGTCTAAAAGTCTTCCAATTCCTCCTAATAAACTTCCTTCTTCGCGACCTGAACCACCAGCTCTTGGCGCTGAAGCAATGATTCGATCGGCTAAACGACTAAAGGGCAACGATTGAATATACACCACACCAGGTCCTCTTAAAGTAGCATAAAAAACACCTTCTCCTCCAAATAAGGTATTCTTAATACCTCCTATGAATTCAATATCATAATCAACATCCTTACTAAACCCTACTATACACCCCGTATCAACTTTCAAAATTTCACCAGGCTGCAATATTTTTTTAGCTAAAGTCCCTCCAGAATGTACAAAAGCCATTCCATCGCCTTCTATTTTTTGCATGATAAACCCTTCTCCACCAAACAACCCCGTTCCTAACTTTTTAGAAAACTCAATCCCAACCGAAACTCCTTTGGCAGCACATAAAAAAGAATCCTTTTGACAAATAAATTTACCTCCATATTCTTTCAAATCAATGGAAACTATTTTCCCTGGATAAGGTGCGGCAAATGAAACTTTCTTTTTACCATATTCTTGATTTTGGTAAGCTGTCATAAAAAGGCTTTCGCCAGTTAATACTCGCTTACCAGCAGATAATAATTTACCAAAGATTCCTGTTTGTTGTTGTGATCCATCGCCAAAAATAGTTTCCATTTTTATGCCGTTGTCCATCATCATAAAACTACCCGCTTCAGCTATTACCACTTCTTGCGGATCTAATTCTATCTCTACATATTGCATTTCTTCACCATAGATATGGTAATCAATTTCGTGTGCTTGCATTTTAATACATTTTTAGTTTATAGGTAAGTATTCTGACGTCAAAATTTGTTACATTAAATTACGACAATATTATAAAAAAAGAGCTCGCTAATAATAACGAGCTCCCAATCTTAAAAAATAGATGTATTCAAAAAACTAATTTTATTCGTATAACCAATTATTTTTTTACGACTAATCTAAAACCTTCACCGTGTATATTTAAAATTTCAACATTTTCGTCCTGTTTCAAATATTTACGCAATTTAGCAATATATACATCCATACTACGAGAAGTAAAATAATTATCGTCTCTCCAGATTTTAGTCAAAGCTAATTCTCGAGGCATCAAATCATTTTCATGTAGCGCTAACATTTTTAGCAATTCATTTTCTTTTGGTGACAATTTGATAGGTTCATCACCAGGAAATGTAAGAAAACGCAATTTAGCATTCAATTGAAATTTTCCAATAGTAAATTCAAATTTACTCACATCTGCTTTTATCTCCGAAGCTTTTCGTTGAATAATGGCACGTATTTTCATTAATAAGACTTCTGAATCAAAAGGCTTATTTAAATAATCATCTGCTCCTACTTTATACCCTTTAAGAACATCTTCTTTCATGGTTTTTGCCGTTAAAAAGATAAGAGGCACTTCTTTATTTTTTTCGCGAATTTCTTTAGCTAATGTAAATCCGTCTTTGTACGGCATCATCACATCTAAAATACATAAATCATATTCATCTTTTTTGAATTTCTCAAAACCCTCCATCCCGTTTTTAGCCAAAGTGACATCAAAATCATTCATTGATAAATAGTCACGAAGTATAGCTCCAAAGTTAGGATCATCCTCAACCAGTAATATTTTTTTTGCCGCTTCCATAATTAGACAATTGTAGGTATTTTAATAATAAATGTACTTCCTTTTCCTTTATCGCTCTCCACCATTACTTCTCCATGATGGTCATCAATAATTCTTTTAACATAGGCCAAACCTAACCCATGTCCTTTCACATTGTGTATATCACCAGTATGTTCTCTATAAAACTTATCAAAAATTTTCTTCTGAGAGGCTTTACTGATCCCTATACCGTTATCTTTGATTTTAATCACAATAAAATTTTTAACATTCTCTGTAGAGACCTCAATCTCTGGCGCTTCTACCGAATATTTAACCGCATTTTCCAACACATTTACTAATACATTCGTAAAATGAATATCGCTTACTAAAGCTGTTGTTTTTGATGCTTTTAAATTAGTTTTCACACTTCCTTCACGATCTTCAACTATCAAACTTACGTGTTCAATAGCTTCCTCTAACATATCGTGTACATTGTGATTTTCTTTTTTAATATCTAACTCTTTGCGTTCCAATTTCGAGATACGCAATACATTTTCAACCTGGGCATGCATACGTTTATTCTCATCCTTAATCATTTGCAAATAACGTTGTACCTTCTCTTTATCGTCTATAACTTTAGGATTTTTAATCGCATCTAAAGCTAAATTGATCGTCGCAATAGGTGTTTTAAACTCATGCGTCATATTATTGATAAAATCGGTTTTTATTTGTGAAATATGACGTTGTGTATTCAACTGCTTCAAAGCACTATAATAAGCTACTATAATAATTGAGGTAAACAAAAAAGCTAACATCGCAATTCCAATAAAATCAGAAGCCAAGAAAACTTTCTTTTTAGGGAAACTCAACAACAATTGGTAACGACTTACTCCATCATTATCTGTAAAAAGTGGCGTATCATAGGTGTTTTTTTTATCATATTTAAAACTTTCTGATCGCACTTTGGTTGCTAAACCGTTATTGTACACTCCAAATTCAAAAGGTGTATTGATCCCTAAAGCTTTCAATTCTGTTGCAAATAAAAACTGAAGTTGCTCATTCGTAACCCTTTGCGTTACTTGACGAGTGGCCGCTATGTCTTTAAAATTGAGCTCAAAATTAGCTTTATCAAGCACCTCCACTACCCCTGACCTTTCAATACGCTCCGTAGGTGTAACTTGACCTCCCATATTTTGATCGTTCATGGTCGCTTCATTGTACACTTCAGTCACCCTTTTTGCGACATAATTTTTGATTCGTGTGGAATCATTATTTTTATCAAAGAACGAAGACGAAACAGAATAATCCTCAGGTATTATACTATTTGAATAAATAATTGTTTGATTTGTCAATTCATTTTTTTCAACATAAAAAAACTTCATCAACTCACTACGTTCTGGAGCTTTACCAATACTATCTTTAATCTTGCTAAAACGACTCAAAAATGAAAAAGCTTCCTGCTCTTCAACTTCTCTAGCCACATTATCAATCACTTGTTTTACTTGATATTTAAACTGTTCTTCTTTATTTTTAAAAGAGACATTAATCAAGTAACCCTGTACGGCAATAATCCCAATTAAGGATATCGACATCAAGACAATAACCAAGCGAAAAAGATTCTTATTCATTGAAACAAATATAATATTTTAACAAGTAAATGTTAAAAAAATTAACCAAACATTAACAAACGAAAATATTAGTGCGGATTTGATAATATATTAAGAATTTGCAAGAATTGTTTCTCGGTTTCCAATGGATTTTCATTATTTATGACAAAATCACTCAAAGCAATACGCTGTGCATCGGTCCATTGATTACGAATTCTTGCCTTAACTTCTTGTTCAGAGGCGCCATCTCTTTGCATAACTCTAGAAATTCTTACGTCTTCAGGCGCTACAACCGTAATAATTTGATCACAGTCTTTATACGAACCACTTTCAAATAAAATTGCGACTTCTTTAACCAAAAAAGGAAAATCTGCATGTAGTGCAACCCAAGCGTCAAAATGTTTTTTGACTAAAGGATGAACGATACCATTCAAAATTTGGAGTTTGTCAGGGTTTTGAAAAACAATTTGAGCTAATTTTTTTCTATCAATTTTCCCCGACAAAACGATTTCTGTTCCAAAAAATGTCTGAATTTTCTGGATAGTTTCAGGTAAATCCATCAATTTTTTAGCTTCTTCATCGGCTATATACACAGGAACACCATGTTGCTGAAACATCCGTGCTATGGTAGATTTTCCACTACCTATTCCTCCTGTCAATCCGATAATTTTAGTCATTATACTTTAAAGAATAATTCTGGAAAAGCTTCTTTGGGTTCCTTCTTTAGAATAAAAATTTTATAATAAGACTCTATAAACCCCATACCGTAACCAAAAAATTGACGCCATACCGCTATAATAGAATAATACCCAACTTTCAGACTTCTGTTTTTAAATGTAGAAACCATAAAAATGATAACTGTATAAAGAAAATACAGTCTAAGGATATAGTCAAACAAAAAGAATGTTGCTATGATTCCTAAAAAGACGCCTAAAACAAATAAGGCTGGCAAAAAGAAAGTAGGTTTGGCATATTCAGGGTACCATTTATTCAAAATTGGACGAACTTTACCAAATTTATTTACTTGAATATAAAATTTTTCCCAATCGATTCTTCTTTTATGATAGACAAAAGCTTCAGAAATCAATTTAGTTTCAAACCCCATTTTCCATAAACGAATCGATAAATCAGGATCTTCACCAGGATGAATATTTGAAAAACCTTTAGAGGCTTCAAAAGCATTTCTTGAAATCCCCATATTAAAGCTACGCGGTTGGAATTTCACAATTTTTTCTGAGCCACCACGCACGCCACCCGTAGTCAAAGGGGAAGTCATAGCAAAGTTTATCGCTTTTTGTATAGGAGTAAATGACGGCAACATATTGTCTGGTCCTCCAAAACAATCAACATATCTGGCACTTAAAGACTTATCAACCTCTGTAAGGTATTGCGCAGGCAAAATACAATCAGAATCTAAAATTAAAAAGTAATCCCCTTTTGCATATTGCATCCCAAAATTTCGGGAATCACCAGGACCTGAATTGTATTTTAAATAATAGGTAATTTGCAATTTGGAGCGATATTTATCAATAATATGCTCACAAGGCACAGTTGAACCATCTTCTACAATAATAACCTCAAAAGGTTTAGCATAAGTTTGTTTGGTCAAACTTTCTAACAACTCGTCAATTTCGTCAGGTCGATTATAAACGGGGATCACAAAAGAAAAATTCATTCTTCTTAAAATTTTGACAAAGTTACAGTTTTAACAAAAAAAGCCATCAAAAATGCGACCTTTTTTTATTATTCACTCACTTTTTCATCTATAGACAAAACTTCTTTTGATTTCCCATGAACGGCTGGTTGACCAAAACTATCTAAATTAACCATAGTAATAGCATCTACAGTAATAATTGTAGCTTTAGTCATCACATTGCGAACCTCGCATTTCATGGTAATAGATGTACTACCAAAACGTATTATATCTAAACCAATTTCAATGATATCACCTTGACGAGCAGAACTCATAAAGTTAATTTCTGACATAAATTTGGTTACAATTTTGTTATTTTTCAGAATTACAATGGAATATAAGGCCGCTTCATCATCTATCCAAGATAAAAGTTTACCTCCAAAAAGGGTTCCATTGGCATTCAAATCTTCGGGTCTAACCCATTTGTGTGTTTTATATCGCATTGTTATTTTTTTCAAGTGTGAACGCTATAATCTCTTGATGGTCAAAAGCTAGTTCAGGTAAATTATTTATGGCAAACCATTCGGCCTCTTTGGCGTCATCAGCAGCTATGGCTTGAGTGTTTGTAGGTACTTTTGTTGCAAAAACTACTGAAACCGTATGATGTCTTGGGTCACGCCCAGGAGTACCAAAAGCGCCTATCTGAACAAAATCATTAGCTTTTATATTGGTTTCTTCCAGAAGTTCTCTTTTTACCGCATCTAATAAATCTTCATTTTCATCGACAAAGCCACCTGGCAAAGCCCAACAATCCTGAAAAGGTTCTTTTAACCTCTTTATCAACAACACCGATTGTTCTTTAAAAACTACGGCATCCACCGTGACAAATATTTTAGAAGTATACATAGCAAAGGTTTTCAACACGAAAATACTAATAACTTTTGAAAGTAAATTCGGAGGATGTAGGGATTTTTGGTAAATTTAATCAAAACTAAAATAAATGAGCACACGTACTGAACAACTCTTACTTTTAAGAGGCGAAACCTTAGGCAGTATCTCAGCACAATCTTCTACGGAAGAAATTTTTCAAAATCAGACGTTGCGTCCTATATTAAAACTTCAAAATGATTTGTTTGTGCATGTTTTTATTAATTATGCCGTAAAACAGAAAAATGTGTTTTTTGGTTTATCCATAGAGAAAAAACTGAGTTATATAGAACATGTGATTCAGAAAGACATCAAATTCAGAAATTCTTTAAAAGGGATGATTATTGGCTTATTTACGCTTGAAGAATATGATACGTACATCAAAAATTCATCAAACTTGAACAAAAGAATGATGAATTTATTGATAGAACGATTGAAAGATAATGTGCAATTACTTACGATTTAACACGCGATTGCAGAACTTGCACAACCTCTTCCAAGGAAAAACCTTTGGCATTCAAAAGGATGAGATAGTGAAAAAGCAAATCGGCACTTTCGTTTAAAAAAAGTTCGTCATTGTTGTCTTTGGCTTCAATGACTACTTCTACTGCTTCCTCACCTACTTTTTGAGCAATTTTATTAATACCTTTTTCAAATAATGAAGCTATATAACTTTGCTCGTTAGTACTGTTGTTTTTTCTATTTTCGATAGTAGCTTCTAATTGAGTAAGAAAACCATTGGCTGACTGATTAGTCTCTTGCCAGCAGGTATCAGCCCCTGTGTGACACGTAGGTCCATGAGGCTTAACCTTAATTAACAGAGTATCTTGGTCACAATCATTTTCAATTGACAGGAATTCTAAAAAATTACCACTTTCCTCCCCTTTAGTCCATAATCTGTTTTTAGAACGGGAAAAAAAAGTTACTTTTTTGGTTTGCAACGTCAGGTCTAAGGCATCTTGGTTCATGTAGCCTAACATCAAAACGTTTTTAGTTACGGCATCCTGTATGATTGCAGGAATCAGTCCGTTAGTGTATTGCGAAAAATCTAATTTCATAGTTGTGGATTTTAATTTAAATAACAATAATCAATACTTCATTTAGGTATTAAATGTTTTAACTCTTTTAAACTTCTAAACTTTTAAACTTTTAAACATATAAACTTAAATTCTAATCGCGATGTCATTGGTTTTTAAATATGTTTTTAATTCTGGAATGGTCATTTCATTAAAATGGAATACACTTGCTCCCAAACAAGCATCGGCTTTACCTAATTCAAATCCGTCGAGAAAATGCGCCATCGTACCCGCACCTCCGGAAGCAATAATGGGAATGTTTACCAAAGTGGCAAGTTGTGCGAGGGCTTCGTTTGCAAAACCAGATTTGGTACCGTCGTTGTCCATGGAAGTAAAAAGGATTTCGCCTGCGCCACGTTGTTCCACTTCTTTTGCCCAATCAAATAAGTTGATTTCTGTGGCTTGCTTCCCTCCTACTAAATGTACTAACCAAGTGCCGTTAACATACTTGGCATCAATAGCAACCACCACACATTGACTCCCAAATTTAGAAGCAAGTTCGTTGATTAATTGAGGATTTTTGACCGCAGATGAATTAATAGAAATTTTATCTGCACCATTGCGGAGTAATATTTCAACATCTTCAACAGAAGAAATACCACCTCCAACGGTAAAAGGAATGTTGATGGCTTGTGCCACTTCTCGAACTAGTGGAACTAAAGTTTTTCGACGCTCCTCAGTCGCAGAAATATCTAAAAAAACCAATTCGTCAGCACCCTCTTCGGAGTATTTTTTTGCCAAAGCAACGGGGTCACCCGCATCACGTAAACCAACAAAATTGACGCCTTTTACGGTTCGTCCGTTTTTTATATCTAAACAAGGAATTATTCTTTTTGTAAGCATATTATTTTTTTTAAACCACTAAGGAGACTAAGAAGGCACAGAGGGTACTAAAATTTTTTAAACTGAAATCATAGAACTAAAGCATGCTACCGTATTCTTTTCTGAACACTGAACACTGATTACTAAACACTAATCACTTTCCTCCTAAAACATACCTTTCCAATTCCTTCAAACTAATTCTGTCTTCATAAATTGCTTTTCCTATAATCGTTGCTTCACAACCGAGCGCTGCTAATTGTGGTAATTCATCAAATTTCGATATTCCTCCGGAAGCGATTAATTTAATGGTTGGGGTTTCAAGCAAAATATTTTTATATAAATCAAAACTGGGCCCTTCTAGCATACCATCTTTAGCGATATCCGTACAAATTACGTACGAAATTCCTTTTTCCATATAGTCTTTAATGAATGGAATTAGTTCTAGATTGCTTTCTTCCAACCAACCCGAAATTGCAATTTTTTCTTGGTTTGCATCGGCACCTAAAATTATTTTTTCAGCACCATATTTTTTAATCCATGTTTCAAATACATCTGAATTTTTAACTGCTATACTTCCACCAGTGACCTGAATAGCTCCTGATTCGAATGCAATTCGTAAATCCTCATCTGATTTTAGCCCACCGCCAAAATCAATTTTCAAATTGGTTTTAGTCGCAATTTGCTCTAAAATTTTATGATTAATGATGCGACTTGATTTAGCACCATCCAAATCGACAAGATGCAAATATTCGATGCCGTGGTCTTGAAATTGTTTCGCAACTTCTAACGGATTTTCATTATAAATTTTTTGAGTAGCGTAATCGCCTTTTGACAGACGAACGCATTTTCCGTCGATGATGTCTATAGCTGGAATGATTCTCATAATAAGATTCCTCTAACCCTAAAAGGGAATATCGTGAGGTAATTTTAAAAATTGATACTATTTTTTTATTATTAAAGTATGGCGCTTTTTTAGAGTTTCAGAAAATTATAAAGTATTTTTTCTCCAATGCTTCCACTCTTTTCAGGATGGAATTGTACGCCATAAAAATTATCTTTTTGAATCGCAGTGCTGTAGGCTTCTTGATAATTGGTAGTGGCAATCGAATATGGATTAAATGGAGCATAATAACTATGTACTAAGTACACATACTCATTTTCCTGAATATTTTCGAATAATGGCGTTTTAAGATTATAAATTGTATTCCAACCCATTTGTGGAACTTTTACCTTCGTGCTGAATTTTTTAATAGCTATATCAAAAATACCAAGTCCAGTTGTATTTCCTTCTTCAGTAGCTTTACAAAGTAATTGCATTCCTAAACAAATCCCTAAGACAGGTTGTTTTAATTGAAGGATTACTTTATCTAAACCTTGTTCACGTATCATTTTCATAGCACTACCAGCTTCTCCTACCCCGGGAAAAATAACTTTGTCAGCGGATAAAATTTCCTCTTCATTTGAAGTTAAAAAACCTTTATATCCCAAACGCTCCAAAGCAAAAAGCACGCTCTGCACGTTTCCAGCTCCGTAATCTATGATGGCAATATTAGTCCCATCCGCACCCAAAGGAGAGACTTGAACATTATTATTATTCATTTTCTTGAGTGATTTAACGGTTATGAATTCAATTATCGAAATACTATTAAAGCATTCCTTTCGTAGACGGTAAAATCATTTTTTCGGCATCGCGTTTAACAGCCATTTTGATTGCTTTTGCAAAAGCTTTGAAAATAGCTTCAATTTTGTGATGCTCGTTAGTACCTTCAGCTTTTATATTCAGGTTGCATTTGGCACCATCGGTGAAAGATTTAAAAAAATGGAAAAACATTTCTGTAGGCATTGCTCCTATTTTTTCTCTTTTGAAATCAGCGTCCCAAACCAACCAGTTACGCCCTCCAAAATCGATAGCCACTTGCGCTAAGCAATCGTCCATAGGCAAGGTAAAACCATAGCGTTCCATTCCTAATTTATTCCCCAAAGCTTGATTAAAAACTTCTCCCAAAGCAATGGCGGTATCTTCAATAGTATGATGTTCATCTACTTGTAAATCCCCTGTTACTTGGATATTTAAATCCATTTGTCCGTGACGCGCAATTTGGTCAAGCATGTGGTCAAAAAAAGCTAAACCTGTGTGAATAGTGCTTTTTCCAGTTCCGTCTAAATTTATTGCAATTTGAATATCCGTTTCGTGGGTGGTTCTTTGAATGGTAGCAACACGATTTTTTAATTTTAAAAATTCGTAAATAACCTGCCAATCATTGCTTTCTAAGGCAATTACCTCTTGCAAAACTTCAACTGAGTTTTCAATTTCTGTTGTTCCTGCTGTTATCCCATCATTGATATAAATAGCCTTAGCTCCTAAGTTTTTAGCTAATTCCACATCTGTTAATCTATCACCTATCACAAAAGAATTTGCCAAATCATAATCTGATGAAAAGTACTGGGTTAACATTCCAGTTCGCGGTTTGCGTGTAGAGGCATTGTCTTCAGGAAAACTTCTATCAATACATTCATTACTAAAAAACACTCCTTCACCTTCAAAAGTTTTCATAATAAAATTATGAACTGGCCAAAAAGTTTCTTCTGGAAAAATTTCAGTACCTAAACCATCCTGATTAGTCACCAAAACCAACTCATAGTCTAATTCCTTCGCAATTTTACCTAAATAGGTTAAACATTTAGGATAAAAAATCATTTTTTCAAAGGCATCAATTTGATAATCAGAAACCTCTTTAATCATAGTTCCATCACGGTCAATAAAAAGTACTTTTTTAGCCATTTTATAAGTTTTTTAGTGTATCTATAAGAATTGTATTTTGAGCAGGAGTACCAATTGATATTCGCAAACAATTTAGCAATCCGTATTCTTTAGTTCTATTACGAACCACAATTTTATTATCCAATAATTGTTGATATCTTAAATTCGCATTATCCACTTCAATCAATATAAAATTAGCTTCAGATTGATGCACTTTTTTGATAAAATTAATTTGAAGAAATTCTTTAATTAAACGATCTCGTTCTTTGATTATCAATTTAATGTTTACATTAATTTCTTTAAGTTTAAGCAATTCTTTTTTAGCTCGCTTTTGAGTTAAAGTATTAATATTGTAAGGTGGTTTAATCTTGTTTAAAACGGCAATAATTTCTTTTGAAGCAAATAAAATACCTAAACGAATACCCGCCATTCCAAAAGCTTTTGATAAAGTTTGAGTTACCACAAGATTAGGAAATTCATCCAATCGATTCAACAAACTTTCCTTGCATGAAAAATCAATATATGCTTCATCAACTACTACCAATCCTTGGAATTTTTCCAACAACTGTATGATCATATCATTACACAAAGGATTTCCAGTAGGATTATTAGGACAACATAAAAAAATAAGTTTTGTAAATTGATCAACATTATCCATAATTTCAGTTAATCGCATTTTAAAATCAGAACCTAAAAATACTTTACGATCTTCTACAGCATTCAGATTTGCCAAAACATTATACATACCATAAGTAGGTGGTAATGTAATTACATTATCACGGTTGGGTTCGCAAAAAGCTCTAAATAGCAAATCTAGCACCTCATCACTACCATTACCTAGGAGAATCTGATCAGGATCTACATCTTTAAATTGCGATAATATTCCTTTCAATTCTTTTTGCAAAGGGTCAGGATAACGATTAATTCCATTATCAAACGGGCTTTCATTGGCATCTAAAAAAATTAAACTTTCGTCGTCTTTATCAAATTCATTACGGGCAGAGGCATAGGATTGCATCATTCTAATATTATCTCTAAGAAGGTTATTGATATCCATGTTTAAGGGGGTTACAATTTAACTTTATTTAATACTCTTTTTACTGTTAAATAATTATTAAAACTTATACACAAATAACTAATATCTATTTTTCAATAAACGAATCGTTACTGCATTTCTATGTGCCTGAAGCCCTTCGGCTTCCGCCATAACCTCAATGGTATTTCCAAGTTGTTGCATACCTTCTTGGCTAATTTTTTGAAATGTCATCGTTTTCATAAAACTATCTAGACTCACACCACTGTAATTTTTAGCATAACCATTTGTGGGCAAAGTATGGTTAGTTCCTGAAGCATAATCACCTGCGCTTTCAGGGGTAAAATTCCCAATAAATACCGAACCTGCATTATTGATATTATCTAAGAAAAAGTCCTCCTTTTTGGAACAAACTATAAAATGTTCAGGGGCATAATCATTAATAAAATCCAATGCTGTACTTTCATTTTCAAAAACTACCATTTTAGAATTGGCTATAGCTTGACGTGCAATTTCTTTTCTTGGTAAAACCTCTAACTGTTTGGCAATTTCTTCTTCAACCGCTGTAATCATTTTTTCTTGCGTAGTTACAAATATCACTTGACTGTCTGTACCATGTTCCGCTTGGCTCAATAAATCTGAAGCGATAAAAGCAGGGATTCCAGTTTCATCAGCAAAGACTAACAACTCGCTAGGGCCTGCTGGCATATCAATAGCTACACCATATTGTTGGGCTTTTTGCTTAGCTACGGTTACAAATTGATTCCCTGGACCAAAAATCTTGCTCACTTTCGGAATACTATTTGTCCCAAAAGTCATTCCTGCAATGGCTTGAATACCGCCCACTTTAATCACCTTTTCAACTCCGCAAAGTTTAGCAGTATATAATATAGCAGGGTTAATGTTTCCTGTTTTATCAGGAGGTGTACACAATACAATTTCTTTACATCCAGCAATCATAGCAGGTACCGCTAACATTAAAACCGTTGAAAATAAAGGTGCTGTACCACCTGGGATGTATAAACCAATTTTTTCAATCGGTCTTTTTTCTATCCAACACTCTACCCCTTCCATAGTAGAAACAGAGCGTTTCTCAGTTTTTTGTATTTGGTGAAATTTTTCAATATTGTTTTTAGCAACAGAAATAGCATCTTTTAATACGCTAGAAATAAGATTCTCAGCATCTTCAAATTCTTGCTTTGTTACGAAAGAATTTTCTAAACGAACTCCATCGAATATGGAAGTGTATTTAGCAATTGCAGCATCGCCATTGTTTTGAATGTCTTTAAAAATTAAATTAACAGTTTCCTCAATAGTAGCGAAACTTTCTGTAGGTCGTTGAGTCAAGGTATCCCAAGTTGAAGGGATTGGATTATTGTATTTTTGCATGATCTTATAAAACAATTTTTTCAATTGGACAAACTAAAATTCCTTCGGCTCCTGCCTCTTTCAATTGGTCGATGACTTCCCAAAATTTCTCTTCATCAATTACGGAGTGCAAACTACTCCACCCTACTTCTGACAAAGGCATAATGGTAGGACTTTTTAATACAGGTAAAATTTTACTTACAGATTCAATTTTTTCGTTAGGCACATTCATCAAGATATATTTCGATTTTCGGGCGCGCAACACCGACTGTATACGGAAGACTAATTTTTGTAACAAAGCTTCTACCTCAAAAGGTAATTGAGGAGCTACAGCAAGCACAGCTTCACTTTTTAAAATTACTTCAACTTCTTTCAAATTATTTTTAAACAAGGTGCTCCCACTTGAAACGATATCAACAATAGCATCTGAAAGTCCAATATTAGGAGCAATTTCAACTGAACCTGAAATTTGGTGCAAGTTGACAGTCACACCTTGAGCATTAAAATAGTTTAAAACTGTATTTGGATACGAAGTTGCTATTTGCAAACCTTCTAAATCCTGAATAGATTCATAGTTGAAGTTTTTAGGAACAGCCACTGAAACACGACATTTTGAAAAGCCTAATTTTTCAACCACTCGAATCGTTTTTCCTTTTTCAGCTAAAAGATTATCGCCTACTATGGCAACATCCACCACTCCATCCAGCAAGTATTGTGGAATATCAGAATTGCGCAGAAAATAAATTTCTAAAGGAAAATTACAAGCGGTAACTTTCAATTGGTCACTACCATTATTGATGGCAATTCCGCAATCTTTTAATAATTGGATGCTATCTTCATTAAGACGTCCTGATTTTTGAATAGCAATTTTTAAAACACTCATTTTTATTTATTTACTTTAAAATGAGTCTACCAAGAGTGTTTGCAGTGAAGTAACAAAAAACCCGTTTGATAGACTCAAACGGGTTACTAGTTTATATGATTTACATGTACATCATCACTACCTCGCTTGAGCGTGGAAAAAATGATGATGATGATGTAATTGATTTAAAAACATATTTTCTGTTGTTTGTTTTGCAAATATCGGTAATTATTTTTTAAAAATCCAAAAAAAAATTGAATAAAAAAACATACAAAACCACAATTAACTAAAAAAACAATCACTTGAGTAGTGAGTTTCTTATTTCATCATGAGCAATAATACCTCCTGTAACACCTACATTTTGTGATAAAAATAAAGTTACCAAGACTAAAACCAAGATTGTAAAGGCAAGAAATTTTGATTTTGGATGATGTTTAGACTGCATATACAATCCGATAATAGAACTGACTCCAAGGATATACATCCCTTTCATAAACAACTCGGCCGATTCTTCATGAGCTTCGATTAATTCATGAGAGAACCTATCATTATTTTCTAAAAAATGTTCTGCTCTATCTCCTGTCATCATGGAAATTTTCCCCATCAGCATGCAAAAAATAAAAATTACATATGCAATCTTGATAGCTACTTCTTGCTTTTTGAGTAATCCATAGAGTAAAATAGCACAACCAAAAAACAATCCAATAATTGGAAAATGGTTTACGAGCAAATGATAATGCGGGACATTCATATTTCTAAAAATTAATTTATTCCCAAATATAGTTTACTTTTGCCTAAAAATTTTTAAAATGATGCTTTTTGAAAAAAAATCACCGTATAAGCAGCTGTTAAACCTGTTTTTATTATCCAGTTTTGTCTTACGAATAGTTTTATTATTCCATCCCATTACGACTACTAGTTTTAGTTGGGCAGAAATTATAAAAATTTTCCTAACAGGTTTTCTAACTGATTTTTTTGTTTTTATAACCGCTTCGAGTCTCATTTGGCTTTATTTGCTATTTCTTTCTGAAAGTAAATACACAAAACCGTGGGGGTATATCATTTTTGGTGGATTTTTATCACTTTTGATATATGTTGCTTGTTTTAATACTATTTTAAATGAATATGGTGGCGTTTTACCCGAAATTGGAATTGGTTTTGTAGCCTTAAAAACCACTTTTTTTGGCTTGATGCTTTTCTTACCTAAATATAGAAAACACATACGAATAGCCTTATTTTCAATTGCCATATTTATAATCACGCTCATAATCATTCAAAATTCAATAAGTGAGTTTTTCTTTTGGAATGAATTTGGTGTTCGTTACAATTTTATTGCGGTAGATTACCTTGTTTACACGAATGAAGTTATTAAAAATATCATGGAATCTTATCCTATTATTCCTTTGTTTATTGGCGTAGGGATAATAACAGCATTTTTTACTTATAAAATTGTAAAAAAATCGATGCCTTTCTTAGAAAAATTACCAAGTTTTCAAGAAAAAATTAAATCAACTGTAGGTTATATTGCACTTTTTGCTTTGGCTACTTTTCTTGTACCTGTATTAGCAAAACAAGAAACTTCAACCAATGTATTTACCAATGAGTTACAAGCAAATGGCTTATACCGTTTCTTTTTAGCTTTTAGAAATAGCGAGCTTGATTATAATAAATTTTACAAAACTTTACCCGATAACGAAGCATTTACTTTATTAAATCAACAATTAGAAATTGAAAGTAATGCTACTTCTACCCAAATCATTAAAGGAAGAACAACAGAAATTAAAAAAAATGTAGTACTTATTACAATTGAGAGCTTGAGTGCCGATTTCATGAAAATGTATGGAAATGAATTGAATGTCACACCTTTTTTAGACAGTTTAGCTACAAAAAGTACTGTTTTCTCTAATTTATATGCCGTTGGGAATCGTACTATTAGAGGACTTGAAGCGGTTACTTTGTGTTTACCTCCTTCGCCTGGAGAAAGCATTGTAAAACGAAAAGACAATAAAAATAAGTTTTCTACTGGAAGCGTATTCAAAGAAAAAGGATATTCTGTAAAATACCTTTACGGTGGAGATGCCTATTTTGACAATATGGAAGATTTTTTTGGAGGCAATGGATATGACATAGTTGATAAAAAAACTTTTAAACCTGAGGAGATAACTTTTGACAATGTTTGGGGAGTATGCGATGAGGATATGGCTAAAAAAGCCATTCAAACTATGAATGCAGAAGCTAAAACAGGCAAACCCTTTTTCAATCATTGGATGACAGTAAGTAACCACAGACCTTTTACTTACCCAGCTGGAAAAATTGATATTCCTAACGATGCTAAATCGCGTGAAGGAGGCGTAAAATACACCGATTACGCCTTAAAACAATTTTTTAAAATGGCACAAAAGCAAGCTTGGTACAACCATACCGTTTTTGTAATTATTGCGGATCATTGTGCTTCGAGCGCAGGAAAAACAGAATTACCTATGGACAAATATCGTATTCCAGCTATGATTTTTGAACCAGGAAAAGAAGCTAGTATAAATCCTATTTTAATGTCACAAATTGATATTATGCCTACTCTTTTAGGTCGCTTGGGCTTTAATTACAAAAGCAAGTTTTACGGACAAGATGTGTACCACCCTTCCTATAAACCAAGAGCTTTTATAGCTACTTATCAAGATTTAGGATTCATTAGAAACAACATTTTAACAATCCTTTCGCCAAAACAAAAAGTGAAACAGTTCGATTTAAGTTTGCAACCTTCAAAATTACCCGTAGCTTTTCAATTGTATTATGATGAAAAACCTAAAAACACTATCGATCCTACTTTAGTAAATCAAACTATAGGATTTTATCAGACTACGGCAACCCTTTTGAAAAACAAAAGATATCAAAAAAAATAAGAGGCAGAAGCTAGTCATGGTCGGAAGAAATTCCGGCCATTTTTTTTATGTCTTAAAGACTTTATCTGGGTCGCCTCCTGCAAAAATTATTAGTATAGCTGTTATCATATCTCTAAGCTCCATCGCAATACGCCTTTTGGCGGTTTTGTAACCGAGGTTATTAGCTTTTTTATAGATTAATAGCAACATTGATGCAATCATGGTCATATAAACCATTACTTCAATACCGTTTTTATTTAGTGACACCAAATGACTAAGGTTTAGTTCCTGTTTCAGAAACCTGAAAAACACTTCAATATCCCATCTTTTGCGATAATAATCAGATACTTCCCTTGGAGAAAGTTCAAATTCATTGGTCAGAAACCACATTTATTTGTTTAGTTTTTCGTTTTTGATAACCACCAAACGAAACTCTTTCTCTACTAACTCCTCCCGAAAGTGTATTTTCCCACGCTTATTTTGAATGGGATTTCCAGTATAAAGTTTCACCTTGCTATCTTTGATAACTTCCCAATCTTCCCATTTTTGAATATAATCAGAATCTAGAAATGATTCGGTTTCAATAAATTTTCGATTTTCTTTAGATCGAATGATGAATTTAATCGCTTTTTGATCGAAGTTCTTCATTGCGCGAGTGGACTGTAAGCCTCTGTCAATGATGTAAATATTGTCATGATGCTCTTCTTTTTTTACTTGTTCAAGGATAGCTTCTGGTAAAGCAATTTCTTCGGAAGAATATTTTTGAGCGTTAAACACTTGCACTGCTGAAGGTAAAATTCCATCGAAGGAAAAACTGAACTTCACAAGTTTCTTCCCGTTTTTTTGGTCTATTCCTTCCTTCATTTTTGATGAAGCTTCGGAAACAATCGTACTATCAACTCGTATCAGATTATATTTCTCTATCTCAGTCTTATTATAAAGACTCGAAAATTGCTCATACATATACTCGTAGATTTCTTTAAAATAGCCAGAGTCTATTTTGGACAATCTTTCCGAAATTGAACTTCGTCGTATTTTTTCTTCCTCTCCTAAACCAAACAAAGCCTTGAATCCGCTACTATTAAAAGTGTCTTCTAAGGTTCTTTGACTCAGTTTTTCGTTATCGTAAATACTGAATAACAACAGATAAAACATTTTTTCTCCATGGAGTGTTTTACTATAATAATCGACATTTGTTGTGGCTGAAAGATGACTCATTAACGCTTTAGGAATAAACTCTAAAAGATACTTAAGTGAAATTTTATGGTCTTTGAAATTCGTCATAAATTACTGATTTACAGTAATAAATATACGAAAATTAAATGAAATAAATAAGAAAAACCTTGTTAAAATCATAAATATAAACACACCCCCATGAAAGTACAAAGCAAAAAAAAGTCGGAAGAAAAATCTTCCGACCATGACTAGGCAGAAGCCTCTTATTTTTTTGAATTAAACCATAAACATTTGATTGTAATATCTACTTCCTATTTTGATTTAAAAACTCAAAATAATAATTCAATTACCTAATAAGCATCTTCATGCACATTGGCAACCGCACGCCCAGAAGGATCATTTAATTTTTTAAAAGCCTCATCCCATTCTAAAGCAATTTTAGTACTACAAGCCACACTGGCTTCTTGAGGAACGCATAAAGCAGCTGTATCACTTGGAAAATGCTCGTTAAAAATTGTTCGATAATAATATTCTTCTTTATTCATAGGTGTTTGAATTGGGAAACGATATTTAGCATTTTCCAATTGCTCGTCTGTAATCTCTTTATCTACTAAAGCTTTCAAGGTATCAATCCAACTATACCCCACACCATCACTAAATTGTTCTTTTTGACGCCATGCCACACTTTCTGGCAACACATCTTCAAAAGCTTTACGCAACACCCATTTTTCCATTTTCCCATTTTTAATCATTTTATCATCAGGGTTAATACGCATAGCAACATCCATAAATTCTTTATCTAAAAAAGGAACGCGTCCTTCAATTCCCCAGGCAGCTAAACTTTTATTCGCTCTGAGGCAATCATACATATGCAATTTACTTAATTTACGAACAGTTTCTTCATGAAATTCCTTAGCATTTGGAGCTTTATGAAAATACAAATAGCCTCCAAACAATTCGTCAGAACCTTCACCCGACAAAACCATTTTTATCCCCATTGACTTAATCACTCTTGCCATTAAATACATGGGAGTACTAGCACGCACAGTAGTTACATCATAAGTCTCTAAATTATAAATAACATCACGAATAGCATCAAGCCCTTCTTGTATTGTAAATTTAATTTCATGATGAATAGTACCTATATGATCGGCTACCTTTTGAGCAGCGGCTAAATCAGGAGACCCCTCTAACCCTACTGCAAATGAATGCAATTGTGGATACCAAGCATCTGAGGCATCATTAGACTCAATACGCTTTGCAGCAAACTTTTTTGCTATAGCTGAAGTAATCGAAGAATCTAATCCTCCTGACAACAATACCCCATAAGGCACGTCACTCATCAACTGACGGTGTACAGCAGCCTCTAAAGCACTGCGCAATTCTTCAATACTGGTTTGATTTTCTGAAACAGCCTCATAGCTTGTCCATTCCCTGTCGTACCATTTTACTAATTTCCCATCATGACTGTGCAGATAATGCCCAGGAGGAAATAATTCTATCTTTGAACAATAGCCTTCTAATGCTTTTAATTCAGATGCTACATAAAAAGTTCCATACTTATCCCAACCTATATAAAGTGGAATTATCCCCATGTGATCGCGAGCAATAAAATAAGCTTCGTTTGCAACATCGTATAATGCAAAACCGAAAATTCCGTTTAATTCATCTACAAAATCAACTCCTTTTTCTTGATATAAAGCTAAAATAACTTCACAGTCGCTTTGTGTTTGAAAATCATATTTCCCATCAAATTGTTTTCTCAATTCACGATGGTTATAAATCTCACCATTCGCAGCAAGAATTAATTGCTTGTCAGCACTAAATAAAGGTTGCTTACCTGATGCAGGATCAACAATAGCTAAACGTTCATGAGCCAAAATAGCTTTATCATCACTGTAAATACCACTCCAATCTGGACCGCGATGACGAATACTTTTTGCCATTTCTAAAACTTGAGGTCTAAGAACTTCCGTTTTTTGTTTTAAATCAAAGGCGCATACAATTCCACACATATTATTTTAGATTTTAGATTTCTGACTTTAGAATTCAGAAATTGATTTTTTATATTTATTTCTGAAACAAAATTGAGCAATAAAGTTTAAATATTAAACATTAAAAATATTTCTAATTACAATATAAAACAATAATCCATTTTTAAACAAAAAAATGAAACTTAATTACACAATATGAAAGAGAAAAGTAAAAAACCGTAATTATAGCATTTTTTTAACCTTCAAAATTCAATAGCAAATTGTGAGAAACATGCAAAACAACATTTAATCCATTTAGACATTAAACATACCGAATTAAAAACACAAATCAGAAAAAATAAAGAGCTCCATATATTTTATCTATTTCATTCCAAAAACTACAGAAACTGCCAGTAACTTATAAAATCTCGACTATCTTCATCTCCTGTGAAGAACCAGTAGTGAGATTAAACAATTTTTAATTATTTTTTAGGAATACTCATTTTAAAAGAAAAATTCAAAGTTTGATGCGATAAATTACAATTTAACATTCTTTAGTGATTAAAATATCTCTTATATATTAAGCCTGAATTAAGTACCGAATTTTATGTAGCAGTAATAGCTAAAACAAAAAAAAGGAGTAAAAAGATTCATTACTACACCTTTCTTTTGATCAATTAATCATCAAAGTCACTATTTTTAAAGCCTCAACATAAAAGAACTCATTTTTATTCATTTCAATACCAATCAATTACAAAAAACTTAAAAAAAACGTGTATCTACTGCTTGGAAATATCAAAAACAACAGTATCTTTGCACCGCAATCAAGCAATCACAGTATTAGTGATGGGGAGATACTCAAGCGGCCAACGAGGACGGACTGTAAATCCGTTGGGAAACCTTCGCAGGTTCGAATCCTGCTCTCCCCACTAAATAAAAAAACTAATACACGGGGTGTAGCGTAGCCCGGTCATCGCGCCTGGTTTGGGACCAGGAGGTCGCAGGTTCGAATCCTGCCACCCCGACAGAATTAATCCTTTTAGAACTTCTAAAAGGATTTTTTTTTATTTTTGATAGTACTTAAAAAGCAACAGTACAAGACACCCAACAGAACTACAGAAATAATTTTTATTTTTCAAGAGTTTGCCACATCAAAAATAAAAAAAATGGATTTAAACAAAGACTATCTCGAAAGCACTAAAAAACAATTTCTCTACTACAAAACTCTGGCGGACAAAGCCATATCACAATTAGAGGACGAACAATTATTTATTTCTTCCAATGAAGACACAAATTCAATTGCCGTAATTGTTAAGCATTTGGCAGGAAACATGCTTTCGCGTTGGAGTGATTTTTTAACCTCAGATGGCGAAAAATCATGGCGCAATAGAGATAGTGAATTCGAACAAACTTTTACCAACAAAACTGATTTACTAACATATTGGGAAAAAGGATGGAATTGTTTTTTTGACACCTTACATAGTTTAACTCCAGAACAACTCTCCACTATTATTTATATCAGAAACGAAGGACATACCGTATTAGAAGCCATCAATCGTCAACTAGCTCATTATCCGTATCACGTAGGACAAATAGTGTTTTACGCAAAAATGTTAAAAAGCAAATCTTGGAATAGCTTATCGATCCCTAAAAACAAGTCAAATGACTACAATACTGAAAAGTTTAACAAAGAAAAAAGCATTAAACATTTTACAGACGATGCCTTAAACGATTTGAAATGATTTTTTTAATAAAACAAAACATAAAAGTTGTATATTTAGAAAACTAAAACAACTTAACCTATTGCCTACCTATAATTCTACATACAAAAAATCTTTACTCCTTGCGTTATCAGTAAGCACTTTTTTCCTATTACTCTTTGTGAGCTTATACTTATATACTATAAAAGAGGAAAACAACGATTACTTGGTTAGCAAAAAAAACTTCGGAAAAGAAATAGACTCCCAACTTAATTCCAGTTGGAATGCTTATGAAAGTCAAATAGTCGACATGTCTTTTTGGGATCAATTTGTCACTTATTTGTCTGATAAAAACGAAAAATGGTTTGATTTTTATATCGGCACCGCTATTGATGTCTATCATTTAGACTTAATCTCAGTTTATCAATTAAATGGAAATTTAGTGGATGCAAGAATAAGAGGTAATTTCAATAAGAATATTATACCTAAAAAACTTTTAGACCAACTCTATCAAAAGAAATTTTTAAGTTTTTTTATTAAAGACCGTGGTATAATCTACAAAGTATACGGCTCAACCATACATCCATCAAACGACCCTGAAAAGAAAACAGCACCAGCGGGGTATTTTTTTATGGCCCTACGTTTAGACAAACCTTTTTTTCAGAAAATCATTCAGATAAGTAGCGCTAAAGAAGGAACTATTGAAATTATAGACAACAATACAGAAACCAATGATATCCAATATCTAAAACCTATTTTAGACTGGAAAGGCTACAAAATAGGAACTTTTTACTTTTCTAAACCTACTCATCGTGATTTTAAAACAGCAAAAACAACACTCATTATAATAATCATTAGTTTCATATTAGTCGTACTTATTTTTATCTATTATTCTAAAAAATGGATTTTTACCCCTTTAAATTTAATTACCAATATACTTGAAAATCCAAAAAACAACAAAAACATAGATATCCTCAAACATTTCAAAGGCGAATTTGGACATATAGGAGAACTATTTGACGAAAATATTCAACAACAACAACATTTAGTTAAAGCCAAAAAACAAGCCGAAAAAAGCGATAAATTGAAATCTATTTTCTTAGCAAACTTATCGCATGAAATTAGAACACCAATAAATGCAATAAATGGCTTTACAGAGTTGTTGCTTAACACTAAAACCTCAACTAAAGACAAAAAGGAATACCTAGATGTAATTAACAAAAGTGGTCAAAACTTAGTAAGTATCATTGACGATTTAATTGCTATGTCTAAAATCGAATCCAATCTAATTACTCCTAACTTATCTAGTTTCGATTTAGACAAAAGCATGCACATCCTTTTTGAAAGTGTAAAAATTACGATTCCCGAAACTAAAGTGATTGATTTTGTTCTTGAGAGTCCAAAACAAAAATTAAAAAAATATGCAATTTCAGATGAAATTAAATTAAAGCAAATTGTAATAAATTTACTTAATAACGCTATTAAATTTACAGAAAAAGGAAAAGTTACACTTCGTTATGAAATAGATCAATCTTCTAATTTGATCCATTTTTATATTAGTGATACCGGCATAGGTATTCATCCTGACAATAAAATGAAAATTTTTGACCGATTTCGTAGAATCGAAAGTGATTTATCGATTAAAGTTGGAGGATTAGGTTTAGGTTTAGCAATTTCTAAGGCATACATTGAACTATTAGGAGGTCAAATCGAACTAGAATCCGAACTAAACAAAGGCACAACTTTTCATTTTTTCATCCCCTTACAAGTTGAAGAAAAATCAAAAATAAGTAGTAACATCCCTGATCAGCCTTTGGAAACAAACCCTAATTTCACCATCCTGATTGCTGAAGACGATAATATCAATTTTTTATTATTTCAAAAAATTGTCAAAGATTTGAATTATACCATTATTAGAGCTAAAGATGGACAGGAAGCTTTAGAAATTTGCCAAAAAAACCCCAACATTCAATTGATACTCATGGATATAAAAATGCCTGTATTAAATGGTTACGAAGCCGTGGGATATATCAGACCCTTACATCCTAAAACTCCAATTATAGCGCAAACCGCCTACTCTGCAGAAGAAGATAAAATAAAAATTTTAAGTTCGGGTTTTAATGATTATATTTCCAAACCTTTAGATAGAAGTAAATTAATCTCATTAATCAATAAATATATCGTTAATTAAATTAAAATGAAAAAAATCATTTTATTCAGCTTGTTTTCACTCACATCATGTTATCAAGTTGAACGCAATTGTGCTGCCTATAAAACTGGAAATTTCGAATTTGTTCAAGAAATTGAAGGCGTAAAAAAAACCTCCACTTTTACACGTAATGATTCATTACAAATTGAATCTTTCAATGGAAAACAGGATACCGCTACAGTACGCTGGGTGAACGAATGTGAATACATTTTACAAAAAACACATCCTAAAAACATGCAGGAAAAGAAAGCGATTCAAATTAAAATACTAAGTACAAATGACAAAGGGTACCAATTTGAATACTCCTTTGTAGGAGAATCAAAAAAACAAAAAGGTTTTGTAACAAAATTGAAATAATTCCGTATAACGATTGTAAACTAACAAATCAAAATGGAAATTTTATTTAACCCTGATGCTTGGATAGCATTATTGACCTTAACTTTTTTAGAAATTATTTTAGGTATTGACAACATCGTGTTCTTGTCAATCGTTTCTGGTAAATTAAAAGAAGAAGAACAACCTAAAGCCCGTAGAATTGGATTACTATTAGCTATGGCATTCCGTATTGTGTTATTATTCGGAATTACTTGGGTATTAAGTCTGCAAGAAACCTTACTACATATTGATTGGGGATGGCTTCAAGCAGGAATCACAGGTCAGAGTCTAATTATTTTTGGTGGTGGCTTATTCCTTTTATACAAATCTGTAACAGAAATTCATCACAAATTAGAAGGTGAAGAAGAAGGTGAAAAAGGCAAAGCAAGTGGCAGTTTATCTGCAGCTATTTTTCAAATTGCAGCCTTAAACCTTGTCTTTTCATTTGATAGTATTTTAACTGCTGTGGGATTAGTAAGCATGAAAGAAGCTCCTGAAGGTTTTGGCTATGAAGGTGCATTACTAATCATGATTTTATCAATCATCATTTCAATTATCATTATGATGATTTTTGCAGGTCCTGTAAGCAAATTTGTTAACAATCACCCAACCATCCAGATATTAGGTTTATCATTCCTAATTCTTATAGGAGTAATGTTATTAGCTGAAGGTGGACATTTAGCTCATATGGCATTCTTTGGCGGAACAGAAGTCCACAGTATTCCAAAAGGATATTTATATTTTTCTATCTTCTTTTCATTGTTTGTAGAATTCCTAAATTTACGAATGAAGAAATCTAAAAACCCTGTTAAATTACATAATAACAAAATTATTGATCCTAAGTTAGAGGATGAAGATATAACCAATTAACTTTAAAAAACCCCGAAAATGTACTTTTCGGGGTTTTTTAAATCTACCTATTACTACATAACAGAACTTTTAGTTTCCAAATAAACTTCTCATCATGGTTTGTATTCCCTTAAAGATAAGAAAAATACTGACACCACAAATGATAATTCCTAATCCTAGAACAGGAATGTAGAAAGGATGGTTTTGATTTTTAAAAGAACTAAAAATAACCGACGGTCCTATAAATAATAGCGGTAACGCAAAAGCTAATTTTTTTACTCCTTTTACAAGTAATTCTTTATTGGTTGACATGGATTTATTATTTGCTTATAAGTTTAAAAGGTTATGAGTTTAAAAAGTTTATAGATTTAACCTTAAACGTTGAACTTTAAACCTTAAACTAAAGTTTAGTTTATTTTAAACGCCTCTACGGCTTTACGAACACTTCCGTGTGTTTTTAATAAATGCTCGGCATCTTCGTAGCTAACTGGAATTTCGCTCATAATCATGCGTACGCCACGGTCTATGAGTTTAACGTTGCTCAACTGCATATCCACCATTTTATTGCCTTTCACATGACCTAACTGAATCATGGTGGTCGTAGAAATCATGTTCAATACCAATTTTTGTGCTGTTCCTGCTTTCATTCTGGAACTTCCAGTGACAAATTCAGGACCTACCACTACTTCAATCGGGAATTGTGCTGTTTGCGCCAACGGACTTCCTGCGTTACACGTAATTCCTCCTGTGATAATCCCTAATTCGTTGCATTTGTTCAAACCGCCTAAAACATACGGAGTTGTACCCGAGGCTGCAATACCAATGACAACATCCTTAGGATTAATATCCCATTCTTGTAAATCTTTCCAAGCTTGTTCTAGGTCGTCTTCGGCAAACTCAACGGCTTTTCTAATAGCAGTATCTCCCCCAGCAATCAACCCAATCACGCGGTCAAAAGCTACTCCAAAAGTTGGCGGACATTCTGAAGCGTCCACAATGCCTAAACGCCCCGAAGTACCAGCACCGATGTAAAACAATCTGCCACCATCTTTCATTTTTGAAACGATTTGTGTCACTAATGCCTCAATTTGAGGTAAGGCTTTTTCAACAGCTAAGGGCACCGTTTTGTCCTCATTGTTCATGTTGGTTAACAAATCAGCGATAGACATTTGTTCTAAATGCTCGTATTTTGAAGATTGTTCGGTGGTTTTTGTGAATGCCATTTTGAAGTTTATGAGTTTAAAAGTTTAGACGGTTAAGAGGTGTAATAGGGTAAATTTACATAAAATAAGCTAAAATAATCCCCAGTAGTATTGCCGTTAGCTTGGCTAGATTGAATTTGTGCCCTTCGCTACTTTCAAAAATAATGGTAGAAGAAATATGAAATAAAATACCAATAACAAAAGCAGTGATTTCTTTTTGGTAAGGCAGTAACATGGCTGAATCCATTGCTATGAAAGTCCCTAGTGGAGTCATCAAGGCAAAAACCAACATAAATATGCCAATAAATATCTTTCTTAAATGCGATTGTGTAAAAAATGTTGTTAATATCATGGCAATGGGAAAATGATGCACCGAAATTCCCCATGCTAAATGCGGGTTTTGACTCACCGGCATACCTTCGAGTAAGGCATGTAAACACAAACTAATAAATAACGCCCACGGAATTTGATGCATGTGATGATGACCGTGTACATGTCCGTGCTCTGCGCCTTGCGAAAAATATTCTAATACAATTTGAAAAACGATACCTACCATAATAAATATGGCTGTATTGTTATGCAAATGAGAGGCGTTTGAAGCCAAAACATTAGAAGTAAAAAGTACCGGCAATAAATGCGTCACGGTCAACGCTAATAAAAATGCACCACTAAAAGCAAGTAATAACTTCAAGTGTTTTTTCTTTTTAGGCTGAATGAACGAAGCTACTAAATAGCCTATAAGTACCGATAAAAAAGGAATTATGTATATCATTTTTTAATTTAATGATGGGTTTTGAAAAATAAAAACTACTAAAAGTCTTTTATTTAAAAACCATAATCAAACGTTCAGAATCGTTTTTATAAAATTTTCTTAATTTATAATCTCCAAAAATTTCTAACAAATAAATACCTGCTTCTTCCATCATGGTTTCGAAATCTTGCAAAGTCAAGGCGCGTACTTTTTCGGTAAAATGATACGATTGTCCTTGGTCTTCAAACTGAATTTCTTTGAAAATATGACCATCTTTTACATAGCGTTTTAAATGAAAATCAATACCATCTACCGTTTTCGTTTCTTCGGGAACAAGGTTGTCTATAACATAATTGGCATTCATAAAATCGATAACCGCAAAACCATATTCGGTCAAACTTTCTTGGATGGCTTTCAATGTTTTTAAATTGTCACTTTCTTCTTCAAAATACCCAAAACTCGTAAAAAGATTAAAAACGGCATCGTATTTTTCTTCCGTATGCTCACGCATGTCGTGGACTTTGAAATGCAAGGTTGCATTGCTTGACTTTGAAGCTTCTTCAATGCTATTAGGTGACAAATCGACTCCTGTAACCTCGTAACCTAATTGGTTTAAATAAATAGCATGACGCCCTTTACCACAGGCTAAATCTAAGATTTTAGCTTCTTCAGGCAGATTCAGATAATTCGTTAAGTTATCCATAAAAAGCTGTGCTTCATTATCGTCACGGTCTTTATAAAGGATATGATAATACGGTGAATCAAACCAAGTGGCAAACCAATTTTCGTTGGGAGTATTTCTATTTTCTGACATTTATTCGGAATTTACCGCAAATTTAAAGTATTTTTGCCGATGCACTTCAATAGATTGTATTTTTCTATTGAAAAGGCTATAGTTATTGAAACCTGAAATTGAAGATGGAAAATTTTAAGATGATTGCTAAGACACTTTTTGGATTGGAAGAAGTGTTGGCAAAAGAGTTGAACCAGTTAGGCGCTCAAAAAGTAGAAATGGGTACTCGCATGGTGAGTTTTGTGGGCGACAAAGGATTTATGTATAAAGCAAATTTGGCTTTGCGTACCGCATTAAAAATCCTGAAACCTATTCATAATTTCAGAGTTCATAACGAAGCTAGTTTATACAAAGGAATTCAACAAATTGATTGGTCGACATATTTTAGTGCGAATCAAACGTTTGTGATTGATACCACGGTGCACTCCGATTATTTCAAGCATTCGCAATTTGTAGCTCAGAAAAGTAAGGATGCTATTGTGGACCAGTTTAAAGAAAAATTTGGTCACCGTCCGAGTATTGATAAAGACTACCCAGATGTTCGTATCAACATTCATATTGACAGAGAAAATTGTTCGGTATCTTTAGATTCTTCGGGAGATTCATTGCACCACCGTGGTTATAAAACCGCGACTAATATTGCGCCTATTAATGAAGTTTTAGCGGCCGGTATCTTGTTGTTGTCAGGTTGGGATGGTAATGGAAATTTCATGGATCCTATGTGTGGTTCTGGAACAATTCTAGCCGAAGCGGCTATGATTGCTTGTAATATACCAGCAAACATCAACCGTAAGGAATTTGCTTTTGAAAAGTGGCAAGATTGGGACAACGATTTGTTTGATAAAATTATGGATTCATTATTAAATAAAACGCGTGAATTCCATTACAAAATTATAGGTTATGATAAGGCACCTAGTGCCGTAATGAAAGCTAGAACGAATATTACCCAAGCTAATTTGGATGAATATGTTATTATTCGTGAACAAAATTTCTTTGAGACAGAAAAAACATTAGAAGGTCCGTTACATATGGTGTTTAATCCACCTTATGGAGAACGATTAGACATTCATTTAGAACGTTTTTACAGAGAAATTGGCGACACATTAAAACAAAATTACCCAAATACGAATGCATGGTTTATAACAGGTAATCTAGATGCCTTGAAATTTGTAGGCTTAAAACCATCGCGCAAAATTAAATTGTTTAACGGTAAGTTAGAATCCCGCTTAGCCAAATACGAAATGTATGAAGGTAGTAAACGCGAAAAATTTCAAAATAAAGAAAATTAACAACCTTAAAGGTTCTTCTATCCTAAATAGAAGAACCTTTTTTTAATATAAAAAGTTATGAGTAAAAAAACAAAAGGACTTTTATACAATTTTATAGGCTTTGCTATCATTTTCTTTTCAATCCGATATGGTTTAACTCATTTTTTCGGTTTAGAAGGATTGACACGTTCTTTAATTGCTTTTGGGATTGGCACCTTGTTAGCACCAAAATTTCAAACTGTAAACACTAAAGAAGGCGAAAAACTTTTTATGAAATGGATTTTTGTAAAAGGAATTAAAGAAGTGGAATAATACAAAAAATTTTAATATATACACCATTTAAAAGCTTCACTCTTCTGTTTGAAGCTTTTTTTATACAATGAAAATAGTTACAAAAGCTTTAGTATAAATCGTTTTAGCTAATTAATTTTGACAAACAAAGTCAATATTTAAACCGAATGAGGTCCCATTTAAAATAAAAGAAAAAAGCATCTCTTTTTTAGGGATAAGAGACGCTTTAATCAAATAAACAAACTAAAAAACTAAACTATCATGAATTTATGTTCAACAGGTTTTAAATAAAACCTTATAGAATTCATTATTTTTACTATGCAAACATAGTATATTTATCGACAAAAACACAAATAAAATCGATAAAGTGTTGTTATTTTATATTTTTATAAGAATTGTATTACAATTAGATAGTCTTACAACATTTGTAACTCCTATTTTAATTCCAATTTATTTAATTATTTTTCATTATTTAGTCTCTAGCAAATCAATAAAAAAATGTCACTGTATTTACTCCTATTTATTTTCTTTATTAGCTGTTTTTTGCTTTTTTTGAAAAATAAAAAACAGCTAAGTCCAACTATCCAAGCAAATAATTCAATATCATTAAACGATGCGACAAAAGCTGACCTTCCTGAAAACTTTGGTTATAAATGCGTATGGATAGCTGTTAAAAATGCGAATCAAAAACTACTCATTGAAATTTTAAATTTAAAAGAAACACAGCATTGTAATTGGAAAAAAGGCATTGAAAAAGCTTATCAAAACGGAATCTTTATTACCCCGAATATTGATTGCTGGACTCTAATTTGCGGTCGTTCGCTACCCTGGGGTGATACTATTGAAAGCAAAGAAAAACTTCAGAACCTGCTAAATGAATTGAGTTTACAATTTGACGAAGCCCATTTTTATGCCACTTACAGAGTCTCTGATTATCATGCATGGATGAAATCCTGTCATGGAAAAGTTATACGTGCTTTTGCCATCATAGGTATTGATACAATTTATAATGAAGGGGAGCCTACAGTCTTTGAAACTCAATTTAACTTGGTTGATACTACATCAAAAGCATATCAAGAAGATGAAAACTATTTTGATCGGGATGACTTAACATATCCTGATGAAGATTTTGTAATGCTAATTGCTGACCGATGGAGCATTGCCCCTAATACCATAGAAGAACGCACAGATATAGAAGAAAGTTTAGGCGTTATTGGTATTTTATAAAAAAAGCCAGTCTTGAAAAACTGGCTTCGATAGTTTTTTAATGACCTTTAGCAGCCAAATAGCGTTCTGCATCTAAAGCCGCCATACAACCTGTACCTGCGGCAGTAATCGCTTGACGATACACATGATCAGCAGCATCACCAGCTACAAAAACACCAGAAATATTAGTTTTCGATGTTCCCGGTACATTCACAATATATCCCGTTTCATCAAGAGTGATAAAATCTTTAAAAACATCAGTATTAGGTTTATGTCCAATAGCAACAAAGAAACCTGTTGCTGGAATTTCTTTCAATTCACCAGTCGTTTTATTTTTAGCACGTACACCAGTTACCACTTGTCCATCACCCAAAACCTCATCTGTTTCGGTATGCATTAAAATTTCGATATTTTCAGTATTGCGGACACGCTCTTCCATAATTTTAGAAGCTCTAAATTGCTCGCTTCTGACTAACATAGTCACTTTTTTGCACATTTTAGCTAAATAATGAGCTTCTTCACAAGCACTATCACCAGCTCCTACAATAACAACTTCTTGATTTCTATAGAAAAATCCATCGCAAACAGCACAAGCAGAAACTCCTCCACCCATATTTAAATAATGTTGCTCAGAAGGCAAACCTAAGTATTTAGCAGAGGCTCCGGTAGAAATAATAACCGTTTCACAATGCATTTCTTTTTCGTCATTAATCCAAACTTTATGAATATCTCCAGAAAAATCAACTTTAGTTACCCATCCATTACGCACATCGGTCCCAAAGCGTTTAGCTTGTACCTCTAATTGCACCATCATTTCTGGCCCTGTGATTCCATCTGGATAGCCTGGAAAATTTTCTACTTCGTTAGTAGTTGTTAATTGTCCACCAGGTTGTGTACCTTGATATAATACAGGATTCATATTAGCGCGAGCTGCATAAATAGCCGCAGTATACCCCGCAGGTCCCGAACCTATGATCAAACATTTTACTTTTTCTATAGTATCTGACATAATTTTTAGTTTAAAAAAGAATTCAAAAATACAGATTTTATTTAGAATCAAATTGTGCTTTATATTACACTTTTCAATAGTTTTATAAACAAAAAATATTTTCCTTTTTTTTCCTCACCTCCTTGTTTATTTACAAAAAGGCATTATATTTGCATCCGCTTTCGGGGTGTAGCGTAGCCCGGTCATCGCGCCTGGTTTGGGACCAGGAGGTCGCAGGTTCGAATCCTGCCACCCCGACGAAAGTAAAAATCCTTTTAGAGTTCCTAAAAGGATTTTTTTATGTGTTCACAAAAATAGTTATGGAATTTACAGTTTTTCTATAAAATTCTATACTTCCGTTTTTTAAGGAATTTATACAGTGATTGTTTCCGTTTCTTTTTGCAAGATATCATACTATTCTAAACTTCACCTTTTATAATAACCTAACAAATATTACACTAACTTTTGTTGAGTATTAAACTAGTTCTCAATAATTCGTATCCACTCAGTCCCAATTGCTTCAAAAGACAAATGTTGCACACTCGCCTTTGCATTCCTTTTACAGCTTGTGTATAATTCTGAATCCAAAAACATCATATTCATTGCATTAGCTAATAATTTTTCATCATGATTAGCTACTAACAGTCCGTTACAGTTAGACTTAATTATTTCAGCTGGACCAGATTCGCAATCAACAGAAACCACAGGTACCCCTAAACCTAACGACTCGACAAGTACACTAGGAAACCCTTCGTACCTACTACTTAAAACCGTGAAAATTGCTTGCTTAACATACGGAAATGGGTTTAGCATTTTATCTTTAAAAACAATCATTTCTGAGGCTTCCAGTTTTTTTACTTTCTCTATCAATAATGGTTTATCTTTCCCTTCTCCTATTATAAATAGTTTAACACCATTATCTTTTAAAACAGATTTCAAATATGCTTTTATTAATAAATCAAAATTTTTAACCTCATTATCAATACGTCCATAAGACAAAATAAATTTTTCATGAATCTGAGTCGCATTGGCGTATTTTTCTAACAAAGAAAAATCGATTGGATTATAAATACATATATTTTTCAATTTGTATGCATTAGACACACGAAAAGAAATTGATTTAGAAACAGAAACTATAGCTTTTGATCCGCCAAAAATAAGTTTTGAGTACCATTTATTTTTCAATAAATAATTATCAATTTTAGCACTATGAACCATATAAACAACATTTCTAAAAGGGTAAACGCCCCATTTAAAAAAAAATTCTACCCACAAACTATGTCTAGTACGGACATCTATTATAGTTTTAAAATCATGTTGCTTTAAATAATTCTTAAAAATTAGTAATCGTTTAAATTTCCCTAAAAAAGTATCTTGTTTATCTTTAATTAAGCCCAAATTTAAAATTTCACCTTCATATTCAAAATCAATTTTATTGACCAAAGTAACTATATGTACTTGATATCCTTGATTGGTAAGCATTTTAGACAAATTGATAACAAATCGCTCTAATCCACCGTTTTCTAAAGAAATTGTTACAATTACTATTTTTGGTTTCGGGTTCAAATCTTAAAATTTCTAATTATTTATATATTTGTAAAAATACAAAAATGAAAATACTATTAGTAGGCGAATATAGTAGATTACATAATTCACTTAAAGAAGGTCTAATAGCTTTAGGTCATGAAGTACATATTAAAGGATTAAACGATGGCTTTAAAAATTACCCTGTTGATTTTAAAATAACAAGACCGTTACAAACTGGAATTTTAAAATATGTAAAATTAGCGCTATATAAAGTTACAAAGTTTGACTTAGCATCACTGATTACCTATCTTGTTTTTAAAAAAAACAGCAACGAATTTAAAGGTTATGATGTGGTGCAACTAATCAACGAAAATGCATTTCTATGTGCGCCTTATTTTGAAAAAAAAATATTAAATACAATTTTCAATAATAACAAAAAAACTTTTCTATTGTCAACTGGAGATGATTATATATCGAACAATTTTTATTACAATAATCCAAAATTAATTTCAATATTCACTCCTTATTTCGAAAAAAAAATACCCAAAAAAGGCTTCATTGGCAGTTTGAAATATCTTGAAAAAGAATATAAAAATTTACATCATTTTATTACCACTAACATTCAAGGTATAATTTCAAGCGATTTAGATTATCATATCCCTATGCAGGCCTCTGGTTGTAAAAAATACCTAGGGATGGTTGCTAATCCAATTAACCTAGATCAAATTCAATACATTGAAAATCGTGTAGAAGGAAAAATTAAAATTTTTATAGGGATTAATTCCAATACTTATTATAAAAAAGGGATAGACATTTTTGAAAAGATATTAGATCGCATCGAATTGAAATACAAAGATCAAATTGAAATTATTAAAGCTTCAAATCTACCATATCAGGATTATATTAATCTTTACAATTCATCACACATCCTTTTAGATCAAATGCATGCTAATGACCAAGGTTATAATGCCCTAGAGGCCATGGCTAAAGGTAAAGTTGTATTTACAGGTGCTAGTCCTATTTTTGAAAAACACTATCAATTACAAAAAACTGTTGCTATTCATGCAGTACCAGATATAGAACTGATGGTACAACAATTAAGTACTTTGATAGAAAATCCACATTTAATTGATGAAATTGGAAAGCAAGCAAGAACGTTTATTTATAAGGAACACAACTATATACAAAGTGCTGAAAAATATCTTGCTCTTTGGACTTTGTAATCCGAGCTTACAGGCATATTCAGTAAAACGAAAGTAAAATGCACGATGGGAACCTCGTGCATTTATAAACTTAATTTTGATATTTTACCTGTAGTGACATTGCTTCTTCATAAACTTTTTCATACATGGGAACTATGTTTTCAACAGAAAAACGTAATGCTGTTTCAAAAGCTTTATTTTTGAAACTTTCTAAAACAACATCATCAGAAAGTATTTTCAGTGCATTTTCAGCCATATTATCTACATCTCCTACATTGCTCAAATAACCCGAAATCCCTTGAAAATTAACTTCTGGTAATCCTCCTGTGTTTGAAGAAATAACAGGAACTCTGTTAGCCATTGCTTCCAAAGCAGCTAAACCAAAGCTTTCAGTCTCTGAGGGCAACAAAAACAAATCGCTATAGCTCAAAATTTGATTGATCTCATGACTGTTTCCAAAGAAAATCACTTTATCCTCGATGCCTAACTTGCGGCAAAGTTGTTCGGCTACTTCTTTTTCAGGACCATCACCTACCATCATCAGTTTAGCTGGAATTTTCTCTTGAATTTTGAAAAAAACTTTTACTACATCAGGAATATTTTTAACCTTCCTAAAATTACTGATGTGAGTTATAATTTTTTCCTGAGGAAGTGCCATAACCGATCGTTTACAACTCAACACCTTTTGTTGCACTTCTTCAATTTCAATAAAATTAGGGATTACTTTAATATCATTTTTCACTTCAAAATACTTCAAAGTATCCTCTTTTAAACTTTGAGATACAGAAGTAACGACATCTGATTTATTGATACTAAAAGTTACCGCTGGCTTATAAAAAGGATGGTTTCCAACTAAAGTTATATCAGTCCCATGAAGTGTGGTAACAATTGGCAAATGTATACCTTCTTCTTTTAACATTTGCTTAGCCATATAAGCTGCATAAGCATGAGGAATAGCGTAATGTACATGCACCAAATCAATTTTATACAACTTAACCATATCAACTAATTTGCTAGAAAGTGCTAGTTCATAAGGTTGATAATGAAACAAAGGATATTCAGGTACATTAACTTCATGAAAATGCACATTTGGACTCAAAAGCGCTAAACGAACAGGTTGACGATAAGTAATAAAATGTACTTCATGACCACGACGGGCTAACTCATGCCCCAACTCAGTGGCTACAACTCCACTCCCACCAAAAGTAGGATAACATACAATTGCTATTTTCATTTTACGAATATAATAATTTGAAAAATTGTGTTTTATTTTTTTAGTAAACATTAACAAAAAACCTGATTATAAAATCAGGTTTCCTATTTTAATCCACTAAAGCATCATAAATTACTTGCTGTACTTTCTCTCTAATATTTTCTTTAGCTAGTTTATTTGGCGCATTACTGTCAGGGAATGTACGATTAGACAGGAACACATAAATCAATTCCTTTTCAGGGTCAGCCCATGTCATGGTACCTGTAAAACCAGTGTGCCCGAAACTCGTTATGGAAGCACAACCACAGGTAGGACTTTCTCCTTTTAATTGAGGTTTATCAAATCCAATTCCTCTACGATTGCCTTCAGGACAGAAATAACAGGTATTAAAATCTTCGAATGTTTTAGCAGAAAAATATTGATGACCACCATAATTCCCTTTGTTCATATATAATTGCATCATTTTGGCTATATCCACAGCGTTTGAAAACAAACCTGCATGTCCAGCAACCCCGCCTTGCATTGCGGCTGCCATATCATGAACATAGCCTTGCAATACTTGATGGCGATAATAGGTATCGTATTCAGTAGGAATTATCTCATCTTCTTCAAATTTATGAAGTGGATTATACGTAGTTCTATGCATTCCTAATTTTGAAAAGAAATTCGTTTCAGCTAATTCATCAAGTGTTTTACGATGATGCGTTTCTAAATATTCTTTTAATAATATAAAGGTAAAATCACTGTATTTGTATTCTTTTTTAGGCAAAAGCGGACTTTTCATGATTTTGGCAATGATAGAATCTTTATACGTATCAGCAATGTATAAATGTTCCGCTACTTGGGTAGTAAATCCTTTAGTACTCGATTTACGGTAGTATTTAGCCGATGGCTTTTTCGTAATGGTATCTATAGTCGATTTATAAAAAGGTTCCCAAGCTTTTAAACGCGCATAGTGTGACATTAAATCTTTAAAAGTTATAGAGTCTTTATTGGTTCCTTTCGCTTTATGCACCATTTGCCCTAAATGCGTACCCATATTAATTTTTCCATGGTCATAATCCAGCATTACATTCGGTAGTGTACCAATGATTTTTGATAAAGATGCAATATCATAGATGTCAGAATTTTTCACTTTTACATCTTTAGTATAGGTATGGTAACCAAATGATTTTTGATAAATTACCTTCCCTTTACGCGCGACTAAAACTTGTGCCCCAGGAAACACTTTACTGTCTATGGCTTTGTTTACAATATCATTTATTTCGGTTAATTTTTTAGAATCTACACCCACACTTTCCGCGGTACCAAAACGTAATACATTTACTTTTTTGGTTGATAAACCTAATCCCACACGGTAGTTTTCGTTGATGGAAACCGGTAGTTTTCCTTTTGCTTCGATAGCACCAAAAATAAGCTGTGCCGATACTTCTTGGGCAACATCACCATTTTGATACGAAACAATTAGTCCGTGTAATTTATCTAAATTAGAAATCGATTTGAGCACATACGGTTTTGCAAAAACGTCTAAAATTACTTTATGATTTTCTGCTAATTTCTCAATTAGAGCAATTTCTTTAGCAGAAAATTCAGGTTTTCTATTCCATTTAATATCTGAATAATGATACCCTAAAATAACTTTATCATACTTTTTTAATTCCAAATTTAAAGAATCCAAATTAGTATGCGATTCTTCAACTACATGGGCATATTTATTTAAAGTACTCAAAAACTTAGTATTCGATTCTTCACCTAGTTTTATATAGGCAATTTTTTCTTTAGCCAAATTAGTAATCGGCAATACCTCTTCCTGATTACGAATCACCGTTACTGCATTTTCATACAATTTATACAACAAGTCAGCACTGTAAGGCGTATTGATGTCTTTAGCTATGTTTTCTGTTGGTATAGGTTTGTAGTGGTTCAAACCTGCTTTGTATTTGTATTTCAAAATTTTCTTTACTGAAAACGCCAAACGTTCGTCAGTAATCAAAGTATCCTTATAGGCTTGAGTAAATTTTTCAATGGCTGTAGGGACATCCTCAGCAAACAACATAATGTCGTTACCCGCCAAAAAGGCTGCCAAATCAATTTCACCTGGCTTTTTAAAATTACTTGCTCCTTTCATATTTAAGGCATCCGTAAATATCAAGCCTTTAAAACCCAATTGGTTTTTCAATACATTCGTAACTACGTTATATGAAATAGAAGACGGATAATTAGCTCTTTCTTCTAAACTAGGCACATTTAAGTGGGCAACCATAACCGAAGCAAGCCCTAAATTAAACATTTTTTTATACGGATATAACTCTACTGAGTCAATACGTTCTTTAGTAAAATTAACACTTGGCAAGGTATGATGCGAGTCGGTTTCCGTATCCCCATGTCCAGGAAAATGCTTTCCAGTAGCAAAAACGCCTTCGTTTTGAATCCCTTTCATAAGCGCCACAGCACGCTTAGTTACTTCTTCTTTATTTTCGCCAAAAGAACGGTTTCCTATGATTGGATTATTAGGATTGGTATTGATGTCTAAAACAGGTGCAAAATTGAAATGTATGCCAAGGCGTTTCACTTCTTTTGCCATTTGAGTACCTAAATCTTCTACCAATTTCATATTTTGAACTGCCCCAAGGGTCATGTTCCAAGGATATTTGTACGTAGAATCTAAACGCATACTCAACCCCCATTCGGCATCATTCCCTATAAACAAAGGCACTTTGGATTGGGCTTGAAAACGGTTGGTCAACTTAGCTTGGCGCACAGGGCCTCCTTGAAAGAAGATTAACCCTCCAATTTTATAATTTTTAATCAATTTGTCTAAGGCGTTAAAATGTACCGAATCTTTGTTTGAATAGGCAGCAACCATAAACAATTGCCCCAAACGCTCTTCAAAACTCAACGCATTGTAAACACTATCCACCCATTTTTGCTCGCCTTCCTTTTCTTCAAAAAGATTGAATCCCACTTTTTCAGGGTCGATGAATTTTTCAATAGTAGGTATATTTTTAATTTCAGAAATAGGTTTGTGTGCTAAAGTTTGTTTTTTACCTACAGCACATGCCACCACTAATAGTGCTAAAACGGAACAAAATAAAAATCTACTTATCGAAAACTTCATTACTATATTTTTTAAAAAAAGAGAGCGGTTATCCCGAAATGCATCGGGAAAATCGCTATTTATAATTTAATTTTAAAAACATTTATTCAATTATAATCCAACTGAGTGGATTAAATAGTTTACTTCTAAAACTTTCTATTAGAAGAATCTACTATGCCAACTTTCATCGGCACGTACTTCCCAAGAGTCATTTAACTCTTCAATGGTATTCACCAAATTGTTAAATACAATAGTAGACGCTGAAACCGCTTTTTCTTTAGCCATTTTTTTAAAATCAACTAAGGTTTTATGTGCTATAAAATCGCCATTTTTGAACGTTACATTCATTTTATCAAGCAAATCGATAGCATATTTCTGTTCCAATTGCTGAATGAATTGTACAGAGGCATCTATAGAACAACCCGTAGGCGCTTGAACATCGCTGTTAACCGCTAAAATTATAAAACGGTTATAGCGAATATCAAACGATGCTTCAAGAGAAGCACCGTGAGCAGACCAGTCATTGATAAAATTTGTAGTAAGCGTTTGTATTTCCGCTACTTCCTCATCACTTAATTTGCGATTAGATGGATAAATCCATACACGTGATTCCTGAGGTAAATTTTCAAAAGGTATATACATTGTAAGTCGTAATATTATAAATCTTGAGCATTAGCAATTAACTCGGCTACATCTAATACTTTTACATCATGTTCGCGATGTTTCGCTTTTGTACCATCTGTTAACATCGTATTACAAAATGGACAACCTGCTGCAATAATTTCAGCTTTGGTTTCTAAAGCATCTTCTGTACGTTCTACATTGATGTCTTTATCTCCATTTTCAGGTTCTTTAAACATTTGAGCGCCACCCGCACCACAACATAAACCATTGGCTTTAGAACGCTTCATTTCTACTAATTCAGCATCTAATTTTTGAATTAAATCACGAGGTGCTTCATATACTTTGTTTGCACGTCCTAAATAACAAGGGTCGTGGAACGTAATTTTCTTTCCTTTAAATTGACCTCCTTCAATTGTTAAACGTCCTGAATCTAAAAGTTCTTTTAGGAATTCTGTATGGTGTACTACTTCAAATTCGCCACCTAATTCAGGATATTCGTTTTTTAAAGTATTAAAACAATGCGGACAAGCGGTAACAATTTTTTTAGTTTCGTAAGCTTTCAATACTTCAATATTCATAAAAGCTTGCATTTGAAACAAAAATTCGTTTCCGGCACGTTTTGCTGGGTCACCCGTACAACCTTCTTCAGTACCAAGAACCGCAAATTCTACATTGGCTCTATTTAAAATTCGTACAAACGCTTTGGTAATTTTTTTAGCTCGGTCATCAAAACTTCCTGCACAACCTACCCAAAACAATACTTCGGGTTGTTTTCCTTGAGCTAACATTTCTGCCATTGTAGGCACTACTAAATTTTCTGACATAACAGTATCTATTAATTCGTCTACAATTTCTTAATTCTCGTCTTTCCAGTTCAAACGGTCCATTTGGCTATACTGCCAAGGTGCACTGTTGTTTTCTATATTAGTCATCATGGCGTTCAATGATTGTGGCGCAGCACTTTGTTCCATCACTAAGTAACGACGCATATCCATAATGATTGATAACGGACTGATGTTTACTGGACATTCCTCTACACAAGCATTACAAGATGTACATGCCCATAATTCCTCTTGAGTGATGTAGTCATTTAATAATGATTTTCCATCTTCCAGAAAAACGCCGTTGTTTTTATCCATATTATCCCCCACTTCAGTCAGACGGTCACGAGTGTCCATCATGATTTTACGTGGAGATAATTTTTTTCCGGTTTGATTTGCAGGACAAGAAGACGTACAACGGCCACATTCTGTACACGTATAAGCGTTTAATAACTGTACCCAGTTTAAATCCGTCACATCAGAAGCACCAAACTTACTAGGCGCTGCATCAGCATCTGGAGCAGGCGCAGCAAAAGGGTCTGCATTAGGGTCCATCATTAATTTAACTTCCTTAGTCACACTTTCTAAATTATCAAATTGTCCCATAGGATTCAAATCTGCAAAAAACGTGTTAGGGAAAGCCAATATAATGTGTAAGTGTTTTGAATAATATAAATAGTTCAAGAATACCATTACCATCATAAAGTGTCCCCACCATCCGATACGCTCTAAAACCAATAACACTCCTTCATTTAACCCCCCGAAAATAGCTGGTCCTAAATGTTGAGAAACTGAAAATCCGAACGAACCTTGACCTTCAAAATGCGATTTACCCATTGAATAAAGTACTTCGTCAGTCCCATTCATCGTGAAAATACAAGTTACCAAGATGATTTCCATGATAAGAATTAGATTCGCATCTTTCTTAGGCCATCCTAATAATTCAGCTTTATTTAAACGTGGTAATTTCAATAAATTTCTACGCATTAAAAACGCAACTGTAGCGATTAAAGCAGTAACCGAAAGGATTTCGATAAAACTGATTAAAAAAGTATAAAAACCTCCTAAAAACGGTTTGAAAAAACGATGCGTCCCAAAAATACCATCAATCAAGATTTCAACTAATTCAATTTGCGTAATGATAAATGCGGTATACAACGCAAAGTGTAAAATTGCAGGCACTGGTCGGCTAAACATTTTTTTCTGACCAAAAGCTACTAATAACATGTTTTTCCAACGGTCACTCGAACGGTCAGAACGGTTCACATCTTTTCCTAATTTGATATTACGGATAATCTTTTTTACATTTTTTGCAAAAAAGCCACCACCTACGCCGAGGATAATTAGAAATACTAAACTACTTAAAATATTCATAAGTTATAATAGGTTGATTGGATTTACTTTTTTAACGGTTGTTCCGGTGCAACATAAGGTTTTTCCTTTTTTCCAAAAAGGGAAACATTAACATAACGGGTAGGATGCAAACGTAAATCTTCTAATAACAATTCTAATTCTTTAGCTGCTTTAGTAAAGTTATTGTACATGGCTTCGTCTTTGAAAGCTTTCCCCATAGTACCTTGACCAGAATTCATATCTGCCATTAATTTATTTACATTTGCTAAAGTACTTTCTAAGTTTTTAAGCGTCTTACCTAATTCTGCTTTTTCTAATTCACCTGAAACTTTTCCAAAATCAGTAGTGATTTTTTCAATATTCGTTAAAGAATGATTTAGCGTTTTCTGATTCGATGCTAATAAGGTATTTGCTCCTTGCCCTAATTTATTAAATTCAGCTAATGTTTGATTCAATTGACCAATAGCTTGTTGCAAATTATTTTTAGTTTGAGCATCTAAAATACTATTGATGTTCACCATCATTTTATCTGCATTTTCAACTAATGATTCAATCTTTTGTTGTGTAGGGGCAAGCTTTTTACCTAAATTGTCGGTCAAGCCTAATTTGACATCAGCTAAAAGTTTATCTCCATCAACGGCCAAATTCTTATCCGAAAAATTTGGAATGATGGCAATTTGTTTCCCTCCAATAAATCCAGGCTCATAAATTTGAGCAATACTCGATTTTGAAATAGGAAAATCTTCCTCATTAATTTGTAACTCAACAAGTATTTTACCTGATTCTGTCAGCGTTAATGCTTTTACTTTTCCAATTATTTTACCACTTATCGTAACAGGTGCAGAAGCAGTTAATCCTTCAACATTATCAAATTCGACATATAATTTTTTGTAACTGGATAAAATATTACTTCCTTTTAAGAAGCTATATCCCCAAATAAACAATAAGATGGAAGCAATAACCAGTATTGCGGTTTTAATTTCTCGTGTAATTTTCAAAACAATTTCTTTTAAAAGGACAAAATTAGTAATTACTTACTAGATTTAACAGCTTCGTTCAAGCTTATTTTAACACCATTTCTGAAAGGCACAATAAAAGCGGATTCAAAGCCTTTTGATTTAGCTTCTGCCAACAACTTCTTAGAAGCCTCATAACTATTTGTTTGTCCAAATAAATATTTATGATATCCCGCTTCAAAAACTGAAGAAATTTCGTCTAAACCATTGAAGTTTTCGGGTTTATTTTCAATTTTAACATTACTGGCTTTTAATTGTATTTTAAAAACTACTTTAGTAGTATCTACTGAACTCACTGTGGGTTTAACAGGTACTGATTTAGGAGCTTCTTTTACAGGCAATTCAACATCCTTAAGTTTAGGTGTACTATCTTTTGGCATTGGTTTTTCAGATTTTTTAATATCCAAAACAGGTACATTACCGCCAAAATATTCCGCTTTCATTCTAAAAATAGCATCTGCTATAGCCTTAGCCATATTTTCTTGCCCTTCCTCTGAGTTTAAATAAGCACCCTCAGCAGGATTAGAAATAAAACCTGTTTCAACCAAAACTCTGGGCATAAAAGCTTTATGTAATACCATAAACGGAGCCTGATGTACCCCTCTATTTTTACGATTCACCTTATTATCAAAATTATCTTGAATACGACTAGCTAACTCAATACTTTGATCTAAATACTCTTCCTGAGCTATGGTAGCACTAATTAGTGATTCAGGCGCATTGGGGTTATAGCCTGCATATTTTGTTTTGTAATTTTCTTCTAATTTAATTACCTCATTTTCCTTTTTTGCCACTGCTAAACTTGAAGCACTTTTTGAAAGACCCATCACATAGGTTTCAGATCCATAAGCTTCGGTATTTTTATTAGCATTACAATGCACAGAAACAAATATGTTTGCCTTGTTACGATTTGCAATATTTGCACGTTCGACTAACTCAATAAAGGTATCGTTTTTACGTGTATAGATTACATCAACACTAGGATCTTTTTCTAAAATAGTTCCTAATTTTAAAATAATAGCTAAATTGATTTGTTTTTCTACGTAACCATGGTAACTAGCTCCAAAATCTTGGTTACCATGTCCTGCATCAAGACATACTTTAAATTTTCCACCATTTTGCGCATTGGACACACATGAAACAGCTAGCGCGGTTGCTACTACAATTTTTTTAAAAGAAATTATGCTTTTCATCTTCATTATTCAAATGAATTTAAATGGTTATAATTTTATTAAAATCTTACTTTTTTCTAAAAATAGCCGTAAGTTTGTGGCTTCAAAAATTAAGCCATATTTTTACAAAAATAGTATTTATAGCTTTGCGTACAAACTTATTTTACATCGTTTTAGCACCTTTTTTATTATCCTTAGGGTGCTGGCAACTCCATTCCCAAGAGTTACCCACAAAAAAAACATCATTTTCAACTGTTAAACAGAAAGATAGCCTTACTGTTACCACAAAAAACATTTCAGAAAAAGAAAAAAATAATATCAAAAAAGACACTTTAAAAAAGAAAAAATCTGCTTTAGAAGGGAAAATCAAATACAAATCTAAAGAATACGTAAAGCTTGATAACAAGAAAAAGATTACAATTTTAAAGGATGAAGCTGAAGTTTACTACAAAGATGTAGAGTTAAAATCAGGTATTATTGTAATTAACTACGATAAAGACGAAGTGTATGCTGGCCGATTAAAAGACTCGACAGGTAAATACATCCAATACCCTATTTTTAAACAGGGAAGTAATATTGTTGAACCGGATTCTATTCGCTTCAACTTTAAAACTAAAAAAGCTTTAATTTGGAATTCTAGAACAGACCAAGGAGAATTTAGAATAAAAGGAGAAGTAAGCAAAAGAGAAAACGACTCTGTTTATTTTATAAAAAATGCACGCTTCACGACTTCTAAAAACATAGACAATCCTGAATATTACTTTAAAGCCAACAAAATAAAATTTGTTCCCAAGAAAAAAGTTGTTACAGGTTTAACAAACATGGTTATTGCTGATGTCCCTACCCCAATTGGTGTTCCATTTGCTTTTTTCCCTATGACCGAGAAAGCAACTTCTGGAATTATCATGCCTACTTATGGACAAACCAATCAGCAGGGTTATTTCCTACAAAATGGAGGGTATTATTTTGCCATTAGCGATAAATTAGATCTTGCCGTATTAGGCGATTATTACACAAATGGCAGTTATGCTTTTCGAACAGAAACGAACTATGCCAAACGTTATAAATACAGAGGGAATTTTAATTTTAAGTATGAAAATCAAATTTCGGGCGAACGCGGTCTACCGGGTTATGGAAAAACCAATTTGTACAATTTACAATGGAGTCACTCTCCTGACATAAAAGCGACACCCAATTCAAGATTTTCAGCATCCGTAAATTTAGGGAGTAGCAAATATTATCAAAATTCATTTAACCAATTAAATAATGCTAATTACCTGAACAACACGTTAAGTTCATCCATTTCATATTCAAAAACGTTTAATAGTGTACCGCAAGTCAACTTATCCTTGACAGCCTCACACTCGCAAAACACTAATACTAAGCAAATAAACATGACTCTTCCTACCTTACAATTAGGAGTGGATAGAATTTTCCCTTTTGCTTCAAGAGAAGGAGAAAAAAAAGGAATTATAAAAAATTTCAACTTAACGTATAATTTGAGAGGTGAAAACCGTGTTTTGACCACAGATTCTTTATTTTTCAAAAAAGAAATGTTTCAAAATATGCAAAATGGTTTGCAACACAATATCCCTTTAAGTACCAACTTTAAATTAATGCGTTATTTCAGCGTAACTGCATCGTCTAATTATAATGAAACATGGTATCTAAAAACAACTAGAAAACAATTCAACTCAAAATTAAACAAAGTAGAAGATCTTGAAAAAAACGGATTTGATGCTTTTAGAACTTATGATTTTTCAAGTAGTATTGGAACAACCATCTATGGTACTTTTAACTTTAAAAAAACAGGAAAAATACAATCTATAAGACACACAATGCGTCCAAATATCGGGTATTCACACACCCCAAGCTTTGAACAATATTATGACACTTACGCCATAGATGGCAGTGGAAAAATGGCAACTTACACCCGTTTTGAAAAAGGAATTTTCGGAGGACCTTCTAATTCAAAAAACAACAATTTAAATTTTAGTCTTAGCAATACTTTTGAAGCTAAAGTAAGAGATAAAGACACAACAAAAGTAGAAGCAAAAAAGATTATGCTGATCAACAATTTATCGCTTTCTACGAGTTACAACATTCAAGCAGACTCTTTACGCTGGTCCCCTGTACGTGTGAGCGGAGGAACTAATCTGTTTAAAGACAAGCTAAGTGTTAATTTTGGAATGACTCTAAATCCTTATGCGATCAATAAAAAAGGGGAACAGATGGATCGTTTCAATATTGATAACGGGGGAAGTTTATTCCGAATGACTAGCGCTAACATAACCCTTAACTATTCCTTATCGAGTAAGGAACTAGAAGGCAAACCAAACAGTACTCAAAATAATTTAAACAACAAAGGCTTACGTAACGGCGGTAGACCTGATGATTTATTTGGCAGTACTACTGACTTTTCGGATCGTAACCGATCGCAATTTAACAATGACGAAAAGGAAGAAAGTGATTTCAAGGGTTTTTACAAACTTTCTATTCCATGGGATTTACGCATGGCGTACTCTCTAACTTATGACAACAATCAAAGAGAAAATAAAATTTCGCAAAGCTCATTAATGTTTTCCGGAAATGTTGACATCAGCCCGAAATGGAAAGTAGGCTTATCCTCAGGCTATGACTTTATAAAAAGCGGTGTTACCTTTACGCAATTGCGTTTCCAAAGAGACTTGTTAAGCTGGAGGATGGATTTCAACTGGACGCCTTTTGGGGATAGAGCAACTTGGTATTATTTCATAGGAATTAGCTCATCTGCTTTAAGTGACATTAAATGGGACAAAAGAAGTTTACCGGATAAGAGATTGCAATAAGTTATTTAGTATTCGGTTGTCGGTTATCAGTTATCTATTATCTATTATCGGTTTGCTCTTTTTAAATTCTAGGTATTAAACATTTATATTTAAACAAAAAATAAGTTAAAATTTATATGAAAAAAATAATATTTACTGAAAAAGCTCCTGCCCCTATTGGACCATACAGTCAAGCTGTTTTAACAGGTAACACGCTATATACTTCTGGTCAAATTGCCTTACATCCACAAACAGGAGAACTCATTACTGAGTCTATAGAAATAGAAACAGAGCAAGTAATGCAAAACTTAAAAGCTGTTCTAGAAGCTGCTGACATGACATTTGACAATGTTATCAAAACCACAATTTTCATAATGAATATGGGAGATTTTGCTAAAATCAATACTGTATATGGCAAATATTTTAACGATAACACCGCCCCAGCGCGCGAAACAGTTCAAGTAGCTACATTACCTAAAAATGTAAATATTGAGATATCAATGATTGCGGTAAAGTAATTTACAAAGCTATATTGAAAAAGCTGTTCTTTTTTTGAAAAGAACAGCTTTTTTTTATTTCTATATGTAAACATTCATAAGGATTAACTCGGTTAGACGACGTTTGCAATTTTTTTTAACTTTTACTAACCAAATTTTGTATCAAACATTTTAAAAAGATTCCCCTTCGCTAATGGCATTTTTTTTGTAATTTGTACCCATTAATAATTTGTTATGGCCATCACACCTTTCAGCAAAAAAGAATTACTCCCTCAGGAAGAAACCTTAGAAGTTGCAAAACACAAAAGCGATCTATTTATTGGCATTCCTAAGGAAACGTCGTTTCAAGAACGAAGAATCTGTTTAACTCCCGATGCTGTAAATTCATTAACCAGCCATGGTCATCGTGTATTAATAGAAGCAGGTGCAGGTGTAAATGCAAGCTATTCTGATAAGGATTATAGTGATGCAGGCGCAGAAATAACTAACGATACCAAGAAAGTTTTTGGCTGCCCTATGATTTTAAAAGTCGAGCCACCTACCCAAGAAGAAATTGAAATGATGCAATCGCAGGCTATTTTAATTTCTGCTTTACAAATTAAGACTCGAAAAAAAGAATATTTTGAAAGTTTAAAAAAGAAAAAAATAACAGCGCTAGCTTTTGAATACGTTAAAGATGATGACAATGCTTTCCCGGCTGTTAAATCGTTAAGTGAAATTGCTGGTACCGCTTCTGTATTAGTTGCTTCAGAACTAATGACCTGTGGCAAAGGAGGGAATGGACTTCTTTTTGGAAACATAACTGGTGTAAGACCTACGGAGGTTGTAATACTTGGCGCAGGAACTGTAGCTGAATATGCCGTAAAAACAGCATTAGGTTTAGGAGCCTCTGTAAAAGTTTTTGACAATTCAATTACAAAACTGCGTCGTTTACAGAACAACTTAAATCAACGAATTTTTACTTCAACCATACAAAACAAAACGCTGCTAAAGTCATTGCGCCGTTGCGATGTAGTCATTGGAGCCATGAGAGGCAAGTACAGAACTCCTATTGTTGTATCTGAAGATATGGTTACTCATATGAAAAAAGGATCTGTCATTGTAGATGTAAGTATCGATACAGGTGGGTGTTTTGAAACATCAGAAGTTACAACACACGAAAATCCAACTTTTGTAAAACATGGAGTTGTACACTACTGTGTCCCTAACATCCCTTCTAGGTATTCCAAAACAGCATCGTTATCCATAAGTAACATCATTACTCCTTACCTACTTCAAATCGCTGAAGATGGTGGTATAGAAAGTGCTATTCGATGTGATGCAGGCTTAAAAAATGGTGTTTATTTTTACCATGGCATCCTTACCAATAAAACTATTGGCGAATGGTTCAGTTTAACGCATAGAGATATCAATTTAATTGTTTTCTAACGTTAATTGTTTTCATACATTTGTCCAAAATTAAAATCATTAATCCTTCTAATTTGATTACGTGATTTTATCATAAATAATTATAAATATGAATAATTTTTCATACCGTTTAGCCTATTATCTATTTGGTGTTTTAGGAGGTAGTATTATACTTTTTTTTGTACTTAATCAAAAAAAAGCAAGTTGTAGCTATTTCCCAAATGATCGTGTTTTAAACAACTTACGATCAAAACCTTTTCATTATTCAAAAGAAGCTTCAAAGATAATAGAAGAAAAATGGATTGACACCATTGATATAAAAAATACGTTAACCTATGGCGATGTAGATTTTGACAGAAGCAATATAAAAACCAAAACTGGTGGCAAAAAATATGTCATTGAAGGATTCACTCAAAAAAAACAAGCCATAGAATTAGTTGTTGAGAATTTTGAGGATAAGGCAATTTTAACTGCAATCAAAAAAAAATAAAATGCATACAGGTTATTCTCTAAAGGGAATAGCCTGTAATATTATTTACATTACACCTTCTTTTCCATTACATAATCATCCATTACATAGCCATTTCCTATTTCAATCACTTCATCAGCTATTTTTTGGAAACCTAATTTTTCATAAAAATGGAAAGCTTTATTGTATTTGTTTACATTTAAAAACAAGTGAGAATTCCCTGAATTACGGGCACGTTGTACCACTTCATCTAATACAAATTTACCAATGCCTTTACCCTGTGTTTCTGGGTCAATGTATATTTTATGAAGCTTAGTTTTGTTTGGTAAAATATTAATTTGATACGATGCAAATCCTAGATCAATTCCATTTTCTTGAATTAACAAAAAAACATGTCCGTTATCCATTTGACGCTCTAAGGAAGCTATAGAATAAAAATTATCCAGCATATAGGTCAATTGTTCGTTTGATAAAATTTCGGCATAGGCATGAGGCCAAATTTTATACGCTAAATCTTTAACAATCGAAATTTCTGGTTTTGTAACTTCTATTATTTGCATAACAATTCAAATACTTATATTTTTATCGAAAAGTAATTATTTCCTTTATATTTCGCTAGTAAATAAACAAAATTTATGATAAATATTATCAATCAATTATTTGAAATAGAAAAAAAAGCTAAAGACCAAAATATTAGCATTTTTGAACGAAATTTTGACCGCCTCAATACCGAAATTTCTGATTTGGGGTATATGGTAGAAAATCCTTTAGGCAAAAAATATGACGCACGCGACACTTCCATAGAAGCCAATGTTGCGGGAAGTTCACCCAACCCAACTATCGTAAAAGTTTTAAAACCAATTATTTTCCACAAAGAAGGCGAACAAATTATATTGGTTCAAAAAGGAATTGTTATTGCAGAATAAGAAATGGAAAACATCAATTTTGGTATCGATTTAGGTACCACCAACTCTGGTATATGTAAATTTGAAGACGGGAAAGTTCAAATTTTTAAAAACCCTGTAGGTTTTGCCGATACGTTACCCTCGGCCATTGCCTTTAGAAAAGGACGTATTAGCATAGGAGCTAAAGCTCGCGAACTGATGGGGAAACCAAATGCAGATGTTTTTACATCATTTAAAAGAAAAATGGGTACGGAACACGAGTACGTCATTTCTGAAAGCCAAGAAAAAAAATCAGCAATCGATTTATCTGCCCTATTATTAAAAGAACTCATCAACTTTTTACCCGATGCACCACCAGAATCGGTAGTGATTACCATCCCCGCATCTTTTGATACGATTCAATCTAATGCGACTAAAAAAGCAGGGTATCAAGCGGGATTTTCAGAAGTGGTTTTATTACAAGAACCCATAGCTGCTTGTTTGGCTTATGCAAATTTTCACGAACAAGAAACAACCGAAGAAAAACATTGGTTGGTGTATGATTTTGGAGGAGGAACTTTTGATGCCGCACTTGTCCGTATTAATGAACGTGAATTAAAAGTGGTTGACCATGAAGGCAACAATTTTCTAGGAGGTGTAGATTTAGACCATTTGGTGATTGAAAAATTATTGATTCCTGTGGTTGAAAAAGAAATAAACGAAGAGGATTTGTTCAAAAAAATCATGTCTAAAAACGATGAGAAATGGAACAAACTGTATTTCGAATTGTTATACAAAGCCGAAGAAATCAAAAAAGAATTGTCCTTAAAAGACGTAGTCATCTCTGAATTAGAATTGAACGATGGTGACGATTACATTGAATTTACAGTAACTCGAGATGCTTTTAATGCCGTTATTCATGATAAAGTAGAAGAATCCATTGTATTGATACAAAAATTATTGACGGAAAATGGTAAAACAGCCTTAGATATCGAACGTATTATTTTGGTGGGTGGAACCACTTACATTCCTTATGTGCGTGAACGCTTAAATTCAGTTTTCAATCGAACGGTTGACTCTAGCATAGACCCAACTACTGCTATTATGGTGGGTGCAGCTTATTATGCCGGCAATAAAACCAAGGAAGTTACGCTTTCTGAAATTAAAGAGCTTCATAATACTACCGAACCTCAAACTTCAGATAACATAGAGGTTCAAGTCGTTTTTGAAACCATTACTCAAGATACGGAAGAATTGGTGGTGGGAATAGTAAATACTTCAGGGCCGCTTTTTTATCGTATCATTCGAAAAGATGGCGGTTTTGACACAGGTATTACCGCTTTTACTGGTAAATTCAGTGAATTTGTAAAAATATTACCCAAAAACAGGAATCATTTTCAACTGACAGTGTTTGACCAACAGCAAACGGTCGTCTATGAAAATAAAAATATTGTTATCAATCACGGTATTTACAATGTTTCAGGGCAACCTTTACCTAATGACATTTGTTTAGAAGTTGATGATGCTTTTGGAGACACCTATTTAGAAAAGATTTTTTCTAAAAATGACATCCTTCCATTGTCCAAAACGATTTATAAAACAACGTCTAAAAACTTTATCAAAGAAGCGAAAGATAAACTTATCATCAACATTACTGAAGGAAAATCAGGTACTCTGCCTGGTAGTAATATGTCTATTGGGTATATTGAAATCAATAGCGAAGCCTTGCCCTTCAATCTTTTAAAAGGAATGGATATTGAGCTTAATTTCAGTATGAGTGAATCGCGTGACTTGAGTATCAACGTCTATTTTAGTTCTATTGATTATGAAGTAAAAGAAGTTTTCAATGCGCATAGCAAACACATTTCAAAAAACAAATTCTTGCAAGACATTAAAATAATTATCCATGAAATAGATGGTGAATTAGAAGATGCAGAACATGATGAAGAAAATTATGCGTTTTACGGTCAACTCAAAAAAATACAAGATGAGTTGATTGTGATTTCGTATGATTTACAAGAAGTTGAAGAAGACGAAAGTACCGAAAGAATTTTTCAATTGGATGAAAAAAAGCGTCGATTGTTACAAAGTTATGATGCCCTTGTTCGCTACAAAAGAGTCATTGCTGAAATTGATGAATACAGAAATACGAAGTCTTGGTTAGCACAAATTATGGAGGACGCTTCTCCGAGGCAAAAAGAACAATATGACAAAATACTGCGTGTAGAAAAACAAGTTTTAGAGTCGAATGAAAAATCCATCATCAAGAAAAAAATAAAGGAAATGGATTTACTTTACAGCGACATTTACTACAAAAAAGATGAGTCCTATGTAAGTCTTTTTTACAGTTATATGTACAAAGACTCCAGCTTATATGCCGATGAACGCAAATTGAACAAATTAATAGAAGACGGTGTAAAAGCAGTTGAGAATCAAAATTATATTCAGGTGAAACACATTGTACATCAAATGCATAATTTGTTAAAAGTAAAGCCTAAAAATCATCATGAAGATGAAGAAGGAACCTTAGGGTTGAAATAAAAAAGAAGGGAATTCAATTTTTGTTTATTTTTCATAATCTATTAGTAACAACAAACTAAATATTAAGTAATAACTAATATTGAATTCTCTTAAATACTTAACTCGTAGAACGAAATGAACCACTAAGGCTTTTTATTTTGCGAGTAAAAAATATAAAAATAGTTCACTTGAACCATAAGATGTAAAGTCTCCGCTTAAACAAAAAATTAGTAGAATTATTTTTAAATTAAACATCTACAATTAGCAGTATTCTGATCTAACCTGTTCATTAAAAAATTTAGTATATTTACTACAAAAGCTTCGTATGTCTAACGCACTCACCCTACGCTTACTGTTTATAAGCTTACTCTTATTACAAGCCTGTAAAACCATTGAAGTCCCTGAAAAAGCCGTTTTGAAAACGGGCAAATACCAATACGAAGTTTTCAAAGAGCGTTTAGAACGCACAAAATTTTCAGCGGCTAAAAGAGATAGTTTATCCCAAATGTTCAATCTTTTGGCTAACTCTGACTCAGAAATGATTGCGCAAGACGATAAAAGTTCCTTGTTAAGAAAATATTTTAATCACGACAGTATTAAGCTAGAATATTTTGTATTTCAACCTCAAAGAGTTGAGAAAGTAGGTTTATTTTATTTAGGAAATGGGTCTAATGTATTACGTTTTTATGACGAATTAAAACTTTTGTGCCAAACTACCCACACCAAAATATATGTTTTAAATTACCGTGGATATGGCAAATCTTTTGGCGAACCTTCGTTTAAAACCCAATTTGACGACAATGCGCTTTTTTTTGATTTCCTACGCAAAGAAAACACTACCATCGATTTTGTAATGGGCTATTCCCTGGGGAGTATATTTGCCACACGTACCGCTGTAGAAAATCAAACCCCACACCTCTTTTTGTTGGCTCCATTTTCAAATGCTACTGAAATGATAAAAGTTCAAAAACACAAATTTACTTGGGGTCCTAAAATTATTCTTCGACCTTTTATTAAACTTCACACCGAGGCACATTTATTATCTCTATCCAATTCGGATGGCATTAAAGACTACCAAGGTCAGTTATATATAGCTCATGGCACTTTAGACCCTACGCTTCCCTACCGTATGGGCAAACAAGTATTTGAAAACGCAACTACCGCTCAAAAACAACTTCACACCATTAAAAGAGGATTTCACAATGCACCTTTTTTGAAAGACGAATGGCAGAAAATAATAGCACAAGTACAAAATATTTGACCTTAAATTAAATTATTCCGTCAAAAATAATATCAGTAATCTTATCTTTTCAGAAATTAATTTGGTCTCACAAATTGTCAAACATATTCCGAAATCACTCATTCTATATAGGATGCTTGAATATTATTTCTTTTAAAAAATAGTTTGAAGTCACAATTTTAAATCAGATCATTTAATTTGGTATAGTACTAGTTTAAAGCGCTAAACACGATTACATTTCACAATTCATACAAAACAAATTGGACAAAACTATACATCAAAAATTATACGGATTAGATCATCTAAGAGCATTAGCAATTATTTTAGTATTCTTTTTTCATTATTTTATTGTCAGTGATGGGCAACCAGAATGGTTACCTGCTGTTGCTTCATTTGGCTGGACAGGTGTGGACTTGTTTTTTGTTTTGAGTGGCTTTTTAATAGCATCGCAACTTTTTGAACAATTAAAAAATGAACAACAAATTTCGTTAAAACATTTTTTTATAAAACGCTTTTTCAGAATTATTCCAGCCTTTTTAGCAACAGTTGCAATCTATTTTTACTTTCCGTTTTTTAGAGAGAAAGAAGCGTTACCCCCAGTTTGGAAATTTCTCACATTTACTCAAAACTTTGGTTTAAACATTAAGGACTACGGAACTTTTTCGCACTGTTGGTCACTATGTGTAGAGGAACATTTTTACCTATTCCTACCTTTAATTTTAATTGGACTTCAAAAACTCAATCAGTTTTCAAAATCGTTTTGGTTACTCCTATTTTTTTTCATTGTTGGTTTTGTAATGAGGTTTTATAGTTTTAACTACTTATATTTACCCAAATTAGATGATGCATACAGTTGGCTCTATTGGTATAAATACCTTTATTATCCTACTTATAATCGTTTAGATGGGCTTTTGGTTGGAGTATGTATTGCAGGACTTTATCAATTTTCACCCAATTTGTGGAGTACTATTTCAAAATATGGAAATCTTTTGTTTGTAATAGGCGTAACGATCATGACATGTGCCTATTTTCTTTGCGAAGACCTGCAAACATTCAATGCTTCAATTTTTGGATTTCCAGTAGTTGCAATCGGATTTGGTGGCATTGTTTTGAGTGCCATTAGTCCGACCAGCTTTTTATATCAATGGAATTCAAAATTCACAACATTAACTGCAACACTTTCTTATGCCATTTATTTGACACACAAAGGGGTTATTCACACCACACATTATATACTGAAGAACTCTAAAATAGACAGTAATATTATGCTTTTAATTAGTCTATTAACTTGTTTCGGCTTCGCATACGTGTTTCATTTGATTATAGAAAAACCATTTATGAAATTGAGAAACCAACTGATTGAACCCAAATAAAAACTCACAAAACGCATATATAGTAATCAAATGTTTCTGTGACTTTACAAGTTCATATTGAATCTCATCTTAAAAAATCAAGAATTAAAAATTGAAGAAAATATACCTAATCCTCATTTTATTTTTCATTTGTATTAATACAAATGCTCAAGATACATACGTCTTCTTTGGCTCCTTCAACCATGACAAAACCTCCGATGGAATTTATGTTTATCAATTAGACACTATTCGTGGTACGCTTTCCAAAACGATAACGGTGAAAGGATTTCTAAACCCATCGTTTCTTACTGTATCGGGAAAGCAAGTTTTTGTGTGTACCGAGAGTAAAACCCCAAATGCAGGTAGTGTATGTAGTTTTGAATTTCAACCCCATAACAAATCATTGATTTTTATAAATAGTCAGAAAAGCGGTGGAGAAAATCCAGTGTATCTATCAGTTCATAAAAATGGAAAATGGCTCATTAATGGAAATTATACTCAGAGTAGCGTTTCCCTATATCCTATTTCTGAAAATGGAACTATAAATCAAATGGTGCAAAAATTTGATTTTTCAGAAGGAAGCATAAATACCGAAAGACAAACGCGTTCACATATACATGCTACCGTTTTTTCGCCAAACTTTGACTATATTTTTACGACTGATTTAGGAGCTGACAAAATTAGAGGCTTTAAATTTGAAAATGACAAAAGCATACCTCTACAAATTGCAGAACAACCATTTACAAAAACGACTTTAGGTAGCGGTCCTAGACATTTTACTTTTCATCCAAACGGAAAATTTGCATACTGTGTCGAAGAATTATCAGGAACAGTAAATGCATATAAATATGAAGACGGAAAATTAGAAAGCATTCAAAGGATAAATACACATTCCGAGAAATATAAAGTGAATTTTGAAAGTTCAGATGTTCATCCCTCGCCAGACGGGCGATTTTTATATGTAGCAAATCGAGGTGAAGAAAATAACATAGCCATCTTTTCAATACTACCAGACGGAAAACTAAAAACAATTGGTTATCAATCCACTTTAGGTAAACATCCGCGAACTTTCGCAATTGATGAAACTGGAAAATTCCTTATAGTAACAAACGTAGTTACCGGAAATGTTTTTGTTTTTAAACGAAACAGTGAAACAGGGCTATTGAAACGAATTGGTAAATCTCTTAAAATAAAAAATGTTTCTTGTGTGCAGATAAAGAAATACTAAAACAAACTTATAAATTATCCACTGATCTCATTTTGTATTAATCTTTTAAAAAAAATTGTGATCTGCTTTTTAAAGTAATCCATTGAAAATTTCATTTATTAAAACATTTTAGTCTTCTAAAAAAACGTATAACAGAATTTCAAATACTCTTGATAGACATTTTTAACCTGCAACTATTTTCAAATGTTGTTTATCAGCTTCGTTGTTATACAATAAATTCAATCATCAAATTGATTCTAAAGTAAGTAAGGCTTCAGTAAAATCAATCTTTTTGACTTCTTCAAAAAAATCAATTTCTGTTTGGTGAGGTAAAAAATCTGAAATAATTCTAATGATAAAATCATTCGGTTTCTTTAAGAACATAAACGTATAATCCTCCATATTCACAATCGTTTCCTTTTCTAAGTTGGTAGTTCGTACAAACTTATCTGAGGTTAGAGATAGTTTAGCAGGCAAATTAGTTTTAGATCCAACAACAATAGGTTTCCCATTTTCAAACAACCCACCTTCATAACCATACAAAGAAGCATTAGTAATTTCTACAGGTTTGCCTAATTGCAAATACGCTGGCAAATCAACTGCTTGTCCTATTACCGCACCAAATCCCATTAAAACACAAATGTCGTGTGCAGGTCTATCCATCATAGCTTTTGCCATAGCTTCTCGACCTATACCTGTTACTTTTACAAAATATTCGTGTTTTGGATTAGCTATATCAGACAAAGCTTTTATTACTTTTTCCCTCTCTATATCCATGGGAGTTAGCAAAAGAATTTTCATTTTTTTTTTTTACAAAAATAGCATTACTAAATTTAAAGCAATAAATTAATGAAACTAAAATTCAAATGATATAAATTTCATTTTAGTCTTTGTGAAAAAATATTTTTATAAATTTGCCTTCCTATGCAGAAAAACATCAACATTCTAAATAAAAGAGCCAAATTCGATTACGAGATTCTAGACCGTTATACCGCTGGAATTGTATTGACAGGTACCGAAATCAAATCGATTCGATTAGGAAAAGCATCTATAGCAGAAAGCTTTTGTGAATTTCATGGCCATCAATTATTTGTTATCAATTCTAATATTGAGGAGTATGCTTATGGTACACATTACAACCATAGAGCAAAAAGTGAACGCAAATTACTATTAAATAAGAAAGAGTTAAAAGCCCTTTTGAAGGATGTACAGAATAAAGGATTAACTATTGTTCCTTTGCGTTTATTTACCAATGAAAAAGGATTAGCCAAACTCGATATTGCACTTTGCCGTGGTAAAAAGAATTACGACAAACGCGAAACGATTAAAGACAGAGACAACAAACGCGATTTAGACAGAATCAAAAAAGCCTATAAGTAATTTATAGGCTTAATTTTTATCTTCTAATAGTGGCACAAAACGAAAATCTCCAAATTCGTGTTTCTCAAATTGCGTCTCATTTTTACGTATCAACATCGTCATTATCTGTACATTTTCTCCCACAGGAATAATCAAGCGACCGCCAATTTTTAACTGCGCCATCAAGGGTTGCGGAATAAATGGAGCACCCGCCGTAACAATAATCCCATCAAAGGGAGCAAAATTAGGCAAACCCTTGTAGCCATCGCCAAAAGTTAAATGCTTAGGCAAAATACCCAATTTAGGCAACAAAAGCGAAGTCGTACGATACAATTCATTTTGTCTTTCTATAGAATACACTTTAGCCCCCATAGCACACAATACTGCCGTTTGATAACCACTACCCGTTCCTATTTCCAAAATTTTATCATGCTTTTTCACTTGCAAAAGCTCCGATTGAAAAGCAACCGTGTATGGTTGTGATATGGTTTGCCCTGCTCCTATAGGAAATGCTTTGTCTTGATACGCAAAATCTTCGAAACTAGAGTTCAAAAAAAGATGTCTTGGTATTTTTCGAATCGCTTCCAATACGTTTTTGTCAGTAATTCCTTTTTGTTCCAAAAGGCTTACCAACTGATTCCTAAGTCCTTGATGTTTTGGGGTATCTTTTAGCATAATTCAAACGGTAGAGAGGGTAAAATTACGGTATAAATTCTAATCTACAAATCGAAAAAAACAGTTTTAACGAGCTTTTTTTAATCCTTCCATGAAACGTATTGATTTTCAAAAAGTATAATTTATGCAAACCAAAACTTTAATTTTTCAACTTGAAACTTGAAACAAATAATGTATTTTTGTTTAAAATAATAAATATATGCTTAAAGTAGGCGTTTTAGGTGCAGGTCACCTTGGAAAAATACATTTGCGATTACTTAATCAATCTGAAAAATACGAATTAGTAGGTTTCTTCGACCCATTTGAAGATAATGCGACCAAAGTAGCTCAAGAATTTGGCTATAAAAAATTTGATTCTATCACCGAATTAATTAATGCTGTTGACGTGGTGGACATCGTAACCCCTACACTACAACATTTTGAATGTGCCCAACAAGCTATCGAAGCGGGTAAACATATTTTTATAGAAAAACCTATAGCTACCACGGTTGAAGAGGCGGAAACCATCATTGCTTTAGCTAAGAAACACAACGTAAAAGGACAAGTAGGACACGTAGAGCGTTTTAACCCAGCGTTTATGGCGGTTAAAGACAAAATCAGCAACCCGATGTTTATAGAAACCCATCGTTTGGCTGAGTTTAACCCTCGTGGTACAGATGTTCCTGTGGTTTTAGACTTGATGATTCACGATATAGATGCGATTTTAAGCGTTGTAAAATCAAAAGTAAAATCGATTAATGCTAGTAGTGTGGCGGTTATTTCTGACTCTCCAGATATTACTAATGCTCGTATCGAATTTGAAAATGGTTGTGTGGCCAATGTTACTTCAAGTCGTATTTCGATGAAAAACATGCGCAAATCGCGTTTTTTTCAAAAAGATGCTTATATCTCGGTGGATTATTTAGACAAAGTATGCGAAGTAGTTCGTATGAAAGATGCGCCAGAAACTCCTGGTGATTTTGACATGATACTTCAAAATGCGGAAGGAGTTAAAAAACAAATTTATTTTGACAACCCTGATGTACATTTGAACAACGCTATTCTAGACGAATTAGAGTCTTTTGCCGATGCGATTAATCAAGATGCCACACCTGTGGTTACGCTGGAAGATGGTACGGAAGCCTTACGTGTAGCGTATCAGATTATTGAGTGTATTGAAAAGTAATTATCAAATACTTTTTTAAAAAATAAAAATGCTCTCCAATCCAACGATAATAACTGATATTAAATCTTTAATATCGAATGCGCGAACCTCAGCCATAAAGGCTGTAGATTATCAGCGCACCTTATTATATTGGTACATTGGCGAGCGCATTTTCAACGAAGAACAACAAGGAAAAGATAGAGCTGATTACGGAGAATATTTAATAAAATATCTTTCGGAACAATTACAACCTGAGTTTGGAAGCGGGTTTTCAGTTCGTCAATTAGAACGATATAGACAATTTTACAGAACTTTCCCAATTGCGTCCACACTGCGGACGCAATTGAGTTGGTCTCATTACAAATTACTTTTAGGATTTGATAATGAGGACAAAAGAGAATATTACATAGCCGAAACTGCTAAAAACAATTGGTCCGTACGACAAATGGAACGCCAAATTAATAGCCAATTGTACGAACGACTACTCTTAAGTAATGACAAAGAAAGTGTATTGGCCGTAGCACGCAATGAAGTGCTTCCTACCCATCCTAATGAAATTATCAAAGACCCGATGGTATTAGAGTTTTTAGGATTAAAAAGAGAAAGTGCTTATTATGAGAAAGATTTAGAACAAGCCATAATTACACATCTTCAAGATTTCTTATTGGAATTAGGCAACGGTTTTTCATTTGTGGCACGACAAAAAAGAATTCATTTAGAAGGCGATGATTTTTTTGTGGATTTAGTCTTCTACAATCGAATGTTGCAGAGTTTTGTCATCTTCGAAATCAAGACACACAAGCTCACTCACGAAGACTTAGGACAACTGCAAATGTATGTCAACTATTTTGACCGAGTAGAAAAATTACCTCATGAAAAACCAACAATTGGTGTACTTTTGTGTGCCGATAAAAACAATGCCGTCGTAAAATTTTCTTTACCCGAAGAAAACAAAACAATACTTGCTAGTCAATATGAATTGATTTTACCTTCGGAAGAGCAATTGTTAAATGAGATAAAAAAAGAATTCAATAATAAACCAAACCATTAATCCCTACTCACCCCTAGTAGGAATCCGCCATAGCGGGATTAGGGGCTAACTATGAAACACATTGCAGTTATAGGTGCGGGTACTATGGGCAACGGAATTGCTCATACTTTTGCACAAAGTGGATTTACCGTAAAATTAATCGACATTTCTGAAAAATCTTTAGAAAAAGGTATGGCGACTATTGCTAACAACCTAGACCGTATGGTGACTAAAGGTTCTATTACAGAAGAAGATAAACATAAAACCATAGGCAACATTATCACGTATACAGACATTAAAGACGGTGTGGTAGGTTGTGATCTAGTAGTGGAAGCTGCTACCGAAAATGTGCAATTAAAATTCAACATTTTCAAACAATTAAGCGAAGTATGCGACCATAACACCATTTTAGCAACAAACACTTCTTCTATTTCTATTACACAAATTGCGGCCAACGTAGTACATCCTGAACGTGTGATAGGTATGCACTTTATGAATCCAGTGCCTATCATGAAATTAGTTGAAATTATTCGTGGTTACAACACTTCTGACGAAGTAACTAAAATCATCATGGATTTATCTGTTAAATTAGGTAAAACACCTACCGAAGTAAACGATTACCCAGGATTTGTGGCTAACCGTATCTTAATGCCAATGATTAACGAAGCTATCGAAACTTTATACAACGGTGTAGGTGGTGTGTATGAAATTGACACAGTTATGAAATTAGGTATGGCACACCCAATGGGACCTTTACAATTAGCTGATTTTATTGGTCTTGACGTATGTTTGTCTATCTTAAACGTAATGTACGATGGTTTCAAAAACCCTAAATACGCTCCATGTCCTTTATTAGTTAATATGGTTATGGCAGGTAAATTAGGAGTAAAATCTGGAGAAGGTTTCTACGATTACTCAGAAAGTAAAAAAGCAGAAAAAGTTTCATCTCAATTTAGTAAATAGTAAAAAGTAATTAGTGAATAGTAGTAGCAAAACGAGCTAATTACTATTCACTTTTCACTAATCACTCAGAAAAATGAGCAAAATAATCCCTTTTAAAGCAGTTCGCCCCACGCATGATAAAGTAGCGTTAGTGACGTGTAGAACCTATGATGAATATTCCGCAGCAGAATTAGCCGCTTGGTTGGATTTTAATCCTTATTCGTTTTTGCATGTTATTCATCCTGCCTACACGCATTCACAAAAAATTACGGCGGACAAACGTTTTAGAGGAGTTACTCATAAATACAACGATTTCAAAAAAGAAAACATCCTATTTCAGGAAGAAAAACCAATGTTTTACTTATACGAAATCCAAACCAAAACAAACACTTTTACTGGTATCGTAGCTGGAACTTCCATTGAGGATTATCAAAACAATCACATCAAAAAGCACGAAGATACCCTACAATACCGCGTAGAATTGTTCAAGGATTATTTACATCAAACTGGTTTTAATACTGAACCCGTGTTGATTACTTATCCTGACAGTACTGAAATCAACACTTTTATTGCGATTCATAAAAAGAACAGACCTATTTATGAATTTGCTACGCCAAACAAAGAAAAACACACGCTTTGGAAAATCGATACGGAAACAGAAATCAATCTTTTGATAGAGTATTTCGAATCGATTCCTAATTTGTACATTGCAGACGGGCACCATCGTTCAGCATCGGCAGAAATGCTATATGAGCAAGATAAAACCACTGGCAATCCGAATTTGAATTATTTTATGAGTTTTTTAATTGCGGAAAGCAATGTCAAAATTTATGAATTTAACCGTGTTATTCATGACCTCAACGGACATACGAAGGAAGAATTTATCAAGCTGTTGGCAGAAAATTTCATCATTAAAGACAAAAAAAGTGAACTCTACCAACCCAAACGCAAATATGAATTTGGGATGTATTTAGACGGTCGTTTTTATGCTTTAGAATACAAGAAAAATGACAACAATAGTACGAATAATCAAATTTTAAAAAACCTAGATGCGCAAATTTTGTATGACAATGTCCTCCAACCTATTTTAGGTATTGGCGACCTTCGCAACGATGAACGCATTGATTATATTCCTGGCAAACAAGCTATATTACACATGAAGGAATTGATAGACGAAGGTACTTTTGAAGTAGGTTTTATGTTGTACCCATCGGACATTCATGAAATTAAGTTACTAGCTGATAATAACCTGATTATGCCCCCAAAATCAACGTATATTGAACCGAAGTTTAGAAGTGGGTTACTCGTTTACGAATTATAAACAAGTAACTTACTAGTATGCCCAATTTTTTTTCAGAATTAAAACAAACAAAAGTGATTTTTTGATATGTTTTCTAAAAAAACAAGGAATATCGTAGCTCATAATCCAAATTGGAAAACTGAGTTTGAACAATTAAGAAATAGGTTAACAGCTATTTTACCTAATATCGAATGTAATATTGAGCATATTGGTAGTACAGCAATTGCAGATTTATTCGCAAAACCGATACTTGATATAGATATTATAATTGAAAACAAAGAATTATTACCTTACATAACCGATAAATTACAAGATACAGGGTATATTTATAAAGGTGAACAAGGAATCACAGGTCGTTTTGCTTTTAGACAGCAAACACCCAGCACCCCTTACACAGTAAACCAACAACATTGGATGGAACATCATCTTTATGTTTGCTTTTCTGATAGTTTAGCTTTAAAAAATCACCTTTTAGTGAAGAACTCATTACTTAACAACCCTATTTTAGTTGAAAATTATGGGAATTTGAAAAAACAACTAATCAGAAAAAACATTTCTAAAGAAGCATATACCAAACAAAAAACAAACTTCATACTTGACATTTTGTTAAAAGAAGGCTTAACTTCAGATGAAATTGAACAGATAAGAAGAGCTAATGAATAAAAAATTCACTAACTTAATCCTCTTTTCTATATTCCAAAATATCACCAGGTTGACATTGCAATACTTCACAAATCGTTTCCAAAGTACTAAAACGAACGGCTTTGGCTTTACCTGTTTTAAGAATAGATAAATTAGAAAGTGTTAAGCCTACTTTTTCTGAAAGTTCATTTAATGACATTTTGCGTTTCGCCATCATTACATCTAAATTTACAATTATAGCCATCCTTTAAATTGTTAATTCGTTTTCTTGTTGCAACTCAATCCCTCTTTTAAATATTTGAGCAATAACTAATAATATTATCGCCATAAAAAACCAAACACCAGCACCGTCAATTTTCAATTGTTGAATATCTTGTAATTTTAAACCATTTGCTGTCAATGCTTGAACTATTTTGATTCCCCAAGACGAGAAAAAACCAATCCCTACTGCTAAGTAAGCTAATGTTAAAATAAATTTTCTAAATATTTTATTAAAAGGTGTTGTCATACTGAAATTGTTATTCAATGTAATTCTTATAATGCTGTAAAAGAGTAGTACTTTTAAAAAAATGACAATGATGACAATACTACTCAACATTACATATTGTGATTCATCGAACTGATAAACATTCGTTAAATCGATTGCTTTCCAAAATTTATCCGCATTTTCTGGATTAAGTCCTAAAGTTGCTATCGTTTTTACAAGTAACCCTGTACCGTCAATGGCTAATCCAATAAAAATAATCCACAGGATTACCTGTAGAATAATAAAAACTGCTTTGCTACCAATTTTAATTTCCATAATTATTTTTTTAAAGGTTTATAATTCAAAAATAATAAATTTTTATTGAAAAACAATAAATTTTGTTTTTTTAAACAACATAATTCATGTCATATCGAAATATTTTTTTTGGAATATTGAATTAATACCAATAAAACTTCAATGTACTTTTAGATGTTTTCACTTAAAAACAAACAAATTTTGTGTTAACTCTCGATACACTTCGTACACGAAAAGACTATAATCTTGATTTTGTAAGTTATCATCCATTTGATTTTTGGAAGAAATAGAAAAAACGTATCGAGAACTTTACAGTTTAAAAATTGCTTCTAATTCAATCTATTTTAGTTTAAGAAGTACTACTATACATTTCAGAGGAAATAGTTGAAGAGAAAAAAAGGATAGAGGTCATTAATTAACTACATACTAATTCCTTCTGATTAATTTTATCTGTCTTTACCATTTTATCAATCAAATTATGAAAGATTGATTCTTTATTTTGAGAACGATTTATTCTGTAGCAAAACTCGTTAAAATAGCGCTGAATATTCCCATCACTTACCCAAGAATGAGTCGTTCTAATCCAAGTTTTAACTTGATGGATCATTGTATGTAAAGCTTTGAAGTTGGAACCGTTTTTACTAAGAATTTGAGTGATGTTATACTCTTCTGAAATAGGTGCATATCCTTTCCACTTGTCAGTGGTTATTCTTGCTTCTTTTTCAATGTGTTTGTCAAAAATTTGACGAAGTGATTTTGAAGAAAAGTCCTTTATTTTAAGAATGTAAAATCGTTTAACTTTCCCGTCATCTGTTAATTCTAGAGCGCAAACAGCCTTTTTCTTCTTACTATCATAACTTCTTCCTTGTTTAGTTTCTTCATAACCTCCCACAACAAATTCGTCGACATGAACAATACCATCCATTGGGTGATTTTCGCTAGATTTCATGGCTTCTCTAACTTTATGCATAAACAAACGAGCGGTGTTTTCCTGGACTCCATAACGAACACTCATCTGCAGAGCAGAAAGGCTTTTAGTAGTGGTAGCCATTTCAAAACAGATAAAAAATGCTTTTCTCAAGCCAAATTTGCATTTGTGAAAAAGGGTATTGGCACTACTAGATTCTGTATGACTACAAATATTGCAAGTCCTAGAAAAATCTTTCCGAATTTGACTAGCTGTATGACCACATTTTCTGCATAAAAAACCTTCTTTCCACTTCAAATCTGACAAATATTTTTTGCAATCTTCATCTGTTTTGAAGCATTCAGCAAACTCTAAGAGGTTTTGTCCTTTAAAAATTTCCATTTTTCTCAGTATTTACAAGACTTTAAAGATATGAAATTATCTAATGACCTCAAAAAAAGGATATAAATTGGTATAAATTTAACGAGAACTACATCCTATAAAAGTAAATCATCTAAAAAGAAAAAGATACCTAAAACTATTTCGACAAGCAAAGTATAAACTAAAGATGTACTTCACATTGTCATACTCATAATTACTTAATCATTCTCAAAAAACTATATACTTTAAAACAAGTACCCCACCAAGGTTTTGTATCCTTTATACGTTCGACTTCTATTTTTTTACACTTTCTTTTTGATAAATTGATAAATAAAACGAATCACGATAATTCCAACTATCCCTTTCCCGACCACTAATAAAGCTATGGTAAACCCTATAATAATTAGCGCCATAAGCGAATAAAACTGTAAGAAAAAGTTGTTAATGGTAAACGTACGCATAAAATCACTCCATGCTATTTGCTTTTGGATAGCGTGTTTCAACAAGAAACTTTTTTGTTTAATTTCGTCGCCTATATAAAAATAAACTAGAATTACATAAACCAAAACTTGTGTCACAAAGGTAGCTAGCAACCAAAGTACCCCATGCGAAGCATAAATTAAATAATACACATACGCAAGAAGCAAATAGTACAGAGAAGTCAAACTCCATTGCATCAACGGATTTGATAACTTAAAATCTAAGCTTTTGTAATGCCAATTATCTAAAATAGACAAGACACTACTTTCTGCACCTTTCCATTCTTTAGCAATCGGTCTGTTATCGCGTAGCACCTTACTCAATTCCTCATCGGTACTTGCAAAATACGTAATGGCGTATAATATTTTACCCAAGCAAACTTTTTTTCGTCCCTTTACCTTTTGGAATTCAACCACTAAGGAGTTCATAGACGAAACTTCCTCGATAAAGTAATATTCATCCAAATTAGACAACATGCGGAAATAATATTGACTGATACTGTACGGATAATTAGTTATCAAATCGTTGTAACACTCTGGATTTTGTAACATTTCGAGGATGATTCCGTTTTTTTGGTCTAATAAATCTTTTAGAGCTTCCTCGTTGTCATAACTCAATAGCGTTCGACAATGAATGATGAATAAATTAAGCACCTGCCATTGCTGATTTTGATACAGCGAGAAGATAAACTTCCAAATTTCATCTTGAAAAAGTTCAGCAAAATCATCCAGTTGCGATTCATCTTCAAATTTTAGGGAATAAATTTTCTGACTTCTGTCGCGGTTGACTAATAATTCAAAACTTTCCTCTTGATTTTTTAAAATACTACGAACAATGGTATCATTTAAATAATTGAAAAAAGTGGCTCCATACTGCACAAAAAAAGCAACAAAAGCTTCCACATCATTGATAGAAACCGTGGCATTCATTTTAGCTTCTGCCTTCAATATTTTTTCCGCCCGAACAATATTTTGTTCAATATTCTCTTCAAATTCAGGAATATGACTTTTGACGATATCTAACAGTTCAAAACGTATCAATTGGCTAATTTTTTTAAAAATCTAAAAACAATAAGTACTCCTATAATTCCAGCCCCTCCATACACTAATAATCCTATTCCTATGGAAAGCACTAAAAACAACAAACTTAAGAAAATAGCTATTATTAACCCAATGAATTGACTTTGAAAGGTTAACCAGCCTAAAGCTTGCAAATTTTTAAGAGTAAAAATACCCACTTTAAAATTAAACTGGTAGGTATCATCATTATCCTTGATTACGAAATGAGAAACAAATGTCGAAATCACCATACCAATTACCAAAGCTAAAAACCAGCCATAAATTAATTTCTCATACAAAAATTTATAAAGAAAAAACAAGCAAACAAAGTATATCCCTAGGAGAATTAAGGAAAAATTTCGACTACTTCGAGTATCACTAGCTATCATTTCTTCCGTCTTGAATAAATTGTAATACTCCTTATCTAAGAAATAAATTTTATTCAACATACGTCCTCTTGCTTTTGAAAATAACGAGGCATTATAATCATCAACAATTTCAAAATGAGCAATAGAAAATAACATTTTATAACAAAATTCCTTTTCGGTTTCGTCCTTTGATTTTTCTTTTGCAATAAAAAAGTTGTACAAAGAAATTATTTTACCATCAAAAGTCAGTGGATGAAGACGGCTTAAACACGCAAAGAAATACGGATGAATACTATAAGGATAATGCGAAGCAGTCTCGGCTACTTTATTGTTTTTGGTTAACACTTCGAATAAAACAATCAACTTTTCCTCCAGAATTTCTGTGAGTCGATTAGAATTTGCCACCGAAAAAAGCCTAGGAGTTTTATCCAGTAAACCTTCCAATAGTTTCCATTGATTTTCAAGTAACAACTGATTCAAAAACTCCCAAATAACCGTTTCAAAATCGACCGAAAAATCCTGTTTCGTTTTTAATACAGCTTCTAACTCTTCTAAATACTCATTTTCGGAATCCGACAAAAAATAGACTACATCCTTACGCAAAATTGCTAAAACAACTTCATAACGAAGCGTATGTTTATATTTCTCGCCATTGGAAGCAAAAAAAGTCATAAAATTTTCAACATCCTGTAGCGAAAATTCATTAGATAATTTTACTTCAGCTTTTAAAAATTTTTCGGCACGAAGTAAATTTTTAGAAATATTTTCCTCAAAATCTGGGAGGTTTTTATGTACAAGGTTTAATAGTTCGAAACGTATCAAAATATTTTATATTTTTTAATAAATGCTTGTAGTACAACTTATCTACTGCTAGCCATCAGGTGTAAGAAACAAATATAATTAAACGCAATTTTTCTCATTATCTATTTATCGATTTAAATATTCCAAAACATAACCGACTATTGCCATAATTATCATAAAATACAAAATCCCACACAACACGATACTTAACCAATACCATTGGTTTCTTTTGATAACATTGGCCGTATTTTTTAAGGGTTCATACAAATAGTAATAACTTTTATCTTTATAATATAAATCTTTGAGCACCGCAATTCGGGTTTCATAAAGCAATTTCTTGTTTTCTTGCGTTAAAATTTCAAATTGCCCAATAGCGTAAAGAACTTTACAAACCCAAGTGGTATCCACCCTAGCGGTATCGGTTCGCAATGGCATAAATTGATTATAAATACCTGCAATTCTATTGTTAAAATAGCGTGCATTAAGATGACTCAAACAACCATAAAAAAACGGATGAATGCTATAATCTAAATTTAAATGGGTAGTTTTAGACAAGGTTGCGGGCAATAATTGCTTGGAAAGCAGACTAAGTTTATCATCCATAAGTTCGAAAAACTTTTCGGAATTCATAAAAGAAAAAAGAGAAGGCACATTCTTTAAAAAATCATAGACTAACTCCCATTTATTTTTTTGAATTAAAAGTGATACAAAATGCCAAATATTCTCTTGAAAATCAACAGCAAATGCTTCAGCTAATTCCGAATTTATTTGAAAAACTGTTCCCAATCCGTGAGATTGTGGGGTTTTTAATTCGATATAAAAATAAACCAAGTTGTTACTTAAAATAGCCTGGAGCGCTTTATACTGAATTAACACCGCATAAGTATTCCCTTTTGTATTAAAAAAATTGATAAACTTTTCAATTTCATCCGTACTTACGCTTTCATTGAGCTTGGCTTCTGCTTTTAAGATTTTTTCTGCGCGAAACAGATGTTCAGGAGATTGAAATTCAAAATCAGGTAGTTGCTTTTTAATTATTTCTAAATAATCGAAACGTATCAACGCGTAGTCTTTTATTGGTTTACAAGACGAAAATAAGTTTTATTTTATGAAAAAGATTACTCCCCACACCTATTTTTTAAAACAAAACAGCATCCGAAAAACAAGACTGTCTTTCGAATGCCGTAAGTAAAAAAGTATCGATTATTGGTTTGCTTCTCTAATCGATTTGTATTCTTTAGCTAATAAAGTATTTTTCAACAACATCGCAATGGTCATAGGACCAACTCCTCCAGGCACTGGAGTAATAAAAGAGGCTTTTTTAGACACATTTTCAAAATCAACATCTCCTTTAATCACATAACCTTTTGGATTCGTTTCGTCCGCTACACGCGTAATCCCTACGTCAATGATAACCGCATCGTCTTTAATCATTTCTGCTTTTAAGAAATCAGGCACCCCTAAAGCCGAAATAATGATGTCCGCTTGCGAAGTAATTTGGTTGATATTTTTAGTGTGGCTATGCGTTAAAGTAACAGTAGAGTTTCCAGGAAATCCTTTACGTCCCATCAAAATACTCATAGGTCTTCCCACAATGTGACTACGACCAATCACTACGGTATGCTTACCCGAGGTTTGTACATTGTAACGCTCTAATAATTCTAATATTCCGAAAGGTGTTGCTGGAATAAAAGTAGACATATCTAAGGCCATTTTACCAAAGTTTTCGGGATGGAACCCATCTACGTCTTTATGTGGGTCGATAGCCATTAATATTTTTTGCGTATCAATTTGGTCAGGCAAAGGTAATTGCACGATAAAGCCGTCGATATCGTCATTTTCGTTTAGTTCTTTAATCTTTTTCAACAATTCTGTTTCAGAAGTTGTGCTAGGCATTTTGATTAAAGTAGATTCAAAGCCTACGCGTTCACAAGCTTTTACTTTACTGCCTACATAGGTTAAACTTGCGCCATCGTTACCTACAATCAAAGCCGCTAAGTGAGGTACTTTTTCACCTTTGTCTTTCATGGCTTGCACGGTAGCGGCAATTTCATTTTTGATGTCTTCCGAAACTTTCTTTCCGTCTAAGATTTGCATTGCAATTGTTTTAGTGTGTTGTTATTAGGGTATTTATATAAAAATAAAAAAGGCGCGTTTGCACGCACCTTTTCTTATTACATTCCTGGCATTCCGCCTTTCATTCCTGACATCATTTTCATCAGTTGTTTTCCTCCAGGACCTTGCATCATTTTCATCATTTTGCTCATTTGGTCAAACTGTTTTAACAACTGGTTTACTTCCTCAATTTTACGCCCTGCTCCTTTAGCGATACGGTTTTTACGTTTGGTATCGATTAAAGAAGGCTTGCTTCTTTCGGCTGGCGTCATCGAGAAAATAATAGCTTCAATATGTTTGAAGGCATCATCTTCAATTTCTACATCTTTTAAGGCTTTACTAGCACCAGGTATCATCCCTACCAAGTCCTTCATATTACCCATTTTTTTCACTTGTTGTATTTGCGCTAAGAAATCATCAAAACCAAACTCATTTTTAGCAATTTTACGTTGTAATTTACGCGCTTCTTCTTCGTCGTATTGCGCTTGTGCACGTTCCACTAACGAAACTACGTCTCCCATCCCTAAAATACGGTCAGCCATACGTTCAGGATAGAACACATCTATTGCGTCCATTTTTTCACCTGTACCAATAAATTTGATAGGCTTATTAACTACCGATTTAATAGATAATGCGGCACCACCACGAGTATCACCATCTAATTTGGTCAAAACTACGCCATCAAAATTCAAACGCTCGTTGAAAGCTTTAGCCGTATTTACTGCATCTTGACCAGTCATTGAGTCAACCACAAATAAGGTTTCGTTAGGCGTTATGGCTTTATGAACGTTAGCAATTTCGTTCATCATTTCCTCATCAATCGCTAAACGACCCGCTGTATCGACAATCACAACATTGAATCCGTTTGCTTTAGCGTGTTTAATTGCATTTTGAGCAATTTCAACCGCATTTTTATTTTCAGGTTCTGAATATACTTCTACACCTATTTGTTCTCCTACTACATGCAACTGATTGATAGCCGCAGGACGATAGATATCACAAGCAACCAATAAAGGTTTTTTGTTTTTCTTAGTTTTTAAGAAATTAGCTAATTTACCTGAGAAGGTGGTTTTACCTGAACCTTGTAAACCTGACATCAAAATCACCGAAAAACTTCCAGAAAGGTTGATACCGGTTACATCGCCCCCCATCAATTCTGTCAATTCGTCTTTTACAATTTTAACTAATAATTGTCCAGGTTGTAAAGTAGTTAATACATCCTGTCCCATTGCTTTTTCTTTTACACGAGTGGTAAAATCTTTAGCAATTTTAAAGTTAACATCGGCATCCAGTAACGCTCTACGTACTTCTTTCAAAGTATCTGCCACGTTTACTTCGGTAATTTTTCCGTGTCCTTTTAATATATGGAAGGCTTTATCTAACTTCTCTGATAAATTATTAAACATAATTCCTTGATTTTTTGAAGTGGCAAAGATACTATAAATAGGAATTATCTAAAATTTTTTAAAAAAATTATTTTTTAGGTAGGGTGAAATCTGTTTCAAATGTTTTAACTCTATAATCAAAATATCAAAAAGTTATGAAAAATTTATTGTTTATACTTGGATTCTCTGTTTTAGCTACTTCGTTCATAGCCTGCAACAAAGATAATGATGACCAATTAATGGCAACAACTGACTCGGCAATTAAAATTACTGCCAAAGCTACTTACACGGGTAATAAAACCGCAAAATTAGCTAGTACACTTTCTCTTTCCTCCATTAAAGTGAATTTGAAAGAAATTAAATTCCATTATGAAGGTAAAGATAGCATTGAAACACATCATTCTGGTGATGATGATCACGATGGTTTTTTTGATGGGGATGACAATTTTAAACTAAAAGGTCCATTTGAGGTAGAATTATTGAATGGCCCTGTAGATTTTATAGCTACTGATATCCCTAAAGAAGTATATAGTGATATACGTTTCAAATTAGACAAAAGTAAAAATAGTGCATCAGAACTATTTAACAAATCAATCCAAATAAAAGGTAAAATAATTGATAAACCTTTTGTTTTTTGGCATTTTGCAGAAGATGATTTCAGAATTGATTTTGCAAATGCAGCTGACAACGTAATCATAGGAGATAATCTAGTTACTATAACCTTCGATTTTAATTTAGACGAAGCTTTATCGAAAATTGATTTATCAAAAGCTAAAGACGGGAATGGCGATGGAATTATTGAGATTTCTCCATTAGACCCTGATGGCAATCAATCTATTGCGCATCAATTTAAAGATTTAATCAAAAAATCATGTCATATAAAACATGGCAATGATGACAGTCCCGGACACGATTAATGTTTCTAAAAATAAACTACATTTACCCGAAAGGCTAAACTTGAAATTTTATCCCAAAAACTTCTTGTTTAGCCTTTTAAAATATTTTTCAAAAAAGTGCTTCGTTACATTTTATTCACTTTCACCGCTTCAGGAACCAAAACCGTATAATCTCCACCATTTCTGATAACATCTCTAACTATACTTGAGGAAATAAAAGAAGTATCTGGAGCCGTCAATAAAAAAACCGTATCAATTTTAGACAGTAACCGATTTGTATGTGCAATTGCCTTTTCAAATTCAAAATCGGCTGGATTACGCAATCCTCTCAGGATAAAATCAGCCTCCATTCGCTTACACACATCAATAGTCAAACCTTCATATGAAATCACTGAAATTTTATCTTCATATTTAAAAGTCTCTTCAATAAACCGTATGCGCTCTTCAAGAGAGAACATATATTTTTTATCCGCATTTACACCTATAGCAATGATAATTTCATCAAACAAAGGCAAACTTCTTTCAATAATATCAATATGCCCGAGTGTTATAGGATCAAAAGAACCTGGGAAAATAGCTTTTTTCATTATTTCTTCCAAATTAGTTTGCGCTGTAAAGCTTGTTCAATTTCACCATCAAGCATTTCACCAAAATTCAGTTGGGCATAATTAGCTTGTTGCGGAAAGATACTTTGAGGTGATAATCCAGGATTTGTATTCATTTCAATAAAATGTGGAATTCCATTCATTATAATAAAATCGGTACGAGAAAAACCACTCATTCCCAATGCTTCATACACTTTTTTAGCTGTTTCTTCTACACGTGTTTTAACTTCATCTGTTAAACGAGCAGGTGTAATTTCTTCCGATTTCCCTAAATATTTAGCCTCATAATCAAAAAAATCAGTTTGTGAAACGATTTCTGTTATCCCTAACACCTTTGTTTCCCCTTTGTACTTGAAAACGCCTACTGAAATTTCAGTCCCTTGCAAAAATGATTCAATTAATATATCAGTATCCTCAGCAAATGCAAATTCTAAAGCTTTTTCAAACTGACTTAAATCAGAAACTTTTGAAACCCCAAGGCTACTCCCAGACTGATTAGGCTTAACAAAAAATGGCAAACCTAATTCTTTAGCGATATACTCTTTGCTTACGGTTTCCCCTTTTGTTAGATAAATAGAATTAGCTTTAGGCACATTAAATTTAGCTAAAACCGACAAAGTATCACGTTTATTAAACGTTAATGCCGACTGATAAAAATTACATCCTGTATAAGGCAAACCTATCAACTCCCAATAAGCCTGCATGTGTCCATCTTCGCCAGGGGTACCGTGTATTGTGTTAACTGCAACATCAAAAGATATTTTCTCTCCCTCTTTTTCAAAAGAAAAATCAGACTTATCAATTGCAAATTTTTCACCGTTAACAACAGCATACCATCCATCAACTAACACATGAACTTCAAAAATTTGATATTTAGTTGTATCTAAATTATTTAAAATTAATTGGCCACTACGCAATGAAATAACACTTTCATCCGAATAACCACCCATGACCACAGCAACTTTCATATTTTTATATATTATATTTTTAAAAATTCAATTATCTACTCCTATCCAATGCTAAATTCAGTATAAAATTCACATCATCATACTGAAAATCAAATTAAAAACTTTCACTTTTATCCTTTAGAGTTGTTAAACAAAAATATCATTTTTTTTGAAATGTAATCGCTTTAGTATTTTTATATCTTTGCATAGAGTGATTATTTAAAACCATTCAAAAGCAAATCTTTTTAAACCACTGAATTAGAAGTATATAATTATGAGCTGGAAGCAATTTATTTTAAGTTTTTCGTTTTTTAAACAATTAGTTTTAGCCTTTTTGATTGTTTGTGCCACCTTATTTCTATTTATGTATTGGATTAGTTTTGCGACAAACCACGGAGAAGAAATTACTGTTCCCAATTTAAGCAAATTAACACTAGAAGAAGCAGAAGATAAATTAGACGAGTTAGACTTAGATTACGAATTACTTGACACGGTTGATTACACACCTGGTTACCCAAAATTATCAGTCGTAGTACAAGACCCAAAACCTGGAAGCAAAGTAAAAGAAGGTCGTATTATTTATGTTAAAATTAATGCGCAAGAGTACGCAAAAGTTAGACTTCCAGACCTGATTCAAAAAACCTATCGTCAGGCAGTACCTACTTTAAATGCCTTAGGACTATCCGTGGGCGATACGACTTATGTACCCAACTTAGCTAAAGATATGGTGCTTGAAATGAATATTAACGGAAAACCAATACGTGCTGGTCAACAAGTTTTAAAAATGACCAAAATCAATTTAGTTTTAGGAGATGGAAAAATAGGATTTGAAGAAGAAACTGACCCTGAAAGTACTCCATCTGACTCGACTGAAACTGAACAATAGCCTCGCTTGCGCAAACAAAGCCTATTGAATTGTACAGTAGTTAACAGCTTAACACTCAGAAAAAGGCAATCGATAAATATCATTTCAGCCACTGTTTTAATGATTAGCACAGAAAAATCTGTTCAAATTAGTATAAACCGTGGCTATTTTTTTAAAATAAAACAAATAAGATACTTAAGGTATCATTTTAAAAAATTTTGAAAACACAAAAATGGGAATAACATTTATAGAAAAAGAGAACGAATGGGAAGAGGATTTATATGAACACTATAAATTTGAAGTCCCAAAAGGGCAATCTTCTATGCGAGTAGATAAATATTTAATGCTCTCTATAGAAAATACTACCCGCAATAAAATTCAACAAGCAGCTGAGAAAGGTTTGATTTTTGCCAACGACGTCCCTGTAAAATCGAGTTACAAAATAAAACCCTTGGATGAAATAAAAGTGATGCTGTCGCATCCTCCTTTTGAAAATAAAATCATCCCAGAAAACATCCCATTAAACATTGTATATGAAGACGATTCAGTACTAGTTATCAATAAACCTGTTGGTTTAGTAGTACATCCTGGACATGGTAATTACACTGGAACACTTGCTAATGCACTAGCTTTTCATTTTGATAATCTTCCTATGAATAGCAGCAACAGACCTGGTTTAGTACACAGAATTGACAAAGACACTTCTGGATTACTTGTGGTTGCTAAAACCGAACAAGCTATGGCGTATTTAGCCAAACAATTTGAAGAAAAAACTACGGAACGCGAATACATAGCTATTGTTTGGGGCAATGTTGAACAAGATAAAGGAACCATAGAAGGAAATATTGCACGCCATGCAACCGATCGCATGCAAATGGCAGTTTATGATGATCCTAACATAGGAAAACCCGCCGTAACTCATTACACTGTTTTAGAAAGACTAAGCTATGTAACAGTCCTATCGTGTAAGTTAGAAACAGGTAGAACCCATCAAATACGTACCCACATGAAACACATTGGACACACACTTTTCAATGATGAACGTTATGGTGGGCACTTGGTCTTGAAGGGCACAACTTTTAGCAAATACAAACAGTTTGTAGAGAATTGTTTTAAAATTTTACCCCGACAGGCTTTACATGCTAAAACCTTAGGTTTTGAACATCCTGTAACTAAAAAATACATGCGTTTTAACACTGAGATACCTGAAGATATGAAGCAATGCATTGAAAAATGGCGCATCTACTCAAAATCTTCCAAGTTAGAAATGTAACCATTTACCCTATTAGTCCGAACACTAAATGTTAATTAATTACTATTTATATTGCAGATAAAACCACATTTGGTTATATTCGTTTACAAAATGTTAAAACATGAAGAAGAGAACTACCCTATTGGGAATATTATCAGCCATTTCCTTAAGTTGTTCCAGTCAACAAGCAACAAAAAGTATATTTTCGTCAAAACCAGACAATAGTGATAAAACTATAATAGCTACCTATTTAAATTCTATTTCTGAATCAGATTTGAAATCGCATTTATACACTATTGCTTCGGATGAAATGCAAGGAAGAAATACAGGTGAAGAAGGTCAAAAAAAAGCTGGAAAATATATTATCAAGCATTATGAAAATAATGGCATTATATTTCCAATTGGAACCACCTCGTACTATCAGCCCATACCTGCATCCTATTTTCAAAAAGCATTTAGTCCACGTTTAGGCAATTCAGAAAACATTTGGGCATTTATAGAAGGATCCGAAAAACCTCATGAAATAGTCGTAGTTTCTGCTCACTACGACCATGTAGGCATGAAAAATGGAGAAATTTACAATGGTGCCGATGATGACGCATCAGGAACTGTAGCCTTAATGGAAATTGCTAAAGCCTTTCAAAAAGCTAAAAATGAAGGTCACGGGCCTAAACGTTCTATCCTATTCTTGCATGTTACAGGTGAAGAACATGGTTTACACGGATCACGCTATTACTCTGAAAACCCATTATTTCCATTAAAAAACACTATTGCTGATGTAAACATTGACATGATTGGACGAAGAGACGACAACCATGTGGGCAGTAACAACTATGTTTATATTATTGGATCTGACTATTTATCTTCTGATTTATTTAATTTAGTTGAAAAAGCAAATTCAGATTTTGTAAACCTTAAGCTCGATTATAAATATAACGACAAGCAAGACCCTAATCGTTTTTATTACCGCTCAGACCATTACAATTTTGCAAAACATAATATTCCTTCAGTTTTTTTATTCAACGGTACACACGCAGATTACCATTTGCCTACTGATGATCCTGAGAAAATAGAATATGATGCTTTAGCAAAAAGAACTAAATTAGCCTTCGGAATTGTATGGGATTTAGCGAATAGAGATAAAAAACCTATTGTAGATAAAATTTAAAACCTAAAAAGGAGAATTAGCACTGGCTGATTCTCCTTTTTTATTATCGTATTACTTCTAAACTAACATCTAGTTGCAAGTCTAAAGCTGTTCTATGCTCAAAAAATAAAGGTCTACCATTAAAAGCAGCCTTAATCAGATAAAATCCACCTTTGAAATAACATTGTTTAACTGTAGCTTTCAACTGACCTTGCTCAGAAACTCTTAATTGATGCGGGTATAACAATACCGTTTCTGAAACTCCATCTCTATTAATCACTAACTCATTTACTTCTCCAAACAAAGAAGCAACGTATTTATGTTTCGGATTAGTATAAATATCTTTTGAAGGTGCTTTTACAATCATAGCACCATCTCGTAGTACAATAGTTTCATCAGCAAAAGCAAGTGCATCTGTACTGTCATGAGTAGCAACCACAACCGTTATTCCTTTAGACTTTAAATAAGCAAAAAGATTTCTTCTTAATGCATTTTTTCTAAAATTATCAATATGACTAAATGGTTCATCTAACAATAAAACTTCAGGTTCTAAAGCTAACACACGTGCTAAAGCTACACGCTGCTGTTGTCCTCCACTTAGCTCACTTACTTTTCTACGCGAAAAATCCGCCATTTCAACAATATCTAATAACTCTTGAATACGCAATCTTTTAATTGCCAATAGCTGGTTAGATAAAAACTTACCCACACTCTCAGAAACTGTTTCATAAGGCATCAATCCAAAATCCTGAGCCATATATTTCATAAAAGGCATTCCTGGAACTAAATTAAATTTAGGTCCTAAAACCTGGGTATTATTCCAAAAAATTTCTCCTTCATTTAAGTTATATAACCCGTAAATCAATTTCAGAAGTGTACTCTTTCCACAACCACTTTCTCCAATCAAAGCAATATTTTGTCCTTGCTGAACTTCAAAATCTATCGATTTAATAATTGGATTTTCTGTAGTATATCCGAATGAAATATTTTTTACTTGAAGCATTCTTTCTATTTAAGGGATGCAAAATTAATAAGTTTATCTCACAATAGCGCAAAACTACTGTAGAAAGGATTGAAAATAATTGGATTTATCTCATTTTAACACTCCTAAAAAATAAATAAAACGAATAAATCGCATCACTTTTTTTTAAGCTGTATCAATCAACATTTTTTAACACCTAAAATCATTCTATCATTACCATAAATATCCTTGCGCAATTCAATGGCATCAAAATTCATAGATTCCAAAAGCGCAATCATTTCCTTTCCTAAATATTGATTGATTTCAAAAAACAACTGCCCGTTTTCTTCTAAATTTATTTGTGCTAATTGTGCTATTTTTCTGTAAAACAACAAGGCATCGGTATCTTCTACAAACAAGGCCAAATGAGGTTCATAAGCCAATACATTTTTTTTGATTTCTTGTTTTTCTAGATTCCGAACATAAGGCGGATTCGAAACAATTATATCAAACGATTGATTCAAAATAGCTATATCCAATACACTTTGATGCAAAAACGTAATAGAAACCTCATTGAGCTTAGCATTTCTTCGAGCTACTTCTAACGCTTTAGCAGAAACATCCATTGCATACACTTCTGCGTGCGGAAGATTTTTGGCTAAGGCAATAGCAATACACCCTGTTCCTGTACCTATATCTAGAATTTTAACTTTCTCCTTCGAAGACTTTTCTTTTACAGTTTGAAGAATCCACTCAACTAATTCTTCCGTTTCCGGTCTTGGGATTAAGGTATTTTCATTAACATAAAAAGGCAAACCATAAAACTCAGTTTCACCCAGAATATATTGAATCGGTTTTTCCTGTTGTAATTGTCCAAGTACAGTTTCCCATTGAAAAAGTTGCATTGCATCTAATTCAAAATCAGACTGCAACGCTAAATCGATTCGTTTCATTTGATGAAAAGCATCTAATACTAAAATAAAGAAACTTTCTATTTCTTTTTCATCATAAATAGGCAATAGCGCTTCAGTAAATTGAACTTTGTATTCTCTTAACAACATGTCGTTTTTCTTATTCAATCAAAAGTAGTCAGTTTACAATAAAAGTCAATAGCTTTCCTTAAATATCTTTTTTACAAAAAGACATATTACAAACAAAACTACAGTTCTTTAAGCATCCACACTGGACAAGCCCCATGACCTGTACACCCCATAGGCGCCTCTAAATACGCAAACCCTGACTTTACATATAATTTTTGCGCGCTTTCCATATACGGCATGGTTTCTAAATAACATTTTTCATAACCAAAAACTTTAGCTTGTTCCAAACAAATCTGCATCATAGCAGAGCCCAAACCTAAACCTCTAGTTTCAGTTAAAAAGTACATTTTTTGCAACTCGCACACCTCAAAACTTCCATTAGCTAAAGGTGCAATTCCGGCACAGCCTACAATTTTCCCTTCCTTTTCAATTACAAAATAAGCCGAACGCGCTTCTTGATACGTTTCATACATACGGTCTAATTGCGGGTCAGCATAAGCGGTTCCAACTTTAGGCACATTAAATTCTTCCAAAACAGTTCGAATAACTTGTGCTACTTGTTCATTATCTGAGGGAGCAATTTTTCTAATTTCCATTTAAATCCAAATTATAAAACAACTTCAAAACTAATTCCTTTTAATTATTTTTGTACGGTGAAGATACATGAAAAATACATCGCTCGTTGCATAGAACTTGCTAAAAATGGTTTAGGCAACACCTTTCCTAATCCTTTAGTAGGCAGTGTCATTGTTCATAACGACCAAATCATTGGAGAAGGTTGGCATCAAAAAGCAGGCGAACCCCATGCAGAAGTGCATGCGATAAATTCTGTTAAGGACAAATCACTTTTAAAGAAGGCTACCATTTATGTTAGTTTAGAACCGTGTAGTCATTTTGGCAAAACACCTCCTTGTGCAGATTTAATTATAACCCATCAAATTCCAAAAGTAGTTATAGGCACGATTGACCCTTTTGCTAAGGTGTGTGGCGCAGGAATTCAAAAATTAAAAGATGCAGGCTGTGAAGTAACTATTGGCGTTTTAGAACAAGAAAGCCAACAATTAAACAAACGTTTTTTCACTTTTCATCAAAAAAAACGCCCTTACATTATTTTGAAATGGGCAGAAACCGCTGATGGCTTTATCGCTCCAGCATCAAAAGAAGAAAACAAACCTGTTTGGATAACTAACACTTATTCTAGACAACTAGTTCATAAGTGGCGCACCGAGGAACAAGCCATCCTCATCGGCACTCAAACAGCTATATACGACAACCCACAATTAAACGTACGAGATTGGACGGGGAATAATCCTACAAGAATAGTTTTAGACCGAAATTGTAAAATTTCAAAAGAAAATCATATATTTGATACATCAGCTCCAACTTTCATAATGGATGCATCCATTATTGACCTAACAAAAAACAGTGTACATCAAATAACGCAATGGTTATTTGACAACAATATACAATCGGTCATTATCGAAGGAGGAAGCCGTACCTTACAACATTTTATTGAAGAAAACACTTGGGATGAAGCACGAATTTTCAAAGGAAAAAACACCTTTGGTACAGGAATTCAAGCCCCAAAACTTTCAGGACATGTTGTAGCAAAAAAGCAATTACTAGATGACGAACTTTTAATTATTTCGAATTATGATTAACAGCATTATTTTCGATTTCGGCAATGTTTTTATGAATCTTGACAAAAATGCTTCCCTTGAAGCATTAAAAAATCTTGGATTGGCTTCATGGGATGAGAATGTTGATAAAATCAATCAAGAATTTGAAAAGGGAAAAATGACCGAAGTACATTTTATGATTGAAATGAAAAAACTAATGCCAGGGGCTTCTATCGATGACATCCGCGCGGCTTGGAATGCGGTCATCCTAGATTTTCCCTTATCAAGACTCGAATTTCTTCAAAAACTCTCTCATAAATACAACTTATTTTTACTGAGTAATACCGATGAAATCCATATTGCTAAATTTGAGCACCGTGTAGGAATGACCTTTGCACGCGAATTCTATCAATGTTTTGAAAAAGTTTATTTTTCCTCAGAAATTGGTTTCAGAAAACCTGAAAAGCAAGCTTTTGAATTCATCTTAAAAAAACATGAATTAAACCCTAAACGCACCCTTTTTATTGACGACCAAAAAGCCAATACCGATATGGCCGCCTCTTTAGGAATGCACGTATGGAATATTCAAATTGACAAAGAGGATGTAACCGATTTGTTTTCTAAAAAAGAATTCCCTTTTTAAATAAATATTACAAAAAAAACTACCCGATGATTCCAATACATCGGGTTTTTTATTAGAATCTAAACACGCCACAACTTGCTGCACCTCTGTTTTTAAAAAATAATACTATTTTTGCGTCAAATTTTGATTTTGGACACTAAAGACACTTATAAAACCTTAGCCGAAGCTTCTCCCGAAGTACTTTTTAAAGAAAAAAACAGTAAGTTTTATGGCTATGCTTTTCCCGTTAGTTCAGAAGAGGAAATCAAATTACACTTAGAAGAACTTAAAAAGCAACATTATAGCGCCAGACATTGGTGTTATGCTTGGCAAATAGGCACTACAAAAATCCAATACCGCGCCAACGATGACGGAGAACCTAACAATAGCGCAGGAATGCCTATATACGGTCAAATTCAATCTTTTGAAGTAACCAACACTTTGGTTGTAGTTGTTCGTTATTTCGGGGGGGTAAAATTAGGGGTTGGCGGATTGATTTCGGCCTATCGCGAGGGGGCAAAACTCGCCTTAGATGCTTCACACATCATAGAAAAAACAATCGATATTCATTTTCATGTAACATTTGACTACAAAAACATGAATAAAGTGATGCGCATTATCAAAGAGAAAAATTTAACTATCGTTAAACAAGAAATGAACGAAAGCTGTTTGATAGAAATTGCCACTAGAAAGAAAAATGCCGAAATGGTTTTCGACATTTTTTCAAATTTATTTGAAGTAGAAATTAAAGAAATCTAGATTTTACTCATTAACTCTACAAAATAATCTGGAGGCATCACGGGACGTCCCGTTTCAATAGACACAAACACCAAAACTGAGTTCGCCGTTGTTAATAACTCTCCTAATTCATTGTACACTTCATAATCAAATTCAAGCCTTACAGACTTCTGAGATTTCAAAAAAGTTTTAACAGTAAGTACTTCATCATACTTCGCGGGTTTTTTGTATTGCATACTTAAAGAAACCACAGGAAGCATTACACCTTTTTTTTCCATACTTTTATAGGAAACCCCCAGATTTCTAAGCCATTCCACGCGTCCCATCTCAAAATATTGCGCATAATTACCGTGATACACCACTCCCATTTGGTCAGTTTCTGCATAGCGCACACGTATTTCTATATCATGATTATTCATAGTTTTTTTCTTACTTTTTCAATACTTAATTTCTATTCTTACAATAAAATTTCTACAAAATCAATAGCATAAAAATTTTTTTTAAACGTTTTTATCAACCATATTTGCCATTCCAATCTACCCAAAATCTTGACCTCAAAATTGTCAAGTAAAACCATAAAAAATTAACATTTAAGAATGCATACAATGAATAAAACTGCGGAATCGGTGTGGGAAAATTGTCTCTCTTTCATAAAAGACAATATTCAGGAGCAAGCTTACAAGACTTGGTTTGAACCCATCAAGGCTGTTGAGCTAACTGATAGCGCATTATACATTCAAGTACCGTCTAAATTCTTCTACGAATGGTTAGAAGAGCATTATGTTAAATTATTAAAGGTTGCATTACAAAAAGAACTTGGAAAAAGTGCGAAGTTACTATATAAAATTAAAATGGAAAATCCATATGGTAACAAGCTCCCTTTTACAGAACAAATCCCCAGTGCGGACAAAGCACCTGTAAAAACACAAGAGATTGATGTTCCAGTACAACAAAAAAATCCAGAGTTAAAAAATCCGTTTATTATCCCTGGCATTAGAAACATCAAAATCGAATCGCAATTAAATTCGAACTATAGTTTTGATAACTTTTTAGAAGGTGATTCAAACCGTTTGGCTCGTAGTGCTGGTATGGCTGTTGCTAACAAACCTGGAGGAACTTCATTCAATCCTTTATTGATTTTTGGTGGTGTAGGTCTTGGAAAAACACACTTAGCACACGCTATTGGTGTAGAAATCAAAGAAAAATACCCAGACAAAACCGTATTATATATATCTGCGGAAATTTTCACGCAACAATACATCGAATCAGTTAAGAAAAATACACGTAACGATTTTATCCACTTCTATCAATTGATAGATGTACTTATCATCGACGACGTACAATTCTTATCGGGTAAAGCAGGAACTCAGGATGTATTTTTCCACATTTTCAACTATTTACATCAAAACGGCAAACAAGTTATCTTAACTTCTGACAAAGCACCTGTTGACATGCAAGATATCGAACAACGTTTGTTATCTCGCTTCAAATGGGGACTTTCAGCCGAATTGAATCAACCGGATTACGAAACACGAGTAGCTATTGTAAAAAGTATTCTATTCCGTGATGGTGTTGAAATGCCCGAGGATATTATTGAATATGTAGCTCGCAATATTAAATCTAACGTAAGAGAATTAGAAGGCGCTATCATTTCGTTAATTGCTCAATCTTCTTTTAACAAAAAAGAGGTAACGATTGAATTAGCAAAACAAGTCGTTGAGAAATTCGTTAAAAATGTAAAACGAGAAATCTCTATCGATTATATACAGAAAGTAGTTTCTGATTATTTCCAATTGGATGTATCTACACTACAATCGTCAACACGCAAACGCCACGTAGTTCAAGCACGTCAATTAGCTATGTTCTTTGCTAAAAAGTTCACCAAAGCTTCCTTAGCAAATATCGGTTCGCAAATAGGTGACCGCGACCATGCAACGGTATTACACGCTTGCAAAACGGTTGACAATTTAATTACCACAGACAAACAATTCAAAAAGTTTGTCGATGACATTCATAAAAAACTTTCGTTATAATATGTCCAAAAAAATCTTGATGGTATGCTTGGGGAATATTTGCCGTTCCCCTTTAGCGGAAGGAATCATGCGTTATAAACTTCCTCAAGATTTCATTGTAGATTCCGCAGGAACTGGTGGTTGGCATGCTGGCGAACAACCTGATAAGCGCTCCATCACAACGGCTCGCAATCGAGGAATCGACATTACACAACAAAGAGCAAGAAAGTTCAAAAAATCTGATTTTGATACTTTTGACCTCATCTATGTGATGGACAACCAAAATTATAAAGATGTACTCGCTTTAGCCGAATCGGAAAATCAAAAAAATAAAGTACAAATGATTTTGGAAGAAATTTTCCCAGGCGAACGTGTAGATGTCCCAGACCCATATTATGGTGGTTCAGAAGGTTTCGAAAATGTATTTGACAGCTCGATGAAGCTTGCGAGAATATTGCAAGGAAATTACTTTAAAACATTTTTAATCTATAAATTTCTTATTTTTGTAAAAAGGCACTCTAATGAAGACCGTTACAAAATTTGAAGATTTAGACCTCACGAAACAGTACACCTACAGTGATTACTTATTGTTTCAGTTTCAAGAACGCGTAGAATTGATAAAAGGTTTTATCAAGAAAATGAGTCCTGCACCCAGCAGAAATCACCAAACCATCTCTCAAAACATAAATAAATACTTTTTAAATTTCTTTAACGACCATTCTTGCAGTGTTTATGTAGCTCCATTTGATGTTAGACTTCCTATAAAGTCTGCAAAAAAAGACACCACTGTAGTACAACCAGATTTATGTATCATTTGCGATGAAAACAAATTAGACGACAAAGGGTGTAATGGCGCTCCAGACCTAATCGTTGAAATTCTACCACAAAACAACTCCAAACACGACATAGATACTAAATTTAATCTATATCAAGAAAGTGGCGTATTAGAATACTGGATAGTAGAATCAGTTGACAAAATTGTTTTGGTTTACACGCTTCAAAACGGAAGTTATATTGGACTAAAACCTTTTGGCGAAGGTGAAATTATACAAAGTAAAATCTTTCCCACTATGAAAATCTCTATTGATGAAGTTTATGCTAAAATAGTTTAAACAAAAAAGGGCTTTTTTTAGAAGCCCTTGAATACCATCGCATAAATAAAAAGCAATACCAAAAAACCTATTGCTATACTTCTACCTATTTCTTTTATTCTATCTTTGTTCATAGTTAAAACATTTTAGACAAAAGAATACAAAATCTATGAAACCAACAAGTTTTCTTGGAAAATTATACCTTATCCCAACCACTTTAGGCGAAATGACACCTGAAGATGTATTACCTCATACGGTCAAAAGAACCATAGACTTCATAGACCATTATATCGTTGAAAACGAAAAAACAGCGCGTCGTTTTATCAAATCAGTTCATCCTGAAAAGAAACAACCCGAACTTAAAATCAGTGTTTTAAACAAGCATACCGAAGACCACGAACATTTAAGTTTCATACAGCCTTTATTAGAAGGGCAAAACATCGGTTTGATGAGTGAAGCAGGTTGCCCCGGTGTAGCAGACCCAGGAGCGGTAATTGTAAAATTAGCCCACGAAAAAGGCATACAAGTAGTACCGCTGGTAGGCCCAAGTTCTATCTTATTAGCCTTGATGGCTTCAGGCATGAACGGACAAAGTTTTGCTTTCAACGGTTATTTACCAATTGATAAAGGCGAGAAAAAATCGGCATTAAAAAACTTCGAAAAACTTTCTTTTGAGAAAAAACAATCACAGTTGTTTATCGAAACGCCGTATCGGAACAACAAACTCCTAGAAGATGTATTACAAATTTTACAACCTAACACTAGTGTTTGTATTGCTTGCGACATTACGCTACCTACAGAATACATCAAAACTATGACGGTAAAAGAGTGGAAAAAACAAAAGGTCGATTTACACAACCGACCTTGCATTTTCATTATTCATAAATTTTATTAATATTCACAAAAAAGTCGGTAATTTCAAAATACCGACTTTTTTTATTTAAATAACAAACTACATTTATTTCATTTACGATTGCAGCCCAGCTAAACTTTCCTCTAAAGTGGTAATTTTAGCTAAAGCATCTGCTTCTTTTTTACGTTCGTTAGCAATTACTTGTTCTGGTGCTCCCGAAACAAACTTTTCGTTAGCTAACTTACCTTGAACCGATTTTAAGAAACCTTTAGTATAATTCAATTCCTCTGTTAATTTCTTGATTTCTGCCTCAAGATCAATCCCCTCACCTACAGGAATGAAATATTCATTTGATTTAACACGATACGATAAAGCGCCATTTACTTTTTCAGAAACATAATTTAGAGTAGCTATATTCCCTAATTTAACAATAACACTATCAAAAGCAGCGGAAGCCTTTTCGTTATTCACTACGTTTAAATCGATAGTTTCTTTAAATGAAATATTTTTATCTTTTCTTATAGTTCTTATTCCAGAAATTACTTCAGTTGCAAAATCAAAATCTGCGATTAATTTCTCGTCATACGATTTGATTTCTGGCCATTGCGCTACAATCAAGGCTTGCTCTGGAGTTCTCTCAGCAATGTACTGCCAAATTTCCTCTGTTAAGAACGGCATGAATGGATGTAGTAACTTCAAGTTCGCTTCTAACATTTCGATAGCTTTATCAAAAGTAACGCTATCAATAGGCTGTTGATATCCTGGTTTAATCATTTCAAGGAACCAAGAACAGAAATCGTCCCAAACCAATTTATAAATCGCCATTAACGCATCAGAAATACGGTATTTATCGAAATTATCTTCGATTTCCGCTAATGCTTTTTGCAGTTTTGCTTCGTACCATTCGATAGCTACTTTAGAAGATTCAGGTTGCGCAATGTCAGCTACTTCCCAACCTTTAATCAAACGGAACGCATTCCAAATTTTGTTCGCAAACCCTTTACCTTGGTTACATAATTCTTCATCAAATAAAATATCATTTCCTGCAGAAGAACTCAATAATAATCCTACACGAACACCATCGGCACCAAATTTTTCGATTAGTCCTAATGGTTCAGGTGAATTTCCTAACGACTTAGACATCTTACGCCCTTGTTTGTCACGTACCAATCCTGTTAAATATACATTTGAGAATGGCTTTTCACCTGTGTACTCATAACCAGCAATAATCATACGCGCCACCCAGAAAAATAAAATATCTGGACCAGTAACTAAATCGTTGGTTGGATAGTAATATTTGAATTCTTCATTTTCAGGATCCATCATACCACCAAAAACGGATATTGGCCATAACCAAGAAGAAAACCAAGTATCAAGTGCGTCAGGGTCCTGGCGCAAGTGTTCAGTGGTCAGTGAGGAGTTGGCAGTTTTAGTTTTCGCAAGTTCAAGAGCATCTTCGATGTTTTCTGCTACTACAAAATCTTCTTTACCATCACCATAATAGTACGCTGGAATTTGTTGTCCCCACCACAATTGGCGTGAAATGTTCCAATCTCGAATATTGTTTAACCAATGTGCGTACGTATTATTGAAACGAGAAGGATGCAATTTAATTTCATCGGATTCTAAAACCGCTTTGATAGCTGGTTTTACTAACTCATCCATTTTTAAGAACCATTGATCTGATAATCTTGGTTCGATTACCGCCTTGGTTCTTTCAGAAGTACCCACATTATTGGTATGTGTTTCCACTTTAGCTAAAGCGCCTATCGATTCTAATTCTTTTTCAATCGCTTTACGCACTTCAAAACGGTCTTGCCCTTCATAATGCAAGCCAAATGAATTTAAAGTAGCATCTTCATTAAAAATATCGATGATTTCTAATCCGTGTTTATCCCCTAACGTTTTATCATTTACATCATGAGCAGGCGTCACTTTTAAACAGCCTGTACCAAATTCCATATCTACATATTCATCAAAAATGATAGGAATTACTCGATTACAAATAGGAACTATGGCTTTTTTACCTTTCAAATGAAAATAACGTTCATCTTCTGGGTGGATACAAATAGCTGTATCTCCTAGAATAGTTTCTGGACGTGTTGTGGCAATAGTTACAAACTCGTTTGTCCCTTCGATTTGATATTTTAAATGATATAATTTCCCTTGACGTTCTTCGTAAATAACTTCTTCGTCAGATAAAGTTGTTTTTGCTTCAGGATCCCAGTTAACCATACGGTACCCACGATAAATCATGCCTTTGTTGTACAAATCCACAAACGATTTGATTACAGAACCCGACATATCATCATCCATGGTAAACTTAGTACGATCCCAATCACAAGAACAACCTAATTGTTTTAATTGTTCTAAGATGGTTCCGCCATACTTTTCCGTCCAATCAAATGCGTGTTTTAAAAACTCTTCACGCGTTAAATCAGATTTATTAATTCCTTCTGATTTTAATTTAGCTACTACTTTTGCTTCGGTAGCAATAGAAGCATGGTCTGTTCCTGGTACCCAACAAGCATTGAATCCTTTTAAACGCGCACGACGAATTAAAACATCTTGAATAGTATTGTTTAACATGTGTCCCATGTGTAACACTCCGGTTACATTGGGTGGTGGAATAGTGATTGTATAGGGTGTACGGTGGTCTGGCGTAGAATGGAAATATTTATTATCCATCCAGTAGTCATACCATTTTTTTTCTACTGATTTTGGATCAAACTGTGCTGGTATCATTTTTTTTCTTTGTTTAAAGTTTAAAAGTTTAAAAGTGTAACGAAAGTTTTACTTTTAAGATAGATTACAAAAATTATATGGATAGCTGTCTAGCCCCGATGGAAGCAACTACCGTGTAGTGCGGACAGCGGGAAAAGGGACAACTGAGACTAAAGACAGACTCGCTCCTGAAGTATAAAAAATAAATTATGGTACACTTTTTGTAATTTTGTATGCAAAAGTAAGTAAACTGCTTAAATATAAAAAGAATAAGATTTTTTTTGTGTTGTGCATAAAAGGAACTAAATTTACTTTTAACAATAAATTGATATGAAAAAGATAGTAACATTTATAGTGATGTTCTTATTGAGTTTGAGTTTCAAAGCCCAAACGGGTGCGAAAATAGAATTTAAAGAACAGGAAATTGACTATGGCAATGTGAGTAAATCAAGTGATAATGGGGTTCGCTATTTTGAATTTACAAACACAGGTGATGCTCCTTTGATTATTAAAAATGTCCAATCTACATGTGGTTGTACAATACCTTCTTTTTCAAAAGAGGCGGTAGCTCCCGGTGGAAGTGGCAAAATTGAAGTAAAATATAATATGGCTCCCGGTCCTATACGAAAAAGTATCATGGTGGAAAGTAATGCCGTGAATACGGAAGGTGGTCTGATTTCGTTGAAAATAAAAGGGACGGTGAATTAGATGGTGTGCTAAAAAATAAAAAGAGGGTGTCCTAAAAGTCGAGCTCAGTTTCAGAGAATCGCTTATACGAAAACTATCTCCTATAGGTGTCCGAATATTTTAGTAAAGAAAAAGGCTGTCCTTAACTTTTTGGACAGCCTCTTTTTATTTACCATTTATTTCACCGGAATATTCTCTAAAATCTCCAACACAAACTTCCAATATTTTTGAGCGGAAGAAATACTAGCTCTTTCGTCTGGACTGTGTGCTCCGTGAATAGTTGGTCCAAAAGAAATCATATCCATTCCAGGATAATTAGTACCTAAAATACCACATTCTAAACCTGCGTGACAAGCTACAACTTTTGGTTTTTCTCCGTTTTGTTTTTCGTAGATAGAAGTCAACACATCTAAAATAGGTGAATTAACATTAGGCGTCCATCCTGGGTAACTTCCTGCAAATTCTACTTCGCAACCGAATAATTCGTAAGCTGAGCGTAAGGCATTAGCCAAATCAAATTTAGAACTTTCTACCGATGAGCGTGTTAAGTTTTGGATAGATATTTCACCCTCTTTAACCACTACTCTAGCGATATTATTTGACGTTTCTACTAAATCTTCCATATCGGCACTCATACGGTACACCCCATTGTGAGCAGTATAAATAGCACGTAATAAACCTTCTTGCACCCCTAAATCCATCACTTTAGCGGGTACCTCTGATTTTTCGATCACGATTTCTAATTTAGGTTCCGTTGTTTTGAACTCCGCTTTGATATCACCAATTACTTCTTGCATATCAAACACAAAAGCCTCGTCATACATACCTGCGATAATCACTTTAGCCACACTCTCGCGCGGAATTGCATTACGCAAACTTCCTCCATTGATTTCAGCAATTTGTAACCCGAAGTTTTCAAATCCGTCAAACAACAAACGGTTCATGATTTTGTTGGCATTTCCTAAACCTTTATGGATATCCATCCCTGAGTGACCACCATTTAAACCTTTTACCGTAATCGTGTATCCTACAGCACCTTCAGGAGTTTCTTCTTCTTCATAGCCACGAGTTGCAGTTACATCTACACCACCCGCACAACCGATATCAATTTCATCATCTTCTTCTGTATCTAAATTTAAAAGAATTTGTCCTTCTAACAAACCGCCTTTTAAACCTAAAGCACCCGTCATTCCTGTTTCTTCATCAATGGTAAACAAGGCTTCAATAGCTGGATGCGCAATATCAGTACTTTCTAAAATAGCCATAATCGTAGCTACTCCTAAACCGTTATCAGCTCCTAAAGTGGTTCCTTTAGCACGAACCCAGTCACCATCCACATACATTTCAATACCTTGTGTATCAAAATCGAAAACTGTATCGTTATTTTTTTGACACACCATATCCAAATGCGATTGCATTACAATGGTTTTTCTCTTTTCCATACCTGCCGTAGCTGGTTTTTTGATGATAACGTTTCCTACCTCATCATTAATGGTTTCGAAACCTAATTTTTGTCCGAATTCCATCATAAAAGCAATCACACGCTCTTCTTTCTTAGAAGGACGAGGCACCGAATTTAAATCGGCAAACTTGTTCCAAAGCGCTTTAGGCTCCAGATTTCTTATTTCTTGGCTCATTATTTTAGATTTGATTTTTTAAAGCTTCAAATTTACGAAGTTTCACTTGTTTGCACTTAATCGATTTTAAAATATTCTTATATAATTTTGTGTTGCAAGGCATAACCAAGGGCTTCTTGCATATTTTTCACTTCAAATTTTTCAAATATTTTTCTGCGATAATATTTCACGCTATCCAAAGAAACATAAAGATGTTGGGCAATTTCTTCAATAGAAAATCCTTGTGCGTATTTTTTTAGGGTCTCCAATTCCTTTTCGTTCAACTCAGGCTTTAGTAATTTAGACCATACTTTGGTTTCTAAATTCAATGCCCAACCTTCGTTTGAATTATGTTTAGAAATCAACACATTTCCCGCCTCTGTATTGATGGCTGTTTTCATCATACACATGGCTTTCCAAAGTTCACCATTTTCAGTAAGCAACAAAGGCGTTAACTGATGATTGACTAATTTTTTATTTCCATTATTATGTACCAAATGAAAGTCATAGGAAATAGCATAGTGAAGTCGTTCTTCCACTGGGATTTTTTGGTAAAAATTAAATCCTTCTTCGTTAATCACATGCAACATCTCCAGTTCATTCTCTGGAATATGTTTAAAATAAAAGGCATAGCCCATTTCTTTTACTTCCTCGACTGTATTACCACATAAAAACAACGGATGGGGCGAAACATATTCAAAAGTCATTGTAGTATAGTCAATTATATACAAACAAGTGAACGACATTCTGGAAAAAGCTTCAACCAATTGTTGCGTCCAACCCATCACCCCATCAGACTGATGTAATGCCGTTTTTAAATGATTTTTTGAAACTAATTCATTTTTTATCCAATCTTCCATACCTAAATTTTAAACTTTAGTGTAAACAAAACTCAAAAATAGGCTTTTAATTTTGCTTTATCCAATTAACCAAAAAAATATAGAGATGAACTGTACTAGCTGTAATCCTGAATTATCCACTAATTTTTGTCCAGATTGTGGGCAACCTAAAAATATTAAACGAATCAATGGACAATACATCCTTCACGAAATTGAACATGTCTTGCATTTTGAACGCGGAATCTTATATACCATTCGAGAACTCATTACAAATCCTGGGCATAACATTAGAAAATACTTGAATGAAAACCGAAGCAGGCTCGTAAAACCCATCCTTTTTATCATCATCACTTCGCTAATTTATTCGGTATTGACCCATTTTTTTCACATAGAAGAAAAATACGTTAGGCTTGAAGGCGCTGAAAAAACCTCACTTTTTAAAATTTTCCAATGGATTGAAGCCCATTATGGCTATGCCAATATCATTATGGGGATTTTTATTAGCATGTGGCTTAAATTATTCTTTAACAAATTTGGCTATAATCTCTTTGAACTATTGATTTTACTCTGTTTTGTCATGGGAATAGCAATGCTCATCTTTTCCTTATTTGCAGTTTTACAAGGAATGTTAGGCGTCAAATTAGTAAATATAGGAGGCATTTTAGGCATAGTGTACTGTGCTTGGTCAATAGGTCATTTTTATGGAAAAGACAAAATTTCAAATTATATAAAAGCTTTGCTTGCCTATTTGTTGGGTATGCTAACCTTTTCAATTTTAGCATTTTTTTTAGGGTTAGCCATAGACACACTAGTAAAACATTAACTATAAAACTTTATACAGATGAAAAACAAACTTATACTCTTGAGCGTTTTGTTTAGCTTGTACGCTTGTCAAAGCATAAAAACTACGGCGAGCAAACCGGAAGAATCATCAAATTTAAACATTGACCGTCACACCACCGCTGAAATCACAAAAATTCCAGTGCTAAATTTGGGGACTTTTCACATGGGAGAAACTTCTGATGTACATAAAACAGAATTTGATGAAAATGATAAAAAAAATCAGAATTCGATAAAAAACATTGCTATCAAATTAGCCCAGTTCAAGCCTACAGTAATCATTGTGGAAACACCTCCTTCGTTTGACGACAAGCTACAAGCGGAATACAACTCTTATCTGACTAACCCGAAAATGACCTTCAAAAATCCATCTGAAATTGAATTCTTGGCTTATGAAATAGGACGATTATGCGGAACCAAAAAAATTCATGGTATTGACCATAAAATGGAATACAACTTTTTCATTGGCAAAGAAATTCCTAATGCGATAGATGCTTCTTGGCATGATAACTTTTACAAAGACCCTTTTAAATTTTATCCAGAAATAAATGTAGATGACAGCAAACTAAATCTTTTAGATAAATTAAGATTAACAAACAGTAATACTTATTTAAATTTTCTCATTGAAGCTAATGCCGAAATGCTTTCGCATGTGGGTACCCAAAATGGATTTGAAGGAGCCGATGAAGCTACTAAATATTACCAACGCAATATGCGTATGTATTCCAACCTTAACCGCTTACAATTAACTCCCAACGACCGTGTATTTATCCTTCTAGGCGCCAGTCATTCGGCTTATTTCAGAGATTTCATCAGCCGAAGTCCAAAATACAAAATGGTTAACACTTTTGACTATTTGAAATAAAAAAAGTAAAATTATTTTCTATTACAAATATGTATTTTTGAAATTGTAAGATAACTTAAAAAAAACAGCTTTATGTCCAACAGAAAACTATCCGATTTAAACGAACAAGAATTACAAGAAATGCTAAAAAAAGCAAAGAGAAACGATATAACCCATGCGGTATTAATAGGTGTATTTGTGGGTATTGCTTTTTATAGTAGTATAAAAAATGGATTTGGATTTTTCACTATTTTCCCACTCTTCTTTGCGTATTTCTTATTCAAAAATTCGAAAACTAAAAAAGAGATAGAAGCTGAGCTGAACTCTCGAAAAACAAACTAAACTATTACCCCCAACCTGCATATTGTGCCGTGAACAAATATGCAGGTTAATTAAAACAAACATTATGATAAAAGTTATTCTTACACTCGTTCTAAATTTATTACTTTTAATTTTCCAATTTAAGTAACAAATGCAAATCACCAACCGAAAATACTTTTTAGTTTATTTTTTTATCTTTCAAATTCTACTCTTAAAAGTAATTGCTCGCTTTCCTGTCCAAGTTGAAAAATATTATAGCAATGGTATATACCCCTATATTGCCCGTTTTTCAAGAAGTGTATTCGGATTATTTTCATTCTCCGTTGGGGATATCCTATATAGCGGACTGATAATTTGGCTGTTGGTTTGGTATTATAAAAACAGAAAAGCGTCTTGGAATACAAAAATTTTAGCGTTTGTAAACCTACTTTCCATAAGTTATTTTCTTTTTCATTTTTTATGGGGATTGAACTATTACAGAGTGCCACTATATGACAAAATGCATCTCAAAACGGATTATTCTCAAGAGGAATTAGTCCAATTCACAAAAAAACTCATTGTTAAAACCAATGCAACGCATTTTTTAATTACCCATGACACGGCTAAAAGTGTTAAATTTCCTTATCCCCTAACCTCTATTTATAAAGACAGCGACAAAGGTTATAATGCTTTAGTTTTGAAACATCCCTACTTTAACTATGAGACGCCTAGCATTAAAAACTCATTGATAAGCTATCCGTTGACTTATATGGGTTTTGGCGGCTACATAAACCCTTTTACCAATGAAGCTCAGGTTAATTATTTACCACCAAAATACAATCTTCCCGCAACCACGGCACACGAAATGGCACATCAAATGGGGTTTGCCAGCGAAAGTGAATGTAATTTCATAGGTTATTTAGCAGTTACCTCGCATCCTGACAACTATTATAAATACGCTGGCTATACCTATGCGTTGCGTTATTGTTTGAAGAGTATAAGTCTACAAAATGAAGAATTAGCACATTCGCTTTTACAAACCATTCATCCAGGAGTGCTGAAAAATTTTAAAGAGAATCGAGATTTTGCTTTAAAACACACTAGTGTTATCGATAAATTTTTTGAATGGTTTTACGACCATTTTTTAAAACTGAACCAGCAAGATGATGGTATAGAAAGTTATAGCAAGTTTTTGGATTTGCTAGTGAATTATGAATTTAAAAACAAAACTTAAGCTAAATATACGAAACCTTTATGACCAATTTTTCTAAAATTTAGCAAATTTAGCTTCCAGTTGTACTAACCATTTTTCTCTTTTTTTTTGAGAAACCATTTTTACACGGTTAAAACTGATCCATTTCCGATTGATGTAACCTAACTTCCAAAAAGTACCTCTAAGCAAGGCTTTTTGAATTGCATTACCAAAGATTAGACGATACAGAATTCCAGGCGTATTCATAGTTGTAATAACAGTTACTCCAGAAATATTTTTTAATAGCGGCTTCATTCTGGTATTACTAGCATTGCTATAATCATAAGCGACCCCAGGAAAGATTACTTTATCAACAAATCCTTTAGTCATAGCAGGCATTAATTCCCACCAAATAGGGAAAATAAAAATAAGATGATCTACTCGTTGTAAGCGTTGTTGATACTCCAAAACTTTGGGATCAATAGCTGATTTATCCCTAAAGGCTCTCAAATCAGCAGCAGACATTACAGGATTAAATCCTTCATTATCTAGATGTATCAAATCAAACTGATGACTTGCACGAGTCAAACCTGCTTGAACCGCTTGCAAAATAGCATTGCAAAAACTTCCTGAATAGGGATGATTATAAATTATGGCTACTTTCATAAGTTTACGTTTAATTACAAACGCAAAATTGAATTTTTATGAAAAAAAACAATTAACAAATGTTAAATATTATATCCTTATTCTTCCCCTAATTCTACTTAAAGAAACTGTGGTTATTCCTAAATAGGAAGCAATGTATTGTAAAGGAACACGCTGTAATATATAGGGTTTATTTTTTAGCAATTCAAAATAACGTTGTTCAGGTTTTTGTTGTATAAATGCTAAAAGATGATTGATATAATCCATAAAACGATTAGTTGTTATATCAAAATGTTTCTCTTTTAATTGGGGATTTTCGGCTAAAATTCGTTTCCAAAGTTCTTTTTCTATTTTAAGTACTTTGCACGCTTCAATCGTCTCTATTGTAAATTGACTGGGAGTTTCTTTCAAAAAACTTTCAATTGAAGCTACAAAACTATTTTCAAAGAAGAATTGCAGTGTAATTTCCTTGCCATTCATATTACTGTACAAACGCATCGCTCCATTTACTATAAAATACATAGACTTTGAAACAGCACCTTCATGAAGAAGTATATTTTTAGGTTCAATATAGACTTCTTTCCAATACGATTCATAAGGTTTAAGTTGTGCAGCAATTTGGGGATAAGCTTTTAATAACGAATTGTACATACTCTAAACTAACTTTAAGATCAATAATAAAACAAATTTAAATTTCATCACTCGTAAAAGTAGTAAAACTCTTCTTTTTATAAGGTCGGATAATCAATCGTCCTTCGCGGTCAAAACGAATGTAATTATAAACCCAATTTAGGAAAACTACAGCTTTATTTTTAAAACCTATCAAGGAAAATAAATGCACAAACATCCAAACAAACCAAGCAAAAACACCATTAAAATGATATTTAGGCAAATCTACCACCGCTAAATTACGACCAATAGTAGCCATAGAACCTTTGTCGTTATATTCAAAAGCTTGCATCAATTGTCCTTCAGCTAATTTCATCAAATTATCCCCTAACAATTCCCCTTGTTGAATTGCGGGTTGTGCCATCATAGGATGTCCTTGCGGATAAGCCTCACTTTCCATCGAAGCAATATCTCCAATAGCAAAAATATTTTCAAACCCTTTTACTTGGTTATAAGCATTGACACGAATACGAGCTACTTTATCAATAACCGATTCAGCGGGTAAACCATGTACACAAGCACCTTGGACTCCTGCGGTCCAGATTACCGTTGCCGATTCGAGGCTTAAGTTTGAATTAGTAGAAATGGTGCGACCATCATAATTAGTTACTCTAACATTTTTCCAAATTTTAACACCTAAACTATTCAAAAACTTTTCAGAGGCTTCAGAAGATTTTTCAGTCATGGTATTCAAAATTCTGTCACCACTTTGAATCAAGTGAATTTCCATTTTTTGTATATCTAAATCAGGATAATCTTTCTGAAAAATCGCTTTTTTCATTTCAGCCAAAGCCCCTGCCAATTCTACTCCTGTTGGGCCTCCGCCTACAAGCACAAAATTCATTAAGGCTTTCTTTTCAGTCTCGTCTTTTGTTAGCACTGCTTGTTCAAAATTTTCTAAAATGAGACTTCTAATGTTCAACGATTGTGGAATCGTTTTCATTGACATAGAATGACGTTCAATTTCTTTATTCCCAAAATAATTGGTTTTAGAACCTGTAGCTATCACCAAATAATCATAATGTAAATCGCCAATTTCAGAAATTACCTTTTGATTTTGCGTATCAATCTCTTTAACTGTAGTCAATCGAAAATAAAAATCATGACAGCCTTGAATTACTTTTCGAATAGGGTAAGCAATAGAACCTGCTTCTAAACCACCCGTTGCAACTTGATATAATAAAGGCTGGAATGTATGATAATTGTGTTTATCTAATAAAACCACTTGTAGATTTTTGTTTTTAAGCTTTTTTGCCAAAGCAATGCCTGCAAAACCACCACCTATTATTACCACTCTTTTTTTTGAAGTATTAGGGATATTCATGCTGTATTTTAGATTGAAAGATTTACGGATTTAAAGATATAAATATCAATTACAAAATTCAATCAAAAGCCCAATTACTTATTATTTTTAGATTTTAAAATTTGACATTGCTATTCCCATTGAATTTTAATTCTTTTGTAACAAAAATCAAATAAACACTACTAACTCTTATATGAGTACCGAAATTGAAAAATCGTTTGTAACCCAACTCAAAGAGAATCAAAATCTTGTACACAAGATCTGTCGCTTGTACACCAATAATGAAGAGGAACACAACGACCTTTTCCAAGAAATTACCATACAATTATGGAAAGCATTTCCTCAATTTAGAGGGGAAGCTAAGTTTTCTACTTGGGCATATCGAGTGGCATTAAACACCGCCATAACCTTGTATCGTAAATCGACCAAAACTGTAAATACTATTGAATTTGAAACGGGCAGACATTTTGTACTCCAAGAAGAATACAATTATGAAGAAGAAGAGCATATCAAACTTCTCTACAAAGCGGTACATCAACTCAATGACATTGAAAAAGCTTTAGTTTTTATGTATCTAGAGGATAAAGATTATACCGAGATAGCCGAAACACTTGGAATTAGCGAGGTGAATGCAAGAGTAAAAATGAATCGTATTAAAACAAAATTGAAACAAATTATTAATCCATAACGAAAACGCAGGACAACTTATGAATGAATTGGATTTATTAAAAAAGAATTGGAATAAAACAGAAAACTACCCTACATTTTCTGAAGAAAAAATCTATGCCATGTTGCATAAAAATTCTTCTTCAGCGGTGAAATGGATATTTATTATTAGTGTAATTGAACTTGTATTAGCCATCTTGTTAAACATTTATTTTAGCATTGATTCCAATAAACAAGAAATTGATTTCCTTAGTAAAATAAAACATGGGGAGTTGATTACTAATTTACTAACTTCTATCTCCTATTTAATCGCTATTACCTTTGTATTTTTAACCTTCAGAGCTTACCGATTGATACAAACCAATACGAGTACTAAAGCACTCATGAGTAGTATTTTTAAAGTGCGAAAAATTGTTAAGCTTTATATCATTATCAATTTAAGCCTATTCTCTATTCTACATGCTAGTCTTTTTGGTTACGGCTTATATTTAGGTTTAAAAGAGCATTTAAACAATTTCAACTCGTTTAATCCTTACACAGTATACACTATAATTAGTATTTTTTCGCTAGTAATCACAGCTATAGTTGTAGGGATATTTTGGTTTATTTATAATCTATTTTATGGACGATTACTAAAAAAACTAAAGAAAAATTATGAAGAACTAAAGAAAATTGATCATCGATAATCAAAAAAAAACTCAGGCACATTACCTGAGTTTTTTTTTAATTTTCTAATTTCCACTTACGTAATTTATTAAGTTCTTCTTGTTCTTTAATTTCCTCTACCGATAGAACTTTCAAAAATGAGGGATGTTGCTCGATAGCATATTCAATTTTTTCAACTATTTCTTCGATACTTTCATTATCGTAATCAATTTGCAAAGGTTCTTTGATGGTAAAACTTTGTAAAATACCTTTCTTTTTAGGCATTAATCCTTTTTTATCAAACGAGCGTCTAAAACCATCAATTACAATAGGAACTACTAGAGGCTTATGATTTTTAATAATATGAGCAGTTCCTTTTCTAACAGGTTTAAAAGATTTAGTTGTGCCTTGCGGGAAAGTAATTACCCAACCATCATTCAAAGCAATTCCTATATTGGCGGTATCATTTGTATTTACCTCTTTTTGTTCTTCCTTAGCTAAATCTTTTCCGTCTGCTCTCCAAGTACGCTCTACAGAAATAGCACCTACATAAGCCATAATTTTAGTTAACAAGTTAGCCTCTAAAGTTTCTTTAGCCCCTATATAGTACACATTCAATTTAGGTTTCCATAAGTAACCCACATTTTTAATATTATCTTCACGTCCTTTTAAACTAGCATTAAACACGTGAAACATAGCCACTACATCAGCAAAATAAGTTTGATGATTAGAAATAAACAACACATTTGTATCAGGCAAAGATCGGATAATTTCAGAACCCTCAATTCGTAATTGATTGAACCCTCTATAACGTTTGTGCGTAAAAATTCCAAAAATCAGAATTAACCAACGCTTAATAAAAAGTATATGTCCGAAAGGATTTCGCTTTAACAATCCCATAATTTCATTTTTGAAGTCGGCAAATGTAGTAAAAAAATTTTACAAGACTTTTTTTATAATTTCTTTAAGTTCACTCAACATCATTGCAGTTGCTCCCCAAATTAAATGTTCATCCATTTGAAATGCTGGCACACTGATATCCTCAGCATAAGAAGTGGTCATTTTTACCTGAGTTACATTTGCTTCGTCTAAAACACGATTCAAAGGCATTTCAATAAGCCCAGAAACTTCATCAGGACACAAATCAAAAAAAAGTTCTTCATAACTTACGCCTAAAAAAGGAGCAACTAAATAGTTACTAGGCGGAATATAAACCTGACTAAATGCCCTAATTACATTGATTTTATCTTTCCCTACCCCTATTTCCTCATGCGTTTCCCGCAAGGCAGTTTCTGACAAATCTGAGTCAAATAACTCGACTTTACCTCCTGGAAAAGCAACCTGAGAGGCATGTATTCCTGGATAGGAATTCCGAACAATTAAAGCCAAATGTGTCAATTTATTTTTTGGGTATAAAAGCATCATGACGGCTGCTTTTTTAGGAACCACGTTTTGCATATTTTGTTTTTGTAAAAACTCAATTCGTTCTGGTGGTACCATTTTTGCGTGAGCATGCGTTGCAGGTAGCGATTCTTTTGCTATTTTTGGAATGTATTTTAAAAATTCAGAAAAGTCCATCATACCTAGTTTTTAACCCTAATTATCGCATTAATTATTATTGATCAATTCAATAAAGTTAAAACTTTTTTTTGGATACACCACCATTAAACATTCAAAACTATGTATAGCAAAGAAGAAAGCTTATTCATAAAGAAAGAATTTTGGACCCAATTTGCCGAAGCCTATCCTCGCAAATGGTTATTGTATAATACTAAGATTAAAGATGTTGCCTTTAAATTTTATGTTGACAACAAAAAAGCGCAAGTACTTCTTGAAATTGAACCTCGAGATGAAGAAAAGCGAAAAATTTATTTTGAAAAAATAGAATCACTAAAAACTATTTTAATTGAGGACTATTTGCCAGAGGCCATCTTTGAACGCAACTTCTATTTAGAAAATGGAAAAGTAGTAAGTCGTATTTGGGTTGAATTATTAGGAATAAGCATTAATAGAAAAGAAAGTTGGCAAACCATTTTTGATTTCTTTGCCGTACACATGGAGTCTTTTGAGCTTTTTTTCTATGAAAATGAAGACTATATAAAAGACCTCGAAATTAATACTTAAATAAACAGAACTAAAAAAAATACTGAAGCTTTAGAGTTATTTGAACTTTAAAGCTTCCCTTTTTTTACAAAACACTCATTAACAACCACTTTAAAAACCCATTACCTTTAAAATAGCTTTAAACTTGAATAAACAAAATTTGTTAATATTTTGTTAAATTCAATTACTTTGTTTTGCATAGTACCTGCTTTTTACCTTATCTTTGTATAAGAAATTAATAAGCTATAGAAAGTATTATCTAATTACTATAACTATTTAAAACATCATTAATCAAAAAAAATCAATCATCATGGAAACTTTAGCAATCACCAAACACGAAAAAAACTATGCTTCAATTACACATTTAAGCGCATTTTCAAAATTCTTTGTTCCTTTTGGAAACTATATCATTCCAATTATTTTATGGACGACTAAAAAGAAAGAATCGGCATTTGTAGATTTTCACGGCAAGCAAATCATCAATTTCCAATTAAGTGTATTATTATATACTATCATTATGGGTATTGTAGCTATACCTGCTATCGTAGGAACTGTTTTAGGAAACTTTTCTTGGAATGAAATTGAAAATGGCAATATCGTATTAGACCATATGGAAATCAACAATTTTGTAGGCTTAGGCATTTTTGGATTTATTTGTGGTGCCTGCATTGTAATTTTAAAAATCATTGAGTTTTTCTATATTGTATATGGTGCCATTAAAGCAAGCGAAGGGCAGTATTACAATTACCCATTCACCATCAACTTCTTAAAATAATGAAAGGGCTATATTTTATACTAACTGCACTATTCGTCAATTTCGGACTTCTAAGTCAATCGGATGAAACTGGAGTAATCGCTAAAATAAAATCGTTGGATAAAGAATTTTGGAGTGACTATAATAATTGTCAGATAGCAACTTTGAAAAATCATTTGGATGAACAGATTGAGTTCTATCATGATAAAGGAGGAATGCTTGTAGGGGCAGATAATTTGGTAAATTCCATCAAAAAGAATCTTTGCAGTGTAAAAAATTATAAAATCAGAAGAGAAGTGCTACCCAATACCGAAAATTTCTCAATACTTCGCAACCAAGGCATTATATATGGCGTCATCTACTCGGGAGAACACCTCTTTTATTTGACTTTGGAAGAAAAAAAAGAATTCGCAGACGGCAGAGCAAAGTTTTTACATCTTTGGATTTTAGAGAATAATCACTGGAAAATGAAAAGAATTTTAAGTTATGAACATAAGGCAGTAAATTAGGAGTTTCAATCATCAAAATCAATCAATCAATCAATCAGAATCAAAAAATGAACAGTTTAACAACAAAAAAGTAATCGTATGAATATTGAGAACACAAAAGCTCAGATGCGCAAAGGAGTTTTAGAGTTCTGCATCTTATCGGTATTAAAAGAAAAAGACGCATATACATCTGAAATTTTAGACACCCTGAAAAACGCAAAATTGTTAGTGGTGGAAGGCACCGTATATCCTTTACTAACAAGACTCAAAAACGATGGGCTACTCACCTACCGTTGGGAAGAATCAACCTCGGGACCTCCAAGAAAATATTATGGATTAACCGATGACGGAAAAGATTTTTTAAAAGAATTAAGTATTACCTGGAACGAACTGGCGGGAGCCGTTAACACTATAACATCACAAAACTAAGAGCTATGAACAAGACAGTAAACATAAATTTAGGTGGTTTCTTCTTCCATATTGATGAAGATGCTTATCAAAAATTAAATCGTTATTTCGATGCGATACGCAATTCGCTTTCTGCTGATGGTCGTGACGAAATTATGAACGATATCGAAAGTCGTATTTCGGAATTGTTTTCTGAAAAATTGGCTAATAACAAACAAGTCCTTAGCCTTAGCGATGTAGACGATGTAATAGCCATTATGGGACAACCCGAAGATTACAAAATTGAAGACGAGCCTAACACTACTAACAATTTTACAACTCAAACAAGTAGAAGTAAAAAATTATACCGCGACAAAGAAACAGGAATGATTGCTGGGGTTTGTTCTGGTTTAGGACACTATTTTGGAGTTGAAGTCGTTTGGATACGTTTAGCCCTAGTATTATTATTCTTTGCCTCTGGAACTGGTTTATTAGCTTACATCATTATGTGGTTAGTAACCCCTGAAGCGGTAACTACTTCTGAAAAATTAGAAATGAAAGGCGAGCCTATCACTATTTCAAATATCGAGAAAAAAGTAAAGGAAGAATTTGAGTCGGTTTCAGAACGTTTTAAAAGTGCCGACTATACCCAAATGGGCGAAAACGTAAAACAAGGCGCACAACGTGTGGGAAGTACTTTAGGAGATGTGATTGTAAACATCATGAAAGTATTTGCAAAATTCATTGGTGCCATGATGGTATTGGTATCCGGAGTCACTATCATTTCATTCTTAATCGCTTTAATGATTCCTGGTTCGGCAGATGTAATGAAACTACCTTGGATAGACTATTTCGAAACCTTTAACTACACAGGCACATCACTTTGGGTTATCTGTTTATTATCCTTCTTTGCCGTAGTAATTCCGTTTTTCTTTGCCTTGATTTTAGGATTAAAAATATTAATCCCTACATTAAAATCGATTGGTAACGTAGCTAAATTAACTTTAGTAGGTATTTGGGTTTGTTCTATCATTGCATTAATTGTATTAGGAGTAATGACTTCTAGCGAATTAGCTTATGAAAATAAAAATGTATATAAATCGTATTTAAATCAAAATTTAAAACCAAACGATACGCTAACCATCAAATTCCGTCATAGCGAATACTACGCAAAAGATGTAGACAGAAGAACAGACTTTGAATTGGTACAAGACTCTTTAGGACACAACTATATTTATTCAAACAATGTAGCCTTGGAAATTTTACCAACTGACGAAAGCCGTCCGTATGTGCAAATTGAATCGACTGCAAAGGGAAAAACCTTATCTGATGCACGCAAAAATGCTAAAGAAATTGGTTATACTTTCAGAAACGACGATAGCAACCCGAATGAACTTGTTTTTGACAACTATTTCACCATAGATAGCAAAAATAAATTCCGTGACCACGAAGTACGCATCTTCTTATACTTACCAAAAGGAATGTATATCAAACCACATTCTTCTATGAAACACTATGATATGACCGATAGCGATTATTTTACATTCTACCCTTCTTCTGACGATTATGTTTTCAAAGTAGGTGATGACAAAATAAAATGCATCAACTGTCCCAAAAACATTTTAAATGAAGATGAGGATGAAGATATCGAATGGGAAGATGAAAACACTTCTGTTATCATTAATGAGGATGGTGTAAAAATCAAAAAAGATACCACCATCACCAACTCAAAAGAAATTAAAGAGTTAAAAATAAGTGAAGACGGTATCATCATCAAAACGAAATAACTAATTTAGTCGTGATTTTTTCAAAATCACGACTATCTAACAAACAAATCGAACTAACATGATAAAATTAATGATACACTTAGTAAAAATAGTGGTTACAGCCATTGTAGCCTTACTATTTGGAGCTTGCACTTTTACTGTGGGTGGGGAAACCGTAAAAGGGAATGGCGATGTAGTTACCAAAGAACGTGACTTGACTAACTTTACCAAAGTTGAAGTTTCTAAAGGATTAGATTGCGAAATTACACAAGGAGAAACATTTAAAGTTACTGTAGAAGCGGATAGCAATATCCATCAATACATTAAAACTACCGTTACCAATGGAGTATTAAAAATCACTTCTAAATACGGAAATTATCGTAATGTATCCTCTAAGAAAGTATATGTAACAATGCCTGTTATTGACCAATTAGAAACCACTAGCGCCTCTGATTTGACAACTAACGGCATTATAAAAAGTAACAACATTCTTTTAAAATCTAGTAGTGCGAGCGATTTAACCGCCAATATTGAATCACAACAAATTACCTTAGAAGCCAGCAGCGGAAGTGATTTGAATGTGAGTGGCAAAGCCATCAAATTATTTACCCTTTCCTCTAGTGGTAGCGATATAGATGCGAAAGATTTATTAGCAAACGAAGTGGATGCACAAAGTTCTAGCGGTAGTGACACTAAAGTTTCTCCATTATTAGCTTTAAAAGCACACGCTTCAAGCGGAAGTAGTATTGATTATTACACAAAACCAAAACACAAAGCTATTGAGAGTTCTTCCGGAGGAAGCATTAGTGCACAATAATTTTTACATTTCTTTATAAAAAAATCATTCCCTTTGGCGAATGATTTTTTTATATTTGTCTATTACCAAATCTTGCATATGAAAAAAATCAATCTCTTAGTTCTAAGCCTATTGGTAACCGGACTAACTTTTGCTCAACAAAAAGAAAAAATCAAAGGCACTAAAATTGTAAAAACCGAAAAATATGAGGTCGACGCTTTTCAAGAAATTGAAATTGAAGACAATTTAGAAGTTTACCTTGTAAAGTCAGATAAAAATGCCGTTGAAATTGAAGCCGATGATAATCTACACGCAGCCATTGACCGCAAAACCTATGGCAAAACCTTACGTTTGAATACCAATAAAAACATTTCGACGTATAAAAAAATAGATGTACGTGTTTTTTATACCGATAGTTTGAAATTAATCACCGTGAAACACGAAGCTAAACTGAATGCTTTTAATGATTTGAATGTAAAAAATCTTACAATCAAAACCTTAGATTATTCGAAATCGCAACTTAATGTTACAGCTCCTCATTTTACTTTAATTAGCAACGACAAGTCTAAAATTGATTTGAATTTAAAAAGTGAGGACGCCATCGTTGAAATGAGTAAAAACTCTGAATTGAAAGCATTAATCAATGCTGGAAAGCTAAAATTTGATATGTATCAAAAAGCATCTGCAACCATTGAAGGAGAATCTAACGATTTAAAATTACGTTTGGACAACAATACGAAGTATGTAGGCAAAAACTTAAACTCTAAAAACACCACCTTAACTATTGAAGGATATACTGACTGTGATATTGCAACCAATGGTAACTTAGCCATTTCAGCCTCAGGTAAAAGTAAATTAGCTATTTATGGCGAACCAAAAATTGAAATTATAAAATTTACCGATGAAGCTATCTTACAGAAGAAAATGAAATAAACTAATAAAGCCACAAAAATATTTTTGTGGCTTTATTCTTTTTACACAATTATCGGGTAAAAACCAGTTTATTTGCTATTGAAAGATTTTCATCATACTGATACCCTTCATAATTAAAAGCTTTTAGCTCTTCTAAGGTTTCCACATTTTGATCTATAATATAACGAACCATCAAACCTCTTGCTTTTTTAGCAAAAAAAGAAATCATTTTGAGTTTTCCGTCTTTATAATCTTTAAATTCAGGCGTTATCACAGGTACTTTTAGTGCTTTAACATCAACTGCCGAGAAATATTCTGTACTGGCAAGGTTAACAAACAACTCGTCTTTTTTTAACTCTTTATTTAACGAATCGGTAATAATAGTTTTCCAATACGCATATAAATTTTTCTTCTCACCTATTGCTAGCGAAGTCCCCATTTCTAATCGATACGCTTGAATTAAATCAAAAGGCTTCAATAATCCGTATTGCCCAGATAATATTCTTAATTTTTGTTGCAATACTTCGATTTTATCCGTTGGAAGTGTATAAGCATCTAAACCTTGATAAACATCACCATTAAAAGCATAAATAGCCTGTCTAGCATTATCCAAATGAAATGGGGTTTTAAAATCTTTGTTTCTTTGCCAATTCAATTGTGCCAGAGCCGGTGAAATATGCATTAAGTTTGACAAATCATTTGGAGTAAGTTGTTTTAGAACAGCAACAATTTCTTTAGAATTTTTCAAAAAAGCAGGAGTTGAATAAAAGTGAGTAGGGACTTCTTTATCAAAATCTAATGATTTTGCTGGGGATATAACAATCTTCATAATATAGGGGCTGATCTTTATTTACAATTACACAAATATATAAAGCTTTTCTATTTCTTGATGAAGAAACCCGAAAACTACAATCAAACAAAAAAAGAATCTTCTAAAAAAACACAATTAGCATTAGCTGTAAAATATAAATTAAGAAACCCTTAATTTCAGACAAAAAGAATTGATTTTCAATCCAAATCCTCTGAAAATAAATCCAAAAGCATTGATTTCAGAGAAAAAGCATTGATTTTCAATCCAAATCCTCTGAAAATAAATCCAAAAGCATTGATTTCAGAGAAAAAGCATTGATTTTTAACCCAAATCCTCTAAAAATAAATCCAAAAGCATTGATTTCAGAGAAAAAGCATTGATTTTCAATCCAAATACTCTAAAAATAAATCCAAAAGCATTGTTTTCAGAGAAAAAGCTTTGATTTTCAATCCAAATCCTCTCAAAATAAATCCAAAAGCATTGTTTTCAGAGAAAAAGTATTCAATATCATAAAAAAATTTAAAGTAAGAATAAACCTTTTCCAACAGGCAAACTTTCAAAATAGAACTTCTCTATCAACTTTAAAAAGGATCAAAATGAATTAATTTCATTTTTGAACTATCCATTCACAACCAATTTAAAGATTTTAAAATAAATCCTAACTACAAGAGCGAGTCTAGTAACTTTATCTTATCTTTGCACCCTCAAAATTTAGATTATGCGCTTACATAGAAACCTAGTTTACACCACCATAGACTCATTGAATGCTATATTTAATGAAGGAGAATATGCCGATAAAGTTGTTGCACGTGCCTTAAAGAAAGATAAACGTTGGGGAAGTGCCGACCGAAAATTTGTGGCTGAAACTATTTATGAAATTGTAAGATGGAAGCGTTTATATGCTGAGATTGCTGAAGTAAAAGAACCTTACAATCGTGAAAACTTATGGCGTATGTTTGCCGCTTGGGCTGTTTTACGTGGTTATCCTATTCCTGATTGGACACAATTGCAAGGAACACCAGAACGAAAAATTAAAGGTCGCTTTGACGAATTGTCTAAAAACAGAGCTATTAAAGAATCAATTCCTGACTGGATGGATGCTTTGTGTGCCAAAGAATTAGGCGAAACGGTTTGGGCTAAAGAAATAAAAGCACAAAACGAACAGGCAAAAGTTATTTTGCGTGTTAATACCTTAAAAACTACCAAAGAAAAATTACGCGCTATCTTGATGGATTTAGACATTGAGACCGAGTTTTTAAAAGATCAAAACGACGCATTAGTTTTAAAAGAAAGAGCTAATGTATTTTTAACACAAGCTTTCAAAGATGGTTTTTTTGAAGTACAGGATGCCTCTTCACAATTAGTTGCACCTCTATTAGACGTAAAACCGGGTATGCGCGTGGTGGACACTTGTGCTGGTGCTGGTGGAAAAACACTACATTTAGCTTCTATCATGCAAAACAAAGGACAATTAATTGCTTTAGATTTATATGAAAGTAAATTAAATCAATTAAAATTACGTGCACGCCGTAATGGGGTACACAATATAGAAACTCGTGTTATTGAAAACTCAAAAACCATTAAAAAACTTCATGGTACTGCTGATAGAGTTTTGATAGATGCACCGTGTAGTGGTTTAGGTGTTTTAAAACGCAACCCTGATAGCAAATGGAAATTACAACCTGAGTTTATAGACAACATTCGTAAGGTTCAGGCGGAAGTTTTAGAAAATTATTCTAAGATTGTTAAACCTGGAGGAAAACTAGTATATGCCACTTGCTCTATCTTACCCTCTGAAAATCAAGAACAAATTGAAAAATTTCTAGCAACAGAAAGCGGAAAAAACTTTACCTTTGTAGAAGACCATAAAATTTTAGCGCATCAAACTGGTTTTGATGGGTTTTATATGGCTTTATTAGAGCGAAAACTTTAAAAAAAACACACTATGAAGAAGCTATTTATAACTTTCCTGACTTATCTGATAGCTTCTCAATATACACAAGGACAAGCGGGTACTCCCGCTAGTCCTTACTACAACGGTTTTAATTGGACACTTACCAGCACTTCATTAAGAGACGCTTTGTCTTCTAAAATCACACTTACCCACACCAACAAGATTAGTTACACACCAGGAGTATGGGAAGCTAGTAAAATTACCGACTTAGACCCTGAAGATCCTACAAACACCAATGTGCTGCTTATATACGGGTATGACAATACTTCTATTTGTCCTACTTCCACTTTAGACACCCACCGAAGAAGAGATAAAAATGCTAATGGTGGCGGAAATTCATGTCAATGGAATCGTGAACATGTATATGCAAAATCCTTAGGTACCCCAGCATTAATTGATGGAGGATCAGGAGCAACTAGCGATGCTGGCGAAGATGCACATCACATAAGACCTGCTGACGTAGACTGGAATGGCAATAGAGCAGATGAAAAATATACTGATTCCTCAGGAAACTCAAGAGATATTACGACTACCACTTGGTATCCCGGAGATGAATGGAAAGGTGATGTTGCCCGAATGATTCTTTATATGTATTTGCGATACCCTACCCAATGCTTACCTATAAATGTAGGTGTAGGTACTCCCATGACAACGGACAGCAACATGATTGATCTATTCTTGAAATGGAATGCTGAGGATCCTGTTTCACAAGTAGAAGACAATCGTAACACGTATCATGATTCTTTAGAAACTTACGCACAAGGCAACAGAAACCCTTTTATTGACAATCCCTATCTTGCAACAGTTATTTGGGGTGGTCCAGTAGCACAAAACAGATGGCCAAATGTATTTTTAGACCAACCAGAATTTAGTCTAACCCCAATATTCGACCTCTACCCTAACCCAACGGTAAACGACAAGGTCATTTTGCAATCAAATCAAAACATTGATCAAATTGAAATTCTATCTATACAAGGACAAATTATAAAAACCATCATTAATCCTCCATTAGAAAACCATCAGTTTGCTCTAGAAAATTTAAACAAAGGTTTATTTTTTATTAACGTTAAATCAAAAAACAACACTTCTTGCAAAAAACTGATTATCAATTAACTTACAAAATATTTTTTTTCCTATATTTGCCATCCCAAAAATCAAGAACCAAATATGAAAGGAAAAATTACCCTACTTTTTTTAGCACTAACTAGCATAGGTTATTCACAAATTCCTAATGGTTATTACAGTACTGCAACAGGTACAGGAGCTACTTTAAAAACGCAATTATACAACATTATTAAAGGGCATACAGATGCCACTTATGATGGATTATATTCAATATACCAATCGTCAGACATTGATAATTTCTACGAAAAAGACGGAACTATCATGGATATGTATTCGGAAAACCCAACTAACACAGACCCCTACAACTATGCTTCAGGAAGTACACAGCGTTGTGGGAATTATCAAAATGAAGGAGATTGTTACAACAGAGAACACATGATTCCTCAATCTGTTTTTAGTAAAAAAGCACCAATGGTATCCGATGCGCATCATATTACTCCTACAGATGGAAAAGTAAATGGCTTACGAAGCAACTTTCCGCATGGAATCGTAAATACAGCCTCTAAGGTTACCCAAAATGGAGGAAAACTAGGTTCTAGTGGAATATCTGGCTATTCAGGAACCGTGTTCGAACCCATAGACGAATTTAAAGGAGATATCGCGCGTATCTATTTTTACTTCGTAACTCGTTATGAAAACACCGTATCAAGCTATCCTTATGATGCTTTTAATAGCACAAGTTTCCCAGCTTTAAACCCTGCTTTTATCGAATTATTTGCACAGTGGCATAAACAAGATCCTGTAAGTGCTTTTGAAATTCAGCGAAACAATGCTATTTATGCTACCCAAAAAAACAGAAACCCTTACATAGATCATCCTGAATATGTAACTGCTATTTGGAGTGCCTATTTATCCAATGAAGAAAACACACTTAGCTTTGATACTTCCGTTTATCCAAATCCAACAGAAGGAAAATTTACGATTACCTGCAAAGAATTTGGTAAGTATGAAATAGAGATTCTTTCAATTGTAGGTCAAAAAGTAGCAACTCAAACTTTTGATGGAAACGAAACAAGTATTGACAATTTGCCTAAGGGAGTTTATCTAGTTAAAATTTCGCATGCAAATCAATCAACGACAAAAAAAATAATAATAAATTAAATAGAAAGTGGCTGCGCGCCACTTTTTTTATTTTAACACAATAGCTAAAACGATATAAATCAATAATTTAATATTTTTTTTTCAACACTAAACAACCCCAATGAAAACCAAATTTACATTAATTGCACTGATTAGCGCGATGGCAGGAGTAGCACAAGCTCCTTCAGGGTATTATAGTACAGCTACAGGTACTGGTTACACCTTAAAAACACAATTGTACAACATTATCAAAGGACATACCGACAAAGGGTATAACGGTTTGTACACAACTTATCAAACTTCAGACATTGATAATTTTTACGAGAAAGATGGAAGCATCATGGATATGTATTCCGAGAATCCAAATGGAGTAGATCCATACAACTACGGTTCTGGAAGCACACAACGCTGTGGGAGTTATCAATCAGAAGGAGATTGTTACAACAGAGAACACATGATTCCTCAATCTGTTTTCAACTCTTTAGCTCCTATGGTTTCAGATGCACATTTCATTACACCCACTGACGGAAAAGTAAACGGAATTCGTTCAAACTATCCCCATGGAAATGTAAGTAGCGCTACTTATACCGCTAAGAATGGTGGTAAATTAGGTTCAAGTGCTGTTTCTGGATACAACGGAACGGTGTTTGAACCCATCAACGAATTTAAAGGAGATATTGCTCGTATGTATTTCTATTTTGCAACTCGCTACGAAAATACAGTTGCTGGTTATACTACATACGCAATGTTTAACGGAACATCTAATCAAGTTTTTACCACAGCTTTCAGAGACATGCTTTTACAATGGCACGCTCAAGATCCTGTTAGTGAATTTGAAAGAGCTAGAAACAACGCTATTTACAACCAACAAGGAAATCGTAATCCTTATATAGACAATCCTAATTATGTAAATTTAATTTGGGGTGGTACAATTGCCGACACTACAGCACCTACAGCACCTACTGCCTTAAGCGCCAATGGTGTAACTACCACAAGCTTTACACTTTCTTGGAGTCCTGCAACTGATAACGTGGCAGTTACAAGTTACAATGTATATCAAAATGGCGTTTTAAAAACCTCAGTTACTACCACTTCAACCACTATCTCTGGATTAACAGCTTCTACATCTTACAATTATACTGTAAAAGCAAAAGATGCAGCGGGTAATTTATCAACTGCTAGCACTTCGCTATTAGTGACCACAACGACACCTAGTGTTGACACAACTGCTCCATCTACCCCTACAAACATAGTAAGTAGTAACATTACAACTACTGGATTAACATTAAGTTGGACTGCTGCAACTGATAATATAGGAGTAACAGGATATGATATTTATCAAGATGGTCTTTTAAAAACGACTACTTCGGCAACAGCCATTGCTATAACAGGATTATCATCAGGAACTTCTTATAGTTATACTGTAAAAGCAAAAGACGCCGCAGGAAACATTTCTCTTGCAAGCACACCTCTTGCCGTAACTACAATGATTGCAACTGGCACTACTTATTGTGCATCAACCAGTAATAATACAAATGATGAACGCATAGCAAACATAACTTTAAACACTATTAATAATAGCTCTACAGGCGCAAATGGTTATGAAGATTTTACTGCGATCAGCACTACGTTAAACAAAAATTCAGCTTACACTTTAACAATTACCCCTACTTGGACAGCATCAGTGTATGCAGAAGGTTATGCTGCATGGATTGATTTTAACAAAAATGGTGTATTTACTGATGCAGGTGAACAAGTTGCTTCGATAGCTGCAACTTCTACAACACCTGTTACTAGCACAATCACTATCCCTAGTACTGCCGTGAATGGCTCGACAAGAATGCGTGTATCTATGCGTTATAATGCCATACCTACTGCTTGTGAAACTTTAGATTATGGTCAAGTGGAAGACTACACTATAACTATTGCAGATGCAATTACAGATACTGCAGCTCCTAGTACACCTACAAATTTAAGTTCGTCAAATGTTACAGCGAATTCTTGTACGCTAACTTGGACAGCAGCCACTGACAATGTAGCAGTAACTTCTTATGATGTGTATCAAGGTACTACGTTAAAAACAACAGTTACAAGTACAAGCGCTTCTATCTCTGGACTTACAGCTTCAACTGCCTATACCTTTACCGTTAAAGCAAAAGATGCTGCTGGAAATATCTCAAACGCAAGTAATACAGTTACGGTAACTACTACAGCAACTACAGCTGTAAGTGACTTATATTTTTCGGAATATGTTGAAGGTTCATCTAACAATAAAGCTTTAGAAATTACCAACAAAACAGGAGGAACTATCAACCTTGCTGCTTATACAATAAAAAAACAGACTAACGGTTCTGGAGCTTGGAGTACTGGTTTAGCCCTTACTGGCTCATTAGCTAATAATGGTAAATATGTAATTGTAAACAGTTCAATAAGCAGTACTTGCTACTCAACAGCCACTGCCAACCTTGCAACTGCTGCCGGAGAAATGGCATATAATGGAAATGATGCTATAGGATTATTCAAAAACGGAACACTAATCGATATTATTGGTACGTTCAATGGAGGTACTGCTGATTACTCAATTGATGAAACTATGCGAAGAAAAGCTACTGCTGTAGTGCCCAAAGCGACTTTTAATAAAACAACAGATTGGGACATTTATGGCGTAGATATTTGCTCTGGATTAGGTAATAAAATGATCTCTAACTCGAGCAAAAAAGCTTCTTTCGAAGTTACTATCTTCCCTAATCCATCAAATGGAAATTTTGAATTGACTTTTGAAGATCGTAATCAAAACTATAGTATCGAAGTATATACTACTATTGGACAAAAAGTTTTAGAAATCAACGAAATTCATTCAGGATCGGTTGGAATTAACCATTTAAATTCTGGAATTTATTTAGTAAAAATCAACCACAACGAAGAAAGCCTTATCAAACAAGTGATTGTAGAATAAGTCAAAATAATTTAATTAAAAATGGCAACCAAACTACGGTTGCCATTTTTTTATTTCTTTAATTTGCATAAAAAATGCAAGACTTTATTTTCGATAAAAATTTCGAAGCCGTTCATTATACCCCTTACGAATTAACACAAAAAGAATTTGAAAATTGCACTTTCACCGATTGTGATTTTACACAAGCCTTTTTTACAGGATCAACCTTTGTAGATTGTACTTTTAAAAACTGTAATTTTAAAGAAGCAAAAGTTGGACACGTAAGTTTACGCAACGTGATGTTCACAGACTGTAATATGACCAGCGTGAATTTTGCCATGACAGACCAAGTCATTTACGAATTTCATTTTACAAATTGCTTACTTGATTACGCACAATTTTATAAATTGAAATTAAAAGGCATACAATTTAGCAATTGCAGTATGGTAGCCGTTGATTTTATGGAAACTGATCTTACGGAAGCTTTATTTGATAATTGCAACTTGAGATTAGCCGTTTTTTCTAATACTAATTTACAGAAAGCTGATTTTTATAGCAGTCAAAATTTCTCCATAGATCCTGATAAAAACAAACTAAAGAAAGCCATATTTTCTAATGAAAACATCAAAGGCTTATTAGACAAATTTCAAATTATCATAAAATAAGCAACATGAACCATTTGCCTGTAACAGAAAGAATTTCGATTCGTGAACTTATTGCCAGTGATACTGACACACTTTTCCAGATGTATTCTGACAAAGAAGCAATGAAATTCAGAGGTAGCAAACCCTTTGAAACCCGCGAAGAAGTTGAAAAGTTACTCACAGAAATAAATCAAAAAATCAAGATGGGTTCTGAATTCCGATATGGAATTATTCTGAAAGAAACCAATCAACTTGTAGGCACCTACCTCTATGCTCCTATTTCAAATACGCATTGCAAAGTAGGTTTATCTTTTTGCAAATCATTTTGGGGATTGGGTTTAGGTACAGAAGTCATGCAAATCATGACATCGTATTTAAAAGATTTAGGTTATAAAACGCTTGTAGGCTATATCAGTCCTCAAAATTTCCCATCCTTAAAAATGATTGAAAAACTAAATTTTGAACGTCAAAACCATTCAGAATATCCTGAATATTTAAAATATGAAAAATCTATTTAATTTCTGCAGCATACCAATTTAGCTCTTATATTAAAAAAAGGCTTAGATTGTAAAACCCAAGCCTTAATTTTTCAACTTACACTCTTTTTAGAATAGTATCTCCACAGAATTTCACAGAGTTTTAATTTAAAATATCTTAACACTAAGTTCTTAAAACTGAACACTGAATATGTATCACAATGTATCACGAAGTTTAGCACAAAGTCACACTAAGTTTTTGATTTAAAACAACTAAATACAGCGACTGATTACTAAATACTGATTACTAAATACTGAATACTGATTACTGAATACTGAATACTGATTACTGAATACTGAATACTGAATACTGAATACTGAATACTGAATACTGAATACTGAATACTGATTACTGAATACTGAATACTGATTACTGAATACTGATTACTGAATACTGATTACTGAATACTAATCACTTCTTACTTTTCTTTTTCTCTACTTTCTTTTTCTTCGACTTTTTAGGTTTGAGCAATTCTTTTTTACTTTTTAAACGTTTTTCTAATTGGTCAATTTCATAAGAATCGTTGGTAAAGGAAATTAATTTTACCTCTTTAATCATTTTCAAAGCGGCTTTAATATCCTGTTGCCTTTCTAGCAATTGGATTTTCTTTATCCACATTTGAACTTTGTTAATTCCTTTTATTGTCAATGAGAAATCGATTAGCTTTGCCGCTTCTTCGTAATCTTCATTCAATAATAAAACCTCAGCATAATATGGATATATCGCCAAGGCGTGAATATCAGCAGCCAACGCTTCTGCATAATATTGCTTTGCCGATTCATAATCCTGCATTTGTTCGGCATACAAGCGTCCGTACAATCCTAATGCCATTACGTTTTTGTTATCATACGCCAAGGCATATCCTAATGACTCTAAGGTTCCTTCAAGCCAATAGGGATAATTATCTAAGGCTTGTACTACATATTTATCTATTGATTGCATTTTTTGAATTTGTTGGGTGACAGATGTAGGATGATGGATGAAACTACTAATCATATAAACTATCGTTTATCATCTTCTTTCCTTCTTGTCGTTCTTTTTTATTGTTTTTACTCTTCTTTTCTTTTTTAAAATCAGAACCTTCAAAAGTGCGAGTTGGGTTTCCTCTTTCCACCGCCATTTGATTAGTCCACTGGTTTTGCACTTGCAGTTGGAGTTGGTCGTACTGCGTTTCTTTTAGTTTAGCTAATAATCGTTCTGTAGCCAATTTTTTATTTTGGTGCTGCGAACGAGAATCCATACTCACTACACTTATTCCTGTAGGAAGATGTGTGGCACGAATGGCAGAACTCACTTTGTTTACGTGTTGTCCTCCAGCTCCTGAACTACGCATCGCTTGATATTGAATATCTTTTTCTGAAAATGTAGGCAGGATGGTTAGAGGTACTTCAAAAATTCCGATAAACCAATTTTTACGTTTGTGAAACTTTCGAAACGTACTTTTCCCAATCCATTGAATGGTGCCTGTCCAACTACTGACAAACTCGTTGGCATTTACTCCTTTTATAGTCACTAATGCTGAAACTACAGTCCCGTTTTCAGGCCCTGCTACTCGATTTAGAACTTCTGCTTTCAGATTCATTTCCTCAGCTTCGACTAATACTCTTTTGAGCACTTGTGCGACTACCCAATCGCATTCGGCTGGTCCTCTTCCTGAGGTGATTTGTATGATAGCCTCCCAACCCCCTCCATCAGGATGGTAGTTAGAGACTTGATTTGATTTTATTTTTGTTTCCATTTTATTTTTACTTTTCAAAAAATCCTAAAGTGTATTTTATAGCCCTGATTATAGTGAAAATCCTCGCCTTTTTTTGGCGAGATTGTAACGGAAAGCAGGAATATGGATGGCTGAAATGAACCAAGCCATTCGCTACAAAAAAACTTCATTGTTATTTATCCATTCGCACAAATTTTGGTGTGAATGTTCCTAATACTTCTACTAATTCTTCTTGAAGTGCCATTACTTTATGAATGTCTTTATACGCCATAGGTGCTTCATCGATACTACCGCCAATCAAATCGACTTCCTTGTCTTTTAGAACTTTTTTGATATCGCTTTGGGTGAACTTGGCTTTACACTTGGTTCTGGAATGCAATCGTCCTGCTCCGTGTGATGCCGAGTTCAGGCTGTTTTCATTTCCTTTGCCTCGCACGATAAAACCAGGCGCTGTCATTGAACCTGGAATAATTCCTAGCTCGCCTTTTGCAGCGGGCGTTGCGCCTTTGCGATGTACTATACATTCTTGTCCGTTTACCATTTCTTTCCAAGCAAAATTGTGATGGTTTTCGATAGTTACTAACACTCGTTTCCCGATGGCTTTTGCAATTCGTCTGTGAATATCTTCGTGACACGCCTTAGCGTATTCGCCCGCTAAGTTCATTGCGATCCAGTATTCTTGTCCGTCGTGTGTGTTCATATCTAACCAAGCCAAATGCTGCACATTTTTAGGTAACGGACATTGTTTAGTAGCCAAATAGGTGTAATGTTTTGCGATATTGGCACCCAAACCTCTGGAACCACTATGCGATAAAACCGCTACATATTCGCCTACGTCTAGTTTCCATTCGTTCATAGGGGTGTCGATTTTTACGATTCCTATTTCGACAAAATGGTTTCCTCCACCGGAAGTCCCTAATTGTTTGTATGCTTTACCTAACAATTGTTTTAGCAATGGAATTTCTGAAAAAGCAACGTTTGAAAACACTTCGTGATCTGATTTGATTTTGTGTGTATCATTCATCCCGAACTTGGTGTTATCCAACAGAATTTTTCTCCATTGATGATCTTTCCCTTTGAGGTACGAAGCGGGTAAATCGAATATAGACAAGCTCATTCGACAACCTATATCCACTCCTACTCCGTAGGGGATCACCGCATTATCTGTGGCTAACACACCGCCTATAGGCAATCCGTAACCAGAATGCGCATCAGGCATTAAGGCTCCTTGCACGGCAACTGGCAATTTCAAAGCATCATACAATTGAAACTTAGCTTGTTCTTCGATTTCATTTTCTCCAAAAATCGAAAATGGTGCTCGTGTGTTTCGCAATTCGTTGAACTTTACTTTTACTGGATTTACTAACCCTTCAGCTACTTTGCCCCAAGTTCCGTGATTTTTGAACTTTTCTGGTGTTGATAAAACTTCTTTGGCTTCAGTTAATATGCTTTCTTTTTTTTCTTTTTTGCGATATCGGTTGATTTGCCCTAAGGCTATATTGATAGCATTATTTTTTGGAAAACCTATTTTAATGAGGTCTTTCCCTAATAATTTATTTCCCATAAATTTAAATTTTGAATAATAGACAGCTCTTCCAAATGCTAGAGCACTTGGTTGAAATCAAACTTTGAAGTTATCGGGAAATTTTAAGGCATAAAAAAACCCGAAACTAAAGGTCTTCGGGTTTTAACATATAGTGAAGTTTTTGAATCTAACTTAAAGTAAAACCACGAAGCGCAGTTACACCAGCTCCCGCTGATTGATAACCTAAAAGTGTTACATTGAATACAAACATTTTTTCTTCGTTTAAATAGTTAATAATTTTCGAGTACAAATTTTGCGAATTATTTATTTAATACGCAAATTTTTGAGTAAATTTTTATTCAGTCTAAAAAAGCAAAACTATTCACGTCCAATTTTTTTATCTTGAACACGAACACTAAAAAAGTGCTACATTTATCAAAAAAAAATGCATTTAAACAAACTTGTACTCTTCTTTTTACTTTTCAAATTTAGCCTAGTTGCACAAACCAATTATGGATCAAACAATGGTACTTATACCACCCTACTCGATACCAAAATATATTATGAGACCTATGGAGAAGGCACTCCTATTTTACTCCTCCACGGAGGATTTGGTAGTATTCGTGATTTTGAAAAAGTAATCCCCATTTTATCACAAAACCATAAAGTAATCATCCCTGACGCCCCAGGTTTAGGCAGATCAGCATATGCTTCAAAGCCATTAGATTACGCATTACTCGCTGAATTTAGCGAAAAATTTATTGAAATTTTAAATCTCAAAGAAATCAATGTAATTGGCTGGAGTGATGGCGCTATTACAGCACTTATTTTAGCTCAAAACAAACCAGAATTGGTGAAAAATTTAATCATTGTAGGAGCGAACTATAAATCGGAAGGCTTTAAAAATATAGAAGAAGTAAAAAAATGGTCCAATCCTGAATGGATCGCCAAAAATTGGCCTCGTTGGGTCGCTAATTATCAAAAAATAGATCCCAATAAAGATTGGAAAAGGTACGTAGTGGAAACAAAAAACTATTGGTTTCAAAAACAATATTTCCCTCAATCACATCTAAAAAAATTAAAAGCTAAAACATTAGTTGTTTATGGTGATCAAGACCTGTATACTATAGAACATGGTTTGGAAATTCACAAGGCTATAAAAAATAGTCAATTTTGTGTCCTACCCAACTGTAGTCATGAAGTTTTCGAAGAAAAACCCGAATTAATAAGTCAACTCACTATTGATTTTATAAATAACAAATAATTAAAACAGACCATGCTTGTATTTACACAAGATTACATCTTACAAAACGAAAAAGTCCTTTTACGTCCTTTAATGGAAAGTGATTTTGAATTACTGTTACCCTATTCAGAAAATGAACCTGAAATTTGGCAATACAATGCTTTCGGTGCTAATGGTGCAGAGAATCTTAAAAAATATATACACACGGCCTTAGAGAACAAAAAACTTCAATTGGAATACCCTTTTGCAGTTATTGATAAAAAAACAGGCAAACTCATTGGTAGCACAAGGTATTATGCCATTAATCAGAATTACAATCATTTGGAAATTGGATTTACTTGGTACGGAAAAGAATACCAAGGAAGCTATGTGAATAAGAACTGTAAATATTTACTTTTAGAATTTGCTTTTGAAAAATTAAACGTAAGCCGTGTTGGTTTTAAAGCAAACAATGCCAACTTAAGAAGTATTCAAGCCATGAAAAGTATAGGTTGTCAAGAAGAAGGCATTCTACGTAATTTTGCTACAGATGCAAAAGGACAACGTATTGATGTTATCGTTTTGAGTATCCTTCAATCAGAATGGCAGGAAGAGGTAAAACAAAAATTACAATCAAAAATTTAAAAACTTCTTTTATTTTTACATTTTAAAACTAAAACTATTATGACCAACAAATTTTTCGCTGTAAACGGAAACAAAATTTCTAGTTTATATATAGATGAAGGCGCATTAAAATTATCCAGTCAAGAACATGATACAGCTGAAAAATTTCTTGAAGCTTGGGATAAAAAAATTACCTTAGCTACTAAAACTGAAATTAAATTTGAAAACATCAAATCCATCAGCAAAGAACACCATGACGAGGAAGTAAAAGTAAAATATAAAACTTTTGCTGGTTTATCGATGGATTGTGAATTCAGTTTCACCCATGAAGAAGATTGTGATACTTTCTTGAATCTCATCGAAAACCAGTTACAATTTGAGAAAAAAGAAGCTGTTCTTTCCCCGTTTAAAGCTATACAAGGTTATTTACTAGGATTTGCTTTTACGGTTGGAATGACTTATTTTTCCTACACTGAAGCTCTAGCCTTAGCTGATGGTACAGCTACTGAAGCAACAAGCAGAAAAAGCCGTGGCTTTCAAAACATCATTGGTATGTTAGGCGATAAAGGCGTATTACTTATAGGCGCAGCCATTACAGCTTATATAGGATATCAAATTTGGACGCGTTATAAAAATCCACCAACACAAATTCAATTAGTACCACAAAACTAATCCATATCAAACACGAATATTTTCTAGTTATTCGTGTTTTTTTTTTATATATCCATACAAACATCGCTGTAATATGCAGGAAGAATACCTCAAACGCTTGAATAAAGTTTTTTTATACATCGACCAAAATCTGGACGAAACCTTATCCTTGGAGCAAATAGCTCAAGTAGCAAATTATTCTCCGTATCACTTACATCGCTTGTTTAAAGCAATAACTAACGAAACGCTTCATGAATATATAATTCGAAAAAAAATAGAAAAATCTGCAATTGCACTCCTTAATCGAAAAAAAATGACCATTAGCGAAATTGCTTTTCAAAATGGTTTTAAAAGCGATGCTGTTTTTTCAAGAACTTTCAAAAAAATTTACCAGCAGAGCCCCTCCGCATTTCGGAAAAACAATCCACACCATCTTAGCAAGATGAGTCAAACGCTTAGCAAGATTGGTCAAGAAAACGTCCTACCCAACCCTTACCTTTGTCATGTTAATCAACTTAAAGAATGGACACGTATGCAAGCTAAAATTGAAATCAGAACCAATCCCGAAATGCATTTTGCCTTTGTAACTCAATTAGGGACTGAGGGTATTCCGCAGGCTTTTGAAAAAATAGTTAAATGGGCACAACCTAAGGAACTACTTAACAAGGAGCAACATTACCTTTGCAGAGTTTTTCACGACAGTTTTAAAATCACTGATACTGATAAAGTACGTATGAGTATTGGATTACTCACCCCAAGCCTCACAACAGTTAGCGGTGAAATCAGTAGTACTGTATTAGCTGCTGGTAAAAACATTGTAGGTCGTTTTACCATTGTACCCGTCGAATTTGAAAAAGCTTGGAACAGTATGTTTTTATGGATGACAGAAAACGGATATACAAAAGCTGACCGCAATCCGTTTGAAATCTATTTAAACGACAGTCGCACGCATCCAGAAAACAAATGCATCGTGGATTTGTATATTCCAATCATATGAATTCTATGACCTAATAACTTTAAGCTATTAGGTCATTACAACTGTATTTATTAGCATTCATATAATCTCCTCACTTATTTAGGGTCTGCTGAAAAACTATAATCCTCATAAAAACCAGTAATTCAGAGCTTGAATTTTATTATTAGGTGCAAGGTTTTTACACAAACACCTTCAAAAACCTTGCACCAAAAAATCAAATGTTTGCAATTTATAATTTTTAAACTCAAATTTACAAGCTCTAATAGAATTAATAACTTTCAAAAGTTACTAAAATTGAAGATTTTTAGTAGAAAATGATAGGATTTTACGTTGAGTTAGTTTTTCAGCAGACCCTATTTAAAATCAAAGCTGACAATTATCATTTCCTACTGGCATAAACCGACTTATTTTTGAAATTGAAAAATAGTATTCTATATGGCGATTTCCTTGATTCAAAAATATAATGTCCCAGGTCCACGTTACACCAGTTATCCTACGGTGCCGTATTGGGAAGAAAACAGCTTTAGCTCCCAAAAATGGCAACACACCTTAGTACAATCCTTCAACGAAAGTAACGATACCGAAGGCATTAGCCTATACATACACCTCCCTTTTTGTGAAAGCTTGTGTACCTTTTGTGGGTGTCATAAACGTATTACCAAGCGTCATGAAGTAGAACAACCTTACATTAAGGCAGTACTAAAAGAATGGGATTTATACTGCCAGTTATTTGGCAAAACACCCCTCATCAAGGAAATTCATTTAGGTGGCGGCACTCCCACTTTTTTTTCAACAGAACATTTAACCCAACTTATCTCAGGTATTCTGGCTAAAGCTAAAGTAGCCCCCGAATACGAATTTAGTTTTGAAGGACACCCTAACAATACCACTAGAGAACATTTACAAACCCTGTACGATTTGGGTTTTCGTCGTGTAAGTTTTGGCGTACAAGACTATAGCGAAACGGTACAAAAAGCCATTCACCGCATTCAACCGTTTCAAAATGTAGCCAAAGTAACCTATTGGGCTCGCGAAATAGGATATACTTCCATTTCGCACGACTTGGTGTTTGGATTACCTTTTCAAGGTATAGAAAACATCGTAGATACTATTGAAAAAACCAAATCCCTAGCTCCTGATCGACTGGCATTTTACAGCTACGCCCATGTGCCATGGATAAAAGGCAGTGGCCAACGCGGTTTTAACGACGAGGATGTGCCTAAAGACGAAGAAAAACGCAAACTTTACGAAATAGGCAAAACCCTTTTAGCTAAAAAAGGGTATCACGAAATAGGCATGGATCACTTTGCTAAGAAAAACGACAGTATGTATAACGCCTTTCAGGAAGGCAAATTACACCGCAACTTCATGGGGTATACCGCTTCTAAAACCCAAGTAATGATAGGGCTGGGCGCTTCTTCCATTAGCGATAGTTGGTACAGCTTTGCCCAGAACGAAAAAACCATAGAGGATTATTATGCTCGACTTGATCAAAACGAAATCCCTGTTACTAAAGGACATATTTTAAGCCCCGAGGACCTTATCGTACGCAAACACATCTTAAACTTGATGTGCCAATTTGCCACCTCTTGGGATGCTCAACACTTGTTTTTTAAAGAACTCCCTGAGGTACTTGCCCAATTAGAAGAAATGGAACAAGACGGTTTGCTTATCCTCCAACCCAATGCCCTGACCGTAACCGAAAAAGGCAAACCTTTTGTACGCAACATTTGTATGGCCTTTGATATGCGTTTAAAACGCAAGGCCCCTCAAACACAATTATTTTCAATGACGGTATAAACACTAATATTTGTTAGAATTTTTCAAAAAAAATAAAAATATTCACAGTGTTGTGAGAAATATTTTTGTGGCAAAAAAAATCTAATAGAAATTTTGCCACAAACTTTGTGGCAAAAAAATATTATAAAAAAAATTGACACAAACTTTGTGGCAAAAAAATATAATATTTTTTTTTTTTAATCCAATCACAAGGAACTTGACTTCGGAAAAATCAACACGCAGTTAAGCATATTTTTTTAAAAAAATTTGCACTTATTAAGCTATCAACAAGTTCATAACATGTGTTCTGTATATTCAGGATACACGCAGCAGTTTTCTGAAAATGCTGGCATAAGCTGGTTTGGAAAATCTTACGAATTTTCAATTCGTTTTCCTATTTTTGTAAAAGTCATCGCTTAGAAAATTGTGAGACGTTAGCAAATATTTATTAACCCAATAGACATGAACCAAGGTATAATTATTGCAATTCTCGTTTTTGTATGTTTCATATATCTTTATTTTAAACCTTTAATTCAGTTAGGAAAAGATAGAAAAACTCAAGAATCTTTGATGAATCCAAACGATTTACAGACTGATGATATAATGATATCGTCGAAATATTATAGAAGTATTCTTTATAACTTTGGAAGTGAATATGATTACTTGAAATTTCAGTTTACGAATAACGAAGTATTTGTATTTATGAGAGATTCATTTCCTGGTATTTACCATGGACCAATTCTAATTAAAGAAAAGTCATCTAGAAATTATTCATACTTAGCTAAGCTTAATTTGACAAATTTTTCGGTTAATGGCAATAATGTTAAAATAAGCTTTAGACATAAAAACATAATTAGAATGAGTTATACCTTTAATTTAAAAAATGTAAGTGATAATGACATCAATTTATTAAAATTAAATCTCAGCTAATCACCTAGACTCCCCTGCTCAATAAGAACTGAGAGATCCACTCCTTTTAGCAAAGCGGTATTTTAAAATCCAAATAGCATCAGTTCAGGCTGAAATCGGCGATTACCTACACTACTTTAACACAAACACCATTTGCTCTCTAAAATTATGTATAAAGAAGAACTAATTAAAATAACAACCGATGATTTTGAAGAAATAGCACTATGGAAAGTTTATAATAAAAAAAACAGTAGTAATGTTAACCTATTTCTGACTCATGGTACTTTTTCCAACAAAAAAATTTGCCTCGGCATTTCAGCTTATTTAGTCAATTTAGGTTACATCTGTTGGATAATGGAATGGCGAAATCATGGTGAAAGCGCTAAACCAAAAACAAAATTCAACTTCGAAACTATTGCTCAATTTGATATTAAAGCAGTATTAACATATCTTTTAGAAGATTTAAAAATTAACCAACTTCACTGTATAACGCATAGTGGTGGGGGGATATGCTTAACCATGTGTTTGCTAAACAATGAAAAATGGGTTCCAAAAATTAGTTCCATGACTCTATTCAGTTGCCAATCTTTTGGTGCCTGCCACACTTTTAAAAACAGAATTAAAATTCAAATAAGTAAATTCATTAGTTCCCTACTTGGTTATATTCCTGCAAAAATCATAAAACTTGGTCCCCATAATGAATCATATTTTACCATGAAACAATGGTATAACTGGAATCTGACTAAAAATTTTAAAGGCGATACAGGACTCAATTACCTAGCAGTCATGAAAAACATCAAAATCCCCATCTTATCCATTAGTGGTGAGGCTGATAAATTTATTGCTCCTAAAGAAGGCGTTGCTGCTTTCCTTAATGCCTTTGAAAACTCAAAAAACAAGTTAATTCATTGTTCCATATCAAACGGCTTTGCCGAAAATTACAACCACAGCAGCGTTATTTATTCAAGAAATGCCAGTTTAGAAATTTGGCCTCTAGTAAAAGATTGGATTGAAACTACAAATACCTAGCATTTTTTTTCAATAAAAACCATTCAACTTATGCTAAACTATAAATTTAAAATTGGAACTAAAATCCAATGCAGTAACGAAATACCTACTTCATTAATTGATAGTAAGGGATACGCTTTGAAGTTCTATTGTACTAATTGTCAAACCCCAAATAAATTCCTCATCAAGCCCTATGAAACTGGTTATTCAATCGATCATCTTTTTTTAGAAAACAAGTATATTTCGAAAGCTGAATTATTACAGAATAAAGTCGTACAAATACCTCCAAAGGGATATGAGTATTTGGGAGAATTACTTCTCGATAAAATCAACGCCTTGTATGAAATTTGCAATTGTGCAAACTGTTCAAAAACTTTTATACTCGTTTTTGGCTGTGGTGAATTACAACCAGGAAGGGAAAGTTTGCTTATTTCTGGAATTTGGAATATAGAAAAATCCGACTAATACCCCATTCCCTAATCGAGTAAACTGCATTGCTCAATAAACATAGTAGAGCTTATCAAACTGCTAAAAATAATGATTAGGTACACTTTCATCTTAAACTCTTTGAGATGGTTTGCGTAATAAATGGGGAAAAAATCCTCTTGTTAAAAGTTATTTGAAGTAAGACCCTTTCAAAATATTTATACTTTATGAAACGTTTAACATGATTTTTATTAAATTTCAGTAATTTGTCCCCTTGAAAATAAATACTTTTAATCTTTTAATTTTTAATCTCCTTTCCTGCTTATGTACGACGAACTCAAATACTGGTATCTGCGTGACCACAAACTCTTCCGAGCGTTAAGTATGTCACAACTCAAGCAATTGTGTATCATTACAGGTTTTAAAAAAGCAACAAAAGGAGAAATCATATATTTTTCAGATTCAGAAACCCCTCGAGTTTTTCTTTTGAAAAAAGGGAATATTAAAATTGTATCTGTCGATGAAAATGGCGAAGAAACCATCAAAGACATCATCCTGAAAGGGGATTTGTTTGGGGAACTGACTTTGGAACAAGACAAAACGGTTAATGAATATGCAATGGCGCTTACTGATGAGGTTTCTATTTGCAGTTTCTTGCTCTCTGATTTTGAAAATCTCATGCTCAAACATCCTGATTTGGCGTTGAGTTATACCAAATTTGTGGGTTGGAAACTCAAACGCATCAAAAACAATTATGCTAATTTGATGTCCAAAGATGCTAAAACCCGTTTGAAAACCTTTTTGAAAGAATGGGCAGAACGTGAAGGAAAAATTGAAAAAAACGCTACGATACTTGAAAATTATTTGACCCAAACGGATATTGCGCAGATTATTTGTACTTCTCGCCCCACAGCAACCAAATTACTTATTGAATTAGAAGAGGAAGGACTTATTCAATACACACGAAAAGAAATTTTGATACAAAATATAAACGCTTTGCAATAATTAGCCCGTATTGTAAGCAAGCTTACAAAATACATTTTTCAGCTGGTTTAATTTTACCTTATCATTAAAATAAATCGCTCATGAAAAATGTATTTTTTTATTTACTCCTTTTCCCCTTATTCACTTTGGCTCAAAAGCAAATAGCTACGAAGGCGGAAAATATAAGTCCTTTACTAATAGGTGCTGAAATTCCGAATGCTAAAATTCAAAAAACGGATAGCACTTTTGTTAATGTACACGACCTCACCTCAAAAAAGAAAACCGTTTTAGTGGTGTATCGCGGAGGTTGGTGTCCGTATTGCAACCAACATTTGCGTAATGTAGCAACGGTAGAAGATGAAATTCTTAAACTGGGCTATCAAATTTTGGCAGTTAGTCCTGATGCACCAAAAAAGCTTACCCATACGCTAGACAAAATCGAATTGAAATACACCTTGCTATCTGATAGCGAAGGAAATCTTTTGAAAAATTTAGGCATCACATTCGAAGCGCCCTTGGTTTACAAACCGCTTATCAGTAGCAGTTCGAACAAAAAAAATAAAGAATTTCTCCCAGTGGCCTCCTTATTTGTAATTGATGAAGCTAATAAAATCGTTTTTGAATATATAGCTCCTGATTATAAACATCGAATCTCAGAAAAATTGCTACTAGCCGTTTTGAAAAATTTATAATTTAAACAGAATACGTTTTATAAATCGATACTATTCAAAGTTTCCGTCTGTTTACTATTTTTTTGTAATGATATGAAACAGAAAATGTATCTAGAACTAAACTGATACTTCTCGATACAATTTCCCTTCGTTTCTCTACGGAAAATCACTCGAAGTCACGGATATTCAAATCAGAACCCATTTAAATCAAACTCACGATAATTTAAAAATTTGACCATGAAATTGAAACTCTTAATCCTAATAATACTAAGTCCTTTGTTCGTACTGGGACAAAGCAATGCAAAATCTAAAACGACGCATAAAAATAGTAAACTCGAACAATTTTCCGTTCATAAATTCAATCAATTAATCGCTCAGGAACCCGCTGTACTTGTTGACTTCTATGCCGTTTGGTGTGGTCCTTGCAAAAAACTTGCCCCTATACTCGAAAAAGTAGCAACTGAGAAAAACATCAAACTCATCAAAATTGATGTGGATAAAAATCCAGCATTAGCGCAGAAATTAGGCATTGAAGGTTTACCTACCGTGCATTTTTATCGCAAAGGACAATTAGAGTGGGAAAACTTAGGTTTTATACCCGAAACCGAATTAAATAGTAAATTATAAGGCTATGAAAAAAATATTCATCTTATGTTTTAGTCTTTGCTCGGTTCTTATGTTAGGTCAAAACACCTCCAAAAGAATCAAGCAATTTAATCTAGAAGCAGGTGTTGCCTTACAAGGTTACGATGCCGTTGCCTATTTTAAATCTAACAAAGCATTAAAAGGTAGCGCAGCACTAAGTAGCACCTACGATGGCATACGGTATTTCTTTTCTTCCAAAGAAAACAAAGAAGAATTTGTGAAAAATCCTCATAAATATGAACCGCAATATGGCGGTTGGTGTGCCTATGCTATGGGAACTTCGGGGGATAAAGTAGAGATTAATCCCGAAACTTTCAAAATCATAGATGGTAAATTATATCTTTTTTACAATGCTTTTTTTAATAATACCTTAAAATCTTGGAACAAAGACGAAAAGAATTTGAAATCAAAAGCAGATACAAATTGGAAAAAAACATGGAACTGATAAAAACAAAACCTATAGAACTATCCCTAAAAATAGTCATGACATTGATACTGATTCAAACCCTATTTTTCAAATTTACAGCCAGTCCTGAATCGGTATATATATTTACCAAACTTGATGCCGAACCCTTCGGTAGAATTTCTTCGGGAATTATTGAATTAATTGCAAGTTTTTTAGTATTTTACCATAGGACAAAAATATATGGTTTTCTACTAATTTTTGGAACCATGACCGTGGCCTTGCTGTCGCATATTTTTGTGCTAGGCATAGTAATCATGAACGATGGCGGTCTTCTTTTTATATTAGGAAGCTTTTGTTTTATCGTTAGTGGCTATTTCTGTTTTAAATATAAAAATGATTTTACCCCATTTATCAAACCTATAAAAAAGAACGGACTATGAATTTTGCCTCTACCAAAAACACCTTGAAAGAACTGAAAGACGTCATATCTCAAATCACTGACGTAGAATTTACAACGCCTATTCCTGCATTGAGTCAAGCCACAATAGGTGAACATTGTCGTCATATTATTGAATTGTATCAAGCTTTGCTCCATAGTTATACCACTGATGTTTTGAATTATGACAACAGAGCGCGAAACGTGAGCATACAAACCCAAAAGATAACCGCTATAGATGCTATGGAACAAATTTTAGAGGCTATCGAAAAAAACGATAAAAAAATCATGTTAGAACATCTCATTTCAGGGGTACCTACCGTGATGGAAACTACTTATTTTAGAGAAGTTTTATACAATTTAGAACATTGCATTCATCATCAAGCCTTGATAAAAGTAGCCTTAATACAGTTGGGCACCATTACTGTTTCGGAAAATTTTGGGGTAGCACCCTCCACCCTTGAATATCGTAACGCATGTGCACAGTAAGTTTTGTTTATAGCCATGGCAAAGTCTTCATCACCTCGAATCGAGATGAAAAAGTAGCACGCCCTAAAGCTATTATTCCTAAAAGTTATAGCGGTAAATGCAAAAACCTTTTTTTTCCAAAAGATGCCAAAGCGGGAGGTACTTGGTATGTGATTGATGACAAAGGAAATGTGATGGTACTTTTGAATGGAGCAGATGAAAAGCATCAACCCAGAACAAATTATCGCAGAAGTCGCGGGCTCATTGTCTTGGATATTTTTGACACCCCTGATTGTATAGCGGCTTGGGAAAACATTGATTTAAATGCAATAGAACCTTTTACTTTGGTGGTTTATTTGGATAAAAAACTCTACCAACTCCGATGGAATGGTGAAGAAAAATCAAAAAAAAAACTCGATGAAAAAGGGAATTACATTTGGTCCTCCGCCACCTTGTATCCGCTGGAAATTAGAAAAGAAAGAGAATTTTTATTTCAGGATTTCATCATAAGTAAAAGTTTAATTACAGCTAATGAAATGATTGATTTCCACCAATATACAAAAGAAGAAGATAGCGACAATGGTTTAGTCATCAACAGAAACAACACCTTGCTTACCTTAAGTATTACGCAAACATGTATTGACCAAAATAAAATAACATTTATCCATAAAGATTTAGTAGCACAACAAACCTACCAAAACAATTTTATCCTGATTTAAATGCGACTTTTTTTACATAAACTCACCCACTGGGAATATTGGCCTTTTCAAGTAGTTTATATTCCCATTTATTTTCAATGGCTATATTATGCATGGCGTGCTAGGTCGTTGTTCTTTTTCAATGCTGTAAATCCAAGTATCAAAAATGGAGGTTTTTTTAATGAAAGTAAAAAAGAGATTTATGATTTGATTCCCCAACAATATTATCCCAAAACCAATTGGGTTGAGGCTTTTATCCCTTTTCAAAACGTGCAAGATTTGGTGGAACAGACTTCCCTCCCCTTTCCATTTATTGTAAAACCAGATGTTGGTTTGCGTGGAAGTGCGGTAAAACGCATTCACAATTGGGAAGAACTGAAAATATACCATGAGAACGCCAATTTCAATTATTTGATTCAAGACTTGATTCCTTACGCCAATGAAGTCGGTATTTTTTATGTTCGCTTTCCTGATGAAGTTAAGGGAACCGTTACTGGTATTGTGGCCAAAGAATTTATGATAGTAACGGGCGATGGTTCAAGCAGTTTAGAAATGCTCATAAAAAAAGACCCTCGATTTGAATTGCAATTAGAGGTTTTGCGTAAAGAACTAAATGAAAAAATTCACGAAGTACTCCCACAAGGCGAACAGATAAACTTGGTTCCTTATGGAAACCATTGTCGCGGGACAAAATTTGTGGATGTCAGCCACAAAATATCCCCAAAACTCATTGAAACCATTGATGCCATGTGTCAACAAATAGATGGTTTTTATTATGGACGAATGGATATTATGTACCAAACTTGGGAGGAATTAGAACAAGGCAAAAACTTTGCAATTGTAGAATTGAATGGCTCTGCTAGTGAACCCACACATATTTACGACCCGAAACATTCAATTTTCTTTGCTTGGAAAGAAATTGCACGGCATATCCGTTATTTATTCAAAATTAGTCAGCAAAATCATAAAAAAGGAATTCCTTATTTAAACTACAAGGAAGGTGTAGCAGAATATAAAAAACATCAAGAACATAGTGAATTGATAACTCAAGTTTAGAAGTACTTTTAAGGTAGTCAAGAGAATTTAAAAAATAAAACACAGATTAGCACAGATTAACACAGAAAATAGTATCAAGAATTTTAAATTCAACACGAATTACACTAATTGTTGAATTTGATTTCACAGAGTTACACAGAGTAAAGCACAAAGTCTTACAAAAAGTTACTTGTATTAACTTTACGAATTTCGCGGTTAAAAAATCGTGTTCTTTGTGCCTTCTTTATGTTCTTAGTGGTTAAAAAAATCTCATTTCAACACGAATCACACTAATTGTCACTAATTGTTGAATTTGATTTCACAGAGTTACACAGAGAGTAACCTGCGAACTTTGCAGTTAAAAATTAGTGTTCCTTGTGCCTTCTTTATGTTCTTAGTGGTCAAAAAAACTGTTTCCAACACGAATCACACTAATTGTCACTAATTGCTGAATTTGGTTTCACAGAGTTACACAGAGAGTAACCTGCGAACTTTGCGGTTAAAAATTAGTGTTCCTTGTGCCTTCTTTGTGTACTTCGTGGTTAAAAAAAAAAGAAAATGTTAAAAAACCTCAGCATAGGATTCTTAGTTAGCTTTATCGGTTCGATACCGTTGGGCTACCTCAACGTGATAGGCTTACAGTTTTATCAAGAAAATCATATCACTCCACTAATAACCTATCTTATCGGTGTGGTACTGATTGAAGTGGGCGTGATTTACCTGACATTAAAAGGAGCTAGTAGATTAGCCTATCACCACAAATGGAAGAAAGCAATAAGCCTTTTCAGCATCGCTTTCCTTTTCATCTTATCCTATAGTTTTTACGAAATACCTCAAAATGAAACTACATACACTGCAAAAGACTTGACAAGTTTGCAATTTGCACCAATTTTGGTTGGGTTATTGCTAAGTGCTTTAAATGTGGCTCAATTCCCTTTTTGGTTCAGTTGGAATCTATACCTTATCAATCAAAAGTATATAGATTCCTCAAAAAAAACAATCCCATTTTTCTTACTCGGAGCCGCAATAGGAACTTTCCTAGGGATGTTGGTTTTAATTTTAAGCATCCATAAAACCATTGATTACACTCAAACGAAAGCGAGTTTTTTTAATTATTTATGGGTATTGTTTTTAGGATTAGGTATCATTCAATTACTTGTATTTATAAAAAAAAGAATCAGTAAAAAACCGACTCCTTTAATAACTTATTTGCTCCTTTTCAACCTATCCTTAAACACCTTTTCAAACTTTTCTAACTTAGGTTGAATTACGTATTGGCAATAGCTTTTCGACTTATTGTTTTCAAAATAGTTTTGATGATACGCTTCAGCTTTGGTAAAACGATTTAAGGGTTCTAAAGTAGTGACTAACTTAGCTCGATACGCTTTAGAAGCATTTAACTGATTGATAATTTCCTGTCCCGCTTTCTTTTGAATAGCATTGGCATAAAAAATTACCGAACGATATTGTGAACCTTCGTCCGCGCCTTGACGATTTAACGTAGTGGGGTCATGCACGGTGAAAAATACTTTGAAAATCTCATCTAAATTTGTTTTAGAACTATCATATTTAATCTGCACTACTTCTGCAGCACCAGTGTTTCCTGAACAAACTTCTTCATACGTTGGATTAGACATATTGCCTCCCGCATAACCTGATTCGGCTGAAATAACGCCGTCAAGGTTATCAAAAACAGCCTCAATACACCAAAAACAGCCCCCACCTAACGTAATCGTTTCTATTTTAGGTTTAGATTGACCAAAACCAATTATTGAAAACAGAAATAACATACACATTGATTTTTTCATCTTCTTTATTTTTTACTTTTAACATCGGGTTCAAAATCTAAAGCAATCGAATTCATGCAATACCGTTTTCCTGTGGGTTCAGGACCATCATCAAACAAATGTCCTAAATGTCCACCACATCGTCCACATAAAGCTTCTATCCTATTCATTCCATAAGAATTATCAGGTTTAAAAACGATACTTTTTTTATTCATTTGTTCAAAAAAACTAGGCCATCCGCAAGAACTGGCAAACTTAGCATTTGAACGAAATAGCGTATGCCCACAAGCGGCACAATAATAAGTGCCCTTGCCTGCATTATCCCAATATTTACCAGAAAATGAAGCCTCGGTATGTGCCTTTCGAGAAACTAAATACACTTCTTCAGGTAATATCGCTTTCCATTCGGCATCGGATATTTTTACTTTATTAGTATCCGTATGCGAATAATATTTATGCTTCGGTAGTGTTTGGGCATAATGGGAACTGATTACTAATAAAAGTAATAGCCTTCCGTAAAATTTTATGTTTAACCGTATCATATTTTGTTCTTTATTTTTACACTACTAAAGTACAACTTCCCCAAGCACATTTTTGTAAGCTAGGTAACATATATACAGGCTTTAACAGAAATTTAGCAACTAAAAAGGGCTTCATTGCTGAAACCCTTTTCCTTAAAAAAACAATAACCTACAATACGACTCATTATCTGACTCAAGTACCCAAAATCCTTTTTTGGATATAAAGGATTTATAACTTAAAGATTTGCTTTTATCTCTGGCTTTTAAGTACTGCTGAAAAGTATCAGAGGTCTGCGATAAATACAACGATTCTTTATCAAATTTGAAATTTTTAAAGCTATTTTGAATCAAATCCGATTTTATCAAGGCATCCGCTTTAAAATTCTGATTCTCATCTATCCTTAGATTCGTGATAGTTTTCTTTTCACCATTATTTTTTTGTAAAGTAAGTACATTCGAATAGCTTTTTTCTTTTGAAAATACTTGACATAGGACTTCCTCATTACGCAAACGCAATGACAATTTGATTTTAGAAACATCTTGTTGTTGGTTGAAACCCGCTATATCAATTATATCCTGATGCGACTCCCAAATTAACTTCCCTCGTGCATCAAATTTGAAAACATATACCCCTAAAGGCACATTTGAAGTTTGAGTTAGCTCTTTACTTTCATTACCATACAATCCGTACACATAAACCTCATTAGTATTTTTATCGACCAAATAATTATTGACTGCCAATTCACTAACTTTTTTTTCTTTATCAGAAACTAAAGAAACACCACCGCCATTATCTGACAAAATCATGGCATGCTTAGGAGCATCAACCATATACGTATAATCCCCTAATTTACTCCCCGTTAAGTCATACACTGCGCGGTAAACAGTTGCGGATTTATAATTTTTATTGATTGATTTGGTCACAAAACTGATAGTACTTTCATTAATGCGTACCTCAAAATCGAGACCTTCGGTAAAAGTTGCTGTAGTTTTATTCTCTAATTTGCTAATGTCAGGTTTTTCTAACTTTACTTTATTTACAGCTCCAGAAAACAAATCAATTACTTTCAGATAAACATCATCTTTCTTTAAATCGATTTTGATTTGGTCTTTTTGATTGACTAAATCTAAACCGTAAATATCATTGAAAAAACGAAATCGCTCGGTAATTTTAAAATATTTTGATGGTACACCATCCAAATTCAATTTGTATTCTGAAGGAAATTCATTTTTATCAGACACTTTTCCGATTAAAAATGCCGTTTCTATAGGGGAATAAATACAATTGGCTAATTTTTCATCGGCTATTAATTTTTGCATGAATCCATCGGTATCATACGCCCAAACATCTGTAATCAGATTTCCATACACTTGCGTTGTTTTTTGACCCTGCAAAATCACTACTTTATCCTGATTGGGTAAATACAGCACATCTAAAGGACGCTTAGTGTCATTAAACGGAATTTCAGCTATGTTTTTTTGGCTAAATCCAAGACAACTTATAAATAAAACACTCCAATATATTTTTTTCATGTTTTAAAATCCTTGTTTGAATGAAACACCAAAAGTAAACGACCTCGTCAAACCATCAGGACGCGATTCTCTAAACAAGAAGGGACCTGCTAGAGAAGTTTCAATACTACTACTCTCTCCTAACTTATAATTAGCAATTACATTTCCATTAATCGTTAAGCCCGAAGACTTTTCAATAGTAACTCGTTTGCCAAATTGGTTTTCATAACTATCGTTCCCTAAATGATAAATGAATAATAAATTTGGTTTCAATGTTAATTTTTCATTTGCAAACAAAAGTTTATATGTACTACGGAACAACACATCGGGTTGACGATGGAATAAATTGGTCGATTCAAACTTAGCTGTGGGTGCTAAACTCGTCAAATAAGAGTTTTTATTGTCATTCAACGGAATTTGTGCTGCTAAATTAAAATCAAACTTTTTAAGACTGGTTTCTACCCCTGCAATGATATCAAAAGTCCCTAAACTCGATTGATACGGCATGGGTAGCGATACATTATTTATTTTATCATTAGCACCTGTCAATGGAATTTTAAGTCCTAATAATCCAGACCATTTAGCATTATCACTATTAGGATTGAATTTGTAATTCCCAGTCAGAAACACATCGCCTACATTAGCACGCGTACCAAAATCACCGTTAGCCATTTGTCCAGTAAACTTTGCATTAACTCCAAATTTTTCAGAAAACAATCGAGTGTAAGATAGATAAGAGTTTACAATGGTTGTTCCTTCTTCACCTAACCCGTAACCAGCGCCTATTTCTAATTGATTTTTTACATTTTGCTGAGCCACTTTAAAAGGATTTCCTACCGAGCAGAATCCTGCATCGCTACATCCTTGTGCCCAAAAAGACTGTGCACCTAAGCTTACTAAAGCTATACTTAAAAATTTAATTTTCGTTCGTATCATAAGATTTTTGATTATAAATGAGGTATTAATTTTGCCGTAGCAAATAAATGATTGTATTGTTGACAGTGAATCAACACGTATTGATATTCTGAAAAAGAAATACCATTAGGAATAGCATAGGTGCTGGTTCCATTACCTGTAAAATTCCCCAAATTGACAAAGGCATTGGGAGTAGCTGACTTAGATAAATAGACTTTCAAATCAGGGCCATCACTTAAAGAAACATTTTCTAGTCTGAGTTTAAATTGTCCTTTGTCATTAAAAATTTTAACTTGCCCCGTTGCGCTTATGCCCGAGGTAGGTATCAAGGTGGCTGTATACGTCAATATAGCCCCATTATCTACAACTACATTTGGGGTGGTGCGAGTTAATTCGCCTTCTTTTTCACAGGAAAAGTTAAGCAAAATAAGTCCTATTAACACTATTTTTTTCATAATTAACAGTTTTACTATACAAATGTAAAGTGCTTAATTTTTTAAAATTGTAAGCTAGATTACATTAGAATTATTTGTTTCGGTTTTATTTTTTCAATTAATTTGCCCTATGATAAATCCTTCGGCACACGGCTGGGTCAACAAATTTTTCTTTGAGCAAGTCGCTCAGAAACAATTCGAACTTTTTGATTTTGAAAGTTTCTATTTGGCTACTCGAAAAACAGGATTTTTAGTGGGATATGCTACAAATTTTGTAACTCCTATCCCCATTGAAATTCACAACCTCACCACCGAAGAGATTTCAAAAATTGCCTTATTAAATTCTTTGTTTGGTATTTATCAAATTAGTAAACAATCAAACGACAATCAAGAATTTATTCAAGCATGTGTTGCTTTTTATAAAGAATTACACCCAAAAGAATCTGGCTTATGGGATGTTTTTTTGCCCCATGAAGCTCCCGATAGTAAATTGGAAAAAATTATTGGCAATCGTATCAAAACCAATGATAATATTATCAGTAAAAATTTTTCACATATCCTTACTAATGCACTGCTTTTTATAGATGTTTTAGCTTTCAAACATTACCTACTTGAAAATACATTACCTAAAAAGTATCTGAAAAAGATTGAAGAAATCATTGTAGGAACGGTCTCATTAGCGCTTTCTGCTAAAAAACAAAAAACGCATTACGACGATTTACTTCAAAAACTTTTTGAAACCTCAGTCCGTTATTCCAAGTTCAGTAAAACTTATAACGATGCCTCTACAGAAAATATAGATTATTCGTATTTAAGCGATACGTATGAAAAGTTTTACCTCATTGACCTAGCCAATATGGCTTTATGGAACGATGGAAAAATGGAACCTACTGAGGCTCAATTTTTAGAAACATTAAGTGTACAACTTCATTTGGGTGCTTCTTTTGTGAGTCAGAGTATACAAGATATGGATGCGTTTTTACGAGAAAATAAAAATACAATTCCGTATTTCAACTATTCAAACCCAGTAAAGCATTTTTACGACCAAACTACGACTAACGTGCAAACTTTAATTCAACGTAACAAAAAAAGGTTGCAATTAGAAATTTCTCAAAGTAGGGAATTAATGATTTTACTTACACAATCTACCACTAGAGAATTGTCGCAAGAGGAAAAGAAAAAAGTAAAAACACAATTATTAGACATTTGTAAAACTATCCCATCCCTAACTATTTTCTTGGTTCCTGGAGGCAGCTTACTTTTACCTATCTTAATTAAGTTTATCCCTAAATTATTGCCCTCAGCATTTAATGAAAATTTGGATAAAACGAATTAACCAATAAACCCATTTTTTAAATAAACTTGAACCATTAAAGAATTTAATTCTTTCAGCGCATACTTTGCAATTCAGCTTATCAAAACTTAATCTGCTTAATAGCTTAATAGTAAAAACAAAAAAGACTTTTAATAGTAAATCTTCACTTTTTAATCTGATTTAACACTTTTTAACCATAAATCAAATTGATTGTTTTTATATTTGTATAAAAAATTACTATAAAATGACCATCACACAATTGCAATATGTTTTGGCTGTTGCCGAACACAAAAATTTTACACAAGCCGCAGAAAAATGTTTTGTAACACAACCTACCTTGAGTATGCAAATTCAAAAAATTGAGGAAGAACTCGACATCATTATTTTTGACCGAAGTAAAAAACCAATTCAACTGACAGAGGTAGGACAAAAAATCGTAGAACAGGCGAAAAACATCGTGAATGAAGCTGATAGAATTCAAGATATCGTTGACCAACAAAAAGGCTTTATAGGAGGAGAATTTAGAATTGGTATCATCCCAACCATCATGCCAACTTTGTTACCTATGTTTTTGAATAATTTTATCAAAAAATATCCAAAAGTTAAGCTGATTATAGAAGAATTGAATACCTCAGAAATAATCACCAAACTTAAAAATGGTCATTTAGATGCTGCTATTGCTGCCACCCCATTAGAAGAAGAAAAAATTAAAGAAGTTGTCTTGTATTACGAACCTTTTATGGTTTATGTACCCGAAAGTCATGCAAAATTTGACAAATCGGAATTAGAAATAGACGATTTAAATGTTGAAGAAATCCTTTTATTACAAGATGGACACTGTTTCCGTGATGGCATCCTTAACCTATGTAAAAATAGAAATCTCGCTAAAGATTATAAATTCCAACTACAAAGTGGCAGTTTTGAAACCTTAATTCGCTTAGCCAATGAAGGTTTAGGTGTAACACTGTTGCCCTATTTACACACTATGGAGTTAGCCGATAAAGAAAAAAGCAAATTACGTCATTTCAAAGACCCAAAACCCTCAAGAGAAGTGAGTTTATTATTTCCTAAAAACGAATTAAAAAAGCATATCATTGACGCTTTACAAGCTACTATTCAAGGAGTCGTAAGAGGCGCCATTGCTTTTCAAAATGTGGATATTATAAGTCCACTAGCAAAAAACAATAAAGGAGCCTAAGCTCCTTTATTTTCAATTTCCGTTGTCTTTGGGAGATTTGGGAATATTAAATTTCTACGATGTGGATAAATTGTTTTAATTCGGGCCTTTCACTTGTGAAAAAGCGCAACCAGTTTTGAAGGTGCTCTAATTCATAAGGAAGTAAACTTTTCACAGCTTTTCTCAACTCTTTAACAAAGAGTTTGATATCAAAGCTAACTTTTTCAAGTACTTTTTTGGTATGGTCGTAAATCATTCGAGGCATAGGACAACATAATTATAATGAAACACTTGATTAAGAACTCATTATAAATTTACTTCTAGTTTCGATAAAAAGCAAATAAAATCGATGAAAAGCAACTATAAAGTAAATAAAAAGGGATTTCTTACAATTTAGAAGAAATCCCTTTTTATAATGAAACCTACAAGTTATTTTATCATTGTTGCATTTTAAAATAATAATCAGCTGAATGCTTCCCACTACCATAAAACAAGAAGAAAACACAAATTGCTAATAGTAAAAAAGATAAAATTAGATTTCCAATATGCATTTCTCCAATAAAATTTATTATAAAAGCTCCGAATAGAATAGGAATTTGCGCAATGACAGACCATCGTGTTAACAGACCAAATAGTATCATTACACCTCCCACAATGTGTGCGCCCATGATATAATGCACAATCAACATCCCCCCTCCAATGTTTTTCAGAGGCTCTATTAACTGCGTGTAGTATTCAATATTAGTCATGAAAGACACTCCTTTCATAAATAGAAATACTCCTACAACAATACGTAAGACATCCAACGAGTAATAAGTATGCGCATTAGCCCACTTATTTAAGCTTTTTACAGTAGCCATAGTTTAAAGTTTAGAATTCACACCCTAAGTTACTAAAAACCAAATGATTAATTCATTAAAATTTAATAATTTATGTAAAACACCTTTTTATTCGGTTGAATATCACTCAACCTATTCACTTTAGTCTGTATTGGAGTCCATTGATTGGAAAATATAAATCTTTGGGACTTCCCTTTTATAGAAAGTTCTATGGGCATTTCAAAATTTGACTCCTCGGTTTGCCAACGAGCTTCTAAACCTGTATTTGTTTTTCTGATTTCTAGCTTCGGAATTGTAGTATATCGTAAGTATTGATTAAAAATAGGAGTCAAATTCATTCCAGACTCTTTATTAAAGAAATCAATCACCGTTTGGGTGTCTATAATTTGCTTTTTATAGGTAGTAGCAAATTTATGTAAAATCCCCCACCATTTTTCCTTACCTATCACGTGGCGTAGTGTGTTGAGCATATTAGCTCCTTTATAATACATATCTCCACTTCCTTCTTTATTCACTCCATAAGGACCTATCATTGGACGGTCATTAGCGATATTTTGGCGAACGCCTTTACAATAGTCCATCGCTTTTTCATAACCAAATTGACATTCTAAAAACACCACCTCAGAATACATGGTAAAAGCTTCATGTATCCACATATCAGCAATATCTTTACTGGTTATACTATTCCCAAACCATTCGTGCCCAGTTTCATGAATCGTGATATAGTCAAAAAGCAAGCCTACGCCTGTTCCAGACAAATCATTACCCAAATACCCTTGCATATATTGATTACCGTAAGCCACCGCACTTTGATGCTCCATCCCTAAGTAAGGAGTTTCTACCAACTTATATCCATCTTCTTTGAACGGATATTCGCCAAACTTGGCTTGAAAACAATCCATCATCGGTTTCACTTCTTCAAAATGCTTACGTGCTTTCGCTTCATTATCACGCAACACATAATAATCTAAATCTAACCCCTTGTATTTATCTTTAATCAACACATAGTCCCCAATATTTACGGTCACATCATAAGTATTTATGGGGTTTTTCACTTCCCAATCCCAACGAGTGAAGCCATTTTTCAAATCTTCTTTCCCTATGAAACGCCCGTTAGATACATTCATCAGCCCATTAGGCACCGCTACTTTTATACTAGCCCCTAAATCGGGTTCATCGCTTTGCGAATCTTTCACAGGATACCAACAACTAGCACCAAATCCTTGACACGCAACCGCTATCCATGGTTTACCGTTTGCATCCGTAGTAAACACAAATCCACCATCCCAAGGGGCTCTTTTTGCCACTGTAGGTTTTCCCGAATAATAAAAACGAATTTTTTCAATATTTCCTTTTGGGAGTGGTTTGGAAAAATCAATAAAAGTTGCTAGAAACTCCCTTTTATAATTGAGCTTTTGATTGTTGTAAATAATACTATCAACTTGCATGTTTTCAAACAAATCAATTTGAATTTTTGAAGTATTTTCAACAACTTTAAAAGTAATCTCATTATATCCAACAATTTTTCGGTCAGCAGGAGTGATTTTTAAATTCAAATCATAGCGTTGCACATCAAAACACGTGCGTTCAAATCGTAATCCTCCTTGCAAGGTATCACGACGGGTAAAATATTCTTTCGCTTTGGTCAATTGACCATAAAAAGTTGAACTAATTAATCCAACACAAAGAAGAAAATATAGTTTGTTCATATAAAAAAAATCTACTACTGTAAAAATAGTAGTAGATTTTGATTATTTGTCGCTTTTAAGAAAAGTTTAATAGAAATTAGCTTAGACTTAACCACAAAGTACACTAAGTATTTATATTGTTAATTCTTAATTCTTAATTCTAAAATTAAACTTGTATCACCCCTAGATTAAACGGTTTTTCAATAGGAGCATGATTCGCTGCTTCAATACCCATGGAAATCCAAGTACGCGTTTCTAATGGATCAATGATTGCGTCTGTCCATAAACGCGAAGCTGCATAGTAAGGCGAAACTTGTTCGTCGTAACGCGCTTTGATTTTATCAAATAATTCTTGCTCCTTTTGAGCATCTACTTCTTCGCCTTTTGCTTTTAATGAAGCTGCTTCAATTTGCATCAAAACTTTAGCTGCTTGTGCACCACCCATTACGGCTAATTCAGCACTTGGCCAAGCAAAAATCAATCGTGGGTCGTAGGCTTTCCCGCACATAGCGTAGTTTCCAGCCCCATAAGAATTTCCTACAATAATCGTGAATTTAGGCACTACAGAATTAGATACAGCATTCACCATTTTAGCACCATCTTTGATAATCCCTCCATGTTCTGATTTAGAACCTACCATGAATCCCGTCACATCGTGCATGAATACTAAAGGAATCTTCTTTTGATTACAGTTCGCAATAAAACGAGTCGCTTTATCCGCAGAATCCGAATAAATTACTCCTCCAAATTGCATTTCACTGGGTTTGGTTTTGGCACCCGTTGTTTTTGCAATCAATCGTTGATTAGCTACTATCCCTACAGCCCAACCGTCAATGCGAGCATAACCCGTAATGATGGTTTGACCATATCCTGCTTTGTATTCATCAAACTCAGAATTATCCACCAAACGTTTGATAATTTCCATCATATCATATTGCTCGGCACGAGATTTTGGCAAAATACCATAAATATCATTTGGATTTAAAGCGGGCTTTTCTGCCTTGATACGATTATACCCTGCTTTATCAAAATCACCCATTTTCCCCACAATACTCTTAATACGGTCTAAAGCTGCCGCATCATCCTTAGCTTTAAAATCAGTAACTCCAGAAATTTCGCAATGCGTAGTCGCTCCGCCAAGAGTTTCATTATCTATGGTTTCACCAATAGCCGCTTTTACTAAATAACTTCCCGCTAAGAAAATACTTCCTGTTTTGTCCACAATCAAAGCTTCATCACTCATAATAGGCAAATACGCACCACCAGCCACACAACTACCCATTACAGCTGCAATTTGCGTAATCCCCATACTGCTCATCATAGCATTATTACGGAAAATACGACCGAAATGTTCTTTATCTGGAAAAATTTCATCTTGCATTGGCAAATACACCCCAGCAGAATCTACTAAATAGATAATTGGCAAACGGTTTTCCATGGCAATTTCTTGCGCACGCAAATTTTTCTTTGCTGTAATAGGAAACCAAGCCCCTGCTTTAACGGTAGCATCATTAGCTACCACTATACATTGCTTACCTTGAATGTAGCCCATTTTTACAACTACCCCTCCAGAAGGACAACCACCATGCTCTTTATACATACCGTCTCCCACAAAGGCACCAATTTCAATAGCATCTTGGTCTTTATCTAATAAATAATCTATTCTTTCTCTAGCCGTCATTTTACCTTCGGCATGCAGTTTTGCAATTCTTTTCTCACCTCCACCTAACTTTACTTTTGCGAAACGCTGTCTTAATTCTGATAATAATAGTCTATTATGATCTTCGTTCTTATTGAAGTTTAAGTCCATAAATTAATTGTTTGATTTTGGAGCGCTAAATTACAAAATCATCAGCAACTATTCGATAACACTATCTTAATAATTCTGTAAAGTTAATGGCAACTTATTAATCAGTTAACAATTTCTTAACATTGAAATTCTACTTTTGCACTCGAAATTAAATTGATATAAAATGGCATTCAAAGACATTATTAAGTTTTTCTCTCCAAAGGATACTACTTTCTATCCTTTATTCATCAAAGCTACTAAAGATTTAGTTGCCTTATCTGAAAATTTACACGAAGCTGTAAATATAGGCAAAAGCGAAATGGAAAACAGAACTAATTTTTACAAACAAATTGAACAATTAGTTGCTGATGTAGAAAGTACAAACCACAAGATGAATATTGAATTAAGCAAAAACTTCATCACTCCATTTGATAGAGAAGACATTCATATGTTAATAACAACAATTTCTGAAGTTTCAAACAACATCTATACTGCTTCTAACCGCATGAATCTGTACAATGTTGCTAAAATCAACAAATCTATCCGTAAATTAACGGAAATCACTTTAGAAACTGCAAACCATATCAATAATGCGGTTATCGAATTGAAAGATTTAAAAAATCTTGATAAAATTAACAGTGCCGTAAAAAAAATATACAAATTAGAAAGCAAAGCCGACTTGGTATTTGACAAAGCTGTTGCTGAATTATTTGAAAACGAAACGGACGCAATCAACATCATTAAATATAAAGAAGTATTATCCGCTTTACACAAAGCTACAGACAAATGTAAAGATGTAGCTAGAACTTTAGAAGCAATCTCGGTTAAACACGCGTAATCACAACTTTATATTTTAGAAATGGACTTTACATTATTAATTATAATAATTGTTGTGGCTTTAGCCTTTGACTTGGTAAATGGTTTCCATGATGCAGCCAACTCAATTGCTACCGTAGTTTCAACAAAAGTATTATCACCTACTCAAGCCGTAATTTGGGCAGCCATATTCAACTTTGCTGCGTATTGGGTATTCGACATGAGCGTAGGTAACACCGTAGCCAAAACAGTAGACAACTCGGTTATTGACCTTTGGGTAATCCTTTCAGGTTTATTAGCCGCAACAGTTTGGAACTTATTAACTTGGTGGTTAGGAATCCCATCATCATCATCACACACCTTAATTGGTGGTTTTGCTGGAGCTGCAGTAGCTCACGCAGGTTTTGATGTATTGAAAATGGAAGAAATCACAAAACCTTTGATGTTTATTGTTTTAGCTCCAATTATCGGTGGAGTTATCTCTTTCATCATTACTATGATGACAATTCAAAGAAAATTCATTGTAAAACTTTTATCTTACATAGGATTAACCGTTTTTACTGTGTACATGACATGGGCATATAAAGATATCTTTGATATCAAACCTATCATGATTTGGATTATCGGTATATTATTATCTTCTTTCGTTGTGATTTTCATCATTTTCGAATTAGTAGTTGGTAAAAACAATACCGCTATGAAAGAAGGGAATTTATACAAAAAACTACAATTATTATCTTCTGCAGCTTTCTCTTTAGGACATGGTGGTGCCGATTCTCAAAAAGTAATGGGTATTATTTGTGCCGCTTGTATTGTATATGCTAACGGGGTTAGACGAGGAGAAATAAAAGGCGATATACCTGAAATGCTTCAAGTTACTGAAGTTTTACAAGTAAAATACACTAACGACGAAGGTAAAATTAAAAAATTCAAACCTGCTGTTAGTATTTTTGAAAATGATACTGTTTATGTAGATGGTAAAAAAATCATTGATTTATCTACAAAAGAAAACATCTATGAAGATGAAAAATTAGTAGCAGATGTAAATCCAAACAATCCTTTTTTATTGCATTTAAAGAAAGAAGGTATTGATGTTACAAATTTTGAAAAAGTATCAAAAGAATTAAAAACATTATTAGTATACACGGACAAAAAAGATGTTCATGATACTGAAACTAAGGAGTTAATTTTTAAAAATAAAGAATTAAACCCGAACTACAGATATGCTAAAATGTTTACTAAATATGTAGACGAAAACGGCAAATTGAAAGAAGAACTTAAAGCAAAAGTAGAAACAAAAGTGACCAACAAAACCATGCCTATTTGGATTGCCTTTGGTTGCTACTTGATGATTGGTTTTGGTACACTTATGGGGGGATGGAAAATCGTTAAAACCATGGGTACAAAAATCACAAAAGTTACCCCTTTAGAGGGTGTATGTTCAGAAACTGCAGGTGCTTTAACTTTATTTACGGTATCGCAAATGGGCGTACCTGTGTCTACCACACACACCATTACAGGGTCAATCATCGGGGTGGGTGCCACTAAACGATTAAGCGCAGTAAGATGGGGCGTTACTATTAATTTGATTTGGGCTTGGATATTAACCATTCCAGTATCAGCCTTAGTAGCTGCAATCATTTACTACATCTTATCCTTTTTCAATTAAATATAAAAGGCTGTCAATCGACAGCCTTTCTTTTTAAATAATCTTTAATAACGTTCCTTTTTATCTTGCCTGTTTCCGTTTCATCAAATTTATCAATGAAATAAATATACTTGGGTTTTTCGTACTTTTCGAATTGTTCAAATATCGACTCGTTTATTTCATATGATTCACCTTCAATAATCAGCACTAAACATTCTCCTAATTTTTCATCTGGCATTCCCATACAAAAAAAACGAGATGGTATCAAATCAGTAAGTTTGTTTTCTATTTGCTCTGGAAACAGCTTAATCCCCCCACTATTTACTACATTATCCACTCGCCCTTTCCATACAAAACGATCACTGCATAACAAGTCAACAATATCGTTAGTAATCAAATGTTGCACTTTTAAATTTGGCGCATCTATAATCAAACAACCACGTACATCTACTGAAAGTGAAACCCCAGGTAAGGCTTTAAAATAACTTTTACCTATTTTTTTTAAAGCAATATGCGTAACCGTTTCGGTCATACTATACGATTCAAAAGCATTACAGCGTAGTTGAATTAATTTCAAAGACAATTCTGAATCCACTGCAGCACCCCCTATCAATAAAGTTTTTACCTTATGCAAATCTGACAGGGAAGCTTTAACTTGCATAGGCACCATTGCTACAAAATCATACTTTTTATTCAAATGCAATAATGGCTGGCTAGAAGGCTCTACAAGATCTATCTCCCAACCTAACACCATGGCGCGAACAAGCATCATTTTTCCAGCAATATATTTAACAGGTAAACAGCATAAAGCTGTAGACCCTGGCTGAAGTTCAAAAAAAGTCCCTGTTGCCTTTGCAGAAGCTATCATTACTTCTTTTGCAATTTCCATTTCCTTAGGCACGCCTGTTGTCCCAGAAGTTTGCACTACAACGGCATCCGTTTCATCTAACCAATGAATTAAAAAAGCAGCAGTTTCTTTTATAAAATCTTTAGAAACTCCAATACGCTCAATTGCCCATAGTTGCAATTCTCTTTTAGAATAACTCTTACCATTTAGTTTAAAATCGCGATGAATAGACAACATAGTATTATTTAAAATCAATTTTACCTGTTAATTTACTTCGCCAATTTTTCCAACCGTATTTATTTGAAAACAACATTAATAATACAGGAAAAATAACCACCACAGGAGCTAAGACCTCAATACCTACATCTGGATTAGAAATATCTTTTAAAACAGCATCGGTTTGCAAAGCAGACCAGTCTGTAGTAACTAACAAAGCCGTAATTAAATTATTAGCGCTATGAAATCCTAATGACAATTCCATACCTTCATCCATCAAAGTTAGTATCCCTAAAAACAAACCAGTCCCAATGTAATAAATCATAATAATGGGACCTAATTTAGCAACTTCAGGATTAGAATAATGCAATCCTCCAAAAAACAATGAAGTCACTATGAGTGGAATCCATCTATTACGGGTTAATAATGCTAAACCTTGCATTAAATACCCTCTAAACATCAGTTCTTCAATTCCAGTTTGTATAGGCAACATCACAACACCAATAAAAAACAACACTAGAAAAGATTGCCAGTGAAAATTCCACACAAAATCGTTGGGCGAAATTGTGTACATGGCAATGGTAGTTACAACTTGAAAAGCTGCCCAAATCCCAAAAGCAAAAAAATAACGATTCCAATCGATTTTTGCACGGGAAGTAATTAACGTAGTAATTTTTTGTTTATGCAGTCCTTTTACCACCGCCAAAAGAGCGAAAAAAGCAAAAACAAACGAAAGTAACATTAAAAATAAATTCAAATTTTTGTCCAGCACTTTCATAAGTTCAGATTCCGTTTTCCCAAACATCGATTCATCCTGACTATTCAATTTCAAAAAAACAGCAACTGCAAATGGAATTTGACCAAGAAGAGTAGCGATAAAAACAATAAGAATTCCGATTATATATTTCCAAAATTCATTTCCTTTAAAAAAAGCTTTTTCTAAAAACATAGTTTGATTTTAAGTGTCTTTGAGCAATTTAGATTATTTTTGTCACATAAAAAAAAGAAAAAAACATGATTACCATTTACCATAATGCAAGGTGTTCAAAATCAAGAGAAGGCGTTTGCTTTTTAGAAAACATCGATACTCCTTTTGAAGTAGTTAATTATCTTGAAAACACGCCAAACGCGGAAGAGTTAAAAGATTTATTAAAAAAATTAAACCTTGAACCTATCGATTTAGTTCGAAAAAAAGAAAGCATTTGGATAGAAAACTTCAAAGACAAAACATTAAGTCCTAAAGAAGTTATTGAAGCCATGGTTACGTATCCAAAATTAATTGAAAGACCTATCGTAGTCAAAGGTAACAAAGCCGTTATAGCCCGTCCTACAGAAAAAATAAATGAATTATTACAGGAAACCTTATAATACCTTTAACAAAACTTTGGGAATCCAAAATAGGATTCCCTTTATTTTTGTATTCTAATCCAAAACCAATGAAAAAACTATTACTTTTATTCTTAAGTTTCATTACTTTGACCCTAACAGCTCAAGAAAAAAACTCAGGAAAAAAAATCACCTTATCAGGAAAATTAGTCGACAAAGAAAGTCAACAACCCCTTGAATACGCTACTGTTACGGTGATTGGCACGAACACGAACAAACCAATATCAGGTGCAGTAACCGACTTAAAAGGAGAATTTTCCTTACAAGTGCAAGCAGGAAATTTTATCTTAAAATACGAATACCTTTCTTTTAAAACTTTAACGATTCCTGCAAAAGGCTATTTCGCTGATATCAATCTAGGTGTTATTGGACTTGTAGCAGACGCCAAAGCATTAAACGAAGTAGTCGTGCGAGCTGAACGCACGACTGTAGATTTGAAACTCGACAAAAAAGTATATACTGTAGGTAAAGACATTTTGGTTCGTGGTGGTACCGTAAGCGATGTATTGGATAATATCCCCTCTGTTTCTGTAAGTAGCGAAGGCGCCATAGCTTTACGAGGTAACGAAAACGTAAGAGTGCTTATAGATGGAAAACCAACAAATGCTGTAAGCGTAAGCGATGCGCTAAAAATGATTCCAGCAGATGCCATAGATAAAGTTGAAACAGTTACTACCCCATCCGCACGCTATGATGCCGAGGGCGGTGCGGGGATCATCAATGTTATTTTAAAAAAAGGTAAAAACCTAGGAATTAATGGTACGCTAATTACCGCTATAGGTACTCCAAAAAACAACAGTCTTTCAGCAAACATCAATTATAAAAATGAAAAGATGAATTTCTTTTCAACTATAGGTTATAACGACCGTAACAACCCTGGAAGAGCAAAAATTGACCAAGAAAACTTTGACAGAAATACCGGAACTTTAGTTTCCTATTTAGAAGAAAGAAGAGAAAATGACCGCTTGAGTAAAGGCTTGAATTTAAATTTTGGTATCGAACTTTCTATCGACAAAAACACCTCTTGGACCAATGCCTTCAATTACCGAAACAATGATGGCAAAAACATAGAAGACGTTTTATACTATAATTACAATGCTAATAGAAATTATATCAATACTTCTCGTAGAGACAACCGCTTAGATACCGAAGGTGAAAACGTTGAATACAGTACGAATTTTACAAAAAAATTCAAAAAAGAAGGACATAAACTAACTTTTGACGGAGCTTTTTCAAAAAACACTGATAAAGACGACTCAAACATTTTACAAACTATAGTTGACACAGGTGATTTTGTTAGACAAGAAAAAAGTAAAAAACACGATACGCAAAACAGAAATTTAATCCAAGTTGATTATGTGTTACCACTAAACAAAGAGTCTCAATTTGAAGCGGGTTATCGTGGTAATTTTGTCAACTTAACAGCCGATTTTTCAGTAAAACAACTAAACAAAAACACAGGTGTTTTTGAAAACATTGCAGGCTTTACCAACCTAATGGATTATATTGAAAATGTGAATGCATTATACGTCCAATTTGGTTCAAAAATCAACAAATTCTCCTATTTACTTGGTTTACGTTATGAAGATTCTCATATTGAAATTAATCAACTAACTACCCAAGAATTTATTACAAAAAATTACAACAACTACTTCCCGAGTGTATTTTTAACCTATGATTTAGGGAACAACGCGAGTGTATCAGCTAATTACAGCAAGCGCATTACGCGACCACGCGACCGCTTTATCAATCCTTTTGCTTCCTACACAAGTAACATCAACTTATTCCGTGGTAATCCTGATATCAATCCCGCGTATAGCGATGCCTATGATATTGGTTTCTTAAAAAAATGGGATAAGTTAACACTAAATGCTTCCGTTTATTTAAATCACACTACAGATGCATTCCAAATTGTACGAAAAGAAACTGGCGAGTATGCGATCACCCCTGTTGGAGGTGCAGATACTATTGAAAATGGTGAATATGTAACTATAATCGATGGAAGAGATATCATAACTCCCGTAATCTTGAATACACCTTTTAATTTAGCTACAGACGATAAATACGGTTTAGAACTGACTGCCAATTATAACTTTAAAAAATGGTGGAAACTAAACGGGAACGTTAACTTTTTTTACAACAAAACGGATGGCGAATACTCCTACATAAACACTAAAGGAGAAACTAAAATACAAAGTTTCGATTTTGAATCATCGACTTGGACAGCTCGTTTGAATTCTAGAATTAATTTACCTTATAAAATAGATTTCCAGTCCAGCATGACCTACAATGCTTCACAAAAAATCGCACAAGGAACACAAAAAGGTCAGGCGGTCATGACCATTGGTCTAAGTAAAGATTTGCTAAAAGATAAGGCGACGCTTTCTTTAAATGTTAATGATGTTTTTAATTCCAGAAAAATGTATCGAGATTTACGTTTGCCAAACGTGCATTCAGATTCAGAAATGCAGTTCAGAATGCGTGTGGTTACGCTTTCTTTCACCTATAGATTCAACAAAACGAAAACAGAAAGAGAACAAAAACCACGACAAGATAATGAAGGTGGTGGTGAATTCTAATCATAAAAAAAGTCCCGAAATCGGGACTTTTTTATTTTAAAACAATTCAATTATTGCTTTAAGCTTTCTTTATTAGCTCTCTTTTCTTTGTATTCATTCCACAAGTAACCTCCTACCCAGTAGAATACGAAGTTCACTAAGAAAATCATTAACCAAAATCCCATAGTTAAAATGGTTAAAAATAATAAGAAACCTAAATACTGTTGAAATTCAAACATATTTCCGGAATTTTTTGTATACCCTACAAAAGTAAAAATACTATTTGGTTTACCCAATCTTTTACAACTATTTTTTTAGTTGTTTCAAGATGTCATCCATCATTTCAATTTGTACCTTTTGCATTTCAATAAGAGCTTCTTCTTGATGCATGATTAAATGATCTATTTTTTCATGCAATAATCTAATTTCAAGCTCAGACTTCAAGTTTATCATATAATCATTCTTTGAGCGTTCCCTATCTTTTTCTTCTTGTCTGTTCTGACTCATCATAATAATAGGCGCTTGAAGAGCTGCTAAACAGGATAAAATCAAATTCAACAAAATAAAAGGATAAGGATCAAAACCTTTGTTAGCTAATAAAAAAACATTAGCACTAATCCAGATCAGCAAAAAACCAAAAAATGACAAAATAAATGTCCAGCTACCTCCAAACTCAGCCACCTTATCGGCTACCTTTTGTCCAATTGTATACTGCGGATTTGAATCTTGAATAATACTCAAAAAAGTATTATCTTTTAACGATTGTAAAACTGCCTTTTCTAATTCAGTAATTTCCTGTATATCTTTTAGTAAAAAACCCGAAATGTACTTTTCTCTATAATAGTTTAATTCAGCTAAAGATATCACACTTTCTTTAGTAAAATTAGGATAATCTTGTTGTATTAATTGAAAAACTGATTTTCTAATAGTTTTAGCAAAAATCACATCTGAGGTTTCAATTTCATGTCCTGACAGAGCACTTATATAATTATTCATGAATCTAATTTAAATTAAAACCATTTACGCAGTTTAAAAAGTACAACCATAAACAACTGCAACACGATCATAATCCCCAAAACAATAAAGTAACCATAATGCCAATGCAGTTCCGGCATATAATCAAAATTCATCCCATACACCCCTACTATGAAAGTTAATGGCATAAAAAACACAGAAACCAGGGTTAATGTCTTCATTACCTCATTCATTTTATGACTTTGCGAAGCGAAATAAAAATTTGAAGCACTTTCAAGCGTGGTCAAATCGTATTCAATTTGTTCTAACAATTCTAATGATTTTTGGTGCAAACGGTCAAAAAAACTATAATTTTCTTTCTTAATCACATTAAACACATCATCGTCTTTTGTAGCTCTGATGGAATACAAAGAATCGCGAAGTGGCAATATAGAACGCTTTAAAAAATTGAAATTGTCTCGATGCTTTTCTATTTGTTCTAAGATTAGCGGTTTAGTACTCGTTTTTGACAAATTAATCAAATCTTCTACCTTATCCTCTTCAGCCTCTATGGTGATAAAGAAATTTTCCATAATTGCATCTAAAAGCAAATACAACAAATAATCAACTTCTTTATCACGAACTATCCCCGAATGTGTACGCAATCGCTCACGAATATGTGAAAAAAAATCGCTTTTCTTTTCTTGAAATGACGTTAATAACCCTGATTTTAAAAGAAATGAAATCTGCTCAACTTTTATATTATCTGAATTTTCTATAGGTAAAATAGATTTGATACTAAAAAAAAGCACATCGTGATACTCATCAATTTTAGTACGCTTGGTGGTGTTTAATATATCGCCTAAAATAAATTTGTCAACTTGTAAGAAATGACCAATTTTCTCAATTTTCTCCAAATCCGTTAATCCATGTATGTTCAACCAATTTTGCTTTGTCAAATCTACATCCACTACCATTTCTTCAAAACTCCCATCAGCACTTTCTGTCAGGCTATGGGTGTCATACGAAAACAATTGCATGGTAGTAGCTACATTTTTATGAACACCTGTGTATTCTAAAAATGTAGGTACTATCTTTTTTCCCTTTTTATATTTAATTTTTCGCACGAATTTCTTATTTGTAAGTAATATTACAAAATTTGTCCAGCAGACGCAAAAAAAGCTGTCAAAATAAATCCTGACAGCTTTCTTGAATTAAATAACTAACCTCAATAATTTATGAAAAAATCAAATGAACCGTATTGTAAGCAAACAACTTGTATCTTCCGAAGATTATTACAAATAATTTAAAAAAATTAAATTTTAATTCCTTTTTACTCTTCTAAATTAACACTTTTATTTCAAATATCATAATTTATTTAAAATTTTTTACATTAAATTTTACAATTATTATGAGATTTCCTTAAAAACAAAGTACTTTAGCGGATATTATTAGAAAAATACAAATGAAAAAAATCATTATAAATATAAGAGAATTACTACAAGTTAGAAAAACTGCTATCGACAAAGTCACTGGTACCGAAATGGCTGTTCTACCCAAAATTGACCAGGCTTATTTAATCATTGAAAACAATATCATTTCCGATTATGGTTCGATGGAAAATTGTCCAGATACTTCAACTTTTGAAGTAATAGATGCTACGGGTCAAGTGGTACTACCTACTTGGTGCGATAGTCACACCCATTTGGTCTATGCAGGTCATCGCATACAAGAATTTGTAGACCGCATCAATGGATTGTCGTATGAAGAAATTGCTAATCGTGGCGGTGGTATTCTAAATTCTGCTAAAAGACTTAATGAAACACCAGAAGAACAGATTTATGAAGAATCTAAAGTTCGTTTGGAAGAAGTTATGAAACAAGGCACTGGCGCCATTGAAATCAAATCAGGCTATGGATTGACCGTAGAAGGTGAACTCAAAATGTTGCGCGTGATTAAAAAATTAGCTGAAAATTACCCCATTGCCATTAAATCTACCTTTTTAGGGGCACACGCTTTCCCACTCGAATATAAAGAAAATCATAAAGGCTACATTGATTTAATTATCAATGAAATGCTCCCAAAGATAGCCGAAGAAAATTTAGCCGATTATATAGACGCATTTCTTGAAACGGGATATTTTTCTGTAGAAGAAACCGAACGTATCATGGCAGCAGGAAAACAATACGGCTTAGCTGCAAAAATCCACGTAAATCAATTTACAGCTATTAATGGTATTCAAGCCTGTGTGAAACACAATGCCGTAAGTGTGGACCATTTAGAAATTGTTACCGATGAAGATATAGCAATCTTAAAAGATAGTCATACGATGCCCGTAGCATTGCCTAGTTGTTCTTATTTCATCAGTATTCCGTATACACCAGCACGAAAAATGCTAGAAGCAGGCTTACCACTTGCTCTAGCTACCGATTTTAACCCCGGTACTACTCCATCTGGAAACATGAATTTTGTAGTAGCTACAGCCTGTATTAAAATGAAAATGACTCCCGAAGAAGCCATCAATGCCGCTACCATTAACGGAGCTTATGCTATGGGCATTAGTGATACCCACGGCTCTATCACACGAGGCAAAAAAGCAAATTTGATTATCACCAAACCTATTCCTACCTATTATCAACTTCCGTATGCTTTTGGTAGTGATTTAATTGATAAGGTGTTGATTGAGGGAGAAATTGTGTAAAAAAAGAAGGTTTCCTAAAATTAGAACCCTGTTTCTAAGAATTACTTATAGAAAACTATCTGCAAAGGGTATCTGAATATTTTAGCAAAGAAAAAGGCTGTCCAAAAAGTTTAGGACAGCCTTTTCTAATTTTTTCTTATTCTTCCTCCTCCTCATCATATTCAACCCCAAATAAAAAAGGTTCAATCATAATTTTATCGGCTAATATTTCGATGCGCTCCGTTAAATCTGAGGCAAAAAATAAACGTTGTGTTTTTTCCACACTCATAGACAATCGTTGCACGATACTATCTTGTCGCAATTTAAAAATTTGATCTGCATCATCCACAGCAAAAACTTTAATCGTCGTCATATTAAAACCAGCACCGGAGAACATGGCATTAATTTTATTGGGCGTACCAATCAACACATCCATTCCCGCTGAAATAATATTCTTTTCGTCATCGATATCCGTTCGGTCATTGACCCCAATTACTCGCAGATTAGAATTTTTACCAAATTTTTCAAAGTAATCCACCATTTGCAATACCGCTTCTTTATCTTTTACGATAATCAACGCACGCGTGGACTCCCCAACTGGTTTTTCTAATTTTTGAATCACCGTATAAGCTATGGTAGCCGATTTGCCTTCGCCTTCAGGCATAATCACAACGGCATCAGCCCCACTTTTTAAAGTCCCCCAACAATCCGCTTGAATTTCAGTTGGTTCTGTAATTCCGTTTTCGGTAAGCGCTTGTTTTAAATTGGGGTTTATTTTTTTTAATTCCATTTTATCTAGTAATTAGTAAAAAGTGATTCGTGACAAGTAATGCCCCCTTCACCAATTATTTTATTTTGAAGCAAACAATTTTACATCATTTTCGGAAATCTCATTACCGCCTAAAATGATTAATCGTTCGACTACATTTCTTAATTCACGTATGTTTCCTGTCCAATCGTAGGCCTGTAACAATTGTATGGCTTGGGACGAAAAACTTTTCAAGGCACTCCCTTGTTCATTTGCAATTTTATTAGCAAAATGCTCTATCAAAGCTGGTATATCATCGCGTCGGTCATTCAAAGCAGGAACTTTTATCAAAATAACGGCCAAACGGTGGTATAAATCCTCGCGAAAACGCCCTTCTTCAATTTCTTTCTTTAGGTCTTTATTGGTCGCGGCTACAACACGCACATTTACTTTAATATCCTTATCCGCTCCTACCCTTTGTATTAAATTCTCTTGCAAAGCACGTAAAACTTTAGCTTGAGCCGGCATACTCATATCTCCTATTTCATCCAGAAATATAGTACCCCCATCAGCTGCTTCAAACTTCCCTGCACGGTCTTTGACTGCCGAGGTAAAAGCACCTTTAATATGACCAAACAATTCACTTTCAATCAATTCAGAAGGAATTGCAGCACAGTTCACCTCAATCATAGGCCCTGTTGCACGTTCACTGCGTTCGTGAATTTGATGTGCCACAAGCTCTTTTCCAGTACCATTAGGTCCTGTAATTAACACACGCGCCTCTGTAGGAGCCACCTTTTCAATCATATCTTTAATATGATTGATAGCGTCACTCTCCCCTATCATTTCGTAGTTTTTAGATACTTTCTTTTTCAGTATCTTATTTTCCACTACCAGCTTTTTTCTATCCAAGGCGTTGCGAACGGTATTTAACAAACGATTCAAATCAGGTGGTTTTGAAATATAATCAAAAGCGCCCAAACGCATCGTATTCACCGCTGTTTCTAAATCGCCATGTCCTGAAATCATCACCATAGGAATTTCAGGCTTTATTTTTTTTATCGCTTCTAAAACTTCCACACCGTCCATTTTAGGCATTTTGATATCGCAAAGAATCAAATCAAAATCTTCATTCTTTACTTTTTCAAGCCCTTGAAGACCGTCTTCCGCTTCTTCAACTTTATACGAATCATTTTCCTCCGAAAGAATTTTAACCAAGACCCTGCGGATGGCTGCTTCGTCTTCTATAATTAATATTTTACTCATTTTTTTAGGTGCAAAGTTACTGAGTAACAAAGTTGCAAAGTATTTTAATAATTTTTAAATATTTTCTTTTATCTTTTTCATAAAAGCACTAATCATGCGTTCTAATTCCCTACTACTCTCAAACAAAGTAGTAAAATCCTTTTCTGAAATGTATTCCAAATTATATGCAATTTCTAATTGCGTTTGAAATTCAAATAATGACCCAATAGAAATTCTAAGAAACCTATAAAACTCTTTATTGCTTCCACGTCCAAATCCTTCAGCAATATTACTTGGAATTGAAATACAACTTCTTCTAATTTGCGAAATCAATCCAAATTGTTAATCAATAGGAAATTTTCTTGATAAAGGATAAATAACATTAACCAAGTGCATTGCTTTTTGCCAAATTAATAAATCTCTAAACGTTTTCATAACCACACAGCCTCTAAGTTACGTTAAAACTTTATTACTTCCCAGCTTTACTTCTTTGTCTCTTTGTCTCTTTGCAACTTTATTTTAATATTTCAACCATTTATACAATTCTTTCCATGTAGGTTTTTTACCATACATCAAAATACCTACCCGGTAAATTTTTGAAGCAAACCAAACCACGCCTAAAAATGTTCCAAAAAGTAAAACAATAGAAGTCACCAATTGCCAAACGGGCACACCAAAAGGAATACGCATTAGCATAACGATTGGAGAGGTAAACGGAATAATTGAAAATATCGTTGCTACGGTTCCATGTGGGTCATTGATTACCGTGAAAAAGCCTACGTAAATCCCTAACATTAACGGCATGATAATAGGCAATAAGAACTGTTGCGAATCGGTTTCAGAATCAACCGCTGCTCCAATAGCTGCATACAGTGAGCTATACAAGAAATAGCCTCCAATGAAAAACACAAAGAAGAAAATCACCGTGGTCAAAACAGGGATTTCGTTATAGTACAATTGCACTTTTGCAATTAGTTCGGCAATATTACCAGCTTGAGATGGCAACTTACTTAATGCTTCTTGTGTAGCAACGGCATCGTTAGACGCCCCGAAAAACATAGAACTTCCGAATAGCAACAACAAGCCCAGAGCCACCCAAATGGTAAACTGCAAAATTCCCGCAAGTGAATTTCCTATAATTTTCCCCATCATTAACTGATAGGGTTTTACAGAAGAAATAATCACTTCAATAATTCTTGAAGTCTTTTCTTCAATTACGCTACGCATCACGAAGTTTCCGTAGATGATAATGAACATCATAATCAAATACCCAAAAGCGCCCCCAAAAAACACTTTGATTTCATTCAAGTATTTTAAGCCTTCTTCACCTGAAAATTTAGTAATGTGTAATTCAGATGCAACTTTTGCTTTTTCAATCTTATTGGCATCAAAACCCAACGTTTGCAAATTTTCCTTAGTCAAATGGTCATCGACTACTTCTTCTATAGCAGCTACAAATTCTAAACTTGGGCTTTCATCAGATATATAGGCTACTTTTCTGACTAATTCCTGAGTATTAGCTACTTTAGGCACAAAAATTAAACCTTCATAATGCTTAGCCGCTGTATCTTTTGCTAATGGCAAAGGCATCGCCGACAAATCGACGTATTTAACCTCTTTAGTATCTTTAAAGTCAGCTTTCAAAACGCCTAAAGCATCGTGTATAGCCACTTTTTTAATTTCACCTTTATTCATATTGGATAAAAATGCAATCAAAAATGACATCCCGATAAATAAAATCGGACTTAAAAAAGTCATCACGATAAACGATTTATTGCGGACTTTAGCAATAAATTCTCTTTTTATGATAAGGGATAATATATTCATATTTTATAATTCTTTGTAAAACAGTTTTTCAATGGCAACGACAATATTCAATAACGATTTTTATTTTTTAATTATTAATTTTTAATTGTCAATTATTACAATTGTCTTTTATTGCTGATGGGTAACGGTTTGGATAAAAATATCATTAATCGAAGGAATATTTTCAGCAAAATGGGTTACTTGTCCGTTTTTAATCAAAACCTCCAAAAGTTCATTTTGACTGCGTTGCCCTAAATCAATTTCTAATTGTAAATCATTGTTCAACGATTTGAAAGAGGTTTGTCCCACAGTGAATTTTTGAGTCAAATCATACATTAATCCTTCCACATTGTTCGACATAATACCCACTTGAAATTTATGCGTACGATATTCTTTTTTCACATCGCTTACCTTACCTTCAATCAATTTATTCGATTTATGAATAAGCGCTATATAATCGCACATTTCCTCCACACTTTCCATACGATGCGTAGAAAAAATAATGGATGTTCCTTGCTTGTTCAACTGTATGATTTCGTCTTTGATAAGATTAGCATTCACAGGGTCAAATCCCGAGAAAGGTTCATCCAAAATCAATAATTTCGGTTGGTGCAAAATGGTTACTATGAATTGAATTTTCTGCGCCATTCCTTTAGAAAGCTCTTGAATTTTCTTATCCCACCAAGCTTCAATTCCAAATTTTTCAAACCAATATTTCAATTGTTTTTTGGCTTCGGCATGAGGCATTCCTTTGAGTTGTGCCAGATACAAGGCTTGTTCTCCCACTTTCATGGTTTTGTACAAGCCACGTTCTTCAGGCATATACCCGATAACCGAAACGTGATGCGGTGCTAGTTTTTGACCATCCAACCAAACTTCCCCACTATCAGGCATCGTAATTTGGTTGATGATACGAATCAAAGAGGTTTTTCCAGCACCATTAGGCCCTAGCAAACCATAAATACTTCCTTGTGGCACTTGCAATGAAACGGAATTCAGCGCGGTATAATCGCCATATTGTTTCACTACATCTTTTACTTCAAGTATATTGCTCATTATTGTTTGTAAGATTTTATGTAAAAATACAGATTTATTTAATTATTCTTCATAGTAATCCAAACTATAATAAACACAAAAAAAGTAGATCTCATTTGATTTAAATATTCGCCTTGCATTAATGTAAATAAAAACAATTCCATTTCAGCTAGCTCATCCAATTCGCATAAGACATCGAATGAATACTCATAATTCCAATTCATCCAATTGTACTTTTTTGTCAAAATAATTAGCTCTTTCCCCTTTTCATCTAATAAAACTTTTGAGTTTTTCCAAAAATTTTTAGTCTTCAAAAAAAAATAATTCTTATTTACATTCGAACAAATCTCTAAAACTCCTGACCAATTCTTATTGACCGAAAAAATGATTTGTTTATCTCTTAGAAATTGTATTTCAGAACTTAATAAACTTTTATTTTTAAAAGTAGCATTATTAGTGTCATTTATTCGAATTGCACCACAATTTTTCGAAAAAGAACTATCATAAGTTAAGGATGCTAATTGCTTTTGTTTTTCATATAAAACAAAATTTTTAGAATCTAGTGCTTTAATCTCAAACTTCATCAAGTTAAAATTATATATTATGTATTAGTTTTAAAGTTATCAAATTTATTATAAAAAAATCCCAACCATTTCGTTGTAAAGTACAACGAAAGTTGGGATTTAAAAATTTATTTCAAAAAGATTAAGAAAACATATCTTTTACTTTTTCAAAAAAAGATTTTTCTGATTTTTCTGGATTAGGAGAGAAATTTGGATTCTCTAAGTTCTCTTCAAAGAATTTCTTTTGTTCTTTCGAAAGATTTTTCGGTGTCCAAACATTAATATGTACCAGCATATCACCTGAACCGTAACTGTTCAAACTTGGAATTCCTTTGCCTTTCAAACGTAAAATTTTCCCCGATTGAATTCCTTCATCTAACTTGATACGTACTTTACCCGTAACGGTATCAATTTCTTTAGAAGCTCCTAAAATTGCTTCTGGGTAACTGATATACAAATCGAAATGTAAATTTTCACCTTCACGTTTCAACGTTGGGTGCTCCACTTCTTCAATTGCTACAATCAAATCCCCTGGAATACCATTACCTGGAGCATCATTCCCTTTACCTGATACTTTCAACTGCATACCATCAACCACACCCGCAGGTATTTTGATTGACACCGTATCCTCTTCCAAAATCATTCCTTGCGCATCCGCACCAGCAGGTTTCTTATCAATCATTTCACCTAATCCACCACAGGTAGGACATGGAGAAGCGGTTTGCATACGACCTAAAATGGTATTAGCAATTTTCACTACTTGCCCACTTCCGTTACACGTTGAACAGGTTTTATAGCTTACGCCCTGTGCTTGCACTTTGCGTTTTACTTTTACTTTCTTTTCAACGCCAGCTGCAATTTCTTCCAAAGTCAATTTTACTTTGATGCGCAAGTTGCTTCCTTTAGCGCGACGCTGACCGCCTCCGCCACCGAAACCACCAAAACCGCCACCAAAAGCACTCCCGAAGATATCGCCAAACTGACTAAAAATATCATCCATATTCATGTGGTGACCACCAAAACCGCCAGCGCCATCAAAAGCCGCATGACCATACTGGTCGTACTTCGCACGTTTGTCACCATCACTTAAAATTTCATAAGCTTCAGCGGCTTCTTTAAATTTTTCTTCCGCCACCTTGTCACCTGGATTTTTGTCAGGGTGAAACTCTATCGCTTTTTTGCGATAGGCCTTTTTAATTTCTGACTCCGAAGCTCCTTTGCTTACTCCTAATATTTCGTAATAATCTCTTTTGCTCATTTTATTTTTTGTTTCACGCTTCAAGTTTAGATTGTTTCAGGCTAATAACTTGAAACTTGGCACTTGAAACACAATTAGTTACCTATAACAACTTTAGGGAAACGTATAATTTTATCGCCTAATTTATATCCTTTTTCAACCACATCAACCACTTTACCCTTCAAATCATCACCTGCTGGAATTTGTGTAATGGCTTCTGCAAAGTCCGCATCAAAAGCGTCGCCTTGCTTTATTTCAACTTCTTCTAATCCTTTTGAAATTAATGTTGATTTAAATTTTTCATGAATCAATTCCACCCCTTTCACTAAAGCTTCATCTTCAGATTTTGAAATTTGCGCCCACGCTCTGTCAAAATCATCCAAAACAGGCAACATCGCTTGTAATACTTCCTGACCTGCTGTCTTGAATAATTCGATTCGTTCTTTAGATGTACGCTTTTTATAGTTTTCAAATTCCGCAAAAAGGCGTAAAAACTTATCTTTTTCAGTTGCAATTTCTTCTTGCAATTTTTCTTCAATTGTCATTTCAGGATTTGTAATCTCTTGATTTTCTGAAACATTTTCATTTTCCAATGCCTCTTTCTCGATGTTTTCAGTTCCTTCTTGGCTCATATATTTTGAATTAATTTGAATTAAATTTTTGTTTTCAAAAGCAAAAGTACTGCCAAAGCATTAAAAATGCCAAATTGTCATTCATTTTTTATATCTAATAATAGACAAGCCCACAAATAATTCGTAAATTTATAATACTAAACTACTTACATCTTTTTTCACAAATCTTCTCATTTTTAAATCCAACTAATCATGAAAACACATTTCAGCATCCTTATCCTCATTTTCAGTTTTTTAGTAACAGCTTGTAAAAAAGATAATACAAAAACGGATTACACCAATTTATATAAAAAAAACAACCCTAATGAAATCAAATATAAAGTAGACACTGATAAATCAATAATTCTATGGACCGGATTCAAACCAAAGGTAAAACACACTGGTACGTTAAAACTAGCTGAAGGTGTAATTACCCTAAAAAACGACTCAATCGTTTCAGGAAGATTTTATTTTGATTTGAAATCAATCGCTGTAACCAATCTTACAGAAAAAGAAGGTAAATCAAAATTAGAAGCGCATTTAAAAGGTATTGGTGACAAAGCTAAAAGCAATGATTTCTTTAATATTTTAAAATTCCCTTCGGCTGATTTTAAACTCATTAAGGTGGAATACGAAAATAACAAAGCTATTGTTTATGGCAATTTATCGATTAAAGGCATCACTAAGGCGGTAAATTTTCCTGCTGAAATTAAAATATCCAACAAAGAAATTTTGATAAAAAGTGAAACTTTGCGCTTAAACAGAACCTATTGGGATATGAAATATGCCTCTAAAAAGATTAATCCTGACTTAGGATTAAACTACATTAATGATGAAGTAGAAGTACAAGTTAGCGTAAAAGCCGATAGGATTTAATCTTTTTTTAATAAATTTCTCAAAGCCTCTTCCAATTGGGTATATTTAAAATAAAACCCTTTTTCTCTAATTTTTGTAGCCTGTACTTTTTGCGAATCAAAAAGAAGCACGTGCATTTCTCCTAAAATTAGTTTGAGTACCCACTTAGGGGTATTGGGTACAAAAAGTGGTTTTTGCAAAATACGAGCTATTGAAAAAAGCAAGTCTCGGTGTGTTACTGGCTGAGGCGCTACGGCGTTATACACCCCATCCAGTTCATGCTCTAGGGCAAAAACAAACATGCGAGCCAAATCTTTGATATGAATCCACGATTGCCATTGTTTACCTGAACCGAGTACAGAACCCATTCCCCAGCGGATAGGTTTTAGCAATTGCGGGAATGCTCCTCCCTTCTTAGAAAGGACTAAACCTATACGCAATTTGCAAACTTTTATTCCTAAACGAGTAAACTGCTCCACACTTTCCTCCCATTTGACAACCACATTCGACAAAAAAGTATGCTCAATTGAAGTAAAATCTTCCTGGTATATTCTTTCTAAAGAACTCGGGTAAATACCAATCGCTGAAGCTGAAATTAGCTGTCTAACCTGATTAGGATGCGTTTTAAGCAATTGAAACAATAAATTAGAGGAGAGCACACGGCTTTCAACAATTTCTTCTTTGTATTTAGAAGTCCAGCGATGGGCTATGGAAGCCCCTGCTAAATGTATAATTACCTCAACACCATTCAAACAAGTTTCATCAACTTCACCGGTTTCGGGATTCCAATAAAACCCTTTTGTATTTGTTTTAGTCTTCACTTTTTCAGGAGAGGTAGACAGATAATGCACGACTATCCCTCTATCATGAAGATTTTTCACAATTTCTTTGCCTATCAAACCTGTTGCTCCTGTAACTAAAACTTTCACCGTGGATTTTTTATACAAATTTAATGACAGAAAAGTTGTACTTAATCTTAATTAGCAATAGTTTAACGAAATAGTAATGTAGTCAGTGGTCAGTGGTCAGTGGTCAGTAGTCAGTAGTCAGTGAAAAGTAATTAGTAAATTGTACGTTTCTAAACTTTTAAACTTCGAAACTTTTAACTTTATAAACTTTTAACATTATAAACTCTTAAACTTCTAAACTTTTAACCTTATAAACTCTTAAACTTATAAACTCTTAAACTTCTAAACTCTTAACCTTATAAACCCTTAACCTTATAAACCCTTAACCTTATAAACATTTAACCTTATAAACCCTTAACCTTATAAACATTTAACCTTATAAACCCTTAACCTTATAAACCCTTAACCTTATAAACTTTTAACCTTATAAACTTTTAACCTTATAAACTTTTAACCTTATAAACCCTTAACCTTATAAACCCTTAACCTTATAAACCCTTAACCTTATAAACTTTTAACCTTATAAAACCTTAACCTTATAAACCCTTAACCTTATAAACTTTTAACCTTATAAACTCTTAAACATAAACTCCCAACCTACTAATTCCCCTTCACGCGTATTGTCCATTCAAAATCGATAATAGAAACTTGGTCGCCTTTTTCGTCTGTACCTATAGATTTCATCCAAAAGGTTTGTCCTTCACCTGTGGCAATGGTTTTTTGAATAGCTTCAGAAATCAAATGTCCTTCTGAACAAGTAAAAGTAATACGCCCTGTCGCTTTTTTAGTAAATGTTCCTTTGTTGTTAGCTACAAGCATGGATATATTTTTACCGCTTTCTTTTATTTTCATCATGACCAACGCTCCAGTCGTTAATTCGGCCGCCATAGCTTGCACGGCAAAATACATTGAATTGAAAGGGTTTTGGTTGAACCAACGGTGTTTTACTGTGGCTACACAAGTGTTGGCTTCAATATGTTTGACACGCACTCCAGACACAAAAGCCGAAGGTAATTTGAACATCAAAAAAGCATTTAATTTCCCAGGAGTAAATTTCATATCTTATATTTTTTAGCTAATATACAAAAAATACTATGCATGCCTAGTATTTAACAGTAATAAACAACACAATTGGTTCTAACAAAAAATTCACCCTGGGGTTTGTAAATATAAACTGCTCCCATTTTATCTTAAAAAATAGGACAAAAAAGGCAGTTTTAAAAATGTAACCTTCTCGGCGCATCTATTCCCTTTCATTCTTAAAACAATACTAACGAATAGTAATCTATAAAATCGGAGAGCATCGTCTGGAAAAGTCTTTATTTTAAAAGCAATATAAAATGATGTTTTATCTTGTAAATAATCAAAAACAACAAGGGCATTGTGAGGCGTACCGAGGAGTAATATAAATTTTAATTGTTACGCTTCTAAAAGAAAAATTCAAAATATAATTAACGGATACAATTACATAATTATTATTCCTAAACATACTCCGGCAGAATTACTATAAAAAAAAGCTGGCCTATTCGACCAGCTTTTTCTCTTAAAATACACCCCATTATTTTGCTGTACTAGCTTCCACTTTGGGTTCGTAGGTAACTTTAGAAATATCCACTCTAAGTTCTTCCAATCTTTTGTTTATTTTTTCAGGAATTTCTTTTTGGAATTGTCCCCCTAAAATACCCGCTAAGAATTTTTCAATCTCAGCATACATTGCCATAGAGTTCACAGGTTTTCTAAAACCATGACCTTCATCGTTAGCTAATAAATACGTTACTTGCTTTCCTTTATCACGAAGTGCAATCGCAATTTGGTCTGCCTCAGCTTGTTTTACACGTGGGTCATTAGCACCTTGTACAATCATTAACGGTTTTACAATTTTGTCCGCACTAAACAATGGACTTGCTTCCTTAATACGTTGTTTTCCTTCTTCAGTATTAGGATTTCCAACCATTTTGTATAAACCAGCTTTAAAAGACTCCCAATAATCCGGTACACTATTAATCAAAGTTGAAATATTCGAAGGTCCTACAATATCTACCCCACAAGCATACACTTCAGGCGTAAAGGCTAAACCAGCTAAGGTAGCATACCCTCCGTAACTACCACCCATAATAGCTACTTTAGATTTATCGGCAATCCCTTTTTCGATTAAATATTTTACTCCCCAAGTAATATCATCTTGCATTAATTTTCCCCATTGCAAATCACCTGCATTCAAAAACTTCTTACCATACCCACCACTTGCTCTAAAGTTAGGTTGCATCACCGCATAACCTCTATTAGCTAAAAACTGTGCAATGGAATTGTAACCCCACATATCTCTTGGTCCTTTCGGTCCACCGTGTACTAAAATCACTACAGGAAGATTTTTGCCAGTTGTTCCTACTGGCAAAGTTAAATACGCAGGAATTTCTAATCCGTCGCTACTTTTATACGTAATTGGCGTCATAGGAGCCAAATATTGTTCTACCTCTTTTAACTTAGGTCTTGGGGTACATTGAAAAACTAAATTTTTAGTTTCAGCGTCAAAATAGTAAATATCCGTAGCAAATTTATCACCCGATAAATTAACAATCATTTTCTTTTCATCGCTTGTCATGCTTGAAATTCCAATTTCTCTATTTGGAAATTTGCTTTTCAAGAACTCATATAGTTTCTCCCATTTTTTATCCTTCCAGTATCTCTTTGTTTTCTCAGCAGTATAACTCGTATAAATAATTTCTCTTGTAACATCACTCACCCACATACCTCCAAAATCAACACGTTTTTCAGGGTCGCTTTCTACTAAAGTCATTTTTTTAGTAGCCACATCTAAAAGATACAAGGTTGAAAGATTCATATCCCCTTTGTTAGTTACTAAATACACTTGTTTGTTATCCTTAGTCCAATTGCTAACATACGCTTGCTCATCTACCGTATAATCATAAATAGGCGTCAAGCTTTTATCAGCTCCTATAGCATACATCGTGGTATTTCCTTTTGGGTCGGTTTTGTCTAAGATTCTTAAATTTTCATCCCAATCAAAAGTGTACCCCGTTACGCGCTCTGTATTTTCATATATTTTTTTCAATTCCCCAGTTGAAATTTTCAAAGTATACAAATCATGCCAAGCTTTGTCTCTGTCGTTCAACGAAACATATAACAAATCTTTATCTTTTTTACTCACAAATTCAATGCGCGCCACTACGCTTTTCAACGGTGTAAGATTTCTTGATTCTGGTAAGCCCGTTGCTACTTTGTCAGACGGATTCACTACGAAAATATTCATATTTTCATCGCCGTTATTATCCTTTACATATAAGATATTTTTACCGTCTTCCGACCAAAAATAACCATTCATAGGTCTTTTGCTCGCTGTTAAAGGACGTGCTTTTGAAAAAGGCTCTTCAAAAGATTTCACCCAAATATTCATAATGCCTTCGTATTCCTTCAAGAAAGAAACCCATTTACCATCAGGGCTCAATTGGATTCCCGTAATTTCTGGATTTCCAAAAAACAATTCTCTATCCAATACAGGCGCTTTTTGGGCTTGCACTGTAGCCCCAAACAAAAGCAGTAGAGAAAAAGTAAGTCTCAATAATCTGTTCATTTTTTTAAAATTTTAATTTTTATGTACTTCGTTAGTAGGCATAATTAAAATTTTGTTACAAGAAAAATTAAAGAAGTCCTCTTTGATATACCTCTTCTATTTTACACTTCAATAACGCAATCAATTCTGGTTGCATATAATCATACTCATCAGGAATATACAAGCAAACTATTTTTTTGGTTTCATACACTTTAGGATAATGCTTGCGAATAAAATTTCGGTGGTGGCGTTCCATCACAATTATACTATCTGCCCAATCCAGCAATTCTTGAGTAAGCACCACTTGAGCGTTAGCATCTGTCCCAGCTGATGATACTTCAAAACGGTTATCGTCTTGGTAAATCGTATGGGCGGTGGCACTTCGCATTCGGTTGATGTTGCAAATGAAGAGGAGTTTGAGTGTTTTTTTGAGTGATTAAAAAACTAATAACTTTTAAGTTTGGCTAAAATAAGCTTTATTGCTTCATCATCATAAAGATTGAATCAAATTTTAAAAGAGAGAAAAATGCATTAAAATAAGTCTAGGTATTTTGAATTATTCTTTTTCGAAAAGTATTTATATGTGTATATTTGGGGATTAGGCATAATCTTTTAAAATGGACAGAAATATTATTAAACCATATAAAATAACTGAAGATAAAGAAGCAATTCTCTGGAAAGATGCAATAATTGTTTTTGATTCTTCTGCTCTATTAGATTTGTATTATTCTCCAAAATCTGAAAGACAAAAAATAGATACTGAAATATATACAGAATTAAAAGATAGATTATGGCTTCCAAATCACGTTCAATATGAGTTTCTTAAAAATCGTGAAAATAAAATTAAAAAGCCTATAGCGGAAAAGTATGAGCCCTTAAAGAAAAAAATAGAAAATTTAACAACTATTCAAAAATCGGAAATTTCAAAAAGAATAGATGAAATAATAAGGGAAACGATTAAAGGAGACAAACATCCACACCTAAAGCAGGACACACTAAATGACTTTAAAATTATAGTAGAAGATTTTGTAAAGAAAACCGAAGAATTTCAAAAAAAAATACTAAGCGAAATTAGTATTGTTGAAAAAGAAATTACAGATGTTGAGAATGATGATGATGTACTTAATTCTCTAGAAACACATTTCAAAGTAGGCAGAGAATATAGTTTTGCTGAGATTATTGAAATAACAAAAGAAGGAAAGCATAGATACGAATTCAAAATTCCACCTGGATATGGAGATTACTATAATGGCGAAAAAAAAGGAACGCAAATATTCGCAGATTTAATTATTTGGAAACAAATATTAGAATTTTCAAAAGAAGTAAAAAAGTCCATAATTTTTATTACTAATGATATAAAAAAAGATGAAGATTGGTGTTATATTGATAAAAAAGCGACAGAACAAAGAATTCACAGTCCTCGTGAAGAACTTATTAAAGAAATAAAAGATAATTCTTCTGTAGATTTTTGGATGTACAACTTACCTCAATTCTTATATCAAGCAAAAAAACATCTTAATTCGACAATAAAAGATGAAACAATTCAAAATCTTTTTCAATTTATAAATACAAAAAAAAGCAGGAGCAATTATTTAAAATTTAAATGTAATAATTGTGGAAGGATTCATAAATATGACGAATCTGAATTTAATTTAGAATTTGAGTGTGTTGGAGGTTCTGAAAGAAGTATGGGGTCTGAAAATCAATATCAAGCCGAAGAACATTTTAAATGTAGTTGCGGTAATGAAATAGATGTAAAATTTGAATTATGGGAATATCCAATAGGAATTCATAATTATGACAACATTGAAATTGAAAATGCTGAATTATTAGATTCTTTTAATTTTACAATTGATTTTTATGAAGATGAAGAAGATAACTTTATTATTTGTTATTCTTGTGATGGAAATAGAGATGGAATGGGAAATTTTGTGAGATTTGATAATAACATAGAATTAGATAATGAATTTATAGATAAAATCCCAGAAAGCGAATATTCCTCAGTTTCGTGTGGAAATTGTGAATGCTGCGATAGCCTACACATTGAATGCCCCGAATGTGGAGACATTACTTTAATGGACCTAAATTATGCTAATAAAAATATCGAGTGTGAAGGAGGTTGTGGTTTAATATTCAAAATGGACACAACAAATGACAGAGAAAATCTAGGGGAGTATAAATTGAGATTAGTTGATATTAGAATAAAAGAATGTGCGGATTGTGGAGAAAAGTTTGTTGATGAACAAAATATAGAAATATGCGAAGAGTGCGAAGCGAAATATAATGAAGAATAAAAAATATTCCTTACACACTTTATGATATAGTACCGTTTCAGAAAAAAAAACTATCCTATTTTAACAAACCTAACAGGTTTTTGAAACCTGTTAGGTCTTCTAAATAAAACTACTCCTCAAACACTTCCCTAATCTTCCTCCTCCATTTTTCACCTGCTACGGCATATACTTCCTTTAAAAAATCCGTAGCCACAGGTTTGTATTTTCCCTTTTTACATTGGGCTAGAAAATTTCGCAACGCAAGATTCACACGCTCCTCTCCTATCCATTCGCTGAGGTGATACATCGTCACAGCGCCTTTGGAATAGGAAATATGTGGGGTTTCTGATGTGGTTTTAATCAAAGGCACATCACCATTAAATCCGCGTTCGTTGGTGTAAATATCTTGGTGCATTGCTACCACTTCTTCCACTCTTTTTTTACCGTACATTTTTTTGAGTAACATCAATTCGGTGTACATCGCTAAGGTTTCAGTCAGCATTGGGGCACCTTCGCGGTCATCGGGGTTAATTTGAGCATTGCCCCACCATAAATGCGCCAACTCGTGTCCTGCCAGTTCGTTGATGACATCCTGTTGTTTATCGGCTTTGAGGTTGCAATGAAACGCCATATTTTCGGTCATATAAATCGAGGCTGGATAAGCCGTAGCATTAAACCCTTGGGTAAAACTGGAAATCTCAGCAAATCGAATGGTTTTATAGGGATAAGCACCAAAGTTGGTCTCGCAATAGTCCATCGTGATTTTTGCATTTTTGATTAAATGTGCTACATTTTCGTAATGCGACGGATGATAATAGACTTCAAAGCGTTTGCCTTTATAGACTTCTCTTTTTACGGCATAGCGAGCTGAGGAAATCGCAAATCGGAACGGAATTTGACGAGCTTGAAACTGAAACACATTTCGTTGGGATTCTTTCCTAAACTCGACCAATTCCCCTACTCCAATCACAGTTTGGTAACTGGCTGTGGTTACCGTCATATCCAAATCGATTAGGTCGTTATGTAAGGTTCTAGGCGCTGAAAGCGACAAAATCGCTGTGGGTTTCCCTAAACTATTTTGTTGGCGAAGGCGATGGTCTTCCACTTCCATTCCGCTATCATACCCTATTTGCGGATAATACCTACTGATACGCATAAAACTTCCGTTTTCAATAATCGCATTAAACGATTGATGCCCTTTGACAGGATGCCATTGGTAAGCCAATTCAAATTCGAGGGTCAAATTTGTTTTGGGTTGTAAAACTTCGGGTAATCGAACGGCTTGGTTTTGCTGATGGATTGCAACGGAGGTATTGGCATTCTTTACAATGGCTTTGGTTACTTTAAAATCATCTGAAAAACCTATCAAAACTTCCGAAATCGCTTCTTGACTTTTGTTTTCCATTACATAACGCCCTTTGATAATGTACCTATTCTCCTTCGGAAATAAATCGACCGTTGTCACCACTTGGGTAATGATAGGTTGGGGTTTGTTTTGAAATCTTCGGAGTTGCTTTTCGTAATTCACTTTTTGTGCGATGATTTCCTTATCATTTTTAGGTTCATAATCAGCAATCAATAATACTCCTAATCCAATTCCTAAAATCAGTAGCATCGCAATACTAACCAAGACTATTTTTTTTCGGCTGGTAACCGAATATTGAACAAAAACCAATAGTAATGTAAGAACCACAACCAACCCAAAAATCAATCGGATGACCACAACATTTTCATAACTTCCAAATCCGTTCATATCGCTATAATCAAACGGAATCGTGTGCAAGAATTTCAATAACGGATGTTTGATAAAAACTTTTCCTAAACTCGTAGTCAATACCAATGCCACTAGACCTGAAACCGCTAAGGCAATGTATTTATTTGGAAGTATTTTTTGAAACAACAGCGACAAAGCCCCCAACACCAGCAAGGGTAAAGTAACTAAATAGAATATCTTAGCATATATCGTCCAGTCAAAAAAAGCATACTGATACAAAAATTGAAAAAGTACCCCTTGTACTATCAATAACAAGGTTAACACTATTACCAAAATCGCCAACGTGAACCACAAGGACCAAAAACGCCATTGACTATTAGCCGTAGTCGTTTCCATAAAATGAAATCGGTTGACTTGACTGCGCCAATGCAAATCATTAGCATAAAACACCATTATACAAACGCCCAAGGGGTAGAAATTTTGTATAATCGTAGAAACTAATAATCCAGATGTAGCATATTTTTGAGGAAGTCGGATGCCTTTTTCTATTTCGGCATACATTTCCATCCCAACGGCAAACAAAATCCCAAGCACAATCAATAAAAACGGAATGCTTTTTAACGCATATTTAGTGTTTATTCGAGTAAAAGACACAAAGGATTGCCATTGCGATATCGCTGTAAATTGAGGCGCTACAAATTGAAACGGAACTGTTTTTATTTCTTGCGTAATAGCTAACCCTTTTCCTTTTTTTACTTTGGAAAATAATTGAAAACGTTTGGATGTTACTACTAATAACCCAATTGAAATCAATACTACGCCTATTCGATTGGCCGAAACCATTCCGAATATATTCAAATAGTCAACATTTTTTTGTTGGATGCTCCAACTTGACGTCTGATTAAAAAAGGCGGACAATCCGAAAGGGTCAAAAACACCCGACCAAAATTGAACGGCTTTCGATTGAGGCAACTGATTCGCCATAAAAGGCGAACCTGAAAACACCATTGTCACCATATACAACACATACAGAAGCAATCCGCTTACATAAATCATCATTTTACTTTGGCTCCACCACGCCACACTGGTCGTCACCGCTACTACAAAAAAAGTATTGACAACTGTAAAAAGCAGCATCGGTTGGATATAATACGAAAGATGAAAACCCGCATCTTTCCAATCGGTTGCTAGGGATTCCCGACCGATAAAAAAGCTACTAGTCAACAACAACGTAAACGAAAAACTAACGATAAACACCGACAGAAATCTTGCCCAAAGAAACTTGTTCCTATTAATAGGCAAAGCAAAATAAATCAGTTGGAACCGATGTTCGATTTCTTTCAAGGAAGCTTGAGCCGTAAAAAGTGTCCCAAAAAACAAGGCGGTCAAACTCAAAAAACCAGTGATAAATGCCACTTGGTACGTACCATTATAACATAAGGCGTCCGCCAAAGTAAATCGAGCTTTGCTTCCTGCAAAAATTCCGAAAGTCACTACAACTACCAATGCCAACCAAGTCTTTTTAGCTTTAAAAAAAGACTGCAAATCAAAAAATAAAATGGTTCTCATAACATTCCTACTTTTTGGTGTAACGCTGAAAAATAGACTTCTTCCAAAGAAGGTTCGACGCTTTCAAAATCAGCCAATGTGGTTTCTGAATAGACTTGAACCATTAATTTCCCTTCTCGGTAATACGAGGCAATCACTTCATATTCCGATTGATAATAAGCTAATTCGGAAGTTGTGATTTGTTTGCACCAAACTTTGCCTTCCAATTCGGCTACCAAGACATTCGGTTTTCCTTGCAGAATGATTTTCCCATTTTGCATAATCGCCATTTTCGAACATAAATTCCGAACGTCTTCAACCAAATGTGTCGATAAAATCACAATGCGGTCGTTGCCTATTTCGCTCAACAAGCCGTTAAACCGATTGCGTTCTTCGGGGTCTAGACCCGCTGTAGGCTCGTCCACAATAATTACGGAAGGATTCCCCAAAAGGGCTTGAGCGACTCCAAAACGTTGTTTCATTCCGCCAGAAAATGTGGCTACTTCTTTATGACGCTGTGGAAACAGATTCACTTTTTCCAATAACGAATGAATTTGTTCTTTACGCGCATTGGCATTGGTCACTCCTTTTAAAATAGCCAGATGTTGCAACAAATCATAAGCCGAAACTTTAGGATATACCCCAAAATCCTGTGGCAAAAACCCCAAATGTTGTTGGATGAATTTCGGATGTTGCAATACATCGACTCCATTAAAGAGCACGGTTCCTGAATCGACAGATTGCAAACCCACTAAAGTGCGCATTAAAGAGGATTTTCCTGCTCCATTAGGCCCTAATAAACCAAACATTCCGTTGGTAATCTCAAGCGATACGTCTTGTAAGGCTTGTACTCCATTGCTGTACTGCTTTTGGAGATTTTGAATGATTAAACTGTTCATTTTTTGATGATTTTTATTGATGATTATTGACCTAACAGGTTTTAAAAACCTGTTAGGTTTTGGTAACTTTTAAACTCCATTCTTAGTAAATAGCTCGTATGATACCTGACAGGTTTTGGAAACCTGTCAGGTGTAAAAAGCATACGAAATAGACATAGCAATCCCTATCGGTAAATCAACCGACTAGTAAAACACATTAAATCAAAAGATTACTCGCTAACGTATTCTAATACATCGCCTGGCTGGCACTGCAAAGCTTCGCAAATGGCTTCGAGGGTATCAAACCGAATTCCTTTGGCTTTTCCTGTTTTTAGAATCGATAAATTAGCGGTGGTGATACCAATTTTTTCAGCCAATTCTTTCGATTGCATTTTGCGCTTTGCCAGCATTACATCTACATTTACTATAATTGGCATACTATATATATAAATCTTGTTCGTTTTGTAAATTCACTCCTTGTTCAAAAATAGCCGACATAAAATAGATAAAAATGCCCATTATAGAATGCGCAATTATCATCGCTATAAACGGAAAATCTTCGATACTTATCATCGACCAAATAATAGCAATTACGGGATACAATCCTAAATTGAACCAATAAAACTGTTTTAAATAAGCAAGTCCGTTTTTAGTAAATAAACGTTCTTGCTTGAACGCTTTGAATACATTTCCTAATACCCAGAAGAAAAGACCGTAAACCCCAATTCCAATGACCATTTCTGCAACGTACTCAAATGTATATGCTGAACCTAGTAAAAAATGTTTAGTCGTAAAAGGAAAATTAATAGCAAATCTATTTTTATCTAACATTTCAAAAAAAGAACCACCGAAAGCACAGTTAACTAAAGTATAAAAAGCCGTAAAGAGGTAGCCCAACGCTATCAATTTGACTATTTTTTCTAAAATGGAAGCTATTATTTTTACTGATTTCATTGTCTCTAATTTTACAATTACAAGACAAATATAATAATTAATTATCGTAAAACAATAATTTTATATCTTTTTATTTAAAACTAATTCTTCTATTAATAACTCCTTATTTTTTTCAAAACCAAAATATGCGAAAACAAAACAAGCGGAACTACACAAGTCGCCAAATACGTAAAAGGGAATTGCAATATTGCTACATTGGGTTGGTTAAAACCAAATTGTTGAATAGGCAACGGAGATGATAAAATTGCGATACTGACAATAAAAAGTAAAAAACCAATTCCAATATAATTCCAAATCCGAAGTACGTTTTTAGCTATCCTATCTTTCCTTTTTAGAATATACAAAAACACAAACAAAGAAGAAATTCCAATAAAAACATCGTAATTCCAACCTTCAAAAGTCATTATCCTAGGAATCTTTTTTTGAATAAAAAGTCCGTATAAAATAAATTCTACAGAAACTCTTATAAAATGAATTAAGGTGAGTATTTTTAAATTAATCGTTGCCAAGGCTATTTTATTTGTTAACCTAAATATAATTAGTATGGTTAAAAGAATAAATAATGGGAAAATTTTAGGATTGTTTTTAAAAATTTGAAAGTAATTTAAAATTCCTATGATAGATTGCCATAGTAAAAAGACAATTAGCACTTTTTTGTTTTTACCAATGCCTAAATAAAAAGTATATAGAGTAATGATTGTAATTAATACGAAAGAAAGACTTAACAAATTTTCCATTTTTCAAGATTTACTTCAAAAGTAAGTTTAAGTTGATTCAAAAAAATTGTCCTATGATAATAAATCTAAAAATCTGCTTTTCAAAAAATATACATATAAATTTGCACAATTCAAAAAACATTCTATACATTTGCATTATACAAATAATTGAAAAAAAAAATGCAAAATAGTTTAAACAATACTTGGTGGTGGAACAACTTACGTCAAACGTCGTGAGCAGTACCAGCTATGTAGTAGTTTAAAAACATAATATACTCCAAAAGGCTTGTCAATCACGACAAGCCTTTTTTTATTGTTAAAAATTTAGAAAACACACAAAATGAACAAAATACAATTACATACCACCTACAAACAAATCCTTGCCGACACCATTACGCCGGTAAGCATTTACTTGAAACTAAGGGACAAATTTCCGCACAGCATTTTGCTAGAAAGTAACGATTACCATACCAATGATAAAAGTTTTTCGTACATCTGTTGCAATCCCATAGCTTCGATTACGATTCAAAATGAGACTATAACCACTTCTTTTCCTGATGGTTCTTCTACTACCAAAAGCATCAGCCATAAAAAAGAAGTCTTGGATGCCATAGAAAACTTCACTACAAGTTTTGAAGTAGAAAAATCTAATTTCAAATTTATAACTAATGGACTTTTTGGATTCACTACGTTTGATGCCGTTCGCTATTTCGAAAAAGTGGATATCCAAAAAAAACAAGGGGATTTAGCCATTCCCGATATGCATTATAGCGTCTATCAGAATATCATCGCTATCAATCACTTTAAAAATGAAGCCTATTTGTTTTGCCATAGTACCGACGGACAGGATAATTTAGCCGAAATCGAGCAATACATACAATCGAAAACTTTTGCTTCATATACTTTTGAGCGTGAAGGGCAAAGTACTTCTAACCTGACCGATGAGGCTTTTAAACAAAATGTCAGCTTAGGCAAGAAACATTGTGCCCGTGGCGATGTGTTCCAGTTGGTGTTGTCGCGTCGCTTTTCGCAAAAATTCAAAGGCGACGAATTTAATGTGTATCGTGCTTTACGAAGCATCAACCCTTCTCCTTACCTCTTCTATTTTGATTATGGTAATTTCAAAATTATGGGTTCGTCTCCTGAAGCGCAAATCATCATTCAAAATCGCAAAGCCGAAATCCATCCTATCGCAGGAACTTTCAAACGTACAGGCGATGATGAAAAAGATGCGCTTTTGGCAAAACAATTATCAGAAGACCCTAAAGAAAATAGCGAACATGTAATGTTAGTCGATTTAGCCCGCAACGATTTGAGTCGCAACGGACATCAGGTGCAAGTAGAAAAATACAGAGAAGTCCAATTCTTTTCACACGTCATTCATTTGGTTTCCAAAGTAACCAGCGAATTACACGAATCGGCAACAACGATGCAAGTAGTTGCCGATACCTTTCCAGCGGGAACACTTTCGGGAGCGCCTAAACATAAAGCCTTACATTTAATCGAAGAAATTGAAAACACTAACCGTTCGTTTTACGGTGGTGCCATTGGGGTAATGGATTTTGAAGGAAATTTTAATCACGCCATAATGATTCGTACTTTTATTAGCAAAAATCACGAATTGCATTATCAAGCTGGTGCGGGTATCGTAAACGATTCGGTAGAAGAAAGTGAAAATAACGAAGTGTTTAACAAATTAGGAGCGTTGAATAAAGCGCTGGAGTTAGCGGAAACTATATAAAAAGTTAAAAATTGTTTAAAGTTTCAGGTTACGCAACTTGAAACCTGAAACAAAAAAAGAAAATAAAGATGAATACAACACATACAACAGTTCCCCCTTCGGGGGCTAGGGGGCTCATAGCAGTCATAGACAATTACGATAGTTTTACCTACAACCTAGTACATTACCTAGAAGATTTAGATTGTGAGGTTACGGTGTATCGCAACGATGAGTTTGAATTAACCGAGCTTGAAAAGTTTGATAAAATCCTGCTTTCTCCAGGTCCTGGGATTCCGAGTGAGGCGGGGTTACTAAAACAAGTAATTGAAAAATATGCGCCTACCAAAAGTATCTTGGGGGTTTGCCTTGGGCAACAAGCGATAGGAGAAGTTTTTGGCGGACAGTTAACCAACCTAGAAAAGGTGTATCACGGAGTAGCTACAAAGGTCAAATTAACGAATCCGGATGAAGTCCTTTTCAGAGATTTACCAGAGGAGTTTGAAGTGGGTCGTTACCATTCTTGGGTGGTGGCTAATGAAAACTTCCCAGGGGTTTTGGAAGTAACTTCGGTAGATGAAAACGGACAAATTATGTCATTGAAACATAAGTCCTACGATGTTCGTGGGGTGCAATACCATCCTGAAAGTGTGCTAACTCCTTTGGGTAAAAAGATTTTAGAGAATTGGGTGAGTTGGTGTGAATAGTTACACAAAGTCACACAAAGTCCTTTCACAAAGTCAAAGAAGTTTTTTTCATTGTGAAACGTTGTGAAAAAACATTGTGTTACATTGTGTTACTTCATTTCATAGAATCATACAAATGAACTTTTAATTTTTAATTCATCATTTTTAATTCACACCTAATGAAATCAACACTTAATAAATTATTCCAACACGAAACGCTTTCGCAAGAGGAGGCGTACCAAATATTAGTCAACATTTCACACGGACAATACAATCCGAGTCAGATTGCATCGTTCTTAACAGTGTTTATGATGCGCCCTATTACCATTGCTGAATTAGCAGGTTTCCGTCAAGCGCTATTAGATTTATGTATCGCAACCGATTTTTCGGCTTATGATACCATTGACCTTTGTGGAACGGGCGGCGATGGAAAAGATACGTTTAACATTTCGACTTTAGCGTCTTTTATCACGGCAGGTGCAGGTACCAAAGTGACTAAACACGGTAATTACGGACTTTCTTCTATTTCTGGATCGAGTAATGTAATGGAAAACCTTGGGGTTAAATTCAGTAATGACAAAGGCTTTTTAGAAAAATGTTTGGAAGAAGCAAATATTTGTATTCTTCACGCACCGCTTTTCCACCCTGCAATGAAAGAAGTAGCGCCTATCCGAAAGGAATTGGGAGTAAAAACCTTCTTTAATATGTTAGGCCCAATGGTAAATCCGAGTTTTCCTAAACATCAAATGGTGGGTGTTTTCAATTTAGAATTGGCTCGTATGTATGCTTATTTGTACCAAAATACCGAAACTAATTTTACCATTTTACACGATTTAGATGGTTATGATGAAGTATCGTTAACGAATGCTACCAAAGTTATTTCTCGTAATACCGAAAGAATCTTAAAACCTGAAGATTTTAGCGCATCCAAATTAAACGCTATCGATATTGCTGGCGGAACTACCGTACAAGAATCGGCGGATATTTTTATGACTATTCTTCAAGGTAACGGTACTACGGCTCAAAACAATGTGGTCTGTGCCAATGCTGGATTGGCTATCGCCACCGCTCAAAATTGCTCGGTACTCGACGGCTTTGAACTAGCCAAAGAGAGTTTAATGAGTGGAAGCGCTTTGGAGAAGCTGGAGAAGCTACAGTTGTTGAGTGGTCAGTAATAAGTGTTCAGTGTTCAGTAATTAGTGTTCAGTCTCAGAACTTTTAAACTTTAAACATTGAACTTTAAACAAAAAAAGAAATGAATATTCTAGACAAAATAATAGCAGATAAAAAAATAGAAGTTGAACTTAAAAAATCGATTATTCCAGTGAGCCAATTGGAGCAATCTGTGTTATTTGGAGGTAAAACGACTTCGATGAGTAAGAATTTACGAAACAACTTTGTGGGTATTATCACCGAACACAAACGTAGGTCGCCCTCTAAAGCGGTTATCAATCAAAATCATAGTGTGGACACAGTGGTAACGGGGTATCAAAATGGAGGTGCTTCGGGGATTTCTGTGCTGACTGATGGAAAATACTTCGGAGGTTCGTTAGATGATTTACTTCTCGCTAAAGCTTCGACTTCGGTGCCTTTATTACGAAAAGAATTTATCGTGGATGAATACCAAATTCTTGAAGCTAAGGCTTATGGTGCCGATACCATTTTATTGATTGCTGCGGTTTTAACCCGAGAAGAAATCAAACTATTATCGGAATTTGCGCAATCTTTGGCTTTAGAAGTTTTATTGGAAGTCCACAACGAAGAAGAATTGGAAAAATCGATTATGCCGAGCTTGGATATGATTGGCGTAAACAATCGTAATCTAAAAACCTTTGAAGTTAGTTTAGATTATAGCAAAGAACTCGCTCCTAAAATCCCGAATGAGTTTGTTAAAGTTTCTGAAAGTGGAATTAGCGAACCTAGTGCTGTGATTGAACTCCAGCAATATGGTTACCAAGGTTTTTTAATCGGTGAAAATTTTATGAAAACCGATAATCCAGAAGTAGCGTTAAAGGAGTTTATTAAAAAAATAACCATATAAGTCATATAAGAGCATAAAAGATAAAACTTAAATGGACTTATATGACTTATATGGTAAAAACAAAACACTATGAAAATCAAAATATGCGGAATGAAATACCCTGTCAACATACAGGCAGTTTCAAAACTAAAACCCGATTATTTAGGTTTTATTTTTTATGAAATGTCTCCAAGGCATTGCACAGGAAATATCCCTGAGATTCCCAATACCATCAAAAAAGTGGGCGTGTTTGTCAATGCTGATTTGGAAACCATTCAACAAAAAATACAACAGTATAAATTCAATGCAGTGCAATTACACGGAAAAGAGTCTGCAACGATGTGCCAAGCGTTAAAAGACACTTCAATTGAAGTTATCAAAGTATTTTCGGTGGATGCTCATTTTGATTTTCAAAGTATAATTAACTACGAAAATGTTTGCGACTATTATTTGTTTGATACCAAAGGACAACAACACGGAGGCAATGGATTTACTTTTGATTGGGATATTTTAAAAAATTATCATTCCGATAAACCTTATTTTTTAAGTGGAGGTATTGGCATCAACGAATTAGACACCCTAAAAGCTTTCCTAAAAACTGACGTCGGTCAAAAATGTTACGCCATAGACGTGAATAGTAAATTTGAAATCGACGCAGGGCTGAAAGATGTGGAGAGATGTAGGGAGTTGATTGATAAGTTGGGTGATGGATGATGGAAGTCAGAATTTAGAATTTAGAAAAAGTGATTAGTATTCAGTGTATTAGTGTTCAGTTAGAAGAGTGAATAGTAAAAGTAATTAATTAAAAACTTTGTGAAACTTTGTGCCTTACTTTGTGCAACTCTGTGTAACAAGAAAACTTTGAAACCTGAAACTTGAAACCTGAAACAAATAAAAATAAAAAAATGAAATATACAGTAAACGAAAAAGGATTTTATGGTGATTTTGGAGGGGCTTTTATCCCAGAAATGCTGTATCCTAATGTAGAGCAGTTACGCCAACAGTACCTTGATATAATCGAAACGGAGAGTTTCCAACAAGAATATTTAGAATTATTAAAAGATTATGTAGGTCGCCCTACCCCTTTGTATTTTGCTAAAAATTTATCGGAGCAATATGGCACTAATATCTATTTAAAGCGAGAAGACTTATGCCATACAGGTGCGCATAAAGTCAATAATACCATTGGCCAAATTTTATTAGCCAAACGATTAGGCAAACACCGCATCATCGCCGAAACGGGTGCTGGTCAACACGGAGTGGCAACTGCAACCGTTTGTGCCTTAATGGGATTACAATGTATTGTGTATATGGGCGAAATCGACATCAAACGCCAAGCACCCAATGTTGCCCGAATGAAAATGCTTGGAGCGGAAGTCCGTCCTGCCACCTCAGGTTCAAAGACCCTAAAAGATGCGACTAATGAAGCTATTCGCGATTGGATTAACAATCCACTAGATACCTTTTACATCATCGGTTCGGTAGTAGGACCTCATCCCTACCCTGATATGGTAGCCCGTTTCCAGAGTATTATTTCGGAAGAAATTAGAAAACAATTACTCGAAAAAGAAGGTCGAGAAACCCCTGATTATGTCATTGCTTGTGTGGGTGGAGGAAGTAATGCCGCAGGCGCTTTTTATCATTTCCTAGACGATGAAAATGTCAATTTAATTGCTGTTGAAGCCGCTGGAAAAGGAATTTATTCAGGCGAAAGTGCAGCTACCTCCATATTAGGAAAAGAAGGTATTATCCACGGAAGCAAAACCTTATTAATGCAAACCGAAGACGGCCAAATTACAGAGCCGTATTCTATCTCTGCGGGATTAGATTACCCAGGTGTGGGACCCTTACACGCCCATTTATTCAAAAGCGGGAGAGCAACATTTATGTCGGCTACCGATGACGAAGCGATGCGAGCAGGGCTTAACCTTTGTAAAAAAGAAGGCATCATCCCAGCAATTGAAAGTTCGCACGCCCTAGCCATTTTTGGCTTAAAAAAATTCCAGAAAAAAGATATCGTAGTGATTAACCTTTCGGGAAGAGGCGATAAAGATTTAGACACTTATATGAAAAGCCTCCCCAACCCCTAGATTGCTTCGTTCCTCGCAATGACTGGAGGGGCTTAACTGGACGCAATTGCCCCCTAACCCCCGAAGGGGGAATGTAGGAACGCCTAATCAGTTTTTATGAAATTATAAAAGAACACCTTAGCGAACCTTGCGTACACCTTAGCGCACTTCGCGGTTAAATAATAAAATTATGAATAGAATAAATAAACTTTTCACGTCAACAGTTCCCCCTTTGGGGGCTAGGGGGCTTTTATCCCTGTATTTCACCGCTGGGTATCCTGCATTAAACGACACCGTACACATTATCCAAGAACTAGAAAAAAACGGAGTTGATATGATTGAAATTGGATTACCGTTTAGTGATCCCTTAGCCGATGGTCCCACCATACAAGAAAGTTCGACCATTGCATTAGAAAACGGAATGACTTCTGCCCTGCTATTTGAGCAATTGGCAACCATTCGTCAAACGGTGCAAATTCCGTTATTGATTATGGGGTATTTGAATCCGATACTGCAATTTGGAGTCGAAAAATTTTGTCAGCAATGTGTCCAAGTAGGCATCGACGGTTTAATTATCCCCGATTTACCTTTGGAGATATACCAACAAGAATATCAGGTTATTTTTGAAAAATACCACTTAAAAAATATCTTTTTAATCACTCCACAAACCAGTGACGAACGCATTCGCCAGATCGATGCTATTTCCAATAGTTTTATCTATATGGTCAGTACCGCAAGCGTTACGGGTAGTCAAACAGGCTTTGGCGAAGAGCAAATGGCGTATTTTGAACGAATCACTAAAATGCAACTCAACAACCCACAAGTGATTGGTTTTGGAATTTCTGATGCTAAAACATTCCAACAAGCCACTACTCACCAACAAGGTGCCATTATAGGTAGCGCGTTTATCAAGCATTTAACTGCTAATGGTGTAGATGGTATTGGGGATTTTATTAAGAAAATACGATAATATTAAGCCTGAAGATTTTTTCAGGCTTTTGTTTTATTTCTATTACACGGAGATACTCAAAGAAAACACTGAGATACTCAAAGTTACTCCATACAGTTGGTCACTCCGAATACTACTATGATTTTTAACCACTAAGGACACAAAGGCTTTTACACAATGTTCGCAAAGTTACTCTAAACAGTTTTTTTAGGCTAAATTATGGATTCAATAACTCTCTTTGTGTGACTCAGTGTTCTACTTTGTGTGACTTTGTAAAATTCTATTCAATAAAAATCAAATTGAATCAAAATAAAAATTCATAATTCTTTTATCCCACAAAATTTTCCATAAATACCTGCGTTTTAGTATCTTTAAGAACTACTAACCCAAAATCGGCTACGCATGTTACTACGTCCGCTTCTTTTTGCATTGTTAGCCATACAAGGCATTGGTGCACAAATCAAAAAACAGGAACACAAAGATTTTAGAACACCACAGGAAATTGAGTTGGAGCAAGTGGTATTGAAAATGCGTACGCAGTTCAAACAGCATTACCGCTCAAACACCACCGATTTTTACACGGTAGAAGCTGTAGCGCAAATTAACCAAACACCTTTTTATAGTTTTAAAGGCACTTGCCTCTTGAAGTCCGTTTCGCCTATTGGTTGCGAAAGTACTTATCAATTGGACAAAGCGAAATTTGATACGTATCAGCAAGCCGAAAATGCTATTTTTAAAAAAGAACGCAATCCAAGGGAGCAAATTCCATTTTATTTGACTTCGGTTTTTGGGCAGTTGGAGCACTTCTATGAAAACTATGCTTTTTTGAATCGCAAAGATTTTCAATTCAAATTGGAAGAAACCAGTGATAAAGCTAACTATATCCTGCATTTTCGCTCGCAAAATCCTAAATTACCATTACTAGGCTCCTTGACGCTTACCAAAAAAGAATGTCGCCCGATAACCTTGGAATATCATATCTCTTCGGACTATACTTTTGAGATGAGCAGTGATAATTTCAACTACAAACAAAGTACGGGATATATCGTAAGAGTATTGAATGAAGTAGTAAAAATGACCTTTCAGGAAACAAACGGAGTTTTCGTTCTGAGTCAATACGAATCGGATTATAGGTTTAAAAACGAGACCAAAGACACTTCTGTTACCATCCAAGGGGAGGTGGGACATTCTGCAATCAAAATGAGCAAAACGACTAACGAAGTTAACATCTGCAAAAAAGATTTTGATATGGATATTTTGGAGTAAATTTTTAAGGCTTTTTTGTTACACAAAGTGACAGAGAATTTCACGAAGATTCACAGAGCGTATTAAAAAAACATACTATACAACAATATTTTATCTTTTTTTGATAACGCATATTGTACCTTCTTTGTAAACTTTTTGGTTAATACAACACCTATTTTAAACACCTCAACACACTTCCTAAGCTTTAAAAATCAACCCATTCCCTATTTTTAAAATTGTTAAAAAAATGTTAAAACAAAATTAAACAAACGTTTAATTTAAACAATTGTTTAATTTTGCTTCATCAAATTGAAAGCAATGGCATTACATCCATTTAATGATAAACAAATAGGCATCTTAGAGGTAGCTGAAAAACTTTTTGCAGAAAAGGGTTTTGATGGTACTTCGGTACGTGATATCGCTAAGTCCGCACAAATTAACGTGGCTATGATTTCCTATTATTTTGGTTCGAAAGAAAAACTGCTGGAAGGCATAGTGTTGTATCGTTCGGCAAACTTGAAACTTCAAATGGAGTCGATTACCAACCAAAGTATTAGCCCCGTTGAAAAATTGGAAAATTTAATTGAATTCTTTGTGCATTTGGTTCATAAAAACAAATGTATTTATCAGATTATCAATACCGAGTTTAACAGTCAGAAAAGAGAAATTGATTTAGAACTTTTTAATAGTACCAAAAAAAATAATTACTTAATTTTAGAGAAGGTAATTAAGGAAGGTCAAGAAAAAGGAATTTTCAAAAAAGAGGTCAACATTCCCATGCTTGTCCCAACTATATTGGGCACCTATTTTTACTTTTCGAACAATCATGTTTTTTATTCCGAATTGATTGGTTTGAAAAACGAATTAGAAGTTGAACATTACATCCATAACGATTTATTACACCATATAAAACAAGTTATAAAATCCCTAGTTACCCATGAAACTGCATAACCTACTTAAATGTTTTATTCTTTTTAGTTTAGGCCTTTCCGCTCAAGAAAGAACCAACTTAAATTTAAAAGAGGCGCTTCAATTATTAGAGAACAACAATCATGAAGTGCAATTAGCAAATGCTAAAGCGACAACCAAAAAAATGGAGTGGCAACAAAGCAAAGACCACCAATATCCTGATGTTAAAGTAAGCGGACAATATTACCGTTTGACCGATGCGGATGTGAATTTGAAACTAAAACTCCCGTTACCGCCTACGGCTGGAAATGTAAAAGTCAATGAATTCATGTTGGGGCAAGCCAATGCTTCTTTACCCGTATTTGCTGGTGGAAAAATTAGAAATAGTATTCAAGCTGCTGAGAATTTGTATAAAGCCGAAGTAGCAAAATCGGCCAATACAAAGGAAGAAGTAGCCTTAAAAGTCATTGAATATTATGCTCAATTATACCGTGCTTTAAAAACCGTAGATTTAATCAATGACAATATTAAAAGTGCCGAGCAACGTGTCAAAGATTTTTCGAATATGGAGCAAAATGGCTTGATTGCACGCAATGATTTATTGAAAGCACAATTGCAATTGGCTAAAATCCAATTATCCTTAGAGGAGGCTAATAAAAATGTTAATGTGGTAAATTATGCGCTAGTTACTTTATTAAATTTACCTGAGAATTACAAAATTGGCATTGATGAAAATCAGTTTGAAGGACAATCTCCTATCAAAGAGGTTGCTAATACTGCTCAGGCTTTACAAACTCGTAAAGATTTAGAAGCCATTCATTTTTACCAAAAAGCCAACGAAAACAGCATTAAAATTGCACGCAGTGGGTATTTTCCACAAATTGGTCTTTCCGCAGGATACATTGCTATGAGTTTACAAAACGTAGTCGATGTGACTAATGCTTTGAATTTTGGTGGAGGCATTTCCTATAATCTAGCTTCTTTGTACAAAACACCTAAAGAAGTCAAGGTAGCTAAAAGCAAAGCCGAAGAATTAAAACATACCGAAGCTATGCTTACAGAAGGTATAAAAATTCAAACGCAACAAGCCTTAGAAAACTTCAATTTTGCGCAAAAACAAAAGGAAGTATACCAAAAAGCGATTGAACAAGCTTCAGAAAATTACCGTATTGTAAAAGACAAACACGACAACGGTTTAGCTACTGCAACCGAGCTTATTGATGCCGATGTAGAACAATTAAACGCTAAAATCAATTTTGCCAATGCTAGGGCCAATGCTTTATTAAAATATTACGAAATGCTTTCGGCATCAGGACTTTTAACCTCAACTTTCAACTTAACAAAATAATTACTGTACCATGGAAACAGAAAAAAAAGCCATCAATAAAAAATTTGCTGTAATCTTAGCCACTTTAGTTTTAGGAGGCGGTTTTTACGGGGTTAGCAAATATTTACACGCACAAGCACACGAAGAAACGGATGATGCGCAAGTAGAAAAGAAAATGACTCCCATCATCCCTAGAGTTTCTGGATATGTGTCTAAAATATATGTAAAAGACAACGATTTTGTGAAAAAAGGAGACACTCTTTTTGTAATAGATAATCGTGATTATTTAGTTAAAATTGAAGAAGCAAGAGCTGCCTTAGCGGCTTCAGAAAGTTCATTTGAAGTAGCAAAAGCCGATGTAGGAAGCGCTAATGCTAGTGTTGCCGCTTCTGATGCAAACGTAGCATCGGCAATGGGAACTATCGAATCAGCTAGAATTCGTTTAGACCGCGCTACTAACGATTATGAGCGTTACAATAATTTGTATAAAAACCACTCGATTACAAAACAACAATACGAACAAGCTTTAGCTACTAAATTAGAAGCTGAAAATCAAGTACGTATTTTAACCAATCAGCAAAAAGCAAGTAGCTTCCAAAAAAACGTCGTGGCTTCAAAAGCAGTAGTATCGAACAAACAAACTCAAGTGGCATCTGCTAACATCAGCAGAGCTCAAGCCGCTTTAAATGCAGCAAAATTGAATTTAGATTATACTGTAATTACAGCAACCATAGACGGGCAAGTATCGAAAGTTAATGTACAACCTGGACAATTGGTGAATCAAGGGCAATCATTATTTTATATTGTAAACAATACTGAAACTTGGGTGATTGCGAATTTCAAAGAAACGCAATTAGGCAAAATGAAAATTGGTCAAGCCGTTACGGTTAAAATCGATGCTTTTGGTGACTTAGAATTAAAAGGAAAAGTAAGTTCCTTCTCCCCTGCTACGGGTTCGCAGTTTTCTATTTTACCTCCAGATAATGCGACGGGTAACTTTGTGAAAACCGTGCAACGCATCCCAGTAAAAATCGAATTTACTGCAGATAACGAAAAAGAAAAAATTGAATTATTGCGTGGGGGTATGAATGCTCATGTAGATGTACTTGTAAAATAACAACCGATGCAAACAAGTAGTTCAGACGACTTAGTCGAATATGGATATCGCAGAGCTATGGTGACTATAGTTGCCATACTCTGTTCCTTACTGGAAATCGTAGATACCACTATTGTAAATGTGGCACTCAACGAAATGAAAGGAAGCTTAGGAGCCACTCTGAGTGATGTTTCGTGGGTGATTACAGCTTATGCCATTGCGAATGTAATTATCATTCCCATGACCAACTGGTTATCTACCCAATTTGGTCGAAGAAATTATTTTACAGCGTCCATCATCATTTTTACCGTTACTTCCTTTTTATGTGGAAACGCTACCAATATTTGGGAATTAGTTTTCTTCCGTTTTATTCAAGGTTTAGGAGGTGGTGCCTTATTAGTAACGGCACAAACCATCATTACCGAGAGTTATCCTGTAGAAAAAAGAGGTATGGCACAAGCTATTTATGGCTTGGGTGTTATTTTAGGTCCAACTTTTGGTCCTCCTCTAGGTGGATTTATAGTTGATAATTTTTCATGGCCTTTTATCTTCTACATCAATATTCCTTTAGGAATTATTGCTACCATTATGACAATAATGTATGTAAAAAGTCCTAAATACAGTGTCAAACTCAAAGCAAATCAAGTAGATTGGTTAGGAATTATTTACTTATCCTTGTTTGTAGGTTCCTTACAATTTGTATTAGAACACGGGCAACAAGACGATTGGTTTAACAATAACACCATTATAACATTAAGCTTAATTTCCTTTTTTGGTTTCTTGTTTTTTGTTCATCGCGAATTGACCTATGAATTTCCTATAGTAAATCTCCGTGTACTGAAAAACAATTCCTTAAAAGTGGGCGTATTTTTTTCAACCATTTTAGGATTTGGGGTTTACACTACTATTTTCATTATTCCGGTGTACACCCAATCTATTTTGCGATGGAATGCCACCCAAGCAGGCTTATTGCTTATTCCAAGTTCGTTAATGACGGCATTTGCCATGCCTATCGTAGGTAAATTACTGCAAAAAGAAATTTCCATCAAATACCCTTTGATGATTGGTTTTGGGTGTTTTTCATTTTTTGCTTTTTGGATGTATAACATACTCACACCTAGTACTGGAGAAGAACATTTCTTCTGGCCTTTAGTCCTTCGTGGAATAGGTTTAGGTTTATTATTTGTGCCTATTACCGCCTATTCGTTAAGTGAATTACAAGGAAAAGACATTGGAGATGGAGCCGCTTTTACGGGTATGTTACGACAATTGGGAGGTTCATTTGGAATTGCTATTGTAACTACTTTCATTTCTAGATTTAGTCAAGAACATCGCGTGAATTTGATAAGCCATTTGGACAAAACGGATTTCAAAGTACAAACGCAAATCAATGCTTTGCAAAAAGGATTTATGGCCAAAGGCTATTCATTTAATGAAGCTTTAAATAAAGCTCACCAAGTATTGGAACTGAAAGTGCTAAAACAGGCGAACATCTTAGCATTTATGGACATTTTTCAATATTTAGGTATCCTTTTTTTACTTTGTATTCCTATAGTGTTCTTTTTAAAAACTAGAAAATCAAATATTAATCCTGCAGATGCGATGCATTGATGAAAATTTAGAATTTAGAATTCAGAATTTAGAACATTATTTTTAAGAATTCCATCATAATTCTGATTTCTGATTTCTAAATTCTAAATTCAATTCACTTATCTTTGCGTAAAATTTTAAAAAAATGAACTTACAAAACATTCCAAATATAAAACACTTAGACAGTGGAAATTTCTTTGTACTTGCGGGACCTTGTGCTATTGAAGGAGAAGAAATGGCAATGCAAATTGCGGAACGCTTGGTAAAAATTACCAATGATTTAAAAATTCCTTATGTATTCAAAGGTTCTTTTAAAAAAGCCAATCGCTCAAGAGTAGATAGTTTTACAGGGATTGGTGATGAAAAAGCATTAAAAATTTTACAAAAAGTAGGTCAAGAATTTAATATTCCTACCGTAACAGACATTCATACCAATGAAGATGCTGCGCTGGCTGCACAATATGTAGATGTATTACAAATTCCTGCCTTTTTAGTACGTCAAACTGATTTAGTGGTTGCCGCTGCTAATACAGGAAAAACGGTAAACTTGAAAAAAGGACAATTTATGAGTCCAGAAAGCATGAAACATGCCGTTCAAAAAGTGTTGGATTCCAACAACGAAAATGTAATGATTACTGACCGCGGGACCATGTTTGGCTACCAAGATATGATTGTAGATTTCAGAGGGATTCCTACCATGCGTCAAATGGCGACAACCGTTTTAGATGTTACCCATTCTTTACAACAGCCTAATCAAATGACGGGAGTTACAGGAGGGCGTCCTGACATGATTGAAACCGTGGCTAAAGCTGGTATTGCTGTAGGCGTAGACGGTATTTTCATTGAAACTCATTTTGACCCAGCAAATGCTAAAAGTGATGGCGCAAACATGCTTCATTTAGATTACTTTGAAGATTTGATGAAAAAATTAGTCGCTATTAGACAAACCATTAATCAATTTTAATTTTACAAAATCAATGAAAAAGCTAGTATTAGCTTGTATTATAGCATGCACTTTCGGTTCTCAACTAAGAGCACAAGAGACAGCACAACCTGAAAAATACACCGCACATAATAAAGGTAAATTTTATTTTTATTGGGGTGGAAATCGTGAAACATATACCAAATCTGACATCCATTTTACAGGAAAAGATTACGATTTTACTTTATATGATGTAACAGCGCATGACAAACCTAAAGGTTGGCATGTAGACTACATTAATCCTGGAAGGATGACTATCCCCCAAACCAATGCGCGCATAGGCTATTTTATTAATGATCATTATAATATTTCTGCAGGTCTAGATCATATGAAATATGTAATGTACCAAGATGGAGTAGTAAATTATTCGGGTAACTACCCTTCTAAAGGGTTATATGGTGAAAATGTTGATCCTAGTGGACAACCCTTAAAAAATGATCAAATCAATTTGACCGAGGATTTTTTAACTTTTGAACATACCGATGGTTTAAACTATGTTAATTTAGAAGTGGCACGTGTGGATGATATTACACCTTTACTTTTTAAAACACTTAATACAGACAAGCTACAAATTAATATTACAGAAGGAATAGGTGGTGGATTTCTTTTACCTAAAACAAATACCAAATTATTCCATAAAGAACGTTATGACGAATTTCATTTAGCAGGGTATGGAGCAGCGGCTAAAATTGGTTTAAATTTAACTTTCTTTAAATATTTCTTTATTCAAACGGAACTTAAAGGAGGATATATCAATATGCCCGATATTAGAACAACTTATGACCCAGCTGATAGAGCAAGTCAAGATTTTTGGTTCTTACAACGTATTATTGCCTTTGGAGGTATTTTTCGAATCTAATTTTAGCCCTGAATTTCAGGGCTTTTTTTATGTCTTTTTGTTAAAATCCTCTTAATTAGTTAGTCGCCTTTTTATTTTTTTATTTACTTTGTTTTTCAAAGTACTTTAAAAATGATTACACGAAATAGATTACTTATTTTAATAACCGTAGGAGGATTACTCTTAGTTCCTTTAGTGGCAATGCAGTTTACAAAAGAAGTAAATTGGAGTTTGTCTGATTTTATACTTATGGGAATATTACTGAGTCTCTTGGGTTGGATAGGAATATATATTTCTAGAAAAACAAAAAATAAAACAAAAAGAATACTATTACTTGCAGGAGCATTACTCCTATTTTTACTCCTTTGGGCAGAACTTACCGTAGGAATTTTTAACACACCACTAGCAGGTTCATAACATTAACTAAACACTATGGAAAACAAAAATTATTTAGAAGACTTAAAAGACATCAAAAACTTGATGAATCATTCCACTAAGTTTTTATCGTTAAGCGGTATCTCTGGCATTTTAGCGGGCGTCTACTGCTTGGTTGGGGCTTACCTTGCCAACCAACTCATTTATGCTGATGTTACTGATTTTGAGAATTACAATCGAATACTCATTACCCAATCAACCATTTTCAAATTATTAGCTATAGCCGTTACTGTGGTACTTCTTTCTTTGTTTACAGCCATCTATTTTAGCAATAAAAAAGCTAAAGAAAACAACCTGCAACTGTGGAATGCAACCTCAAAACGATTGCTCATTAATTTTATGATACCCCTAGCCACTGGTGGCTTTTTCATATTATTTTTAATAGAAAAAGAAATTTTAGTTTTAGTCGCTCCACTGACGCTCCTCTTTTATGGTTTAGCTTGTGTAAACGCTAGTAAGTATACCTTAGGCGATATCCGTTATTTAGGAATTACAATGATACTTCTTGGCTTACTATCCACTTGGTTTTTAGGCTATGGATTAGTATTTTGGGCCTTAGGTTTTGGAATATGCCATATTGTTTACGGAGGATTGATGTACTTTAAATACGATAGAAAATGAGAAAAATAATATTTCTATGCACCATTATTTTAGCAACAATTAGTATCAGTTGCAAAGATGCTGGCGCGGAAAACAAAAGCAAACAAGACATTGTGTTTAAAGATGGCGACATCATTTTTCAAACTTCTGAATCTTCACAATGCGAAGCGGTTCGTTTGGCTACACAATCTAAATTTTCGCATTGTGGTATCATTTTTACCGATAGAGGAGAAAATTATGTTCTGGAAGCCGTTCAACCCGTTAAAATTACGCCTTTAAAAACATGGATTCAACATGGAAGAGACCAAGCTTATTTAGTAAAACGCTTAAAAATGTCCGCAGGCGTTTTAAGTTCAAAGCAAATAGTTGAAATGAAAATCTACGGTAAGAAGTTACTGCATAAAGATTATGATTTGTATTTTGAATGGTCTGATGATAAAATTTATTGTTCCGAATTAGTTTGGAAAATATATGAACACGGGGCTCACATCAGCCTTTGCCCTTTCAAAAAATTGAAGTCATTTGATTTGAGTGCGCCACAAGTACAACAAATCATGCAAGAACGCTATGGAACCAAGATTCCTTTAGAGGAACAAGTTATTGCACCTTCTCAACTGGCTGAATCGGAAAAACTGGAGACTATTTTTGATAATTATACTTTTTAAAAAATGATATTATTTGTTCTTTTAGCAATATTAATTATCGTAGTACCTATAAATGTCGTATTTGTAATTATTGGACTGATATCCAAAAAGCCCATTTTTCATAAAATAGGTTGTGGGATTAGTATTTTACCTTTTTTGTTACTCTTACTACTCTATTTTTACAGATTTTGTTTTCATGAAAAAATGACTGTAGATGAGGACGATATTTATGGTACCTATGTTATCAACACCAAAAAATGTCCAGGAAAACAAGCCGATTGGCAATACAAACATTTTCGATTTGAGATAAAAAAAGACGATTGCTTGTATTTCTACATCTATGATGACGCTGGAGATTTGAAAAAAACCATCAAAAAACCCATCATTTTTAATACTGGTTACACGAGTAGTCAAATAGACATGCAACCAAAGGAAAATGATTTTCACATCCTAAAAAATAACCCAACGCTTTATCGCGAAGTATGGTCATTTTATTATGTGTTTGAATCTGAAAAATTTGGAAACATGTTTTTTTCAAAGAAAAAGTGGTATTCGTTTGATTAAGTTAAACTAATGCAGTACAAGAAACATTATGAAAAATATCATACAAAATATTAACAAAGCCTTTGACCATCGCATCCGACTGGGCATCATGTCGATTTTGATGGTCAATGAAAGTGCCGATTTCAACACTTTGAAGGAATTACTAGGCGTTACAGATGGCAACCTTGCCAGTCATAGCAAAGCTCTAGAAGCTGAAAATTACATCCTAGTTGAAAAACAATTCATTGGTCGTAAACCTAATACCCGTTACAAAGCAACTCCTGAAGGTCGCAAAGCTTTTCAGGAGCATATCGAAGCGCTGGAAAAATTAATTTCTAAGACTTAATTTTTTTAAATATTCACTTTGAATCTCAAAGTTCTTTAAACAAAAATGAAAAACTATTCATACACTTCCAATGTAATTGCCTTATTAAGTTTTAGTTTTGGCACGCTTCTTCTAATTGTATATCTACTTAGTAAAAATGAGTTTCTACTTGCTGTGGGATTTACTTATGTACTACTGGCAATATTTTTCAATTTATTGGTACTCGTGTATAATATACATAAGTTGCTTTATCGTTCTGAAAAAGTAAAAACGTTGTCAGAAATAGGAATACTATTAATCAACGTTCCAATAGCGTATTCTTATTTCTTAATAGTTATGAATCAAATCCCTTAAGTCATGAAGTTACATTGGAATACATTAGGCTACTTCTTTACTGCCATAAGTTTTGTGCTACTGAAACTTTTTTACAGAAACGCAACGGTCAGTGATTTAAAAATACTACTAGCACCAACAAAAACAATAGTTTCGTGGGTTACGAATTCAACAGCTATATTTTCCCCACAAATGGGTTACTATTTCAAGGATTTACACCTTACGATTGATAAATCATGCTCAGGATTTAATTTTTTTAGCCTACTCTTTTGTATGTTTTGCTTTGTCATCATAAAAGAATTCAATCACAATGCTAAGAAATGGAAAGCCATTCTCATAAGTTTTGGATTGACCTATTTGGTTACTATCCTCGCAAATACATCAAGAATTCTGATAGCTATTTATACCAAAAAAATCATACCTCAACCTTTATATCAAAAACCATGGATGCATGAAACACAAGGAATTCTTGTCTATTTACTCTATTTTATTATTATTTATAATGTTACAACAACCTATATTAATAAACTGAATCATGAAAAAATTGCTTAACCCAAAAGTCTTACTCTTTATTAGCTTGCTTCCGCTAATTGTTTTGATGAGCCTATTTTATGCGCAATATTCCATCATTAAATCACTTTTAAACTCTGAAAGTTTACAAATTTGGAAAAGCTTTGGTTACCTAACTATGAGTATACTTATTGGTCATAGTATAACTCTCGTATATTTTTTAAAAAACAAAAAAACACTCCATAAGCTATATGCTATAATTACTTTATTTATTTACATTGGATTAGCGTATTGGTATTCGTACCATACAGACGATTTTATACCTTTTAACATCCCAAGATGGATGATAAGTACCGAGCTGATAATTTATGTGGGTAGTTTTTTGATGCCTACTATAATACATTCCATTATCGTCGTAATGCTGGATTTGACAAAAAACATTGAAACACAAAATTCAGTTTTAAATTTTGGTTTGGCATTTACTGTCCCATTTTTATGGTATATGACCTCACAAATAGCACTTCCTTTGTATAAAATTGTAGATAGCCAATTTGGCGAACATCTTATTTTTATTTGTATCATCGCCTCGATAATTTCTTTTCTATTTTTCTTGTTTCGAGGAATTTACATTTTAGTACAAAATAAATCTGAAAAATGGAAAAAATATGATTTAACTTGGAAAATACCCATTGCACTGGTTTTTCCAATACTAGGATTACTCCTCAATAATGGTATAATTGCAGAGATAATTTCCGCAAGAGGCGATGGCGTATTTGGCAATTTCAACAACCCTTGGTTTTACATCATCGCTGTTTGCAATGGTATTCTACTTTGCCTGCCTCAATTTTCAAATCCTAAAACCCGATTAGTACTTTTTGCTTTGAAAGCTATAACCTATTGTTATACGGTCTATTTCTTCTTAATTTTTATCCCATTTTTACCGTTTTCAGTAGTGGCGGTAATAGCCTTAGGTCTAGGTTTTTTGATGCTCGCCCCTCTCCTATTGTTTGTCTTTCAAACCACACAAATGCAAACAGACTTTCAATTTTTAAAGACATTTTATTCTAAAACAAAATTAATCAGCATTCAACTTATTGGTTTTTGTATACTCCCTTTATGCATAATAGGTACTTTTATTCATGATAAAATGATTTTAAACGAAACATTAGAATATGTTTATGCTCCCAATTTAAATAAAACCTATACCATCGATAAAAAATCTTTAGAAAACACTTTACAAAAAATTAGTATTCAAAAAAACTCAAAAAACAATATTTTATTCGGAAGCCAAACGCCTTATATTTCTATGCTATTTAATTGGATAGTATTAGATAATCTGACGCTTTCGGATGAAAAAATAAATACCATTGAAGCTATTTTTACTGGTACACAACATTCTAGTTATACGCTACCTAAAAACGAGAATAGTAACGTTACGCTCAATACTTATACCATTTCAACAAAATATGACCATAAAAATCATTGTTACAAAAGTTGGGTAAATTTGAGCTTGAAAAACAATTCAAATAGTGATTTTCAAGGATACACCACGCAATTTACACTTCCTGAAAACTGTTTTATAAGCGATTATTATTTATACGTAGGCAAACTTAAAAAGAAAGGACTGTTAACAGAGAAAAAATCAGCATTATGGGTATTTAATCAAATCCAAAACGAAAACAAAGACCCAGGCATTCTTTACTATCAAAATGATACAACCTTAGGATTCAAAGTTTTTCCTTTTACTGCACAAGAAGAACGAAAAACAGGTTTTGAAATTATTCACAAAGAGGATGTTTCGTTAGTATTAGATGGTAAAACAATTTTTATCCCTGTCAATTCATCAATTGATGATACAAAAAACATTGAAACTCAAAATGCAATTTATATTCCCAATAGTAAAAAAAAACAACTAGAACAAATCGTTAGAAAACCCATTTACAATTTCATTATAGATGTGTCTAGCTTGGCTAAAAAAGACCAAAACCATCAAATTGAAACCATAGAACAGTATATAGCTCGGGAAAAAATCAATAAGGATGCTATTCTATTTACTGTTTGTAATAGTACAATTAACACCATTTCATCACTAGAAGAATTAAAAAATTATAAGTATGAAGGTGGATTTTACTTAGAACGTGCTTTACAAAAGAATTTGATTCAGAATTATAAAAGTAAAAACCCGAAACAACTCATCCCCATTGTTGTGACCGAGAATATCCAACAAGCCATTATGAGCTATGATTTCAATAACCTAAGTTTTACATTCCCTGAACACCGTTACTTTTACAATTTACAAACCAATGGGCAACTAAACAGCCATGATTTAACGTTTCAACCGAAAGAAGTCGTTGCCATTAATCAAAAAGTAGAAACTAAAATCCCCGTATATCGCTATCCATTAAAAAATAGCTATACCTACTTCACCCTTAACGCTACAGCTACGGTACTTTTAAAAAACAAAGAAACATACAAGGAATACAACCTTGAAACTTTAGATTTATTTACCCAAGGTATTGAAACCAAAGCCATGATGCAACTGATGCTTTTAAACCCAGAACAAAAAGAAAGCCATTGGTTCAATTTGTTAAAATTAAGTTTTACAAGTAAAATTTTAAATCCAATCACCGCTTATATAGTCGTAGAAAATGAAGCTCAAGAAAAAATGCTTTTAAAAAAGCAACAAGAAGTCATTAATGGCAATAAAAATCTTGATTTAGAAGAAAGTGAAATACAAAGAATGAGTGAGCCAGAAACTTTTTTAATATTCATTTTATGCTTCATTATTTATTTACATTCAAAAAATAAAAATAAAATAATTAATTAAAGATATACAACAAGTTGAACTCACTTACTAAGAATTGTATATTTGAAAATCATCTCCGATAAAAAACTGAAAATCATATCAATAAAAGAGGCTGTTCAAAAATTCGAACAGCCTCTTTATGTTCAAAAAACAAACATCAGAATATAAACTGTCTTAAAAAAAAATTACATTTTAACCAAATTGATTCAAAAAACTACAGTATTTATAAATTAATTATAGATTACTTTGAAAACTATTTTCTAAGTAGTCATTTAGATACAAATTCCTTCGTTCCATCAATTTTGTCAAATAATTTCGCAATATACATTTATCAAAAATATTACCCAACCAGCCATAAGGGACACTATACTCGATGGCATCAATCATCAAAGTAGCACCATTTTTATCAAAAAAATAGTGTTGATGTTCAAAGTGTTTAAAATGCCCTTGGCGCATAACATCAGTAAATTTTTGATACGGTACTAATTCGGTGATCAGACTTTCATGGGTAAGGTACACGCCAAAATGTTTAGCACGCCAAGTAACTGTTTCTCCTTTTTCAATCAGTCCAGAAGTACGACCAGCTATGATTTGCTCTTGGGTGTCAACAAGCGAACGTTGGTGTAAATCTAAATTTCTAGATGCATCAAATACTTTTTCTTTGGGAGCTTGTATTATCGTTTGTAAGTAGATTCGTGTCATGTTGAGGTTTACTTTTACGATGCGGACTTTGTGCAAATCAATGAAATCTATTATTGTGTGATTATTTTAAGTTTTTAACTCCTTTAAAGCATTTTCCAACCTACCATATAGAAATTCAAATCCATGTTCCAGCAGTCGTTTGGGGATGACATTGCGACTTTTTAAAATCAATTCGGTCTCGGTTCTAATGATTTTAGCGCCAAATGCCAACATGCGTTTGCTTAAAGGCGTTCCTACACGAATTCCGAGAACTTTTCGTAGCGTTTTCATAAACTCGGCGTTGCGGATAGGTTGGGGAGCAACGATATTTACTACTCCAGTGAGTTCCTGTTCGATGCAGTAATGTACGGCACGAGCAAAATCTAGTTCGTGTATCCAACTTACAAATTGTTTTCCATTACCCTGTTTGCCTCCGAATCCCATTTTGGTAAGATTTTTTAAGGGGACAAAAGCTCCTCCATTTTTTCCTAAAACAATCGAAGTGCGTAAAGCTGTTTTCTTGGTTTTTGGTGTATCGGTTGTAAAGAATGCTTCTTCCCAACGTTTGGCTACATCCATAGAAAAATCATGACCAATTTCACCTGTATACTCATCCATTGGCAAATCTTCTGAATGTCGGTATATGGTTGCAGTTGATGCATTCAGCCAGTGTTTAGGTGGATTTTGACATTGTGCAACCGCTTGATTCAGTATTTGTGTGCTGACTACTCGAGAGTGTAGAATTTCAGCTTTGTTTTTAGGCGTATAACGACAATCAACTGATTTGCCCGCGAGATTTATCAGTACTTCTGCATTTTCTAAAACGGCTTCCCAACCGTTCAGTTCGTGTAAATTCCAAGTAACATATCGTATATTGTTTTTAATACAAGCTTTACCCCGTGTGAATATGACTACTTCGCAAGCGAACTTTTGGAAATATTCGGCGAGTACTTGCCCTAAAAAACCTGTTCCTGCTACAATTACTATCTTTTTCATAGAATATCTTTTTAGAATTTGTAACTCAGATTTCTTGGGTTGCAAGAAATCCGAGTTTAATTGGAGAATTAATAATTCGCTGCTTGGCTGTTTTCTTTTGCTTTTCTCTTCCCTCTAAAAAATAAATACAGATTAAAGAACAGCATAATGCCTAAATAAATTGAAAAGCCTCCAACTTGGTAACTCAGTTCTTCTATAAGTTCTTGATAGGTGTTTTCGTATAAATTTAATTCTAATATCAGCAAGGCAAAGCCCAAGTTTAAAAGGTAAAAACCAGTTTCAAATAGCTTATTAGTCGCTAAAGCTATTTCTTCACGGCCATGAAAAATATCCATCATAAACGTTTTTCCATTTCGGAATAAAGTTTTTGAAACATAAAACGTAAGTGCAAAAGCAATAGGTAAATACACGGCGTAACCGATAATGATTTTTGAAGTTTCCATAATGATTTTATTTAATTAATTTTTGAATATAATGGGTCAGTAGGTAAATGTTTAGATAATGCAAACCTGAGAGTATAAAGGCAATGACGGCAGTTTTTGTAGCTACGGTTTCAATGAGTTCTTCGAGGTTGTTGAGTGTTTGCCATTGCATTAACGTCATGGCGCTGTAACCTAAATTGACCAAATAGTAACCGGTGAGGAGTATTTTATTGATTTGAAGACATAATGCTTGATGATTAGGAATAAGCTCCGCAACATAAATATTTCCATTTTTATAGCATATTTTCCCCACAATCAGGATGATATAGACTATAATGAGTAGGAAAATACTATAGCCGATTATGTTGTAGTTAAAAGATTGCATTGGTTGTTATTTTACGTTTGCTTTTTACTGCTATTTCAGAGCCTTTAGCTAAATAAACAGACCTAGGTTTTAAATTATTTAGTATAGCAAAGGAACTACCGTATTCTTGTTCAAAATCTACATCTATCGTATAGTTTTTAATGAAGTATTGTTCCCATTTGGGATGTTGTACTTCGTATTCAAAAGTAGTATGATTGTTATATTGGGTATAGCCATAATAATGTTCTAAGATAAATTCGGCTTCAGTGTTTTCATCTATAGGCGTTAAAAAATCATAGGCATTTACAGCTATCGATTGTTGGTTTAGGTTTTGTTGCCAGGTATATTGGATGTTTAACACTTCGCCTTTCTGTTCATGGGTATGATTCATGGTTTGGGTTTCATAATGCTCTTTATAAAGTGTGTTAGCCACCCAAGTGAGCGTTTTTTTGGGAACAATTTCTTTGATGAAAACCACACCTCTTTTCCAACTGCCACTTTCAAAACGTTTGACATAAAATCGAAGATTGACTTCTTCAAAAGTATGATGCTTCGGGATTTTGATTCCCAATACTTTGGTGTCTTTAAAAAGAAAGCCTACCAAACTCACATAACATTGGTCTTGCCATAAGTCCAACTCGGTTCCTTTTGGGATATAGGGTTTGAGTATTGCTGGAGGCACGGTATAATTGACTAGGATTAACTGTTGCCATTGTGCGGTTAGGAAGTTCATAATATATTGTATTTATAAAACTTTCAGAAAAAAATGAAAGTTTTGATTAAAAAAAATAATTTTTCTTTTTTTAAAGCGAATTTTACCCGCTTTACTTCATAAATTTGACGAACAATTGGGCTAACCAATTGTCTTTGTATTCGGTAATTTTATCCAAAACATTATCGGCTTTCAATACGAAATCGTAAAGTTTTGAGGTCTGGTCAACAAAATGTTTCTCTTCTTCGGTTTGTGGCTGTTGCAAGGAAGAAACCTCTTTCAATACTTTCAAAGCCGGTTTAATTTCACGTTTGCTACGTTCTCTTGAGATTTTCACGGCCAATTCGTCTAAATCTTTCTCAGCGGTAAAGTACTCGCGTCGTTCACCTGCCTTAAATTCTTTATACACGATACCCCAATCCATCAAAGCGCGTATGTTCATAGAAGCATTTCCGCGGGAAATCTGTAACTCCTCCATAATGTCCTCCATTGAAACCGCTTCGTTAGAAACCATCAACAAGGCGTGAATTTGTGCCATGGTTTTGTTAATCCCCCACTGAGAACCTAAGGCACCCCAGGTTTGAATGAATTTATTTTTTGCTTCTTTGAATTCCATAGGTCAAAGGTATATAAAGTTTTTAAACTTTCAAAAAAAAATGAAAGTTTATTTTAAATACCTATATCTTTTTGTTTTAGTTAAACTTGGTTGAAAACATAAGATTATCGAAAATCATCTAAACCAGATATTTAAAGATTTATAAAGAAATTCAATCACACTCTCAAATTCTTATAAAATGTTCGAGTTATAAATCAATCTCAAATCAACTGTGAATTTTGTAAAAAAATCTTAGCAAATCTCAAATCTGCAGCCTAAAAAATCAGGACGATGTTAGAAACATGCTATTAAGCGCAAGATTTTTCTTGGCTATAGTCTAAAAAAATTGCATTTGAAAATGAAATTCAACTTTCAAATTGATAACTTGTATGGGGTCGTGGGATTTCAGCAAACTCATTTTACTTTCGTTTTTTTCTTTACAAAAAATAAAGTACTGATTTTCGCATTCATAATTTGGTCACCTTTTAGATTGAATAATATACAATTGATGAATTATTTAGTCAAGATGTTTATTAATGAAACAGGTTGGTTTTACTGGTAGTTTCATCATTTTAGGTGACCCTTTTTAAAAAAAGTAAAATAGGTCTCGAATTAGCCCCTTTAGGAATGCTAAAATTTGAATCTTTTGGTAATAGAATAAAAGTAAAAAGCCCTTAAATCCTGCGAATTATGGGCTTTTGTATTAAAATGGGTTTTAAATTGTGGAGTCGGAGAGAATCGAACTTAAGCTCATAAACTCTTATAAAATAAGACTTTCAATTAATCATTCATTCAAAGACCACCGATTTAGCCCCTTTTATTTTAATATATTTTGTATTAAAATCACTAATGCAAATTTATTAAAACAATAGTAATTATCCAATTATATACTCCTGAATGTGTTCAATATTTAAACCTGTATAATGGCAAAATTCATCTATTGAGATAAAGCTGTTTTTAGGTTTGTTGTAGGCTTCCTTTATCTTGTTGTAGATGCGTGTGCTTTGTCGGTAGCTTTTACCTGTGATTCGCTCTATATCCTTTGGGTAGATGCATGCTCTTTTGGGTGTTACTTTCATACTCTATCTATGCCTTTGATGGTTGTTTGACTTTGCTTTACTATTTCTAAAATTAATTAAAAAATGAATCCGTTTGAAGTGGTCAATTGTGACTGACTTGGACAGTTGTGTCGGTTTAGGACATTGTGTATGCGATGGTTTTAGAGTTGGTTTAAAAAATGCTAAACTTTGTTTAGAAATTACTTTTCTGTTGCAACTGGAGGGTTTATGTAGAATGTTTAATCACTTTAATTTTTTTGGATTATGGCAAGGCAAAAAGGGATTATAAAGCTAAAAGGTACTATCGGGGATATTACTTTTTATAAAACGCAGGATGGTCATTTGGCGAGAGAAAAAGGCGGTATTGACGCAAGTAGAATCGCAAATGACCCTGCGTTTCAAAGAACACGTGAAAACGGTTCTGAATTTGGTCGTGCGGGTAAAGCGGGTAAAATACTTCGTATTGCTTTACGCCCGCTTATGTTAAACTCTGCTGATGGTAGAATGGTGAGTCGATTGACGCAAACCATGATGAAGGTGATTCAAGCAGATGCGGTTAGTGTTCGTGGACAACGTAACGTGATTGATGGTGAAGTGGAATTGTTGATGGGTTTTGAATTTAATATTCGAGGGAAATTAGGCACAAGCTTATTTGCTCCTTTTACCTCAACGATTGACCGTGTAGCTGGTACTTTGGCTATTGATTTAGCACCTTTTGTGCCTATCAATATGATTGCAGCTCCTACTGGAACAACGCATTTCAAAATCGTTTCTGGTGGTGTTGAAATTGATTTTGAACAGGAAACCTTTGTTTTGAGTCAATCTGCTACAGGGATTTTGCCTTGGGATGCTACTACAACTGCTGCTATTAATTTGAGTAATACTGTTACTGCTAATTCTACAAAACCTTTATTATTGGGACTTGGTATTGAGTTTTTCCAACAATTGAATGGAGAAATGTATCCGCTTAAAAACGGGGCATTTAATCCATTGAGTATTGTAGCCGTTGATGGTGGGGTGTAGTTTAGTGGTCAGTGGTCGGTAATCTGTGTTCAGTATTCAGTATTCAGTGTTCAGTAATCAGTGTTCAGTATTCAGTGGTCGGTAATCAGTGGTCGGTAGAGAGTGGTTGGATTATGTTAAGTCAAAATGATTTAAGATGGTGTTATTTTTAACAAGAAGCTATTTCCCTGATGGCACGAATGGGAAATTGGAATGTGCTGGTAAGTTGGTTTGTTATACCATAGAATTACCTTGGAAGCAAAATGTAAAGGGGGTTTCGTGTATTCCTGAAGGGAAATATCTTCTTAAAAAGCGTTACAGTCGCAAGTATCAATGGCATTTTGAAGTGATTGGTGTTGCTAACAGAAGTTTGATTTTGTTACATCCTGCTAATTATGCTATGCGTGAATTGCAAGGATGTATAGCACCTGTAAGTCGGTTGTCGGGAGCTGGAATGGGAATTGACTCTAGAAAGGCTTGTAAGCGTTTGTTTGGATTGTTAGCTGCCCAGATTCAAAAAGGAGAAATTATTGAACTGGTTGTCACAAATTGAAGGAATTAATCATTTTTATTCTTTATTCTATGAAAAATATTGTAACAAGAATTCAGTCGCCAACTCCAAAGTTTTTCAAAGTATTGCGAAACGTGGGTTTGGTTTTGTTGAGTGTTAGTAGTGTCATTGCTGCTGCTCCTATTGCGTTACCGGCTGTAGTGATTACAGTTTCTGGTTATGTAGCAGTAGCAGGTGGTATTTTATCAGCGGTAAGTCAATTGACTGTTCCCTCTGAAGAAAAGTTGGCACGAGAAAAGGAATTGGAACATTATTCGGGACCTGGTTCTGAAATTAATTCGGAGTAGTATGGAAACGAATCACACGTTGTCAGTTGGAACTACATCGGGTACTTTGTTGAGTATTGCACCTACGATTGTTTCGGCAGACATTTTGAAAACGGTTATTTTAGCTGTTATAGGTGCTTTGGTTAGTTTTTTTGTTTCATGGTTGTTGAAACGTTTTTTAAAATAAACTCTTGTTTATGATTGGTAACCTTTTACGGGAGTTGAGCCTGGTCGAAAGACTGGGCTTTTTTTATGGGGAATTCAGACCTGCGGTTTGTTAGTTGCCACGAATACACTAAATGGCGCGAATATTTAGACCTACGGTCTTTGTTATACCGCTTATTTTTAACACAAATTAGCACAAATTGGCACGAATTTTTGACCTGTGGTCTTTAATTTATCCACAGATTAAAGGATTTGCACAGATTTTTTAGAACATCAATTAACAAGAATTTCAGACCTGCGGTCTGTTGGTTTCCACTAATACACTAATTGTCACGAATATTTAGACCTACGGTCTTTATTATACCGCTTATTTTTAACACAAATTAGCACAAATTAGCACAAATTGGCACAAATTGGCACAAATTTTTAACCTGTGGTCTTTATTATTAGCCACAGATTAATGGATTTGCACAGATTTTTTAAAACACCAATTAACAAGAATTTCAGACCTGCGGTCTGTTGGTTGCCACTAATACACTAATTGTCACGAATATTTAGACCTACGGTCTTTGTTATACCGCTTATTTTTAACACAAATTAAGACAAATTGGCACAAATTGGCACAGATTTTTGACCTGCGGCCTTTATTATTAGCCACAGATTAAAGGATTTGCACAGATTTTTTAAATACCAATTAATAAGAATTTCAGACCTGCGGTCTGTTGGTTGCCACTAATACACTAATTGATACGAACTTTAGACCTATGGTCTTTTTTTACAACTTATTCTAACACAAATTATCACAAATGGTCACGGATTTTAGACCTGCGGTCTTTGTTTTTAGCCACTGATTAAAGGATTTGCACAGATTTTTTATATGTTTACCCTTAGCAGGTTTTGTCTGCTAAGGGGTTGTTTTTTTATTGGATTAGGAGTTTTATGGCTGCTAATTTGAGTTCGGTTATTTGGTGTACTTTTATGGCAAAGTTGATTTCTGCTTGTTCGATTGTTTTTATTTTTGATATCAAATCTTGATATTTTTTGTACTCGGTGTCCATATTGGTGATTTTTATTTGGAGGTGTTTTTTGAAGTCGGATATTGTTAGAAAGGGTATCACTGAGCCTCGAAGGTATATTTTCCAATAGTTGGATTTAGCTAATGCTTTGCATAAGTATTTTACACTTTCTAAATAATCAGGGTTTTCAACCTCAACAGTAAAGCAATTCATACAGGGTTGGGGAAGTGTTTTACCTGCGTTGTTTCCTTTGTTTAATACAAAGAAATGTGCTTTTTGATAGTTTGTTTTAGCGTCGTGGGTTTTAATGGTTACTTTAATCATGGCTTAAAATTTTGTGGATTCGACAATCATTTCATAAATTCTTTTCAAAAGAAAAAGGAAAAAAAGAAAGCTTTCGCCCCTTCGGAGTCCATCAAAAAAGCAAGTTTTGTTTGATTTTTTTAATTGGAAATGGTTTCTAGTATTGGATGAATGACCTTAAAAAAATCGGAGAACCTGTGGCTTGAACTTGCTTTTTTGATTGACGGAGAACAACTTTGTTTTCTTTTTTTCCTTTCTTTTAAAAGAATTTCGGGGGTACCAATCAATGAATTCAAGTTGATATAAGAATCTATATTCTATTTGAAAACATTAATCTATAGGGAAACATCAGAAAAAATGTTTGTCGTAACCGAAAACATTCTAGGGAATCGAACACCCCTAAGCATCGCAGGGAACAGAAAAAGCGCAATGAGGTTTGATTAGAAACGAAATACTTGTTGCTTTTTCTGTGAGCGAGGAGCGCCAGGCGGTGTTGCGGCAATGTGAGGAAGCCTGCGACACGGAATGCGGACGAACGTAGGAACTAAGTGAGGAGCAATGTGGCGCAGTGTGCTGAAAGCATAGCCCTGTTACCAAACGAAGTGCGGTAGAAAAAAAAAGCGTGGCTTTGCCACACCAAACAGGGCGTACTGAACGAACAGGGAGCAACCGCCATAAAAGCAAGGGGCGTTGGACACCAGCACGGGCTGACCAACGGGAAGCTGGTGCGGTGGACAAAGAAGCCCCGACGAACGACGCCGAACAGCGTGTGAAGCTGAGGACGAAATGCAAAAGGCAGTACATGTGCTGATAAGCTTATGTACTGCCTTTGCATGAGTGAACTGTGGAACGGAAGCCAAGAAGTTACACGGAGTGTAGCTCGAGGCTGACTGGAACAGCCGAACGGAACGAAGCGGTTCAAGGAGAGAGACCGCTTGATTACTATGTTTATTCCAAGTAAAATTTGATTTTTTTTCAAAAAATATTCTTAGGTTTTTTTAGGCATAGCCACCTCTGAATAAGAGATGAAAAAGGAAGGATTAAGCTGCCTTTTTGCTTTGACTTATTCGTCGGTATCAAAGGTTATTCCTGATAGGTTGCTCCTCAGCAGAGCCTATTTCCGCTTAGCCTTGACAATGGTAAATATATTAAAATTAAGCAACTTATCGAAGTTGATAGCATCTATTTTCTTTTATACAGGAACAAATCCTGTGTATCAACTTGTTTTTTATGTTGTTTAAAATCAGTAGTTTATTTTTATTCTGAGCTACTTTTCTTTGATAATACGCTTTTAATTCTGGGTCATAAGTTGCAGCTGCTAAAGCACACATATGAAGTCTTTTTTTTAATTTTTTATTTGCCATATTACTAACTCTTGACTTACCTTTTATACTTTTACCTGAAGTATGCTCGAATGGTGCAATACCTCTGTTGATATTGGTTCCAAAGACTTGTTTTTTCTAGTTCTCATAATTACTATAATTTAATTGTTTTATAGTTTATATGAAAAAGATAAAAAGGTAACCCTATTGCTAAAAAAAATTATTCAAGTAGTACAAAACCTGCCCAATAGTATGGGGAATATTTTTCTTTCATTTTGTTTTGGGCTTCATTGAAAGCTTCTTGTATGGATTTGCCATTGAAACATGCTGCATAGAAAATTTCAAATAATTCTGCTGATTGTACATCAGGTACTTTCCATAAACTCATGATGATATTTTGAACACCTGCCATTTTAAATGCGCGTTGTAAACCGAAAACACCTTCACTACCGTTTATTTGACCTAAACCTGTTTCACAAGCGCTCAATACTACTAATTTACAATTGCTTAAATCAAGATTAGCGATTTCTTTAGCGGTTAAAATACCATCATCTGCATTTGTTTCATTATTGGTTTTTCTCCACGAATTATTTGCTCCAGCAAGTAGTAAACCAGAACGCATCATAGGGTCTTCTGATGCTAAATAGATTCTTTTTTTAGCTTCTACTGGAATGTTTTTATCTAAATCTGATAATTCCTGTTTTGTATTTTCAAAGAAAAAACCATGAGTTGCTAAATGCAATATGAAAGGATTTGCTTTTCCACTTAATTGCTTTACACTCTCTTCTGTAGCTGCACTTTCTGTTTTAATTGTAGTTTTGAAGTTATACGTAATTGCTTCTTTATTAATCTTATTTACCTCATCATTGGTGCCAGGTAAATAATTAAACTCTAAAATTCCACTTCTGGTTGCTAAATCATTTAATTCGTTTGGATAAGCTTCTTTATAAACCTCAACCTGTTTTTTGTTGTAATTAATTCCACCATATAAAACAATCTCAAAATTATCTTTTTTATTGATGGTTAATGGTTTATAATCTACCAATGTAGTTGTAGTACCTAAAAGAATTAACTTGTACTTTTCGCCCAAAGTTTGATTTGTATTTACAGGTAAGGCTTTAAAATTTATTTGGTGCGCCAAACCCGAAGGAGCCAGATAAATCGTGTTGCCATTTTTTAATTCAGCTTCTAGTGGTTTGTAAAACAAATTGCTGATTTCTTTATCTGAATATTGCTTATTAATTATCTTGGATTGTATTGAATCGTGCGCTTTATTATTCCTTTCTAATAAAACTGCTAGTTGTTTTTCCTCAAACAGATTTACAAACTTTGGAAATTTGCTGTCTTTTTTAATTACAAAAGCACCATACATAATACTGTCAGTCCATTTTTTGTTATAATAATTGAATGAAACTAAGTCAATAACTACTTCGTTTGGTTTTAGTTTTTCTTGAATTTGTTTCCAAGAAACCGCCAACGATTTTTTTGCCTCAGCAAAGGTTGCTGATAAACGTGTTAATTCTTTTTCAAGACTTTCTGTTTCTGTTTTTAGTTGGTCGTATGTTGCAGGTCTTTGTGCTACTGGAAGTTCTTCTATTTTAGTGATATACCGTTTATTGTCAATAAATTGTTGGTATTTTTGCTTTACTGTGGCATCACCGTTTTTTTCAATGGTGGTTTTTATTCTTTGTTGGTTGCGTATCGAAAGGTTTTTAAGTAGAAGTTGGTTTTCGTAAATAGCGATAATCGATTTAGAAAAATATTTGTTCTTTTTAAGAAGAAAACTCAAATGGCTATTATTAGGCAAAATTGTACTATTAAAAATTAAATTTTCATTTTCACTTAAATTTTCCGAGGATTTAATTAATAATTTGTTTAATGTATTCAAATACAAGTATAAATATTCTTGATGTTTAACAATATTTCCATTAGTAATGTATAGTAAATTATTGTAAAGTATTAGATTATTTAAATTGTTCTTACCAAATAATTTATTCTTAATTTCAAGACTCTTTAAATAATAAAGTTCTGCCTTTTTAATATCTTTCATTAAAGCATATGTTGTAGCTAAGACATTAAGTGTCTCAGATAAAAGCCTTTGATTATATTTAGTATCATTCCTAATTATATTGTAAGAAATTAAACTATATTCTAATGCTTTTTCATTATCACTTAAATTCCAATATAAATTAATTAAAGCGTTTAATGAGCTAATCAATTTTATACTGTCATTCTTATAAAATCTTTTTTTAGATTCAAAATTATTTTTGAAATAATATTCTGCTTTAGTATATTTTTTATTCTTCAGATTAATAAAGCCTAAATCATTAGTTACTTTAAAAATTCGATCATAATAATCACTTTCATGATCTAGATAATATTTTAGTACTTCTAAATAAAGCTTTTCTGAATTATCGATTTTTCCAATTTCAAATTCTATTATAGCCTTATTGTGTATGAAGTTTATTCTATATTTAATCAAAAGATCATTGTTCTGTGATAAAGATAAACCGATATTATTATAAAAATCCGCTTGAAAAATGTCTTTATTAGTTAAAAACATTAAAACAGTATTGTTTAATATCTCTAATTGTAATTCTTTATTGTTAATATCGTTAGATATTTTAATACATTTAAGATATGTAGATTCGGCTTCTTTAAAATTCTCTATCCTTAAAAATGATTGAGCAACATTTGATAAAGCAATAATATATTTTTCACTATTTTTATCATAAATATTTTCTGCAATATCCAAGCACTTTTTTGAACAAATTACAGCTTTGTCAAATTTATTTTGATTAATGTATATATCTCCTAATAGATTTAAAGAATTATAATACACTTCTCCTATAATATTTTTTAATTCTGATAAATTAATTGCTTTCAATAAATAAATTTCTGCAAACTCATTATTTTGATTTTCTGAATAATTATTAGCTATTAAAAAATAGTTATGTGTTATTGCTTCAAAGTTTTGATTGTAAAAACTTATGTTTTCTTCAAGTAATTTAAAATACTTTTCCTTTTCGCTATTTTTTTTTATTTCTGTATTTAAAAATGCCAGCCAACTTATAGTATTGACATAACCTTCGTCTTTATCGCTTGGGTTTTCATTATAAAAACTAATTATTTTTTCACCATATTTGATAGCCTTTTCTAGTTTGTTTTCTTGATAATAATAAGTTAAACTATCAATTTGAGAAAATGATACTTTTGATAAAAAAGTGAACAATATCAACAATTTTAACTTCATATTACCAATTTATTATTTGATTAGAGAAAGACTTAGAATATTTAGTAGGAGCTAATTCACAATAGCTATCAGTATCATTTGGTTTCAGTATAACCTTTTTTTCTTCCACCTTGTCAAGTTCATAATTATCATCGAAAACATCATATTTCATTGCTATATTTATTGCTAACAAATCATCTTGAACACTTGGGAATAAAATGCATTCAATTTCACCATTTTGTAAAAAATTAAATATTCTATTTGCATAAAACGAACTTAAAAAGTAGTCAAAGTGATTATTAGCATCGACATCTTTTGAAAAACAATCCGATAAAAAACAAACGAATAAATCTATATTTTTTTTAATTTCACTATCCTTTTCATTTAGTTTTTTGATATACTCTTGTCTTAGTTCGAAAAAATTTAAATTAAATGCTTCATTATAAATAAAAGGGAAATTCTTAAAAATTGGAGAAATTGTCAGCATTCTTTCGTTTTTTAATTTCCATGTAGAAACAGTTATTGTATCATTATTATCAACTCTAGCTTCTTTTAAAGCAGATATTATATTATCAGTACCATACAATATTTTTTCTCCTATCAAATTTGCTCTCCCGTTTGTTTTTGCCCCATCGGGAGGATATTTTAATTTTTTAATTTCATCAATTGTTTTCTCACTTTTATCGTCATTTACTCTTTTATTAATTGTAACTCTTGAAAATGAATCTATTTTTTTCTTAAAAGTTAAATTTGAAATAAATCTAAATTGATTTAGTAATATGAATTCTATTTGCTTGGCTTTATTTTCATTTATTGAGTTTTTATCTAAGTATTTCCTCAAATTCGAAATATAATATTCTAATTGTTGATTCTCCTTCACTTTTTTAATATTACAAATTTTAATTTCTTACTAATAAAACACAATCTTATCACACATTCTGAATCTCTTTTCTAATAAACTCCTCCAATGTTGCCTTACTTGGGAGTTGTAATAAATATTTAGAAACAAAAATATCATTAGCTAAGCCAGCTGTAGCATATTCTACTAAGGTTTGGTTTTTATTAGCACACAATATAATACCTATTGGCGGGTTATCGCCTTGGGTCATTTCGTTTTGTTTGTAGTAGTTTAGATAGACATTCATTTGGCCAGCATCAGCATGGTCAAATTTTCCTAGTTTTAAATCTATGAGTACGTGGCATTTTAAAATACGGTGGTAAAAAACCAAATCAATTCTGTAATGTGTATTGTCAAATGTGATACGTTTTTGTCTGGCTTCGAAACAAAATCCTCTTCCTAATTCGGTTAAAAAGTCTTGTAAATGATTAATTATTGCGGTTTCTAAATCGCTTTCACTATACGTGTTCTTTTCTTGCAAACCCAAAAACTCTAAGAAATATGGGTTTTTAATTGCCGAATCAACAGTTGTTGTTTTATCTTCTCGAAATTGTTCTATAACACTTGCTTTATCTTCAGACAAACCCATTCTTTCATATAGCATAGAGTCCATGGCTCTGGCTAAAGCTCTTGAACTCCAATTGTTTTTTATGGTTTGGATTTCATAAAAAGCTCTTTTGGTTTCGTTTTCTGCATTTAGCAATTCTATAAAATGAGAAAAACTCAAACGGTTTAACAGTAGTTCCGGTTCGTAAGATAGTGTGCTTTCTGAAAAGGTTTGTAATTCTATCGACAGTGTCGAGAAAATATTTTGCGTAAGTAATTCGGTATTTTTAAATTTTATCAACACTGTTGAGAAAATATTCGGATAGGTATTGTATAGGTCTCTAAATCTATACAATTGAGGAGCAGAAATCCCTTTGATGTGTTTGAGTTTCTGAGCTAGTAATTGTATTGTTTTTGCACCATATTCGGCACGATCTAAACCATTTTGTTCGTACTCTACAATATAAAATCCGATAAGTATATTTCTAATTACTAAACTACTATTCACTTGTTGTACTGCGTGCTGTTGTAGTTTATTGTGTGTAAATTCAATATGTTCTATTAATCCTTTAAAATCCATAATTATCACTATTCTATTTCTTTCCAGATTTCTGCTGCCTTATTTTCATTGTCTGCATGATAATAGGCAATTGCTAAAATTCGTTTCGCTTCGTTTGTATTTTGTTGTTCTTTAGATAACTCTTTAATTTTTCCAATAGCGGCTTCTGGATTATCTAACAAATCGAAAACACAAGCTAAATTTACATATGCTTTGTAGTAGTTAGGGTCTAGACTGATTGCTTTTTCAAAATCTTTCTGAGCTGCTTTTAAAAGTTGTATCATTTTGAGTTGGTCAGCTTCAGCTCCTCTAGTTCCATTTTGATTTAAACGGCTCGAGTTATCCAATTCTAAAGGATATAGAAAACGTTTTGGATATTTGTGTTCTTCTAATGTTAGCACTTTTAAGTCTAAAGCGCTTAACGTTTTAATTACTCCTAAGTTGTTGAAATTTTCACGTGATGGAAAATAAGTGTTGATTTTTTCTAATAGCTTAATTGCTTCTTCATACTTTTTTTCTTCCTTTAACTGAATCGATTTTTTAAAGGCAACATATAGTTCGCTTGTTTTTTGTTTCACAGCATTTGCCATTTGTTTCCTTTCTGCTTTTGAAGGATAACCTGGATTGCTTTCGGGTAGTTGATATAATTTATAGATGGCATCAATAGTTTTGTCATAACAATCAAAAGGATTGTAGCCTGCAATGGCTGCATAGAAAAATCCTTGATAATCGGCTTGAGTTTCTCTACTTATTTTATCGGACTTAGAAACCATTTTTAGTTTTTGAGCTAATTCAGCATTATTTTTTCTAACTACAAATGCAAAATCAGCACAAAAAGTATGGTCGTTATAGTAATGTGCTAATTCATGACTTAAAACTACGGCTAATGCATTTGTACTATCCTTACCAAAAGAAATACAGAGATCATAAAACTTACCATCTACCAGAATAGTTGGCTGAGGTGAAGTTGTGTACAAAGCTGGTGTTGTTTTGATAGCTTCCTTTTTAAAATAGGCTAATTTTGGAGCTGCTTTAGAATTGCCATAAGCCAATACTAAGTTTTTGAAAACAGATTCAATTTGTTTTTCTGTATGAGTTTGACCCACAGAGGAAAAAGAAATAAAAGCAAATATTAACGTTGTGCTTAGTTTCAAATTATTTTGAAGCTTTCTATTCATTTTCAAAAATGATTTTTTCTAATTCTTCTCTAACATTATTATCTTTTACTTTTTCTAATTCAAGAGGAATTTCTGTTTTTTGTAATTTATAAAATTCTGATTTATCGTAAAAATACAGTGAACCGTCAGCTGTTGTTAAAATAGCTTCTTTACGATTTAAGGCTTTTTTGTAAACCGAAAGCGAAATCCCATCAAAAATATATTTATTATTTAATGCTGTTAATTTTTTATATTCTTCTATATATTCGGGGTTGTTATCTCTTTTTAAAGCCTCCTTTAAACCTTCAATTTTTTTACTGTAATCAATATAGTTGATTTTGAATCCTTTTTTGTTGTTTGAATCTGTATATCCTAAAGTGCTCTGACTTGACAACACCGAAACAGCTGTGTCTTTAGCTACTACAGAAGTTGACTTATCATCTACTATTTCTTGTATTGGGTTTGTTTTGTCGAAATTTTTAACAGAATCCAATGGTTTTGGATTATCTTTTGAAGTTACAACAAAATCTGTATTAGATTGCATTATTTCAGAATTTGAAAAGTATACCCAAGTACCAAAAGCCACAACAAAACAAGAGGCAACAGCATACTTAACCCATGTTAAAGAAAACACTTTAGAAGTAGTGGATTTTTTCGACACTGTAACTAATGATGTTGCCGCAGCGACATGAGAAAAATCGGTTAATTCTTCATCCCATTGTTTGAATTTTTTTTTAAGGTTTTCTCTTTCGGTCTTTTTAATTGCAGCTTCTAAATCATTTTCAGGAATTTCAAATGTTACTTTTTCATAAGCTTTGGGTAATTCCTCTTTAATGCGTTCGCGTTCTAATTTTGTTATTACACCTTTAACGGTTTTAAAATAGTTAACCTGTTCTAAAAAAAGCTTATCGTTTTTCGTTAATAAAATATTAATAGCTTCGTCGCTACCTTCTAAAACATGAAGTTCAGCAAGTTCCTTAATGAAACTAGTATGAATTGATGTTAGTTTTTTAATTACTTTCTCTGGATCATTTAATTGTAATTCATATACAACTTTGAAACTAGGTTTAGCATCATTTTCGTAAAGTAATATCGCTGCAGTAAATGCTTTCCAGAACTCATCATTCAAATTAAATTGATTGAAATTATTGTCCTTTTCCAATACTGGAAGCACTAATGATTTTATTATTTGTTCTGATTTCTTCATGTTTAGTTATTCAACTCATTGAACGCTAATTTCTCTAATCTTTTCTGGCATTTTGCTTTTTGTTGCTTTGTATTATCAGCATTAGAATAGCCAAAAACTTCCGTTAATTCGATCATACTTTTTTTATGATACCAAAACAACGTTAATAACTCATAGCAATGTCCACCAGTTTCTTTTATTTTTAACAATGCTTTTTCAATTGCTTGAAAATAAGGTTCATTAGTATTTTCAATAACATCTAACCTATCTGTAATATTTAGGTAAGATAGCTCTGAATTGTCATCCTCCTCCTCATTCCTTTCAATAAAATCTACTGTATTTTCGCTTTTATTTAGGGTGTTGAGTAATTGAATTCTACAAACAGAATTTAGATACGTTTGGAAAGAACAAGTTAATTCAAAATTTCCTTTGGTTATTTTCTCATACAACACTAATATAGCATCTTGAAATACGTCTTCAAGTTCGTATTCATTCATTTTAGAAGTCATTTTTTTCATAAAACGAATGCTGTTATTTTTACATTTTTTGTAAACAATGCTTAGATTGTCACTATCTTCTTTTATTTTAGATAATAAATCCTTGTCAGTAATCTGTATTAAGCTTAAAAGTTTATTCATTGTAGCGATTTAGTTTGTTTTTAAAATCGCTACAATTTAATAAATTTTCAGAAAATCACCTTTTATTTTTTTGTTTACGCCATTGCCATGGTGGTATGGAATTAGATTGTTGCCATAAACCAACTTTTAATTTACGAGCTTGAATTTCCAATTTTGCATAGTCATTATTAGAGGAGTATTTTTTAAAGTGCCAAGCTAATCCATTTTTAACTAACTCTTTGTTGATATTTATGTTATTACAATACACTTCTGCAATTAATCTTTTGTAGCGGTCTTTTTTATCATTGCTCACTATTTTAACCATTTTACCAAAACAAAGTTCAGATGCTTTCCATTTAGCATTTTTTCCATAAGGTTGGTTTTTTTCAGGACAATCAATGTGATTTAAACGAATTGTTATTTCGGAATTGTTATACAATACTTTGAACGTATCGCCATCTTTGACTCCAACAACTTTTGCTTGAAAAGTTGTTGGAATTTGCGTTTGGCATAATGACCAATTAAGGGTTAAGAATGTAAAGAAAAGAATAGCTGCTATTTTCATTGCTTGATGAATTGGTTAATTGTATTTACTGTTATATCTGTTGCCTGTTCACGATGTACCAGTTTGATATTTCTAGCATTCATTCTTTGTAACCAATCGGTCCAGTATGCTTTTAAAATTTCGAAATCTTTACCTTTTCCTTTTTTTCGTTCGTTTACTTCGCAAATTAATATTTCAGAATTTGATAAATCTACATTTACTTTTGGAATGCTAAAGCCTAACATTGAAATCATTTCGTTTGTATTTCCTATATTTAAAGACTTGTATAACTGAGGTGCCAATTTTGTATAGGCTGCTCTTTCTTCGGGTTCTAAATACCCATCTGTAATAATAACAATTTTATTTAGGTAGTTATCAAATAGCGTATTCTTTTTAATTCTGCTTTCTAAGTATCTTTTGAAATAAAATACATAATCTGCTCCCAGTGGTTTCTGAGTTGCTGCATTGTACATTTTTTCTATCCCCAAATTAAATTGGTCAGTTTTATCAGCTGTAAAATACAATCGATTACTTTTTCCTTTATGATTTGATAAGTCAAATTGTAGATTATTTGCTATTGCGTTAAATTGTCCTTTAGCTTGTTCTACATCCGTTACATCAATTATCAACTTGTCTTTTGAATCCTGTTTTAGCATTGAAACTTCTACAAATGACTTCCAAATGTTTGAAAGAATAATTTTGTCGTTAGCCACTTGATTAGGATTGTTAATTTCATCTAAAATTCTTCTTGATAAATCGGGAACTACAATTACATTTACGTTAGTTTTTGCAGTGGGTAACCACTCTAAACAATGTTTGATTTCTTTATCATTTAAATTGAAAGTACTCAACTTTTTACGAAGCTTATCTTGAAATTCAATGGCAATACATTTATTTCCATTTTCGTCAGTTTCTAACAAATCGAATTTATATTTGTCAAAAATTGATTTAACTTCATTCACATTTGTACTAATTTGAATTTCATCGATAGCAGTATTCAATTTAGAAGGCATTGAAATTAGACTAATGAAAAGAATAAAAAACACTAATACTGCGATTAATATGTAAATTGGTTTTTTACTTTTAACTTTATTTGCTCTTTTTGTTTCCATAACTTAACTGATTACTCGTTTAGATTTTCAATTTTTGAATTCATCCAATTTGTTTGTACTCTAATTGCTTCATTATTTAATTTTAAAGCATCATCCGAATTGAAATTTCCATTGGTAAAATATTGCCAACCTCCCATAAATTCTCCGATTGCTGCTTTTAAAGTTGAAATGTTAATTGGGATGTCTCCAGTTTCATAACCACTTATGTTTTTTTCTTTGTCTTCAATTTTCGCATTGCATGATAAAATATCACTTTCGGCCTTAGCTATTCTCGATAAAATAAGGTTTAATTCATTTTTCTTTTCTTGAATTCTATTGCTAATGTTTCCTAGCATTATTTTGGTTTTTTCATTTTCTGTTTTTAAATAGGAATGGCTTAACACATAGTTTAATAAGAATCCCCAAATGACATAAACTACAAACCCTAATATCAATACTAAGTAAAAATTAATATCCGAAAATATCATATTGAAATTCCACAATTCATTTGTACGACCAGCATTAAACTCATTGTTGTGTACTCCTTCGGCAATTTTATAACCAATGAAAGCATCGGCAATAAATGTTATAAAGAGCAACACCGAAATCAAAGCAAATTTTTGTGGTTTTCCTTTTTTAACCAATTCTTTATTTTCTTCTAATGCATTATGAATTAAAAATCCTAATCCTAAAAAAATCACTGGAAAAAGGATTATCAAAGCAAAAACCCCACCGCCTCGATTCAAAGCATCTGAAAAAACATTTGCATTTATGAAACCTAAACTTCCTTGCTTTATTCCATAAAAAGAAGAATAACCGGAAGAAGAGTAAAAGACAAACAAGTAAAGTGTAAGTAGAATTGTTATGAAAGCTCCAATGATAAAGGAAGTTGTATCACCTAATTCGCCTTCACCATTTTTTATGTCAATTCTATCTAATTCAAGTTCTTGAATTTCGTTTTCTTTATCAATTTTATTAGCGCTGTAAGCTGTGATTTCTGCTTGAAGATCATTTTTTCTGGTTTTTTCCAATATTACTTCTTCTCGCAATCTTGAAATTCTATTTTTAACACCAGTTTCGTCTAACTTTTGGTCTTCTAAGAACTTGTCATATACTTTATTTAAATAGCCATCAATACTTTCAGGATTTGATTTTGAATTTGTTGCTGATTGAAAGCCATACTGGGTTAATGTAATTTTATCGGAAGTTATACTTTCTTGCATATCGATTAATTTAAAATATTAAAAAAAAATTATTTTATGTAAGTTTTATTGCCATTGCTATTAATATAGTAAGTACCACCTCTAGGACCAGTATAAATGGTTTGAGATGCATAAGTCTGCGTGTTAGTTTCAGCTGAAGAATAGGATGCTAAAAAATTATCAGAACTATTACTATTATAACTATTATATGTTGGAGTTGTGTATGATGGTGCTGTATAAGCAGGTATTGTATATGAAGATGTTACTTGTTTTGAATGAGAGTATACTGTAGAAGTATATTCTGGAGAATCATAAGATTTAGCCTTGAAATTAGAATAGCGAGATGTGTTGTAAGAATATGACACACTCCTAGGTCTTGTACCGTGTTTACCAGTATGCGGATTAATATTACCTCTTGTTGTCCAATTATCATTAATAGTATGGTTTTTTTCCGTTCTATAGTGCCCCTTGACATAGGTTCCATTGCTTCTGTAGTAGCCATCAACCCATACTTGTGACTGCGCAAAGGATAAAAATGATGTTAAAAACAAAGTGATTAAAAAGAATACATTTTTCATGATATAAGATTTTATGTTAAAAATTAATTTATATCTATTTATATTCTTTATTTAAAAAGGTAACCCTATTACTAATGTTTTATGAATATTTATTTCTAAGAAGTGATGTATGTTATTGGTATATAGTGTGTTGTATTCCACAAAAAAAAGCGTCAATAGTATTGACGCTTGATTCCTATAAATAAATTTCCTCTCGTTTTTAGAAAGAGATTGAGAGTATAGTATAATTTTGTTTAACTACGATGTTAAATGCGGATTATAGTTTGAAATTAGTTATTTTGGATTTTCTATAAATAAGTTAGTACGTTTTTTTACTAATTCTTTATAGCTCAATTTTGCATCTTCATTTAAAAAGGAATTATCAATTAATTGAATGGCTTTAGGTAACCATTTATGTAGTTTTTTGTAAACAGAATTTATCTGTTTTTCGTTCAATTTCAAGAGATCTCCAAATCTATCAAAGTATTTTTTATTAAAATTTTTCTTTTTACCTCCAAATTTCAATGCAGTATCTTCATCGTCTTTTGGTAAAATAATTTTTACGTTCAACAAATCATAAGCTGGGGATAATACCCATCCTATGTCTGATAACCACATTGAAAAGTTTTTCAAATGCATATCATTATTACCTATGATAAAATTGAAAAGAGTTAGTTCAAAATACCTCAATTTATCCAATAAGGTGTTCACGGATAATTCGCCAATAGTTTTTCCAAGTAATTCGGTTGTTCCTAAATATTTGTCTTCTAATTCAAGGATTTGTAAGAAATCAATCATATGAATTTTCTGACCTGCTTTTTTTCTATCAATTCTTTTAGTAATATAGCACAATTCGCCAGAAGCTAAACGAATCATATTAGAAGGCACTACATCAATTTTTAGCAATTCAGCTAATTTCATTGAGAGATGTTCATTTTCTGGCATCTGTGGGTATTGAGAATTTTGTGGTTTTAGGATATAGTTACCATCTAAGGCATCCATAATGGTTAAACGACCATCGTGTCCATTTTCTAAGTTTGATTTTATCCATCCTAGCGATAATTTAGGTTGCACACCAGGCACGGTTACCGATAATGCTACAGCATCCCTTGCTAATTGTTCCATTTCTTCTAAACGATATGGAAGAACAGGGGCTAAGGAAGTGCCATAAAAAGCTTTGATACATTTATCGTGATAATCAAGATTAGTAATAGTAACTATTTCTTGATAACAATAGAGGCATTTAGACATCTTGATTTTCATTAATAGGGTGAATACTGACAGCACCAATTGCATTTTGACAGCAGGCTAAAAGAAGTCCCATACGGTCATTTTTATTTATTTTCCAACTTTCGGAGGCAATATTTAACAACCACCCCTCTGGAATTAAACCATCAAAAAAAGGGAATAATCTTTTACTTCTGTATGCCCGCCTTTGTACAGGCATATTAAAAGTTATAAATAAATCGGGATAGTTTTCAATGTAATTTTCATCGTACACAAATTCATATTCTCCGCTATCTAACTCTTTTAAAATACCCGATTGAATGTTGTTATATTTAACTATAGCTTGTCTCATGATTATTTTTCGCTAATGGGACCTAAAACATGCCCAAACATTTTCAATACCTGATTTACTTTTGATAGACTTAAGTTTTCTTTGCCTTGTTCAATTTTTCGAATAACCGTTAAAGCTACCCCCGCCTTTGTTGCAAACTCTTCTTGAGTAAGTCCAGCTTGTTTTCGTCTCTTTTTAATAAAATCTGCAATCAAATCCATTTTTATATGCTTTTGAATATAAAAGTAATAAAAAATATTTAATTATATGTAAATAGATATAAAAAGTATTAACACAAGCTTGATTGTATGTTTTTGCATATAAAACTAGGTAAACTTTAAAAGCTATATGTAATTACGTATAATTGATTTTTTTTATGAGTAAGTGGTATTGTCTTTATTTTGATTTTAAGAAAAGGTGTTCATTATATACTGTATTTGTGGATATAAATGCTATTATTGTTTACCTTTAAAGTAATGTTTATTTCACTGATCCTTCTCGATAGACCCTTAGGTTATTATAGTAATTTCAAGGTTGAAAAGGGTTGATTTTAATATTGAGTAAATTCAATAAATAAAAAATATAGGGCTTCAAGCTTGGCTAATCTACATGTTTTTATTTGGCTAAATAACTTTCGATTTTTTTAAAAGCGTCTTCATCAAATTCATATCCCCAAGATTCTTTATAGATTAAGAATTCTTCTTTATTTTTAAGCTGTTGTATACAGTTCACCAATGTTTGAGCAAAATCGGAAATCGAGGAATCTATCGCAAAAATTAGACAATCGTTTATATTTGGAATTTCTGCATAAAAATAAATTTCTTTTGCGCTAAAGCCAAGACGTATCCAATCTAGTACATCGTATTGATTTTCCCAAATTAGAATTTTCAATTTATCATTTTCTTTAATAATTACTTAGCTAATCTATATGTTTTTATTTGTCTAAATAACCCAGCTCTCCGAAGTCTGAGCAATAAATTTAAGATGAATATGCTCCGCAAAGTCTCCCGACTTTGAGGGATGATAAATAAAACAAAAAGCACTCTGTAAAAAGGGTGCTTTTGTTGTTTGAATTCAGCTTTAAAAATAATACAATCTTCTTTTTAAAATGAGGTTTTCCGTAAAACAATGATAGGTTTTTTATTGTAATTTGTGTATAATTTAAAATTTACAAACAATATGGAAACAATTAAGTCTATTAAGCCAGGCCCTAAACCTAATAAACCTGATGGCACACCAGATAAAAGACGTAGGGTTACACCTCCTAACAAGCCCCCCCCTCTGATCCCCAAAGTTTCAACCATAATTTTAAGATAGGCTTGCTACGCAAAGTCTCCCGACTTTGTGTTAAGATAGTAATCTAATACTATTCTACATTATTTTTGCATTTTCATTAAAAATAAAAATAAGTGATTATTGAAAAAAAGTTTAATTTGTGGTAACTCAAAGCTGAGGGACTTTGCGCAGCTGGGGCAGGAATAGTTAGTAAAATAGAAGATTATATTTATTCAAGCGCAAGTAATTATATTGAAGGAAATGGATTAGTTAAAGTTGAATTAGTCGAAAATAAAGTTGTGAATGTTCATAAAAAGTCATCGTTTGAGAATATGTTAGTTAGAGCTCAAAGTCGGGAGACTTTGCGCAGCGGGGTATGCCCATTTTACTGTTAACTTTCTACTGTTTTTTTTTGTCTTCTTTTATTGTTTTTACTCAATAGATTCTTGTACTACAGGTCGCAGTACTGTTTTTCAGCCGCTACAATTTTCCTGTACAAATAAAGATTTGAATTAGACCAATCTGAATTTAATGATTCATTATTTTTGAATGACCATGCGTCAGATAATCCTGAAAATTTATCTCTGAGGTGGGGAAAATCTAGAAATAAATTAGCAATGAAGTTGATGTTGTTTTTTGCCAATGCCAATATTACATAAGCTTCAACATGTTCAGTATAAAAATTTAAAAAATCATTATTTTCAATTAAAAAATGATGGTGGTACTTTTCGGCTTCCGTAAATTTATCGTTCCAAAGTAATATTGAACATATTATATAAAAACCAGCAGCTTTAGAAAAATCATCATCATCCTTTGAGCAAAAATCTATAGCAATCGTTACATTTTCGAGTGCAAAATCTTTAAGATGTCTTATGTTTTTACTCAGAATTAAGTAGGATAGTTTAATCAATGCCGTTGGGCTCTGATTTATGTCCAACACTCCAAAAAATGCTCTTATTGTACGGTCATCTGCTATCCCTAAATTAAGTTCATTAGTTGCAATCGTTTCAGTAACAATTCCGATTAGTTCATCGCTAAGCTCTATATGTTCAGATATGTTGTTTAAAGCGTTAACAATATATTGGTTAGACAGTTCGCTTTTCCCTAAATTGAAATAAGCAAGACCTATTACAAAACCAGCAAAAGGCATTTCTTCAAGGATTGTTTTTAGGATTCTGATGCACGTTTTATCATCAACATTCAAATACCCTAATCCTATTTTAAAAACTTCATTTGCGCTTTCTTGAGCTAATTGGATTATAAATCTATTGTCGAGTAATTGTAGGGGTTCAAAAGTGTTTTGTAGGTTGGCTAAATCTACATTAAAACTCAACTCAATTTTAAACTCTTCATCAACCGTAATTACAAAATCTCTAACTTTTTCTTTAAGAATAAGCATCGATTCAAATAGATTTCCTCTCCAATTGATGTACTCGTTTTTACATTTATTTTGATTAAAAATCTCTTCATGAACTGTGAGTAAAAAAGTACCTTTCATTTTTGTAGCCACCCAATTACTACTAAACTGAAAATAATCGCCATGATCTTTAATTGATAAATAGAATTTTGTATCTGTATTTTTTACTGAATAATCTGCTAAAAAAGCGGTGCTTCTAACTACATCATAAAATCCCGATTTGAATTGGTCTCCTTTTTTAAATTTGGGGTATATCCTATTGGTATTGATATTACTATGGATGTTTTTCCATATTAGATTATGATAGATGTATTCTTTTCCCATATTTATTACAATTCAAATGTTAGAACTCTTTTTGTGTTTACCAAATACCACTTATCTAGTTTTTTTACAATGAGTTTCAATATTTTACTTAAAATTAGCGAAATGAAGCAAACAAAGAATTGGCTTTAGGAAAACTTGGACTAAAGACGGTTTTTGTGCATCTGAATGAGGTAATTATTTTATTGAACTGAAAGTCCCTTACAATTTACTTAGGGCTAAATCAACAAAATCTTCACCATTTGAAACTAACTCCAATTTAATATTACTCTTAGTTGCTTTTGAAAGTTCTTCAAAGTGCTTTTTGCCACAATCAATTTTTCCTTGTTCTGCAGGGCGTAAAAAGTCATATCCTAAAGTACCTTTACTTTCTACAACGAAATATAATTGTTCTTTACCATCAACTTCAAATAAAACTGCCCAATCAGGATTATAATTGCCTAGAGGTGTTTCAATTTTAAACCAATCGGGAAGCTTAGCATATACCTTTACATTGTTGTTTTTTTCAAACTCTTTTGAAAGTTCTTTTTCGATGTTACTATCATAAATTGTAAATTCAAAAGGTGATTTTGAACTTTCAATCATATTGGATTTTAAATATCCAGTTAGTTCTTCGTTTTCAAAAAGTTCTTGATTGTAAAATTCATTATCTCCAATTTTCTTGTACACAATTCCATCTACAATATGCAAGCGCATTTGTTCATTAATTATATCAATACATCCTTCAATGTATTTTTGTGGGTTTATTTTAAAGAAATTCAGATTATCACAACCTCTTAGAATTTCCACAATTGATTTTCTAGTTAATCTTGTTTCATTTTGCAAGTAACCAATAATATCAGGTAAAGCAGCAACTTCTTGCTTTACAACATCATAATTTGTTTTTGGATCATTAAATGTAACTCCACCCTCGGTAATATCTAACTTTGTTTTATTGTATGATAGTTTTCCTCCATTAACAACTAATCTATTGCTAATGTTTTTAATGCATTCTTTTATTAATGTTTCACTCTTAAAGTCAACAGAATATGTTGTTTTAAATTTTATTTTATCCCAAAGATTTTTAAATTCTTCACTTAAAAAGACTTGCTTATTAACTTTTACAATTTCTTTAGTAGCATTATTTTTTACATCTAATCTTCCAGCTGTTCTGGTAATTTCTTTGATGATTTGTTCTTCAACATGTTTTTCAAAATCTTGACCTAAATCAACTGCTCCTTGTTTGATATCTTCTTTTAATAGATCTTGGATTTTACCTTTGGTATTGATGTATCCTTTTAGTAATAAGTGGTTAAATACTTCTTCCGATTTATGATGTCCTAAATATTCAGGCTCATTACCATTCATACTAATTACTACATTGCTGAAACTATGTGTTTGAAGAATACCAAATTTGATACCTGTTTCATCTTCAATATTTTTTTGAAGCTCCTCTACAAATTGTTCATAGCTAACACTTGCCATAACTGTAAGTGTATTTACTTCAAAACCATATACACGTTCACCATCTTGGTTGACTGCTAAACGAAGACCACGACCAATTTCTTGTCTTCTTTTGTTGTCTGATTGTCCTGCTTCTTTAAGTGTACAAATTTGAAATACATTTGGATTGTCCCAACCTTCTTTTAATGCTGAGTGAGAGAAAATAAAACGTAGTTTACTATCGAAACTAAGTAATTTCTCTTTATCTTTCATAATTAGATTGTAGGTATCTTCATCTGCTTTAACTGAACCAGAAGTATCTTTGAAATATTCAAATTTTTCTTTCTTGTTGCTTGCTTTAGATTGTTTATCAATTGAGAAATAACCGTTATGTATTTGAGAAACTTCGCTATCTAAATCTTTTATTTCATTGAAAATAGATTGGTACTTTCTTGATTTTATTAGTTTTTTGTATTCTTCTTCGAAAATTGTAGCATAATCACCATTTTGTTGATTTCCTTCTTCATCATATACGCGATAATGCTTTACAGAGTCAATAAAAAACAAGCTTAATACTTTTATCCCTTTTGGATTTAATCTTACTTCTTTGTCTAAGTGTTCTTCTATTGTTTTTCTTATTTGAAAACGTTTTATCATCAAATCATCTACAGCTCCAATTGAATGACCTAAACTAATCTCGGTTCCATTAGTAAACTCAATATATTCTTGATCGATATAGATGTCCTTTAAAAAGTAATCTGCATATTGAGGCAATTTTGTAATCTGTAATAAATCTGTATTTTGTTTTATTTCTTTTATTTCACGCTTTGCTTTACCGTCACGTCCTTTTACATCAATCTCTACTTTTGCTGATATACCATTACGGTTTTGTAGTGATACCAGTTTTATGTATGCTCCGCTGGAAGCTGCACCATCAACCATTACTGATGCTACTTCAATTTGTTTTACCAACTGTTTGTTATAAGCATCCACAGCATCTAACTTGTACATTAGATTAATTTTTTCTGTGTGTGTAGCTGAGTATCTGAAAATTGCTAATGGATTAAGATTTTTGATGGATTTCTTTTGTAAAGGACTACTCATAGTTGATTGAGGCTCGTCTACAATTACAAAAGGACGTGTGTTTTGAAGCAAAGAAATAGGTTTATAGCCTAATTTATCATTATAATCTAATAAGATTCTGTTTGTTTTAGCTGCTGTTTCATCTATATCTTTTGCAAAAGCTTGAATGTTGATTACCATTATTTGTAAGCTATCATTTATAGCAAAATCTCTTACACTAGATAAATCAGAACTATCATAAACGAAGAAACTTTTTTCGTTATAGACTGCTTCTGGGTAATGTTCGTTGAAATGGTCAACGGTCATTTGTAGTGATTTAAAAACACCCTCTTTAATAGGAATTGAAGGTACTACAATGATGAATTTTTTGAATCCATATTGACGTTGCATTTCCATAATAGTTTTTAGATACACGTAAGTTTTTCCGGTACCTGTTTCCATTTCGATTGAAAAATCAAGATTGTTTATGTCTATTTCATTTGATAATGAAGGACGCAATCCGTTTCTTAATTGTATTTTTTGAGCATTGTCTATGATTTGAGCTTCATTGATTTGTAATTTATTAGCAAAACCCAAGTTATTTTCTGCAGTACGATACTGTTTGTTTATATATTCTGGTGAAAATACAGTAAAGTTAGAAGTACACACTTCTTGTCCTTTGAATATATCTACAATAGCTTCTACAGCATCTTGTTGGTGTTCTAATCCGCTTACAAACTTTATTTTCATGGTTTCAAATCTATTTTTTAGGTGGTGCACTAAGTCTTACAACTTGTGCACTAAGCTTTTTAACTGGTGCACTAACATTATGTACTGGTGCACTAAGGACTTCTGCATTATTATAATTAGTATCATCTTGTCCAAGTTAACTTTAATATTACACTATTTTATGTATTACTTGGACATCTTGTCCTAGTTATTGTCCAAGTAGTGCATGTTAATATATTTTGTTGACAGTTAACTTGGGCACTCTTTTTTGATTGATTTATTTATTTTTATTTGATATGAGCGAAATAATTTAATCGAGTTCCTTTAAAATTATCTATTAATGCTCTTTGTACTTCTGGGAAATCTCTGAATGCATTCATCCAAATGGACCAAAAACCATTTTTAAGTGATAAATCTACAATTGTTTCAACATCACATTTATCAGCAATATATTTTTGTTTATATTTTTCACTTAATTCCCATGCTTGCTTACGTTCTCGCCAGCGATCATCTTTAGTGCTATAGTTTGCAATTCCAGGACGACGATCTAGTCCAACTAAATTTACCAATTCAACAACTTTACTCCTTAAAGGTTCAACAACTTCATCTTTAATTTTGATAAAACCGCTCTCTAAATATTCAAAAGGAGAAAATGTATTCTGAATATGTGGTAAAATAATATTAGGGAAGTCAATTTCTTTTGTTCCTTTAATTGAATTACAATTTTTACATGCCAATAAAAAGTTATTCCAAAGAAACTCTTTATCAGGATGACCATCTTTATCTTGAATGTGTTCTACATCAAGAGCAGAACTAAAGCCTTCTCTTTCACAATAAGAACAAAACGTACCAATTGCAGCTATTAAATCTGGTTTTGCATCACCATATGGATTGTACTCTATATGGTTAGTTGTGTATCTTGATTTATCAACTGGTCTCATTTATGGTAGTTCGGTTTTACGTTCAGCTTGCATTAAAGCAACATAAACTGGGTCATCATTAAATTCTAGTTCAATCCTATCTAGTTCCATTTTTAACTTTCTAGTTTCTATGTCATCTTTAGAATTTTTTCCTTTTTCAATTAAATCAAAATATTTAGCAGCAATATCTTGATAGTGCATAAATTTTTGACTTCTTTTTACATTAACAACATCCATATCTTGTTCTGCAATTTCCTCTATACTCTTAGTGAAAGGATCTTCATTAATTACTTCAACATCTAAACTTATTACTTCCTCTTTCTTTAAAGATTGAACAATAAAAGGTGAATGTGTTGTTACAATAAACTGGATTTTAGGAAAGGTTCTTTTTAAATCTTCAATAATGTGACGCTGCCACTTTGGATGTAAGTGCATGTCAATTTCATCAATTAAAACAATACCTTCGGTGTCTAAAACTGCTCTTTCACCTAAATGTGGATTTAACTGTATTGCTCTGTAAGCTAAGTCGGCTGTTAAATGAACAATACCTCTATATCCGTCACTTAGATTTTTTAATGGTAACCAATTACCATTTTTGGTTTTACCTAAAATATCTTCCTGGTCCCAACTGTAATGTAATTGTTCCCAATCCTTGACCATAGATGTTATTGTATTAGTAAAAGCATCATACAAACTCTTATCTTTTTCAAATTTTAGAATATTGTCTTCATATGTTTTAAACCAAACTAAAAACTTATCTTTGATAGAACGTGAATCTAAACAAGCATAATAGCCTTCAAATCTGGATGTAAGTTTCTCGTATTTGTTTTTTTTATCAAATATGTTACCCCATAATCTTGCTGTTGTATGATGAACAAATAATGGTAAATTTATAGGGTTTTCAATGTTTTGAGAAAAATACTCGCCTAAACTAGTTACATCAGATGCTTCTTTGTAACTTAGGTTTTTAGAGAATTTAGGTTGTTTTCTACACCATTTTAATGTATGCCCTTCAAAATTAAAGCTACCTTCTAAAACAACATCACGTGGTTCTTTTCTGCCTAATTCTGTGATAACATTTCTAATTTCATGTTTGTATAAAGGTCTAGTTCTAGTACCACTATAGCCAAAACTAGCTCCTGATTTCATTAGGATAGTACCCATAGCTATAGAAACGGCGTCTAAAATTGACGTTTTTCCAGCACCATTATCACCGATTAAAACATTAAATTGTGGATTAAAAACAAATGATTTGTCCTCAATTCCTTTAAAGTTTTTTATATGTATGTCGTTTATTTTCATAACGAAAGTTATTTTTTTGTAAAAAAACTAAAACCTATTTATATACTATTCACCTCTTCAATACCAAATCGTTTTAAAATTTGCATTGCGTTTACTTTGTCTTTGTCGCTTGCAAAGCCTGAGTCTTTGAAGATGACTCTGCAAATGGAAGGGTTTAGTTCTTGTTTCCAAGCTCCGATGCCTTCTGAAATTTGTGGTGTAATGCCATCTGCTAAGCAAATGAATAAGGTGCCTAATCCTATGCTGTACACTGTTTTGCCTGCTATGTTTTTTTCTTCTATAGGCACGGTTAAATCTAAACCGTATTTTAGTAGAATTTCAAATAAAATATCTTCTTCGGTTCTATTTGTTTTGATGTTGTTTGCGAATACATCTAACTGCTGTTCTAAATTATCTGGATTGCCATCCCAAGCGGTAATGTTACTGCTGTCTAATTTGAACGCTTTAAAACCAACGTCTAATTTGTCAATACCATCTTTGTCTTTAAAATCTTTTTTGATTTTTTCTCCTGCTCTTCGAATACGCTCTTTTGTGATATCAGCTATATTAAAGTATTTTGCTTTGTAAGCTTCACTTTTTTCATCGGTAGGTTCTGGTAATTGTACTGAAATACATTTTCTTGAACCACCATCTTCTGCATTCAGTTGCATTACGGCATGGGCTGTGGTACCGGAACCTGAAAAGAAGTCAAGAATAATATCATTTTTAGATTTACTTTCACCAACTGAAATAATTCTTTGTAGCAATTTAGTTGGTTTCGGTGTGTCAAATGGAACTGTACTATCTGAAAATAAATCTCTAATTTCTGATTTTGCACCAATATTATGACCTGCATCGTTATATGACCAAATTGTAGTTGGAACAATACCATTTTGAACTTCACTAAGATATGTTTTTAGATATGGTCTTGAAGTTCCATCTTTCCCAAAAGTAATTCTTCCGTCTTCTAATAATTCTTTGAACCTTTCTTTTGAAACTACCCATGCTCTTGAAGCAGGTGGTGTAAACTCTAAACCAGTTGGGCCTGTTATTATATAATCATTTGCTTTACTATACGTTTTCACTGATAAATTTGTTGCAATCCATTCACCTCTTGGATCACCATCTGGATTTTTATATTTTGAATTTAATTCATCGGGCCTTTCAAACATATTTGGACGCCAATTATTTATGTTTTTACAATAAACCAATATGTGATCATGTACATCTGAAAAATATTTTGCATCATTTGCTGCACCATATTTTTTATGCCAAATCAAATTTGTTACAAAATTATCTTCTCCAAAAATCTCATCACACAATTTTCTCAAATTATGCACTTCGTTATCATCAATTGAAATAAAAATAACGCCATCATCTGTCATTAGGTTTCGTGCCAAACGCAAACGAGGGTACATCATGTTGAGCCAATTACTGTGATAACGACCGTCACTTTCGGTATTGGTATTTAGTTTTTTACCTTTATCGTCAACTTGTCCGGTTATACTCAAATAATTACCTAAATTATCGGTATAATTGTCTTTATACACAAAATCTTTGCCTGTATTATAAGGCGGATCTATGTAAATCATTTTGATTTTATTAGCATAACTTTTTTGCATTAACTTTAATACTTCCAAGTTATCCCCTTCGATAAAAATATTGCTCGTAGTGTCCCAATCTTTACTCTCTTTTTTATTAGGTCGTAATGTTGCTGTAGTAGGTTTGTTTGCTTCTAAACGTGCCTCACTTTTGCCTGCCCAGGTGAAGCGATAGTATTCGTCTTTATCTTCTACGTTTTCGCCCAACAATGCTTTTAATTCATTGAGGTCTATGTTCCCTTCTTTAACAATAGTAGGAAACAATTGTTTTAGTGTTTCTATGTTGTCTGCCACAATGTTGGCACTGGTTAATGCATTTATTTTTTCCATACTTTACTTCTTCCAAATTTGTAATGCAATTGCTTCTAAATCTTCTGCACGATTATTTATGGTGCTTTCATTCCAATCCTCTAACACTGTATATTTTGTAGTTAAAGGTAATGATGAATATTGCTGCAATACTGTTTTTTTATTGCTCCAAGCACTATTGCGTAATTTGCTATTTAGGTTTTTGGTAATAATGGTTAAATTCCCAAAAGTCAGCAGCTTGTAATTTCGTGCATTCTTTTCTTCTTGAGTTTCTAGCTTACTCCAATTTTCTTCCCATTTTTTTGGCATCATGTGCTCTACAGAGAAACTATTTGCACTCAATACCGTTACATCGTTAAGTACTGTTTTTACTTGATATAGTGCAATAATGTATAACGTTTCTTTTGCATGTTGATTGCTTAAAATAGAATTGGCAAAAGCATTTTTTACATCAGTGTCTTCTGGAAAACGATTGGTGTCTTCTTTGTAACTATGTAAGGTGTTTTTTAAGGCTTCAAAGATTGTAGTTTCACTAGTTTCTTTAATACTCTTAATTATTGATATGAATAAGTTGTTGTAGTTTTTTGTAGTTAGTCTGCAAATATTTCTTCTCACCAAATAGCTTTCTAATAGTTCCAAACATTGTTCTCTTTCTGTTTCGTCTGCAACACTTTTGTAGATGTACAATACTAAAGGAAAAATTGTGGTAATGTTCAGGTTTTCGATAACATGAAAGAAACGTTTTTCTTTATCATCAAACTTCAAATTGTTCAATTCTGTTCCTGAAGGGAATGTAGCATAGATTTCGGCATAGGATTTTAAACCTTCTAAAAATGTTTTTTTGTCTTGGAAGGATTTACCCGATAACCAGTTTTTATAATCTTTGAACAGATGCTCTAAAGATATGTCTTTTTGAGTTTCTATTAATAGATAACAGTATAATAATACATCGATATTTTCTCGATAAACACGTCCTGCTGTTTTTTTAGTATTCCAAAATTTGATTGTTTCTTCGTCACTTTCAAAAATGTCTTCCCAATAGGTTTTGTATAAATCTTGTGTTTGTTTGTCGCTGAATACATAATTTTTTAACAACTCAGAAGTTGTTAATTTTACTCCTAATGAGTTAATCGTATCGAATATTTCTTGCTCATCATCGTGAGCATCTAACACCATGCTAATTGCTGGAAACTTGTGTAAAATGATGTTATTATAGTTAAGTAACTCATCATTTGATAATCCTGAGAACTTAGCTAAGAAGTAACGATACGTATCTAGTATGTTACTTTTTCCTTCAGGTTCTGTAAAATTGGTATTTTTATCTGAACTTAATACTTTGTCAAAATAAATGGTATCAATACGATTGTGCATAATACGGTAATGCACTTCACCATAAGCATCTTTAAAAAACAAAGAGTTGTTGATGTTATCAAATAAGAAGTTAGCATTTGGCTGGTTTAAATCAACATTATTTGCCAACGCTTTAATCAATAACGAAAAAGTTGTCATACGTTGTTGTCCGTCAACTAAATCATACTTAGCTGCCATTTGTGAACTATTACTGCTGTTTTTTGTGATAATTGTACCAATAAAATGTTCTTTAAGCGGATTGATTTTATTAGCTTTTGCTGTTTCAATTACATCTTCATATAAATTTTCACAATCCTCTTTTAACCATACATAAGGACGTTGAAAGAAAGGAATAACATACTGATTGGTTCCAGTATTTAGTAAGTTTAGTAAGTGTACTTTTTGTATGTTCATTATTGATTGACTATCTTATTTGTTAATTCTGTAATTTCTTTTCTGTGTTCTTGAATTTTGGTATTGTATTTTACCATTTCGGCTACTTGTGTTTCCTTTTTGGCAAGATTTTCAAGTGTTGTAATTTGCTGTTTTACTGCTTCTATTTGTTCCAAAAGTAAGACATTTTCTTTACTTTGCTCTATTGGTCTTGCTACAAAAGTACCGTTAATTTGTGCCGATTGCAAGCCTATAACGGACTGAATAAAATGATTGTAATACTGACTTAAATTCAACTTGTTAGCTTTGTCAAAACTTAAGTTTTCGAGAAACTGGAGTTGTTTTTTGTCGGTTGTTTGTATTGCAATTGTTTCTGTTGTATAGTTTTTTTCTAGTACTCTTTTTGTAGCATCGTTACTGTTTATTCGTTTTTCGGCTACGTTGATTATCATTCTTTTTTCGTCATAGATTATTAAAACTATTGGATTGGGAATGTATTTTTGAATGAGTTCTATGATTTTGTTTTTTTGTTTGTCAAACTGTTCGTCAGTGGTTTGAACTGCTAAAACAATTATTTCTTCATAACTTACTGTTTCATTATTAAATACCGGAATATTTGCTGTTTCGGGATTTACTAACGCTAGTACTTCCATTTGTTTGATGGTAGCAAAATCATCTAACAGTTTTTTTTCTGACAATGTTAAATCAAAGTTGCGCTTAAAGAATGTTTTAGGCAACTTTTGATTTACCCAACAATGTGCAGGTAAGTTTACTATTTTATGAATTAATGCTACTGCCATTGGCTATTTTATGATTAAGAATGAAATTATTTCGAAAGGCGCATCGATACTCTTTTTAGACAAACGGCTGATACCTGGTAAGGCTAACGAGTTTAAGCCCATTTCGGTAGAAGCTCCTTTGTAGTGTTGCAATGCCACGTCTAATAATTCTTTGTAACCCTCCATATAACGTCCGCTTTTTGTTTGCTGATTGAATTCGGTAATCAAATTTGGCAGTACTTCGGAATGTCCTAAACATAGTTTTTTATAATAGTCTAAACAGCGTTTTGGATTTGTACTTGGGATGAAAATAGTACCTTCGGTAGTTACATAACACAAGGTAAATGGATATATAATATTGGTACTTAGTTTATCCGCATCAATAGTGGATTGTGTGTCTTTTAAGCAAAAAAGAATTCCTTTTTTTCCATCTTCCAAATTGTTTTCGGTTAATGCAAAAATACCTTTTGGGGTTATTTGGAACGTTTCTCTTTCATTTGGTGTTAGTCTATCTGCATCAATTTTAAAGTCATTGAATGTTAAATCAGTAATCGAGATTCCGCCTTCAATATCTTCTAAGTCTAAAACTTGACTTTGCAATTGTTTTAATTGTTTTCTTCGATATTCTAAATCTTGATTTTGATGTGCCGTTTCGTCAATAATGTTATCATCACCAGTTGCAGAAGTATCTAATAATTGCATACGTCCTTTTACACGACCAATTAAATCGATGTAACTATCTAGAGCTAAATTTGGAAAGAAATTAACCAATTGTATTTTATCATTTTTGGAACCAATACGGTCTATACGTCCAAAACGTTGAATGATACGAACCGGGTTCCAGTGAATATCATAATTTACTAAATAGTCACAATCTTGCAGGTTTTGCCCTTCGGAAATACAATCTGTACAAAAAAGTATATCAATTTGGTTTTTCTCGTCAGGATAAATTGCATTTCGTTTTTTAGATAATGGTGAGAAATGAATTAAAATAGAGTTCAAATCTAAACGGCAATTTGGCATATTTGATTTGTTAGCATCACCACCCGTTACCAAAGCTGAATATATTTTATGCTCATCGAGAAGCCATTGCGACAATTGTTCGTACAGGTACAGAACCGTATCAGCAAAAGCTGAAAAAACTATTACTTTTTTGTTTCCTTCATTGATTGGATTATTTAATTTTTCGATGATTAGTTTTTTTAAGTCATCCAATTTTGCATCACGTTTTGAATCGACTACTGAAGACATTGCCAATAGTTCTTCTAAACGTTTTTTGTCATCGTCAATGTATTCCTTGAATTTAACTAAATCTAAATCCTGCAACAATACTTTTACTTTTCCACCAATGATTAAATCTTCTAATCGATCATCGTCGAATTCTACTTCGTTTATATCGAAATCTGTATCGAAATATTCGTTTTGATGAATTGTTTTTATCTTATCTGAAAGATATTCTACTTGGTTTAAAAGAGAGGCTAAAGTCAATCTAAATGAATGGATAGAACTTTCTAAACGCTTCAAAAGATTTACTCTCATTAAGTGAATTAAACTGTCTTCACGTTCAACTTGTCTGAAAACAGAACCTGTTGAAGTAATGTAATCGTATTTTTCTTCGTAGCTTTTTTTCTTATCATCACGAACAAAGTATAACGGAGAATAGAACTTTAAATTTAAAGCATTCAATAAATTATTCACATTGTCCATTTGCGGAAATGCTTTTCCAGTATCAAAGTCAGAGTATTTTGCAATAGGTTTTAGGCGTTCCGGAAACTTACCGATATCCGTTACGTCATAATATTTTTCAATGTGCTTTCTTGAACGCGCTATGGTTAATAAATCTAATATCTTAAAGTAATCGCCATTTAAGCTGGTTACTAAACTATCACGATTTATATTTTCGCTATGGTTGTCTTTTAACCAACTATTGAATTTTTGTTGTGCTTTACGTAATGTTTGGTCGATACTTGATATTCCGAATTCGCTTAAAGCTGCATCATTTTGTTCTGTTATGAAAGCGATTTGGTTTTTTATATCGTTCATTCTCGTGTTTACAGGTGTTGCCGACAACATTAAAACTTTTGTTTTTACACCTGTTTTAATGATATCCCGCATTAATCTTTGGTAACGAGAAACAGCATTTTTACGAGGATCATTATTCCTGAAGTTATGACTTTCATCAATAACTACTAAATCATAATTGCCCCAATTGATTGTTTCTAAATTTATTAATCCTGAAGTTCCTTTTTCACGTGATAAATCGGTATGATTCAATACATCAAAATTCATTCGGTCTTTAGCCAAAATATTCCTTACATCAGAAATTAGACTATAGATTAACCAGTTTTCACGAAGCTTCTTAGGACACAAAACTAAAATCCTATCGTTTCTTAGGTTATAGTATTTCATAACCGCCAAAGCTTCAAATGTTTTTCCTAAACCTACACTATCCGCTATAATACAACCACCAAAAGTTTCAATTTTGTCAATGGCTCCAAGTACTGCATCTTTTTGAAAATTGAAAAGCATTTTCCAAACTTCGGTTTCTTTGAATCCGGTTCTGCAAAGACGTTGTTCTGATATTTCGTCTATGGTTTTGTTTTGAAAAATATTATGTAGTGTGAATTTATATAATTCTTCCGGACTGTAATGTTGTGCCGCTTTTACAATACTTTTAAGAATATTTTCTTTTAAATCTTTTTTACTACTGTTCCAAACATTGTCAAATATTGATAAATATTGATTGCTTGTATCAACGAATGAATTAAGAAACATTGGTTGTTTTGCAGACATAACTCCTAATGAAATTAGGTTTAAATCGTGTGGAACCAACATAAAATAATTTGTAACCTGATTTGTTTCAGTTAATATAAACTTTTGACCACCAACACTTCCTTCTCTTATTTCTACTTTATCTTTAATCAGTTGAAATACTTTATCGGCTTTGAACTTTTGAATTAAATTATGATATGATTTTAGTTCTTTTTCATCATATGAGAAACGTATATCTTTTTCTACATCAATGTTATCAATTAAGATTTTTATTGGTTTTAGAGACTCAAAACTTTCTAATAATTCAAATATTGAAGCAATTGAAAAATAATTAGCAGCAATATATATAGACGAATTTTCCTTTAATACTAATTTCAATTCCTCTATTAAAAGAACATCTTGATTGTTAATTATTTTCATGCTATTGAACAGGAGTTTGCTTATGAATAATTGAAATTTTGCAAAAAAATTATGATTTTTAATGTATAAAATACAAGCCTAAAAGGCTCTTATTTATATAAAGAGGTAAATATAATAAAACGCAATCTAAAATAATATGAGGAAATCCACAATCTAAAAATTTCTTATTAACAAAAAGTAGGAAAAAGACGAAAAATAATGCAATTCATTTTAGGGTAAGCAGGGTAATCAATTACACATCAATCCAATCGTACTGGGGCATCCCTTTGAATCGACTTAATGTAAGTAAAGCTTCTTTTAGTTGAAAAGCTTCTGTTTCGTTCAGAGGTTTATTTGATATAGAAAAGTTTGGATCTTCATAGCGGTAAAATACTTTTCTGCCGTCTTTTGTTTTTTCTAATTCAATTGACCAACCTTGTTCACTTTCCATAAATCGGATATCGTCATAAAGTTGTCTTTTTTTAATCCCTTCTACTTTACCTGTAAACTCGTAAATAGCTTCATTACATGCAGCTATTAAATCCTCAATAGCAAATCTTTTACCTGGATTCCTAAAACACTTATCAAGTGTGTTATATCTAATTTGTGCATGTTTGTTAGTTGCCAAAATTTAGTTTAGTTTAGATAATTGCAAACATACTAAAATGTGGTATTTTATTATCAAATGTATTGTTGTTATTCAAATAAAATATTTTGTCACCTTTTATCCACTGATTTTGTATCAAAACACACCAAATTAAACATTTCTCGCATGCGACTCCGTAAGCGATTTCCGTAAAAACTTTCAATTTCAGATGCTGAAAGATTTGTGGTAAGGTGGGTTATCGAGTTGTTGAAAACAAAATCTTCATAGCGTGAAATGAGAATTTCAGCCATGACATTGCAATCGTTCCCGAAATGTTTTATTTGTTGTTCTGCACCTAAATCGTCAAAGCAATATCCAGCTAGTCGGTTTTGGAGTGGTGCTTTTAGGGTATAGGCTTGGAGTGCCTCGAAGCCATTTTTAGCAAATTCGAAGGAGACTTCACGACAGGTTTTTAGTTTGTAATCATTTTTGGGTTTCATGAATGGTTTGACTAAATGCATTAGAGACGTTTTCCCGCATCCAATTTTTCCAGACAACAAAATCCCTTTGTTGAGCGAAATATTCAATCTACGGGCTTCTTTTTGGTCTTGAATCGCATAAATAATTAGCATGTAGATAGTTGGCTGGTCTAAATTGTCGATTTTGAATTTTTGCCCATAACGAATTTTCCCTTGTTGCTCGATGTAGCTTAGGCAGGTTGGAAAGTGATATATTTTGGTGTTGTTGTGGATGGTGTACGTGTCGGATAGCGTGAGTTGTTTCATTGTTTTGGGTTTAAAAGTTTAAAAGTTTAAAAGTTTATGAGTTTATAAGGGCGAGTTAGAGCGGTTCCGCATAGTTTTTATCTTGGTTGGTGTTGAGGTGGTTGGGTTTTAAGTTTCCGTTTTGTGGTGTTTTATAATTTTGGCTGTTGAGCATCCAGTTACGAGCGGCGGCATGCCAATCTTTCATTTTTGTTTTTCCACCTACAAGCCAACCGTTGCTTTGGAAATAGTTATAAAATTTTTCTGCTTCGAGACGGGTGCTGGATTTGGCGATAAAATATTCAAACACCCTGTCCCAATTTGGCGGGATATTTTTGGACTCAGGATTTCGGGAGCGGTTTGGTTTATCTTCGTTTGGAATTTCGAGTTCGGGAAAAAGTCCGGGCGTTTGATTTTGGGCGGTTTGTTTTTTTATGCGGTTAGTGGTTTTAGGGGATTGAATTTCTTGTTCATTTTTTGGCTCGCTTGATTGGTCAAATGCAAAAACATTTGACTGTTTACAATGTTTATTTAATGTTTTAATATGTTTATTATTATATATACTATATAGGCGTTCGAGAGGTTGTTCAGGAGGTTGATTAGTAGGTTGGTCAATAGGTTTTTCATTTTTTGAAATTGAGTTGTTTAGTTTTTGAACCCCTTTTTTAGAGGGATTCAACACATTTTCTAAGGGAATAATTTCGATTTCGGTACGCGTATAGGAACTGTAAGAAGGTGTATAAATAATGAATTCTTTTTCTTCCAGAATTTTGATGCATTTGTGATAAGTAGCGGTAGAGCTAATTTTGCTTGCTAACATGATTTCCTCACGTGAAGCGTGGATGGGCGATTTGAAACGGTTGTGATTCCAAATTTGGAAGATGGCCAAATAGACACTGATAACCGAAGGATTGATTTGGTCGTCGAATTTGATTTTTTCGAAGAAACCTGATAGGTGTTTGATGTAGTTCATTTTCTAGTGATGAGTGATTAGTAATTAGTGATTAGTGAATCACTTTCTTTTATTACAAGAGGGTTGCTGTGTATTGGGGTACGTTTTTTAAGGGGCTTTTGAGTTTAATAGTTTTTCGATGTCGGCGTAGTTGTAGTAGATAATACCTCCGATACGGTTGTGTTGTAAGGTGCCGTTGATGCGTAGGTTTTGAAGTGTCCCTGGGGAAATTTTTAAAAGTTTACGAACTTCGGAAGATTTCAACCATTGTGGGGTTTGCTCTTTTTGTGTCGCGTTTTTGATTTCAGATAAAAGCAGATTACCGAAATTGAGTAGGTCGCGTTTGGTTACTACTTGATGATTTAGTAAGTCGAAATTGTCTACTTCAGGGAAAAGTTTTTTTGCTTGTAAATTCATAATGATTTTGATTAAAAGATTATGATTCAAAACAAGCGGTTTTGGAGGATTTTTTTTCCCAAGATGTACCCAAGTTGGGAACGATTTTTTTCAAATTATTACAAATCTACTGTTATAGGGAGTTGGCTAACACTTCGCGTTTAGTTCTGCTCAATTATCTTAGTAAAAAGCTTATCTATTTGCCTTGAAAATGAAAAAACCCAAGTTGGGTCGACTTGGGTTTTACTAATAAAAGGCATTTTTTTATTAGGCTTCATCATCTAGCATTTTATCATTTAAATTTTCGGAAAGGCTGTTTAAGAATTTTGTACGGTTGGCTTTCCTGTTTTTGATATCTAAATAACTACGGTAAATATTTTCTTCGAGTTCTATGTTGAACATTTTGCCCATATACATTGCGATTTCTTTTAGGTCGGTATTACCACCATTGAATACTTTTTGATGATGTAAGGCATAGACTAATTCAACCAAGTCGATTTTGCTTGCTGTCCAATTTATGGGTGTGCCTTGAATGGGCAATTTGCATGAATTTTCAAGTTCATCTAAACGATTTTCTAGATACACACAAAGTAGGTCGTTTGACATGATTTTAGCAATATTGTAATCCTGTGTAGTGCATAGTCTACTGTCGTAATTCAACAATTGGCAATCATCCGAAGTGTTATGATGTACGTGACTTCTTAAAAAATATTCCTGGTCTTTATGCGAAGCTCTTGAACGATAATATTCAAAGAAATCTTTATGTTGTTTGTTGTACCAATCGATTTCATGTATTTTTTGTTGGTAATACTCTTTTTTTAGCATTTTGGTATTAGGCACATGGCACTCCATCTTGAGTATAGTTTTGTAATAAATTAGTTTTGAGGCTAATTTGGGTTTGAGTTCTTTGAAGAAATAAATTTCTTCATCTTGGGTTTCGAAAATGTGTTTCTTGAGCCAACTATGTAAGTGTTTGATTTTAGATTCCAAAAAAGGAATCATCTTATTAGCTAAAGAAATGATGTCAGAAAAGGACTTAAGAATAGCATGATATTCTTGGTCCAATTCTGCGAAGAAATGGAGGCAAAAGGCATTCATAAGTGGAAATTTTTTAGTTTTGTTTGTATCAAAATAAACTAAAAAAGGGTTAAATAATTGTGAATCCATTTGTAAAACTATGCAAATTACCTCAAAATTAACTATTTCTTAACTGTTGGCTGATTTTTGATTATCAATGGTTAGGTTGTTGAATTTTGTTTTTAGTACTTGCATATCCTCGCTGATTTTTTTATCTAAAATTTTAGCGTAATGTTGGGTGGTTTTTAGATTAGTGTGTCCTAACATCTTACTCACTGTTTCCAAAGGAACGCCATTGGAAAGTGTTACTGTTGTAGCAAACGTGTGTCGCGCAATGTGAAAGGTTAGTTCTTTGTTGATACCACATACATCGGCTATTTCTTTTAGATAGGCATTCATTTTTTGGTTGGAAAGTATGGGTAATAATTTGTCTTGATTTAGACACACTGGGTCTTGGTGGTATTTTTGAATAATGGATTCTGCAATGGGTAATAAGGGTATTCTGGAAGGGGTTTCTGTTTTTTGTCGGTTTTTGAATATCCATTTGGCTCCATCTATTCCTGTGGTGATGTTGTTCTTGGTTAGTTGTTGTACGTCGATATAGGCTAGTCCTGTAAAACAGGAGAATAAGAAGATGTCACGAACGAGTTCTAGCCGTGAGGATGGGAAGGTTTTGTGGAGTAATGTATTTAATTCTTCTTCAGTCAGAATTGTTCTATTTACTGTTTTTACTTTTTGGGTGTAAAACCTAAATGGGTCAGATTTTATCCATCCATTTAAAAGAGCTATTCTTATGATTTTTCCAAAAATCATTAAATATTTTACGGTAGAGTTGTTGTTGCATTTTCTTACTGTTCTAAGATAGTAATCAAAGTTATTGATAGTTTCTATGTCTATATCGCTTACTGGTATATCTGAGATTTTGTATCTTAACTTGAGAAACTCAACGAAATGACTATGGGTTGTTTTAAATCGTTTGAGTGTTGATAAGGAATATTTAACTTCTAAAAGCAGTTCCATTTGCTTGTTATGCTCGTCAAATATTTCATTTAGCATTTTTGAATTATTATCAAGGTTAAGCAATCGATTTCTAACTGTTTCGACTGTTATTAATTTTGATTCTAGGATTAGATTTTTTTGAGTTTCAAAAACTTTACTTTCAAAAATTTTTAGGTATTCATTAATTGAACGAGCTTCTTCTGAATTGCCTTTGATTCTTTTTAAAGTGGAGGACCATTTTGATATTTCTACAAATTTATTTGTAGAGGTTTCAAATCTGTTGCCATTTACTGTTACTCTTAAATAAATGGGAACTTCACCTTTTGAGTTTACTTTTGTGTTTTTCACAAAAAATAAAGTACTAATTTTCGCATTCATAATTGGTCACCTTTTAGATATAAAAAATTACTTTATAAGGCACGAAAAATCAAGATGTTTATTCTTTGAACAGCCTGATTTTACTAGTGCTTCGGCTGATTTAGGTGTCCCATTTTAAAAATTTAAAATGGGACACCGAATTAGCCCCTTTTGAAATGTGATTTTTTGAATCTTTTGGTATTAGAATAAAAGGAAAAAGCCTATAAAATCAGTGTTTTATAGGCTTTTGCATTAAAATGAATGATAAATTGTGGAGTCGGAGAGAATCGAACTCTCGTCCAAACAAGCAATCAAAGAGCTTTCTACACGCTTAGTTTTCACTTGGATTTTCGACTATGGGCAAGGCTGAAAACGACCACCTATAGCTTAGCTTTATCAGTGTCAAAAAGGATTTAAAGCATTACCTTTTCTAGGGTTACTTTTACGGTTCCCCTTAACCAACCGCCGTAAACCAAGGCTTTTGAGGAGAATCTAGCTTTCCTACCTTGTAGGAACTAGGCAAATCGTACTATAATTCGGATTAAGCAGCTAAAGCGTAATTATTTTCGCCGTGTAATGTTCGTATAGCAGATATTTACGAGCCTACCATACTTGGCTCGACGTGCTTACTAATCAATTCCACTCGCTGTCAAAACCAGTCGACCCCAATTAGCCTTGCAAAAATACATTTACTTAAATGAAATAACAAATATTTTGCCAAAGTTATTTTATTCTATTAAATCATCTCCTTTTTTTCGAATATGAAAAGGGTAATCGCCAAATAACCCCGTGGCTAGTTTTAAAAAATATGCTTTCCGTGTATATTTATTTGACAAAGCAATCAAAGTTACTTTTTCTTTTTTTAGTGTAATATAGGCAGATGTATTACCGTGCCACCAGCCATTGTGGTAAAACATTTGTTTGCCTTCTTCCCATTCTAACAAGCGAATTCCTAAACCGTAATTACGTCTTCCTCGAGCTTCATAGCTATAGCCTTTAAAAACTTCTTTTAACAACTTTGGATTTAAAAAATTCGGATTATAAGTTGCCATATCAAACTTTAATAAATCCCTTGGAGTCGAATAAATATTTTTATCTCCATAAATAGCATCCAAATGATTCATCGGATATTTGATGTAATTCCCTTTGTAAGAAGCACTCACTTTGTCTTTTTGCTTTTCCAAATCAAACACAAAAGTGTTTTTCATTTGCAAAGGTTCAAAAATCAACTTCTTCATAGCGGTACGATAATCCATTTTGGCAATCTTTTCTATAATCAAAGCCAAAATAGCATAATTAGTATTACAATAACTAAATCTCGTATTAGGCGTGAATTCTAAACCCACTTTCGCATTATTCATCACTGGAATAATATCGGTATTATGAAGCGTTTTAAAACGTTCCCAAGCACCTTTATCTTCTATAAAATAACTATAGTTACGTAATCCACTACGATGATTCAATAACATTCGAACAGTAATGGCTTCATACGGAAAATCAGGAAGAATTTTTTGTACTTTTTCATCTAATGCCAATTGTTTGGAATCGATTAAAAGTAGCGTAGCTGTCGCTGTTAGAACCTTGCTTACAGACGCAATATGCAATGGTGTTTCAGCTGTAATCGCTTCTTGTTTTTCAAAATTACTCATACCGCTATAACGCTCATAAAGAATTTTTCCATTTTGCGCTACCAATACACCACCAGAAAAATCATTGCTAAAAAACTCTTTGTTGTACAAATATTCCATGCTGTCTTTTACCATTTGGCGTTTTGAAGCGCTTATTTCAGGTAATTCTTCATCTAGCGGTTGCATGGTGTAAATTTTACCGACTTTAAATTCTTCCTTGCTTTTTTTAGCGGGTTTATTGTCTTTACAATTAAAAAATAAGCAGCTGGATGTTATAATTATATATGTAGATATTTTCGGGAAAGTCATTTGTATGCTAAATTGGGTGGCAAATATAAATAAAGATACGTTTTTTTCGCTCATTCCTCTTATTTTTTGTATGGAAAAATCTATTTTAAAAGTTATATTTGCAACAATTTTAGAAAATACAGTTAAAATTCCAACCTTAAAAACTTTTAATAAATGAAATTCGGTATTATAAAAGAAAGAAAAAACCCACCTGATAGAAGAGTCGTTTTTTCACCTGAAGAATTAAAACGAGTGAAAGAGCATTTTCCTCAAGCTAATTTTGAAGTCGAATCTTCTGATATTAGAGTTTTTAAAGACGAAGAATATACTGCTTTAGGTATTGAAGTAGATAGTGATTTGAATGATTGCGACATCTTAATTGGGGTGAAAGAAGTTCCTGTAGAAGCATTAATCCCAAATAAAACGTATTTCTTCTTTTCGCATACGATAAAGAAACAACCTTATAATAGAAAACTACTTCAAGCGTGTATCGAAAAAAACATTCGCTTAATAGACCATGAAACCATTGTAGATGCAAACAACAAACGTTTGATTGGTTTTGGTCGCTATGCAGGTATTGTGGGGGCTTATAACGGAATTCGTGCTTTTGGTTTAAAATATGATTTATTCAATATTGCAAAAGCGGAAACCTTAAAAGACCAAAAAGATTTAATTGACCGTTTACGTCGTATTGTACTACCTCCTATTAAAGTGGTTTTAACAGGACATGGAAAAGTGGGTTTAGGAGCTAAAGAAATGCTGGATGCTATGAAAATGAAACAAGTGAGCATCGAGGATTATCTAACTAAAACCTACGACCGTCCAGTATATACACATATTGATTTGGAAGATTATAATATGCGTAAGGATGGAAAACCTTATGATAAAAAAGATTTTTACCAAAATCCACAAGAATACACTTCAAATTTTGAGCGTTTTACTAAAGTTTCTGACATTTTCATGGCAGGACATTTTTATGGAAACAATGCTCCGTATATATTAACGAAGGAAATGCTTAAAGCACCTCACAATAAGATTAAAGTGGTGGCGGATATTTCTTGTGATGTTGATGGTCCAGTAGCTTGTACTTTGAAAGCTTCAACAATTGCAGAACCTATTTTTGGTTATTTACCAGGTGAACATCGTGAAGTGCATTTTGAAGACCCACGTGCTATTGCAGTAATGTCTGTTGATAATTTACCGTGCGAATTGCCTAAAGATGCTAGTGAAGGTTTTGGAGAAATGTTCTTAAAACACGTTATCCCTTCTTTTTACAACAATGATGCAGATGGAATTCTAGAAAGAGGAACAATCTGTAAAGAAGGAAAATTGACGGAGAAATTCGCTTATTTACAAGATTATTTGGAAGGAAAGGAATAGCTTTCATTTTATAATAAACAAGAAACTCAAAATAAGTTTTTTGTAATTGCTTTTAAAATTTCACCAAGCTGATTGGTATTTGAAAGCAGTTATGAAAAACTTATTTCACTTTGAATAAGTAAGGAATACTTAGATAGTAAATGTTTTTTTTTACTCAAAAATATAAAATAGTATCTTTGCGCCACACACAACACAACTACAATGAATTATTTCTCTTCTGATTTCAAATTAGGAATCTTAGGTGGTGGTCAATTAGGAAAAATGCTCCTATACGACACACGCAAATTCGACCTTCAAACTTTAGTATTAGACCCTAGCGAAGAAGCGCCCTCGCGTTTTGGCTGTAATGCTTTTTACGAAGGAAGTCTTTTGGATTTTGATACGGTGTATCAATTTGGAAAAATGGTCGATGTATTGACTATTGAAATTGAAAACGTCAATCTAGAAGCCTTAGAACAGTTAGAAAACGAAGGTTTGCCTGTATATCCCTCTCCTAAAACTTTACGTTTAATTCAAAACAAAGGACGTCAAAAGGATTTTTATGTCGCTAATAACATTCCGACTTCTGTATACCAACGTTTTGTTGATTTGAGTGAGTTAAAAGAAGCCTTAGCTAAAGACACTTTAAATTTTCCTTTTGTTTGGAAATCGGCACAAGGAGGATATGATGGCAATGGGGTAAAAATTGTTCGTTCTACTATGGACTTAATGGATTTGCCTGAAGTGGAATGTTTAGCAGAGGATTTAGTGCCTTTCAAAAACGAATTAGCTGTCATCGTAGCCAGAAGTCCAAAAGGAGAAATCAAAACGTATCCTGTGGTGGAAATGGAGTTTCATCCAGAAGCGAATCAGGTGGAATATGTAATTTGTCCCGCGAGAATTGAAGCGCACGTGGCTGAAAAAGCTCGTAAAATTGCACTTCAAGTTTCTGAAGCCATGAACCATGTAGGTTTATTAGCCGTAGAGATGTTTCAAACAGAAGAAGATGAAATCATTGTAAACGAAGTGGCTCCTCGCCCGCACAATTCAGGACACTACAGCATTGAAGCGAGTTACACCTCACAATTTGAACAACATTTACGCGCTATTCTAGATTTACCTTTAGGCAATACCGCCAGTAAAGTTGCAGGTATTATGGTTAATTTAGTGGGTGAAGAAGGTTACACAGGGCAAGTAGTTTATGAAAATATTGATAAAATCATGGCTATCGATGGGGTAACGCCTCACATATATGGAAAAAGAGAAACCAGACCTTTCCGTAAAATGGGTCACGTAACCATAGTGAATGAAAACATGAACGAAGCGAGACGTGTGGCTGAGGAAGTGAAGAATAGTATACGTGTGATTAGTGAATAGTAGTCAGTAAACAGAAAACAGTGAACAGTTTAAAAATAGTATCTAATTCAGTTTCTTTATTTGCTGTATTTATTTTATTTGAAATTATCCTTCAAATGATTTTATACTCAAATGTAAAAGAATATGCGGAGTTAAAATTAGGAATCCCGTTTGGCTTTCTAAAATTTCACATGACAGAAGAAGGTACATATAAACACTTTATTTCCTTTAACTCCTTACTATTTGATTATTTCTGCTTTGGAGTTTTGACGGGTATCTATCAAATCATCCAACATAAATTAAAAGAAAAAAGAAAGTAATTAACAACACATAAACCCTACTCACCCCTAGTAGGAATTCCCCTTTTGAGGGATAGGGAACTTATATGAAAGTAGCCATCGTAATGGGAAGCATATCGGACATGCCGGTTATGCAAGAAGCTATAGATATTTTAAAAGGTTTTGATATTGAAACCGAAGTTGACATTGTGTCGGCGCACAGAACTCCTGAGAAATTATTTGATTTCAGCTCAAACGCACACAAAAAGGGTATTGCAGTTATCATTGCTGGGGCTGGTGGTGCCGCACATCTACCAGGTATGGTGGCTAGTATGAGTCCACTTCCAGTAATTGGGGTTCCTGTAAAATCGAGCAACTCGATTGACGGATGGGATTCGGTGTTGTCTATCTTACAAATGCCTGGAGGTGTTCCTGTGGCAACCGTTGCTTTAAATGGCGCTAAAAATGCTGGTATCCTTGCGGCCCAAATTATAGGTGCACACGACAAATGTGTGCTGGATAAAATCATCGCTTACAAAGAAGGTTTAAAGCAAGCCGTGCTCACTGCTTCTGAAAACTTAAAAAAATAGAAAATCCCGAAAGGGATTTTTTTATGGCCTTATGCATAACCTTTGTTAATTTGTATAAGGTCTCGATACGCTTTGCACCCAAGCAAACGACTCTCCCGATTTTGCAGATTATAGACAGTTCTATTTTTTCCATGAAATTTAAAAAAAATCATCGAGCACTTTAGCTTTTATATCTTGGTTAATTATTCCAATATTTTCTAAGTTTAAGTGATATTAAAAACATTTCCTTTCACTAAAATTTCAAGCCTTGAAAACAGACTATAGCTAAAGAAATTTTTACTCTCTAAAAACACGGAATAATTCATTTTTTCTTTAAATTCGGCATAAAAAAAAGCTCCAGTGGCAATTGGAGCTTTAAAGTAACACAAACATAAATACCGATTGGGTTAAATCAATATCTAAATTTTAAATATGATAAACTTTTAAGAGTTATCTTGTATTGACGGTATCAAACTTACAATTAATTTCGATATATTACAAAAAAAATCGATGAAATACATAATATTATGAAAATACTTACTTCTAAATTCCAAACTAAACATGATACAGCACCGTTTTCTTCCATCAAAATGGAGGATTACAAACCTGCCATTATGGAGGGTATTGCGATGACTCGCAAAGAAATTGACGCGATTTTAGAAAATCCAGCAACACCTACTTTCGAGAATACCATTGAGGCTTTAGAGTACACAGGTCAAACTTTAGACCGCATTACCAGCATCTTTTTTAATTTGAATTCGGCTGAAACTTGTGACGAAATGCAACAGATTGCTCAGGAAGTTTCACCTTTACTAACCGAGTTAAGCAATGATATTACCTTAAACGAAGTTTTATTTCAAAAAATAAAAGCCGTTTACGAGCAAAAGGAACAATTGAACTTAACCGTTGAACAAGCGACTTTACTAGATAAAAAATACAAAGGTTTTACCCGCAATGGTGCGCTTTTACCCGAGGAGAAAAAAACTCGTTTACGCACCATCGATACTGAATTGGCCACCTTAAGCTTAAAGTTTGGTGAAAATACTTTGGCTGAAACCAACAATTTCGAACTGTTAATTACCAATCCGGAAGATTTAAAAGGCTTACCGCAAGACACTATTGATACCGCTTTGGCATTGGCAAAAAACAAAAACAAAGAAGGCTGGCTGTTCACCTTGAACATGCCTAGTTATTTACCTTTTATGACCTATGCCGATTCTAGAAGTTTGCGTCAAGAAATGGCTATTGCGTATGGCAAAAAAGGATTTCAAGACAATGAATATAACAACGAGGCTATAGTTTTAAAAATAACCAATTTACGCCACGAACGTGCCCATTTGCTAGGTTATGAAAGTCATGCACACTTTGTTCTGGAAGAACGCATGGCGCAAAGTCCCGAAAAAGTGACAGCGTTTTTAAATGATTTGCTTCAAAAAGCTAAACCTGCATCAGAACGTGAATTTAATCAACTGAAAAACTACGCCAAACAGTTAGACCAAATCGAACAATTAGAAAAATGGGATGGAGCGTATTATTCTGAAAAATTGAAACAAGAATTATTCAATTTGGATGATGAAAAATTAAAACCTTATTTTCAATTAGAAAAGGTAGAAAAAGGTGCTTTTGAAATTGCTCATCGTTTGTTTGGTTTACAATTCACCGAAGTTTTTGATATTGACAAATACCACGAAGATGTACACACATTTGAAGTTACCGACACTCAAGGAAATTTGGTTGCCATTTTCTATTCCGATTATTTCCCGAGAGAAGGCAAACGTAACGGCGCTTGGATGACGAGTTTCAAATCGCAATATGTACAACAAGGCGTAAATGAAAGACCACACGTTTCTATCGTGTGTAATTTCACCAAACCTACCCCTACCAAACCCTCTTTATTGACTTTCCAAGAAGTAACAACTTTATTTCACGAATTTGGACATGCCTTACACGGTATGTTAGCCAATACAACCTATCCGAGTTTATCAGGAACTTCGGTGTTTTGGGATTTTGTAGAATTGCCTAGTCAAGTGATGGAAAACTGGTGTTATGAACCTGAAGCCTTGGCAATTTTTGCAAAACATTACGAAACAGGAGAGGTAATTCCGCAGGAATATGTCGATAAAATCAAAGAAAGTGCATCGTTCTTAGAAGGCATGGCCACTTTGCGTCAATTGAGCTTCGGGATACTAGACATGCAATATCACAGTCAAAATCCAAGGGACATCACTTCGGTGAAAGCCTTCGAAAAAACAGCCATGGAAGCCACTTCTTTATATCCTGATGTAGCAGAAAATTGTATGAGCACTTCTTTTTCTCACATTTTCCAAGGAGGCTATTCATCTGGATATTACAGCTACAAATGGGCGGAAGTTCTAGATGCCGATGCATTTGATTATTTTAAAGAAAATGGCATTTTCAACAAAGAAATCGCTACCAAATTTAAAGATTTTGTCCTATCACAAGGTGGTACGGAACACCCTATGACGTTATACAAAAAATTCAGAGGACAAGAACCAAAACCAGAAGCATTACTAAAAAGAGCGGGATTGTTATAAATGATAGTATTTACTCCCTTGAAAAGATACTTTAAAATAGCCGTTTATGGCGCGGTCATTTTATTTACACTAGTAGTTTTGGTGAATTTTTATGTAAAATCATCCACTGAAGATTATATTTTTACTTCCGATTCTAAAATCCCCACCGAAAAAGTGGGGATAATTTTCGGTGCTGGGATAAATGGTGACCAACCCAGCAAATACTTGAAAGACCGCTTAGATGCTGGAATCCATTTATACAACAAAAATAAAATTCAGAAAATATTACTTTCGGGTGACAATGGCAGAGAAGAATACGATGAACTCACCGTAATGAAAAATTATTGCTATCAACACGGTGTAGATACCACTAAAATCTATATCGATTATGCTGGTTTTGACACTTATTCTACTCTATACAGAGCGATGCGTATTTTTAAAATTAATTCCGCCATTTTAATATCCCAAAAGTACCATTTGAATCGTGCTGTATTTATAGGACGCCAAAATGGTTTAAATGTACTTGGCTATTCCGCCAATAAAGGCGCCTATAGAGGTTATAAGTATGTTCGTTTTAGAGAATATTTTTCTATTTTCAAATCAGCTATCGATGTGTTTAGACATCGTAAACCTCGCTTTTTAGGCACTGTAATTCCTATTGATGGTGTATCTAATTTTAGTAAAGAGGACAAGAGGTAATTCTTTAAAGAATCTACATAATTAACGCATACCACTTCAAAATTAAAAAATACATATATTAACTACTATCAAAACCAAGTTTTAACTAACATTATTTTTTAGCATAGTCATCCAACAAAAAAAGGTTCAGCATCAGCTGAACCTTTTTCATATATCCTACAATGACCATTACACATTAAACCTAAAGTGCATCACATCACCATCCTTCACTATATACTCCTTACCTTCCACACGCAATTTACCAGCTTCCTTCACCTTACTTTCAGAACCAAAAGTCACATAATCGTCATAAGCAATCACCTCTGCACGGATAAACCCTTTCTCAAAATCCGAGTGAATCACACCCGCAGCTTTCGGAGCCGTATCTCCAACTTGAATTGTCCAAGCACGAACCTCCTTCACCCCAGCCGTAAAATACGTCTGTAAATTCAATAATTTATATGCAGAACGAATCAGCTTCGACACACCAGGCTCCTCTAACCCCATGTCCCCTAAAAACATCTGACGCTCTTCATAAGTTTCTAACTCCGTAATATCCGCTTCAGTAGCAACCGCTAACACAATCACCTGCGCATTCTCATCCTTCACCAACTCTTTCACTTGCTCAACATACGCATTCCCGTTAGCTGCCGATGCTTCATCCACATTACACACATACAACACAGGCTTTGAAGTAATCAACTGAATCATATCTAAACAATCCGCCTCATCCTGATTTTTAGGCTCAATTACA
>NZ_OZ253527.1:0-1900000 GCF_965262375.1 Flavobacterium sp. | reverse complement strand
CAGGGGTTGCGCTCGTTATAGGACTTAACCTGACACCTCACGGCACGAGCTGACGACAACCATGCAGCACCTTGAAAAACGTCCGAAGAAAGATCTGTTTCCAAATCTGTCGTTTCCCATTTAAGCCTTGGTAAGGTTCCTCGCGTATCATCGAATTAAACCACATGCTCCTCCGCTTGTGCGGGCCCCCGTCAATTCCTTTGAGTTTCACTCTTGCGAGCGTACTCCCCAGGTGGGATACTTATCACTTTCGCTTAGCCACTCAGATTGCTCCAAACAGCTAGTATCCATCGTTTACGGCGTGGACTACCAGGGTATCTAATCCTGTTCGCTCCCCACGCTTTCGTCCATCAGCGTCAATATACTCGTAGTAACCTGCCTTCGCAATTGGTATTCCATGTAATCTCTAAGCATTTCACCGCTACACTACATATTCTAGTTACTTCCAAGTAATTCAAGTCTTACAGTATCAATGGCCGTTTGATCGTTGAGCGACCAGATTTCACCACTGACTTATAAAACCGCCTACGGACCCTTTAAACCCAATGATTCCGGATAACGCTTGGATCCTCCGTATTACCGCGGCTGCTGGCACGGAGTTAGCCGATCCTTATTCTTACAGTACCGTCAAGCTCCCTCACGAGGGAGTGTTTCTTCCTGTACAAAAGCAGTTTACAATCCATAGGACCGTCATCCTGCACGCGGCATGGCTGGTTCAGACTTGCGTCCATTGACCAATATTCCTCACTGCTGCCTCCCGTAGGAGTCTGGTCCGTGTCTCAGTACCAGTGTGGGGGATCTCCCTCTCAGGACCCCTACCCATCGTTGCCTTGGTGTGCCGTTACCACACCAACTAGCTAATGGGACGCATGCTCATCTTGTACCGTTGGAACTTTAATAATCAGAAGATGCCTTCCGAAGATACTATGGGGTATTAATCCAAATTTCTCTGGGCTATCCCCCTGTACAAGGTAGATTGCATACGCGTTACGCACCCGTGCGCCGGTCTCAAAGGAGCAAGCTCCTTCTACCCCTCGACTTGCATGTGTTAAGCCTGCCGCTAGCGTTCATCCTGAGCCAGGATCAAACTCTTCATCGTATGTTTTTTATAGCTTTTCAGCTAAATGTTGTGGACAAAGAAGGCTAGGTTTTCTTACTCTCTTAAATTTTATTTGTTTTAATATTCCTATTAAAACGTGCTGTCAATCCAATATGTCTATGAACTTTTTATTTACTTTTTTTTCGCTTTTGACTTATCGTCTTAGCGGGCGCAAAGGTAGTGTTTCTTTTAGCATTTCCAAGTGTTTTTTTACTTTTTTTTTCAAAAATTTAAAAACTCTGGATTTCAATAGTAAAAGGAACGTACTTGCTTTGCTGAGATAAAAAATCCCCTGAGTTGCAGGGGAATTTTATGTTAGATTCCAATATATTTTTGGAATAAAGAAAGGCAGCGACCTACTCTCCCACAGGATGCAGTACCATCGGCGCAGGCGGGCTTAACTTCTCTGTTCGAAATGGGAAGAGGTGAGCCCCGCCGCAATAACCACCTTAAGGTTTTGGTTTGGGGTTTCAAGTTTTATTTGTTTCAAGTTAGACAACTTGGAACTTTAAACTTGGAACTTCAAACGCAGCTTTGCTGCTATATTTTAACATATTGAGATAAATATTCAATTTGGAAAGAATTTTACGAGCCCCCTGAGGTTCCCCGCCTCGGCGGGGTTAGGGGGCTCTTACAATAAGCTTACGGGTTATTAGTACTACTTGACTGTGACATTACTGCCTTTACATCTATAGCCTATCAACGTGGTCATCTTCCACGACCCTTAAAAGAAATCTCATCTTGTGGTGGGTTTCGCGCTTATATGCTTTCAGCGCTTATCCCTTCCCAACGTAGCTACTCTGCGGTGCTCCTGGCGGAACAACAGATACACCAGCGGTTGGTCCAACTCGGTCCTCTCGTACTAGAGTCAGATCCACTCAAATTTCTAACGCCCACAGTAGATAGAGACCGAACTGTCTCACGACGTTCTGAACCCAGCTCGCGTGCCACTTTAATGGGCGAACAGCCCAACCCTTGGGACCTTCTCCAGCCCCAGGATGTGACGAGCCGACATCGAGGTGCCAAACCCCCCCGTCGATATGAGCTCTTGGGGGAGATCAGCCTGTTATCCCCGGCGTACCTTTTATCCTTTGAGCGATGGCCCTTCCATGCGGAACCACCGGATCACTATGCTCTACTTTCGTACCTGATCGACCTGTATGTCTCTCAGTCAAGCTCCCTTATGCCATTGCACTCTACGCACGGTTACCAAGCGTGCTGAGGGAACCTTTAGAAGCCTCCGTTACTCTTTTGGAGGCGACCACCCCAGTCAAACTACCCACCAAGCAATGTCCCCACCAAGGGCGGGTTAGATCTCAGATAAGCAAAGGGTGGTATTTCAACAATGACTCCACAACGCCTGGCGACGCCATTTCATAGTCTCCCACCTATCCTACACATCACTTATCCAAGACCAATACTAAGCTATAGTAAAGGTGCACAGGGTCTTTTCGTCCCACTGCGGGTAATCGGCATCTTCACCGATACTACAATTTCACCGAGCTCATGGCTGAGACAGTGTCCAGATCGTTACACCATTCGTGCAGGTCGGAACTTACCCGACAAGGAATTTCGCTACCTTAGGACCGTTATAGTTACGGCCGCCGTTTACTGGGGCTTCAATTCAATGCTTCTCCGAAGATAACATCTCCTCTTAACCTTCCAGCACCGGGCAGGTGTCAGGCCCTATACTTCATCTTACGATTTTGCAGAGCCCTGTGTTTTTGATAAACAGTCGCCTGGACCTTTTCACTGCGGCCAGCTTGCGCTGGCGACCTTTCTCCCGAAGTTACAGGTCTATTTTGCCTAATTCCTTAGCCATGAATCTCTCGAGCGCCTTAGGATACTCTCCTCAACTACCTGTGTCGGTTTACGGTACGGGTACTTATAATCTAAGTTTAGAAGGTTTTCTTGGCAGCCTTTAGGTACACTATCCCATTGTCCGAAGACTCCGAGTACTATCGCATTTCACCAGTCCCAGCGGATTTGCCTACCGGGCCTATAGCTATGTGCTTTAACGAACTATTCCGTCAGTTCGCGGTACTTTCACCACTGCGTCACTCCATCACAATTATAAGTAGTACGGGAATATTAACCCGTTGGCCATCGACTGTTCCTTTCGGATTCGCCTTAGGACCCGACTAACCCGCAGCTGATTAGCATAGCTGCGGAAACCTTAGTTTTGCGGCGGGGGTGTTTCTCGCACCCCTTATCGTTACTTATGCCTACATTTTCTTTTCTAACCTCTCCAGCATCCCTCACGAGACACCTTCAGCGATGTTAGAATGCTCCCCTACCACTTGTACAGTGTACAAATCCATAGCTTCGGTAGTATGCTTATGCCCGATTATTATCCATGCTCGATCGCTCGACTAGTGAGCTGTTACGCACTCTTTAAATGAATGGCTGCTTCCAAGCCAACATCCTAGCTGTCGATGCAATCAAACCGCGTTTGATCAACTTAGCATACATTTGGGGACCTTAGCTGATGGTCTGGGTTCTTTCCCTCTCGGACTTGGACCTTAGCACCCAAGCCCTCACTGCTGTGTATATTATATAGCATTCGGAGTTTGTCAGGAATTGGTAGGCGGTGAAGCCCCCGCATCCAATCAGTAGCTCTACCTCTATATAACTAGACCACAGCGCTGCACCTAAATGCATTTCGGGGAGTACGAGCTATTTCCGAGTTTGATTGGCCTTTCACCCCTACCCACAGATCATCCCAAGACTTTTCAACGTCAACGGGTTCGGACCTCCACTATGTGTTACCACAGCTTCATCCTGTCCATGGGTAGATCACACGGTTTCGCGTCTACCACTACTGACTCAAGCGCCCTATTCAGACTCGCTTTCGCTACGGATCCGTGACTTAATCACTTAACCTTGCCAGCAACGGTAACTCGTAGGCTCATTATGCAAAAGGCACGCCGTCACAGCTTATGCTGCTCCGACCGCTTGTAGGCGTATGGTTTCAGGTTCTATTTCACTCCGTTATTCACGGTTCTTTTCACCTTTCCTTCACAGTACTGGTTCACTATCGGTCTCTCAGGAGTATTTAGCCTTAGCGGATGGTCCCGCCAGATTCAGACAGGGTTTCACGTGCCCCGCCCTACTCAGGATACCACTATTCTTTATATTCCTTACTTATACGGGACTATCACCCTCTTTGGTCAACCTTTCCAGGTTATTCTAATTCAGTTTACAAGAAATATCGTGGTCCTACAACCCCAGCATTGCCGTAACAACACTGGTTTGGGCTACTGCGCTTTCGCTCGCCACTACTCACGCAATCACTTTTGTTTTCTTCTCCTCCGCCTACTTAGATGTTTCAGTTCAGCGGGTTCGCCTCCTATCGGATACTATGTCTTCAACATAGTGGGTTGCCCCATTCGGATATCTGCGGATCATCTTGTATGTGCCAATCCCCGCAGCTTTTCGCAGCTTATCACGTCCTTCTTCGCCTCTGAGAGCCTAGGCATCCCCCATACGCCCTTATTTTGCTTATTGTTTTCTTTTTTTTAGTGATTAGCTCTAAGTAATTAGTGACTAGTCCTAAGACTAATTACTATTCACTCTTTACTAATTACTAAAGTGTTCTTTCTACTTGTTTGTATGTTTATCTCAATATGTCAATGAACTTTACTCAATTTGAAGATTTTAAGATTCGTTAATTTGAAAATGATCATCATTTTCAAATTTTCAAATCAATTCATTTTCAAATCAATTTGGTGGAGAATATCGGAGTCGAACCGATGACCTCCTGCGTGCAAGGCAGGCGCTCTAGCCAGCTGAGCTAATCCCCCATTCTTAATTTAGAATTTAGAAATTAGAATTCAGAACTTTTGAATTTTCAACTTCTAGAATTTCCTTTTAAACTTAAAATTTTCTCTTTTTTTCAACTTATAACTTATAATTTATAACTCTTAAAAAGTAGTCCCGGGCAGACTCGAACTGCCGACCCCTACATTATCAGTGTAGTACTCTAACCAGCTGAGCTACGAGACTCTGTATTTTAAGCTTTTTTTGTTTTGAACTAACAGCGAGAGTAAGATTTAATTAAAAAATTGGAATTAAAAATTAAATTTAATTTCGAATCTTTAATTTTTAATTAAAATCAGCTTCTTTTTTTGTCTCTAGAAAGGAGGTGTTCCAGCCGCACCTTCCGGTACGGCTACCTTGTTACGACTTAGCCCTAGTTACCAGTTTTACCCTAGGCAGCTCCTTGCGGTCACCGACTTCAGGTACCCCCAGCTTCCATGGCTTGACGGGCGGTGTGTACAAGGCCCGGGAACGTATTCACCGCAGCATGGCTGATCTGCGATTACTAGCGAATCCAGCTTCACGGAGTCGAGTTGCAGACTCCGATCCGAACTGAGAACGGTTTTATAGATTCGCTCCTACTTGCGTAGTGGCTGCTCTCTGTACCGTCCATTGTAGCACGTGTGTAGCCCAAGGCGTAAGGGCCGTGATGATTTGACGTCATCCCCACCTTCCTCACGGTTTGCACCGGCAGTCTTGCTAGAGTTCCCGACATGACTCGCTGGCAACTAGCAACAGGGGTTGCGCTCGTTATAGGACTTAACCTGACACCTCACGGCACGAGCTGACGACAACCATGCAGCACCTTGAAAAACGTCCGAAGAAAGATCTGTTTCCAAATCTGTCGTTTCCCATTTAAGCCTTGGTAAGGTTCCTCGCGTATCATCGAATTAAACCACATGCTCCTCCGCTTGTGCGGGCCCCCGTCAATTCCTTTGAGTTTCACTCTTGCGAGCGTACTCCCCAGGTGGGATACTTATCACTTTCGCTTAGCCACTCAGATTGCTCCAAACAGCTAGTATCCATCGTTTACGGCGTGGACTACCAGGGTATCTAATCCTGTTCGCTCCCCACGCTTTCGTCCATCAGCGTCAATATACTCGTAGTAACCTGCCTTCGCAATTGGTATTCCATGTAATCTCTAAGCATTTCACCGCTACACTACATATTCTAGTTACTTCCAAGTAATTCAAGTCTTACAGTATCAATGGCCGTTTGATCGTTGAGCGACCAGATTTCACCACTGACTTATAAAACCGCCTACGGACCCTTTAAACCCAATGATTCCGGATAACGCTTGGATCCTCCGTATTACCGCGGCTGCTGGCACGGAGTTAGCCGATCCTTATTCTTACAGTACCGTCAAGCTCCCTCACGAGGGAGTGTTTCTTCCTGTACAAAAGCAGTTTACAATCCATAGGACCGTCATCCTGCACGCGGCATGGCTGGTTCAGACTTGCGTCCATTGACCAATATTCCTCACTGCTGCCTCCCGTAGGAGTCTGGTCCGTGTCTCAGTACCAGTGTGGGGGATCTCCCTCTCAGGACCCCTACCCATCGTTGCCTTGGTGTGCCGTTACCACACCAACTAGCTAATGGGACGCATGCTCATCTTGTACCGTTGGAACTTTAATAATCAGAAGATGCCTTCCGAAGATACTATGGGGTATTAATCCAAATTTCTCTGGGCTATCCCCCTGTACAAGGTAGATTGCATACGCGTTACGCACCCGTGCGCCGGTCTCAAAGGAGCAAGCTCCTTCTACCCCTCGACTTGCATGTGTTAAGCCTGCCGCTAGCGTTCATCCTGAGCCAGGATCAAACTCTTCATCGTATGTTTTTTATAGCTTTTCAGCTAAATGTTGTGGACAAAGAAGGCTAGGTTTTCTTACTCTCTTAAATTTTATTTGTTTTAATATTCCTATTAAAACGTGCTGTCAATCCAATATGTCTATGAACTTTTTATTTACTTTTTTTTCGCTTTTGACTTATCGTCTTAGCGGGCGCAAAGGTAGTGTTTCTTTTAGCATTTCCAAGTGTTTTTTTACTTTTTTTTTCAAAAATTTAAAAACTCTGGATTTCAATAGTAAAAGGAACGTACTTGCTTTGCTGAGATAAAAAATCCCCTGAGTTGCAGGGGAATTTTATGTTAGATTCCAATATATTTTTGGAATAAAGAAAGGCAGCGACCTACTCTCCCACAGGATGCAGTACCATCGGCGCAGGCGGGCTTAACTTCTCTGTTCGAAATGGGAAGAGGTGAGCCCCGCCGCAATAACCACCTTAAGGTTTTGGTTTGGGGTTTCAAGTTTTATTTGTTTCAAGTTAGACAACTTGGAACTTTAAACTTGGAACTTCAAACGCAGCTTTGCTGCTATATTTTAACATATTGAGATAAATATTCAATTTGGAAAGAATTTTACGAGCCCCCTGAGGTTCCCCGCCTCGGCGGGGTTAGGGGGCTCTTACAATAAGCTTACGGGTTATTAGTACTACTTGACTGTGACATTACTGCCTTTACATCTATAGCCTATCAACGTGGTCATCTTCCACGACCCTTAAAAGAAATCTCATCTTGTGGTGGGTTTCGCGCTTATATGCTTTCAGCGCTTATCCCTTCCCAACGTAGCTACTCTGCGGTGCTCCTGGCGGAACAACAGATACACCAGCGGTTGGTCCAACTCGGTCCTCTCGTACTAGAGTCAGATCCACTCAAATTTCTAACGCCCACAGTAGATAGAGACCGAACTGTCTCACGACGTTCTGAACCCAGCTCGCGTGCCACTTTAATGGGCGAACAGCCCAACCCTTGGGACCTTCTCCAGCCCCAGGATGTGACGAGCCGACATCGAGGTGCCAAACCCCCCCGTCGATATGAGCTCTTGGGGGAGATCAGCCTGTTATCCCCGGCGTACCTTTTATCCTTTGAGCGATGGCCCTTCCATGCGGAACCACCGGATCACTATGCTCTACTTTCGTACCTGATCGACCTGTATGTCTCTCAGTCAAGCTCCCTTATGCCATTGCACTCTACGCACGGTTACCAAGCGTGCTGAGGGAACCTTTAGAAGCCTCCGTTACTCTTTTGGAGGCGACCACCCCAGTCAAACTACCCACCAAGCAATGTCCCCACCAAGGGCGGGTTAGATCTCAGATAAGCAAAGGGTGGTATTTCAACAATGACTCCACAACGCCTGGCGACGCCATTTCATAGTCTCCCACCTATCCTACACATCACTTATCCAAGACCAATACTAAGCTATAGTAAAGGTGCACAGGGTCTTTTCGTCCCACTGCGGGTAATCGGCATCTTCACCGATACTACAATTTCACCGAGCTCATGGCTGAGACAGTGTCCAGATCGTTACACCATTCGTGCAGGTCGGAACTTACCCGACAAGGAATTTCGCTACCTTAGGACCGTTATAGTTACGGCCGCCGTTTACTGGGGCTTCAATTCAATGCTTCTCCGAAGATAACATCTCCTCTTAACCTTCCAGCACCGGGCAGGTGTCAGGCCCTATACTTCATCTTACGATTTTGCAGAGCCCTGTGTTTTTGATAAACAGTCGCCTGGACCTTTTCACTGCGGCCAGCTTGCGCTGGCGACCTTTCTCCCGAAGTTACAGGTCTATTTTGCCTAATTCCTTAGCCATGAATCTCTCGAGCGCCTTAGGATACTCTCCTCAACTACCTGTGTCGGTTTACGGTACGGGTACTTATAATCTAAGTTTAGAAGGTTTTCTTGGCAGCCTTTAGGTACACTATCCCATTGTCCGAAGACTCCGAGTACTATCGCATTTCACCAGTCCCAGCGGATTTGCCTACCGGGCCTATAGCTATGTGCTTTAACGAACTATTCCGTCAGTTCGCGGTACTTTCACCACTGCGTCACTCCATCACAATTATAAGTAGTACGGGAATATTAACCCGTTGGCCATCGACTGTTCCTTTCGGATTCGCCTTAGGACCCGACTAACCCGCAGCTGATTAGCATAGCTGCGGAAACCTTAGTTTTGCGGCGGGGGTGTTTCTCGCACCCCTTATCGTTACTTATGCCTACATTTTCTTTTCTAACCTCTCCAGCATCCCTCACGAGACACCTTCAGCGATGTTAGAATGCTCCCCTACCACTTGTACAGTGTACAAATCCATAGCTTCGGTAGTATGCTTATGCCCGATTATTATCCATGCTCGATCGCTCGACTAGTGAGCTGTTACGCACTCTTTAAATGAATGGCTGCTTCCAAGCCAACATCCTAGCTGTCGATGCAATCAAACCGCGTTTGATCAACTTAGCATACATTTGGGGACCTTAGCTGATGGTCTGGGTTCTTTCCCTCTCGGACTTGGACCTTAGCACCCAAGCCCTCACTGCTGTGTATATTATATAGCATTCGGAGTTTGTCAGGAATTGGTAGGCGGTGAAGCCCCCGCATCCAATCAGTAGCTCTACCTCTATATAACTAGACCACAGCGCTGCACCTAAATGCATTTCGGGGAGTACGAGCTATTTCCGAGTTTGATTGGCCTTTCACCCCTACCCACAGATCATCCCAAGACTTTTCAACGTCAACGGGTTCGGACCTCCACTATGTGTTACCACAGCTTCATCCTGTCCATGGGTAGATCACACGGTTTCGCGTCTACCACTACTGACTCAAGCGCCCTATTCAGACTCGCTTTCGCTACGGATCCGTGACTTAATCACTTAACCTTGCCAGCAACGGTAACTCGTAGGCTCATTATGCAAAAGGCACGCCGTCACAGCTTATGCTGCTCCGACCGCTTGTAGGCGTATGGTTTCAGGTTCTATTTCACTCCGTTATTCACGGTTCTTTTCACCTTTCCTTCACAGTACTGGTTCACTATCGGTCTCTCAGGAGTATTTAGCCTTAGCGGATGGTCCCGCCAGATTCAGACAGGGTTTCACGTGCCCCGCCCTACTCAGGATACCACTATTCTTTATATTCCTTACTTATACAGGACTATCACCCTCTTTGGTCAACCTTTCCAGGTTATTCTAATTCAGTTTACAAGAAATATCGTGGTCCTACAACCCCAGCATTGCCGTAACAACACTGGTTTGGGCTACTGCGCTTTCGCTCGCCACTACTCACGCAATCACTTTTGTTTTCTTCTCCTCCGCCTACTTAGATGTTTCAGTTCAGCGGGTTCGCCTCCTATCGGATACTATGTCTTCAACATAGTGGGTTGCCCCATTCGGATATCTGCGGATCATCTTGTATGTGCCAATCCCCGCAGCTTTTCGCAGCTTATCACGTCCTTCTTCGCCTCTGAGAGCCTAGGCATCCCCCATACGCCCTTATTTTGCTTATTGTTTTCTTTTTTTTAGTGATTAGCTCTAAGTAATTAGTGACTAGTCCTAAGACTAATTACTATTCACTCTTTACTAATTACTAAAGTGTTCTTTCTACTTGTTTGTATGTTTATCTCAATATGTCAATGAACTTTACTCAATTTGAAGATTTTAAGATTCGTTAATTTGAAAATGATCATCATTTTCAAATTTTCAAATCAATTCATTTTCAAATCAATTTGGTGGAGAATATCGGAGTCGAACCGATGACCTCCTGCGTGCAAGGCAGGCGCTCTAGCCAGCTGAGCTAATCCCCCATTCTTAATTTAGAATTTAGAAATTAGAATTCAGAACTTTTGAATTTTCAACTTCTAGAATTTCCTTTTAAACTTAAAATTTTCTCTTTTTTTCAACTTATAACTTATAATTTATAACTCTTAAAAAGTAGTCCCGGGCAGACTCGAACTGCCGACCCCTACATTATCAGTGTAGTACTCTAACCAGCTGAGCTACGAGACTCTGTATTTTAAGCTTTTTTTGTTTTGAACTAACAGCGAGAGTAAGATTTAATTAAAAAATTGGAATTAAAAATTAAATTTAATTTCGAATCTTTAATTTTTAATTAAAATCAGCTTCTTTTTTTGTCTCTAGAAAGGAGGTGTTCCAGCCGCACCTTCCGGTACGGCTACCTTGTTACGACTTAGCCCTAGTTACCAGTTTTACCCTAGGCAGCTCCTTGCGGTCACCGACTTCAGGTACCCCCAGCTTCCATGGCTTGACGGGCGGTGTGTACAAGGCCCGGGAACGTATTCACCGCAGCATGGCTGATCTGCGATTACTAGCGAATCCAGCTTCACGGAGTCGAGTTGCAGACTCCGATCCGAACTGAGAACGGTTTTATAGATTCGCTCCTACTTGCGTAGTGGCTGCTCTCTGTACCGTCCATTGTAGCACGTGTGTAGCCCAAGGCGTAAGGGCCGTGATGATTTGACGTCATCCCCACCTTCCTCACGGTTTGCACCGGCAGTCTTGCTAGAGTTCCCGACATGACTCGCTGGCAACTAGCAACAGGGGTTGCGCTCGTTATAGGACTTAACCTGACACCTCACGGCACGAGCTGACGACAACCATGCAGCACCTTGAAAAACGTCCGAAGAAAGATCTGTTTCCAAATCTGTCGTTTCCCATTTAAGCCTTGGTAAGGTTCCTCGCGTATCATCGAATTAAACCACATGCTCCTCCGCTTGTGCGGGCCCCCGTCAATTCCTTTGAGTTTCACTCTTGCGAGCGTACTCCCCAGGTGGGATACTTATCACTTTCGCTTAGCCACTCAGATTGCTCCAAACAGCTAGTATCCATCGTTTACGGCGTGGACTACCAGGGTATCTAATCCTGTTCGCTCCCCACGCTTTCGTCCATCAGCGTCAATATACTCGTAGTAACCTGCCTTCGCAATTGGTATTCCATGTAATCTCTAAGCATTTCACCGCTACACTACATATTCTAGTTACTTCCAAGTAATTCAAGTCTTACAGTATCAATGGCCGTTTGATCGTTGAGCGACCAGATTTCACCACTGACTTATAAAACCGCCTACGGACCCTTTAAACCCAATGATTCCGGATAACGCTTGGATCCTCCGTATTACCGCGGCTGCTGGCACGGAGTTAGCCGATCCTTATTCTTACAGTACCGTCAAGCTCCCTCACGAGGGAGTGTTTCTTCCTGTACAAAAGCAGTTTACAATCCATAGGACCGTCATCCTGCACGCGGCATGGCTGGTTCAGACTTGCGTCCATTGACCAATATTCCTCACTGCTGCCTCCCGTAGGAGTCTGGTCCGTGTCTCAGTACCAGTGTGGGGGATCTCCCTCTCAGGACCCCTACCCATCGTTGCCTTGGTGTGCCGTTACCACACCAACTAGCTAATGGGACGCATGCTCATCTTGTACCGTTGGAACTTTAATAATCAGAAGATGCCTTCCGAAGATACTATGGGGTATTAATCCAAATTTCTCTGGGCTATCCCCCTGTACAAGGTAGATTGCATACGCGTTACGCACCCGTGCGCCGGTCTCAAAGGAGCAAGCTCCTTCTACCCCTCGACTTGCATGTGTTAAGCCTGCCGCTAGCGTTCATCCTGAGCCAGGATCAAACTCTTCATCGTATGTTTTTTATAGCTTTTCAGCTAAATGTTGTGGACAAAGAAGGCTAGGTTTTCTTACTCTCTTAAATTTTATTTGTTTTAATATTCCTATTAAAACGTGCTGTCAATCCAATATGTCTATGAACTTTTTATTTACTTTTTTTTCGCTTTTGACTTATCGTCTTAGCGGGCGCAAAGGTAGTGTTTCTTTTAGCATTTCCAAGTGTTTTTTTACTTTTTTTTTCAAAAATTTAAAAACTCTGGATTTCAATAGTAAAAGGAACGTACTTGCTTTGCTGAGATAAAAAATCCCCTGAGTTGCAGGGGAATTTTATGTTAGATTCCAATATATTTTTGGAATAAAGAAAGGCAGCGACCTACTCTCCCACAGGATGCAGTACCATCGGCGCAGGCGGGCTTAACTTCTCTGTTCGAAATGGGAAGAGGTGAGCCCCGCCGCAATAACCACCTTAAGGTTTTGGTTTGGGGTTTCAAGTTTTATTTGTTTCAAGTTAGACAACTTGGAACTTTAAACTTGGAACTTCAAACGCAGCTTTGCTGCTATATTTTAACATATTGAGATAAATATTCAATTTGGAAAGAATTTTACGAGCCCCCTGAGGTTCCCCGCCTCGGCGGGGTTAGGGGGCTCTTACAATAAGCTTACGGGTTATTAGTACTACTTGACTGTGACATTACTGCCTTTACATCTATAGCCTATCAACGTGGTCATCTTCCACGACCCTTAAAAGAAATCTCATCTTGTGGTGGGTTTCGCGCTTATATGCTTTCAGCGCTTATCCCTTCCCAACGTAGCTACTCTGCGGTGCTCCTGGCGGAACAACAGATACACCAGCGGTTGGTCCAACTCGGTCCTCTCGTACTAGAGTCAGATCCACTCAAATTTCTAACGCCCACAGTAGATAGAGACCGAACTGTCTCACGACGTTCTGAACCCAGCTCGCGTGCCACTTTAATGGGCGAACAGCCCAACCCTTGGGACCTTCTCCAGCCCCAGGATGTGACGAGCCGACATCGAGGTGCCAAACCCCCCCGTCGATATGAGCTCTTGGGGGAGATCAGCCTGTTATCCCCGGCGTACCTTTTATCCTTTGAGCGATGGCCCTTCCATGCGGAACCACCGGATCACTATGCTCTACTTTCGTACCTGATCGACCTGTATGTCTCTCAGTCAAGCTCCCTTATGCCATTGCACTCTACGCACGGTTACCAAGCGTGCTGAGGGAACCTTTAGAAGCCTCCGTTACTCTTTTGGAGGCGACCACCCCAGTCAAACTACCCACCAAGCAATGTCCCCACCAAGGGCGGGTTAGATCTCAGATAAGCAAAGGGTGGTATTTCAACAATGACTCCACAACGCCTGGCGACGCCATTTCATAGTCTCCCACCTATCCTACACATCACTTATCCAAGACCAATACTAAGCTATAGTAAAGGTGCACAGGGTCTTTTCGTCCCACTGCGGGTAATCGGCATCTTCACCGATACTACAATTTCACCGAGCTCATGGCTGAGACAGTGTCCAGATCGTTACACCATTCGTGCAGGTCGGAACTTACCCGACAAGGAATTTCGCTACCTTAGGACCGTTATAGTTACGGCCGCCGTTTACTGGGGCTTCAATTCAATGCTTCTCCGAAGATAACATCTCCTCTTAACCTTCCAGCACCGGGCAGGTGTCAGGCCCTATACTTCATCTTACGATTTTGCAGAGCCCTGTGTTTTTGATAAACAGTCGCCTGGACCTTTTCACTGCGGCCAGCTTGCGCTGGCGACCTTTCTCCCGAAGTTACAGGTCTATTTTGCCTAATTCCTTAGCCATGAATCTCTCGAGCGCCTTAGGATACTCTCCTCAACTACCTGTGTCGGTTTACGGTACGGGTACTTATAATCTAAGTTTAGAAGGTTTTCTTGGCAGCCTTTAGGTACACTATCCCATTGTCCGAAGACTCCGAGTACTATCGCATTTCACCAGTCCCAGCGGATTTGCCTACCGGGCCTATAGCTATGTGCTTTAACGAACTATTCCGTCAGTTCGCGGTACTTTCACCACTGCGTCACTCCATCACAATTATAAGTAGTACGGGAATATTAACCCGTTGGCCATCGACTGTTCCTTTCGGATTCGCCTTAGGACCCGACTAACCCGCAGCTGATTAGCATAGCTGCGGAAACCTTAGTTTTGCGGCGGGGGTGTTTCTCGCACCCCTTATCGTTACTTATGCCTACATTTTCTTTTCTAACCTCTCCAGCATCCCTCACGAGACACCTTCAGCGATGTTAGAATGCTCCCCTACCACTTGTACAGTGTACAAATCCATAGCTTCGGTAGTATGCTTATGCCCGATTATTATCCATGCTCGATCGCTCGACTAGTGAGCTGTTACGCACTCTTTAAATGAATGGCTGCTTCCAAGCCAACATCCTAGCTGTCGATGCAATCAAACCGCGTTTGATCAACTTAGCATACATTTGGGGACCTTAGCTGATGGTCTGGGTTCTTTCCCTCTCGGACTTGGACCTTAGCACCCAAGCCCTCACTGCTGTGTATATTATATAGCATTCGGAGTTTGTCAGGAATTGGTAGGCGGTGAAGCCCCCGCATCCAATCAGTAGCTCTACCTCTATATAACTAGACCACAGCGCTGCACCTAAATGCATTTCGGGGAGTACGAGCTATTTCCGAGTTTGATTGGCCTTTCACCCCTACCCACAGATCATCCCAAGACTTTTCAACGTCAACGGGTTCGGACCTCCACTATGTGTTACCACAGCTTCATCCTGTCCATGGGTAGATCACACGGTTTCGCGTCTACCACTACTGACTCAGCGTATAAATACGCTTTCAATCCCGAGGATTGAATCTCGCCCTATTCAGACTCGCTTTCGCTACGGATCCGTGACTTAATCACTTAACCTTGCCAGCAACGGTAACTCGTAGGCTCATTATGCAAAAGGCACGCCGTCACAACTTATGCTGCTCCGACCGCTTGTAGGCGTATGGTTTCAGGTTCTATTTCACTCCGTTATTCACGGTTCTTTTCACCTTTCCTTCACAGTACTGGTTCACTATCGGTCTCTCAGGAGTATTTAGCCTTAGCGGATGGTCCCGCCAGATTCAGACAGGGTTTCACGTGCCCCGCCCTACTCAGGATACCACTATTCTTTATATTCCTTACTTATACGGGACTATCACCCTCTTTGGTCAACCTTTCCAGGTTATTCTAATTCAGTTTACAAGAAATATTGTGGTCCTACAACCCCAGCATTGCCGTAACAACACTGGTTTGGGCTACTGCGCTTTCGCTCGCCACTACTCACGCAATCACTTTTGTTTTCTTCTCCTCCGCCTACTTAGATGTTTCAGTTCAGCGGGTTCGCCTCCTATCGGATACTATGTCTTCAACATAGTGGGTTGCCCCATTCGGATATCTGCGGATCATCTTGTATGTGCCAATCCCCGCAGCTTTTCGCAGCTTATCACGTCCTTCTTCGCCTCTGAGAGCCTAGGCATCCCCCATACGCCCTTATTTTGCTTATTGTTTTCTTTTTTTTAGTGATTAGCTCTAAGTAATTAGTGACTAGTCCTAAGACTAATTACTATTCACTCTTTACTAATTACTAAAGTGTTCTTTCTACTTGTTTGTATGTTTATCTCAATATGTCAATGAACTTTACTCAATTTGAAGATTTTAAGATTCGTTAATTTGAAAATGATAATCATTTTCAAATTTTTAAATCAATTCATTTTCAAATCAATTTGGTGGAGAATATCGGAGTCGAACCGATGACCTCCTGCGTGCAAGGCAGGCGCTCTAGCCAGCTGAGCTAATCCCCCGTTTTCAGTTGGCAGTGTTCAGTTTTCAGTTTTCAGTAACTTTACCTTACATCCAAATGAGTAACGTGATTTGTCAACTCTAGAATTTCCTTTTATCTTAAAATTTTTACTTCTTAAATCTCAAATCTAATATCTTAAATCTGAAATCATTTAAAAAGTAGTCCCGGGCAGACTCGAACTGCCGACCCCTACATTATCAGTGTAGTACTCTAACCAGCTGAGCTACGAGACTCTGTATTTTAAGCTTTTTTTGTTTTGAACTAACAGCGAGAGTAAGATTCTAATTTCAGAATTTAGAATTCAGATTTTAGAATAGTCTAGTTTCTTTTTTTGTCTCTAGAAAGGAGGTGTTCCAGCCGCACCTTCCGGTACGGCTACCTTGTTACGACTTAGCCCTAGTTACCAGTTTTACCCTAGGCAGCTCCTTGCGGTCACCGACTTCAGGTACCCCCAGCTTCCATGGCTTGACGGGCGGTGTGTACAAGGCCCGGGAACGTATTCACCGCAGCATGGCTGATCTGCGATTACTAGCGAATCCAGCTTCACGGAGTCGAGTTGCAGACTCCGATCCGAACTGAGAACGGTTTTATAGATTCGCTCCTACTTGCGTAGTGGCTGCTCTCTGTACCGTCCATTGTAGCACGTGTGTAGCCCAAGGCGTAAGGGCCGTGATGATTTGACGTCATCCCCACCTTCCTCACGGTTTGCACCGGCAGTCTTGCTAGAGTTCCCGACATGACTCGCTGGCAACTAGCAACAGGGGTTGCGCTCGTTATAGGACTTAACCTGACACCTCACGGCACGAGCTGACGACAACCATGCAGCACCTTGAAAAACGTCCGAAGAAAGATCTGTTTCCAAATCTGTCGTTTTCCATTTAAGCCTTGGTAAGGTTCCTCGCGTATCATCGAATTAAACCACATGCTCCTCCGCTTGTGCGGGCCCCCGTCAATTCCTTTGAGTTTCACTCTTGCGAGCGTACTCCCCAGGTGGGATACTTATCACTTTCGCTTAGCCACTCAGATTGCTCCAAACAGCTAGTATCCATCGTTTACGGCGTGGACTACCAGGGTATCTAATCCTGTTCGCTCCCCACGCTTTCGTCCATCAGCGTCAATATACTCGTAGTAACCTGCCTTCGCAATTGGTATTCCATGTAATCTCTAAGCATTTCACCGCTACACTACATATTCTAGTTACTTCCAAGTAATTCAAGTCTTACAGTATCAATGGCCGTTTGATCGTTGAGCGACCAGATTTCACCACTGACTTATAAAACCGCCTACGGACCCTTTAAACCCAATGATTCCGGATAACGCTTGGATCCTCCGTATTACCGCGGCTGCTGGCACGGAGTTAGCCGATCCTTATTCTTACAGTACCGTCAAGCTCCCTCACGAGGGAGTGTTTCTTCCTGTACAAAAGCAGTTTACAATCCATAGGACCGTCATCCTGCACGCGGCATGGCTGGTTCAGACTTGCGTCCATTGACCAATATTCCTCACTGCTGCCTCCCGTAGGAGTCTGGTCCGTGTCTCAGTACCAGTGTGGGGGATCTCCCTCTCAGGACCCCTACCCATCGTTGCCTTGGTGTGCCGTTACCACACCAACTAGCTAATGGGACGCATGCTCATCTTGTACCGTTGGAACTTTAATAATCAGAAGATGCCTTCCGAAGATACTATGGGGTATTAATCCAAATTTCTCTGGGCTATCCCCCTGTACAAGGTAGATTGCATACGCGTTACGCACCCGTGCGCCGGTCTCAAAGGAGCAAGCTCCTTCTACCCCTCGACTTGCATGTGTTAAGCCTGCCGCTAGCGTTCATCCTGAGCCAGGATCAAACTCTTCATCGTATGTTTTTTATAGCTTTTCAACTAAATGTTATTGACAAAGAAGGCTAGGTTTTCTTACTCTCTTAAATTTTATTTGTTTTAATATTGCTATTAAAACGTGCTGTCAATCCAATATGTCTATGAACTTTTTATTTACTTTTTTCGCTTTTGACTTATCGTCTTAGCGGGTGCAAAGGTAAAACTTCTTTTTTAATTTGCAAGACTTTTTTGAAAACTTTTTTTGAAGTAAGCTTCTAAAAACATCTTAACATTATCTTAAAGAACTTCGCTGTTGCGGGTGCAAAGATACGTCCGTTTTTTTCTTTTTTCCAAAACTTTTGAAGGCCTTTTTTAAAAGTTTTTTGCTATCCTTTTAAAACCAAAGAGTTAACTGTAAAATTTCATTGAAAACCGAATATTAAACACAAAGGAGCACAGAGGACACAGATTAACTTTACCTATATAAACACGAATGACACGAAGGAGCACGAATTTGAAAACCGCATATAAAACACAGATAAGCACAGAGAACACAGATTAACTTTACCTATATAAACACGAATGACACGAAGGAGCACGAATTTGAAAACCGCATATAAAACACAGATAAGCACAGAGGACACAGATTAACTTTACCTACATAAACACGAATGACACGAAGGAGCACGAATTTGAAAACCGCATATAAAACACAGATAAGCACAGAGGACACAGATTAACTTTACCTATATAAACACGAATGACACGAAGTGACACGAATTTGAAAACCGAATATTAAACACAGAGAAGCACAGAGGACACAGATTAACTTTACCTATATAAACACGAATAACACGAAGGAGTGCGAATTTGAAAACCACATATAAAACACAGATAAGCACAGAGGACACAGATTAACTTTACCTATATAAACACGAATGACACGAAGGAACACGAATTTGAAAACCGAGTATCAAACACAGAGGACACAGAGGACACAGATTAACTTTACCTTTATAAACACGAATGACACGAAGGAACACGAATTTGAAAACCGAGTATCAAACACAGAGGACACAGAGGACACAGATTAACTTTACCTATATAAACACGAATGACACGAAGGAGCACGAATTTGAAAACGTATATTAAACACATAGGAACACAAATTTTAAAAAAAACGCTCCTATATATAATATATGTAATAGAACGGGGTACTTTCAACCAACGAATACTTGCGTTAGGGATGGAAGCGGCATCCTGACGGATGGCTGAGAAGGTTCTTTTGAAACCGAAATCTTATATAGCCAGACGGCAGATACAGCGGACAGCCCGACCGGAGCTTGCGGAGGAACGCTATAATAAGTGGTCAGTATTCAGTGGGCAGTATTCAGTGGGCAGTGTTCAGTGACAGTTAACAGAGTTGTTGAAAGAAGTAATTACAATCTTGATAGATAAAACAAAAAATCCATCGTGTCGATGGATTTTTTGAATATTTATTTTTGCTGTTCTGCTTGTTTTGCTTTGAGTTCTTTTACTTTTTGACGCCAGATTTTCTGAAGGTCGCTGTATTTATGTCCCAATTTAGAATCCTGGGGAGACAAATTACCATCGATAAAAGAACGGTACAGAATACTTTCAATCAGATAATCTTCAGCTACAGTATCAGGCTGGTAGGGTGTTTTTAAATTTATATCAAAAAGACTCGCTGTGTTATTTGCCCAAAAGGCTTTCCAACCACTTTTTAAATCAGAAATTAGCTTATAAGTTGTAGAACCTGTTTGACGGTGAATTAATTTGACTAAAATCTGTCCGTCTCGACGGCTTAATTTTTTTAATTGCTCTTCAAATTCTTCGGTTAAATATTTTTCAACTAATTTGAAATATTTCTTTTTGTCACGTTCCGTTTTTAAAACTTGCATCCCTTTATTTAACGCAACCAATCGTTCTGAAGCAATTTTGGCATAGGGATAAGTACGAAAAACTCTTTTTCTAAGAATCATAAAACGTTTACGCTCTTCATCATCTTTAAAATTATAGGCTCTATTTGTAACAAAAACTTCTTCTAATTGATAGGAAACCTGAGTAATCGTATCTTTAATATCTAACTTTTTTTCAATTTCGGTCGAATCAATTTTGACTACTTGTGCCGAAAGTTGAAAAACATTAAAAACGAATACAATTACTCCTATAATATACTTGCGCATTGGTAAAATTTATTTTGGGTTCAAAATTATACATTTATTCTGCAACTGTTATACCAATTTTATATTTTAGCAAAAATTTTTTTTTATGGATGCTAAAACAATACTAAACGAAAAATCTATCGATTTTTTAGAACGATATTTAAACAATGCTTCTCCTACGGGCTATGAGAGTGAAGGTCAAAAAATATGGATGGAGTACCTGAAACCTTATGTGGATACGTTTATTACGGATACGTACGGAACTGCGGTTGGGGTGATTAATCCTGATGCTCCTTATAAAGTGGTGATTGAAGGACATAGCGATGAAATTTCTTGGTATGTAAACTATATTACTGACGATGGTTTGATTTATGTGATTCGCAATGGTGGTTCTGACCATCAAATTGCGCCTTCGAAACGCGTTAACATTCATACTAAAAAGGGTATTGTAAAAGGTGTTTTTGGTTGGCCAGCGATACACACAAGAAACAGAGGTAAAGAAGAAGGCGCAACGCTACACAATATTTTTATTGACTGCGGATGTAGTTCTAAGGAAGAAGTAGAGCAACTGGGTGTTCATGTAGGTTGTGTGATTACCTACCCTGATGAGTTTATGATTTTAAACGAAAACAAATTTGTTTGTCGTGCGATAGACAACCGTATGGGGGGGTTTATGATTGCTGAAGTTGCACGTTTACTAAAAGAAAATCAAAAAGAATTACCTTTTGGTCTCTATATTGTTAATGCTGTACAGGAAGAAATAGGCTTACGTGGCGCGGAGATGATTACCCAAACCATCAAACCGAATGTTGCCCTAGTAACGGATGTTTGTCATGATACTACTACCCCTATGATTGACAAGAAGATAGAAGGGGATTTGAAAATGGGTAAAGGCCCCGTGATTGCTTATGCGCCTGCAGTGCAAAACAAATTAAGAGAATTGATAGTTGAAACAGCAGAAGCTAACGAAATTCCGTTCCAAAGACACGCTACTTCTAGAGCTACAGGTACCGACACAGACGCTTTTGCGTACAGCAACGGCGGAGTAGCATCAGCTTTGATTTCATTACCGTTGCGTTATATGCATACAACGGTTGAAATGGTCCACAGAGAAGATGTGGAAAATGTTATCAAATTGATTTATGAATCCTTGTTAAAAATTGAAAACAACGAAACTTTTTCGTACTTCAAATAACAACATACTCTAAACAAATGCCACTACGCTCAAGTTTGTGGCATTTTTTTTACTACAAACCTTCGTATTCTAATATTTTTGATATATTTGAAAAATTACCTTTCAAAATTAGATTTGAACCAAAATATTTGATTGAGAAATAAGCATCCCAAATTGAAATACAATGGAAAATAGCAATATAACCTCCAACGTCATTATACCTAAAGAGAATCCCATTGCGGATTCCAGAATTAAAAAAGCTGAATTATTACCGCATCCTGACTCACGACTGGATACGATGTTACTAAAAGTTCATCCGCTTTCGGACCCTGAAATTCCATTTCGAGACCTGACAAATCTGGAAACGAAGAAGGAAAGTATAGCCGAATTAATTCAAAAACTGGATGTTACACACAATACGCGTTACCAACGTACCATAGAAGATACGTATTGTAATGTATATTCGTTTGATTATTGTTACTTTTGCAAAGTCTATCTACCAACAGTATGGTGGACCGAGGAAGCCCTACAAAAAGTTTTAGAAGGTCAAGAAGTGGAAGCTGTTTTTGGAGAAACAGTGGATAACATTTATTCGAGTGCCATACACGATTGGTTCCTGACTTGGGGAGCCAGCTTTGGTTGGAAGCGCATGACCAGCCTAGATGAGCTTCAAGATAAAGTAAATACCGAAGGTGGCGTAGGAATTATTTGCGCCAAACGAAAACAAGTAGGCCTCTCAGGACACATAGTACCTGTAGTACCAGAAACCAAAGCCAAAAAAGCCTACCGCGAAAACGGCGTAGTGAAATATCCTTTGCAATCGCAAGCTGGAATTAAAAATTACACCTATTTTGCCAAAGCCCGTAAAGACTGGTGGAATCACGAGCGTTATTCTTCGCATGTGTTTTACTATCACGAATAACGAAGATTAAAACAGCTCGAAAATCAGATTAATTTCTGAATAACTAGATAAGATTAAGCTCATTTTACAAAATTATTATTAAAATGAATCCGCTTCATTTATACTCAATAATTAAAGTAATTTAGAGCAGTGCCTATCTATTTAAGTACCAATACGATTAGTAATTTCAAAAACAGAAGATTATAAATGGAAGAAAATAAATCAACAAAACATTATTGGGGAATAGGATTAGAAAACGAAACCTACTTGCAGTTTGAAAATCCCCTGATGGTGTCTGGTGATTTTATTCATCACAGCATGGGGCGTGAGCGCTACAGCTTAGACTACACCACTTATTATAAGGAAGGTGCGCTGGACTTTATATTGCAATCTGCTTTTGAAAAAAATAAAAACTATGCCATTAGCCGAATGATGAACAGTCATTCGTTAGAAAAATTAGACCCCAATTACAACCATAGAACGTTGCCTAAAACTGTTGCTTCCACTACACCTGATAATGGTGCTGTAAGCAACGAAACCTTAGAAAACCCAGATTTTTCAGGCAAAACCTTTTTGGAATTGTTTTTAGAACAACAGCCTTTCAACATCAAAAGTATGGTGACTACCAAAACCAACCCAATGGGTTCCGTATGCTTTGATGGAGATTCGATAGAATTTGTGACCAAATATTTTGAAAATAGCACCGTTGAAGAATCATGCAATGAACTTCGCGCGACAAAAAAAATATTCATTGACAAATTAAACGAATCTGGAGTTGTAGGCGAGACCTTACATTTTCCTAAATATAATAATGGACTGAATCAATTCATGTCTAATCAAAAAAACATTGTTTTGTTTAACAATGGAACCTATCATTTTCATATTACCTTACCCACGCTAACCGAGAATGGTCGCATAGTAGACTATGCTACTTTTGATAGAAAACATATTCATGCCATGTATTTGATACAATGGTTCCAACCCTTGTTTATTGCTACTTTAGGAAGCCCGGATATTATGGGCGTGATTAGTCAGAAATACAATTTAGGTAAAAAATACGCCTTAGGTTCCATGCGCAATGCTATGTCACGCTATATAGGAGTGGGTACTTTTCACGAATCGATGGGTAAAGGAAAAATTTTAACTTATAAAGTTGAAGATTTCAGAAAATTGCTCAATTTTACTAAAGAAGATAACATTTGGTGGCGTGACCAAATTGAAAACGACTTGGAATATGTATTGCTTTCTGATGTAGGACTCGATTTTAATCAGGAAAAAATGTACCAAAGTGGTTTTGAATTGCGCTGTTTTGATGAATTCCCAATCGATTCTCTAAAAGAAGTACTGCATGCAACCTTATTAATTTGCGAACATGCCTTACACTTAACAGATGTTCCTTGGAGTCATAACAATTTGGTATGGAACAATTTGATATATAAATCCTTAAAATTTGGTTATCAAACCACCCTACTTCCTGAGGAAAAAGAGGAAATTTTACAACTTTTACAACTGAACTCTACAGAAGCAAATAAATTTGAAACAATTACTCAATTAGATGCATTTTTCTTTGCAATTCTAGAGGTCTTACATGATAAATATCAAACAGAAAACATTTGTTTAGATGTTATGCTAGGACAAAAGAAAAAAACGGCTCCTAAATGGGATAACTTTAATCAATACCAAATTGAACAACATTTGAAACAGATTGAGGGAATAGCGTAAAACATGCTTTTATTTTAAGTTTCTCTGACTTATTTTTATTTTTTTTACCATTAAGGAATTAAGCTTATTAAGTCCAACTGCCAAACTAAATTTCCTTAATCTCCTAATGGTTAATACTATTTATCTTTCTATAACAAGAAGGGATAATTAATTTTGCGCTGTATAAGATTTTACCATTAAGAGATTAAGTTTATTAAGAGCAAACGCCAAAATTAATTTCCTTAATTCCTTAATGGTTAAAACTATTTCCCTTTCTTTAACATGAAGAGATAATTAATTTTGCGCTGTATAAGATTTTACCATTAAGAGATTAAGTTTATTAAGAGCAAACGCCAAAATTAATTTCCTTAATTCCTTAATGGCTAAAACTATTCCAAAACAAACCATTTGTTTTATTACTAGAAGGTATAAATGGTTTTGCGTCAAAAAAAAACATTGAAGTTTTTATTTTAGCATCAAGAAATTAAGTTCAAAAGTCTCATTTTTTGAATTATTCTAAGGCTTTTTTATACGTAGTTAGACATTTTTCGCGAGCTACTTTATGTTCCACTATGGGGTTGGGATAATCAAGTGTATCCAGTTCTGGAATCCATTTTTTAATGTAATTCCATTCTGGGTCAAATTTTTTGATTTGTTCCGTTGGATTAAAAATTCTAAAGTAAGGTGCGGCATCAACTCCGCTCCCTGCCGCCCATTGCCAGTTACCTACATTGCTTGATTGTTCGTAATCTAATAATTTGTTGGCAAAATAAGTTTCACCCCAGCGCCAATCAATTAATAAATGTTTGCATAAAAAACTAGCCACTATCATACGCACCCTATTGTGCATGTGTCCAGTAGCATTAAGTTCACGCATGCCTGCATCTACAAATGGGTATCCAGTTTTTCCTTCACACCATTTTTGAAAATTAATTTCATTGTTATCCCATTGTATTTGGTCGTATTTTTCTTTAAAACTTTTATGTACCGTATGTGGGAAATGCCAAAGGATTTGCATGAAGAATTCTCTCCAAATAAGCTCATTTAAAAAAGTTGGATTTGGAAAACTTTGGGCGTATTTTACTAATTTTCTAATACTTATTGTCCCAAAGCGTAAATGTATACCTAGTAACGAAGTTCCAGAAATACTTGGGAAATTTCGAGTTGCTTCATAATTGGCTACTAATTTTTCTGAAATGTTATAAATAGGTAAAGTAATCGTTGAAGGGATGAAACCAATATTTTCTAAATTTAAAAAACTATAATTGTGCGGAATAATTTTATCTAAAAGTGTTTCTGATGGATAATTTGAAATTGTCGTAGTATTCAGTTTTTCTTTCCATTTTTTAGCATAAGGCGTATAAACCACATAAGGATTTTGGTCCTCTTTAACAACCTCACTTTTTTCAAAAATCACTTGGTCTTTACAAGTTTTAAAAGCAATTTGATGTGATTTAAGTAAGTCATTAATAGATTTGTCACGCTTTCGTGCAGCGGGTTCGTAATCATGATTAGCATATACACTTTCCATTTTATTTTCGGATATCAGTTTTGAAAAAATTTCCAAAGGTTCCCCATAAAATACGGCTAAAGACTTACCGATAGTTTGTAATTGGTTATTAATAGCTACTAATTGTTGATGAATAAAGGTAACACGAGCGTCATCTTTTTCTAATTGATTTAAAATAGTAGTATCAAATATAAAAATAGGGATAACACTTTTATTTTCTTGGAGTGCAAAATATAAAGCGGTATTGTCCTCTAAGCGTAAATCTCGTCTAAACCAAAAAATCGTCATCAATTTGTTCCTTAAATCAGTTGAAAAGTCCTTTTAAAATAGTGTATCGGCTTTCAAAAATAAACCGTACTTTATTAGATACCCAACTTCCAAGGAATACATCACCTAAAACTCCGAAGGGTAATTTAAAATTAACGATATCAATCATTTCAACTTGTCCTTCTTTAGTAGTTTCAAAATGATGTTGATGATGCCACATAGCATAAGGACCAAAACGTTGTTCATCTACAAAAAATTTCTGATGTTGAAAATGAGTAATTTCTGTTACCCAATTATTTTTTACAAAAGGTAAAATCCCTATTTCATACGTAATAATTTGTCCTGCATAGGTAGCATCTCCAGGATTATTTGTAATACAAAAGTTCATTTCCTTTGGTGTAATTTTATCAAGATTTTTTGGCAATGTAAAAAAACACCAAGCTTCTTCTAAACTAATTGGCAATATTTGTTTAGATGTTAAGGTGTAAATACCTGATTGTTTTTTTATAATGATATTCATCTTCTTAATTATTATAAGATAATTGAGTAGTGTATTTCCATTTTTTCCTTAAAAATTCAAATAACAGAACACTTCCATAAAGCATACTAAAACAGTAAAAACTATCTTCTAAAGGCATGGTTCCTATTCGAATTCCTAAATTTTCAGTATTGTCATAAAAAACAACAGGTTCAGAAGTAAACATACCTGTAAGAGCAGAATTGACTAGAAAAAATGGAATATATATAATGATAAAACTTAGGTAAAATTGACGTGCATATGTCCATTGAAAAAAACTTTGAAAGAGCATCAAAATTGAAAAAAGCCCAAAACTTGAAGCTGTATAAATTTTATTTAAATTGAATACAAAAATATTTAAACTGGAAAATAACATAAATAAAGTTATTAATTGAGTTGACTTTGTACTCAATTTGAAATTCGGAAAAAAATAAGTTAATGAATAATGTATAAAATTGCTTGAAAAGGGAATTAAAAGGAAGAAAAGCCATTCTTCTAATGGTAATTTCCAAAAACGAATTCCTAGTAGATAAGCATTATTAAATCCCCAAACATTTTGGTAAGCAAAATAAACATCCCAAATAATAAAAACAAATCCTACAAGTAAAATACTTGTAAAATAAGGTTTCCAAAAACGAATAAAATAGATCCATTTCTTTTCAAAACTAAAAAGAAATGGAATTGCAAAACTTGCCAAATTTAGTAATAAGTAATAATATTTTTCCAAAGTATTAATTCTTTAATATTGACTTTCTTGCTTCTTTAAAATACTTTATAGGAACAAATAACATTCCGAAGCATTCTCCTTCTTCTTTACCTAAATGTTTATGATGCATTTTATGAGCTTTTCGCAAGGCTCGTAAATACCAATTTGTAGTGTTTTCAAACCAATTAAATCGTCTATGAATAAGTACATCGTGAATTAAAAAGTAGGCTAAGCCATAAAAAAATATACCTAATCCAATGAAGAACATCCAATTTATTCCATCTTTTGCTCCAAAAAGGAATAATAAAATACTAGGTGTTGCAAATACTACAAAAAAGAAATCGTTTTTTTCAAAAACATAAGGGTATCCAGGTTGATGATGATCTTCGTGAAAATACCAGCCTAGTCCATGCATGATGTATTTGTGAGTAAGCCAAGTTATTCCTTCCATACAAACAAAAACGCCTAAAGTTATAAGTATATAGTGAACTATTTCCATAATTGATTTTTAATAATCAGTACATTCAGTAATGAATGGTAAATAAAATGTTATCGTATCAAATTTAAGTTTTTTAAAAACATCATTTCCCCAAAAAGATAGGCTTTTCTTGCGTTGGAAACTCGTATCCTTTTGGTGATTAAAACTTCAGGCTCACATTGTATAATCTTATTAAATAAGTTGAAATAGTACTTGTAAGCCATATAAACTGCAAGTCTTGAGGAGATCGGTAATAATTTTATTCCTATTAAAGCATTGGCGAAATCATAAGCAATATCTTTTTCAATAATTAATTTATCAGCTTTAGTAAAATGTGAAAAATTAACTTGTGGAAAATACATTCTACCTAAATCATTAAAATCGGCACTAATATCTCTCAAGAAATTTATCTTTTGGAAAGCTGCCCCCAAGCTTTGAGCATAAGGCTTTAGATGTTCGTATTCTTCTACATCTCCATTTAAAAACACTTTTAAACACATAAGCCCTACAACTTCGGCACTACCATAAATATATTCATTATATTTTTCATCGTTTAGGTTTTTAATTTCGCCTAAATCCATTTTCATAGAATGTAAAAATGCATCGACTAAATGTTGGGGAATTTTCTTTTCTCTTTGAGTTTTACAAAAGGAATTAATAATAGGATTAAGTGAAATTCCATTTTCTACCGAAGCACGATATTCATTTTCAAACATATTCATCAATTTAGCTTTATCATATTGATGAAAAGTATCTACAATTTCATCTGCAAAACGAACAAATCCGTAGATATTATATATATGTTGTCTAATTTCTGGTTTAAATAATTTTGAAGCCCAAGAAAAAGAAGTGCTATATTTTTGGGTTACCATTTTAGAAGTAAGCCCACAGATATCATCGAAAAGTTTTACATTGTTCATAAAGCAAAGTTTCTAGGTTTATTGTTTCCTTAAAATATAATCGGTTACTACCTTACCAGATATCAAAGCAGGCGGCACCCCTGGTCCAGGTACCGTAAGTTGTCCTGTGTAGTAAAAGTTTTTTAAGTTTTTATTATCGATTTGCGGACGTAAAATTGAGGTTTGTAAGAGCGTATTAGCTAGTCCGTATGCATTTCCACGACAAGAATGGTATCGTTCTTTAAAATCATTTACACCAAATGATTTTTTGAAGATAACAGCATCTCTCAAATTCTCACCCGTACACTTTTCAATTCGGTCTAAAATAATTTCAAAATATTTTTCATGAATTATAGGATTATCATTCAAATCGACAGCGACTGGAATTAAAAAAAAGCCAATTTCTTTTCCTTCTGGTGCCAGTGTTTCATCAGTAATACTAGAAAAATTCGCATAAAACAGTGGCTTTTTAGGATATTCAAAAGTGTCATAAATTTCTTTTGCATGCTGTTCAAAATCGGTATCAAAAAATAAATTATGGTGTAATAAATGCTTAACTTTTCTATTAAATGCTACATAATACAAAAACGAACTAGGAGCAAAAGTTTTCTTTTGCCAGTAGCTTTCAGCATAATTTTTATGTTCCTTTAATAATTTTTCAGTGTGCGCATAATCAGCACCAGATATAAAAATATCTGCTAAATAGGTGTCTTTTTTAGTGGTTACTGTAGTTACTTTATTCGCACGAGTTGTTATATTAATTACTTCTTCATTTGTATAAAAAGTCACCCCTAACTCTTTAGCTAATTTTACCATACCCTTTGCTACAGCATTAAAACCACCTTTAGGATACCAAGTTCCTAAACCAAAGTCTGCATAATTCATAAAATTGTAAAAAGCAGGAGTTTTGCTAGGTTTTGCTCCTAAAAAAAGTACTGGAAATTCAAGAATACTTCGTAGTTTCGGATTTTTAATTTTCCTTCTAATTTGTTGGGCAATGGTCGTAACAAATAAATGTAATCGTTTTGCCGTTTCTATTGAAACAAGTTCAGTAATTGATTTACCTGGATTGTAAACTAAATCATGTATAGCAATTTTGTAGTTTTCTTGAGCTTCCATTATGAAGTTTTCTAATAATTTACCACTTCCTTTTTCAATACGTTCAAAAGTCGCAATAATTTTTTCGGGTGAATCTTCTATATCAATAAAATCATTTTCTCCAAAATACACTCGGTATGCTGGAGAAAGTTTTTCCAATTCATAATATTCGTTGACATTTTTACCAAAATCGGCAAAAAAGCGCTCAAATACATCTGGCATCCAGTACCAACTAGGTCCCATATCAAATTTAAAACCTTCAATTTCCATCATAGAGGCCCTACCACCTAATTGTTCGTTTTTTTCTAATACGGTTACAGCATATCCTGCTTTCGCCATATAACAAGCAGCAGTTAGTGAAGAAAATCCTGAACCAATAATGATGACTTTTTTCATAATAAAAAACTATTAGTACAAATTTATACTTTTTAAAACACAAAAAGAAAAATATTTTACTATTTTTGATATATCTAATTTGAATCACTTAAGATGAAAATTGTACTTTTGCATTTTTTAAAAGCATTGTAGAAACATAATTAAATCATGAATACAGATTTTTTGATACAATTATTACTCAAAGTGAAAGAGTTTGAGCAAGAGACTCAAAACAAAAACACAGACAGTATTGATGATTTTAGACTTTGGCTAAATGAAAAATCGTATCAAAACACAAACCCAACTGCTTTATTTAAAAAAGAAAACAAAATAGTTTTTGATACAGAAAACGAGATAGCAAAACAAGTAATTTTATTAGGTCGTTTCTCTAAACAAATGATACGAAGAGGCTTGAGAGACTTCCCACAATTGTCTAATGAAGAATTCACTTATTTGTATCGTATTATAGATGAAAATTCATTAACCAAAATGCAGTTAATAGAAAGAAACGGGCATGAAAAACAAACAGGTATTGAAATTATTAAACGCTTAGTAAAAAATGGCTTATTGGAAGAATTTCAAGATGAAAAAGATAAACGCATTACTCGATTGAATAGTACCCCTAAAGGAAAAACTATTTTTGAAGAATCAATAGCTGAAGTAACAAAAATTTCTCGTGTGCTTTCTGCAAAACTAGACGAAAAAGAAAAAAAAGAATTGCTGACTATACTCAAAAAACTTAATGAGTTTCATTTTAATGTGTATCATAACCATAAAGAATCTACTATTGATACAATTAATGGGCTCATCTAATCAATAAACTTTCTATTTTAAAATAAAACTTTTTAGCATTTTTAAGTTTTCAGTAACTTTATATAAAAATCAAGACAAAAAATGCAATACAACGTAGAAACAGTAAAGGAGTATCTCAATGAAATTCCAGAGGAACGAAGAGAAGCTGTAGCTAAACTTCGAGCAGTGATTAAAGAAAATATCCCCATAGGTTTTCAAGAATGCATCAACTATGGTATGATAGGCTATGTGGTTCCGCATAGCCTCTACCCTAGCGGTTATCATTGTAACCCCAAGGACCCGCTACCTTTTATAGGATTTGCCTCTCAAAAAAATTTCATTTCCTTTTATCACATGGGGATTTATGCGGATCAAAACCTATTGAATTGGTTTACTTCCGAATTCCCTAAACATTCTAAAAAGAAACTTGATATGGGCAAAAGTTGCATTCGCTTCAAAAAACCAGACGATATCCCTTATGATTTGCTTGCTGAATTGGTCCGAAAAATCTCGCCAGCCGATTGGATTACACTTTATGAACAAAATTTCAAACGAAAATAACTTTTAAAAATTGAACTTATGAAAATCTTAAAAAAAATTGTGCTTTTGGTATTAGTCTTCCTTGCAATAGCAGTTATAGCTGGTCTATTCATGCCAAAAGAATATGCCGTTGAAAAAGAAGTAACAATCAATCAACCTAAAGATAGTGTGTTCCAATTCATTCGCTATTTAAAAAATCAAGATAAGTTTAGTGTTTGGGCAAAAATGGACCCAAAAATGAAACAGTATTTCAAGGGTACCGATGGTGAAATTGGTGCGATTAATGGTTGGGACAGCCAAATGGAGAATGTAGGTGCTGGCGAACAAGAGATTAAAAAAATAGTTGATGGAGAACGAATTGAATTTGAATTGCGATTTTTAAGACCGATGGAATCCACCGAAAATGCTTATATGAGTGTAGAAAGTCTGTCTCATAATTATACAAAAGTTAAATGGGGCTTTAACGGAGCTTTCCCTTACCCAATGAATATCTTAAAACCTTTTATGGGCGTAGAAGAAATGATTGGTAAAGATTTACAAACTGGTTTAGATAATTTAAAACTTATGAGGGAAAAAAAATAATTTAATCCAACAAAAAAAGGCTATCGCATTTTAACGAAAGCCTTTTTTATATAACTAACTCTTTTCTATTTATGCTTAAGCGCGCATCAGCAATTCTAAAGCTTCTGTAGCCTTCGAATATTCTGCATATTTTCTAGCATCATTGCCATTTTCATCTTTTTGCTTAGGGTCTGCACCGTTTTTCAATAACATTTTAATAATTTCCACTTGATTATAACGAGCGGCTAACATTAAGGGAGTAACTCCATTTTCCCCTTCATTTACATCTGAGCCATATTCTAAAAATTTTTTAACAGCTTCCACATCGCCTTTAATAATCGCTTTGCATAAAGGAGAATGATCTAAAACAGTAATTTCTGTTTCATTTGAAAGTTGCAAATTGTTTGCCAATGCATTTGTAGAAACAGCACCTAGCGCTAATCCTAACATTAAAATTGTTTTTTTCATGATGATTGATTTTTAATGATTGTACTTATAAGACTCTCATTCCGCAAAATCGTTACAGCAAAAATACTTTTCTAACAAAAGTTTAACATTTGAAAATAAATAAACTGAATTTCAGATTCTAAAAGAGTCCGCGCCAACGACTTTATATTTCAACATTGAGAAACTGAGTTTTTACAAAAAACATCGAAACTCCCTAAACTCATAATTCATGATTAAAATTTACCAATCCAATTAACTCTTCAAAAGAACAGAATTTCACAATTTTACTACTCCCCGAAATACAACAAAAAAAGGCTAACCCGCATTTTGGTTAACCTTCTTGTTATTAATACAATTAAACTTTTAAACTTTTAAACTTTTAAACTTTTAAACTTTTAAATTTATTTACTCAAAAATACCACTACATTTTTTTCAATTCGCGCATTGATATTTGTAATATCCGCTTTTTGGAAATCTTCCCCTAAAATATTTTCGAACAACTCAATATATCTATCGGAAACCGTTGCAATATACTCGTCTGTCATTTCAGGAATTTGTTGTCCCTCTTTTCCTTGAAAACCATTAGCAATCAACCATTGACGTACAAATTCTTTTGACAATTGTTTTTGCGCCTCTCCTTTATCTTGACGTTCTTGGTAACCCTCTGCATAAAAATAACGAGAAGAATCTGGCGTATGAATTTCGTCAATTAAAACAATTTTACCGTCTTTGGTTTTGCCAAATTCATATTTAGTATCCACTAAAATCAACCCACGAGAAGCTGCAATTTCACTTCCTCTTTGAAATAAAGCTCTAGTATATTTTTCTAATACCAAATAATCCTCTTCAGAAACAATCCCTTGAGCTAAAATAGCTTCTCTGGAAATATCTTCGTCATGCACTCCTACTGCCGCTTTAGTCGTAGGCGTAATAATAGGTTCCGGAAAACGGTCGTTTTCTTTCATTCCTTCAGGCATAGCCACACCACATAAAGTTCTTTTTCCAGCCGCATATTCACGAGCTGCATGTCCTGAAAGATACCCGCGAATCACCATTTCAACTTTAAATGGTTCGCACAAATGTCCAACAGCAACGTTAGGGTCAGGCGTAGCAACCAACCAGTTAGGTACAATATCCTCAGTCAATTGCATGAATTTTGTTGCAATTTGATTTAAAATTTGACCTTTATAAGGAATTCCTTTAGGCATAATGACGTCAAAAGCCGATAATCTATCGGTAGCAATCATCACTAAAAGCTCATCATTTATATTATACACCTCACGTACTTTTCCGTGGTAAACTGATTTTTGACCTGGAAAGTTAAAATTAGTTGCTGTAATTGTGTTCATTATGTTGTGTTGTTGTTTTTAAAGTGGCAAAAATAAAGCTTTTATAAGCAGTAACAAAAGAGAATATTTTTTTTTATTTTAATTGTTGTATTTTAAATACAATTATTAATAACTTTGTATCCTTAAAAATTCAAATCTTAAAATAATGAATACACAACAACTTTCGCTTATTAAAGCAACCGTACCTATCTTAAAAGAACATGGAGTAACATTAACAAAACATTTTTACCAAAGAATGTTTACCCACAACCCAGAATTGAAAAACCAATTCAATATGGGTAATCAAGCTAGTGGCAAGCAACAAACTGCTCTGGCAACCGCTGTATTGGCCTATGCGGAACACATAGAAAATCCAGGGGTTTTAATTGGAGCTCTAAAATCTATTGGTCAAAAACACGTAAGTCTTAACATAACTGCTGAGCAATATGCCATTGTGGGAGGTCATCTAATTGCATCCATTAAAGAAGTTTTACAAGATGGCGCGACCGATGAACTTTTAGAAGCTTGGACTATAGCCTATAATCAATTAGCCCAAATTATGATAGATCTTGAAGCAGGAATGTATAAAGAAAATCGAGAGAAAAAAGGCGGATGGAATGGCTGGAGAACCTTTGTAATTAGTCGCATTGTAGAAGAAAGCACCGAAATTAAATCCTTTTATTTAACACCGAAAGACCAACAACCTATAGCAACTTATCATCCTGGGCAATATTTAACTGTAAAAACATATGTAGATACTTTAGGGCATGAACAACCCAGACAATACAGTTTATCATCAGCTTTTAATGAAAATTTTTATCGCATTACTGTAAAAAAAGAAAATCCAACTGACTTACCCGCTGGTATTGTTTCAAATAATTTGCATGACAAAAAACAAGGTAATGAAATAGAAGTTTCAGTACCCGCAGGATTATTCCACATTGGAGATAGACCAAATCAGCCTTTAATTCTTATTAGTGGAGGTGTAGGAATAACGCCCATGATGAGTATGCTAGAAACTCAAGCGGTGAAAGACAATAAAATTGTTTGGTTACATAGTTGCCGAAATGAAAAGGTACAAGCATTTAAAAATGAAATCGAACATTACAGTACTAATTTTGACAATGTAACCGCATATACTTTTTTCAATGAAATTGAACAAGAAACTGAATTCAAAAGAAACGGATTCTTAGATTTAAAAACATTAAAGGAGGACGTTATTTTACCAGAAGCTCAATACTACATTTGTGGCCCAACACCATTTATACAAGTGCAATTTGAAACTTTAAAAAATTTAGGGGTAGCACAAGAGGCTATTTTTTACGAGGAATTTGGTCCACAATTATTAAATCTTAATTAAATTTGTTGTATTTAAAACATAACAACAAATTTAATTACCAATGAAACTGAACCACTTTACCGATTTTGGGATGCGCGTGCTCATCTATCTCGAACATTTAGACTCAAACCAATCGACGTCTTTAGATGAATTGGCAGAAAAATTTAAAATATCAAGAAATCATTTAATTAAGGTGGTTCAGTTTTTATCGCATAGCGAATTAATTCAAACCAAAAGAGGCAAGAATGGAGGCATTTCGATAGCTAAAAAAGCACAAGAAACGCCAATTGGACAATTAATTCATCTATTAGAACAAGATGAAAGTCCTATTATTGATTGCCAAGCAAAAACTTGTATCTTCCCCTCCCAACAATGCCAATTAAAACACTTATTTCAAATAGGTTATCAAGCCTTTATAGCTGTATTGGACGAATATTATTTAAAAGATTTACGCTTTGAAAACTGGAACCAAATTATCAATCAAAACGCTTAGTAACACTTTAGTCATTACAGCTACCATAACCCTCACCCTGACATTTCTAAATTCAGTACATTTTTCATTTTATATCTGGTTACGGTCTTGGGTAATCGCCACGAGTATCAGCTTAATCTATCAGGTATTTATTTTTCCTTACACTAAATACTTTAAAAAGGAATAAACCATATAAGCACACAAAAGAAACTTAAATCACTCCTATGCCTTATATGGTTCAATATTTATCAATCCTGATTTTCAATGGATTTATACGCATCAATAATTTTCTTAACTAGACGGTGACGCACGATATCTTTATCATCCAGATAAATAATTCCAATTCCATCCACATTTTTCAAAACCAAAAGCGCTTCTTTAAGTCCCGAAATGGTACGGCGTGGCAAATCCACCTGACCAGGGTCGCCTGTAATGATAAACTTAGCATTTTTACCCATACGTGTCAGGAACATTTTCATTTGACTATGAGTGGTATTTTGCGCTTCATCTAAAATCACAAAAGCATTGTCTAAAGTACGACCACGCATAAATGCCAAAGCGCAATTTGAATAATACCTTTTAAAATATAATCTTCTAAGGTTTGTGGCGGAATCATATCGCGCAGTGCATCATAAAGCGGTTGCATATACGGGTCTAATTTTTCCTTCATATCACCAGGCAAAAAACCTAGGTTCTCCCCTGCTTCTACCGCTGGGCGAGTCAATATAATGCGTTTGACTTGCTTTTCTTTTAATGCTTTTACTGCCAAGGCAACTCCAGTATAGGTCTTACCTGTTCCCGCGGGACCAACAGCAAAAACCATATCATTCTTCTGCAAAGTATCCACTAGCAACTGTTGATTAGGTGTCATGGCCTTAATTAGCTTTCCTCCTATACCATGTACCAAAATTTTATCTTGGTCAGCCATTTGCCCCGTTTGTTGCGAATCGCCTTCCACAATACGCATAATCACATTGTCATCAATACTATTAAAACGGGTAAAATGCAACATCAACCTTCGGAAGCGGACTTCAAACTCGTCCAAGACTTCTTCTTCACCAAAAGCTTTTAAAGTAGTCCCTCTGGCAACAATTTTTAATTTAGGATAATATTTTTTAATCGTCTCAAAATGCTTATCCTGAGCGCCCCAAAAATCTTTTGGAGCAATATTTTCTAATTCGATTACTCTTTCGTTCAAAGGCAATATGATTTAGTTAAAAATAAATTCGTTTTGTTTCTCTCAAATCTACTAATTTTGTCGGAATAATACAGCAATAGTTATAAACAATCGAATGTCAATAATTACACTTACTACCGATTTTGGACTCAAAGACCACTTTGTAGGTGCGCTTAAAGGGAAGATACTCACGCAACTTCCTAATGCTCAAATTATTGATATCTCACACGAAATTGACCTGTTTAATATTTCCGAAGCCAGTTATGTGGTTCGTGCAGGCTACTACAACTTTCCTAGTGGTACAGTTCATCTTATAGGAGTGGATAGCGAACGAACAGCAAACACGAAACATCTAGTCGTTTTTTGGAATAATCACTATTTTGTATGTGCTGATAATGGGATTATGAGTTTGGTTTGTCAGAATCAAAAACCACAAACCATTATTGAAATTGATGTAGCGGATAAACTCCCCAAATCAGCAACAGACTTAGATGTTTTACTAGCGGTGGCTTGTCATATCGCAAAAGGCGGACAACTGGACGTTATAGGAAAACCTATAACCGAACTCAAACCACAAAACCAATTGCAAGCCGTGATTGAAGCGGATAAAATTCGCGGTAATGTGATTTACTTTGACCATTTTGGGAACTGCATTACGAATATCACCAAAGAAATGTTTGAAGCGGTTGCTAACGGCAGAAATTTTGAGATTCAACTTAACGATTTCAGATTCAACACCCAGCGAAGCAAAACCATTACCAAAATCAGTCGTTCTTATGCTGATTTTACCGTGCGTGATGGTTATACTCTAAAAGATTACGAAGGTGAAAAACTAGCCTTATTCAACGAAGCAGGTTATTTAGAAATTGCTATTTACAAGAGCAATCCTAACACGACGGGTACAGCTAAAACCTTATTTGGTTTGAAATTCAGAGATGTAATTTCGGTGGTTTTCAAATAGTTTTTTTCTTTAGCTTTGAAAAAAAAGATGAACTATAAAATTTCTTTTGAACAACGCACCCGACTTGCACTTGAAAATTTGTCGAAACAAGCTCCAGTCACCTTGGAAGAAGCTAGAGCGCAAGCACAATGGTTAAAATTGACTAGTAAATCAGACTTTAAAAAAAGTAGACCCTAATATTTGAATAAAAAAATCATGTTCGTACGCATAGTAAAATTAAGTTTCCACCAAGAAAACATACCTGCCTTCTTAGCTAATTTTGAAGAAATCAAAGAAAAAATCCGTGCTTCAAAAGGCAACCGTTTGTTGGAATTATACCAAGATAAAAACAATCCGTGTATCTTTTTCACTTACAGTTACTGGGAAACCGAACAAGATTTAGAGGATTACCGTAATTCGGCTTTGTTTGACGAAGTTTGGACCTTTACCAAAAAATTATTCAACGATAAACCTGAAGCATGGAGCGTGGATAAACTGGCTTCGTTGATTTAATTTTTGAATTTAGAATTTAGAATTCAGAAAGAGTAAAAAGTAATTAGTGAAAAGTAATTAGTATCACTTAACCACAACGTTTGTCACGCTGAGGCACGAAGCGTCTATTTTAATTTTGAAAAAATTGGGTGATGGGTGTTGGATGATGGAAGTTGAATTTAGAAATCAGAATTTAGAATTTAGAAACTGCAAAAAATAAGAAAGTATCAATACTTTTAAAATTTTGTCTCTTTGTCTCTTTGTCTCTTTGTCTCTTCTAAACATCTAAACTTTTAAACTTTTAAACCTTTAAACTTTTAAACTCATAAACATTTAAACTTATAAACTTTCAACTATTAAACTATTAAACTATTTTTACACCCAAAGTTTAAAAACATAATGAAAGCGTTATTACTTAAAGAATTCCGTTCCTTTTTTGGTTCGCCTATAGGCTATTTGGTTATCGCCATCTTTTTACTTCTAACAGGTCTGTTTTTATGGGTATTTGAAGGAGATTATAACATTTTAAATTCTGGTTTTTCCGATTTGACTCCGTTTTTCACCATAGCCCCTTGGATTTTACTTTTTCTTATCCCAGCAGTGACAATGCGTAGTTTTTCGGATGAAAAAAAACAGGGCACTATGGAATTACTATTAACCAAACCTTTGAGTATTTTGGAAATTGTAAATGGTAAGTTTTTAGGTGCTTTCCTGCTTTTATTAATAGCCATCCTTCCTACTTTAGTATATGTAAAAGTGCTATATGATTTAGGATTACCTGAGGGCAATTTAGATTTTGGAAGCACCATTGGTTCGTATTTTGGACTGTTATTTCTTATGGGTGCTTATACGGCTATAGGCATTTACACCTCATCGCTGTCAGACAATCAAATTGTAGCTTTCCTCCTATCGGTTTTACTATGCTTTGTGTTCTATTTTGGATTTCAAGGCATTTCAACATTCCCGTTTTGGGGCAATTTCGGTACTACAATAGCGTCTTTGGGCATGGATGCACATTACAAGAGCATTAGCCGTGGGGTAATTGATACCCGTGATTTGATTTATTTTATCAGTGTAATTTGCTTTTTTATTGCATTGACAGTTCTTAACCTTAAAAATTATAAGAAATAAGATGAAAGCAAATGCAAAAAAAATCTTGGGTCTTATCATTGGATTACTCCTTATCAACATAGCCAGTAACTTTGTTTTCAAACGATTTGACTTAACACAAGATAAACGATACACCCTCTCGGACACTTCTTTGGAAATTTTAAAAAATGCCAAAGAACCTTTGTACATCGATGTTTTTTTAGAAGGAAATTTTCCAGCAGAATTCAAACGATTACAAACCGAAACACGTCAGATTTTAGAGGAATTAAAGGCCTATAACTCCAATATTATTTTTCAGTTTGTGAACCCGTTAGAAAATCCTGAAGAGGCAGATGCGGTTATGCAACAATTTTACGAACGTGGCTTAACTCCCATTCAAATTTCGGTGGATGACAAAGGAAAACAATCGCAAGAAGTGGTATACCCTTGGGCTATTGCTACCTATAAGGACAAAAGCGCCAAAATTCCGTTGCTTAAAAATCGTATGAAAGCCAGCACAGAAGAAAAAGTGATTAACTCCGTTCAGCATTTAGAATATGCTTTTACCAATGCGTTTCATAAAATTACAACGCCTAAGAAGAAAAAAATTGCAGTTATAAAAGGTAAAAATGAATTGCCTGATGTGTTTAAAGCTGATTTTCTTCAAACGGTAAAAGACAATTATTTTATTGCACCTTTCCCAATTGACTCGGTAAAAACAAATCCCGAATTGATTCAAAAAGCGCTTAAAACTTTTGATTTAGCTATCATTGCTAAACCTACCTCAGCCTTTACCGATGCCGAAAAACAAGTTTTAGACCAATTTATTATTCATGGAGGGAAAACACTTTGGTTAATTGATGGGGTTAAAGTTTCTATGGAAGATTTGAATCAGACAGGAAACACCTTGGCTTTTGCTAATGATTTAGGACTAAACGATATGTTTTTCAAATATGGTTTCCGTATCAATCCTGTTTTAATTAAAGACTTACAATGCACCGAAATTGCCCTAGCCACAGGCAAACGCGGTAGCGAAACTAATTATCAAAATTTCCCATGGATGTATTCGCCTTGGATTAACACCGAGAGCAAACATCCTATTGTAAACAATATTGATGGTATCAAAATGGATTTTGTTAATCCGATTGACACCCTAAAAAATGGGATAAAGAAAACCGTTTTATTGCAATCATCCCCTTATTCTCGAACTGTGGGCACGCCTGTAGAAGTTAGTTTGGATATGGTTAATGAAAAACCAGACGAAAAAGAATTTCAACCAGGCAATTTCCCTGTGGCAGTTTTACTGGAAGGACAATTCCATTCTGTTTTTGAAAATCGTGTGTTAGCTATAAAAACCAACACGTTTAAAGCGACTAACAAAACGTCAAAGATGATAGTAGTTTCGGATGGGGATGTCATCAAAAATCAATTGGATGAAAAAGGACAGCCGATGGAACTTGGTTTTGACCGATGGACCAACCGCTTGTACGCTAATAAAGAATTTATGATGAATTGTGTGAATTATTTATTAGATGATAACGGGCTTATCAATATTAGAAGCAAAGAAGTCGATTTGCCTTTGTTAGACAAACAAAAAGTATATGAAGACTATACCTATACACAATTCTTAACCGTAGGCTTACCCTTGGTTCTTTTAACTATCTTTGGCGTCGTGATTACGTATCTGCGAAAAAGAAAGTTTGCGAGATAGTTTAGTACAACTTCAATAGTTTAAAAAAAAAACACAGATTTTAAAATTTTAAAATCTGTGTTTTTTTTTTTTAGCATTTCGTTTATTATCAATAGTTATACTAACTATACTGTTATATAAAAAAGGCTTTAATACTTAGCTTTATGAAGAAAAACATAAATACATTAATTATTCTAATTTGCATGCTATTTTTAAACTTTGCATAATCTCAAAACACTCCTAAAGTAACTGTAAAATTATTTTCACCAAAAAAACAACTCATATAGTATTTATTATCCTGAAAATTTCATAATTGAAGAAAATGAAGATGGTATTGTAAACATTATCAACGATAAACTCAATAATAACGAAAAGGAAAACTTTAACATTACTATTAGCAGTTATGAATTGGAGAAAAAATTATCAGAAAATAAAACTATTGAAATCATGAGAAACTATTTTTTCGAATATTTCAAATTAAAAATAGAAGAAAAAGATTACGGCTCTTATAAAACGGAATTTGAGAATCTTATTGAATTTACCTTCAAAGAAAATGATAATTTTTGGAAATGGTGGGCTATCACAAAAGAAAACAAAATTGTGATTGTATCACTTAATAAAAAAACTGAAGTAACAAATGATAATATCATGCTATTAAGACGCATGATAAACAGTTTAAACTTCCATTAGACTATAGACATATCATTCTAAATTAAAACACAGATTTAAAAAAGTGACATATTAATCAATAAAATGATGGTTTTCATATCGAGTTATAAAAGAAAACAAATTTAACGCATTTATAGAGAGAAGAACTCAGTTATTAAGAATCAATACAAATAAATAAAATTATTCATTTTTTTGTTTTTCATATACTTTTTTTTATAAATTTGAAATAGTTAAGAAAATATATGTTAATTTCTTAAGACAAACTAAACAAAAGACAAACTAAACAAAAGTCAAACTAAACAAAAAACAAACTGAACAAAAAACAAACTGAACAAAAAACAAACTAAACAAAAGACAAACTAAACAAAAGACAAACTAAACAAAAGACAAACTAAACAAAAAACAAACTGAACAAAAGACAAACTAAACAAAAGTCAAACTAAACAAAAGTCAAACTAAACAAAAAACAAACTGAACAAAAAACAAACTGAACAAAAAACAAACTGAACAAAAAACAAACTGAACAAAAAACAAACTAAACAAAAGTCAAACTAAACAAAAGTCAAACTAAACAAAAGTCAAACTAAACAAAAAACAAACTGAACAAAAGTCAAACTAAACAAAAAACAAACTGAACAAAAGTCAAACTAAACAAAAGACAAACTAAACAAAAGACAAACTGAACAAAAAACAAACTGAACAAAAAACAAACTGAACAAAAAACAAACTGAACAAAAAACAAACTGAACAAAAAACAAACTGAACAAACATCAAGTCAGGTAAATACTACCTAATAAATCAAGCTAATTCAAAACATTACTACAAATGAAATGCAAATTATATTTTGTACTGTTGTGTGTATTCACAACTTTCATGATGCGAAGTCAAAATAACCAAACAGCTCAACGCTTTTTTTATGAGCATACTTTTAAAACTACAAAAAGTGCAACTGAAGGTGAAAAAATCATTACTATTTTAGATGTTTCAAAAGACAAATCGATTTATAGAGATTACACGGTTATAGCACAAGATTCAATTTTAGAAATTGAAGTTGAAAAGATGAAAAAAACAGGTGTTTTTGTGCAAATGGAAAAATTAATAAAAATGCCAAAGTTTAGTTATAAGATTGCAAAAAATTATCCAACTTTTGAAACCTCATATATTGATGGAATAGAAAAAAGCTTATATGGCTATAAAGAAAAAAACAATTTTGACTGGAAAATAATTGAAGAAAAAGCAGTAATTGAAGGCTATAATTGTCAAAAAGCTACAGTTACTTATGCAGGAAGACAATGGGAGGCATGGTTTACACTGGATTTACCTTTTCAGGATGGTCCCTATAAATTTAAGGGTCTACCAGGTTTAATTGTAAAACTAAGTGACCTAGAGTTAGATTACCAATGGGTTTTAAAAGCAAATAAAAAAATATACAATTATAACGAAAACTCTTTTTCTGACAATTTATATTACAATGGTAATTTTACGGTTAATTATACAGCAAGACCTAAATTCGAAAAAGTATATACCGAATATAAAAAAGACCCATTAGCAGCTATGCGAGGACAACTAAAGCCAGAAATGATGGCGCAAAAAATGCCTGGTAGTCAAGTTACTTACGGACAAATGATTGATAATCAAAACAAAATATTAAAAGAGATTTTGAATTCAAACACGAACCCTATTGAACTTAATTAATTTGAATAAATATTTATTACTTAATACATTTTTAACTTTAATTTTTATTTTATGAACAAGAATCAAGAACTAAACGAGAAAGTTCAAAACGAGGTTAACATCGAAATCGTTTCAGAACAAGAAATGTTAAACCTTTTCCATGTTGAGGAATTAGAAAACAGACTAGAAATGGCTACTATTGCAACTTCAGAACTTGATGCAGCAGAGGCAAGCAACAAAATTTGTTGGTTAGCTTAATTAGCTTAATCTTAACAAAATTAAGGCTTCTATTTTTAAGAAGCCTTTTTTTTTAAAAAAAAACAAAAAAAGAAGTCTACCTTTTTTTTATCAGAAAAACTTAATCAAATTCAATTCCTCATAAACAAATTCTAAACACTTGAATTATGCTAAATTTAACGAGTAAGCTTCAAATAGATCTTAATGAAAATGACTTAAACACTTCTATAAATCACATGTATGAACTTATAGATACTATATCCATACCTACGAGTTTAAAATCATTAGTCTTTCCAGAGAACTTTTTAGATCATAAATTTTATTTTATCATTCCAAAATTTTTCAAAGACAGTTATAAAGTAAAGAGCAAAAAATTTGTTAATGACATCTGTAATTCTGGATATTTTTATTTCAAATATTTACTTTGCCTTGATTCACTAACTGATCAAGACGTATTAATAGATAATGAAGAAATAAAAAAAAATTTATACAAAATTCAAATTTTACAATCACATATATATCACGAACAAGCTTTAAAAATTTTAGGATATTATTTTGGAAAGAATGCTAATTTTTGGAATGCTTGGAATCAAAGAAATCAAGATTTTTTAAAGAGCATACAAATGGACAGCTTTTACAATATCAATCTTACTATTGAGGAATATGAGCAATTGTGTATAGGTAAGTGTAGTTTTACAAATGTTGCAGTAGATGTTTTTAATTTTTATTTTAAAAATGAGGACAAAAACAAATACAATGATTTAGTTGAAATAAATAATCTTTTTTCTATAGCGAGATGTATATTAGATGATATTGAAGATTTTAAAAAAGATTTAATTTTTAAAAAAAACAATTTAGGACACATTTTTTTAAATAAATGGTTAACATCTAGAAATGCATCTATTGATACCTATAATAATGAGGAACTCGAAAAACTTTTAATTTCATCAGGAGTATTAGAGAACTTACTAACACACTCCATTGACTATTTGAACAAAGCAATTTCAATTTGTAATAAATATGAAGGTGTTTTAGATAAATATAAAAAACTTTTAACATCTGTATTAAATTCTGTTGTTTTTTATAAAGTACAAACCCAAAGCTATCGTGTTGATGTACTTATAAAACATAAAACCATAAACACAAATAAAAGAAAAAATAACACTTTAGATAATGCTATAACAAACTCAAAAAAATATATAGTAGCCTTACAATTTCAAAACGGCAGTTGGTACGAAAATTCAAACAAACAAGGCCTAAGCAATACATGGGCAACTGGTTTCATTAGCTCTTTTTTAGAGGATCATGATCTTGAAAAACAAAAATCAGTAGAATTTTTAAAAACTACACAAACTAACTATTTATGGGGTTACAATACAGATTGGTCCTATGATTTTGATTCGACAACCTGTGCATTAATGAACGTAATTTCAACTCCAGTAGACACTAAGCACATTACAAATTGGCTAAGTGGACAAAACAGCGATGGAGGTTTTAGCACCTATTCAAAAAATGATAGCGCTTTATTAGAAAAATTGAACCTTAAAGAAAACAAAGTTAAAGGGTGGGTACAGTCACATATATGCGTGAGTGCTTTAGCTTATTATTTTGTGGTTACAAAAAAAATAGAAACACATATTGATATAAAAAATTTAAAAGAATACTTACTTTCAAACACAAATCAAGCAGGAGTTTGGGATTCATATTGGTGGACATCGCCGGTATATGCTACCAGCTTTATTATTCAATCCTTAATTAATGAAAAAACACAAGACACCACATTAATTAATACTAAACTCGAAGCTTTATTAAAGTTACAAACTAAAAACGGAAGCTTTATATGCCCTATAAATAAAATAGAAAGTGCCTTTTATACCGCTTTAGTATTAGACACTCTATGTGCAGATAAAAAATATTACCAAAAATTTAACAAAGAAGCTCATAAATCCTGTCAATGGTTACTAGAAAACCAACTGGCAAATGGCGCTTTTGAAAACACTAATTATCAAGTAATACCTAATCCAAATGTTACTAAATGGAAAACCTCTCATAAGTTTATAAAAAACAGCTTTGGGGCTGGTAATTGTGTTACTGGCGAACAGTATGGTTTGTTTACCACTAGTGTTGCATTAAGAGCTCTTAGACGATTTTCTCAATTAAATAATTAGTCATGGAAAACAGTATTGAACTCTCAAATGTTTTAAAAATAAACAGAAATTGTTCATGGAAAAAATTTGATGAAAAAAATCATCTTATATGTATTGATGACGAGAAAAAATCAAAGTTATATTTAACTAATGAAGTGGTTGATCTTTTGAAATTAGTAAATGGTAAAAATACTATTGAAGAAATAAAGACCATATACAATCTCAATTCAAAATATGAATTATCAAATCAAACTATTTTAAAAATATTTCAAGAAAAATTATTTGGCTTTGGTATATTTGAAGGCGATACAATTAATAGAATTGAAACTAAAGACAAATATATTTGGCTTAAAATAACGCTTTTTAATAAAACACTAGTCAAAAAAATTGCAAGTATATTCACACCTGCTTTTAAAAAAAACATTTTTTATCCCATATTATTAACCTGTGCAATTATTACAATATTGCCTTTCTTTTTTGTGAATTTCACAAAAGTATATCATGCAGTAAATGGTGATTTGTTTGTAAATTTTATAATAATTAACATACTTACCTTAGTATTACATGAGTTTGGGCATTCTGCAGCCTGTCAAAAATTTGGGGGCGAAGGTGGAAGTATAGGTTTAGGATTATACATACTATCTCCTGTATTTTTTTCAGATGTTACAGATGCGTGGCGCTTGCATCGAAAAGAACGCCTTATTGTGGATTTAGCTGGCATATATATGCAATTGATAATTACAGCTATTTTTAGTTTGACTTACTTTTTTAATCACGACATTCGAATAATCAGTTTGATTAGCCTTATATTATTTGGTATACTTTTCAACTTGAATCCTTTTTTAAGGTATGATGGTTATTGGGCATTAAGTGATTTAATGAATTTAACCAATCTTAAAGAACGTTCAGCAAAAATAACAGGAAAGTTTTACGGCTGGATTGTGGGTATAAACAAAAATTTTTCTCCTTCTAAAAAAGAAATTATACTTATCTTTTATGGAAATATATCTATACTTTTTGTCGCCTATATTTTCTTTTACATGGTGGTAAAACAGCATAATTCGTTATTAAATTTTCCTAAAAACATATTTGCATTCACAACAGAAATTCTAACAAATACGCCAAAAGATTTTAATTGGTATAAAAAAAACATAGTTAGTTTGTTTCCATTTGCAGCATTTTACACAGTTATACTGATTTCATTTTACAAAAACTTAAAAGACTATTACAAAAAACATTATGGGAAAATATAAACTATCACATTACTTATTTTTCAATCAAAGCTTTATCGATACAAATCAAACTTTGATATATTCAACGATTTCAAACAAATTATTACGTATTTCGAATTATTTTGCTGATTTATTAAAAAAAGAGCTATTTGATCAAATCCCTAAAGACACTTTTGATAAGTTAATTCAAGATAATATAATAGTACCGGACACTAAAGATGAATTGCTAGAATTAATTTCTGAAAATAAAAGACATGAAATAAACGAAAGTACTTTATTTGAAGTTATCCAACCCAGTGCATGGTGCCAGTTAGGTTGTTATTATTGCGGACAAAGTCATAAAAAAGATGTTTTAACAGATCAAACCATTGCTAATATCGCAAAAAGAATTTATGAAAAACTTAAAGCAAATGATCGTTATAAAACCTTAACAATGGGCTGGTTTGGTGGTGAACCCTTAACAGGAATTAACACCATGCGAAAATTAAATAATCTTATTAAAAGCTATTGTGAGGAATTAGGTGTTGAACTTAAAAACTCCATTTTAGTAACAAACGGAATGAGTTTAAAACTAGATATTTACAAAGAAATGGTTGAAGAATTCAAGATAAGTCAATTTGAAATAACTTTAGATGGACTAGCAGAATATCATGACCAACACAGATATTTAAAAAAGGACCATGAAGGATCATTTGATATTATCTACAATAATTTGAAGACCATTTTAAATTCAGTTTTTTTTAACAAAACTGAGCAAAAAATAACCATTAGATGCAATATTGATTCTAAAAATTTTGAGGGGGTCGAACCACTAATCTTGCAACTTGCAGCAGATAATTTACATCAAAAAATTGAGCATTTTTACTTTGCGTCCATTTATTCATGGGCAAAAAATGAGGCACACAAGCAATCACTAAGCAAAGAAGAATTAGCTTATTATAAACTAAAATGGGAAATGCTTAAAATTAGACTCGGTTATAACGTAAACCAAATGGCTAAACGAAAATATAATACTTGTATGCTTACCAGTCAAAACTCTGAAATGTATGACACTTATGGTAATGTATATAATTGCACCGAAGTTTCATTAACAGATGTATATAAAAATTCAAAATATGCCTTAGGAAACGTTAATGAGACAGTTTCTAATCAACGTACTTATACAGATTGGTATGATAAGGTATGGGAAAACAAAGCTTATCAATGCAATTCGTGCAAAATTTTTCCAATATGTGGTAGTGCTTGTCCAAAATCATGGATGGAAGGTAATGCACCTTGTCCTACTGTAAGATATAGCATAAAAGATGATATTCAATTACTGGAAATAAAGATTCATAGCAAAACAAAATCAGAACTTTTATCCCATTTAGAGCGCTTTGAAAAGAACATTAAAATAGAAAACATGATCTATAATTAATATGGAAAAAGACTTAATTAAAACTTTTTTAGGAGGAATCCCTAGCTTTTATAATAACAATAACCCTTACAAGGATTATAAAAAAATGAGAGATAAATTGCCTATTCAGCGATTATCTCCCATGAGATGGTTGGTTATGAAATATGAAGATGCTGTATCCATCATGCAAAACCCATCAGTTTCTCATTGGGGACAAGATACTCAAACTCAATATGCGCTTTTTGGTAAACAAAGTACGATGTCCAAAACCATGTATGCTTATGCTCCTGAAATTGATAGCCCACATAGAAAAAAAGTACTTCATGGTTTAGCCGCTCGAAATTTGAAATTTGAAAAAGAAGCCATGATACTCACGGCTCAAAAATACATCCAAGAATGCTTAAAAAAAGAAAAATTTGATTTTGTAAACGATTTTGCTAATCCATACACATTTGAAACCATAAGTCGCATTATAGGTATACCTGAATCAGATATAGCTGAATTAACTGCAATTGTAAGCAAGCTTAAATTTGGCTATTTAACACTAATTAACAATTTAAATCCCGAAGATGCTGTTGAAAAAGAATTTATACTTTTTTTAAAAAATTTTATAGCTAAAAAAGCCACCGCTTTAGAAGATGATCTAGCAAGTGCGCTAATAGAATCTTGTAAAGCTGTAGGTGAATCGAATGATTTTGCATTATGCTTACTAATTTTTCTTTTTTATGCTGGACACGATAATATGATGAATTTTTTAGGTAATGGCTTTATAGCGCTATATGAAAATCAATCCATTTACCAGCAATTAAAAACTCAACCAGAATTAATACCAAATACAATTGACGAATTGTTACGTTATGATAGTCCTGTACAATTTTCACTACTATTCGCTAAAAATGATATTCAGTTAAATAATATTAAAATTGTTGCTGGTAGTCAGATATTAGTTTGCATAGGATCAGCGAATCGAGATCCTGAAAAATTTGAAAACCCAGATGAAATTGTACTCAATCGAACACCGCAACATTTAAGTTATGGACATGGCGCATACAGGTGTATTGGGGCTCGATTAGCACAACTACAATCGGCTACAGCTTTTGAAGTTTTAATCGATCAGCTTGCTATAGATCAACTAAAAATTTCTAACACATCTTGGAAAAAAGAACAATATATTCAAAGAGGACCAAAAAAAATAACCGTAACTGCGCACAAATAACATGGAATTCAAATTATCAAAATATATAATTTTAAGCGATACTTTTCAAGAAAAAAAGGATTTACACGAATTTAAAATCATTTACTCTTGCCGAAAAAAAATGGGCATTAAAATTCATAGTGGTCTTGAGCAGTTTTTATTGAAAGAGCAGTTTAAGGCTCTCCCAGATAACATTTTCTCAATGTTGATGCACTATGAAATTATCATCCCGAAAGAAGAAAATGAAGCCCTTTTTCTATACAATTTTAATAGCATTTTACACAGTACTAACGAATTTTTGGAAAATGAAAATGCAGAACCCTATAATCAAAATCTAGATTTGAACACTTCCTTAGATCAAGAAAAGATCAAATTGAAACAACTTATCCAACAGGGGCAAATGCAGGATTTTCTAGAAAACAACGATCAAATGTCTCTTCTTTTTATAGATACTGAAAAAAACATATCAATAATACCTTTAGATCGACCTTATTCATCTTTAAAAAATGAATCTTATATAAATATTATTAACAATAATAATAACACTAATACCTATTTACTACCTATAAATTATTTAAAACAAAATCAATTAAATGAAACTGTTTTAGAAAAATTTATAGATAACTTGAAATTAAAATTATTGCTAAAATACAAAATCAATACTAGAAATGATTAATCAAAAAAACAGAATCCAATGGCATAAAAACAACCTCATTGAAAAAAGTGGTTATGTGGTATATTATATGAATTCCTTAAAAAATCATCTTAGTGTTGAGGATAGACAAACTTTGTATATGATTTCAAAATATTACACTGATGGAGTAGAATCATCAAGAGAGAATATTAAGCTAGCAGAATATTACTTCTCGGTAGGTGAATATTATCAAACAAAAGTACCTGCTAACAAAGAATTACTTCGCAAATTAATAAGCAATTCATATGGTCGCTCAAAATCATATTATCATTATAAAATAAATGAATATCAAGAAGCATTAGAGCAGATAAAACTCACTTTGGAAATAAACAAAAGCATCAAAAATGAATTTCCTATTCTCATTTTTGATAGTATTTCGCATTATAAAAACTATCTGAAAGTATTAATTACAACAGGAAATATTGATGAAGCAAATCATATATTATATGAGATTATTATATTTTTAATTACTGGTTCAACCGAATTAAAGGCGCTAAATAATTGTTATGAAGTAATTAGCGATGCTCATTTTTATGAATTCCGATTGTTTTTCATCAACGATTTCATCTTTAACTACTTGTTTTTAAATACAGATTTCCAAATTGCTAAGAAGAAATTTGATAAAGAATTTCAAAACATCAAAAAACATGTAAGTTCCTATAAAGCCTTATATACATTTTATGAAATTTATCTATCCGAAGACAAAAAAAACTTGAATTCTTTTGAAGTTGAATTCTACAGCTATTTTAATTCTATACCTTTTCAAATACTTACAGAAAAAATTAATTAAATCCCCAATGTGTCTAAGAATACGAATTTTACTTTTAACGTTATCTTTTCCACTATTAGTTTTTGGTCAGAAAAAAATTACTGGTGTTGTAAAAGACCTGAATGGAAATTTAATTTCTAGTGCTAGCATTACTATTCAAGATATGGAAATAGGAACTGTCATTGCGTATGGTATTTCCGATACAAATGGTCAATATAATGTAACTTTTAATTCTTTAAAACCAGCATTAAACTTAAAAATTAAGGCGTTTAATTTCAAAGCACAAGAAAAAAAAATTGAAAACAATAATCATAAAATTGATTTTAGTTTAGAAACTGAAGTAATTGAAATTAAAGAAATAAAACTCAAAACACAGTTAATTACGAAAAGAGGTGATACCATTTCATACAATTTAAATGCTTTTGATAACAAATCAGATAGGACGCTATCAGATGTTTTAAAAAAAATACCAGGTATTAATGTAAATCCAGACGGTTCTATACTCTATCAAGGTACGCTTATCAACAAATTTTATGTAAATGGAAAAGATTTGATGGAGGGTAGTTATGGTACGATAAACAATTCATTACCCAAAGATGATGTGTTAAAAGTAGAGGTTTTAGAAAATCATCAACCCGTTAAAATTTTACAAGAAAATGTAATTTCAGAACAAGCTGCAGTAAATATCAAATTAAAGAAAAAAGTATCTATAACCGGAAGAGGTGAATTAAGTAGTGGCTACAGCAATACTTTCCTTTGGAACGCTAAATTAACCCCTATGTTTTTTGGTCAAAAAAACCAATGGGTACTAAACTATAAAACGAACAATTTAGGCGAAAGCGTTGAAAAAGAGGAAAAGTTATTATCTTTTGGTTCTACTTGGGAAGGCAAACGTATACAAACATTACAAAATGAATGGTTGAGTACAGAGAATGCCATTTTACCTAACCTGCCTGAAAAAAGATATTTATTAAATAAAGTGCATTATTTCTCAGCAAATTTACTAACAAACCCATTCAAAAATAAAGAATGGGAAGTAAAAGTTAATTCTAACTATTCAAATAATGAAATAATCAGAGACTCCCGTGCCGATATCTTTTATTTTCAACCCTATAATCAAATCATTAATACTATTTCAAATAAATTTTATTCAAATAAACTCAAAAGTGAACTGATAATAATCAAAAATGCAAAAAAAGGTTTTTTCAAAAACATTACTACCTATTCCCGATTTTGGAATATACAACAAGCTAATACACTACTTAACGCTTTGACAGCTAATCAAAGTATGGCTGCTCCTACTCTAGCAATTCAAAACTCTTTAAGTGCTATTGTCCCTTGGAAGCAGAAAATGCTAAATATTAAATCATATTTAAACTATCAAACTGATAATCAAACATTAAAAATAGAACCTAAGCAATATGTTTTTAATCTTAGCAATTTAATTGATTCTAACATTATAAAACAAAACTTTGAAATTAAAACTTTTCAATCAGAACATTCAATCAATTTAGGTTTCACAAAAAACGCTTGGACTTTCACTCCTGAAGTAGGAATTGCCTATCGAATAAATACAATGAGTTCTAATTTAGAAGCTATAGATCAAAGTAAAGCTAATACTACCGATTTTTCAAATCAAATAAAATATACTTACTTTAATCCTTATGCAGGTGTTGAAATCAATTTTAAAAAGAATTCTTGGATGTTATTCTTTAAATTCCCCTTTAACTTGAATAGTATAGGTACAGAAGATTTCATAAAAAACACTTCCAAATCTTTTTCTAAGGTTACCTTTGAACCATTACTATATGCTCAATATTCATTTGCTTCACACTGGAAAACATCAATACAAAGCAACATCAGCTATAATTTTGGTGATATAAATACGCTATTTTCAGGGAACATTTTACAAAACCCTTTGAGTTTATCCCGAATGAATTCAAATAACGTACTACAGGAAAGTATCAACAAAAATTTAAATCTAAAATTAGAGTATAGAGATCCATTTACCAATTTATTTTTTAACGCAGGTAATCGTTATGTTCATATCAATAGAAATTCAATATTAAACAATACAATTACCAATGGCATAAGAGAAACAACATTTGATTACACCTCGAATACGGCCTTTAGTAATACTTTGTATGGTGAAATTGGAAAATATTTCCCTAAATTCAAAACCAACACAGCTATCAATATAGGGAATACCTGGTCTAATGATCAACAAAAAATAAGTGGATTACTTAAAGACATTCAAACCTTTAACCAAAATATTTCCTTTAAACTCAATTCGACTTTTTTTAACTGGATGAGTATTGATTACAATTTTTCATACAAATGGATTCAGCAATTAGGTGTTAACATTAATCAATTATCAACAAATGCTCTAGCAAACAAACTAAACATATCATTATATCCTTTAGAAAATCACACTGTTGCTTTAGACTATGATCAACTCAATTCATCTAATACAGTCAATAGCCAAAGAAATGCATTTTTTGATTTATCCTATCAATTTGCTTATAGTAAGAAAAAAATAGACTTTGAATTAAAATGGCAAAATTTCACAAATACATCAGTATTTGAATTATATGATTTATCGACTTTTTATCAAAGCTATTCTAAAATTAATTTACGACCAAGTCAAATTACCTTTGCCGTTAAATTCAATTTTAAATAAAAAAAGCTAAATAAATCAACCTATGAACTTCACTGTGTAAATATCTCATATAAAAAAACTCAAATCTGGAAAAAAACCAACAAATAATTGTTGAAAAAAAATATTTAAAAACTAATTAGTTTACGATATATTTGTAATTCGAAAATCCTATGCAAAATAGGTAACCTTTTAAATAGAGACCAATGAAATTTATTGTATCGAGTTCTTATTTATTAAAACAACTTCAAGTCTTAAATGGTGTAATTAATAGTAGTAATACGCTACCTATTTTAGACAATTTCTTATTCGAATTAAAACAAGACCAATTGGTAGTTTCGGCATCTGATTTAGAAACCACTATGTCAGCTACTTTAAATATCGATTCAACCAGCGAAGGTACCGTTGCGGTTCCTGCCAAGTTGTTATTGGAAATTTTAAAAACCTTTCCTGAACAACCCTTAACATTTACGGTTGAAGAGAATAACACTATCGAAATTAGCTCGCAATCGGGTAAATATGCCTTGGCTTATGCACCTGGTGAAGAGTTCCCGAAAGCAGTTGTTTTAGAAGACCCATCAAAAACATTGGTTCCTGCCGAAGTCTTATCAACAGCGGTTAGTAAAACCATTTTTGCTGCTGGTAATGATGATTTACGTCCTGTAATGAGTGGTGTTTTCTTCCAATTCTCTCCAGAAGGATTAATTTTCGTGGCTACGGATGCACACAAATTGGTTAAATATGCGCGTACTGATGTGAAAGCGTCACAGGTGGCTGATTTTATCATGCCTAGAAAACCTTTGAACATTTTAAAAGGTATTTTAGCAACTTCTGATGCAGAAGTAACGATTGAATACAACGATGCTAATGCTACTTTCTCCTTTGACAATTATGTATTGACTTGTCGTTTAATTGATGGTAAATACCCAAATTATGAAGCGGTAATCCCGAAAGAGAATCCAAATAAATTATTAATAGATCGTACGCTTTTCTTAAGTTCAGTACGTCGTGTAGCGATTTTCTCGAACAAAACAACACACCAAATCCGTTTAAAAATTGCTGGAGCTGAGTTAAACATTTCTGCCGAGGATATTGATTATTCAAACAAAGCAGAGGAACGTTTGACGTGTGATTACCAAGGAGATGACATGCAAATTGGGTTCAACTCACGTTTCTTAATGGAAATGTTGACTAATTTACAAAGCGACATGATTCAACTAGAAATGTCTATGCCTAATCGTGCTGGAATTTTAACTCCTGCTGATGGTTTAGATGAAGGGGAAACCGTAACTATGCTAGTAATGCCTGTAATGCTAAACAGCTAACAAGCAAAAATACAAATACAAATTAGGCTGTCGAGAGACAGCCTTTTTACTTTTAGGTGATGACACTTTTTTCTAGAATCACATCCAATTTGGAATGGTCAATAGGTTTTGAAATAAAGTCTTTCACCACTGAATATTGTTTAGACTTTTCTATATCATGATAATCAATTGATGAAGTTAAAATAAACACGTTCAATTGCTCCCAAACCTCCGAAGCTTGTAATTCGTCTAAAAATTGCCAACCGTCTAGCAGTGGCATATTTAAATCCAATAAAATAATACAGGGTAGTTCCGCATTTTTGGCAAACAACAAATTCAACGCTTCATTACCGTCTTTAAAATCAACCACACTTCCAAAACCTTGATGCTTGTCTAAAAGTTTTTTTAAAACAAAGGTGAAAATATTGTCGTCGTCAATTATATAGGTCTTTTTGATATCACACATTTTTAAATAAAATACAGTTTAAATGTAGTTCCTACGCCTACTTCGCTTTCCACTTCTATACGACCTCCCATGGATTCGACATGATTTTTGACCATAAACAACCCTAATCCTACAGCGTCGGGATTTCCATGAAAAGTTTTATACATCCCAAAAATTTTCTCTTTGTTTTTCCCTAAATCTATTCCCATTCCATTATCTGCTATAGAAAGTACCAATTCATCAGTAGTTTGTACCGCTTTTATAGTTATTACAGGATTACGTTCGGGCGATTTATACTTAATAGCATTGGTCAACAAATTAAAAATAACACTCTCTAAATACGATTGTGTAGCTTCAATAGTAATACTTTCATCTACTTGAATTTGAATATCAGCCTCGCTGGTTTTTACCACAGCATTAATACCTATTAAGGCTTTTTCGATTTCCTCTCTTAAATTTAATAAAACTTTTTCACTTTTCAAGCCACTTTGTATTGCAACGGTTTCATTTAAAAAATAAATGGTATCCGTTAACTTATTCGTACTTTGCTTGAGCATGGCAAAATACTCATTTTTTTCTTCCTGACTATCAGTTTCTTCATACAAATCGAGTATCATTGATAAATTACTAGTATGCGAACGAATATCGTGCGAAACTATATGTGTAAAGTTTATCAATTTTTCGTTTTGTTTTTCGGTAATACGATATAATCTATTCTTTTCCTTTTCAGCTTCTTTACGAGCCGTGATATCACGAGTAATGACTATATACTTGGTATATTTTCCATTTGCATCATACAGTACATTAGCAGAATCTTCACGCCAATGGTAAATGCCGTGAACATCTTTAAAACGGTGCTCGTACTTAAATTCACTTTTTTGCTGAGCTAATCCCCCATAAACAATTTCTTTCACTTTAGGAGCGTCTTCGGGATGCATATTTTCAAAAACATCCTGCATGGTCATTTGTTTGTAATAGCCTGAAGGAAAACCTAACAATTTATAAAAGGAAGGAGATACATAGGTTAATTTACTATCTTCAATAACCACTACTCCATCGGATGTATTTTCAGTAATCAAACGCAACTGCCTTTCGCTATCTATCAACTGAGCTTCCATTTGCATTCGCTCGTCAATATCTCTTGAATTGATGATGTATTTTGAATAAGAACCATCTTCGTTATAAATAATGTTTGCTAAATCTTCACGCCAATGGTAAGTTCCATCCTTTTTCCGAATTCGAAATCGAGCAGTAAAAGTAGTCACCCTATTGTTCAAATTCCCATAAATTATCTCTTGTGCTTGTTCAGCATCATCGGGATGCATCAAAGCAAAAATTTCAGTAGCAGGAAAATCTTGTAATTCTTCTTCAGTAAAACCTAAAAACTTTTGATACGAAGGCGAGATAAAAGTTACTTTAGCCTGTTCAATGATTAAAAAACCATCTGTTGAGTTTTCAAAAATCAAACTAATTTGATCCTGATGCTCTTTAATTTTAATTTCAGCCAATTTATTTTCATGCACGTCGCGTGAAATTACAATAACTCTATCAATATCAGAAGTATCTCCTTTATAAATGATACTAGCATTGTCTTCTCGCCAATAATAAGTAGCATCTTCCCCTAAAACCCGATATTTATAACTAATTCTAACTTTATGCGTTGCAATAGCTTTTCCATACAAATCGATTACTTGGGTAATATCATCAGGATGGATAAATTTAAAAATTTCATCAGCGTCAATTCCTACTTTTAATCGAGAGTTTTGGCCTGCTAATTTTTTATATGTAGGAGACAAATAAACAATTTTGCCTGATTCAAAAATCATTATCCCATCCGTAGTATGATTAGCTATAAATTCAAGGTTTTTTTGATTTTCATTGAGCAATCGTTCCGCTTCCAATCGTTTCTCTTCTTCAACCGCCAAGCTCAAATAGTCAGCAAGAGATCGAGCAAAAGCAACATCCGTATCTAACCATACTCTAGGCGCATTGCTATGTTCACAACAAATCACGCCAAAAAAAGCACCTTCAGCTCGTATAGGCACATCAAGCATATCCGTTATCCCTAAAGGTTTTAAATAGGTATCTAATAATTCGGAGGTCCATTCGTTAGTTTCCACATCATCAGCCACAACAGGAATATTATTATTCACAGAACTCATGTATTTAGGAATCGAACGTATTTCTAATACCATTGGGGAAGCTGGCAAATCGTCTTTTGTAGCAACTATTTTTTTACACACTAAATTATCTTCTTGTATTTCCCAATAACTAGCTCGTTCCAACTGCAGACCTTCTTTTGCAATCTGTAAAACTAAGGCTATCTTTTCATCAAATGAAAAAAAAGTAGTTTCTCCATACAGTTTTAGCAATAAGCTATTATGAAGATCGGTTTGCTTTTTTTTACGTTCTAACTCCAAATCTGCTTCCTTCTCAAAAGTCACATCACGTGCTATGGTAACCGCTCGAAAAGCCTTACCCGAAACATCGTAGTGTATATTCATAATATCTTCACGCCAAATATACTGACCATCAGAGCGTAGACATCTAAAAGTATATTTAACTGAAGGCAATTTCTTTTCAGCCGCGGAGTAAATAGCTTCTCTTACCTTTTCAACATCTTCTGGATGCACTAACGAAAACATGTCTCGATTGTGTAAATCTAACTTATGATTTTCCGTCAGCCCAATAATTTCCAAATAGCGTTTAGAAGCAAATACTAATTTTTCGTTTTCAATAATATAAATCCCATCGGAAATATTCTCAGACAAAAACTTAAACCGTTCTTGATTTTCTATCAAACTTTTCTCCGCCAAACGCTTTTTATATTCTACTGAAAATTGGCTATAAATACCTGCTATGGTTTGTGCAAAATGAATTTCAATTTCAGTCCAAGCTTTAACCTCCGAATGCTCACAACACAACACTCCCACTAATTCCCCATTATGACGAATTGGAATATCTAAAATACTTTGAATCCCGTTTGGAATCAAATAGGTACTTTTAAATTCATTGGTTATTTCTTCTGTAATGGCGTCATCAACTTTTATTACCAGTCCCTTTTGTAAAGCTTCGTAATAAAGAGGTATTTCACTTTTTAAGATAATTTCTTGTTCCCCAAATACGTCTTGAACGGCATTATACGCATGGGTACATTCCAATTGGTCGTCCTTAAAAAACCACAAACTAGCAAAATCGACTTCCAAACCTGAAGCTGTAGCTTTCACAATAGTTTGATTCAATACATCCATTGAGTCAAAATCTGAAAAGGAATTTTGATACAATTTCAATAAAATATCGAATTGATTTGGCGAAAAGGTTTCGTTAGGCAGTTGGTTAAAAGACATAGCTATCTATTGAATACAATGCAACAATATATAAGATTTTGTATAAATGTACTATTTTTTACAGGAAGTTTTGCTAATGTGTTGACAAATATCGACTTTAAACAATACCTTTGCAGAAAATAAAAATACATGATGTCTTCATTTGAGCAATTTCAATTACCAAAATCATTACAAAAAGCTTTAGACGAATTAAAATTCGTTACCCCAACACCTATACAGGAAAAATCATTCAACGTGATTATGTCTGGGCGTGATGTAATGGGTATTGCTCAAACTGGAACAGGAAAAACGTTTGCCTATTTATTACCGCTATTAAAGCAGTATAAATTTGTAAACACTTATAATCCACGCATCATGATACTCGTACCTACTCGTGAATTAGTGGTACAAGTGGTGGATGAAGTTGAAAAACTTACGACTCACATGTCGGTTCGTACTTTAGGGATTTATGGTGGCGTAAACATTAACACACAAAAAAACCAAGTTTATCAAGGTATTGATATTCTAGTAGGTACTCCTGGTCGTGTCATGGACTTAGCGCTGGACAATGTACTTTCGCTACAGGAAGTGACTAAATTAGTCATTGATGAATTTGATGAGATGTTAAACTTAGGTTTTCGCCCTCAAATCACATCTATCTTAACAATGATGAAACCGAAGCGTCAAAACATTTTATTTTCGGCAACCATGACCGATGAAGTAGATGAAATGTTAAACGATTATTTTGATTTTCCTGAAGAAGTTACCTTAGCTAAATCAGGTACTCCTTTAGAAAAAATAGAACAATTATCGTATCATATTCCTAATTTCAATACTAAAGTTAACGTATTAAAGCATATAATCCAAACGGATACATCATTAGAACGTATCTTGATTTTCGTAAACAACAAGAAAATTGCCGATATGCTTCACGATAAAATTGAGGCTGAATTCCCAGAACAATTTGGAATCATTCACTCTAATAAGTCGCAAAATTACCGTTTGTTAACGATGGCTTCTTTTCAGCGTGGCGAAATAAAAGGTATTATCACTACAGATGTTATGGCTAGAGGTTTAGATATTTCTAATATTACTCATGTAATTAATTTTGAAATGCCTGAATTGCCTGAGCAATACATTCACCGTATAGGTCGTACTGGTCGTGCTGATGCAACTGGTATAGCTATTAGTTTTATTACCCCTCGCGAAGAAGACATTAAAATTGAAGCCGAAATGTTGATGGAAATGGAGATTCCTATTTTGGAAATCCCAGAAACTGTTGAGATTTCTGAGGTTTTAATTGGTCCTGAAAAAGACAAACAAAAAATAAAACATCTATTAAAGAAACCTAAAATTTCTGAAAACTCTGCCTTTCAAGAAAAATCAGAAAAGAATAAAAAAGTAAACTTGGGTGGTCCTGGAAAACGCAAACCCAGAAAGAATGCACCTAGAAACCGTGCCGTTGAACGCAAAAGAGCCGAAAAGCGCAAAAAGAAATAAATTCCTAAATCCTCTGATTTGTATCAGAGGATTTTTTATGTTCTATTTACATACACATATTCATTGATAACATCCAGAAGCTGTTGTTTTTCAAAAGGTTTTACTAACACATTATTCATTCCCGCTTCTTTACTTTTATCCAATACTTCGTATTTATCATAAGCGGTCAAAGCAATAATTGGGGTCGTAATATTGAGGTTTCTAATAATTTCTGTAGCCTCATAGCCATTATAGACTGGCATATTAATATCCATCAAAATAATATCGAAAGTTTCTTTTTTACAAGCTTCAATGGTTTGTGCCCCATCCCCTACAATGACAAAATCGAAATCGAAAGCTTTTAAAATTCGTTCCGTCACCATCTGATTGATTTTATTATCTTCTGCAATCAAAACTTTAATTCGTAGTGTTGTCTTATTAGACACAAAAGAGTTGACTAAAGGAACCGTTTCATCAATATCAAAAATCAAGGTAAAAGTAATTTTAGTACCCACACCTTCTTCGCTTTCTAAAATAATTTCACCTCCAAACAAATCCACCAATTTCTTAACGATAGGTAACCCTAAGCCCGTTCCCTGGTAATCCTCCTCTCGTCGTTCAATTTGCACAAATTCCTCAAAAACTTTTTGCTGATTTTCTTTGGCAATACCTATTCCATTATCCGTTACCACAAACTGCACCCAAACTTTTTTATCTTTTTCTTCCAGCAAGTTTACCTCCATTTTCACTTTTCCTTCCGAAGTAAATTTAAGCGCATTACTAATCAAGTTCATTACAATTTGTGAAAAACGCAAACGGTCACCCAAAACCCGTTGAGGCAAACGCGGATCCACCCAAATTTCAAGCTTATTTTTAGTTTTCATACATTGGGTATAAAAACTATGCTTTATAGCATCTAACTTCTCCGAAATAGAAAAACTACTCTTTTCTAAAACAATTTTCTTTTCGGTAATCTTATAAATTTGCAAGACATCATTTACTAAAGACAACAAGTACTGGGCTGAGAATTTCAAAGATTCTAAATACTTACTCTGTTTAATTTCTGGATATTCACTAGCTAAAATATCCGAGATACCTATTACACCATACAAAGGCGTACGTAATTCATGGGTAATTGTGGAAACAAATCGCGATTTCATACGGGTCGATTCTTCCGCAATTTCTTTGGCAATTTCTAATTCGTGATTGATGCGTTGCAAACGTAGATAACTTTTTTTACGAGCTTTATTATTTTTCAATAGTACATAAACAAAAGCTCCTAAAACTCCAATAATCAACACAAAAAGGGCAATAATCACATAGGTTTTTTGCAAACTAAGTTCTTTCTCTTCTTTTTGTCGTTCAATATAAGAAATGTGATTTTCGTATTCTTTAATTTTAATTTTATCTTCTCCCTCTTTAACTGTCTCCGTTCTACTGGCGTTATATACATTTTCTTTAATATCACTACTCAAATGAGCATATTTTAAAGCCGATTTATAGTCGCCGTATTTCTCAAAATGAGCCCCATAATCTGTATAAACTTCCGCCAGATAACTATCCATCAAACTTGTAGTATCACTTTTCCCGTAATAAATGGCTTTGTTAAAAAAAGTAATCGCCTTAGCCTTTTCACCTTGTTGACTATAATAACGTGCCCACAAAGAATTGTAGGTCAACCTAGCTTCTTTCTCTCTGGTATTGACAATGTATTTTGTAGCTTTATTCAAATAGGGTAATGCTTCCTCAAAAAGTCCTTCATCCACATATGCTCCAGCAATATTTAATGAATTATAAGTTACTTGCAAAGGGATTTTTAGTTTTTCCGTATAGGTAAGTCCTATTTTATAATATAAAATCCCCTTTTCAAAATTATTTTCGTAATAGGAATAAAGGGCTCCTATATTATTATACACCGACTCTTTGATCGTGTCATTTTTTGCCAAGTTAGCATAATGCACCGATTTAAAGAAAAACTCTTTTGCTTTTTTAGTATCAGCAAATTCAACAAAATTACACCCTAAAAGGGAGTACGCTTTTGCTTTCAAATTATCATCATTTAGTTCAAAAGCACGAGATAAAACTTCTTGAGCTAATCGCATCGACTTCTCAGCATCTAAATCCATTAAGGCCTTTTTAGAATCCTTAATCATCAATTCAACTTGCTTTCGGCTCAATCCTTCTTGGGCAAACAACGGTGTGCCTCCCATAAAAAACAGTCCAAATAAAATCAATCGCACTTTTAACCCCAAAACTCTATGCATTAATATGGAAATTTTACCAAAAATAAACTATTTTTGAAAATCCTATTCTATTTTTTCGATTTTAACGCATTAAAAATCAGATGTACCAGCAACTTTCAAAATGGGCTCAAAAAATCATTAAGCCCGCTATCTTTTTAAAATTTGGTTTTAATCTTTCACCCATGTACCGCAGAAGTACAGCTAGGATTGAATATATTTCTGAAGACTTAAAAACATTCAAGATTAAAATCCCTCACAGTTATAAAAACAAGAATTATGTGGGATCTATTTTTGGTGGTAGTCTTTTTTCGGCTGTAGATCCTATCCCTATGACCCAACTCTTATACTTATTAAAGGATGAGTATATCGTTTGGGACAAATCGGCTCAAATTCGTTTCAAACGACCTGCCCGTGAAAATGTATATGCAACTTTTGAATTTACAGATCATGAAATTCAACATATTATTGAAAAAGTTACAGAACTTAAAGAATACGAATACGAAAAACTAACTCAAATCACCAATAAAAAAGGAGATGTGGTGTACTGTGAAGTTACCAAATTGCTATACATAGCCGACAAAGATTTTTACAAAGAAAAACTAGCCAGTAGAAATAAATAAGCTGTGTTAGTTTAGAATTTAGAGTTTAGAATTTAGAATTTAGAATTTAGAATTTAGAATTTAGAATTTAGAATTTAGAATTTAGAATTTAGAATTTAGAAACTGCGCGAAGTAAGATAGAGCCAATAGCTTTAGTATCCTATCTCCTTGTCTCTCTGTCTCTCTGAAACTTTTAAACTTTTAAACTTTTAAACTTTTAAACTTTTAAACTTTTAAACTTTTAAACATTAAAACTAAAATGTATCTTTGACAAACTCATTTTATAAATGCAATTCAAACACCCTGAAATCCTCTATTTCCTATTCTTGTTGGTCATACCCATCTTGGTGCATTTATTTCAGTTACGAAAATTCAAAAAAGAATATTTCACCAATGTCAAGTTTTTAAAGGAACTCGTGGTGCAAACCCGAAAAAGTTCACAAATCAAAAAATACTTATTATTAGCTACTCGTTTATGCTTGTTAGCTTTCTTGATTTTAGCTTTTGCACAACCTTTTTTTAAAGCGAAAGACAGCGAAAGCAAAAATAATCAACTGTTTGTTGTACTAGACAACTCTTTCAGTATGCAAGCTAAAGGCACACGTGGCGAATTGCTCAAACGTGCTGTTCAGGAATTGCTAGAAACTACGCCCGAAGACGTAAACCTATCAGTACTTACAAACGATACTGATTTTTGGAATACTAACATCGGTACCATTGCAACCGATTTGCAAAAATTAAACTACAGTCCTATCCCCTTTTCGCTGGATAATACTTTGATGAAAGTCAAATCGCATAACAGCAACCAAGGAAAAGACATCGTGTTTATCACGGATGGCATTGGATTAAAATCACAAAATTTAGAAAAACTTCCTGAAAATTGTAAAACTTATTTTCTGATTCCAGAAGCTGAAAAGACAGAAAATATAGCCATCGATAGTGTTTTTATAACACAATCTTTAGAGAATTTTTATGAACTGGGTGTAGCGGTCACATCCAATTTTGAAGAAACAAAATCGACACCTGTGGCGTTATACAACCGAGGAAACCTAGTAGCTAAAGCTATTTTAAAGCTCAACCAACGCAAACAAACGTTGTCGTTTACGATTCCTAAAGCCGATTTTAACGGTTATGTGACGCTGAATGATAATAGTTTAGCATTTGACAATCAGTTTTATTTTGCAATTCCAAAACCTAAAATTGTAAACGTATTAAGCATTGGTGCGTCGGAAAAAAGCAACTTTTTAAGTCGTATATATACCCTACCCGATTTTAATTACATCAATGTTACTGCCAATGCCTTAGATTACCGTCAAATTGAAAAGCAAGATTGTATCATTTTAAACGAATTAGAAAGCATCCCCATTGCCATGCATACCAATTTGAAGAAATTTGTAGAAAAAGGCGGAAGTTTGGTACTCATTCCTTCGGAGAAGAATGAATTGAATAATTTGAATGCTTTTTTAACCAATTTTGGTGGATTCCAATTCGCTAATCTTCAAAATCAGGAAAAAAAGATTACCAAAATCAATTTTTCAAACCCTGTATTTGCAAATGTTTTTGAAAAGAAAATTAACAACTTCCAATATCCATCGGTAAAACAAAGTTTTGGGACTAAAACAACTGCATCGCACGCTATTTCTTACGAAGACCAAAGTGCTTTTTTGAACACGATTTACAAAAATTCTGGTGCTGTTTATGTTTTCACTGCCCCAATCAATACCGCCAATTCAAATTTTCAGAATTCCCCATTAATTGTGCCTACGTTCTATAAAATGGGAATGGCAAACGACAAAAATGGTGTCCAATTTCAAATCATTGGTCAAAACAAAGCGGTTGTAATTCCTACACAAGTTAGTAAAGACGAAGTAGTTTCTATTGCTAACGAAGAGGAAGATTTTATCCCAATGCAACAAATCATGGAAGATAAAATTAAAATCACTTGCGCCGATAACCCCAAAAAAGCGGGTAATTTCAATATTATCCAAAACAATAAAAGTGTAGGCACGCTTAGTTTCAACTACGACCGAAAAGAAAGTAGTTCCCTACAAGCAGAATCTAAAAATACAGACCACCTGAACTCCATAGATAGTTTAGAAAAATTTTATGAAACCCTTCAAATGGAGCGCACAGACAATCAAATTTGGAAATGGTTTCTTATTTTTGCCTTATTATTTTTCATCATCGAATTGCTCATTCAAAAATTTGTAAAATGAACCTAATTATTAGAAACGCCCGAATAATTGAACAAAACAATCCATTAAACAACCAAGTTACCGACCTTCAAATTGCCAATGGTAAAATAGAAAAAATCGGTACGCAACTCCCAAATTCTGGCGATTATCAAGAAATTACGTTCGACAATCTGCACGTTTCTAAAGGATGGTTTGACACCAGTGTTTCTTTTGGCGAACCTGGATTTGAAGACCGCGAAACCATCAGTAACGGATTAAAAGTTGCTGGAAAATCAGGTTTCACAGGCGTTGCTTTACAACCAAATAACCAACCGGTATTAGACAACCAAGCACAGATTTATTTTGTAAAACAAAAAGCACAAAACACCACTACCGAACTATTTCCAATAGGCGCATTGACCAAAAACAGCGCAGGAACAGATTTAGCCGAGCTACTAGACATGAAAAATGCTGGAGCTATTGCTTTTGGCGATTACAACAAAAGCTTGGATAATGCCAATTTGCTAAAAGTTGCCTTACAATACACCCAAGATTTTGGCGCAAAAGTAATTGCTTTTGCCATGGACAACCATATCAAAGGGAAAGGGATTGTCAACGAAGGGATAGTTTCTACGCAACTGGGATTAAAAGGCATTGCTTCCTTAGCAGAAGACTTAATGGTTTCGAGAAACTTATACATTTTAGAATATACAGGGGGAAAATTACATATTCCCACGCTTTCAACAGCACAATCAGTAGCCCTCGTTAGAGAAGCCAAAGCCAAAGGCTTGCAAGTGAGCTGTAGTGTTTCCGTACACCATTTGGTATTAACGGATGCGGTACTTACTACATTTGATTCAAATTACCGATTGATGCCTCCGTTACGCACCGAAGCAGACCGTCAATCTTTGATTGCAGGTGTTTTAGACGGAACAATCGATTGCATTACCTCTGACCACAATCCGATGGATGTGGAAAACAAAAACCTTGAATTTGACTTGGCTAAAAATGGTACAATAGGTTTAGAAAGTGCATTCAGCGCTTTACAAACGGTGCTCCCAACAGAAGTGATTATTGAAAAGCTCACTGCGGGGCGTCAAGTTTTTGAATTGGATGACCACAGCATTCAAGAAGGTGAGGTAGCCAACCTTACCTTATTTACTCCAAAAGGGGAATGGACTTTTTCGTTAGAAAACATTGCCTCAAAATCAAAAAATTCAGCATTTTTAGGCAGTACTATGAAAGGAAAAGTGTACGGTAGTATCAACAACAACCAATTTATCCACAACAACTAATGGAAAACAACGATATTCAAAAAGGAAAAACGGCTTCGATTATCAGTTACATTCTAATCATAGGCCCACTGATTGCAATGAGCATGAACAGTGGTGAAGATAAAACCGACTTTGCTTCGTTTCATGTCCGTCAAGGATTAGGACTCACGGTAACTTTCATATCCCTAGGCTTGCTACTTAGTAACATAACCGTTCCTCAAGCTACCATGGGCATGTGGGGCTTCATTTCTATTTTATGTATTTACGGCTTATTTACCGCTAGTAAAGGTGAAAAAAGACCTGTGCCTCTTTTAGGAAATTTATTTCAAAAACTTTTTAAATCCATTTAATGCAACTTTCTTTATACCATCTCGTAAGAGAACCCAAACTAAAATTAGATAAAAACCCTGTATTAATCTTGCTTCACGGCTATGGAAGTAATGAAGAAGATTTATTTTCTTTTGCTTCTGAATTACCTGACGAATATTATATCATTTCGGCTAGAGCACCATACAGCATGATGTATAATGCTTATGCTTGGTATGCTATCAATTTTGATGCCGATGAGAATAAATTTTCCGATTTAGACCAAGCGCGTGAATCGCGTGATTTGGTTGCACAATTCATAGATGAAGTGGTGGCTAACTACCCTATAGATTCACAAAAGGTAACTTTAATTGGTTTCAGTCAAGGTTGTATTTTGAGTTATGCTGTAGCCCTATCCTACCCGCAAAAAGTACAACGCATAGTGGGTATGAGTGGTTATTTCAACCAAGAAATTGCTGTAGAAGGTTACGAAAAAAATAATTTTTCCAACTTACAAATCTTTGCTTCACACGGTAGTGTGGACCAAGTAGTTCCTGTAGAATGGGCTCGCAAAGCCAAACCAACGCTTGATGCCTTAGGCATCCCTAATGTGTATAAAGAATACCCTGTAGGTCATGGCGTAGCACCACAAAATTTCTTTGATTTCAGAAATTGGTTGAAGGAGACTATTTAACAATTTAACCACGAAGGGCACAAGGAAATCACAAAGAACGCAATTTTACTTTGTGTGACTTGGTGCTCAACTTTGTGAGACGTTTGTGTAACGTTTAACCACCAAGAGCGCAAGGAAGGCACAATGCGCACTAAACTTCTTTTGTGTGACTTAGTGCTTTACTCTGTGAAATATTTAACCACAAAGGGCGCAAAGAAGGCATAATGCGCACAAAACTTCTTTGTGTGACTTGATGCTCAACTTTGTGTGACTCTGTGTAACATTTAACCACTAAGAGCGCAAAGAAGGCATAACGTACCTTATATATTACTTTGTGGGACTTGGTGTTCCACTTTGTGTAACTCTGTGTAACATTTAACCGCAAAGGACACAAGGAAACAATAAACAAAAACCCGTCAGACTCAAAATCCTACGGGTTTTATATTGCTATCGAAAGTTTCTAAATTCTGAACTAAAAGAGATACTTCGCAATTCAGCGTGAGAACCATTAAGTTAAAAACAAACCTCTTGACTTATCTATTCCCTATTCTCTATTTTCTTTTTTCTTTTTTCTATTTTCTCAACTCTAAATTCTGAATTCTAAATCAACTCCCCTGCGGGTACATTAAAATTTCAGCAGGCTCAAAAGACACTTTACCGTTATCTTCCACAAAATATTTCAAAATAACTTCACCCCAACCTGATTCGCCAGTAAAGTCAGCAATAATCCAACGGTGGTTTAAAAAACGAACTTTATTAATCACCATGCCATCATATGAAATCAATGGATTCCCTTTGGGATCGTTATTCATTTCCATCAATTGCTCTTTAACCTTAGGCATTAACTGCTCCACGGTAACATTTTCAAAATAATCTCTAGCTTTATCATTATGTAACAACGAAAAATAATCGCCTTCCTCCTTTTCTGCTACAATTTTAGCTATCGAATCCTTAATCTTTGTTTTATACTTATCGCTAGTTTCCGTATCGTGATTAAACTTTTTCGTGGCATACATCAACTGAAAAATGTTCATCAAAACCGAAAAGATACATCCGTACAATAGTAATTTTCTCATAAACTATATATTAATTTCTAAATTATCATAAGCAACAAACACATTTTCAGGCAAACGCGCTTGAATTTCTTGATGAAAACCAAATACGTGGCTGATATGGGTCAAATACGTTTTTTTAGGTTGAATTTTTTGAATAAATGCTAAAGCTTCCTCCAGATTAAAATGGGTGTCATGGGCTTCATCGCGTAAGGCATTAACTACCAAAACCTCTAAATTTTGAAGTTTTTCCAATTCTGAATCAGCTATGGTTTTAATATCAGTTAGGTAAGCAAAATCTCCAAAACGATAGCCAAAAACTTGTAAATTTCCATGTAGCGCATCAATAGGAACTATGGTTTTATCACCAAAAGTAAGTGGAACATCATTAACTACCTCGCGTTCCTCCACACTGGGAGCACCAGGATATTTATTTTCTGTTTCAAAAATATAATCAAAACGTTTTTCCAGATTACGCAACACTCGCTGGTGCGCATAGATAGGAATATTTCCTTGTTTGAAAAAAAACGGACGGATATCATCTAAGCCCGCCGTATGGTCGGCATGTTCATGGGTAAAGAAAATGGCATCAATTTTGGGGCATATAGCCTGTAACATTTGCATACGAAAATCAGGCCCACAATCGACCACAAAGGAATAACCGTCCCAAACCACCCAAATAGAAACTCGCAAACGGGTATCTTTAGGGTCTTGACTCAAACAAACCGGATGGGTACTTCCTATAACTGGAATCCCTTGTGATGTACCCGTGCCTAAAAAATAAATTTTCAATAGAAATGCTTTTGCTACAAAAATAAATATTATTTGATAAAAAATAAGGCTTTTACTACCTTTGCAAAGTATTTACTTATGAAGATGAAAGATCTACAAAACGAAATTAGATTAAAAGGAGACAAAGAGATTGCACAAATCCCATCCATTAGCGATAAAGCCCTAAGAATCAACCTCAACGAAAACATCTACGGTACTTTTGCTGAAATTGGTGCAGGACAAGAAACGGTTCGACATTTCTTTAGAGCAGGTGCCTCGTCAGGAACTATTGCAAAAGCAATGAGTGCGTATGATAAAGATTTTAGTGACGCGATTTACGGAATTGAAGACGATGGCCGTTATGTAACCGAAAGTCGTTTGCGTAAAATGCTACAACACGAAATTGAACTCGTAGAGCAACGTTTAAAAAGAGACAAACATCCTAACAAGCTTTTCTTTAGTTATGCCAATACCGTGGCAACCATCGATTTTGCTAAACAATACAAAGGACATGGATGGGTAGGAATCATCTTCCAGTTAGACCCAGATGAAGCATATAACGAAATTATCCTTCACATTCGTTTCAAAGAAAATGATGCCAAACTACAACAAGAAACCCTTGGAAAATTAGGGGTTAACCTTATTTACGGGGCATTTTACAAATACAACGACCCTAAACGATTGCTTCGTTACTTGTACGACCATATTGACAAAGACCAATTAGAAATTGACACCATCAACTTCTCGGGACCACGCTTTAAGGAAGTCGATAACCGTTTGATGAGTTTACAGTTGGTACGCAACGGAATGACGGATGCGGTAATGTTTGACCCAACGGCCAAAAACGTACTTCCTGCACAAATTTTATATAAAAAAAATATCTTAGCCTTACGCGGTAGTTTCCGTCCCGTAACCAAAGTAAATATGGACATGTACGAAAAATCGTTACAAATGTTCTTACAGGAAAATAAGGTTAAGGAAGAAAACACCTTGGTGGTTTTTGAAATTACATTATCCAACCTGCGTTCAGATGGTGAAATCGACGAAAGAGATTTCTTAGACCGTGCCGAATTGCTTTGTTCGCTAGGACAAACCGTATTGATTTCAAACTTCCAGGAATATTACAAAGTAGTTGAATATTTCTCAAATTATACCAAAGAACGCATGGGATTAGCCATGGGGGTTAATAACTTGATTGATATTTTTGACGAAAAATACTACCGCCATTTGAGTGGAGGTATCTTAGAAGCTTTTGGTAAATTGTTTTACCGCGACATGAAAGTGTACTTATACCCTATGGAAGATGAAGACGGTACCATATTGACTTCACAAAACTTAAAAGTACACCCACGTATGAAAGAATTGTACAAATTCTTTGCTTACAATGGAAAAGTAATGGACATTACCGATTTTGACAAATCGCATTTAAAAATCTTCTCGCGCGAGGTATTAAAAATGATTAACTGTGGCAAATCAGGTTGGGAGGATATGCTTCCTGAAGGTGTTGCCGAATTAATCAAGCACAATCATTTGTTTGGCTATGACGAAAACAAAGTGGTTGAAAAAGTATAATTTTTTTTATTTACTATACAAGAGCTGTTCTTAAAGAATGGCTCTTTTTTTATGCTTCGTAGCTATTTTTTTTTATTTTAGTAGGAACAAACTAAAGGCTAAACGACTTCGTGGAGATGCTCGGGGGCTATATCAGAATAAACTAAACTTTACACAAAATATTAATGAACGTACTAAATCAATACATCACTTTTTTAAAAGAATATAAAAAACTTCTAGAAAGAGGAGTAAAAGACGTTTTGAAATCAACCATTTCCAACAACTATATTTGGATTGATGAAATAGAACACTTTATTAATTCAGGAACATGTGAATCAAGCCTAACCTCTATTTTTTCTTCAAAATTCAAGAATCAATCTTTAATTTTCTCTTTACAAAAACCGTATAAACCATATATACAAATTCCAAATCGATTTATAGAAATCATTGATTTTGATGAAGCAAAAAACAAATTTGAAAGCATTAGTGGAGATGAAGAAGAGCTTATAAGTTTCAAAAATTCTGCGGAAGGAAAAGCTGAAATAGAAAAATTAAAAAAGTTTAAAAAAAACAAAGAAACATACTCAAAGCTATACAGAGCTTATAATGATATTAAAAACGATTCAAATCTAGAAATTGTGTTAAGTGTTGGTTTAATTCAATATTCTAAACGAGATAATAGAGGAAAACTTTCCAAAACCAATCAACATTTATTTCATTTCCCTTTATCATTAAATATTGATTCAAACAATGTTGTAAAAATTTCATTTTCAGATTCAGAAAATCCTTATGCAGATTTTTTCTTTCTAAATAACACTCCTATTGAGAAAGAAGAGTTATCGAATATCATTGATAGATTTGAAGAAAGAATTACAGAACTTGGTTACGAATATATTTTTGAAAACGAGTTTAAAGATTTACTTACAAAATCAATTCAGAAAATTTCATGCAATTCAGAATTTGAAAATTCAATCTATAAACCAGAAAGTGATTATTTCAGAGAAGATTATTTTAAAGTCTTGTTTTCGCCTGCAATAAATATTAAACAAAGTAAACCTCGTTTCTTCGAAAAATTAACGAATTCAATCATCAAACACAGTGATGAAAATGAAATAGAAGCTAAACTATTTAATTTACTAGTTAGAAATCCTGAAACATCAGGAAACAATTCTTACACGAAACCTAATTATTTTAAAGACGAACTTTTTGAAACCCATAAAGACAAGACTAAAAACCTAAATGGAGATGACGACTTTTCAGTCTTTTTTCCTCTGCCTTTCAACAAAGAGCAAAAACAGATTTATGAAAATTATCTTAAAAACAGATTAACAGTTGTAACTGGACCACCTGGAACAGGAAAGTCGCATACAATTGTAAACATACTTTGTTCTTTGTTAGCACAAGGAAAACGAGTACTTGTTACCGCTCAAACAGATAAGGCTTTAGAATCTCTTTTAAATAAAATTCCAGAGACATTCGATAGTTTAATTTTTACTAAAATTGAATTAGAAAATCTAGGAAAAGATGGAAAAAAAAGATTTTCTCTAGAAAATAGCATTGACAATATTTCGAAAATTCTGACTGACAACTTTTATCTAAATGTTGAAACCAAAATTGAAGAGTTAGACAATTTAAAAGGTGAGTATGCAAAATTAAAATCGGAAATTATTCGAGCTCTTGAAAAAGAATACACTCAAATCAGAATTAATGATTCTTTTGAGAATTTGAGAGCCTATCAAATTGTTGAAAAATTTGAATCAAAAGAATCAGAAGAATGGAATTGGATTAAAGATGAATTATCAAATGAAATCATATCTAATTTTGAAGTTATTAAAAATGATATTTTAAAATACAAACAATTAATTGGAACAGAAATCCGATACAGTAATTCTATCAATATTGATACTTTATTATTATTGAAGAACTTAGAAAGTTTTGATTTTAAAAACTTCCTATCCATCAAAGAACAATACATCAAGCAATTAAATTATTTGGAATTAAATGAGTATTCAAAAGATAAGGTGTTAAATATTCAATTTGAAAACATTATAAAAATTGCAAATGAATTTTCTAACTCGGACATAGTTCTTAAAAATATAAAGGAACTAGAGAATCTAAAGAAACAGATAAGCAAAAGGTTTACTCAAGAAAATATTGCGATAAACAAATCGTTTAACAACCTTACTGAAAACGGTACAAAATATCTTTTAGACATTGAAACTTACCTATCATTTGCTGAAAATGGAAAAGCTGGATTTTTCACGAAACTCACCAATTCAAATTTTAAGCAAGTTTCATATTTAGAGCAATTTACTATAAACGGCAAAAAGTGTAATACTAAAACCGAAATATTACAGTTAAAATCGGCAATTGAAAACCTCATTATCATCAGCAAAAATTTCACGTTGTTGAAACAAAATGGTTTCTCATTTTCTTATGACGACAACTCCAATCTGTATGAAAAGAGCTTGGTTTTAAATGAAGTATTAAAGAAAATTGAAACAAACAAGGAAGTTGTTTCCAAAATTCAATTCAATGCGGACTTTATCAATTTTTCAGAACACACACAAATCAATTTGTTTGATATAGATAATTTATCAAAAAAAGCAATTTCATTAAAAGATGACATTGATAAATTAGGAAGAATAAATCATCAATTAATTGAGAAACTTGGCGTATTAAACAACATTGATTCAATAATTGAACAATCTTCATTAAAAAATGAATTCTCAAAATTTTTACCTGTTGAAAAAATTGAAGATGTACAAGATTTTGAACTTTTAAAAACTAAATTTTTAGAAATAGGCAAGCAACTTGAGGTAGAACAAACTTTTCTAAACCTAAAAAAATATTTGAGCGATTTGCTTCCGAATACTTTTGATTCACTTGAAAAGATTCCTATTCATTATATTTCAAAAGAAAATTTTGAATACGCTTCTGCCAATAGATTTATTAAAGAAAACGAATTTATTGATTTACAAAAATGTAAAGAAGAATTATCATTTATCGATAAAAAAATATTCAAAGTAAAATGCGAGATTTTATTTGACCTCGCAAAGTCAAACTTTAAAAGCAAATTTGACAATAACGAAATTGATACTTTTATAAATTTACTTGAGGAATATAAATACAATTTATCTCAAAGTGTTAGAAAAATTCGTAATCAAACTCAATATCAAGTTCTAACACGTAAAAATAGTATTGATATTAGCAAGAGGTTGTCTTGTTGGGTAATGAAATTTAACGATGTTTTAAATTCGGTAGGAAGTGAACCTGAAATTTTTGATTGTGTTATTGTTGACGAAGCAAGTCAATTAGACTTTAACAGTCTTATTTTAAGCTATTATGCGGAGAATATGATAATTGTTGGCGATGACAAACAAACATCTCCAAGTAGTCTAACTGGAGCAGACGGAAACGATTTTGAAACAATTAAAAATAAACATCTTAAATTTTTAGGTGCAAACGCACTTCATATCAAAAGCGATAATAGTTTATTTATGCTTTCAAAGATGGTTGCAGGGACTGCAAATCTAACTTTGAGAGAACATTTCAGATGTGTTCCTGAAATTATTGAATTCTCTAAATTTCATTTTTACGACAATTCGTTAAGACCTCTGAAACAAATTAACTCAAACAGACTAAATCCAAAAGAAACTGTTTTTGTAAACGATGCATTTACAGAAGACAAAATTGTTTATAAAGAAATTGAAGAAATCAAAAAATTTCTTCAAAGAATACTAAATGAAGAGCAATATTCAAATAAATCTATTGGTGTGGTAAGCTTAGGATTGACAAAGCATACAGAAAAGTTAAAGGACATAAAGGAAGATTTAGCCAATGAATTTGGAAAAGAGAAAATAGATAACCATAAACTTATCATTGAAGATTCTCCAAAATTTCAAGGGGATGAAAGAGATGTTATGATTGTTTCTCTTGGAGTTGCATTGGATTTTCAGAAATTGAAAGAAAATCAAAATGCCAAACCACGAGCAATTATTAGTGACCAAGATGAATTTAAAAAAATTAATGTCGCATTAAGTCGTGCGAAAGAACAAATGATTTTATTTCACTCAGTTGATCATAACGATTTACAAGCAAATGACTTTAGAAATAAAATACTAAGTTTCTTCAAAGATGAAGCAAAACCAATTTCTCAATTACAAATTGTTAACAACAATAATGAAAGATACCGACACAATGTGCCTGAACCATTTGACAGCTGGTTTGAGTTTGATATTGCTAAATCACTTATTGAAAATGGGTATAGTTATATCCAACCACAATACAATGTGAAAGAAACTGAGCTTTTTTATAATCACAAACTTGGAAAACAAGTTTATATTAACTTTAAAATTGATTTAGTAGTTCACAATAACGGTAAAATGATTGCTATAGAATGTGATGGCGACCCTTTTCATTCACTTCCAGAAGATGTGGCTTACGATATTGAAAGGCAGGAATTTTTAGAACGCGTTGGATGGAAAGTATATCGTGTACTTTATTCAGCATTTAAAAGAAGTCCTCAAGTTGAAATACAAAAAATTATATATTTTATTGAAAAAAACACGAAGAAAGACCATAAAACAATTATAGAAAAAACAACTGGTTTGGGTGAAGAATTTGAAAATGAAATAGAATTTTTGAATGAGGAAGAAATACCTGAGTCTGTTTTGCCAAAACATAAATCATACATTGACATTTTAGAGGAAAATATCGAAACCTCAAATTCTATAAATCAATTCCATGGAACTACAACAAATCATAAACATAAATCATTCATTGATATGATTGAAGAAGAATTGGAAGAATTGGAAGAATCAAATCAATTTAATCTTTTCTCAGGTGATAATGAAATTCTGTGTTATTTTAATCTTTACAATGACAATACCTATAAAATACAAGAACATTCAGAAAAAAAATGTTTATTCTCATTACCAATTGACAAAAAATATAAAAACGGATTTCTTCTTCAATGCTATGACAATGGACATATAAACAAAGTTTATGTGAGTACTATTTTAGAGAAAAAAAGAAACTATCGCTATTCTAATGGCAAAAACCCAAATGCAAACATTCTTTATCTAAAATTAATAGAAGAAGATGCAATTATAGCAGTAAAAATAAAACGAGGCTTAGAAAAATTTTTTAAAGCTCATAAAACTGAAAATATTTCAAACAGAGAACTTTTGCATCTGCAAGGTTACAAAGTTGTTTATCAAACGGCTGAAAATATTGAATACAAAATTTTACCAAAAAATCTTTATGAAGATATAAGACGCTTAGTCTTCACAAGTTTTACTGCAGAAGGAAAATCAGTTCACAATAATTACTATGAAAATGAATGGAAAACAATAGAGCAATATATACCAAGATTAACCGAATAAAAAAAAAATGTGCATAATCGAGTAGACTGCCCTGCTAGTTCCTAGCAGGGAGTGCATCTCAATTTAGCGAAGCGGTATCTTGAAATTCCAATAAAAACAAACACGCATTTCAAACAACACCTGATACTTCGAGAAGCTCAGTCTAAACCTATCGGGTCACGTACTAGGCGGTTTGCAAAGAGACAGGTTAAGTTGAAGATGAGTTTCAATTAAGGTAACGTAAACTCTTTTACTTTTACCCAAGTACAAACAACACCATATAGAAATTTTAAAAAACGTAAAAATTCTAAAGCTCAAAAACTCAAAGAAAAACAAGAAAACCTGGAAGCTTTCAACAGCCAACCTGAGTATACCAAGACAATTCATTAGAACAATAGCTCCTCACAAAACCCTAACTAATTTTTCACTACTTTTACAATAACTTTTAAACAGATGATTAAGAGGTTAATACAATTTGATTGGGCTATAAAAAGACTTTTGAGAAACAAAGCCAACTTTGTGGTGCTCGAAGGTTTTTTGAGCGAATTATTGTTTGATAATATCAAAATCGAACAAATTCTGGAAAGTGAAAGCAATCAAGATTTTGACGACGATAAGTTCAATCGTGTTGACATACTTACCCAAAACTCGAAAAACGAATTGATAATCATTGAAATTCAAAGCACTTACGAAATAGATTATTTTCATAGAATTGCTTATGGTGTTTCAAAATCAATCTCTGAAAATCTTAAATTAGGACAAAAATATTCAGAAATCAAAAAAGTGATTTCTATCAATATCGTTTATTTTGACCTTGGACAAGGACAAGACTATATTTATCGTGGTAAAACCTATTTCAAAGGCTTACATCAAAATGATATTTTAGCACTATCTGAAAAGCAAAAACAAACTTCCATCAAAGAAGAGCTTGCAGATATCTTTCCTGAATACTATTTATTAAAAGTGAATCAGTTTAACGATATAGCCAAAGATACTCTTGATGAATGGGTATATTTTTTAAAAAACAGCGAAGTTCAAGATAGTTTCAAAGCAAAAGGATTGAAAGAAGCCAATGAGATTTTAGATATTATGCGTCTTCCTTCGCAAGACCAATATGGTTATAATCGATATTTAGACCGTCTACATTTAAAAGCCAGTGAAATTTTCTCTTTACAAACCGAAGCTGAATTTAAAATTAAAGACCAGAGAACAATAGAAATAGCTATTAGTGCCATACAAAATGGTGCAGATAACACCTTTATTGCTGCAATCACTGGGTTAAGTATTGATAAAATAGAAGTTTTAAGAGCTGAGAATTCCAAATAATCTTTTTTAGTTTTTTTTCACAAAACAAAGTGCGGTGTATTCCTGTATCAAATACCCCAAAAGAACAATGTAAGTGAACTATTTTTTTGAAAATCAAAAATCAAAAAAAATTTTGTACTGACAAAAACACCTAGTCGTTACCTCTTAAAACTAACTCTCCCATGAATCACACTCCCCTTCCTATTTTACAAACAGAACGATTAACACTCAGAGCTTTAAACCCCGAAGATGAAACTGCTATTTACGAACTTCGCACCGATCCTGAAGTAAACAAATACCTTGATCGTAAGCTGTGTACACATCTAAAAGAAGCAAGCATTTTTATTGAAAAAATAAATAAAAGCATTGCGGAGTCTAACACTTTTTATTGGGGAATTTCTTTCACTGGGTCAAAAGAAGTATTGGGTACGATTTGTCTTTTTGACTTTTCTAGTATAGAAAACAGTTATGAAATAGGGTTCGAATTGCGAAGTAAATACCAGAAACAAGGCATAATGTTTGAAGCAACTCAAAAGATCGTAGATTTTACTTTCAATCATTTAAAAGCCACTAAAATTAAGGCTTTTACTCATTTAAAAAATACCTCATCAATCCAATTACTTGAAAAAATAAATTTCAAAGAAATAACAACAACATCTAAAGACAATAACGAATTGAAAGGATTTGTACGTCACTCAAATACACATTAACATATTAGCATAAAACAAAAAAACCGTCTCTTACGAAACGGTTTTTTCAAAATATTTTGAGTTCTTATTAGAACATCTCTCTTCCTGCAAAGTGGAAAGCACCTTCAATAGCTGCATTCTCGTCTGAGTCAGAACCGTGAACTGCATTTTCACCAATTGAAGTAGCGTATTTTTTACGGATAGTACCTTCAGCCGCTTCAGCTGGGTTAGTAGCACCAATTAAAGTACGGAAATCCTCAACTGCGTTATCTTTTTCTAAGATAGCAGCAACAATAGGACCACGTGACATAAATTCAACTAATTCACCGTAGAAAGGTCTTTCAGCGTGAACAGCATAGAATTTTTGAGCATCAGCTACTGTTAATTGCGTTAATTTCATAGAAACGATTCTGAATCCTCCTTCAGTAATCATATTTAAGATACCACCGATGTTTCCTTTTTCAACTGCATCTGGCTTAATCATTGTGAAAGTTCTATTTCCTGACATTTTGTATGTATTTAATTTTGCGCAAAAATACAAACTTTAGTTTAAAAGTTTCAAGGTTTAAAAGTTTATTTTTTCCGATTTCATTTTATACTAAAAACCAACCTAAAATGTTAAGATTTCAAATTGATTTTCGAGCGGTTGAAGTACTTGAAATAATTTTTCAAGGAAATCGTTTCCATATTCTAAGTAAAACTCCGAAAAATTCAATTGTCTCTCTTGCAAACTTTGTTTAGGAAATAATCCTTCTTGTACTTGGCTGATTCGTTCTAATTTGTCTTGCAAAATGCGCTTTTCGGCTTTTAACAATCGCTTCTCAAGATTTTCTAATCCCTTAATTTGTTTAGCTTCCTGAGCAAGCACCGCGCCTGTAAAAGAGGCTTCTGTTTGTGAGGCAATTTTTTTTAATTCTTCAAATTGCTTCTTTAAAAAATCTTTTTGCTCGGTAAAATCTATGGTAAATTGCGATAGCTCTTTGGTTTTTAAAGTGATTAACGTTTCCTTTTTCAAAAACAAATCCGACCATGTGAGTACTAGTTTATCTGCTTTTTGCACTTGTTTTTCACTAGCAATAACGACAGAATTACGTAATAATAACATAGGAAAAGGAACTTCAAACGCTTCAAACATGTTTTTTAATTCCAACCAATAAGCTAATTCTCCACCACCGCCTATATAACACAAATTGGGCAAAATCACTTCTTGATACAAAGGACGCAAAATTACATTAGGACTGAATTTTTCGGGGACTTTTTCAACCAAATCCAAAATTTCAGTGCTAGAAAACGATCTATTCGTATTTAAAACTTTATAGGTTTCGTTTTCAAATACAATACGCTCACGCAAGCCTGTTTCCATATAAAACAAGTTAATCTCACGTGGATTCACTTGTGCATCATAAGGAAAATTATTGAGGGTTTCGGAAACTTTATGAAAACTCAATTGGTTTGTTAATTCTTCCTTTAAATAAGGAATAAAAAGCTCTTTTAGCGATTTGTCATCTCCATCAATAATTACCAATCCTGTATCTTTGAACAATTCATTCACTAGAAATCGAGTAGCGTCTGCCAGATTTTCCTGCTGCAAATAGGCTTCTTCAAAAAGCTGTGCTAAATACTGGGCGTGAATTCCCGCGCCTAATGCATTTTTGAATGTAGTTAAAACAGAAGCCAAACTTTCCGTTGTAATTTTACCCACAGGACCAGAAGTTGGAATATTCCAGCTTATTTTCCCCCCTTTACATTGAAAGTGATTGATTTCGGCAAAATCATGGTCCTCGGTCGCCATCCAGTACACTGGCACAAAATGATAGTCCGGATACTCCTTTTGTAATTGTTTGCACAAATTAATTGTGGAAACTATTTTATAAATGAAATACAAAGGACCTGTAAACAAATTCAGTTGATGTCCCGTAATTACTGTAAACGTATTTTCTTTTTCTAACAATTGTATATTAGTACGAGTGGCAGCACTTAGCGTTAGTTTCTCATTTTGCTTGACAAGTGCATTCGAAACTATTTTTCGTTGTTCCGCTGAAAATGAAGTGCTTTTTTCTTCAATTTGCTTTTTGAAATTCGCAATTTCGGGATAATGATTATAATATGACCTCAATTCAGGAGATTGATTTAAATAATCTACAATCAACTTAGAGAAATAACCTGAATTTTGGTACGTGATACTATCGATGGGCATGGTTAAATAAGATGCTAGATAAAAAAATCCTTTCAAAAACAACAACATTTGCCATTTGACATGAAAGCTATATATTTTGTAAAAATACTCAAATTTCTATTTCCATAAATATCTTTTACCTTTGCATAAAAAATATTCCCCTTGAAAGACCTGCTCCTTATCACGCCACCCTTTACCCAACTGAATACCCCGTATCCAGCTACCGCTTATTTGAAAGGTTTTTTGAATACCAAAAACATTTCGACTTTTCAAATGGATTTAGGTATTGAAGTGATTTTAGAATTGTTTTCGAAACAAGGATTAACCGAGGTTTTTTCATCCATCATCCATCATTCATCATCAAATAATCAAAGGATATATTCTCTTAAAGAAGTTTACATTTCAACTATAGATTCCGTAATTGAATTTTTACAAGGAAAAAATCCAACCTTGGCGCGTCAAATTTGTTCTGGAAATTTCTTACCAGAAGCTTCTCGTTTTGAACAATTAGACGACATGGAGTGGGCTTTTGGTTCTATGGGAATGCAGGACAAAGCAAAACATTTAGCGACCTTATATTTAGAAGATTTATCCGACTATATTATTGAATGTGTTGATGAAAATTTTGGCTTTAGTCGCTATGCCGAGCGTTTAGGTCGAAGTGCTAATTCGTTTGATGAATTGTATGAGGCTTTACAAGGCGAAAAAAGTTATATTGACCAAATTACATTAAAAATTTTACACCAGCGAATGGAAGAAGTGCAACCTAAATTGGTTTGCTTTTCTGTGCCTTTTCCTGGCAATTTATATAGTGCTTTTCGTTGTGCGCAATACATCAAAAAACACTTTCCCGACTGTCAAGTCGCTATGGGTGGTGGTTTTCCTAACACTGAATTACGCGAATTAAAAGACCCTCGTGTTTTCGAGTTTTTCGATTTTATCACGCTTGATGATGGCGAGTTACCCGTAGAAATACTAATTAACCACATACTTAATTCCCCTCCTTTGGAGGGGTTAGGGGAGGCTAAACGAACGTTCCTACTCGAAAATGGTCAGGTTGTTTATAAAAACAATACTACACGACACGATTACAAACAAAGTGAAGTAGGCACACCTGATTACTCCGATTTATTATTAGATAAATACATCTCGGTCATAGAAATAGCCAATCCAATGCACAGTTTATGGAGCGATGGTCGCTGGAACAAACTTACCATGGCACATGGCTGTTACTGGGGCAAATGTACATTTTGTGATATTTCATTAGATTACATTAAAGTGTACGAACCTGTGCACGCTAAGATTTTGGTAGACCGAATGGAGGAACTAATCGCGCAGACGGGTGAAAATGGTTTCCATTTTGTAGACGAAGCGGCTCCGCCTGCCTTGATGCGTGAAGTTGCCTTAGAAATTCTTCGAAGAAAACTGGTGGTAACTTGGTGGACAAACATTCGTTTTGAAAAGAGTTTTACCAAAGATTTGTGTTATCTGTTAAAACTTTCAGGTTGTATTGCTGTGTCAGGTGGTTTAGAGGTTGCTTCTGACCGACTTTTGGATTTAATCAAAAAAGGAGTAACCGTAGAGCAAGTGGCACGCGTAACACGTCATTTTACGGAAGCTGGCATTATGGTGCACGCGTATTTGATGTATGGCTATCCTACGCAAACTATACAAGAAACTATTGATAGTTTAGAAATGGTGCGTCAAATGTTTGAATTAGGGATTTTGCAAAGTGGTTTCTGGCATCAATTTGCTATGACGGCACACAGCCCCGTTGGAATGCATCCCGAAGCATTTGGTGTTGTTCCACAATTGAATGAGATTAGTTTTGCAAACAACGATATTCAGTTTACGGACAAAACGGGTATCAATCATGATAAATTTAGTTTTGGTTTGAAGAAGTCACTGTTCAACTATATGCACGGAATGTGTTTTGACTTTCCGTTGCAAGAGTGGTTTGAGTTTAAAATCCCAAAAACTAAAATCGCTCCTAATTTTATTGAAAATTGCTTAGCCTCAGAGAATCAATTTGGATTAAAACCCAATCAAAAAGTTTATTTTATAGGAAAGTTGCCTCAAATAAACTTTTTCACCAAAACTAAAAAAGGGAAATCATGGGAAATGGCAGAAATGTTATTCCATGCCAAAACCTTTACCTTTTCCATCACTGTAGAAAAGGAATATGCCGAATGGTTATCTGATACATTACCAAGTTTACAACTTGAAAACAAAGCCACCACGTTAGGGCAATTGAAAGCTACTTTTGAGGAGCATTTTGAAGATTTCGAATTATTCTGGTTTTCTAAACCTATTGAGCAACTAAAACAAAATAGTTTTCTTTGTTTGTAATAATTAAATAACTAAAAATTCTTGTTATTTTTTTGTTAAACTCATTTGTTTTTAGTAGGTTTATAGAGACTAAAAACACAAACTATGCTAAAAAAAATCGACAAACTATCCGTTTACTATAAATTGATACTGTTGATTTTTATTACAAGTACTGCCTTCATACTATTATTTTCATCTTTATTCTACTATATTTTAAAACAAGAAGATGAAGTATATGAGCAAACTCAAAAGCAATTAGATGAGGAAATTACTTCTTTGATGAAACTCAATGCAGAGCCTCCAATATCAACTATCATTGATGTAACTTATTGGGATGAATTGGTGAGTTTTGTTTCATCTAGAGACCAAGATTGGTTTCAAAACAGTATTGCCAGCACTGTAGATATGTATTCTATGGAGTTTATTGGTGTTTACGACCTTCAGGGCAATCAAGTAGGCAATGCACATGCGGATAAACTTAAAGCCCCTATTACTTTTGTTACTCAATCCCTTTTGACTAAGTTGAATCAAAAGAAAATAATGAATTTCTTTGTAAAACTTCCCGAAGGCTATGGAGAAGTTTTTATGGCAACTATTCATCCATCTAACGACCCTAATAAAAATAAAACAACTCCCAAGGGGTACTTCGTCATGATGCGATTGTTAGATGACGATTATAAAAAAAGATTACAAGAAATTAGTTCCTGCTCTATTGCTTTTACAGACTCTGATAGCAATGAATTATTGTTTGATGATTTTGTAAAAGATATCTATACTTTAAAAAGTTGGGATGGCACTAAAATTGTCAATTTGGCTTTTCAACGCAAATTCTATGTTAATTTCAATACAACAGAGAAAATTTTATTTGTAATTTTTCTTTTTTTCTTAGCTTACATCATATCCTCATTATTGTTTTTGAGAAAATGGATATCGCATCCTTTAACTTTAACTACAAAAATATTAGAGACGGGCGATAAAAAAGCTATTAATGAGCTCAAAGAATCAAAAGGGGAATTTAATCGAATTGCACGTCTATTTGAAGAATCTTTTTCGCAAAAGAAATTACTCGAAAAAGCAAAAGCAAAAGCAGAAGAAAGTGATCAATTAAAAACCGCTTTTTTGACTAATTTATCGCATGAAATTCGCACTCCCATGAATGCAATTCTTGGTTTTTCTGATTTGTTAAACAATAAAGAAATCGACGAAAAAGAGAAAAAAGATTACATTGAAATTATAACTAAAAGCGGGGGTAATTTAGTTTCAATTATTGATGATTTAATAGAAATGTCAAAAATTGATGCCCATCAAGTAACTCCTAATCTATCGAGTTTAGATATCGACGATTGTGTACAAGAAATTTATCAGTCGGTAAAAATCACAATTTCAAAAGATAAAAATATTCAATTTATTTTGACCAAACCAGAGGAGGCTTTACCGCATCCTATTTTTACCGATGTGGTTAAATTGAAACAAATTCTCATCAATTTGCTCACCAACGCTATAAAATTCACCACCGAAGGTTCTATTGAGTTATCTTATAAATGGAGTCCAAAAAAGAATCAGTTGCTGTTTTGCGTGAAGGATACGGGCTTAGGTATAGATAAGCAACATCAGAAATCCATTTTTGACCGTTTCCGCAGAGTGGAAGGTGATTATTCCATAAAAGTTGGTGGTTTGGGACTTGGTCTTTCCATTACAAAAGCCTATGTCGAAATGATGGGAGGCACTATTTCTTTAAAATCTGAATTAGGAGTTGGCTCAAAATTTAAATTTACTTTGCCTGTCATGTTCGATAAAAGGACTGAGATTATTGAAGAACCCGTTTTAACATCCACTCCTGTAACGATAACTACAGAAATCAAACCTAAAACGATACTCATTGCCGAGGACGACAACATCAATTTCTTATTGTTTGACAAATTGATGCAAAATTCTAATTTCACTATCATAAGAGCCAAAGATGGTGAAGAAGCCATAGCGCTATTCTATGCTAATCAGGACGTAGATTTGGTACTTATGGATATCAAAATGCCTAAGAAAAGTGGTTACGAGGCATTAAAAGAAATAAAATTAATCAAACCAACGGCTATCGTGGTGGCGCAAACCGCCTTTTCTTCCTCTGACGAGATTGAAAAAATACAGCAAGTCGGTTTTGATGCACACATTACCAAGCCTATCAATAAAGAAAAACTATTTGATTTAATGACGGCCATCTTAAACTAAAGCCTATGAATCATAAATTATTTCTAGCTTTATTTTTTTTAACTTCACTTTGTCAGTCACAAACACCAACAGATTCAACAAAAAGTAACACTAAAAAATGGAATCTAACCCTAGAAGTGATGTCGCGTTATGTATGGCGGGGACAATGTTGGGGTGGTAATTATGTTGCCGTACAACCCACCTTAGAATACAGTGTGAATTCAAAATTAAAAATAGGAACTTGGGCGACGCATAATTTTCAATCGGAGTATGCCTATCCTGATGGAACAGTGTACAAAGGCTATCAAGAAATCGACTTATTCATCAAATACCAATGGAAAAAATATTTGCGCTTTGAACTTTGGGATTATTATTGGCCAACTATTTCAAACGTTGAAGGTATTGACAACTCGTATTTTAATTACCGTGTAAATGGCACAAAAACCGTCGATTTTACTACGGTACTCGACTTATCGGAAGTTTGGTTGCCTTTTAATGCTACATTGAGCACTTTAGTGGCAGGAAATGATTTCCGTTTGGATGAAAATGGAGAAAATCCAAAGCAAAATTTTACTACCTATGGCGAAATTGGCTATAGTTTTATCAATGCATTTAAAAAAATATCCCCTAAAACCTTAAAAAATATAGACCTTTATGCTAATGCAGGAATGGTTTTTAACAATCAAGCCCAGTATTATTCTTTTGCAGATTATGACAAACCTTCGCTCGTCAACCTTTCTTTAAAAGCCGAACGTGTTTTTCAATTAAATGACAAATGGAGTTTACCTATTTATTTGAATTACATCCATAACGGAGCAACTAAAAATACCGAAGCTTTTGGCAAAAACTTTTGGGTTTTTGGAGCCAAACTAAAGTATTAAACCTTTTTACAAGGCAATTTTTTAGCTGTCCTATAAATCATACCGCAATTTAAAACCGATGCCATGTAAATTTTCAATAGTAATGCCCGATTGAGAAGCTAGTATTTTTCGCAAACGAGAAATAAAAACATCTAAACTACGACCTAAGAAATAATCATCGCTACCCCATAATTTTTTAAGAATGACTTCTCTTTTTAACACTTCATTCTTATTCTCTAAAAACAATTGCAAGAGTTCGGCTTCGCGTTGAGTGAGTACAACTTGTTGGTCGCTGGAAGTAACAGTATAATTTTTAGCATCAAAAGAAAGTGTGCCTATTTGATACCAATGGGTTTCTGTAATTTTATTTTTTTGTGAACGTTTGATAAAAACCTGAATTTTCAATTCTAATTCTTCCATGCTAAAGGGCTTGACCAAATAATCATCGGCGCCTAATTTAAGACCACGAATGCGGTCTTCTTTCAAGGTTTTGGCTGAAAGAAAAATAATAGGAATATCATTATTCTTTTTTCGTATAGCTTCTGCAAGTGCAAAACCATCCATTTTAGGCATCATGATATCCAACACACAAATGTCAAAGTTAGTGGTGTTAAAACACCCCAAGGCATCTTCTCCATTTTGACAGTGGGTCACCTGATATTTTTCTTCCAAGGCATCTTTAGTCAAAAGTGCAATGGTAGCATCATCCTCGGCGTATAAAATTCTAAACTTCTCCATAATATTTTTTTGGAATGCGTATTTCAATCGTTAAACCCTTAGGGGAGTTAGCCTGTGCTTCGATACTCCATTGGTGTGCTTCGATGACTCTTTTCACATAAAACAATCCCAACCCAAAACCATTCGTCGCATGGCTCAATTGATTTTTTTCACGATAAAATTTTTCAAAGAGAAACGGCAGATTTTTCTTATCCACTCCCAAACCGTTGTCCTGAAACTTGATTTTTAATTTACCAGAAATGCACTCCATACTAATTTGAATTTTAGGATGTTGTTCGCAATATTTTACGGAATTATCAATCAGATTATAACATAAATTAGTCAAATGAAAACGGTCGGCTTCCAAAGTATAAGCTGTTTCTGACTGAAAATTGATTTCCAAATTTTCATATTTTGCAGTTGCATTTTGAATAATTTCAGCAAAAAAATCATTCAAATAAATAGTCTCGCATTGTAATTTGAAGGTTGTATCGTCGGATTTGGCTACATTCAATACACGTTCTATATGCTGATTCAATTTTTGGCCTTGTTGCATAATGATTTGCGTATATTGATTCAGCTTGGCATCCTCTTGAATCACCCCTTGTTTACTCAAATAATTCGAGGCTAATAAAATAGAAGATAATGGCGTTTTGAATTCATGGGTCATATTATTGACAAAATCACGTTGTAGTTCGCTATATTTTTTTTGTTGCAACAAGGTATAAATAGAATACACATAAATGATTAGAATAAACAACAACATGAGGGTTAACACCAACCAAAATCGCATTGAACCTAATAAAAAAGTGGTTTCTTTAGGAAAACGAATCGCGAAATAATACACTAAATCCTTATGTTTTGGAAAATGGATACTTTTGTCCTCTGGAGTCGAATTTGATAGAGTGATATATTTTCCGTATACCATTTCATCACTTTGACAATTGTACATGGCATACTCAAAGTCGGTAGTAATAGAAAATCGAGTGAATTCCTCTTTCAAATAATGCTCTAAAATATCTGGAGCAAAATCATTTTCTACATTGGCAATATAATAATCGTTCGATATTTTTTTGACAGGTTGGTCCGCAGGAACTTCTCTATTGGTGCCTTGATACAATTTTTTCACCACCTCTAGCAAAGCGATATGAACCTTCTGAGAAAACTTCTTTTCTTGAATTTGAAAAGCCTCACGCGTCCACAACAATTGCGCAATGAGTATGCCCACTGTGGCTACCAAGCCTAAGAGTATAAGTATGTTGAGTTTATTTTTTTTCATCGTCTTTCGTTATGTAATATTACTAAAAAAATAGCTAGCATTTTTGCGTTAACAAGTCGTTAACAAACATTCAATACCGCTTAACAAGCCTTTGTGTAGTTCCTTATTAATTTTGAGATGTAAAACTTTTAAAAACTTTTATTATGAAAAAATTAACGCAAATCAGCTTGGCTTTAGTAGCCGTATTTTTAATGTCTTTTTCAGTAAAAACATTAGTTACTTGGAAAGCCGACACGATTGATGTGGGCATCATTCCGCAAGGGACTCCAAAAACTTTTGAATTTGTACTTACCAATGAAAGTGACAAAGATTTAGTGATTACCAATGTGAAAGCGACCTGCGGTTGTACAGCTTCTGACTATACCAAAGAAGTTATCCCTGCGGGAAAAACAGGTTTTGTAAAAGCGACCTATAATGCGTCTGTAAAAGGAACTTTCAACAAAACAGTAACGGTTTTCACTTCATTAGAAGAAACTCCCAAAGTACTTACGCTAAAAGGAGAAGTGAACTAAACCTGATTAGGACTATTCGTTTTTTAATCCTTTGAGATAGAAAAGTTTTTCAGTAAAAAACGAATAGCAATTTTATTTCTATACATTAATTACCGACACTGATTTAGAACTAATTTCTTCAAATCGGTGCCGGTATTTTTAATGAAAAAACTATTTTTAGGTCATCAAAAGTTACCAATGAAAAAACTATCTTTTTTTATTCTTTTAGTACTCCAAGCCACTATTTTGTATGCACAAAAATTCCATATCGAATGGCATCGCGGGCATCTACTTACTCATTTTACCATCAATGCGGTAACGAATGCTAAGGTTTTTTTAGAAAGTGGTTTTTCTCAACTTTTAATTGACAAGCAATTTGCGGAAAAACACTTAAAATCGAATCCGAATTTAAAATTTACTACTGAAAATAGTAGTGTTGCCACTTGGGGAACTACCAAGCATATTCGTACCGAGGGCATCGTTCGAGGTCTAATAACTATTAATGGAAAAGAAATTTGGATAAATGGTGTCCTTATCGATTTTTCAGAACAACCAGATTGGAAAGGACTAGACATGGTTTTTCCAATTAAAGATTTTAATCAACCCGTTTACATTAATTATCAAGAACACTATTTGACTTTAGGAATACCTCAAAATGAAGAGCTGAAAGCGTTCCATTGCATGCTTGTAGACTATGATGAAAACACCAAAGGATTATATGCAGATGGTACTCTAAGTATTGGAAATAGCCCTCAAAAACAGGAATTTTTAAAAGGTAATTTTTTATTCGACCTTGGTGATAGTAATCCCGTATATTTAAACCGAAATCACCCCGAAGTGGAAGCTTTTTTAGTTCGAACGCAAGACTTTTTATTAAAAGACACTTCTAAAATAGGAACACATTCAGTAAGTGATTTAGCTGTTTTACTTCCGAAAAAAATGCAATTGGGCAAACTTGAACAAACCGACGGGAATATTGTAGTCATGCGAATTCCTATTACCCCAAGCAATCAAAGATACGTAGGAATGATAGGGAATCAATTTTTAGAACATTGTATCATTATTTTTGATTTTGAAAATCGCAAGATGTATTTTAAGTCGGTTTCAGATAAATTTAAAATTTATGAATGATACTTTAAAAAGAGAAATTATAAATTGCCTGAAAGGCATCCATCAGGCAATTTTATAAACTTTACTTAGTTGGCGTGTTGCTCACACTTTTAATAATCAACGCTTCAATGGCGAAGAGTTCATGATAATCAAAGCTTACACGCTCGTATCCATTAAAACGCCATTGATTGCCCCATGAATTTTTTATAATAAAGCCTTCATTGTCATAGCCTATAATGGTTACCGCATGTTTGCCATACATATTAGGAGTTGGGTCATTTTGGTTTATTTTAATATTTTCTTTAAAAATCTGACTAATTACATTGGGCATCAAAGCTTTTGCTTGAGAAAAAGGCATTTTAGTCCCCGTAAAACTCACTACATCGTAGCCCTTATCAGGCGTAATGGTCGTATAATTCAAGGTTCTTTCATTACTCCATGCAGGCAAATAAAGCATATAACTTACAGGGATAGCCTTAATTCCACTATTTAACATCGTTTTTAAGTAGGCAATATTTTTTGATTTCATCCCTTCTAAATATTCGTAATCTCTAAGAAAAACAACCGCTTTGGGCTTATAAATAGTATTAAGGGTTATATAACCTACATCACCTTCTAAAATATATCTAGTAAGCTCATCATCGTTTGGATACCATTGAAGGGTAGCTTGAGGATTATATGGCAAATCTGTTTCCTTTATAGCACCAAAACTTTTCAATGCGTCTACATATCGAAACAGAAAGTCCCCCTTAAAAGTAGGCTGACTATTAACATAATCATTTGATTTTTGAACGGCATACAAATATTTTTCGCTCAAATCTTTAGGGGCGTTAGGAAAAGTTTCCAAGGCAGCAGCGATGGCAAAAGCGGTGCAAGTGTTACGATTTCCTTGGTATTTTACTGGAGATTGTGCCTCAAAATGAATGATAGGAAATAATTGGTCAGGATTTTTTAAAGAAACATTTTGAGCCATGCTCAAAAAAGGAGCTAAAAGAAAAATGTGGATTTTTTTCATATCGTAAAGCTTTAAAGTCTGTCCTTTAAAGTTACAAAAAAATCCACATTTTCAGAAAAGTTTTATACTACTTCACCATACAAGTCAAACTCGCTGGCATCAACAATTTTTATGGTGGCAAATTCGCCTGTCTTTAAGTAGAATTTAGAGGCATCTATCAACACTTCATTGTCTACATCAGGGCTATCAAATTCGGTTCTACCTACAAAATACTGACCTTCTTTGCGGTCAATAATACATTTGAAAGTTTGTCCAATTTTCTCTTGGTTTAATTCCCAAGATATTTGCGCTTGAATATCCATGATTTCGTTAGCACGCGCTTGTTTTACTTCTTCCGGCACATCGTCTTCTAATTCGAAAGCGGTAGTATTTTCTTCGTGTGAATAGGTAAAACAGCCTAAACGTTCAAAACGCATTTCCTCAACCCAGTTTTTAAGAATTTGAAAATCTTCTTCGGTTTCACCTGGATACCCCACAATTAAGGTGGTACGAATAGTCATATTAGGTACGGCTTTACGGAAATCTTTCAACAATTGTGTGGTTTTCTCGTAAGTAGTACCGCGACGCATCGATTTTAAGATTTTATCCGAAATGTGCTGTAAAGGAATATCTAAATAATTACAAATTTTAGGTTCGCGATTCATTAGTTCCAACACATCCATAGGGAAACCTGATGGGAAGGCATAATGCAAACGAATCCATTCGATGCCTTCTACTTTTACCAAGTTTTCTAACAACTCGGCTAAGTTGCGTTTTTTATATAAATCCAACCCGTAATAGGTTAAATCTTGTGCAATTAAAATAAGTTCCTTAACACCATCTTTGGCTAAGTTTTCGGCTTCTTTAACCAATTTTTCAATCGATTGTGATACGTGTTTTCCACGCATAATAGGAATCGCACAAAAACTACAAGGACGGTCACAACCTTCAGCAATTTTTAAGTAAGCATAATTCTTAGGTGTAGTCGTCAAACGTTCCCCTAACAATTCGTGCTTATAGTCAGCACCAAGCGCTTTTAATAATAAAGGCAAATCAGTAGTACCAAAATATTGGTCTACATCTGGAATTTCTCTTTCCAAATCGGGACGGTAACGTTCTGATAAACATCCAGTCACGAATATTTTATCTACGATACCTTGGTCTTTTTTATCTACGTATTCTAAAATCGTATTTACCGATTCTTCTTTGGCATTATTAATAAAACCACAGGTATTTATCACCACAATGTTTCCTTCTTGCTCGTGCGCTACATCTTTACCACTGGCTTTCAATTGCCCCATCAAGACTTCACTGTCATACACGTTCTTAGAACAACCTAAGGTAATTACATTGATTTTATTTTTCTTTAACGACTTGGTTCTCATTGCTTTAAAAATTGGAGTGCAAAATTACGATAAAATTTTGAAAATACGATTTGATTTTATAGAAACATAAAAAAATCCGCCTTAGCGGATTTTTAAATTTTAAAAAACTTACAATTCAAAAGACAGAGTCGCAGTTAAATTATTTGAACGCAAATTTTTAGTAAAATTATCAATTAAACCAGCATCAAATATAGGTTTAGCAACCTCTCTTGAAGTCGTTGAATAAGCAATATCAACTTTAGTTCCTCCAAAATTATATCCTAATCCTAATGAGTATCCTTTTAAATCGCTCATTAAGCTTTTCTTAATATACGGACTAGTCTCATAACGGTAACCTCCACGTAAGGACCAACGTTCAATTTTGCACTCCCCTCCGACTGCCAATTGTTTTGAATTCACAAAAGTATTTCCTATACTGCTATTTTGCTCTTCAAACTCATCTTCTGGTCTTAATTGCATGCGCTCATAAAACTTCCACCCATAATCTATATTTAAAAAACCTCTCTTCCCAAAAATTAGAGCTCCACTTAAATTTAACTTATCCGCTGTTCTTATTCGATAAGGCTCAAACACTAAGGTCAAATTAGGATTTACTACATCAGGTTGTAGTTCTCGAAGATTATTCCCACTTACAACGGTTAATTTTTGCGAAATTTCATCTGCCAATTTATGCCAAGTAGGCGATTCATAACTTGCTCCAAGACGTAAAAATTTATTAACTTTTAAAATAGTTCCAAGCTGTAATGAAAATCCATTCCCAAAAGTATGAGTGTCGTTATCAAAATAAATTCTTTTTACTCGATCATTCACACTTAATGGATTGTTATTTCGCTCAAAAAATTTTGAATTACGAGTAAAATCCGAAAAATGAGAATTCAAATTGACACCAATTATTAATCGATCATGCAAACTTATTGATCCATTAACTGTTAGTTTTCCATTATAACCTGAAGAAATTATAGAATGCTCCTGATGGTAATTACCTCCTTCAGCAACTAAAGACTTATATACTCTGTTATTACTGTCATTATAATTGTCCGCCACATCAATAATAAAAGATTCAAAACCAAGAAAAGCTTGTTGATCATTAAATGAAAATGCTCCTCCTGTTTCCCCTAAATATTGATAGATGTAAGGCGCTAAATTATTACTAATAGCATATTCACTAGTATTGAAATAATTAGCTAAAAAACCATAATCCTCAACATAAGCATTTTGATTAGCATCAAACACATGCGAATAGTAAAAACTATCAATATCAAAAGCCGAAACTCCTCCATTCTTATTAGCATGATGCAAAAAATAATTAGCAATACTATTATTCGGATTAACGCCTTTTACAGATACTGCATCATTAAAGTTATTTTGCTTTTCATAATTTACTGCCAAAGCAAACTTATTTACTTTAGCACCTGATTTTTTTGTTTTAAAAACCAAGACCCCTCCCAATTGATTTAAATCAAAATCGTTCAAACGTTCTTCTGAAGTACTCCCAAAATAATTGGTCCGATTAGTTGAGCCATAAATACTTGTTGTAACCGCTAATTGATTATTATTAAATATTGATGAACTTGCAGGGTTCAAACTAATTGCCGAAAGATCACCTCCTACTGCACCAAAAGCACCACTTAATGCCCGAAAACGAGCGGTTCCTAATGGCTCAGTTTGAGTATACCGCATCAATTCCTCTATATTTTGTGCCTGTACATTTGACAAACCCAATGTTATTCCTAAAATAGCTATATATTTTTTCATTCTTCTTTCAATAAAAACAAACAATCACACAGATTACCCTCTTCGACCGCCACTTCTTCCTCCACCTGAAGAACTCCTTGGGGAATCGTAAGACCTTGGTGATTCATAACTTCTAGGACTATCGTATGATCTAGGACTATCATACGATCTAGGACTATCGTATGGTCTTGGTGTAGAATTGTTATTTCTAGGTGTGTATTCTCTTGGTGAATCCGAGTTTCTAGGAGTATACTCTCTTGGCGTATTAGTATTTCTAGGCGTATATTCTCTTGGTGTACTTTCATTATTTCTAGGAGTAAAACTTCTAGGAACACGAATATAATTTCTAGGAATATATTCACTATTGGCATTCGAAGTACTTCTTGGAGAAGTATAACTTCCTACTCCATCAACAGCAGTATTACCAGATGCTCTTCTACTTCTATTATACACTCCGTAATCACCATAGTTAACTAAAGAACCTGACGAATAGGCACGAGCTCCATCTCTTCGACCACCTACATATGCATAATTATGATGATTGTATCCGACATATCCATTATAATAGCCCCCATAATAATAAGGAGACCATCCCCAACTTAACGAAGGACCATAATAACTATACCCCCAATGAGGACTGTAATACCAATCATTCCAATAGGAATAGCCACAATAATACGGACGGTAACCCCAATAGCTCCACCCCCAATTGTTCCAATTATTCCAACCCCAGCCATAACGCCAAGAATTATCGTAAACATTAATGGTAATATCTCTATCATTTGTCCCCCAACTAGAATAATTGGCTGTTGTTTTTACAGCTGTACTATCCGAGCTTTTTATGCTACTATAACTTTCTATATCTGTAAAAACCTCACCTGAATCAGCAGTAACAAATTTATCCACCTGACTTCCAAAGTATTCTTTATACTTAGCTCCATTTGGATTTTCTTGATAATAACTAGTTCGCTGGGTAGTTTCTTTTTTCTCGCCTCCATAAATTCCGTCATTATCATAATACGAAACATTTTGATAGGAACCACAAGAGACTACAGTAAGCCCCAAAACCCCTAACAGTATTTTTAGGCTTCCTTTTTTATTGTAGAAGTATTTTGTTTTCATTTCTCAGGCTTTTTATTGTTGGACATTACAAAAATAACTAGTTTTGCACAAATAATTTTCAACTTTAACAAGTCACAATTTTTGTGCCAAAATATTGACAATGAGCAAGAACTTAACAAAACGCGCAGAGGATTACTCAAAATGGTATAATGAACTGGTAGTTAAGGCGGATTTAGCTGAAAACTCAGCGGTTCGTGGCTGCATGGTTATCAAACCATACGGCTATGCTATCTGGGAAAAAATGCAAGCTCAGCTTGACAAAATGTTCAAAGAAACAGGTCATAGCAATGCCTATTTCCCGCTATTTGTACCTAAAAGCATGTTTGAAGCGGAAGAAAAAAATGCTGAAGGTTTTGCTAAAGAATGTGCTGTAGTTACCCACTACCGTTTAAAAAATGACGAAGATCGACCTGGCAAATTAATGGTTGATCCAAATGCTAAATTAGAAGAAGAATTAATTGTACGTCCAACTTCGGAAGCGATTATTTGGAGTACGTATAAAAACTGGATTCAATCCTACAGAGATTTACCGTTACTCATCAACCAATGGGCTAATGTGGTGCGTTGGGAAATGCGTACCCGTTTATTCTTACGTACAGCAGAATTCTTATGGCAAGAAGGTCATACAGCACACGCTACTAAACAAGAAGCTTTAGACGAAACAGTACAAATGATGAATGTATATGCTGATTTCGTTGAAAACTTTATGGCAATTCCTGTGGTAAAAGGTGTTAAAACTGCTAACGAGCGTTTTGCTGGTGCCGAAGAAACTTTTTGTATTGAAGCATTAATGCAAGATGGAAAAGCCTTACAGGCAGGAACTTCTCACTTTTTAGGACAAAATTTCGCTAATGCTTTTGATGTAAAATTCACAAGCGCAGAAGGCAAACAAGAATATGTATGGGGAACATCATGGGGAGTATCAACTCGCTTAATGGGTGCCTTGATTATGACGCATTCTGATGACAATGGTTTGGTTTTACCACCTAACTTAGCGCCTATCCAAGTGGTAATTGTACCGATTTTTAAATCTGATGAAGAGTTAGAAAAAATTTCCGCAGCAGCAGACGAATTAACTAAATCTTTACGCAAATTAGGCTTATCAGTTAAGTTTGACAACCGTACAACTCAAAAACCAGGATTCAAATTTGCTGAATGGGAATTAAAAGGAGTTCCAGTACGTGTGGCTATAGGACCAAAAGATTTAGAAAACGGAACTTTTGAAATTGCTCGTCGTGACACTTTGACGAAACAAGTGGTAGCAAAAGACAATGTAGTTACATTTATCCAAGATACTTTAGAGCAAATTCAAGAAGAAATGTTCACTAAAGCCTTAGATTTTAGAAATACTCACATTACAGAAGTAAATTCATTTGAAGAATTTAAAGAAGTTTTAGAAAATAAAGGTGGATTTGTTGCTGCACATTGGGATGGATCTTCTGAAACAGAAGAAAAAATCAAAGAATTAACCAAAGCAACGATTCGTTGTATTCCTTTAGATCGCAAAGAAGAAAGTGGCAACTGTGTATTAACAGGAAACCCGTCAAACGGAAGAGTCTTATTTGCAAAGGCTTACTAAAATAGGCAGAAAAAAAGATAAAAAAAATTGCGAGTGCACTTGTAGAAATAAAAAAACTATGTATCTTTGCACTCGCAATACGGAAATGGCAACTTTACTTTAAGAAACCAGAGTACAAATGGCCCGTTCGTCTATCGGTTAGGACTCAAGATTTTCATTCTTGCAAGAGGGGTTCGATTCCCCTACGGGCTACTAACATTGAAATACTGTAACCAAATAAGCCTTATGGCCCGTTCGTCTATCGGTTAGGACTCAAGATTTTCATTCTTGCAAGAGGGGTTCGATTCCCCTACGGGCTACAAATTATTACATTAAGGCTTTTTGGCCCGTTCGTCTATCGGTTAGGACTCAAGATTTTCATTCTTGCAAGAGGGGTTCGATTCCCCTACGGGCTACTAACATTGAAATACTGTAACCAAATAAGCCTTATGGCCCGTTCGTCTATCGGTTAGGACTCAAGATTTTCATTCTTGCAAGAGGGGTTCGATTCCCCTACGGGCTACAAATTATTACATTAAGGCTTCTTGGCCCGTTCGTCTATCGGTTAGGACTCAAGATTTTCATTCTTGCAAGAGGGGTTCGATTCCCCTACGGGCTACAAATTAGTTGTAAATAAGTTTTATAAAATAATGCTTAGTGTCTCAAGTGTTATTTTATTAGTTAAAACCAAAGTGATTAGGTAGCTAATTGTGGGAGGTTTTTCTTTTTTAACTAATAGTTTATAAATTATTATTACAATTAAAATTAAAAGAAAATGGCAAATCATAAGTCAGCTTTAAAAAGAATTAGAAGCAACGAAAAGAAAAGAGTATTAAACAGATACCAACACAAAACTACGCGTAACGCTATCAAAGCTATCCGTATGGCATCTGACAAAGCTGAAGCTACAGCTAAATTACCAGTTGTTATCTCTATGATTGATAAATTAGCTAAGAAAAACATTATACACGATAATAAAGCTTCTAACTTAAAGTCTAAATTAACTAGACACGTTGCAGCTTTATAATTTATAATTAAAGTGTTCAAAAAATGAAATCCCGATACTGTCGGGATTTTTTTTTATTCCAACTTTTCTACCCACTTACAATAGGAACAATCTAAATAACGTGAGTTCGATGTAAATTTAATCTGAATATCCGTCACTTCGAGTGATTTTCTGTAGGAAAACGAAGGAAAATCATATCGAGAAGTATCAGCAATAAGTTCTCGATACATTTTTTGTTCCATTTTAGTACACAAAAAATACCGAACAGACGGGAAATACTAAATACCACATAATTATAAATTGAACTCACGTTAAATAATAGCAACATGAAAACATTTTTAAGATTTGCATGTATTAACGCATTTGTGTTACTTTTTTTAACTCCTTGTCATGCGCAAAATCAAGTTGCCATCACTATTGACGACGTACCTAATACAGAAAAATATGAGCAAGATGCTTTCAATCCTGTCTTGTTAAATGTATTAGATAGTTTACAAATTCCTGTAGCTGTATTTATTAATAAAGGAAAATTAGAAAAGACGATTCATAAAATGAAAAATTATGAATTGTTAGAGAAATGGATGAACAAAGATTATGCTACTTCGGGAAACCACACTTATAATCATGCTCGTTATTCTGATGTAGGATTCAAAGCATTTGTAAATGAAGTTAAAAAAGGTGGAAGGTTGAAAAAAATGAATAAAAAAACCAACACACCCAAGTATTTTCGCTTTCCATATAATGATTTAGGAAAAGATAGTCTGCAACATGTTCAGATAAAAGAATTTTTAAATCAAAAGGGATATTATATAACACCTTTTACTATTGAGAGTATTGACTGGATGTATAATTCCGTTTATGAATATTATTTAAAGAAAAACGATACTCTAAATGCTTTAAAAATAGGAAGGGATTACATTGCTAAAACAATTGAATACTTCGACTATTTTGAGAGGTTAGCTCAGCAAAAATACAATAGACCAATAAAACATATTTATCTTTGTCACGACAATTCCATAAACGCTAATTATTTACCACTTTTAATTACTTGTTTAAAGGAAAAGAAATACTCTTTCATATCACTTAATGAAGCATTGCAAGACGAAGTGTATAAACAAGAGTCGGTTTATTATAAAAAATGGGGTGTTTCATGGCTGTATCGATGGATGCCTAATCAAAAAGAAAGAACAACATACATAAAAAACGAACCTTCAACGCAAGAAATAGAATCGCTTTATGCTAATTTAATTGAAAATAAAAGCAAATAACATTGAATAGGCTTATGTTTACTCTTTGGTCATGGTATCTAAGCTTTTCAAAATAGTTGGAAAACGATAGTTGCCTTTCATTTTTTGAATACAACTTACAGCGTCCATTACATCCATCCCGATAGCAGAAATATAGAGAGGCTTTTTACTTTCACCACGATATAAAGGAAAAACGGTGTTTTTGTTCGCATGAAAAGAGTTTTTAGCCACACCAATTACCGGGATTTTCGGGTCAAGATATTCCCAAACATAGCCACCCAAACCGTATTTTAAGGCATCATCAACATACACATAGCCATCGACTACTATTAGATCAATTTTCTCTAGAGGGATTTTTTGTAACAAACTTGTAATACAAGGCAACTCTCTTTTAAAGAAAGCACCAGGTTCATAATCTGAAACCCCTTCAAGTGTATCAATGATAACTTCACGGGCTTGTTCATCTTCCCATTCGAATAATACACCCACGGATTTTGCGGTGTTTTCTATATAATAGACATCTATAGCTAAAATCATTATTTATATTTTTTTTTAAAATCCTGAAATTAAAAAAACAAACATACCACAAAAAAAACAGAGAACCGAAGTCCTCTGAATTTCTATTATAAGTAAGATAGCTTAAAATCTTCTTCCACGTCCGTGCCCATTGCCATTTCCGTGACCTTCTCCACGACCATGACCTTCACCACGACCTCTGTCGTTATCTTCTCTTTTATAGTATTCATCATCACCGCCTCTGCGTTCATCTCCTCTTCTGTAATAATAATCGTCATTATCATAATCGCGGTAATCACGACGGTCTACATAAGCTACTGCATTGCCTCTTCTTGCATAAACAGGACCGTAATATTCGCGGTGGTAATTTCTATAACCGTTTTTCCAGTAATGTTTTCTGTGATAATCAAAAGAAGTCCAAGGACAATTTCCTCGATAGTCTACAACCACTCTAGGGGCTCTGTGTATATCATAACCTCTGCAATAATCAGGTAAATATTCTGAACGACACCAACCTCTTGGTCCAAAATAAATATAAACTTGTGCAAAATTATCATAGTAACATTCTAATTCTGGCAAATATACATATTGCACACGCTCTTCGTAATAATTACCGCACCAAGTAGGACGCGTACCTATATTTAAGCTTACGGAAACTTGCGCTTGTGATTGCAAAGTAAACAGGACTAAAAAGGCTCCGAAAATAAATTGTAACTTTTTCATAATATCTTTTTATTGGGATTAATACTATAACGATTTATGTTGCATTATAGTATCCAATTACTGTGCCAAAAGATTTATGATAGTCTTAACAATTTAAAATTTTAACAAGTACTGATATACCTTTTCTGTTGGTAAACCCACCACATTGGTATAAGAACCTTCTATTTTAGCAATTCCAATTAACCCTATCCAATCTTGTATTCCGTAGCTTCCTGCTTTATCAAAAGGTTTGTAGTTTTCTAAATAATAATGGATGGCTTCATCAGATAAATCTCCAAAAGTAACTTTCGTAATCTCGTTGATGATTTCTTCTTTTTCAATGGTTTTAAAACAAACAGAAGTAATTACTTCGTGGGTCGCATTGGCTAATGATTGTAGCATTTGAAAGGCATCTTCAAAATCTTTAGGTTTGCCCAATGCTTCTCCTTTGTGCCAAACCAGCGTATCACTGGTTACCAAAAGTTCATTGGGCTTTAAATCGCCTTCAAAAGCGGAGGCTTTTAATTGCGCCAAATAATCTGTGATGGCTAAGAATTGCAAAGAATCGGGATAAACTTCGTCGACTTCTTTCAATCGAATTTCAAAGTCAACATCAAAATCTTTGAAAAATTGTTGGCGTCTAGGCGACCCTGACGCTAATATAATGGTGTAGTCTTTAAACTTGTTGCGTAGCATAATAATACATATTTAAACCGATAACCCCAATGGCTAAAATTCCTAAGAAAATAACAAGTCGCAACACTTGACTCAAATGTTTGAACTCTTTTTTCTGGCTTGCCCAAGCCATTTTGATACTAAAATATAATAACGGACCTATAATAGCTAACAAGATATAGAGCGTTGCATAAAGCAATTCAAACAAATTAACATAGGTGTAATATAATAACATTCCTATTGGAATAAATGTCAATCCACAAACTATTTTAGCTGTCCTATTAATCCCTAACACGATAGGCAATGTTTGTATCCCTTGGTTGTAATCGCCTTTCACATCTTCGAGGTCTTTTACCAATTCTCTTAAAAAATTAATCACAAAAGCGATGATGGAAAAATCAAATAAAACTGAAAATGCCGTTAGTAATTGTGGTTTATTATAAGGAGTAATAGCTGGAAACAACACAAACAACCCAATAATTAAGATGCTAAAAGCTAGTAACAAGGATACGATTATGTTTTTGACCAAAAGAATTCCTTTCCAACTCGTAGCATACAGATACAACGAAGCGGAACATAAAATAAAAACGATGACAAAATTAGGATGTTCAATAAGTCTTGATAAATAAAACCCAATTCCCACACCTGTGAGTGTAAAGCCTACATACAAATTATAAGCTTGACTTTCGGTAATGGATGTTCCTACGATTTTTTTTTCAGGTTTGTTTATCGCATCAGCTTCCTGGTCAAAAATATCATTAATAATGTAACCTCCAGCGGTGATACATACTGTTGCCAGTATTAACAAAAAGTACTGCCAAGGCTGGAGTACTAAAGGGATATTTTGAAAATTTAAAAACCCATAATACACCACCAGTTGCATCAATGCAATCAGGAGTAAATTAGGATAACGAATGAGGTTGAGGTATTTCATTTTTCTCGAGTAATCAGTGGTCAGTATTCAATGGTCAGTATTCAGTGGTCAGGATTCAGTGTTCAGTGTTCAGTGTTCAACATGTACTCCAAATTTTGAAGGATTCAGTATCATATAATTTATAAGTTTACCTATTTCATCGCTTTCTAAAAATAGTTCTTCATAGATTTCTTGATTTAAATATTCACAATGTAAAGCAAATTCCAACCAGACTTGTGTTTCAGAATTTTCTGCATCTGCATCAGTTAATTTACTATGAAAATGCTTTGGATAATCTCTTTTTCTATACGATTCAGCAATATTTGCACAAACACTTCTGGAAGAACGTCTTACTTGGTCAGTCAAAGAATACGTTTCCTCTTTAGGAAAACTTTTAGATAGCTTAAATATTTTCATAGCAAGCGAAAAAGCTTTTTTATAAGCCAATAATTCTTGAAACCGCATCATCTTAGTAAAAATTTAGTTTGTTTATAAACACCTCACAAAAACTGAACATTGAGCACTGAATACTGAATACTAAAAAAACTTCCCATTAAAATACGTATTCCATTTCCCTTGCACTTTCATCACTTGCTCAATAACATCACGTACGGCACCTTTACCGCCATTTACATGTGAAATATAAGTGGAAATACTTTTAATCTCAGGGCTTGCATCTTGCGGGCAAGTAGGCAATCCTACTTTTTGCATGACGTGATAATCAGGAATATCATCCCCCATATACAATACGTTTTCAGGCTGGATTTGGTAGAGGTTACAGTATTCCTTAAAAGTTGCTACTTTATCAGGAGAGCCTAAATAAATATCGTTAATTCCTAAATTTTTCAAACGAATACGAACGCCTTCGTTGCTCCCACCCGAAATAATACACACATGATAACCACTTTCCACAGCCGCTTTCATAGCAAAGCCATCGCGAATGTTCATTTCCCGTAACATTTCACCTGTAGGGGTTATATGCACTGTTCCATCAGTAAGTACCCCATCGACATCAAATACAAACGTATTGATATCATTCATTATTTCTTTATAACTTTTAGACATGGTCTATAATTGATTTGGTTAGTAATTTATAAATATCTTTTTGAGTAGCATCCGTTAGAAATTGCAGATGCGCATTTATCGTACCGGTATCCTGTCGTTTGGCTGGCCCTGTTTGTGCTTCCAAAGGTGATAGCGTTCTAATTTTATCGGCCGTTTCTTGAATCAGCGGGTGCAAAATTTCAAAAGGAATGTTATTTTCTTGACAAATTTCATTCCCCATTTGGTATAAATGATTTACAAAATTACACACAAAAACTGCGGAAACATGCAAAGCCTTACGTTGAGAAGAACTAATTGCGTAACATTTATCGCTAATGGAGTTACCTACAGCTTCTAAAAGTTGAAAATCCTTCTCATTTTCAGCTTCCAAACAAATAGGAATACTTTTAAAATTTACAGCTTTATTTTTTGAAAAAGTCTGTAGTGGATAAAAGACACCTTTTCGAAAACGTTCTGGTAATACCTCCATAGCCACTGTGCCAGAAGTATGAACAACCAATTTATTAGAAAAGGGGATTTGCTCAGCCACAGCAAGAATAGCATTATCGGTAACAGAAATAATATATACATCAGCTTCCAATAGCTCATCTATTTGGTGTACCAACGGCACTTTAATTGACGGAGCTAAAGTAACATTCGGATTGCGCGTGTACACTTGCAACAAACGAATATGCTCATTATTTGAAAAAACTTCAAGCAAATGTGTAGCCACATTGCCCGTTCCTAATACGACTGCTGTTATCATGTAGCGAAAATACTAAAAAAAGGCGGTCTCACAAAAACCAATAACTACGGGGCTTTTAGCTTTATCGATTATATTTTGTTAAAAAGTTTACCTTTTTTATTTCTCATTAAAAATAAATTTATCTATATTGGACAAATAATTTAACCTAAAAATCAATATGTTATGAAGAAGTTATTAAGTTTAGCCCTTTTGTTAATCAGTTCTTATGCAGGTTTCAGTCAAATTAAAGTTGTTCCTACCACTCCATTAGAACGTTTGGGAAGAGTAAACAACAGCTCTATTTATGTACATAAAGAAGGTAATTTATACACTTTTTATTATAAAGACATTGAAAACCCAGAAGAATCACCTATTAGAAATTTTTCCTTTAAAAATCTAGAAGGAGATTATGATAATTTCTTTAAAGTTATCATGGACGGTTTTAATGCATCACCTATGTACGATATCAAATTAGAATTACCGAATGATTTTGTTTGGTTACATTACAACAAAACAACAGCTAAAGTGACGGTACAATTCATGACCACAAATAAGGCTAATGGAACAACAGGTATTTCAGAAGCGATGTCTCCAGAGGATGTAAAAAAATTATTCGAAAAAGCTTAATTTTTTTAAAATACAACAACACAAGCGAAATCTATTTCAGGTTTCGCTTTTTCATTTTATAAAAAACTCTTAAAAAAACCAAGTAAATCCAAGTAAACGAATTCAATTTAGTATTTTTGTGGCACTTAAATTGAAATTCCAAATCATGGATAAAAAAATATTTTCGTTCCTGTTTTCTACACGATTGATGGCTGTATTGTTTCTAGTTTTTGCTGCCGCTATGGCTGCGGGAACTTTTATTGAAGACGCTTATAATACGGACACCGCTCGAATTATTATTTACAACGCTTGGTGGTTTGAAGCTATTATTGTGTTTTTTGTTATCAATTTCATGGGTAACATCAAACGTTATCAATTGTATAAAAAAGAAAAATGGGCCACCCTTATCTTGCATCTTTCTTTTCTGTTCATCATTGTAGGTGCATTTATCACTCGTTATATCAGTTATGAAGGAATAATGCCCATACGCGAAGGTGCAACTGAAAATCAATTTTATTCAGACCGTACTTTTTTGACCTATTTTGTAGATGGGATGCACGAAGGCGAATTTAAAAGACGAGTGTTTGAAGAACCGCTTTTACTTTCTGGAGCCTTAGACAATCATTTTGTTAAGAATGAAAATTTTGACAAAATTCCTTTCAAAGTAGAATTGGTCGATTTTATCATGGGAGCAAAAGAAGTGGTTAAGCCTGCCGCTAACGGTAAATTATTCCTAAAAATGGTTGAAGCTGGCGAAGGTGGTCGTCATGAACATTATTTGGTGGAAGGACAAGTCGCGAGTATTCACAACATACTTTTTGCTTTAAACCAATATACTAAAGGAGCCGTAAATATTACCATTACCGATAAAGGAGCTACCATAGAAACACCATTTAACGGTAACTTTATGCGTATGGCTGACCAATTGAAAGGGCAAGTGATTAAGGACCAAAAAACGGAATTAATGTACCGTTCATTATACAACGTTGGCGGGGCACAATTTGTATTTCCAGAAGCTGCTGTCAAAGGAACTAAAACCTATAAATCTAATGGTAATTATAAAGACAAAGAAACCAATGATGCTTTAGTTATAAAAGTCACTAATGAAGGCAAAGAAAACACCATTACGCTTTTAGGTCAAAAAGGAAGTCCAGGAGAACCGGTCGCTTTCAAATTAGGAAGTTTGGAATACACCTTCCAATTTGGTAGTAAAATTTATGAATTGCCGTTCAAAGTACGTTTAAATAAATTTATCGCTACAAAATATCCAGGTACTGAGAAAAGTTATTCAGCCTTTGAAAGTCAAGTAACTATTTTAGATAAAAAACCTTTTGACGCACGTATTTACATGAATCATATTTTAGACCATGAAGGCTATCGCTTTTTCCAATCGGGTTTTGACCCTGATGAAAAAGGCACAAAATTATCTGTAAACCATGATTTCTGGGGGACTTGGTTGACCTATGTTGGATACACATTACTTTACTTGGCGATGATAGCTATTTTGTTCTTTGGCGATACACGCTTTAATAGCTTAAAAAAGAAATTAGTAGCTGTAAGAGAAAAGAAAGCGGCTTTGATGGTTCTAGTTGCCTTTTTTATGCTTACAGGTACTTTTGCACAAAAACAACACCAACACCGTAACATTCCAACAGAACAACAAATTGATTCGATATTAAAACGCTATCAAGTTACTGAAGAGCAAGCGGCTAAATTTGGTCGATTAATCATTCAGGATGAAGGCGGACGTATGAAACCTATCAACACCTTCTCTTCCGAATTATTGCGAAAAGTAAGTAAAAGAGATAGTTATAAGGACATGAACTCAGACCAAGTGTTCTTGTCGATGACTCAGTTTCCACAGGTTTGGTACGAGATTCCTATCATTTTTATGCAAAAAAACAATGATAGTATTCATAAACTATTAGGTATTGAAAAGAAAGCGAAATATGCAAAATTGATTGATTTCTTTGATGAAAGAGGAAATTATAAATTGTCAACTCAATTAGACAAGGCTTACAAAGCGGCGGTTCCTAACCAGTTTGAAAAAGATTTTATTGATGCAGATAAAAAAGTAAACCTGTTATATTCGGCTATTTCAGGGCAAATTTTAAAAATATTTCCAGTGCCTAATGACAAAGGCAACAAATGGGTAAGTTATTTAGAGTTGAATCATCCTACAGGTACAGCTTTAGATACCGTTAAAAATGTTTTACCTTTTTATTTGAATGCTTTGGATAAAGCTTCGGTTTCTAAAGACTATAAATTAGCCAATAGCTTAGTTATTGGTATTGAAAAATATCAAAAAAAATACGGTGCGAAGGTTCGTCCTAGTGATGAAAAAATTGATACGGAGATTTTATATAATAAGTATGATATTTTTAAAAATCTGTATGGCTGGTATATGCTAATTGGAATTTTGATGTTTATCCTTGTTGTTATCACTATTTTAAACACCAATAAATGGGTTAAATTAGGTGTAAAAACATTCCATTATATCTTAATATTTTTATTTGCGTTACATACTTTAGGTTTAATCACAAGATGGTTTATTTCGGGGCATGCGCCATGGAGTAATGCTTATGAAGCAATTATCTATGTAGGTTGGTCAATTATGGCATTTGGTTTATATTTTGGTAGAAAATCTGAATTGACTGTAGCTTCAACAGCGTTTGTCGCTTCTATGTTATTATGGACGGCACATTTGAGCTGGTTAGACCCGCAAATTGGTAATCTACAAGCGGTATTAAATTCGTATTGGTTGATGATTCACGTTGCCATCATAGTAGGGAGCTACGGCCCCTTTGCTTTAGGTGCAATTTTAGGCTTGGTTGCTATGTTGTTGATGTTGTTTACCAATAAAAACAACAAGAAAAAGATGGATTTGAGCATTAAGGAAATTACTTATATCAACGAAATGGCATTGACCGTTGGTTTAGTTATGCTTACCATAGGAAACTTCTTAGGTGGTCAATGGGCTAACGAGAGCTGGGGACGCTACTGGGGTTGGGACCCTAAAGAAACTTGGGCCTTAATCAGTATTATGGTCTATGCTTTTGTGATTCACATGCGTTTTGTTCCCGCTTTAAGAGGTAAATTGATTTATAATTTCTTTAGCGTTTTAGCTTTTGCTTCTATTTTAATGACGTTTTTTGGAGTGAATTTCCATTTAAGTGGCTTACACTCGTATGCAACAGGCGAACGTCAAAATGTAGAAATATACATTCAAATTCTAATTGTATTTTTAGTGTTTTCTGCCTTAGTCTATTTCAAAACTCGTAAATTGAAAAAACAAGATGCGTAAATTTATTGTAACTTTACTACTAGCTTGTTCGACTTTTGTATTCGGACAGCAAACTTCATTAAACAAAACAAAAATGAACACAATTTATACTTTTAAAGTAAAAGACATCAGCGGAAAAGAATTTGACTTAGCCTCCTTAAAAGGAAAAAAAGTAATGCTTGTAAACACCGCTTCCGAATGTGGTTTAACACCTCAATACGCACAATTAGAAGAATTGTACGATGCCTATAAGGATAAAAATTTTGTCATTATCGGGTTTCCTGCTAATAATTTTGGAGCACAAGAGCCCGGTTCAAATGCAGAAATTGCAACTTTTTGCCAAAGAAACTACGGTGTTTCCTTTCCTATGATGGAAAAAATTTCGGTGAAAGGCGAAGATACACATCCGTTGTACCAGTTTTTAACTCAAAAGCATCTCAATGGAGTTACTGACAGTGAAGTAAAATGGAATTTTCAGAAATATCTAATTGACGAAAATGGTCATTTAGCAAAGGTTATCTCTCCTCAAACACTCCCTATAGACGAAGAAGTTGTTAATTGGATTAAATCATAAAAAAAAGCGGTCAATGACCGCTTTTTTTTATGATTTAAGGATATTTAAACCTTTTCAGCATCATCCTTATCAGGAAACATAATTGACAATAGCACCGAAATTACCAATACTACACCAATGATAATTAGTGAAACCACTGATTCGATATGATAAAAAGGTGAAATAATCATTTTAACCCCAATGAAAGATAAAATAACTGCCAATCCATAAGGCAACTTATTGAATAAATGGATAAAATTATCTAATAAAAAGAACAAAGCACGTAACCCTAGAATGGCAAAAATATTAGACGTATAAAGAATAAATGGATCATTAGAAATCGCAAAAATCGCAGGAATAGAATCTACAGCAAATAATAAATCGGTAAATTCAATAACAGCCACAACCACTAATAAAGGGGTCGCTAATTTTTTTCCATTTTCATAAGTAAAGAATTTATCCCCGTCATAATAATCACTTACACTAAAGAATTTTCTAATCAATCTTGCTCCACGAGAATCGTTAAAATCCTCTTCTTCGTCATCATCGCCAGCTGACCATGATTTGATTCCGGCATACACAAGAAATATTCCAAAAAGGGTAAGTATAATATTCACATCATATTTAAATCCTTGCATTCCTAACAATTCCATTATTTTATTCAAATAGGTCAATTTGATTAAGAATGTTCCTGAAAAAATAAAAATTGCTCGCAACACTAACGCTCCAATGATTCCCCAAAAAAGCACTTTATGCTTATTTTGATTGGCTACATCAAAGAATTTAAAAACTAATATAAATACAAACAAATTATCAACCGACAATGCTTTTTCAATCCAATACGCCGATTGAAATTCGAAAAATTTAGAAGCTCCAGCGTAATAATAAACGAGTCCACTAAAAGCCATGGCTAACATAATCCATACCGCTGACCATGTTACCGCTTCTTTATTAGATACTTCGTGGCTTTTCTTGTTGAAAATACCTAAGTCTAATAACAACATAAATAAAATTACTACACCAAAGGTTACGACTAACCAAGGATGTTCTTGAAAAATTGGATGATTGTTCATATTTGAGTTTTAATTATTAATTATTTATTAGCCATCGTTACTAACATAACGCGACCACCTTCTTCTTTTGACAGTACTATTTGTTTACCATCAGTGATTTCGAGCATTTCACCAATAGCGATTTGCTTATTTTCAGTTTTATCAATCAAACTTTCTAGTTTCTGATTAACAAAAACCCATTTATCATTATAGAACGTAAAATAACCAACTGGCTTTTTCTGTTCAAAGGTTAATTTCTCATTGCGAATAACATTCTTATTAACATGCCATTGAAATAAATATTGATTATGATACACCATTAGTCGATGATTTTCTTGTCGCCAAACCCCTTCTTTATATTGTGAATAAAAATCCAAAACTGGGAGCGTTCCTTTATGATTAGTATTACAAAAAGGACATTTGGGGGCATTCGTATTATCAAAAACATACCATTTTTGATCACAAGCTGTATTATGACAACTTTGAACTAAATCAGAGGTCTTTAACAATGCAATTTCCCATTCATCAGCTGTGGGTCGAAGCATTGGATTATGCAACCCTTCTATAAAAGCTCTATCAAATAAAGGTTTTAAATAAGGTCCTGTAATTGTATAAGGCAATTTTTCAACGTCATTCCAAAACTGATCCCATTTAGAAACTTGATCCATTTTAGGACGATTGCTTAAATCAGTTGGATGCTCAATAAATAAAGCTTTTTCCCCCATAGATAGCAAATCGTCTTTTTCAGTGTCTAAATCATGTACCTTACCTCCCTTTAATGGATGACGATGCAATAAATACATATATATTAAACAAGCCAGTGCATGTAAATCAGTCAATCGATTTGGTAGCTTCCTATTTGGGTCATTTTTACTTAAATGCTTTGTAGCTAAAACTTCTGGAGCTATAAAATCAGCAGTACCAATAACTTCTGCAGGAAAAATACCAGGCACTACTAATCCATCTAAGTCAATCATACATGCTGCACCAGTTTGCGGATCAACCAATACATTATTATAGGATAAATCAGAATGAGAAAGCCCCATCTGGTGCATTTTTTTTACACCTCTTGAAAGGTTTATACAAATCTGAAAATAGTTTAACCAATTTCCTAATTCAGAAGTATCTAAGCTCAAAGGAAATAATTTGTTTCTAAATTTTGCCCCTGCAAACCATTTCCCATTTTTTTCTTCACCTTGGATTAAATCCTGATTAGCGTATCCTTTTTTGAAAAAAAACTTAGGATTATAAATTGGAACAATGATTCCTGTTTTACCATTATTTTCAACCACATCAGTAGGCCATCTAAAAATTTCTTCTAAATAGTAAGTACCTGTATCGTGGTTTTTAATTCGAGTTAAATACTCTGTCGCTATTTTTTTTAACCGTTCCTTTTGATTGAAATCTTGTTTCTCTTTAAAAATCGCAACCACATACTTTCTGTCGGGGCTAAAATAAACGTCTTTTGCTGTACCGCTTTTGGGTTCACCTGTATCTACATACTGGTAAGTAGCATCGTTTATAATTGATTTAACAGTAATTATTGACATTTCAAAAAATATTAAAAAACTATAGCTAAGGTTCTATCATCATGATTTCCTGGACTCCAAAAATCCATCCATTTAGAAAGCTGGTTAGTTATTTCGACATTATTTTTTTCAAATACTACCGCAGCACCATCTTCATTTTTACCCTGCAAATCTTCAAAAAAAGCATTCCAAACCTCCACTTTTTCTAAATTGGCTTCAACAACAAATTTAGCATCATATATACCATCCGTCATTAGAACCAAATACGAAAAATCATCCACTAATTTAAAACCAAATCGAGTATGAAATTTATCATTTGTAAAAATTTCAGGCATCGTAATAAATCTTGTTCCTCCTCCAAATTCACCAACATCTAACCAATTCATTAATGTCACTTGGCTTTTATCTACATTCATTATCCCAATAGGACAATCACCAACGCCAAAACTAAGTATTGCATAACCAAAATCAAACTTCTTAAACAAAGAAAAAATCAAAGTTGTATGCAACTCTTTGCTTTCAAAATCATTAGCAAGTGCAAATTCATCAAGTTTATTATGAACCTGTCGAACACATCCTCCTAAAAGCGAGTAAATATATCTACTAATGGCGATTTGACTCGAAGTTTTTTTAGTTAAAGTATCTGCCTCCGAATTTTCTAATTGCTCTTCTGTAGTACTAACCCCTTCCTTAGACACTTGGTTTTGCTCTTTTATCAGTGTTTCAAGTTCATTAACTTTATCTGTTGTAAATAATGTTTCAAAATAATGAACTACCTCCTGACAAGCTATAGCCGAACCTTGCCTTGATAATTTAGCACTACCAGCTCCATCAGCGACGGCAACTACATTCCATCCTAAATTATCAAAAGATTTATATGCAAAATCATCGTCTCTAAAACTTCCTACATTGGCATGTGAACGCCCTCTTTTGGAAGCTACCACAAGGCTTTTTGTACCAAGAGTATCCAAAATAGCCACTTCATCTTCTTTCCAATACTTATCCTCTTTATCACTTGGTAAATTTTTCCATAATGATTTTGGATTAGCATTAATAATCAAATTGATATTTTTTTCATTCAGAATGCTGTTTTCACTTTCGCCTTTGACTCTAAAAATTAATTTAATTTTAAAATCTCCAGAAATTGTTGGAATACCCGTTAAAACTTCTTCCTCTTTATCATAAACCAATCCGATTTCATCTAAACCAATTATTTCAGAATAAACGATTTTATCCCAATTTAACTTTACGAAATCAAACTTATAAGTGTATGATTTATCTACAGTTCCATTAGGGATTTGAACCTGGTTATGAATAATATCGTATATAGCTTCTTTAATCTGCCAATTTTCCATTAATTTTTCTTGATAGTTTTTAATCAACGTTATGGTTTCAACTACTTCTATTTCATTTGAAAAAGAATCTAACAAATCTTCTTTAGTTGTACTGCCTTCTTTTTGATTCGCTTGTAGCAGTCGTAATACATATTCTTTAGCAATTGACATATTAACCTAAAGCTCTATTAACATCAAAACTTCCATCACCAAAGCCATAACTCCCTTGACTATTACACCAAGGACAAGTACTCACTTCTTCATGGCCAATACAGTGTATTTTGCCACAACGACATAAAGCAAAGCCATATTGATTCCCACAACAAGGGCAGGCTGGTGAACCTATTAATTCATCGCTATTAATTTTAGTATCTATCTGACTTTCGTCTGATAATTCAAAATAGGAATTATCTATTTGAAATCCTCCAACTAATCTATAGGCTCGCGTCTCCAACCCAGAAAATCCAGAAGGCTCAATAAATTTTCTGTATTTCATCAAATACGGGCGCTTACTATTTTGACACTTAGCCGTCAAAACCACATAATTATTATCATGATATGCCGCTGGATGGTTATGTTTCGTCAAATCAATTTTTTGAATCGTATCGTTATCAATTTCGGCTAATTCGAAGCCTGATGCATTATTTTCAACACTGATACTGCTGGTCTTTATTGAATCTGTAATCCATTTAAAGAATTTCTTATAATCTTGTTCTGATGCATTATTAAAATACAATACATGTTCCGTTAATTCACTTAAAATTGTAGCATCCGTTTGGTCTCCAAAAGAAATTGCTACTAAATTAGCCGTATTTGACCAGTTTTTTTTCCACTCCTCTATAGCTGTTCGAGCATCATCTGTGGGAACACCATCGGTAAACAAAAACACTATTGGTTTCCAATCGCCTTTTCGTTCTAAAGTAGTTTTTACAGTATTTTTTCTTAGTTCAAACATTAAATGTCCTAAACCTCTACTTAAAGAAGTACCTCCCCCAATAGGAAACTTAGGTGGATAAAAATTAACTAATTCTTGCAATGGTACCAATGTTTTAGCTTGGCCAGCAAAAATAAGTATCGATACCCAAGCCGTTTCAATAGCATAAGGGTCTTGCTTTAAGGCTTTAATGATAGTTGCCATACCATCCTCTACGTATTGTATTTGCTCTCCAACCATAGATTCTGAAACGTCAATTAAAAAATATATTGGTAGTTTTCTCATTGTTAGATTATTTGATGTAAATTATTTAGTGTACACTTAAAAAGAGCTACAAAAACTTTCTTAAACAATCAAAGTTATCTCTGTTGGAGGAGGAGGCAACGCAACCGTTTCTCCTGTACCTTGACTTTTGTTCCCTTGTTCAATGGTTTCAGATACCCATTTAAAAAATTGTTTTAGTGTGGCGCTATCTGCATTGTCCAAATGCACTACATCATTTGTGAGCAACTTCAATTTGGAATCATCTGCTAAATTTCCAGCCGCACATGCCACTATGGCTCCAAAATTCAAACTTTTGATTTTAGGCGCAACAGATTCATACAACTGAATATCAGAAGGTTTCCCATCTGTAAAAAGAAATAACAAAGGTTTCCAATCTCCTTTTTGCTCTTCATTTCCTCTTACGACTTCCTTTTGCACTTTTTCATACAATAGTTCTAAAGCTTGTCCTGTATGAGTTGGACCACTTTGAGGACAATCGATTTCAGGCAATTGAAACATGGCTAATTCCGTAAGCGGACATATTTCTTTTACTTCTCTATTAAAAGTAATAATACTCAACCACAAAGAATCTAAAGCTAAAGGGTCTTGACGTAGCGAGCTTATCATACCGCTAAGTGCATTATTTAAGGCTTGAATAGGTTCACCATACATAGAACCTGAAGTATCCAACAAGAAATAGACGGGTAATCTTCTCATAGTATTTATTTTGCAAAACTTCCTAAACACAAATCTAAGTTTTTAGGAAGCTCTAGTTTTTTAATGTTTATTTGAATAGCAATATTACAATTTCACCTAATTTAGATTACAATATTCAATTCAGGTGGCGGCGGTGGCAATTCTTTAAGTCCACTTATTTCTTTTCCACTATCTTCAACTTTTGTAGAAGAAACACTTATTGAAGCCGAAACCCATTGAAAAAACTTAGCAATACTTGTACTGTCTGCATCGTCTAATTGAACAACATTAGGCGTAATTTTTTTCAGCACTTCAGTGTCAGCTGATTTTCCCGCAGCACATGCCACAGTCATAGCGGTACTTTGCAATGAAAAAGCTTGTAGACCTGATTGCCAATCGTCGGTAGGAACACCATCGGTCATTATAAACACTAAGGGCTTCCAATCCCCTTTTTTGACCATTGTAGTTTTAGCTACTTCTGAATCTATACGTTCTGAAAGCAACTTAAGGGCATCGCCTAACACAGTAACCCCAGTTGCTTTGATATCAACCATTTGAAAAGATGCCAAATCAGTTAAAGGAATTATTTGTTGCGCAATATTATCAAAAGTTATGACACTGATAAAAGCCGTTTCAATAGCTTGCGGGTTCTGACGGAGTGAAGCAATCATTACTTGCACTCCGTTTTTAACCGCTTCTATTGGCTCACCAGTCATGGAACCCGAAGTATCTAATACTAAATAAACTGGTAATCTTCTCATCGAATACTTACTTTATCTAGGAATATTATACGTAGATTGATTTGAATCAACAGTTTCAGCTTCTGCATATTCAGCCCCTCCATTATACATTCCATTGATGTTATAGGTAGTTGTATCAGCTTCAGGGTCGTGTTGAATTAACTCTGATAATACTTCTTGAGTCAAATCTTTACCTCCAGTAATATGTCTATACATAGCCCCTAAAGTGTATACTGGTCCCCAAGGTAATCCCCACCATCCTAATAAAAAGTTTACGATTATAAACGGATACGAATATTTAATGGTATTTTCCCCTGGACGCACAAAAAAGATTGCAGAACCTCTTTTTAAAGTCATTACGACAAATGAAATTGTATAAGGAAATACAACAAATTTTGCCCCTTGATTTACTAATTCTCTAATTTGGGATACACTTAATCCTTCTATGTTCTTAATACTCATGTTTTAGTTTTTAGTATGTTTTATAAATAAGATTTTACAATTCTGTGGATAGTTTGTCCTAAGAATACATCTTCTGTTGGGTCACCAATAGCACTAAATTTCCATTCCCCATTTCTTTTGTATAATTTCCCCATGATGATAGAACGTTTTCCTGCATATTGATTTTCTGCAGAAACATTATAATCAGCAAAAACAGATTTAACAGTTTGAGGTGTACCTTCAAACATTCTAATTTTCGCATAAGGAATCATTGAAAAATCCTCATTACCTGCATTGTTCAAAAAGAAAAAGATTTGACTTGCTTTAGGATTAAGGTTAGAAAGATTTACAGTGATAATTTCATTATCTAATCCATCATCGCCACCTTTATCACCTTCTAAATCGTCACCTGTATGTTTCAATGCTCCATCACTTGTTACCATCTTCCCTTTTGGTAAGCCAAACTGTTGCAGTACTTCTACTCTATACAATGGTGAATACAAATGGTCGCAAATGTTATTATTTTCGTCAATAACTACACAACTCAAATCTAAATCAACATTTTGTGAAGTAGAAGATAAACCAAAAAAAGCTTTCTTTTGAATAGCTCCCCAGTTTACACCCACACAAAAGTCAGTCAAAGTTTCCCCTGAACTTTTTCTTAAATCAATTTTTTGTCCTTTAGTTAAATTTATTGCCATAATTTTTAAGTTTATTTTTGATATTTAGTTAAGAAATCTTGTAATCCTCCTTTTAAACCATTTCCAACAGCTTCAAAACGCCATTCGTCATTGCGCTTGTAAATCCTTCCGAATTCGACCGCTGTTTCTATCGAAAAATCTTCGTCTAATTCGTATTTCACTTGTACTTCGTTAGTTTGTTGGTTCATAATACGAATATAGGAATTACGTATTTGACCAAAATTTTGTCTGCGGTCAGCGGCTTTGTGAATAGTTACTACGAAATTAATTTCATTTACATCCGCAGAAATTTTAGATAAATCGACATTGATAATCTCATCATCGCCATCACCAGCACCTGTTAAATTATCGCCACTATGCACCACAGCCCCATCAGGAGAATTTAAATTATTAAAGAAAACGAAATGATTATCGCTAATCAATTTTCCATCGTTACCTAATAAAAAAACTGAAGCATCTATATCATACGCTTCACCTGTTGCATTTTGATTACTGTCCCAACCTAATCCCACTTTAAAACTTGGCAGTGAAATTTTCTCTCTTTGACCTTTTTCTAAATTTATAGCCATTTTTTTTTTACTTAATATTAATATTCAACATGGTTCGAAGTATATTGGTTTGCTCATCTATTTTTTGCAAATCATCTAAAAAGTCGATAGCACTTATTTTTCCGAGATAATCATTCAAAACTTGTTCGACATCAGCGGGCATACTTTTGAGCACTAACTCCGACTGGGTTTTCAATTCAACATTTTTTTGTTTGAGTTGCAAAAGCACTTCTTTTTTATTGGAAACATTTTTAGAAAAATCTACAACAGGAAAATCTGAGAGCTTGATGGAAACAAAAGTTTTAGATGATTTTATATATACAAAATGTTCTTCCGAATGTATAAATTCATACACTTCAATATATTTATTCTCGAATTGAAATCCGCATAAAAATTTAAATTTAAAATCTTGAATATTTAGTTTTCCTAAAAGCTTTTTTTCAATAGTAAAATCTTGAAAATCATATTGTTTTTTAAGAGGAAGTTCGAGTATTTTCTGATACATATTAGCTTCCAACTTGCGATAATATTCAATTCCTTTTTCTAAAACTAAACCATCAATCGCATTCATTAATTCCAAATCAAGTGCATTAGTTTCATAAGCAAGTTGTTTGTACAACATTTCCATAAAACTTTGCATAATTAGGTTATGCGTAATCACACTTTCTCTGAAACTATCTTTTTCTATTTCTCCCTTGAAGGACTCCATGATATCTTCGTTAATTCGAATTTCATGGGTTAGAATAGCAAACTTCTGTTCAAGATTTTTCTTTAGTTTGTTCAATAAATCGATGAGCGAATCTGTAAACTGCAAATGAAACAACTCTAACTTATTAGTATCGAGCGTTTCATTTGAAGCAAAAATATCATGTATCACTCTGGTTCTTACAGCAATATGAATAATCAGGCTATTATCATAAAAATTGCTTAGTATTTTTAGTTTATTTAACCTTGACTCACTATTATTTATAATTTCTGCAAATTCCAAATGTACTTATTCCTTATGATACAACATTCTTTCTTAATTCAGTTTCTAACTGTTGCAAACCTGAATCCAGTTCTCTGCGAGTTTCAGTTCCTTTTTGATGAATTTGTTTAACCTCATTCAACGTTTCAATCAAGGATTGAGTAGTTGATTTCAGCGTATCTAAAGAAACAATTGTATTTTCATTTTCGCGAGCAACTTCAATACTGTTTTGCCTTAACATTTCAGCATTTTTCTGCAAAATTGTATTGGTCGTTTCAGAAACTTTTCTTTGTACTTCAATATTTTGCTTTTGCCTTTGTAATGCAACGGCTAAAGTTAATTGATTCTTCCAAACAGGCATGGTTGTAGTCAAAATAGACTGCGCTTTTTCGGCAATAGAAGTATTATTATTTTGAACCACGCGTATTTGTGCCAAACTTTGCATCATAATGAAGCGAACAATTTTCATGTCTGCTAAACGCTTATCCAAACGATTTGAAAAATCTCTTTTATCTGCAATTTGGTAATCTTGATAATTAGCAGGATTAGCATCCATCAAAGCTAATTCTTCATTAACTTGTTTCCATTTAAGAGTACCAGCAACGATATATTTTTCTATTTCTTTTATTTGACTCACATTCGTGTCAAACATGGTTTGAAGCGCTGCATTATCTTTAGCAGAATTAATCATTCCTGCTTTTACTTTATTACTAATTTTTTCAATATTGACGGTAACCTTATCATATTTTTGAAAAATTTTCTCAGCATTGCCCAATAGGTTTTTCAACAAAGGAATCCCCGAGATAAACTTTTTAAAACCTGATTGATTCAATTCGTCTACATCAATATAATTAAGTTCTGTCAATAATTCATTGATATAATTTCCCACTTCACCTGAATTATGGGTACGAACAGAATTCAGAAAATTATCACTTTGACGTGAAATATTTTGTTGAATTTCAGCACCAAAATTGATAATAGAATTAGCGTCTCCTTCGTTCAATTGACTTGAAATAGACTGATAAACTGCTAAATCATTAGGCGCAATATTATCCAGATTTACAGTTCCTTCTTTGGACATGACCATTGAAGTTTCTACTGGCGTGATAGCATTTGTTTCCATAATTTCTGATTACAAATAATTTTGCTGAACGGTAACTACAGTTTCCTCTAACCTTCTGTCACGAGTTGGATTTCCTAAAGCGTTAAATTTCCATTCTCCATTTCTCTTATAAAATACACCAAGTACCATACTCACACTTCCTGCAAAAGCAGCATCATTAGCTACATCATATTTAGCAAAAACTTCTTGAACTCTTGAAGGTGTACCTTCATAAATACGAATTGAGGCAAACGGAATATCTTTAAAATCCTGCCCACGGAAACTATTAATAAAGAACGCCACATAGTTAGCATTTGCTGATAATCTCGAAAAATCAAGTGTTATCACCTCATTATCAATACCATCATCCCCATTTAAATCTCCTGTTAAATCATCGCCACTATGACGAATAGCTTGGTCATTGGACATTAATTTTTGAAAACTAACTACGTCTAAAACATTTTTGTTTTCGTCGTATACGGCACAACTTCCATCTAAATCAACTGCTTCTTTAGAAACTCCTCCAAAAAAACCTTTCTTTTCAATAGCTCCCCAGTTAATCCCTACACATATATTTTGCAACTTAGTACCATTACTTTTTTCTAAATTAATACGTTGCCCTTTTTCTAAATTAATTGCCATATTCTTAATTGTATTTGTTTAAAAAGTCTTGTAAGCCGCCTTTCATTCCACTTCCAACAGCTTCAAACTTCCATTCGTTATTTCTTTTATAAATTCTACCGAATTCAACCGCTGTTTCAATTGAGAAATCTTCATCTAATTCATATTTCACTAATTCGTTTGTTGAATTTGTATCAACAATTCTTATGAATGAGTTTCTTACTTGACCAAAATTTTGTTTTCTTGCTTCAGCATCATGAATGGTAACTACAACACATATTTCTTGTGCACTTGCTTCGATTTTAGACAAATCTACTAAGATTTGCTCATCATCACCGTCACCATCTCCTGTCAAATTATCACCAGTATGTACTACAGCATCATTAGGTGCATTTAAATTGTTATAAAAAACAAAATGAGAATCAGAAAGTAATTTTCCATTTTCTCCTAAGATAAATACAGAAGCGTCTAAGTCAAAACTAGCCCCCGTACTAGAGTTATTAGTATCCCACCCTAAACCAACTGTAAATTTTTGAGCATTGATAGCTTCTCTTTGTCCTTTTTGTAAATTAATTGCCATTTTTTAATTTGTTTTTAAAACGATTAAATTTTCAACATATTCCTCTATCTTATGATAGTTGTTACTGATAGCTGCATGAAAAAATTCATCTTTTCTATCCTTAGAAATATTATCCATTACTTGATTAAAATCAGACTTATCCAATTTTAAAATATATTTTATAATCCGTGTATTGAATTGAAAATCATCGCGATTTATTACTTCAATAATTTCATTTACTCCTTTTACTGCATAATAATTGAAGAAGTTTTCAATATTTGGATGAATATCTTTATTCACTAACTCTGCAAAATACACGAAAAAGAATTCCCCTTTAATATCATTCTGAGCTAAAATTTTATCAATGGTATGTTCATGACTCCCAGTAATTTTTATATCGTCAAGAAAAATACATAATTTATTGGCTATGAAATTAGCATCGATATAATAAGTATCATTCGAAATCAAATTGATTCTATCTTCAAAACTCAAGTTACCATAATCAGTTGTATAAGTTTGATTACGATAAATCTTTGATTCGATTGAGGCATTGTTATTATTTTTAAATAAATATAAATCTAAATACCTTTTAAAATAGTGGCATAAAAAATTGGATGCTGTAGGAATAGCTAAAAAGGGGCTTGGTAGAACAACAATATCATCATAGCTTAACAATTGTTCGCCATGTGTTTTAATGAAGCCTTCAAATAAATCAAAAGCAAATTGCTTTGCAAATGCTTTATCACCAAACTTAAACCAACTATAATCGCTTGGACTAAAAGGATAATTTGATTGTTCTACTACTTTATGTAAACTGTAAACTGTTTTCAATTTGTTATTTTTATTAATCTTCCACTTATACCAAAATTATTTGCTCCCTGAACGTCAGCAAAAAAATTATCGCCAATATGTACAATCTCATCTTTTGACAGACGTAATGTTGGGTTGACTTTCTGGTATAAAATTTCAAAAATTTTAGGGTTCGGTTTTGACAAATTACATTCATCTGAAAAGATTTCAAAAGAAAACAACTCACTCAATTCCACATTTTGCAAGTACTTACGAATCGTTGTACCACGCACAAACCCAGTATTACTTAATATATTTAACGTTTTATCTTTTTCTAATAGTGCTAAAAGAATTTCCTTTGTATTTGGATGTAACAATTCTGGTGCAAACTCCAAAAATAAATTTTCTGTTAAAATATAAAATTCTTCTAATCTTTCTAAACTTAATTTTGTTAAATCATATCCTAATTCATTTAAAATCAAACTATAAATCTGAAAAGTATCAAAATTCAGCCCCGTTTGCTCATTAATTGCATTACACGATACATCAAAAAAGCGTATTTTAGAAGAAACAGTTTCTAATGGTAAATCTATTTCAAAAAAATCCTTAAACAATTGATTTCTTTTTTGCTTGTACAGAGGATTAGATTTCACTAACGTTAACCATAAATCGAAAGAATAATGCTTGAAATCTAAATTTAGAACATCCTCTAATTTTTCTAAAATCATTTATTTGATAATTTGTCCTGAATAATATTTTTCTAAGAAAAACCCTAAATCAGCTTGATAGCCTATACCTGAAGCTTCAAATTTCCATTGTCCATTTCTTTTGTACAAACGACCAAACTCCACACCCGTTTCTATCGAAAAATCTTCTCCTAATTCATATTTAGCAATCTCACTTCCCGTCATATCATCAACGATACGAATATAAGAATTACGAACTTGCCCAAAATTTTGTTTTCTTCGTTCAAAGTCTTCAATAGTAACTACGAAAAGAATTTCATTGACCAATTCATTGATTTTACTCAAATCTACTTTAATAGCTTCATCATCATCCCCATCGCTATTTCCCCCCGTTGGGTCATCCCCTGTATGCATAACGGAGCCATCAGGAGAATTCAAATTATTATAAAAAATAAAAAAATCTTCTCCTATTAGTTTTCTATTTGTATCGATGAGAATTGCAGAAGCATCCAAATCGAAATCAAAACCTGTACCTTCATTTGGATCCCACCCCAAACCTAAAGTTATCTTACTTAGTCCAATATCAATCTTTTGCCCTTTAGTTAAGTTTATAGCCATATTTATATTTTTAAGGAAAACAATATTACAAAATTTATATCTCTAAAAAGTTAAATTAAAACAAAAAACATCGATATAACAGCGCTAGTTTTCAACATTTCTATTTAACAAAAAAGCTTGCCTCACAGCAAGCTCTTATTTTCTACTTATTATTCTTTTCTTTATAAAACTTGACCAATGCCATGACATACATAAACAAGGCCACAAAATAAAACACGATTGAAAAAATCAAATTATGGGTATTTTGTGCTACCAGCAAAGCCGAAGTTCCAAATAAAAAGAAATGAAAGGGTTTAAAACTTTGCATATTATTTAAAGAAAGAGTCCACAAACTCATATTTATTAAACACTTGTAAATCATTGATGCCTTCTCCTACACCAATATACTTCACTGGTATTTGGAATTGGTCTGAAATCCCTATCACAACACCACCTTTAGCCGTACCGTCTAATTTGGTTACTGCCAGGCAACTTACTTCAGTAGCAGCGGTAAATTCTTTAGCTTGTTCAAAAGCATTTTGCCCTGTAGAACCATCTAAAACCAACAATACATCGTGAGGCGCATCAGCAATCACTTTTTGCATTACACGTTTCACTTTAGACAATTCGTTCATCAAACCAACTTTATTGTGTAAACGTCCTGCAGTGTCAATAATAACCACATCAGCCTCTTGTGCTACTGCACTTTGTAAGGTATCAAAAGCTACCGATGCTGGGTCACTTCCCATTTGTTGTCTAACGATAGGCACGCCTACTCTATCCGCCCAAATTTGCAACTGGTCAATCGCAGCTGCACGGAAAGTATCCGCAGCTCCTAAAACCACTTTGTAACCTGCATTTTTAAACTGATTAGCTAATTTCCCAATAGTTGTTGTTTTACCTACACCATTTACGCCTACGACCATAATGACGTAAGGCTTTTTGTTAGCAGGGACAACAAACTCTGTTTCGTCTCCTGAATTGGTTTCTGAAAGTAAAGAAGCAATTTCTTCTCTTAGAATTTTGTTTAATTCATCAGTTCCTAGATATTTATCACGAGAAACGCGCGCTTCGATACGTTCGATAATTTTCAACGTGGTATTTACCCCAACGTCTGAAGTCACAAGTACTTCCTCCAAATTATCCAACACATCATCATCTACTTTTGACTTCCCCGCAACGGCTTTAGTCAATTTAGACAAAAACGACGTACTTGATTTTTCAAGTCCCTTATCTAAGGTCTCTTTTTTTTCTGATGAAAATATTTTTTTAAAGAAATTCATTCGTTTTAAAATTTCAATTTTAGTTTGGTAAGCAAATATAAAATAAAAAAGCCACTCCGTAAAGAAGTAGCTTTGTTATATTGAAAAGATAAAATTATTTCTTTTTAAGAAATTCATCAACTTCTTCAGGAGACATAATAGCCTCAACGAAAGTGTAAGCACCAGTTTTTGGAGATTTCACCATTTTAATAGCTTTAGATAATCTCTTAGATGCTGTCTGTAGGGTTGCAACGGTTTTCTTTGCCATGACTTACAATGTTTTATTTGATTTTATTTTATTAAATTATCAGTAATTGAAATTTTAAAATAAAAACACTAATTATTTAATTTCTTTATGTACAGTCACTCTTTTTAAGATAGGGTTGAATTTTTTGATTTCTAATCTATCTGGAGTGTTCTTTTTGTTTTTTGTAGTGATGTAACGAGACGTTCCTGGTACGCCAGAAGTTTTGTGCTCAGTACATTCTAAAATAACCTGAATTCTATTACCTTTCTTTGCCATCTTGATATATATTTATTTCTAGGAAAAGATTATTTAATTAATCCGTTCGCTTGTGCATCTTTCAACACAGCTGAAATTCCTTTTTTATTAATAGTTTTAATAGTAGAAGCTGCTACTCTTAAAGTAATCCATCTATCTTCTTCAGGAAGGTAAAAACGTTTTTTTAGCAAGTTAACAGAGAATTTTCTCTTTGTCTTGTTCATAGCGTGAGAAACGTTGTTTCCTACCATCGCTCTTTTTCCTGTAAGGTCACAAACTCTTGACATTATCTTTTATCTTTTATCGTTATTCAAAATCAGGGTGCAAAGTAACAAAAAATAAAACGTTTACACAAATCTATTTTAGTAATTTTTTAAAATTTCTTTATAAACCATCTCTAAAGCCTTATTTACTGCCCTATCAATCACTTTTTCACGAGGTTGTCCCAACTTACATTCTTCCACAAAAACCCTGTTTGGAGTAGCGACAGCAATAAAAACTGTACCTACTTCAGCATCTGCCTCCCCTTTTTCAGGGCCCGCATTACCCGTTGTCGCAATAGCAAAATCTGTTTGAAATATTTTTTTTGCTTGCTCCGCCATCGCTCGCACTACAGGCTCACTCACCACCGAATACTGCTCTATTAAGTCCGAAGCAACCCCGAGCATATTTTCTTTCACCGCAGTCGCATAACAAACTAAACTCCCCTTAAAATACGCCGACGAACCCGCCACGGAAGTCAACAAAGAAGCAATCTTTCCACCCGTACAACTTTCAGCAGTAGCAATAGTCATTTGCTTACCTGCCAACAATCGCCCAAGCATCACTTGAATATTTTCTCCTTCATCTAGCCCAACCAAACAATCCGCAATCAAAGGACGTAATTTTTCCACCTCTTCAAAAATGCGGTTTTTCAACAGTTGCTCATCCGTCCCTCGAGCCGTCAATCGCAAACGCACCTGAAACGGACTAGGCAAATAGGCCAACCTAATAAAATCGGGCAAATTATCTTCCCAAACCTCTATACGCTCCGCTAATAAACTCTCCCCTACCCCATACGTCATCAACGTTTGATGCACGATATACGGCCGCTGAAACTTTGTCACCAACCTAGGTATCACTTCATTTTCGATAATAAATTTCATTTCATAAGGCACCCCTGGTAGAGAAATAAAAACCGTATTTCCTTTTTCCATCCACATTCCTGGAGCCGTGCCTACTTCATTGAATAAGACCTGACATTTAGAAGGTACTAAGGCTTGGTCTTTATTCATTTGACTCACAGGACGCTTAAAATACTCCTCTATCAATTTAGTCACATGCACTAACACTTTTTCATCATACATCAAGGTATCGTCCATGTACTCGCACAAGGTTTTTTTAGTGACATCATCCTTAGTAGGTCCTAACCCACCTGTAATCACCACCAAATCTACCGTATCTTGCAACAAATGAAGCGTATCTAAAATATGTTGCTTATCATCTGAAATCGATAGCATTTCATGGGTTGCTATACCAATTTTATCTAATCCTTTTGCAATAAAACCTGAATTGGTATCTGTAATTTGACCAATCAGAATTTCATCACCTATCGTTACTATTGTTGCTTTCATTTTAAATTTAGAATTTAGAATTTAGAATTTAGAATTTAGAGTTTAGAGTTTAGAGTTTAGAAACTTACAGAATAGACACTTCTCACCTCAGCGAGACTAACTGCACGTTTAATCAAATCTTAAAACTACAACTTAAAAACTTGATTTTATTCCACAAAAAAAATTCCAAAAATCAACTACAAATAATCATTGCAATTCATTTTTGGAATTCAACTTTAAACACTTTAAAAATTACATATTAAAATCTTTCTTCACCTCATCTAATGCGGCGTCGATACGAGATTTTAAACTTTTATAAACTTCTTTAATTTCTTTTTTCTTTCCTTGGTCGCGTGTCCATTGCTCAATTTGCAAAATTTCCTCTTTGGCTGCATCCATCCCTAATAAATCCAGAGTAGGCTTCGTTTTATGCGCAAAACCATAGGCTTTTGCATAATCTTTATCCTTGATTCCTTCTTTCATTTGTTTTACATCCCCAGGAACCTCTTCTACAAAAAGAGTAATAATTTGACGTACGAAATCCTCGTCGTCATCAGAAATTGCATATACTTTTGCTAAATTGTAATGAATCGCCATTATTTAACTTGAATCTTAAATAGTTGTTTATCTTCTATAAATCCTTCTAACACATCTTCAGGATTTACTTTTGCCACTCCCGCAGGCGTTCCTGTAAAAATAATATCACCCGTTTTTAGGGTAAAATACTGCGAAACATAAGCGATTAATTCGTCTATTTTCCACAGCATTTGATTTGTATTACCTTGTTGAACAACTTGTGAGTTATTTCTTAATTCAAAGTTAATATTTTCTAGCGAACTAAAATCTTTTTTCGATAAAAAGTCACCTATTATCGCTGAACCGTCAAATGCTTTTGCAATTTCCCAAGGAAGACCTTTTTCCTTCAATTGGGATTGCAAATCACGCGCAGTAAAATCGATACCTAAACCTATTTCATCGTAGTATTTATGAGCAAATTTAGCATCAATATATTTTCCTACTTTATTAATTTTTACCAAAATTTCAACTTCATGTTGCACATCATTACTAAATTCTGGCAACACAAACGGAAATTGTTTAGGCAAAATAGCCGTATCTGGCTTCATAAAGATAACTGGCGCGGTAGGACGTTCGTTATTTAATTCCGAAATATGGTCTGCATAATTGCGACCGACACAGATTATTTTCATTTCTCAAGTGATTAGTGATAAGCGACTAGTAATTAGCTTCTATATACTTTTCACTAATTACTTTTCACTATTTACTTTTTCGTGCTCAACTTTCTCAATTTAATTCCCGTCAACACTTTTTTAGTATACAACGGAAAATCAGCGTTTTGAATCCAACCAAAATAGCCTGGTTCTCTTTCAAACACATCGTCTACTAAAGCTCCTTTGTGCTTACCGAAAGTGAATATTTCTTGTCCTTCTTCATTTAAGGCAATAAATCCAGCAAAGTCAACCGATTTTTTTCGAGTGGTAAACTCTGATAAGGTTTTCATATCATTTTCTAAATCGGGATAACGGTCTAACTGCGCTTTTAAGATTTCGTAAGTAGCATTCGTATCCGCTTCGGCACTGTGCGCATTTTCTAACGATTGATTGCAATAAAACTTATAGGCCGCGCTTAAGGTACGTTCTTCTTTTTTATGAAAAATAGTTTGCACATCCACAGAGACTCTGTTTTTCATATCAAAATCCACCCCAGCACGCAACAATTCTTCCGCTAATAAGGGAATATCAAAACGGTCAGAATTGAATCCCGCCAAATCTGAATCTTTAATCATGGTGTGCACTTGCGAAGCTAATTCAGCAAAAGTGGGTTCGTTAGCAATTTTCTCGTTGGAAATTCCATGCACGGCAGTAGCTTGCGCTGGAATAGGAATTGTTGGATTAACCAACCATGTTTTACTTTCTTTGTTTCCGTTAGGAAATACTTTAATAATCGAAATTTCTACAATTCTGTCTTTTGAAATATCTGTACCAGTCGTTTCTAAATCAAAAAAACAAATTGGGCGATTTAATTTTAACTCCATCAATAGCTTAGTTTGGTAGTGCAAAGATAATATTCTTAAAATAAAAAAATCCAAACAAGTGACCTTATTTGGATTTTTAAAATAATTTCTACAATTTTAGATTTCTCTATTAATATCCCAAGCTTCTAAAATATCAGCCACACGTTTTACAAACATTCCTCCTAAAGCTCCATCAACCACTCTATGGTCGTATGAATGCGATAAGAACATTTTTTGACGGATACCAATAAAATCACCTTCAGGAGTTTCAATTACCGCTGGCACTTTACGGATAGCTCCTAACGCTAAGATACCTACTTGTGGCTGGTTGATGATAGGTGTACCAAATACCGAACCAAAAGAACCTACGTTCGTTACGGTATAAGTACCTCCCGTGGTATCATCTGGTTTTAACTTACCAGCTTTTGCACGGTTTCCTAAATCGTTAACCGCTTTTGCCATACCCACTAAATTCAACTGGTCTGCATTTTTAATTACAGGAACAATTAAGTTTCCATTTGGCAAAGCTGTAGCCATACCTAAGTTAATATTTTTCTTTTTGATGATAAAATCACCATCTACAGAAACATTCATTCCAGGGTAATCACGTAAAGCTTTTGCTACCGCTTCCATAAAAATAGGAGTAAATGTTAGTTTTTCACCCTCACGTTTTTCAAAAGCATTTTTATTTTTATCTCTCCATTTCACAATGTTGGTCACATCTACCTCAATGAACGATTGTACGTGAGCCGAAGTTTGTACTGACTCCACCATGTATTTCGAGATAAGCTTACGCATTCTGTCCATTTCCACAATTTCATCGGCACCATTAACCGATACCGGAACTGCAGAACTTTCAGGTTTCAAGTTTGAAGTTGTTTTTGTTGTAGTACTTACAGACTGAACACTTGAAACTGATGACTGAACACTAGTTTGAGCGCCTTTATTTTTAATATAATTTAAAATATCTTCTTTATTTACACGTCCGTCTTTGCCAGTTCCTTGGATTGACTCTAACTCTGCTAAAGAGATACCTTCTTCTTTTGCAATGTTTTTTACTAATGGTGAGAAAAATTTATCTGATGCAGAAAAATCAGCTGGAGCTACAGCTTCTTTAGCAACCTCAACCGCTTTAGCTACTTCACTTACTGCGACAGCTACTGGTGTTTCAGTTGCCGTAGTTGTTCCCCCATCAGAAGTTACAGGGCTATCCCCTTCGGTTTCAATAATAGCAATGGTTTGTCCTACTTGAACAACATCATCTTTTTGGAATAAAATTTCAACCAAAGTACCCGCTACTTCACTTGGCACTTCGCTATCCACTTTATCAGTAGCAATTTCAAGCACTGCTTCATCCATTTCAATGCGGTCGCCCACATTTTTTAACCAGTTGGTTACCGTTGCCTCAGCAACACTTTCCCCCATCTTAGGTAATTTCAATTCAAACCTTGCCATATTTTTAAACTAAAGTTGTGTTTTCTTATTTAGATTGCAAAATTAACAATTATTTTGATTAATAATTTCGTTAAATATAATTTTTACACCCATCGTATTACTTGCCCTTTGTCGTTACTACTATTACTTCCAAGGATAAAATCGGAATTTTTTGGAAGAATCTTAAAAGTAAAACCACAATTCTTATATTTTTCTAAAAAAGCGATGATTTCTTTAAAAGAAAAACTATTGTTATCCAATACAATTTCTAGTTTAAAATTTGTAGGATAACTATGCGAAAATAACGGATTTTGATTAATATCAATCAGCTGAGTAGCTTTTTTTTTGAGTTGTTGCTCAATTTTCAACATTGTGACGTCTTCTTTGGTATACACTAAATAGCCATCGACTTCATAAGCCAGCTGTTTTTGCTGACTCCTTTTAAAAAAAGCAAAAGCTATTGCCCCCAATTTCATCATCCACTTGAAGACTAGTGAACCGCCAAAATGTTTGTTGTAAAAAAATTGCATGGCATCGCTAAAACGTTTTACATAGAGTTCGTCACGAACAGTACTTTCACCTTTATAATGTATAACGGTAGTTTCATGGTAATAGCAGTTTTGCAGACCTTCTTTGGTCACCATATAACTCAAATCAATATCGTCCGAATACATAAAGCATTTTTCATCAAAACCGCCCACTTGCAGATACACTTCCCGCTTCATTACCATAAAAGCCCCCACCAATATAGCGACTTCCCCAGAGGCATCCTCTGAGAGATGCTGTGCATAATATTGATTGAACCATTTTGTTTTAGGAAAAAATTTATACAACCCAAAAATTTTGGTAAAAGCCACCCAAGGCGTTGGCACCCCTCGTTTACATTCAGGAAGAAAATTCCCTGTTCCGTCAATGAGTTTGCAACCTATTATACCCAGCCCCCCAGCCCCCAAAGGGGGAGTTTGAGCAACTTTGCCTAAAATTTCCATAAAGGTATCTTCGGCTACTACAGTATCCGGGTTTAGAATACAAATGTATTCACCACGGGCCTCTGCCACGCCTATATTGTTCCCTTTGGGGAAACCAGCATTTTCAGTATTTTGAATAAGTTTTATTTCAGGAAAACGTTGTTGCATCATCGCACAGCTATCATCCTGCGAAGCATTATCGACTACGATGATTTCCCCATCAATATTTTTAAGGGCTTGTTGCACGCTTAAAACACATAGTTCTAAAAAATGTCGTACGTTATAATTAAGAATGATTACGGAGAGTTGCATACGACAAATATAATGTGAAAATTTTTCAATTTAAAAATTAGAAGGTGCTGTACCTCAATTTGGCCGACAGTGTCGGCCAATTTTCAATTTCAGGAAAAGTTTGATAAAATTGCCTATATTTTCTACTATTTCGTTCTGAAAAACCTTTTCCAAATTCACGAGTGAGTTCAATAGAAATTGTTTTTATTATCTCTTTACCGTATTGAGCACGTTCTTTACCGTCTTGTTTTTTTTCAACAATTTTCCTACCTATATTCCAATATGCCTCTACCATTGCAGTATTTATTGCCTGAATTGAGTGCTTAATTAGCGCTCTAAAATTTTCATAAGTTCTTTAGGGTTTCTTTGATTGTTCCAAAACAACAATACTTGAAGTGTTTGCGTTGAAGTATCAAAATCATAATAAAGCGTGGTTTGTTTTGAAATTGGCATACAAAAAACCTTCAATTTGTTTTCAAACTTCCCTAAACGTGGATTAATTGCGAGTCTGTCTAAATTTTCCAGAACAAGCATATAAAATTTTAAAACTTCCTGCTGATTTCATTTGGCTAAAATAAAATTCATTTCATCCTGTAAAGTAATTTCTGCCTTAGGATGCCAAATTATTTCAAAAGTCATTTCAAAAATGAAAATTTAGTTTTCATTCTCTCTTTAACTTCATTATGAGTTATTCCTTTACCATTGACAATATCTTGCTTAGCTTCTTCAAGCATTTGCAAAAGAAATTCATTCACTTCCGCAGATTGCTCGTGAATTCTTGATGCAGTATTATAAACCTCAGCAGGCTCTTCCAGCTTATTTTTCTTTTTATCGTCCATGGCATCATTTTTTTCAAAGTTATGAAAAAATAACATTCTTTGCCCACAAAACCCTACTTTTGCAACTCCTAATTCATAACTTATCATTTAACAATGAATTATCTTTCAGTTGAAAATATAGCCAAATCGTATGGCGAACGCGTTTTGTTTGAAGACTTATCTTTTGGAATCAATAAAGACCAAAAAATTGCCTTTGTTGCCAAAAACGGAACGGGAAAAACCTCAATTCTAAAAATCATTACAGGTGAAGACACTCCTGATAGTGGTCAAATTGTTATGCGTAAGGACATTCGCATGGCATTTTTATCGCAAGAACCCAACTTGCAAAGTGAATTGACCATCGAGGAAAGTATTTTTGCCAGCGATAACGAAATTCTGAAAGTCATTGAGCAATATGAAAAAGCCATTCAAAATCCAGAAGACGAAGAAGCTTACCAAAAAGCTTTTGACAACATGGACCGCCACAACGCATGGGATTTTGAAACGCAATACAAACAAATTCTCTTCAAATTAAAATTAGAGGATTTAAAACTGAAAGTTAAAAACTTATCGGGTGGACAAAAAAAACGTCTAGCACTGGCCCTCATTTTGATTAACAAACCTGATTTATTAATCCTTGATGAGCCTACCAACCACTTGGATTTAGAAATGATTGAATGGTTGGAAAATTATTTTGCCAAAGAAAATATCACTTTGTTTATGGTTACGCACGACCGCTTTTTCCTAGAGCGTGTGTGTAACGAAATTATTGAATTAGAAAACGGAAAAATCTACCAATACAAAGGGAATTATTCCTATTATTTACAAAAGAAAGAAGAACGCATTGCTTCTGAAAATGCGAGTATTGACAAAGCTAAAAACGTTTTTGTAAAAGAATTAGAATGGATGCGTCGCCAACCTAAAGCACGTACTACCAAATCGAAATCCCGTCAGGATGACTTTTATGTAATTAAAGAAAAAGCCATGAGTCGCCGTAAAGAAAATACGGTGGAATTAGAAATCAATATGGAGCGCATGGGAAGTAAGATTATCGAGCTTCACAAAGTTTCTAAAAAATTCAATGATAGAGTCATTTTAAACGGATTTGACTATACATTTAACAAAGGCGAACGCATTGGAATCATTGGTAAAAATGGTACTGGAAAATCGACTTTCTTAAATATTTTAACCCAAACTATTCAGCCTGATAACGGTAAAGTAGTCATAGGCGATACTATAAAAGTGGGCTATTACACTCAGGCGGGTATCAACCCAAAACCTGAACAAAAAGTAATTGACATCATCAAAGAATACGGAGAATACATTCCGTTAAGTAAAGGTCGAACCATTTCGGCGGGTGGTTTATTAGAACGTTTTTTGTTTGACCGCAAAAAGCAACATGATTATGTTGAAAAACTAAGCGGTGGCGAATTAAAACGTTTGTATTTATGTACAGTGCTCATTCAAAATCCGAATTTCTTAATACTAGATGAGCCTACAAACGATTTAGATATCGTAACGTTAAATGTACTTGAAAACTTCTTATTAGACTACCCAGGTTGTTTATTAGTAGTGAGTCACGACCGTTACTTTATGGATAAAATTGTGGACCACCTTTTTGTGTTTAGAGGCCAAGGCGAAATTGAAGATTTTCCTGGCAACTATTCTGACTTCAGAAGTTATGAAGATTCTGCAGAACCAGAAAAAGATGACGCTCCAAAAGAAAAATCAAATTGGAAAGAAAAACAGGTCAAACAAGGACTGACTTTCCAAGAACAAAAAGAATTTCAGAAAATTGAACGCGAAATCAAAGACTTAGAAGCCGAGAAAGCAAAAATAGAAACCTTATTTGCTGAGGGTAAAGTAGCTGATAACGAAATTGGATCCAAAGCCAATGAATTACAAAAAGTAATTCAGAAATTAGAAGCTAATGAAGAGCGTTGGTTTGAATTGAGCGCTAAGATGGAATAAGAGTTTCACAAAGTGACACGGAGTATTCACAAAGTCTCACAAAGTTTTTATTTTATATTTACTTTGTGTTTCTTTGTGCCAAACTTTGAGAAACGCTGTGTTACAACTCATAAAATCATACTTTACCTTTTTAAAAAACTCCACCAACCAACACGGAGTCCATTCCCCTTTTGTGTTTAGTTTAGTCACCAAATGTTTTTACGATAAAACCAGCTATCCAGAATACAAGATTTTAAACGAATACCGCAATTCGCTTTTACAAAACCACGAAACTATTCAAGTAACCGACTTTGGTGCGGGTTCGCGAGTGTTTAAAACGAATACACGAAAAATATCTGCCATTGCTAAAAACGCGGGTATTTCTAAAAAAAGAGCCGAATTATTATTCAGAATTATTCGCTACTTTCAATCCGAATCTATCCTAGAAATTGGTACTTCCTTAGGATTAGCAACTTCTGCATTAGCATTGGGCAACCCAAAAGCTAAGATTACTTCTTTAGAAGGATGCTCGAATACAATTACAATAGCTAAAAATCAATTACAAAAATTCAATATCAATACTGTCGAATCAATAAACTCAGAATTTTCAACTTTCCTAAAACAAATTCCCCCTTTGGGGGCTAGGGGGCTTGAACTTATATACTTCGACGGCAACCATTCCAAAAAAGCCACTTTAGACTATTTCGAGTTATTACTTCCTACCATCACTAACGAATCGGTTTGGATTTTTGATGATATTCATTGGTCAAAAGATATGGAAGAGGCCTGGGAAATAATAAAAAATCATCCAAGAGTTACTGTTACCATAGATACCTTTCAATGGGGATTTGTTTTCTTTAGAAGAGAGCAAGAAAAAGAGCATTTCACCATTAGAGTTTAAAAGTTTATTAGTTTAAAAGGTATATAACATTTTCAAAAGAAATACTACTAATAGTACAACGTTGTTCTTAAAACTAAAACCAATTTTATTACCAAAAAACAAACTAATTTCCATTGATATCCCGTACATAAATATGTAGAAATAATACTACAAGTGTTTTTTTAAAAATTAAAAAATTTGATATTAGTTTAGCCCATTCAAAATTAAAACAATAATAAAAATGAAAAGATTAATTAATTCAGTGGCGTTTTTCGCTGTATTAGGATTGTTCGTTTCTTGTTCAACTGACAATGTAGAAGCAACAACTTCAAATACTAAAGCTACTGAAATGACAGCTCGTTTAGCTACTGCAACAAAAATTACATTACCTGTAGGTAATTACTCAGGAAAAAATTTAGACATGAGTATTACAAAAGATGCTAAGGGCAATCAAACTGTTATATTCACGGCTAAAATAAAAGGTTGCATGAGCGGTAATGTAACTACATTTAAAGTAAAAAATATAGCTAGTATGGCTGGAAATGGAGTGACTGAAGATGCTTACTCTGAAGTATATTTAGTAGATTTCGATGCTACACCACAACCTGTTACTTGCGCTTATGATGTTATTAGCAAATATTCAAGAGGTGGTACCTTTCAAAAACCTACTGAAAGTTTAAAATTAATCTCTAAAGGAAAAACAATTAATTTAAGAAACTTCAGAGCAGCTAAAGTAGCTGGTCTAAAAGATTTAGTATTTACAAGAAAATAAATCTAATAAATTCTCCTATCTACTTAGAGGGTGTCCAAATATTTTGAACACCCTCTTTTTATTTATAATACCCTGTAAAAAAAACTTAAATTATTTCAAACTATAATTCTTGTAACAAAATAGCATTTAGAACTACTAACAGTTACTATTAAATCAATTCTGTTAATCTTCAAATGCAAAACCGATGAGCAATTCATTAATTGACATAAAAAACATCAAACGTGATTTCCAATTAGGAAGCGAAACTATTAACGTTTTAAAAGGAATTGACTTACACATCAACAAAGGCGAATATGTAGCCTTGATGGGACCTTCTGGTTCAGGTAAATCTACACTAATGAATCTTTTAGGGTGTCTGGACACTCCTACCTCTGGACAATATATTTTGAACGGCAAGGACGTTTCTAAAATGATTGATGACGAACTGGCTGAAATCCGTAACAAGGAAATCGGTTTCGTATTTCAAACGTTTAACTTATTGCCCCGCACGACTGCTTTAGACAATGTAGCACTACCCATGATTTACGCAGGGTATTCAAAAACGGACCGTAACCTTCGTGCTACTGAAGTTCTCAAACAAGTGGGCTTAGGCGACCGTATGGACCACCAACCCAATCAGCTTTCAGGAGGTCAGCGTCAGCGTGTGGCCGTGGCAAGAGCCTTAGTCAACAAACCATCAATCATTCTTGCTGATGAACCTACTGGAAACTTAGATAGTAAAACTTCGGTTGAAATTATGCGTCTTTTTGATGAAATTCATGCCAATGGGAATACGGTAATTTTGGTTACCCACGAAGAAGATATTGCTCAACATGCGCACCGTATTATCCGTTTAAAAGACGGTTTAATAGAAAGCGACCAACTGAATCCGTTGCATCTTAAAAAATCAGAAAATCATACTGTTGCGTAACGATATTAACATTTCATTATCAAAAAAGAAACCAGAAACGTATACATTTGAAATTTCTAAATATAAACCAAAACTAATGTTTCACAAATTAAAATTAGCGCTTGTTGCCGTAGCTTTTTCAACGGTTACACTAGCTCAGAGTCAGCACCAGTGGAAGGATGCCTCTGCCAACGGTTATAATTACAAATATGTAACAAACGACCCAACCAAAGCACGTTTTTATACGTTAAAAAACGGTTTAACCGTTATCTTGAGTCCTACCAATAAAGACCCACGCATTCAATGTTATGTAGCGGTAAAGGCGGGTAGTAAAACTGACCCCGCTACCAATACTGGTTTAGCGCATTACTTAGAGCACATGTTGTTCAAAGGAACGGACAAATACGGTTCATTAGACTGGGCTAAAGAACAAGTAGAATTAAACAAAATAGATGTCCTTTACGAGCAATACAACAAAACAAAAGACGAAGCACAACGCAAAGCGATTTACAAAAAAATCGATTCGGTTTCTGGGGTAGCTAGTAAATATGCCATTGCTAATGAGTACGACAAAATGATGTCGGCTATGGGAGCGCAGGGCACAAATGCATTTACCTCTTTTGAACAAACGGTGTATACAGATGATGTACCTAGCAGTTCCATTGATAAATATTTAGCAGTACAGGCTGAACGTTTCCGCAATCCTGTTTTACGTATTTTCCATACGGAATTAGAAGCGGTTTACGAAGAAAAAAACCGTACGTTAGATAACGATGGTCGTAAAGTTTTTGAAACTTTGTTTGCTAGTTTATTCAAAAACCACAATTACGGTTTACAAACTACCATCGGTACAGTAGAACACTTAAAAAATCCATCGTTAGTAGAAATTCGTAATTATTTCAACAAATTTTACGTTCCTAATAATATGGGTATCATACTTTCTGGTGATTTCAACCCAGATATGATGATTGCTAAGATTGACAAAGCTTTTGAGTATATGCAAAACAAACCCGTGGCTAAATACACTTTCCAACCTGAAAGTCCTATCTCAGCTCCTATCGTTAAAGAAATTGTAGGACCTGATGCAGAAAGCTTAACTCTTGGTTATCGTTTGCCAGGCAATAAAGACAAAGATGCGTTATTAGCGGACTTAGTGGGTCAAATTTTAACCAATGGTAAAGCGGGTTTATTAGACTTAAACTTGGTTAAAAAACAACGTTTGTTAAGAGCTAGTGCCTTCACCTATTCGTTAATCGATTACGGAATTTTGTATTTCTCTGCTTCGCCTACTAATGGACAATCTTTAGAAGAAGTAAAAACTTTGGTGTTAGCTGAAATTGAAAACTTGAAAAAAGGAAATTTTGATGACAACTTGATTCCTTCTATCATCAATAACATCAAAAAATCAAAAATTTACGAAACTGAAAAATACGGGGAAAGAGCCAGTACTTTGATGGATGCTTTTACTTCTGAATTAGACTGGAGAGACCAAGTAGCTTATGTAAATGATTTGTCAAAAATCAAAAAAGAAGATATTGTTGCTTTTGCTAATAAATATTTAGGTGAAAACTATGTGGCTATTTTAAAACGCAAAGGAGAAGCCCCTGTAAGCAACAAAATAGAAAAACCTTCTATTACACCCGTTGAAACCAATGCGGATAAACAATCGGATTTTGTTAAAATGGTCAATGCTATGCCTAGTACTTCAGCACAACCTGTGTTTTTAGATTTTGACAAGGACATTCAAAAATCAAAAATTGGTAAAGCAGAAGTATTGTATGTTGCTAATAAAGACAACGACATTTTCCGTTTAAAATACCGTTACAAAATCGGTTCATTAAACGATTTGAAACAATCTATCGCCTCGCAATACATCCAGTTTTTAGGAACTGATAAAATGACGGCTGAGCAAATTTCTAAAGAATTTTACAAAATTGCTTGTAGTTTCAATGTGAGTACGAACGAAGAATATACTACAGTAGCTATTGAAGGTTTACAGGAAAACTTTGAAAAAGCTGTTAAATTGTACGAAGACGTGATGGCAGGCATTAAAGCCGATGACAATGCCTTGAAAGCATTAAAAGCACGTATTGCCAAATCACGAAAAGATGCTAAAGCGAACAAAGGTGCAATTTTACAAGGCTTGACCAGTTATGCTATGTATGGAGCAAAAAACAAATTCAACAATACCCTTTCTGACAAAGACCTTGAAGCAATTACCGCACAAGAATTGGTAGACCGCATCAAGAATTTAAATACCTATGAGCAAACCATAATTTACTACGGTCCGCAACCTTTACCAGCTGTAGTAGGTAAATTAAAAACAATGCATACTGTACCTGCAACTTTTGCAACGGCTCCTGCAATGAAAGAATTCAAACAAGTGGCACAAACGGCAAACCAAGTTTTATTTACCGATTACGACATGGTACAAGCAGAAACCCGTTGGATTAGAAACACTGAGATGTATGACGCTAACAAAACGCCAATCGTAAATGTACTCAATAGCTATTTTGGAGGTGGTATGGGGTCAATCGTTTTCCAAACCATTCGTGAGAGTAAAGCCTTAGCCTATAGCACTTATGGCTATTATGTAGCGCCACAAAAGAAAGACCAACAATACTATATGATGAGTTATGTGGGGAGTCAAGCCGATAAATTCAATGAAGCAACAACAGCTATGAATGAGTTATTGACCAAAATGCCTGAATTACCTGTTAATTTAGATTTAGCGAAAACAGGGGTTAAAAAAGACATTCAAACCGAGCGCATCACGCAAGATAATATTATTTTTACGTATTTAGCCAACAAGCAATTGGGGGAAACAACGGACACTAGAAAGAAAATCTACACCGCGGTGGATGCCATTACCATGCAAGATGTGAAGAATTTCCACAGCACACATTTAGCAGGCAAACCTTATACTTACGCTATTGTAGCTTCAGAGAAAAAAGTTTCTTTAGAGGACATGAAAAAATTAGGTGAAGTAAAAAAGATTTCGTTAGAAGAGCTTTTTGGATACTAAAAACTTCAAAAAAATATTTTTAAAAAGACCATTTCGAAAGAGTGGTCTTTTTTGTTTTTAATACAATTGATATAAAGAAACGCATGACGTTCGCAAAAAAAATGAACTTTATTTTTAAAAATGGAAACCAAAAACAAAACCTTTCAAGTTATTTTAATTTCATTTTTATACTTTTGAATTTATAAATTTTAACCGCAAAGTTCACAAAGAAGTTCACGAAGCTCGCAAAGAATACTTAGTAAAACATTATGAAACCTAGCACAACAAAACTTTTAAACTTTTAAACTTTTAAACTTTTAAACTTTTAAACTAATAACCTTCCCTCAAAAATGAAAGTATACACAAAAACAGGCGATAAAGGCACCACAGCTCTCTTTGGAGGCACGCGAGTTCCCAAACACCATATCCGCATTGAAAGCTACGGCACTGTGGACGAATTAAATTCTTACATCGGACTGATTCGCGACCAAGAAATGAATCCGTTGTACAAAGCCGTGCTCATTGAAGTACAAGACCGCTTGTTTACCCTTGGTGCTATTTTAGCCACACCTCCTGAAAAAGAAGTACTAAAAAATGGTCAAAAGCGTTTACAAAATTTAGGCTTGACCGAAACAGATATTGAATACCTCGAAAATGAGATTGACAAAATGGAAACCGATTTGCCCCCTATGACACATTTTGTCCTACCAGGCGGACACACTACGGTGTCATATTGTCATATTGCACGCTGTGTTTGCCGTCGTGCCGAGCGTTTAGCCACCCATTTGCACGAGGAAGAACCCACCGATGAACTCGTTTTAAAATATTTGAACCGACTTTCTGACTACCTTTTTGTGTTGGCACGAAAGTTGTCATTAGACTTGCACGCTGACGAAGTGCCTTGGATACCGAGGAAATAGTATTCAGTAAACAGTATTCAGTAAACAGTATTCGGTTAGCAGAAAAAGTAATCCTAACAATTAAAATAAATGGTAACGATAAGCATAGCTGATTCCTGAAAACTGACCACTGATTACTTTAAAAAACGTTCTTAAAATTTAACTGAAAATAAATCAAAAAAAACTTGATTTTTTTAGTAGAAAAATTATATTTGCACAAATTAAAATTTTACAGAGATGTATTGGACATTAGAATTAGCATCGTATTTAAGTGATGCTCCGTGGCCTGCTACCAAAGACGAATTAATCGACTACGCTATCAGAACTGGCGCACCTCTTGAGGTGGTAGAAAATTTACAATCTATCGAAGATGAAGGAGAAATTTATGAATCGATGGAGGAAATTTGGCCAGACTATCCATCAGACGAAGATTATCTTTGGAACGAGGATGAGTATTAAGCATAAAACCTACTAAAAAAAGTCTCTTCTGAGGCTTTTTTTTGGTAATTAAACCCTTCTCCCTGCGAGAAAAAAAACAAAATTCAATAATTACAATTATTGAATTGAAAAAAATTTAATTCATAAATTGTAATTTTTAATGCCTATTTCAAAATGAGTTTCATTAACAGCATATTAAAAGTTTTTGTTGGCGATAAATCGCAAAAAGACATCAAAGCCATTCAACCGATTATCAATAAGATTAAATCTTTTGAGGGAGCGCTAAGTGCTCTGTCTAACGACGAATTGAGAGCAAAAACTACCGAGTTCAAAGAAAAAATAAGACAAGCCCGCGCTGAGAAAGACGCTAAAATCGCTCAATTAAAAATTGAAGTTGAAGCCATTGAAGATATCGATGCTCGCGAGGATGTTTATTCTGAAATTGACAAATTAGAAAAGGAAGCCTATGAGCTTTCTGAAAAAGCCTTGGCTGATATACTCGCAGAAGCTTTTGCTGTTGTTAAAGAAACAGCACGTCGTTTTAAAGAAAACACTCAAGTACGTGTAAAAGCGACTCCAAAAGATTTAGAATTCTCAGCAACTAAACCTTATATTACTATTGAAGGTGACGATGCTTTATGGGCAAATACTTGGGATGCGGCTGGTAAGACTGTAACTTGGGACATGATTCACTACGATGTGCAAATGATAGGTGGTGTGGTATTACATCAAGGTAAAATTGCCGAAATGCAAACGGGTGAAGGTAAAACCTTAGTGGCTACCTTACCGATGTATTTAAATGCGTTAACGGGCAACGGAGTACATTTAGTAACCGTGAACGACTACTTAGCGCGTCGTGATAGTACTTGGAAAGCACCATTATTTGAATTCCACGGATTAACGGTAGATTGTATTGACAATCACCAACCGAATACAGAAGCGCGTCGTAAAGCATACGAAGCGGATATCACTTATGGTACCAATAACGAATTTGGTTTTGACTACCTACGTGATAATATGGCTCATTCGCCAGAAGATTTAGTACAACGCAAACACAATTATGCCATTGTCGACGAGGTGGACTCGGTATTGATTGACGATGCTCGTACGCCTTTAATCATTTCTGGCCAGGTGGTTGATGGTGACCGTCATGAGTTTAACGAATTAAAACCTTTCATTGATAACTTAGTTGCTATTCAACGTCAATTGGCAAATGGTTTCCTAACCGAAGCGAAACGTTTGTTCAAAGAAGGCAACATGAAAGACGCAGGTTTCCAATTGTTACGTGCGCACCGTGCTTTACCAAAAAACAAAGCTTTAATTAAATTTTTATCGGAAGAAGGCGTAAAACAATTATTACAAAAAACCGAAAACGAATACATGTCAGATAACAACCGTAAAATGCCACAAGTAGATGAGGCGTTATACTTTGTTATCGAAGAAAAAAATAACCAAGTAGAATTATCAGAAGCAGGTATTAAAGAATTATCTAAAAATACCGATGATAAATTCTTCGTATTACCAGATATCGGAACAGAAATCGCTGTTATTGAAAAAGCAGGATTAACTAAAGAAGAAGAAGCTGAAAGAAAAGAAGCTTTATTTGCTGATTTCTCTGTAAAAAGTGAGCGTATCCATACGTTAACACAATTATTAAAAGCCTATACCCTATTTGAAAAAGATACAGAATACGTGGTAATGGACAATGAAGTAATGATTGTTGACGAACAAACGGGTCGTATCATGGATGGTCGTCGTTATTCAGACGGTTTACACCAAGCCATCGAAGCGAAAGAAAACGTTCGTATTAAAGAAGCGACACAAACTTACGCAACCATTACCTTGCAGAATTACTTCCGTATGTACAACAAATTAGGAGGTATGACAGGTACAGCAGTTACAGAAGCTGGTGAGTTCTGGGAAATCTACAAATTAGATGTAGTAGAAATTCCAACCAACCGTGGTATTGCACGTATCGATAGAGAAGATTTGATTTACCGTTCGGTACGTGAAAAATTCAACGCGGTGGCTAATGATGTACAAGAATTGGTACAACAAGGACGTCCGGTGTTGATTGGTACAACTTCGGTTGAGATTTCTGAATTATTAAGCCGTATGCTTAAAATGAAAGGCATCCAACACAATGTATTGAATGCGAAATTACACAAGCAAGAAGCGCAAATTGTAGCTGAAGCAGGTAAACCAGGCGTAGTAACGATTGCTACAAACATGGCGGGTCGTGGTACGGATATTAAATTGACGGACGAAGTTAAAAAAGCAGGTGGTTTAGCAATCATTGGTACAGAACGTCACGATTCACGTCGTGTAGACCGCCAGTTACGTGGTCGTGCAGGTCGTCAGGGGGATGTAGGTAGCTCACAATTCTACGTGTCTTTAGAAGACAACCTAATGCGTTTATTTGGTTCTGACCGTGTGGCATCTATCATGGACAGAATGGGCTTGAAAGAAGGCGAAGTGATTCAACATTCAATGATGACTAAGTCTATCGAAAGAGCACAGAAAAAAGTAGAAGAAAACAACTTTGGTGTTCGTAAACGTTTGTTAGAATATGATGATGTCATGAACTCACAACGTGAGGTAGTGTACAAACGTCGTCGTCATGCCTTACACGGAGAGCGTTTGAAACTGGATATTGCCAACATGATTTACGATGTGTGTGACAATATTGTAGAGAAAAACAAATTAACGAAAGATTTCAAAAATTTCGAATTCGAATTGATTCGTTATTTATCGATTACTTCTCCTGTTTCAGAAACGGAATTCACAAGCTTAAACGATGCTAAAATCACTAGTTTAGTTTACAAAGCGGCCAGCGAGTATTACCATGACAAAAACAACCGTGATGCAAACGAGGCCTTCCCTATCATAAGAAATGTATATGAAAATCCAGAAAATCATTTCGAGCGTATCGTCGTTCCGTTTACGGATGGTATCAAAGGAATGAATGTAGTAACGGATTTGAAAAAAGCGTACGACACACATGGGAAACAATTAATTGCTGATTTTGAAAAAAGCATCACGTTAGCAATTGTGGACGAGGCTTGGAAGAAGCATTTACGCAAAATGGACGAGTTGAAACAATCGGTACAATTAGCCGTACACGAACAAAAAGACCCGTTATTGATTTACAAATTTGAATCGTTTAACTTATTCAAAAATATGTTAGACGGCATTAATAAAGAGGTTATTTCGTTCTTATTCAAAGCAGATTTACCACAACAAAACGCTCCTATTCAAGAAGCTATAGAAGAAGATACACAAGACAGCTACATTGAAATCAAGGAAGAAGTTTTGAACATGGAAGAACAAATTGAGCGTCAACGTGAAACCATGCAACAAGCGGGACAACCGCAACAGCACCAAGTAACGGAAACAATTGTTCGTGACCAACCGAAAATTAACCGTAACGATGAAGTGACCATCAAACATATCATGAGCGGTCAAACAGAAACCATGAAATTCAAGAAAGCGGAGCATTTATTAGCTTCGGGTGAATGGGTTTTGGTTCAAAACTAGTTTAGTTTTCAGTAATCACTGTTCAGTGATTCAGTTGACTTACTAAATTAATAAATACAAAATCCCTAATTACTGTTGTAGTTAGGGTTTTTTGGTTTAAATACCAAAAACACTAAATAAACTAACGAAGTATAAAATCGTATCTTATATTTTTTTTTGTAAAATCACAACAAACTTACAACATGCCCCCCACCTGTCCGCTTTGCCATTCCCACACCACTCCGTTTCACAACATCAAAAACCGTGATTATTTTCAATGCACCAATTGTCAAGCCATTCTTCTGCATCCTGAGCAGTATATGACCGCACAAGACGAAGAAAAACACTATCGCTTTCACAATAACGATGTGACCGATGCGGGTTATCTTCATTTTGTTTCCCCAATTACCCAAGGTATTTTACATGATTTTAGTCCCTCACATTCGGGCTTGGATTTTGGCGCAGGAACAGGTTCAGCGGTTAGTAAAGTTCTCAATGATAATGGCTATGCTATCGTTTCCTACGACCCGTTTTTCCATCCTTTTCCAGAGGCATTAACCAAAGCCTACGATTATATTGCTTGTTGTGAAGTCATCGAACATTTTCATCATCCCGCTAAAGAATTTGAATTACTGTACCAATTATTACAACCTCAAGGAAAATTATATTGCATGACGCATTTGTACAGTCCTGAAATTGATTTTGAAAAATGGTATTATAAAAACGATACGACCCACGTATTTATGTATCAAAAAGAAACCATGGAATGGATTAAAGAAACATATGGTTTCTCAGAAGTAACTATAGAAAACCGATTGATAGTTTTTCAAAAATAAAGATTTTTTTTAACCACAAAGTACACCAAGAAGGCACAAAGCGCACAACTTTTAAATTACAAAGCACAGATAATTTCCTTGTACCAACTTTGTGTGACTCTGTGAAACATTCAACCACTAAGTACACCAAGAAGGCACAAAGCACACAACTTTTCAATTACAAAGCAAGTAAGATTTCTTTGTGAAACTCTGAGGAACATTTAACCACAAAGTACACGAAGAATGCGCGAAGCTCACTATTTTTCAATTATAAAAGCTCATCAAAATTTCTTCATTTGATTTTGCATAGTTCACTTACTAAAATTCGTGATAATTAGTGGAATTCGTGCTTGAAATATCTGTGCAAATCTGTGATAATTTGTGTTTGCCTTTTACGGCTGTTTCATAACCTCAAAAAAACGTAACTTTACCAAAATATCTTACAACATGTCGAATAACGAAACCTATACGCACTTTTTCAATTTGGTTCGCGAAAGCATTAGCCAAAAAACTTTTGCTAAACTAACCTTAGCCAAAACTATTGGAAAACCTGAATTGCAAAACATATATATCAAAATTGCCAATGTTGAAGGCGTTTTAAAACTTTTGGTCATTCACAAAATTTATAACGAAGGCTTACAAGAAATTGAAAAAATAGTCGAATTGGACCAATTGGAGCCTGAAACGATTCCGTATATACACAATCCGTTTATGACGTTATTACTTTTTACCACAGAAGCGGACATCACCATGAAAATCAACAAAAAAAGAGTCGCATCTATTATAGAACAAGCACCCACTTTTAAAAATGCCGACCCCGTTTTGTTGGAATTCTAATTTTTAAATGATATTCTCTATTGCAATAATCAAGACAATAAAAAGTTTACACTATTCAAGCAACAATTGAAAAAATGAACAATCCAAAAATTTACCAAGACGCTCCTGAGTATTCGCATTATTTCTTCGATTTGGTGCCAACTGACAATTTACTCGAAGAATTAAAACAAAGTAGAGACTTCACTTTGGCATTTTTAGATAGCCTTCCAGCCTACAAAGAAGACTTTGCCTACGCTCCTGAAAAATGGACTATCAAAGAAGTGATACGTCATATCATCGATTGTGAACGCGTTTACACGTATCGCGCTTTGCGTTTCTCTCGTTTTGATGCAACCGAGTTGGCTGGTTTTGATGAAAACACCTATATGACACCATTGAAAAACCTCACCTATAGTCTAGCTGATTTACGCGAAGAATATACCGCTGTTAGAAATGCCACCCTTGCTCTATACCAAAATATGACAGATGAGATGTTGGATTTTAAAGGAACTGCTAACGGAGTTTCATTTACCGCCAGAAGCTTAGGATTTATGGCTGTGGGACATAATTTACATCACATTCGCTTTGTGCAAAATAATTATCTCAACAAACCTTAATCTCAAAAAAAACTAAACGAATGTCAAAAATACAACCTCAAAAAATCACTCTTAAAAACGGTAAAACCCTAACGCTTCGGGAAGCAAAAATTGAAGATACCGAAAAATTATCCAACTGTATTAGAAGTTATCTAGGCGATAGTGAATATCTTCCAAAACTTCCCGAAGAAATGAAAATTGATGCTGACCCAAATTGGATAAAATCGTATATAGAATCGGACAATTCGCTTTTATTGGTTGCTGAATATGACAACCAAATCATTGGAAATATTGACGCCACGGGTTCTAAAAGAAAAGCGATGGAACACACCGCAGTTATTGGGATGGGAATGTTGGTTGAATGGCGAAATTTAGGCTTAGGCAAACATTTATTTGAAACGGTTATCCAATGGGCTAAAGAAAATCCAAAATTGGAACTCTTATGGCTTCAAGTATATACTGAAAACATGGCGGGCATTACCCTCTACAAAAAAATGGGTTTTATAGAAAATGGTAGTATCAAAAATTATTTCAAGCAAAAAGGCAAGTATTATGATAATTTGACCATGTCCCTAAAACTATAGAAAACAATTCCCCAGAACAACAAACAATAAACAATAAACAACAAACAATAAACAACAAACGACAAACAACAGATGACTATCGACAATCAAAAAGACTATTGGGACAAAGTTGCCCAAGAAAAAACTTTTACCCATCCTCTAGATTTAGATTTGTTAAGTAACTATTTGGTTAAAACCAGCTGCTTAGTCGATTACGGTTGTGGTTACGGTCGCATCATTCAGCAATTTTTTGACGCGGGGTATACACATTGCACTGGTTTTGACACTTCAAAAGAGCTAATTGAAAGAGGCAAAAAACACCAAAATTTACCCCTACACGTCATCCAAGAGCCTAACGATTTACCTCTAGAAAATGAAAGTACAGATGCCATCTTGCTTTTCGCAGTTCTAACTTGTATTCCCTCAAATGAAGGACAAAAACAATTAATCCAACTTTTACAATCCAAACTTAAAAAAGGAGGAATTCTTTATATCAGCGATTATTACTTACAGGAAAATTCTGCCGAAGTCAAAAACTATTTCCATCTTAATGATGATGAAGAAAATTACGGTGTTTTCACCTTGCCTGAAGGCGCTACGTTCAGACATCATCCTAAAGCTTGGATACTTGAATTAACTCAGGAGTTCGAAATTGTAGTAGAGAAAGAAATAGAGGTTATGACCATGAATGGACATATTGCCAAAGGATTCCAAATGATTTTAAAAAACTAATTCACAAAAACACATTTATACAAAAAATGAAAAAACTCATTCACCTCTGCTATTCTTTCTAAGTTTTAACACCATAAATGCGCAACAACAAAACACCCGTTTAGACACCTTGGTTTTAAACGATAAAACACGAAATAGAGTCATTCCGATTGCTATTTACCAAAGTCAAAAAAAACAAAAAAAAGCGTCTAAATTAGTTATCATCAGTCATGGGTATGGACAAAATAAAGGCGGAGCTTACCTGGGCTATTCATTTATAGCCGAATTTTTAGCTTCTAAAGGCTACTTTGTGGTCAGTATCCAACATGAGTTACCTACAGATGACTTGATTCCCATGGAGGGTAAACCACAAGTGGTACGCAGACCTTTTTGGGATAGAGGCGCTGATAACATCCTATTTGTGCTGCAACAAATGAAAAAATCACACCCTAAACTTAACTATAAGGACATTACGCTTATTGGGCATTCTAATGGAGGCGATATGACGGCTTTGTTCCCTCAAAAATACCCTAATAAAATACAACGCATCATCACTTTAGACAATCGTCGTATGGCATTACCTTTATCTAAATCGGTTAAGGTCTTATCCTTGCGTTCAAGCGACCAACCTGCCGATGAAGGCGTATTACCCACAGCGGAAGACCAAACAAAATATACCATTCAGTTAATCAAATTACCTAACACTATCCACAATCACATGGATGACGAAGCCACACCAGCGCAACGCGCTGAAATCAACGGGTATATTTGGGAGTTTTTAAACAAATAACGAATTAAACCTATTTTTATAGAAAAAGTTTTACATCTAATTAACTTTTCACTATAGATTTATCCTTAAATTTGCAGGCTAATTTTTTTTAAATGAAAGACATTTTTAAATTATACTTATCAGCATTGAGTCTTGTTGCTAGTGCACAAGCGCCAAAAATCAATGCTGAAGTAAAACGTCCTAAATTGGTCGTAGGTATCGTTGTGGATCAGATGAAAATGGAATATTTAAACCGTTTTTACAATGATTTTTCTGAAAGCGGTTTCAAGAAATTGTTGCGAGATGGTTACACCTACCATAATATGCACTACAATTATATGCCCACCTTTACTGGCCCTGGACATGCCTCAATTTTCACAGGTACTACACCCGCAGTTCATGGCATTGTAGGCAACGAATGGTTTAACAAAGCCACTGGCAAAAACCTTTATTGTACCGATGATGCAGGAGTAACCACCATAGGTAACGGTACAGAAGCCGAGGGCAAAATGTCTCCTAAAATCTTACAAGCCTCAACGATTACCGACGAATTAAAATTAAGCACAAATTTTAAAGGAAAAGTAATTGGATTAAGTATAAAAGACCGTGGTGCCATTTTACCTGCTGGACATTTTGCAGATTGGGCATTTTGGTTTAGTAAAAGTGGAAATTTCATCTCTAGTTCATTTTATGGAAAAAGTTTACCTGCATGGGTAACACAATTCAATAATGAAAAAAATTACGAGAAATATGTAAACCAAAGTTGGGACTTATTAAAAGCAAAAGAAACATACAATGAAAGTTTACCTGATGACAATCCGTATGAGGGTAAATTAAATAAAAAACAAGCTTTTTTCCCTTATGCCTTAGCGGAACTGACTAAGCCTGGCGATGTAGGCATTTTAAGAACCACTCCTTTTGGTAATAATTTTTTAGCTGATTTTGCACAAAAGACAATTGAAAACGAACAATTAGGTAAAGATGATGAAACAGATTTCTTAACAGTAAGTTTTTCTGCAACGGACTATGTAGGACATATGTACGGTCCGCGTTCTATAGAATTGCAAGATACTTATTTGCGTTTAGATCAAACTCTTGGAACGTTCATACAATATCTAGACATCAATGTGGGTAAGGATAATTACTTACTTTTCTTAACGGCTGATCATGCAGGTGCTGAAAATGTAATGCACCTAAAAGACAATCGTTATGACGTGGAAGACACCAACGAGAAAAATATTGAACATGGAATTGCAGAGTTTACAAAAACACAATTTGGCGACAATTTACTCTTAACCTACGACTCTTTCAATGTTTTTTTAGATAAAGTAAAAATCAAAGAAAAAGGACTCGAACTAAGTAAAGTTAAAAACGCTGTTAAAGAGTATTTATACACTCAAAAACACATAAAAAGAGTCTATGATGAAAGCGAAATCATTGCTGGTTCAGTGGCTGACAACTACTTGAATTTTGTTTCAAAAGGTTATGATCCTGTGCAAAATGGCGAGTTAATCCTTATAGACAAACCAGCCTATATGCAATATCAAACTACAGGTACCTCTCACGGATCACCATATAGCTATGATACCCATGTTCCTTGTTTATTTTACGGTTGGGGCATTAAAAAAGGGGAAAATTTTGAAAAGAAAGACATTACCCAAATTGCACCCACATTAGCTTTAAAACTGAAAACTACCTTACCTAACGGAACTGATGCCATTCCGTTAACAGAGGTTTTAAACAAATAAAATTCAAAAGCGCCTAAGGGCGCTTTTTTAATAACCAAAGTTTTACAAATAACAATTGCCATTGTATTTTTAAAAGTTTTCATATTTTTACCTATTACAAACAAAACACAAAAACCTAAAAATCTATCAATCTAACAGTCTATCAGTCTAATCAATCATGTCTAAATTACCTAATATATCCACTAGCATTTTTGCTGTAATGTCTAAACTAGCCCACGAACAAGGAGCTATCAATTTATCACAAGGGTTTCCAAATTTCCCAGAAGATGAACGTTTGCTCCGAATAAGTGAGCAATTAATACGTCAAAACATTCATCAATACACCCCTATGGCTGGATTACCACTATTGATGGATAAAATAGCCCAACAAACCTATACCCGCTATAACAGAAAAGTCAACACAAATACTGAGATGTTAATTACCGCAGGGGCAACTCAAGGTATTTATAGCACAATCAATGCCCTTATTAAAAACTCCGACGAGGTTATTATTTTAGATCCTAGTTACGATAGCTATGAACCTTCAGTGGCTATGGCAGGTGGAATTTCAGTTCGAGTTCCCCTAAATCCCGATTACACCCCTAATTTTAACACAATTGAAGAGGCCATTACTTCAAAAACCAAGATGATCATCATCAACAATCCGCATAATCCTACCGGAAGAATTTGGACTGTTGCCGATTTTGAAGCATTGGAAACTATACTGGATAAACATCCTCAAATTTTAGTTTTAGGCGATGAAGTGTATGAGTACATCACATTTACCCAGCCACACATTTCATTCCACACACGAAAAAAACTAAAAAACCGAACTATCATTGCCTCTTCATTTGGAAAATCTTTGCATGTTACGGGTTGGAAAGTGGGGTATTTAATCGCATCTGAAACGATTATGCATGAAATAAAAAAAGTACATCAATTTTTAGTTTTCAGCGTAAACAGCTTCTCCCAACACGCTATAGCAGCATACCTAGATGTGGTGGATTTCGAGGAGGTTTCAAAAATGTATTTAGAAAAAAGGAATTTATTTAAAAACCTTTTAAAAGAAAGCCGATTTGAGTTAATGCCTTGCGATGGCACCTATTTTCAAGTGGTTAGTTACCAAAACATTTCAAAAACAAATGATGTGGATTTTGCTAAAGAACTCATCCAAAAACATGGAGTAGCCGCTATACCAATTTCTGTATTTTACAATGATCAAACCGATAGACAAATGTTGCGTTTTTGTTTTGCAAAGACTGATGAAACTTTGATCCAAGCAGCAGAAAAACTAGTTAAAATTTAAGACAATCTCTATTTTTCAAATTATTGGTCGTTTGTCGAAAGACATTCAACCCATGGGGAGCAAGCTTTTTTGAGCTTGCTCTTTCTTAATTTACAAAAATGAAATTTCACATAAAAAGGTTACTTTTTAAACAGTTATTTGAGCAATTTTAAAAGATAAAAACTTAATTTATTTAACAAATCGTGTCATAAACAACCCGTTTCATTTGAACTAAAACCTGACCAATAAGCATTTATTAAATTGTTAACAAAATAGATTTTCAAAACCCATAAATAATTGTAATTTTACGGCTCAAAATTTCGAAGATCAAATGGGTAAAATAATTGCAATTGCTAATCAAAAAGGTGGTGTAGGAAAAACAACTACATCGATCAACTTAGCGGCCGCTTTGGGGGCTTTAGAAAAAAAAGTGTTATTGATTGATGCTGATCCACAGGCGAATGCCACTTCTGGATTAGGCATAGATGTTGAAGCAGTTGAATTAGGAACTTATCAAATCCTTGAGCATAGTTGTACTCCAGCTGAGGCTATTATTGAAAGTTCTTCTCCAAATGTGGATGTTATTCCAGCTCATATTGACTTGGTGGCTATCGAAATCGAATTGGTTGATAAAGAAAACCGTGAGTACATGCTTAAAGAGCAATTACAATCGGTAATAGATACGTATGATTATGTAATTATAGACTGCGCTCCTTCATTAGGTCTTTTAACCTTGAATGCATTAACAGCAGCAAATTCTGTGGTTATTCCTATTCAATGTGAATACTTTGCCTTAGAAGGTCTTGGAAAATTATTAAACACTATTAAAAGCGTACAAAAAATTCACAATTCTGAATTAGATATCGAAGGATTGTTGTTAACCATGTATGATTCTCGTTTACGTTTATCTAACCAGGTGGTTGAAGAGGTTCAAAAACACTTTAACAATATGGTTTTTGACACGGTAATTCAGCGTAACATCAAATTGAGTGAAGCACCAAGTTTTGGAGAAAGCATCATCAACTATGATGCTACTAGCAAAGGAGCTACTAACTATTTAGATTTAGCAGCAGAAATCATTAAGAAAAACAGTTAATAAAAGCATATAGGAGGATTTTATGGCATTGGCAAAAAAACAAGCAATGGGTAGAGGATTATCGGCTATTTTGAAAGATCCTGAAAATGACATCAAAACAGCAGCTGATAAGAATGCAGACAAAGTAGTAGGTAGTATTATTGAATTAGATATTGAATCTATTGAAATCAATCCTTTTCAGCCACGTACTAACTTTAACGAAGAAGCTTTACAAGAGCTAGCTACTTCTATTAAAGAACTAGGTGTTATCCAACCAATTACAGTTCGCAAAATGGATTTCAACAAATACCAGTTGATTTCCGGTGAACGCCGTTTGCGTGCCTCAAAAATAATTGGATTAAAAACAGTTCCTGCTTATATCCGTTTGGCTGACGATAATGAGTCGCTAACCATGGCCTTAGTTGAAAACATTCAACGCCATGATTTAGACCCCATTGAAGTGGCGCTATCTTACCAACGCTTGATGGATGAAATCCAATTAACACAAGAACAAGTGAGTGACCGTGTAGGTAAAAAACGCTCAACTGTGGCTAACTACATGCGCTTATTGAAACTAGATCCGATTATCCAAACAGGTATTCGCGATGGGTTTATTTCGATGGGACACGGACGTGCTATTATCAACATTGATGACCACGATGCACAAACCGCTATCTATCAAAAAATAGTAAGCCAAAACTTATCAGTTCGCGAAACGGAAGCTTTGGTAAAAGCTTATCACGAAGGCAATCTTGACAAACCAGCTGCAAAACCAGCTGAAGCCGCTTTTGATGTAGGCTTAGATGAAAAAAGAACTTTTAACGATTATTTCGGAACAAAAGTAGATATCAAAGTTGCCGGAAATGGAAAAGGAAAAATCACTATCCCTTTTCATTCTGAAGAAGATTTTAATCGCTTATTAAAACTAATTAATTCTTAGTGAAATATTGGCAATACATACTATTCGTTAGCTTCAGTTTAGGCATCTTTAAAGCACAAGCCCAAAAAGACATAAAACTGATAGCTAACGATACTGTTTACAAAACTATCGATCCTTTACGTCCTGCTAAAGCTGCATTCTATTCGGCTTTACTTCCTGGTGCTGGACAGGTTTACAACAAAAGTTATTGGAAAGTACCCATAGTAGTTGCTGCTATAGGCACTACTACTTATTTTTATATATCAAATCAAAATAAATACGACAGTTATCGAGATGAATACAAAAAGCGTCTCGCAAACGACCCAAATTTAAACTTGGATTATCAAAAACTTAGCAACGATCAGTTAATACAAGCACAAAAATTTTACCAACAAAACAGAGATTTATCCCTCTTACTTACTGTTGCTTTCTATGCGTTAAACATTATTGATGCTAACGTAGATGCGCACTTACAACAATTTAACGTTAATGAAAAACTAACAGTAAGACCACAGTTGCAACAAAACGCTATTGATCTAAATCCTAATGTAGGTTTAGCACTAAATTTTAAATTTTAACACCATGAAAATAGCACTTTTAGGATACGGAAAAATGGGCAAGGTAATTGAACGCATTGCTTTAGAACGTGGTCATGAAATTGTATTACGCAAATCGAGTCAAGACACTTTTGAAGGTTTAGAAAAAGCCGATGTAGCTATTGATTTCAGTGTTCCTAGTAGTGCTGTGAGTAACATTTCTACCTGTTTTGCTACTAATATACCAGTAGTGAGTGGCACCACAGGTTGGCTAGAACAGTATGACGAAATGGCTGCTCTTTGTCAAGACAAAAAAGGCGCTTTTATTTATGGCTCTAATTTCAGTTTAGGTGTAAATATCTTTTTTGAATTGAACAATTATTTGGCTAAGATGATGGCTAATTTAGAACAATACAAAGTTTCTATGGAAGAAATTCATCATACCCAAAAACTGGATGCGCCTAGCGGTACAGCTATTTCATTAGCAAATGGCATCATTGAAAATTCAAACTATAAAACTTGGACGATGGAAAAAGCAAAAGAAAGCGAAATCCATATCGAAGCCAAACGCATAGAAAACATACCCGGAACTCACAGTATTTTTTACGATAGCGAAGTGGACCAAATTGAAATCAAACACACAGCACACAATCGTGAAGGCTTTGCTTTAGGTTCTGTAATTGCTGCAGAATGGCTAGTAGGCAAAACGGGAGTTTTCACCATGAAGGATGTATTATCTTTAAACAATTTAAATCAATAATCTTTTAGAATTCTAAATTCTAAATTCTAAATTCTAAATTAAAATGACAGCAATACAGTGGTTAATATTCGTCTTAGTTGTTCAGGTAATTCACGGCTTGGGTACTTGGAAATTGTATGAAAAAGCGGGTAGAAAATCGTGGGAAGCTTTTGTTCCTGTTTACAATGCAATCGTATTGATGAAAATCATCAACCGACCTACTTGGTGGACTGCCTTATTATTCGTACCTATTGTAAACCTGATTATGTTTATAGTGGTATGGGTTGAAATTTTAAGAAGTTTTGGTCAGAACAAAGAAAAAGATACTATTCTAGGCGTAGTAACCCTAGGTTTTTATATTTACTATGTAAACTACATGCTGAATGTAGCATACAAACGTGACAGAAGTTTAGTTCCTACGACAAAATCAGGTGATACGGTTGCTTCATTACTGTATGCCATTGTAGTAGCGACTTTAGTTCATACCTATGTCATGCAACCTTTCAACATTCCGACTTCTTCGCTAGAAAAATCGTTATTAGTGGGTGATTTCTTATTCGTGAGCAAGTTCCATTATGGAGCTCGTACCCCTTCTACAGCGGTGGCCTTACCTATGGTACACGACAGTATGATGGTGGTTAAAGCAAAATCTTATTTGAGCAAACCTCAATTACCTTCGTTTCGTTTACCAGGTTTACAAAAAATAGAGCGTAACGATATCGTTTGTTTCAACTGGCCAGCAGATACCGTTTATAAATTCTTTGATACATCAGGAAAACATATTGACAAACCAAAAGACAAACGTTCTAACTATGTAAAACGTTGTGTGGGTATACCTGGCGATAACTTATCAATAAAAGATGGTTATGTGTACATTGACAATAAAAAACTCGTTTTACCTGAAAGAGCAAAACCTCAATATTCTTATTTGGTAACTACCGATGGAGGTGATTTATCGCAATATGCGCAAGTATTAATTGAAGACTACAAAATTACCGATGGGATATACCCAACAGGAAAACCTAATGAATATTATTTTGGTGCTGTGACCGATGAAAATGTTGCACGTATTAAAAACATTCCAATTGTAAAAACGATTGTAAAGCAATTAACACCTGCACCCACATCTATTGAAAAAAGTATTTTCCCACATAACCAAAAATGGTCTTCAGACAATTTTGGTCCAATTTACATTCCTGAAGCGCACAAAACTGTGGCATTAAATAAGGAAACCTTACCTTTTTACAAAAGAATCATTACCGTATATGAAGGTAATAAATTAGAAGAAAAAGGTGGAAAAATTTACATCAACGATAAAGAAGCTACTAACTATACCTTCCAACAAGATTATTACTGGATGATGGGAGACAACCGTCACCGTTCGGAAGATAGCCGTTATTGGGGCTTCGTTCCTATGGACCACGTGGTGGGTAAACCTGTGTTTATCTGGTGGAGTATTGACCCGAACGTGCCTTGGTCAAAAGCCATTGATAAAATCCGTTGGGATCGTTTATTCTGTACCGTAGGTGGCGACGGACAACCTGTTTCGTACTTCAAATACTTCTTAGTGGCTTTAGTAGCTTGGTTTGGATTTGATTGGTATAGAAATAAGAAAAAGAAAAATGCATAATATTTTTGTTTCATGTTCCAGGTTTCAAGTTTAAAGTTAGTTCATCTTTGTCCCCAACTTTAAACTTGAAACCTGAAACTTTTAAACTAATACGAAATGAATATCTTAATACACCCTACATACTTCCCTTCTATCAGTCATTTTGTAGCGATTGCAAAAGCAGAAAAAGTGACTTTTGAAATGGATGATAATTTCCAAAAACAAACCAATCGTAACCGTATGTACATTTACAGTCCAAACGGAATTCAATTGTTGAACATACCTGTAAAACACAGCAAAGAAGCTCATCAAAAAACCAGAGACATTCGCTTAGAAACGGCTTTTGATTGGCAAAAACAACACTTCAAATCCTTAGAAGCGGCCTATAGAACCTCTCCTTTTTTTGAATATTACGAAGATGCCCTGGCTCCTATATTCACCAAGAAACATGAATTTTTAATGGATTTAAACTTCGAAACTATTGAAATTGTTTCCAAATGTTTAGGTTTGAATTTTGAGCATCACAAAACGGAAGAATACTTTAAGGAAGCGCCATATTTCACCGATTTGCGTACCTTAGCCAACGGTAAAAAAGACATTTCAATCCTGACACCTTACAGCCAAGTATTTGAAGAAAAACACGGCTTTATCAACAACCTAAGTATCTTAGACCTATTATTTAACGAAGGTCGTTATGCTAAAGAGTATTTATTGCAACAGGAACTGACTTTTTAAATCAGCAGAATTAGTATACAAACACGGATTTATATCGATTTATAAATCCGTGTTTTTTTGTTTGCAATAGACGTAACCACAGACCTAACAGGTTTTGAAAACCTGTTAGGTCATATAATATTAGGTCTTACAGGAAAAATTAACATAATCACCTATTCCAGCGCCAAGCGCGTCATTATAGGCAAATGGTCTGAATTGATAAAATCAGGGAAGTTCTTAAAACTTTTTACACTCATGCGTGCATCTGCAAAAATATAATCGATACGCGCTGGGTAATATTTAAAATTATAGGTTTGTCCGAAACCTTTTCCAGCTTCTTCAAACGTATCTTGCAAATTGCCTTTTACCGTGCGATACACATAAGAAAACGCACTGTTATTCATATCGCCACACACAATTAATGGATATTCGCAATCTTTTTTATGTGCCACGAAAATTTCTGCCTGTTGCTGTTGTTTTTTAAAGGCCTCTCCTATGCGTTTTAATATAGCTTCCGATTTGGCTTGGCTGAACCCTTCTACATTTTCAGACATTTCGTTGACATCTGGCGATATTTTAATCGACTCCAAATGCAAGTTATATACCCTTACAATATCTTTTCCTATTTTAATATCGGCAAACATGGCAATGTTATTCGATTCAGGAAAGGTAATTTCTCCTTCGTTAACAATGGGAAACTTAGAGAAAATTGCATTCCCGGTTTTGATTAAATTTCCTTGGGTAAAAATAGCCCGATACGGATATAATTTGAAATCTACCTTAGCCGTGGCAGTACTCGAATATTCTTGCACACACAGCACATCAGGATTGTTTTCTTTGACAAAATCCAAAATAGCATCGGGAATAGCGTCACTTGGAATCCATTTAAAAAGATTAAACAAACGCACATTGTAGTTCATCACTACAAAATCTTTATCAGACGCTTCTTTTTCTTTTGATGAGAATTTATAAAATTTATTGATGAAGGTGATTCCTAAGAGTAATACCAAACCCGAGAGTATCATTTGGCGCTTGAGTTGCAAAAACCAATACAAAAAAAACAAGGCATTGAGTATTAAGAAAAAAGGCAATACTAGGGTCAATACCGACAAGAAGGAAAACCATTTTGGTGCCAAAAAAGGTAACACATACGCTAAAAACGTAAGTACCATTACCAAACCGTTGACACCAAAAACAAATTTATTAAACCAAGAAAGGTTCTTCATTTTTTCTGTATTGAAAACTACTACAAAGAAACGATTTTTTGTCAGATAAATCCAATATTTAGGATAAAAACCAAAGCAAAACAATTAACATCTACATCCGTTATACTGATATTATCTTGAAATACAATTTACTTTGAACTTCATATTAGTTGTCTGTGAATTTTCTAAATTCTAATTTCTAATTTCTGAATTCTAACTTTTATCTACTTCCCCGCACGGAATAGAAATTCTTTTTCCTCTTTGGTCAGACTTTCATACCCCGACTGGCTGATTTTATCTAAAATTTCATCTATTTGCTGTTGGGCCATATCTTTTTTCACCACACGACTGCTGTTATAAGTCGTGTTGCTTTTATTTTGTTGTGCGTTGCGATATACATTTTTAAAAGGCGCACTTTTTCTTCTAGAAAACAAATTGGCTACACCATCTAAAAGAGTGTTCACCCCTTTTCCCAAATCGAAACCTTGTTGCAAAGTTTTGATATAAATGAATCCGAATAAGGCACCGCCAAGGTGAGACAGATGCCCTCCCGTATTTTCCAAGGGTAATTGAATTAAATCTAATACCAAAAAAACGATTGCAATATGCCATAATTGTACATTTCCTATCAATGGTAAACGCAAATTCATATAAGGCTGATAAGTTGTCGTAGCAAATACTATGGCCATGATTGATGCTGAGGCACCAACTAAATAAGCCGATTGATTCGCTAAAAAAGGCAAGAACAAATAACTTAACAAATATAATACTCCGCCAAAAACACCACCTAACACATACACACTTAACAATTGCTTTTGGGTAAAATAGGTTGTAAATAATCGACCCGCAAAATGCAACATTAACATATTAAAAACTAAATGTACTAAGCCTCCATGAAAAAAATTATAGCTTAGTAACGTCCACGGTTTGTATAACAATGCAGTCACATTTTCAGACAAAGCCACCCAAGGATAATAATCGAAAGAAACTAAAAATAGTCGCAACAAACTCACCGCCAATGTAGGCACTACAAAAAGTACGACATTGATAAAAATCAACTTAACGGTCAAATCACCTAGTCGGTAGTGTTGTTTTAAGTCTTGAAGGATATTCATAATCATTATTTTTTTAACCACTAAGTTCACTAAGTCATCTCAAAGAAGTCACTAAGATATATTTTTTTTAACATATGGCATTTCTTTATTGTACTGGGTAGTTTATTTTAATTCCAACGTCTGTCATTAAAAGAATTTTTCTTCCAGTACCACATCATGATAAAACCGATAAGTGCTCCACCCACATGTGCAAAATGAGCTACATTTCCTCCAAAAATAGAACCTCCAGTTACTCCTGAAATCAAATCAATAACCACCAGTACAGGAACAAAATATTTAGCTTTTATAGGTACTGGAATAAACATCATCATCAACTCCGCATTAGGGAACATAAAAGCAAAAGCAGTTAGCAAACCGTAAATAGCTCCTGAAGCTCCAACTGCTGGCGACACATAAGACGAAATAAATTCTTGAAATCCTTTTGGACTTAAAATTTGCTCCCAACCAAGATTATACTTTCCTTCCTTCAAAGTATCATAAATATTAGAAACCGTATCTCCGTTTTCAACAAGTACTCTCATACCGCTTTGAAAATGATAATAATTCACTAAAGAATGAATTATACCCGCACCTAATCCACAGGAAATATAAAAGAAAACAAATTTTTTACTCCCCCAGAAATGCTCTAAGGCACTACCAAAAGAATATAAAGCGAACATATTGAAGAAAATATGCATCAAATTACCATGCATAAACATATAAGTCAAAAACTGCCAAGGGCGAAAACTTTGGCTTTCAAAATAATGTAACGCTAAAACTTGCTCTGCCTGAGGCACAAATTGTGTTCCTACAAAGCATATTATATTTATAATCAATAATTGTTTAACAGCTGGGGTAATTTGCATCATACACTAAATTTTTTATCAATATCTTCAACACTTAACGTGATAAACGTAGGACGGTTAAAAGGAGAAACCGACTGCTCTTTACACGCAAAAAGGTTATTTACTATATTTTCTTGTTCGATTTCGGTTAAATAAGTTCCCGTTTTCACAGCCATACTCTTAGCCATACTCTTAGCCATGCTGTCCATTTGACTAAAACTACTATCAGGAATTTCGTCTTGCAAATCGGCTATTAATTGTTCTAAAACGATGGAGACTTCACTCTCCGTCATCGTGACAGGGATTCCTGATATGGTGAGTCCTTCCGCATTAAACGTTTCAAACACAAAACCTGTGTTTTCTAACGAAGCTCTTAATTCTGACAACAAAGCGATTTCTGTCCCTGAAAAAAACAATTGAAGAGGAAACAACAATTGTTGACTATTCGCTTGTTGTACCGTAATATTTTTTAAAAATTGCTCATACAAAATACGCTGATGCGCACGTTGCTGGTCAATGATCAACATACCCGATTTTATAGGGCTTACGATATATTTTTTATGAATTTGATACGTTCCTGTTTTAGCCTTTTCAACCTCGTTTTCACCAAAAAGGGAACCTGTTACCGTATCGGATTCAAATTGCATTTCTTGGGGTTCAAAGGCATCTTTAAGCCCTACGTACAAACTTTCCCAACTTTGACTTTCTGCTTTGGGCGCATAATTAAACGAACTACCCCCCGAATAATTGCTTTTGGAAGCACTTCCACCAGAAAAACTGTTCCCTGAACTAGTAAATGAAGGCATACTACGTTGTGACGTTGGCATTTCATCAGCAAACGGATTAAACGTTGAACTGACCTCTATCGTTGGCATTTCGGCATCCTTATTCATATAACTGTAAGGCGTATCCAAATTGGCATCACGCTCAAAATCCAATACGGGTGCCACATTAAACTGTCCCAAGCTATGCTTAATTGCCGAGCGCATTATGGCATAAATAGCATGCTCGTCGTCAAACTTAATTTCAGTTTTAGTGGGATGAATGTTGATATCAATCGTATGCGGAGGCACTTCCAAATACAAAAAGTAACTCGGTTGCATACCGTCTTTCAACAAACCCTCATAAGCCGCCATAATGGCATGATGCAAATATCCACTTTTTATAAAACGGTCATTGACAAAGAAAAACTGTTCGCCACGACTTTTTTTAGCAAATTCAGGCTTACCGATAAATCCTTTTAATTTTAAAATTTCTGTATCCTCCGCTACAGGCACTAACTTTTCATTGGTTTTCCCCGAGAAAATATTAACAATACGCTGCCTTAAATTCGATTGGGGTAGGTTGAATACCTCACTCCCATTGTGATATAAGGTAAAATGAATATTTTCATGCGCTAATGCCACCCGTTGAAAATCGTCTATAATATGACGCAATTCTACCGTATCCGATTTCAAGAAATTACGTCGCGCGGGGATGTTAAAAAACAGGTTTTTGACCAAAAAAGAAGTCCCCTTAGGTAATACTGCGGGTTCTTGCGAAACAAATTTACTACCTTCAATCACAAGATGCGTTCCTAATTCCTCCTGCTCTTGTTTCGTTTTTAGTTCCACATGCGCAATAGCGGCTATAGACGCCAAAGCTTCGCCACGAAAACCTTTGGTACTCAATTCGAATAGGTCTTCCGCTTTACGAATTTTAGAAGTCGCATGACGTTCAAAACACAAGCGGGCATCAGTAACACTCATGCCTTTACCATTATCAACCACTTGAATTAGGGTTTTCCCAGCATCTTTACATATCAGTTTTATATCTGTAGAACCTGCATCAATTGCATTCTCCACCAATTCTTTCACTACCGATGCGGGACGTTGTACTACCTCCCCCGCAGCAATCTGATTGGCCACATGGTCGGGTAATAGTTGTATGATACTTGACATTTTTTGAATTTAGATTTTTTGATTTTGGCTTCTGCAAACCAAAAGACAAATTTAAACAAAAGGAATGTGATTTGGTGGGAAAAAGTAACATGTATTTCGATTTACTTAGTGTCTTCGGAAAACAAACGCATCTTCGAAAAATGCTTTTTAAACTACTAAGCGGAGTTTAAAAGAACCATTGATTTTCAAAAAACTCAACAGATTTATCTAAAACTATAATTCCAACTTAGCCTCTTTAAAGAAAATTAGAACTATAAATTAATCTTCAATCTACTATGCTTAATTCAAAACAAATCTGTAAAAATTTTCTAATCCGTAACATAATAAACAGTCAATCTTAGCCCTCTATTTTTGGTAAGGATTCAAATCGTATAATTCTTGAACTTTTTGATACAATACATACAAATCATTTAAACGATATTTCTCATAAAAAAAAGATTCTTTTAAATCGTCAAAAACAGGTTTTGCTATAGCATCAAATAACACATGTCCTCCATTTTCTAATTTCATATGACGATTAAGACAAATCAATTCGATTTTTAAAATTGTGCACAGCCTAGCAAAATTCAAATCATCACTGGCTATTTTATCATCAAAACTAAATGATAAAAAATCACATTTACAATTATCTAAAACTTTCAAAATTAAACTAGTTAAAACAAGCACATTTTCTTCATAAGCGATTACTAAGTCAGAATAAATTTCTCTATATGCCTTTTTAGCTCTAATTCTCTTTTTCTGAAACATAATTTTTCTACATCACTTAACGTTTCAAAAAAAAGTTGCTTCTTAATCCCACTAACTAACTGTAATTCGTATCTATGATTTTGATTAGTTAGCGAGTGAGTATTAAATAAATTTTCCACAACAGAATTATCTATAGCTTCATAATATTTATTCAAGAATTCATCATAATTTCCTAATTCAATCATATTTAACAGTTTTTTGAATTATCATTTTAAAAAGAATTGAGCAACTAATATAAAAATTACAGATACTATTTTCGTCTTTCAACCAACCTCAATTTCTTAAAATCCTCCATAGTAAATTTCACATAAGGAATTTCCAAATCTTTTGCATACTCTTCAATAGTGTTTGCAAAACCAACAGCTTTTCGTCTTTCGTTACAATGCGTTTCATTTGCAATGGGCCAAATAAAGTTAAAAAACACTTCCTTTCCTTGTTGGTCATAAATCAAACGACCAGCTCCTTGTGTACCGTAGATTTGCTCTTTGCCCTCGTACATCAGTTTTCGGTCTTCCATCATAGCTACCAAAGTCATAGGTATTTCTCCTTGTTTACCAGCAGTTTTTATCAAATCAAAATAATTGGAAATTTTCTTTGAATGCTGAATCACGTACCAAACTGCTTTATTTGTCGGTTCGCCCACCATAGATTTTCCTGGATAACCATATTTTTCAATAATACGTTCCACCTTAACTAAATTGATAGAATCTTGCTTATTTATGACGTTCCAGATTCCTTTTGTTACATCCGCTGTGGTATACCCTGTTTTATTTAAAATTTCAGTTTTTCTACTATCACTTGTTGAGGGTATACTGTATTCGCGTAACAACTGGTCAGTGTCTAATATAAAATCAAGTTCATTTTTTAATTGTTGATTAAAATGTTTTTGAGCCAAAACATTACAAACACAGCTCAAAGTGAGCAGAATAACTATTTTTTTACACATCGTTTTTATGGGTTTGTTTATAGGATTGCAAAATAGTCATTTCCATTCATAATTATTCTTAATTCACTACAAGGCTATAGTTAATTGACTGTTAAAAAAAATCCACCCTTAAAAGGATGGATTCATATATTGTATTTAAAATAAAAACTAAAACTGATTTTTCAACGCTACCATTTTTATTGCTGCGATAGCAGCTTCTGTCCCTTTATTCCCATGAGCCCCACCACTTCTAGCAAGCGATTGCGCTTCGGTATTATCGGTTAAGACACAAAAAATAGTCGGTGCATCATAAATCACATTCATATCCTTGATGCCCTGAGTAACTCCTTCGCATACAAATTCAAAATGCATGGTTTCGCCTTTAATCACACAACCGATTACGATAACAGCATCCAAATCCAAATTCTTATGCATTTGGCTTGCGCCATAAATCAATTCGAAACTTCCAGGCACGTTCCAACGCACGATGTTTTCAGGTAAAGCACCACAATCTAAAAGTGCCGCTTCTGCCCCATTGTACAAACCTTCTGTAATTTTGTCGTTCCATTCAGAAACAACAATCCCAAATCGAAAGTCTTTCGCATTTGGGATTGAGTTTTTATCGTATTCTGATAAATTTTTATTTGCTGTAGCCATCTAAATTCAGAATTTAGAATTTAAAATTTAGAAAAGAAATAAGAAAAATTCTAATTTCAAATTTCTAAATTCTAACTTCTTATTGAGCCATTCCAATTAAAGCATCAATGTTTTGAGCTTCTGGAGTGTCTTCGTATTTTTCTTTAATTGTTGTAAAATATTTTAAAGCCTCTTCTTTTTTACCGTTAGCAAATGCCATTTGACCTGCTTTCATTAAAAAACGTGGCGTAGTCAATTCGTTATCATTGCTTTCTGCAGCTTTAACATAAAATTCTAAAGCCTCTTCATTTTTGTTTAATTCCGCTTTTGCATCTCCAATTGCTCCTAAAGCTAAAGCACTCGTATATGCATCTGAAGAACTGTATTCACTTAAAAACTCAATTGCTTTATCAAATTGTTTAGTATGCAAATATGCCATACCCGCATAGTAATTAGCAATATTACCAGCATCTGTACCACTGTGATTTTTCGCAATATCAATAAAACCTTGCTTTCCTTCTCCCCCGTTTAAAGCTAATTTAAATAAAGAATCGTTAGCCACAGGCGCATCAATCGCTTGTTGGAAATATTTTTGAGCTTGGTACATATCGCTAGCTGCTTCATTTTCTGCTGGCGTAGATACAAACTTGTTGTACATTAAATAACCCACCACTACTAAAGCAACACCGCCTAATACTGATAAAATTATATTTTGATTTTTAGCAACAAACTCTTCCGTTTTACTTGCTGTTTCATCTAAAGTATTAAAAACATTAGCTGTAGCACTTTCGCTTTCATCAATAGCGATGTTTTGCTCTAAATCTGCTACGTTTGCTAATTCGTCAGCTTCTGTTTTTTCTGCTTCTGGTTTTGGAGCTTTGTAACCTCTCTTATTATAAGTTGCCATTATAATTTTAAATTAGTGAGGTGCAAAAATAAAATTTTTATTGAAAAACAAAACAAGTTTTCGCTTTATTTTTAATAATTTGCAAGCGCTTTAACAACTATCCCCAAAAACCCGCAATCCAAAGATTTATATGTACTTAAAAAAGATTTCTTTATTCAATTTTAAAAACTTTGAAGAAGCAAATTTCGAATTTGAACATAAAATCAATTGTTTTGTAGGAAAAAACGGCATAGGAAAGACCAATGTGCTCGATGCCATTTACCATCTGGCTTTTGGAAAAAGCTATTTCAATACTTTGGCCGTTCAAAACATCAAACATGGGCAAGATTTTTTTGTGATTGATGGGGAGTTTACCAAGCAAGAACGCCCTGAAAGCATAGTTTGTAGTTTAAAAAAAGGACAAAAAAAAGTACTGAAACGCAACGGAAAGCTTTACGAAAAGTTTTCTGACCATTTGGGATTTATTCCTTTAGTCATCATCTCCCCTACAGATGCCGATTTGATTCGTGAAGGCAGTGAAATTCGTCGTAAATTCATTGATAGCGTCATTTCACAACTCGACAATTCTTACCTACATCATTTAATTAATTACCAAAAAGTAGTAGCCCAACGCAATGCCTTACTCAAATATTTTGCATTAAACAGGGTTTTCGATGGAGTAACTTTAGAAATTTATGATGAACAACTCGCCGATTTAGGCACTATTCTTTTTGAGAAAAGACAAGCTTTTTTAGAAGAATTCATCCCGATTTTTGACCGTTATTACAAATTGATTTCTAATTCGGCTGAAAATGTGCATTTGCAATACGAAAGTCAATTAAAAGAAACCAGTTTGAAACAACTTTTGAAAGACCATATCAACAAAGACAAAACATTACAATACACCAGTGTAGGCATTCACAAAGACGATTTAGCGTTTTTAATTGACGGGCATCCTATCAAGAAATTTGGCTCACAAGGGCAACAAAAATCCTATTTGATTGCCTTAAAACTCGCACAATTTGAATTTGTAAAAAAACAAAGTGGCGAAAAACCCATTCTTTTATTTGATGATATTTTTGATAAGTTGGACGAAAGCCGTGTAAGCCAAATTATCTCTATGGTCAATAACGATGAGTTCGGACAGTTGTTCATTTCAGATACACACTCAGACCGCACAGAAACAATTGTAAAACAAACCCATCAATCTTATAAAATTTTTAACTTATAATTTTTTAACTTAGCCTAAAAATAATTAAAAAATGAAAAACTTCCTATTAACAGCCATTTGCGCTACCGCAATTGCATTTACCAGTTGCAAAGGACAAAACAATAATATCGCTGACAACATTGAACCCAGAGCTTTTGCCGAGCGTATTGCCAACGCTGACGTAACGGTTTTAGACGTAAGAACTCCTCAAGAATATGCCTCTCAGCATTTAGATAAAGCCATCAACATCGATTACAACGGTGCGGACTTTGAAGAACAATTGGCTAAATTAGACAAAAACAAACCAGTGTATCTATATTGTTTAAGCGGTGGCAGAAGCGGTAAGGCTTTACAAAAAATGAACGATATGGGTTTTAAAGAAGTCCACAACATGACGGGTGGTATCATGAAATGGAATGCAGAAGGTTTATCTAAACCAGCTAAAGCCGAAGGCATGACCATGGCGGAATTTCAAAAAATAGTACAATCAGACAAAAAAGTTTTGATAGATGTATACGCAGAATGGTGTGGTCCTTGCAAAAAAATGGCGCCTTACTTAGAGAAAATGAAAACAGAATTAAAAGGCGAAATGACTATCGTAAAAATTGACGCTGATAAAAACCAACAGTTGGCTCAAGAATTAAAAGTAGAAGGTTTGCCTACTCTATTCTATTTCAAAGACGGTAAACAGGTTTGGACTAATTTAGGCTACATCACGGAAGAAGATTTGAAAAAGAAATTGTAAGTTATAGACTAAAAAACAAAGAGACATAAAGACACGAGGAGTATTTCTGAGTGTCTTTTTTTTTATCAAACACAGATTATCACAAACTTGCACAGATTTAAAACAATACTATTTTAATTCAAAAAACATTTGGTTAAAGAATTAAGTTGTAATATATAGTAACACACGATACGTTTCCTCCATTTCATCTCAAAAACTCCCCGAACTGACTTCATTACAAAATCAGCAATACTGCCAATTCGAAGGGCATTTTCTTTGAAAAATGAGAGATAATGTGATGTTTTTTTTCATGTTCACAACCCAAAAAACGAATGATAGTACCAAGCAAATCGACAACTTATACAAATTTCAGCTGCTTTTATAGATGCACATTTGTAAAAGTATAATTCAAATTTTAATCAAACAAAAAAGCACATACCACCTGATACAATTCATCATCATGTAACGAATGTCCTAAATCTTTAGTAGGATAAAATACAGCATTTTGCCATGCTGCTGCTATTTTCAACCCTTCTTCGAAAGCGACTCTTGGATCGTTTAGGTCGTGCGCCACAAAGCCTTTGATATTAGAATTTGCGATAAATTTATGTCCCGAGAAATCTTCTAGTTTGACTTTGTAGGTTTGGCTATAAAAATTTTCTAAGGCAAGTGCCAACTTTTGATTTAAGCTTAAAAGATTGAAAAAATTTCTCAAAATGATTTTTAATTCGCTGGGTGCGCCTAGTATAACCATTTTCTCAATAGGGTTTTGAGGAAAAGCATGCTGATAATACAAACAAGTTTTTCCACCTAACGAATGTCCAACAGCATACTGTGGTTGAAATTTTTGAACAACTACATGAATGAAATCTGCGTATAAAGGAATACTAAAATGAGTTCCACCTGATAAGCCATGTGCTGGAGCATCTAATGCGATGATGGTGCTTCCTGATTTCTTCAAATACGGCAGGAGTAATTCCCAGCGCGAGGTGTTGCTTTCCCAGCCGTGTACTAAAAGTATGGTCGTAGCATTGCCTTCCCAGCGGTAACTTTGAAAAAAAAGTTCTCCGCAAATATGTGTCTCTTGAATGCTTTCTGCTAAAATTTTAGGGAGTTTTTCTTTCTTTAATTTACCTTCTCTGGGTTGGGTAAATAGTGCATAGGTCAATGTTAAAGCTTTTTTTGGAAATAAAAAGCTTAATATATTGAGGTACAATCCAAGTGTTTTGGTAAAAAGGAGATAGATGAGTTTTGACATAAAAAAATCCCGATTGCTCGGGATTTAAGTTACTTATATTTTTGCAAATAATTGCTCCATTTTTTCTCTTTCTTCGTCTGCTAAAACAGCATCCACTAAAATTCTTCCGCTATGCTCGTCAGTAATTACTTTTTTACGCGCTGCGATTTCCATTTGTGTTTGTGGTGGAATGGTGAAGAAAGAACCTGCAGAAGCACCACGCTCGATAGAAACTACCGCTAAACCATTTCTAACGCTTCCACGAATACGTTGGTAAGCTTTTAATAAACGCTCTTCAATTTGTGCTTGGTATTCCTCTGACTTACCTACTAAGAAAGCTTCTTCTTTCTGAGTTTCAGCCATGATTTCTTCCAATTCTGATTTTTTATGTTTTAAATGCGTTGTTTTTGCATCTAATTTTTCTTTTGTTTGACCAATTACTTCTTTCTTGTGTTCGATAGAAGCTTTCATCTCACGGATGTGTTTTTCAGCCAATTGAATTTCTAATTCCTGGAATTCAACTTCTTTAGATAAAGAGTTAAACTCACGGTTGTTACGTACTTCTTTTTGTTGCGTAGTATATTTACGAATCGCTTCTTTGTGCTCTTCAATAGCTACTTTTTTGCTTTTGATTTGCTCTTCGATAGATTCTAAATCTGCTTTGAATTTCTCTACTCTTTTGGTTAAACCAGCAACTTCGTCTTCTAAATCTTCCACTTCAAGAGGCAATTCTCCTCTTACGTTTCTAATTTCGTCAATTCTTGAATCGATTAATTGTAAATCGTATAACGCTCTCAATTTTTCTTCTACATTCAATTCTTTTGTTGCCATATGTTATAAGTACTTAACTGGATTTGTATTTATTTCTGATAATAGAACTCTGTCTTCCGACAAATAGTTGGCAAAATTACAAATTTTTTTCTTAAGATAATCAACTATATAGTTTTTTATAAATCTTTCACTTTCAAAATGACCTATATCGGCCAAGAGGATGCGATTTTCGGCTTCATAAAAATTATGATATTTCAAGTCGGCAGTCAAATAAGCATCAACATCCGCTTGTATAGCATTTTTTATAGCAAAAGCTCCCGAACCACCTAAAACCGCCACTTTCTGTATGGCTTTATCCAAGATTTCTGTATGACGAATACCGCCACATTGCATTTTTTCTTTTACCATTTTCAAGAAATCCAAACCATTCATTGGCGCTTCTAATTCACCTAGCATACCCAAGCCAATATTTTGATGAGGATTATCTAAAGTATAAATTTCATACGCCACTTCTTCGTACACATGATTTTGGAACAATGCTTTTAAAATTTTTCCTTGCAAATGTTTTTCAAAAGTTACTTCTATCTTGATTTCATCGGCTTCTACAAATTCAAATCGCTCGCCTATTTCTGGATTGCTATTTTCATTCCCCATATAAGTGCCTATCCCTTTCGAATTGAAACTACAATCTTCGTAATTCCCTATTTGTCCTGCCCCTGCTTCAAACAAAGCATTTCGAACTTGATTTGCATTTTCTGGAATGGTGTAGGTAACTAATTTTTGAATAAAATTTTGTTTTGGAATCAATCTTTTGGTGTTTTGTAATCCCAAAGCATTACAAAAAATCTTGTTCACACCTTCTTTGTGATTGTCTAAAGCTGTATGAACCGCAAAAATGGCAATGTCATTTTTAATAGCTTTAAGTACGGTGCGCTCCACATAGTTTTTACCCGTAATTTTCTTGATTCCAGAAAATAAAATGGGGTGAAAGCACACCACCAAGTTACAGTTTTTAACTATAGCTTCCTCGATAACGGTTTCTAGTGCGTCATGGCAAACCAATACGCCTGTAGCTTCCGTTTCTGCATCGCCGACCAGTAAGCCTACATTGTCAAAATCTTCAGCATAAGCCAGCGGTGCCATTTCTTCTAGTATCGAGAGGATTTCTTTTATTTTCATAGGTAAGATTATTGTCTAGACTACAAATTTATTTAAATTTTAGATTAATTCATTTGAATAGCCATTTTTCATTTATGTACATTTGTGTAATAAGAGTTAACAAATGAACCTACTACGCAAATTCCTTTTTCCATTTTCAATACTATACGGGGGTATCACCGCTATTCGAAATTTTCTTTTTGATAAAAATATAATGCAATCAACAAGTTATTCGATTCCCGTGATTGCTGTAGGAAATTTGAGCGTGGGCGGTACAGGAAAAACCCCACAAATTGAATATTTGATTCGATTATTGTCGGATAATTTTAAAATTGCCACGCTTAGTCGCGGTTATAAAAGACAATCCAAAGGGTTTGTTTTGGCAGATGCAACATCGAATGCTGAAATTTTAGGAGATGAACCGTTTCAATTTTACAAAAAATTCCCACAAATCAAAGTCGCTGTCGATGCCGATAGGCGCAATGGAATGTTGCAATTATTATCGTTGAATGAAACACCTGAGGTTGTTTTGTTAGATGATGCCTACCAGCATCGCAAAGTAAAAGCGGGTTTTTATATCATGCTTTCGGCTTATGACGATTTGTTTTATCAGGATTTTATGTTGCCTACAGGAAATCTTCGGGAATATAGAAGTGGAGCCCATCGTGCGGATATGATAATTGTCACCAAATGTCCCAAAACTATTTCGGAACTTGCACTAGAAGAAATTAAAAATAATGTAAGACGTTATACAAAGGCTGAGACGCCAGTGCTTTTTACAACAATAGGCTATGATGAATTATTGTTCGGCGCTGAAAAAACTTTGGAGTTGAAAGAAGTCTTAAAAGAATCAGTATTGGTGGTGGCTGGAATTGCTAAACCAAAACCTTTTTTTGAGTATGTCAAGGCAACAACTGAGGATTGCATGGTTTTTCCTGACCATCATCATTTTTCTGAAAAGGATATTGCTTCCATTTTAGAAAAAGCCAAGGGGAGAAAAATCATCACTACCGAAAAAGATTATGTACGCTTAAAAGGTCAGTTGCCCGACCATCAATTGTATTATTTGCCTATAAAAAGTGTTTTTATAAAAGAGGAAGAAGTATTCAAAACTAAAATTTTAGACTATGTGGGAACAAGTACAACAAACCGTTGATTTCATTACTGAGAAAACAAATTTTACGCCTGAATATGGTGTGATATTAGGAACAGGCTTGGGGAGTTTTACCGATGAGATGACTATCGATTATATTTTACCATATAGCGAAATCCCGAATTTCCCCATCTCGACAGTTCAAGGTCACAAAGGCGCTTTGGTTTTTGGCACAATAGGAGACAAGAAAATTGTAGCCATGCAAGGACGCTTCCATTATTACGAAGGATATACGATGCAAGAAGTGACATTTCCCGTGCGTGTGATGAAACAAATAGGGATAGAAAAACTTGTTGTGTCCAATGCTTCGGGTGGAGTAAACCCGAATTTTCAAGTAGGTACCATAATGCTAATTAAAGACCATGTGAATATGATGCCGGAACATCCGCTCCGTGGGAAAAATGATGAACGCTTTGGCCCTCGTTTTGTAAATATGAGTGAACCTTATAGTGTAAAAATGATAGCAAAAGCGAAAGAAATCGCTCAAGAACTGGATATAGTTGTTCAAGAAGGGGTTTATTTAGCACTACAAGGGCCTACTTTTGAAACACTGGCTGAATACCGTATGGTAAAAGCCATAGGGTGCGATTGTGTAGGTATGAGTACGGTGCCCGAAGTAATCGTGGCACGACACATGGATATGGAAGTTTTTGGTCTTTCCGTTATTACCGATATGGGCGATGCGGAAAACATTGAAGCTGTTTCGCACCAAGAAGTTTTAGAAGCTTCTAAGAAAGCCGAACCCCATGTTCGTTTGTTAATTAAAGAATTGATTAAGCAATACTAGTGTCAGAAAGCAAGTTGGTCTCGATGATTTTATAAAAAACATCGGGATTAAACGGCTTAGTTATGACATCATTCATCCCAAATGACATGAGCATTTCCCTATTTTCATTTAGTGAAATAGCCGTCAGTGCTATGATAGGAGTGTAATCGTTAAATTTTCTAATTTCCTCAGTAGCAAGTGTTCCATTGATACCTGGCAAATGCACATCCATCAATGTGATGTCGTAATGGTTGTTACGCATCATATCGATAGCGTCTTCACCCGTTTCGCAAATCGCTACCAGCATTTGTTTTTTCTCTAAAATCTTTTTGGTAATCATTTGATTGATTTTGTTATCTTCAACCAACAAGACTTTTTTGCCTACAAACACAGTGTCGTCTAATTCTTTTTCGGGGGCCTTTATCAATTCTGTAGAGCCATTTTCTAAAACTAAATCAAAGAAAAATTGCGAACCTTCTCCTACAGTACTGGTTACTTTGATGTCTCCTTTCATTAATGAAACCAAACGTTTTACGATGGTTAAACCTAAGCCAGTTCCTCCGTATTTACGGTTGATTTCAACCGAACCTTGAGAAAAACTCTCAAATATTTCATCCAATTTATTTTCAGGAATACCAATACCAGTATCGCGTACTTCAAAATGAATCGTGCTATGATTATTCTGATTCGAAACAAGTTGTGCGACAAAAGTAACCTGACCTTTTTTGGTGAATTTTAAAGCATTATTAATTAAGTTGATAAAAACTTGGGACATTTTAGTAGGGTCGCCTATCAAAAAATCTGGAATATTGGGGTCGATTTCCATTTTGAATTGGTTTTCATTTTGCCCCGCTAATTCTTTTAAAGAATTGTAAATATTATTGACCAATTCTCTAAAGTTGAAATTGATTAAATCCAATTCAATGTTATTAGATTCAATACGATTAATTTCTAAAATTTCGTTGATATAGGTTAAAAGGTAATTCCCTGAAAACTTCAACGATTTTAAATATTCTATTTGACTTTCTTTAGGGTTTTCATCTAATAAAAGATGTGAAATTCCGTTGATAGCATTCAGTGGCGTACGCAATTCGTGACTTACCGTCGAAAGGAATTCTGACCTTGCTTTAGATGCTTTTTCGATGCGTTCTTTTGCAATTTCCAACTCGTTGTTCTTCTCACGAAGTAATTCATTTGACTTGTTTCGGATGATATTGTTTTTATACAACGATAAACTCAACAAGGATAAAATCGTGATTAAAGCAATACTTAAAATATTGATAAGTTTTGAAAATTGCCCCGCTTTTTCTTGGCTTTTTTTATCCTTATCTAACTTTTCCATCGAACGCATTAAGTCGTCAACTTTAACTTGTTCATTGATTAAATGTTGATTTTTTTGTTCGTCTATGGCTTCTAACGAGTCTTTAATGCGAAGATGCTTTTTTAAATAGATAAGTGCATTATTAGTCAACGCCATGCTGTCATATACCTGACTCAGTTGAAAAGTAGAACGAAGTTGCAAACACGTATTTTTCTCTGGAATACTCAATTTATATGCTTTATCTAAATAGTTTAAAGCATCATTATAGTTTTTTTCTTTACTTTTTACAATTCCTAATTGGTATAAAATTTCCGATTCGTTTTTTTCAATTACTTTAGCTTGTTTCGAATTTAAAAGTTCTGTCAAATTAGCTTCTGCTATTTTAAAATCATTTCTTTTAATGTACAACTTAGCCTTTTCAATTTGCATCACCACTTTGGCATCTAACAAATCGATGTTTTCATACACCGAATTAGCTTTACTAAAATATGTTTCTGCTTTAATTTTATTTCCTTTGTTTAGATAACAAACTCCTAAATTAAAATATGACAATGCTAACTTAGTAGATGGTTCTAAAGTATTGTAAATAGAAACCGCACGTATAATTTTCTCAATAGCGTTATCATATTTTTTTAAATCTAAATACACTAAGCCTAAGGTATAATACCCATTAGCTAACGATGCATTATTTAAATTCTTTTGAGCAAACAATATGGATTTATTAGCATTTTCTAATGCTTTTTCGTAGATTTTTATTTCTTTAAAACGAATGGCTGTTTCCGCGTAATAATATGAGCTATCAATACGAGATTCAACAGTAGTGTCTTCCGAAGCAAATATCGTTTCGGGAGTGAGTAAAGTAATTAAAAAAACAAGTAAAAGGAGAATTCTCTTATACATGGGAATTTTCAAAAAATTCCTTAAATATAATTAATTTCTCACAATAAATTCGATTAAATCAATAATTCTCGATGAATAACCTATCTCGTTATCATACCAACCTACTACTTTCACCATTTTATCAATAACCGATGTCAATTGCGCATCAAAAAGACATGAATTTGGATTCCCTAAAATATCTACGGAAACTATTGGGTCTTCGGTATAGGCTAAGATGCCTTTCAATTCGTTTTCTGAAGCATTTTTAAATGCCAGATTAATTTCATCGATAGTTACTTCTCTTTTAACATTGAAAGTAATATCGGTCAAAGAACCATCAGGCACGGGAACACGAATGCCACAACCACCCATTTTACCTTCCAGTTCAGGGAAAATTTTAGTCAAAGCTTTGGCTGCCCCTGTAGTCGTAGGCACTATGGATTGAGAAGCGCCACGGGCTCTACGTAAGTCTTTATGGGGTTGGTCATGCAAACTTTGGTCGGTCGTAAAGGAATGTACTGTAGTTATATACGCTTGTTCAATACCGCAAAGTTCTTGAATCACTTTAATCATCGGGGCGGCATTGTTAGTCGTACAACTGGCATTAGAAACAATAAGTTCCGAACCGTCTAAAATATGTTCGTTTACACCTAATACTACCGTTTTTATAGTTTCTACTTCCGCAGGTGCCGATAGGATTACTTTTTTAGCACCAGAAGTGATATGCTGATGAATTGCTTCGTGCGTTTTGTATTTACCTGTGCTTTCCACTACAAAATCAATCGCTAAATCATTCCAGTTTAACTTTGAAATTTCTTTTTCATGAAAAAAAGCATACGAATTTTGATTTACACAAATCCTTGTATCGGTATGGCTTACCTCGTAAGGAAGTACGCCATGGATACTGTCGTATTTTAATAAATGCGCCATGGTTTTATTGTCAGCAATATCATTGATGGCAACAACCTCTATGGTAGGGTGATTGAGTAATAATCGGAATAAATTTCTTCCAATTCTTCCAAAACCGTTAATGGCGATTCTTGTTTTTTTCAAGGTAATCTTTTTTGTTAAAAATATAGTTTTTATAACTGCAAAGGACACAAAGAATGCGCTAAGCTCGCTAAGATTTCTAAATTCTAAATTCTAAACTCTAAACTCTAAAATCTAAATTCTAAAGAATATGCTTTTCTGCGTGATAACTTGAGCGTACCAAAGCCCCACTCTCCACATGACGGAAACCTAATTCTTTGGCAAATTTTTCATAATTCGCAAATTCTTCAGGCGTTACATAACGTTTTACGGGTAAATGTTTTTTACTTGGTTGTAAATATTGACCAATAGTGATAATGTCAACATTTTGATTACGAATATCACGAATGGTTTCGTAAACTTCTTCTTCCGTTTCGCCTAAACCTAACATGATACCCGATTTGGTTCTACGAATACCTTGTTCTTTCAAATATTTTAAAACGGCTAAACTACGGTCGTATTTGGCTTGAATACGCACTTCACGGGTTAAGCGGCGTACCGTTTCCATATTATGCGAAACCACTTCTGGATTTGCTTCTATAATACGGTCAATGATTCGTTCTACCCCTTGAAAATCAGGAATTAGTGTTTCTAAGGTAGTTTCAGGATTCATACGACGAATAGCTTTGATGGTTTCAGCCCAAATGATTGATCCCATATCTTTCAAATCATCGCGGTCCACACTGGTAATCACCGCATGTTTGATTTTCATGATTTTAATAGAACGTGCTACTTTTTCAGGTTCGTCCCATTCAACGTCTTCTGGGCGTCCCGTTTTTACGCCACAAAAACCACACGAACGCGTACAAACATTTCCTAGAATCATAAACGTTGCCGTTCCTTCTCCCCAACATTCTCCCATATTAGGACAACTACCTGAAGTACAAATGGTGTTTAGTTTGTATTTATCAACCAAACCGCGTAATTCGGTGTATTTTTGACCAATAGGTAATTTAACTTTCAACCATTTAGGTTTGCCTGTAGGTAATATATTTGAAGCTGTAGTTGTTTCCATAACATCATTTTTGCATGGCAAAGATAAGCATTGTCGGGAATATGGTGAAGACTAAAGAAGATTAAGATAACTTCTTATTCCGAAAATTTGGATTGAATATTGAACTTGTATTTTAATTCCTTGGAGTAACCACCAGCAAAATCATATAAACAGCCTGCCAAGGTCCCCCAAGAGTTATACCATAATACTTCAGTTAAAGGTATGTTTCCTAGGATGGTTAGGTTGTATTGGGTTTTATTAAGGAGCCAATGTGATTTCCAAAATTCAGGGAAAAGAAAATTAAACAATATAATATATATCAATATAAATAGCAATGCGTTTAATATTCCTGATAAAAGAGCAGGAAACCATAAATCAGGTCTCATGAATAATATAATTCCTGTAACAAAATAACAAGCAAACCCTGTAACAAAAATAGAATTGAATTTAAGTAATGACGAAAATATCCCCATCAATGAAATCCCTAAAAATAATAGAAGAGAAAAAGCAGGAACTCTTTTTTTCTGGTTTTTAACATTTTCTTCCGTAAAAAACACATCAAAAAGGGTGATGGATAAACTCACGATAAAAAAAGCTGATAAACCATCCTCTATTGAAAATTGTCCTACGCCAGCGGTGGTAGGCGGTTGCCAATAATCTTCAAAATACCAAATCTCAGATACCCATCCAAAAGGAACCGCAAAAAAACCAGCTTTCAGCATTCTTTTCCTGAGGTCTTTTCGGTATGCAAAAATGAGTATCCAAGGGATAAACATTAAAAACGACAACATTAAATATGCGTAAGTAGTCATTAAAACCAATGAGTTTATCATTCAGTTGGCAAATATATAAGGTTTTATCGAATAAATAAAAAAGCAAAAGCCACTCAACAATTTCCTATTGAATGACTTTTTAAAATTGAGGTTAATCAATTTAGTTTACTTGTACCGTAATAGGTAAAGAATATTGCGTACGCACGGCTTGTCCTTGGTAAATACCTGGTTCCCATTTCGTTTTGATCGATTTTAACACACGTATCGCTTCAGTGTCTAAACCGAAGCCAGGACTTCTTGGTACTTTAATATCGGTAATGCTTCCATCAGGTTCTACTACAAAGAAAACAATAATTTTAACCACACTGCTTTCTTCCATTTCAGGAGTTTGAAAACGGTTGCTAACGATTTTTAGAAAGGCTTCTAATCCCCCAGGAAACATTGGACTTTTTTCTAAAATAGCTGGTGAAACCGGGCCTTCTGGAATCGATGGTTTTTCTACCGGTGTCGATGGTGTAGGTTCGGTAATATTTCCTTTAGGGTCACCTGTAACGCTACCATTTAAAGCCATCGGGTTTTCAGAGATTTTTTTGCCGACATCCTCTGGTTTTGTAAAATCCGTTTCAGGAGCATCTACTGCTTGAACAATATTAGGGTTGATTAAATTTTGTGTTTTTGGAGCTATTTTATCCGCTTTCTGGATTTGACGCTCAATCTCTTTTTGGATTTCTTTTTTAGGTAAAACAACTTTGGTTACGACTAATGGCTCTATGAGTGGTCCATGTGAAGAAGTAACAGGTTTATCCGTAAAAGAACTCAAAATAATAGGTAATGAAGCAATACCCGCTAATAAAGTCATTCCGCTAAAAAAGGCTTTAGCACTAGTACTTCCATCTTCTCGGCGTAATTGATACGCACCGTATGCCTTGTTTTTTCCCTCGAAAACAAGTTCTAACCACTCGGTATTATTTATGTTTAACTTTGACATAATTTTTTGGTTTTAAATAGTAAATAATAAAAAGACTACTGCAGCTAGTATTTTTATGTATGAAATAATTGTGCCAAAAAGTTAAAATTTTGTAAAAAATGTAGAAATTTTTCTAAAAAACCCACAACTCTTTTTTCTAACAAGCTGAATAACAAAACTCTTTAACAAAACAACATTTAACTACTAAAACACTAAACCACAATTTCCCCGTTGAACAACATTCTTCTAAACGGATTGAAAAGTATTTTCAAACAAACACGAATACATTTCCCCTCTCTTCTTAACTGGTTATGTTTAACAAAAATCCCTATCTTTAGCTTTTAAAATCAATCAAAAATCATGTTTACACAAGATGCCATCAATTTTCTAGAAGATTTAAAAGCGAACAATACCACGGAGTGGATGCATGCCAACAAAAAACGTTATGAAGCCTACAAAAAGGACTATCATGCGCTCATAGCATCAGTGCTTGATGCCATGAAACCTTTAGACCCAAGTTTAGAACCTCTAGAAGTTAAAAACTGTACGTTTCGTATTAATAGAGATATTCGCTTTTCTAAAGACAAATCGCCGTACAAAACCAATATGGGCATTTGGATGACGACCAACAAAACTCGCAAAAACAGCCCTGGCTACTACATCCATTTTGAAAAAGGAAAATGCTTTATTGGTGGTGGTGTTTGGTGCCCTGATGCGGATGAATTGAAAAAAATCCGTCGAGAAATTGCATTTTTCCATGACGATTTAGAACAAATTGTGGAGGATGCTACTTTCAAAAAAGAATTTGGAGCTTTAGACATTGAAGAAGGAAATGTACTTAAATCAGCGCCAAAAGGTTATGAAGCTAACCATCCAGCCATCGAATATTTAAAATTTAAAAGCTTTACCATTTCACAACCGATAGCCGAAAAAACATTTTCTGACAAGCAATTTGCCCAAAAAATCGCTCAGAAGCTTATATTAATGAAACCCTTAAACGATTTCTTGAACCGAGCACTTGATACAGAAGAGTAAAACTCCTTTTTTCTTTGTGTAGTTTGCCAAATCTTTGCGTACTTTGCGGTTAAATAAAATGTAAAAATGAATATCCTACATAATTTCTCTTTAAAAAATTACAACACTTTCGGAATTGAAGCTAAAGCCCAACAATTTGTAGCGGTTCACTCGATAAAAGAACTCAAACAGGTTTTACAACATAATGCAGAACTAAAGAAATTTATTTTGGGCGGGGGTAGTAATATGCTTTTAACAAAGGATATCGAAGCTTTAGTGATTCACATTGATTTGAAAGGAAAAAAAGTAATTCGAGAGGATGAAGATTATGTTTGGGTAGAAGCACAAGCAGGTGAAAACTGGCACGAATTTGTACTTTGGAACATTGAAAACAACTTTGGAGGCATCGAAAACATGTCTTTAATCCCTGGAAATGTAGGCACCACACCTGTGCAAAACATTGGGGCTTATGGTGCCGAAATCAAAGACACTTTTGTTTCCTGCCAAGCTATGCATATTGCCACACAAGAACTGAAAACCTTCACGAACGCCGAATGTAAATTTGGTTACCGTGAAAGCATCTTCAAACAAGAAGCTAAAGACCAATACATTATTACTTCGGTGGTTTTTAAACTCACCAAACGCCATCATAAAATCAATACGGGTTATGGTGATATTCAAAATGAATTAGCCAAACACAACATTACCGAACCTACAATTAAAGACGTAAGTAATGCCGTAATTGCCATTCGTCAGAGCAAATTACCTGACCCAAAAGAATTAGGTAACAGCGGAAGTTTCTTCAAAAATCCAATTATTTCGAGAGAAGCATTCCACAAAGCCAAAGCACAACATCCCGAAATCAAACATTACGAAGTGTCCGAAACCGAAGTAAAGGTTCCAGCGGGTTGGATGATTGAACAAGCAGGATTGAAAGGCTACCGCGAGGGCGATGCGGGCGTACATGCACGACAAGCTTTGGTTTTGGTAAATTATGGAAATGCAACTGGACAAGACATTTTAAATCTATCGAAATTGGTACAAAAAACGGTTTTGGATAAATTTGGAATTGCCATTGAAGCAGAAGTGAATGTAATTTAAACCTTTTGTTTCAAGTTTCAAGTTAATTTTGTTTAAAGTTAAATCGTATGAAGAAAATTCTCGAAACGCCTCGTCTTTATCTCAGGGAATTAAAAGTCACTGATGCAGAAGATTTTTTCCTTTTAAATCAAGACCCAGAAGTTATCCGATATACGGGCGATGTAGCTTTTAATCATATTTCTGAAGCTGTATCTTTTTTACAAAACTACAATCCGTACGAATTATACGATTATGGGCGTTGGGCGGTCATTCGCAAAGAAGATAACGCTTTTTTAGGTTGGTGTGGACTAAAATATTCCTCAGACTTAGACGAAGTAGATGTGGGTTTTCGTTTCTTTAAAAAATATTGGAATCAAGGATACGCAACCGAATCGGCCAAAGCGAGTTTACATTATGGTTTTGAAACTTTACATTTAAACAAAATTGTAGGACGTGCTATGAAAGCCAATAGCGCCTCCATAAAAGTGTTGGAAAAAATCGGGATGAAATATACAGGCACTTTTGATTTTATGAAACATGAAGGAGTGTTGTATGAAATTCAAAAATAAAATCTCCTAGAGTTCAAAATAGTTTTTTCAATTATGACAACTACAAATCAAGCTACTACAAAACACTTTGAGGAACATGGGTATGCAATTAAAGAAAACATTTACACCGATAATGAGGTCAATGCTATACTTGATTGTATTCAAAAAAACGAAAATTCGAATTTGAATTTTAGAAAAAACACCGAAATATTTGCCATTCGACAAGCACTGAATGAAATTCCTGAACTCAAAAATCTGATTTTCAATAAAAACCTAAAGGCACTCATTCAAGAACTTGGTAGCGAAGCGTATTTTGCAATCAAATCTATATATTTTGACAAACCAGAAACTTCAAATTGGTTTGTTCCCTATCATCAAGATTTAACCATTTCAGTTACCAAAAGAATTGATACCGAAAATTATTGCAATTGGACCAAAAAGAATGACCAAGTAGCTGTTCAGCCTCCTTTATCCGTGTTAGAAAATATTTTTACAATTCGTATTCATTTGGATGATACTACTTTTGAAAATGGAGCGGTTAAAGTAATTCCTCATTCTCATTTGCAACAAATCATTCCTATTGCAGATGTAACCATCGATAAAAGTAAAGAAGTCGTTTGTGCTGTTCCTAAAGGTGGTGTAATGCTTATGAAACCCCTTACTTTACATGCTTCAACACGAACAATCAATCACCAAAGAAGACGCGTATTACATATTGAATTTTCAAATCTAACCTTAGATAACCAATTGGAATGGGCTGAGTTTTGTACAATTTTCGAATAAGTCTACAAATTCGGTTTAAAAATCCTATTCTTTCTACTTAGAAATCCATTTACTATAACTGTAAAAGCTTATTTTTGGATTACAACTTATATAGTAAAAAGAAATGTACATCCCTGATTTATTCAAAAACGAAAATCAAAAAGAAATTACAGATTTTCTGCATAAAAATGCTTTTGCCATTCTTATTAATCAAACCAATGGTAAACTTTGGGGCACGCACACGCCTTTGTTTTTTGAGGCTGAAAGAAATTGTTTCAGCGGTCATATTGCCAAAGAAAACCCTCAAGCTTCTAGCCTAAAAGATGGCGATGAAGTCTTAGCCATTTTCACTGGCCCACACACTTATATTTCTTCCTCTTGGTACGACCATGAAAATGTCCCTACTTGGAACTATATTGCCGTACATGTTTATGGGAAAATTCGAATTTTAAATTACGAAGAAACTGTTGCTTCCCTGAAATTATTAGTCAACAAATACGAAAGCAAACAAGAAAACCCACTTCGAATGGAAGATTTATCTGAAAAAACCATACGCCAAGCGAGAGGCGTTGTTGCTTTTGAAATTGAAATAACCGAGATTCAAGCAAAAAAGAAACTATCCCAAAATAGAGACGATAAAAACTATCAAACTATTATTCAACATTTAGATAAATCAACCGAAATCAGCGACCTACAAATTGCAGAAGAAATGAAGAAGAATAGAAAAGTGTGATGATGGGTGATGGATGATGGATGATGGATGATGGATGAGAATTTAGAAATTAGAAATTAGAATTCAGAATATAGTTGACTCTAATCTTTGAATCTTTGAATCTTTGAATCTTTGAATCTTTGAAACCTGAAACGTGAAACCTGAAACGTGAAACCTGAAACGTGAAACTTGAAACGTGAAACTTGAAATCTGAAACTTAACATTCGTCTCTTACTCTTTTTTGGGAAATGTTAATATAAAAAACTACCTTTGCAGCTGCAATTTCAGAAAATTTTATGGAGCTATTTTTACTCGTTTTATTTTACTTTTTCCTTGCTGTAGTAGCCATTCAAATGGTGTATTACCTTTTTATTTTTGGTAAATTTTCTTTTGGTAAACCTCAAGAAACCAAAGAAAAACACATTCCGGTTTCGGTACTTGTGTGTGCTAAAAATGAAGAAGAGAATTTAAAAAAACTCATTCCTTTACTGGCTAAACAAGACTATCCAAACTTTGAAATTGTAATCATCGACGATGCTTCTTACGATAATACTCGTTTTTTAGTAGAAGAATTTCAAAACGAAATTCCTAATTTAAAATTGGTTAAAGTAGAAAACAACGAAGCTTTTTGGGGCAATAAAAAATTCGCTTTAACACTGGGTATCAAAGCGGCAACAAAAGAATACCTCCTATTCACGGATGCAGATTGTTTTCCAACATCTGACCTTTGGATTAAAGAAATGACATCGCACTTTACCATGCATAAAACTATTGTATTGGGCTATGGTGCCTACGAAAAAGAATCGGGGCTTTTGAATAAATTAATTCGTTTTGAAACACTTTTAACCGCAACTCAATATTTTTCTTGGGCAAAATTAGGCAAACCTTACATGGGCGTAGGTCGTAATCTTGCGTATAAAAGAGAAGAATTTTTCAAAACCAATGGCTTTATCAATCACATGAAAATCCGCTCGGGTGACGACGATTTGTTCATCAACGAAGCTTCTACTGCTGGTAATACCGACATTTGTTATTCGCCAGAAAGTTTTACCTATTCAGCTCCCAAAACTACATTTGGTGAGTGGTTTACGCAAAAGCGCCGTCATGCTTCAACCGCTAAACATTATAAAGCTTTCGATAAAAACCAATTGGCATTATTTTACTTAAGTCAATTTTTATTTCTTGTCACGCCTATCGCCTTACTTGCCCTGCAATACCAATGGATTATCGTATTATGTGCCATCGGATTACGCTACATAAGTGCTTGGATATCGTTAGGATTTTCTGCTGGAAAATTACAAGAAAAAGATGTTATGTATTGGTACCCTATTTTGGAAATTATCCTTATATTCACACAACTGAATGTGTTTTTTAGAAATCTAATTTCAAAACCCGTTACTTGGAAGTAAAAAAATATATCGAAAAAGCGATTAAAGGAGACCAAGTGGCATTTACTTTCCTCTTGGACAGCTATTGGAATGAAGTTTATGCTTTTATGTTGCAACGCACCGAAAACGAAACCGATGCTGAAGACATAACCATAGAAACTTTTTCAAAAGCTTTTGACAAAATAGCTTCTTACAACCCCGAATTCCAATTTAACACTTGGCTGATTGCCATTGCCAAAAATGTTCACATTGACCTTTTGCGCAAAAAGAAATCCTCTTTATTCATCGATATTACTGACGAGGAAGATGATATTGCCTATGGTATTGCCGACAATTCTCCCTCGGCAGAAGACCAAATCATTACCGAACAAAACCTTAACCGTCTGCTACAGTTTATCAAAGAGTTGAAACCTGCCTATCAGGAAGTTATTCAGATGCGTTATTTTCAAGAAATGAGTTATCAAGAAATAGCCGATGAACTCCACGAACCCTTGAATAATGTAAAAATCAAATTGTTACGCGCTAAAAAATTATTGGCTGAGATTATTACGAAGTCTTAGTTTTTAGTGGTCAGTTCAACTGTAGTATTCAGTGGTCAGTCACCATTTTCGGATATCAGTATTTGTAACGTTTAAAAGTTATTTTTAAAAACTAATAATCTTTAGTATGATTTCTTTCAAAAAACCTTTTTTAAAAATAACATTCCCTATAACCCTCATCATTTTTTCCCTTTTCACAAAATGGTGGTATGTACATGTGGAAGACGGAACTGATGGAATAATGTATGGGTTTCCGTTTATCTATCAAGCTCCCGCCTTTTACACTTCTGTAGCACAAGAATACTTCCTTCTCGAATTATTTTTAGACATATTCTTTTATTGGTGCATGATAACAATTCTCCTATTATCGATAAACAAATTCCTTTACTGTATAAAAACAAATAAGACAACGACTTATTTCCTCTATATGAGTACTTTTATTTTAGTCTGTATGCATCTTTTATTAGCAAGTTCACCTGAAAATAAATTTTCACTTTACCGAGAAGATAATATCATTATCAAAAAAACTGGCTTTAAATATTTTTTCTCAAATAAAGAATAACAGTAAACTAAAAAATAAATTCTTAAACAAGTTAAAAAAAGAGACTTTCAAAGAGGATTTTCAACTTCATTCAAATTTCCTATCTTTGGCGAAAACCAAACCAAAATGCAAACTTTTAGCCAAAAAGAAAAACTAAAACACCTTTTATCATTACCTGTTATTGTCGCCTCTTTAGGCTATTTTGTAGATATATACGACTTATTACTTTTTGGTATTGTACGTGTACCCAGCTTAAAAGATTTAGGGTTAGATGCTGATGTTGCTGGAACACTCATCATGAATTACCAAATGACAGGATTGTTATTAGGCGGAATACTTTGGGGCGTTTTAGGAGATAAAAAAGGGCGTTTGTCTGTCCTTTTTGGGTCAATCATCGTTTATTCTTTAGCAAATATTGCTTGTGGTTTCTTACCTCAATTCCCTTTTGAAGACAAAACAACGACCTATGCCCTACTGCGTTTTATTGCGGGTATTGGTCTGGCTGGGGAGTTGGGTGCTGGTATTACTTTAGTCGCCGAATCTTTACCCAAAGAACTTCGCGCTATAGGCACTTCTATCGTAGCTGGTTTCGGCTTGTTTGGAGCTGTAGTAGCAAATCTTACAGTGGAAATGGCGAACAGTTGGACTACAGCTTATTTTATAGGAGGAGGCTTAGGCTTATTACTTTTATTTCTACGAGTTGGCGTAGTAGAATCAGGGATATATCAAGATATTGAAAAAACAAAAGAGGTTTCTAAAGGAAATTTCTTAATGTTTTTCACCAATTGGAACCGATTTGTTCGTTACGTCAAATGTATTTTAATAGGTTTACCCACTTGGTTTTGCATAGGCATCCTAGCGGTTATGGGAAATCAATTTGCTCCAGAATTAGGAATTACCAACATTACTCCAGGTAAAGCTATTATGTGGGCGTACGTAGGGATTTCGGCAGGCGATTTTTTGAGCGGCTTGATTTCACACGCATTACATTCACGAAAAAAAGCCATTTTATTCATGATGTTGTTTACCGTTGTAGGCGTGATACTCATGTTATATAGCGGACAAATAACCGAAAATCAATATTATTTTTACTGTGCTTGGCTAGGTTTAGGCACAGGTTACTGGGCTATGTTTGTGACGGTTGCTTCCGAGCAATTTGGAACGAACATTCGAAGCACTGCTACCACAACAGTTCCTAATATGGTGCGCGGTTGTTTGCCTATTATGCTTTGGGGTTTTGATAGTTTCAAGCAAACAAATTCTGTGATTACCTCCGCTACCCTTGTTGGCATTGTTGTTTTTCTCTTAGGAATTTATGCCACGATGACCATTAGCGAAACGCATAACCGCGATTTGGATTTCGTAGAGTAATTTATTTAAAACTGATACAACTTGAAAAAGTAAAAAAGACTTACATAGATATAGAGATACATTCAGAAATAAAAAATCAAAGTCATATCTTTGCCCTATGGAAGAAAACAAAACACGAATCAATAAATTTTTATCCGAAACAGGTTATTGCTCCCGTCGGGAAGCTGATAAACTTTTAGAACAAGGACGTATTACTATCAATGGAAAAGTTCCTGAATTAGGCACAAAAGTTTCTATTGAGGATGAAATTCGTGTGGATGGTAAACTTATCCGTGAAAAAACCAGTAAACCTGTGTATCTGGCATTTCACAAACCTGTAGGTATTGAATGTACTACAAACTTGACGGTTAAAAACAACATTGTTGATTACATCAATTATCCAAAACGCATTTTTCCTATTGGCCGCTTGGATAAAGCCAGTGAAGGCTTGATATTCATGACTGATGATGGCGATATCGTGAATAAAATTCTTCGTGCTCGTAACAATCACGAAAAAGAATACATAGTAACCGTTGATAAACCCATAACCGAAAAATTCATCAAAAAAATGGGTAATGGGGTGCCAATTTTGGGTACGGTAACCCGAAAATGCAAAGTAAGTCAAATTAATCCAACTACTTTCAAAATCATCCTAACTCAAGGGCTTAACCGTCAGATTCGTCGTATGTGCGAATATTTAGGTTACGAAGTAACCCGATTAAAAAGGGTACGCATCATCAACATTTCCCTTGATGTTCCCTTAGGTCGTTACCGCGATTTGACCGAAGCTGAAATCAAGGAATTAAACCAATTGATAGCTCCTTCAAGCAAAACAGAAGAAGCTAGTTTACCTAAAACAGATTTTAGAAAAAAATAAAAAGACCGAAATTACGGTCTTTTCCTTTTTACACTTTTGTATTAGAAAACAAAACACTAAATTTAATCCAGTTTATTTTCAAAAAATGCAAAACAACCATACCTATAATCTACCCCTCGATTTTTGTAATGACAACAAGATGGATTCAGTGGTGTATTACTATACAGCAGCACAATCCTCTATCAATAATCGCATTTCATTTTCCCACAATGTTCTAAGTCTTTTACTAGAAGGATACAAGGAGGTCTACAGTAACAATAGTAATATTTCTATTGAAAACAACAAGTTCTTTATGCTTCAGTCTGGAAATAGCTTAATGACTGAGAAACTAATAAATAATCGTACCTATGCTAGTATTCTTTTCTTTTTTTCAGATAATTTCCTAAGCAATTTCGTAGAAAAAAGAAAACTTCTACTTCATCAACAACCTGTAAATGAAAACACAGAATCTATTATCGTTTTTGAAAAAGACAATTACATTTACAACTTTGAACGTTCGATGATGTTATTAGGCGATGATATGAAAAACGATTATCACTTGGCAGAAACTAAACTCGAAGAAATTCTTATCTATCTCTGGAAAAAAAACTCAGAAAGCATGAGTTCATTTTTTCAAAAAATTTTATTCCAAGATAAAGAACAATCATTCAAAGACATTATCAAACAATATGAATTAAGTAATCTAAATATCGATGAATTAGCCTTTCTGTGCAATATGAGCCTTTCCACTTTTAAAAGGAAGTTCACGGAAACTTACAACACTTCGCCAAGAAAGTATTTTATAGGAAAAAAAATGGAAAAAGCGCTAATTGAATTGCAAAAGAACAGAAGACCATCAGATATTGGTTTTGAACTTGGTTATGAAAACTTATCTGCTTTTAGCAATGAATTCAAAAAGCATTTTGGTGTAGCCCCCAAACATTACAGTAGTCAATTTGAACCAAAATAATACTTTTTTGATCAAAAAGCGTAACTTTCAAACCGTACATCAGTTGTAATTTTGCCTCATCAATTTAAAAATTAAAAAGATGAAAAAAATTTTATTTCTGTTAGCAACTTTAGCTACTTGTGCAGCTAACGCTCAGAATTTTACACTTAAAAGTAACGATTTAGGTGGACAAGCAACTACCAAACAGGTTTTTAATGGATTTGGCTGTACAGGTGAAAACTTATCTCCACAATTATACTGGGAAAATGCTCCTAAAGATACTAAAAGTTATGCTATCACTATTCATGATGAAAATGCACCAACAGGAAGCGGCTGGTGGCATTGGTTAGCATTTGACATTCCAGCAACCACAAAAGAATTAAAAACGGGCGCTGGCGATATCGCTAAAAATTTAATGCCTGCTGGAGCTATTCAAAGTTTAACCGATTTTGGAAAAGCTGGCTATGGAGGTCCTTGTCCTCCAGAAGGCCATGGTTTTCATAAATACACCATTACTGTGTATGCTTTAAAAACAGAAAAACTAGGCTTAGACAAAAATGCTAGTCCAGCTTTAGTTGGATATTATTTAAATGGCAACACTATTGAAAAAGCATCAATTGTGATGTATTACAAAAGATAAAACCCTTTTTTGCCCCACAAAAAAGTAGAGGCTGTCCAAAAAGTTTAGGACAGCCTTTTTCTTTACTAAAATATTCGGACACCTATCGGAGATAGTTTTCATATAAGCGATTCTCAAGAACTAGCTTCGACTTTTAGGACACCCTCTTTTTATTTTTCATTTCTTCGAAGCTTTGTTTAATTCTTCACCACCTGGAAGATTCATTCGTTTAGTTAATAATGAAATTTCTTGCAAGGAAAACTCACCTGTTAAAGACATCAAAATCGTTTCTTTACCTTCGATAAACAACAACAACTCGTTGACATTATTTGAACCTGCAACCGATTTTACAAAAATCTTAGAACTTTTCCCGTTTTCATTTACTCGCATCAACTCTTCCAATTTACCGCTATAGTGCTCCACATTAGCACGCATATCGGAAGCAGTTTTAACACTTGTCGTTTTAAAAACTTTAAGATTGTCTAATTTTTTTATCAAATTCAAATAGGCTTGATCTTCTTTGGTTTCCATTTTAACCTTAGCCATTAATTCGAACATTTTATTATTCACGATTACCGAGGTAACATTATCTTGACCTTCATATTTATCAAACGGAGTTTGAGCATAACTTGACAAAGACAATACTATCAAAAACAGACTATATATATTTTTCATTTTATTCTTTTTTAAAAATTTTATGAGTGGTATTTTCATACGCTTTCAAAGAATGAGCATTTTTTATGCCAGAATTTAATTGGGTAGATACCAAATTCAAAGCTTTTTGCGTTTCTTCAAAAGCCTCTTCGGGTGAATTGCAAGTTCCTAACATGGCTTTTTCACTAGTTTCATTTTGATTTTCAATAAAATAAAAATAAGAACCAAATCCCAAAAATGCGATGGCAAAGGTCAGAAACCAAAATAAATTTCTATTTTTAACTTTTTCTTTCTTCATGTTAGCATCACTTAGATGCTATAAAAATACGTTATAAACCTTAAAAAATGAAAAAAAAGATTTTCAGAATACTCGCTTTAGCAACTTTAAGTACTCTTTTTAGTTGTACTGATATTGATGATCAGCCTAATTACTCGGATAGAGACGTTTATGATTTCGTTTGGAAAGGTCTCAACAAATACTACCTCTATCAGGAAAATGTACCAAATTTGAATGATAGTCGATTTTCAAATCAAAATGAATTGGATATTTTTTTAAACAATTATAATAAGCCTGAAACTTTATTTGAAAGTTTATTATACAATCGCGGAACGATAGACCGATTTAGCGTTATTTTTAATGATTACACAAAACTGGAACAAGTTTTATCCGGAAGTAATGACACTAACGGAATGGAATACGGAGTGAGTTTAAAAACGGGGAGCTCAACAGACGTCTTCGGTTGGGTAAAATATGTCATGCCTAATAGCGATGCCGCAAGCAAAAATATCAGTAGAGGAACAATTTTTTATGCTATAGATGGTATCCCCTTAACAATGTCTAATTATCAAGGTTTACTTAATAAAACATCATATACTTTAAATCTTGCAGACTATAACAACGGGGCTATAACCCCAAATGGGCAAAGCGTGACTTTAGAAAAAAAACCATATACCGAAAATCCTGTTTTTCTTACAAAAACTATTGATTTAGGAAGTAAAAAAGTAGGTTATTTGATGTACAATGGTTTTTTCAGTGCTTTTGATACTCAACTTAATGAAGCATTTGGAAGCTTAAAAGCAAATGGTATTAGTGATCTTGTATTAGATTTGCGTTACAATTCTGGAGGATCTGTAGCTACAGCTACCCGACTTGCAAGTATGATTACGGGGCAATTTACGGGGCAAACTTTTGCCAAGCAACAATGGAATAGTAAATATATGGCAAGTACTGATCCTGCTAATTTGATTAATCCTTTTACAAATACACTAGGAAATGGAAGTGCAATCAATTCGTTAGGGCTTTCAAAAGTGTATATTTTAACTACAAAAAGCACCGCATCAGCTAGCGAATTAGTGATTAATGGCTTGAAGCCTTATGTGAATGTAATACAAATTGGGCGTACCACTACAGGAAAAAATGTAGGTTCCATTACTTTGTACGATTCACCCAATTTTCAAAAGCAAAAACTAAATCCAACGCATAAGTATGCTATGCAACCGTTAGTTTTAAAAATTGTTAACAAAGATGGTTTTGGCGATTATTCTTCAGGTTTAACACCAACCTATGAACTTGCAGAAAACTTAGCCAATTTGGGTAAACTAGGCGAAATTGACGAACCTTATTTAGCAAAAGCACTTGGATTAATTCAAAATATCCGACTAGGCATACAAAAATCAAAAGATTTTAAAACTCATGAAGAAATTATAGATAAATCTATTAGAAATCTAGAAATGGAAATGTATATAGACTAAAAAAGGGACTCGATGGAGTCCCTTTTTTAGTCTATATTACCTATTAATAAAATCCATTTGGTCCAATTCCTGTACCAATTTCTTTTATTAGGTTACCTGAAGTAGAGTACACAAAAATTTTACCTTCAGAGGCAAAATCACCTCCATCAGCAATAAAAATATTTCCTCCAACTACTTTAAAACCATAAGCTGCACCATATTGTGAAGTTGAAGTATAGTTGAAAATTTCTTTTGTATCAACCGATCTATTTACAATATTACCTCTAAAAGCTTTAGTTCCCACAGTAAAGAAAAAAGCATCTCCTTCGATATCTAAGTTCTTTGCTCCAGCGAAATCTTTTCCTAAAACAGTAGTTGTTAATTGATTGTTAGAAAGATTCACACTAACTAAACCATTGTCATTTAACATATACAATATACCGTTTTTAATTTCCATTGAATTTGTTCCTGATCCAATTTCTAAAGATTTATCAACAGAATTATCTTTCAAATCAACTATAACCAGTTTAGTACTATTATAAGGTTCAGTAATATATAATGTATTATTATATGCTAAAATTCGATCAGCAGTGATCCCTAAATCAATTTTCTTTTCAACACTATTAGTTGTTGTATTTATTACAGCTACATAGTCATCAGTATTACCAGTTGCTGGATTTGCATACGAGTAAGTATTTGCATTTGTAACGTAAGCTTTATCCCCAACAACTACCCCATAACGAGGTGCCACAAAATCTTTAGTTATTTTAGTTTTAGTCTTAAAAGTGTTTTTATCTACTACTACCACTTGATTTGAACCTCCAGCAACGATATAAGCAGTATTAGCATTATAAAAAATATTTTGAGCATATTTACCAATTACATCTCCGTTATTTTCTGCTCCATAAATATCTTTTTTTATTGTTCCTAAATCATTCGAAATATAAGTCACAGTTCCTGACTTATTTCCGCCTTCATTCAATACTAAAAAACCATTTTCATAAGCTCCTAAACTTACGTTTTCTACAGTTTCATCTTTAGTACAACTCACAATTGACAATGCTGAGAACAATGCTACAGCACTTAATTTGAATAATTTCATCTTTTAAAATTTAAAGGTTATTTGAAAATTATAATTTCTACCAGGCATAGGCTTATCTATACTGGTATATTTTGCGTCCAACAAATTATTTACAATAGCTTTTAAGTAAACTTTTCTTTTATAAAAACCATATTCTATTCCTGAGTTCGTTAACCAATAGGGCTTAATAATGTATTCTTCATTATTATCTGAGGTTGTATATACTTTGCCTGTATAATTATTTTGAACAAAAACAGCTAACGATTTATACCAATAACTAACATTAATAAAACTTCTATAATAAGGTGTATAAAACAATTGTTTATTTGTTTCTTGATTAACAGAAGCTGTATAAGAAAGTCCTGTTTTCAAATCGATCAAATGTTCATTATTCCATTTTATTGTTGCATTGGCAAACAACTCACCGCCGTAGACTTTAACTTTATCAACATTCATCGGACGCCATACATCTGAAGTTGTAGGAATCCAACGTATCATCTGAGTTATGTCGTTATAAAACTCTGTCAATCCTACTTTAAAAAATTTAAATTGTACTTCTTGACTCAACTCGCCTTGAATAGCTGTTTCAGGTTTTAAATCAGGATTACCTTGTCCATCCCAATACAAGTCATTAAAAGTGGGTATTCTGAAATTTTTAGACCCACTTGCTTTTAAAGCAAATTTCTTCAATGTTAACACACTTCCTAAAGAAAACAACAAGGGACTCTCAAAATTTGCTGTTATTTCTTTTCGTAATCCACCTTCAATTAACCAATTTCTAAAAATATTTTGCTGGAAAGAAATTGACTCTGAGATTGTCTGACGCCTATTATCGCCAAAACTCCCACCAAAACCATGGGTTGAATTCCATTCCGAAACGGAATATATTTTAGTTTTTTTAAATTGATAATTCAAATTAAGTCTTCCTAAAAAAGTATTAGCTTCACCAAAACTAAATTGATCCTTTTTTTCTAATTCTGGAAAATATTGATAACGCTCGGAGAGATAGGCTATTTTAGGGTTTATAACAAATTTACCCGTAGTTAAACTATAATCTAGTAAATTCCTACTGTAATTGATTATATATTTCGCATGTGGATCTGACTCAGTAGTTAATGCCAAATTCCGATCATTGAAAGCACTTTGAGAAAATAACCTAATATTACTTTTAGGACTAATTTTATGACCAAAACTCAGATTAATTTCCGACAATTGATATTGGGCATTCAAATTATAACGTTGCTTACCTTGCCAATCATATTTGTCTTTATAAGCGTATTTGTTATAGGATTGAAAATGTGAAAATCCAACATTAAAAGATGTCTTTACCCCCGGAACCGATGCTGAAAATTTCCCACTGTAAGTATCAAAAGATCCCGCAGATAAACCAATTTCATATCGATTCTTTCCACCATAAACAAGCTGATTATTCAAATGCACCGTACCTCCTATTGCTCCACTCCCATACAATACACTTCCTCCACCAGCCTTTACCTCAACATTTTGAATACCATTTAAAGAAATAGTATTAAAATCGGTACTTCCGTTTAATTGTGAATTAATATTAATTCCGTTCCATAATACAGCAGTCTGCGAAGCTGTTGTACCTCTAAAAGATACGGTTGAAAGCATTCCTTGTCCGTATTCTTTAAAGTATAGCAAAGTGTTGTTTTTTAGCAAATCACTCAATATAGGTTGATGCTGATTAATTATTGAGTCATTAAACTTTTGCTGTTGATTAACTTTAAGACTAGAATTATGATTCGTTGCAATTACAACTTCTTTTAGAGAAATAGATGTGTTTTTTTGCGACCATGAACTTTGCCCACAAAAAATAATAAAACAGATAAATAGATAACTTTTTAAACGCATAGCTGTTGTGAATCCTAGCTCCCGAAGATTCCAATTAAATTAATACTACAATGGCAGGTCTCCTGGCTTGCGTCTTGTAATTGGCCTTCCCATTTAAATTTTAGACTTTTGATTTTTGATATTCGATTTGAAATCGACATTCTAAAATCTACACTCTAATTTTCTAAAACAGTGGCAGTAGATAATTACAAGCTAGATAGCTTACAGTTGCGGGTACAGCTCAGGCTTATGATTTTAGTTTGATGACTTTAGCTATTAGAACGTTAATTTCTAAATCCAATAAAATCCCTGATTCCCTTTTAAGCATTGTTCCTTAAAAGAAACAACACACCATAAATTTGAGTGCAAAAATAAGCAGAATTAAAGAAAATGCAAACAAATACACATTATTAACAAATACCCTCAATAAAACACACTAAATTCACAACGAAAACAAAAAATCAACAACACAACCCACACAACACTGAGTCGGTCACAAAATTCATATAAGTAAATAAATCCTATATTTTTAAAAGGAATACGTTATTACTTCTCCAAAATCAACTTTAAGTGTAAAGGCATCTTGAAGGGGAAGTTGGGTAAAATGACAATTCAAACTTCTAATCACACCCGCATGCGTAAAGATAACGATAGGTATATCACTATGCTGCAAACGAATTTCATTCCAAAATGCCACGACTCTATCGTATAAAATTTCAAAAGATTCTCCTTGCGGGACTGGCACTTTTACAAAATCTTCCATCCATGGATTTAACTCATTTTCAGGAATGCTACTCCATGCTTGTAATTCCCATGAGCCAAAATTCATTTCCATCAAACGAGGTTCTAAAATCAGGGTATCATCAGGATAACAATACGTGGCTAATTGTGTACAACGAATTAATGGACTACTAAAAACAATGGCTTTTTCAGGGAGTTGCTTCTTTATAGTTATAAAATTTGGTTCAAAATCTGACATCAATGCCACATCACTTTGTCCGTAGCAAATTCCTTTTTCACAAACGGTTTCGGTATGACGTACTAAATAAACTTGCATACCGACAAAATTGTTAATAACGTAGCTACTTCGCTCACTTGTTCTAAAGCCCCTAAACAATCACCGGTATAACCGCCTATCCATTTGGTAAAAAAACGTCCCATATAAGCACGTACCACAAACAACACAGGTACTACCAATAGAAAAAATGGCGTATAGAAAAAACTAAATAACAATAAAGGAACTAAACCAAAGAACAAAGCGCCCGCTACTTCCACCCAACTATACGCTTTAGCAATGGGTTTGCTTTTGCTCAATTCGTCCTCGCGTACATAAGGCAAGGTGAAAGACAAGGAAATCGCATTGCATCGGCTCACGCTGTGATAGACTAAAAACAGCAGCATGACAAAAAGAATTTTATTTTCAAAAGCAAAAGGAATACGATTGATGATTTCAAAAATCACTAAAAACTTACACAGCAACAACAAAACAACACCTATGGCTCCGTAAGCTCCAATAGCGCTGTCTTTCATGATTTTCAAAATTTTCTCTTTCGTCCATCCGCCACCAAAACCATCACAAACATCTGCAAAACCATCTTCATGAAAAGCTCCCGTTGTCAAAATTCCAGCAATCAAACTACAAACAACCGCTATGAAAGGCGTAAACAAATAATTAGCTCCCAAAAACACAAGCCCAGAAACTGCACCTACTAGCCAACCTATCAACGGAAAATAACGCGTTGCTTTATTCAAATATGTAGGGTCATGATTGATGTGTTTTGGACACGGAATACGGGTATAAAACATCATCGCCGTAAAAAATATGTCTAGTTGTTTTTTTATCATTTTTGTGATTCGTTATCGGTTATCAGTTATCGGTTATCAGTTATCGGTTATCAGTTATCGGTTATCAGTTATCAGTTATCAGTTGTCGGGTATGAGTTAGGAGTTAGGAGTTATGAGCCTTTTGAATTCCTAGAGAAGATTATACAGTCAAAATTCTATTTTCTATTCTCTTTTATCTATTCTCTTTTATCTATTCTCTTTTATCTATTCTCTTTTATCTATTCTCTAAGTTCTAAATTCTACTTCTCGCTCACTCCAGCTTCTTCAAAGCTTGCCATTTCATTCAGGAAAGCCACGGCACTTTTAATAAGAGGAAAAGCTAAGGCTACGCCTGTTCCTTCACCTAAACGCAAACCTAAATCTAAAACAGCTTTTACTTCCAATTGATTCAGTATCGCTTTATGTGCTTTTTCTTGCGAACAATGACAAAAAATAGCCTGCTGTTTGATTTGTGGTTGGTAATGTTGCGCTACTAAAAATGCTACCGAGCTAATAAAACCGTCAACTAAAATTAACATTTTGTTTTCAAAAGCTTTCAGCATCCCTCCAGCCATTTGAAAAATTTCAAAACCTCCAAAATAAGCCAACCTAGCTTCTATAGTATCTTCACCTTTGTAACTATTTACGGCTTCTTTTAATATAGCTATTTTTCGTTCCAAAGCTTCGTGAACTACCCCAGTACCACTCCCCACACAAGCTTCGATAGGAATTCCTGTTAGAATACTCATCAATACCGATGAAGTAGCGGTATTTCCTATTCCCATTTCACCAAAACCAACACAATTAGACCCCTCCTCAAAAATTTGTTGCACCACAGCTCCTCCTTTTTCAAAACACGATTTCATTTGTGAGGGTGTCATCGCAGGTCCTTTTAAAAAAGACTGAGTTCCATACGCCTCTTTTTGATGTAGAATAGGCAAATTAGAATCGAAATCAAAATTCACTCCCGCATCAATGACTTTCAATGCCAATCCATTTTGACGAGAAAAAACGTTAATAGCAGCACCTCCATTCACAAAATTCAACACCATTTGTGGCGTCACCTCAGCTGGATAAGCGCTAACGCCTTCCTTAGCTATTCCATGGTCACCCGCAAAAACCAACATGTGCGGCATTTTGATTTCAGGCGTTAACGTGGTAAACATTTTTCCAATTTGAAGCGCTATTTCTTCTAATTGTCCCAAAGCGCCTAATGGTTTTGTTTTGGTATCTATTTTATGTTGTAATTGCTGAACTAAATCCATTTTTATTTTTTTAATGTAAAGAACCTTTTTCTAAATTCTAAATTCTAATTTCTGACTTCTGATTACTGACCACTGATTACTGACCACTGATTACTGACCACTGATTACTGGATTCTGACCACTAATCCTCCTCCCACACCAAAAAGCAATAGTCTTGATATACTTCTTTTCGATAGTTAGGCAATTGAATAGGCTGGGCAAACAAAGGACAATCGACCACAACGGTATGAAACTCACCATTTTCGCCACAAGGGTCTACCCCTAGAGCCACTAAAGCTTCTATAACCGATGTATCAAGTGTTTTTCCTAAAAAATCAACGCCCATCAAGGTATTACAAGACACGATAACACACTGCATCCCTTCGCCCAGCATGGCATGAACTAACGTCAATCGATTATGTTGCCAAAGTGGTAAAACAGCTTGCAATTGTGCTTGTTCACACACTTTTTCCTCCCATTCACGATGCGGAGCTAAATCAATATCACCAAAAACAACCGCTTCCACCGCATACGTTTGTTTGATATCCTGCAACGCCTGAATGTATTTTGATTCATAAGCATTCCAAGTGGCTGGAATACCCACCAGAGGCACGCCTATTTGTTGGGCTTGTTGTGCTAAAATAGACGTTGTTAACCCATGCGAACGCGAAACCCTTCCATTTTCATTCATCATATTCAACAATACTGTGGGCTGAATTCCTTGTTTGAGGGCTTGCATGGCTGCATAACAACTGTCTTTACCACCACTCCAGGACAAAACTGCTTTCATGAATTACCCTTTAATCGTTACTGGAATCCCCGAAACCATCAAAATCACTTTATCTGCTTTTTTAGCTATAAACTGATTCATCCAACCTTGCAATTCGGTAAATTTTCTACCAACTTCAGTATGCGCATGAACGCCCATCCCAATTTCGTTAGTGATTATGATTATAGTTGCATTTTCTTGTAATACCAACTGTTCAATTTCAGCTTTGGCTTGTTGCAAACATAATTCAATATCATTTTTAGTATCTACAAAATAGTTAGTTAACCAAAGAGTCACACAGTCAATCATCGCAACTTTACCGCTAAAATCAATACGACTCAATTGCTTTTCTTCTTCAATATTCGTCCAACGTTCATCACGCTCGCTTTGATGCCGGTCGATACGCTTTTGAAAATCACCATCCCACTTGCGTGCCGTTGCCACATACATAGGTTGGTCACTCAAACTTATGGCTAATTCTTGCGCATACGAACTTTTACCCGAACGCTCCCCTCCTGTAATAAGATATAACATTTGATTATTTTTGAGTGTAAAGATATTTATTTGTAAGTAAAAAGTGATTAGTGAATGGTAAATAGTAACAGTAATTAGTATTCAGTAATCAGTAATCAGTGGTCAGTAGTCAGTAAATAGTGAATGGTGAATGGTGAATAGTAAAAAGTAAATAGTTATAACCCCGGATTTAAGTCTTTAAGGTGTATATTTTCAAATTTTTAAATCTTCAAATCATTTAATCTAAAATTCTAATAATCTTCCAATCCTTTTATCTTTGCATTCAATCAAAACAAACAATCATATATCTCATGATGCCAAAAATAATACGCACGCTAGTTTGGATAAGTCTACTGACCTTAAGTATCCAATGCAAAAAAAATGATACGAACTCAGACAATGTAAGTCAAACTTCATCAACCATAACTGATGCCACGGGGTTTACGCTTCAAGAATACGACAATTATACCGTGGTAAAAGTACTTACGCCTTGGCCTAATGCGCAAAAACCGCTTACCTATGTATTAGCAAAGGCGCATGCGACCATTGCTGATAGTTTGGCTTCTTACCCTAAAATTGAAGTTCCTTTAAAAGAGGTCGTGGTTACATCAACCACCAACATTCCTTTTATGGAAATTCTAGGGGTGGAAAACAAAATCACAGGTTTTCCGCATACAGATTACATTTCGTCTCCTAAAACTAGAAAACGCATAGATACTGGAAAAATTAAAAATTTGGGTGAAAACGAAAAAATTGATTTAGAAAAACTAATTGATTTAGCCCCTCAAGCTTTGATTTCATTTGGAGTGGATGGTACCAATCCTACTTTAACCCAAATTGAAAAAATGGGCATACCTGTTTTAATTCAAGCCGATTGGATGGAACAAACACCGCTGGGAAAAGCCGAATGGATAAAATTCTTCGGTGCTTTATTTGGCAAGGAAAAAGAAGCAAAATCCTATTTTGACCAAGTGAAAAAAAATTATCAAGAGGCGATTCAATTAGTTCAAAACCTAAAAACAAAACCTACCGTTATGTACGGAACGATGTATCAAGACCAATGGTATATGGCAAAAGGCGAAAGCTGGATAGCTCGTTTTATAGCCGATGCGAAAGGGGATTATCTTTGGAAACATTTAAAAGGGGTGGGAAGCGCCCCCTTGACGTTTGAGCAAGTATTTGACAAAGGACAAAATGCTTCCATCTGGATTGCAACAGGGACAGAAACCAACTGGGTGAATTTTGGCAAATCAAACCCGCATTATACACAGTTTAAAGCTTATAAAAATAAAAAAGTATATACCTTTGAAGGTCAAAAAGGCGCAACGGGTGGCACTCTCTTTTTTGAATGTTCTCCAAGCCAACCCGATAAGGTCTTAAAAGATTACATTAAGATTTTTCATCCCGAAGTATTAAAAGAGTACACTTTTACTTTCGCTACCCCTATTCAATAGATATACTGTAGAAAAAAAAAAAAAAATCAACTATTATTAAAACACAAAACGTATCAAGAATAAACACGCTTGATACGTTTTTTTTTATTTCATTACAAAAATCGAACGGACGGTAACTACAAAATCGGGAGTATCGTTTGCTTGAGTGCAAAGCGTATCGAGAGCTAAAAAAATTTAACCGATTGAATAGGAAAACTCATTTAAAAACAAAATCCAAAGTTAAAGTGGTATTACTTAAACAATATCTCTTCTTAGAAATCCAAACAAAGCACCTTATAATGCTCTGTTTTCCTTATTTTTGATGCCTATTATTAGCGATTGAAATAAAATTGAAAAACAAAACACGCATAACAGGCATTATCCTTTTAGGAATTATCCTATTTTTTATGGATTTATGTTTGGGTTCAGTACACATCCCTTTTAAAGAAAGCATTTCTATATTAACTGGAAATGGCGCTACCAAATCGACTTGGGAATACATCATCCTCAATTTTCGATTACCCAAAGCATTGATGGCAATAGTAGTTGGTATGGCATTACCTGTTTGTGGGTTATTAATGCAAACACTATTTCGCAATCCCTTAGCAGGTCCTTATGTATTAGGACTGAGTTCAGGGTCTAGCCTCATGGTGGCATTAGTAATTATGGGCAGTAGTTTCCTTCCTAGTTTTTTGATTCCCATTTTCACCTCATCGTATGGACTAGTCATTGCGTCCAGTTTGGGTTCTTTTGTGGTTCTTTTAGCCATTATGCTTACCGCTCAAAAGGTAAAAAACACCATGTCCATTTTAGTCATTGGTTTGATGTTTAGCAATTTCACCGCATCGATGATTACCATTTTAAGTTACTTCTCTACCGCTGACCAATTGCAAAAATTCACTTTTTGGTCCATGGGCAATTTAGGAAGTGTGGCATGGCATAACCTTTGGTTAATTTTAGTCATCGTTGCAAGCTTATTATTGGTAACCTTAAGTTTATTGAAAAATTTAGACGCACTTTTATTGGGTGAAAATTATGCGCGTAGCATGGGCGTTCCTTACCAAAAGACTCAAAATTACAGCATCATTATTACGAGTATACTAACAGGAACGATAACGGCTTTTGTGGGACCTATTGCCTTTATTGGTTTAGCTATTCCCCACATGGCAAGAATTATTTTTCAAGGGAGCCAACATTTGTATTTGTTTACCACGACCCTACTTACTGGTATCTGTGTGATGTTATTTTGTGATATTGTATCCCAAGGATTTGAAGTTGCTATTCCTATTAATGCGGTTACTTCATTAGTAGGTGCCCCCATTATCATTTGGTTATTAATCAAAAAACGAAATTACTAATCTAGGTGTTCTATGGTATTACAAACGCAAAACCTAAAGATAGGGTATATAAAAAATGGCGTCTCGCTTTCTATTCAAAAACAGATAAATTTATCGTTAGCTAAGGGAAAATTAGTCACTCTAATAGGCGCTAATGGAATTGGAAAATCAACGCTTTTACGTACGTTAACAGGAATTCAAAATCCCTTACAAGGCGAAGTGTTACTAAATAACAAGAATTTAGCAAGCTATTCCGCTTTGACATTAGCACAAAACCTCAGCGTGGTTTTAACCGAAAAATTACCCCCCAGTAACTTGTCCGTGTTTGAATTGGTTGCTTTAGGTCGTCAACCCTACACCAATTGGGTAGGTAAATTAACGCTGGAGGATATTGAAAAAATCAATTGGGCACTGGAACTCACCGAAATCAGTCATTTAAAAGACAAAAAACACTTTGAATTAAGCGATGGTCAATTGCAAAAAGCATTAGTTGCGCGTGCATTAGCCCAAGACACCCCCATCATTATTTTAGACGAGCCTACAACGCATTTGGATTTACACCATAAAGTTTCGTTATTTAAATTGCTAAAAAAATTAGCCCAAGAAACCCAAAAATGCATTCTTTTTTCAACCCATGATATTGATTTAGCCATTCAACTGAGTGATGAAATGCTCGTGATGAAAAAAGATTCCCTTCAGCAATCAGAACCCTGCCTGCTCATAGAAAATGGCACTTTTGACACCTTGTTTGAGGATGAAGATATTAGTTTTGATAAAGAAAAAGGGAAATTTGTGTTTAAGTAATTTTATGTATCTTTAAAAATCAAATCAAAAACAATGAAAACGATAACTACTTTAGTCCTTTTTATAACTTTTACCATGCAAGCACAACTAAAAACCATTAGCTATACCGATGAAAATCAAAAATTAGAAGGTCATTTGGCATTGCCTCAAAACGGTTTACCAAATAAAGCTGGAGTTTTAGTTTTACCTGCTTGGATGGGAGTCGATTACAATGCTAAAGAAAACGCAACCGAATTGGCCAAACTAGGCTATATTGCTTTTGTAGCGGATATTTATGGTCAGGACAAAAGACCTAAAGACACCAACGAAGCTGGAAAACAAGCAGGATATTTCAAAACAAATTACAAAGAGTACCAAAAAAGAATTCAACTAGCATTAGACCAATTGGTAAAAGCAGGAGCAAATCCAGATAAAATTGCTGTCATTGGATATTGTTTTGGAGGTACTGGCGCTATTGAAGCTGCCCGAAACAATCTGAACGTACAAGGAGTCGTTTCTTTTCATGGAGGATTAGGTCGTGATAAAGAAAGAACTATTGCACCTATCCAACCAAAGGTTCTCATTTTACATGGAGCCGATGACTTTTTTATTCCTGAAACCGATATAAAAGCATTTCAAGAAGAAATGCGTAAAGCAAATGCCGACTGGCAAATGGTTTATTACGCAGATGCTGTTCACGCTTTCACCCACAAAGATGCTGGGAATGACAAAAGCAAAGGGGTTGCCTACAATGAAAAAGCAGCCAAGCGCTCTTGGCAAGCCATGAAAGCTTTTTTTGATGAAATTTTGAAGTAATAACTGTTAATAAAAATAAGGCAAACGCTTATTCAATTGTTCTACCAACCACCAGAAGGCTATAGCCAACAAACATATCAGGGGATATTTCAGCAACCAATCGTAAAATCCTTTTTCTGGCAAAAAAGCATCCACCACCCGAATCGCATACGGATGGCATAGGTAAATGCCCAATGATAAAGTGCCGTTAATTTTGCCTTGAAACATATTGGGCGCTGTTTTCACACAATGAAAAGTCATCATGCTCAATAATGGCAATACCAGTAAAAAATCCATTGCCTTGACCTGATGCTTGAAATACCAAGCGACCTCAACCAATAAAATTACCCATAACGGAAAATACAAATGCTTTATTTTTTCAACGACTGTATTCCAATGTTCATAGAGCGTTCCAAGCAACAGCATGGGATAACCGAAGAAAAGGAAATTACGTGTCGTCCCTATATTTTCATAAAAAGTCAAAACCTTTGGAAAAGCATTACAAACGCCCGATTGAACTACTATTTGAAAAGCATAGCCCACAGCCAGCAACAAGAAACTCATTCCGAATTTTGCCTTAACTGCCCAATGTCTTGTCCAATACAGTAAGCCTACCGCCATGACTGTCGCCAACAAATACCATAAATGCCAATAGCCATACAGCATTTTTAGCAATAAGGCTTTTTTATTAAACCAACCTAAATGGTAATAATGCAACACATCAGGCAAATACAACAATTGCCATACTAGATAAATACTCAACAATCGTTGCATATAAGCTCCCAAATAAGCCGAATCTTCAAGTTTATGTCGCAGAAAAAATCCTGAAATCAAAAAGAAAGTGGGCACCGCAATACGCGTAATACCACTGGCGATTTCGTAAGATATCAAACCCACCACGCCTTCCACTTTGGAAACAGGAAAAATATGCAAAGCCACGACTAAAAAAGCCATGCTAATTTTAAGAATATCGAGATTGTTGTTGCGCATTAACTAAGATTTACTTCTATGTCTAAATATTTTTAAAACACTTACCAAAATATGTATATCAATTTCTATTTCACTTGAATTAATAACTACATAAGAATCAGTGCTTTTACAATAACAACTAAAGGAATAGATGGTGTAAGAATCTTCTGAACCCACATTTTTCTCTTGCGCCACTACTCTTTCATTTTCAATATTTTCCCATTTTACTATTTCTCTGTCTTTATACCTTACCCCCTCCAAATTGATAGTCAATTGAATTTCATCTATACCTTTCGAATAAACTTTAAATTTATAAAAAATAAATATACTAGATGCTGTAAGCATAAAACCTAAAAACACAGCTTCAAGCCAAAATGCAACTATAGAAGCAATTAATGTAACTATTGAAAAGAATACATAAGAATAAGATTCTAAAACAGATTTATAAAAATAAACTTCATCTTTTACATAACAATCATTCAAATCAAACACTCGCATCTTAACTCATATTAAAATCTTTAACCTCTCGCACTTCCCCAGCCCGCAACCCTTTCAAATCGATTGCTCCCACACGCACACGTACAAGGCGTAAAGTAGGAAATCCCACCGCTGCGGTCATTTTTCGCACTTGACGAAATTTCCCTTCCGTGAGTGTTATGGACAGCCAACTCGTCGGCCCATGACGCTCGTCACGTATGCGTCGTCCTTCACCTATATAATCGGGAAGCGTTTCTAAAATTCTAGCATCACAAGGTTTAGTGGTATAACGGACTCCCTTTACCCCAATTTCTACGCCACTTTTTAATTTTTCAATAGCTTCAGGCGTCACCACCCCATCCACTTGTGCATAGTATTCTTTTTCAACCGTTTTACTTCGTACTATTTCACTCATCATCCCATCGGTAGTGAGTAATAACAGACCTTCAGAATCCTCATCCAACCTACCTATTGCCATAGTTCCATCTGGAAAATCGTACAATTCTCCCAACTTTTTCTTGTTGCGCTTTTTCTCATAAATAAATTGGCTGATATAGCCGTGGGGCTTGTGAAGAAGGAAATGACGGTGCTTGTTCATGGCACAAAAATACAGTAAAAAGAATTTAGAATTTAGAATTTAGAAATCAGAATTTAGAATTGGGTATTTCAATACAAAAGCCATAAAATAAATTCTCTCTCATCTATTTTCTCTCATCTATTCTCTCTCATCTATTCTCTCCCATCTATTCTCTCCCATCTATTCTCTCCCATCTATTTTCTCCCATCTATTTTCTTCCATCTATTTTCTTCCATCTATTTTCTTTTATTATTTTTACAAATAAAAAATTCCATGTCAGAAACACTTATCGTACTAGCCACATTCCTCATTGCTTTAGCCATAGGTCTTTTCCTAGGCAAACTTCTATTCTCGGCGGGTTCCAAAACTGAAAAAATTCAGCTCGAAGAAAAAAACAAAGGATTATTCGCTCAAATCGAACAACTCAAACAAGCCTTTCAGTCCGAAAAAGAAAACCTGTTGCGTAATATCCAGCAGTTACAATCCGAGAAAGAAACCATTCGCAACGAAAAAGAAGCTTTTGCCATTCAACTTTCTAAAAAAGAAGTCGATTTTGACAACCTTTTAGAGCGTAACCGCGAACAAAAACAAGAAGTAGAACAACTTCAAGAAAAATTCACCAAAGAATTTGAAAATTTAGCCAATAAAATCCTTGAGGAAAAATCGACCAAATTTGCCGAACAAAACAAAGAAAATCTCAAAACCATACTGTCACCTCTACACGACAAAATCCAACATTTTGAAAAGAAAGTAGAAGACACCCACAAAGAAAGCATCGACTACCATGCTTCCCTGCGCCAACAAATCATTGGTTTACAAGAACTCAACACCCAAATGAGCAAGGAAACCCTCAACTTGACTAAAGCCCTAAAAGGCGACAGCAAAATGCAAGGAAACTGGGGCGAATTGGTATTGGAACGTGTTTTAGAAAAATCGGGCTTAGAAAAAGGTCGTGAATACGAAGTACAACAAAGCTTTACGAACGAAGAAGGCAATCGTGTGCAACCCGATGTAGTCATCAACCTACCCGATGGCAAGAAAATGATAGTCGATTCTAAAGTAACCTTAACGGCATACGAGCGCTATGTGAATGAAGAAGACGAAAACTTCAAACAACAATACCTCAAAGAGCACGTAACCGCCCTAAAACGCCATGTGGACCAGTTGAGCGAAAAAAACTATCAGGATGTTTACAAAATGGAAAGCCCTGATTTTGTATTACTCTTTGTCCCTATTGAGCCTGCTTTCGCTCTAGCCCTACAGGAAGATACCTCCTTGTACAACAAAGCCTTTGAACGCAACATTGTTATTGTGACTCCTTCAACGCTTTTGGCTACTTTACGCACTATTGATAGTATGTGGACCAACCAAAAACAACAAGAAAACGCTTACGAAATAGCGCGCCAAGCAGGTGCTTTGTACGATAAATTTGAAGGTTTTGTAACCGATTTAATCAAAATTGGCAAAAAAATGGACGAGGCCAAAACCGAGTATGCCGGCGCCATGAACAAGTTAGTCGAAGGCAAAGGAAACTTGGTAGTTAGCGTTGAAAAACTTAAAAAAATGGGAGCCAAAGCTAAAAAATCTTTGCCCGAAGCGGTAATTAATCGCGCCGAAACCAATGACAATCCAACTTTAATTCAATAAATAAACCCTTATGTTACGCAAATTTTTATTCATTTCCATAGGTGTACTTATTGCAGGAATCGCCTTATTTTTCACCTTTTTTTATTACGCCAACTATAGCGAAGGAAGTCGCACAGGCGAATTAATCAAGTTCAGCCACAAAGGCTATGTGTTCAAAACCTGGGAAGGCGAATTAAGCCAAGGACTCTCCGGTAACAAAATCTTTGCTTTTTCAATTTTAGATAAAGACGAAGCCACCATCCAAAAACTGCGTTCCCTAGAAGGCCGTTATGTCAAAGTAACCTATGTAGAACGCTACAAAACCTTTCCTTGGTGGGGCGACACTAAGTACTTTGTTACCGAAGTCAAAGAAGAAAAATCACCTATTTTTAGTAAATAATTCTAAGGGCGTTCCCTTTAGGTGGCATTAGGTTCTCATTCAAGCGAGCCACCCCTTTGCCACCTAAAGGTCGGGCTGTCCGCACTCGCTTTTTTGCTCGTAGGCTTTCGCAAAGCTCCAGCTACAAGCAAAAAGAGCTCAAACAAAGCTCCCATCCCTAACGCGGGGATTTCAGAAAAAACCTAATTTCAAACCCATCATGAGCAATTTCAAACCCGTATCCGCATCCAAAGTAGTCATTTCAGAACTGATGTTACCCTCGCACACTAATTTCAGTGGTAAAATTCACGGAGGCTATATCCTTTCCTTACTCGACCAAATTGCTTTTGCTTGTGCTTCTAAGTTTTCAGGGCATTACTGCGTGACTGCTTCTGTAGATACCGTCGATTTTTTAGCACCTATCGAAGTAGGCGAATTAGTCACGATGAAAGCATCGGTAAATTATGTGGGAAAAAGTTCCATGGTAATAGGCATACGTGTAGAAGCAGAAAACATCCAAACGGGTAAAGTAAAACATTGCAATTCCTCGTATTTCACCATGGTAGCTAAAGACGAAACCGGCCAACCCACACAAGTCCCAGGCTTAATTTTAGCCACAGATAACGACCTCCGTCGTTTTTACAATTGCATCAAAATGATAGCCAACAAAAAAGACAAGCAAAACCACGAAGAAACTTTTGATTACAAAAGCGAAGAGGCTCTTGCGAACCTCTCTAAATACAATGTTTCCTTGGATTTTACTAAAAAACCCTAACTAAATTAAATCCAAAACTAATTTCCCCTTTACCCCAATCACCGGCTGTTCTACCTAAATAGCCGGTATCATGCATCGCTGCGGAATTGGTAAAAAACATTTGAAAAATATGACCTCCTGTTTCTAAATCCACACCTACAGCTAATGGATTTTTAAACGATGATGCTTTGGCGCGATTCAAATGAGGAGCATAGTCCATATTCAACGAAAATCGTTTCCCTAGCTTATACCTACCTCCCATACCTAGTGCAAACTGAGCATTATTCTGAGTCGTTTCAACTACAAGATTTTCATAAAAAAAAGTAGGCGCCAGCTGTAAAGTTAATTTATCATTGAATTTTCGAGAAACTAACAATTGCGTATTATATGACAAGCGGTGCTGAAATTCCAAAAGGGGGTAATTTTCTTTTTTCATCGCCGAATTTATTGCTAACGAATTAAACCCAACTATTGTAACAGGAAATCCATCAACTAGCTGTTGTTTCAACTTATATTTTACACCAAATTCAAAGGTTTTCCCGTAAGTACTTCGAGAGGCATGAACTGTTATCCCGTTAGTCAGTCCATAAACAAATTTCAATTGCGTAGTTGCATTATCTAAACCAAAAAAGTTCTCCAACCCTTTATCCAAATAACCAAAACGATGCGCTACTACAAAATACATATCGCCTTTTGCAGCTAATTTAGTCGATTCTAGATTCACAATTTTTAACGATTTAAAAGCAGATTCCACAGCTACTTTTTGATTAGCATCTACTCCATTCAACAAATCATCTTGTCCAAAAAAAGCAGTAGGAATCGCTATAAAAATTCCAAACAAAAATTTCTTTAACATATTTTTACAAGTTTTAAAACAACATTTTATTTAAAATATTCGTAATTTTACTAACAGTTGTATAAACAAATATACCACTATATTAACACATTCCCAACCAAAAACCACATATCATGAAAAAAATTTGTTCGTTATTTTTACTAAGCCTTGTCATTTTAAGTTGCTCTAAAGACAGCGAGAGTAGTATTACCCCTACTCCCTCTACTCCCCCATCCACAGATGGCAAATCGCATTACTTGTCAGATGTAGCTCCTATTATCAGCAATCGATGCACAGGATGCCACGGTAACACCCCATCAAATGGAGCTCCTATGTCATTAACAACTTTAGACGCAGTTAAGGAAGCTATACAAAATAGAGGACTTATATCACGCATAAACCTTCCACAAGGTGATCCTGGAATGATGCCAAAAAATGGTACAAAACTATCACAATCTGATATTGATAAAATAACAAAATGGCAAACCGATGGCTTTTTAAACTAATGAAAACAATACTTATAACACTATTACTATTGACTACAAAAATATGTTATAGTCAAAACAAAACATTCACTAAAGAAGGGATAATAAGCTTTGAAGCCTCTGTCCCTTCTTTTGAAGAAGTAAAAGCAACCACTAACACAGGTATTTGCGCATTAAACCCTAAAACAGGGGATATAGCAGCTGTTATTCTGATTAAAAATTTCAAGTTCAAAAACAGTTTGATGCAAGAACATTTTAATGAAAATTATATGGAAAGTGACAGATATCCAAAAGGAGTATTTAAGGGAAAAATAGACAACTTTCAACCTGACTCATACAGCAATACCACTAAAATAACTATTAACGGAATCTTTGAAATACATGGCAAATCCAAAAACATGATTATTCCTGCAACGTTAAAAAAAGAGGGAAACAGCTATAGTATCAACGCTGAATTCATTTTAAAACCAGAAGATTTCAGCATAGAAATCCCTAGCATCGTGGGGTATAAAATAGCTAAAACTGTATCCATTACAAGCCATTTCAATCTTATATCTCAATAAATAACTTCACCCATTTACTCGCTCTATCTTATTCAGCTTGTCAATATGCAATATAGTTGAAGTAAGTGTATCATTATGTTCATACATCGTTTTGAATTTAGCTCCATATACAATCTCTTCAAAAGTATACGATGTACGTTTCACCACACTATTACTAAACATATCATCAAACGCTTTTAAAAAAACAAGGATTTCACCTTTTCGTGTTTTAAAATCTTCTTCGGTAAAACCGTACAAGGGACTATCTTCCGTTATAGGATGTACCAGCGTCCAACTTAAGGTCAATGAATTTACACGATCATATTCTAAATCTAACGGATAAAACCTGTTAACCCATTTCCCTTTTTCCTGCACCTGCAACCCTAAAGTAATTTGAGCTGTGGCATCAGTCAAGGTTGCATTTTTAAATGGCGCCACGCGCATCATTAATGCCATTCCCTCTTGAAAAGGAGCGATCACGGCATTGTGAGAAAATTTCAAATACGCTCTAGGCTTACTAAAACGTCCGTACAACAAACCTGTTGCCAAGGCAAAAGCTAACAATCCCATTAATGCCTCAAAGGAAGCAATGGCACTAGTCACAAAACCTTGAGGATTGATATGCCCGTAACCAACCGTAGTAAAAGTTTGGGCACTAAAAAAATAGGCCTGTCCAAATTTTTCAAGTTCCGTACTTGCAGTAATTCCGTTCAAATGTTCTACACCCACGAAATAATAAATACTCGCAAAAATAAAATTAATAAAAGCATAAACACTTAAAATTACAATATGAAATTTCCAAATAGGCAATTGCAACAGCGTATGAAACCAACTGATTTGATCAAACAAAGGGATTCCAGTTTTCACAACATTTGCTGCCCCTTCTTTAGTCACAAATCGACCGCCATAATTCTCAGGATTCGAACCAAACCCAGTATGCTCATCGGTCGTTAAACGCTTTCTTTTTTTTCCAAAAACAGCCATACACTCTTTATATTTTAAGTAAATTTACCAAATTTTCTTATAAATAGAATCTATGCGTGCAACCAAATTATTTACATCTTTTTTTGAAAGTGAAAAAGCCAGTGGCATTATTCTTTTACTCTGTACAGTATTTTCTATCCTGATTACAAATACATCCATAGGTGAAACTTACAGCCACTTCTGGCATACACAGTTAGGCTCTTTTTCATTGGAACATTTGATTAATGATGGCCTTATGACTATTTTCTTCTTGATGATAGGATTAGAATTAGAACGAGAAATTTACATTGGGGAGTTATCTAATTTACGAAATGCCATGCTCCCAGTCATGGGCGCTTTGGGAGGTATGCTTTTACCAGCCTTAATCTATTATTTTTTAAATCAAGGTACTCTTTATCAAAACGGCATCGGTATTCCTATGGCTACTGATATTGCTTTTGCCATTGGTATTTTATCTTTATTAGGCAATCGCGTGCCTGTGGTGTTAAAAGTTTTTCTGACTGCCCTAGCTGTAATTGATGATTTGGGCGCTATACTTGTTATTGCCTTATTTTATTCCAAAGACCTACACACGACCAACCTATTCATTGCCTTGGGAATTTTTGTCGTTTTATTAGCCATGAACCGATTGAAAGTCTATAAGCTATGGCCTTACCTACTATTAGGCGCACTGATGTGGTGGTTTATGTTACATTCTGGTGTACATGCTACGATTACAGGCGTACTTTTAGCCTTCGCTATTCCGTTTGAAAAGGGTGAAGAACAATCGATTTCCTATAAATTGGAACATTTTTTACACAAACCTGTTTCCTTCATTATTTTACCCATTTTTGCCTTAGCCAATACCGCTATTGCAATTAACTTCAAAACTTTAAGTAATGGGCTCCCTACTTATGCTTGGGGTATCCTTTTAGGATTAGTAGTAGGTAAACCTTTAGGGATTACTTTATTTTCTTGGTTGGCGGTAAAAGTTCGCTTGGCGAGATTAACTCACGGACTACAATGGAAATCTATTTTTGGTGCTGGGATTTTAGGCGGTATCGGGTTTACCATGTCTATTTTTGTCACGCTTTTAGCATTTTCCGATACAGAAATAATCAACAATGCTAAATTATATATCATTATCGCATCAGTATTGGCAGGGCTTTTCGGATTGCTTTATTTGAAAAGTATTTTAAAATTAAAGACCGAAGACTAAGTTTGATGACATCAAATTTAGTCAATCAACAAATTTTTGAAAACGTCACGATAACATTCTAAAATATCATGCTTAGACAAAACACCGTAAACCTTATTACTTTTCAAAACAATTAATTCATTTTGACCAATGCGCTCAAATTTATGCATCACTTCTTCGACCTCGTCCGTTAAAGTAATAGTTTCATAATTTTGAGAAATCAATTCGCTAACTTTGGTATATTTTGCTTGAAATGAATTAAAAATAACACTCTTTATTTCATCAAAGTACAATACTCCCATTACATTTTCTTTTTCATCTACAACTGGAAATATTTTTTGTTGGGATTGAATTACAATAGGAATCACATCTTCCATGGACATTTGTGGCTTCAAAACTTTAACAGGCGTTTGCACAATTTTATGGAGTTCTATACTTTGCAACACATTCCTATCTTTATCACTTGTAAAAACATCTCCAGAGTCTGCCAATGTTTTTACATCCATAGAATAAGGTTCAAAACGTTTAGAAACTGCAAAACTAACCGAGGAAACTATCATTAACGGAATCATCAAATCATAACCTCCAGTTATTTCACCAATCAAGAAAATAGCTGTCAAGGGAGCATGGAACAACCCACTCAATATACCCGCCATTCCTACAATGGTAAAATTAGTCACAGGCAAATTGGTCATACCTATTAAATTAAAAGTTTTTGAAACTAGAAAACCTAAATAGGAACCTACAAAAAGTGAAGGTGCAAAATTTCCACCATTACCCCCACTCCCCAGCGTAATTCCTGTTGCGACAGATTTTACAAAAACAATTAATCCCACAAAGAGTAACAAAACCCATTTTTCATTTTTGAATGATTCTAACAATGTATTTTCTAATAAGGATTCAGGATCTGCAGTTGACAAGGTTTTGATACTCTCATAACCTTCTCCAAATAATGTAGGGAATAAAAAAATTAAACCCGCTAATACTAAAGCTCCAAAAACAGCTCTTGCATAGACTCTTACAGAAAACATACTAAAATAGTGCTCTACTTTCCTAAAAGTTCTGGCGTGGTATATCGAAACCAATCCCGCTAAAATCCCAAGGAGTACATAATAGGGCGTATTTACAAAATTAAACGACTGTTCCTGTTCAAAACTCAAAATCACTTCGCCACTCAAAACAATTTTACTGACTAAAGCCCCAGTAGCCGCCGCAATCATGATAGGAATAAAGGCTGAAATAGAAATATCTGCTAAAATGACTTCAATGGTAAACAACACCCCTGCAATAGGCGCATTAAAAGCAGCACCTATACCTGCCGCTACACCACAAGCTAACAATAAGATTCTATTTTTTTTCGATAAAGCATAATTTTGCGCATAATTAGACCCAAAAGCCGCTCCAGTAATAACAATAGGACTTTCTAACCCCGCGGAACCTCCAAGCCCAACGGTTAAAGAACTGGTCATAATTTGAGCGTACATTTGCTTTCTAGGTACAACACCTCCCTTTTTTGCTATCGAATGTAAAATTTTAGCACTTCCCTTTTCAATATTCCCTCCTAAAAATCTTTTTATTACAAAAACAGTTAATAACAAACCAATTATAGGCAAAATACTATTTGGAAAAGGTAATTTTAGATATTTATTCAAATAATTAGCCCAAACAAAAACTTTGTGTGAAAATGTTTTTAGAAAAATTACTGCAAACGAAACAGATAAAGCAATCGCTACACTGGACAGATATATAAAATTCCGTTCAGACAAAACTTCTTTTGCTTTAAAAAAGAAGAATTCAAACTGAGCAAAAATAGTTCTAAAAAACAATTGAATTCTGGCAGAAATTCGTTTTGGCATAAATATGATTATATTTTGAATGTCCAAATATAACTATAAAACAAATTTATTAAACATAAGTGAACATCTTTCAAGAAAACCAATAATAGGAAACTGAATCTCTTTCAAATAATACAAATTAGAGAAATAATCACCTTTATAAACCAATTCACTTTAATCTATTGCATTTAAAATAAAATAAGTGAAAGGAAATGGAATTCTTGAACTTAACGAAAACTATATTGAATGGTAGTTTCTTCATAAAAACATTGCTAAATCATTTTCAAAAAAACACTAAAAAAGCTTATTTTTAACAAAACAAAAAGATAAAGCTAAAAACATTGCACATGAACTTTCTCAAAAAACTATTCGGTTTAGATAAACACACCAGTCCTACTAGTGAACTTGACGAAAAAATTAACCAAATTCTCAAGCAAGCGGCTCCCTACAAAAGAACAGCCTATATTCCTATTACAAAAAGCAAGACTGCTGAATTTTCTACCGATTCAAAATTTGGAGGTTATCCATATTTACGCCATGAAGAAGATTGGCCTGTTTGTCCAAATTGCGCGAATCACATGCAATTGTTTTTGCAATTAGATTTAGAAAAAATACCGACCAAAAAAGAAGAAGGCTTATTACAACTTTTTTATTGCACCAATGAAGAACAAGATTGTGAAGGTACATTAGAAAGCTTCTTTCATTTTTCCGAGGGATATCACAGCAGAATCATCAAAATTGAGGCCCCATCTGTTTCTATCGTTCCGAAAATAGATACAATCTTTGAAGAAAAAATCATTACGGATTGGAACGCTCAGGATGATTACCCGCATTATGAAGAATATGCCGAACTCGGTATCGATTTTGATTATGACCTGGCAGATGTCTTAGAAGAAAGAAACCTTTTACAAACCATACAAAAAGACAAACTTTTTGGTTGGCCTTTTTGGGTACAATCTATCGAATATCCGAACGACCGAAAAACGGGCAACCGAATGGAACTTCTTTTTCAAATCGACTCCGAAGACAACATTCCATTTCTATTTGGTGATTGCGGAACAGCACATTTAACACAGAGTCCCGATGATAAAAACGAGATGACTTTTGGTTGGGCGTGTTATTAAATATCGAACAGCTACAAAACATTTTCTATATTCACTATAATCAAAAACACTAAAAAATGAACGCAATCAAACTTAACTTCATCAACAATTCAAACGACACCAACAACAGCGACATTGTCATTTTCCAAAAAAATCTAGCCTTAAAGACTACTCATTCGGCAATTGCATGGACAGTGATTGAAAATTGTGGTCCATCTGAAAATCATCCATTCTCTTTTCCGTTAGATATACAAGTAGCATCAGGCGACTCGGACGGGAATTACACTCCCAAATTAGATGCTCAACCTGGGCAAAGTTTTGAAATGATTAGAACGGCATCTGGAGAAAGTTTTCAAATTTCTAAAGAGTCAAGTTCAACTCCAACTACTATTGAAATAAAAAACAATTTGGAAACTGGTGCTATAAATGCCAATATTTTTAAAGATGGAAAATTACTAGCTTCTACCCATACGATTGCTCCATCGCAATTAGCTGTTTTTGAATTCAAACCAGTTATTTATATTGGAGTCATTTCAGAAATAAAAGAAGGCGACGTGATGAATGCTGCCATACTTTCAAATATTAACACAGAACTCAGCCTATTAGGCATCGCCAGTGCCGATATTGTGATGACGGGAGGTGGTCCTGGCGCAAATGCAACTCCATTTCAATTCAGTCTAACCAATGTAAAATATGTATAAAACAAAAAAAACGGCTGTTTAGAGAAACAGCCGTTTTACATATATCGAATCTTACTTCGTTAAATACATTTTCCTTCTCGAATACAATTCGTAGAATTGATCATCTTTCAAATCATCGATAAACAAAATACTTTCACCAGTCGATTTCATTTAAGGCCCTAAAGCTTTGTTTGCCCCAGGGAATTTATTGAAAGAGAACACGGGTTGTTTGATAGCAAATCCGTTTAATTGTGGATTGAAATCAAAATCAGTGACTTTCTTCTCCCCTAACATCACTTTAGTAGCATAATTTACATACGGTTCACCATCTGAAATAATTTTTCAGTAAAAATCACTTAGCATCCGCCTTCTCCGTATATTTTAGCTTTAACAACATTACCTTTTTTATCCTTCACCACTAATTCTGCAGTATAGATTTGGCTTTCGTTTGAACTATCTCCTAGATACTTTTTTAAATGTACATAAGCAGAAAATACCTCATTGGAATATATCATGATTTCATCTTCTCCTTCTATAAAACTTGAGTGCTTCTTTAAAATAATACTTTCACCATTTATCGCAATGATAGCAGTTGTCCCCATATCATCAAAATAAACAAATTTTTCGGCTTTTAGTGCTTCCTTATTAATAGAAAAAACATGGCTACATCCTTCAAAATCTGACGGAATACTTGAAAAAGTACTAACAATAATCGCATTAGAATCTGACTTTGTTTCTGAACTTTCATTTGCTTCTGCTTTCTTTTTCACAGATGTTTTATCGTATTTTTGTAAAGCCAACAACCAGAGTCCTTTAGTTTTAGGATCCGTATTATTTAAAAAAGCAACTAATTTGTTAGCCTCAATTCGTTGTTGATATTTATCTAACTTTTCAAACTTATTTAAATACGCTATTACTTGTTGGTCTATGGTATTTGCTGTTTTTTTCTTTTGACCAAACGAAATTATTGTGGTTAATATTAATATGATTAAAAATTTTGCCTTCATAGTTACATTTTATTACCTATTTTATTTTCAATTTCTTTACTTCGTTGAAATTTTTCTTCTTCAAAAAATTTTTCTTCAAAAATTAATCTTTCATTTTCGCTTATACTCCATATTTGGTGCGCTCCTTCAATTTGACTATTAGAAAATAAAATATCAAACAATAACCCGTATTCATTTTTGATTGCTGTTAGTTTACTTTGAATTTTTAAATCTAAATCGTATAATCTTGAATGATTTTTATCCCAATGGCTGTATCCAATTTTGATTATTTTATCATATAAAAAACACAACTCTATTTTAAGATAAGTGGTATTTTCAGTGATTACATATTCCATCTCTTTATACACTCTTTTTTTCTTAGCATTTGCAAAACGAGAACTAGTTATTTCATGTTTGGTATAACTTTTAAATATTTCTTTCAAATGATTTGCTACAGTTTGCTCCGACATTCCAAATCTAAATTTATAAGGCAATTCGAGTGATGAAATTGGAAATTTTCTCATTTCTTCATTTTTCCTTTGAATGTCTTCTTGAACCTGTCTTAATTTATTAGCTTTAAAAATAACTTCATCGCTTTTTAAAAAGCTAATACCTTCTTGTAAAGTCTGAAATTCAATCCAATCATCTATAGAACTATTACTTTCTCCTTCATTATTTGGAGTCAAAAAATCGACATCATCAGGTTCTACGAGTACGGCATAACCTTTGTCAGAATTTAAAATTATGTAAATCTGTTTTTCTGAATTAGCATGATTGACATAGTTATCATAACGATGATTCCTACCACGATGAGAAAGGTAATCGCCACAAGACTGATATTCATCATACTTTAAACTTTCCACAGTAATAGAATCATTATATATCCATTCAAAATCTTTGTTAACTTTATGAGCTATTGCTTGATCACTCAAAGTAAATTTGGTTTTGTCATTTGACACAAAGTCTAGAGCATAACAATATCCTTTAGAATTTACTCTCAGAAATATATCAATACTGTCATTAACGATTTTTATATTTTTATCATAAAGAAACTTACCAACTGTTTTATCAGCTAACTCCGTTATAAAACTTTGAGAAAAAGCGAATGAACTAAATAAAATGAAAAATAAAATTCTCATTATATTAAACTCTTGCTTTCTTTCCATTCTTTATATTTATCTAAATCGCTAGTTGCACTACTAATTACCAAACCGATTACAAAAACATCGTCAATTAGACCAATTCCAGGAATAAAATCAGGAATAAAATCAATAGGTGAAATTAAATATATTAGTGATGCTACAATTGAAATAATAGTTGCTAAAGGAATTTGTTTATAATTGCCATTTATATAATCTTTTACTATCGAAAAAAACAATTGCAAATAATCCCAAACTTTTTCTAATTGGTTTTTATGCTTAGAAGCTTTTTCCATTGCTTCGTTTACTGTATTAGTTGTTTTTTGTTTATCTTTTATTAAAATTTCAGCTTCTTTTTCAGAAGATTTAAAAGATTTCTCAATTTGATTGAGTTTGTTTTCAACTTTTGACATAATATTAGTTTATAAATTTATATCACGAAAATAATCCGCAAAAAATCAAACTAATAAATAACTTTATGAATTGGATAAAAACAAATACAGGAGCTACTATTTACCCTACGAAAAACAAAAATGAAGTTAAATTTGCAGTAAAATCACAATAGACGTCCCGTCAAATTCTGTAAAATTTGTAGTAATTGGATTTAAAATCTGTGGTTGAATCAAACGAAGTCTTTCCTCGGCTAAAAGTAATGCTTTCGATTTATGCAATTTCACCTTTTCAAAAGAAGCTTTTCCTTTTCCGTTATCTTTAATTTGACAAACCAACAGATGTTTTTCTTTTAGTTTAAATGAGATATCTAAAGTAGGATTTGGATGTTCCTCATTAAAAGCATGTACAAACACATTTTCTATAAAGGGTTGAAAAAGCATAGGAGGCACCGCTATAAAATGAGCATCAATAGCCTCGTCAATAGTAATTGTTACTTGGATGCGATTGCCAAAACGCAAATTTTCAAGTTTAATATAGGTTTTTAAAAAATCTATTTCTTCGTTCAAAGGAATGGACTTTTGAGATGAATTATCTAAAGTAAGTCGCATCAAACGAGCCAATTCACTGATAAACAACAACGAATTATCCACATCATTACTGATTATAAAATCCTGAACGGTATTCATAGCATTAAAAGTAAAATGCGGATTCATTTGCGAAAGTAAAGCTTCCATCTTGGTTTCAGCTAACCTTTTCTCTATAAGTATGCGTTCTCTACTGCGTCGTTTATAATTGTAAACTATGAAAATGACTATTGAAATGACTATCAATAAAACAATAACAAAAAACCACCAACGCAACCAAAATGGTGGCTGAATTACAATTTTCAAGAGCTTAAACAAAGATATCTTACCCGTATTTTGGTCAAATACTTCAATCTCTAAATTGTAAGCCCCATAAGGTAAATAGGACAAGAAAACATTGGTTTTATCGCTATATGGACTCCAGCGATTCCCATTATTTAATCGATAACGAAATTTTAATTTATCCGCAAAAAGATGCCCTTTAGGGACAAAATCAATTGAAAAAGAATTGTGTTTGTAATCACAAATAAGTTCATTATTAGCATATGTAAACCAGTCATACTTGCTTTTAGCAATAGGTTGGTTATTAATAGCAATTCCATTTATAGCAATATCTTTTACAGTTTGCTGTGCTGACAACAATTTAGCAAGGTTTAAAACATAGTATCCCTTTAGGGTTCCAAGCCACAATTCGTCTTGGAATAATTGTGAAGTTTTAAAATTACAATCGTTTAAACCATGTTCCTTGTCTAGTAATCGAATAACCCCATTTTGATACACATTAATTCCTTTTTCAGTACCAATTAATATGTAATCTTTATACGACTCTAAAAAATTAATACTATTCCCAACAATGTCTTTTTTAGGAATGGTTTTAATTATTTTAAATTTGTCTTGATCATTTACAACGAAAACAGTTCCAAACTCGGCTGCTAAAATCAAATTGCCTTTAGCATCAGAAGTGATATGTTTGAATTTTTTCTCATTCCATATATTTTCAAACAAAAACGAGGTAAATTTTCCATTAGAATACGAAAACAAACCGTTAAACACCGAAATCAAATAAGTTTTCTTGCGGTTATTCAAGATCTTAACTATAAATTGTGGTGTTGCATTTTCGAATTTTGAAAAGTGTTTTCCTTGGAGTTTATAAACATCATCGTACAAATAGAGCCCTCCGTAAGTAATCGTTTCAATAAATTTATCATCAATAGTGAAACCAATTTTTAAGCTGTGTTTAGGGATATAATTTACAATATTCCCTCTTTCGTTTAGTTCAAAAATACCTAAATTACTTCCAATCCATATAGAATTATTATGTTTTACCAACTCATAAAAAACAATACCTCTTGCGGGTATATTAAAATTGAGTTCAAAATCTCTTGACTCCCTATAATTAGTGGCTATAGTCCTTTTTGCCTTTGTTATAGTTGCGATTTCAAATGCTTTGAAATTATTTTGATTAACTTCGCATATCTTTTCATTATTCTTGTTTAAAACAGAAATACCTTCATTATGAAGTATAAATCTTGACGTATTGATACTTTCTATATCAATGATATTTTTTTCTTGAAAAGGATAATATTGAATCGATTTGTCCAAACGAACTTCATAAATTCCTTTATCATTCGAACCTACATAAAGTATATCGTTACGCTTATCATAAACAACATTCAATAAAATTTTGGAGTCAATTCCGAATAAGTTGGAAACATTACAAATAGATGAACCTTTAATCTGAAACAATCCTCCATCAGGATTATATACTCCGTCAGCTGCTGCATATAGAATTTCTTTGTTACGTTGTGCGTAATCCCAGAATATAGAACTTTTTAGTTTTTCGAATTCCTTTTTTTCAGAAAGTAAAGCTTGAATATTTGCTTTTTGAAGATAACCTTCATTACCAATAAACAAATTTTCTCCTACTAAATGCGTACTATAATTATTCTTGTTTTTAAAAACTAAATTTACTTTAGGAACTCTTTGACTATAATCAATTTTATAAAGCCCTTCAAAAACACTTACAAAATAAACTTCATCCTTATATACAAAAAAATCAATACAAATGAAATCCTCCTTAGTTTTTGGTACTTTTGGGATAATCATCTTATGGGTATTGATGTCAATTATAGCTATTCCTTGTTCCGTACCAACGTAAATTTTATTTTTAAAATGAAATACTTTTCGCGTTTTATCGGCAGGTAAACCGTTTTTTGAGGTAAAACTATAAAACTTCTTTCCATCAAATTTACTGACTCCACCGCCATAGCTGGCAAACCACATATTGCCGTTTTTGTCTTGAGCTATATCCCAACAACTATTATAACCTAATCCATCATCTTGTGTAATAGTATAAAATGATCCATTTAAAAAACGAGAAACTCCATTTTCAGTTCCAATCCATAATACATTCTCTTTGTCAATAAATAGGGATCGAACGGCATTATTAGGCAACCCATTTGCAGTAGTATAATTAGTAGATACATACTGCTGGGAGAAAATAAAACTGTAGAAAAAAAGAAAAAACAAACTAATTCGTAATCGCATCTATTAGTTTCTTTTTAGAAAATAAAGCATCCGAAACAGGAATAGTCTCCCCAGTAATCAACTCTAACTTGTACTCATCCGATTTAAATCCTTTAATAAAATTTTTTGAGGTCATTAGATAATTTCATATCTTTAAAGTATTGTAAATACTGAGAAAAATGGAAATTTTTAAAGGACAAAACCTCTTAGAGTTTGCTGAATGCTTCAAAACAGATGAAGATTGCAAAAAATATTTGTCAGATTTGAAGTGGAAAGAAGGTTTTTTATGTAGAAAATGTGGTCATACAGCTAGTCAAATTCGGAAAGATTTTTCTAGGACTTGTAATATTTGTAGTCATACAGAATCTAGTAGTGCCAATACCCTTTTTCACAAATGTAAATTTGGCTTGAGAAAAGCATTTTTTATCTGTTTTGAAATGGCTACCACTACTAAAAGCCTTTCTGCTCTGCAGATGAGTGTACGTTATGGAGTTCAGGAAAACACCGCTCGTTTGTTTATGCATAAAGTTAGAGAATCCATGAAATCTAGTGAAAATCATCCAATGGATGGTATTGTTCATGTCGACGAATTTGTTGTAGGAGGTCATGAAGAAACTAAACAGGGAAGAAGTTATGATAGCAAGAAGAAAAAGGCTGTTTGCGCCCTAGAATTAACAGAAGACGGGAAAGTTAAACGATTTTACATTCTTAAAATAAAGGACTTTTCTTCAAAATCACTTCGTCAAATTTTTGACAAACACATTGAAAAAGAAGCAAAAATAACCACTGACAAGTGGAAAGGATACGCACCTATTTCAGAAGAGTATAATATCACTCAAATTCTTAGTAAAAATGGTTCCAACTTCAAAGCTTTACACACAATGATTCATCAAGTTAAAACTTGGATTAGAACGACTCATTCTTGGGTAAGTGATGGAAATATTCAGCGTTATTTTAACGAGTTTTGTTACAGAATAAATCGTTCTCAAAATAAAGAATCAATCTTTCACAATTTGATTAATAAAATGGTAAAGGCAGATAAAATTAATCAAAAGGAATTAGTATGTAGTTAATTGATGACCTCTAAAAATTTTTATTAACCAAATAACTTCTATGAACACGAATAAAACTAGAATCTGCAAGCATTTCTTCAACTTCTTTAAACGATTTTGAAGTAAAATATTCATTATCTATCGTGCACACATTCGAATAAGACCCATCTGATTTACAGTATACAATAGAATTTCCTTGTATTACTTCAAACCCAATTTTGGTAGGAAATACAATTCTTTGTTTATCAACAAATTGATTATTTATATTTTCAGTTAGCAATTTAAAGCGATCAAATGAAATTTTTGTTTCCTTCTTGGTCTCAAAACGAGAAATTGCTATCTTAAAATCGTCAGCATTAATTGGTTTTACAAGATAATCTAAAGCGCTATTTCGAATAGCCTGAATTGCGTACTCTTTATATGCTGTAGTAAAAATTATTTCAAAATTTATTTTATCAAAATACTTAATAAGTTCAAAACCATTTTCATCGGGCATTTGCACATCCAAAAAAACAACATCCGGCTGATATTTTTTAATAGAACGCACGGCAGTTTCTACAGAATTACACGCATCCACAACTTCAATTAAGCCTGAGTAATAACGCTCACAAAATTTTGCAAGAAAGTTTCGAGCATGCATCTCATCATCTACTATAATAACCCTGATCTTCATATTAGTCTAAAATATTTTCAAAAATACATTTTCTAACTAATACTCCCTCCATTTATCTTACGAATAGGCATTTCACATACATAAAAAACCCATTTTGATTTAATTTTGCTAATTTTATTAGAGTTAATTTCTTAAGAAGAAGATACTTTTATTATTGCTACTTTACTAGCTAGACATCAATACAGAAAATCAGTTTTTTAGGAATTACAACTACTATATTGTCATAACAAGGAGTGAACTTGGCGCAAATGCAACTCCATTTCAATTTAGTTTATCCAATGTAAAATATGTATAAAACAAAAAAACGGCTGTTTCTCTAAACAGCCGTTTTACATATATCGAATCTTACTTCGTTAAATACATCTTTCTTCTTGAATACAATTCGTAGAATTGGTCATCTTTTAAGTCATCAATAAACAAGATACTTTCTCCTGTAGATTTCATTTCAGGCCCTAAAGCTTTGTTTACCCCAGGAAATTTATTGAAAGAGAACACGGGTTGTTTGATAGCAAATCCGTTTAATTGTGGATTGAAATCAAAATCAGTGACTTTCTTCTCCCCTAACATCACTTTAGTAGCATAATTTACATACGGTTCACCATACGCTTTTGCAATGAATGGTACGGTACGAGAAGCTCGTGGATTAGCCTCAATAATGTACACCATATCATCTTTAATTGCAAACTGAATATTGATTAGACCCACCGTTTTTAATGCTTTTGCAATTTTTTCAGTATGGTCTTTAATTTGCTGCATAACAAACTCCCCTAAGTTAAATGGAGGCAAGGTAGCGTTACTATCTCCTGAGTGTACACCACAAGGTTCGATATGCTCCATAATACCGATAATGTACACATTACCATCCGCATCACAAATTGCATCTGCTTCTGCCTCGATAGCCCCATCTAAATAATGGTCTAACAACAATTTATTATTAGGTATGTGTTTTAAAATCTCGATTACGTGCTCTTCAAGCTCCTGCTTGTTGATTACAATCTTCATGCCTTGACCACCTAATACATACGAAGGACGTACCAATAATGGGAAGTCTAATTCATCCGCTAACTTAACCGCTTGTTCTGCGTTTTCAGCAACTCCAAACTTAGGGAAAGGGATATTCAACTCCGTTAATAATTCTGAAAAACGACCACGGTCTTCTGCCAAGTCTAAGGCATCAAATGAAGTTCCGATAATCTTAATTCCGTATTTGCTTAATTTTTCAGCTAATTTTAAAGCGGTTTGACCACCTAACTGAACAATTACACCTTCAGGTTTTTCATGACGGATAATGTCGTAAATATGTTCCCAGAAAACTGGTTCGAAGTATAATTTATCAGCAGTATCAAAATCAGTTGAAACCGTTTCAGGATTACAGTTAATCATGATAGTTTCATAACCAGATTCTTTAGCGGCTAAAACCCCGTGTACACAAGAGTAGTCAAACTCAATCCCTTGTCCAATTCGGTTAGGTCCTGAACCTAGAACTACAATTTTTTTCTTATCAGAAACTACACTTTCATTATGCACATACTTTGTACCATCTGCTTTTTCAATTTCAGCTTCAAAAGTAGAATAGTAATAAGGTGTTTGCGCTTTAAACTCAGCCGCACACGTATCTACCAACTTATACACACGTTGAATGTTCATGGTATCACGAAGTGTGTGAACCTGACTTTCTAAACAGCCTAACATGTGTGCAATCTGGCGGTCACCGTAACCTTTTTGTTTGGCTTCTAATAATAATTCTTTAGGAAGCGTATCTAAAGTAAATTTTGAAATTTCTTTCTCTAACAAATATAAAGCCTCGTATTCTTTCAAAAACCACATATCAATTTTAGTGATTTCGTGAATTCTTGACAATGGAATCCCCATAGCAATAGCATCGTAAATTACGAAAACTCTATCCCAACTTGCATGTGTAAGTTTTTCGATGATTTGCTCGTAATTTTTGTATCCTTTACCATCAGCCCCTAAACCGTTACGCTTAATTTCTAACGATTGCGTTGCTTTGTGTAAAGCTTCTTGGAACGAACGACCAATACCCATTACCTCCCCCACGGATTTCATTTGCAAACCTAAAGTTCTATCTGAACCTTCAAATTTATCAAAGTTCCAACGAGGAATTTTTACAATCACATAGTCTAAGGTAGGCTCAAATAAAGCCGAAGTTGATTTTGTAATTTGATTTTGCAATTCATCTAAGGTATACCCTAGTGCTAATTTTGTTGCAATTTTAGCAATAGGATATCCAGTTGCTTTTGATGCTAATGCAGAAGAACGCGATACACGTGGATTGATTTCGATGGCAACTATATCTTCATTTTCATCTGGTGAAACTGCAAACTGTACGTTACATCCACCTGCAAAGTTTCCAATGCTACGCATCATGTGCATTGCCATGTCACGCATTTTTTGGAATATTGTATCTGATAATGTCATGGCTGGCGCCACTGTGATACTATCTCCTGTATGGATTCCCATTGGGTCCATATTCTCGATGGTACAAATAATAACAACATTATCATTTTTATCACGCAATAATTCTAATTCATATTCTTTCCAACCTAAAAGTGCTTTATCAATAAGTACTTCATGAATAGGCGAAGCCTCTAAACCACGTGTTAATAAGGTATCGAAATCTTCTTTTTTATGCACAAAAGCCGCTCCAGTTCCTCCAAGAGTAAACGAGGGACGGATAACTAATGGAAAACCAAACTCCTGAGCAATTTCTTTTCCTTTTAAGAAAGAGTTAGCCGTTTTAGCTGGTGCTTGTGGAATTCCAATTTTATTTAATAAATCCTTAAATTGGTCTCTATCTTCGGTAATATTGATAGCATTAACATCTACCCCGATTAATTTAACTCCAAAATCTTTCCATATCCCTTTATCTTCAGCTTCTAAACACAAATTCAAAGCTGTTTGTCCTCCCATAGTAGGAAGCACAGCATCAATTTGCGGATGCGCTTTAAGGATTTCAATAATTGATTTGGTAGTTAATGGTTTTAAATAAATATGATCCGCCATAGAAGGGTCGGTCATGATGGTGGCTGGATTCGAATTGATTAAGATAACTTCGATTCCTTCTTCTCTTAAGGAGCGAGCAGATTGTGATCCAGAGTAATCAAATTCGCAAGCTTGACCAATAATAATGGGACCTGACCCAATAATTAAAACCGATTTAATAGAAGTGTCTTTAGGCATTGTGTTGTGTTGTATGTGTTGTTGTATTTTTGGTAATTCTTTGTAAACATTCGGCGATGTATACAGCTCAATACTAAAAATTTAGACTTGAGACTTTAAAAAAAAGGCGTTACCAATAAAAGTAACGCCTTAGTATCTGATTGTTTCCAATCATTATTTTTTATGTCTTGGTTCACAAGAAACAGTTAATTTATGTCTTCCTTTAGCACGACGACGAGCAAGAACTTTTCTTCCGTTTGCAGAAGCCATTCTTTCCATAAATCCGTGTTTATTTCTTCTTTTTCTTTTCGATGGTTGAAATGTTCTCTTACTCATAATTTGGTATCTTTAAATCTTGTATATTTTTCTTAACTATTCGGCTTTTCTGAAAACCGAGTGCAAATATACAACCATTTTTTATTTCTGCAATAGCTTTGTAAAAATAATTTCAAATTTTCATTTCTTTTTTCTTCCTCAAAAAATTAAATATATCAGTAAATAAAACATGTTCTATATCTAGCTTAACTTTTCTATATTTGCAACGCAATAAACAAAAAATTATGTTTCACAGAAATATCAAATTAATTCTTGCAGGTCTATTATTCGTTACTGCAATTTGGCAATTTACAGAAAGTAATATTGGAAACGGAATCTTCTTGTTACTATTAACGATTATTCCAATCTTACTTTATTTCAAAAACGAATATATTTTATTAGCCTTTTTAAAATTAAGAAATCAGGATTTTGCAGGCGCTAAAATGTGGTTAGACAAAATCAAAAACCCTGAAACCGCTTTAATTCAAAAACAACAAGGGTATTACAACTACTTAAATGGGTTAATGGTTTCACAAACTAACTTAAACCAAGCTGAGAAATTCTTCAAGAAAGCCATTAGCTTAGGCTTATCCATGGATCAGGATTTGGCTTTAGCTAAATTAAACCTTGCAGGGATTGCCTTATCAAGAAGAAGAAAACTAGAAGCAACAAACCTTTTAAACGAAGCAAAGAAATTAGACAAACATAATATGTTAAAAGATCAAATTGCGATGATGAAAGAGCAATTAAGAAGAATTTAACTACAGTAAATGTTAAAATCTCGAAAACCGCACCATTGGCGCGGTTTTTTTAATATATTTATGTAGATAATCGAGTAAAAAAACATTTTATCGACTTTTTTACAAGGTTTAAAATGAGCATATTAACTTCGCAACAAATAAAAGTTAATTATGAAACAGATATACCTATACATTGTTACGTTATTAATCGCATTGACTGGTTTTTCTCAAGATCAAGAACAACCAAAATCAAATTCTTTTGCCGATGCCTTAAGAAGCAATCTAGGTAAATACAACACTAAGGTTAATCAAGCTTTTGAAAAAAATAATATTGAACTAACTCAAGTATTATTTGATTCTTTGGTTGACTACCATTTGGCAGGCACTAAATTTGAAGATTATACACTTAAAACTTTTGAAAGAAAAAAACTTCAACTGAGCGCTATTCAGAAGCCAATATTCATTCTTACTTACGCTTCATGGTGTGTTCCTAGCAAAGGAGAATTTCAAGCTTTAAACAAGTTAGCACAAAAACACGCTAAAGAAGTACAATTCATCTTACTTTTTTGGGACAAAAGAAAGAATATCAAAAAAATCGCTAACAAATTCAATCACAACATCGAAGTTTGCTATGCTAACGAATCGTATCAAAATGACGCTCCAATTGTAGCGCATTTAAAACACTCGTTAGGATTCCCTACTTCATTCTTTCTGGATGAAAATTTAAATGTCGTTAAAATCAGAAGAGGTGGTGCACACCCAAAGTTAAACAGCAGTTATAATACAGCTTTAACAATGAATTATAACACATTTAGAGAAGGATTAAACACTATTTTAATAAACAAAAACCTAGGTAACGATCAGCTATCTGATTCTAATTAATTTGTAATTATTTATCAAAAAACATTTTGGTACCAATAGCCACCAATATAATGCTGAAAACTTTTTTCAGCATTTTTTGATCTATATTGACTGCTATTTTACTACCAAAGTAACTACCTACAACAAAAAACAGCGCAATAACCGCCGCATATTTCCAGTTGATATAACCTTCTTTATAATAGTTCATCACAGCAAGTGCAGTAACAGGAACAACCAATACCGCTAAACTTGTTCCTTGTGCCTGATGCTGCGAAAACCCCAACACAAACACCATCATGGGTACCATGATAATACCACCACCTACACCTACCAGTCCACTCAGCATACCAGCCAACAAACCAGTAATTATTAAAGCTACAATTGTTCCTACACTCATTTTCTATTATTTTACGGGTATCTCTAAAATATATTTTTTCTTTGAGGGATTATCCAATTTGGTATCACGCAACCAAGGGTTATACAATTTCAACTCTTTATAATTCACACCTTGCGCTTTTGCAAATCGTGCCAAATCAGTAATCGTACTGTCCACCTCAATTTTTTGGGTTTTTACAACTGGATACAACTCCTCCGTTTTTAGATTAAAATTATATTTCGCCGTATTCTGCATGATTTCTTTCAAAGCTAAAATTCTAAACACATAGCGAAAGGTTTCATCGGTGAGCAACAAATCGTAATAATTAGTCACTAATTGCTGGTCAATGGCTTTCTGAATGCCATTCATACCGCCATTATAAGAAGCAGCCGCCAAAGTCCAAGAGCCAAATTTTTCTTTCGCTTTCAACAAATAGTCACATGCTGCATAGGTCGCTTTTTCTAAATGATACCGTTCATCAACGATTTCACTAACTTCCATCCCTTTTTCACGAGCCGTTTGTGGCATAAATTGCCAAAATCCTTTAGCCCCCGCCGATGACGTTGCATTAGTCAATGAACTTTCAATGACTGCTAGATATTTAAAATCGTCTGGAACATTTTTTTCTTTCAAAATCGGCTCGATGACTGGAAAGAAACGATTAGCACGTTTCAATATCATAATTGTAGAACCATGCATGTTTTGATTAACCACCAATTCTCTATCCAAACGTTCTTTTACATCAGTTATATACAAGGGCACTTCCTCACCACAGAAATCCATTTTTTCAGGAAACTCACAGAGATGTTTGACACTCATTAACATCAAACCCACAACAAAAAGCACTACGGCAACTATTTTAAATTTCATTTTAAGCTAAAATTATTTGAGGCAAATTCTCATTTAACCATTTATACTTACTCAATATCATAATATGTGTTCCTCCTTTAATATTGATATAATTTTGAATATTCTTTACAGGAAACATCTCATCTGCATCGCCATGAATATGCACTACGCTTGCATCTGCTTCTTCACGATCCCAACACACAATCTGCTCAATAGCCCAATCGAGATATTCTTTTTCGATACGAGTCAAGAACTTTTTATATAATTCAATACGCTGCTTCACAATTCCTTTACCGAAAACATACTTAGCTAACGTTTCTACATTTTTAGCCAAGCCAGTAGGCAAAAACTTATACAACTTTGTTTTTTTTGCAATTTTCATTCGAGTAGGCAACTCCACATTACTCTTAATACTGGAAATGATAATTACTTTTTTGGGAGCAATAAACTGCGCCATTTCTTGTACCAAAACACCACCAAAAGATACTCCTACTAGCACCACATTTTCTTCGGTTATAGTTGCAGACATTCTTTTAGCATAATCTTTTAAAGACTCTTGAGGTAATGGCATGACCCACTCCAACAAATGCATCTCAAATAAATCCTCGGGTAATTGTATTCGTTCAAAAATAGTAGAACTCGCTGCCATTCCTGGCATAAAATAAACATGTAATTTAGGCATTCTTTTCGTAAAAAATTAAATTTTCAATAAAAGTAAAAAAAAATAATTGGACCTCTAAAGTCTCCCTTAAATTTAGCAATTTATTAAGACCGTAACCCGTTTAAAAACTTACTAAACAACCATCCTATCTGCAAGTATTTCTTATCTTTAACCTTATGGACGCTTCATTTAAAAACGAGACATTAGCATTCTTCGAAACCATAGCTAAATATTATGGTTCCAAAACGGAAATCTCCTCTGGAATTACCACCCATTTAGATGCAGTATCTCAACAAAGCACTTGGCTTTTATCAGAATTTACATTAATCCAATCGGCGTATAGAAACGAGGGGAATAAATTTATGCTGGAAGGAAAGAAAACCTATTTTGAAATTAGCGCCATCCATTTAATTGGTTTTGAACAAAAAGGACGTCACCAATTCGAATTTATTGAACAATATGCACCAAATGTCTATCGTATTACCAAAATCCGTTTTTTGTATAAGTACTGATGGATGATGGGTGATGGATGATGGGTGATGGATGTTGGGTGATGGATGAGTGGGAGAATTTTCAATAAAAAAACTCAAATCCAAAAAAATGAATTTGAGTTTTAATGATTTTATTTTAAAAATTTTATTTCGTCACTTCTAAAAACTCCACACGCACGCTACCATCTTCATCAATTTTAGACAAACTTACTTCATGCAACGAATTAACTAATTCAGGATTCCAAGGTGTTTTTACTTTTACATAATTTTCTGTAAATCCATGAATATAACCTTCTTTGTTTTCACCTTCAAAAAGTACGGTTCTTTCTGTACCTATCTGGCTTTCATAAAAAGCACGGCGTTTTTTAACTGATAATCCACGTAACATTTTGCTTCGTTTTGCACGTACATTACCTGGAACCACGCCATCCATTGCAGCTGCTTCTGTATTATCCCTTTCAGAATACGTGAATACGTGTAAATAAGAGATATCTAATTCACTTAAAAAATTATAGGTTTCTAAAAACAGTTCATCCGTTTCCCCTGGAAAACCAACAATTACATCCACACCGATACAGGCATGGGGCATTACTTCGCGAATTTTAGTCACTCTATCCGCATACAACTCACGCAAATAACGACGTTTCATGCGTTTCAATATCGTATTTGAACCTGATTGTAGGGGAATATGAAAATGCGGCACAAAAGTTCTACTTTGTGAAACGAAATCGATAGTTTCGTTTTTCAACAGATTGGGTTCAATGGAAGAAATACGCAAACGCTCTATTCCTTCAACTTCATCTAACGCTTGAACTAATTCTAAAAAGGTATGTTCGTGTTTTTTGTTACCAAATTCCCCTTTTCCATAATCGCCAATATTGACTCCAGTCAAAACGATTTCTTTGATGCCTTTTTGCGAAATTTCTTTGGCATTTTGCATTACATTTTGCATCGTGTCACTACGAGAAATTCCTCGTGCTAAAGGAATCGTACAATAGGTACATTTGTAATCACAACCGTCTTGTACTTTCAAAAAAGCACGAGTACGATCGCCTATAGAATAACTTCCTACATAAAAATCGGCTTCTTCAATTTCGCATGAATGCACTTCGCCCATTTCATTTTTAGACAAGTCATTGATGTAATCGGTAATTTTAAATTTTTCGGTAGCTCCAAGTACTAAATCGACACCGTCCACCGCAGCTAATTCTTCAGGTTTCAACTGCGCATAACAACCTACTGCCGCCACAAAAGCTTTATCATTTACTTTCAAAGCTTTGCGCACCATTTGTTTGAATTGTTTATCCGCATTATCCGTAACTGAACAGGTATTGATAACATATATATCCGCTACTTCTTCAAAATCAACACGTTCAAAACCTTCGTCTTGAAAATTACGTGCAATAGTAGAGGTTTCAGAGAAGTTTAATTTACATCCCAGCGTATAAAACGCTACTTTCTTTTTGTTTTCCATAAGTCATTCTCAATCAATGAAATCGTTGTCAAAAATTGAGGTTGCAAATTTAGATACATTTTTTGGTTTAATACAACAAATTGCACCTATTTTAAAACCACAAAATCTTAAATTGACCATTTTACCAACTTAAAAAGTTTCTATTCTTTGATAATTATCAAAATATCCTTTTTAAATCATTTCACCATTAAGAAATTAAGAGAATTAAGCCCCAAATAAACTTATAAACTTATAAACTTATAATCCCTTAATAGCAAACAGCTAAAATCTAATTAAAATCCTTAGGAGCCAACATGTTTTCTGGGTTCAAAATATCGTCTAATTGTTCTTTGGATAAAATATTATGTTCCAACACTAAATTATAGACACTTTTGCCCGTTTCTAAAGCTTCTTTAGCAATTTTAGTGCTGTTTTTATAACCAATATAAGGATTTAGTGCCGTTACAATTCCAATGCTATGCAACACCATGTCACGGCAATGGGCTTCATTAGCTGTAATTCCATCGATACATTTTTCACGTAATGTATCCATGGCATTGGTCATCAATTGCATCGATTCCAAAATAGCGTAAATCAACACTGGTTCCATCACATTCAATTGCAATTGTCCAGCTTCGGCCGCCATAGTAACCGTCAAATCATTTCCAATAACTCGAAAACACACCTGATTCATCACTTCTGGAATCACAGGATTCACTTTTCCAGGCATGATAGACGAACCTGGTTGCATAGGAGGCAAATTAATTTCATTTAAACCACAACGAGGCCCTGAAGATAACAAACGTAAATCGTTACAAATTTTTGACATTTTGATTGCCATGCGCTTCAATGCTGAAGAATAAATCACATAAGAGCCCGTATCTGGCGTAGCTTCAATTAAGTTAGGCGCTGACACAAAAGGCAAACCGGTTACTTTGGCTAAATTTTCCGCGCAACGCTTCGCATAGCCTATAGGCGCATTTAAACCTGTACCAATAGCGGTTGCCCCCATGTTAATTTCAAGAAAAAGATTGGAATTTTGCGTCAAACGGTCAATTTCTTCTTCAAGAGTCGCTGCAAAAGCTTCAAACTCCTGCCCTAAAGTCATAGGCACCGCATCTTGCAACTGGGTACGCCCCATTTTTAAAACATGTTTAAACTCCTCCCCTTTTCTTCGAAATGAAGCAATTAAATCTTTTAAATGCCCTATCAAATGTATGTTGGAATGTATTGCGCCCACTTTTATTGCTGTTGGATACGCATCATTGGTCGATTGAGACAAATTTACATGGTCGTTAGGCGAACAATATTGGTACTCCCCTTTTTGATGCCCCATGATTTCCAACGCGCGATTAGCCAATACTTCATTGATATTCATATTGGTAGAAGTTCCCGCTCCACCTTGAATCATATCTACTGGAAATTCCTTATCAAATTTTCCTTCAATAACTTCCTTAGCTGCCTGTACTATTGCATTTTTTAAGGATTCATCGAGTAAACCCAACTCAAAATTGGTTTCCACAGCCGCCCATTTTACATACGCCAAGCCTTTTATAAATTCAGGAAACTGATACAAACGCACGCCTGAAATATGAAAATTTTCGATAGCACGCTGGGTTTGAACCCCATAATAAGCCTCAACAGGCACTTGCAAATCTCCTAATAAATCGTTTTCTATTCTGTACATTTCTTTTTGTTTTAAAGCCAAAAAAACCACGATTTACAAGAATCGCGGTTTTTAAATACGTTTTATTTTTAATTACTCTTTTCTATATTTTTTAGTTTCTTCAAAAACATGCTCTAAAATTTTAGCATCTTGCTCTGAAAACTCTACATTTCGTCTTGCCATTACAATTTTAGCCGTTTGAAAAGCCTTAGAAGTCATGTAGGTGGTAAAACCTGAAGCTCCACCCCATGAAAAACTAGGCACAAAATTACGAGGAAAACCACTACCAAAAATATTAGCCGAAACCCCTACTACCGTCCCTGTATTGAACATCGTATTGATACCGCATTTACTATGGTCACCCATCATTAAGCCACAAAATTGCAAGCCTGTTTTTGCAAAACCTTCCGTTTCGTAACTCCAAAGCTTTACTTCTTCATAGTTATTTTTCAAATTAGAATTATTACTATCGGCACCTATATTACACCATTCACCTAAAACTGAATTCCCTAAGAAACCATCGTGCCCTTTGTTTGAATACCCAAACAAAACAGAGTTATTCACTTCTCCACCAATTACGGCATGCGGTCCTACGGTAGTTGCGCCATAAACTTTAGTAGCTAACTTTACACGACCACTCTCACAAAGCGCAAAAGGCCCACGAATTACAGAACCTTCCATGATTTCGGCATTTTTACCTATATATATTGGCCCCGTAGAAGCATTAAGCGTTACAAATTCCAAACTAGCACCTTCTTCAATAAAAATATTTTCGGGCGCAATCACATTCACTGATTTTGGAATAGGTTGCGACGTTCTACCTTCGGTTATCAATTCAAAATCTTCACGCAAGGCCACGTCATTTTTAGAAAAAATATCCCAAGTATTCTCAATACAAATACAGTCTACATGACATTCAATAATTTCAAAAGTATCAAAATCTACTTCTTGATTTTCAGTACTGTAAAAAGCCACCACTTCATCTTTATAGAAAATCGCTTGATTTTCTTCTAAAGATTTTATCATTTCGACTAAGACATCATTAGGCAAAAAAGAAGCGTTAATCATTACATTTTCTTCCATTTCCACCATAGGATATTTTTCAGAAAGATATTCTTCTGTGATGGTGGTGGTGGTATACCCCAAATATTTTTCCCATTTTTCACGAATGGTTAAAATCCCAACACGAATATCAGCCACTGGACGTGTAAAAGTAAAAGGGAGTAAAGCGTTTCGAACGTTTCCGTCAAAAAGTATGTAGTTCATTTTTATTTTTCTATTGATTTTTTACATTTCAAAGCAAATTCGTATTGCTTGCTCCAATATTGCGATTGGATTTCTTGTTCAATTTTAGCATCAGTAACTTCCGCTAAATTTAAATTTAAAATTTTTGCCCAGAACATTTTCTTAGTTTCTGAGTCAAAATAAATATTATAAAAATGGTATTGAAACAAATGAATCAATCCTTTGTTTCTAAGTTTATAAAAATCAAAAAGTGTATTTCTTGAAAAAAGAGTGATTTCTTCAAGAAAGGCAAGATATTTATAAATTTCTTCTGAAGATATATTCTCAAATGATTTGATATCTTTTCTATCTAAAGCATCAAATATTTTTACAAAACTAGGATTATCATAAAACCTTCTCCATAGTTCGCTTAAAAATTGAGTTTTTCTAAAAGAATTAGCACTTAAGTATTGAAATAAAGCCAAAGTGGCTAACACCAAAGGGATAGCGGACTTACTTACATCCAAAATAAAACCTAAATCCATTGTATTGAAATTTTATATTTTGGAACTAAAGGTATAAAAAAAAAGCCTCGAAAAAAATCGAAGCTTTAATTTTTGTTTTCACAATATTATTTGCTGAATTTAGCGTATTTTGTTTTGAATTTATCGATACGTCCTGCAGTATCAACCAATTTAGATTTACCTGTGTAAAAAGGGTGAGAAGTACGAGAAATCTCCATTTTGAATACTGGGTATTCTACACCTTCGTGCATGATAGTTTCTTTAGTTTCAACAGTAGATTTAGTAATGAATACGTCTTCGTTTGACATATCTTTGAATGCTACTAATCTGTAATTTTCTGGGTGAATTCCTTTTTTCATAATAAATCTTTTTATGTTTTGTTGCCTTGGGTCTTGATGCTTTTTTACAATAAAAAGGTATCGACTTACAACAACTTTTATTCTTAAATTATTTTAATTCAGAGTGCAAATTTACAACTATTTTTTAATAATCAAATTATTCTGTAACATTTTTAGTTTTTCGAACACTAACTCCTACAAAACAATAAATTAATATATTTGTACAACCTTATCAAAACAACAAAACATGAACGAAATTATTAAAAAGAACGGGATTCAGTATGGATTAATAATTGCAAGTATTGCGATTTTTTTTCAAATCCTAACCTATATCACAAATATTCCATTTTATAAAAACATGATATTGGGTTTTACTCTAATATTCATATACTGGGTAATCCGAATTTTTCTCGCTAATAAAACAAAAAAAGACTTCAAAAATTCTATCACTTTCAAGGAAGTATTCACAACACTATTTATAGCTTCAACACTAGGTATTGTTATATCCTCCCTCTTTAATTATGTATTTTTTAATTTTGTAGCTATCGATTTAGGCAATGAAATAAATGAATTCATGAACAATAAAATGATTGAATCCTACAAAATAATGGGGAAATCAAAAGCAGAATTAAAAGAAATTGGTGAAACATTAAATTTCTCTTTTTCAAGTTTATTTAAGACTTGTTTGTTCTCGATTTTAATAAGTGCTATTTTTAACTTAATTTTGTCTGCATTTTTTAAATCAAAATCGTCAAATCAACTCTAGTGGATATATCAATTGTAATACCTTTATTAAACGAACAAGAATCATTACCTGAATTAACGTCTTGGATTGAGCGTGTGATGACGCAACATAACTTTTCATACGAAGTTATTTTCATAGACGACGGTAGTACGGACAATTCTTGGCAAACGATACAAGATTTATCTTCAAAAAACGGAAGCCTAAAAGGTATCCGTTTTTTGCGTAATTATGGTAAAAGTCAAGCTTTACACGCTGGTTTTGCAAAAGCACAAGGAGATGTTATCATTACCATGGATGCCGATTTGCAGGATAGCCCAGATGAAATCCCTGGTTTATACGAAATGATTACCCAACAAAATTTCGATTTGGTCTCTGGTTGGAAGAAAAAAAGGTACGACAATACGTTGACTAAAAACCTTCCTTCTAAATTGTTCAACGCGGCGGCACGTAAAACATCGGGGGTACAATTGAATGATTTTAATTGCGGTTTAAAAGCTTACAAAAACGTGGTGATAAAAAACATTGAAGTTTTTGGGGAGATGCATCGTTATATTCCTGTATTGGCAAAAAATGCAGGCTTCAAGAAAATAGGCGAAAAAGTTGTCCAACATCAAGCTCGAAAATATGGAGAGTCTAAATTTGGCATCGACCGTTTCGTTAATGGCTTTTTAGATTTGATTACCATTTGGTTTTTAGGCAAATTTGGCAAACGCCCTATGCACCTATTCGGTTTACTTGGCACTTTCATGTTCCTTATTGGGCTTTTATCCGCTGGATATATTGGCGCTATGAAACTTTGGAAGTTGTATACTCATGAACCAACCATACTAGTTACTGACAATCCATGGTTTTACATTGCCTTAACCACCATGGTAATAGGAACGCAATTGTTTTTAGCTGGTTTCTTAGGTGAAATTATCTTGAGAACTAAAAGCAACGAAGAGCGTTATAAAATTCAGGAAGCCATTTAAGAATTTTCCAGCCCACGTTAATTATGAGAAGTATAAAAATCATTTCGAATAAAATAAGTGGACAAAAAGGCTAAAAGAAGTTGTAAGAAGAAATACTGAAACGTGTTCCCTATTGATTTTATATTTCAATTAGACGAAAACGAAGTAAACCTATATTGATATCACAAAGTGTGATTCCCTCAAAGAATCACTTCGGAGGTTTCAGTGCTTTTGCTTTTACAGTACAAAATATCACCATACTTTAGGTTGTATTGAAAAAAAAAAAGCAATTGAAATCAATATTTCATTCATCAGAGCTTTTGTAAAATGAGATATTTCACCCTGTATGACAAAGAATTAAAAAAAGGAATTGATGAAATTGAAGTTCAATTCCCTGAAATTTATAAAGTTTTGAGTTACCTAATAGAAAAAGATAACGAAGAAACGACACAAAAAGAAAGATTAAAAATTGGCTATAAAAAATAAGGAATTATGCACATCGAAAAGGCAATTTTAGACCAAGTGAATATTTGGTTAACCCCAACATTTGACCAAGAAACACAAGAAGCTATCAAAGAAATGATGACTTCTGCTCCAAAAGAATTAGAGGATAGTTTTTATAAAAATTTAGAATTCGGCACAGGTGGTATGCGTGGCGTAATGGGCGTGGGCACCAATCGTATTAACAAATATACTTTGGGACAAAACACTCAAGGTTTATCTAATTATTTAAAACAGTGTTTCCCTAACGAAGAAATTAAAGTGGCTATTGCTTATGATTGCCGTCATAACAGCGACACTTTAGCAAAAGTGGTTGCCGATGTTTTTTCGGCTAACGGAATTAAAGTCTATTTATTTTCTGAATTACGTCCAACGCCAGAATTATCTTTTGCGGTTAGACATTTAGCTTGTCATGTAGGTATTGTACTTACAGCCTCACACAATCCACCTGAGTACAATGGATACAAAGTGTATTGGCAAGATGGCGGACAAATTGTTCCTCCACAAGACAAAGAAATTATTCAGGCGATTGAAGCACTAGCTTACACGGATATTAATTTCAATGCAAATAACGATTTGATTGAATATATTGACAAAGATATTGACGAAGCCTTTGTAAAAAGCACCATTGAAAATGCTAGTTTCAATACGCCCGCTTACGCTAAAGAAAATTTAAAAATCGTATATACCTCGTTACACGGGACTTCCATCAAAGCGGTTCCTGCTGTCTTGGATGCTGCTGGTTATACCGATGTAAACATTGTTGAAGCTCAAGCCATTCCTGATGGGAATTTCCCAACGGTAAAATCACCAAACCCTGAAGAACCAGAAGCCTTAACGATGGCTATGGAATTGGCAGAAAATATTCAAGCGGATATCGTAGTTGGTACCGACCCTGATTCTGACCGTTTAGGGGTAGCCGTACGCAACAATGAGGGCAAAATGACTTTATTAAATGGCAACCAAACCATGGTTATCATGACTGCATTTTTACTAGAACAATGGTTAAAAGCAGATAAAATTACTGGAAATGAATTTATAGGTTCAACCATTGTTTCTACACCAATGATGCTCGATTTAGCTGAAGCTTATGGCGTAGAATGCAAAGTAGGCTTAACTGGATTCAAGTGGATTGCTAAATTCATTAAGGACTTCCCTGAACAAACTTTTATTGGTGGTGGTGAGGAAAGTTTTGGTTTTATGGTAGGCGATGCCGTGCGTGATAAAGATGCAGTTGGTGCTATTTTATTAGTTTGTGAAATTGCTGCACAAGCCAAAGCTGAAGGACAAACTTTATATCAAAAATTAGAACAATTATATGTTGACTTTGGTTTTTACAAAGAGCATTTAATTTCTATTACCAAAAAAGGAATGGATGGTGCTGTCGAAATTCAACAAATGATGAAGGACTTACGTGAAAATCCATTGGAAGAAATCAACGGAAACCGCGTGGTTTGTGTAGAAGACTACCAAACTTCTAAAGGTAAAGATTTCATGAACAATGAAGAATTTGGTATTAACATTCCAAAATCGAATGTATTGATTTATTATTTAGAAGACGGAAGCAAAATCTGTGCGCGTCCAAGCGGTACAGAACCTAAAATTAAATTTTATTTTAGTGTGAACTGTGCCATCGAATCTGTTGAGGATATTGCTGTCGCTGAGCTACAATTGGACGAGAAAATTAAGAACATCATTAACGATATGCAATTGAATTAATTACATAAAACTAATTTCCGTGATTCCGTTAAATAGAATCACGGAAACCAAACTTACCTATTTTGCTTTGAAAAGCATTAAAAAAGTGTTTTTATTTAAAACCTAATTTTTTTTTCACATGAAAAGAATATTTAAACAAATGTATCCGTATATACTTCCCTATAAAACACATGTAATATGGAATGTTATCTACAGCCTTTTGTATGCTTTTTTTGGCACGCTTGCATTTGTCACATTAATCCCAATGCTAAGTGTATTATTTGATAAAACCCGTAGAGTTCTAATTGAGCCTAAATATACAGGTATAACAAACATCAAAGATTACGCTTCAGATCTACTATCTTACAAACTCACCCTTTACACTAATAGTAACCAGCCTGAGAAAGCACTTTTACTTACAATCATCCTAATCATTGCTACCTTTTTCCTAAAAAACATTGTAGGCTATTTATCTTCCTATCATATGATGCATTTAAGAAACGGAGTAAGTAATGATGTTAGAAAAATGATGTTCAATAAAATCATCTCGCTACCTATTCCATTTTTTTCAGAAAGAAGAAAAGGGGATGTTATGACACGCATGCTGGGTGATATAGGTGAAGTTCAAAATTCTTTCTTTGCCATATTAGATTTGATTATTAAAGAACCTTTAACAATCATATTTTCAATTGTAACTATGTTCTACATAAGTACTAAACTTACCCTTTTTGTATTTATTTTTTTACCAATTTCAGGTTTAATTATATCAAGAATAGGTAAAAGTTTAAAATCAAAATCCTTACAAGTACAAAACGAAAGTGGTAATCTAATTTCAGTTGTAGAGGAAACACTAACAGGGCTAAAAGTAGTTAAAGCTTATAACGCAGAACCATTATTCAAGGCTAAATTTGGAGGAATCTTAGACCGTATCCTTAAATTATCGAATTCCATTGGTTCAAAAAACAATTTAGCCTCTCCTATGAGTGAGTTCATGGGGATAGTAACAATAGCTACCTTATTATGGTACGGAGGTCATTTGGTCTTAATTGACAAAAGTATTGACGGCTCTGTTTTCATAACTTATATGGGATTAGCATACAATATTTTAACACCAGCAAAAGCGATTACCAAAGCTAGTTATGCCCTAAAAAATGGTTTAGCCGCTGCAGATCGTGTATTTGAAATTATTGACGAGCCTAACACGATCGCTAATAAACCAAATGCAATTACTAAAGAAGATTTCAAAGAAAAAATTACTCTAGAAAACATCAACTTTGCATACCAAGAAGAAAATGTACTAAAGAATTTCAGTATCGAAGTTCCCAAAGGAAAAACTGTAGCCTTAGTTGGTCAATCGGGTTCTGGAAAAAGTACTATTGCGAATTTATTAACTCGCTTTTATGATGTACAATCAGGAGCAATTAAAGTTGACGACATAGATATTAAAGATATGACTGTAGAGTCATTACGCGGTTTGTTAGGAATTGTAACTCAAGACTCTATACTTTTTAATGATTCGATAAAAAATAACTTATTGATAGGTAAACCTGATGCTAGCGATGAAGAAATTATAAATGCACTAAAAATTGCTAATGCATACGAGTTTGTCAAAGATTTAGCTGAAGGAATTCATACCAATATCGGGGATGCTGGAGGAAGACTTTCTGGCGGACAAAAACAACGTTTATCGATTGCACGTGCCGTACTGAAAAACCCTCCAATCATGATTTTAGATGAAGCTACTTCTGCACTTGATACAGAAAGCGAAAAACACGTTCAAGTTGCCTTAGAAAACATGATGCAAAATAGAACCTCAATTGTTATTGCCCATCGTTTATCCACCATTCAAAAAGCAGATAACATTGTAGTCATGCAAAAAGGAGAAATAGTTGAGCAAGGCACACATGATGAGCTCTTAAACAAAAATGGAACTTATGCCAAATTAGTTTCCATGCAAAGCTTTGAATAATTTAAAAATCCCTTTTTTAGGGATTTTTTTTTATCCTTAAAAAAGGTTATTTTTAAAGATAAAAAGCTACCAATGTACAACCAACATCCAAATATCATTTTAAATGGAAATTCTGACACCATTATTTGGAAATATTTAGACTTGTCAAAGTTTTTGGATTTACTCCTTTCACAACGCATGTTTATGTCTCGTTCTGATAAGTTTGAAGATCAATACGAAGGAACTTTTAGCGAACCCACTTTTGAAGAAATAAAAAAAATAGCGACAAACAACCCTAAATTTCTTGATTATTACAAAACACATCGTGAAAATGTAGTAGTTAGTAGCTGGCATACTAATGAATATGAAAGCTTTGCCATGTGGCAAATTTTTACCAAGAACAACGAAGGCTTAGCGATCCAGTCAACCTTAGGAAGATTACAAGAAGCCTTAAGTGCAGAACGTCATTTTGAACAATTTATAGGTGAGGTGAATTATATTGATTACAAAAAAGAACACATTCCCTTTGACGACACCTTTTTCCCATTTTTATTCAAAAGAAAAAGTTTTCAATATGAAAAAGAAATACGTGTACTGACCGATGTGAGTCACAAAAACCTAACCATAAATGATGGCTTAAAAATACAAGTGGACATCAATACACTAATTGAAAAAATTTACATTCACCCTAAAAGCGAAAACTGGTATAAAAAATTAGTTATTGAACTGGTCCATCGGTTGGGTTTTCATTTCGATGTGGAAAAATCAGATCTGGAAAGTGATATTTTGATTTAGAAGATGTGGGGTGATGGATGATTGAGTGATAGATAAAGAGAACAAATCAAAAAGCTCTTAAGGATACTTATCACCTAATAAATCTTCACAAATTGATTTATTCTCTTAAACAAGAACAATTATTTCACAACAGAAACCTCTTGTGCTTTCCATTCTTTCATTAGGTTTACATAAAAATAATGAATCCCATCTTGTTTGTCAAAAGCCCCATTCTTGTTTCGATCGTCTAACGTTCTAAAGAAAATTTTCCCAGTATTTTCAATATAATTCCAGTCTAAAACCTCCTGCATATCTGCCGATAGTTTGGTAAAATCTTTACCTAATTCAGAACTGATATATAGCGATTTCACATCATCTGCATCCACTTTTCCGTCTTGATTGGTATCACTGTCAGCTAACACGTAAACAAATATTTTTTTATGCTTTAAATAGGTCATTCGCTCTATATGCAATTCTTTATCCGACAAAACATGCAAAGAATCTTTACCTATCTCTTGAAATTTAATATTTTTCATATATCCTGTCAATTCATCATCCATGACATTAGAAACATTAAAAACAGCTCCTTCCGTTTTTTCAGATTCAAATTCGCCTTTTCTAAGATCGCTTACTCGCAATTGTCCTATAGGATACACTAAAACACTCCCCATTTGCACTGGCAAATCAGCCACTTCTAAACGAGTTGTATCTTGCTTAATCGCTATTTTTGTTACAGGTTTATCATACTTTACTTTAGGCTTAGGTTGTTCTTTGCAACTAAACAAAAGACACAAAAAAGGGAGTATATATAAAATTGATTTTCTCATAGGTCATTCATTTCTTTCAAAGTTAACAAATCTAACTTACAATTTTATAGTCAGCTTTGCACTAAATACACGTGTAGTCAAATAATTCGGAATTCCATACTGCGTTTTGCTATATACATCGCGCACCCAAGTATTTGTAATACTATTTTGATTGTTAAACATATTAAAAATTTCGAAACCTAATGCTAATTCTCTAAAATGGCGCAACCAATTATCTTTTTCTTTAGCACGAGCTCTATCTGTAAACACATAAGAAAACCCAACATCTGCCCTTCTATAATCCCTTAATCTTGATTGGTATTCATACGGATTAGCATAAGAAGGAGAACCTCCAGGTAAGCCCGTATTATACACTAAATTCAAATACATTTTAAGAGCAGGAATATTAGGCACATAATCTTGAAAAAGCACACCAAATTTAAGGCGTTGATCTGTAGGTCTTGCGATAAATCCTTTATGATCAATATTTTCTTCGGTTTTCATATACCCAAAACTCAACCACGACTCTGTTCCAGGCACAAACTCACCATTTAAACGCATATCTATACCTTCGGCAAAAGCTTCCGCATTATTTTTTGCTTGATAGCGTATACGCACATTGTCAATAGTATATGGATTTACTTGAGTCATATCTTTATAATAAAGCTCTGAAACCAACTTGAATGGTCTATTCCACATTTTAAAGCTAAAATCATGTCCCAAAACAAAATGTACAGACTGTTGCGCTTTAACATTAGGCTGCACTATTCCCAATGAATCTCTCAGCTCACGATAAAAGGGAGGTTGATGGTACCACCCTCCTGAAATTCGAAATAACATGTCTTTTTTCCAGTTTGGTTTGATTGCTAATTGCGCTCTTGGACTAACTGTAAGCTGATTGACTCCCGAGATATTCGCATCTTGCACACTCCATTGCTGCGCACGAACACCGGCATTAGTAAACACATCCATTCCTTTCCATACAAATCGTCTATTCCATTGCACATAAGCTGAAAAACGATTGATATTAGTATAATTAAAAGCTCTTACACTTGTATAAGGTACTAATGGTCCTGTGTATGAAGTATAGGGTTGATCATTTTCAGGAACAATTTTAGGAGGATTTAAGGAAAAACCAGCTGAATCAATTACCTCATATTCACGAATTCGATCGCGAATGCTTTCTCTTGTATATTTGAAACCCCAATCTATTTGATTTTCTTTTTTTCGGTGATTTCCTTTTATTTCCACATTTGCTATTAAAGCATCTAGATCATTTCTTGCGTGGGTAAGTTGCGAACCTATTCCTCTAGAAAAATCTACATTCCCAAAATTTGCATCTCCTAAGTTAGAATTAACCTCACCCAAACGATAAAACCCTTCAATATCAAAATACTCTTGTTCTATGGTATGATACACAGAAGTGATGAGTTTTAAATTATGATCTTCATTAATTTTATACATTGATTTTAGGGCACCAAAAACAGTCGTATATCTATCTTTTTCTTGTCCTTCATATTGCACTAACAACGCAATAGGCTCTTGTAATGTACCAAAATTTGTTTGTCTGCTTACCGGTGTATAATCGTATTTATTTTGAGAAATGTTTCCTAAAATACCAAATTGCCATTTCGCATTTGGGGTAAATGTTACATACATTTGAACATCTGCAAAACGAGGTTTGAAATTAGTTTGAGTTTCTTGACTTTTCACTAACAAACTATTATCACGATAGCGCACACCTGTGATTGCACTCCATTTTTGATTTTTAGACACATTGTCCATTGACAAGTTAGCTCCTAAAAATGAAGCTTCAAGGGTTGCTCCAAATTTGGTAGGTTTACGATACGAAATATCTAAAACCGAAGACAATTTATCGCCATATTTAGCTTGAAAACCACCCGAAGAAAAATCGACATTCTGCACCAAATCAGTATTGGTAAAACTCAACCCTTCTTGCTGTCCAGAACGAATTAAAAAAGGACGATACACCTCAATTTCATTCACATAAACAAGATTTTCATCATAATTCCCGCCACGTACCGCATATTGCGTACTTAATTCATTGTTAGCATTCACCCCTGGCAGTGATTTTAAGATATTTTCAACCCCAGGATTAGCACCAGGTATCAAACGAATAGCTTTAGGAGAAATGGTTGTTATACCTTCTACCCTTTTCTTATTGTTATTTGAAACCACAACTTCACCCAATTGTTCCGCATTGCTTTTTAAAATTAAATTGAATTCATAGTCTTCATTAGGCTTTAGCTCTAAACCTATCACTGCCGTTTTCAAAGACAAATGCGTAAAACGAAGATTTGATTTGACTTTTGATGGAATAGTTAATAAATAATACCCGTTTTCATTGGTTTTAGTATGCTTGTCTTGAAAAGAAACATTAACTCCTTCTACGGGTTTATCCTGCTCATCTAACACAATCCCTTTTACTCTTGCGGTTTGAGACCAAACCGAGTGTACCATCAATACTAATAACAGCGCTAATCTTGCTTTCAAAATTTATAGTTTTGTTTTATAAAAATTCGACTCAAATGTAGTTGTATTTCCTAAATTATCAGTCACTACTAACTTAAAATCATTTTTCCCATCCTGATACTTATTATCCGAAAAATAATGAATTAACCGATTCAATTTATTTTCATACTCCATCAAAATCCATGCTCCGTTTAAATAAGCATTAAACTCTCGAATCCCTGATAAATTGTCTGAAATGAAAATTTTTAACGAATCCCTTTTATCAAGATTTTCTCCTTCTTTAAAATTTGGAGCAAAAATTTTAGGTGCAATTGTATCTTTTGCTAACAGGAATTTCCCTAACTTTTTAGTCTTAATAACAAACGTAGAATCTTTCTTTGTGGTTGCGTTATATTCAGTTTTACCATCATCAAGATTCCCTATAAACATTTTCTCACGGTCTTTTTCAGCAATAGCTTTCACATTAAAAGTAATGGTCATTGGCTTACTTACCGCAACACTTTCATCATGCAAAGTCAACTGATTGTTTTTTACCCCAAAATTGAGATAAAAATCTTCATAAAACGTTTGTTCAGGTATAAACACTGAAATTCTATCTTTTTCATAAAGTTGCTCATTTTGAGATTTCAAAAAATAAGGCGTTTTAGCAACAGTCTTCGGCTCTTTTATAGGCAATTCCGTAAAACTAATAGGAATATTTACTATATTTTTATTTCCATGAAAATCCTGAATTTCTAATTTATAAGTAAAACTCAAATTATTAGCTCCTTCTATCAAACCATCATCTTTTTTAAGTTTGATGATACTTTCTGGAAAAACATAACCCACAAAAAGTTTTTGATAGCGTTGATGCGTCTTTTTATATCTTGGGAAATCGATAAAACAATTAATATGTTTTGATTCATCAAAAGAAAAGGTTTCAAAATCGTATGCAAAATGAGGCACACCATTTAGACTGGCTTCTAATTTATAAATCCCATTTTTACCAAAGTTATAATCAGATATATCATGAGCATTTATCGCAAAACCTATTTTACCTTTGGCTTCAATTTTTGAGGCTAAATAAGTACCATCTTCTTCTAAAGTAAGAGGTACATACATTGGATTTTGAGACCCGTTAACAACACCATTTTCAGAAAATGGATAAACCATTAAGCCATTAATAATTGGTTTTTTAGTATCCTTTACCTGTTTATCATACCCGAAAAGATATGGATTGATAGCAAACTCTGAGATAGTATTGCGAATTTCAAAATGCAAATGAGGTCCACTTGAACCACCAGTATTACCAGTATAACCTATTAAATCTCCTTTTTTAACAGGAATTACCGTGGCATCTGGACGTAATTCGATTGTATAACTCTTTGTCATATACTGATGATTTCTCGCCACTTTATCAACTGTGGGTGAAAAGCGTTGTAAATGAGCATAAACCGAGGTAAATCCGTTAGGATGATCAATGTACAAACATTTCCCATAACCAAAATTAGAAACATTGATTCGACTGATAAATCCATCAGCAGTGGCATAAACAGGAAAACCTTCTTTTTGTTGGGTTCTAAAATCAATACCCGAATGAAAATGGTTAGGGCGTAATTCACCAAAAGACCCCGCAATACTCAAATTAATATCTAAAGGCGAGCCAAAATAATCCTTTGGATATTTATCTTGAGCCTGAACAAGCATCGAAAAACAAAAAGGAATCCACCAATTTCTCATAAATCTTTACAATAAAACAAATATTTGCGCTAAGATAACGAATTTGGTTTTATAAAAATTTACTCACAAACAATGTTTTTTAAACAATTCATTTTAAAGCGATTAAATCAAAAAAATGATAATTGTCAATTTTTTTTTGCAATCTTATTGTTAAAATTCATTTTAAAATCTAAATTTGTGAAGTGATGTAATGTATTTTTATTGCAATGAGCGAAATAAGAGGAATAGTTGATTCTCTTGAACTTAAGTTACAGGAGCTTTTCCAAAAGATGGAAGAACTTCGAGCGGACAATCAGGAATTACGATTACGACTTAAGTATTCAGAATCAATTATTCAGAGACAGAATGACGAAATCAAGCATTTGAAAGCTGATTTAGAAGCAATAAAAATTACAAATTCACTTTTAGGTAGTGAGGAATTCAAAAGAGATACAAAACTCAAAATAAATGCTTTAATCAAAGAAATTGATTACTGTATAGCACAACTTTCTGACTAGAAAGCATAATGAGCGAAAAACTTAAAATAAATATAACCATAGCTGAAAGGGAATATCCATTAACGATAAACCCCGAACAAGAGGAAGGTTTACGATCTGCTTCTCAAAAAATTGAGACCATGATCAAGCAGTTTGAGCAAAATTATGCGGTTAAGGACAAGCAAGATTTACTTGCCATGTGTGCCTTACAATTTGCCACACAAGTGGAACACAAACAGTCTGAAAAACACAATGCTGACGAACAAGTAGTCAAAAAACTAGAAAAACTTGACCATTTATTAGCCAGTTATCTCGAAAAAAAATAAATCACGTTCATTACATAGATTAAAACACTACCTACATTAGTACCCATTTGATAAACTCAACACTAACGTTTAAAACGGGCAAATCGTCGATACTATAGCAGGCCTTTCAGTAGGAAGCTTGAACATCGAGTTAACCCAAAACATGCATATTCGAGTTTATGCAATCTCCTAATGTAGGTTTTTTTTATATATAACCATTAACACAAACTATGGAAATTTTATTAATAATTATTGCCGCAATTGTAGGTGTAGCCGGAGGTTTTGGGATAGCCAAATATCTTGAAAAAACCAATGTATCTACGCTGATTAAAAATGCTAAAAAGGAAGCCTCTTCCATTTTAAAAGACGCCAACACCGAAGCTGAAAATATTAAGAAAGACAAAATTCTTCAAGCTAAAGAAAAATTTATCGAACTAAAAGCTGAACACGAACAAGTAATTTTGACTCGTGATCGCAAAGTTGCCGAAGTTGAAAAACGAATTCGCGATAAAGAATCACAGGTTTCTAATGAATTAGCAAAGACTAAAAAGTTAAACGACGAAGCTGAAAACAAAATCAAAGAATACGAAAACAAAGTAGAGACTCTTGATAAAAAAGCAGCTGAAATAGAAAAAATGCACAAAGCTCAAGTTGAGCAGTTAGAAACTATTTCTGGTTTATCTGCCGAAGAAGCTAAGGAACAATTAGTTGAAAGCTTAAAAGCTGAAGCTAAAACTAACGCTATGGCACACATCCAAGAAACTATCGAAGAGGCTAAGCTAACGGCACAACAAGAAGCTAAAAAAATCATCATCAACACCATTCAAAGAGTGGGTACGGAAGAAGCAGTAGAGAACTGTGTTTCTGTATTCAACATTGAATCTGACGATGTAAAAGGTCGTATTATTGGTCGTGAAGGACGTAATATCCGTGCTATTGAAGCAGCTACAGGTGTTGAAATCATTGTTGATGACACTCCCGAAGCGATTATCCTTTCATGTTTTGACCCGGTACGTCGTGAAATTGCTCGTTTGTCATTACACAAACTAGTTACCGACGGACGTATTCACCCAGCGCGTATTGAAGAAGTTGTTGCTAAAACCACTAAACAAATAGAGGAAGAAATTATTGAAGTAGGCAAACGTACCGTAATTGACTTAGGAATTCACGGTTTACACCCTGAGTTAATCAAGATTATAGGACGTATGAAATACCGTTCTTCTTATGGACAAAACTTATTACAACACTCTCGTGAAGTTGCTAAGCTATGTGGTATAATGGCAGCAGAATTAGGCTTAAATGTTAAATTAGCTAAGAGAGCTGGTTTATTACACGATATAGGTAAAGTACCTGAAACTGAAAGTGATTTACCACACGCTTTATTAGGAATGCAGTGGGCAGAAAAATATGGTGAAAAAGAAGAAGTTTGCAACGCCATCGGGGCACACCACGATGAAATTGAAATGAAATCATTAATCGCTCCAGTTATTCAAGTTTGCGATGCTATTTCAGGAGCAAGACCAGGAGCTAGACGTCAAGTATTAGATTCTTATATCCAACGTTTAAAAGACCTTGAAGATATCGCTTACGGTTTTGGCGGTGTTAAGAGTGCTTATGCTATCCAAGCTGGTCGCGAACTACGTGTGATAGTAGAAAGCGAAAAAGTAACCGACGATATGGCCGCTAAGTTATCTTTTGATATTTCACACAAAATTCAAACAGAAATGACGTATCCAGGACAGGTAAAAATCACGGTAATTCGTGAAACCAGAGCCGTTAATATTGCAAAATAACAAAATATAAACCACAAAAAAACACGCAATTTGCGTGTTTTTTTTTATATCGACACTATCCTAAAAAGTGTGTAAGTTATAATAATGGGGTTTGACTTTTTATTAAAGTTGAACCCTTTTTTCAAATATAGTTAAGAACTGATTTAGTATTAATCCCCAATTAGGAATTGGCATTGACCATTTTTTAGTTGCTTCTCTAAGTGCCAAATATACTGATTTTAAAACAGCTTCATCTGTTGGGAATGATAATTTATTTTTGGTATATTTTCTAATTTTACCATTGAGATTTTCGATTAGATTTGTAGTATAAATAATTTTTCTAATTTCAATTGGAAAGTCAAAAAACACAGTAAGTTCCTCCCAGTTTTCTTCCCAAGATTTTACAGCATAAGGATATTTATGGTTCCATTTGCTTGCAAAATCTTCCAGTGCTCCTTTGGCTGCTTGTTTGGTTGGAGCATCATAAATCTGTTTCATATCTTTAGAAAACTCCTTTTTATCTTTCCAGACTACATAACGAGCCGAGTTTCTAATTTGATGCACTACACAAATTTGAGTTTGTGATTCAGGGAACACATTTTTAATTGTTTGTGTAAAGCCATTGAGGTTGTCAGTCGCAGTAATGAGAATGTCTTCCACACCCCGAGCTTTCAAATCAGTCATTACTCCTAACCAAAAGCTAGCGCTTTCATTCTTACCTAACCACATTCCCAAAACTTCTTTTTTGCCGTCTCTATTCAAGCCTACAGCTAAGTAAATAGTCTTATTGATAACCTTGGAGTTTTCTCGGACTTTAAAGACAATGCCATCCATCCAAACAATTAAATAAATAGGCTCTAATGGGCGATTTTGCCAAGCTATAATGTCATTAGTTACAGATTCTGTTATGCGTGAAATGGTGGAAGTTGAAATATCAAAATTATACACCTCTTTAATTTGTTCTTCAATATCGCTAACACTCATCCCTTTGGCGTATAATGATACGATTACATTTTCTAAACCATCAACCATATTTTGCCTTTTAGGAACAATCATAGGATTGAATGAAGCATCTCGATCTCTAGGAATTTGAATTTCTGATTCTCCAAAAGAGGTTTTAACTTTTTTTGTTGAATATCCGTTCCTAGAATTAGATGTTGCCGATTTTTCGTGTTTATCATAACCCAAATGGGCATCCAATTCACCATTTAAAATTGCTTCTAATCCACGTTTTTGTAGTTGAGCAAGAAATCCGTTTAAATCCTCGCCTGTTTTGAATTGCTTCAAAAAATCATCCGATAATAAATCTTCTTTTTTCATAAGACTGTGTTATAATTAAAGTTAAACAAAAAAATAATGGGGTTTTAAAACCCCATTATTTTTTATACTTACACAGTTTCTGTTATAGTACCCGTGTTTTTTTTTTATATCATTTCTAAACCAAACCTATACTAAATCAATACTTTTCTTTTTAAAATAAACCTTAAAAACAGACCCTACCCCCACTTCGCTTTCCACTTCTATTCTTCCTTCCATAGCCTCTATTTGATTTTTTGTAATATACAAACCAATACCTGTCGAATCCTTATTACCATGAAACGTTTTATACAATCCAAAAACCGCTTCTTTAAATCGAGCTAAATTAATCCCTAAACCATTATCTTTTACACAAAACACATCATACCCTTCAACATCTTCCATATAAAAAGAAACAAACTTCCTTTCTTTATCTGCATCAGAATACTTAATAGCATTACTAGCCAAGTTCAAAACCACACTTTCTAAATAAGCCGGAATAAAAGAAACTTCTAAATCCTCACTTACATCAACCTCAACTTCTATCAAATTTCGAACTAAATCTTCGTTTAACAAAGACAACACCTTTGCCAAAAAAGACTTCAAATTCAAATCTTGCTTTTCATTAACTACATCAACTTGGACATTAACCAGCTCAACTAAATTATCAATGGTATCTTTCAATTCAGTTGATACAATTTGTAAACTTTTAATCACTTCTTCCGTTGTTATATATCCATTTTTATGAAAGGATAATAACATACAAAAATTCCCAGTATGACTCTTTAAATTATGCGAAACTATATGAGCAAAATTAAGCAACTTCCCTTTTTGACAATTCACCACATCAAAAGTTTCTTGCAATTTTTGCTCTTTCTCTTTTTGAGAAGTCACATCGGTATGTGTACCAATAATTCGCAAAGGATTACCCAAAGCATCTCTAGCAATTACTTTCCCTCTATCCAGAATCCATTTATAACGTCCATTACACAAAACTCTATGATACGTTTCATAATACGGAATACTTCCCTCAAAATGTTCCTTTATATTTCCAAAATAAACCTCACGATCTTCAGGATGTACTAGTTCATCCCATTTTTCTGGATTAGCAATCAAGTCATGATCATTATTCTCAATTTCAAGTATTTTTAAAGACTGAGAAGAATAAAAAACTTCATTAGTAACCATATTCCAATCCCATACCCCTATACCCGAAGCTTGATTAGCAAACTGGCTTCTCAATTCAGCAATCCTACTATCTTCTTCGAATTTCTTTTGAACCGTTATATCAGAGATTACACCAAAAAAAGCAACACCGTCTAGTTCATTTTTCTCAGTATTTGCATCAATCTTATACCATTTAACTCCATCTGATTCAGACAAAACACGAAATTCTAATTCCCATTTCCCTTGATCATGCATGAGTTTAGCAACAGAATCAATAAATTTAGATTGATCCTCAGCATGAATCATACGCGCAAAAACTGACTTACTATCCTGCTCAGCTTCTTTTAATGCCACGCCAAAATATGCCTCCACATCACCACTTAAGTAATCAAACTTTAATTGTCGATTAACATCAATGGTAAACTGAAAAAAAACAGCTGAAATATTCGTTAAAATCTTATTCAAATAAACAGAATCCGTATGTTTGGAGATCATTTTATACCGTATTGAACCACTTGCAATAATAAGAAAAATTAAAGAAAAAAACGGCTTAAAACACTTAAACCCATTCTAAATAAGCCATAAAAAAACCCGCAACTTAATAGTTACGGGCTTTATTGTAGCGAAGACGGGAGTTGAACCCGTGACCTCAGGGTTATGAATCCTGCGCTCTAACCAACTGAGCTACCTCGCCATTTCATGTTGGTCGCTATCCTTTGTGATTGCGAGTGCAAAGATAACACTAAATTCTATTTTCACAAGATTTTTTTTCAAAAAAAAACACAACCCGAAACCAACATAAACACAATTCTCTAACACACAATAAATTAACAAAAACAAAACTCCAACAGTTTTACAAAACTGCTAGGTACAACTTTCAAACAAAATAATAACAGCCAAAAAAAAACCTGAAAAAATTTTTTTATTTAAACAAAATATCTATATTTCAAAAAAATATCGCAATCATGAACAACAAAATACGCTACGAACTCGAATTCCCCATACACTCCTCTCCTCAATTATTATATCAATACATTTCAACTCCATCTGGATTACAAGAATGGTTTGCCAACAATGTAAATTCAAGAGGTGATTTTTTTACTTTCAAATGGGATGATTCTGAAGAAAAAGCAAGAATTTTTTCAAAAAAAACAGGTGAAAAAATAAAATTCAAATGGGTGGATGAAGAAAACAAAGACACCGATTATTATTTCGAATTACGCATATTAGAGGATGACATCACCAAAGACGTTTCATTAATGGTAGTTGACTTCGCAGAAGAAGATGATTTACCAGAAGCAAAAATGCTTTGGGAAAATCAAATTTCAGACTTAAAACACGTGATTGGCTCTGTTTAAAAAAGAATAAAACCTATCTTTGTCCCGATTTTATCGGGACTTTTTTATGCAAAATACTATATTACAAGAAAACAGAGGCTTCCTTTACGGAGATGCTCTTTTTGAAACCATTAAAATTTTAGACGGAAAGGTTTTATTTAGCGAAGATCATTACTTTAGATTGATGGCTTCTATGCGTATCCTAAGAATGGAAATCCCCATGGATTTCACTTTGGAATACTTTGAAAATAAAATACTTGAAACCGTAAAAGAAAACAATTTAACCCATTCTGCTAGAGTACGTTTTAACATCTACAGAAAAAATGGAGGTCTTTATCTGCCTAACAGCAACGAAATTGATTTTTTTATAACAGCTACTCCATTAGAATCGCCAATTTACCATACAACCGATACCGCGTATGAAGTTGATATTTACAAAGATTTTGTAATCACAAAACAACTACTTTCAACGCTAAAAAGCACCAATAGAGCAATCAATGTAATAGGAAACATTTTTGCAAAAGAAAACAACCTAAACAATTGCTTACTTTTAAACCACGAAAAAAACATAATAGAAGCTTTAAATGGCAACCTATTCATGCTTAAAGACGCTGTACTATCTACTCCTCCAATAAGTGATGGCTGTTTAAATGGGATTATGAGAAAGCAAGTAATTACTATTGCTAAAACAATTGAAAACCTTGAAGTTAAAGAAGCTTCTATATCCCCTTTTGATTTACAAAAAGCGGATGAACTCTTTATCACCAATGTAATTACAGGCATACAACCCATAACCAAATACCGTAAAAAGGACTTTACAACAGATTTATCAAAAACCCTAACCACTAAACTGAATACTCAAATTAGACTCGGTTAGTTATATATGGGATTTTCAGGAGCATTAGACCAAATGAGATAATCACCTCCTTGTTCTAAAATTTTCTGCCTCCAAAAATCGGAAGATGATTTGCCTATAATTTTATATTGCAGGTCATTTTCCGAGATAATCCAAGAATGCGAATCGAGCTCACCTTGTAGCTGTTCTGCATCCCAACCTGAATACCCTAAAAAGAAACGAATATTATCACGATTGATTTTCCCATCATTAATCAAATCTTTTGTTTTCTCGAAATCACCTCCCCAATAAATTCCAGAAGCTATTTCAATACTTCCTGAAATCAAATGCGGAATATTGTGAATAAAATAAAGATTATCCTGTTCGATAGGGCCTCCATTATAAATTTTGAACGAAGCTGATATTTCAGGTATCAAATCATGAATGGTATAATGCAAGGGTTTATTCAAAATAAAACCTACTGAACCTTCTTCATTATGGTCAGCCAATAAAACAACGGAACGATTAAAAGACAAATCGCCTATAATAGAGGGTTCTGCAATTAACAAATGCCCTTTTTGAGGTTTAACAGCTACCATAATATTTGATTTTTAACTAAATTTAACAAAAAATATAAGTAACTTCAAAATTTAATCGTTGAAAGACATAAAAAAAACCGTGCTAAACACGGTTTTCTTTTTATATGGAAGAACTATTATTTATTAACAGAACCTTCTAATTCAGCACCAGCTTTGAATTTCACTACTTTTTTAGCTTCAATAGTGATTGTTTTACCAGTTTGTGGGTTTCTTCCTTCTCTAGCCGCTCTTTCAGAAACTGACCAAGAACCAAAACCTACTAAAGCTACCTTACCACCTTTTGCTAAAGTCCCTTCTACATTACTTAAAAATGACTCTAACGCAGCCTTAGCAGCAGCTTTTGTAATCCCTGCATCAGCAGCCATAGCATCGATTAAATCTGATTTGTTCATAATAATTAGTTATTAATTGATAGGTTAATATTATTCTAAGTGCCACAAATATAAAAGGATTTCCTTATTCCACAAGGGTTTAGACTTTTTTTTATAAAAATTTGCATAATTTTTCATAAAATATCGACAAAATATCGAATTTATTCTACAAAAAGCATTTTATTCCATTAAAAAACAATAGCCTCAGTGGTAAAAGACATCCCATTTAACAACTCCTGAGCCGTCATCCTTTTCTTACCTGGGAACTGTAAAGACTTCAAATTCAGAAAACCTCCTGCCACTGCAATTTTAATTTCTTTTTTTGTAGCTAGGACTTGCCCAACCTTATAGGTGTGACTTTCTTCTACTTTTAAAGCTTCATAAATTTTCACATTCCACTCTTGCTCCCCATCTTTAAAAAAACAATAGGCCGCAGGATAAGGTGACAAGCCTCGAATGAGATTATAACAAACCTCAAGTCCTTTGGTAAAATCAATTTTACAATTCTCTCTATCTAATTTATACGCCGTTTTAATTTCTGGAGAATCTTGTTGTATTTGCGTTACTACCTTATCATTGGCAATCAAACCTAAAGTTTCTACGACAGTTTCACAGCCCAGATGCATTAATTTATCATGCAACTCCCCTGCATTTTCATCAGATGTAATCGCAATCGACTTACTCATAATCATAGCTCCCGTATCAATTTTATCATCAATAAAGAAGGTAGTTACTCCCGTCTGAGTTTCCCCATTGATAATCGCCCAATTGATAGGCGCAGCCCCGCGATATTCTGGCAATAAAGAAGCATGAAGATTAAAAGTCCCCAATTCAGGCATTTGCCATACTACTGCTGGCAACATACGAAAGGCAACCACCACTTGTAAATTGGCTTGTAAAGCACGCAACTCCGTTAAGAATTCTTCATTTTTTAAATTGGTAGGTTGCAATAAATGCAAACCTTTTTCTAAAGCATATTCTTTAACAGCAGAATACTTAATCTTCTGCCCTCTCCCAGCAGGCTTGTCAGGTGCAGTAATCACCCCTACTACTTCATATTTATTTTCTTTAACAATCGCGTCTAAAATCCCCACTGCAAATTCTGGGGTTCCCATAAAAACTATTCGTAATGGTTTCATTATATAATCGTAAATTGATTTTTATCATTAAGAGTTACCATTTGGTACTCCAACATTTTTTTTAACACCGCTAACAATTGATGCTCATCTGCTCCAAAAATAGCTGCTATTTCACGAGACGTCATTGGAGCTTTTTTCAGAACATTTAAAAGTTCCACATGCAAATGATTCGCTTCGCTATTCTCTTTATTTTTATTTTTATTCAAACAATGCGAGCATGCACCACAATCTTTTTCTACTTTTTCGCCAAAATAAGTCAACAACAAACGACTTTTACACTGTACCTCATCCGCTACATAAGTGATAACCGATGCCAATTGACTTTTCTTGGTTAAATTTTGCTTCTCTAAATACTTTGCTACTCGATTAATCGTACGTTCATCTTCTCGAACTTCTAAAAAAGTAAGTTTCGATTCGTTTTGCATGATAAACATATCCACGATTCCTCGGTCTCGTAATTTTTCAAGCACCTGAATCACCTTTTCTTCGGTAACTTTAGTGCTTTTTGCTACAAAAACAGTATTCACATTGGTCACCACTTCAAAAATTCCAGGATAACTACGTAATATTGTCGTAATAATTTCCTCGTCGTCTGGATTCAAACTGATGTATCGAATCACTTCTCGCGTCTCAATCACAAATTGCAATTGTACTTTTTCCGATTGCTCGTTAGTTAACGAAATAATCGATTGACGGTCTAAAAACTGCAACGCATTAAAGGTTTTTAAAATAGGAAAATTATAATGTGCACAAAATTTATTCAAGCTAAACGGAAATTCATCATTAAGTCCCTCTCCATAAGGCACTTGAAAATAAGAACACAACTTTTTATACATTTCTTTTAAAAAAGCTACCTCAGGCAATACCGACAAAAATTGTCCTTCCGCTTGCAAGACATCATTCGAAGACGATAGTAAAAGTGCAAAAGCTTTTTCGCCATTACGTCCTGCTCGCCCCGCCTCTTGATAATAACTTTCGAGATTTTCAGGCAATTGCACATGAATAACCGTTTTCACATTCGGTTTATCAATTCCCATCCCAAAAGCACTGGTGGCAATCATTATCGGGCGACTTTCATTCATCCAAGCTTGCATATTAGCCTCTTTTTCTTTTGGAGGCAAACCACCATGATAATAGGTCGCCTTAAATCCCAAATCGTTAAGCTGTGAAGCATATTCGACACAAGACTTTCGATTGCGTACATAAATAATGGAAGGCTCTGGATTTTTAGAAAGAATTTGTTTTATTTTAAATAACTTATCTTCCGATTTTAATACATGATACCCTAAATTAGCACGTGCAAAGGATTTGGTAAAAACTTGAGGATTTTCTAACCCTAAACTCGTTAAAATATCTTGTTGTACTTCTGGAGTAGCCGAAGCCGTTAAGGCAACAAACGGAATTTTAGGAAAAGCTTCTTTAAGTTTAGCAATTTTCAAATAAGAAGGTCTAAAATCGTGACCCCATTGCGATATACAATGCGCTTCATCTATAGCAATCAAAGAAATTTTCAAGGTTTTAATCCTTTCCAGTACCCAATCTTGCTCTAATCGCTCAGGAGACAAATACAAAAACTTATAATTCCCAAATTGACAATTATCTAATAATTGAATCAACTCCTCGGAGTGAATTCCTCCCGTGAGTGCAATGGCTTTGATATCTCTTTTTTGCAATTGTGTCACTTGGTCTTTCATCAAGGCCACTAAAGGCGACACCACAAGACACAAGCCTTCCTGAACCATTGCTGGCACTTGAAAACACAAAGATTTTCCTCCACCCGTAGGGAGCAACCCAAAAGTATCGTTGCCCTCTAAAACCGATTGGATGACATCATCTTGTGTGGGTCTGAAGCTATCATACCCCCAATATTTTTGAAGAATTTGTAATGCTTTTTGCAAGTAATCTCTATTTTTATTTGGCTAAAGTTAATAACTTTAACTTTTTAAAGCAATTACTTTAAAGCATTAAAGATAAACTCTATTCGTGCTTCTACAGTTCCTGTAGGCACTTCAATTAAATTGTAGCCGTACTTTTGGTAAGTCATTTTCAAATGTTCGTATATAACTTTAGCTTGCTCAAAATTTTCATAGCGCGCTTCATCACTTACATAAATCTCTTCCCAAGGTGGCAATACAAAAACGGTATCGTATTTGGTTTCATCACAATGTGCATGAAAATGTTCAGGATATTCATCGCCTATAAAATCCATATACGCTAAAATATCTGGCACTCCTCTATCAATAAAAACCATTGCTTCCTCTTCTTGTTGCGCATTTTGATATTGGCGTACTCTTCCGTCCAACAACATTTGACTAAACAATAGAGGTTCGGTAAGAAACAATTGTTCTACCCCTTGCTTTTGCGCTTCTAAAGTAACTTCACGTGAAATTTCAGGATAACACATATATCCTTTTTCAACTAAGCGTTCGATAATGGTGGATTTACCCGTCCCAGGTCCACCTGTAATAACTATAATACTTTTTCTCAAAACCTGAATTTCAAGTTGCAAACTTAATTAAACTATTTGTTTTTTAGAAATCGAAACGGGAAAAAGCCAAAGTATTAACACATTCAAACATAAAAGAATTAAAAATCTTATATTTGCCTTTATTTTTAATGCAGAAGATGGATAAAAAGACGACAGAATTTTACATTCGCCTAAAAGAAGAATTAAATAGTGTAAATAAAGCTTGGCCTTCAAAATATTTGTATAAATTTATAGTTCCTACAGATACTGAAAAAATTGGTACAGTTGAAAAATCATTTGATGGCATGGGCGCTGTGATAGATACCCGCCAATCAAAAAATGGAAAATTCACCAGTATTTCAGTAGATGTAATCATGCCTAGCGCTGACGAAATCATTAAAAAATACCAAGAAGTTTCAACTATCGAAGGGATAATCTCATTATAATGGCAACAAAATTCAAAGCAGAAGACTTACAGGAAGCAGTAACTTTTTTAGAATATAATTCTGAAAGAAAAGCTCTTGCCATTCCGGAATATGGACGTCACTTACACCAATTGATTGACCACGCTGTGGCTCTTGAAAATCGTGAAGAACGTAATAAACTGGCTAAATACATCATTGGTGTAATGGGTACATTGAACCCACACTTACGTGATGTACCTGATTTCCAACACAAACTATGGGATCAGTTATTTATCATGTCGGATTTTCAATTAGATGTTGATTCACCGTTTCCAATCCCGACAAGAGAGGTTATCAATTTGAAACCTGCTCCGCTTCCGTACCCGCAAAACTTTCCGAAATACCGTTTTTATGGCAACAATATCAAGTATATGATTGCTAAAGCGAACGAATGGGAAGAAGGTGAGTTAAAAAACGCTTTGATACGCGTGATTGCCAATCACATGAAAAAATGTTATTTGAGCTGGAATAAAGACACGGTTACAGATGCAGTTATCTTTGAACATTTGTATGAATTGTCTGATGGAAAAATTAATTTGATGACTTCCACAGAAGAACTTTCGAATACGCAAGATTTGATGCGTACCAATAAGAAGACTTCAAACAAAATGCAACATTCGAACACAAATAACAGCAACAATAATAACACCAACAATAAAAACAAAAATCCGCATCAACACCAAAACCAAAATCAGAAAAACAACTACAAAAAGCCGTTTAAGAAGCAGTAGTGAGGGAAGGCTGAATTTAGAAAAGTTATGAGTTATGAGTTATGAGTTATGAGTTATGAGTTATGAGTTATGAGTTGTGAGTTGTGAGTTGTGAGTTATGAGTTATGAGTTATGAGTTATGAGTTGTGAGTTGTGAGTTGTTAGTTGTGAGTTATGAGTTGATAGTTCTTTTAAACTTTTAAACTTTTAAACTTTTAAACTTTTAAACTTTTAAACTTTTAAACTTTTAAACTTTTAAACTTTTAAACTAAACATAAAGTAGAATAAAAAAACACCAATATAAGTAATGGGAACATTTAAAATTGAAGGAGGAAAACCATTAAAGGGTAATGTGCAACCACAAGGTGCAAAAAATGAAGCCCTACAGGTTTTGTGTCCTGTATTATTGACTTCTGAAAAAGTACGAATTACAAACATACCAGACATTATTGACGTTAACAAACTAATTACCTTATTAGGAAATTTGGGCGTTAAGATTCAAAAAAATGGTCCGGGGGATTATACTTTTCAAGCAGACGAAGTAAACATTGACTACCTAAAAACAGAAGCTTTCAAAAAAGAAGGTGGAAGTTTACGAGGGTCTATCATGATAGTTGGTCCGCTATTAGCACGTTTTGGTTGTGGTTATATTCCAAAACCGGGAGGAGACAAAATTGGTCGTCGTCGTTTAGATACCCACTTTGAAGGCTTCATCAACTTAGGTGCAAAATTCCGTTATGAGAGAGCCGACCATTTTTACGGGGTTGAAATCGATGGAAAACTGCAAGGTACTTACATGCTTTTAGACGAAGCTTCTGTAACAGGAACTGCTAACATCGTGATGGCCGCTGTTTTAGCAGAAGGTACAACAACGATTTACAATGCTGCTTGTGAGCCTTATTTACAACAGTTGTGTAAAATGCTGAACGCAATGGGCGCTAAAATCACGGGAATTGGTTCTAATCTTTTAACGATTGAAGGAGTAGATGCATTAGGCGGTTGCGAACATCGTATTTTACCAGATATGATTGAAATTGGTTCTTGGATTGGACTTGCTGCTATGACAAGAAGCGAAATCACTATCAAAGATGTGAGCTGGGAGAATCTAGGTGTTATCCCTAATGTATTCCGTAAACTAGGAATTACTTTAGAAAAAAGAGGCGACGATATTTACATTCCAGCACATACCGACGGATATGAAATCAAAACCGACATCGACGGTTCTATTTTAACCATTGCCGATGCACCATGGCCTGGGTTTACACCTGACTTATTAAGTATTGTGTTAGTTGTAGCTACTCAAGCTAAAGGAGACGTATTGATTCACCAAAAAATGTTTGAAAGCCGTTTATTCTTCGTGGATAAATTGATTGATATGGGAGCAAAAATCATGTTATGTGACCCGCACCGTGCTGTGGTTATGGGACATAATTTCCAATCGCAATTAAAAGCAACTACGATGAGTTCACCTGATATTAGAGCGGGTATCTCTTTACTGATTGCCGCTTTAACCGCTAAAGGAACTAGTACGATTCAAAACATTGACCAAATAGACCGTGGTTACGAGCGCATTGACGAGCGTTTGAGAGCTTTAGGTGCAAATATTATTAGAGCATAAATGAGTGTTCAGTGTTCCGTAATCAGTGTTCACTACACAACAATCCGAAACATTGCAACATTTTAAACTAAATAAAAAAGCAACAACCTGAAAATAACAGTTGTTGCTTTTCTTTTTTCTAAAAACTGATTACTGAACACAAAACACTGATTACTGAACACTGATTACTGACTACTGACTACTGAACACTAATTACCGAACACTGATTACTAAACACTAATTACTGAACACTAATTACTGAACACTAATTACTGAACACTAATTACCGAACACTGATTACTAAAAATGGAAAACTACATTATCTTTTTACTTTGTTTAGCGTCTTTCTTTGCAGGTTTTATTGATGCCATAGCGGGTGGTGGTGGATTGATACAAACCCCAATCGCTATGATTTTACTTCCTAATCATCCTATTGCTAGTTTAACAGGCTCTTTAAAAGTCCCTGGGATTACTGGAACAAGCATTGCCTCCATTCAATACCTAAAAAAAGTAAAAATCAATTGGCGTCTTTTTCTTCCTTTAGCCCTAGGCTCGGCAATTAGCGCTTTTCTAGGCTCTTACCTACTCACCCAAGTAAGCAATGCATTTATGAAACCCCTATTACTTGTCATTTTAGGATTATTAGCCATTTACACCTTCATCAAAAAAGATTTTGGCAAGCATATACCTAAAACGCTTACCCAAAAACAATACCTAACCTACGGTTTACTTATCAGCACCCTAATTGGATTTTACGACGGCTTTATAGGCCCTGGCACGGGAAGTTTTTTGATAGTCGCATTAATTTTTATCCTAGGACAAGATTTCCTTCATGCTTCCGCTAATGCCAAACTCATTAATATTGCTTCAAATGTTGGCTCCTTGGCATTGTTTATTAGTAAAGGAAAAATCTTATGGCTTATGGCCTTACCTATGGCGGTTTGCAACGGTTTTGGAGGTTGGTTAGGCGCAAAATTAGCCATTAAGAAAGGCAACGAATTTATTCGCATTTTCTTTCTCCTTGTGGTTATTGGCACTCTGATACGCTTAGCCTATGATGTGTTTTGGAAATAAATAAAAAAAGACGTTTCTTAAAACCCCCTTTAAATCTTTTCATTAATTTATTCAGACAACAACATTCCAAGTCCTAGCAACACCCCATCAGTTTTAAATCCACCTTGATAGGAACGCACATAATCCAATCGAAACATTTTGAATTTACCAAAACCTAATTTATCTAACCCAATAGAAACCTCCTGGTAAGGTTTTGCATCCGTTAGATTAAGTTGATGAAACCCCATAATCATATTTGCTTTTAAGACACGTAATAAAGGAATTTTATTAAACAAAAAACCTTTATCATCATACTCCGAATGCCATTCCATATAGGATGCCTTGGTACTGTTTTGATAATACGGCATCAAATTAAACACATTCAAATATTTTTCGCCTTCTCCAATATACGTTTGGTTTCCATTGAAATGTTTATAATCTACAAATGAAATGTTTTTAGCATTTAAAAATGTTCCTCCAGTAAGTCCATACGAAAAAACACCTCGATGCCCTAGTGCCAATGTTTGTTTTGCAGTCACTTCAAATTTATCAAAATGGTTTTGGGTGTCGTTACCTAGCAATCCTTTTTGATAATCAAAGCCCAATACAGGGTATTTTGATTCAGAAAGATTGATTTTCCCATCGGGACGCGTGATGTATTTTTGACCAAAAACAAATTCTGTTTTCCATTTCAATTTTAACAAATTGTGTTTTGAAATGATAGCCTCTGTAAAATTATCAGGTTGTAAAGGGTGGTTTGAAGTATAGCTCTTTTCCTTATCTGACCATGACATGGAAGTAGCATTAAACAATGGATTACGCTGGGAATATTCTAAACTCAGTTCTGAATGAATACCATTTATGATTTCGCTACCATAGCTAACTTTAAAAAACTTCTTATCATAAAACTTTGCAAAATTAGATTTAAAAAGAAGCGAACTCACACTATTAATCAATGGATTCATAGGATTATCTTCATTGAATTGATTTACAAGAAGACCTCCACTTGCAGAAATAGTTGCTTTATTGAAATTGTTTAACTTTTTAGAAAACTCAAAATTTGGACGAAAACGCTGGTCCGAAAAACCATAATTCGCTTTTACCTCCCATTCGGTCCACGTACGCTTATCCTCATCATCTTTACGATAACTAATTACTGGTGCAAAATGAAAACCTTGCACGGTATTAAAATTCCAAGCTGACGCAAGTCCTTCATACGAAACCTTCCATTGCTTCAGACTATTTTGAAAATTATACCCCATTAACAAGGACAACGGTTTAAGTTTATTATGTTTCTTATCTATAGAATCTAAATATTTCGGAGATGTACGAACGGTTTCGATACTATCTTTTTTCACATAATCTTTAACTTCTTCCGTGGTTAATGGAACAGGACGATTTTGCTCCCAATAACTATCCGCTTTTTTATTAGCATCATTTTCAATAAAAACCAATTCATTATCAAAAGTTTTCTTATTAAACTCGTTATTAAAGTCATAATTACTATACACATAGGTGTAACCTCCAAAAATAGAAATCCCAAATATTTTGACCTTAAAATCCAAAATTTGCGATTTTTTTGTCCATACATTATCCTGACTATCAAAAGCAAAGCTTTGTTTAATCGTAAAATCCTCTATCATAGGATTTTCCATACGATACCCTTTGATAGCCACATCTACAGCATACAACGCCCAAGAATTTTCAACTATATAAATGTATCCTTCAAAAACAGGCTCAGCATCCCGGCGCGGTATCACTTTAATTTTATTAACCATTTGTTGGTCAGCAGTAACAAATGAGGATTCAAATTTGAATTTGTAATACGCAAAAGCACTCGGACTGAGAGGAGAAATGGCTTTTTTATTTTCGAAATTTATCGTATTTTCATAGAAATCATAATTTGCCTTTTGTGCCGTATTGAAACTATATACTTTATTATTACCACTCATCTTAGAGGCAATAATCGTTTCTTTCATAGCGTTTGGTCTTTGAAATTGTAAGCGGGAAAATGTCTCTGAAAGATATACCATATCTGAACCTGTAGAATCTAAATCAGCACCATTAACTTCCACTTTCATCCCCAATATCTTTTTAGGAACATCTTTTAAGTTCATGGTTCCTTTGGAATAAAAATCACAAGAGAAAGTCTTTAATTTATCTGTATTATTCACTTTATGCGCTATGGCATTTCTAATGATAGCATGGGCAGGATTTTCTTTATTACTAACAACAATTTCCTTTAAAATATAATTTTCATCTTGCAACTGACAATTCATTTCGAAGGGAAAAGACGTAATATTCACAGGAATTTTCTTGGTTTTAAAACCTAAACTTTGAAAAACAAGTTGATAAGTTCCCCTTTTTGCAAAAGGGAGTTCGTAATTCCCTTTTTCGTTAGAAGTCGTGTTCCGATTTGTTCCTTCTAAAATTATAGTAACCCCAGGCAAGGTAATTCCTTTACTATCGGTAACTGTACCTTTAATTTGCGCTACTGTAGCCGTGCTTAACAAGAGACATAAGCCGTAAAATAGTTTGTTCATTTGATTGAAATTTCGCGCAAAAATAAAGCGGTCTTTTTGACCGCTAGTATTATTTAACAAAACTTTGCAGTGCTAAATCATAACTCTGCAAGCCAAACCCGAGTATCACACCATGAGCATTTGGAGAGATATAGGATTGGTGACGAAACGCTTCCCTTGAAAAAGTATTTGAAATATGCACTTCAATAACAGGTGTCGCAATCGCCTTAATGCAATCGCCTATCCCCACAGAAGTATGCGTATAAGCACCAGCGTTTAAGACAATTCCATCATAAGAAAAGCCTACTTCTTGAAGTTTATTAATCAATTCACCTTCCACATTACTTTGGTAATACTCCAATTGCATAGCAGGAAACTTTTGTTTTAGTACTACCAAATAATCTTCAAAAGTTTGTCTTCCGTATATTTCAGGTTCGCGCTTTCCTAAAAGGTTTAGATTAGGTCCGTTGATGATGCAAATTTTCATGTTTTTGATTTTTGTAAAAATAAAAAATAAAAAGTTCCATCATAAGAATCCCAAAAAAAATCATTAGTGACAATTAAATAACAGATACTCGATTATTATGTTACAATTTCAAAGAGCAGATTATTTCAAAAAATTCTCAAATAGCAATAACTGCTAAACCTTTTAAATTAAAAAAGTAAGAATAAACTTAGGTCTAAGCCCTTAATTTTAGTGATACCAGAAAAAAAATTCTTACTAAATATCAATCATTTACCATTTAGAAAGAAAATATTACAAAATAAAACAACTTGTGAATATAAAATTTATATACATTTGCCTCGTTAATTTTAAAATTAAAAACTAACTATGAAAAAGTTAATTATGACTGCTGCAGCGGTTTTCGCATTTGGTTTTGCTAATGCACAAGAAGTTAAATTTGGAGTTAAAGCTGGTTTAAACGTTGCTAATCTAGGTGGAGATGTTAAAGATGCTTCTACAAAAGTAGGTTTCCAAGTAGGTGGTTTAGCTGAAATTAAAGTTTCAGATAAATTTGCTATTCAACCTGAATTATTATTCAACTCAGTTGGAGCTAAAAGAAACAACATCTCTATGGCCTTAAATTACATTTCAGTTCCTGTAATGGCTAAATATTTTGTAGCTGAGCAATTCAGTTTAGAAGCAGGACCACAAGTTGGAATTTTAGCATCTGCAACAGCTAGTGCTAATGGGCAATCAGTAAGTATCAAAGATGAATTCAATACTTTAGACTTTGGTATGAATGCAGGTGTTGGTTATGATATTACTGAAAATATCGTTGCTTCAGCAAGATACACTTTTGGTGTTGCAAATATCATTAAAGATTCACCTGAGTTCAAAGGAACAAACAATGTATTTTCTGTTGCTTTAGGATATAAATTCTAATCAAAAAAATATTTAAAATTAAAGCCGTTTTAATAACGGCTTTTCTATTTAAAAAAGCATTTCCAATGATAAAAAAAATTCTTACACTTATAACACTAATTACTATTACAAGTATAAGTGCTCAAAAAGCAAATTTTGGTCTTAAAGGAGGCCTTAACATCACTAATTTTTCTGGAGATTTAAAAGCGAATTCCTCTAAAACAGGTTTCAATGTAGGCGCCTTTGTAGCCATAAAAACTTCAAGTCAATTAATTATACAACCCGAGCTAATTTATTCTACACAAGGGGTTACTGATTCTGGATCAACATTTAACCTTGGTTACATCAATATCCCAGTGATGTTTAAATATATGCCAGTTGACAAAGTAAGTTTAGACTTTGGCCCTCAATTAGGTTTTATGACTAGTGCTGACGTGACAACCACCATTCCAGGCTCTAATACCGCTATAACCGTAGATGCATCAAAACTCTTCAATTCTACAGATTTTGGTTTAAATTTAGGAGCAACGCTTTATGCTACTCAGAAATTAGGAATTGGATTAAGATATAATATTGGTTTTACAAATATAGCTACGCAAGAATTAAAAGACATAGCAAGATACACTGCTAATATTAAAGACGCTTATGGCGCTAATAGAGTATTTTCTGTTAACGTTGAATATAAATTCTAAACACAAAAATCCCGAAATCCTCGGGATTTTTTTCTACCTTGCCTCTTATGAACTGGCAACCTTATATCAAAGACTTTCAATATTATTTGCAAATAGAACGGGGCTTATCTAAAAACTCTATTGATAATTACATACTGGATGTAGAAAAACTAGAGGGATATCTAACACAACACCAAATTTCCATTTCCCCTGTACACATCAGCCAAGAAACGGTACAAGATTTTATTTACGCTACTTCAAAAACCATTAATCCACGAAGTCAAGCACGACTTATTTCGGGATTAAAAAGTTTTTTTAATTATTTAATTTTTGAGGATTACCGTCAGGACAATCCTTTAGAATTGATTGAAAGTCCGCGTTTAGGTCGAAAACTCCCCGACACCTTGAGTGTAGAAGACATCGACCGATTAATTGCAGCCATAGACTTGAGTACACCTGAAGGGGAGCGCAACCGTGCTTTACTTGAAACCTTATACAGTTGTGGATTACGCGTTTCGGAACTAACTTCACTAAAAATTTCTGATTTATTTTTTGAAGAAGGTTTTATCAAAATAACGGGAAAAGGGAATAAACAGCGTTTTGTACCCATTAGTACATTAACTCAGAAATACATTAACTTTTATAGAAATGATATTCGTTGTCACTTAAACATTCAAAAGGGACACGAAGACACTTTATTTCTAAATCGCAGAGGGAAAGAGCTTACACGTGCTATGATTTTTACTATCATCAAAGATTTGGCTAAAAAAATCAACCTCAACAAGACCATTAGTCCGCATACTTTTCGTCATTCGTTTGCGACCCATTTATTAGAAAACGGTGCCGATTTACGTGCCATTCAAATGATGCTTGGCCATGAAAGCATCACTACTACAGAAATCTACATGCACCTTGACCGAAAACATCTAAATGAGGTTTTAAAGAAATTTCATCCAAGAAGTGGTTCTTAAAGTCTCGTAAAACAATTTAACCCTTTTTTAATTTAACTTTATACCTAACAGCTCTTTGAGACCTGTTAGGTCTAATACAAGTCAGTAAAAAAAAAAGAGACTCATTTCTGAATCTCTTTTCTAATTTTATTTTAACATCTCAGCTAAAGTTTCAAAAGTTACATTTTGTTGTTCTCCTGAAGCTAGATTTTTAATGTTATAACTATTATTTTTCATTTCTTCACCTCCCACAATAATTGCAAACGGAATCGCTCTTTTATCAGCATATTGAAATTGTTTTCCCATTTTAACAGCATCAGGATACATTTCTACTTTTATGCCTTGCTGGCGTAATTTAGCAATGGTATGCATTGAAAACTTAGCTTCTTCCACACCCATATTCAAAAAAATAGCTTTAGATGTTGATGTCACTGTCTCTGGGAATAATCCTAATTCTTCCACAACTAAACAAATTCTATCCAAACCGAAGGAAATACCTACACCACTCATGTTCTTAAGTCCAAAGATACCCGTCAAATCATCATAACGACCACCACCGCCTATAGAGCCCATGCTTACACCCGCAGGAGCAGCCACCTCAAAGATAGCCCCTGTATAATAGTTTAATCCGCGTGCTAGTGTCACATCTAAATCTAAAAATGATTCTTGTAAACCTATGGTTACAACATTTTCACAGATAAACTGTAACTCTTCCACGCCTTTCATTCCTTCTACTGAAGAAGCTAATAATTGCGAAAGTTTTTCTATTTTTTCGGTTATAGTTCCTGTAAAATTAAATAACGGTTGTACTTTTAGAATCGCTTCATCCGAAATGCCTTTTTCTAACATTTCCTTTTTCACGCCTTCTTCGCCTATTTTATCTAATTTATCTAAAGCAACGGTAAAATCAATTAATTTATCCGACGCCCCAATAACTTCCGCAATACCTGATAAAATTTTACGATTATTGATTTTGATCGTCACGCCTTTTAATCCTAAATCACTAAAAACTGCGTCGTACAATTGCACCAAATCAACTTCTTGCCATAACGAAGTAGACCCTACCACATCGGCATCGCATTGATAAAACTCTCTAAAACGTCCTTTTTGTGGACGGTCAGCACGCCAAACCGGCTGAATTTGATAACGTTTAAAAGGAAACTCAATTTCATTTTGGTGTTGCACCACGTAACGGGCAAAAGGAACAGTCAAATCATAACGCAAAGCTTTTTCAGAAATCTTATTGGTAAATTGGTTTAATTCCACCAATTGTTCTGTAGATATAGTTTCTGCTGAATTAAGTTGTAATTCTTCTATACTTGCAGGTAATTCAATCTTCTTTTTATTGAAAAAATAATTCCCTGAATTCAATATTTTAAAAATCAAACGGTCGCCTTCTTCTCCATATTTCCCCATTAACGTTTCCGAATTTTCAAACGTAGGTGTTTCAATAGGTTGAAATCCGAAACGTTCAAAGTGCTTGCGTATCGTGTTAAAAATATAATTACGTTTGGCTACTTCAATTGGCGAAAAATCACGAGTCCCTTTAGGTATACTTGGTTTCATTTTTAAATTAAAAATTATAAGTTATAAGTTATGAGTTAAGTTACTAGCAATTCGATAAATAACTAATACTAGAAAAATATAAATTTCAAAAACTTATAATTCAATTCTCATAACTGTAGTGCAAATATCTTACATTTAAAATGAATTGGAAAATTTTAGCCGATTTTGTAACAAAATCCCTTTTTAAGCTACTTATCAAACATGATTGGATTAGTAAAAGAAAACATAAAAATTGCATTGGGTTCTATTCGCACCCAATTATTACGCACTATTTTGACAGTAATGATTATTGCTATTGGCATCATGGCATTAGTAGGTATCTTAACAGTAGTATCAGCTCTTAGTTATACTCTAGCAAAAGACTTTGCCTCAATGGGTGCTAATACATTTACCATTAACCAATACAAAGATGTTTCACGCAGACACAGGCGTAACGAACGTCAGCAAGTTAACCCCATAATTAGTTATCCAGAAACACAAGCTTTTAAAGAAAAGTTTAACTACCCAATGACTACAACTTCTATTTCTTTTACAGCTACAACCACTGCAGAAGTAAAATACGAAAATCAAAAAACCGACCCAGAAGTACAAGTTGTAGGCGTTGATGAAAATTTTACAGGCAATTCGGGATTAGAAGTCATCAAAGGGAGAAACTTCACGGGTTTTGATATAGCAAATAACAATCCTGTTTGCATTTTAGGAGCAGACTTTGAGAAAAAATTATTAGCCGATGTAAATCCTTTAGACAAAACCATAGCGGTTAGAGGTACTAAGTTTAAAGTGATAGGGGTACTTAAAGAAGAAGGCTCAACCTTTGGAAATAGTCAAGATTTAAGAGTATTGATTCCAATTCAAATTGGTCGTTCTATGTTCAGCGCTCCTAATATAAATTACACAGTAAGTGTGATGGCACACAAAAAAGAATTACTAAATAGCACTGTAGATAACGCTACGATTACTATGCGAAAAGTACGTAAACTCAGCCCTATTAAGGAGAATAATTTTGGAATTTCTAGAAGTGATGATTTAATCAATCGCATTGTGGAATTCACAGACTACTTAGACATTTCGGCATGGGTTATAGGAGTTATTACCATTTTTGGTTCTTCCATTGCTCTAATGAACATCATGCTTGTTTCCGTAACCGAACGCACACGTGAAATAGGTACTCGAAAAGCTTTAGGTGCAAAAAGAAGCACCATTGCCTTTCAGTTTTTCATGGAAACCTTAGTAATTGGGCAATTGGGTGGATTAGTAGGAACATCATTAGGTATATTAATTGGCTTTGGCTTCGCATCCTTATTAGAATTTGATTTCGTTATACCTTGGTTGGCAATCATTTGGGCTTTTATTGTTTGCTTTATCGTCGCTATCATTTCAGGTTCGTACCCAGCAATAAAAGCTTCTAAACTTGACCCAATTGAGGCGTTACGCTATGAATAATCTCTAATAAACATCTTCTTAAAAGAATTCAAATAACAAGACAACATACAAAAAAAGGCTTAATTGAAAATCAATTAAGCCTTTTTTTGATGAGTATAAAATCCAATTATTCTTTTTTCGCTTGTTCATCTTCTTCTAATAGCACACGATTAATTTGTACAAAACGACGAGCATAATACGCCTCTTTCAATGACGACACCATCACTCCAGAACTCGTAGAAGAATGAATAAACTTAATTTCATCGTCGTTCACCTCCGTAATCATCCCTACATGTCCTACACCACGGCCACGAGTAGCGAAGAAAATCAAATCCCCTTTTTGCGCCTGACTACGGTCAATGCGTACGCCTGCTTTCTGAGCCATTTCACGAGAAGAACGTGGTAAAGTCATTTCTAAATTTTTAAACGTTGCAAACATCAATCCTGAACAATCAAAGCCACCGTTGCCTGTAGCACCACTACGATAACGCGCGCCCAAATTTTCGGAAGCTTTAGCAATTAAAAATTCAGCTTTCGACATATTTTCAGCAGACAAAGGTGCCACTACTGTAATGGGCATTTCAGGCTGTATCGCTTCTGACTCTGCTAAAAGTTCATCCGAATTCTCTTCTTCAATTTGTGGTTTTACCTCTACAATTTTAATTTGTCCACTATTCGAAGTAGGCATTTTGATAGCTGGCTTTGTTTTTTCAACTTCTTTGATTTCCTTTTCAGGAACTACTTCCACAACAACTTCCTTTTTTGCAGGCACTTCTTTAACAATCTTTGGTTTTACTTCTTCAACCACAGCAGGGGTTTCGGGTAATTTATTGGTTTTAACAACCAATTTATCACCTATTGCTAAACCATTTTTAGCCTGAGGATTTAAAGCTTCTAATTCTTGAATGGTAATACCGTACTTTCTCGAAATCCCATACTTGGTTTCCTTTGTTTGCACCTCGTGTATGATTTCGGTACGTGTATCTGGCACTTCGGCTACTGGAACCACTACAGGAGTTTCTTTCTTTGTTTTTTTAGATTTCTCTTTTTTAGGCTGTTCTACTACCTCAGCCGCTACTGTTTCTTCTGTAGGAATTTTAATTTTCTCACCAATTTTTAACCCTTCGGATTCGATACTCGGATTGGCTTCCTTAATTTTCTCTATAGTAGTATTGTACTTTTTAGACAATCCGTACAAGGTTTCTTTAGTTAAGACTTCATGCTCGACAATTGCAGTTTTAGCAGCTCCCTTTACATTTTTAGCCGATGCTGGAATTTCCAACACCATATTTAATTGTAATGTTTTTTTAGCTTTTGGATTTAGCGCAATGATTTCATTGGGTTTAACCTGATATTTTTGAGCGATACTGTACACCGATTCGCCATTGACGACGGTATGTTTGATTTTTTCTTGTGAAAAAACCGTAACCGAAAAAAGTAACAGACTATATATAAACGTTTTTTGGAAATTCATTTGTTGATTTGATTTCAAAGTGATACAACACTTTTTTTGTTCGGTTCGCAATTTACGCAATTAAAGTCGGTGAGGCTCTAAATTTTAACATTTTTTAAGAAAGTTGTCAAATAAAAGATGGAAAATGATGCTTAAATTCGTGAAGTTCAATTCTTCTTCTAAATTTGAAAAGAAAATGAACGCAAACCTTTTTTAACATTTTATGACCGCTTTTTTAGACGCAATTTTCAATACCTCAACTTTAAGTGAAGCAGAAAAAAACGAAATTCAATCCTTTTTTCATGCAATTCCCTACGCAAAAAATCATTTTTTAATTGAAAACGGAAAAATAGCGCAACGGTATTGGTATTTAGAGACAGGATATATCCGTGCCTTTGCCTATGATACCGAAGGAAACGATATCAGCACGAATTTTTACGCACCTACGGATTTAGTGATTGATTGGACTTCATTCTTCCTGAAACAACCCGCTCGTGAAAACTTACAATGCCTGACCGATTGTGTTTGTTGGGAAATAGATTTTGAAAACTTCAATTATTTATTCAACAAATACGAAGCCTTTCGCGAAATAGGTCGGTCTGCCATGGTGCAAAGCTATTTTGAATTAAAAAGTAACAGTTTATCAATGATTACGGATTCGGCCAAAGACCGTTATTTAAAACTCATTGAAACCAAACCGTATTTACTTCAAAATATATCGTTGAAACACTTAGCCTCCTTTTTAGGTATTACGGATACTTCCTTGAGTCGAATCCGAAAAGAAATTGTAAGTCAACCTTGATTTCTTGTCATAGGACAAGTTTAAAATGTGGGTTTAAAAGTAAATTTGGATATGCGAAAGTGCTTACAATAAGCAATAAAAACACAGATGTTCACAGAGGACACAGATAAAAAGCAAAACGAATATTGACTATGAAAAATTTGTGGAAATCAGTGTAATTTGTGGCTAAAAAACGAATTGCTCGAATTAAAACGAATCAAAAAAATAAACATCTGTAGAATCTAAAAAAACACAGATAGTCACTGATGACACAGATAAAAAGCAAAATAAATATTGACAATAAAAAAAATGTGACTAAAACACGAATTGCTCGAATTAAAACGAATCAAAAAAAAAAACTTCTGTGCAATATGTAAAAAACACAGATAGTCACTGATGACACAGATAAAAAGCAAAATAAATATTGACAATAAAAAAAATGTGACTAAAACACGAATTGCACGAATTGCACGAATTTACACGAACCATACAAAGAAAACATCTGTAGAATCTAAAAAAAACACAGATGTTCACTGATGACACAGATAAAAAGCAAATTAAACATTGAGAATAAAAAATATATGGAAATCAGTGTATTTTGTGGCTAAAAAACGAATTGCACGAATTGCACGAATTTACACGAACCATACAAAGAAAACATCTGTAGAATCTAAAAAAACACAAATGTTCACTGATGACACAGATAAAAAGCAAATTAAATATAGATTATAAAAAATTTGTGGAAATCAGTGTATTTTGTGGCTAAAAAACGAATTGCACGAATTAACACGAATCAAAAAAACAAACTTCTGTGCAATATGTAAAAAACACAGATAGTCACTGATGACACAGATAAAAAGCAAAATAAATATTGACAATAAAAAAAATGTGACTAAAACACGAATTGCACGAATTGCACGAATTAACACGAACCATACAAAGAAAACATCTGTAGAATCTAAAAAAAACACAGATGTTCACTGATGACACAGATAAAAAGCAAATTAAACATTGAGAATAAAAAACATATGGAAATCAGTGTATTTTGTGGCTAAAAAACGAATTGCACGAATTGCACGAATTGCATGAATTAAAACGAAACATACAAAGAAAACATCTGTAGAATCTAAAAAAAAAAAATGTTCACTGATGACACAGATAAAAAGCAAAATAAATATTGACAATAAAAAAAATGTGACTAAAACACGAATTGCACGAATTGCACGAATTAACACGAACCATACAAAGAAAACATCTGTAGAATCTAAAAAAAACACAGATGTTCACTGATGACACAGATAAAAAGCAAATTAAACATTGAGAATAAAAAACATATGGAAATCAGTGTATTTTGTGGCTAAAAAACGAATTGCACGAATTGCACGAATTGCATGAATTAAAACGAAACATACAAAGAAAACATCTGTAGAATCTAAAAAAAAAAAATGTTCACTGATGACACAGATAAAAAGCAAATTAAATATAGATTATAAAAAATTTGTGGAAATCAGTGTAATTTGTGGCTAAAAAACGAATTGTACGAATTAACATGAAACATACAAAACAGAAACCTCTGAGAATCTGTTTAAAATACAAAACAAATAAAACAATATATATGGAATTCAATAAAAATGCAATTAACTGGTTTGAAATACCTGTAACCGATTTTGAAAGAGCCAAACAATTTTACAGTGCTATTTTCGATTTTGAGATGCCTGAAATGATGATGGATGCGATTCGTATGGGTTTTTTACTTTACGACCAAGAGAATGAAGGCGTTGGAGGTGCTATTGTTCATGGAGAGGGTTGTGTACCTTCGGAGGCGGGTGCACGAGTGTATCTGAACGGAGGTTCAGATTTGAATATCGTTTTGAATCGTGTGGAAAATGCAGGTGGCGCAGTGGTATTACCTAAAACCGATATTGGTTCTGGATTTGGTTTCTTTGCTTTATTCAAGGATACAGAAGATAACCTTTTAGGCTTGCATTCTATGGCATAAACGAAACATCATCAATCAAAATAGAAAATCCATCTCGCTTGAGGTGGATTTTTTTATCATTTAACCATTAAATTCCTCAATACTATACATAATTAGCTCTCGGCATCCCTAAATCTCTTCAAAGGGAGAATCTTTAAAATTAAATATTCGCTACCCATTCTTCGATAAGAACCGATAGAATTCAAGTTTATTTTTGTATTATTCTTAATTTTTAAACTGATTTTAAACATAAAATCTCTGAATTCAGAGAAAAAGATGTGAATTGTAATAGTTTATCATTAAAATTCATTTCTAAAACTCTGAAAAGACACCTTCAGGATTGATTTTCAATACTTTTTAATTAAATTTCATTGCTACAAGATTTAAAATCAAAGAAAATTGATGATTTTTGATTACTTAACTACATATTCTATGACAAACACGGGGGCTCAGTGTACAGTTAGGCTTTACCAGCCGCAATCAAATTTAAAGCTGAGCCGGCTACAAACCAACCAATTTGACTTTCATTGTACGTATGATTTGCCAAAATAATATTTTTTGAACCGTCGTCATGAACGAATTCTAACGTTAACGGTTTTCCAGGAGTAAATTCGGTTAAATCTAAGAAGTTGATGGTGTCGTCTTCCTGAATTTTATCATAATCGGTTTCGTTAGCAAAGGTTAAAGCTAACATCCCTTGCTTTTTCAAGTTGGTTTCATGAATACGAGCAAATGATTTTACCAATACCGCTTTCACGCCCAAGAAACGAGGCTCCATAGCCGCATGTTCACGAGAAGAACCTTCACCATAATTGTGGTCACCCACAACGATTGAAGGAATTCCAACAGCTTTGTAGGCTCTTTGCACCTTTGGCACCTCATCATAATCACCTGTCAATTGATTTTTAACTGAATTCGCTTTGCTATTAAAAGCATTTTCAGCTCCAATAAGCATATTATTCGAAATATTATCCAAATGACCTCGGTAACGCAACCAGGGTCCAGCCATAGAAATATGATCGGTGGTACATTTTCCATAGGCTTTGATTAACAACTTCGCCCCTGTTATATTCTTACCGTCCCAAGCTGGGAAAGGGGCTAACAATTGCAAACGATCGGAAGTTGGCGAGACCAAAACTTCCACCGAAGAACCGTCAGTAGCTGGCGCTTGAAAACCTGGATCCTTAACATCAAAGCCTTTCGTTGGCAATTCATCTCCATGAGGTGGTTGAAAACGCACTTCTTCTCCTTTATCGTTCAGTAATGCATCTGTTAACGGATTGAAATCCAAACGTCCTGCGATTGCTATTGCGGCAACCATTTCGGGAGAAGTCACAAAAGCGTGGGTATTCGGATTACCGTCGGCTCTTTTAGAAAAGTTACGGTTAAACGAATGAATGATGGTGTTTTTCTCTTGCTTATCTGCTCCAGCTCTATCCCATTGCCCTATACAAGGGCCACAAGCGTTGGTAAACACTTTGGTTCCCATTTTCTCAAAAGTGGCAATGATACCGTCCCTTTCGATAGTATAACGAATTTGTTCCGAGCCTGGATTGATTCCAAATTCCGCTTTGGGCGTAATCCCGTGCGCTACTGCTTGCTCTACTATGGAAGCCGCTCTCGACATATCTTCGTACGACGAATTGGTACACGAACCGATTAATCCCCACTCTACCTTAATAGGCCAACCATTGGCTTCGGCTTCGGCTTTCATTTTAGAAACGGGCGTTCCGCGATCAGGTGTAAAAGGCCCATTAATATGAGGCTCTAATTCCGTTAAATTGATTTCGATTAATTGGTCAAAATAGTTTTCTGGATTGGCATACACTTCTGCATCAGCCGTTAAATGCGACGCTACTTTATCGGCGGCATTTACCACATCCTGACGTCCCGTAGCCGCTAAATACCTTCTCATCGATTCGTCGTAACCAAAAGTAGAAGTCGTTGCGCCAATTTCGGCACCCATATTACAAATCGTTCCTTTTCCAGTACACGACATCGAGAGGGCACCTTCTCCAAAATATTCCAAAATGGCACCTGTACCTCCTTTTACGGTCAGTATATCAGCTACTTTTAAAATCACGTCTTTGGGCGAAGTCCAACCGTTTAATTTTCCAGTCAGTTTTACCCCTATTAGCTTCGGAAATTTCAATTCCCACGACATACCCGACATCACATCAACCGCATCGGCACCTCCTACTCCAATGGCTAACATCCCTAATCCACCGGCATTTACCGTGTGCGAATCGGTTCCAATCATCATTCCTCCAGGAAAGGCATAATTTTCCAAAACAATTTGATGAATGATACCCGAACCTGGTTTCCAGAACCCAATCCCGTATTTGTTAGACACGGATGCTAAAAAATCGAAAACTTCTTTGGATTGATTTTTAGCATAAGCCAAATCGGCCACTGCTCCTGACCTTGCCTGAATCAAGTGGTCGCAATGCACTGTAGTGGGGACTGCCACCGTTTTTTTACCGGCATGCATAAACTGCAATAAGGCCATTTGTGCCGTAGCATCTTGACACGCCACTCTATCGGGAGCAAAATCGACGTAGTCTTTACCTCTTGTGAAAGCTTGAGAAGGCATTCCTTCCCAAAGGTGGGAATATAAAATCTTTTCAGAAAGTGTGAGTGGACGCCCCACCAGCTCACGTGCTTTATCCACACGAGAAGCCATAGTAGCGTACACTTTTTCTATCATTTCAATGTCAAATGCCATAGCTATACGATTTAATTTATTTGCTAGTTGTTTATAACCCTACAAGTTACGAAAAATTACCTTGGGATTGAAGAAAAACTTGTTAGGCAAAGTCAGGGGGCTTTGCGTTACTAACACAGCTACGCAGCTACGCATTCTATGATGAGACTTCGTAGAGCCTGTGGTATAACTTAGTTAATTAAGCGCATCAATTTTCAATTCAACTTCTTTTATCTTATCCAACCAATATTTAATAGCTTCCATATTGGAAATAGTCTCACCTTTTTTCCTCTGTTCAAAAGGAACTAGACATATATTTTCCCAAAACTTATTATTTTCACTTTGAATTTCACTTTGATTAGAAGGTTCATTTCTGTTTCTCCAAAAAATCAACTGTTCATTATATTCCGTCAGTATTTCTTGAAAATATGCAATCAATTGTTTTTTATCCTTAGGAATATAACCAGGTCCAGTACAACCGCAAGAATGAAATGTTATTCCTACTGAGTATAAATCTTGCAAATGACGCCATACTTTACTATTCTCTTTTTTAGGTGATTCAAAATCTAACCCCATATTCGCCATAAGCGCACCACATTGTGGACATTTTGCCTCACCTGATTCTTTTTCATCCCACCTTAACTTACGTTTAAACGTTTTTTTACACTTAAAACAAGCATAATGTGGCTTATACGTTTTCATAGCGTATCTACACATGATTTTTTTATTTATTTTCAGCTAACAGAACCTTGATTCGTCTTCTATGATAAAAGTTAGTTAAGCCTCATTCGACAAAAACTTAGATATTAGAAAAAGGAATTATGTATTTTTAAGTTTTCTTATTTCGGAAATTAATTTCAGAATATCCTGCTTGGCATTTGCTATAAAAATCAAATCTTCCTTTCTCCCATCAATTAAATAAATATCATTTCCTCTTTCAGGACTTTTATAATCTTCAGGATTATTAACACCTGTCATTATAAAGTCATCCTCGCTACGCATTCTATGATGAGACTTCGTAGTGCCTGAGGTTTCATTGTTCGTGCTCCTCACGCAACGAAACCTTAGCTGTTGTGTGCCGTTTTTTTACAGGTTCTGTTCTATTTGCTTAATCGTTAGAATTTTAGAAATCAATATTTCTTTGCTAGTATCTGTAAAATCAAGCTTAGATTTTTTTATAACCTCAATTAATAAATTTCTATTTTCATCATTTTCAACTATAATATTTTCTATATCGTTTGCTTTGAAATTTAGTTTTACTTGATTCAAAATTGGTTTGTTTTTTGTATTTCCTCTCCAAGTAATAAATTCTTCTTCTGTTTGTTTTAATTCACAAACCGCACAATCAAATTCAGGGATATAACGCCATTCTCTTTCGTCATAAAATCTATAATTTGGATTATAAAAATCTTCACGTTCTAGTTCATCTTCATAATGCTTTGTGTACATTAATGAATATGAAAGATATTCTAAAGATTTTGTAATGTTTTTAGTTATTTGAATGTTTTTGGGATTTTGTTTTAATATTTGGTTTGCGATATTTAGTGTTGTTAAACTATTTTTCATGGATGTGACTAAATTGTCAATTAAACGAGAATTTTTGTCGATGTACAAAACTGGTGTAAGTTTATTTTCTGTTGCCCATTTTTTTGTTAAGCTAATTCCAAATTTCCCATATGGTGAGGAAACATTTGTATATGTTTTTATTGGCATATCGCAGAATGAAATCATTGGAATGAATCGAGGAATAACTTCTCCATTATATCTCAAAATTTCCTTACAGTAACTTCCATAGATTACACCATCTAATAATTTTGTCAATTTTGAAAACTCATTTGTATAATGGGTTATACAGTTTGAAGATAAATTCATTTCTTTTATTTTTTATAATCTAATTTTCGATGAATTATTGAAATTGTAGACATTATATCCAAAGCATCTTCTTCAGTAATTTTCCAAACTATTTTTGGAGAGTGAGCTGTTGGATTTCTGAACATCCCAAAAACTCCTTTAATTAAGTTAGCAAATCCTTTATGTTCACTTTCTTTTGTTTCAGTTGATAAGTCATTAATTTGAATTAATGGATTTTTGATTGAGAATGCAATATCAATTAATTCACTTCCATCTTGAAAAAGATTGGTTTTTTGCCTAATTGTTTCGGCTACACTTTTAACTGCTTCAAAAACCGAGTGAAAATAATTTTCAGACAATAATTCAGCATTGCAATATTCATAAATTTTGGAATGAACATTTCTTTGTTCAAGTTTGCTCTTAAACCTATTTACTCTTTGTTCAGCTTCCGAAATTGTTGATGTATTTTCAACTTTCATGAATTTGCCCCTTTCGGAAAGTTCTAATCCGATAAATGATAATCTTTTATTTAATTCAAATCTAGTTAATTCAAATCGTTCATTTCTACCAATAAATCTTGCAGGATTCATTGATAGATTAATAAATTTTAGAATATTATTTGATTTTTGTTTTGATATTCAACAAAGGCATTGAATAATCTTTTCCATTTAGTGTTACTGAAATCGATATCTTCAATTACAGCTTCTTGAAGAAATTTTGAAATTTCTGGACCAGTTAACCCTTCGTTTGTATCACCTAAAGTTTTGCAAATTCCTTCTAAAACACTTCCGTTTATTGGTGGATGTATTTGTTTACTCATAGTTTTTTAAAATAGCACACAACTCACAAATATACACAAGTTCATTCGTTTATAAATACTTACAAATATTTATAAAGGTAAGTAATTACAAAAAACGATTACACAAAAAACCCGAGCTTTCACTCGGGTTCTTCATATTCATTCAATAGAATTATTATTTCACTAACAACTTGTGCGAAGGCATAAACTTAGTCAAGTTGATTCCTTGTACTGCTTGTTTGTATTCTTCAATAGATGGGGTTCTACCTAAAATAGTGGATAACACAACCACTGGCGTAGAAGACAATAACGATTCTCCTTTTTTAGTATCGGTATCTTCTACCACACGCCCTTGGAACAAACGCGTAGAGGTTGCCATAACAGTATCGCCTTTAGACGCTTTTTCCTGGTTACCCATACACAAGTTACAACCTGGACGCTCTAAGTACAACATGTTTTCGTACTCGGTACGTGCTGCACCTTTAGGTGCGTCGTCGTTGAATTCGAAACCTGAGTATTTTTGCAACACTTCCCAGTCTCCTTCAGCTTTTAACTCATCTACAATGTTGTAGGTAGGTGGCGCTACAACTAAAGGTGCGTTGAATTTTACTTCCCCGTGTTGCGCTTCTACGTTTTTAAGCATTTGTGCTAAGATTTTCATATCGCCTTTGTGCACCATACATGAACCGATGAATCCTAAATCTACGGTTTTTGTTCCTCCGTAGAAAGACAACGGACGGATAGTATCGTGGGTATAACGTTTTGAAACATCTGCATTGTTTACATCTGGGTCGGCAATCATGGGCTCATTAATCACGTCTAAGTCAACCACCACCTCTGCATAGTATTTTGCATTGGCATCCGGACGTAACGCTGGTTTTTCACCCGATTGGATTTCGGCAATACGTTGGTTTGCTTTATCAATTAAACCTTGAAGTACTTTATTAGCGTTATCCATACCCTTGTCAATCATGATTTGGATACGAGACTTCGCAATTTCTAACGATTCAATCAAAGTTTCATCTTCTGAAATACAGATAGACGCTTTCGCTTTCATTTCCGCAGTCCAGTCGGTAAATGTAAACGCTTGGTCAGCCGTTAACGTTCCTAAGTGTACTTCAATAATACGTCCTTGGAATACGTTTTCGCCACCAAATTGGTGTAACATTTGCGCTTGAGTAGCGTGAACCACATCACGGAAATCCATGTATTCTGCCATTTTTCCTTTGAACGTCACTTTTACTGACTGTGGAATAGGCATAGACGCCTCACCTGTTGCTAAAGCCAATGCCACTGTACCTGAATCGGCACCGAAAGCTACCCCTTTAGACATACGTGTGTGTGAATCGCCACCAATGATGATAGCCCATTCGTCAACCGTGATATCGTTTAATACTTTGTGGATAACGTCGGTCATCGAGTGGTACACTCCTTTAGGGTCACGTGCTGTAATCAAACCGAAATCATTCATGAATTTCATTAATTTCGGGATGTTCGTTTGTGCTTTTTTATCCCAAACAGATGCTGTGTGACAACCTGATTGGTACGCTGCATCAACAATTGGCGAAATCACTGTTGCCGCCATCGATTCTAATTCCTGAGCGGTCATTAAACCTGTAGTATCTTGCGAACCTACAATGTTCACCGTTACACGAACGTCAGAACCAGCGTGTAATACTTTTCCTGGCGTATTACCTACAGCATTTCTGTTGAAGATTTTTTCTACTGCGGTTAAACCTTGTCTTTCGTTAGAAACTTCTTTTGAAGGTGCGAACACTACTGGAGCGGTTACCCCTAAGGTTTTAGCCGCAAAGGTTTGGATTTTTTTACCAAAAACGATAGCGTAAGAACCACCCGCTTTGATAAACTCCATTTTTTGTGGCGTGAAAGACCTAGAAATATCGATTAATTCTTGGTCGCCGTTGTATAATTTTTTTGTTTTTGTATTAATCGTCAATACTGTTCCTGTAGCTACAGAATAGGCTTGTTCTAACACAGGTTCCCCGTTTGCATCACGTACTACTTCGCCGTTAGCATCGGTCTTTTTCACCCAGTTTTTAAGGTCGATACCGATACCACCCGTTACGTCAACCGTAGTCAAGAAGATTGGAGAAATCCCGTTAGTTCCCCCAACGATTGGTGCAAAATTTACGAAAGGCACATACGGACTTGCTTGTTTACCTGTCCATAATGCCACGTTATTTACCCCAGACATACGAGAAGAACCTACTCCCATCGTACCTTTTTCAGCAATCAACATAACTGATTTATCAGGATGTTGCGCTTGTAGCGCTTTGATTTCTTCTTGCGCTTGCGCCGAAATCATACATTTTCCGTGTAATTCACGGTCTGAACGTGAGTGCGCTTGATTTCCTGGAGATAATAAGTCCGTAGAAATATCACCTTCACCAGCGATGAACGTTACCACTTTGATTTCTTCTGCTACTTCTGGCAATTTCGTAAAGAATTCCGCCTTAGCATAACTTTCTAAAATATTTTTAGCTACTGCATTCCCGTTATCAAAAGCTACTTTTAAACGCTCCATATCAGCGTCGTATAAGTACACTTGTGTTTTTAACACTTCAGCCGCTTGATTCGCGATAGCTTCGTTGTTTCCTAAAGCTAAATCCAACAATGCGATAATTGATGGACCACCTTTCATGTGTGATAACAACTCGAAAGCAAATGCTGGAGTGATTTCAGCCACTGATTCTTCTCCAAGAATAATTTCTTTTAAGAATTTCGCTTTCACACTAGCTGCGCTGGTAGTTCCAGGCAAAGTGTTGTAAATAAAAAACTTTAATGAATCAGCTCTATCGGCATGATTCACGTCTTTAATTTGTGCTACAATTTCAGTAAGCAATTCTGCTCCATCAATAGGTTTAGGATGTAATCCTTGTCCTTTTCTTTCCTCAATTTCCTTAAGGTATTCTTTATACAATTCCATATCTAAAGCTATAAGTATAAGGTTATCATTTTTTGTCGTCCAAATTTACAAAATGTTCGCAATGGTTAAAAATTTTTCAATCAAATATCGCATTCGCCCATTATTTTTTATCAAAATATCAAAATCAGCATTTTATATTCAATAATAAACAAAAAAGAGGTTGCATTTTTAGCGAAATACAACCTCTTTTTTGGAAATCATCAGAAAAATCCATATTATTTATTCGGTTTGATGTATTTGAATAGCCAATTATAGAACACATCTTGATGAAAGTAGCGTTCCACACTGCCATGATTCCCTTTAGGTTCGATAGTTAAGGTAGCATCTGCATCAGGCATACAGCTTTTAATCGCCTCAAATATTTTGGTTGATTCACGAAGCGGCACAATAAAATCTTTAGCCCCATGAATAATCCATAACGGTAATTGTGCTAAGTTAAAACTATCCGCCATATTACCTCCCCCGCAAATAGCTACCGCAGCGGTAAGCTCTTTGGGATATTTACCTGCAAAATGTAAGGTACCATAACCCCCAAGACTCATCCCGCATACATAAATACGGGAAGCATCTACGGCGTAATTTTCTTTAGCATATTTAATAAGTTCCAATACTTTATCCGGATTCCAAGCCCCTTTAGCCAATTGAGGCGCCATAACTACAGCATCTATTTTGCGACCACGCTCGATAGCACGCAATACGCCATAGCGTTTTACACGATTCAAATCGGTTCCTGAAAGACTTTTCCCGTGTAAAAAAAGGAGTAAAGGCAATTTTTCACCATTCTTAGGCGCTTGCACCCAAAATGGGTAAGAAGTTTTTCCTCGAACAGCTTCTATCGATTTTGGTTTTTCTTGAAAGGAAAGAAAAAAAAGGGCTACTATAATTCCTATCCACCTCATTAGAATAATTTTTTAATGATACTTTCTTCTGAGATTCCCTCAGCATCGGCTTTGTAATTCTTTACAATTCTATGACGAAGAATACCTACAGCTACCGCCTGTACATCTTCGATATCTGGGCTAAATTTCCCATTTAATGCCGCATGGGTTTTCGCTGCTAAAATCAAATTTTGAGAGGCACGAGGCCCAGCCCCCCAATCGATATAGTTTTTGACCAATTCAGGTGCTAAAGCATTATCCGGTCTTGTTTTAGAAACCAAAGTCACTGCATATTCAATCACATTATCGGTTACAGGAATACGACGAATTAAATGTTGGAAATCGATAATCTCCTGAGCCGAAAACAATGGATTTACAGTTACTTTAAAATCGGCAGTCGTGCTTTTCACCACCATCACTTCTTCTGCAAAAGAAGGATAATCTAACTTAATCGCAAACATAAAACGGTCTAACTGTGCTTCGGGCAACGGATACGTTCCTTCTTGCTCAATTGGGTTTTGCGTAGCCAGTACAAAGAAAGGCAAATCTAGCTTGTAATGATGTCCCGCTACTGTAACCGATTTTTCTTGCATGGCTTCCAATAGTGCAGCCTGTGTTTTGGGAGGTGTACGGTTAATTTCATCTGCCAAAATAATATTAGAAAATATGGGACCTTTGATAAATTTGAAGGTACGATTTTCGTCTAAAATTTCACTTCCTAAAATATCCGAGGGCATCAAATCGGGCGTAAACTGAATGCGTTTAAAATCTAAGCCTAAAGCTTGTGAAATGGTATTTACCATTAACGTTTTGGCTAATCCAGGCACGCCTACTAATAGTGCATGTCCCCCAGAAAAGATACTCAACACAATTTGATTTACAACTTCTTCTTGTCCTACAATTACTTTAGCAATTTCGGCTTTTAATTCTTTTTGTTTTTGAACTAGGCGTTCTATAGCGGCTACGTCTGACATTAGATATTTAATTTAGAATTCTGAATTTAGAATTTAGAATTTGAAAACCATCCAAATAAAAAACTCTTATACAATAAAAGCGTTAGTTTTAGAAAAGTTAAAACTAACGCTTTTATTTCAAAAAATAAAGAAATTATTTCTTCAACCAGTTATTTGTAAAAGTACAATCGCGGTACTCTCCATTGATTTTGATATGCGTTTCTTTAATTTTTTCTTCGCTCCATTTAGCAATCGCTTTCAATTGTTTTTCTTTCAGAGCTAATTCTTTTAAACGAATGTAGTCATTTGCATAATCAGCAGTGTGCTCTTCGAAACGATTAGTAACCGTCATAATTTTATAAAATTTAGCTCCTGTTCTATCCTCATCTGTTACTGGATATGAAATTTCACCATCTTTCAAATTTGCAACTAAACCATATACAGAAGGATCCATTTTAGTTAATTCAAAACGAGTACCTTGTGTTTTAGGGTTTGTTAACACACCACCATCATTTTTAGTTTCTTTTTCGTCCGAGAACTGACGTGCGGCATCAGAAAAAGACAACTCCTTGTTTAAAATTCTAGTTCTAATTTTTTCTGCTTTTTCTTTAGCTGCTTTTACAGCATCAGCTGAAGGTTTAGGTGAAATAACGATATGACGTAATTCGATATCTTGCCCCTTTATTTTATCTACTTGAATGATATGAAATCCAAATTCAGTTTCAAAAGGCTCCGAAATTTCACCTTCATTTAAACTGAAAGCAACATCTTTGAACTCTTTTACGAACTGTGTTTTACGATTCATTTTATAATAACCTCCACTGTTTTTTGAACCTGGATCTTCAGAATACAAAACTGCTTTAGTATAAAAACTCGCTCCATTTTCTAAAACATCCTTTTTAAAACCCTTTAACTGATCAATTACAGCTTGTTTTGCTTCTTTAGAGATTTCAGGCTTAACCACAATCTGCGCTAATTCCATTTCAGCACCAAAAACTGGTAAATCTTCTTTAGGCATTTTTTTAAAGAAATCTCTTACTTCTTCTGGAGTAATTGTTACTTCGTCAACAATTTTCTTTTGCATTTCGGAAGTTAATTTATTCGATTTAATCACTTCGAATAGTTCGCTTCTCAAATCTTGTTCTGAAGATTTTTTATAAAACTCAACCACTTTATCTATAGAGCCTAATTGCTGTTTAGCATAATCTAATTGCTCATCTAATTTTTGATTAACTTCGGCATCTGTAACCTTAATACTATCTTGAATTGCTTGATGTGCATATAATTTATCCTCTAATAGTTTACCTAACATCTGGCAACGTGTTACTTCTTTTGTATCGACACCTTGTTGCTTTAACTCTATAAAAGTTTTATCAATATCTGAATCTAAAATAACATAATCTCCTACTACTCCTACTACTCCATCCACTTTGGTTTTCTGTGCCGATGTATTCAATGTTGCTAACATAACACATAAGAAAACACTTACTCTTTGAATTAATTTCATTTTTATGGTTTTATTACTTTTTCATTGATGCTTTCAAACGCTCAAAAACATCATTATTAATGGTTACTTTAAATTCTTTTTTCAATTCGTTTACCCAATTATCTTCTAAATATTGTTGGTAATCACTGATCAATTTCCCTTTGGTTTCTTCCATTTTTTTAGGTCCCGCAGGTAAAACTTTAACTACCTTATTAAGGTAGAAGTAATCTTTGTCTTTATATATCTTAGAAACACCTTCTTTTAAAGCTACATTTGGATTAGAACCTTCTTCTAGTATTTCTTGTTTAACCATAACATTTACAACATCTTTTGTATTTAATTTTTCCTTTATTACTTCAGCAGTTGCATTATCTTTGATTAATTTTTGCGCTTTTTTAATAAAATCTTCATTAGTTGAAGAAAGTATCATAACATCAGCTCTATTTTTCCATTGGTATTTTGCTGTATTTATATCGAAATGTTTTTTAAGACCAATGGTATCTTGTTTAGCTTTATTCCAAATTTCCTTTTCCATCAGATCGAAAAGTAACAAACCATCTCTATACTCTTCTACTATATTAGCAAACTCAGGAAACTCTTTTTCTAAATTATCGTTATAATAACTATTCAATTGTGCATCTAAAAATGAAGTATAAACTTGATCCACTAACTTTGCAATAGGTTTAACGGATAATTTATTTTTTTGTTGTACATTTAATTCATTCATAAAAGCGGTACCTGAAATAGATTTTGATTGAAAACTGATTAATTCATTATCAAATTCTTTACGTTGTTCAGGTAATTTCCATTCTCCTTTATAAAAAGTATCATTTACTGATTTTTTAATTTCAGTGTATAATTTTTCATTACGCTTTACAGCATATTTTTGACGCAATTTAGCATTCAAAGCAGTTACTATGATTCGGGAACGGTCGTCTTTTTTCAATTTTGCTTCTAATTCACGCTCCATTTCCTCTTGCTTTTTTACAGGAAATTTCTCGTTTAGCTTAACAATATGCCAGCCAAACTGACTTTCAAAAGGTTCTGTATAATCTCCAACATTTTTTAATTCGAAAGCTTTCGATTCAAAGATTTCAGAACTCAATTGACCTGATCCAAAACGAGGCAAAGCCCCTCCTTTGGGTGCAGAACTTTTATCTTCAGAAAATTGATTAGCTAAAGTAGCAAAGTTTTCACCTTGCTTTAATTTAGTATAAATTTCATTGATTGTATTTTTTGCCTTTGTCAAGTCGGACTCATTAGCTCCTTGTGGTTTTAAAGTCATGATATGTGCTACACTCACTTCACCACGATTTTCTCTTGTTTCTAAGACTTTCACTAAATGATAACCAAATTTTGTACGAACAGGCATTGAAACTTCACCAACTTTAGTCGTATATGCAGCTGTTTCGAAAGGATAAACCATTCGAAAAGCAGAAAAATATCCCAAATGCCCTTTATTATCTTTTACCGAAGGATCTTGAGAAAACTGCAAAGCCATTTCCTCAAACGTTTTACCATTAAGAATCTGCTTACGAACATCGATTAACTTGTTATAAGCTTTCAAAGTATCTTCTGCAGTGGCATTTTCATCACACAATACTAATATATGCGCTGCTTTTACCTCCTTTTGCATACGGGCATACGCTTCATCAATTAAAGCTTTAGTCACTTTAGTATCAGAAGTATAATTTTTAGCTAATTGATTGCGATAGGATTTAAGTTCATTTTGATACTGTGCCCCATCTTGAAGCCCTAGTTTATTAGCTTTATTAATTTTCAATTTATAAGCAACAAACAGATCTAAATACGCATTCAAATCTTTTTGAGATTCGTCTTTAACTAAATCAATATTTTTATTATAAACTCGAATAAACTCGTCTGTATAATAAGGTTTATCCTCAATCGAAAACAAAACCTCTTTGTTTACACTTTGAGAAAACCCAAAAGAGGACATGGTTAAGAAAGTAGCAAGTACCAGCTTTTTGATATTCATTTTTATGTCATTTATTTTTATAACAAAGCAAAAATAAGAATTCAAGCACATTAAACAAGTAATCAGTAGTTGATTAACAAAAAATTATTAACAAAAAAGGACAATCTTTCGATTGTCCTTTAAAATTGCTGTATAAAAGTTACATCTTCACTATAATAAACTCACTTCGTCTATTAGCTTGATGTTGTTCTTCAGTACAAGATGATGAATTAGTAGGCTCACAACCACAATCATTAACTAATTGTGATTCGCCATAACCACGTCCTGTTAAACGTTTGGCTTCGATACCATTTTTCACTAACCATGCGATAGTTTCTTTTGCACGTCTATCAGACAACTTCATGTTATAAGTAGCTGTTTGACGACAATCAGTATGTGAACGAACATCCACTAACATTGAAGGATATTGCTTCATTACTTCAAGAATTTTAGCTAGATCAACAGCTGCGTCCTGACGTATAAATGATTTATCTAAATCAAAATAGATAATTTTGATATCAAATGTTTTAGCTAAATCCGATCCCTCTTTAATTGTTCTTACTTTTTTACCTGTATCAATTGGCAAATTCGTTTTCCCAGCTCTATTAGGAATATCTACTGATTTTTCTTTAGTTTCATACTCATCTTTTTCGGCTCTTACGTAGTATTTTTTACCCGCAGGAACTTTCTTAAAATCGTAAACTCCTTTTTCATCAGCAGTAACCTTAGCAACTTCGTTGAATTTATCATCAAACAAAATTACTGTTGCCCCTGGCAAAACCTCACCAGTTTCAGTGTTAGTCACCACACCAGCTAATTCATGTTCAAATTCATATTTCAACTGCTTAGTTTCAATAAAAGAATAGATATCATCATTTCCTCTACCTCCTGGGCGATTAGAGGAGAAAAATCCTTTTCGATTAGTATCGATAATGTAGGCAAAATCATCCATTGAACTATTAATAGGCTCCCCTACGTTATGAATTTGTGTAGGCATCCCTTTGTCATCCAATTTACTTACAAAAACATCTAAACCACCTAAACCTGGGTGTCCATCAGAAGCGAAAAACAACTCACTAGTATCAGATATGAATGGAAAAGTTTCTCTTCCTTCTGTATTAATTCCTTTACCTAGGTTCATGGGAGTTCCATAACTATTCTCACCTAAAATAGCCACTTTATACAAATCAGACTGCCCTAAAGTACCTGGCATATTAGATGCAAAATAAAGAGTCTTTTCATCTTGACTTAAAGCAGGATGGGCTACACTGTACTGATCACTGTTAAATGGAAGTTCCGTTATATTAATCCATTTTCCGTTACTATCCAAATTAGCTTTGTACAATTTAAGATTAATCACACGCTTATCATCTCTACCTATTTTCCCTTCGTGGTAATTATTACGTGTAAAGAAAACCGTTTTCAAATCTTTTGAAAAAACAGGGGTGTCTTCATGAAATTTTGAATTCAAATTACTTGAAAACTTTTTCGGTTTAGTCATATCCACAGCGTCTTCACTGCGATTAGAAGTATATAGATTCGTAAATGCTCCATCTGTCCATTTTGCTTTTACTTTCATAAAACCTAAACTATCCCTAGATGTAGAATAAACAACTTGATCTCCATAGAAAGCAGTACCATAATCAGATGATTTTGTATTTACACTTACAGCATTTACTGCATGTCTGCCTGAATTTTTTGCAATAACCTGTTTATAATCTTTTTGTTGACTATATAAACCTGCACGTATATCACTTGAAGACAACTGATTAAATTTTGACAAATATTCATCTGCCTTTTTATAATCTTGAACAGCCTTTAAAGTTTGTGCATAACGGTAATAATACTCAGGTTCTACGGAATTATCAAAATTGAATAATTCAGAATACCAACGATTTGCTTCAGCTAGCTTAGCATTGAAATAATATGAATCCCCAAGCTTTTTAAAAAGTTCCTTTGATTTATATCCTTTATTTGCAACTTTCAAATAAGTATCAATTGCATCAACATAGGCCAAACCATCATACTGATTATTACCTTTAATAACTTTAGTTTCCTGAGCCGTAATTGACTGCAAAGAAAGTCCTAAAACGGAGTATAATATAATTTTTCTCATAATAACAGTTTTAAAAGAAACGAGGAGCAACTACTTTATCAATTTTCTTGAATAACTCGTAGCGTAAAAAGATTTCATGTGATCCTGAATTGAAATTTCCAAGACGCGTAACATCACGATCATAAGCATAACCCACCATCCAAGAGTCATTAATTTGGAATCCTGCCATAGCACTCCAAGCTGCGCTCCAACGGTAAGCTGCCCCCAAAGAGAACTTTTCACTAAACCAAAAATTACCCGATAGATCGACTTGCAAAGGAGCACCCTTTACAACTTTAATCATGGTAGCAGGTTTAAACTGAATTTCATTACTCAATTTAAAAACATGACCTGCAATTAAATGAGGGTGCATACGTTCACTAGCGATATACTGTACGTCATTATCATAAAACTTATTCTCTAACATAAATGGAATTGAAACACCCACATAAGTTTTATCAGAATACCAATACAACCCTGCACCTATATTTGGAGTGAAACGATTATCATTATTTTTAACATTAGTAATACTAGCCGCATTAAATGTGTTCAATTTATTAAAATCAACACTAAATAAATTAGCAGTACCTTTTATACCAAAAGCTAATTTAGAGTTTTCAGTCGTTGGTATTGCATAACTGAAATCTACAGATATTGCATTTCTATTTACAGGACCTAGCGCATCGTTAATTATACTTACTCCTAAACCTTTACGTTGTTCTGAATCTAAAGGAGAGCTAACGGCAAGTACATTAGTCTTAGGCGCTCCATCAAGACCAACCCATTGACTTCTATGCATTACTAAAGCACTTAAACACCCTCTAGAACCTGCATATCCAGGATTAACATTGGCAGTGTTATACATATATTGAGTGTACTGAGCCTCTTGCTGAGCAAGGGCGATACTACTTACGAAAAGTAATATTGATACGATTCTCTTTTTCATAATACATTTTTTTAATTACCCCCCGCCTCTTCAGGCGGAGGGATAATAATTATTATCTATTGATATATAAATAACCTGCTTTTTCTTTAGACTCATTTTTACTATTTACATATCTCAAGATGTAGTAGTAAGTTCCTTCTGGAAGTTGCGTATCACGTTGGATCGTAACTCTACCATTAGACTCTCCTCTAAAAGCTTTGTCATTGTTATTATATCCTGTAGCTTCATACACTAATACGCCCCATCTGTTATAAATTTCAACAGTGTTGTTAGGGTATTTTTGTATTCCGTCAATAAAGAACAGCTGATTCTCTGGGCTGTTTGGAACTACGTGGTTGTACACGACTAACTCTTCTCCTCCCGCTGGATTTACAGTTACTTTAACAATAGCTGTATCACATACCGAAGGATTTACAACTAAACATGCGCTATAAGTAAAAGTATAAGTACCTGCTGGTGTTCCTGCTGGAACAATTACATTTCCAGTAACCTCATCTAAATATGGCACTGGAGAATTAGCAGGTGCTGTAATTACTGGTTGAGCAAAAGTCAATTGATCTAATGTAACCGTTGCAATCGTTGGTGGATTCTTTATATCGTTATTGATTATATCATTAACTAATACATTTCCAACTGAAGCTCCTGTACTTCCATTTACAGTTCCAAAATCATCATCATTTGCTTCCACTTTGGCAATTACAACTACTGTAACTATAGCAGATTGACAATTTTGAGGCACAGCTCCATTTTCACAAATTGTATATGTAAATGAATAAGTACCATCTGGAACTGTGTTAGCTACACTTATAGTCCCGTTAGGATTCAAAGTAATACCCGGTGTAGCGATAACAACAGGCGACAATGTTACTTGACCAGGACCATTGCCTATAGATAATGGTTTACCATTAAAGGTATCGTCATCGAAGATATTTGTAGTACCCGTAGTACCTACAACAATTTGATCAGCATCATTATCTAAAACAATTGGATTAGCAACTACTACGGTAGCGGTCGCTGTATCACAATTTGCTGGAGAAGCTCCTGTCTCACACAATTGGTACGTTACTGTATATGTACCACTTGGCGTGTTAGCCGCTACTGTAATCACTCCGTCTACATCAACACTCAATGGTCCTGATACTACTGGTGTAACATCTGTATTAGCTGTTGTTACTGGCACTCCATTTAAAGTATCGTTACCGATTACTGAACCTGGAACTACCGTCGCTGTTGCTCCTGTTGTAACTGTTACCGCTGGGTCATTTACCGCATCGATAACATTGTTTACTACTACTGTCGCGGTCGCTGTATCACAATTCACTGGAGAAGCTCCTGTCTCACACAATTGGTACGTTACTGTATATGTACCACTTGGCGTGTTAGCCGCTACTGTAATCACTCCGTCTACATCAACACTCAATGGTCCTGATACTACTGGTGTAACATCTGTATTAGCTGTTGTTACTGGCACTCCATTTAAAGTATCGTTACCGATTACTGAACCTGGAACTACCGTCGCTGTTGCTCCTGTTGTAACTGTTACCGCTGGGTCATTTACCGCATCGATAACATTGTTTACTACTACTGTCGCGGTCGCTGTATCACAATTCACTGGAGAAGCTCCTGTCTCACACAATTGGTACGTTACTGTATATGTACCACTTGGCGTGTTAGCCGCTACTGTAATCACTCCGTCTACATCAACACTCAATGGTCCTGATACTACTGGTGTAACATCTGTATTAGCTGTTGTTACTGGCACTCCATTTAAAGTATCGTTACCGATTACTGAACCTGGAACTACCGTCGCTGTTGCTCCTGTTGTAACTGTTACCGCTGGGTCATTTACCGCATCGATAACATTGTTTACTACTACTGTCGCGGTCGCTGTATCACAATTCACTGGAGAAGCTCCTGTCTCACACAATTGGTACGTTACTGTATATGTACCACTTGGCGTGTTAGCCGCTACTGTAATCACTCCGTCTACATCAACACTCAATGGTCCTGATACTACTGGTGTAACATCTGTATTAGCTGTTGTTACTGGCACTCCATTTAAAGTATCGTTACCGATTACTGAACCTGGAACTACCGTCGCTGTTGCTCCTGTTGTAACTGTTACCGCTGGGTCATTTACCGCATCGATAACATTGTTTACTACTACTGTCGCGGTCGCTGTATCACAATTCACTGGAGAAGCTCCTGTCTCACACAATTGGTACGTTACTGTATATGTACCACTTGGCGTGTTAGCCGCTACTGTAATCACTCCGTCTACATCAACACTCAATGGTCCTGATACTACTGGTGTAACATCTGTATTAGCTGTTGTTACTGGCACTCCATTTAAAGTATCGTTACCGATTACTGAACCTGGAACTACCGTCGCTGTTGCTCCTGTTGTAACTGTTACCGCTGGGTCATTTACCGCATCGATAACATTGTTTACTACTACTGTCGCGGTCGCTGTATCACAATTCGCTGGAGAAGCTCCTGTCTCACACAATTGGTACGTTACTGTATATGTACCACTTGGCGTGTTAGCCGCTACTGTAATCACTCCGTCTACATCAACACTCAATGGTCCTGATACTACTGGTGTAACATCTGTATTAGCTGTTGTTACTGGCACTCCATTTAAAGTATCGTTACCGATTACTGAACCTGGAACTACCGTCGCTGTTGCTCCTGTTGTAACTGTTACCGCTGGGTCATTTACCGCATCGATAACATTGTTTACTACTACTGTCGCGGTCGCTGTATCACAATTCACTGGAGAAGCTCCTGTCTCACACAATTGGTACGTTACTGTATATGTACCACTTGGCGTGTTAGCCGCTACTGTAATCACTCCGTCTACATCAACACTCAATGGTCCTGATACTACTGGTGTAACATCTGTATTAGCTGTTGTTACTGGCACTCCATTTAAAGTATCGTTACCGATTACTGAACCTGGAACTACCGTCGCTGTTGCTCCTGTTGTAACTGTTACCGCTGGGTCATTTACCGCATCGATAACATTGTTTACTACTACTGTCGCGGTCGCTGTATCACAATTCACTGGAGAAGCTCCTGTCTCACACAATTGGTACGTTACTGTATATGTACCACTTGGCGTGTTAGCCGCTACTGTAATCACTCCGTCTACATCAACACTCAATGGTCCTGATACTACTGGTGTAACATCTGTATTAGCTGTTGTTACTGGCACTCCATTTAAAGTATCGTTACCGATTACTGAACCTGGAACTACCGTCGCTGTTGCTCCTGTTGTAACTGTTACCGCTGGGTCATTTACCGCATCGATAACATTGTTTACTACTACTGTCGCGGTCGCTGTATCACAATTCACTGGAGAAGCTCCTGTCTCACACAATTGGTACGTTACTGTATATGTACCACTTGGCGTGTTAGCCGCTACTGTAATCACTCCGTCTACATCAACACTCAATGGTCCTGATACTACTGGTGTAACATCTGTATTAGCTGTTGTTACTGGCACTCCATTTAAAGTATCGTTACCGATTACTGAACCTGGAACTACCGTCGCTGTTGCTCCTGTTGTAACTGTTACCGCTGGGTCATTTACCGCATCGATAACATTGTTTACTACTACTGTCGCGGTCGCTGTATCACAATTCACTGGAGAAGCTCCTGTCTCACACAATTGGTACGTTACTGTATATGTACCACTTGGCGTGTTAGCCGCTACTGTAATCACTCCGTCTACATCAACACTCAATGGTCCTGATACTACTGGTGTAACATCTGTATTAGCTGTTGTTACTGGCACTCCATTTAAAGTATCGTTACCGATTACTGAACCTGGAACTACCGTCGCTGTTGCTCCTGTTGTAACTGTTACCGCTGGGTCATTTACCGCATCGATAACATTGTTTACTACTACTGTCGCGGTCGCTGTATCACAATTCACTGGAGAAGCTCCTGTCTCACACAATTGGTACGTTACTGTATATGTACCACTTGGCGTGTTAGCCGCTACTGTAATCACTCCGTCTACATCAACACTCAATGGTCCTGATACTACTGGTGTAACATCTGTATTAGCTGTTGTTACTGGCACTCCATTTAAAGTATCGTTACCGATTACTGAACCTGGAACTACCGTCGCTGTTGCTCCTGTTGTAACTGTTACCGCTGGGTCATTTACCGCATCGATAACATTGTTTACTACTACTGTCGCGGTCGCTGTATCACAATTCACTGGAGAAGCTCCTGTCTCACACAATTGGTACGTTACTGTATATGTACCACTTGGCGTGTTAGCCGCTACTGTAATCACTCCGTCTACATCAACACTCAATGGTCCTGATACTACTGGTGTAACATCTGTATTAGCTGTTGTTACTGGCACTCCATTTAAAGTATCGTTACCGATTACTGAACCTGGAACTACCGTCGCTGTTGCTCCTGTTGTAACTGTTACCGCTGGGTCATTTACCGCATCGATAACATTGTTTACTACTACTGTCGCGGTCGCTGTATCACAATTCGCTGGAGAAGCTCCTGTCTCACACAATTGGTACGTTACTGTATATGTACCACTTGGCGTGTTAGCCGCTACTGTAATCACTCCGTCTACATCAACACTCAATGGTCCTGATACTACTGGTGTAACATCTGTATTAGCTGTTGTTACTGGCACTCCATTTAAAGTATCGTTACCGATTACTGAACCTGGAACTACCGTCGCTGTTGCTCCTGTTGTAACTGTTACCGCTGGGTCATTTACCGCATCGATAACATTGTTTACTACTACTGTCGCGGTCGCTGTATCACAATTCGTTGGAGAAGCTCCTGTCTCACACAATTGGTACGTTACTGTATATGTACCACTTGGCGTGTTAGCCGCTACTGTAATCACTCCGTCTACATCAACACTCAATGGTCCTGATACTACTGGTGTAACATCTGTATTAGCTGTTGTTACTGGCACTCCATTTAAAGTATCGTTACCGATTACTGAACCTGGAACTACCGTCGCTGTTGCTCCTGTTGTAACTGTTACCGCTGGGTCATTTACCGCATCGATAACATTGTTTACTACTACTGTCGCGGTCGCTGTATCACAATTCGCTGGAGAAGCTCCTGTCTCACACAATTGGTACGTTACTGTATATGTACCACTTGGCGTGTTAGCCGCTACTGTAATCACTCCGTCTACATCAACACTCAATGGTCCTGATACTACTGGTGTAACATCTGTATTAGCTGTTGTTACTGGCACTCCATTTAAAGTATCGTTACCGATTACTGAACCTGGAACTACCGTCGCTGTTGCTCCTGTTGTAACTGTTACCGCTGGGTCATTTACCGCATCGATAACATTGTTTACTACTACTGTCGCGGTCGCTGTATCACAATTCGCTGGAGAAGCTCCTGTCTCACACAATTGGTACGTTACTGTATATGTACCACTTGGCGTGTTAGCCGCTACTGTAATCACTCCGTCTACATCAACACTCAATGGTCCTGATACTACTGGTGTAACATCTGTATTAGCTGTTGTTACTGGCACTCCATTTAAAGTATCGTTACCGATTACTGAACCTGGAACTACCGTCGCTGTTGCTCCTGTTGTAACTGTTACCGCTGGGTCATTTACCGCATCGATAACATTGTTTACTACTACTGTCGCGGTCGCTGTATCACAATTCGCTGGAGAAGCTCCTGTCTCACACAATTGGTACGTTACTGTATATGTACCACTTGGCGTGTTAGCCGCTACTGTAATCACTCCGTCTACATCAACACTCAATGGTCCTGATACTACTGGTGTAACATCTGTATTAGCTGTTGTTACTGGCACTCCATTTAAAGTATCGTTACCGATTACTGAACCTGGAACTACCGTCGCTGTTGCTCCTGTTGTAACTGTTACCGCTGGGTCATTTACCGCATCGATAACATTGTTTACTACTACTGTCGCGGTCGCTGTATCACAATTCGTTGGAGAAGCTCCTGTCTCACACAATTGGTACGTTACTGTATATGTACCACTTGGCGTGTTAGCCGCTACTGTAATCACTCCGTCTACATCAACACTCAATGGTCCTGATACTACTGGTGTAACATCTGTATTAGCTGTTGTTACTGGCACTCCATTTAAAGTATCGTTACCGATTACTGAACCTGGAACTACCGTCGCTGTTGCTCCTGTTGTAACTGTTACCGCTGGGTCATTTACCGCATCGATAACATTGTTTACTACTACTGTCGCGGTCGCTGTATCACAATTCGCTGGAGAAGCTCCTGTCTCACACAATTGGTACGTTACTGTATATGTACCACTTGGCGTGTTAGCCGCTACTGTAATCACTCCGTCTACATCAACACTCAATGGTCCTGATACTACTGGTGTAACATCTGTATTAGCTGTTGTTACTGGCACTCCATTTAAAGTATCGTTACCGATTACTGAACCTGGAACTACCGTCGCTGTTGCTCCTGTTGTAACTGTTACCGCTGGGTCATTTACCGCATCGATAACATTGTTTACTACTACTGTCGCGGTCGCTGTATCACAATTCGCTGGAGAAGCTCCTGTCTCACACAATTGGTACGTTACTGTATATGTACCACTTGGCGTGTTAGCCGCTACTGTAATCACTCCGTCTACATCAACACTCAATGGTCCTGATACTACTGGTGTAACATCTGTATTAGCTGTTGTTACTGGCACTCCATTTAAAGTATCGTTACCGATTACTGAACCTGGAACTACCGTCGCTGTTGCTCCTGTTGTAACTGTTACCGCTGGGTCATTTACCGCATCGATTAATGCCGTTACAACAACTGTAGCTGTAGCGGTTTGACAATTCGCAGGATTTGCTCCTGTCTCACAAATAGTGTACGTAATAGTATATGTCCCTGATGGTGTATTTGATGCCACAGTTACATTTCCATCTGCATCTATTGTCAATGGACCGTTAGTACCTGGAGTTACATCTGTATTCGCTATAGTCACCGGAACACCATTTAAGGTATCATTGCCTAGTACACTACCTCCTGTAGATGGTAACGTATCATTAGTAGCAACTAATGCATTAGCAACTACAACAGTTGCTGTTGCTAGATCACAGTTTGCAGGTGTTACATTTAAACCTGATACTGGATCTACTTCACATAATTGATAATTAACTGTATAAGTTCCTGAAACAGTATTGGATGCTAAAGTAATTACACCATCAGCATCAACACTTAAAGGACCATTTACTACTGGAGTAACGTTGGTATTTACTCCTGTTACAGCTACTCCACTCAAAGTATCATTTGTAGTCACATTACCTGGAACAACTACTGGAGCTGTACCACTAGCTAAAGTAACTGCGGCGTCATCTATAGCATCGATTGGATTAGATACAGTGATAGTAGCAATAGCAGTAGCGCAATTAGCCGGAGCTACATTCAATCCTGAAACAGGATCTGCCTCACACAATTGGTAAGTAACTGTATATACTCCCGATGGTGTATTGGCTGCTACGGTTACATCTCCGTTAGCATCTACACTTAATGGACCATTTACTACTGGAGTCACATTGGTATTAGTCGTTGTAGCGGTAATACCACTCAATGTATCATTTCCTAATACAGAGCCTGCAGATACAGGAGCATTAGCACTTGCTACTGGCGCTGGTGTATCATCTGTAGCCACTATTGGATTAGCAACAATCACAGTAGCCAAAGCAGTATCGCAATTAGCAGGTACAGCACTAACTTCACACAACTGATAATTTATTGTATAAGTACCCGATGGTGTATTCGCTGCTACAGTAAGAACACCGTTAGCATCTACACTTAATGGACCGTTTGTTCCTGGAGTCACATCTGTATTAGCAGCCGTAACTGCTACTCCATTCAACGTATCGTTGGATGTAACATTTCCTGGAACTGTAACAATAGCACTTGTACTCGCAACAGTAACTGCGGCATCATCAATTGCGTCTATTGGGTTATTGATTACAACCGTTGCTGTAGCCGTTTGACAATTCGCCGGAACAGCTCCAGTTTCACAAATTGTATAAGGAATTGTATACGTTCCTGATGGGGTATTTGGTGCTACAGTTACATTTCCATCTGCATCTATTGTCAATGGGCCGTTAGTTGCAGGCGTCACATCGGTGTTAGCAACTGTTACTGGAACACCATTTAAGGTATCATTACCAAGAACACTTCCGCCTGTTGATGGTAGCGTATCATTAGTAGCAACTAATGCATTAGCAACTACAACAGTTGCTGTTGCTAGATCACAGTTTGCAGGTGTTACATTTAAACCTGATACTGGATCTGCTTCGCATAATTGATAGTTAACCGTATAAGTTCCTGATACTGTATTAGCCGCTAAAGTAACAACTCCGTTCGCATCTACACTCAATGGACCGTTTGTTACTGGAGTAACATTCGTGTTGGCTCCTGTAACAGCTATTCCACTTAAAGTATCGTTTGTAGTAACATTACCTGGAACAACTACTGGAGTACTTCCACTTGCTAAAGTTACTGATGGATCATTTATGGCATCAATAGGATTAGCAACGGTAATTGTAGCTATAGCTGTATCACAATTTGCCGGAACAACATTTAAGCCAGATACTGGATCTGCTTCACATAATTGATATGTAACCGTATAAACACCTGATGGAGTGTTTGCTGCAACGGTAACTCCTCCATTGGCATCAACACTCAATGGACCGTTTGTTACTGGAGTAACATTCGTATTGGCTGGGGTTACTGCAATACCACTCAAAGTATCGTTTCCTAGTACAGATCCTGCTGATACTGGTACGTTTGTACTAGCTACTGGTGCAGCTGGTGTATCATTTACAGCATCAATTGGATTTGCCACTACTACTGTTGCTGTAGCGGTATCACAATTTACTGGAACTGCCCCTACTTCACATAATTGGTAAGTAATTGTATAAGTACCACTTGCCGTATTTGCTGCAACAGTAAGAACACCGTTAGCATCTACACTTAATGGACCGTTTGTTCCTGGAGTCACATCTGTATTAGCAGCCGTAACTGCTACTCCATTCAACGTATCGTTGGATGTAACATTTCCTGGAACTGTAACAATAGCATTTGTACTCGCAACAGTAACTGCGGCATCATCAATTGCGTCTATTGGGTTATTGATTACAACCGTTGCTGTAGCCGTTTGACAATTCGCCGGAACAGCTCCAGTTTCACAAATTGTATAAGGAATTGTATACGTTCCTGATGGGGTATTTGGTGCTACAGTTACATTACCGTCAGCATCAATTGCCAATGGGCCGTTAGTTGCTGGCGTTACATCTGTATTAGCTGTAGTTACTGATACACCATTTAATGTGTCGTTTCCTAAAACACTACCGCCTACTGAAGGCAACGCATCATCTGAAGCTAATAAAGCATTAGCCACAATAACTGTTGCAGTAGCTGGATCACAATTTACTGGTACAGCACCGTTTTCACAAATTTGGTAATCTACTAAGTAAGTACCACTTGGTGTAGTAGCTGCTACTGAAATTGTACCGTCAGGATTTAAAGTTAAACCTGCTGGAACAACTAGTGATGTTAAGGTAACTTCACCTGGATTAGCACCAATTAAAGCTGGAGCGGCATCAAGAGTGTCATTTACAATGACACTTGGAGTAGAAGCTCCTGCTGCTAAAGCTACAGGTGCGTCATCTACCGCACTTATAACATTAGCACCTGTAATTGTTAATATTAAATTAGCATTTGCCAAATTACCTGCACCTGCCAAATTATCTGATATAGTATATGGTATAACATCTGTAAGTGTTTGACCTGTAACTAAAGCAGCAACGGTAGGATTGGCTGGATTAACAGTATACGTATAAGAACCATCAGTGTTTAGAGTTATAAAACCATAAGTAGTTGGTATATTTACACCCACATTAGCATTAACACCATAAACAGCACGTACACCTCCTGCATTAGCGTCTTGCCAAATTAAGTCAGTTAACCCAGCTACTTGACCAGAAGGATCTGCTGCTGTTACATTAGGGCCATAATTATAATCTAACACTACACTATCGACAGGTGTTGGAAAAAGAACGCGAACATTTCCATGAGCATCAGAAGTAATTACACTCCCCGTACCATAAAAAGTATCAGGTCCATTTAATAAAATCCCTCCTGCCACTTGACGATCAAAAGCAACTGGATTTCCTCCAAGGGTACCCGTAACTCTAAATTGATCTTGCCACACTATAGATTGTGAATAATCGATATCCGATAATGTAAATGAAAGGTTCGTAACAGGTGGGTTAAAGTTCATTGTCAACTTATTATCAGGCGTTGGCAACGCAGTCCCATCTGTTGTGAAATAAACATATCCAAAATGCCCTCCATTTCCGCCTGCAGTTTGATCTACAGTTTGGTTGAAAGGATAAGCAGCACTATTAGTAACAAAGGAAGCCGTTACACCATTAATTGTCCTACTGGTTCCATGTATTGGTGCATCAACTGCATATTGAGCTTCCCAAACCAATTGAGAAAACTGTCTATCCATCTTATCCTCTCCAAAACCAGAATCATCAAACAGAACGTTACCTGTTGCAGTAGGTGCCAGATTAACCGTAACATTGTTCGTATTATTTGTTGCCACAGGTAATTCCGTAACACCATTAATCGTTATAGTTAAGTAGCCATAATCTAAATTACCCACATTATCATCAACTCTATATGCAATGATATCTTGCAAAACATCTCCAGTACGTAATCCCTTCACTGATGAATTATTTACATCTACCGTATAGTTATAACTACCATTAGCTTGCATAGTTATACTACCATAAGTGGTAGTATAAGCATTACCTACCATATTAGGGTATTCATGAACTCTAGTTAATGTTCTTACATCTCCTACAGTTGCATCTGTATCATTTGTTAGCACATTGCCCGCAACAGGTACAACAGCATTAGCCATTAAATTATTAGTATCATCCACAGCAACTGGCGGTGATCCTGTAGTTATTTTAGAATATGCCGAAAGTGTATTTTGCGGATCTGTAACTGCTAAATGCATATATCTAACAGAATCAGCAGCTACACTAGAATGCGCATATCTAAAAGCATTAAATAATAGCAATTGTAAATCAGCCGTTGGAAAAGTACCTCCAGCATTATTGGTAATTACAAATTCAAAAGCATTTGCATGACTTATACGAAAAGTAGTCCCTCCATACAAGACAGTTTGTGCAGTTGGATTTGCAGTATTTATTGTCCATAAAACAACTTGAGTACCCCCTGAATTTACTAACTGAAACAATTCATTAGCTCCTCCTGGCACTGCCAGTGGAGCACCTGCTGTACTCGTCGAGAAAGAAATTCGAGCACTAGTTGCTGTTCCTGTAGAAGTGACAACAGAAACCGCACCAGAAGAAATCCTATAAGGAGTATTGTTCGCTGCTGCACGATTTTCAAATGTTGTCCCAGAAATTGGTCCATTAAGATCAACAGTTGTAACCGTTCGCATTAGTTGATTGGCATTATCAAATTTATTCTTATTTGCTGATTTCGCAGAAAGGTAAGAACCCCCATTTTTTGCAATAGCTCCTTTATAAAATTGATCATAAGGTGATTCTTGCAAAGGCAAAAGCTTTATTTCATTCTGTGCGAATACAACAACAGAACATAATACCAAAAAAGCGACAAGGCGATTTTTATTAAGTAAATATTCTATCATTTTCATAAAATTAAATATTCGTTTTTAATATTTTAAAACTAAAAAGTTTATTCAATGCACCTGTAAGCACCGGCCTACCTCTTGTGTTTACCCTACACCATTTAGGTTTTCTGGTAAACACATTAATTTGTTTGCTTTTCTCCATAAAAAAGTTTGGTTTAAATTAATAATAGTTTAGTTACAAATTTAGTTTTTAGATCTTTACAAAAGAGTAGAACTTCTTCTACAAAAACTCTTATAAATTTAACATTTTTTTTATGATATAACACCTTACAAATTCTAAAATCCAAACATCATGTCGATGAAAAACAAAAAAAATCGACAAACTACATTTATAGAAATAAAAAAAATGCCGACTCTAAAAAAGTCGGCATCTATTTTAATAAAATCGATAAATTACTCTAAATCACACTCTCAGTAAAATAATTCAACAACTCTACATTATTGGTCAAATCTAATTTTTCTAATATACGCTTTCTCAGCGTAGAAATGGTTGATTCTTTAATATCTAAATGATACACCATTTCTTTATTCCCCATCCCGTCGAGCATACATTCTAAAATATCCAATTCACGTTCTGTTAAGGATTCTAACTTTTGTACTTTTTCTTCATTTAATGGAGAACATACAAATTTTCCATTTTGAAAAACGTCATCAATTGTAGCTACAAAAGTATCTGCTTCTGATTGCTTTGTTAGAATAGCATTGGCATATTTTTTTATGATATTAAATTCCTTAAAAGAAAGCCCGCTTGTAAAAACAAAAATTTTAGACTCTGGTGCTTTTTCTTTTACTAAAGCAATAGTATCTGTAAGGTTCGCATCGGTATAATTAACATCTAATAATAACGCATCATAACTTGTATTACTCAATTCAGCTAACAATTGCGCCATGGTATTTACATGAAAAAAAGTTGGGTTTTCAAAAGCCGGCTTAACCATTGCTTCTATTCCTCTGCAAACCACCATATGATCGTCTGCAATTAAAATTTTTTTCTCTCCAGCTATACTCATGTTTTATTTATTTAAATTTAAATTAAATGAAATTTCAGTTCCTTTATTCAACTCACTTTCAACATTAATCGTTCCAGCACTTGCAGCAACTATATTTTTACACAAATATAACCCTAAACCGAAACTCAATGCATCCACTGATTTGTTATTTTTACTCTGATATTCTAAATCGAAGATTCGATTTTTGTCTTTAGCAGGAATTCCAATACCATCATCTTTCACCACAAACACAAACTGCTCTTTGCCTTCAATATTTTCAATACGCGCTGTTATAGCAATATTTGATTTTGCAAATTTAACTGCATTCCCAACTATATTATACACTAATTGATAGAATTTTGCTTTATCATATTGTACTTCATATTGTGGTGGTAGTTGATTATCAAAATTTAACTTTATATTTTTTGAAGAAGCAAATATCATAAGCGACTTAACAATAGCTTTTGCCTCTTTAGCCAAATCTACCTTTTCGAGATTCAATTTAATTCCGCCTTCATTATTCTTGACTAACTCTACCGCTTGATTAGAAATATGCATCAAGGTATTAGAAGTATAAGTTACGGTATCAAAAAACTCTTTCATTTCTGGGTCATCATTTTTATTCCCCATAAAAGAACCGTAAAGATTAATAATACTAACAGGTGTTTTTATTTCGTGGGTAAGTGTGGAAATAATTCTATTTTTCAACAACAAATCTTTTGAAATTTGATCTTTTGCTTCAGCCAATTCTTTTTTAACCCTAAAAGTATCGTTTATATATTTTAACAACAACACTAACATTAAAAGTATCAACACCAATACGGTTACAATCAAATAGAATCGATATTGTTTGTTTAATTTAGCTTGTTCATCAATTTTAACCGCATTATCATCCAAAACCCCTTCAATCATTGCATCTAATTCCGAATTAATTTCGCGATACAATTTCATTAGAGCCGTATTTTTATCAATCAAGGACTTTTCTCCATTTTTGATATTCGCTAAACTTTTCCCTAAAACCGAAAATTGCTTGTTATAGTGTTTTTGCGATTCCATCAACACATTTTTAAACTGCTGTTTGATATCACCAGAAACTACCTTTTTACCAAACTTCAATTTTAACTTACTGTTAATCTGCTCTTTTTGAACATCCGTTTCGCCTTTCATTGCACTTCCCAATCGCGAGAAGAAACCTTTTTTCTTTACACTATCAACTTTTTTATCCGTTTCAAACTCAACACTATTTAAAACGTCTTCAAATTTATATTCTGAAGGCTTTAAAATTTCATCAAGATTAATCTCTTCTGAAACCATAGTCCCATCATTAATTAAAGAATCCGTTTTTTTCTTTAAAGCAATCAAATTGTTATTTAACAATACATTATTTTTCAGTTTATTACGCAACGAAGCACTTTGATTTTCATTAGCGACTAACTGATTTAAATTGGTAGACATAGCCACCAAAGCGTCATTATAAGCCTTTAATTCAGGTAATTCACGAAACAACACATACTGATTGAAATGAGCTTGTGAAGTATCTATAAGACTTGACAATTGTTGGGTTTGTTTTTTAAAGCTTTGATCCATTTTATCAGCTTCCGTAATCACTAACAATTGTTTTTCTCCTTTATATTCTAAGTAAACTAAATAAAAGAAAATAATTTGCAATAAAACTATCACAAAAAGACTTAAGTAGGATTTCTTTTGAAGGGTATTCATCTTTATTTATTAATTTTGCACACTTAATTAATTAGAATACAAAGTAAAGTAATCTAATTTTCATTCCTTAACAAAACGTTAAAATATTTTAATACAAAAATACTTAAAAAAAGTAAACAATGAGTTTTAATACTGAAATTCAACGCCGAAGAACCTTCGGAATTATTTCGCATCCCGACGCAGGTAAAACAACCTTAACCGAGAAATTGCTTTTATTTGGTGGAGCTATCCAAGAAGCTGGAGCCGTAAAAAGCAATAAAATTAAAAAGGGAGCTACATCAGACTTTATGGAAATTGAACGCCAAAGAGGGATTTCAGTGGCAACTTCCGTTTTAGCCTTTAATTACAAAGATAAAAAAATAAATATTTTAGATACACCAGGTCACAAAGATTTTGCCGAAGATACTTTTAGAACCCTTACGGCTGTGGATAGTGTGATTGTGGTGATAGACGTAGCTAAAGGGGTTGAGGAACAAACTGAAAAGCTGGTTGAAGTGTGCCGTATGCGCAACATCCCTATGATCGTTTTCATCAACAAATTAGACCGTGAAGGTAAGGATGCTTTTGACTTGATGGATGAAGTGGAGAAAAAACTGGGTTTACATGTTACTCCACTAAGTTTTCCTATTGGTATGGGATATGATTTCCAAGGAATTTATAATATCTGGGAAAAGAACATCAATATTTTTGAAGGTGACAGTCGTAAAAACATCGAAGAAACGATAGCTTTCGAAGATGTAAACAGCCCTGAATTAGAAAAAATTATTGGAGATAAAGCGGCCGCTCGCTTGCGTGAAGAATTAGAATTAATTGACGAGGTATATCCTTCTTTTGACCGTGAGGCTTATTTGAATGGCGAATTACAGCCTGTATTTTTTGGTTCGGCTTTAAATAATTTTGGAGTAAGAGAATTATTAGACGGTTTTATTGAAATTGCACCTTCTCCAAAGCCGAAGCATTCTGACACGCGCGAAGTAAAACCTGATGAAAATAAGTTTTCAGGTTTCGTATTTAAAATTCATGCCAACATGGACCCAAAACACCGTGACCGTTTGGCGTTTATCAAAATTGTTTCGGGTACTTTTGAACGTAACAAACCTTACTTACACGTACGCCACGGGAAAAATTTAAAATTCTCTAGTCCCAATGCTTTCTTTGCTGAGAAAAAAGAGATTGTTGACATTTCATACCCTGGAGATATTGTGGGTTTACACGATACTGGGAATTTTAAAATTGGAGATACCTTAACAGAAGGTGAAATCATGAATTTCAAAGGTATCCCAAGTTTCTCTCCTTTACATTTCCGTTATATCAATAACGCCGACCCATTAAAAGCAAAACAATTGGAAAAAGGTATTGACCAGTTAATGGATGAAGGGGTAGCTCAGTTATTTACTCTTGAAATGAACGGAAGAAAAGTAATTGGAACTGTAGGAGCCTTACAATACGAGGTAATTCAATACCGTTTAGAGCACGAATACGGCGCGAAATGTAGCTACGAAACCTTCCCTGCTTTCAAAGCATGTTGGGTGCAGCCAGAAGACCCTAAAAGCGAAGAATTTGCCGAGTTCAAACGCATCAAACAAAAATTCATGGCAAAAGACAAATATGGACAATTGGTTTTCCTAGCGGATTCTGATTTTTCCATCACGATGACCCAACAAAAATTTCCTAGTGTAAAACTTTTATTCACCTCTGAGTTTGAATAGAAATCAGAATTTAGAAATCAGAATTTAGAATTTAGAAAAACAAAAGCGACCTCGAGGTCGCTTTTGTTTTTATCTACTATTTCATTCACACTTATCTTAAGCCTGTCCTGTAGGTCCAAAGTTCAAAGGAATCTGAGGCTGTTCTTCTTCTTTAATTTCACCGTGCGCATTTTCGAAACGGTGAATGTTATCGATTAAGGCTTGGGTTAATCTTTTAGCATGCTCGGGAGTTAAAATAATTCTTGATTTTACTTTTGCCTTTGGCATTCCAGGCATGATGTTAATAAAATCTACTACAAACTCGGTATTAGAATGATTGATAATGGCTAGATTAGAATAGGTTCCTTCTGCAATTTTTTCATCTAATTCTATATTGATTTGTCCTTCTTGTTCTGGATTTGGATTGTTCATTTTAATTACAATTTATTAAAAGTTTGAAGCAATAATAATTAAAAAAATCCTAACAGCATACACTGTTAGGATTTTTATCTATTTTAAATTTCAAATTACTTAGAAGTTATATTCTTCTTTAGTAATCATCAATTCATCGTACTCTTCTTTAGACCCTACGATAGTATTATCATAATCTCTCATACCTGTACCAGCAGGGATTCTGTGACCTACAATAACGTTTTCTTTAAGACCTTCTAAGGTATCAATTTTACCAGCAACCGCTGCTTCATTTAATACTTTAGTTGTTTCCTGGAACGATGCCGCCGAGATGAACGACTTAGTTTGTAACGACGCTCTTGTAATACCTTGAAGAATTGGTGTAGCTGTAGCCGTAACAACATCACGAGCTACTACTAAGTTTCTATCTTCACGTTTTAACAACGAGTTTTCATCACGTAACTGACGTGGTGTTACAATTTGACCTGGTTTTAAATTCACTGAGTCACCTGCATCTTCTACCACTTTCATTCCAAATAACTTATCGTTTTCTTCAATAAAGTCTTTCGTATGAATCAATTGTTCTTCAAGGAATAACGTATCTCCAGGGTCTTGCACCTGTACTTTACGCATCATTTGACGGATAACCACCTCAAAGTGTTTATCGTTAATTTTTACCCCTTGTAAACGGTACACCTCTTGAATTTCATTTACCAAGTACTGTTGTACAGCAGATGGCCCTTTAATTCTTAAGATATCATCTGGAGTAATCGCTCCATCTGATAAAGGCATACCCGCTCTTACGAAGTCATTTTCTTGAACTAAGATTTGGTTAGAAAGTTTAACTAAATATTTCTTCACTTCACCAAATTTAGACTCGATAACGATTTCACGGTTACCTCTCTTAATTTTACCGAATGACACAACCCCATCAATTTCAGAAACTACAGCTGGGTTAGAAGGATTACGAGCTTCTAATAACTCAGTAATTCTTGGTAAACCTCCCGTGATATCGCCTGCTTTAGAAGAACGACGTGGGATTTTTACTAAAATTTTACCCGCTTTAATTTTCTCTCCATTGTCTACCATTAAGTGAGCCCCTACTGGTAAGTTGTATGAACGAATCAATTCACCGTCATTACCATAAATATGTAATGTTGGGATTAATTTTTTATTTCTAGCCTCAGAGATTACTTTTTCTTGGAAACCAGTTTGCTCGTCAATTTCAACTAAGTACGATTGTCCTTGTTCTAAATCTTCGTAACCTACTTTACCCGTAAATTCTGAAATAATTACCCCGTTATATGGGTCCCATTTACAGATAGCATCACCTTTAGCCACTACGTCTCCATCATTTACATAAATACTAGAACCGTATGGAATATTGTGTGTACTTAATAAAATACCTGTTTTATCATCTACTAATTTCAACTCTGTAGAACGAGAAATTACGATATCTACTTCGTTTCCATCCGTATCTTCACCTTTAACTGTTTTTAAGTCCTCAATTTCAAGACGACCACCAAATTTAGCTAAGATGCTTGACTCTTCAGAGATACCTCCAGCAACCCCTCCAACGTGGAATGTACGAAGTGTTAACTGTGTACCTGGTTCACCAATAGACTGTGCAGCAATTACACCTACGGCTTCCCCTTTTTGAGTCATTCTACCTGTTGCTAAGTTACGACCGTAACATTTAGCACAGATACCTTTTGTAGCCTCACATGTTAATGGAGAGCGTACTTCTACGCTTTCTACTGGAGAAGCTTCAATTTCTCTAATGATAGCTTCCGTAATTTCTACACCAGCCGCTACGATAACTTCAGAAGTTAATGGATTGATTACGTCTTGTAACGCTACACGTCCTAAGATACGTTCACCTAATCCTTCAACAATCTCCTCGTTTTTCTTTAATGCTGTTACTTCAACACCACGTAACGTACCACAATCCACCGTATTAACGATTACGTCTTGTGCTACATCATGTAAACGACGCGTTAAGTATCCCGCATCCGCCGTTTTTAACGCCGTATCCGCAAGACCTTTACGAGCACCGTGCGTAGAGATGAAGTATTCTAAGATAGATAATCCTTCCTTAAAGTTCGATAAAATCGGGTTTTCAATAATTTCACCACCACCAGCAGTTGATTTTTTAGGCTTAGCCATCAAACCACGCATACCAGTTAACTGACGAATCTGCTCTTTCGAACCACGGGCTCCAGAATCAAGCATCATGTATACCGAGTTGAAACCTTGTTGGTCTTCACGGATATTTTTCATAGCCGCCTCAGTCAATTGTGCATTGGCAGAAGTCCAAATATCAATTACCTGATTGTAACGCTCGTTGTTTGTAATAAGACCCATGTTATAGTTCATGGAAATCTCTTCTACTTTTTCGCGAGCATCAGCAATTAATGGTTCTTTTTGGTCAGGAATTTTGATATCCCCTAATGAGAATGATAAACCACCTCTAAAAGCGAATCCGTATCCCATATCTTTCATGTTATCCAAGAAAGCTGCCGTAGTAGGAACATCAGTTACTGCTAAGATTTTACCAATAATATCACGTAATGATTTCTTAGTTAAAACCTCATTGATATATCCAGCCGCCTCAGGTACTACTTCGTTAAATAATACACGTCCAGCAGTGGTTTCAATAATTTGGTAAGTTAACTCACCATTTTCGTTGAAATCTTTAGCTCTAACTTTGATACGCGCATTTAACTCTAAACGTTTTTCATTTAAAGCAATATGCACCTCTTCCGCAGAGTAGAACGTTAAATCTTGACCTAAAATTGGATGTTCAGGTGTTGACAAACGTTGTTTTGTCATATAGTACAATCCAAGAACCATGTCCTGAGATGGTACTGTAATAGGAGCACCGTTAGCAGGGTTCAAGATATTGTGAGAACCTAACATCAATAATTGCGCTTCAAGGATTGCCTCTGGCCCTAATGGTAAGTGAACCGCCATCTGGTCACCGTCAAAGTCGGCATTAAACGCCGTACATGTTAACGGGTGTAACTGGATTGCTTTTCCTTCAATTAACTTAGGCTGGAAAGCTTGGATACCTAAACGGTGAAGCGTAGGAGCACGGTTAAGTAATACTGGGTGTCCTTTGATTACATTTTCAAGGATATCCCATACTACAGGCTCTTTTTTATCGATGATTTTTTTAGCTGACTTAACTGTTTTTACAATACCTCTTTCAATCAACTTACGGATTACGAAAGGTTTGTACAACTCAGCAGCCATATCTTTTGGCAAACCACACTCATACATCTTTAACTCAGGTCCAACGACGATTACCGAACGAGCTGAATAATCCACACGTTTACCTAATAAGTTTTGACGGAAACGCCCTTGCTTACCTTTTAACGAGTCAGATAATGATTTTAATGGTCTGTTAGATTCTGTTTTAACCGCAGAAGCTTTTCTTGTGTTATCGAATAATGAATCCACCGCTTCTTGTAACATACGTTTTTCATTACGTAAGATTACTTCTGGCGCTTTGATTTCCATTAATCGCTTCAGACGATTGTTACGGATAATTACACGACGGTATAAGTCATTTAAATCCGAAGTAGCGAAACGACCTCCATCTAGTGGCACTAACGGACGTAATTCAGGTGGAATAACTGGAATTACTTTCAAAATCATCCACTCAGGTAAGTTCTCTCTGTTTAAGTTAGACTCACGGAATGATTCCACCACTTGAAGACGTTTTAACGCTTCTGTTTTTCTTTGTTTAGATGTTTCGTTATTAGCAGCGTGACGTAATTGATAAGACAAAGCATCTAAATCCACACGAGCTAATAAGTCCATAATACATTCAGCACCCATTTTAGCGATGAATTTATTAGGGTCGTTATCATCTAAATATAAGTTTTCTAACGGAAGAGAATCTAAAATATTTAAGTATTCTTCTTCTGTTAAGAATTCCATTGCTTGCAATGATTCACCATCTGCGTTTTTAGCAATACCCGGTTGGATAACTACATAACGCTCGTAGTAAATAATCATGTCTAATTTCTTAGATGGCAAACCTAATACGTAACCAATTTTGTTAGGTAACGAACGGAAATACCAAATATGAGCAATAGGCACTACTAAATTGATGTGTCCTACACGGTCACGACGTACTTTCTTTTCTGTAACTTCAACCCCACAACGGTCACATACGATACCTTTGTAACGGATTCTTTTGTATTTACCGCAAGCACACTCATAGTCTTTTACAGGACCGAAGATACGCTCACAGAATAAACCATCACGCTCAGGTTTGTGCGTACGATAGTTGATAGTTTCAGGCTTTAATACTTCACCACGAGATTCCGCCAAGATAGATTCTGGCGACGCCAAACCGATAGAGATTTGGTTAAATCTTTTGATGGTATTTTTATCTTTATTTCTATTTGTTGTCATCTTAAATTTTGTTTAAAAGTTTAAAAGTTTAAAACTTTAAGGTTGCTTTCAACCTTAAAGTTTAAACTTGAAACCAAAAATTTATTCTTCTAAACGGATGTCTAAACCAAGACCTTTTAATTCATGCATTAATACGTTGAATGACTCAGGTAATCCTGGTTCCGGCATAGTTTCACCCTTAACGATAGCTTCGTAAGTTTTCGCTCTACCAATTACGTCATCCGACTTCACAGTCAAGATTTCACGTAATGTACTTGATGCACCATAAGCCTCAAGTGCCCAAACCTCCATCTCTCCAAAACGCTGACCACCAAACTGTGCTTTACCACCTAAAGGTTGTTGCGTGATTAATGAGTAAGGACCAATAGAACGAGCGTGCATCTTATCGTCAACCATGTGACCTAATTTCAACATATAGATAACCCCTACTGTTGCACGTTGGTGGAAACGCTCTCCCGTACCACCATCATAAAGATAGGTGTGACCAAATCTTGGAATACCTGCTTCGTCAGTTAAGGCATTAATTTCGTCTAAAGAAGCACCATCAAAGATTGGTGTTGCATACTTTCTACCTAATTTTTTACCTGCCCATCCTAAAACGGTTTCATAAATCTGACCGATGTTCATACGCGATGGTACCCCTAGTGGATTCAATACGATATCTACTGGTGTTCCATCTTCTAAGAATGGCATATCTTCTTGACGAACGATACGCGCTACGATACCTTTGTTACCGTGACGACCTGCCATCTTATCACCCACTTTCAACTTACGTTTCTTAGCAATATAAACCTTCGCTAATTTTAAGATACCTGATGGTAACTCGTCTCCTACCGTGATTGTAAACTTCTCACGACGTAAAGCACCTTGTAAATCGTTTAACTTAATTTTATAGTTGTGAATTAAGTCATTAACCATCACGTTAGTTTCATCATCAGCTACCCATTGACCGCCAGAAAGGTGAGCAAAATCCTCCACTGCCTGTAACATCTTTTTAGTGTATTTTTTACCTTTAGGTAATACTTCTTCACCTAAATCATTATTTACACCTTGTGATGTTTTGCCATCAATGATTAAGAATAATTTGTCGATTAATCTATCTTTTAATTCAACAAATTTTGTTTCATATTGCATTTCAAGAGCCGCTAATTCATCTTTTTCAGCAGAACGCTTACGCTTGTCTTTAACAACTCTAGCAAATAATTTTTTATCTAATACCACCCCGTGTAATGATGGAGACGCTTTTAATGAAGCATCTTTTACATCACCCGCTTTGTCACCAAAGATAGCTCTTAATAACTTTTCTTCAGGTGTTGGGTCAGATTCTCCTTTTGGAGTAATTTTTCCGATTAGGATATCACCAGGTTTCACCTCGGCACCAATTCTAATCATACCGTTTTCATCTAAGTCTTTAGTAGCCTCTTCCGAAACGTTTGGAATATCATTTGTTAACTCTTCATTACCTAATTTAGTATCACGAACTTCTAATGAATAGTCGTCAATATGAATAGAGGTAAAGATATCATCACGAACTACTTTTTCAGAAATTACAATCGCATCCTCGAAGTTATACCCTTTCCAAGGCATGAAGGCTACTTGTAAGTTTCTACCTAAAGCTAATTCACCGTTTTGAGTTGCGTAACCTTCACAAAGTACTTGACCTTTTACTACTCTATCCCCTTTTCTTACAATAGGTTTTAAGTTGATAGTTGTACTTTGATTCGTTTTACGGAACTTAATTAACTGATAAGTTTTTTCATCTGGGTCAAAGCTTACAGCTCTTTCCTCATCTGTTCTATCATATTTGATAGTGATTTTGTCAGCATCTACATACTCTACTACACCACTACCTTCAGCATTGATTAATACTCTTGAATCAGAAGCTACTTGACGCTCTAATCCCGTTCCAACAATTGGAGATTCAGGACGTAACAATGGTACGGCCTGGCGCATCATGTTCGAGCCCATCAACGCACGGTTCGCGTCATCGTGCTCTAAGAACGGAATTAATGAAGCTGAAATCGAAGCAATCTGGTTAGGAGCAACGTCAGTATAATGTACTGAGTTAGGATCTACTACTGGGAAGTCACCTTCTTCACGAACAATTACTTTATCCGTAGTAATTTTTCCTTCTGCATTCATTTCGATGTTTGCTTGTGCAATCATCTTACCTTCTTCCTCTTCAGCACTTAAATAAACAGGTTCATTAACGATATCTACCACACCGTTTTCAACTTTACGGTAAGGCGTTTCAATGAATCCCATGCCATTTACTTTAGCATAAACCCCAAGAGATGAAATCAAACCAATGTTTGGTCCCTCAGGAGTTTCAATTGGACATAAACGTCCGTAGTGCGTATAGTGAACGTCACGAACCTCGAAACCTGCACGCTCTCTAGATAAACCACCTGGACCTAATGCAGACAAACGACGTTTGTGTGTAATTTCAGCTAATGGATTTGTTTGGTCCATGAACTGAGATAACTGGTTCGTACCGAAGAAAGAGTTGATTACTGAAGACAATGTCTTAGCGTTAATCAAATCAATAGGTGTAAACACCTCGTTATCACGAACGTTCATACGCTCACGAATAGTACGCGCCATACGCGCTAAACCAACACCAAACTGAGCCGATAATTGTTCCCCTACTGTACGTACACGACGGTTAGATAAGTGGTCAATATCGTCAATCTCAGCTTTAGAGTTAATTAACTCAATTAAATATTTTACGATAGTTATGATATCCTCTTTAGTAAGCACTTGCTTATCCATAGGAATATCTAAACCTAATTTTTTGTTCATTCTGTAACGACCTACATCACCTAAGTTGTAACGTTGGTCAGAGAAGAATAATTTCTCGATAATACCACGAGCCGTTTCTTCATCTGGTGGTTCAGCGTTACGTAACTGACGGTAAATGTGTTCTACAGCCTCTTTTTCAGAGTTTGTAGGGTCTTTTTGTAAGGTATTGTGAATGATTGAATAATCAGCCGCATTCGTATCTTCTTTATGTAACAAGATCGATTTTACGTTTGCATCAACAATTTCTTCTACATTATCTTTATCTAAAAGCGTATCACGATCTAAGATAATTTCATTACGCTCGATAGATACTACTTCACCTGTATCCTCATCTACGAAGTCTTCATGCCATGTATTTAATACACGCGCAGCTAAACGACGTCCGATATATTTTTTTAAACCTGATTTAGATACTTTAATTTCTTCCGCTAAGTCGAAAATTTCTAAGATATCTTTATCGCGCTCAAAACCAATAGCACGGAATAAAGTAGTTACAGGTAATTTTTTCTTTCTATCGATATAAGCGTACATCACACTGTTGATATCGGTAGCGAATTCAATCCAAGAACCTTTGAAAGGGATTACTCTAGCAGAGTATAATTTTGTTCCATTAGCGTGGAATGATTGTCCAAAGAACACACCTGGTGAACGGTGTAATTGCGATACAACCACACGCTCAGCACCATTGATAACAAAGGTACCACTAGGTGTCATATAAGGAATTGTACCTAAATATACATCTTGTACGATCGTTTCGAAATCCTCATGTTCAGGATCAGTACAATATAATTTTAAACGAGCTTTTAAGGGTACACTGTAAGTAAGACCTCTATCTATACATTCTTCGATTGTATAACGAGGAGGATCAACAAAATAATCTAAAAACTCTAATACGAACTGATTGCGAGTGTCAGTGATTGGAAAGTTTTCCATGAAGGTGTTGTATAACCCCTCGTTGCCTCTTTCATCAGATTTCGTTTCTAATTGAAAGAAATCTTTAAACGACTTCACTTGAACATCCAAGAAATCTGGATAGTTCGGAATGTTTTTTGTCGAAGCAAAATTCAATCTTTCAGTCTGATTTGTTATCATCAATGGACAAAATTTTGATTAAAAAAAAGTAATTTGAGTGTTTGAAAACACTATTTATAAAACAATGTATACTTCTTTTAACAACCAATACATCTCAAGAAATAAAATGAAGTAGAGTTTTAGTTCCGCCTTCGTATTGGTCAAAAATTTTTTTGTTTTAATTTACGTAAGTATAAACTTAAAAATAAAAATTTATTATACGTAAAATGGTTTAGGCCTTTGGGTGCTTTACCCAAGGCCTAAACCTTTATGCTATACTAAGAAAGCTTATTTAAGCTCAACTACAGCACCAGCTTCTTCTAAAGCTTTTTTCAAGCCTTCAGCTTCATCTTTAGAAACACCTTCTTTAACGTTAGCTGGAGTTGAATCTACTAAATCCTTAGCTTCTTTTAATCCTAAACCAGTTAATTCTTTAACAGCTTTAACTACTCCTAATTTAGAAGCACCAGCATCTTTCAATACAACTGTAAATTCAGTTTGCTCTTCAGCAGCAGCATCACCACCACCAGCAGCAACTACAACTGCAGCAGCAGCAGGCTCGATACCATACTCATCTTTTAAGATTGTAGCTAATTCATTTACTTCTTTAACTGTTAAGTTTACTAATTGTTCTGCGAATTGTTTCAAATCTGCCATTTTTTCTATCTTTTAATGATTTTGTAATATATAAATTTAATAGTGCGCTAATTATTCAGCTGTCTCCTCACCTTTTTGCTCTGCATTGTTAAGTAAAGCAGAAAGGATACGTTTTGCTGGAGACTGTAACAACATGATGATATCTCCGATAACTTCTTCTTTCGATTTAAGAGCCGCTAACGATTCTAATTCTTTATCACCGATGTATACTTCTTCATTAATGTAAGCTCCTTTTAATACAGGCTTATCACTTTTTTTACGGAATTCTTTGATTACTTTAGCTGGAGCATTTGCAACGTCTGCAATTAAGATAGACGTGTTTCCTTTTAAAGCAGTTGGTAATTCACCAAACTCTTTATCAGAAGCTTCCATTGCTTTAGCAAGTAAAGTATTCTTAACAACTTCCATTTTGATACCAGCTTTAAAACAAGCTCTTCTCAAGTTTGAAGTAGTTTCTGCATTTAAACCAGAAATATCTGCTAAGTAAACGATATTAGTTCCAGCTAACTGTGCAGTTAAATCTTGAATCGCTAATGATTTTTCTTCTCTAGTCATGATACTAAAATTTTTTAACTACCAATTAAACAGCTTTAGGGTCTAAAGCGATCGCTGGACTCATAGTACTTGATAAGTGGATAGACTTAATATAAGTACCTTTTGCAGCAGTTGGTTTTAATTTAATTAATGTTTGAATGATTTCGTGAGCGTTCTCTTGGATTTTCTCAGCATCGAAAGATACTTTTCCGATAGCCGCATGAACGATACCAGTTTTGTCAACTTTAAAGTCAATTTTACCAGACTTCACTTCTTCTACAGCTTTACCTACTTCCATAGTAACTGTACCTGTTTTAGGGTTTGGCATTAAACCACGAGGTCCTAAAATACGACCTAATGGACCTAATTTACCCATAACTGCTGGCATAGTGATGATAACATCAACATCTGTCCAACCGTCTTTAATTTTTTGCAAGTACTCATCTAAACCAATGTAGTCAGCACCAGCTGCTTTTGCTTCAGCTTCTTTATCTGGAGTAACCAAAGCCAATACTCTTACATCTTTACCTGTACCGTGTGGTAATGAACATACACCTCTAACCATTTGATTCGCCTTACGAGGGTCTACTCCTAATTTAACAGCGATATCAACTGATTCATCAAATTTTGCAGAAGCAACTTCTTTGATTAATGCAGAAGCATCTTTTAAAGAATAAGCCTTATTCTTCTCAATTTTAGAAGCAGCAACTTTTTGCTTTTTCGTTAATTTTGCCATTTTCTCTTAGTTTAAAGGAGAATCTCCAGTTACAGTAATACCCATAGATCTAGCTGTCCCAGCTACCATGCTCATTGCTTTTTCAATTGTGAAAGCATTTAAATCAGGCATTTTGTCTTCAGCGATCGTTTTGATTTGATCCCAAGAAACACTAGCAACTTTCTTACGATTTGGTTGCCCAGATCCTGATTTAATTTTTGCAGCTTCTAATAATTGAATTGCAGCAGGTGGAGTTTTTACAACAAAATCAAACGATTTGTCTTTGTACACAGTAATTTGTACTGGTAATACTTTGCCTGGTTTATCTTGTGTTCTAGCATTGAACTGCTTACAGAACTCCATGATGTTAACCCCAGCAGCTCCCAAAGCAGGTCCAACCGGTGGCGACGGGTTCGCAGCACCTCCCTTTACTTGTAGTTTAACTACTTTACTAACTTCTTTAGCCATTTTTAAAAAAAATTAAGCACATCGATCAATTGGAAGCGATTGATGTGAATTATATAAATAATTATTATACTTTCTCTACTTGAACAAAGCTTAATTCCAATGGTGTCTTTCTTCCAAAAATTTTCACCATTACCTCTAACTTACGTTTCTCTTCATTGATATTCTCAATAGTTCCATTAAAACCATTGAAAGGTCCATCAATTACTTTAATTGTTTCACCAACAGTATAAGGTATACCTCCATGATCAACTGTAGTCGATAATTCATCTACCTTACCTAACATACGGTTTACTTCTGCCTGTCTTAAAGGCACTGGATCCCCCCCTTTTACTTCACCCAAAAAACCAATTACACCAGTAATTGATTTGATAATATGAGGAATCTCACCTGTTAGATTAGCTTCAATCATAACATAGCCAGGGAAATAAACGCGCTCTTTACTGATCTTTTTCCCATCACGTACTGTAACTACCTTTTCAGTAGGCACTAATACCTGTGATATATAATCAGCCATTCCCACTCGATTAATTTCTTGCTCGATGTAGGATTTCACTTTATTTTCCTGTCCACTTACAGCTCTTACAACATACCATTTCTTCACGCTAGTCTCCGCCATAGTAATTTTTATCCTTTTAATAAATTGAAGAAACCTTCAATTGTTTTAGTAAAAACTTCATCAACTCCCCATGTAGCTAGTGCAAAAATAAATGAGAAGATGGCCACAACAATTGTTAATTTTTGAACCTCTTCCCACTCTGGCCAAGTCACATTTGACTTTAATTCTTCAAAAGCTTCCGCTATGTAATTCGTAACTTTGCTCATTTGTATTTTCATTAGCACGGGCGGAGGGATTCGAACCCCCATCAATGGTTTTGGAGACCACTATACTAGCCCTTGTACTACGCCCGTTTGTTAAGAAACCAGCAGCATATTACTGCTGGTTTTTTTATATATCAACTATAATTAGTCAACGATTTCAGTTACCTGACCAGCACCTACTGTTCTACCACCTTCACGGATAGCGAAACGTAAACCTACTGATAAAGCGATTGGTTGAAGCAACGTAACATTAATAGTTAAGTTATCACCTGGCATTACCATTTCAACACCTTCAGGTAAAGAGATAGTACCTGTTACGTCAGTTGTACGTACATAGAACTGAGGACGGTAGTTGTTATGGAATGGAGTATGACGTCCACCTTCTTCTTTTTTCAAGATATAAACCTCTGCTTTGAAGTTAGAGTGAGGTTTTACTGAACCTGGCTTACAAATAACCATACCACGACGGATATCAGCTTTGTCAATACCACGTAATAATAAACCTACGTTATCACCAGCTTCACCTCTATCTAAGATTTTACGGAACATCTCAACCCCTGTAATAGTAGAAGTTAATTTATCAGCTCCCATACCGATGATTTCAACTGGATCACCTGTATTAGCCACACCAGTTTCAATACGACCTGTTGCAACAGTACCACGACCTGTAATTGTGAATACATCTTCAACTGGCATCAAGAATGGTTTTTCGTTATCACGAACTGGCTCTTCAATCCAAGCATCAACAGCATCCATTAATTCAATAATCTTAGGAACCCAGTTAGGATCGTTATTTAAACCTCCTAATGCAGATCCTTGAACTACTGGACCATTATCTCCATCATAATCATAGAATGATAATAAGTCACGGATTTCCATTTCAACTAACTCTAATAACTCAGCATCGTCAACCATATCAACTTTGTTCATGAAAACAACGATACGAGGAATACCTACCTGACGACCTAATAAGATGTGTTCACGAGTTTGTGGCATTGGACCATCTGTAGCAGCAACTACTAAGATAGCACCGTCCATCTGAGCAGCACCAGTAACCATGTTCTTTACGTAATCCGCGTGACCTGGACAGTCAACGTGAGCGTAGTGACGGTTAGCAGTTTCATATTCTACGTGAGATGTATTAATAGTAATACCTCTTTCTTTTTCTTCTGGAGCGTTATCAATTTGGTCAAATGATTTAGCTTGACAGTAACCTGCATCAGATAACACTTTAGTGATCGCAGCAGTTAAAGTAGTCTTTCCGTGGTCTACGTGTCCGATAGTACCGATATTTAAGTGCGGTTTCGAACGATTAAAACTTTCTTTTGCCATTTTAATTAATTTTTAATCTTAGTTATAATAATAGTGTTCAAAAAAAATCTGTGTGAGCCAATGACGGGATTTGAACCCGTGACCTCTTCCTTACCAAGGAAGCACTCTACCCCTGAGCTACACCGGCGGTAAAGTCTTTGTTTCAGGTTCAATATTTCATGTTGACAAACTTGAAACTTGAAACTATATAACTTTTTTTGTGGGGAGAGCAGGATTCGAACCTGCGAAGGTTTCCCAACGGATTTACAGTCCGTCCTCGTTGGCCGCTTGAGTATCTCCCCGCCTTAATCTTTACATCCGATTTTCGGAGTGCAAATATATTTCATTTTTTTCAATATTCCAAAGAACCAGTAGATACTTTTTATTTTTTTTTATAAAAAAATCTAAAAAAAGTTCTTTACTTAAACCAGAGCCGATGGAGGGACTCGAACCCACGACCTGCTGATTACAAATCAGCTGCTCTAGCCAGCTGAGCTACACCGGCATTCAGTAAAAAAGTCCGCTATTTCTAACGGACTGCAAAGATATACATATATTTTAGTTATCAAAAACTTTTTTCAACTATTTTTATTTTTTTTCAATCAAGCATGCGCCCTTTGTTTTTCCTTACGCTTTACCAACAATCGCTCTAAAGCTTCAACCGACAAATCAATACCTTCTTCAAAAGATTTACACGTTTTTTTCACAACAAACTCATCTCCAGGAACAAGAATCTTAGCCTCTACAATTTTATTCTCTTTCTCACTGGTTTGCTCTACTTTCATAAACACATCAGCAGAAACTATTTTATCATAATACCTCTCTAACTTGTTTACTTTTTCATCTGTAAAAGAAATCAATTTTTTGTCAATGTTGAAATTAACCGCATGAACATTTACCTTCATAATAAAAACTTTTTAAGGTTAAACAAATCTCTAAAAAAAGTTATTTCACATTTCTAGGATGCGTCTTACTATACACCTCTTTCAATTCAGACAAACTGGATTGTGTATACACCTGAGTGGATGCCAAACTAGAATGCCCCAAGAACTCCTTTATCGAATTTAAATCAGCGCCCCGATTCAGCATGTGAGTCGCAAAAGTATGCCTTAACATATGCGGACTCTTTTTTAGCTTTTCCGAGACATTACTAAGATAACAATTTATTAACCTATAGACAAAAGTTTCATTCATTTTCTTTCCATTAGATAAAAGAAATAAATTATTCGCATCAATAACATTTTCCAAACCCTCTCGTTCTACTAAATAAGCTTTAATTTGTGAAGAAATTTCATCTAAGATCGGTATAATGCGTTCTTTTTTGCGTTTTCCTAAAACCTTAAGCACTCCAGCAGCTAAATCCAGATTAGACAATTGCAAATCAATCAATTCCGAACGACGCATTCCCGTGGTATATAACAAATCCACAATCAATTTATCACGCAAGCCCTCAAAACCCTCTTTAAAAGGCTGCAACAAAAGCGCGTTTTCCAACTCTTTTTCAGAAAAAGGCACTTGAACTTTCTTAGCTACCTTCAAAGACTGATGTTTCGCAAGTGGCGAAACCTTGAGCTGATTCGCCTTCAGAAGAAATTTATAATACGCTTTTAACGAAGCCACTCTGCGATTAACACTCACTGTTGACAAACCCGAATCAATCAACGAAACAATCCACGCTCGAATAAACACATATTCCACTTCCAACAAACCCACTTGGTATCGCTCCTGAACAAAACAAGAAAATACTTCTAAATCGCGTAAATAGGCACGAACCGTCAACAAAGAATAGTTTTTCTCTTTAAGCAAATAATCCTCAAATTGATTTATAAAATCCAACATAACCTCACAATATTTACAAAACAAAAAAAATCGTTAGCTAAAAGTACTACTTTTAAACTAACGATTTTATTGCAAGAAAATTAAATATTAATTTTCTACTGAATCTCTTAATCCTTGGATGTAAGCTGCTTTCTGAATCTGAGCTCTTCTAACCACTGATGGTTTTGTGAATTGCTGACGTGATCTTAATTGACGCACTACTCCAGTTTTATCGAATTTTCTTTTGTAACGTTTTAACGCTCTATCGATGTTTTCTCCGTCTTTAATTGGTATAATTAACATAATCTTGACACCTCCTCTCTTTTACGGGTGCAAACTTACAAATAAATAATTAATTAAAAAGAAAAAAAACAAAAATTAATTTTTTCTATCCATAAACCAAGTACCACTTCCAGTATAGTTAGCACCCGAACCCCAAGTTCCACTAGTAAACTTACCTGTTGAAGAATCATAATTAGCTTGAATAGAAAAAGTACTTCCTCCAGGAGTATTATAAGTATAGGTTGCTTTAAAAACATTCCCTACCAAAGTATATGTCCCAGAAGCCTTAGAAGCTATTGAAAGTGAAGCACCGTCAGCAACCATCATTTTACCATCAGCCTCAACAACCATTGAAAACCCACTATTTGGCTCATTTACTCCCGAACCATATTTTCCTACATAATACCCCTGCACTTGATATGTTGGAGGTATAGGCGCAGGACAATCATCATCTTTAGAACATCCTAATAACAACAAAAATACAAACGAATAAAAAAATAGTCTTTTCATAACTTAGTGTTTTTTTTTAATTATAACAACAAATTAACACTACTTTGACAGACTAACACAAATCAATCGTTGACTTTCAAAAAAAAACGACACAAACAACACGTTTACCTTTTTTAGTGAGTTAAATTAATAAATTATAGGATAAAAAAAAGAGGCCGTAAAAACACTACCTCTTTAATCACATTTATAATCAAACAATTATTTTTTTACCGCTGGCTGATAGCTTGCATTATCAATAATCATTTTGGATAAAATTTCTTTTAAAATTTCAGAAGTTCCTCCTCCAATAGGCCCTAAACGACTATCGCGTAACAAACGAGCTAATGGATATTCTTCCATATATCCATATCCACCTAGCATTTGCAAACAATCATAAATAGCTAAATCGGCCACTTTAGTTGATTTTAATTTTGCCATGGTAGCTTCTTTCACCACATACTCTCCTTTATCCAATCTCGCTACAGCGGCATAATTAAACAATTTGATATGTTCTACTTCTGTTGCATGCTCCACCATTGTATGGCGTAAAGCTTGAAACTTATTGATTGGACTACCAAAAGCTTCACGTTGCGACATATATTCTAAAGTATAATCAATAGCATATTCGGCCCTTGCATGCGCATTGATAGCCATGATTAAACGCTCTAAAGCGAAATGTTGCATGATATAAGGAAATCCTTTTCCTTCTTCACCCATTAAATTAGCCACAGGAATTTCAACATTATCAAAAGCTAACTCAGCGGTATCTGATGCTCTCCATCCTAATTTATCTAATTTAGTAGCAGAAATTCCAGGAGTTTTAGCATCAACTAAGAAAATACTGATTCCTTTATTTCCTAATTCTGGGCTTGTTTTAGCTGCCACAACGTAGTAATCCGCATACACGCCATTAGTAATAAACGTTTTAGACCCGTTGATTACATATTTGTCGCCTTTTTTCTCCGCTGTAGTACGCATCCCAGCCACATCACTACCTCCAAAAGGTTCTGTAATACACAATGCTCCTATTTTTTGACCTGCGATACTAGGGGCAAGGTATTCTTGTTTGATACGCTCATCACCTTCAGCATTCAAATGTGTCATTGCCAAATATGCATGTGCCCACATAGCTGCTGCGAAACCTGATGATTTGATTTTTTGTAATTCTTCTAAAAATATTACGGTATAAAATAAATCTAAGTTAGAACCTCCATAAGCTTCAGGATAATTCACACCGAAGAAACCCATTTCCCCGAATTTCTCCCAAATAAAACGCTCTATAGTTCCTGTTTTTTCCCACTTTTCGATGTGAGGAACAACTTCTTTATGCAAAAAATCACGAAAACTTTCCCTGAATAATTGATGATCTTCTGTAAAATAAATTGAATTCATAATGTTGTGTTTGTTCTTAAAAATAAGCCTTATTGTTTAAGGTCCAAATATAAGGCAATTATTTTTAGTTTCTCAACAGGGAACCCCTTAATTTTAACCAACTCATCCACAGACTGAAAAGCACCATTCATGCTCCGATAGAGGATAATTTCACGTGCTAAACCATACCGAATGTAAGGTACTTTCATCAATTCTTTTGTAGAAGCATTGTTAATTTCTACTTTTGAAATCACAGGCATGGTCTTTACCGCAAAGCGTTCATTGAGTGCTAAAACAACTTCTGGCGACAGTCCCCAAACATCTTTTAGTTGGTCCATTGCTACAAAACCGCCTAAGGCTTCTCTACTTTTCAAAATACGCTCCGAGATTACCTCGCCTATCCCAAAAACTTTAACTAAATCTTCTTTAGTCGCTTGATTTATATCTTTAATTTCAATTTTCTCTATTGGCTTATCCTTTTTATTTTCATACTTATAATTCACAAAAGCATATTGCAGATTGGTTGGCTTTCGTTGGTTTACCCAGTCAGGAAATTTGAAAAAGGGTGCTATTTTTTGTAATAAAGCATCAGAAACTATAGTCACTTTTTGAAATTCATCCGCAGAATTAATAAACTTACCTGTTTTACGAAACGCTAACAACCTGTCTATTTCTGCAACCGACATCCCTAATTTATACCCTTTATAATCGGTAATAAAATTAGGATTGAAAGGATATATCTTATAACCATCCTCTTCGTGGGTATTTTTTAAAGTATCAATTTGGGATTGAAGCGCCAACCATTCTTTTTCTTCTTGACTCACCCTTTCAGGTTTAGAAAAATCTAGGGTGAGATATAAAATTTGAATCAGCAATATAACTCCTACTAATAAGAGCAACCCTATGCGTTGATTTCGGGTATAATCGAAGTAGGCTTTCCATTCCATCGTTACAAATCAAAAACTGAAGTACGTTTAGCACGAACCAAATCTTTTAGTTTCATTACAAATCCTATTGTCAAATAGACCCCAAACCACAATCCGATAGTCACAAAAGAAATATAAATAAAAAACAATCGTACGCTATTGGCTCGCATTCCCAAACGGTCCGCTAATCGAGAAGCGATATGAAAGCCTTGACGTTCGAAAAAATATTTTAATTTGAGAATCATTTTTTTTGAGTTTTGAGTTATGAGTTTTGAGTTGTCTGTTGTCTGTTGTCTGTTGTCTGTTGTACGTTGTCTGCTATGCGCTATCTAAAATTAACGAAAGTAATTAGTCGTAAAACTTTTAAACTTTTAAACTTTTAAACTTTTAAACTTTTAAACTACCAACCTAAGAGTAAAGCTACAATTTATTTTTTACACTTCAAAAGTTCCAATCCAATTGTACAATGCAAACAGCGATTGGCATCACAATATTTATTTTTGAGTTGCAATAAGGCTTGTGATTCAAAAGCATTTTGAGCTTCTAGCCCAATTTGCCTGAAATGGGTTATGATACTATTATGCTCGGCTACAATTTCTTCTACCAAATCAAAGGAAAACTCATAATCTTCTTGCCCCTGCATTTTGGCATAGGCAAATTGAAAAGGGACTACGGTATTGATGACCAACAAATCTATAAATGATTTGGTTAATGCTTTTTCTTTTGCAACCGATTGTTTTTCAAAATTATAATGACTTTCCCAATATTCAGAAACAGAAGCTTGAAATAAGCGATAGAAACCTTTCAGATTTTTAGTTTGCATGACTTCAGAAAACAATTGCTTTTGCTGGTGATACAACTTTGCTAATTGCGCCAAACGAATAGTTGGGAAATTATCTGGACGTTGTCTAAAAAAAGCCACATTAGTGTTCAAAGGTGTTAGCAACTGATACTTAACACTTATATAGTCGTATAGAGCTAAAATATCTTTCGTATAAGTATCCTGTGGTTGCTGGGGTATTAACCCAAGTGTCCCGAAAAACAAAGCTTCTAAATAAGCAACATCAAAACTCTCTTTTCGAATGACAGAAAAAGGAAGGTGTTTTGCCATTTGTAAAAAAGCTTCCCCATTAGCATGCAATCCAAAATTTTTAGCCAAGAAACAGAAAAAAGTAGCTTCCCAATCGTTATTATTTTCTTGAAGTAGGGTTAGTATTGGCTGCACTTTTTCTTCCAAACGTTCAAAATACAATCGTTCCAACCAATTCTTCATTACAAATTGCGGAACATCTTGAATCCCGTATTCGCAATTAATCCAATTCTTTTTCTGTCTTAATTGTTCGTATTGCAATAAAACATCGCTGTCCACATAGTCTTGCAAGACTAACACGGGGATTTCCGTCTGGTCGCTACGATATACAGGCGCATCACATTCCCAAACAACATGCAGAATGACGTTATCATAGTTTACATCATTTTGATGATGGTGCGCATACCAATCGGAAGCTTTGAGGTGAATTTCTACATTACCCGCCCATTTTTGAGCGTCAATAAACATTTGGGCATTAAAAAAATCGGGACCTGCTTGTGGCAATTGCGACCCCACATGAGAAATTTGGAGTGTTTCTCCTTGTTGTGTTTTCAACGAAGTCAAATCAAACTTCTTATGTTGCCACACATAGTGCAAAAAATCTTCTTTCATAACTTGGCGTATACTATTACTATCGGCGTAAAAAGAATAACCACTTTTATATCAAAGCGTTACTCTTTATAAAGTTACAAAAAAATTGAATATAAAAAAAACACCTATTAAGAATTGATTCTTAATAGGTGTTTTTTAATCTTTACTATTTTCTTATTTCAGGGTATGAAATTCAGAAGCTTTTATGGTAACTATTTTACCGTTATGACATAAAACTAAGGATTGATTTTTTTCAATCTTTGACTTTATCATTCGTTTATGCGCCAATTTAATCCCTTTTATTAATTTGGAAGCTAAATCGTCTAGCTTTTTCTCACTATTTTTTGCCATATTTTTTCATCATAAATTTCTTGAAAACCAAATATTCCCTGAGCCAAAAGAGCTACTTCGTCATTTGAATTATCAAACAAATAAACTTTAGAAGACAAAGATACATAAATATTAAACAAATTATCTAACCCTCTAACATATCTCCTTTTGATAACATCTTTAGGAATATTACGCCCTCCTTCCTTTACCCTTGCCTTAACTCTCTTTACAGCTAAATCACTACTGTTTAACCAAAAATACAACAAATGTACTTGGTAACCACTATTTATAGCTTTCTGAAAAATCCCTTTGTAAGACTTAGTCGATAAAGTGGTTTCTAAAGAAAAAGTCTTCCCTTCTTTAATTAATTGAGCAATGCGTTCTAACATGATACGTCCTGCTTCAAAAGCAACAGATTCAGGCTCAAAAGGGGATAATCCTTTAGCTATTTCATCGGCATTTACAAAAACTTTACAATCTAATATTTCAGGTAGTAATGTATATGAAGCAGTAGTTTTACCCGCACCATTACAACCTGAAATCACATAGATTATTTTTTCTTGCATTATTTAATTGAATTGATAATATCGTGTTTGGTTATGATATGGTGTTTACCTTCTCCTAAATCTACTAAAACCGCTTGGTTTTCTTTAGTGATTAATTTAGAAACTTCCTCCACAGGAGTCCCTTTAGCCACTACTGGGAATGGAGCCCCCATCACTTCACGAATAGGACGTTCCGCCGTATTTTTATCAGAAATATAACTTTGGAACAAATCACTTTCATCTACTGAACCTACGAAACCGTTAACATCCACCACTGGAATTTGTGAGATTTTATGTTTACGCATTCTTTCAATAGCATGCGATACTAATTCTTCTGTACGAACAATTACCAATGGTTTTTCAATATGTTCCTTGATTAAATCTTCCGCTTTAGTTATTTCTTCTTCTAAGAAACCACGCTCACGCATCCAATCGTCGTTAAACATTTTACCTACATAACGGCTTCCTGAATCGTGGAATAAAACCACCACTACATCATCTGGCTTGAATTCGTCTTTTAACTGTAACAAACCTTTTACAGCAGCACCAGCAGAGTTCCCTACGAAGATACCTTCTTCTAAAGCAATCTTACGTGTATAAACCGCAGCATCTTTATCGGTTACTTTTGTAAAACCATCGATTAATGAAAAATCAACGTTTTTAGGCAAAATATCTTCTCCAATACCCTCGGTGATGTAAGAATAAATTTCGTTTTCATCAAAGATACCCGTTTCATGATATTTTTTGAAAACAGAACCGTAAGTATCAATTCCCCAAATTTTAATATTTGGATTTTTTTCTTTTAAATATTTAGCAACTCCAGAAATAGTTCCACCAGTACCTACCCCTACAACGAAGTGCGTAATTTTACCTTCTGTTTGTGCCCAAATTTCAGGCCCTGTTTGCTCATAGTGTGCTGTTGCATTACTTGGATTATCATATTGATTTACATACCAAGCATTAGGAGTTTCCTCAGCTAAACGCTTAGAAACCGAATAATAAGAACGAGGGTCTGTAGGCTCAACATCTGTAGGACAAACCACTACTTTTGCACCTACCGCACGTAAAATATCACATTTTTCCTTGGATTGTTTGTCCGAAATAACGCAAATAAGTTTATAGCCTTTGATGATTGCTCCAAGTGCCAACCCCATACCTGTATTTCCAGAAGTTCCTTCAATAATAGTTCCTCCAGGTTTTAAGCGACCATCCGCTTCAGCATCTTCAATCATCTTGATAGCCATACGGTCTTTTACAGAATTCCCTGGATTAAACGTTTCCACTTTTGCTAAAACTAACGCATCAATTTCAGCGGTTACTTTATTTAATTTAACTAAAGGAGTATTCCCAATAGTTTCTAATATGTTTTTTGCGTATTGCATTGTATTATATAAATTTAAATGTTCAAAAGTTTATGTGCTTAAAAGTAGTATTACTTATAAACGCAACAAAGTTAAGCATTGCGTTTTAAATTGCTGTTAAGTTTCATTAATCTCCAAAGAATTATTGAAAGAAATTCCATGCGATACCGAAACGTACTACAAAATCTTTATATGGATGATTCGGTGCTGCATAATATTTATATCCAGTAAAACTTGAATTGAAATGTTCCGCTTTTAAGAAAATGCGCGTTTGACGAATGCGTCCATTTACAAAGAAATCCATCATAGGATAATCTCCTATTTTTGTTTTATTTTGTGTATAAAAATCACTTAGCAAAGGATTATATCCATTAGCGTGGTAGGCCGTGAAATATTGAAAAGTGACACCCGTTTGTAAAAACAAAGCTTTCTTAAATAAATAATCGGAAAAATACAGCGTGTTACGTGTGACTAATTTGGGTACATTCAAAATAGCATCCTCTTGTGCTACTTGTTGAAACAATACCGTATTATCTAAAGCCCATTTTCTGAATTTAAACTCCTTTTGCGCTTTAACAGACATATAATTAATAGTACCCGCATATTGCTTAGGTGTAGTCAATAAAGTAACATCCGTAGTATCATCATTGCTAAAATAAATATGGTCGTTTAATACGGTAAACTGTGCCTCAGCAGACAACCACTGGGTGGTTGCATTGAATTTTAAGCTATTAATTTTTTCATTCTTAAAATTATTGAACCAATTATAGGCTACAAAATCACTTTGATACATGCTATGGTTCAAATCCGGTACTTTACTTAAATTTACATATTGAGCTGATAAAAAGTTTTTATCATCAAATGTATATTTTGCCGAAATATCTAAAGTGGAAAAAGTTTGTTTAGACAATCCTTTCGAAAATAAAGCTTCACCGCGTACTTTCCCTTTTAAATAAAAGTATTTTCCACCAAAACTTTGTAAGGAAAATTCATTTTTTGAAGGCACTTTCACTTGATTATTTTCAATTACGATTCGATCATAAAAATAATTAAATCGATTATCATCTACAAAGACATTAAACTTCCCGAATTTGGTGTTAGAAAAAGCAGCAATTAACTTATTATAAAGCATTGCAGAATTGGTCTGGTCTGAATAATTTTGATTTTCATAAGCCGCTCCGAAATACAGTGTATTTGAACCTTTCTCAAATCCAAAGCTTTTCTTTTCATAAATAAACTCATGCTCCAAAAAAACATTATTTGCGTTATCCTTCGAATTTATTCTGAAAAAATGATTCACAAAAAAACGTTTACCTTCAAAAATAGTTTTAGCATCATTTAATAAGATATTCATACGTGCTCTTTGCAAAAATTGACTATTGCCAGAAGAAAAGTCAGCAGCATTTAACAAACCGCCATTTTCTTGATTGGTAAAATCTTGAGAAGCAAAATGCAAATTAACTCCATATCTCTTATTAGTCGTTTGATAACTTGTTGTAAACCGAAAATTACCAGTACTTGAAAGCGAATTTAAATATTTACCCAACGATCTAAGCCCTTTATAAGCAACAGAAAAATTAAGATTTTTTGAAGTATTTAAGGTAATGAAAGCATCGATGTTTTGACCTTGTTCTAAAACAGTTTTAAAATACAATTCGGTTAAAGGAGTAGGAACCTGATAATAATAAATTTCATCAGCTGTGAGGTAATTGAAATATTTCCCTCTGAATCCAAAATTAGGATTACTATTAATTTTTTGAGCACCGAAATCGAGTATTGTATAAGTATGCCCATCATTAGCAAAGGGTAAAAGTCCGAAATTATCTTTTCTTAAAAAATTATGTTTATACTCACTTCGGATAGTAAGCGAGGTATCAACCAGTATGGTGTCTTTTTTAAAAGTGTATAATTTGTACCAATTATGAGGTGCTTTGGGGTTTTCTTTGGGGATCTCTCGAAGGGATTTACGTAATGAATCAACAGCCTCGCCTTTTAATATCGTTTGTGCTAACGAAACAGAAGAACAACAAAACAGAAGAACAGCAACATATATATATCTCATAAAAATAACAAAACTACATAAAAGTTATAAAAAAACCTCGCTAAGCGAGGTTTTTTAAATCAATTATAAGAATGGGTTAGCTAAAAACTCCGCTTGAGGAATTTCTAAAGTAAGCCTTGGATCATTATAAGGAATATCAACACCTTGGAAAGAAAGGTGGTTTGCCCCTCTATTAATTGTGGCTTTATTACGTTTCATAGCGTAATAACTTTTACCTTCACCCCATAACTCAATCCTAGTTTGTAAGTAAATTTCATTCAATAATGCAGCACCAGTTAAAGTATCAACAAACGAATAATCAGAACTTACAAGATAACGTTTACTTAATAAAGTTTTCAATTTATCAATAGCTTCAGATTCCATTCCTGTTTTCGCTGAATATTCAGCATATAACAAATACATTTCCTCAATTCTCATGAAAACAATATCCGTTTCTACAGTTCTCTGACCTCCTTCAACGCGATTTGGATGATAGAATTTATAGTAAGGTAATAAATATCTAGTAGCTGTAGGAGCAACTGAAGTATTAAATTGTTTTCTTCTTAAATCATTAGCAGGGATTTTATTAAATAAATTTCTATCCATTGCTTTACGATCTCCAGCCCATTGGTAACTATAAGTAAAAACATCCATCTGTCCCCACCATGAGATCAAATCGAAGCCCATGTCAGCTTTCAAATCAACTCCCCATAACCAACTTGTAGAGTTCAAATCATTAAAACCTCCTAAAACATCAGTGGTAGATAAAATAACCCCACCAGAGTTATTAATAACATCCAAAGCCAAATCACGCCCTTTAGCTAATGAAGTCGCATCACCTATGTACCCATAAGCATAAGCTGCAAGACCTTTAACAACATTCTGATCTAGAACTCCTTTATGAGGTCTTTGAAAACCATCTAGCAAAGAAATAGCATCCTGATAATCTTTAATTACCTGATCCATGACTTCTTTACATGTGTTACGAGGTTTAGATTCTACCTTCTTTGTTAACTTTAATACAATAGATTTTTGATTAGGAATATATTCATTTGCATACAATTGCTGTAGATTAAAGTAAGCAAATGCACGTAATGCTTTCGCTTGTCCCATAATCTGTTTTGCACCAGCAGTTGAAGGAACTACATCATTTCCTCCTTGAGCATCAATAACTGAATTTGCTCCAAAAATCATCCTATAATAGAATCTCCATGGTTTTGAATTCTCAGCACGCGTAAAATCTTCTGTAGCTGTTAGCTGAGTTAAATTTCTATACCATCCATATGTAGATCGTGATAATGCCATATCACCTGACAACATATCAGAATAAATATCGATTCCTTTTTGACCAAAATCATCATGATCTTCAGTACCACCGACACCATCTTTATACATAGTTGCGTAAATACCGTTTAAAAAACCATCAAATACAGAAGGGTCATAAGCAGCTACTTCACTAACTTGCTCAGGAGTTACAAATTCTGATGGCTTTGTATCTAAATAGTCTTGGGAGCAACCTACAAGGGTTAAACCAAATAATACTCCACCTATTATATGTTTTTTCATAAAATTTAAAATTAAAATTTAACTCTAATACCTCCAGAAATAGTAGTTAATGGAGAATATGCATATTGACTTGTTTGACCAGTTTCCAAAGTTGTAGGATTTAAACCTTTACGAGCAGAACTTAAAAACAAATTATCACCTGAAATGAATACATTTAAATTTGAAATTTTCATAGGCTCTAAAAATCGTTTAGGAATAGTATACCCAATTCGCACATTATTAAGAGCAATGTAATCAGACTTCGTTAAGAAACGTGTAGAACCTGATGCAGCGTTATCTCTAACACCTGATAATCTAGGAACATCTGTTATATCACCAGGTTTTTGCCAACGATCTCTAATATCTGTGTGGAAATTGTTTTTACCTGCTTGCTCATTAGCCATTAAACCAGCGTATGCTGTATCATATGTATAACCACCGAAGCTATATAAAACTTGTGCACTGATATCAAACCCTTTATAACCTGCAGATAAATTCACTGCGCCTCTCACGTCTGGAATAATTGATTTCCCAACAAATTTTTGAGTAGAACGTGCATAATTTTCAGTTGTAGTAGATTTAATTTGTCCAGCATATTGTGGATTTGCCTTAACAAAAGCTTCATAATTCAATACAACTTCCATATCATTTCCAAAAGTAGAACTACCATTATCTGCAACTACACCATCACCATTTAAATCAACATAATACTGATTCCAAGTAGCATTTCCATTTGCTGAATTTACTCCAGCCCACTCTCTTAAATAGAATTCATATATAGAATGACCCGACGCTCTACCGTATCTTTCAAAAACGTCAACAGCAATTTCAGAGCCATCATCATTAGTTGAAGTACTAATTAATTTATTAGCTAACATTTCACCATTAAAAGACAAATCTAAAAACGCATTTTGTTTCTTAATTAAATGAGCAGTTACGTCAAATTCAAAACCTTTATTTTCAAGCAATCCTTCATTAGTGTAAAATCTTGCAAATCCATTTGAAGGTGCAACAGCTTTATTAAATAACAAATTAGTAGTCCTTTTATTATAAAAATCAAAATTAGCTTCGATTCTGCCAAACAAACCTAACTCAATACCTACTTGAGCCATTTTTGAAGTTTCCCAAGTTAGATCAGGATTACCTAATGAATTAAACACAAAATTTGGAGTTGTTGCACCAGCAGTAACATCATATTTATCATAACCTCCATAAGCAGAAATACCAGCTTGCTCACCTGTTAAACCATAACTAGCTTTAAATTTAAGTACATCTACATTAGAATTATCTTTCAAGAAAGACTCATTTGACACATTCCATCCTAATCCTAAAGACCAAAAGTTACCCCACTTTTTATTCAAGAAACGAGAACTACCATCTCTTCTTATTGTACTTGTCAAATAATATCTTTTATCAAAGTTGTAATTCAATTGTCCAAAATAACTTTCTAATTTTTGCTCTTCAGTGTAAGATGCAATTGAATTTACTTTTGTTCCTTGATTAAACTCAGGAATAGGTAATCCGAAATTCTGCTTGAATGCACTCCAATTTCTATCTTCGTAAGCATTATTTTCATGAGCTACTAATGCTTCTAAATCATGTTTACCAAAATTATTTTTATAACGTAATAACTCTAAAACATTATACGAAAACAATTCTCTGTCTGTTCTGTATAATGATCCGTTTGAACTTGCACTTGGACCAAAGTACTTACTTTGCATATTATTAAACTTTCTAACAAAGAATTGTGTACCAATTTTTGTTTCAAAGGTCAAGCCTTTAGCTAATTTTACATCAAAACCAAAGTTAGTAGAAACTTCATTTCTTTTAGCACGTTCCAATGTATATTTAGCATCCGCAATCGCATTCGTTAAAGCACCAAATCCTCTACCTTCTTCACCATAGTCATACTGTCTTTCACCATATAAGTTATACATATACCCACCATCAGCATCTCTTTGAAAAAGAGGATAAATAGAAGGTATATTATCAACAAACCAGAATACACTCCCTGAATCTTCAGATTGTCCACCTTGATTAGTTGTTGACATAGTATAAGCTAAATTGGCAGATACCTTAAACCATTCTTTTACATCACTTGATACATTTAAACGACCAGTAATTCTTTCAAAATCACTATTAATAGAATAACCTACATCCTTTAAATACCCTAAAGATGTAAAATATCTCGTTTTATCACTTGCACCTGACAAGTTAAGATTAGCTTCTGTTCTAATAGAATTTTGGAAAGCATAATCAGCCCAGTTTTCAGGGTCATATTTTCTAGTAACTCCAGGTTTAACTGTTCTAGTAACTGGATCAATCAAATCAGCCCCCGAAGCCACATTCCACATATTGTATGCTGGAGCAACCCCATTTCCAGAAAACAGGTTTGTATTTGCATAAGCTACTGGATTAGCTTGACTAGTTGCGACACCTCTATTATAAAGTCCTTCCCAACCAAAAGCAATATATTCCTCAGGACTTTTTATAACTGAATATCTTGGCAATAAGCTAAAATTAACCCCAGTTCTTGATTCTACTTCTATAAAAGACTCACCCTTTTTTCCATTTTTAGTTGTAATCAAGATAACTCCATTTGCACCTCTAGAACCATAAATTGCTGTTGCTGTAGCATCTTTTAAAACAGATGTTGTAGCAATATCATTTGGATTAATAGACTCAATTCTTCCGTTATATGGAACACCATCTACTACATATAAAGGATCTTTATTTCCATTTATTGAACCAAACCCTCGAATACGAACTGTACCCACTGTTCCTGGTTGACCCGAAGTATTTATAACACGTACACCAGCAACTTCACCAGCTAAAGCCTGCGTTACATTAGATACATTTTTTTTAGTCAATTGCTCTGATTTCACCTCTTTTACAGTACCTATAAAATCTTTCTTTTTTGTAGTACTATATCCAACCACAACAACCTCTCCAATTTGCTTAGCATCACTTTGCATTACAGTATTCATCACACCCGAAGCTCCAACTACCTTAGAAACTTCTCTCATTCCCATAAAAGAAAAAACTAAAGTCTCTCCTTCTTTAGCTTTGATTGAGTACTTCCCATCAAAACCAGTTGAAACTCCTTTTTTCGTACCTTTTATAGCTACATTAACTCCAGGCAGTGGTCCACTTGCGTCAGAAACCACTCCAGTAATCGTTTTCTCTTGAGCAAAAGAAAACTGCATTGTTAACGCTAACAATAGCGTAAAAATCCATTTGAACTTTGATCTCATATTAATTTTATTTGAGTTAGTTATCTCGCAAACTTCTTAATATTTTCTTAATAAAACAAATATTTTCTACAAATAACAACCAAATAGCATTGTTAAAATTTAAGTCATATATTTGAAATCCAATAAATAATATGCGTACATATTATTTATTTCTTAACTAAAACTCTTTTTTAACACTATAAATCCAAAAAGAAATCCATGTTAGCCTCAAAATTCAGTAATTATGCAATAGAATGCGGAACCGACGAAGCAGGTCGCGGGTGCCTTGCCGGACCTGTTACAGCCTGCGCCATTATACTTCCAAATGATTTTAAATTAGATATTCTGAATGATTCTAAGCAATTATCCGAAAAAAAAAGGGATTTTCTACGTCCTTCAATAGAGGAAAAAGCACTCACATTTGCTGTTACTCATATATCTAATGAAGAAATTGACGAAATAAACATCTTAAATGCCTCCATGAAAGCCATGCAAGAGAGTATTTTAAAACTGGATATTAACCCTGAATATATTATTGTAGATGGAAACAGACCTATTTTTGGAAAATTGGGCATCAAAACCCAAACAGGATACAATTTTACTTCAGAAGAAATTGATTTTTTAAAGAACATCCCCAATCAAAGTATTGTAAAAGGTGATGGCAAATTTTTAAGTATCGCTGCTGCTTCGGTTTTAGCTAAAACCTATCGTGATGATTATATGAATAAAATTCACGAGGAATTCCCGATGTATAATTGGAAAAAAAATAAAGGCTACCCCACCAAAGACCACCGAGAGGCGATTGCTAAGTATGGCATCACTAAATACCACAGAAAATCATTCCGCTTATTACCTGAGCAATTGAGCTTGGATATCTGAGTTATGAGTTATGAGTTATGAGTTATAAAACTCTTGCCTTTAAAAGTCAAAAAAGTCATTTAGCAATATAGTTACTTAAAAAAACAACTATAACCTAAATGACTTCCGACTATTAATATCTTAACATTCACATTCAGCACCGAAATCTAAACACTGAATACGTAACACTGAACACTGAGCACTGAACACTGAACACTGAACACTGAACACTGAACACTGAACACTGAACACTGAACACTGAACACTGAACACTGAACACTGAACACTGAATACTGAACACTGAATACTAAACCATCTCCGCTTCAAAAAGCTCAGTAAAATGTTTTATAATTTTTCCTTTCACTTCTTGTTCATCAACAGCACGACCGAGTTCGACATGCAATGAAGTCACTGCTTTACCTTTAATCCCACATGGGATGATGTTGTCAAAATACCCCAAATCAGCATTTACATTTAAAGCAAAACCATGCATAGTCACCCAACGAGAAGCACGTACGCCCATGGCGCAAATCTTTCTCGCAAATGGTGTCCCTACACCTAACCACACCCCTGTTTCGCCATCACTTCTTTCAGAAGCAATACCGTATTCTGCCAAGGTTAATATAATCGATTCTTCTAACAGACGTAAATACTTATGTATATCGGTAAAGAAATTTTCTAAATCTAGAATAGGATAACCTACAATTTGCCCAGGTCCGTGATAGGTAATATCTCCTCCTCTATTAATTTTATAGAAAGTGGCGCCTTTAGCTTCCAACTGTTTTTCTGAAAGCAACAAATTTGACATATCACCGCTTTTCCCTAAGGTATAAACATGTGGATGTTCAACATATAAAAAATGATTATCCGTTTGCAAATCAGGATTGGTGCGTTGTTGTATTTTTTGAGATACAATATCGGCAAATAAAGTTTCTTGATAATCCCAAGTTTCTTTATAATCTTTTTGACCTAAGTCTTGTAGTTTGACTTTTTTATTCATCATCGTTTTATCAGGTTATCCACCTAAACTATAATTATTTATTAAAAGATTTTCAAATTACGTTTTAAACCTTTAAACTAATTAAACACCACATCCAAATTCATTTGCTCGGGTTCTTTTAAAAAAGCATCAAATTTAAATTCGATAGTTATCGTTTTTCTATCTTTTGAAAAAACAACATTCTTATTAGAAACAGATTTTACTGCTTTGGGAAAATGATATTGCACCACATATTTTGAAGCTTCAAAAATCATTTTGTATTGCGCCAAAGAATCGTTATCTAACTTTTTAAGCATTGCTTTATCCACTATAGCTTTACGACTAAACTTTTTACCATCGTATAAATAGTTAATTTTAGTCCCATTTCCAGAAAACAAACTGGGGTCCATCATACCTCCCAAACTTTTATCTTGCTTAGACTTATTCATTTTTTGCAAATCTTGCATATCATTCATTACATCTTGCAAATCAGTCACCGATTTAAAAGGAGTACCGATTGAAAATAAAAACTGTTTTTTATCGGCATTCATTTTCATTTGCATAGTAAAGTTTTCCATTTTCTTCAAGCGTGCTTGTTCTTCTGGAGAAAGTTTAGCTATACTATCTTTTTTCTCTTCAAAAATTTGCTTAAAAGAAAAAGTAGAATCTATCGCTTTGTCCTTCCCTAACGAATCTTTGGGCATCATGGCCATCAAACTTGAACCATCCATATCAAAGGAATATTTTCCAGACCCATCTTCATTAATATATACGTGTTCGGTAAACGTGCAACTTGTCAGCATCAAAAAGATGTTTAGCAACAGTAATAGTTTTTTCATTCGAATTTAAATTTGAGCAAAGATAGGGATTTTGGTTTGGATAATGCGGGTTGATGGATGATGGGTGAAGGAAGTTGAATTTAGAAATCAGAATTTTGAATTTTGAATTTAGAAACTGCACTAAAAAAAAAAGTATCTATACTTTTAAAATTTTGTCTCTTTGCCTCTTTGTCTCTTTGCCTCTTTGTCTCTTTGTCTCTTTGTCTCTTTGTCTCTTTGAATCTTTAATTCTTTTAAACTTTTAAACTTTTAAACTTTTAAACTTTTAAACTAATAATTATCTTTGTCGCCTTAAAATTAATTGTATATGCAACTTTCAGAACAAGAAATCATCAGAAGAGAGAAGTTGACTAAGCTACGTGAGCTTGGCATCAATCCGTATCCCGCAAATTTGTATCCGGTAAATCATACTTCGAAACAAATAAAGGAATCTTTTGAAGAGGGCAAGAAGGTTGTAGTAGCAGGTCGTTTGATGAGTAACCGCGACCAAGGAAAAGCGTGTTTTGCAGAAATTCAAGACAGCGAAGGTCGTATTCAAGCGTATTTTAACCGTGATGTAATTTGTACCGAAGAAGACAAAACCTTATATAACACCGTTTTCAGAAAATTAGTTGATTTAGGTGACTTCATCGGAATTGAAGGTGAATTGTTTACAACACAAGTGGGTGCACAATGTATTCGTGTGACTAATTTTAGTGTATTAAGCAAAACCTTGCGTCCGTTACCTATGCCTAAAACAGACGACGAAGGAAAAGTATATGACGAGTTTAACGACCCTGAACTACGTTACCGTATGCGTTATGTAGACTTAGTCGTTAATCCACAAGTGAAAGATGTTTTTGTAAAAAGAACCAAACTTTTCACCGCCATGCGTACGTTTTTCAACCAAGCAGGCTATATGGAAGTAGAAACACCTGTTCTACAATCGATTCCTGGTGGTGCTGCTGCGCGTCCGTTTATTACGCATCATAACAGTTTAGATATTCCTTTATACATGCGTATTGCCAACGAATTATATCTGAAAAGATTAATCGTAGGTGGATTTGACGGGGTGTATGAGTTTTCTAAAAACTTCCGTAACGAAGGAATGGACAGAACCCATAACCCAGAATTTACCGCTATGGAAATTTATGTAGCTTACAAAGACTACAACTGGATGATGGAGTTCACAGAAAACTTATTAGAATACTGTGCACTTCAAGTAAATGGCACGACTGAAGCTACTTTTGGCGAACATAAAGTAGATTTCAAAGCGCCTTATGCTCGTGTAACCATGACCGATGCTATCAAACAATTTACAGGGTTTGACATTACTGGAAAATCTGAAGATGAATTGCGTGAAGCCGCAAAATCAATGGGCATTGAAGTGAATGAAACCATGGGTAAAGGAAAAATCATCGATGAAATTTTTGGAGAAAAATGTGAAGGCAACTTCATTCAGCCTACTTTCATTACGGATTATCCAAAAGAAATGTCTCCATTATGTAAATCGCACCGTGATAACCCTGAATTGACAGAGCGTTTTGAATTGATGGTATGTGGTAAAGAAATTGCAAATGCCTATTCAGAATTAAACGACCCAATTGACCAAAGAGAGCGTTTTGTAGCACAAATGGAATTGGCTCAAAAAGGAGATGACGAAGCGAATGGCATCATTGACGAAGATTTCTTACGTGCTTTAGAATATGGTATGCCACCTACTTCTGGTTTAGGGATTGGTATGGATAGATTAATCATGTTTTTAACTAATAATGCTTCGATTCAAGAGGTTTTATTCTTCCCGCAAATGCGTCCTGAGAAAAAAGGACCTGAATTAACCGAAGAAGAAAAGATAATTGTTAATTTATTAAAAGCAGAAGACAACCAACCTTTAGCGCAACTTAAAGAAAAAGCAGCCTTAAGTGGTAAAAAATGGGATGCTGCTATGAAAGGATTAGCTAGACATGGCTTGACTAAAGTTGTAGTTGATGGTGATGCTAAAACAGTGGCTTTAGCGTAATTTTTTTGTAATTAAATCTAGACCTAACAGGTCTTTGAGACCTGTTAGGTCTCGCATATAAATAAAAACGGAACTCGATAAAAGTTCCGTTTTTTTTATTACATAATCTTTAGAAAACCAAATTTCAAAGAGTATTAAAACATTAAAAATCAATTCTTTTTTTTTGATTTTTTAAAAAATCCTCTAAAATTCAATCCTCTTTCTCTGATTCATTAGAAAATCCTCTGAAATTCAATCCTTTTTCTCTGATTTATTAGAAAATCCTCTAAAATTCAATCCTCTTTCTCTGATTTATTAGAAAATCCTCTGAAATTCAATCTTTTTTATATAAATTAAACAAAATTAAAAACCACGAAAACAAGTTTTTCAATAAATCAGTTTGAAACAAATTTTATCGTTTAAAAAGCAACCGCAAACCTAATATCGCAAGAATAAACAAAGCAATAGCAGAGCAAGTCATCACGAAATCCCGAATGGGTTTCCCAGCCCAATCCATCCACAAAAACTTATGAAAAATAGCAAACGAATAGCCTTCTACCCTATCAGATTTACCAACGACCGAAGCTATTCTAGAAGTAGCCGTTTCCACAAAATAAGTGGTGTTTTCAGGTGTCGCATAAGCCAATTTCACAACAGGCAAACGCTTGTTAACAAACCCATATTCACGGCTATCAAATTCGGTTACTATTGCAGTCTCCTTCAACGATGCTTTTTTGATTGAACAGGTAGTACTACTAGTACCTTCCCCTTCACAACAGGAAGCACCTGTATTGACTACACCATCAAAATATTGAGCGATAAATGTAGCGTATTTAAATTCTAAATCTTTAGCCACTTTATTTGTTGTAGCATTAATATAAACCACATCAGCAGTGGGAGCTGAATTTTTCTTCCACTTATTTTCTTTTGCATCAATAACCTTTTCAGGTTGCAAAACTGGTTTCAATTCACATCGGTAAAAAAGGGTGTCTTGCCATTGAATTAAACTAGCATTTTGAAAATCGACCTCATTTACATCAAGTTTATTAGAAGCTACTTTCAATTTATCCGCTTCAAGAATGGGTTGATAGACCATATCTTGAATAGGTTTAGGATTCCATTTTTTGGTGAGATGCAAAGCCCCACTAAACGCAAAACCTATAGACAAAACCGAAAACCATAATCCTAATTTACGATGCTGTAAACGGGTTTTATTTGCTGAATTAATTCTCGATTTTCGGAAAACTTTCCAGAAAAAACCATAGATAAACACCCCTGACAAGGCCGACAAAATAATGCTCCCTAAAAGCCCAATCATTACAACTATTCGGATTTCAGGAGTTGCAATAGCATCTAGAAATGACCAATTATGAAAAGTATCGAAAAACCAAATAAATACCTGACGTGAGAGCGGATTGAATGTCGCTAATTTACTAGAAGCCGTTTCAACATATACTTGCATTTTATCGTTTCGGTCAAAACAGACTTTGTAAACAGGCAAATAACGATTTACGTACTTATATTGATTATCAAACTGAGTCAAATAATCCGTTTTTAAAATTGCACTTTGAGCATCATCTAAGAAAAATCGAGCCAAATAATGAGCATAAATCATATCCCCATTTTTTAATTCAGCTCCTGTAGTTACATTGTAATATGCCAATGTATTATCAACTTTTTTGATTTGATAAAACCATTGGTTTTTCATTTCCACATATCGGAAATTTTTAAAAGTTTGCATATGTTCTTTGGCTAAAACCTGTTGCAAACTAAAGTTAACCTGACTAAAATTAACTGGTTTAGGCGTAATAAACTCATTTTTAATCTCTGGTTTAAAGAAATGCGCCATAAAAGGATGCATGATTCCAGATAAACACCATAATACAACAGGTATAAAGGTGATATAAGCAAAAAACCTATGCCATTTATAAATGTGCTGTTTTGCCTTTTTCTCTATTTTTTGAAGAATTGTTTTTTTAGACATATATCATAAATTAGACCTAACAGGTTTTGGAAACCTGTTAGGTCTTGTTAAAAAAATTTACAATGACAAATCATACTGCAATCCAAAAACAAAGGTTCGTGGTGCAGAGGGGGTGTATGTAGGTTGTTGTGTCGCTACATTTCCTTTAGTTACATTATAAGCATACAGTTTGTCCGTGAAATTCATCACATTCAAATAAGCTTCTACCCCTTTAATTTTATAAGCAACTCGACCATTGAACACCTGATAACCATCGTATTTTACGGTATTGATTTGGTCTTGGTAAAAGCTTGACACATATTGCATTTCGGTAGCAATTCTAAAGTTTGGCAACCATTTAGGATAATAACTTAGTTCCGTATTGGCTACCCAACGAGGGGCTGAAGGCATTTCTTTACCATTTAAATCTTTAACTCCATCCAAACTATTTGTTGGCAAAACAAATTCAATAAATTTATGTTCAGAATAGGCACCTCCAACTCGTAAATTCAGTTGAGAAAACGGCTTATAATTCAATCCTAATTCTACGCCTTTATGTAAAGTCTCCCCTACTGATCGATAATCAGTAGAATTATCAACAAGTCTAGTATTAATTAACTCATTTTTACCCTGCATATAATAAACCGAATAATCGATTACTAAATTCTGAGACAACAACTTAAACCACCCACCCACTTCATAATTATTAAAAATTGCTGATTTCAAATCATAGTTAAATTCCGCTGGAACACCATTTTTACCAGTACCCGCTTTAGTTTCAAAAATAACTGATGCGCCTGGAGGTGCAAATCCTTGTGCATAATTAGCATACAAACCTGCGAAAGAAAAAGGATTGTAATTCAAACCTAATTTAAATGTAAACTGATCATATTGCTTATCACCTTCTTTCATACTAATAGCATTGAAATAATCTATTTTCATTTTATCATATCTACCGCCTGCGGTTAAAACCATTTTTTTGAAAGGCGTTGTTTTGAACTGTACAAATCCTGCATAATTAAAAATTGAACCATTATACTCTTTCAATCTAACATCAGGTCTTTCAGTTATTAATTCATATCGATCTATCACCTTTCCATCAAAGTCATAAATTCCTTTCAAATCAATTCTGTATGCCCAGTAATCTATAGGCGAACGATCGAAAAGTCCTCCAGCGACAACATTAGTATTCATAAAGTTGATTTTTTGTATATGTTGAAGCAACAATCCATAACTTTTAAAACTATTGGAATTAACTTCTCCTGTAAACAAAAATTTATCGTTTGTTTTTTTAATCGAATAAGACGGATTTTGACCTAAATTATTTTTACGCAAGAAAGCCGTAAATTGTGTTTGTGCGTTTGCATTCCAATTCAATTCATAGGTAAGCTTAGAACGTAATCCCTCAGATTTTCGATAGGCGAAATCAGTTAAGCTTTTATAGGTACGATGATAAAAACTATACTCATTCACACTCCCGCTCATTTGCGAATAGTAATCGCCATAAAATACCGTAGCAATCAACTTATGCATTTTATTAAACGTATAATCAAAACGCCCGTTGATATTGTATTTTTCATAATCAGAATAGGTCATCCAACTATTTTTTTGGATTGAAGTTAATCCCGAAATATGAAACCCAAACTTCCCTAAAGTACCCGATCCCATGGCTTGAAAACGGTTGTAATGAAACTGGTCGCCTTGAAAACCCACTTTCATTTCATTTTTTAAGGATGGTTTTTTAGAAATCAAATTTATAGCTCCACCCACCGCTTCTGGACCGTAAAGAGAAGAAACAGGCCCTTTTACCACTTCAATATTTTGCAAGTTGAACTGATTGATTTCCAACAAGGCGTTATGATTAAAAACGCCCAAAGGACGAATAGGCAAACCATCTTCTAAATACAAGAAATAAGCATTAGTAGTCATGGGCTGACGAATAGCCATGCTGTGTTGCTCATTACCTAAATTAGCCATCATCACCCCAGGTGTCTTATTGACTAATTCAAACACGGCTGTGGCTTTAGTCTCGTTAATTTGTTTTTCGGACAGTTTAGAAATTGCTAGGGGTGATTCTATTTTCTTGATTTGCATCCGACTTGAAGTCACCACAACTTCGTCTATATTTTTAGTACTTACCGAATCTTTTTTTATTTTTTGCGCATAAAATCCTGTGCTTATTAAAGCAAAGGTTGTAAGAATATATTTTTTCATTTTAAATTTAGAATTGCATAATCACTTACAGCTCATTCAAATGACAGGAGTTTCCTCTATCAAGATTGAATAAACCTTAAAAGTGTTCTTTTTTGATAAGTGCAAACAGATTGAAAAGCGGTGAGTTGATTGAAATAACAATCGGCTACACTTGACTAAAGTGGAGCATGAAGCAAACTACTTTTCAATTGGGAAAGAAAAAGGAACTAATCGGATACTTTAAATATCATTATACCATACATAAAATACGAAAAAGCGTATTATTCTTACCATTAAGTGATTAAGAGAAATTAAGTATAATAACTCAACGACTCCTATGCACAATGGTAAAACGCAGGTGTAAAAACATTATAAAAATCAGCAACCGAATAGTTACTTATATTATGCAGATGGTGGATGAAAAAAAGGATTTCCTTTCAGAAAAGCATAGGTATTCGTATAAACATTCTCAACTAGAGAAATAGAAGTTTTATAAAAAACGGGTAGACGAAACAATTGAACGGGCAACACAAACATTTCTTCCCATTCCATTTTGAGTTGCTTTTTATCTTGCGATAAAGGTTTTTCAGCTTCCGAGGCCTTCGCCATTTGTTTCATCAAATGACATTTACCATTACATTGCAACTGTGGTTTCGCCTTATTTTCACACAATACTTTAGAGATATAATCATAGTTAACCACATACTCCACAAGCGGAAGTACAGGACGCAACAATAGGAACAATCCAAAAAGTAAGGCGATTTTTTTCACGTTGCAAATTTAGCAGTTAAAGATTTTAACACCATGACAATAATCATTTTTTTTCACAGCTAATTAAACCTTTTTCTGTTTTGCAGGTCAAATAGACAAACAGTTTTAAAAAGAATAGCATATGAGAACGTTTGTAACCTTATTTATTTTAACGCTTAGCTTTCAATTTAGCCAAGCTCAGGAAAATCCCACCCAAGACCATTTATCTCCTGAACAGCGTACGGAATTACATTTGAAAAAAATATCCATGGAATTAGATTTATCCGACAACCAACAAAAGGAATTGGCTAAAATCTTAGCAGAAGAAAGCAAAGAGCGTGAAGCGCATCGTCAAGAAAAAAAGCAACTTGAAAAAGAAGGCAAAAAATTATCTGCTGAGGAACGTTTTAAAAAACGTAGCGCTATGTTAGACAAGCAAAAAGCTCATCGTGACAAGATGAAAAAGTTATTAAACGAAAAGCAATTTGCAAAGTGGGAAGATTTTAGAAAAGAACACCGCAAGCACCACAAACAGCGAAAAAATCAAAAATTAAAAATCAAAAATTAAAAAATTCTGTATTCAATAAAAAAGTGGAACTTCAACAATTCTGAAATTCCACTTTTTTTATTTCTAGAAAAACGAGTTACAAACTTTGACTCACTTTATCAATGGCTTGAATCGTCGCATCTAAATCTTCGTAGCTTAAAGCATCAGTAATAAACCAAGTTTCATAAGCTGATGGTGCGATATATACGCCTTCTTTTACCAATCCGTGGAAAAAGTCTTTAAAACGTTGATTATCCCCTTTTTTAGAAGTTTCAAAATCCACTACAGCTTCTTTATCGAAGTGCACTGAAATCATGGAACCTACACGGTTAATGGTGTATTCGATATTATTTTTAGTCAACACTTCGTGAATTCCTTTCTCTAAATAAGCCGTTTTAGCTTCTAGACGGTCAAAAATTCCCGCATCTGAATTTAATGCTTCTAACATGGCTAATCCAGCAGCCATTGCCAAAGGATTTCCTGATAATGTTCCTGCTTGGTACACGGGTCCTAGGGGCGCTAAATAATTCATGATTTCGTTACGAGCTGCAAAAGCCCCAACAGGCAAACCGCCCCCAATAACTTTACCAAAACAAACGATATCCGCTTTGATATTATATAGCTCTTGTGCTCCTCCTTTAGCTAAACGGAAGCCTGTCATAACCTCATCAAAAATCAACAAAGTGCCGTGCGCATCACACAACTCGCGTAACGCTTCTAAGAAACCCGCTTTAGGTGGCACACAACCCATATTACCCGCTACAGGCTCGATGATGATAGCGGCAATTTCATTGACATTAGCCTCTAATAAAGCTTTTACATTTTCAATATCGTTATAGTTAGCTAACAAAGTATCTTTAGCCGTACCTTGTGTTACACCAGGACTGTTAGGCGAACCAAACGTAATGGCTCCACTACCCGCTTGAATTAAAAAAGAATCAGAATGACCGTGGTAGCAACCTGCAAATTTCACAATTTTGTCACGCCCTGTAAATCCTCTAGCTAAACGAATAGCACTCATACAAGCTTCTGTACCTGAATTTACAAAACGAATCTTGTCGATATTAGGCACCATAGCCACTGCTAAACGAGCAATTTGTGTTTCCAGTTCTGTGGGCATTCCAAAAGAAGTCCCTTTTTGAGCTTTTGCTACTACGGCATCCACTACAGGTTGATAGGCATGTCCTAAAATCATAGGTCCCCAAGAGTTGATGTAATCAATCAACCGGTTTCCGTCTTCATCATATAAATAGGCGCCTTTGGCTTCTTTAACAAATATGGGTGTTCCTCCAACGTATTTGAAGGCTCTTACTGGTGAATTTACCCCTCCAGGAATTACTTCTGAGGCTTCTGCAAATAACTGACTGCTTCTTTGATAAATCATTTTGTTCCTAATGTTTGAATTTAGCCCCGATGGAAGCGGCATCCTTTCAAAAGTTGGGCTCGAAAAGCTTGTTTAAAACCTTGAGCCTGACGCCCAGCTTTTGAAAGATACAGCGGACAGCGGGAAACTGCGTTTGAAAATATGCCCTAATGCTGGGCTACTAAAATATAATTAATTGTTGACCGATGGAAATAGCGTTATCCATCAGGTTGTTTTTTTGCTTTAAATCCTCTACCGTAGTATTATATTTTTTTGAAATGGAATACAAGGTTTCGCCCTGAGCCACGGTATGAGTGGTGGAGGCATCGGTAGGGGTTGCAGTGACCTGCGTTACCGATTGTACGACATCTTTTACTTCGTTAGTGACTTCTTTTGCGGGAGTCACCGCTACTGTTTCAGTTTTTTTAACTTCGGCAGGTTTTGATGCAGGCACAAATACAAACCCTAAGACCTTTGAATCATATTGATGCAATTGATAACGCTCGATGATACTGATAAGTTTTTCAGGATATTTAGGGTCGGTAGCATAACCCGCTTTTTTAAGTCCATACGCCCAGCCCTTGTAATCGTATTTATCTAATTTGAACAGTGGCGCATACCATGGTCGCGAGGTTAGAAACAAGGAATGGTCCGTATATGACTGGGCAGGTTCGTTGTATTTACGGAAACATTCCTGAGCGGCATCGTCATCATGACGCACATACTCACCGTTCCATTCTTTGTGGCACTTAATCCCGAAATGGTTATTAGCCGTGCGACATAAGGTTCCTGTACCAGCACCAGACTCTAAAATACCTTGCGCTAGGGTGATACTAGCTGGCACCCCGTGCTCTTTCATATTGTGCATGGCTATTTCTTTGAACTGTCCAATATACCCATTGATGATTTCAGGAGTCACCTTTACTCTTGAGGTTGCCACGAGTTCTTCGGGCTTTTTTAAATTTTGGTCAATAATGATTTCCTTATCAGGCTCATGTACTTTCCTTGTTGGTGTAGTAACCACAGGTTTTCTAGTGGTCTGAATTTTAGGCTTTGCGGCACTACAAGCAACTAAAGTGATGGCGATTAGGAGGTAACAAAAATTTTTCATTTTGAGCTTTATATTTTTTTAAAACCAATCAGGTTTAAGGTAACCTAATGATTTTTGATGATATGACACGAACTATTACGAGACCTAATTGAGACCTAACAGGTCTTAAAGACCTGTTAGGTCTGGAAACAAAATTATTGATTTTTCAACGCATCTGCATAAGCAATTAACGTTTTATTTTTCTTTTGCAAAAATTGATTCATTCCAGCAATACCTTGTAACCCTCCTGTATGAACAGCTAAAATTTTTGAATTTTCTGTAAAATAGCCTTTCGTAATCAAATCATAAACGCCAAAAAGTAGCTTCCCAGTATATACAGGGTCCAAAGGAATTTGAGTTTGCTCATAAAAAGCATTAAGAAAAGCTATCAACGCTTCAGTAACTTTAGCATAGCCTCCAAAGTGGTACTCGTGTATCAATTGCCAACGGTTATTGTGCGTCCATTGCTGAATTTCTTTTGTAAGAAAATCGCCTTTCAAGGCAGGAAAACCCAACACTTTTTGGTGTGGTAAACTGCTATTGATAAGTCCAGAAATAGTTCCACCTGTACCCACAGCCGTACAGATATAATCAAATTCGGCGGTATCGTTTCCTAAAATTTCTTCGCAACCCTGCACGGCTAACGCGTTAGTTCCACCTTCGGGCAATAGGTAACACGTTCCGTATTTAGCTTGTAGATACGCTAAAAATTCAGGATGCTCTTTATCACGGTATTGCTCGCGGGTTACAAATTCGAATTTCATACCACAAGATTGAGCAAACTTCAGGGTAGGATTGGTTACCACTTCTTTCCATAGTTCTTCGCCACGAATCACGCCCACGCATGAAATTCCTTTTTCGTGACAGGCATAAGCCGTTGCGGCTATATGGTTCGAAAAAGCCCCACCAAAAGTAACCAAGGTATCTACCCAATGGTCTTGCAAATAAAGCAAGTTGTATTTGAGTTTTCGGTATTTGTTTCCTGAAATATAAGGATGAATAGTATCTTCTCTTTTGAGGTAAAGAGAGATTCCGTTGGGCAATGAAATATTTATTTGTTGAAGAGGCGTTTTCACTTGGCAAAAATACGCTTTAAATAACAAAAGACGACACGAGGTCGTCCTTTGATGTAAAAGATTGAAAAAAATTATTCAACAATTACCTTCTTTACCATTTCTACACCAGTTGCGGCAGTGACCTGAACGATATACACTCCGGAGCTAAACTGCGAGGTACTAAATTCAAAACTCGAATGATTTCCTAAATCTTTTTTATCCAACATTAATTCACCTGAAACATCGTAAATTTTACATTGAGACAAATCGATAGATTCTGCATTTTTAACTACTATTGCTTTTAATCCTTTATCAGCAAACACATCTAACTTAGTCGCTATATCATGCTCAGGTTTAGATAATTTAGCATCTTTGAATGTAATTTCAAAACGATCACGAACATTACCCGCTGGCAACTCAATTTCGAAAATACCCTCTTTTATATCGTGATAAGTATCTTTTAATTTATCGTGCATATAAATTTTTTGATTAGGATTGAAACCATACAGAAGATCGTTGACTTTAAGCTTAAATTTTGCGGAATTTTTATTTCTAAATCCAACTGGGTATCCTTTATTCTCATCAAATTTAGTCAACGACATACAATATTCTTCTTGTGTACCCTCCAAGATGTGATAAAAAGAAAAAATGGCATCATCCGCATCACTTTTTGCATCTGCCGAATAATCAGGACCATCGGTCAAATTATCAGCAAAACCAAGAGCTGTCCTAATTACCCCTTGATTGTCGTTCACTAAAACTTTAATACGAATTTGTTCTGCATACGATTTTCTCTTTTGACTTGTATAATCAATGCCAGCTACATTAGGTATTGGATCAAAAAAATCATTACCCTTATCTGATGCAACTGACATCTTTGCAAAAGGAGACATATTTACATCGGATTCTTTCAAAAAGACCCTAAAACCATTTTTCATCGAAACATTACCACTTGCAATTCCTTTTACCATAAACCCTTGTCCTATAGGTACGAAACGTTTTTTTATAGTAAGTCCATCTTGCGAATAATCTAAATCATTATCTGAATCTAAATCCACATCATATGTGCCGTCACCCTTACTCGTCCAGATATCGGCTCTTTTATACCCTCCTAAAATTGTATAAACACCATAGCCCCCTTCATACCCCGCTAACAAATGGGTATTCTTAACCACTTGTTCCCAGTAATAGACAGCTCCATCTAACAATGCGACATTCCCCACATCTGACAAAAAGGAATGAATATCTATTGCACTAGGATACGGATTACCAATAAGGGTATAATTGCCACTGGAAACAGCATTTGAAATTGTACCATCGTTAGGACGTCCTCTAAAATCATAACGTTGCGCACTACCAGTATTATTTGCAATTGCACCTGTATAAGGTACGACCGCATCAGTCCCACTAGTTCCTTTCATCGTAAAGCCCAAACCTGGATTAGTATTTCCTTGTCCTACATACGCCCAATTTGCATAAACGTTTCCTGAAACATAATTATATATCCATCGATCAGCAATTCCTACTGAGCCAAAAGAGCTTAAACCATCGTGCCCACTGATAGGTGTTCCTAAATTGAATGAAATAGGGTTATTCGTAACATTAGGCACACCTATCTGTTTGATTGAAAAACCACCATTAGTCCCATAACCAGCAACAGGCGCAAAACCACCCACAGGTGAACACCAATAATTGTATTGGTAATTATTAACCGTTCCTTCTTGATATACAGACAAATTTCCGTTACCTGAATTACTACTGAATCCAGTTGTTTTTTGTAATAACTGCCCATCTTGACGCAGATACAGAAAACTTGAATTGTCTTTCAAATTAACGTCAGAAGTAACAGTAACATACTGATCTTTGACATATATGTAAGCATTAGAACCAACATATAACTGCGCTTTACCTCCTAAAGAAGACAAACTTATAACCAAGAAAAACAATAACCGCATAAAACTATTTAGCTTAACTTTTTAGACTGCAAATTTACATATAAAAGATCCAACTTTTATATATAGCCCCATACTAAAACTTCAATTTCCAGAGACCTAAAGATTTATATAACTAAAAAAAGTAACCTAAGTCACCTAACATATAAAAGCAAAAAACATATTATACAAAAAAAGTGAGAAAAAAATTATGAAACATCGATAAAAAACACAAAAACTCGACGAAAACAAAAATTTACTTCATTTTATTTGCATATTTTTGACACGTTTTATAATTTTAATAATTATCAAACTGATAATCAATCCCAAAAACCATTAATTCTTTAAGCTATGAAAGAATTTTACGCAATAAAAAGCCAAGGTAAAAGAACACTTTTTACTTTTTTAATATTTCTGAGTTTAGTTTCTTTAAATACAAAATCACAAGTAACCTATATAAGTGCCACAGGCGATGGTGGTTTTGAAACAGGAACTTCTTTTGCATCAAATGGATGGAGCGTAGCTAATCACAACAGCGGCAATCGATCTTGGTATGTTGGAACAGGACAAACAGGCTATACAGGAAACAGATGCGCATTTATAGGTAATTCATCAACAAGCGTTGGAACCACGAACTCTGCACGCACAGTTCATCTATACCGATCTATCACAATTCCATTAGGAGCGACAAACATTCAATTAACTTTCAAATACAAGCAAGCAACATCTGATTTTATATCACCAACTTATTATGATTATATAGCTGTATATACAGATACTAACACGCCTACAGAAGGGAATCTCCCTGGAGGCACACTCCAATTTGGCCCTTATCCTAACACGAGTGTATCAACTTTTACAACACAAAACGTTACTCTTCCGAATTCACTAGCAGGTACAACTACAAATTTGATATTCACATTCAAAGCAGATATAGATTCACCTCATGCTTACGGTGCGGTAGACGATGTATCACTAACCTATACTGCTCCTCCCGCCTGCACAACCCCAACTGCGCAACCCACCCTATTATCATTAACTCCAGGCTCAACGACAGTTACAGGAAGTTTTACCGCAGCCAGTCCAGCACCCTCTAACTACCTTGTAGTTAGAAACACGAGTGGTGTTGCGCCTAGCCCAGTAAATACTAATAGTTACACCATAGGTTCAACCACCTTAGGAGGCACGAATGTAGTGGTGGACAATGACACTAACACCAGCTTTAGCGACACTGGTTTAACGGTAAACACAACTTACTATTATTTTGTATATGCTTTTAACAATAATGCATGTAGTGGAGGACCAACCTATTTAAGCACGACTCCTTTAAATGGTAACACTCAAACTGTACCAAGTTATTGTACGCCTACAACAACATCCAACTCAAGATATATTAATGCTCTGCAATCGATGGGAACCTTGAACGATGTCCTTAGCGCAAGTGCTCCAGGTTATTCCACCTCTGGCTACGGTAATTATACAGCTACTACTATAGCGGAGCAAGTCCCTGATGGACCTGTAAATATATATGTTGCCCTGATTGGATCTCAATATTTAAAAGCTTATGTAGATTGGAACAAGGACGGCGATTTTGATGACGCTAATGAAACCGTTTATAGCTCCGGCAATACAACATTTGCTCTTGACACCACTATTGGTTTTATTGTACCAACTGGTCAAACAGCTGGCAACTACAGAATACGCTTTCATTCAAGAGGTAGCGGTGTTAGCGGTGAAGATTCGACTTTCAATGCTTGCTCTAACTCTACTAGAGGCGAAGTAGAGGATTACATCTTAAAAGTAACCGCTGACTGTAGCGCAAAAATTGCTACTATTACTAACGGTACTGCTTGTGGCCCAACCAGTAGCGTAACCCTTACTGCTACAGGTACTGCCGGAACCACAGGATTCTATTGGTACACCTCAGCAACTGGAGGCACTGGTACTTTTACAGCTACTGGCTCTTGGAACACGCCTGTTTTAAGTGTTGGTACTACTAAATATTATGTAACCGCTTACAATGGCAGTTGCGAATCGAAATTTAGAACCGAGATAAAAGCGACTGTAAAAACAGTACCTTCATTAACTTTTAGTAACCCCACACCTACAGTTTGTGGTCAAGACGACATTATTAGTATTTCTGCTTCTGGCACATCAGAAGAAATTGAATTATTAAACGAATCTTTTGAAAGTGGCCTTGGTCTTTTTACTTCAACTATACCAACAGCTACTGGCGCAGGTACTGACAGCCAATGGGCTGTACACACCAGCTCTTATCAACCTGCAAATACAGTTGTATGGAAACCCGCTATCAGTTCGGGACTTATAGGGGATAAATTCGCTCTAGCGGCTTCAGACTATAGCGGATCCAACATAGTTACTAACCTAACTCAAACCGGAAGCATTAACACAGTAGGATTTACTAGTTTAAATATTGATTTCAAACACTATTACTCATTTTATTCAGGCGATAGTGGTGATTTACAAGTTTCAACAGATGGAGGAACAACTTGGATAACACCCGCAGGAGGTTCTACCACTTCTGACATAGGTACACCAGCCGCTTTTGTAGATAAAACTGTAGATTTAAGTAGCTATATCAATCAAGCAAATTTGAAAATTCGCTTTAGATATACTGCACAATTTGCAGACGGCTGGGCTTTAGACGATGTACGCGTTTACGGAAATAAGCCCTTATCACCTAATTTCACTTGGTCTGGCGGAGTAGATGCTTACACAGATGCTGCATGTACAAATGCATACACAGCTGGGACAACGGCTAGTACTGTTTATATCAAACCAACACTAACCCAATTAACAGCTAACACTTATAACATAGTAGCAAATGCTAATTTAAGTAATTCTTGCACCACTTCAGGAACTATAACCGTTACCAACAATTCAAGAGTATGGACTGGTGGCTATGGAAACGATTGGAACACAGAAGACAACTGGTCACCTAACAATGGTGTTCCTGATGCTAATTCTTGTGTTATTATTCCTAATGGAGCTATCTCTCAAATCACCAATGCCCCTACAGCCTATGCTAAAAATGTGGATGTACAAACTGGAGGGAATTTAGAAATACAAGCGAATCAAAATTTAATCATTACCGACTGGCTAAAAACAAATGGCACACTAAACGTTAGAAATGGTGCGAATTTGGTACAACTAAACGACTCTCCTACACCGGCTAACAGCGGTACAGGAACTTTCAACATGGATAGAACCGCAACTAACTTAAAAGCTTTTGATTACATCTACTGGTCTTCACCTGTAGCCAATTTTCCAGTTACTAGCGTATCTCCACTGAGCCAAACAACAAGAATTTACCAATGGATTCCTGACGTAAATAATGGCGTAGGAACCCCACCTTCTTATGGGTATGGCAACTGGTCAAACACCACCGAAAACATGGTTGCAGGAAAAGGCTACATCATAAGAGTACCTAATTCAAACACCTCTTTTTCAACCACTTTCACAGGAATCCCAAAAAATGGTATAATCACAAGAACTATAACCAGAGGTTCATTCACAGGCACTAGTTATACTGGAGCCAATGGTTTGCTAATAACAAACACTACAGACAACATGAATTTAGTGGGTAATCCATATCCTTCTGCAATCGACGCTGTAGAATTCTTAACAACCAACTCAGGCGTAATAGATGGAAAAGTTTACTTATGGACTCATAATACCCCAATATCAACATCCAATCAAAGTCCATATTACCAATCCTATGCTTACAATTATTCAAGCAGTAATTATGTAACCTACAACAAATTAGGTAGTAACGAAGGTCCTTTTTATGGTTTCAATGGAAAAATTGGAGCGGGACAAGGATTTTTTGTAGAAATGCTAGATGGAGCTGCCGGAACCAACACGATCACCTTCAATAACAGCATGAGAACCGACAACGCTAACAAAACTTATGACAATAGTCAATTTTACAAAACTTCAAAAATAGAGCCTGAGAAACATAGAATTTGGCTTGACTTTTTTGATAACAATTCAAACATGACCCGATTCATGATTGGCTATGCTACTGACGCCACTAACGGCAGAGATCGTCTATTTGATGCTAGCACTAATTATCAAGACCCTTTTACAGCTTTCTCGATATTAGATGACGAAATTTTCAGTATTCAGGGCAAAGCTGTACCTTTTGACAACAACGACAAAGTAAACATCGGATTTCAAGTACCAGCTCAAGGCAATTATAAATTTGCTATTGCTTATACAGATGGTCTATTTGCAGACAAAACTCAAAAAGTATATTTAGAAGATTTATTAACAGGCACAATACATGACTTAACACTTTCGCCATACAGTTTCACCTCAGAAAAAGGTTTATACAAAAATCGCTTTGTTTTAAAATACAACAAAGAAAACTTAGCAACTAACAACCCTAAATACGACAATAGTATAACGGTATTCGGAACAGAATACATCACAATAAAGTCAGAATTATTCTTTATAAAAGACATTCAAATTTATGATGTTTTAGGCAAATCTTTATTTACATCAAAAGATCTAAATAAAAAAGAGAGTACATTTAATTTAAGAAACACCAACAGTGCTTTACTAGTAAAAATAACTCTTGAAAACGGAGCTATCGTAACTAAAAAAATTATATATTAAGATACTTTAAAAACTTCCAAAAAGACCTCTGCTGCAAATAGTCGAGGTCTTTTTCATTTTGATACGCCTCACGTTCAAAAGAAATATTATAATAAGCATGCTTCCAGTTTTTAAACTGCATCCATCGGATTAAAAACTCTACAGCATACCAAATATAAAAAGGCACGATTAACAACTCCAACTGTTGTCGAATATGGATACGCTCGTGATTTACAAAAACAGGGTTTAATTTATCCTGTTTATCGGCTAGAATTACAAATGGAAAAAAAGTAATCCCCCGAAAACCTTTTGGCGTCAAATATTTAAAAACAATGAGAATCATATCCTACAAAATTGATAAATTTGCGAATATGAACAATGCTTTAGACCCAAATAATTTAAAAGAAGGAGAAGATTTCTATTACACTCCCGAAGGTTATAAATGTTTTACCGAGCAATACCACCTAAAAAGAGGGTATTGTTGCAAAAGTGGTTGCCGTCATTGCCCGTATGGGTTTGATAAAAAAACTGGAACAAATAGAAAGTAAACAGTCGTCAATATTCAGTGGTCAATATTCAGTGGTCAGTGATCAGTTCGAGTAATCAGTCTCAGTGCTCATTAATCAAAAACTTTGAACATTATAAACTTTGAACCTTAAACTTTAAACAAAAAACAATGCAAGATAATTCACAACATATAGCTACTGTTCCCTCTTTGGAGGCTATGGAGCTTTTTCACCAACAAATTACAGTAGGAATTCCATCGATTTTACCACAAGCAAAACCCTACGAACCACAAATCAATCACGCGCCTAAGCGTAAAGAAATATTAACAGACGAGGAAAAAAAATTAGCCTTACAAAATGCTTTACGCTATTTCGAACCTCATCAGCATGCGGAACTACTTCCTGAATTCAAACAAGAATTAGAACTATACGGACGTATTTACATGTACCGTTTGCGTCCTGATTATGAAATGAGAGCACGCAATATTGAGGACTACCCTGGCAAAAGTTTACAAGCTAAAGCCATCATGTTGATGATTCAAAACAATTTGGATTATGCCGTAGCGCAACATCCCCATGAATTAATCACTTACGGCGGTAATGGTGCGGTGTTTAGCAACTGGGCGCAGTATCGTTTGACCATGCAGTATTTAGCTGAAATGACAGACGAACAAACCTTGGTGATGTATTCTGGACACCCTATGGGGTTGTTCCCATCGCATAAAGACGCACCTAGAGTTGTAGTTACTAACGGGATGATGATTCCTAATTATTCTAAACCAAACGATTGGGAAAAATTCAATGCTTTAGGGGTTACGCAATACGGTCAGATGACCGCAGGTAGTTATATGTACATAGGCCCACAAGGCATTGTACACGGAACAACCATTACTGTTTTAAACGGATTTAGAAAAATAAAGAAAAATCCTTCAGGAGGTTTATTTGTAACCTCTGGATTAGGAGGCATGAGTGGCGCACAACCTAAGGCCGGTACGATTGCTGGCTGTGTAACGGTTTGTGCCGAAGTAAATCCTAAAATCACAAAAATACGTCACGAACAAGGTTGGATTCACGAAATTCACACCGATATGAACGGGTTAATTACTCGCGTACGTGAAGCCTTAGCCAATAAAGAAATTGTTTCACTCGCTTATTTAGGCAACGTAGTAGATGTTTGGGAACGTTTTGACGAAGAAAATTTACATATCGATTTAGGTTCTGACCAAACCTCTTTACATAATCCTTGGGCTGGTGGTTATTATCCTGTGGGGATTTCTTTTGAAGAGGCTAACGAAATGATGGCAACTCATCCTGAACAATTTAAAACAGAAGTTCAAAAAACCTTACGCCGTCATGCCGAGGCTATTAACAAACACACCGCTAAAGGTACCTATTTCTTTGATTACGGAAATGCATTCCTTTTAGAAGCATCACGTGCAGGAGCTGCTGTTATGGCTGAAAATCCAACGTTGGGCAGAGAATTCAAATACCCGTCGTATGTTCAGGATATTATGGGACCTATGTGTTTTGACTACGGATTTGGACCTTTCCGTTGGGTGTGTGCTTCTAACAAGCCCGAAGATTTACAAAAAACCGACAACATTGCTTGTGCAGTTTTGGAGGAAATGATGCAAAACGCACCTGAAGAAATTCAACAACAAATGGCGGATAACATCCAATGGATAAAAGGTGCACAACAAAACAAATTGGTCGTAGGTTCACAAGCCAGAATTTTATATGCTGATGCCGAAGGGCGTATCAAAATTGCTCAAGCCTTTAACGAAGCGATTAAAAACGGTCAAATAGGACCAGTAGTACTAGGTCGTGACCATCACGATGTATCAGGAACTGACTCTCCTTATCGTGAAACTTCTAATATTTATGACGGCTCCCGTTTCACAGCTGATATGGCTATCCACAATGTAATTGGCGACAGTTTCCGTGGAGCAACATGGGTTTCTATCCACAACGGTGGTGGTGTAGGCTGGGGCGAAGTTATCAATGGTGGTTTTGGTATGTTATTAGATGGCTCAGAAGATTCAGCTCGTCGTCTAAAATCGATGCTATTCTGGGATGTGAATAATGGTATTTCTCGTAGAAGCTGGGCAAGAAACGAAGGGGCTATTTTTGCCATCAAGCGTGCTATGGAAGTAGAACCGCTTTTAAAAGTGACGTTACCTAATTTAGTGGATGAAAATTTGTTGTAAACATTTGATTTTCAAAGATTATAAATTGATTTGGTATGTTTTTTGTGGTAACTTTAAGACACCTTAAACGTATAAAACTATGAGAACGATACAATTACTAGCTTTTTTTAGTGTATTCATCCTTGCGGGATGCAGTTCAGTATATGTCAATACAGATTATGACAAAAGAGCTAATTTTAGCCAATACAAAACTTTTGCCTATTTAAAAAGTGGCATTGACAAAGCGGAAATTTCCGACTTAGACAAAAGAAGAATTTTGTATGCCTTAGATGAAGCGCTGGCAAGCAAAGGGTTTACCAAATCAGAAAATGCGGATATCCTTATCAGTTTTTTCACCAAAGAAAGAGAACGTGTAGATTACTACAACAATTGGGGATGGAATATGGGATGGAATCCTTGGTGGGGCGGTTTTAACTACTCCATGCCGATTACCTCTACCGAAGGCACTTTGATTATAGACGTCATTGATGCCAAAACCAAAGAATTAATTTGGCAAGGAAAAGGTTCAGGATACCTGACCCAAGATGTAGAACGAAAAGACGCTCGCATCAAAGAATTTGTTTCCAAAATCTTAGAAAAATATCCTCCACAAATTAAAAATTAATTAAGTGCTCCTTTTTAGGAGCATTTTTTTTCAAACACAGATGAGCACAGATAAACAGATTTTTCAGACACAAATTCCACGAATTATCACGAATTTTATTAAGGTATCCATAAAGAAATCTTTTCGTTCGTTTATAATTAAGAAATAGTGAGCTTCGTGATTTCTTTGTGTACTTTGTGGTTAAATGTTTCACAGAGCACACAGATAAAAAGACATTTCAAACACGAATTATCACGAATTTCATTAAGGTATCCATAAAGAAATCTTTTCGTTCGTTTATAATTAAGAAATAGTGAGCTTCGTGATTTCTTTGTGTACTTTGTGGTTAAATGTTTCACAGAGCACACAGATAAAAAGACATTTCAAACACGAATTATCACGAATTTTATTAAGGTATCCATAAAGAAATCTTTTCGTTCGTTTATAATTAAGAAATAGTGAACTTCGTGATTTCTTTGTGTACTTTGTGGTTAAATGTTTCACAGAGGCACACAGATAAAAAGACATCTCAAACACGAATCCCTCTAATTTTCAAGAATTTTATTAAGGTGCTAGACAAAGACAGGTAAAGAATTCTTTGCGTTCGTTTATAATTGAGAAATTGTGAACTTCGTGATTTCTTTGTGTACTTTGTGGTTAAATGTTTCACAGAGGCACACAGAGAAACAGATTTTTCAAACACGAATCCCTCTAATTTTCAAGAATTTTATTAAGGTACTAGACAAAGCCAGGTGAAGAATTCTTTGCGTTCGTTTATAATTGAAAAATTGTGAACTTCGTGATTTCTTTGTGTACTTTGTGGTTAAATCTTTCAAAGAATTGACACTGCAACCTAACATTTATCATTTTTTTAAGGCTTTATAGCTGTAACTTTGTGTTGACACTATTCGACAAAAATGAAAGACATAGAAAATATAAATGATATACAATTGATGGTGAATACTTTTTACGATAATGTAAAAGTTGACCCCTTGATTGGCCCTATTTTTAATGGCGCGATACAAGATTGGGGACCACATTTGAACAAAATGTATGGTTTTTGGGAAACAATTCTTCTGGATAAACATTCTTATTCAGGGTCACCATTCCCGCCACATGCCAAAATGCCTTTGGAAAAAATCCATTTTGACCGCTGGATGCAATTGTTTGAAAACACGGTCGATAGTTTATTTACAGGCGAAAAAGCCGACGAGGCCAAATGGCGTGCAGGCAAGATGGCAGAACTTTTTAATTATAAAATTGAATATTTCAGAAAGGCAGGGCATCGTCCCTTACTTTAAAAATCGAATCCTTTTTTAATTTTAATTTCATTTTAAAAAACTTATTTTTGCTCAAACAACTCAGAAATATGGAAACTCATTTTGAAAGCAACCCATTAATCGACCGATTACCGCAACATTTAAAACAGTTCATCATCCCGCAAAACTATGAGGATTATACGCCCATCAACCAAGCGGTATGGCGCTATGTGATGCGTAAAAATGTGGATTATCTTTCAAAAGTAGCCCATGAATCTTATTTGGAAGGTTTACAAAAAACAGGTTTAGAAATAAACTCGATTCCTAACATGTACGGAATGAACCGTATTTTGAAAGAAATTGGCTGGGCCGCTGTAGCTGTAGATGGTTTTATTCCGCCAAGTGCTTTTATGGAATTTCAAGCCTACAATGTGTTGGTTATTGCTTGCGATATTCGTCAATTAGAGCACATAGAGTACACCCCTGCTCCTGATATTATCCACGAAGGTGCCGGTCATGCTCCTATTATTGCCAATCCCGAATACGCAGAATATTTACGTCGTTTTGGAGAAATTGGTTGCAAAGCTATTTCATCAGCTAGAGATTACGAATTGTATGAAGCGATTCGTCTTTTATCTATTTTAAAAGAAGCTGAAAACACCCCAGAAGAGGAAATCAAAAAAGCAGAAGCACAAGTAGATTTCCTTCAAAACAACATGGGCGAACCTTCAGAAATGGCTCAAATTAGAAACTTGCATTGGTGGACGGTAGAATATGGTTTGATAGGCAGTGTGGAAAATCCAAAAATTTATGGTGCGGGACTACTTTCTTCTATTGGGGAAAGCGAATGGTGTATGACAGATAATGTCGTAAAATTACCTTACGATATTAGTGCAGTAAACCAAAGTTTTGACATCACAAAACCACAACCTCAACTGTATGTAACCCCTGACTTTGCGCATTTGAGCTTGGTTTTAGAAGAATTTGCTAACAAAATGGCGTTACGCACAGGAGGGTTATCAGGTGCAAAAAAACTTATCGATTCAAAAGCCCTAGGTACCATCGAATTGAGCACTGGCTTACAAATTTCAGGCGTATTTACAAACGTTATTGAAAATGAAGGCAAACCCGTGTACATTCAAGCTACTGGAAAAACTGCTTTAGCCTACCGTGAAAAAGAATTGGTAGGTCATGGTACCGAATACCATGCCGAAGGTTTTGGTTCACCTATTGGCAAACTTAAAGGCATCAACTTAGCCATTGAAGATATGAGTCCGCGTGATTTGCGTGCCTACGACATTTACGAAGGAGAACAAATCACACTTGAATTTGAAGGCAATATTAAAGTTACTGGGGAAATCATCACTGGTACACGTAATATCCAAGGAAAAATATTACTTATCAAATTCAAGAACTGTACCGTTACGCACGGCGACCAAGTATTGTTCCAGCCTGAATGGGGTATTTACGATATGGCAGTTGGTAAAGATATTATTTCTGCCTACTCAGGTCCTGCCGATGTAAACAGTTTTGATATGATTAGTCATGTCCCTTCAAGCAAGACCATTAAGCAACAAAAATCGGCTGAGCGTGAAGAGTTAGAAAAACTGTACCAAAACGTGCGCAACATTCGTGAAGGTAAAGCAACAACCATCACATTGAAAGAAGCATTTGGCGCCTTAACAGGTCAACATCCTACCGATTGGTTGTTAGCTGTAGAAATTGCTGAGATTGCTCACAAAGAGAACAACAACGAATTAGTAGATAAAGTTTTACAGCATTTAGAAAGTGTAAAAAGCAAAAAACCAGAAGTTGCTAAGCTTATTCAAAATGGGTTAGACTTAATTTTTGAAAAAATTTCGGCCTAATGTAACTTTTGTCACTAACAAATAAAACGAATGCCCATACTTTTGAAAAAATTCAAAAACGTATGGGCATTTTTAGTTTCTTAGGTTTCGGAGCAAAAACCAATGACACAGTTAATGATTTTGTAGCACGAGGTGCGGTAATCATTGACGTACGCACCACTGGCGAATATGCTTCTGGACATATAACGAATTCAAAAAACATCCCTTTAGACTCGCTTCTTAAACAAATTGACAGTATCAAAAAATTAAAAAAGCCTGTAATTGCCTGCTGTCGCAGTGGTATGCGTAGTAGTCAAGCAGTTTCTATACTTAAACAACATCAAGTTGAGTGTATGAACGGCGGGAGTTGGGATAGCTTACAAGCTAAACTGTAATTTTCTTCATATTTTTAAATACCACAAATTATTAGTTTTTTTTTGGAAAGGTAAGGCTTCTTTTTAAGAAGCCTTACTTTTTGTTTATAAGTTAAAATCACGTTCTGTCGACACAGCTTCACCTTTATACTCAACTTTCCAACCAATACTATGCGTAATCAATAGAATTTTTGATAATTCGCTCACCAAACGATTCTTCGCATTGGTTTTCAAAGTAGATTTTTCGATTTTTTTAGCTAAATCGGCTTTTACTTTTTTGGAAATAGCATTAAAATCAGCGCCAGTAAATTCGTTAAACTTACTTTGTTCGATATCGTAATACTGTATATCAGGACTAATTTTTATTTCTTCTTTGGGTATTGAAACTATACGGATGGTTTTATTCTTTTCATCCACTTCATATTTCATTTGACGCAAATCATAGGCTACCGTAACATCAGAATTAGCCACCACAATCGCCTTTTTATCAAACGAAACTAAACCGCCTAAGTATTCATTCTGGTCTTTAAAAGTCATTACTTGCGAAAAATGTCCTTCGGTCACCACCAGTTTCCCTACACTCTTTATCTGTTCTTGAATTAAATTGGAATTATACTCGGTGGTACTACCCGTTTCAGCAGTAAAATATTTATACGTAAAAAAAGCTAAAACACAGATTAAAAGTCCGTAGAAAAGTTTTTTATAAAGATTTATCATGGATTACAAGATTTTGATTTACTTTTATAATCGTACCCAATACCAAAGTTAATGAATAACCCCGAAATTCCTAACGATTTTGCCATCTCAAAAAAAATGCGTTTTATTGAAAACTTGCATATCGTGTTCTGGTTGGTCAAAGACATGGGTTGGTGTTTAAATTTCAAATCATTGGGTATAAGTATGGCAATTCCTACGATTTGTATTGCCCTTTACTTCTTAATTAAAAACAGAAAAGACACTTCTGAACGCTACCACAACTTTGCTGTTTTACTCTGGATAGTAGCTAATTCTTGGTGGATGTGTTCTGAGTTTTTTGGTTTTGACGAAACCGTTTTATTGTTCGGACTCACCGGTCGCAGTCTAACTGCTTTTCCTTTCGGGATAGGTATACTGATTTTATCAATATATTATATTTTTCTTTTCCCAAAAGAATCAAAAACTATGAAAAATCAATCGTAGGTACTTTCTTTTGCAAAACTTGCATTTTATCTTCTAGTTTATCTAAAAATTTCCGATGACTCTCGGTATCAGGATTAAATGGGCGATGTGCTAATCCTTTTTGAATCACCTCAACGTCTTGCATAATAGACAGTGTTTCTTGGTCAAAATAAGTCTCAGAAAAACGTTCCCAAATGTAATCTACCGCCAATGCATTAGGATGTAACATATCTTTTTCATAAAAACGATAATCGCGAAGTTCGTCGAGTACGATTTCGTAGGAAGGGAAGTAAGTCAAAGATGGATGATGGATGATGGATGAATGTAAAGCTGAAAATAAATTCGCTTTGCTTACATTGTTCTCAAAAAAACCATCTTTACTATGACGCACAGGAGAAATGGTAAATATGAATTGACACGTTAGATTGACTGAATGAATCAATGCCACAATACTTCTTAAACTTTGTTCATTTTGTGCTGGACTCAGTAAGACTTTAGTAAATTCCTTTTGAGGTACTTTATGACAATTAGCCACTATTTCACCCGTAGTATTATTTTGATACACCCAAGAAGTTCCTAGCGTAATAATACAATGGGTTAGTTTACTTATTTGACAATTCGTAGATTCAATTAAAGTATTTAACGTTTCTAAAAATGTATCTTTATTAGGATTTGAAAGTTCCGAATGCACTTCAAAACAATGCCATAAATCATTGTGAAAAAAAATATCCTTTTCAGTAAAAAAATCTTTATTGACTGCCCTTTGAATCAATTTTTCAATAGAAACCACATTAAAAATTATTCCAAAAGGATTTACAGAAGCATTCAACTTAAAATAACTAAATTTGCTTCCAATGTTTTCTGAAAAACAAGAACCTAACAACATCATATCGGATTGATACGAAATAAGTTGCTTGGACTTAGCTATGGGTATTTTTAACGAAAAAATCATAGTCAAAACTACAACTATTTTAGCAATCCTCATAAAAACAGTAATACGCCATGGAAATTTTATATAGCTACTTAAAAAAACATTACAAACTCTTAGCCTTAGCTCTTTTTATGGCAGGCTTGAATATTTGTTTTAGTTTGAGTGACTCCATCATTACAGGGAAATTGATGCAAGATTGCGGAGTAGGCATTTCAAAATACAAAGGCAATGAAATGGGGTTCATCAAAGCGGTCACTTTTTGGTTAGGTCTTTCTATTCTAATGGCAATGATATCCAGAATAACCAAAAACTTTCAAGATTATTTCACAAACATCGTTATTCAACGTGCGGGTGCTGAAATGTATACCGATGGCATTAAAAAATCGCTTGATTTGCCTTATGCGCAGTTTGAAGACCAGCGCAGTGGCGAAACTTTAAACAAATTACAAAAGGTACGTATCGATTCGGAAAAACTCATTAACCTTTCGATTTCTTTGATATTTCAAACCATTGTAGGATTCATATTTGTGTTTTTATACATCGCTCGAATTGATATAAAAATATCACTTATTTTCATAGTTACAGCACCTATCATTGGCTGGTTGAGTTCTATTTTAGGTAAAAAAATCAAAGCGGTTTCTAAAAATATTGTTTCACAAACCAATGCTTTGGCTGGGGCAACTACCGAAAGTTTGCGCAACATAGAATTAGTGAAGAGTTTAGGGCTCACCCAACAGGAAGAATCGCGCTTGAACCAAAACACTTTAAAAATATTAGGCCTCGAACTTCAAAAAATTAGATACATCCGAAGTTTAAGTTTTATCCAAGGTACAACGGTGCATTTCATGCGCACATTGGTTGTTTTCACCTTATATTACTTTGTTTTTCAAGGAAAAATAGTGTTAGGCGATTTATTAACCATGACCTTCTTTACCTTCTTTATTTTTAACCCATTACAAGAAATGAGTCAATTTATTATTGTAAAAAATGAGACTAAAGTTTCATTGGACAATTTCAAAAAACTATTGGCTCAAGATTCGGAATACAAACCCGAACACCCTAAAACCATTGGCACGATTGAAAAATTAAACTTCAATAGCGTTAGCTTTCAACATCAAACCGCTAATTTCAAAGCGGTGGAAAACATTTCGTTTGAAATAAAAAAAGGAGAAACCGTTGCCTTTGTTGGTCCTTCCGGGTCTGGAAAAACCACCTTAGTGAAATTATTAGTGGGCTTGTACAAACCTTTAGACGGTACGATTACGTATAACAATATAGATGAAACCGAAGTAGAGCTACTTGAAATCCGAAAACAACTAGGCTTTGTAACACAAGATGCCCAATTATTTTCAGGCACTATAAAAGAAAATCTATTATTTGTTAAACCTGAGGCTACCGATGAAGAGCTGTTGAAAGCTTTGCATCAAGCGAGCTGTCAAAACTTATTAAACCGCGCCGAAAATGGTTTGGACACTACCATAGGCGAAGGCGGAATTAAAGTTTCGGGTGGTGAGAAACAACGATTATCTATTGCGAGAGCCATACTACGTAATCCGAATTTGTTAATTTTTGATGAAGCTACTTCCGCTTTAGATTCTATCACCGAAGAAGCGATTAATGACACCATCAAATCAATTTCGAATCAAGAACGCATTACGGTTTTAATCGCCCATCGTTTATCGACCATTATGCATGCCGACAAGATTTTTGTTTTAGAAAAAGGCAAAATCATCGAACAAGGCAAGCATGATGACTTGGTGGATAGCAAAGGGTTATATTATGCGATGTGGAGACAACAAATTGGGGAAAGGAAATAAATTACTCACATTACCCTATCATAAAAAAACCTTTAAGAAATTATTTCCTTAAAGGTTTTTTTCAACATTTAGAGCAACCTTATTTTTCTCTAATATAAATATCCATGGGCACTCCTTCAAAATTCCAGTTGTCGCGGATTTTATTTTCTAAGAAACGCTTATAAGGCTCTTTTACATACTGTGGCAAGTTAGCAAAGAACACAAACTGCGGAGACTGTGTAGGCAACTGCATACAGTATTTGATTTTGATATATTTTCCTTTCAATGCTGGTGGCGGCATATGTTCAATGATATTCAACATATACTCGTTAAACTTAGAGGTCGATATACGTTGTTTTTTATTTTCATACACCTGAACAGCCGTTTCTAGAGCTTTTAACAAACGTTGTTTCGTTAATGCAGAAACGAAAAGAATAGGCACATCAGTAAAAGGTGCAATTTCTTCGCGAATTTTAGCTTCATACAATTTGGTCGTCATGGTATCTTTTTCAACCAAGTCCCATTTGTTAACTAAAATCACTATCCCTTTACGGTTTTTTTCTGCCAACCAAAAAATATTTTGGTCTTGCCCTTCAAATCCACGAGTCGCATCAATCATCAAGATACACACATCACTATGTTCAATGGCACGTACCGAACGCATTACTGAATAGAACTCTAAATCTTCTTTAACCTTAGCTTTACGTCGGATACCTGCCGTATCCACTAAATTGAATTCAAAACCAAAACGGTTGTATTTGGTATCGATAGCATCACGTGTAGTTCCAGCAATATCAGTAACCACAAAACGGTCTTCACCAATTAAAGCATTGATAAACGATGATTTACCTGCATTAGGACGCCCCACCACACAAAAACGAGGTAATGGATTTTCTTCCTCTACTGCTTCTGGCATTTCAGGCAATACCTCAACTAATTTATCTAACAACTCCCCTGTTCCACTACCATTCATCCCTGCAATGGTGTAATACTCACCAAGTCCTAACGAATAGAACTCCACCGCATCACCCATACGCATAGCATTATCAACTTTGTTAACCGCTACTAAAACAGGTTTATCAATTTTGCGAAGCAAGTTAGCTACTTCCATATCCATTCCAGTCACCCCTTCTTCCACATCAACTACAAAGATGATCGCATCGGCTTCATCTATAGCCAATTCAACTTGTTTACGGATTTCACCTTCAAAAATATCGTCAGAACCTTTGATATAACCTCCTGTATCTATTACGGAAAACTCCTTTCCATTCCATTCACTCTTTCCATAAATACGGTCACGGGTTACCCCTGCTACAGAATCTACAATAGCTTCACGACGCTGAATTAAACGGTTAAAAAAAGTTGATTTCCCAACATTTGGTCTACCTACGATAGCAACAATATTATTCATTATTCAATTTTTGAGGGTGCAAATTTAAAAAAATAAGACGGGAAACACGTCATTTTATTCATTTATTATTTCTATATAATTGATTTTTATACTATTGTTATAAAAAAACAGTAAAAAACAAACTTTCATTGTGCTAATTAAATTTAAAAATAGAAATTTGATACTACTAATTTAAAAATCAATATTAAAAAAAAATAGAAAAACATAAAAAACGGCTCGGTTTTTGATTTGGTTACAGATTACAACAATAACATTTTTTCTTTTATTTTTAAAAAAACAACCCGATTTAGATCACTTTAAAAATTACAATATTGATGAAAACTACCCAACTAATACCCCAACTACTTCTAATACTTTTAACTTTTTCAATACGATCACAAAACACAAAATCAGACACACTAAAAAACCAATTAGAGGAAGTCAAAGTAGCATCGCATCGATACAATAAAAAAAGCACTCAAGTAAAAACGATTTCTCAAAGAGACATCGAGTTTGGAAGTTTTCAAAACACCGCCGACATGCTTTCTAACACAGGGAGCTTATTTGTACAAAAATCCCAACAAGGAGGCGGAAGTCCTGTGATAAGAGGTTTAGAATCTAACCGAATATTACTGATGGTTGATGGAGTTCGTATGAACAATTTAATTTTCAGAGGAGGGCATTTACAAAATGTGATTACGGTAGATGAAAATCTATTAGAAAAAGCAGATGTTTTATTCGGATCATTTTCTACCCCTTTTGGAAGCGATGCCTTAGGTGGAGCCATCAATTTGATTACTAAAAAACCTTTAACTAAATCCGAAAACAACAATCGCTTTTTTAAGGCCAACCTTAACTCACGTTACGGCACAGTGAACAATGAAAAATCGATTTATGGTGATCTTTATTTTTCAGGAAAAACATGGGGAAGCTTGACTGCACTTTCTTTCAATGACTTCGATGATGTACGCATGGGTAAAAATCCAAACGGTAGCAACCCTCTTTTTGGTGAACGCAACCAATATATCATAACTCAAAACGGTGTAGATCAAATCATAGAGAACGAGAACCCATTAATTCAAAAATTTAGTGGATACAAACAATATAATGCTTTACAAAAGTTTGTTTATAGACCAAACACAACCACCGAGCATTTAATAAACCTACAGTATGCTACTACAACTAACATTCCTCGATATGACAGATTAACAGATCTAAAATCTGGCAAACTTCGCTATGCTACATGGGATTATGGACCACAGGAAAGACTACTGGCTGGCTATAAATTCTCAAAAGACAAATTATTACTAAATAGCGATTTTACTTTGAATGCTAATTATCAAAAAATAGAAGAAAGCCGAATTACCCGTGATTATAAAAATCCTAATCAAACGTCAAGAGTCGAAGATGTAACTATTTACTCAATTAGTGCAGATTTAAAAACTAAAATAGGTACTGGCGAATTACTTTATGGTGCCGAGGCATTTTATGATGATTTAAAATCGACCGCGGAACTAAAAAATATAATACCCCACGAAACCAAACCAGCCTCAACCCGTTATCCTGACGGAAAAAACAACACCCTACGTACTGATGTTTTTGCCACGTATTTTGCCAATATCAACCCCGCAACTAAATACAACTTAGGCATAAGAGCAGGTTATGTAACTTTAAACAGCACGATAGAAAACAATGCTCTAAAATTACCTTACAACTCAATTACACAAAAGAATTTTACTTATAGCGCATCCGCTGGAATTACAAACAATTCAACTGAAAGTGTAAAACTAGGCTTTAACCTATCTACAGGATTCAGAGTTCCAAACATAGATGATTTAGCTAAGATTTTTGAATCAGGCAAAGGCACCTTAATCGTTCCTAATGCAAATTTGAAACCTGAAAAAACGATTACTGGAGATTTCAACATCACTTTAACTGACAATAAATCTATCACTTTTGAAAACGGGATTTATTACACCCAACTTTATGATGTAATTGTCACAGATAGCTTCAACTTCAATGGTTCTGAAACTATTCTTTTTGATGATGTTAACAGTAAAGTAATGGCCAATCAAAATTTAGGCAAAGCATCCATTTTTGGATATTCAACAACATTAAAAATCGATTTTTCAAAACATTTCAAATTCAACGGTAGCTACAATTACACTTACGGCAGAATTCACAGTACTGCAACTAAACCCACACAACCGCTGGATCACATACCACCCTACTTTGGTAAGGTTGCGTTTACCTTCCAAAACAATTGGATACACGCAGAGGCAAACATGTTGTATAATGGCAAAAAAGACATTAAAGATTACTTACTGAATGCCGAAGACAACGAACAGTATGCACCAAAAGAAGGGATGCCCGCTTGGCAAACTTTTAATTTCAAATCTTCTTTTAATGTGATTAAAAAAATAACTTTATTCACGGGAGTAGAAAACATTTTAGATACACAATACCGCACATTTGCTTCTGGAATCAATGCTCCGGGTAGAAACTTTTATGGAGGTGTTAAATACACCCTATAATTCCAAAAAAACAAAGAGGCTGTCCAAAAAGTTTAGGACAGCCTTTTTCTTTACTAAAATATTCGGACACCTATCGGAGATAGTTTTCATATAAGCGATTCTCAAGAACTAGCTTCGACTTTTAGGACACCCTCCTTTAATTATTTCTGGTTATATCCAAAGCGTCTGAGCTGACGCTCACTGGAACGCCAATCTTTATTCACTTTTACATACAACTCTATATAAATTTGTTTCCCAAAGAATTTTTCTAATTCCTCACGAGCTTGAATACCTACTTTTTTAATCGCACTCCCTTTATGACCAATAATGATCCCTTTTTGGGTTTCACGTTCAACCATAATCACCGCTCGAATACGAATGATAGCATCATCTTCTTTAAACTCTTCCGTTTCAATTTCTACAGCATACGGAATTTCCTTATCATAATTCACCAAAATTTTCTCACGAATAGCCTCATTTACAAAGAAACGTTCTGGCTTATCCGTCAAAGCATCTTTAGGATAATAAGGCTCCGATTCTGGCAACAATTCCACGATACGGTCAAAAACGGTTTGTACATTGAAGTTTTCAAGCGCTGAAATAGGAAAAATTTCCGCATTAGGTACTTTTTCTTTCCACATCGCCACTTGCTCTTCCAATTGCTGTTGGTCAGACTTATCAATTTTATTCAACAATAATAAAACAGGAGCTTTAGAAAAAATAATACGTTTAAAGAAAGCTTCATCTTTTAACTCTTTTTCACCAATCTCCACCATATACACTAACACATCAGCATCTTCAAATGCTGATTTCACAAAATCCATCATTGAATTTTGCAGTTCATAAGCGGGCTTGATAATCCCTGGGGTATCCGAAAACAGAATTTGAAAATCATCTCCATTGACAATTCCCAAAATACGGTGACGAGTGGTTTGTGCCTTACTAGTTATAATTGACAAACGCTCTCCCACGAAGGCATTCATTAAAGTAGATTTCCCTACATTGGGATTCCCAATGATATTTACATACCCAGCCTTATGCATCATATTTAAATTTATTTAGGTACACATTCAACCGAACGTCCACTGGACATTCTCCTCTTAATATCAAATCAATGATATTTACATATCCTGCTTTATGCAACATAGTATTATATTAAATTATCCTGCAAAGGTACGTTTTTATTTAGCAATATCTTCAAGCTGTAACACTCAAGCCCTTAAAAGTCTTTCAAATCACAAAATACACTATACTAATTCCGCTTCACCCGCTTTACGATAAATATAATTCCCATAAATATGACGCTTTGCGAAACGATTAGGAGATTCTGCATTTATCATTTTGATATACACATTTTTTGGCACTCCTATATATTCATACGAAACACCATTCACGTGAGTAATCATAAGTGTTTGTTTTTCTAAATAGAAATCCAATATAGCTGAATTTTGCACAGTATCCTGATATTCAGGCAAGTTTTTCTCTACCGTTTCGTTCGCTATACTTACCAAAAAGTGATAGGCATTGATAACATCCTTACTTTTTTCTTCCGCCAAGATTCTTCCTTCCTCGTCATTTGCAAACTTATCAGGATGTGTCTCTTTCATCGAATTTCGATAAATTGTTTTCAACTCTTTTAAAGTTACATTTTTATCAACTTCTAATAATTTACGGTATTCAACTACTCTCTTCATTTTTTTTTGAATAATAAAAAAGCCACTCATTGCTGAATGGCTTAAATTTAGTAGCGGGAACAGGACTCGAACCTGTGACACTTCTTGCTTATTTACCAATGCTTTACAGACTTCATATTTTTATGTATGCCTAAAAGTGTACCTTTAACCAAATTTCAAATCCCGCTTAAATCTGAAAACTCCAAATTCATTGCAAAAGTAGTAAATGTTTTTGGATAAATCTTGGCTTTCCATAAATTACTAAAATCTGTTTCTTTTTAGGGTTATAATTTGAGTAATACATAATTCTCCAAACTTTAAATCTTGTACTATATTCATCAACTTCAATCTGTTTGGAAGCATCAAGTACCAGGAATTGATTAATAATATGCAAATCATTTTCATTTACTTTTTTGATTGTTAATATTACTGCTGTCAAATAATCTCCATTAAATATAAGTTCAGTTTTATATGTAATATAATTCAGAAAATAGTTAAGCAGTTTACCTATATATTTATAACTATGGTAACCACTTAATCTATCCTCCAAAGCATCTAATTCAAATTCCCAGTTTTCATATTGTTTGTCTATTTTGAAAGGCAAATTAAGTTGTTTCATTGGCTCTTGGTATAAAAAAACCACCTTAAAGGTGGTATAAAATTTAATAATTGAATACAATTTAGTTTTTATAAGTCTTGAGGAAATTGACCATATAAATAGTTTTCTTGATTTAAGTTAATGAGATTTGCAAGTTCAATCAAGTTTTCAAAACCATCTATAGGCAATACATAAGGATTCTCTTTATAGATTTTAGACTCAAACGGTTTTATTCCTATTGGATTGCCTTTATCATATTCTATAAAACACCTACTATTATAATTGCTGTCATTTTTATGAATATTATAGTCAATATTAGAATGCCAATTCTCAAGCAGATTTTTATCATTTTTACAAAAGTGGTATTCATCAATATATTGCCTTAAATCTTTATCCTTATTTCTTAACATCAATAAACTTTTTAATGATTCATAGTAAAAACAAAATAACCTTTCAGTACTATATTTTACACTTGCAACTGATTTTTCTTTGACTTCTATTAGATGATATAAGTTCTTTTCAAGAAATTCTTTAGTTTCAAGGTAATCATCAAAATTTTTAGCTAACCAATCATTAATTTCTTCAATATTTTTGAATGCTATTGGTGTTTTTTTCTTCATTCTTTTTTTGTAATAAGGGAACTTCCAATAATTGAACCTATCAATAAAAAAATGAAATATAGAATTTCTGAATAATCAAAAGACTCTTTAGAAATAAATTTAACAACCAATGTTGAAACTAAAATAAATAAATAAAATGCTGTAAATAAGTACACTAATTTTTTATTAGGTACAATATAGCCACCAACATATGTAGTAGTCATACCTGCAATAAAACTACTTAAAGGTATATAAATTAAGTAGTAGCCAATTCCTTTTTCTTGTATAAGATTTGGGGAAATTTTACTAAATCCAATACTGAATATTGCAGAAAAAATAAAATCTGCAACAAAACCAGCTATAATTCCTAAAGGGATAAAAAGCAACCATCTTTTTAATTTAGAACTCATAATCCAAGAATAAATCATATTCTTCATAATATCATTGTTATTTGATGTTTTATTTTCAGAAAAAACACTACTGTTTTTTTTACTTTTAAAAATTTCTTTTCTTCCAACTTGATTTGAATTATCAATAAGAACTAATTCATTTTCATTAATGTTTTCAATTGTTGCATGCCATTGAAGGCTTTTTTCAGATGAAAATCTTTTGTACTCAAGGTAAATAGTGTTATTGACAATAGTAAAGTTTCCTTTATAATGATTGCCATTTTTGAATTGAAAACTAACATTAGATTGATTAAATGTATATTCCAATTCATCATTATACCAAGTCCCTTGAATTAAATAGATATTTGATGAAGTTAAATTTGAATTAATTTCTTCAATATTTTTATTAAAGGATTTATCTTTAAAACATTCATCCAATGCTTTTTTAATAGACAATTTATATTCCTTAAGTTTAAGATAGCTGCTATCATAAAACTCAATAAACTCTATTAAATCTGACCTGTTAAAAGCATTATCCTTGCATTCAAACCAAGTGTCAATTGCTGTAATCTCTTCACAACCATCACATAATGTTTCACATTCAATCTTGCAATTACAAAAAGATTCATAACTACTTATTTCATAGCAAATTGGACAAGTCTTAAAAAAATAATTCTTTGCTTTTTCATATAACTCTTTTTGATTTACAAATAATTGTTCAGTTTTATCAGTATTATAAAAATCATTTTCTTTAAACTGTTTTATAGCTGATTGTATTGATGTTTTCATATTGAATCATTATTTTAATCACAGGCTATTTTTGAAATCAAATCAGTTGTAGTTCCTGGTATTATAGAATTATCTTCTCCACTCAACTTAATAGATTTTATTAATTTACCATCAATTGAATATCTATGCTGTTCTAATAATCTAAAACTGCTTTCAGAGCAATCCATTTCTAAAAGTGTTAATAGTACTTCTTCACTTTTATCAATCCATTTTCCATTTTTACTTTTATATTTTTTGGCTGGAGTTATATCTTTTAGCCAAACTTTTTTTCCAAATGTAGAATTTGACACAACCTCTATAGCTCTAAATCCTTTATTTCCATCTTCTTCATACATTTCAACAAATACAAATCTATCTTGAACTATTTCTTTTTTTTCTTCAATAGTCAAATCAACTGTTTCTAAACCAATATCTGTAATGTCTTGGCTAAACATACTATTTGCTGATAATACCAGAAATAGGAATAAATATTTTTTCATTTTAATACGCTTTTAAATTAATTTTCAAATATATACATACTGTATCAAAAATGATAACAATATTTTTATCAAATATGACAACTTTTGATGCAAATAGCCCAAAAGTTGAACAAAAAGGAATTTCAAATTGCATTAGGCAAAAGAATCAAGGAATTGAGAGAAATTAAAAAAATCACTCAAACTGAACTTGGCTATAGATGTGAAATTGAAAGGTCTAATATGAACAGGATTGAAGCAGGAAACACTAATCCATCTGGTTATCTACTTTATAAAATTGCTCAAAAATTAGAAATTGAACTATCTGAACTATTACAATTTAAACCAAGAGTTAATAAGAAATAGCTATTAATACTAATCTACTTCTAAACTCCTGGTCTTAATTTTACTTGAAATTAGCTGTTTTTGTATTAGTTCACATTCACATAAAATCACAAATTTTCCCAATCTTATATATACAGTTTAGGAAAAAGTGTGATTTATAATATTTTCATTTTTAGCAAAACTATAATATTCATACTTGCTAATTATTAAATGGTCAAGTAAATGAATATCTAATAACTCACAAGCATTTTTTAATTTTTCAGTAATCTTTTTATCTGCTTCACTTGGCTTCATATTTCCACTTGGATGGTTATGTACCAGGATAATAGATGAAGCATTACATTTTAGAGCAACACTTAATATCACTCTAATATCTACAACAGTTCCAGCAATTCCTCCTTTAGATAATTCATAAATTCCTAATACACAATTGGCTCTGTTTAATAGAATTAATTTACATTCTTCTTGAAATTCTATAATATCTAAATCCCATTTGGAGATAATAAATTCATAAACTTCTTGACAAGTAGTAAGTTTAATTTTATCAGGTTTGTTGGTAGAATAGGTCACTTTAATTTCTGCTATTTCCATAAGAAAAAAACAATAGCCTACTATGCTGTTACACATAATAGGCTTATTACTATTAGTTTACTGGCTCATAATTATGTTTACCATTTTTTGAAAACACATCTACTGAAGGTGTAAAGTTTTCAAATATTGGTTTTTGACTTACAGCTACAGCTTGTTCTTGTGCATACTCATATCTATGAGTTAATACAACCATTTCTCCAGTTGCTTGGTCAACATATTCATAAGCATCACAAATTTCTTTTACAATTGTACCAGGCATTTGTGTACCAATAAGAGCTTTACAAGTCATTTCATCAAATGTACTTGATAGAAATGCTTTTCTTGCTGTTGCATAAAATTTACCTGTGGTTTGAGATTGAACCATTTCAATACCACTTTGAACTTCTAATACAAAAAATGATTTGCCATCTTCTGTATTTCTTTCTTTGTAATTAATAATTGTTACCATTTGGTTTGAGTTTGAGTTGAATTTTCTAATCTTCCTATTTGTTAATTATTTTTTCAGCTATCAACTTGAATTAATAATTAAGCATCTAATCAGATTAGCACAATGATTTTCATTGCTCACAATAAGTGAGGGTTTTTAAGTTGGCTGGCTTATGTAGAATAATTAAAAAGTTTGCTTTAAAATTCTTTGGATTTGAACTACTACCAGGATTTGAAAGAAATACATTTTGTTAGATTCCTGGTGCATTTCAACTTTGAACAGAATGAAGTTTGATTCCATTTTTGCAATAAAATTTACCTCTCAAAAAATTTGTCATTTATTATCCTGGTCAAAAAAATATCTTCTTAAACTTTTAGGCAGGGGGAGTTTGCTCTCAAAACAAGTGGGGGCTGTTTTGTTCTGGTAGTTTGTGTGTTCAAAATTTTTAAAAAAAATTTAAAAAAACTATCTTTAACCCATAACAGAAAATAAATGTTTTTAGACTTAATTAATCTTTACAACAAAAACAGCAACAGTAATAGAACTCCATTAGAAGATTTTAATACTGAATGCTTTGCTAATATTTTAAGATTATTTGAAATTGTCAAAAATGATTTCATTTATAATTTTCTTAAATTACCAGAAGATAAATATGTCATTAAAACCCAATTAAAAAAAGATTTACCAAATAACCCAAACTGTATTATTGATTTAGTTTTTATAGGAAATAAAAATATTTGTTTCATTGAAAATAAAGTTGAGTCTAATGAGGGTTATGAGCAGTTAAGTAGATACTCCAAAGTGTTGGATATTCATTTTAACAATTTAAACAAATATCTTTTTTATTGTACCAAATATACTGACCCAAAAAACAGAAACAAAGAATTTAGTAGTTATAATTTTAAACAATTCAAATGGTTTGAAATTGCAAAATTTTTAAAAAAATACAATAATGAAAATCCTATAATAAAAGATTATATATTATTTCTTAATCATTACAAAATGGCACAAGACAATACATTCAAAGTTGAAAATTTACTTACTTTGGAAAATATGATGAAAACTATTGAGATAGTTGAATTTCATGTAGATAATTGCAAATTTGAATTTAATAGTTTTTTTGGTTGTGAAAAATACAATTCAAATTTCAACTGGAATCAATTGAAAAATCACAATAGAATTAGTCATTATAACTCAGGTATTTTAATTTCACAATCAAAAAAATATTCAGAAGTATTATATGCAATAGAACTTGAAGATTTAACTTTATCTACACACATATATGTAAGCTCAGACCATGAACAATATGAACAATTTAAAGCTATTAATTTAGAGGACTCTCAATTAAAATGCAGAATTGAAAATTGGGGTTCTTCCATTTATATGAAAGAAGATTTAGGAAAATTTTTAAACAATGAAAATTCTGACAAATTAATTAAGGACTGGTTTTTAAAGAGTTTTGAAATTCTGAAAACTTTAATTTCAAATAATTCCCAATTAGATTGGAGATAAGATGGAAGATTTAAAATTAGAAAGAACTCAAACTGGTATCGCTGCTGAATATTATGTTGCAGGAGAATTATCAAGGTTAGGATATAATGTAACTTTTACATTTGGAAACACCAAGAGTATAGATTTACTTATTGAAAAAGATGATACTATTATTGCTATTCAAGTTAAAGGTATTCAAAGAACCAAATCAATATGTTGGAATTTAGATAAAACCAAAGTAAAAACTAACATTTATTATGTCCTGGTTAATTTACACATAGATAAACCATCTGAAAAACCTGAGTTTTTTGTATTAACCTCAAATGAAGCTTTAAATTTATTTACAAGTTCTCCAAAATTAGGTGATAAAAGAGCTGCTTTAGATTATAAAAAACTAAAAAGATTAGAAGTTTACTAGGATAAATGGAGTAAGTTATTTTAGTTTAGTATTTATTTTTATATACTTTTCAGTTTCCTTAATTGAAGAAATATAGCCAACATTCTTCAAGTTTTGTGCAAATTCCTTTTCAGTATTAGACTTTCCAATTTCAGGTCTTTTACCTTTCTTGGTTATTGTTGAAAAAGGTATTGGTAATAAACTTAGTAATTCTTCAATATTTACTATTGAAAAATCTTTAAAATAAATATTGAATATTTTCAATCTATTACTAATGTGTTTTGATTTTGAAAATAGAGATTTAATAAATTCATATTCTATTTCCACTTTAGAAGTACCAGATAATATTTCACATAATTTATCAGAAGTCTCAGTTTTTTCAAACATTAAACTTCTATCAACCTTTAAAATAACATCTATTTTTTGTTTTAAAGAAAATGAACTTGAATTTAAGATTAGTAATAAATCTTCATTATCTATCTCATATTTATCAAAATCAGTGATATAAGTTTGAGGTTTCTTGCAAAGCAAGTCAATATGTTGATTTGCAAAATGCTCTCTCAAAAGATTATAATTTTCAAGAGTAAGTGTTAAAATATTTTTCACAAGGTCTTTAGCTTTTGAAACTGACAAATCTTCAAATGCAAGTTTATCCCTTGTAAAACTTATGCTTTTTATAATGTTAGAATAAGACTCATCACTTATCTCATTGCACAATAAAATTTGCTCTCTAAATAAAGGATAATCTTCTTCTTTGCTATTGCTTATAATAGTTTTGGAAAGTTCTTCATAATTACTTTTATGATTCAAGAACTGAATCAAAGCCTCATCTAATTTTTTATTATTATCTTGAAAGTATCTATATAAGTTACTCCATATTGGTTTTACTTTAAATGCTCTTAAGAGAGTTTCTGGAACTCCAGCAACTTCAATAGAAGCAATATCAACTATTAATGTTTCTATTTTATTCACTAATCCAATAATATTTTTTGTTGTAATATTTTGATTGTTAAGTAGATTAATGAAATATGCTTCACTTTCTAATTTATTTTCTGGTAATTTCAGAATTATTTCAGAAACATAAAAATCAATTTTTTCTTCTATATAATTTTTTAATTCATCACATCCTGAAAGTTGAATTGTAGTATAATTTGCAGTTTCAATTTCAGAAACATCTTGTTCAAAATACTTTAAAATTGTAGAAATGTTTTTGTTATTTATTAAATATAAATTGTTGTTGTAAATGATTTCAAATAACTCTTTATTAACATTTGGATTTTCAATAATAATTAATTTCACATTTAGCTCTGTAATAATTTTTTCAATTTCATCTAATGGTTGGTCATTACCAATGAAACTTAAAAAATCATCTTTTGAGTTTATATATTCAACTAATTTAGAATGTTCACTTTGTATCTTAATATGTTCAATATGAGAATATTTGAATATTAATTTTAAATATTCATCTTTTTTCTCATCTGTAAATAAACTTTCCTCTTCAATATATTTCCAAAATCCTTTCCAATTTCCACATATTTTTTTAATAAACTCTTGGTGATTTTCTCCATTTTCTACATAACCTTTTATGAAATTAAATGTAGTTTCATTCCAGCTGGATAATAGTTTAAATATTGAATCAGTTCTATTAGAATGCTTTGATTTGTTTTTTAATAAGTAATCTAAAAGACTAAAGTTTAAAATTGTTTCTCTTTCAAATTCTTTGTCTGATATTTTTTTTATCAGATTATCTGGCTTATCTAATTTAAAATCAAATTCAGTACTCATCTGACTTTTTACATTTTGCAAAAATTCCCAATCTTTTTTTGTTATACTGCCTTCATGGAAATATGAAATATAATCATAGTAATTTTCATCTATATAACCATTTACTAATAGATAAGAAATAAGTTTTTTGTTTTTTATATCAATTGTTGAAAAGACACTTGACACACCTATGGTATTAAGAACTTTTTTTAATGACCAAGTTCTAATTTCATTTTTGTCATTGTTCAATTTTTCAATTTCTTGTTTCAAATTATTGATTTTATTCTCTTCCTTATCTAATATAAACTGCTCTCTTTCATCATAAGTGAAATCATCATTAACTGAATTTTCAATTTCTTCAAAAGAAAAATCAATTGTATTTTCATGTTTATAATTTAATGAGCCACTATGAAGTTGCAAATAAGTGTAATTTAACCTTGATTGATTTTTTAATAATTCAAAAGTTTCATCCTTAATTAAATTTCCAAAAGTATATTCAGAATTGTTTAATTTTATTGATAATGCTTCAGGTCTCTGCTTGATTAATTCTTGAATATATATTGCTCTTAATTCATTAACATCTTCAATCTTTTCATTTTCAATATCTTTTATTTGCTTTCTATAATCAAGTATAGATTTGTCAATATTAGCTATTTTCTCTTTTATATAATTTGGTTTATCTGTAATCAATTTGTAAATATTACCTTTCCCATTATGTAAATCTGCAAAATCATCAGGACATAAATTTTTATAAATAATCATAGCAAATAGATTATTTTGATTTAATTTTTTTCCTAAATTTTCTTTATAGAGGGAATATTCATTACAGATATTAATAAGCAATCTCATGTCTTCTATAAAAATTGAGACATCATCTATAAAATCTTCAGTTGGAATATTTTTTGAATTTAATTTTAAAAGTTTATTTTTTATAATCTCATTTGAATTGGAAGGGTTTATTATTGGTATTACTGGAATAATGAAATCAAAAAACTTGGTTCTTTCTTTGTCTTGAAACATATTGTCTCTAATTGCATATAAGAAAACTATTTTTCTTCCAATCTGTTTTGAACCATTTATTAAATTGTTCAACTCTCTTAACTTGGTAAATATCTCTGTATCATTAAATCTATCCAAATCTTCTATAACCACTGTGTCATACTTGGTTACCTCAAAAAAGTAAAGTATTTCATCTAAATGGTGATTTAGTATTGATTTGTCATTATTGTCTCCAATTTCTATATCAGCACTTTGAATGTTTAATTTATTAAGTTTTGAATTATTAAATATTCTAACAAGTTTGATACTAATATAATAAAAGCCTAATAGACTAATTACAAGTGATGAGTATTTAATAAATGAGTTTTTAAAAATTCCACTTATCTCAGAAAAATAACCTTCAACCACTTGGTGTTTAAAAAGATAGGCTATTGACAAGCCCCAAATTAAAAATAGAAAAGAATTAAACAAAACTTTCTTCTTGCTTATGTTTTTTATTCTTTTAAATCTTGAATCTGGTATATCATTATGTTTTTCTTTGTAAAAAATTTGTTGTAGAATACTTAATTCAATTAATCTGTTTAAATTTTCTTCACTTTCATCATTTTTAGTTTCAATATTATCTTTAAATGATGCCAAAGAAATATTTAGATAATTATACTCTTCATATTTTTTCTGAAATGTTTTTATTATACTGCTTTTGCCAGAACCATAAGTTCCTGTAAGTGCAATGTTTTTTATATTATCATTCAATAATGCTTCTTTTAAAGCACTAAAATAAATTTCTTTGTCAGTTGCATTATCAATAGGTGTTAAAGCATCAAAATTATTTGTTAGGCTTTTACTATTATTTTTTTCTATTTCAATGATTGATTTATTGATGTATAAATTAATCTTTTTCAGAATGTTATGTTTAAAACTCATTTTCATCAATTGTGATTTTTACAAAAATAGTAAATATAATTGTATAGAATTTTCAATAATTTTAACATTGATTAAAAAGCCCCAGCCCCTTTGGGGGCTGGAAACTTTCAACTCAAAAACCAATTGTAATCTCCATTACCAATCAGTGCTTTCTGAATACCATTTGTAAAATCATAGGCATTCACATTTCTATTTAGAAATGAATCTATATAAGAAGATTTATTAGCTTGTGTAAAGAGGTTATAAACATTCCAAAGGTTTATATCTCCTTGCTCATTTCTACAAAAGCTATCATCTTCAAAATAATCTTTCACAATGGTATTTATATGACCATCTGTAAAGTTTAAATTTGGGATTAATGTTTTTTCTTTTTTAGGCAAATGTTGGTATAATCTTGTTCTACCAATTAATTGAGCAAATTGAGTTTCTGTTAATGAATGTTTAGCAAACTCTTTCATTCCTAATAAATGTTTTTCTGCATTGTAATTTTGAATTACTTCAATTATTTTACTTTGCAATTCTTGATAAGAACTTACTTTCAAATCATCAACAAAACCATCACTCCAAACACATAAATTACAACAAACTTTATTTTGGAATCCAATAAAAAACTTGAATTTTTCAAATGTCTTTTTGTTATACAAATTTTCCAAATTGTAGCTTCTAACCCCACCAATTGTAAGGGCAATTTCATTGCCATTAATAGTATCAACAATACTTGGAATCCTAATAATAAAAGCCATTCTCTCAAAATATTGAGTTCTCTCATGGTCTAACAAATCTTTTACATTTTTATGTATTGCTTCTGGAGTTCTGCCTTTAATTTGATGACTTACTCTAATTTCAGGTTTCTCTAAAGTGTGATGTGGAAATACCTTTAAAACTGCTTCTTGTGCAATTTCTATAAATTCCTGGTGTGAAATTGTCCTTTCATTATCTTTACTGAATACTGGAATTACACAATCATTTTTTAAATTATATAAATTAATTTCTTGTGTATTGGCTTCAATAAAAGGTTTGTTTGGAAATTTTGAAATACCAGGAGTTATAACATTACTTGTTTGTAAAGAACCAGGATTTATAATGTTATTTGTTTCTTTTACAGGAATTAACCTGTATGAATCTTGATTAATTTTTGATTCAATGGTGAGTAGTGCTTCCATTTTTACTGAATGTTTTAGGGTTCAACAATAATTCTTTTGCATTGATAGTATCTTTTTGAATTTTAAAATCATATTCTAACAATTCCCTCCAATTACTATATTGGTTGTACAATGCTTTTAATTCTTCAAGATTTTTAGTGTTTTTAATCTTTTCTCTGGCATCTTGTAAATTTGTGCCACTATTACACCATTCTAATATTTTTTTGCCTGTAGAAGAGTTTATCATAAATTCTGGTTTACCCATAAATAAACCTGTTCTGTCTTTTGAGCTGACAGCAAAATGTTTAATATCTACATCAAATACAACAGTAAATTCATAATCCAATCCATCTCTTTGAACTGCCTTTAATCCTACTTTTTCAGGTATAAATTTGCCATCTTTCTGATTTAATACATAATCTTGTTTGGTTCTCATTGTAGCAATAACATGAGCATCACATTGCAGAATTTTATCCATAAATGCTTTTTCCAAAGGTTTAATTTTTGCCCAATTGGTAAATGAGTTTCCTGCTAATGAAGAATGATAATCTAATAGATAATCCCAACAATGACTTATGCTATCAATAATAATAACTTCTATACCTGCTTTTTCACATACATCAATTGCCTTAATGTAATTGTCTGGTGTGAATGGTGGAGTTAAGGTAAGTACATTATAATTTCCCAAATGAGCATAAAGGTCAGCACTACCATTTTCAGAATCAATAATGGCAACTTTACTTAAATCTCCATTTGTTAATCCTTGAGCAAGTAGTAAACTGCTAAAAGTTTTGCCACTTCCTGCACTGCCTTGAAGAGCCATTTTTATCTTGGCTTTTCTTCTTTCTGATTGTCTTAATTGCATAGTTTAATATTTTTAAATTGATTAATATTTTAGATTCCTGGTTTATACAAAACAAAAAACCAACCTCATTTGATTGAGATTGGTTTTTAGAAATTATTTAATAAGAAGTTTTGATTTCAAAAGTGACACTTTTTGTATTTGTATATATTATAAAAACAAAAAGTGTTACTTTTAAACAACTATTAGTTCAAAAGAGAATTTAAGGATTCTTGATAACTTTCAAAACTTTCATATCCTTCTGGCAAATTTTCATAAAGTTCATTCATAAATTCAGAATTAAAATCAGAGGGAATTAATAAATTTATTACTCTGTTAGGTTCGGGTAATTGTTTTATATTATTAATTGGTTTTACACGCTCTAATTTATTATTTATAGATTTTTTTGGATAACTTTTTAATTCTGGAATTTCAAACAAGTCTTCTAATAAAATTTTATAAAATGATTCTACATTTTTTTCTAAAGTTGAATCAACAAAATTTCTTTTAAAATTAAAAACTTCATTTTTGATTAACTCATCATTTTCAACAAGCAGGTTAATTGTTTCACTAATCAAAACTATATCAGAAACATTAAAGAAGTCTTTAATTGGTTTTACAGGTAAATAATAATAATGAGAATGTTCTTTTCCTCTTGTTGATTGTGCAATACTATTGATAAGTTTATCTCTAAAATAGGATAAGTTTTGAAATGCTTTAATGTTATTAATTTCATTAAAATTAGCTTCACTTAAATCTATAGTATTTGCAATTGAGATGCAATCTAAAAAGTAACTACTTCTTGTATATTCTAAATCTGTTTCTCTTTTTGTTACATCTGTATCATAATAATAGTTATTCCAAAAATAACTAATTCCACAAAATCTTAATAATTGATTTTCAAAGATTTTGTTTGTATATGGCTTTACAGAAGTCCAATCATTGCTATTTCTCCTTTTATACTTTATATGAAATTGAGTATATATTTCTTTTCTTATTTCAGAATAAAACATATTGAAATTAGCAATTGAAGTCATATTATTATAGTAATTTTCATCAAAATACTTATTCATATAACTCATTAGTTTAGTTTGAATACTATCTTCTACAAAAAACAGAGTTGTTTTTAGAGTTACTTCAGTAAGATTACAATTTATAAATTGATTTGTAAAAGCACAATATGTAACATAAGCTGCAATATCTTTTCCAAAGAATTTATAAGTATTTGCCAAATAGATTTCTCCTTTGTTTAACTTAAATTGGTCATAAGTTGGGAATTTTAATAAAGACAAATTTGTTCTATCTAAATTTTCAACATAATTAATCTCAGATATTAAATTTTCTTTTAATTTGTTAGTGTAAAAATCTTCAATAAGTTCATTTTGATTATTAACTGGAAGATAACTTACTCGTACTATATCTTTTCCAAATATATCTTTGTCTTTAAAATCATTGATTTTTAAATACCATTTTTTATATTCATTTATTTGAACATCAGTCATTCCAGCATTTATCAATGAATCAAAATCAAACTTGTCAGGTTTTGGCAAAATAATATGTATTTCTCCTTTATTTCTTTGCCTTGCTAATGCTTGAATAACACTATTTATTCCATTTGAAAAAATTCCATACTTATTTTTAAAAATTGATATTGTTGCTCTTGGTGGCAGAATTATAATAAAAGTGTGATTTGGTTTTTTTATACTTACACCAGTTTTAAAGTTTGTACCCACATTACATTTTGCATTATCATATCTGTTTTTTGCAGGTTCATTCAACATTCTTTGATTACTAACTAAAGGTGAAGTACAATCATTAATTTCATCAAATCTATCTTTTAATTTTTTACCTATACCTACTTTATCTTCAATTATACTTTTTGCTAATTTTTTGGAGTAGGATAAAATATCAATATTCCTGTTTCTTTTTAAAGCATTATTTACTACAGAAACTAATTCTTTTGTGTTCTCTGTAAAATCATGTTCAGAACTAAAATGTAAATGTAAGCTACTCTGCTTTGCTGGGAATCTTCTTCTTACAGATTCAATTATAAAAATATTTCTATCAGTAAGTTCAGCTAAATATTCAATAACTAATGTAGAAGCTTCATTAAAAGTTGCACTAATAATAAAGTTCTTTTGTATTACATCTTTCCATTTCCAAAGATTGAAAATATACTCCTCTTTGAAGTTTTGAATAGCATCATGGATTTCATCATAAATAAAAAACACTTTACTATTTTCCATTTGACACTTTCCAACTAAATCATTTAAATACTCTCTTTTTATTTCAGAATTTTTAAAAGCATCTTCACCAGGATTTCCAATTAAAGAATTAACAGTTACTATTTGTATTCTTTTATCAAGATATGGAGTATTGTTTCTGCCTAAATTTGAATAATCAAATATTTCATCAGAAGGTATTTCAGTATCTGTTTCAATATCATTTGCATATTGCTCAATTAAACTTACAAAAGGTGCAGCTATAATTATTAAGCTATTTGGAAATTCATTATAAATTTTTTCAACAGTCTTTATTATAGCATATGATTTACCATAACCTACAGGGGCATTTATTACAGTTGTATCTCTTGTATCTAAATGAATATGATTTATTAGATTTTCATAAATAAATCCTGCTTCATTAGGTTGAATTATAACTTTAGGAGAAACATTAAATCCATTAGAATTTTCATTATTAATCTTAAAATCACTTGGATTTATTTCTTTAAACTCAATTGGAAAATCTTGAAAATGTATATTTGGCAAATCCATAATTTAAAAATAACTATGTTGCAAAAATACTACAACACAGTTATTTATAAAGTATCATTTATCCAACTTTCTACTTAAAGTTGATATTTGCTCACTCACTTTTTTCTGTACAACTTTAGCATAATGTTCTTGAGTAGTTGATATTTTAGAATGTCCCAACAACTCTGAAACAATTTCCATAGGAACATCATTATAAAGCAATACAGTTGTTGCAAATGTTTTTCTTGCAATATGATGAGTCAGCTTCTTTTCAATGCCTATTATTTCAGCTATTTCTTTGATATAAGAATTGAATTTTTGATTGCTTATAATTGGTAATATATTTTTAGATTCCTGGTATTTTTCAATTATTGAAATGGCTTTTGGAAGCAATGGAACTGAAAATTGTTTTTTGGTTTTCTGCCTGTACATATCAATCCAAAATTTATCATCAAACTTTTTTACAATATGCTTTTTGGTTAAAGTAGCCATTTCTTGATAAGGTAAACCTGTATAACAACAGAATACAAACAAATCCCTCACTTGGTCTAATCTTGGCTGTGAGAAGATGTGATTTTCCAACTTAAACAATTCTTCTGTGGTTAAATAAGTTACATTATTAATCACTTTTTTGGGTTTGTAAAGTAAGAATGGGTCTGTAAATAGAAATCCTTCTGCAATAGCCAATTTGATAATTTTTCTAATCCTTTGAATGCTCTTGTTTATTGTAATCTGCTTAAATGATTTCTTGGTTTTTAGATAGTAATCAAAATCCTGTAAAAATTTAAAAGTAATATCATCAAGCAAAATATTTTTCTTTTTGTACTGGTGCATTAGAAAATCTTCAATGTGCTGTTTTGCTTCAGTAAACTTGGAATAGGTAGATTTAGTATATTCAATCCCTACAAGTGCATTCATTTTAGTATTGTGCATTGTAAATACTTCCATTAAGGTTTTGGCTTGTTTTACATCTTCCCCTTTGTATTTGAAGTAGATGTCTTCTGCATCAAACTGTTCTTTCTGAACTTGTAAAAATAAAAAAGCCTGATTAATTTCTTGTTTAATCAGGCTCAATTGAGTGTTTATTTGTTGATGTTCTGTATCTGATGGAATAGCTTTTTGTAATGTATTATTCCAAAATTCTGGTTTTATAAATATCCCAGTAGCAAAAGGTTTTCTCATTCCCAAATATGTAATTCTACAAACTATTGGAACTAACCCTTTTTTATTTATCCTGGTAGCAGAAATCACAAACAATATTTTTATTGGCTGTGTTATCATTAGTATTTATGTTAATTAGAAAAAAATAGTTGCAACCCAAGAAATATTGTCATGCAACCCAAATGTTAGCCTTTTTGCAACCCAAGGTTAAAAAAATTGCAACCTAAAAGTTAGCCTATTGCAACCCAAAAAATTTAAACTATGAAAATGTAATAGAGAAGTATATTTTAAGCAAACCCTTGAATTAATAGGCAATTACAAGGCATAAAAAAAGCCCCACATTTCTGTGAAGCTTCTTAGTAGCGGGAACAGGACTCGAACCTGTGACCTTCGGGTTATGAGCCCGACGAGCTGCCTACTGCTCTATCCCGCGCTGTGCGATTTGTATTTTCAGTTTAATAAACTTAGTAGCGGGAACAGGACTCGAACCTGTGACCTTCGGGTTATGAGCCCGACGAGCTGCCTACTGCTCTATCCCGCGCTGTGCGATTTGTATTTTCAGTTTTTCAACTTAGTAGCGGGAACAGGACTCGAACCTGTGACCTTCGGGTTATGAGCCCGACGAGCTGCCTACTGCTCTATCCCGCGCTGTTTCGAGTGCAAATATACGGCGGTTTTTTACATCTGCAACACTTTTTTCATCTTTTTATTTTTTTTATCGCTAACGTTCTCATTACTGAGGAGTTGTAGCCATAACATCTGAGACAAATTCATCAATTTGTTCCTTAGTTACATTAGGCATACAGATAATATGCGAAAATCCTTTCTCGGTAGCTAATTGCCATTTTGCACAAACTTCTACAGCTGGCGATGGAAAAACCACTGTTATTGCATTTGTATTTCGCCAAGCTTTCACCCCTATCTCATTTAAACGACTTTCGGTATATGAAGCAACTTCCAAACTATGCTGTGCGCGATTTGCAAATCCATCAACCCCTAATTTTTTTATAGCATACCATAAAAACAAAGGGCTATGACCGTTTCTTGAGCCTGTAATAGTCGCATCCGAAGAACCAATATAGGCAATCTTTCGGGCAATACGGTCACGATTTTCCTTTTTTACTACTACAACACCAGAAGGCATTGGCGAACCAATAAATTTATGCCCACTAACAGAAATACTATCACAACCATCCACAAAATCAAAAGCAGGACGAGGCTTTACAAATGGCGCAAAACCACCAGCCAAAGCCGCATCAGCATGCACATAACATTTCTCTATAGCCATATCCGCAACCAATTGCTTAATTCTAGGAATATCATCTTTCGCTTCAGTCATAGTCGTTCCTATGTTAGCAACCACCACTACTGGACGATGACGATTGTAACGAATGGCTTCTTTCAAATCATTATAGTCAATCTCGCCATTTTCTTGCGAACGTACTATAACATATTCCATATTTAACAAAGTCACATTCTTTTGAATACTGTAATGTGTATCCTCTGAAAAATACACCATCGCATTTGGATATAATTCGCGAGCAACATACAAACCATACAAATTACCTTCTGAACCTCCATTTGTCACATATCCCCAAACATTTTCAGGATTTGCACGAAATAATTCAGCAAAAAAATGCACTACTTCTCTTTCCATTTCACGTGAATCAACTTGATAAGTAGATTTCACAAAAGGATCCCCCAAATTATTCATTGGGAATTGCAAGAAAGGTAACAACTCAGAATAATCAAAATCTTTAGAAACAGGATATCCCAAAAAATACTTTGTTCTATCCGCTACTTGTAATAATAATTGTTGTAATTGTTGTGAAACTTCTAGATTAGCGTTACTCATTATTTTATTTTTTTTGACAAATGTATAATTTGTAGCTTTAATTTCATACAAATCAACATTATTTAGAATAAAAAACTATTCAAAAATACAAAAACAAACAAATTCTCAAAAAAAACAATATTACTTTAACAGAAAAACAAAAAGGAATCCCAAAAAATGAGATTCCTTAAAATATTATTCAACACAGTATATTATTTCAATGCCTGATACAATATTTCCACAGGATGTTGTGCTTCTCTACCCGTTCCATCTGCAATTTGATGACGACAACTGGTTCCTGATGCTGAAATCAAAGTAGACTGTTCTTCTTGACGGATGGCTGGAAACAATACCAATTCCCCTATTTTCATAGAAATATCGTAATGCTCTTTTTCATACCCAAAAGAACCCGCCATACCACAACAACCACTTGGAATATTTAGTACTGTATAATTTTTAGGCAAGGACAAAATTTGTTTCAATGGCACTAAAGATGACAAGGCTTTTTGAAAACAATGCCCATGCATACGCACACGTTCTTCCTTATCTGTGAATGAATCCGAAGAAATTTTTCCTTTTTCTACTTCTTGCGCTAAAAATTCCTCTATTAAAAACACTCTATTTACCAAAGATTTTGCTTGATTTTGCAATTCGCCACGACACAACTGAGGATATTCGTCGCGGAACGTCAAAATAGCAGAAGGTTCAATCCCTATCAATACGGCTGTTTCAGGCAACAAACTGGTTAATTTAGCAATGTTTTTCTCTGCAATTTCTCGAGCTTCCTTCACCATACCTTTAGATAGATAGGTTCGACCACTAATACCTATGGCTGGCATATTAACTTTATAGCCTAATCGATTTAACAACTTTACCGCCGTTTGTCCAATGGTTACATCAAAGAAATTTAAAAATTCATCATTATACAAATACACTTCTCCATTTTGGAAATTTCCTTCTTGCTGATAGCCTTTAAACCATTTTTCAAAAGTTACTTTATGCATCGTTGGCAAGCTTCGTTCCACGGCAAAACCAGTAGCTTTTTTCACTAAATTCCCCAACAAACCTTTAGTAGAAAGATTGTATAAAAAAGGAACACTTTCAAACAATTTATTTACTTTTGGTGTATGCCCAATCAATTTAGAACGGAATTTTACACCATTTTTATCGTGATATTGCTGTAAGGCTTCAGCTTTTAATTTAGCCATATCAACATTAGAAGGGCACTCTGACTTACACCCTTTACAACTCAAACACAAATCCAACACGTCCAAGATTTCCTCATGATCAAACGGATTGGCTTTAGCAGAATTTGTTATGGTTTCACGTAAAATATTAGCGCGTGCGCGAGTGGTATGCTTCTCATCACGGGTAGCCATATAACTAGGACACATGGTCCCACCACTTTTCTCGGTTTTACGACAATCCCCTGAACCGTTACACATTTCTGCCGAACGTACAAAACCATTCAAATCCGAGAAATCAAAATAGGTTTCAGGCATAGGCGTAACTTGCCCAGCCGTATAGCGTAACGAAGTATCCATCGGAGGCGTATTGACAATTTTACCTGGATTGAAAACCCCCCAAGGGTCCCAAGTATTTTTAACCTCAATAAACATTTGATAAATTTCTTCACCTAACATCATCGGGATAAATTCACCACGCAAACGACCATCACCATGTTCACCACTCAATGAGCCTTTGTATTTTTTTACTAAATGCGCAATATCTGTAGCAATCGTACGGAACATAGCCGTACCTTCTTCTGTTTTTAAATCAATTATAGGACGCAAGTGTAATTCTCCCGTAGCGGCATGAGCATAATGCACACAAAACAATCCGCGACTTTCTAACACTTGGTTAAAATCTTCAATAAAATCAGGTAAATCTTCAACCGCCACCGCCGTGTCTTCAATCACGGCTACGGCTTTTGCATCACCAGGAATATTGGACAACAAGCCCAACCCTGCCTTTCTAAGATTCCACACTTTATTCGTATCCTCGCCATACACAATTGGGAAATGATACCCCAAGCCCGCCGCTCGCATTTGTGCTTCCATCTTTTGAGCTGCTTCTTCGATTTCTTCTAGTGTATCTCTTAAAAATTCAACCACCAAAATAGCTTTAGGGTCGCCCTGCACGAAGAAACGGTTTTTGCTTTGCTCAATATTTTCTTTAGTACAATCCAAAATATAATGGTCGATTAACTCCACACTATCTGGATTATATTCTAATGCAATTAAATTAGCCTTCAAAGAAGCATTGATGCTATCGCAGTGCACACACACCAAACCCGCTTTAGGTTTTAAGGCCTCCACTAAGTTTAACTTGATTTCGGTAGCAAAGAACAAAGTTCCTTCCGAACCCGCAATCAGCTTACAGAAATTAAATTTTTCTTCGAAAGCTCCAAAAGGCTCTGTATCACCCAATAAATCCAAAGCGTACCCCGTATTTCTACGTGGAATGGATTTTTTCGGATAATTATCTTCTATCAATTGACGATTTTTCGCATCGGTCAAAATCGTTTTAGCTTGCAGGTAAATTTGTTGTTCCAACGGACTCACCACATTTACGCCTTGGCATTTATCTTCAAATTCTTGAGGAGTCAAAGCACCAAAAGTAACTTCATTTCCATCGGCTAAAAAACCTTTGATTTCCAACAAATGGTCACGAGTAGAACCATACACCACCGAGCGAGCACCACAAGCATTGTTTCCAACCATACCCCCTATCATACAACGATTGCTCGTTGAGGTTTCTGGGCCAAAGAATAAACCAAAACTCTTAAGATGCAAATTCAACTCATCGCGAATCACCCCTGGTTGTACCCAAGCACTTTTTTCTTCTTTATTAACCGTAAGTATAGCGGTAAATTCTTGCGAAATATCGACTACAATCCCTTGCCCAACCACTTGTCCTGCCAAAGAAGTACCTGCGGCACGCGGTATCACACTTAATTTATGTTCACGAGCAAAATCAATAATTTTCTTGATATCAGCTTTGGTTTTAGGCACCGCCACAGCCATTGGCATTTCTTTATATGCACTGGCATCTGTAGCATACAAGGTACGCATAGTGTGGTCATGATGCAATTTTCCTTCAATGGATTGCGCTAAAACTTCTAAATTCATTTTAAATATTTTTTACTTTGAATCTGGTTCAAAAAAACAGATTCATATATTAGTAACAACCGTTTTAATATTTTTTAAAACAATTGTATGTTGTTATTTTTTTCAACATTAAGAAATTAAATCAGTTAAGACATATTAATAACAAAAACTTAAAAAACTTAATCTCTTAATGGTTTATCAACACATTCAACAAAAAGCTCCGTATTTATTTAAAAAATGTTAGTACCATAACTACCTACATCTTTAAATCATTCACTATTTTTTCTTAATACAAAATACGATAACGTATAGTATTCGGAATCGATTTTAATTGTTTTTCCAACTCAGGGTCATAAAAACTATCCACATCGGTAATCACATACCCTATCTGCTCGTTGGTTTTCAAATATTGCCCTAAAATATTACAATTGGCATTAGACAAAATAGTATTTATCTGTGCCAAAATTCCTTTTACATTTTCATGGATGTGCATAATACGGTGCGCATTTTCAAATTCCGGCAATTGAATTTCTGGTAAATTCACACTACCAAAAGTGGTTCCCGTATTGATGTATTGAATAATTTTGCGAGACACATAATTACCAATATCATGCTGCGCTTCCTCGGTGCTTCCTCCAATATGTGGAGTCAAAATCACATTATCTCTACCACATAACGCCGAAACAAAAGCCTCATCGTTATTTTTTGGTTCATGCGGAAACACATCCACAGCTGCGCCACGAATTTTACCATTATCCAAATGAGCTATAAAAGCATCCATATCTACAATATGACCGCGCGACAAATTTAAGAAGACTACGCCATTTTTCATCACACGAAATGCATTTGCATCTATCAATTTTTCATTACTTTCTCTCCCATCCACATGAAGCGAAACCACATCAGCCACCGCTAACAATTCGTGCAACGAAGCGCATTTTTTAGCATTTCCTAAGGCCAACTTATCTACTACATCGTAAAAATACACCTGCATCCCCAAGGCTTCTGCTAAAATAGACAATTGCGAGCCAATGCTTCCATACCCCACAATCCCAAGTTTTTTACCACGAATTTCCACACTTCCATTAGCCGACTTATCCCAAACGCCTTGATGCATTTTTTGACTTTTTTCAAAAGTAGCACGCATGAGCATAATCATTTCGCCAATGGCTAATTCCACTACCGAGCGTGTATTGCTATAAGGCGCATTGAAAACCGCTATCCCTTTTTCGCTACACACTTGCAAATCTACCTGATTCGTACCTATACAAAATGTTCCTATGGCATGCAATTTATGCGCATGTTCTAAAACTTTAGCAGTTACCATCGTTTTTGAACGAATTCCTAAAATAGAAACCTCTTTTATCTGCTCAGACAATTCCTCTTCGGATAACGAGCCTTTCAAACTAGTTACCTGATAGCCTTCACGTTCAAACTGCGCAACCGCATCTGGATGAACATTTTCTAACAGCAATACTTGAATTCTATTTTTAGGATACGACACCGAAGCTTTAACAGACAAATCATATAAAATTTCATCTAAAGAAGGGGCTACTTTTTCTGCTAAATCAAGTACCACTTGACGTCTTACATTTTCGGTAAAAGCATAAAATTTAGAAACCACGCCGTATTGAAGCGTTTCATAATCGGTATATCCATCGCCTATCATGATGACTTCTCCTTTCAAGTTAAGCGATTGTATTTTTAACGCTTTCCCTTTATTTTCGCACAATTCATCCTTTTCGTCAAAACCCACAATATTTCCTTGATGGTCAAAAACAAAAGTATTTGCTAATACATTTTCTGGCTTTATCCCAAATTCCTGAACAATAGGAACAATAATTTCTTTAAATCCATTTGAAATGATATACACATCATCGGCATGCTTTTTAAAGAAATTTTTATTTCGTATAACCGAACTTGAAATTTTATTTTTCAAACAACGTATCAATTGCTCTAAATGGTCGCGATGAGCTTGTAGTAGTTGGATGCGCTGCTGCAGTGATTCTTTCAAGGAGAGTTTTCCTTCCATCCCTTGATTGGTTATTTCCTGTATGGCATTCAAAATTGTTTTAGCCGTTGGAGATTCCCCGTGAACCAGCGTGCATAATTCGTCTAGTGCTTCTACCTGTATAAAAGTACTATCAAAATCAAAGATAAATTTTTTAGTTGCGGTCATAGTGTTGTAGTTAGTGTTGTTTGGCGTTGTAATTACTTCAAATTAGTTTTTTTTGGATGAGGTTTTAAATATAGTGGATTTAAAACAAAAGAGTCCTCTTATTTACACAAGAGAACTCTATTTTATGCTGATTTCTTCAAACCTTATTTTGCGTCGTTTTGAAGTTTTACGTCAGTACTCTCGAAAATCTTATCGGCAGAAGCAGCGATGAAACCCGAATATAATTCGCCATTAGCCATTGGGTAACGCAATGCAAATTCGTAGTAACAAGAAGGAATTTCTTTAGCGCCTTCATCAAAATTAACCGAAAACAAATCAGCTAAGGTACTTGATTGCTCTAATAATTCTGCTGGAGTACCTTTGATTTCTCCACCTGAAGCATTTAATTTCCAACCATTTTCTTTCAAATATTCATTTAAAGACTCTAACGTTGGGAATTTAGTTAAAGCATTTACATTAATCGTAAAGTGATTAGCACGGAAACCATAAATATACATCCAAGCTGCATATTCAGATTCTTCTAATAACGATGCATATTTTGCATACGATGTATTATTCCAAACAGCCCCTGAAATAATTAAATCTTCTTTTTCAAAAACTGAAGCATCGCAAGAATCTAATGTTTCTTTAACGGCTTGTTGCAAACCTTCAGAACATTTAGCCAATTCTAATTGAGAGATAAATACACGTGGCGCTGACTTATCTGTAGCGTGCTCGTAGTGTTTTGCATATAATTTTTTAGCTTCAAAGAAATATTCTCCTTTAGCTTCGTAACCTGCCTTAACAAAAGGTTTTTCTAAAACTGAAATATCTACACGTTTATCATCATAAGTACGGATAGCAATATGGTCATTTCCTATTTCTTCTCCTTCAGCAGCTAATAAAGCGTGAATTTTCTCAGCAGATGGAGTAATCGCAATGTATTGCTCCCATAATTTAAATAATAATTGATTCTTATCCATGGTGTTGTTTCTTTATTTTTAAATATGACACAAAATTACTACTTTTATAAGTATATTTACAACTTATGATTCAATTTATTAAAATTTGACTTTTATTACAGAATTAAAGTATCAAAATAACATTTTTATAAAGTTTAAATTATTTTAAAATATCAAAATTTCAGTTTTTAAAGAAAAACTCACAACATCTTTATCAATTATGTCACAAGGATTACACAAAATAATAGACTATGTCAACAAAAAAATCATTCAAAAATTAAGTTCCGATGGGCGTTTTGCCTTTTCAGAACTAGCCAAAGAATTAAACATTTCCAATTCTTTGGTTCACCAACGCATCAAAAAAATGCAGGATGCAGGGATTATCGATGGGTTTGCGGTCAAGTTAAACGCTAAAGCCATGGGCTACGAAACCATTACTTACACGGGTATTGCCACTAAAGAAGCGCGTTATTCTTACGCCATCGCTGAAAAATTAAAAGAGATTCCTGAGGTGGTTGAATGTCATTTTGTATCAGGAAAATATGCCTTATTTCTTAAGATTGTAGCCACCAACAACGAAGAATTTCGTAAAATTTTATATGAAAAAATCCACGTAATTGAAGGCGTAGGCAGTACCGATTCGTTTATATCATTTGGTTCTGCCTTTGAAAAAAACATTCCTGTACTTTAAAATGATTGTAAGAAATTTTATATATTTGATTACCAACCTTTAAAACAAAAATCATGGAAATCAACTTTTTACCTATCGTAGTTGCTTCTTTAGCCACGCTAGTTGTTGGATTTATTTGGTACAATCCTAAAGTTTTTGGCACCATTTGGATGAAAGAAACAGGCATGACCGAAGAAAAAGCACAACAAGGCAATATGATGAAAATTTTCGGTCTCACTATCATTTATTCATTTCTGCTAGCTTTTATGCTTGGCCCTGCAGTCAACCATGAAATTGGCGCAGCTCAAGCGGCAGGAGGCAATGCGAATGACCCTGCTTTAATTGAATTTCTAAAAGCACATCATGGCAAATTCTTATCTTTTAAACATGGTGCATTACACGGCACTATGCTAGGAATTTTCTTTGCTTTACCCGTAATAGCAATTAACAGTTTGTTTGAGCAAAAATCATGGAAATATATCGCTATCAACGCTGGTTATTGGATTGTTTCTTTAGGCATTATGGGAGCAATTATTTGCGGATGGCAGTAAAACATTAACATTTATTTATAAAACTATCGCCCTATATTTATGGGCGATTATTTTTTCATTTTGGAACACATCTCTTTTACCATTTATACAAGCATAAAGGAACTCCCCGAAAGCTGGAACACTATAGCACATGACAATGCTTTTTTGCAAACCCCTTACCTATCCGTTTTAGAAGAATCGGCACCTGTAAACATGCAGTGTTTTTACATTGCTATTTACGAAAACCAACAACACATAGGCGTTGCTTTAGCACAATACATCCAGTCGCAACATTTGGAATCTTTTGGAGACCGAGATAAATGTTTCAGAACGGCTATCCGAAATATTATCTTACGCAATTTCGCCTCCAATGTATTATTTATTGGCAACAACATGATTACTGGGCAAAACGCTTATGCTTTTAACAAACCGCTGGAATTTTCGTGTATCAGTGAGTTGTTACAACAATGTGCCGATACTTTAATTACGTATTTCAAAAAACAAAAAATAAACATTCATATTGTAACTTTCAAAGATTTTTACGAAGCCTGTAGTTCCGAATTAAAAAAACATCAATTTAAAAACATCTTCGAATTCAATGTACAACCCAATATGATTTTTGATTTGTCTCCAGAATGGAAAAACAAAGAAGATTATATTGCCGCTTTTTCAAAAAAATACCGCGACCAGTACAAACGTTCGCATAAAAAATTCGATGGCATTATTACCAAAGAATTAACATTGGAAGAAATTTTGCAGCATGAAAACAGGATTCACGACCTTTATCATTATGTTGCTAAAAATGCTCCGTTTAACACTTTCTTTTTAGCCAAACATCATTTTTCTACTTTTAAAAAACAATGTGGTGATAAATTCAAATTAGTCGGTTACTTTTTAGATGAAAAGCTAGTAGGTTTTCACACTTTATTACTCAATGGAGACTTATTGGAAACTTATTTTTTAGGCTATGACGACCATATTCAAAAAGAAAACATGTTGTATTTAAACATGCTGTACAACATGACCGAGTATGGCATAGAACACCAATTCAAAAAAATTATTTTTGGGCGCACTGCTTTAGAAATTAAAAGTTCTATTGGCGCAAAACCCGTGCTAATGTCAGGTTTTATTTACCATCGAAACAAAATTATCAATCGTTTTATTGACAAGATTTTTGCACGATTAGAACCTAAAGTAGCATGGCAACAAAGACATCCGTTTAAAGAATAGCTTAAAACGTTTTTTTACTAAACAAAATATCCATTGAAGTTACGCAAATTTAATGGCTTTGACTGGCGAAATCTTTGTGATCACATACGATGGCACTAACAAGACCAATAAACATATTAACACAGTACCAATATTAAGTAATGCAATATAAATCCAATTAATAGCTACTGGCGCAGTGGTCACATAGTAATTTTCAGGGTTAAGCTTAATTACTCCAAAATAATACTGTACAAAAAGCAACCCTATCCCTATTACATTCCCCCACAACAACCCTTTTACAATCAAATGCATAGCATTATACAAAAATATTTTTCGGATAGTCCAGTTATCAGCACCTATAGCCTTTAATATCCCTATCATTTGTGTACGCTCTAGAATTAGCACTAATAGTGCCACAACCATATTAATAGTGGCAACTAACACCATGATAAAAAGTATCACTACTATATTAAAATCGAAAAGCTTTAACCATTCAAAAATATAGTAATATTTCTGAGCTATAGTTTGTGTATCTAAAGCCTTTGTTGGATCTTCTTTATTAATGGTATTATTATATACTTCAGCTCCCTTCTCTTCAATTTGTGAAAAATCATCTATAAAAACTTCAAAAGCCCCCACTTGATCGGTTTGCCATTTATTCATTCGTTGTATATGTCGTATATCACCTAACAAATACACCGCATCAAACTCCTGAAAGCCTGAGTTATAAATACCAACAATTTTAAAAGAACGTAAGTTGGGCAGCTTATTCTCTCCTTCTTTCATAAAAAAAGTATTACACTTATCCCCCACTTTCAATTCTAACCTATTAGCTAAATATTCAGAAATAATAACTTCATTATTTAACTCTGATTTCACACTAGGCAAAGTACCAACCACCAAATATTCTTTGATATTCTCCCAATCGTATTCTTTGCCAACACCTTTAAAAACGACCCCTTCAAAAGATTTGACGGTTCTAATAATTCCTGCTTTTGAAGCTACAGCCTGTATGTGTTTTATCCCTTCAACCGCATTGAATTTGGGGTAAAAATCCTGATTTGTAGAAACCGGATTCAAACTTACCTGCGACTGATTATCATCATAATTTGAAATTAGTATGTGCCCATTGAAAGCAGATACTTTCTGGCGTATTTTTTGCTGTAGTCCTACTCCTGTACCCACGGAAACAATCATCATAATCAACCCAATAGCAATAGCGGCTATAGCAATATTGATTATTGGAGCAGAAATATTACTTTTACGTTCTTTAGTACGTATTAACCTATCAGCTATAAAAAACTCTAAATTCAACAAACAATGATTTATAAATTAGCAATCAAAAATACATTTTTATTCTTGCTTTCCACCATGATTTCGTTTGGAAATTGCAAGAAAAGTATTCACCCTTCAAAAAACAATAATCAGACTAATTCTGAACACAACAAAGTTCCAATAAAAACAGGAGCTGACAATTATGAAGCTTATTTACCGCTTTTAAAGGACAAAAAAATAGGCGTTGTCACTAATCAAACAGGCATATTGAGCAACAAAACACATTTGGTCGATTTTTTAATAGGGCAAAAATTAGCAGTTCAAAAAATATTTGCACCTGAACATGGTTTTCGAGGGACAGCTGATGCGGGAGAACATGTGATAGATGGCAAGGATACAAAAACCCAACTGCCTATTATTTCACTGTATGGCGATAACAAAAAACCTAAAAATGAACAATTAAAAGACATTAACATCATGGTTTTTGACATACAAGACGTAGGCGCAAGGTTCTATACCTACATATCAACCTTACACTATGTTATGGAAGCCTGTGCTGAAAATAACATTCCGTTAGTGGTATTAGATCGACCTAATCCGAATGGTACTATTGTTGATGGTCCCGTGTTAGAACCCGAGCATAAAAGTTTCGTAGGTATGCACCCAATACCCGTACTACACGGAATGACTATAGGTGAATATGCAAAAATGATAAATGGTGAAAAATGGTTAACGCAAGGCATACAATGTAATTTAGAGATCATCCCTTGTAAAAACTATTCCAGAAACATGGCTTATGACCTACCCGTAAAACCATCGCCCAACCTACCTAACGCACAAGCTATAAACCTTTATGCTTCATTATGTTTGTTTGAAGGTACCATAGTAAGCGTAGGAAGAGGAACAAACAAACAGTTTCAAATATACGGTTCGCCTTATCTTGAAAATCATGGTTACTCCTTTGTACCGCAACCTAATTTAGGCGCTAAAGATCCATTATGGAAAGGCAGAAAATGTTTTGGAGAAGATTTATCAAAAACAAAAAAAAACAAACAACTTGAACTTAAATGGCTTATTAAAGCACACAGAGAAGCTTCCACGGTTATGATTCCATTTTTCAATGATTTCTTTACTAAATTAGCAGGTACAAAAAAATTACAGGAACAAATCAACTCAGGGGTTTCTGAAACGGAGATTAGAAAATCTTGGGAAAGTGGCTTAACTGATTTTAAAACCATGCGAAAGAAATATTTAATTTACAACTAAGCCCCGAAAATAAAAATACCACAGAATTCAAAAAATTATTATTGCATTCTGTGGCATTTTATTTAAAACAATTACTCCTTTATCAATCTATATGTTTTTTTATTTGTCCCCTTGCAATCAAGAACTAACAGATAAACACCCGATTCTAAACTAGATACATCCATTTGATTCTTGCCTGCTAAAAACATTCCCGACAATAATTGATTCCCCATTACAGTATACAGAACATATTCTGAAGCGGTATTAACTGTGACATTTACAATACCCTTAGAAGGATTTGGAAACACATAATCTGAATTCAAAATCGAATATGCCTCATTAGTTAAGGTAGTACAAAATGGACTCCCCACCCAATCACTCAATGGATCCATACTTAAAATTTCACCATCATAATGATTAACAGATAAATCATGAATTATGGTTCGTGAACCTTCATTAAAATTGTAAGACAGATACAAACCTAACTCACCTCCTGTTAAACAAGTGTTCATATCTGCTAAAACTTCTGCATCTGAGCGAACAGTATTCCAAATTCGCACCTCATCAATAGCACCATTAAAGGTTACTTCACCTGCATTATAACCTATACCAGCACCTACACCTGAAGTATTTAAACTGATACCTGTAGCTGTTTTATCTAAATGACCATTGATGTAAATTTTTGCTATTTGAGTCGAAGCAGAATACGAAATTGCTAAATGAGTCCATTGATTAATAGCCAAATTTGTAGTTGCACTCACTGCTCCATAAAGTGCAGGTTTTTGCCCTTCTAAACCAAAATAAGGTGCATCATTACCAAATTCTAAAAGTGTTGCAAAGTTATCCATCTGATCAGCATAATTCACCCACATTTCAAATGTAAATTCACTAGGACAAACAATAGACGGGATAGCTACTTTCTGCCCACTTTTGGCAGATTCAAAATGTAATGCTGTCTGAGCCTTTGTTGTGAAAAATGAAATTAAGATCAAAATTAAAAATGTAATTTTCTTCATGTGTTTTCTATTTAATGTTCTATAAACCACAAAATTAAAAGACACAAAAGAGAACAAATAGCACTGAGCTTGCATTTGCTATTACTATTCTTGCATTTATAAATTCACAGACTAATTATTCCTTTTTAGCTAACAAAACAAACTCTGTGGGTGAGGTTGAGGTATATTCTTTAAAACATTTTGCAAAATAGGAAGGCGATGAAAACCCTGTTTCGTAAGCGATTTCAGAAACAGTAGCACTCTGATTAGCCAGTAAAATTTTAGCTTCTTCTAATCGTATATTGCGCATAAAAATACTCGTAGAGCTATTAGTCAGGGCTTTTAATTTTCTAAAAATTTGACTAGTACTTAACCCTATTTCAACAGCCAGTTCTTCAGGTCCAAAACTCGAATTTGACAAATTTTGTTTTACCACCGTGACTATCATTTTCAAAAACTTATCTTCTTTAGAATCGACAGTATCTGACTGGTAATTCGCTTGAACCACCCCTTGATATTTCTCCTGCCATTTTTTTAACAATGCTAATTTGTTCTGAATCCTGTACAGCAACTCTTTTTTATGAAAAGGCTTCGTGATGTAATCATCTGCTTGCAGCTTTAATCCTTCCACTATATCCTCCTCTTCAGCTTTAGCAGTTAACAGTAAAAAAGGGATATGCGAAGTGGTCATATCTTCTTTTAGGGTTTTTAACAACTCCAAACCGTTCATATTAGGCATCATGACATCTGATAAAATAATATCAGGCACGAGTTGAAGCGCTTTTTCCTTGCCATCTATTCCATCTACTGCTTCAATCACCTGAAATTGCTCTTCTAAAATCCCTTTCACAAAACCTCTAAGCTCCTGATTATCCTCTACTAATAATAGTACTTCTTTTGCTGTTTGAGACAGCACTGGAGTATCGGATTCAAAAGACACCATTGCCTGTTCAGAAACACTAATAGACATTGTTTCTTCCTGCAAAAAAATAGCATTTGCACTGTAATGCTGTTGCAAACAAGGCAGTTTAACCGTAAAAACACTTCCTTGTCCCACTTGACTCGTTACCGTAATTTGCCCTCCTAATGCCTGTACTAAATCTTTCACTAAAGCTAACCCAATACCGGAACTCGCTTCTAAGCCCACTTTAGAATAATAAAACTGTTCAAAAATATGTGGTAGATTAGCAGGATCAATCCCACTACCTGTATCGCTGACAACTACTTCAAGCCAATCATTAGCTTCTTGCCTCACCTTAAGCGACACCTGATCGCCCGCTACAGAAAACTTAAAAGCATTCATCAGTAGATTAGATACAATTTTATAAAAAGCATCTTCATCTATACAATATAAAGGAAGCGGTAAAGTTACAGCACTCACAAATTGAATATCCTTATGCAATGCCAAAGAATCAAAATTCAGAACTAAAGCATGCATGTATTCCTGCAAATTAACAACACTTATGGCTAGTTTTCGTTGCTTAGCATCAATCTTACTCAATTCAATAATTTGATTAACCAGTTCTAACAGTTTATTAGCATTGGATTTTATAATTTGTGAAAATCTAGATACCTCTAATTGTTCATTAGCCCCCATAATCAGGGTAAGTGGGGTTCTAATTTCGTGAGAAATATTAGCAAAAAGGCGCGATTTTAGACTATCCAGCTCTTTTAACTCAACGACTTGTTTTTCAATAACGATTTCATTTTGCTCAGCATCTTTTATAAACATCCGCATCATGAGAGTCAGAAAAACAAATGACAAAACCCCCAAGGGATTATATACCGTATGATACGCTAAATTGAAAAAAGCAAAATAGTAGCAGCCTACAGAAAAAACAAAAAAGATTCGAAAACGGTTACCCGCTAAAAAAACACCTGTGGAAACTATGGTAGCAATAAGCACTTGTATAATATCCTTAGTACTATCGACAAAGTGCATAAAAAAAAGGGTCACTATAAGCCCTAACAAAATAAATATACTGTATTTATTTTCTCTTTTTATTTTTTGGGTAAAAAACAAAAACAACAAAAAAAACAAAGAAGCACCAACAACCATAACGCTTTGGTAACTTTCTCTAAAAAAATGCCGTACACTATTAACTAAAAGAATGACACATTCTAACAAAATGGTGTAATTGAAAACTTGCGCTCTTCGCAATTCAATTTTACTGACTATACCTTGAGTATCATAGTCTCTAGCTTTTGTAAATACTCTTTTAAAAAACACAAACATTTTACAAAGGCATTTTCTTTTTCATCTCCTCGACTATATTATACACAGCAGGACAAATGGCTACATTGTTTAGGGTCAAATTTGAAATTTGATGAAACTTATTTCGATCGGTATGAGGATATTCGCGACAAGCCTTGGGACGCACCTCGTAAATCATACAATAATTTTCGGCGTCTAAAAAAGTACAAGGCACACTTTGCAATACATAATCCTTATCTTCATCTATACGCAAATACTGCTCTATAAACTGTTGCGGTTTTAATCGCAAATGCTTAGCAATACGCTCTATATCAGCATTAGTAAACAACGGACCTGTAGTTTTACAGCAATTAGCACATTGCAAGCAATCTGTACGCTTAAATTCAGCCGTATGCAAATCCTGCATGACATAATCTAAATTTTTGGGCGGTTTCTTTTTTAGCTTATCGAAATACTTTTTATTTTCGTTATGCTTATCTTTGGCTAACTTTTTTAATTGATCAAGGTTCAACTTTTTTGCTTTAAGATTCTTAAACACAAAACTAAACAACTTTGAACTTTTAAACTTGAAACTTTAAACAAAATTTAATGAAAGACCTATTCGGACAAGCCATACTGGATTATCAAACTCAAAATAACCCAGAAGATTTAATTACCGAAACTAATATTTCAGAACCTGATGAAATGGCTGTTGCTTATTTGTTTCGTTCTTATAAAGACATGCCTAAATTAGAACAAAAAGCATTACAATTGGCTCAAGGAAAAATTCTTGATGTAGGTTGTGGTGCCGGAAGTCATGCGCTATATTTACAAGAAAAGGGATTAGACATTACCGCTATAGACATATCAGCAAAAGCCATTGAAGCCTGTCAATTGAGAGGAATTCAAAATGCTAGCACCCAACACCTACTAGACTTAGAGCCAACTGCAAAATTTGACACCATCCTTTTACTCATGAATGGAACTGGTATATTCGGTTCATTGCAAGAAACTTCTAAATACTTACATAAATTAAAATCCTTACTAACCGATAAAGGACAAATCCTGATCGATTCCTCTGATATTATTTATATGTTTGACCAAGACGAAGACGGTGCGTATGAAGTTCCTGCTTCTGGTTATTATGGCGAACTTATTTTTACCCTACAGTATAAAGGACAAACAGAAAAACCTTTCCCTTGGCTTTACCTCGATTATAATACGCTCCAAAACGCTTGCCATGCCAATGGTTTACAAATTGAGCTCATTCAAGAAGGGGAACATTTTGATTATTTAGCAAAAATAACCCGCTAGATTATTTTCTTAAAAAAGATTGTTTTTGATACGAAACAAAGCGGATTGAGTTATGAGTTAGGAGTTATGAGTTAGGAGTTATGAGTTAGGAGTTATGAGTTAGGAGTTAGGAGTTAGGAGTTAGGAGTTATGAATTATGAGTTATGAGTTATGAGTTATCATACCTTTTTAACTTTAAAATTACCCACATTCAACTGTCATATGAAAAGCATTATTTGTAATCCTATAACATCATTTTGAGGATTGTCCCCTTGAGGGGACCATAGGGGTGTCTAAGAAGTGTGCTTTTTTAAAAGGAAAATTTAAAGTTAAAACGGAATCAATTATGAGTTAAGGAGTATTCGTTAGAGTTCCTACAAATCAATCCTTTTAAAGCTGATTCTCATTTTTATTTCCCCAAAATATTGATACAAGGGTGCAGGAACTTTTTGGGTGTTCCCGAAAAGCTGTTACGAGGGTGTTTGATTGTTTCGGATGTTCCCGAAAAGTTGTTGCGAGGGTGCGTGAAACTTTCGGGAAACATTGCAACTCAGATAGACAGCGTCTATCTACTAAACAGTTCTAAAATCATGAATCGGTAATTATAATACCTTTCTGAATTTTGAATTAAAAATTAAAAATTAAAACTCTTCACGCAACTTGTCCTTCTAAAATCAATAATCGTTAATCAAAAATCTGAAATTGAAATTCAGACGCTTCGTGCCTCAGCGTGACAAACTCAGCGCTGAATTAGAATTCAGAATTCAGAATTTAGAATTCAGAATTTAGAATTCAGAATTTAGAATTTAGAATTTAGAATTTAGAATTTAGAATTCAGAATTTAAAATTTAGAATTCAAAATTTAAACTCTTCCCTTCACTTGTCCTTCTAAAATCTCCATGTTTTTTCGCACTGAGCCACTTTCAAAAAACAAAACGGTGTTTACAATCCAGCGAAATAGTAGTGATGGTTTTACTAGCGCGAAACCTAACTGCTCGATTTTTTTATCTCGGCTAACGAGTAATTGGTCTTTGTTGGTACTGGCTTGATACTGCAATGCAAAATCCCAAGCGCCATCGCGGGCTAATTCTATGGTGAATTGCGCGAGTTTATCGTCCCATTTTCGAGTTAAAGGCATCAAAATTTTGAACAAAGGCGAAATCGCACCAATTTGCTGTTGTACCCCATCCACCATACTGGCTAACAAGGTATTGATGCCGTAAAAATCCTTTTTAATACCTTCTATCGAATGGCCTTCGCAAGTAAGTACGGTGGCGATGCCTAAATCTAAATTGATGTGCGCATTAATCCCTTGTAGTAAATACTGCATCACCAAGTATTTTTTTTGACTGGAAAGAAAGGCTATTTCCCAACTTTTAGTAATGGGGTGTTGGGCTTTAAAATCAAAATACGCCTTAAAATAACGGTTGGCAAAATGCACATCCAATTGTTCCATACGCGCATTGTCATCAAACTGTTTATTTTGAATTCCATCTCGCACATTGCACGTTACCTGACGGTAAAGGACTGCAAAATAGCCTAGCGGATTGTTGTTTTTCTTACAATCTTCTACAATTTGATTTAAAATTTCAATGACTTCATCAATGGTTTTTGCTTGCATAAGTTTAGTTTTTGTTAAAGAAAAGAAATCTTTTTAAACTAATCAACACTTAACGATTGAATTAGAAAAAAATAATTGTACTTTTGCACCTTCAAAAATCACACACATGGAATCAATTAGAAACATTGCAATTATCGCACACGTTGACCACGGTAAAACTACCTTGGTAGATAAGATTATGTATCATTGCCAACTTTTTAGAGAAAATGAAAACACTGGTGACTTAATCCTTGACAATAACGACTTGGAGCGTGAGCGCGGTATTACAATTACTTCTAAAAACGTATCGGTTACTTATAAAGGAACCAAAATCAACATTATCGATACTCCGGGTCACGCGGATTTCGGAGGTGAAGTAGAACGTGTATTAAACATGGCCGATGGAGTTTGCTTATTAGTAGACGCTTTTGAAGGACCAATGCCACAAACTCGTTTCGTATTACAAAAAGCAATCGATTTAGGTTTAAAACCATGTGTGGTTATCAACAAAGTAGATAAAGAAAACTGTACTCCTGAAGAAGTACACGAAAAAGTTTTCGACTTAATGTTCGAATTAGGAGCAACAGAAGCACAGTTAGACTTCCCAGCGGTTTACGGTTCAGCTAAAAACAACTGGATGAGTGAAGATTGGAAAGTGCAAACTGAAAACATTGAACCTTTATTAGATATGGTACTAAACAATGTACCTGCTCCTAAAGTATCTGAAGGAACTCCACAAATGTTGATTACTTCATTAGACTTCTCTTCATTTACTGGTCGTATAGCAATTGGTCGTTTACAACGTGGTGAATTACGTGAAGGAATGAACGTTTCGCTAGTAAAACGCGATGGTTCAATTTCTAAATGTAAAATTAAAGAATTGCATACTTTTGAAGGATTAGGTCGTAAAAAAGTAGAAGTTGTAAAAGCTGGTGACATATGTGCATTAGTAGGATTAGAAGGATTTGAAATTGGCGATACTGTTGCAGATTTTGAAAACCCTGAAGCTTTAGCATCTATTGCTATCGATGAACCTACGATGAGTATGTTATTTACTATTAACGACTCACCTTTCTTTGGTAAAGAAGGAAAATTTGTAACCTCTCGTCACATTAAAGATAGATTAGCAAAAGAATTAGAAAAAAACTTAGCACTTCGTGTGAGTGAAACTGATTCTGCTGATAAATTCATGGTGTTTGGTCGTGGTGTATTACACTTATCAGTATTAATTGAAACCATGCGTCGTGAAGGATATGAATTACAAATTGGTCAGCCACAGGTAATCATCAAAGAAATTGATGGTGTAAAATGTGAACCAATTGAAGAATTGACAATTGACTTACCAGAACACGTATCAGGAAGAGCGGTTGAGTTTGTATCTGTACGTAAAGGCGAAATGCTTTCTATGGAAGGAAAAGGAGAGCGTATGATTATTAAATTCAATATTCCATCACGTGGTATCATTGGCTTAAGAAATCAATTATTAACTGCTACAGCGGGTGAAGCAATTATGGCACACCGTTTTATAGGGTACGAACCTTTCAAAGGGGAAATTGCTGGTCGTATAAATGGTTCGTTAATTTCTATGGAAAACGGAAAAGCAATTCCTTATTCTATCAATAAATTACAAGATCGTGGTAAATTCTTTGTTGATCCGAATGAAGACATTTATGAAGGACAGGTTGTTGGAGAAAACTCTCGTGGAGATGATATGACTATTAATATCACCAAAACAAAACAATTAACGAATTTCCGTTCAGCTGGTGCTGATGATAAAAATAAAATTGTACCTGCAATTAAATTCTCATTAGAAGAAGCATTAGAATACATCCAAAAAGATGAGTATGTTGAGGTAACACCTAAATCGTTACGTTTACGTAAAATCTACTTGAGTGAAAATGACAGAAAGCGTAACAAAATCGCTTAAAAATAGAAACCTCCCGAATGGGAGGTTTTTTTATGTTTTTCTGTGAAAACTTTAAAAAGTAAGCATAGCGATATTTACAGTTGTCAAAATCTATTTCAGTTTTTTATTACTTCTTAAAAGTTGTATAAAACCTGTAAACATTGTATTTTTCATCCATAAAATAGAATCAATGAAAAAAATATTTTCCTTTTTTTTAGCGTTAATTTCATTTTTTGCATTTAGTAATGAAATAAAAATTAAATCTTCCATTAAAGAAGTAATTGTCTATACGTCAGGCGCACAAGTTTATGCCGAGTCTACAACGACGATTCCAAAAGGGAATAGTGTTGTACGTATTACCGATTTATCCAAATATATTAATCAAAATACGATTCAAATAAGTGGCTTGAAAGATATTTCTGTACTTTCAGTAGGTTACGAGGTTGTGTTTTATCCTAAAAAAAATACGTCCGACAAGATTGCTAGTCTTCAGAATGAAATCGATTTAAAAACTAGAGAAGCGGTATTACTCGAAAGTAAAATTAAAGGATTAGAAGAAGAAGAATCTATTTTGACTCAAAACAAAGTTTTGAGCAGTGCCCAACAAACAGTTACTATGGAGAAAATTTTAATTCATAGCAAGCATTATAGAGAACGTATTCCTTTACTAAAAATGGAAATATTTGATATTTCTAAAAAAATTGCTGAATTAAAAAAAGAACTATCCGCAATGCATTTAGAAATGGCAAAATTTGATAAAGAGGAAAAAGAACAAAAAGGGGAAATCATTTTAAAGCTTTTCAATCCTAATGAAGCCGCTCAGTTAAACTTAAATATTAAATACAATACTGAAAATGCTGGTTGGGTGCCTTCTTATGAAATTAAAGCTAAAAACACTAAAGACGCCTTACAGTTTGCTTATAAAGCACAAGTATATCAAACAACAGGCGAAGATTGGAATAATGTTAAACTAACCTTGTCTACTGCTAACCCTAACACAAACAATGAGAAGCCTATAGTAAATAGTCATTATTTAAATTTTACGAATTACAATAACAATCAAAATTATAGCTATACCCCAAAGAACTATAGTTACAATCCACTTGTAAAAACGGTTACAGGAGTAGTCTCTGACAGTTCAGGACCATTGCCTGGAGCTAATGTTTATATAAGAGGTACTAACAAAGGCGTAAGCACTGGTTTTAACGGAAGCTACTCCATATCTATTGAAAATGGGCAGGAATTGGTTTACTCCTTTTTAGGAATGAAAGAAGAAATTCTTCCTGTTTATAATAGCGTAATGAATGTTACTCTAAAAGATGACGCTAAAAACCTTCAAGAGGTAGTTGTAACAGCTTATAACGTCAAAAAGAATAAAAACAAAGTAGAGGAGGAAGATGATGAACCAGAGGTGAAAAACAAAATCACTGAGGAAAAAGAGGTGATTATTAACGCAGTGCTTTTTAAAATCAATAAAAATTACACGATTCCTACTAATGAAACTCCTTCCTTAATTGAAATTGACAATTTTAGTATTCCTGCCGAATTTGAGTATTTCACAGCTCCTATACTGAGCGAAAATGTATTTTTGACTGCTAAAATTAAGAACTGGGCAAAATATGATTTGCTTCCGGGTGAAGCCAGTATATATACAGAAGGGAGTTATGCAGGAAGAGCTTTCCTGAATCCTTATCAAACCGAAGAGGAAATGATTATTTCGATGGGGATCGATAATAATTTGTTAGTAGAACGTAAGCAGATTAAAGATTTGAAGAGTAAATCGTTTTTTGGTAGTACTCGTGTTTTGAATAAGAATTATGAAATTTCTGTTCGAAATAACAAGTCTATAGAGGTAGCGGTTAAAATTTACGACCGAGTGCCAGTTGCTCAAAACAAAGAAATAAAGGTAGAATCGATTGCTTTAGACAATGCCGAATACAATGAAGAAACGGGTATATTGAATTGGAAATCAAGCATTCCATCCAAGGGGCTTGTAAAAAAGCACTTATCGTTTGAAATAAAATACCCAAGAGATAAAAAGATTAATTTTTAAAGAAGATGAGTATGTTGAGGTAACCCCTAAATCGTTACGTTTACGCAAAATCTACTTGGATGAAAATGACAGAAAGCGTAACAAAATCGCTTAAAAATAAGAACCTCCCGAATGGGAGGTTTTTTATGGGGTAAAGAGTTTGGCTTTATTTAAGAAAAGGGAACTAAATTTAAAGTTTTCAATGGTTCCGTTCAACAGAGGTTTCATTGTTGGTGCTCCGCACGCAACGAAACCTTAGCTGTTAGCTGTAGTTTTTGAAATATTCGGTAATTTCCTTTTTTAATTCTGCAAACTTTTTAAACTCTTCTTTTGCGCTTTTGGTTTTAATTTCACCAGCTGAATTCATAACTTCAAGTCTGTCAGGCATTCTTTTAAGTGATGTTTTTCCGTCTATTTTTTCTGCCTTGAAAAGTGGAATGATTGGAATATGAGCAAATGAATTTCTAATTGAAGACATTTCTTGAATTTTAGAAATTATTTTACTGTCAAACTTTTTAATATTCCTCAATATTTTTAGTTTAGCACCAGTTGAAATTACAGATGAATTAAGCATGATTTTTTTAAAATTTTTAGAGTCCTTCGGATTAAAATAGTTAACAATTGCGTTATCCATTTTTTCTTCAATAAAATTCATGCTGTTAATTACCCATCCTCTTGCTTCTTCTAAATTATATTCCGATAAATCTTCTTTGTAAGTTCTCTTAAAATATTCGGATTCCATAAAAGTGTTTTTAAGTTATTTTGCTTTGAAAAGAATAAAAATGATTGCTATATAAATTTGATTTTATCAGGAATTATTTTATGTATGTTTCCTTCTTCATCTTCTATAATTGCGATAATCATTTCTTTATAACCTCCATTTCCACCTGTGAGAAAAACATGATTACCAAATGAATGAAAATATCCTTCAAAAGTTTTTTCTATATTATAAGTAATCCCCGTTATATGAGAATGGGGTAGAACTTTAACCTTTCTTAAAAAGATATTTTTTTCTGATTCCATGTAGATATAATTTTCTATTATTTGATCTGGAGGGAATTTGAAACCTTTTAACTGTTGTTTTAAAATATAGTAAACATCATTTGGAATTCTAGTACCACTATATCCATCATGGCCACTTCCATCTGCATTCATTGAAAATATTTGGTTGTCTTTTTTATATACATGTATATGGTATTGTCCTTTATTGTTACGAGGTTGATGTTTTTTATAAGAATAAGCTCCAGTTATTTTTGTTCCTTTATCTTTTTGTTCTAATATCAACTGTTGTTCAATTTCATGGAGAAATATTAATACTTTATCATCTTTGTAAAAAGGGTCTTTCATGTTTTTGAGGATTAAAATTACAGCTAACTCACATATATGCGCACCTTCATACTCTTTTTACATATCTTTAATCAAAGCCCTCGAGCTTCTTAAGAAGTTCCGTAGCTTTTAGTTTGTTACCGCTAAGCTATAAAAATAAAAAATAGGATGGTTACGGAAATCCGTAAAAAAATGTTTTTTTGATGTTTGTTAGAGAGCTTTTTAAACGTGTCGTAAAACACATTTGTGAGCACTTTTTCAAAAAAATACAGTTTCTCACAAGCTTGTGAGATTTTTTCCGTGAGATTTTATTTTCTCACTATATTTTTCTAACAAGTTTGGAGCATAATGCATTAATGTTTACAAACTGCCACTACATTATACTATTTTAATACCATTTGAACTTAAAAAATACTGGATTATACTGTTTTAACTTTAAATTTACTGCAAGCAAAAACATCTTTAAAAACATTAAGGAATTAAGAAAATTTAGAAATAATTTAACGATTTAAATGACTAATTTAAAACGGTAATTTCAAAACTTAAATGGTATAACTTTAAATTTTCCTTTTAAAAAACAATCCTTTGACACCCCTATGGTCCCCTCAAGGGGACAATCCTCAAAATTATGTTATTGGACTATAAATAATGCTTTTCATAAGATATTTGAAAGTTGGTAATTTCAACGTTAAAATGGCAGTACAAACATATAACTAACTCCTCTGCACAGTTTTTCGGAGGACATGGGGATTCGTGCTCCGCATGCAACGAAACCTTAGCTATTAACTGTTGTTTTTATTGGCTTCTATATTAGTCATTAGATCGTAAAAGTCCTTATATACGTCATTTACATCTTCTGCCATTTCGTGATCCCATAATACGATTGGATAATTGTTGTTATCTTTGTTTCTGTTTGTATCAAAACATAGTAAACCCCAATCACTCCAATTTGCAAATGGAATATATCCTATTTCAATTAAATATTCAGTTGGATAACCATCAAAAATCATTTCTGATTGTTTTGCTCTCCAAATATTTATAGGATGACTACAAAATGAAACTTCAGAAATTTGAAGTTCATAAAAATGTTTGTGCTTTAAAAATACTTTATAGTCAAATGGTAATTTGTGACCAAGTTGAGTTTCAAATTCTTCAATTTCAGCATCTGACACTTTACTTTCAATTGGCAGCCAAGTTTGATATTCTTTTTCTTTTTTGTTGTTTGGATGAGACATTTCCTCCTCAATTTTGATTGGTAATTCATTTAGACCTATCTCTAACCAGTGTTTTAAATTAGTATCAATTATTGATTTTATAATATCGGTTTTCATAAATATCGGTTTTCTAAAATAACAGTTAACGCCCAAATACACGCAAGTTGCTATTTATTTTACGCAATTTGAAAGTTCTTAATTATTCAAAGCCCACCCGAGCTTCTTCTGAAGTTCTGTAGCTTTTAGTTTGTTTCTGCTAAGCTATAAAAATAAAAAATAGGATGGTTACGGAAATCCGTAAAAGTTGTTTTTTTTTATGTTTGTTTGAGAGGTTTTTAAACGTGTCGTAAAACCTATTTGTGAGAACTTTTTCAAAAAAATACAGTTTCTCACAAGCTTGTGAGATTTTTTCCGTGAGATTTTATTTTCTCACTATATTTTTCTAACAAGTTTGGAGCATAATGCATTAATGTTTAGAAACTGCCACTACATTATACTATTTTGAGCTATTGAGGTTTAGCCTCTACTCTATTTATACTCTTGAAGCTTCAAAGATGCAGTAATAAAGCATGATGTTCACGAAACGTTTTCCCACCAAAAGCTACCGCATTAACGGAAATTTCTGCGGTATTAGGTTGTTTATCTTTTTCGAGGGTCAATGTTTTTATTTGCTTCTAAAAATTCATTATGCGCTATGGGTTTAAATACTCGGTCAGCCCTCATAGGAAATTTATCCAATTGCTTATGTGGTCGTGTGGGTCTTTTTTCAAAACCTCCCCCGCAATTTGGACATACGTTTTCTAATACATTTGTTACACAATCCTTACAAAAAGTACATTCGTAGGTGCAAATCATTGCTTCGTTTGAGTCGTTTGGCAAATCCTTGTTACAGTTTTCGCAATTCTGTCTAATTTCTAACATTTCAATTCAGTTAAGCGTTATCCCAAGTGTAGTAATTATGTTCTTTGTCTAATGAAAACCCAACCTTTGGATACAATTCATTCCCCACAGTATTTGTTTTTGCGGTTTCTAAAATTAGTCCACAAGCATTGGTTTGCTTACAGAGCTCCTTAGCATTTTCAATTAATAGTTTTGAAATGCCTTTACCTCTATGCGCAACAGGTACAAATAAGTCGTTTAAAAGCCAAAGGCGTTGCATTCTAGTCGAAGAAAACAAGGGATATAATTGTACAAATCCCACTAAGTGGTTGTCTTGTGTTTCAGCAACAAAGATTTCTGAATCACCTAATTTTAATCTTTCAGCCAAAAAATCCGCTGCTTTTTGTTTGTCGGATTCCTTTTCATAAAACACTCGGTATTGGTCAAACAATTCAGCTACCAATTTTAAATCTACTAGCGTTGCTTTTCTAATTTTTGTCATTTTATGCAGGGTTCAGTTTTAGTTGTTTTGGGGTAAATATTCTCTTTTTGAAAAGTATATTAAAAATTACACAATTTACCTCAAAACTATGCAAAAAAATACGTAACTATTCAGCCATTTATTTTTTAAGCCACGAATTACACAAATTTGCACAAATTCTTCACCATAATGTAACCGAATGAAAAACATTATATTTAAATAAGCACAAATAACCGAGTTTTTGCACGGGTCAGAATTAGTGTAATACCATTTAAGTTTTGAAATTATCTTTTTAATTTAGTCATTAAATTCATTAGATTGTTTCTAAATTTTCTTAATTGCTTAATGGTTTTAAAGATATTTTTACTAGCAGTAAATTTAAAGTTAAAACAGTATAATTTAAACGTAAGCTTATTTTAAATCTAATAATTCGCGCATATTTGTGTAATTCGTGACAAAAAAGAATGAGTGTTTGTAGCTGAATAGTTACAAAAATACTAATGAAAAAAAGCGGTTCTATTCCTACTTATAACTGCCCCTTATATTCAGGATCAAAATCAATCATCCATTCAATGCCATATACATCGCGAAACATACCAAAATAGGTTCCCCAAGGACTTAATGCTATAGGCATTTCTATTTGACCTCCTACTGAGAGCCCTTTGAATAATTTATCCGCTTCGGTCTTGCTTTGTGCTGCAATCGCTATTTTGCTTCGCGTTTCATTTTCTTGATGCGTTCCTAATGCACTGGGGGTATCGCTTCCCATCAGCACATCATGAGCACCAATAGGCAAGGCTATATGCATGATTTTTTCAGCTTCCTCAACTCCAAATGGGCTTTCGGGTACATTTAAATCTTTAAAACGCATAAGTTTTGTAAATTCACCTCCAAAAACCGATCGATAAAAAGTAAATGCTTCTTCTGCATTCCCGTTAAAATGTATATACGGATTTATTCGTGCCATATCTCTTTATTTAATGATTAATTACTATTAGTTCCTAAAAATCCACTTTCCTTCGAGTGGTGTTCACTTAAAACACCTCCCTAGGAGAGGCTACTCATTCCTATTTAGAATAAAGATAGGAATTTTTAAATTTAAGAAACTGTATTTCAACCTTTCATAACGTAAAAAAAAAGAGGCTGTTTACACAACAACCTCTCTTCTTATTTATTTTAGGAAATACGATTAGTTTTTCACTATTTTTTTAGTCGCAATACCCGATGGACTTTGAATCGTCATCATATACATCCCTTCAGTCAAATCTTCTAACGAAATCACCTCAACATTGCCTGAAATCGTTTTTACCACTCTACCGTTAAGGTCGGAAATTTTAACATTAGAAATTTCAAAATCACTTCCTTTTGAAATACGAATCTGGTCTTTTGCTGGATTTGGTAAAACAGAAAACTGAGAAGCTAAGACTTCGTTATTACTCAAAGTAGCTGCCGTAATTTGGAAATCATCAACCATCAACATCATTCGATCAGGAGAAACATATTGTATACCCACACGAATTTTTTGACCATCGTATGCGGATAAATTTTGTACTCTTTCTTCCCAAACTCCAAAGGGTGCCGATAAAGCATTAGCACCAGAAATTATCGTAAAATCTGTGGCTGCTGTAGGCGTACCAGTCCCTACATAAACCCCTATTTTGTAATCTTCAATACCATAAGCATCTGTCAGGGATTTCACCCACAAACTTAAAGCGCTTCCTGTCGCACCAGTCAAATTAATCACAGGGCTAATTAACCAGTCGTTGTTTACATTTGCCGTTTGACCATTAGACAAGGGTACTCCCCCCCAAGCTCCCATATATTTAACTCCAGATTTTGGATCAAAATTTCGAACCTCATCACCTGTGGTAGCATTTGAAACACCTGCCACAGCGGGATTAAAAACTTGAAAAGCCATAGGTGCGTATGCATTGTTCCAAGTATACAAAGACCCATCAGGCAATCCAGTTGTATAAGTATCTAATAAATCTAAATCTAAGGTTTGCCAGTTACCGATTCCTGAAATTGCAAAATCAGTATAACTTTCAAAATCATCCTGAAAAACCACTTGCTGGGAATATCCCAAACTCACAGCAAATAAACATATTGATAGTAATTTTCGTTTCATAATGTATTTTTATAATTTGGACGACCAATATACAGCAATATTACCAAACAAGTGGTAGTTTTTATTAAAATAAAAAAAACTACTTCAACACCACCTCTTTTACCACATCGCTACCTAATTCTTCATTAATCATGGTAATTATCTTTTGCTTTCCATAAGTCAATTCCTCACGAAGCACCGAAGAAGTCAACTCTACATATAGTGTTGACCCTTTTAATATCACATCACGGGTATAATGATTTACCCCATTACCCATCAAATTTTTCCAAGCATCCGCTACCGAAATTTGATTCAATCCCTTTTCGAGCTTATTCGTTTCAATAATTTGCTTGATTATATCCCCGATAGGACTATCATTACTCAGTCGTTTTGCCATCAATCGTTACTTTTGTATAATAATTTTCATTCCCATTTTCTGTTTCTAATACCAATTCGTCTTTAGAAATCTTAACCACTTTATCTTTGTGTTTTCCAAAAGCAGAAACAAAATTCAAATACAAATCCCCTGACTTCACTTCTGCTTTTACGGTTTCTTGCAAATCATCAACTAAAAATTTACCCGTGGGTTGCCAACGGACTTTTTTATGCATCCCTTGCTCATTTTTCCAAGAGAAATAATCGTAATTCTCATTTACTTTATATTCTTTTTCATCCCCTGCTGTGGTCTCAACTTTCGAAATTTGCCAATAGCCATTTAACTGCTCTAGTTCTTTAACTTCAACTTTTTTACCGCATGAAAACAGAATAACACTTATAACACCTAAAACTATCTTTTTCATTTTAATTTAATTTAAATCATAAAACCTATGATAAAAAACCAACTTACTTGATCTCATCTCCTTTTGTAGTATTATGAAACATCACATGCAAAATTAATCTAATCTATTAAACCTTTGGTTAGAAAATTAGTCTAAATTTGAAAGAACCCTTAACAATAATCCCATGCGTTATCTCATTACTTTGCTTTTCGCTCTAGCAACATTGACTGGATGCAGTCAAGATAGTAGCAATGAACCACCTCCAACTATTTCCGACAATTCTAAAATGTATTTCCCAACAAATTCTACTGCCTGGGAAACTCAAAATATAAGTAGCTTAAACTGGAACACTAATGCATTGAGTGATTTGAAAATTTTTTTACAAAATAAAAATTCAAAATCTTTTATGATATTGGTAAATGGTCGCATAGTCGTGGAAGAATACTTTAACGGACATAGTGCAACTACACCTTGGTATTGGGCAAGCGCTGGCAAAACCTTAACTGCGACATTAACAGGAATCGCACAACAAGAAGGCTTACTAAACATTAACAACAAAGTTTCTCAATATTTAGGCACGGGGTGGACCAGTGAACCCCTAGACAAAGAAAACCTAATTACTTGCAAACATTTATTGACAATGACCTCAGGCTTAGATGATGCTACCGATGCTGTTGACCCTGCCAGTTTACTTTACAAAGCAGATGCTGGTACGCGCTGGGCATACCACAATGTGTATGTGAAACTTCAAGAGGTAATTGCTAATGCCAGCAAGAAAACATGGGTGGAGTATTTTAACAGTAAACTAAGAGATAAAATTGGCATGGATGGTACGTGGCTAACTATTGGAAACAACGAAGTCTATTCGAGCACAACCCGAAGTATGGCACGTTTTGGTCTTTTAGCACTTAACAAAGGCAATTGGAATGGATTACAAATTGTTAATGAAGCCTATTTCAACGAAGCTACTTCAACTTCTCAAAATATTAATTTATCATATGGCTATTTATGGTGGTTAAACGGAAAAACTAGCTATCACTTGCCGCAAAGTCAATTGCAATTTAATGGAAGCCTTATTCCTTCTGCTCCTAGTGATATGTATATGGCATTAGGCAAAAATGACCAAAAAATATATGTAATCCCAAATAGAAAAATGGTAGTCATCCGTATGGGCGAATCCGCTGACAATGTCAACATGGCTTTATCCACTTTTGACAATGAATTATGGCAAAAAATAAATGCGCTAAACAATTAGCGCATTTGTTTAAGATTTTATCCATTCGATAACCGCAGGGTCATCAGGGCTTACATGAGGACCTAAAACTTGGTCTAAGTGCCCATTTTCATTAATTAAATATTTTTGGAAGTTCCAATGTAACACATTGTCTTTAAAACCATTTTTGGTCTTTTGTGTTAGAAATCTATATACAGGAGGCATGCTTCCAATCTTTAAACTCACTTTCCCCATCACCGGGAAAGTCACTTTGTATTTCTTCTTGCTAAAAGCTAAAATCTCTTCATTAGTCAAAGGTTCTGAGTTACCAAAATCATTGGATGGAAATGCCACTACTACAAATTTACTCCCTTTATACTTAGCATACATCGCTTGGAGCGTTTCTAACTGATCCACAAAACCACATTCTGAAGCCGTATTGACTACCATGATTTTCTTACCTCTTAAGCTAGCAAAATCATAACTTTTTCCTGAAATATCTGTCGCTTGATACTGATAAATCGTTTGCCCCTCTAAATTTCTATTGATAACAATTTCTTGTTTGTCCTTGTTAACGCTTTTATTAGCTTCATCGTTTTTCAAGGTCTCTTCTTGATTTTTACAAGAAAAAGCCAAAAAAGCTAATAAAAAAACAATACTTTTTTTCATCTGATAGTTTTTTGTTTTTTGGTGGAACGAAAATATAAAAAACTGAGTACTAAGCCTAACTATTTTTTAAAAAAGTTTAAAAGAATTAACCATCTTCTTGCTAACTTGTCACATTAAAAACCTTTTTTTATGGAGTTTCTAATCAAATACACTTTCTCCGCAACCATCTGGCAATACGAAGGACCTAACGGCTGGTATTTTGTGTCGTTGCCACAGGATATTTCTAAAGAAATACGAGACAACCTAAAATGGCAAGAAGAAGGCTGGGGACGGTTGAAAGCATCAGCGCAAATAGGCACTTACGAATGGAAAACCGCAGTTTGGTTTGATACCAAACAAAACACCTATCTCCTACCCATAAAAGCTGATGTGCGGACTAAATGTAAACTAGAAAAAGGGCAAGTGACTGAAGTGAGTGTGTTTGTGTAAAATTTGGTACACAAAGTCTCTCAAAGTTTTAAACAAAGTATCAAAAAATTATTTTACAATATTTCCATCCTCCATAGTCACAATGCGATGGGTACGATTCGCAAAATCGGGGTCGTGTGTCACAATTAACAAGGTTTGATTGTGTTCTTGGGTTAGTTTATTAAAAATATCAAAAACAATATCACTATTTTTCTTATCCAAATTCCCTGTAGGCTCATCTCCCATTATAATTAAAGGTTTATTTATCAAGGCACGGGCAATAGCGACACGCTGTTTTTGACCACCACTAAGTTGGTTAGGTAGTTTCAAAGCCTGTTCGTGCATTTCTAATGTACGAAGATGCTCCATGGCGTTATGCTCAATTTCTTCTTCGGAGAGTTTGCCTAATTTTAATCCAGGAAGCATCACATTTCGTAACACGTTAAACTCATTGAGCAAATAATGAAATTGAAACACAAAACCTATTTGTTCGTTACGAAGTTGTGCCAATTCTTTATCGGTTTTGCCTGTGATGAGCTGCTCATCCATAAAAATTTGTCCTTCATAATCGGTATCCATCGTAGAGAGTAAATACAACAAAGTCGATTTGCCACAACCTGATTTTCCCACAATAGAAACAAACTCGCCGTGTTCTACCTGCAAATCAATTTCTTTGAGTACCTGCATACGCACAGGGTCATTGAAATACTTAGTCAGTTTCTTGGTCTCTAATACTAAATTGCTCATTATTTACCTCTAATAATTTCTACAGGGTCTACTTTACTGGCTTTCAATGCTGGAAACAAACCAGCAATAAAAGTAGTGATTAATGCAAAAGTTACCCCTATGATATAAAACATTGGATTATAATTAATTGGGAATGTCTTTATGGTTGGCAAAGCTGCCGTATTAAAAGGCACTATATCAATAATATTAGACAAAGTAAATCCTAACACCAATCCGAGAATTCCGCCACTAATTCCAATAACCATTGATAAAATCATAAAAATCCATTTTACATCGTTACCCGAAAATCCAGTAGCTTTGAGAATGGCAATACTATCCATTTTCTCAAAAATCATCATATTCAAGATATTGTAAATCCCAAAACCAGCTACAATTAATAACACAATACCTACGGCATACGAAATTATACTTCTAATTGAACTTCCTGTTTCAAATTGCGAATTAGTTGTTTGATAATCAATTGTATCAGTCCTGTATTTAGTCGCAAATTCTTTTGCTAAAGCAGGAGCGGTTGTTACATCGAAAAGTTTTACTTGGATATCAGTGATAAAACTCTTGGGTACTCCCAAAATTTTTTGTGCTACAGAAAGCGAAGTATAACTGGTAATATCATCAATATCGGCTATTCCTATTTGGATAATACCAACAATTTTCATCGATGCCAATCCACCTTTTGGAGTCGAAATTTTGATAATATCACCTTTGTTCAACAACATTTTATCCGACAAACCTTTACCTATAACAATACTGTTGTTTTGCTGTAAATCTTCAATTTTTCCATCGACCATATAGTCGTTTAGTGAGAACAATTTCTGTTCCATCAAAACATCTATTCCGTTTACAATACCTGAAATTTCAATAGTTCCCGAATTAAAAAATACTGGAGTCGTAATTTTAGGCGCCACATCAAAAACACGATGGTCTTGCTTTAGACTTTGAATAATTGACTTGGCATTGTAAATTGATTTCCCCCTGTCTTTTGGCTTTACCGAATTGATGAAATTCACATCATTTTTATAAACTTCAGAAATATTCACCGGTTGATTTTCAGAAGGTTTAATTTCATTATACAGTCGAACGTGAGGGGTACGGTTGATAATTAATCCGTCGAGTAAGTCATTCATTCCGTACATAAAACTTACCAGCGTAATAAACATAGCAATCCCGAACGTTACTCCTGCCCCAGCCACAATGGTCTGTTTGAGTCGGGAACGCATCAAATGTACCGCTATCGAAAATATGAGTTTAAAATTCATTACTTCGGTAAATAAATGGTTTCGTTTGCTTGTAAACCTTCTAAGACTTCCACATTTTGGTAATCACTTAAACCCACTTTAATTTTTCGTTTTTCGTCTTCATTAACCAAAACATATTCTTCATCAATCAAATAATTACGTGGAATGGTCAACACATTTTTACGGGTTTGAATAATAATATTGGCTTCTGCTGTTAAGTTAGGATATAATTTTTGCGGAGGTTTTACAAAATGTGCTTCAATTTTAAAAGTTCTAGAACGCGCATCCATAATAGGATAAATTTTATCGACTGTGGCATCAAAAACTTGTCCTTTATAGCTATCCATCGAAATTAAAATCTTTTGCCCAGCTTGCACTCGAACCATATCGTTTTCATCGACATCTAATTCTAACAAATAGGAATTCTTTTTACCAATAATTGCCAAAGGTGTTTGTGGCGAAATCAAGGTACCTTCTTTTACTAAAACATCAAACAATTCACCCGAAAAAGCACTTTTTACGGTAAAATCGCCTTGAGATTTCTGACTGATTCGCAAATTGATGTTGTTGCGTTTTTGTTCGCTTTGCAACTGAATTTTTAATTGCGATAATTGTTTTAAAGCGGATGCATAAGCCGATTTGGAGTTTTTATATGCTAATTCTGCTTTTTCAAAATCTACTTCCGAAATCGCATTGTAAGCTTTCACATTTTTACTTCTATTATAAACCGATTCATCTAATACCAATTTATCTTTAGCCGATTGGACTTTTAGCTCCATTTCGGAAATTTTATCCTGAATTAATTGGTTATTGTTATTGCTCAGTTCATAGGTTAACCGAGCATTATCGGTATTCAGTTGCGCTTTTTCACTTTCAATTTGAAATAAGGATTGTCCTTTTGCAATCTCTTGTCCGACATTTACATTTACTTTTTGTAAAAATCCGCTAACGGTGGAAAAAACAGTGTATTGATTTTCAGCTTTAATGACTCCCGAAGCATAAACACTTTCGGTCACATTTCCTGATTTGGGTTGGGTTTCTTCAATATTTTTTTTAGCACAAGCTATAACAAAAAACAACGAAATTAATAGTTTTTTTTTCATCAGAAATACAAATCATATTGGCTATAAATTTACAAATTAAGAACTACTAACCTACTAACAATAATCAGTATTATTTAGTATATTTATGATATGGCTACAGAACTTCTTATCTATTTTATTTTACTGGCACTATTATCTGAAATTGTGGGTACCGTTGGTGGTTTTGGTTCCTCAATGCTATTTGTTCCTATTGCAGGGTACTTTTTGGATTTTCACTCCGTGTTAGGCGTTACAGCGTTATACCATTTATCGAGTAATGTGTCGAAAATTTATTTTTTTAGGGAGGGCTTTGATAAAAAACTGATCCTTCGAATGGGCATAACTTCTGTACTATTTGTGAGTTTAGGAGCTTATTTAAGCAAATTTTTAGCATCACAGTTACTAGAATTCATTTTAGCCCTTTTCTTAATAGCTTTGAGTCTTTTGCTTTTTATTTTTAGAGATAAAAAGTTACCTCCAACCAAAACGAATGCCTTACTAGGTGGAACCATTTCTGGATTTATAGCAGGCCTTTTAGGAACTGGTGGAGCAATTAGAGGTATTGTTTTAGCCTCTTATGGATTGACAACCAGTGTCTTTATTGCTACTTCTGCCATTATCGATTTGGGTATAGATACCAGCCGAAGCATCGTGTATTTTTTCAATGGATATATGCACAAAGACGATTTGTATTTGATTCCTATATTATTATTAGTTAGTATTTTAGGGACATTCATTGGTAAGAAAATTGTAAATTTATTAACCGAAAAACAATTTCAGAATTCGGTTTTAACCCTTATTTTGATAACAGGAATTGTAACACTTATCAAAAATTTTCCGTACTAATGACACTACAAAATTTAGACATAATAATCTCGCAATTTCCATTAACACTAAAAATGCCTTTGTTGTTTCTTGGTCACGGAAGCCCTATGAATGCTATTGAAGAGAATCAATTTGTTGCTGGTTTTAGACATATTGCCAAAACAATTCAAAAACCGAAAGCAATTTTATGTATTTCGGCACACTGGTTTACGAAAGGAACAAAAGTTACTGCTATGAAATTCCCTCCTACGATTCACGATTTTGGAGGATTTCCTGAAGCTTTATTCCAAGTACAATACAACACACCTGGAAGTCCTGAACTTGCCGAAGCTACTCAAAATTTACTAAAACCCACTCCTGTTGATTTAGACCACAATTGGGGCTTAGATCACGGTGCGTGGAGTGTTATCAAACATTTATACCCAAACGCAGATATACCCGTAATTCAATTGAGTATCGATTACACAAAACCAGCCGAATATCACTTTGAATTAGGAAAAAAACTTCAAGCCTTACGAGAAAGAGGTATTTTAATAATTGGCAGTGGAAACATTATTCATAACCTACGTTTAGTTGATTTTGCTAACATAAACAAAGTAGATTACGGATATGATTGGGCACATGAAGCATTCGACACCATCAATAAACAATTAATGGAAGGTAATTACAAGCCGCTAATCGAATACGAAAAACAAAGCAAAGCCTTCCAATTAGCTATTCCAACACCCGATCATTATTTACCTTTATTATACATCTTAGGACTTCAAAATAAAAATGAAGAATTAAGTCTGTTTAATAATCATTTATTAGCTGGATCCTTAAGCATGACAAGCGTTAAAATTGTATAATATTAATTTTTTAAAAAATGAGTCAAACACTAATTACGATACTACTTTATACTTGTATTCCTTTAATCACTTTTGTGTCAGGAGGTGCAATTGCTACCTATTTTAAACCAAATGCTACATTTAGGAGTGTTATATTACATTTTGCAGCGGGTGTGGTATTTTCTGTTGTTGCTGTTGAATTATTACCTGATATTGTTCACAGACATCAACCTCTGTATGTAGCAATAGGTTTCTTAATAGGAACAGGTCTAATGTTGATGATTAAAGATTTTACTGAAAAAGATGAAAACAAACACAAAACCATAGACGCTATACCTAAAATTCCTATTTCTTTTCTAGTAGCCATAGGTGTTGACATTTTAATTGATGGTTTTTTATTAGGCATAGGGTTTGCCTCTGGTGCAAAAGCGGGACTACTATTAACTTTAGCTTTAGCCTTAGAGATGTTTTCTATGGGGATGGCCGTAGCACTAGAGCTTGAAAAAGAAAGAATTCCTAAACAAAAGTCATTTTTTCATATTGTGGCGCTATCAAGTTTATTTTTAGTTAGTGCCACTTTAGGAGGAACACTATTACAAAATCTTTCCAATGACTGGATGGAAGTTGTATTATCTTTTGGGCTTTCAGCTTTACTGTTTTTGGTTACTGAGGAATTATTGGTTGAAGCTCATAATGAGGAGGACAAACCAATGTACACTGCCACTTTTTTCATTGGCTTTTTAATTTTCTTGATTTTAGGAATGACCGTTTAAGACCTACACAAACTATTATACATAAAAATCAGCAACCCTAACAAATTACACAAATAACATCCCTCTAAAACCACGTGCAGCATAATAGGAAGAAGCCCCATTGTGATATACAAACACTGTATCATACCTACAATCTCCAAAAATAGCGCCTCCTAATTTACGTACAGCTTCAGGGGTTTTTAGCCAAGTTGAGGTTTTTAAATCAAAAGCCCCTAAGGATTGTAATTTTCGATATTGAGTTTCTTCTAGCAATTCAATCCCCATGGTTTGCGCCATAGCACAAGCAGAGTTCTCTGGCTTGTTTTCTTTTCTTGAATTTAATGCTTCTGTATCGTAACACAAACTACGTCTTCCCTTAGGGCTTTCAGGGGAACAATCACAAAACAAAATAGCACCCGTCAACTCATCTTTACCAATAACATCAGGTTCTCCGCCAGTTTCTTCCATTAAGAAAAGACTATACAACTTGTTTGGTTGCGATTCTAATTTTGCAATAACTTCTTCCCAAGTGACATTCAAATGACGTTCTGGATGCGCTAGAAAACGCTTTTGAAGTGTTTGTAGTAATTGTTGCTTTTCTAGTTGTGTTAGTATTTTCATAAGCTTGATATTTTATGGAACGTTCCAACTGTAAGATAAAAAAAAACGCATCGAAAAATATCCATGCGTTTTTAAAAGTTTTTATCGTTTTGAATTAAATCCCATTTATAATCCCAATAAAATCCGCAGCATTCAAAGAAGCCCCACCTATTAATCCTCCATCTACATCAGGTTGTGAGAAAATTTCTTTAGCATTATCCGGTTTTACACTGCCACCGTATAAGATAGAAACTTGCTCAGCTACTTCATTTCCATAACGCTCTTGAATAGTTTCACGGATAAACTTGTGCATTTCTTGCGCTTGTGCTGGCGAAGCCGTTTCTCCAGTACCAATAGCCCAAACGGGTTCATACGCTAAAACGATGTTTTGCCAAGCCGCTTTATCCAAGTGAAACAAAGCATCTTTCAATTGGTATTCCACCACATTAAAATGTTGTTTATCTTGACGGTCTTTCAATTCTTCTCCAAAACAAAAAATGATTTTCATTTCGTGTTTCAAGGCAGTATCCACCTTATTTGCTAACAAAGCATCGGTTTCATGAAAATAAGCACGACGCTCAGAATGTCCCAAAATCACGGTTTTAATACCGATATCGGTTAACATATCCGCTGAAATTTCTCCAGTAAAAGCACCGCCTTCGGCTTGATGCATATTTTGAGCGACTACTTCAATAGCCGAATTATTTGCAGATTCTACCGCTTTTGCCAAATTAACAAAAGTGGGTGCAATCATTACTTTTGCATCGGTAGCAGGAAGTTGTTGCAACAACTCAGTAATCAACGCTTGTGTTTGCGTATTGTTTTTATTCATTTTCCAGTTACCGGCTACAATTTTTTGTCTCATTTTATTTTGAGTTAATATTAGTATTATTTAAAGTTTAAAAGTTTATGGGTTTAGAAGTTTAAAAGACGTTGTCTATCATAATTTTATAGCACGTCTAAAAAACTTTAAACTATTTCACCAATTCTTTTAAAAGTGTGGCCACTTTATCGTGGTCGGTTTCAATAGCTTTATACAAAGCAACATTCCCCTTTTTATCTAAAACAATATATCTAGGAATCCAATTGACATCTAAACTTTTTGCAAAATCACCTTTCATGGTTTCACCTATCAAAAAGTTGTCTCCTGGTAATTCGTGACGCTCTAGACCTGTTTTCCAAGCTTCAGGAGTTTTATCAAATGACAAAAACACAAAATCTACCGCAGGATTTTCAGCTTGCAATTTTTTTAGATTGGGCATATTTTTTACACAATCACCACACCATGACGCCCATAATTCTATAACCACGGGTTTTCCTTGGTGATTTTTTAAAACCTCTTTTAAGGTAATTAATTTACCATCGGTAGTAGTCAATTTGTATTGCAAAGCTGTTTCCGAAAGATTCTCTTGTGCCTTCGTACAAGAAATTTGAAATACAAAGGCTAATGCTAAAGCGATTATTTTTTTCATGATTTTATAAATTCAATTAAAAGGATTACAGATTTCAGAATGCTATTTAAAATATTATCGAATGTTTTGTTCATAATTCACAAATTACCTTTCATTACAATAAAATTATTCTAATATAAAAATTCTTAATTCTTAATTCTTAATTCTTAATTCTTAATTCTTAATTCTTTAAAAGGTTTATTGATTAACGTTTGATAGTCTTTTGGATTGAACTGATTTTCAGTAATGCCAAAATAATATTTATACTCGTTACCGTTCCATAAATATTTCACGCCAGGCGTATCTTTACCCGTCCCTAATAATTTCCAAAACGGAATAATTTCCACAATTTTATACGGAAATTCGGTGCCCGCAAACTTAAAGAAATCAGGAATTTTTTCCGGTTCTTCATTCATGAAAATGACATGAACACTTGGGAAATTTTTATTGGTTTTTCGTAATTCATTCAGCTCTTTAGCCGCTTGTTGACAATGGTCACAACCTGGCACGAAAAAGCATAAGGTTTTACGTCCGTTATCTATCGATGCGAAAAACTGTGCATAACCTGATTTTTTCTTCGCGGGTTCAGTCTCTTCTTTCTTTTCTTCATTTATAGGCTGTTTTTTCAGTGTATCTGTGACACTTTTCTGAGTAACTATAGAATCTTTGGGCAATTCAACTGAATCCTTTTTCACTGATGTACTGTCAACCGCTGTTGTTTCAGGTACAGTAATCGCTGCCGCTGATTTGATGGGAGCCAATACAAAAATGCATGCGATACTCAAAAAAGTAACCAAGCCTAAAGGCCAAAATTTATGCACTTCTTGAGGATTCTTAGGAAGCATGAAAAGTAATAAGCCCAAAATTATCATAGCGATTAAATTCTTAAAAATCGCTTCTATAGGTGTCATAGGCAATAACTCTCCAAAACAACCACAGTTTCCAGAGTTTCCTCCTGTGGCAAAAGTCACATAGGAAAGGTGAATCACAAATACGGCTAACAACCCAATTGTGGCAGGAATAATGATTTTCTTTAAAAAATTATTTTGCAAAATTAAAAAACCTAAAGCCAACTCGATTCCGATTAAAATTCGGGAAAACCAAGGAGCAATAGTTTCAGAAAATCCTAAAGGATACAATTGCTTTACTTCAAAAGTGGAAATAGCAAAATACGGTGACGGATACATTTTTGCAATGGCAGAAACCACAAAAAGTAACGCGATGATGATTCTAAATAATACGGTTATGTTTTTTTTCATGGATAAATTCAATTTTGGTTGGTAATAAATTGAATACTATTAAAATTTATTTAAATGTATCAAAGCAAACACCGAGTAATTAATCATGTCTTGATAATTCGCATCGATACCTTCGGAAACCAAAGTTTTCCCTTTGTTATCTTCAATTTGTTTGACACGCAAAAGCTTTTGTAAAATCAAATCGGTTAACGAACTTACACGCATATCGCGCCATGCTTCGCCATAATCATGATTTTTAGCTTCCATCAACTCTTTGGTCAATTTGATTTTTTCGTTATACAATGCCACAGCTTCGTCCACTTTCAAATCGGGTTGGGTCGCTATGCCTTTTTCCAATTGGATAAGTGCCATAATGGAATAATTGATAATTCCGATGAATTCCGATGCTTCGTCTTCATCTATTTTTCGCACTTCATTTTCTTGTAACGAACGGATGCGTTGCGCTTTAATGAAGATTTGGTCAGTTAGGGATGGTAAACGCAAAATACGCCATGCACTCCCATAATCTTTCATTTTTTTGGTATATAAATCGCGACATTGGGCAATGATTGCATCGTATTGTTGTGAGGTATTACTCATTTCTATGTTATCTTTGTATCAAATTTTTTCAAAAATAGCGATTTTAAAATTAAATGCTGTTAATAATTTGCAAATGGCAACGATAAACTGTAAAGGAAAACTGATTGATTTAACAACACCTCACGTCATGGGGATTTTGAATTGCACCCCTGATTCTTTTTATGATGGAGGAAAATTAAAAACTGACAGCTTGATTTTGAATCAAGTAGCTAAAATGGTTTCCGAGGGTGCTACTTTTATTGATATTGGCGGACAATCCTCACGACCTAATGCCGAATTCCTTTCAGCAGACCAAGAATTACAAAGGGTAGCCTTGATAGTAGAAATACTATTGAAAGAAAACCCTGAACTTTTGATTTCGATGGATACTTTTCATAGTGAAGTTGCAGATGCGTGTTTGCAAATGGGAGCGAGTATGATAAATGATATTTCCGCGGGTGGATTAGACGAAAAAATGTTTGAAATAGTTGCCAAACATCGAGTTCCGTATGTAATGATGCATATGAATGGTTCTCCACAAACCATGCAACAACAATCAGAATACAAGGATTTGGTAAAAGAAATTTTGTTTTATTTTTCTGAAAAAATAGCCAAAGCTAGAAGTTTAGGTATAACTGATTTAATCATTGATCCAGGATTTGGATTTGCTAAAACTGTGGTGCAAAATTTTGAATTACTCAATCAATTAGAATTACTCCATATAACCGATTTACCCATTTTAGTGGGAGTATCCAGAAAATCGATGATTTACAAAACACTAGAGACTACAGCTCAAGAAGCGTTAAACGGTACTACGGTTTTGAACACAATTGCCTTAACTAAAGGAGCTTCCATTTTGAGAGTACATGATGTGAAAGAAGCTGTGGAGGCAGTAAAGTTAGTCTCTTGTCTATAAAAAAAGACCGATTAAAAAATCGGTCTTTTTAAATTTAGTTACAATATTTTTTCAGCAATTCTTGGTCTTGTGTAGCTGATTTTTTCAAATCTTCACAAACCGTAGCCGTATTTCCTAAGGCGATGTTTGCTTGAGCACGATACAAATGCAGTAAATTTTCTTTAGCATCTATGGACAAACCTTTAGAGCAAGCCTCTGCACATTCATTATATTGCTTATTTTCATAATATGCTTGTGCCAAGTAGTAATAGGTCCCTCCCATATTTTTCTCAGAATTCACTAACTCTTTCAGCAATGATATCGCATCATTGTATTTTTGCTTATGCAATTTTTCTATAGCTTTTTCAAACAATTGATTTTGCTCAACTGTACGTGAACTTTTCTCAAGTGATTCTTTTTGAGCAAAAACGCTAAAACTTCCAAAGAATACTAAAATTAGAAATATCTTTTTCATAGGTTTAAATTTTATTTTAAAGTGGTAACATATGATATCCCCTTGTATTTATTTATGTTTGTTTACAACAAACTACTTATTAATGGGGATTTCATATATTATAATTAATTTTTATCCGTAACTTTTTTCACATTCCGTTTGTTCCACATTCGCTTATCACTACTTTCATAGTGATTAAAATGTTTACTCAACTTCTAACTCTCAAATCTAATCAAATTCAATTAGTTGAACAAGTATTTATTTGTAGAAATAAATCTGAGATTATCCTACAACAACTTCCGAGAACAAACCTGCCATTTGAGGAATACTATCTGGAGCCACAGGACGACCGTTTTTGACAGCTACTCCAGTTACTTTTGCAGAAACGATTAATTTATTATCCGACAAACGAATAATATCTTGATTAAAAACAACTTTTAAATTCCCTTCTTTTTCAACACTAATTTCAACTTTAAATTGGTCGCGACTCACTAAAGAATTTTTGAAATTAATTTCAATGCTTTTTACCACTAAAAGAATGTTGTTTTGAGCAAATTCTACAAAATCAATGCCTTTATGATGTAAAAATTCGTGTCGAGCATGCTCTAAATAATTTTGATATACTGAATTGTTTACGATGCCCTGAACGTCTAATTCATAGTCACGAACAGACATTTCTAAACTGTATTTTTCCATTCTATTTTTTTTTAAATTTAATCTTCCCTATTAATGCATTATAAATTGAGCCTCGTACAACTTACGATAATACCCATTGTGTAGTTGCAACAATTCCTGATGTGTACCTGACTCTACTATTCCTCCCTTTTCTAAAACAATAATTTTATCTGCATTCACCACCGTTGCTAATCGATGCGCAATGACAATAGATGTTCTATTTTGAGTTAAAGTCGTCGTTGCTTTTTGAATCATTTCTTCCAAAAAAACATCCACAGAGGAAGTCGCTTCATCTAAAATAAGAATACTAGGTTGACTCACATAGGCGCGCAAAAAGGCCAATAATTGTCTTTGTCCAGACGACAACACAGCTCCACGTTCTTTTACATCATAGTCATAACCATTAGGCAAATTCATGATAAACTCATGAGCACCAATAGCCTTAGCAGCAGCCACAACATTCTCTCGTGAAATATCAGAATTATTCAAAGTTATATTATTATGAATCGTATCAGCAAAAAGAAAAACATCTTGTAAAACAACCGCTATTTGACTACGAAGGCTTTCTAGTGTAAAAGCTTTAATGTTTTTATCATCAATAGTGATACTTCCTGATTGAATATCATAAAACCGATTGAGTAAATTGATAATTGTCGATTTTCCAGCACCCGTAGCCCCAACAATTGCAAGAGTTTCGCCTGCTTGAATATGCAAATCAATATTTTTTAAAACAGGTTCTGCTTTTTTATATCCAAAAGTAACTTGTTTAAAATTAATATTCCCATCAAATTTTGGCGCAACTACCTTTCCATTATCTTCTACATCTTTTTCCGAGTCCAATACTTCAAAAACGCGATTGGCAGCAATCATCCCCATTTGCATTTCATTGAATTTATCAGCGATTTGACGTAAAGGGGTAAAAAATATAGAAATATACATAGTATAAGCAAACAGATGCCCCACTTGCGTAAAAGGGTCGTGATGAAGCAACAGAATAGAACCATACCAAACAATACCACTCAGAGTAAGATAGGTCACAATATCAGCTATGGGAAAAAAAATAGAGTTATACCATACATTTTTCACCCAAGCTTTTCGATGTTGATGATTTATTTCTTTAAATTTTTCTAATTCAATGTCTTCACGGGTAAATAATTGTACAATTTTCATTCCCGTAACCCGCTCTTGTACAAAGGTATTCATGTTAGCCACCTGATTACGAACCTCTTCAAATGCAACTTTCATTTTTATTTGAAAAATTCTTGTAGCATATAGCAATATTGGCATAGCCACAATAACTATTAAAGTTAGTTTCCAGTTCATGTATACCATAAAACATAGAATTGCGAACATTTTCATCAAATCACTGATAATCATGAATAAGCCTTGACTAAAAATACGTGCTATGGCTTCAATATCCGAAACCGAACGTGTTATTAATTTCCCAACAGGTTCATGGTCGAAATACGTAATTTTAAAACTGGTTAGATGTCGGAATAATTTTAACCGTATATCTTTAACAATATCTTGTCCCAAAACATTAGCCCAAAAAACAAAATAGTATTGCGCAATAACTTCCAAGAACAGAGTGCCTCCCATAATGAGAATCATAAAAAGAAATCCATCTATTTTTTTTGGGACAACATAATTATCCACAATATCTTTGAGTAAATACGGGCGCAATGCAGCGAAAACTGAGAGCAAAACAGCCCAAACAATAACGCTATAATAGCGCCAACGATAGGGTTGCGTATAACTTAAAATTCGTTTAAAAAGTTTGGTATCAAATGCTTTCATCCACTACTTTATTCTTCCACAATATAAGGATATTTCACGCTACAAAGAAAAAGTCCTTGCGCAGGTACGGAGAACCCTGCTTTTTTACGGTCTTTACTTTCAATAATTCTCACTAAATCTTCCTTGGTAATTTTATGCGTGCCTATATCCACCAAGGTTCCCACAATGGCACGTACCATATTACGCAAAAAACGGTCAGCAGTAATAGTAAACTTTAACAAATGACCTTCTTGTTGCCAAAAAGCCTCAGTGATTTTACAATTGAAAGTATGCACATCCGTATGTGTTTTTGAGAAACATTCAAAGTCAATATATTCCAATAAAATTTTAGCCGCATCATTCATCACTGCTACATCCAAGCTATGATGATTAAACCAAGCGGTTTCAGTAGCAAATACATCTTTACGTGTGGTTATAAAATAATGGTAGGTTCTTGCCGTGGCATCAAAACGGGCATGTGCTTCTTCATGCACTGGAAGTATACGAAACACACTGATATCTTTAGGTAAAAAAGCATTGGCGCGCTGTTTTAATTTTACCAAATCTAAGGTTTTATTGGTATCAAAATGACCATACATTTGCGAGGCATGCACCCCTGCATCGGTTCTTCCTGCCCCAACAATTTCAATAGTTTCTTGCAATAAGGTTGAAAAAACTTTATTTAAGGTTTCTTGAACAGAAATAGCATTGGGCTGGTATTGCCAGCCGTGATAATGGGTTCCTTTATAGGCAAATTCTATAAAATATCTCAAAACGTGTCTTTATTTGCAAAGATAAAGATTTGAATCAATTTCATTCAGAAACTTCAACCTAGTAACATAAAACAAACAATAAAAAAAGGAGAATACCCTTACTGGATACCCTCCCGAAATATTTTTAAACAAAAGTACTTACTTTAAAGTAATAGGAAAAACATATTCTACATCCACATTTTCACCTTTCATTTTTCCTGGCTGCCATTTAGGACATTTAGACAATACGCGTTTCACTTCTGTACCAGCCGTACCCACATCTTTTAAAATACGTACATTGGTCACGTTGCCCATTTTATCAATAACCATACTCACTTGCACAACCCCTACTGGAAAATCTTCTTCTTCAGGGGCTTTGAAATTCTTCATTACAAACGCCATGAATTCATTAATCCCTCCTGGAAAAAGAGGTTTAATTTCCACTTGCTCATAAGGCACAAGCGCAACTGGATTTACAAACAATTCTTTTGCAAAACTTAAACTCACCATCCATAAGCTTAAGAATAATACTAAAACCTTTTTCATACCCCACAGATTTATTTATTAGTTAAGTCAATATTACAGTTTAATCGACGAATTAACAAAAAAAATCGATGAAATGCATAATTTAAGTTTTTGTATTAAATTTTTCCTACACAAAAAGCAAAAAAAAAGCTGCCGTTGGCAGCTTTTTTTAAATTCGTATTGTGACAGGTAAGGTATACAATACCCTAACCGTTTTACCATCCTGATCTCCTGGTGTCCACTTAGGACTTGATTGCAATACCCTTGTGATTTCTTGAGCAGTACCATGACCTAAATCATTTATCACCTTTATATCAGACACACTTCCATTTGCCTCAATCACAAAAGTAACTTTCAATACCCCTCCAGAAAAATTCTCATCACTGGGAGCTTGAAAATTTTTACCTACAAACTTCATGAACATATCATTTCCTCCTGGAAATATAGGTTGATTTTCAACTTGTTCAAACGGAATAGGTGCTGATTTCAAAGCCACATTCAAAGGCGCCTGAGCCAAAACCACTTGACTCACCCACAAAAGTACAAACAATAACATTTTCTTCATGGTAACAGTTTCTTTAGGTTAACAGTCCGTTACATCCTCGGCAAGCTTTCAATTTGGGGACTAAAAGCATTTGTTTTTTGTAAATATATAATTTTTACAAAAACAAAAAACATTATTTACAAAAAAAACTAAAAAAAATTAAACTTTTTATTTTTTTTATAACGATTTTACTTACAAACCAACTATGGAATATTCAAGTACTTATGAGTTTGCAATGAAATTTTCCACTTAGGATTTTGCATCACATAATCAACAATTAACGGTATCATTTCATCTCTTTTACTCCATTCTGGCTGTAAAAACAATACAGTATTTTGCCCTACCCGTGCTGCTTGCTCTTCAGCAAAAGAAAAATCATGTTTATTATACACTATTATCTTCAGCTCATCTGCAAAAGCATAGGCTTCTTCAACAGGCATTTTAGTCTTTTTAGGCGACAAACAAAACCAATCCCACGTACCACTTACCGGATATGCCCCAGAAGTCTCAATATGCACCCTAATTTCATTTTCTTTAAAAAGTTGTGTCATAGGATTCATATCCCACATAAGTGGCTCACCACCTGTAACCACAACTGTTTGAGCATACTTTTTCACATTAGCTACAATATCTTTAATTTTTGTAGGAGGATGCAAATCAGCATTCCAACTCTCTTTTACATCACACCAGTGACAGCCCACATCACAACCTCCAATTCTAACAAAATAAGCAGCAGTACCCGTATAGGCGCCTTCTCCCTGAATGGTATAAAACTCTTCCATCAAAGGCAACATTGTACCTCTATCTACTTCCAACTGTATTTCTTTAGCTAACATAAATCATATAAAAGGGTTGCAAATATACGCAAAATAAGCACATTACACATAAAAAAGAAAACCGACAGTTGCCTATCGGTTTTTCTATTCTATACTATTTTCTTACTTCAAAACATTTTTCAAATTCAAGGCATCTTTATCCGTTGGATCTAAGGCTAACGATTTTGAAACGTAATCATTAGCTTTTAACTTATCTGTTTTACCATAGTATCTAGCTAACTCATTATAAGACTCTACTAACTTACCTTTGTTTTTCTCAATTAAGTCACCACCTTTACCCAGAATTACTTTCACATAATCCTCATAACTTGTCGCCATTTGAGTTTTAGCAGTAGCTTCAGTCAACAAACTATTTACACGCGCTCTATAAATGTGAGCATCTTGAGTAGTGGGCGATTTCGTAGTAACAACCGCAAAAGCTTTGTCTGCTTTTTGTAATTGTGCCATATCTGGAGATTTAACCTCTGCTCCAATATTATTAAAGTACAACGAATACCCTAAAAAGAAATTATCGTATAAATAATTTTTAGATGTTAAATCAGACACCGCTACTTCATAAATACCCGCTGCATATTTGTATAATTTTCTTTCAAAATAAACCTTACCAATCTCGTTTAACTCATTTGCTAACACTGGATCTAAACTAACAGCTTTAGCTAAATTACTAACTCCTGCATTATAACCTTCTTCACTAATTACAGGCTTAACCCCTTCTGCACTAGCAGGAATTGCCTGCTTAATTTGACCAACTCCTAAATACAAATAATCTCTACCGATAGTGCGATTAGACGTATTAGAAACATATTTATGCAAAGCATCAACTGCCGCTGCATAATTTCCATTCTCAAAAGAAGCATACCCTAAATAACGCATAATACGAGGATTAACCTTATCCAATTTAGCCATTTCATTAGCTTCTTTTTCCAAAGCTGCATAATCTTTAGTATATACTAAGAAATCAGCAAAACGCATACGAGTAGCTAGAGAATAATCCGTTAAACTCATGTATTTTTGATAATTAGGCATAGCCTTAGCCACTAAATCTTTAAATTTTGATTTATCACTATTTAAAGCTAACTGCACATAAGTTTCCGCTAACTCTCTATAAGCAGGACCATAGTTAGGATTTTCAGCAATTAACTGCTCTAAGTTAGATTTTGCCCCGTCAAAAGCTTTTGCTCCTTTCAACAACACTGCTTGTTGCAATTTAGCACGCAACAAAGTCGCATCAGCAGCTAACGCATTTCTATACGCAGCATAAGCATCGTTTTGAGCTGTAGAAGACTTTCCTTGCCCTAAAGCAAGACAATACGCATCACCAATAGCTAATTGCAATTGTGCATCAGTAGGATTGATTGCTTTAGCTTTATCTAACACTTCAATAGCTTTAGTAGCATTAGGATTCACTGAATTCACATAAGCTTTACCAATATACACAAACTGCTCAATATCTTTTTTCTTCATATTAGCAGTAGCTTGATCAAAATTAAACTGCGCTGCTTGTGCATTTCCATTATCTAAGTCCAATTGACCTAAACCAATATAATTTAACACACCACCATCTTTTTTAGTCAAAGCCGATTGAAAAACAGCCTTAGCAGAATCCTGATACGTTTGACGCAAGTAAACATTTCCTAGCAAGAAAGATGCTTTCCCATTATCCGGATTCGATTTAATAACCGATTTTAAAATAGATTTTGCTTTTTCATATTGTTCAGCATCAATAGCTTTTTTGGCAGACTCAACATCTTGAGCAAAAGCACTAGCTCCTAAAGCTAAAAAAGCGATACTGAAAATTTTATTCTTATTCATCTTCTTAACTATTATAATTTATTTTTATTTAAATCTTTTTTCGTAATATAATATTTCTTCCTGGCATCCTTACAGGCATCAATCCTGATTTTAAAACAATTCTTTGCCCTATTTCACCAGCGATAAATGATGCAAAACCCATCCCTAACCCTGTTGTTCCTTGATAATTCAACAACTTTACAGTACGCACAAAAGGATAAGCACCTGTTGCAATAAAATCTTGATTAGGCAAAGCAACTTCACCCTTTGCAGTCTTGACCCCCAAAACCTTTACTTGATCCACAACTTTTTGATATTCGGGCATTGGTTGTGTCAACCAATTCACCCCAACAACACCAATAGTCCCTGGATTATCGACCACAAACTTAATAACTTCATTGTTTGTAGAAAAAGAAAAAACATTTTTTTTAGGCAAATCCGAAACTTTTGCCATTTTTTTCAAATAATTAACCGTACTTGAATTAGCGTTATCAAAAACTAAGCTTTTAACAGAGGAAGATTTACCTTGTAAAAAAGCAAGAACATCCTGCACTGCAACTTGCTCAATAGAACCATTTTTTGAAGCAATCAACGCTAATCCATCAAGCGCAAAATCAGTAACTTTTCCTTTTATTTTTGCATTACTAAAATGTGCACTTTCATTAGAAGCTAGTTCGCGAGCTAAAACTGCCACATCATATTTCCCTTCTGATAACAATTTAGCAATTTCCATTTCTGATTTAGCCACAAGCTTAATTTTAGCATTATACTGACTCTCAAAAACCATTGCATGATCCTCCACTAAAGGATAAACCGTTTGATCAACCAATATTGTCATATTGCCTGACAAAATATTTGCCTCTTCAGATTTCTTGAAAAAATTACAAGAAACAATAGAAATTGCCATTATTGCAAAAGCAATCACAAAAAATTTTATTTTAACACCCACTACAAAATCTTTATTTAGACTAAAAAACAAACATCTACACCTACAAAACACTTACAACAATTGTACCAACTATCACAACACATGCGATTAAATCACAAATTATCTACTTTTATTAAAATACCTGATAAAACGAAAAAAACCATAAACGATTATGGCTACCCCTAAGGTCACCCTATAACCAACAGCCATAGGCATACGTTCTATTAATTTATCCCAAAACAATATTGCCAGCCCCATAATTAAATAGACCGTAAAAAGCAATATACTTAAAACAAGAAGAAATCGCTCTGCGAGCGATTTCTTCTCTTTATTATATGATTGATTCATATATAAAAAAACATTTTAAAGTTTGAAGCAACTTATTCCGCTTTGATTTCAATGGTAATTGGCAAACTATACTTTACACGTATTTTTTTACCATTTTGTTCACCTGGAGTCCATCTAGGTGCACTTTTCAACATACGAATAGCTTCTTCTTTAGTACCGTATCCTAAGTCTTTCAAAACATGGATATCTGTTAAACTACCATCTTTTTCAACAACGAATTCAACAAAGATTCTACCTTTTACATCTTCTTCAACCTCAGGAGTTCTGAAATTTCTTTGTACGAATTTAGCAAAGCCTGCATATCCACCAGGGAATTCAGGTTGCACTTCAATACCTGCTGAGTTGTAAACTGTATTATCTTCTTCCACCACTTTAACTACCTCTTCATTATTACCTGTTGGAGCATCGATAGTTACCTGCGCATCCTTATCCCCTTTTTGGTCTTTTTCAGCGATGTTTTTATCTTTTAACTCATCAACCGTCTTAATTTCTTCGGTAACTTTTTTAGCTTCCACTACTTTAGGCTCAACGAATTTAACTTCGTCAACCTTAGGCTTAGGTGGCTCTGGTTTTTTTTCTGGTGGTGGCGGTGGTGGTGTATTTTCTTTCGGTTTATTCATATCCACCAATACTACTTTCTCATCAAGAGTAGCATCATCATCACCACTAGGTATCATATCGATTAACATGGGAGAAGCAATAGCTATCCCAAAACTTGCTGCACCGATAATCAATGCTCTCAATGATGTTTTAGAATTTTCTTTACGCAACAAATAAGCACCATACTTTTTGTTACGACCTTCAAAAACTAAATCTAACCATTGTGATTTATATAAATCTAATTTCATATTGCAATTATTAGAATTTAGTTATTACTTTTTTAACATTGCCACTTCCTCAGGAGAAATATCCACTAAGGCATAAGTAGGTACTTTACAGATAGCCATTTCATCAAGAATATCCACCATATTTCTATAGTTCGTTTTCTTATCCATCTTAATAATCACGATTAACCCTTTTGTTTTATCGTTATATTTAGCAGGAACTGACTGTACTTTTTTCATGATTTCCTGACGAATACCTGCTTTACCATAAGTAGCTTCAGAAGGTCCTTCAATAGGCGAGCCAATTAAACCATAGTACCATTTGATTTTGTTATTTTCACCTAACAAAATAGTCATTGTACGGTCGTCAGCAACGTCAATTTGATCAGTTTTTTTCTTAGGATCATTTTCCTTCTCAGGCATCCCCAAGTTCATAGACTGAGGTTTTGATAACGACGTAGTTAACATGAAGAAGGTAATCAAAAGGAAAGCTAAGTCCACCATTGCGGTCAAGTCAACCTTTGCATTGGATTTTTTACTTCTTACTTTACCACCGTCTTTGCCACCTCCGCCGGAGTCGTTTAATTCTGCCATTTCTTAAATATTTTTTGTATTAGAAATTGTCACTACGTAAACCAGTTACAAGATTAAAACTATTTACATCTTGTTTCTGTAATACATCCATTACTCGTTTGATAGCAGGGTATTCTAATTTAGCATCCCCTTTGATTGCGAATTTCAAATCTTCATTATGTAATTCGGCACTTGCTGAACGAGCATTATAAATCCATCTAGCCAACTCGTTTTTCTTTTCATCAATCGAGTCCATTGGTATTCCAGGTTGCAAATCTTGCTTATTTCTATCTGAACTAGACATAGCAATAATTTGTTTTAAAGCTCCCACTGGCACACCAAAACCATCAATTAAAGAGAAACGCTTCTTTTCATCTTCTGAGAAATTCACGCTATATTCTTGACCCATTAACTCTAAAGTTCTAAGTCTAATATCACGGTCTTTCATACCGAAAAACACTTTACCTTTCCCTACAGTTAAAGTTACTAATCCTGATTCAGGCAATTTAGTTTGCACTGTTGAATTAGGAGTATCTACCTGTAAAGGTTCTGGTTGTTTAGCAGTAGCAGTAAGAATAAAGAACGTAAGTAATAGGAAGGCTACGTCACACATTGCCGTCATGTCGATAGCTCCTGCTGATTTACGCGATTTTGCTTTTGCCATAATATTTTATTAATTCAAAAATTACTTTTAAAATTCTTTATTATTTTAAAGAACCTTTAAATCTTCTGTAAGTATTAACGATAGTGTTAGCCGCTTCGTCAATTGAATACGTTAATGTATCGATTTTTGAAGTAAAGTAGTTATAAGTAACAATAGCTAAAGCAGAAGTTGAGATACCTGTAGCTGTATTGATAAGTGCTTCAGAGATACCTACCGCTAAAGCAGCTTGGTCAGGAGTACCAGCAGTTGCTAAAGCCGAGAACGCTTTAATCATACCAGATACTGTACCTAATAATCCACCTAATGTACCTAAAGCAACCATAGTAGAAATGATTGTCATGTTTTTCTCTAACATTGGCATTTCTAAAGCTGTAACTTCTTCAATTTCTTTATGGATAGTCTCAGTAGCTTCTTCAGAAGAAAAACCTTCCGCTTTTACTTGGTTATATTTTACTAAACCTGCTTTGATTGCATTAGCCACAGAACCTTGTTGTTTGTCACAAGACTCGATAGCACCGTTAATATCACCTTGGTTAACGCTTGCTTGAACTTTTTTCATGAAAACATCTAAGTTTCCTTTTCCAGAAGCTTTAGAAATAACCATAAAACGCTCAAAAGAGAATACTACCACCATTAATAACATACCTAATAATACAGGTACGATAAAACCTCCTTTATAAACTGTTCCTAAAAAGTTTAATGGATGACCTACATCTGGATTACCACCTTCAAAGTTTCCTGAAGCTCCCATGATGAATTTCCAAATAAAAACACCAACAGCTATACATGCTGCGATAATAACTCCTGAGAACGAAGATCCTCCTTTAGCCTTCTCTTCTTTTTTTACATTAACGTTGTTTGCCATTTTTTTAAAAATTTAAATTTCCTAATTGATTAATTAAATCGTCTATTCTTCTTGGAATAATGGTCGCAAATTTAATTTTTTAGCTGATATAAAAAAACTTTTTTTCATTTTCAAAGCAGTGCCCAACCCTCACCAAACTTGAACTTTTAGTTTTTCTTTAACATATTCTCAGTAAAAAGCGATTTTAAAAAATAATTTTAAATATTTCTCAGACTTTTATTCTATTTATTGTGTTTATAATAAAAATTGACATTTTTAAAAACAAAATAAAAAAATGTAGCCCAACTCTTATCGGAACGCAAAAATTAGACCAAAATCCTCTATAAATCGGCATTATAAAATCTATTTTTTTAATAAATTGCGAGAGAAAATACACAAACCACATAAATATCCGCTTCACAAAAGCCCTACAAACAATGAGCATTATAGAAAATTTTAAAAAAGACATAAACACTGGCTACCAATGCATAGGAACCAGCATTAATTTAGGAGGCGCTATCCTAGAAAAAGAAGCACTCGACTTAGCGGTTACTATCCCTTTAAAAACTTTTAATCGACATGGTCTAATCGCTGGAGCTACTGGAACGGGAAAAACAAAAACCATACAAGTACTTTCAGAACAATTATCGCAAAACGGGATTCCTGTTTTGATGATGGACATTAAAGGCGATTTTTCAGGAATTGCTCAAGCGGGTGAAGTCAAGGACTTTATTACGGAACGCCATGCTAAAATCAATATTCCTTTTGAACCTAAAGGTTTCCCTGTGGAATTAATGACGCTTTCTAACCAAGAAGGGGTACGACTGCGTGCAACGGTTTCAGAATTTGGTCCGGTGTTATTTTCAAGAATATTAGATTTAAACGAAACCCAAGCAGGTGTGGTTGCCGTGATTTTCAAATATTGCGACGACAAAAAAATGCCTTTATTGGATTTAAAAGACATCAAAAAAGTTTTAAATTATATTACAGAGGAAGGAAAAGAAGAAATCGCTGAAGATTACGGCAAGATTTCTACTGCTACGACAGGTACTATTCTTCGGAAAATCATCGAGTTAGAACAGCAAGGAGGCGATATTTTCTTTGGCGAAAAATCATTTGAAATTGACGATTTGATGCGTATAGACGAAAATGGTTATGGCTATATCAATATTGTGCGTTTGAATGATATTCAGGACAAACCGAAATTATTTTCAACTTTCATGTTGAATTTGTTGGCGGAAATTTACAACACCATGCCAGAAAAAGGGGATGTTGCACAACCCGAGTTGGTGGTATTTATAGACGAGGCACATTTGATTTTTAGCGAAGCTAGTGATGCATTACTCGACCAGATTGAAACTATTATCAAGCTGATACGTTCAAAAGGCATAGGTGTGTATTTCATTACCCAAAACCCTACCGATATCCCAAAAGGTGTACTAGCACAATTGGGTTTAAAAATCCAACATGCGCTGCGTGCTTTTACCGCAAATGACCGCCAAGCCATCAAACAAACCGCTGAAAACTACCCCATTTCTGACTATTATGATACGGATGAAATTATTACTTCTTTAGGTATAGGCGAAGCTTTAGTAACCGCCTTAAACGAAAAAGGCATCCCTACCCCCTTGGTTGCCTGTATGCTTCGTGCACCTGAGAGCCGTATGGATATTTTAACGGATAAAGAAATCGAAGCCATCAATAGTCAATCGAAATTAGTTGCTAAATATGCCGAGGAAATTGACCGAGAAAGTGCTTATGAAATACTGACCCAAAAACTGGAAGCCATCAGCGAGGAAGTTTCACAAAAAGAAGAAGAAGCTCCGAGTAAAGGTCCTGGCATGGGGGAAACTATTGCAAAGTCAGTACTGAAAGTCGTAACCAGCGCTACGTTTATTCGAGGTGCGTTTAATGTGTTAATGAAAGTACTCAAAAAGTAAAGTCTCCTCACCACATAAAGGAGAGGCTAATCTAAAAAAACAAACAAGATGAAAAATGATTAAGCATTTGAAAATATAATGACTTTATATGGATTAGATTGCTTCGTCGTTCCTCCTCGCAATAACATTATGAAAGGATATATTACTATTGGCTTACTGATACTTTCCAACGTCTTTATGACGTTAGCTTGGTATGGTCATTTGAAATTTAAAGAACTGAAATGGTTTGAAAATGCGGGTTTAATCAGCATCATTTTTATTAGTTGGGGTTTAGCACTCTTTGAATATTGCTTTCAAGTTCCAGCCAATAAAATTGGATTCAAGGGCAATGATGGCCCATTTTCGTTATTACAATTAAAAGTTATACAAGAAGTTATCACACTTATCGTCTTTGTAGTTTTCTCACTTATATTTTTTAAAAATGAAAGTTTAAAATGGAACCATGGTGTTGGAATGTGCTTCTTGGTTTTAGCAGTTTATTTTATTTTTAAGAAGTAGTTTTTTTTCAGTAAAAAGTGAAAAGTAAAAAGTGAAAAGTAAAGAGTGAAAAGTGATGAGTCCCTAAAAAAGTTATTAGCCCCTACACCTTTTAACCTTTTAACCTTTTAAACTTTTAAACTTTTAAACTTTTAAACAATCAACATCAACCCAAACAAAATGAGTACTAAAAAATATTTCATTCAAAAAAGTCCTTTTGTTGTCCCTACAACAGATGGTAAGTTAATAGAAGAGCATCATGGATTAGCAACAACGGAAAATACACACATTTCTATTGCGCACATGATAGCGCCTCCAGGATGGAGCGAACCTTTTCAAACTCCTGAATTTGATGAATATACTTATATCATTTCAGGGAAAAAGCAATTTATTATTGAGGGGGAAGCTGTAGTTTTAGAAACGGGTCAATCCATCAAAATTGAGAAAAATGTCCGTGTTCAATACTCAAATCCATTTGAGGAACCTTGTGAGTATATTGCCATTTGTACCCCAGCTTTTTCGATGGATAAAGTACACAGAGAAGAGTAATGGTTTTAGAATTTAGAATTTTGAATTTAGAATTTTGAATTTTGAATTTAGAATTTTGAATTTTGAAATCGGTAAAATTTTAAAGCTCCAAATTTCCGTGAAGAAATTTGGAGCTTTTGAAATTAATTTATTTTTTGAGAATATTCATCGAGTATCATTTTCTCCGTTGATGAAAGACTATTAATCCCTTTTTCACTTATCTTTTCTAAAATGGAATCAATTTGCTTTTCTTTTTCCTTTTTATCTGAATTATACTTATCATCAATCGAAAGGTACTTTTTTTGCTTTTTAAAATAAAAATTATCTATCAATAACACGTTTGGCTTGGTTACAATTAAATAAATAAAAGTTAAAATCGGTAATATTAAAATAATAATCACTAAAAGATTTTCCTCAATAGCACTTGGCAATAAACCCAAGGCTACAAGCATTCCTAGCAAAGCTCCTCCTAAATGAGCATCATGACCAATATTATCTTTCTGCGATTTAATCCCATAAATAGAATACATCACATACAAAATCCCATATAACCAACTTGGAATTGCCAATGAAGAACCAAACAAATTCAAATCCAACCCAGGAAACAATGCTATTGAAGCAAATACAATACCACTTACAGCTCCAGATGCACCAACGGAACTATAATCTCCATGGTTTTTATGAATAAACAACGAAAGCAAATCACCTCCTATCAAGCTTGAAAAATAAATCAAAAGAAAACCAAATCCCCCAAGCTTGGTCTCGATTAAACCACTAAAAGAATAGAGAGTCAGCATATTGAATACTAGGTGTACCCAATTTATATGCAAGAAACCTGAAGAAACTAATCGAATATAATCCTTATTTATAAGTATCTTATCAACTTCAAACTTATAATTTTCAAAAAAACTTCTATTTGAAAGTCCCTTATAAGAAACATACACGTTTATTACAATAAGTAAAAAACTAAAAACTTCCATATTACATCTATTTTAATGCACTTTAGCATTCAGTAATTGTATAATTTTATTTTCTACCGTTTCGCTATCCCAAGTATTTTCAATATCAGGCATTGCCATAATTTCGTCCATTATTTTATTCTGGAAATCCCCTAATGCCAAGGCTTCCGAATACGAATGCGTACTAAAAGTTACTCGACTATACAAAGGTAACCATTTGTCAGGATGCTTGTCTGAAAACCATTTTTCAATTTTCTTTTGGAGTAAGAATTTTTCATCAGCCGTTTTGGTACTCATTTCCACAAAATTACGGCGCGATAACTCAGCAATTGCGTCCGCATTGGGTTTTCGCTCGTTTTGATATGCTTCAAAAATAGTTTTCCAATCGTCACCATATTTAGCAATCATTTCCGCTAAAATGGTAATATCTTCAAATCCAGCATTCATTCCTTGTCCATAAAACGGAACAATAGCGTGCGCCGAATCGCCAATTAAAGCTACTTTATCTTCATACGTCCACGGGAAACACTTCATAATTACCAAATAACTGGTAGGATTTTTAAAAAAATCTTCCACTAAGTCTGGAATCACTTCTTTAGTATCAGGGAAATATTTAGCAAAAAAATCAACCAATTGATGTTCTTCTTGCAAGGCTTCAAATGAATTTTCGCCCTCAAAAGGCATGAATAAAGTACAAGTAAAACTACCATCTAAGTTGGCTAATGCCATCAACATAAACTGGCCACGAGGCCAAATATGAAGTGAGTTTTTATCTATTTTATGCGTCCTATCAGGATTGGCTGGAATATGCAATTCTTTGTAGCCTATCTTCATAAACTCTTGCGAGTAATCAAACATACTCTGACGTTGCATACGGTGGCGAATACGTGAGAAAGCGCCATCAGCCCCGAATACTTTATCGTATTTCAACTCTTGCCATGCGCCTTGTTCGGTTTCCCCCATATACAAAGTGGCATCTGCTAGAGATACGTCCCAAATTTTATGTTCAAACTTGAATTCAACGCCAGCTTCCTCCGCTAAATCAATCATTTTACGATTTAACACCGAGCGTGATAACGAAAAAATTGCTTCTCCATCTTTACCATAATACTGGTAATTCAATTTCCTATCTTGCAAATGGATTGCTCGTTTATCAACTGGGATACCAATTTTTCGAATTTCATCTTGCAAGCCTACTCCTTCCAATGCTCTCCAACCTCTTTCAGACATTACTAAGTTGATAGAACGTCCAGAAAACTCAACAGTTCGCATATCAGGACTTCGGTCAAACACATGTACCGTATGTCCCATTTTTTTTAAATAGATTGCCAATAAAGTTCCTACTAAACCAGAACCGATAACAGCAATTTTTTGTGGATTTTGCATTGATTTCTTATAAAAAGGTTTGCAAATTTAATTCTTTACGATGAATACACGAAGGCATCATGAGCAATTTAGTTACTTATTTTGATAAAAGTTATGAGTTATGAGTTATGAGTTATGAGTTATGAGTTATGAGTTATGAGTTATGAGTTATGAGTTATGAGTTATGAGTTATGAGTTATGAGTTATGAGTTATGAGTTATGAGTTATGAGTTATGAGTTATGAGTTATGTGTTTATGTGTTATGTGTTATGTGTTATGTGTTATGAGTTATGAGTTTTCTGTTGTCTATTATCTATTGCCTGTTGTGAATGAAATCTTTGTGATTAAGTATTCAACTAAACTCTTAAACTTACATTCTATTAAACTACTAAACTTATAAACATATAAACTCTTAAACTTATACTCATTTAAACTACTAAACTTATAAACATATAAACTCCTAAACTCCCTACGGCTTAAAAATCAATTTTGTAGACGCAGCTTCAATTTCTTTACGATTCATTTTCATTTTTCGGAATTTTCCATCAATATACATTTGCGCTTGGTCGTTGTAATGTTTGCTCATCGGATTTCCAGATTGCCCGGTAGGCAAAATACTCATGGAATTTTCAATATCACTAAAATCGATGATTCGTCTAGTCGAAGGTCCTGCTGAAATATCGTAGTGGTCGGCATCCGTAAAATAGTACATAACGTTATTTATCACCTCATTACTTCCTGGAGCTTCAAACATTCCAACATTAAAAAATGGACGGAATAACGCCAACGAACCGATTGGGTGCTTGTACTCTACTTGATGTACTTTCCCCCACTTCCATTCTGTAACCGTATTTCCTAACTGACCAGTTAGATTAACTATGGTTTCTTTGAACGATTGTGTTAAAATGGCTGAACGATTTTCTTTGACATTTTTTGTATTTACATTATCCCACCACAACGAGTTAGCGATACGACTTTGGTTATCGATACATTGTTTCATTACGTGGGTTTTTAGAAACTGTTTAAAGCCTAGTTCTCCCATTTCATCTTGAAAAGTTGCTTTTAAATAAAAATACATCCATTTGTTGTAAATCGTGGGTGCTACGTCTTGCGTACTATTGCTCCCTTTCCAATTTTTAAGCACCGCTAAAGCTTCTTTTTCAGTAGCATTTAATTGAGTAGCATCAAGCCATTTACTAAAGTTCTGCGCTACTTGCACACTCACAATAGAAGTATCATCGTAAATCATTTTTTGAAAATCGGCTTTAGACCATTTCTGTTTAGATTCTAATAAAGTAACTATACGCTTGGCTCTATCCTCAGGCAAATAATAGCCTGGATACCCGTAGCCATCAATTTCGTGCGCCATATTATTAGCCGAGTACACATAATTCCAAGACGGATTAATCGCTCTAGGATTTTTATCAAAATCAACATATTGAAGTTGGTCATCAACCCCATTAGTGCCATTTAAAATATAATTTGGATTCACCCCATTTGCCATTTTATACAACTTCCCAGAGGTTTGCCAAGCAAAATTATTTTGGGCATCGCCATACATTATGTTTAATCCCGGTGCGACAATATAAGAAACTCCTTTACGGAATTCATCCAAGCTTTTGGCGTGACTTAAGGTATAAACCGCATCTAAGATTTTATTTTCACCATGGGTGTAAATCCACCAAAAAGAAACTGGTTGTTTAGGATTAAAATCTTTCAAAATCCCATTCATTACAGCACCGTGTTGCGTTTCTTTAATCGTTAAAGCTACTGAAGTGCTGTCTTTTACTTTGATTTCTTTCTGACGAACAGTATAATCTTTGAATCCTTCTTTTGTTTTGTATTGATTAGCATTGGTAGGATTGGATTCTTCTTGATAAAAATCGGCATCATCATTTTCAAACATGGTTATTCCATACGCATATTGGCGGTTATGCCCTAATAACGGAAAAGGAACACCAGCCAAGTAATATCCATAAATTTCCTGTTCAGGGGAGTGAATATGCGCTTCGTACCAAGTTCCAGGTTGCGAATAGGTAATATGTGGGTCGTTTGCAAAAAGTACTTTCCCCGAAGCTGATTTATTAGGACCTACTACCCACGAATTACTCCCAATAAAAGGTGGAAAAGGTGAACTATCCAGCAAATCAGCCACCGCTTTAGAAGCTTCTACATAGGTTTGGGTAATTTCATTATTATTCGAATTGATTTTGGTCAAGTTATACGACAAATCAACTCCTAGTTCCTTCATATAATCGGCTCCCAATTTATTTCTCAAATCCGTCATTAATGGGTCCGTACGTTGTGCACAAGCAAAACTGAACGCCATATATCCCATGGTATTATAAACATCTTTCAGCGTAAATGGCTTTTTTTCAATTCCTAACAAGGTAAATTCAATAGGCGTTGCTCCATTTTCCATATACTGATTGACACCGTCCAAATAAGCTGTTGCCAATTGATAGGATTTGCTGTTTTTATCCAACTTTGCAATTGCTTGTTCTGAATTTTCATCAATACCCAAAGCGACAAACAATTTGTCATTATCCAAAGCTTTTACACCAAAAATCTCAGATAATTTTCCTGGCGCAATACGACGTAACAACTCCATTTGCCACAAACGCTCTTGCGCATGTACATAACCCAAGACGGTTAGCGCGTCCTTTTCATTAGATGCATAAATATGTGGCACTCCATAATCATCAAAATAAACTTCGGTTTCCTTACTAATATTTTTGATGGACAATACTCCTTCGTACGTTGGCTTTGTCGAATATAAGTAAGCATATAGCGCAATGGCTAAAACCACTACAAGAGCTACAACTATTAAAGTACCTTTTTTAATTAATTTCATTTGGGGTCGATTTTTATCAAAGATAAAAAAAGACGAACAAAAATGCTCGTCTTCTATATAAATCTATACAACTTATTTTCTTGGAAACTCAATTTTTTTCCCTGTATTCAATCCGTTATTTTTAGCTAACACCCCACACATGTGGAATAACATGCGTGCCCCTACATTACCATCCCAATCATCTTCGCCTGGAGCCACTTCAACTAAATCGAAACCGATAATTTCTTTACCACTTTCAGCTAATTTATTGAATAAGTAAGTAGCTTGTTCAAAAGAAAAACCGCCAGGTACTGGAGTTCCAGTGTTCGGGCAATACCAAGGATACATACCGTCAATATCAAAAGAAATACACACTTTTTGCGGCAACGAAGCAATAATAGCCTCACATTGTTGTGCCCAAGTCATGCCTTCAAAGCTTTCATTTTTCAAATCGGCATCGGTATGAACTAAAACTCTACCGTTAGAAGATTTCACTACATCTACTTCTTGCTCGCAGAAATCGCGAATACCAACTTGTACAATTTTAGAAATTTGAGGTAATTTCAATGCATTATACATAATAGAAGCGTGCGAATACGTAAATCCTTCATAAGCAATACGCAAATCCATGTGAGCATCTAAGTGTAAAATTCCGTAGTCTTCGTATTTAGAAGCTAAGGCTTCATAATATCCCAGCGGAGTGGAATGGTCACCGCCTAAAAGCACGACCTTTTTCCCTTTATTCATCCAAGACAACACAAGGTCTTTCACTTCTGTGTGTAACTCGCGACAAACCTTATTAATTTTATCTAAATCCGATTGTAAAGCTGGAAAAGTAGCCACATCTTCTCCACTTTCTAAGGCTTCGATAATCGGTTGTGCTAAAGATTTGTATTTATCCGAATTGGCTTTCCAATGTTTAGGAGCTTCATCCATATAAATCCCCAATTTCCATAATTCAGGGAAATCTTGGTGATTTAAATCCACCTGAAAAGAAGCATCCATAATCGCTTCTGGACCTTCAGAAGCACCCGCTCCATAACTTACCGTTACTTCCCAAGGCACAGGCACCACAATAATTTCAGAATCTTCTGCAGAAAAGGGTAATCCAAAAACAGTTGCATCTGCTAAACCCGGTTGTGACGGGTCGAAATTTTCTATGATTTGTTGTTTTGTCATTTTAATTAGATTTAAAAACTATTTAATTTAAAGACTATAAGATATAGAGATTAAAGACGTAAAGACTTTTCATAATAGTCTCTCATAAAGTTTACCATCATTAGCCTTATCCTATTTATTTCGTTTGACAAAGGTAAAAGTTCATCATCAGAAAAAAAACCTAAGTCAAAAGAAACTAAAAGTTTTGTATCCACTTCTCCACAAGAACCTAATGAGATTTCAAGAAATCTTTTAATCTATAAATCCTTCAATCATTAAAGCCTATTATTTCCTTAATCCATCTGTCCCACTAACATAACCCCTCTTTTTAAAATTTGTCCAAAGTGATACATATCTTCATACGAACAATAGAAAGGTGCTGGAGCTAGACGAATGACATTAGGCTCACGCCAGTCGGTAATTACACCATTGGTCATCAAATATTCAAACAAAGTTCTGCCTTGACCATGCAAAAAAACAGACAATTGGCAAGCACGTTCTGCTGGTTCTTGCGGGGTGATAATTTCAAATTCAGTCCCTGGAATTTCAGCATCTATTTCGTGCAAAATAAATTCTAAATAAGCCGTAAGCTGGTTGCGTTTTTCTATTAATTTGTCCATTCCCACTTCGGCAAACATTTCTGCAGATGCCAAATAAGGCGCTAAAGACAACACTGGCAAATTACTTACTTGCCAACCATCAGCTCCATGCACTGGATCAAACTGAGGTTCCATTTTAAAACGACGCTCTTTATTGTGTCCCCACCAACCTGCAAAACGAGGTAAATCGGCATAATGATGTTTTTCATGCACAAAACAACCCGAAGCATTTCCTGGTCCCGAATTCATGTATTTATACGAACACCAAGCCGCAAAATCCACTTGCCATTCATTTAATTTTAATGCAACATTACCTGCCGCATGCGCTAAATCGAATCCTACTACCGCTCCAACCTGATGACCTGCTTGAGTTATCGCCTGCATATCAAAAACTTGCCCTGTATAGTAATTAACACCACCAAAAAGAACTAACGCCAACTCATCTCCTACTTCATTAATTTTTGCAATGATATCCTCCATACGAATATTATGTTCACCCTCACGGCGTTTGATTTCAACAATAGCATCCTCAGGAGCATAACCATGAAATTTCACTTGGCTTTGAAACATGTATTGGTCCGAAGGAAAAGCTTTTTCTTCGCAAATAATTTTATAACGTTTGCCATTAGGACGGTAAAAAGACACCATTAACAAATGCAAATTCACTGTTAAAGTGTTCATCACGGTGACTTCGCTCGGTTTAGCACCCACAATTTCACTCAAAGGTTCCGCAAAGCGTTCTTGATAATCCCACCAAGGTTTTTCGGCATAAAAATGTCCTTCAACCGCCAAGTTTGCCCAATCACTCATTACATCTTCAACATACTTTTGGGTTCGCTTTGGCTGTAAGCCCAATGAATTACCCGTAAAATAAATTACATTATGTCCGTTATGTTGCGGAAAAATAAATTCATCGCGATAGTGATTTAATGCATCCTGTGCATCTAACTGTTGTGCAAACTCTAGGGTATTTTGAAATTTCATGTTTAGTTGGTTTTGGTTGTAAATATAGAAAATAAAAAAAAAGGTTACCAAAAACTGATAACCTTTCCTTTAAACACCAATAAATTAATTGGCATATTTTTTCTCTTTTAAAGCAGTTGAAATTGCAATTGGAATATTTTTGAAAAACTTATATCCCAAATCCACTTCAAGCTGTTTAACTGTTGTAATATAATCTTTCCATGAGGAAGTAATATTTTGATTGTTTGGAATATTTACAGCAATTATTTCAGCATTGGTATCAATTCGTTTCAAATCTCCATTTCCTTTAGGAATAAGCAAAGCAATTTTCCAAGTACTATTAGGCACAGAAATTCTTCCATTAGCTAAAAAATTAGTAATTCCACCATTTGTACCAGTACCACCAACACCCATTCCTCCAGCAGTGATAAAAACTTCCATACCTTTAGTAGTTACTTGAGTACGTAAAAAAGCTTCTAATCCCTCCCATGTTGTTCTATTATTTTTTGGTGCTTGTGGCACCATATTAGACATAAGAAAAGTTTCTGAATTTAAAGCAAATGATTTAGTTCTATCGGCAGAAGGACACATATGCCCACGATCAAACCCTGTGCTTGCATACATATTTTGGTCGACTTTAAAAAAAGAAGAGGGTAAACTTGCATCAGCTCTGAAATCATTTGACCTATCAGTAGCACCTAACCAACTACTGTCTAAATGCCAACTTACCCAATTCGGGATTCCTTTACGTTCACAATAAGACATAGTGTATCCCACTTTGTTCACGTAATAATTATTAAAATCTTTCAAATTTGAAGTAGTTGGATCTCCAAGTAGCGCATGCGAATTATCGGCTATAGTAGACCTATAAATACTAGCTTGGAATTGTTCTGGAGAAAGTGCAGCTTTAGGTTCCTCAACTTCTCGCGAACAAAAAGTAAGGGTTTGCGATAAAATCGCTAGTAGTAAAATTCTTTTCATCTATTAATCAAGTTGTTTTCGGGATGGCGAAGATAAGAATAAAACACTTAAAACCACCTCTTTAAACACAATAACAAAAAATTTAACATTTTAATAAATAAAAAATCCCGACACAGCAGTATCAGGATTTTTAACTTTATGATTGTAATCTAAAACTTTCGATTATAAAATCAACATAGCGTCTCCGTAAGAATAGAAACGGTATTTTTGTTCTACAGCTTCTTTGTACGCTTTCATCATTAAATCATGACCACAGAAAGCAGAAATCATCATTAATAAAGTTGATTTTGGCGTATGGAAATTCGTCACCATACAATCTGCTACTGAAAAATCATACGGAGGGAAAATAAATTTATTTGTCCATCCATCATACGGATTTAAGGTCTTACTTGAAGAAACCGAGCTTTCCATAGCACGCATCGAAGTGGTACCTATGGCACATATTTTTTTCTTGGCAATTTTTGCTTTGTTTACTACTTCGCAAGCTTCTTCTGAAATACGGATTTCTTCTGAATCCATTTTATGTTTAGATAAATCTTCAACCTCAACAGGGTTAAAAGTACCTAAACCTACGTGTAGGGTTACTTCAGCAAAGTTGATTCCTTTGATTTCCAAACGCTTCATCAAATGCTTAGAGAAATGCAAACCAGCTGTTGGCGCCGCTACTGCTCCTTCTTCTTTAGCATAGATAGTTTGGTAACGCTCTGCATCTTCCTCTGTTACCTCACGGTTAATGTATTTTGGAATTGGAGTTTCTCCCAAATCAACTAATTTTTGACGGAATTCTTCATACGAACCATCGTATAAGAAACGTAAGGTACGACCACGAGAAGTAGTATTATCAATTACCTCTGCTACTAAAGAATCGTCATCTCCAAAATACAATTTGTTACCAATACGAATTTTACGAGCTGGGTCTACTAATACATCCCACAAACGTTGTTCTGCATTTAATTCACGTAATAAAAACACTTCGATTCTCGCACCTGTTTTTTCTTTATTACCATATAAACGAGCAGGAAATACTTTAGTATTATTCACTACCATCACATCACCTTCATCAAAATACTCGATAATATCTTTGAATAATTTGTGTTCGATTTCACCTGTTTTGCGGTGTACCACCATCAAACGAGATTCATCACGGTTTTCTGCTGGGAACTCAGCTAACAATTCAGCTGGCAAATTAAAATTGAAATTGGATAACTTCATTCTTAAAAGTTTAAAAGTTTAAGGTTTAAAAGTTTAAAGTCCGATGACTAACTTTCAAACAAGGGTACAAATATACTATCCCGAAATAGGGGTTGTCAAGTAAATTAGCATTTATTTTAAACTAGTTTAAAAGTTTGAACGTTTTTTTTGTTTATATCTCCTGTATTTTAAACCCAATTTGTTTCAAATCATTCCAAAAATCAGGATAGGATTTTGAAACCACTTCGGCTTCTTCAATGATTAAATCTGCTTTTAAAGCCAAAGGTGCAAATGCCATTGCCATGCGATGGTCTTGGTAAGTTGAAATAGAAACAGCCTCCCCCAGCCCCTCCAAAGGAGGGGAGCTACATACTAACCGTAAACTTTCGTTATCAATAGTTACGGATGCTCCAAATTTTTCTAATTCGTTTTTTAAAGCTTGTAGTCTATCCGTTTCTTTAATTTTGAGCGTATGTAAACCCGTCAACTCACAATCGATTCCTAACCCTAAACACGTTACTGCTATGGTTTGAGCTATATCGGGTGAAGTGTTAAGTTCCAAGTTTAAGGTTTCAGGTTTCAAGTTCTTTACTTTACGTAAAAGTATACGTCTATTTATAAAATCCGTTTCTACCCCAAAGTTTTTATAAATTTCTGCCAAAACTGCATCTCCTTGTAAGCTGTTTTGCTTGTAACTGGACAAAGTGATTTGTGTTCCGATTTCAGACAAAGCAATGATGGAATACCAGTAAGAAGCAGATGACCAATCGGACTCCACGATGACATTTGAATTTTGAATTTTGAATTTTGAATTAACTCGAATCACATTCCCATTAAAACTGGTCGCTACACCAACCTCCTCAAGCAATGACAAAGTCATCTTGATATAAGGTATAGAAGTGATTTCACCTTCTAAAGTTAACTCTAATCCATTGTCCAATTTAGGCGCAATGAGTAACAAAGCTGATATATACTGACTACTGACATTAGCCGATATAGCAACTTTATTTTGAGTGATTTTTTTTCCTTTTATTCGTAAAGGTGGGTATCCTTCCTTTTCGACATATTCTATATCTGCTCCTAATTGACGAAGGGCATCCACTAAAATCTTTATAGGGCGTTCCTTCATACGCGACGAACCAGTCAGTACGACCTCCTCCCCTTCTTGAATAGCAAAATAAGCCGTGAGAAAACGCATGGCGGTTCCTGCGTGGTGGATATCAAAAGCCTCCCCAACCCCTCCAAAGGAGGGGCTTTCCTCTCTTAACGTCTCCGCTTTGTCTTTAAAAACTCTCAAAACTTCAGACATCACTTCTGAATCATCGGAATTTGAAGCATTTTCAATTGAAAGCTCAGGATATAGGGCTTGTAGCAACAACAATCTATTGGTTTCCGATTTGGAACCAGAGATAGATAGCCCCCGTGCCTCCAAAGGGGAAACTACAGACGAACGTAATAATTTTAAATTCATTTTTTTGAGCATAACTACTCCCCCTTTGGGGGTTGGGGGGCTAACTTTTCATTATTATGATGGCGGTCATGGTCGCGTTTGGTTTTCAATTCCATTTTTTTATCAAAAGAGGCTTGCAAATCCACTCCCGTTTGGTTGGCTAAGCACAATACGACAAAAACCACATCGGCTAATTCTTCGCCTAGGTCTTTGTTTTTATCGCTTTCTTTTTCGGATTGTTCTCCATAACGACGGGCAATAATACGTGCCACTTCACCAACTTCCTCAGTGAGTTGCGCCATATTGGTCAATTCATTAAAATAACGAACTCCGTGTTCTTTTATCCAAGTATCAACTTCTTGTTGGGCGTTTTTTAGATTCATATTAGATATTTAAATAAAAAAATATAAACATTATAGGACATAAACTAAAAAATTAATAATTTCCTACTCTATAGCCTTTATTTTTTTTATCATTTTAGATAAAAGTAAGATTATTCTGAAAATAATCTAGCCTCATTTTCAAAAAAATTCAAATCATATCCATTGCTATTTTGCAAACTATACAAACCAAAAGTCATAGCATAGCTACCTATATCAGTGTAAAAAAATTTATTATAAAACTTTGAAAAATTAGAATTTTTATTTCCTAAAGGTATTTTAAATAAAGTATTTACTGAATTAAAATCATTCAACTGATATACGTGAACAATCTCATGATTATACACAATGTTATCATTTAAGCTGTCCGTTCGAATTATAGTATTGACTCCTATATTATACCCTAAACTTGCAGATGAATTCACAAGTGTATTCGAACTAAAAATAAATTCGCCTACCTGTAGGGTTTTGATTGGTTCAAACTTATTATTAAGAGCAATATAACCTGTCAAGATTAAAGAAACAGGCATTATTTTATACTTAACCTTTACTTTATTTTCATTTACAAATTCAAACCTATTAAATCCAAAATGGATATTAATTTGTTGTAATAACTTTTTATTTGTAGCTCCGTTTTCAACCATTGAAACCCCAACACTGTTAGTAAATTTTGCTAACCAACTGTAGCCTAACTCATTTTTATCTGTAATTAATTTAGTCAGATTTTTACTTCCATATATTACAGCACCTCCAATTGCTCCCTTACAAAACCCTTTTACAAACGTTTTCCCAAATGGCATATCGGGTGATTTATTAATTACTGCACCAATGCCGCTTAACAAACCTCCTGCTCCAACATTATAAATCGAGGACTGAACATGGTTTACCTGAGCATAGGAATTACTCATGAAAAAGATAAAAATAACAACAAAAAATTTCTTTACCATTTGTCGTTTAGTAATTAATCTATTTATTCCTTATTTTTAGTATCTATAATTATCGTCACTGGACCATCATTGACCAAAGCTACTTTCATATCAGCGCCAAATTGTCCTGTTTGAATAGGTTTACCCAAATCCATTTCCATTTGCTTTACGAAACGCTCATAAAGCGGAATGGCAACTTCTGGTTTTGATGCTTTGATATAACTCGGGCGATTGCCTTTTTTGGTTTGGGCGTGAAGCGTAAACTGGCTAACGACGATTACATCGCCATTAACCTCTTTTAGAGAAAGATTCATAACGCCATTTTCATCTGCAAAAATGCGCAGATTGATAATTTTATTCGTCAACCACTGGATGTCTTCCTGTGCGTCTGCATCCTCAATTCCTATTAGAATTAAAAGTCCGTTCCCAATTTCGGAAACTTTTTCTTTTTCGATGGTTACCGATGCTTCGGAAACTCGTTGTATTACTGCACGCATTTTTTAATTTTCTTTTGAAGGAGTGTCCCCTTGAGGGGACCATAGGGGTGTATTAACTATTTTTTCAATAATTTTCTCCAAACTTATTAATACAGAAAACATATTTTGTTTCACATCTCTATCACTAAACCGAATAAAAATGACTCCCAATTTCTCTAATTCTCCTTGCCTACTTTTATCGTATTCATATTTGTATTCGTGGCTATTACCATCAATCTCTATAGCCAACATAATTTCATGACAATAGAAGTCGACTATATATTCAAGCATTGGAACTTGTCGATGAAACTGAACTCCAAATGCATTATTCTTAATATGCATCCAAAGAAGCACTTCACTTAAAGTACTATTTTTTCTTAACTCTCTAGCATATTGCTTAAGATGTGGGCTATATGGGATAATTTTATTCCTCATAGCAATATGTTTAGCTGTTTGTTTATCTTACATTTTTTACACCCCTATAGTCCCCTCAAGGGGACAATCCTTAGCGGGAATATTTTAAAATAAAAACAAAATTACAGTAATTACTATATTTTCATTTCTTCAATAAAAATGAGTTTCAAAATTTTAAACCCCTATAATCCTCTAGGCAATCCTTAACCAAGATATTTAATATCAGACGAAAAGCTATATTTTACTCTTCTACATTATTATTTTTATACACATCATTGCGGTACGTTTCTTCGTCGCCTTCCAAGATTTGAATGTAACTATTGTAACGCGACCACGCTATTTCGTCGGCATCTAAAGCGTCTTTTACCGCGCAATGAGGTTCTTCTTTATGCAAACAATTATTGAATTTACATTGGTCTTTTAAGGCGAAAAACTCAGGAAAATAATCACCTATTTCTTGTTTTTCCATGTCAACTACACCAAAACCACGAATTCCTGGGGTGTCAATAATCTTGGCACCAAAACTCAAATCAAACATTTCTGCAAAAGTAGTCGTATGTTGCCCTTGCGCGTGAGATTCTGAAATTTCTTTGGTTTTCAAATTTAATGTAGGTTCTAAGGCATTCACTAAAGTCGATTTTCCCACACCTGAGTGTCCTGAAAACATCGAAACACGGTCTTTCATCAAACGCTTCAAATCGTCTAATCCTTTTTCTTCTTTAGCGGAAACACGCAAACATTGGTAGCCTATATTAGAATACACATATTGCAAAAACAATTGTTCGTCCAAAGTAGCCTCATCGTAGGTATCAATTTTATTAAAAACCAAAACCGCTTCAATACCATAGGCTTCGGCAGTAACCAAAAAACGGTCGATAAAACTGGTAGTGGTTACTGGATTATTGATGGTTACCAACAAAAACACGACATCAATATTTGACGCAATGATATGAGTTTGTTTAGAAAGATTAACCGATTTTCGAACAATATAATTCTTACGGTTGTGAATGTTCGTAATTACGCCAATCGTCACGTCTGCAGTAGTATCTAAATCATAATCCACCACATCACCCACAGCAATAGGATTAGTACTTTTAATCCCCTTGATGCGGAATTTCCCTTTGATACGACATTCTAGAAACTGGTTTTCTTCCGTTTTTACGGTGTACCAACTCCCTGTAGATTTATATATAGTTCCTTTCATTTTAAAGTCAGAAGTTAGAAATTAGAAGTTAGAAGTAACTTCCTCTCTAATTTTTGAACAAAAATACAACTAAAAATTCTAATCGGCTTTATAAACTTTTTCTTGGTGTGCGATACTTTCTTGATGTATAGCTTTAAAGATTTTTAGCACAAATTCTTCACTTAACCCTTTGGTTTCCCCATCTAAAATCATTTTCCCAAGAATTTCATTCCAACGATTGTTTTGTAAAATGGCTACATTTTTTTCCTTCTTCAACAAACCAATTTGGTCAGCAATTTTCATACGTTTGCCTAAAATCTCTAACAATTTTTCATCAAAATCATCAATTTGTGTACGCAACTTCGAAATACGTTGTTGGTAATCGTCTGACTCTCCATCCATTTTACGTACGCGCAAATCAATAAACATTTGTTTCAACGTTGCCGGTGTAACTTGTTGTGGAGCATCACTCCAAGCTTCGTCAGGATTACAATGGGTCTCAATCATCAATCCATCAAAATTCATATCTAGAGCTTGTTGCGAAACCTCTTGTATCATATCTCTTTTGCCAGTAATGTGCGAAGGGTCGCAAATAAGTACTAATTCTGGAAAACGGTTTTGCAAATCGATTGCAATTTGCCATTCGGGGTTGTTACGGTATTTCGTTTTTTCATACGTTGAAAACCCACGATGAATAACGCCTAATTTTTTAATTCCTGCATTATACAAACGTTCAATACCTCCTATCCATAAGGTTAAATCAGGGTTTACAGGATTTTTAAGCAATACGATTTTATCAGTTCCTTGCAAGGCATCAGCTACTTCCTGCACCGCAAAAGGATTAACCGTCGTACGCGCTCCAATCCACAATACATCTACATCATAAGCCAAAGCTAATTTTACATGTTGTGCTGTAGCAACCTCCGTAGCAATCAACATTCCTGTTGCTTCTTTGGCTTTTTTCAACCATTTTAAACCTATTTCGCCCACGCCTTCAAACCCTCCTGGGCGTGTGCGTGGCTTCCAAATCCCTGCTCGAAATACACTTACATCACTATTTTTTAACTCCTTAGCCACAGCCAAGACTTGTTCTTCTGTTTCTGCACTGCAAGGTCCTGCAATAACCAAGGGATGATTTAAGGCCAAAGCATCCAACCAATTTCTATGTTCTTTATTGATTTCCATATTTTTATACTAAAACGATAGCTTGCTCTTTATTTTTATTTTTACAAATTTCACTCACTGGCAACTCTGCAACTGTATAAGTCCCTAACACTTTAAAATGCGTTGTCATAATTTCTAAAATACTACGTGCCTTTTCAAAACAGGCATAGTCTTCAAAAATAACATCCACAAAAAACGAATACTGAAAAGGTTTTTCAATAATAGGCATCGACTGTATTTTAGTCAAATTCAAACCACAGTTGTTCATCACATTCAAAACCGTAGCAAGACTCCCTGGTGTATCATCCAATTCAAATTTTATGGAAGCTTTATTGATAGTACAAACACTTGAAGACGCAGATTCTTTTTCCAAAATCATGAATCGGGTAATACTACTTTCCACCGACTGGACTTCGGGAACCAGAATTTCCAAATCGTACATTTGTGAAGCTGTAGGTCCCGCAAGAGCTGCTACTCCATGTAAATTCCCTGCACGAATTCGCTGGGCCGCGATGGCAGTATCTGAACTTTCAATAACTTTGATATGTTTGTGTTTTTCCAAAAACTTAGCGCATTGTAATAACGCAATAGGATGCGAATGCACTTCGGTAATATCCTCGATACTTTGTCCTGGCAATGCCATAAAATTGAGACTAATTTTCAAAAAATATTCCCCTAACACATGAAATTGGTGCGTATCTATCAAGGCATAATTAGGAATTAACGCTCCAGCAATGGAATTTTCGATAGCCATAACCGCATAGTCAGCCTCTTCCTTTTTCAATTGTTTAGCCACCTCTTTAAATGTCTTACAGGCAACTATTTGGGCATCATTCCCAAAATAAGCATGAGCCACCTGCTGATGGAAAGACCCATTAATTCCTTGAATAGCAACTTTTACACTCATTTTTCACTTTTTTTGAAATTTGAAATTGCATCACAAAAAAAATCCCGACACTGAACAGTATCGGGATTGTATTGTATTGTATATGCAAATTTTTATTTAGCTATAACCATAACAATCCCGACCTCTCTCCAGAAGAAGTAATAAAAATTGTTAAACCATGTAGCTAATTGACGCATTTCTATAATATTGTATTCGGCTAAAGTAGGAATTATTTTTTTAACTGCAAAATGGCGCGCGCTTTTTATTTGAAATTCTTACTTTTGTTTCAAATTTAGCGTTACACCATGTCAATAGAAGTTCAAAATATATCCAAAAATTACGGTTCACAAAAAGCCTTAGATGCTGTTTCATTTACCATCAACAAAGGAGAAATTGTAGGTTTCCTAGGTCCTAATGGTGCTGGAAAATCTACTTTGATGAAAATCCTAACCACCTTTATCAGCGCAGATGGCGGAACGGCCAAAGTCAATGGATATGATGTTACGACACAAGCACTGGAGGTACAAAAATCGGTAGGGTATTTGCCCGAGCATAATCCGTTGTATTTGGATTTATATGTACGTGAATATTTGACTTTTAATGCCGATGTGTATAAAGTAGCGAAAACTCGAATCGACGAAGTGATTGCTTTAACAGGTTTGACACCTGAAGCGCATAAAAAAATTGGGCAACTTTCTAAAGGTTACCGCCAGCGTGTAGGATTGGCCACGGCTTTGTTACACAATCCGGACGTATTGATTTTGGATGAACCCACCACAGGTTTAGACCCAAACCAATTGGTCGAAATTCGTGATTTGATTAAAAACATAGGCAAAGACAAAACAGTTTTTCTATCTACCCACATTATGCAGGAAGTGGAAGCGATTTGCGACCGTGTGATTATCATTAACAAAGGAAAAATTGTTACCGATAACACCATTGAAAACTTGGTTCAAGAAGTGGTCGAACAAGTGATTGAAGTAGCTTTTGACCAAAGTGTAGCAGAATCGCTTTTCCAACAAATCCCTGACCTCACCCAAGCCATAAATAATGACTCGACTTGGGAATTGACTTTTACCACCCACGAAGACCGCAGAACACAAGTGTTTGACTTTGCACAAGCCAATGGTTTGAAAATTCTTCAGCTTTCGTTGAAGAGCAAGAACTTGGAAAGTGTGTTTAGGGAGAAGACGAAATAAGAAACTTTAATCCCTAAATTTTGAAAGAAAAAATACCATTTGAAATACACATAACAATTGATGATTTGTCTTTAGTTCGCCAAGGTACTTTCATAGATTTTTGTAAAGAGTACCAAGGGAAACCATTATTTATTGAATTACATACAGGTGATTTTATCAAACAACCTATGTTTAATAAAATAATTTATTCTAACAATTTTGAAGAAATTATTAACGCAGTAGCAGATATATCCCAATTACTCCTTACACAGAATTTTATTCCAAAAAGGGTGAAAATTGAAATCCCCTCGGAATTTCATACAAATGCAAGTAATATAACAACTAATTCAGAAACCTATTTTGAATGGCATTGTAAAATCAAGTATGAAAAAATAGAAAAATTATTAGCTTTATGTGAAAAACACAAAGTACATTTATCTAAAAACTCATTAAGAAACGAAAACAATATCCGATTTATAACTTTGAGAGAATCCCATTCAAAATCAACCTTCGAGAAAAGAATAAATTCCCTAAAAAAAGAACTCATTGAAGGCAAATGGTTAATTCTAAAAGAGCAATTTGAATTTTGCATTTACGACAATAACATGATTTTAGACAACGGATGGCTACCTAATTAACTTTAAAAAGATGAATAACAATAACAATACTTTAAGAGAGCTTAAAGCTTATGAAGCATTTATAAGAAGAGCTTCAGAAATAAATTTACCATTTATGCTTAAAGGTAGCTATGTCACTCGTCAATATTTTAAAAACCCTAGTGACAGAATTCCTGCTGATTTAGACTGGATATATCTAGAACCTCTTGAGAATGAAAAAATCGCAAAAGAAAAATTCAATGAATGGGCTACGCTAGTCACAGAACTTCAATTAGACGACAACATCCAATATCGAAGTTTTAGAGAAAATGAATTTTGGCGCATGATTGATTATGCCATGGCTGATGATTTCCCTACTGTTAATACTGATTTAAGATGCACAATTGATGGTCAAGTTTTAGATTTTACAATGGATATCTCATTTAACTTACCAATTGAACAACCTCCTGTACCTATCATGTACACACCCTTAGAAGGAAAACCTTTCTTGATACCTTGTACAGCACCTATCAGCCTACAAGTTTCATGGAAAATCCATCAGACTTTAGTTAGACCTAGATTTAAAGATTTATTCGACCTAATACACTTAGTTCAGCATCCGTCTTTTGACTCTGTCAATTTAGAGAAATCTTTTCAAGCTTTAATAAATGAATGTATTGCTGACAATGTTGATTTTAACAAAATAAAATACTTTTTAAATTACGATTTAAACAAATTATTCCCCAACAACAAAATTGAAGAAGCTTGGAAATATTGGCGACATAATAACAATAACTATGACTACAGAGACATTCTTTACTACGAACGTGCTAATGACATAACAGACGAAACAAAACTCCCATCGAAACTCAATGATTTTATTACTATTTTCAAAAACCACATGATTAAAGCAGGTTTCGACTTACATCTATTAGAAAAACTCCCTTCAAAACCAATAAAACACGAAACAACTCAAAAAGAAACCCAAGATAAGATTTACCAAAACACTTCTTTTGACAAACCAACTAGCAATACTTCATTTTGGACAACTATTAAAAAACTAATTTCAAAAATGATGATTTAACAACACTCATTCTTACAAAACCTAAAAAATCTCCCCCGCAATCGCCTTAATATTCTCTGCTTTTCCCATAGAATAATAATGCAAAACGGGAATACCTGCTTTGACTAATTCTTTACTTTGCTGAATACACCACTCGATACCAATTTGTTTTACTGCTTCGTTGTCTTTGGCTTTTACCACTGCCATAATCAAATCATCGGGTAAATCAACTTTAAAGCGATGCGGAATTAAATTCAGTTGTTTTTTGGTCGCGATGGGTTTTAATCCAGGAATGATAGGCACGGTAATCCCTGCATTACGGCATTTTTCAACGTATTCAAAAAACTTTTGATTGTCAAAAAACATTTGGGTAATGATATAATCGGCACCGTTTTTTATTTTCTGTTTCATGAAATAAATATCGCTATCCATACTCGGTGCTTCCATGTGTTTTTCGGGATAACCCGCAACCCCAATGCAAAAATCGGTCGCATTGGTATTTTGCAAGTCGGCATCCAAATAAATCCCTTTATTCAAATTATTAATTTGGGTGACCAACTCCGTGGCATAGGCATTCCCTTCTTTTTCGGGTTTGAAATAAATTTCACTTTTCACGGCATCCCCTCGCAATGCCACAACGTTATCAATCCCTAGGAAATCTAAATCAATCAATAGATTTTCGGTATCTTCTTTAGTAAACCCACCACATAAAATATGCGGAATAGCATCTACATTATACTTGTTTTGAATCCCAGCACAAATACCCACCGTCCCAGGGCGTTTTTTTACAATTTTCTTTTGCAACAAGCCGTTTGCCAATTCTTTGAATTCGTATTCTTCTCGGTGATAAGTCACATCAATAAACGGTGGATTAAACTCCATTAAAGGGTCAATCCCGTCAAAAATACATTGGATGTTTTGCCCTTTTAAAGGTGGCAATATTTCGAAGGAAAATTGTGTTTTCCCGTTTGCTTTTTCTATGTGTTCGGTTACTTTCATAAGTCAGCCCCCTTGTCAAAGCCTCCCCAACCCCTCCAAAGGAGGGGCTTGCTGGAACGCACAACTACCAAGAGGCAATAGTTTTTATCATTAATAATTTTTATAAGGCTCTAAATCCCTCCCCTTGGGGGAGGTTAGGAGGGGCTTATATTAGGCGCTAGCCACTTCGTTGCTTCTTCTATAGAAATCCCTCGACGTTTGGCGTAATCTTCGACTTGGTCTTGTTTTATTTTTCCTAACCCAAAGTATTTACTTTGCGGATTGGCAAAATAATACCCCGACACAGAGGAAGCTGGCCACATCGCCATACTTTCGGTTAATTTGACTCCTATTTGGTTTTCTACATCCAATAACTTCCAAATGATTGGTTTTTCCAAATGGTCTGGACAAGCTGGGTAGCCTGGAGCAGGTCGGATTCCTTTATAGGATTCTTTAATTAATTCTTCGTTAGTCAAATTTTCATCGGAAGCATAACCCCAGATTTCTTTTCGCACTTTTTCGTGCAAATATTCCGCAAATGCTTCAGCAAAACGGTCCCCTAATGCTTTAACTAAAATTGAATTATAATCATCCAATTGCTGTTCGTATTCCTTTGCTTTTTCATCGACGCCAAAACCTGTGGTCACACAAAAACAGCCTATATAATCTTGTTTACCCGATTCTTTTGGCGCTATAAAATCGGCTAAAGCAATATTAGGAGCACCAGCCGTTTTTTGGGATTGTTGACGTAATGTTAAATGATGGATGATGGATGATGGATGCTTGACCTCAATATCATCATCATTAACTGTATTTGCGGGAAAAATTCCCAAAATCCCTTTTGCTGTAAACCATTTTTCAGAAATGATTTTTTCCAACATATTCTGTGCATCCAAAAACAAATTTGTGGCTTGTTTACCTACTACTTCATCTGTCAAAATCGCTGGATATTTCCCATACAATTCCCAAGATTGAAAAAATGGTGTCCAATCTATATAACTTACCAACTCTGACAATTCAACATCTATTGTTTTTGTCCCAACAAAATTAGGTTTTGCAGGCTGATAAGAATCCCAATCAATTTGAAATTTATTTTTACGAGCTTCTTCAATTGAAAGAAAATTCTTTTCTCTACTTCTATTTAAATAACCATCACGTAAAGTATCATACTCTTTACGCAGTGATTTTGCATATTCATCTTTGACATCTTCCTGCAATAAATTAGAAGCTACCGTTACTGCTCTAGACGCATCGTTAACATGAACTACGGTTGATTGGTATTCAGGTGCAATTTTCACAGCGGTATGCGCGCGTGATGTGGTTGCCCCTCCTATCATTACAGGAATTTTGATATTTAATTTATCTAATTCTTTTGCTAAATACACCATTTCGTCAAGCGAAGGTGTAATCAATCCGCTTAAACCAATAATATCTACCTTTTCTTTGATAGCGGTATCAATAATTTTTTCAGGCGGCACCATCACCCCTAAATCGATTATTTCAAAATTATTACAAGCTAATACTACCGAAACAATATTTTTACCTATATCGTGTACATCACCCTTTACAGTTGCCATCAAAATCTTGCCGGACTTGCCAGCCCCCCCCGCCCCCGAAGGGGGAGCTACTAACGGTGTGTTCAATTCTTTACCTATAATTTCAATAGTTTGAAAAAGATTGTTTAAAACCTCATCATTTTTAAATCTTATAACCTTAAAACCTTTTGATTCAAGCCATTCGGTTCTGAATCTATCGTGTTCAATTTGTTCCTTATTATTATGCACAGCTCCATCTACCTCAATAACTAATTGCTTTTCAAGACATACAAAATCAACAATATATTCACCAATGATATGTTGTCTTCTAAATTTAAAACCGTCAACACCTTTGTCAGAAAGCACGTTCCAAAGCATTTTCTCCGCTTCCGTTGGGTTATTGCGCATTGCTTTCGCACTTTCTTTCAACTTAGCATATAAAGTTGGACTCGCAGTTTTCCACGTCTGCTTGTCAACTCCCCCTTCGGGGGTTGGGGGGCTTATATACGGCATTAAGTATGCCACTGCCTTTTTCATAACTCGGGCTGACTTTACCACTTGAGGCAAAAACATTTTACCTGAACCAAATAAATCACCAACTACATTCATCCCATTCATCAAATGATTTTCAATCACTTCAATAGGACGAGCAACTTGTTGTCGAGCTTCTTCAACATCTATTTCTATAAATTCATCTAATCCTTTTACCAAAGAATGCGTTAAACGTTCTTGAACAGAGCCATTTCGCCATGGAGCCTCTCCCCCAGCCCCTCTCCGAAGGAGAGGAGAGCCGTCGCCTTTAATACGCTCCGCATATTCTAATAATCTTTCGGTCGCGTCATCCCGTCTATCTAAGAGAACATCTTCTACGTGTTCTAACAATTCTTTATCAATCTCATCATAAATCTCAAGCATTTCTGGATTTACAATACCCATCGTCATTCCGTGATTGATGGCGTGATACAAGAATGCTGAATGCATGGCTTCACGTACTTTGTCATTTCCTCTAAATGAAAAGGAAACATTACTTACCCCACCCGAAATATTTGCGTACGGAAGATTTTCGCGAATCCATTTTGTAGCTAAAAAGAAATCAATGGCATTACGGCGATGCTCTTCCATTCCGGTGGCGACGGGAAAAATGTTGGGGTCAAAAATGATATCTTCAGCAGGAAAACCAACTTTTTCAACTAAAACATCATAAGACCGCTTACAAATTTCGATACGACGCTCATAAGTATCAGCCTGACCCACTTCATCAAAGGCCATTACAATAACCGCAGCCCCATAGCGTTTAATCAGTTTAGCGTGATGTATAAATGTTTCCTCTCCTTCTTTCAAAGAAATAGAATTCACCACACCTTTCCCTTGAATCACTTTAAGTCCTGCCTCGATAATTTCCCATTTGGAACTATCAATCATCACAGGAACACGAGCAATATCAGGTTCGGCAGCTATAAGGTTTAGGAATTTAGTCATAGCAAACACACCGTCCAACATTCCTTCGTCCATATTCACATCAATGATTTGCGCACCACCTTCTACTTGCGCACGTGCGATATCAAGCGCTTCATCGTATTTCTCTTCTTTAATTAATCGAAGAAATTTACGAGAACCCGTAACATTAGTACGCTCACCTACATTTACAAAAATGGAATCTTCATTTATGAAAAGAGGCTCTAAACCAGATAACTGTAAATTTATTTTATTCTTCCTTGACATTTTATTTAACTTCCCCTTCTACAAATCATTTATACTAAAACTTTGGCTGCACGTGGCTTAAATTCTTTTACTACTTCAGCAATTAATTTAATATGTTCAGGTGTTGTTCCGCAACAACCTCCAATAATATTCACTAAATTCTCATCTAAATACTCCCTAATGAGATGTTGCATTTCTTCTGCTGTTTGGTCATATTGCCCAAATGCATTTGGCAACCCCGCATTTGGGTGTGCTGAAATATTAAGTTGGGTATTATGCGCTAATCTTTTCAAATAAGGCTTCAATTGGTCAGCTCCTAAAGCACAATTGAAACCAATACTTAATAAAGGAATATGCTGAATCGAAATTAAAAAAGCCTCTACGGTTTGCCCAGACAAGGTTCTTCCAGAAGCATCAGTAATTGTACCAGAAACCATTACAGGTATATCTAAATTACGCTCTTCCTTTACATCTTCAATCGCAAACAAAGCCGCTTTTGCATTTAACGTATCGAAAATAGTTTCCACCAAAAGTATATCGGCACCTCCATCTATAAGTGCTTCTACTTGTTGACGATACGCTATTTTTAAATCATCAAAAGTTACGGCTCTATACCCCGGGTCATTGACATCAGGTGACATAGATGCCGTTCTGTTTGTAGGTCCAATTGAACCCGCTACAAAACGAGGCTTATCTGTAAACTCATCGGCTACTTCGCGAGCAATTTTAGCCGATTGAAAATTTAATTCATAGACCAAATCCTCCATGTGGTAATCAGCCATTCCAATGGTAGTTCCTGAAAACGTATTGGTTTCGACAATATCAGCACCAGCTTGAAAATACAAACGATGCACCTCTTTTACAGCCTCAGGTTGTGTGAGGGACAATAAATCATTGTTCCCTTTTAAAGGATGCGGAAAATCTTTGAAGCGTTCGCCTCTAAAATCTTCCTCCTCAAACTTATAACGCTGCAACATGGTTCCCATTGCGCCATCGAGCACAAGGATGCGTTGCTTTAAAATATCTTGAAGGAGCCCCCTAGCCCCCAATGGGGGAACAGCGTCATGTTGAAAATTACTCATATTCTTTCTTATCATTCTAGTTGAATGGTATACCATTGAAATTTTGACTACAAAAAATGCTCATGAAAGATGTTATCCTGAAGTGGGAGGAAAAAGACAAAAGTTATCTTTTCTATATATTAAATCAATTATATACAGATAGAATGTAGCACCTTTCCAAATTGGGAGGTTGCTAAGCGTTCGTTGGGTCTATTCCCTCCCGCTTTCTTGATAACAACAATAAACTTATGAACAGGGCAAAGATAACTAGCACAATTTTAAAAAGAAAATTATTCATAATTTTACTAATTATCCTTAAAGTTAACTATGTTTTTTCTGCTAAATTTAATTTTTACAAAATATTTTCCAACACTAAAAAACAAATATGGATTTATTTATAGCAAAAACACCGTAAGCGTTTCATGTTTAAAAGTTATTTAAAACACAAACTGACATTCTTTTTTACGAATCAGTATTCCTAAATCATTAAATCTTCATTCTCTTTCACATTGAAATTAAAATCATAAAACTAAACCTCAACACCCTCCCTTACTTTGAGTTGTTCGGCTAATTTAAGTACATCAGCTAAAACGCCACGAGCGGTTACTTGCTTACCAGCACCTGCACCTTGTATGACCATAGGAATAGCTCCATACGAATCCGAATAGATTTCGATTAAATTATCAGCACCTCGCAATTGTCCCAAAGCTGAACTGGCTGGAACCGAAACTAATTTGACCGACAATTCTTTTTTCAAAACATCAAAATCACCTACATAACGCAGTACATGTCCTTCTTTTTGTACATTTTTTTTATTTTCAAATACTGCGTCCAAAAGCACTTTTGATTTATTATAATGTTTTACAGATAGAGTTGCCATCTCCTCCGGTGCAAGCGATTGAATTTTAATATCTGAAAATTCAAAATCATACCCCAACTCACGAGCAAGAATGAGAAGTTTACGAGCGACATCATTTCCACTCAAATCCTCACGAGAATCGTGTTCTGTCAAGCCAGCTAGTTCAGCGTCTATTAAAATTTCAGAAAAAGAACGGTCTTCCTGTCCAAAACGATTAAAAACATAGCTAATCGTACCCGAAAAAACACCTCTAATTTTAGTGATTTTTTCTCCAGCTAAATGCAAATCTTGAATCGTTTGAACGACTGGTAAACCAGCTCCTACATTGGTTTCATAAAGAAAAAGTCTATCAAATTTCTTTAATTGACGTCGTAATTCTTTATAAAAATCAAAATGAATTGTATTTGCCTTTTTATTGGCAGAAACTATGTGAAATCCATTTTGAACCAAAGGAATATAACGTTTTATAATATCTGAACTTGCAGTTGCGTCTACTACAATTAGGTTTTCCAATCCATTATTTATCACATAATCAAAAATAGCATCCAAATGAAAAGGGACTGCATTCTTAGAAAAGTCGGCTTCCCATTGATTTCTAACTCCTTCTTTTTCATAAAAAGCAACTGTAGAATTCGTAATTATAGGAATCCGTAAATCGATATTACGTTGTTCCAGAAAAAACTGCTGGCTTTCTAATACTTGCTGGATGAATGTACTTCCTACATTTCCTATTCCAAACAAAATAACATTAACTCTGATAACTGACATTTTTAGTTGTTTTTAAATTAAAAATTGGCAATAAAAGTTGCCCTAATTGTTCATATTCTATCAAAAAAGCATCATGCCCATGGACCGAATTAAGGGTATGAAGAAAAAGCTTTTCATATTTTGTACTAAAGCGCTGATGTAAATTCATATTTTCATAAGCCATAAAAAGCCCATCAGAATCAATAGTTATTTGATGAATCACCGCAGTGGTTTCATTAAAAAAAGATTCAAGAGCAACATCATCTACAAATTGCCCAATTGTTTTCAACAAATGATTCATTAATTTATAAGCCGAGAGAGAAAAACGTATTCCTAATGTTTGCCCATGAAAATCCAACCACTTTTCAACAGCATACGTCCCTTTAATTTGTTCCTTTTGAAATTTCAAATCGATAGCTAGCGGGCTACGATAAAGCATCATAGCCTGTTTACGAGCATCTTCAACTGGAAAAGCAGAATGGTTCAATATATCATCTTGAATTTTTACCTGAGCGATTAACCAATCATTAGCTTTATAATTAGATGCGATAGGAATAACATATTTTATAGCCTTAGGTCTCAAAAAAGCCATTTCCCAAGCAATACCTCCACCCAAACTTCCACCTAATAATGCGAAAATTTCGTGAACATCAATTGTATCAAGACCTTCCCAAAAAATCTTAGCGATATCCCGTGTTGAAAAATCTTGATAGTTTTGTATTTGAAAGGAGTCTGTATAGCCATTCCCAGGAATATTGAAAACAATAACCGTAAACAAATTCAAATCAATCACCTTATTATAATCTACGATACTTTTCCACCATCCTTTTTCACCGCTTATATTAGAGTTTCCCGTAAGTGCATGGTTAATCACAACCACTGGAGCAACTCCCAGAGGCGGACCAAACACTTGATAACTTAAAGGAAGGTAGGAAACAATTTTCTCCGTCTCTAACTTAAAATTAAATACATCTATTTTATGAATATCAGCCATTAAAAAAAGTTTTTTTACATATTTTCATCCTATAACTTTGTAAACAAAAGCCCCTTTGGAAGTATTACCAAAAGGACTTATAAACACAAACAACCAAGATTTAAGTCTTTATATACTGGTAATAGCTAGGTGCCGCACAACAGCACATCATATAGTAGCAACACATCACTTTTTTTATTGTTAACATCTCTTATTCTTTTAAATTAGGCACAAAAAAAACCTCTGCGAGGCAGAGGTTATAGAAATCACAAATACTTATGCAATACTCACCCCTGCGGAAACTTCCACATCATAAAATCCATATTGCAAATTGTTGTACTCATTTTATTTTTTACTTTTTTACACAGGACAAACTTAGATACTTTTTCTGTATAAATAAAATTTTCAGATTATTTTTCTGAATTTTGTTAAAAAAAATCATTAAAATAGATTTACTTACTTAAAAAAGAAATAAAGAGCATTTAAAAAACTAGAAAATAGAATTGTTATAGAATTTGGTTTTCACCCTAGACAAGCAAACTATCTATAAATTAACAAATTATCCCTAAAATCTCCAAAATATGCACTTTAGAAATCATAATTTTCAAACTCCAAACTATAACCAATAAAGCCACTAATAGCAAAGCTGTTCGTAGCGGAATTTTCCCTACAAGCTTGGCCGCCAATGGTGCGGCTAGAGAACCTCCAAGAATTAAACCTGCTATAATATACCAGTGACTAACTCCTATCGCTAAAAAGAATGTTACAGAAACGGCTAGCGTCACAAAAAACTCCGCTAAACTTACGGTTCCAATTACATATTTAGATTTTTTCCCTAATGACAACAAGGTAGAAGTAACAATAGGTCCCCAACCACCTCCTGAGAAAGCATCTAAAAATCCTCCAGAAAACCCTAATACTCCTGTGGCAACGCTTTTTTTACGTTCTAACGGTTTACGGCGTAACGCTAGTCGTAACAAATTTAAGCCCATTATCATTGTATAGGCAGATAAAAGCATATAGGTCTCTTTTTCGTAAGTCTTCCCTAGATATACCAATAGTAAAGCTCCAGCTACAGCTCCTATAACCCCTGGCACTGCCAACCAAAACAACAGTCGTTTATTCACATTGCCGAAACGATAGTGCGAATATCCGCTGATGCCACTAGAAAACATTTCGGCGGTATGTATACTTCCACTTATAGCTGTCAAGTTCACCCCAAACAGCATCATACTGGTCGAACAAGTTAATCCATAGCCTAATCCTACAGCTCCATCAACCAATTGTGCAAAGAAACCTACAGCCAACATGATATAAAAAGCAGATGGTATTTGACTTGTAAAATCAAGCATTTGGTGAATAGAAACAATCCCCGAAAATCCGTAGCCTACAAAAACGGCAAAAAACACAATGGATAGTTGGAACGCTAATCGTTGGTATTTTTTATTGGCTTTTTTCTCTTTTTTAGGATTTAATGCTTGAGTAGCTTGGTTTAGCACCTCTAATTTTTCTTGAAAATCGCCTTTTAAAGAATCTCGTAAAGCATTTAAACTGTCTAAATTTTCTTCTATAGAATCCGGAACAACATCGGTAAAAAATTCACGCATTCTACGGGCTAACACAGGCGATTTCCCATTGGTAGAAATAGCAATTTTCATATTCCCTTTATTGACTATTGACCCTAAATAAAAGTCGCATAAATCAGGTTGGTCAGCAGCATTGACTAAAATTTGCCTTTGATTGGCCAACGTTTTAATGCTCGCATTCACTTCTTTATCATTAGTGGCTGCAATGACAAAATCGATATTTTCTAAATCAGATTCCTGAAAGGCTCTTTCTTCAAATTGTATAGAAGGTTCGTTTTTGAGTTTTAATAACGTAGTATCAAAAATTTCTTTGCCCACTAATTTGATGGAAACATTCGGATTTTGTTTTAATAATGTTTCGGTTTTTTCTAATGCTACATTACCCCCGCCTACGATAAGAAATCGCTTACTTTCGGTTTTTAAAAAAATGGGAAAAAGTGTGTTGTTGTCCATAAATAATTTCGTTTATTTAGACCTAACAGGTTTTGGAGACCTGTTAGGTCTGACACTTTTAATTTAATATCACTCGATTAGCGTAATCCCCAAAGGTTTCGCCTTCTTGTTTCTCTTGGATGTAGCGTCCTAGCAAGACATCTATTTCTGCTAAGATTTGGGATTCGGTTTGTTTTTCTTTGTATAATTTATTTAAACGTAATCCATAACGGTCACCTCCTAACATAAAGTTATATTGTTCAGGACCTGTACCTATGAAACCTAGTTCGGCTACATACGGACGACCACAACCATTAGGACAGCCTGTCATACGTATGGTCAATGCATCTTCAGATAAGCCGTGTTTTGCCAAAAGCGGTTCAATTTTAGTCACTAAAACAGGTAAATAACGTTGTGCTTCAGCAAGAGCCAACGGACAAGTAGGCATTGCCACACACGCCATTGAACTTTTACGAATGTTACTTACGTTTTCCTCTATATCGTATTTGCTCAATAAAGCCTCGACTTTTGCTTTGTTTTTCGTTGAAATTTCGCCTAATAACAAGTTTTGGTTACCTGTAAAAATGAAATTATTGACATTCAACTGTGCCAATTCATATAAAAAGGCTTTTTGCTCAGGTTTTACTACGCCGTGTTCTACAAAAAGGGTATAATACCATTGTTTGTCGGCGCTTTGTTCCCAACCATAACGATCATTACGCTCGGTAAACGTGTAAGGACGTGCAGGTTCTAATTGGAATCCGATGCGTTTTTCTAGTTCCGCTTTGAAACCTTCTACTGTCATTTTATCGACAGTATATTTTAAACGAGACAACTTACGCTCTACACGGTTTCCAAAATCACGTTGCACTGTTAATACCTCATACACCGCTTTTAAGGTTTTTTCTTCGGTATCTGTAAACCCTAACACATCACCTAAACGTGGATACGTCGAAGCATTTCCGTGGGTTGTTCCTAAACCACCTCCAACAACGATATTGAATCCTTTTAATTCGTTGTTTTCGATAATGGCAATTAGTCCTAAATCGTTAGTAAACAAATCGACATCATTACTAGGTGGAATCGCAATCGCAATTTTGAATTTACGAGGCAGGTATCTGTTTTCATACAACGGATCAGCTTCTGCCGAACGCTCATAAATTTTTTCTCCGCCGATAAATACTTCGTAATACGCTTGTGTTTTAGGTAACAAAAGCGTTGAAATTTTATCGGCATACGCGTGAATTTGTGCGTGTAGCGGAGACAACTGCGGATGCGAACTAGCAATTACATTTCGGTTTACGTCGCCACACGCTGCAATAGAATCTAATTGTGCTAGATTGAATCCTTGAATCGTTGGGCGCAATTCGTGTTTTAATAATCCGTGTAACTGTACCGTTTGGCGAGTGGTAATTTTTAAGGTTCCTGTTCCGTACTGTTCTGATATGTTATGTAAGGCGATCCATTTTTCGGCATTGATAATTCCGCCTGGAATACGTAAACGAATCATAAACGAATATAATTTGTCTAATTTTTTCGCTGCTCTTTCCGCTCTACGGTCACGATCATCTTGTACATACATTCCGTGAAACTTTACTAGTGTTTCATCGTCTGGTCGCACATTTCCTGTGTGGTTATCGATATCGATACTTTCTTTTAGCGTACCTCTTAATCCGTCGCTATTGATTTTTATATATTCTACTGGTGATAATTTGTCGCTCATTTTCTTTTAATTAGCCCCCTAACCCCCAAAGGAGGAATAAGGATTATGAATAATTTACTCTACGTTTCGAGGCTCCCCTCCTTTGGAGGGGTCGGGGGAGGCTCTAATACACGTCTTTTTGATATTTTCCTTGTTCTTCTAATTGGTCTAACACTTCTTTTGCTTTTTCAACCGATATGGTTCGTTGGGAAGCGATTACTTCGATAATCGTGTTTTCGACATCTTTACTCATAGGGTCTTTTTGTCCGCAGATGTAGATAGAAGCACCGTTTTCTAACCATTCGTTAAACTGGCTTGCATTTTCTTTGATTCGATCTTGCACATAAATTTTACGCTCTTGATCTCTGGAAAATGCCGTACTTAATTTGGTTAACACCCCTGTAGATAACCATTCCTGAATTTCGGTTTGGTAATAAAAATCTAAGGCAAAATGTTGTTCCCCAAAGAATAACCAGTTTTTTCCTTCGGCACCGGTAGCATCACGTTGTGCTAGGAAACTTCTAAAAGGTGCAATACCAGTTCCTGGACCAATTAAAATAATATCAGCATCCTCAGCAGGCAAACGGAAATTGTTGTTTTTGTGGATATAGAAATCATAATCGGTATCCAAAGGATAATCAGCTAAAAACTGAGAAGTCAAACCTGTTTTTATAGTATCACCCACTTTAAAACTATTTAAATTTACCGTTAAATGCACTTGTCCGTCGTGTGCTTCGGCAGCAGATGAAATAGAATACAAACGAGGCGCAATAGGATGTAATATAGCTACCACTTCTTCCAAAGTACCCTTTTTAGGCTGGTATTTTTGGATAATATATACTAAATCGGCTTTTTCTTCTGTAATTTCGATATCCAAAACTTTAGCAACATTTTCTAACGATTTTTTAGATAAACCACGAATATTTTTATCCTGAAGTGTAGCCACATCGGTTACATTAAAATAAGCAGCAATACTTTGTAATTCAGCTTCGTTATTTTTTGGAATTAATCCTAAAGCATCTCCAGGTTCGTAAGCCACTTCTTCATTAGGTGTAATTTCGATATGATAGGTTTCTTTATTAGACCCTCTGTCATTCAGTACAATTTTATGCGAAATTTGTCCTGTAAAATTCTGTTTGTGCGATGTTGTTGCTACCGCCGATTTTGCTACCGCTTGGTTTGCCGTTGAAGCATTTCCGAATGCATTTTGTAAATCGGTTTCCCAAGTCGGAATTAAACTCGCATAATCCACATCGGCCTTCACCAATGGCAGTAAACGTGTTGCTCCTTTTTCGGCTAAAACCTCATCTAATAGAACACCTGCATTACAGAATAAAGGATACGAAGAATCACCCAAACCGAAAACCGCAAACGATAATTTATCTAGCTCACCATTAAATGCTTTGATGGCTTCGTAAAAACCAACGGCATTTTGCGGGAATTCGCCTTCGCCTTGCGTACTTACCACAAATAACACCAACGTTTCTTTTTGGAGTTTAGCCAAATCGAATTGGGCAACATCCACACTTTTAGCTTGGATTTTGTTCTTTTTGAAAGTGGCTTGAATTTGCGAAGCTACTTTTTTAGAATTACCTGTTTCGGTACCATATACAATTAATGGTTTTACAGCTACTGCGGTATTTTGAATCGTAGGAACTACTCCTGCCGATTGAATTCCGAAATTCTTAGCTAAATATCCTGCCAAATATCCTTTAGCGTAAATCAGCTCTTCATTGGTGGCATTTTGAACCAATTGTTGTAATAAATTGTTTTTAGTTTCAGATAGCATTTTGATAAATGGTTTTATGATTATCGAAATAAGATTCGGTGTTTGTTTTTTCGGCGAACCAAGCATATTGCTGGTGAAGTGTTACCACTTTTCCCACCACAATTAATGTTGGTACATATTCAAATTCAGGTAAAGGTTTAGTAGCAATATCTTCAAAACTAAATACCTTCGTTTTTTGATTAGGTGTTGTAGCTTGCTGGATGACAGCCACTCCTTTTTCTGGATCTATATTTTGTTCAATTAATTTTTGTGCAAGCACCTCTAGTTTTTGACCACTCATATAAAACACCAGCGTATCACTCGTCGTTGCCCAATCGATCCATTGTTGACTTTCCACATTTTCCAACTCATACAAGGTCAAGAAACGAAGTCCGCGGGAATATCCTCTTGCCGTTAAAGGCATTCCGGTATAAGCAGCAGCACCAAAAGCGGCAGAAACCCCTGGAATAATTTCATACGGAATTTTATTCGCAACCAATACTTGCAACTCATCTAAAATATTAGAGAACAAGGTTGAATCACCACCCTTTAAGCGAAGTACTAGTTTTCCTTGTTGGGCAAAAAGCACAATCAATTCATTGATATCCTGTTGCGGTGTCCAAACGCCTTTAGAACATTGTTTACCTACATAGACAATTTCTGCATCTTTACGAGCATATTCCTCAATAAGTTCAGGCGAAACTAGTCGGTCAGTTAAGACTACATCAGCCTTTTGCAAGTATTTCAAAGCTTTTAAACTAATGAGCTCTGGATCCCCAGGACCTGCTCCCGCTAAGATTACTTTTCCTATATTTTTTATACTTCTTTCCATTTTTAAAACTATGTCTTTGGTTACACAGAGGTTCACAAAGAATACTCAGAGACCCACAAAATTTTGACAGTATTCACCCTAGACCAAAAGCGAACTATTAAATTCACTTGGTCTGAAGAAGAAATACTTCGTGTTTACTCAGTACTTTTTAATAAACTCTAATCGATTGATTTACTTACAAACCTAACAGGTTTTTGAAACCTGTTAGGTTTACCATTAAAACAATCCTTCTATTGAAAGGTATCGTTCTCCTGTATCGTAATTAAAAGTTAATATAGTTGCATCGTCTGGTAATGTTGCTACTTTTTTAGCCACAGCAGCTAAAGAGGCACCTGTTGAAATCCCAACTAAAATCCCTTCTTTTTTAGCGATGTTTCTAGCATATTCAAAAGCATCGTCTTTACTCACTTGAATTACCTCATCAATTAAACCTGCTTGGTAAATTTCTGGAACAAAACCAGCTCCAATACCTTGTAGCGGGTGCGGAGAAGGACTACCACCACTTAAAACAGGTGATAATTCAGGTTCTACTGCAATTACTTTTAGGTTAGGGAATTTATCTTTTAGTACAGAAGCCACTCCTGTAATATGCCCACCTGTTCCTACCCCTGTGATGATATAATCTAATCCTTCAGGGAAATCGGCTAAAATTTCTTGCGCAGTTGTACGCTTGTGTACCTCAACATTCGCTTGGTTATTAAATTGTGAAGGCGACCAAGCGTTTGGAGTAGTAGCAACTAATTCGGCAGCACGCTCAATAGCACCTTTCATTCCTTTTTCGCGTGGTGTTAAATCGAAAGTAGCTCCGTAGATTTCCATTAATTTTCTACGCTCTACACTCATTGATTCAGGCATTACAAGAATTACTTTGTATCCTTTTACTGCTGCCACTAACGCTAAACCAATTCCAGTATTTCCTGAAGTAGGTTCGATAATTACGCTATCTGGTTTTAATAATCCTTTTGCTTCCGCATCTTCAATCATTGCTAGAGCAATACGATCTTTGATACTGTTCCCTGGATTTGCTCTTTCTAATTTGATATATACGTTTTTGTTTCCGTATAATTTATTGATTTTTACTACTGGGGTATTTCCTATTGTTTCTAAAATATTATTTGTTTTCATTTTCTTTTTATTTGTTTAAAGTTTTTTTTGTTTCAAGTTTCAAGTTTCAGGTTCCGTTATTTTTTTACACTAATTACTTTTTACTAATCACTTTTTACTAATTTCTAGTTTCAAATCACATAATTAAGTGGTTCTGGAAATTCACTTTTTTTCTTGATTTCGATTTCGCTTTTGTGATAGACCAAAGAATTTTCTGGTACCGAATGGGTTAACCAAACATTGCCTCCTATCACCGAATTTGTTCCTATCACGGTATTCCCTCCTAAAATTGTGGCATTAGCATAAATTGTCACATAATCTTCAATCGTAGGATGTCTTTTAGCGGATGCGGCATCTTTAGATACTGATAAAGCTCCTAGCGTTACTCCTTGATAAATTTTTACATTTTTACCTATTCTTGTAGTTTCGCCAATCACTATTCCAGTGCCATGGTCGATGAAGAAATTTTCTCCAATCTCAGCCCCTGGATGGATATCAATCCCAGTACGACTATGCACATATTCTGTAATGATTCTAGGTAAAACAGGTACATTCAACTGCCATAACACATTAGCGATTCGATAAGCAGTGATAGCAAAAAAACCTGGATAAGCCACTAGTACTTCTTCTTTTGATTTAGCGGCTGGGTCAAAATTGACTAGGGTTTCTAAATCATTCATCAATACATAATGTAAATCTTCAATTTTGTCAAAGAAAAAATTAGCATACACCACCATTTGATTGGTATCATCGACCGTTTTAGCCAAAATATCTTGCAAATGGATTTGCAATAATTTTTCTTTATTTTGAAAGAATCGATAACTATTATATTCTTGATTAATATCAAACAACCAATTGATTAGTTCGTCAACCCATTGTTCCACCTGTTTTTTGTTGATAGGGCTTTTCGCTCTTTCTTGATTTTTTATATAAATAGAATAAGACATTTTATAAAAACATTAAAGCTCCGACAGTATTATTTGTTGTTTCATCAATTAAAATGGCATTTCCTGTATTTGGATTTTGCGTAAAAGCATCTAAAAACAAATACTGGCTTGTACGCAAACTGATTTGAGCAATGTCGTTTAATTGCACCGTATTCCCTTCCGTAAATTGCCATTCGTTAACATTCCATTTCCGATTTACTTGTTGCACCTTCACACGCACTGTTTTAAAACGATGTTGCAACAAATAGGTTTTCCCAACTTGTAAATCGGAAGTATCCAACCACGATACCCAACTCTCTATCTGATTAGACTCCTTCGGTAATTGATTATTCAGCACAATGGTATCTCCCCGACTGATATCAATATTAGCATCAAAATGCAAGACCACATTATCTCCTGCAAAAACCTGTTCAACTTTTTCTTGATGCTTTTCTATTTTAACAATTGTTGTTTCTATGTTTGCAGGAAAAACTTTTACCTTATCACCTATCTTGTAAGTGCCACTCAACACTGGCCCAGCGTATCCTCTATAATCATGGTTTGCTTCATCCTTAGGACGGATTACCCATTGTACTTGAAAACGAGCTGGTAAATCATCTGTCGAATCAATTTCGATACTTTCTAAAGTCTCTAAAATTGATTTTCCAGAGTACCAAGTTGTATTTTCAGAAGTATTTACCACATTATCTCCCACTAATGCACTAACAGGAATGTAAACAGTCTCATCAAAATTCAATTCCGACTTAATTGTTTCAAAATCGGATTGAATCTGCTTGAAAACATTTTCAGAATAATTCACCAAATCGATTTTATTAATTGCGATAATGGCTTTTTTAATCCCCATTAGCGAACCAATGCTGGCATGACGTCTGGTTTGCTCCGTAATTCCTTTGCGAGCGTCTACTAAAATGATAATTAAATCAGAGTTAGACGCTCCTGTAATCATATTACGTGTGTATTGCTCATGTCCGGGTGCGTCCGCAATAATGAATTTTCTTTTTGATGTCGAGAAGTATTTATATGCTACATCAATAGTAATTCCTTGCTCTCTTTCGGCACGAAGTCCGTCAGTGATTAATGATAAATCGATGTCAACACCTTCTTGTTTGGTTTGTTTTTGCAACACTCCTAATTGGTCTGTATGTATGCTATCAGAATCATATAAAAGCCTTCCTATTAAAGTACTTTTACCGTCATCTACATTTCCTGCTGTTATAAATCGTAATGTATTCATTTTGTTTTCGTTACAAGTTCAAAGTTTAAAGTTTAAAGTTTTTGGTCTGTTTCAAGTTCTACACGTAAAAATCTTCTAACTTCCATCTTCCTTATCCATATTCTGTCATCCAACTTCTCTACTAAAAATATCCTTGTTTTTTTCTGTCTTCCATTGCGGCTTCTGAGAGTTGGTCATCTAAACGTGTTTGTCCTCTTTCGCTGATTCTTGTTTGAATAACGTCTTCAATAATATCATCAATGGTGGACGCTTGTGAAGGAACAGCGGCGGTACACGTCATATCGCCTACGGTTCTGTATCTTACTCGCTCTACCACGACCTCGTCTCCTTCTTGTGGTTGGATGAATGCTGAAGTTGCCACCAATTTGTCCTGGTGGACAATACATTCTCTATCGTGTGCAAAATATAAATTGGGTAACTCGATATTATATTTTTTAATGTAGTTCCACACATCTAATTCGGTCCAATTACTGATTGGGAAAACACGCACATTATGACCTTTTTCAATTTTTCCATTCAAAATATTCCACAATTCAGGTCTTTGTAATTTGGGGTCCCAAGCCCCGAAATCGTCACGAACTGAGAAGATTCGTTCTTTAGCTCTGGCTTTTTCTTCATCACGACGCGCACCACCTATACACGCATCAAATTCATTTTCTTGAATAGTATCTAACAAAGTGTAGGTTTGTAAAGCATTTCGTGACGGGAAACGACCAGCAGTTTCTTTTAAATTGTACTTTTTAATGCTGTCTTCAACACTGCCTACAATTAGTTTTTCTCCAATTTGAGCGACCAACATATCTCGGAATTCAATCGCTTCGGGAAAATTATGCCCTGTATCAATATGCACTAACGGAAAAGGAAATTTTCCTGGTCTAAATGCTTTTAATGCTAGATGAATTAATACGATTGAATCCTTTCCTCCTGAAAATAACAAGGCTGGTTTTTCAAACTGCGCGGCTGTTTCACGAAGAATGTAAATAGCTTCGTTTTCTAATTGTTCTAAATAATCTATATCTTTTTTCATTTATTTTTTTGTTTGAGGTTTCAAGTTCCTTATTTTCTAATTTCTGATTTCTAACTTCTAATTTTATCTATGTAACCCACATTCTTTTTTCGATTGGTCTTCCCACCACCAGCGTCCTGCTCTAAAATCTTCCCCCTCTTTGATGGCTCGGGTACAAGGAGCACAACCAATACTCACATAGCCTTTGTCGTGCAAAACATTATAAGGGACTGTATGCTGTTTGAGATAACTCATCACTTCTTCCAACGACCAGTTTACCAATGGATTATATTTAAATAATTTAAAATTCTGGTCCCATTCTAACAGCGGTACATGTTGACGGTTTTGCGATTGTTCTGCTCGTAATCCTGTTATCCAAAGGTTAGCTCCTTCCAAGGCTCTCTGTAACGGTACAACTTTTCGGATATGGCAACACGCTTTTCTATTTTCAACACTGGCATAAAACCCATTAATCCCATTTTGATTTACATACAACTCTAGCGTAGGTGCCTCTGGATAATATGTTTGTATAGTATTACTGTATTGCAAAAGTGTTTTATCCCACAGGGCGTAGGTTTCTGCAAATAACCTTCCTGTATCGAGCGTGAAAACACTTATATTTTTTAATTGGTTAGTAAAAATTTCATGAGTTATTACTTGGTCTTCAATACCAAAACTCGTTGAGAATACTATTTTCCCTGTAAAATTTTCGCTCAAAAACTTCAGGCTTTCACCTAAATCGTTTGAGTAGTTCAAAAAGTTTTTTATTTGCTCTGTCATAGTGTTTTAGAATAAAAAAAGGCCCCTTGAAATTCAAGAGGCCCGTACCATTATATATATAACCAAAGATTACTGCATACAATACACGACCTCCCTCCGAAGTTGACAACAACAACAGTTTACAGCCATGTTTAGCATTTGTTTATCGAATATGTTACTTGTTTGTTTCATTTTACTTTTACTAATTTTTGGGTATAAAAAAAACTCCTCACAATGCGAGGAGTTTTTCTGATTTTTGATACTATACTATATACACAACCATCTTGCTCCTCAAGAATTTGAACAGCTCATACAACAGTTGATATTTTTTCTATTTGTTTTCATAACTACACTGCAAACTTATAACTTTTTCTTTAAAACAAAAAACAAAAAGTATATTTTTCTTATTTTTATTAACAAAATTATTTTTTATAGAATATTTTTCAGAAGCAAAACATCTTCACTTTCAAAAAAACTACAAAACATTATATTTCAAGAATTTCATTTTCAAAGACTTTTTCAAAGGCTTCGATAATCTCTTCAATAGGCTCCAATCCCACAGAAATACGCAACAATTCTGTATCTATATTATTTACCTCTAAATACGCTCTCCCTTCAGTTGTTTGCATCAAATCGTAATGCGCCAGGTACACATAAGGCATCGTCAAGGTAAATTCAGCCCCTAAACTAGGTCCTTTAAACAAAGGTAACCCATCGTAATAAGTAGACAATTTTGAATCAAAAACCACCGACACCAACCCTGGAATATCAAATGACTTAGCATGACGCTGATAAACCTCTTTAGATTTCCCCACTGTTACACTCATTACTTTGCTAACCCTTGGACTTTTAGATAAAAATGCTATTAATTGCTTCGTTTGCTTTGAAATTTTTTGAACACGTTCTTTATACCCAACAATTTCATACCCTAATCGCTCAATTTCTCCACTAAAGGGCGGAATTACAAAGGCAGTAATTTGCGACAACAACTGAGCATCTTTACACACTATCACTCCCATCAACACATCTGCATGTCCACAGGCAAATTTAGAAAGACTCTCCACGGCCACATCACAAAAATCCATCACAGGACTATTAAAAGGCGTAATTAAGGTTACATCTAAAACCAACAACACCTCATGTTCTTTACAGATTTTATAAACCCGCTCAACATCCAGACATTCTATTTTGGGGTTACTCACAAATTCTGACACCACAGCTGCAATCTGTTCGTGATTTTCTTTGATATAAACTTCAAAAGCATCTAAATCAAACACATCCAAAAACACATGAGCATTTGTGGCACGCTTGCGAATAACTTCCATGGTATCTAAATACAACCAACCAAGCTGTACTAATTGCTTTTTCTTTTTCCCTTTATACGTCTTTGACAAAATACCTTCGCAAACCGCAAAAATCGCATTAGCTCCATTACAAGTCAAAACAACCTCTTCTTCTCGCACCGCATAAGCTTTGGTCAATACATCGTCAATGGTATACAACGCCTTGGAAAACTCAAAACGTTTTTCTTCAAAAAGAACAGGTAACAATCCTAATTTGTACAAACAGTATTCGGCTTGACGCGAACTTACAATCAATCCAGCATTTTGAATATACCCCTTGATTTGAGGAATAACAGGGTCATTTTGACGCACTAACACAAAGGGTAAACCTTCAAAAGTTACCTGTTTCAACTCACAAGAAACCAACGAACAAAGCACTTCATAGGCTTTTTTTGAAGGGAGCGGAAACACAAGATACTCTTTTGAAACCGAAAATTTTTCACAAACCACAGCCACCAATTGCTGTACCCAATGATTTCTAAAAAAACGAGGGTAGCCCGATTTCATTTTTTCTACAACTTCCCAAGCCCCCTCTTCATACCTCACGACATCTTGAATGGTAGGCAAGCTAACTGATACTGCGTGTGGATTTTTTACTGGTATTGATTCCCCACAAGGAATCGATTGACAGGAACTATACATCATTAATACACTTTGCCCACAAGGGTCGTTACAGCTTGTTGCACATCTTCTACCAAATCATTTACATTTTCCAAACCAACTGAAAAACGCACCGTCGCTTTGGTTAGCCCAATTTTCTCTAAATCTTCCTCTGAATACGTAGCGTGGCTCATTTTAGCTGGTAGTTCCACACGCGAATCAGCTGTTCCGAACGATACTTTTTCACCAAATAACTTCGTATTCTTAACTACTGCTTCCGCAATGTAAGCATCCTCAAAATCGACCGTTAAAACTGCTGGAATAATTTTCATCTGGCGCTTGGCCAACTCATATTGCGGATGCGTAACTAGTCCTGGAAACTTAACTGATTTTACTTCTGCAAACGTCAACAATTGCTCCGCTAATACCCTTGCACTCTGTTCTTGCGCTTGCATTCTATACACCAGTGAAGGTAATCCTAGAGAGACCAAAAAAACATCAAAAGGAGCTTGAGCACTTCCATACGCATTAGCATAATAATGCAATTTCTCATACCAATGTGCTTCCTTAGCCACCAGCGCTCCAGCCACCACACTACCATGACCTGAGACATATTTTGTAGCTGAAAAAACCGAAAAATCAGCCCCTAAATCCAGAGGTTTTTGAGAAGCAAAAGTAGCCATGCTGTTATCTACAGCAAAAACACTCCCATATTTTTTAGACAAAGATGCTATCTTAGCAATATCCACAATTTTAAGTCCTGGATTTGTTGGTGACTCACATAATACCAATTTTATAGCGTGCTCTTTCAACAACTGTTCTACCTCATCTTCACGGGTAAAATCGGCATAAAAAGCTTTAATATTATTTTTCTCAAAAAGAATATGCAACAACCTATAAGTCCCTCCATAACAATCTTTTTCCACTAAAACAGTATCCCCCGACTGAAGCACGGTTTCAAACAATAGTGCGATGGCACGAATCCCTGTATTGGTACAAATACATCCAAAACCATTTTCCGCTTTAGCAAAAATAGTTTCCAAGGCATTGCGCGTAGGATTATCTGTACGAGAATAATCGTATAAAAAATCGGAATCTTGCTGACGCTTATAATCAAAAGTAGCCGTGTTGTATATAGGCAAATGGGTAGCACCATAAGCATCTTTGATACCACTGTGCTGGGTTAAATTAGCTAAAAGAGTTTCTATTTTCATTGTTGCGTGTTTTGTTTTACAAAAAAAGCCTCATTACTGAGGCTCATTACTTATTAGTTTTTATGTTGATTAACTATACTAACGCCTCGCTGGAACTAAGTCCATCATAGCGTGCATCATATATAAACCATTGAAAGTCATCTTACATAAAATTTTTACACAGCAAAACTAGATTTATTTATTGTCAAAATAAAATTTTTAGATTATTTTTCTAAATTTTACTACCTACAAATAATTAAATAGAAATTTATTTTAAAAACAAAGACTTTAAAAATTATAAAAACTAAGAAATAGATTTTGAGTAGATTTTGAATTTGGAACAAACAGCTACTTAATTAATCAAACTCATAAAAAATAGGCATGTGGTCACTCAGAGTCAACCATTTATTAGGTTGACCAATTTCTATTTTTCTAGTTTTCTCTAAAAAATCCACAGAACTAAAAACATAATCTATATGGTATGGTTTTTCTAAATTCTTTTGAAAAAATAACGTTGAGACCGATTCTTTTCCATGCTCTTCCTTAAAAACATGATGATAAACACTATGAATATTAATCTCTTGCAATTCCTTAACCACATCAGAATGATTCCACCATCTATCCCACTCATCCCAAATAACATTACTATTAAAATCACCAACAACAAATGATTTTTGCAATTTACTTTTATTAACTTGCAAATATTTCCAAAGTTGACCTATATACCCAAAATTAGGAGAATTATTTCTATGCGTCCAAACAGCAAGCAAAGTAAAATCATCATTAATTTTACATGGTAAAAAATACTTCACTTTACTCCCACGAAATTCATCAGACCATTGCAAGTCTCTCAAAGAAATATCGTGTTTAGCAAACACCCCTAGTCCTTTATTCTTAGTAGTTCCAAGCCACAAATAATTTGAAGCCCAAGCTATATATTTAACATCTTTTGATTCCGCTGGATTTTCACATTCTTGAATCACATAAACATCTGCATCAAACGCTGACAACATCTCAAACTTTTTCCTAAAAGCGCCATTACAATTCCAAGTTACAATTTTCAAAATCTGCTATTTATAATTTTCTACTACTACAAATATAAACATCGCACCGTGGAAATGGAGAAATTCAGAACCAAATCGAGGATGTGCAAAAAGACATTCTTGCTAATTCATAAAAAAAACTAAAATTAACATCAGATTTCAATTTCCTTTCATACATTTGCACCACGTTTACAAGAGGAAAAATTTGAACTGATTGCAACCTCATAAAAAAATGCTAAAGCAGTAACAACTACGCTTTAGGCAATCGCTACAAATTGTTTCCTCACAAATTTTTACAAAACAAAAACTAGTATATGGCTTATTTATTTACGTCAGAATCAGTGAGTGAAGGACACCCTGACAAGGTAGCTGACCAAATCAGCGACGCATTAATTGATAACTTTTTAGCATTTGACCCTTCTTCGAAAGTAGCTTGCGAAACATTAGTTACAACAGGACAAGTGGTTTTAGCCGGTGAGGTAAAATCAAAAACATATTTAGACGTTCAAAATATTGCTCGTGAAGTAATCAAAAAAATTGGCTATACAAAAAGCGAGTACATGTTTGAGGCTAACTCTTGTGGCGTTTTATCAGCTATTCACGAACAATCAGACGACATCAACCGTGGGGTAGATAGAATTACTGCGGAGGCTGATTTTGAAACTAAAGCAAACGCGCAAGGGGCTGGTGACCAAGGTATCATGTTTGGTTATGCAACGAATGAAACAGAAGATTTCATGCCTTTAGCTTTAGACTTATCGCACAAATTATTACAAGAATTAGCTAATTTACGTAGAGAAAACAACGAAATTACCTATTTACGTCCAGATGCTAAGTCGCAAGTAACGTTAGAATACAACGACAATAACAAACCTGTTCGTATAGACGCTATTGTAATCTCTACACAGCACGATGATTTTGCTGAAGAAGCGGAAATGTTAGCAAAAATCAAGAAAGATATTATCGAGATTTTGATTCCAAGAATTATTGCTAAATATCCTCAATACGCACATTTATTCAATGACAAAATTGAATACCACATAAACCCTACAGGTAAATTCGTAATTGGAGGACCACACGGAGATACAGGTTTAACAGGTAGAAAAATTATCGTAGATACTTACGGTGGAAAAGGAGCTCACGGTGGTGGTGCTTTCTCTGGGAAAGACCCTTCTAAAGTAGACCGTTCTGCGGCGTATGCTACACGTCATATTGCTAAAAACTTAGTTGCTGCAGGAGTTGCAGATGAGGTTTTAGTACAAGTTTCTTACGCTATTGGGGTTGCAAAACCTTGTAACGTATATGTAAACACCTATGGCACTGCTAAAAATGGTTTAACTGATGTACAGATTTCTGAAAAAGTAAACGAATTATTCGATTTACGTCCATACGCTATCGAACAACGTTTAAAATTAAGAACACCTATTTACTCTGAAACAGCTGCTTACGGTCACATGGGACGTAAAAACGAAGTAGTAACAAAACGTTTCGTATCACCAACAGGTGAAGTAAAAGAGGTAGAAGTTGAATTATTTACATGGGAAAAATTAGACTTCGTAGCTAAAATTAAAGAAGCTTTTGGGATTTAATCCTATTTGATTATATATATAAACAAGCCCCGCAATTGCGGGGCTTGTTTTATTAATTACAAATTATATTTCATCGAAAAAATCACATAGCGTGGTTGCACGGTATATTGTGACGTTCGCAAGGAAGTTTGACTAAAATTATCATCATTCAAGGAAGTCGTATTTAATAAATTCGTTCCAGAGAGCTTGTATTCCATCTTGCCATTTTTCTTTTGGTAACTTATACTAGCGGATAAGAAATCATATACATTTTTAACTGTCTTGTCCGAGTTATAATAATTATTGTATTCATATTCTGACACAAAAGAGAAAGCATCGAGGAAGAAATAATCTAATTTTACAGAAGGTTTATCATTCACAAAAGTATCCCCATTATATTTGTTTATAGATTTAGAAAAACCAACTTCTACATTGGGCAATTTTCTATAATTCGTAGACACTTTTAACGTATAATTCTGACCAAAACTTTCTGTAGCTTGATTTTCTGCACCTCTTAGGTTATTAAATTTCGACCAATTTACACCAACATTCAAATTAGCTTTATAAAAACGCTCAAAACCACGTCCGTAACCTCCCATCGCATTGATAGATTCATCTGCAAAATTTGAATTGATAGCCGTTTGACTTACGCCACTTGCTTGATTGAATAAAACAGCATTTTTAACCGCTTGCAACTTTCTTGCATAACTAATATTTCCAAAAATATTTTCCTGATTAAACATGCTAAATTTAAAGTATCGCAAACTATGGTTCTGACTCAGTGCATTTTCTAAATTTCTGTTTCCTCTAAACAAAGAATTATAATTCGTAAACACTGCGCCTTGAGCAAATTTATTAACATCGGTAAACTCGTTAGTCAACCCAAAATTATACGATAAGGTTTGTGATTTTTTAATATTCCAAATAGCAAAAAAGTCAGGCAATAGACGGTAGAAATTATCAGTTACTTTAGTGCCCAATTGCTCATTGTATGTAGTGTACTTATGTACGGTAAAACCAGGGGTCAACATAAATTTACCCCACAAAACTTTATAATGAACCCCTACATACAAATCGGAAAAACTATAATTTACATCATTTCCAAAAGCTACATCTGAAATTTCATTCTGTGTTCCATCGTCTAACAATTGAAAAATAGACGACTTAAAATTTTGAAACGAATGTGAACCTCCAAAAGTCAAATTCAAATGACTCTTATTGGTCAGAACATAGTAATAATCTAATTTACCATCTAGCTTATTGGTTTTTACAAAACGTTCCTGATTGATGTCTTTTCTAGTCGTTGAATTATCAAAACCTGGAAAATTAAAAGGTGTAAAACCTAAATTGGCATTATAAAATGGGTCTTCATATTGATACAAATGTTGCAATTCCAAAGCAAAAATATTCTTATCATTTTTAGTGAAATAGGCATTTAAACTTTGATTAATATTCAATGGGTCTTGCTGCTTATTTGTTACAATGGACTGAGACCTATTAATTATTCCAAACGTTTCCTGAAAAGCTTTATTATTCTCATCCTGCTTTGACGTTTTGGCTAACACATCATATTCAATTTGGAGTTTATCTGTTGGCTTATAAGAAGTAGAAAATTTAAACAATCCCAAATTACTTTTCTGTTTCGAAGACTCTTTTTTATTTTCAACAGAAGTAACAACTCCATCCTCATCTAAGAAACTTGTTTTATTACGTGTTTCCAAATCACTTTCGGTTGTAGACATGATAGCAAAACCCGAAAAGTTCAATTTTTTATTTGGATTAAACGAAAAATTAGTCGCCCCAAACTCAGACACAATTTCTTTAGCTCTGTTATTGCGAAGCAAAGAAATCCCTAAATCATTAGAGGTTACATTAAAACTTGTTCCGCTACGACGCCCCATATTTCTAAAACCTCCCGTAAACTTAAAATAGTCTTGTATGGTCAACGGTAACTCTCCAATATTATTGAGGTTTCCTATAAAATTCAAACTGTATTTTGGATTATAGTAAAACAATTTTGGGTTTACCAAATACCTCTCGTCGGTATGAGCAACGCCAGCTCCGGCTGTCAAATCCCCAAACCAGAAATTCTTTTTACCTGATTTCAATTTGATGTTCATGGCTACATTTTCCTCATTGTTTTCAACGCTTTTCAACGCTCCCACTTCATTGAAGTTACGCAATACTTGCACTTTATCGATAGCATCAGCTGGAATATTTTTAGTACCAAGTTTTGTATCTCCATCAAAGAAGTCCTTCCCTTCCACCATCAGCTTGGTCACTTTTTTGCCTTCTACCTCAACTTCACCATTGGCATTTACTTCCACGCCAGGTAATTTTTTAAGCACATCTTCGAGTTTGCGTTCGGTTCCAGTTTTAAACGAATCCGCATTATAAATGAGGGTATCCCCTTTGACAGAAACAGGCATTTGTTTGACCACTTCCACTTCAGATAATTGATTTGCGTCTGCTAATAAGGTAATGCTCTTACTAACATCTTTATCTTGAGTGGTTAAAGCTATATTTTTTGTTTTCAATCCTAAAAAGGAAAAACGTACGTTGTAGCTTGAATTTGCTTTTAAATTCAGCTGAAACCTCCCTTTATCACTGGTTATAGAATAGGCATCGACGGCTTTTGTAACTTGATTTACAGCCATTACATTTGCCATTTCAAGAGGTAGCCCTGTCGTGTCTTTTACAATTCCTTCGAATTTAATGTTTTGAGCAAAATTTATTTGAATAAAAAATAAGGCAATTAGAAATACTATTTTTCTCATATTAATTCCCCATTCTAATATGCATACCGTCTCTACCTCCACGACTTTGGAAAGAATCCATCATTTCTTGCATTTTAGCTTTCGAAATTTCGTCATATTCCTTTTGTGTTACAACTTTACCGTTAGTTGGAGCTTTAATTTCTTTCTTATCCTTTATATTCAAAGCTACCGTTGTACAAAGAATTACGGTTTTATCTTCATTTATTTCTAAAATTAATCCAGGCAACCCTTGATAATACCCAGGACCATTACTCACTGGAATATCTGGGGTGTACCAAGCTGTAATTTCAATTTCCTTTTTAATTTCAGGCAATAAATTAGTTCCTTTTTTTGTTTCTTCTGCCGTTTGATTTTTCTCCATTTCCTTTTGTGCACGTTCGCGCATATCACGAAACTTATAACTTGCATTAGGAATTACGGCAGTTGCCTTGAAACACAAATAATCACCTATTTGCTTTGTCTCTTGCGTTAATTGCCACTTGATAGTTGTTAGTGTATCTTTAATTAAAAATTCTTTACCCATCAAATCGCGGTCATTAACAAAACGATTTTCTTTAACATTTTTAAAAAGTGTTCCACCTCCCATACCAAAACGCATATTCATTCGCATACCGCCTCCTGTAGGAGCCTCTAATTTTTCTTCTTCTTTATACAAAGAACTTGTTTTATCAAAATTTAGTATAAACGTTTTTTCTAAATTTTTCTTGATGCGCTCTTCCATTTGCGCCTTCATTTCTGGAGTCAAATCTCTACCACTAAATCGTGCAGATAAATTAGGCATTTGTGTTTTGGACTGATACACAGCCATTCCTTGAAACTCTTGAGCTGACATAACGGCACTCCCCATAAGCCAGATAAAAGCAATTATTTTTTTCATGATGTTCGATTTATGTTTTCAAATTTGACTATTTCTTCTAATTTTTGTTACCAATTTTTTGTTAAATCTTCCATTAGACCTCGATGAAACCTAAAGGTTTAATTCGTAAATTAGTTTCATGAAAAAAATAATTTGTTTCGTCATACTATTTTGGACCAGCTTGCATTTTGGTCAATATCGAAATATTGTAGCTTCGCAAATGCATTCCCAATTTATTGAGGCTGACACCTACTTGGGTGAAGATACGATGGGGCACCAATATTTTATAAAAAACAACGCGCTTTTTAAATTAAAAGGAAGTGAAAAATGGCAATATAAAAACATCAGCCTGGGGAAAATTACCGCTGTAGATGTACACAATCCGTTACGTATTTTAGTTTTTTATGAAGCTTTCAACACCCTTATTGCTTTAGACAACCAATTAAATGAAGTCCAAAAAACCAATTTCAATGAACTAACAACACCCATTATAACCACCGCCATGGGTACCGCTTCACAGAATAACTATTGGTTGTTCAATCAAAACAACCAACAATTAGTGTTATACAATTACATCCATCAAACAATACAAAACATAGGCTTATTTTTTGAACAACCTATAAAAACGTACCATACTCAATTCAACTATTTTTATTGGGTGGACAGTCTGAATCGCTATTTTAGATGTGATTTATTTGGCAAGAAAGAGTTGCTGGCTCAACTCCCTGCCTATGACAACTTGTATTTTTCAGAAGAATCGATAGTTATTTACCAAAAAGATGACAAGATTTTCCTTTATGATGTTAAAAAACAAGAAAATATTTCTACAGAAATATCACAAAAAAGCATCAAAAGTTGCTATTACAAAAACCAAAATTTAGCTATTTTTACCGCAGAAGGAATAACGAATTACAAAATAAATTTACCCTAATGCATATAGCCGTTGCTGGAAACATAGGTGCTGGAAAAACCACACTCACCCGATTATTATCCAAACACTTTAAATGGGAACCCCACTTTGAAGATGTAGATGAAAATCCGTATTTGGATGATTTTTATCACTCCATGGACCGATGGTCATTTAATTTACAAATCTATTTCTTGAACAGTCGTTTTCGTCAGATTTTAAAAATCAGACAGAGTGGCAAGAAAATCATTCAAGACCGTACCATTTACGAAGACGCACATATTTTTGCTCCTAACCTACATGCTATGGGCTTGATGAGCAACCGCGATTTTGAAAATTATAAATCTCTGTTTGAATTGATGGAAAATCTGGTGGGCGCTCCAGACCTATTAATCTACTTGAGAAGCTCAATTCCCAACTTGGTTGGGCAAATTCACAAACGCGGACGTGATTATGAAAACTCCATCTCGATTGACTATTTAAGTCGCTTAAACGAGCGTTATGAAGCTTGGATTCAAACGTATAACAAAGGAAAATTATTAATTATAGATGTAGACAATATCAATTTTGTAGATAACCCTGAAGATTTAGGAATGATTATCAACAGAATTGACGCTGAAATTAACGGATTATTCTAAAAAGAAACGCCCCAATTGGGGCGTTTGTCTTATTTGTTAAAAGCATCTATTTTCGCTTGAACTTCGGCATCGGTTCCTTCAAAAACTTCTTCTTTTTTCGATATTTTACCATCTTCTCCAGTTGTAGTGATTACAAGAGTCGCTTTTACTTTACCATCAATTTCTTCCTTTTTCACAGAGACTTCCTTCTTTGAGATTTGTTGCTTCACCTTTGACGCTACAAACTTTCCGTTTTCATCATAATGAGACAAACAAAAAGCCTTTTCTTCAGCGGAGCATCCTTTTTCATCACACATTTTAGCACATTCCTCTTTGGTCATGGTCGCACAAACTTTCAAATCGCATTTCATTTCTTTAACTTCACATTGCTCTGTTTTAGCACAACAATCGCTTTTCATAACCTCAGCATGTCCAGAACCTAAAATAGGCGCAATAACCAATCCAACTAAACAAGTCAACTTAATTAAAATATTCATCGAAGGTCCTGAAGTATCTTTAAAAGGGTCACCCACCGTATCACCTGTTACTGCCGCTTTATGCGCATCAGACCCTTTGAAAGTCATTTCTCCGTTAATCATCACGCCTGCTTCAAATGATTTTTTTGCATTGTCCCAAGCACCTCCAGCATTATTTTGAAAAATAGCCCATAACACTCCAGAAACACACACACCTGCCATATAACCACCTAAAGCTTCAGCCCCCATCAAAGCACCTAAAAGGATAGGTGTAATAATGGTAATTGCTCCTGGTAACATCATTTCACGCAAGGCTGCCTTGGTAGAAATATCCACACATTTACCATATTCAGGTTGCCCTGTACCTTCCATAATTCCAGGAATCTCACGAAACTGACGACGCACTTCGTTTACCATATCCATAGCCGCTTTACCCACAGATTGCATAGCGAGTGCCGAAAACACCACAGGAATCATTCCCCCTACAAACAAAGCTGCCAATACATCGGCTTTAAAAATATTAATCCCATCTATGCCTGTAAACGTCACATAAGCAGCAAATAAGGCTAAGGCAGTCAAGGCCGCTGAAGCAATAGCAAAGCCTTTACCTACCGCTGCCGTGGTATTGCCAACAGAATCTAAAACATCGGTACGTTGACGCACTTCTTTAGGTAATTCACTCATTTCTGCTATACCACCCGCATTGTCAGCAATAGGGCCAAATGCATCTATAGCCAACTGCATCGCTGTAGTCGCCATCATAGCAGATGCCGCAATTGCCACCCCATAAAAACCAGCCAAGGCATAAGCCCCCCAAATAGCAGCCGCAAACAATAATACCGACCCGAAAGTTGATTTCATTCCTGTAGCTAAACCTGCAATAATATTAGTAGCTGCACCCGTAGAAGAATTTTGAACGATATTTAAAACTGGCCTTTTACCCAATGCCGTAAAATATTCAGTAATAGCCGAAATTAACCAACCCACCGAAAGCCCTACTAAGGTGGCATAAAACACATGTCGACTAGGAACCGCTTTCATCCCTTCGCCAAAGAAATTCATATTAATTGTTTCTGGCAACATCATTTTGATTAGAAACCAACAAGCAACCACTGTTAAGCCTAAAGAAATATAGTTTCCTAAATTTAAAGCACCTTGTACTTGAGCTTCTTTGGCATCATTGTCTTTGATTTTAACAAAAAAAGTACCGATGATAGACGCTAGAATACCCACACCTGCAATTACTAACGGAAGTAAAATAGGTCCCATGCCATTATAAGCATCTGTGAACTGAGTTCCTGCCGCTTCGCTCATATCCTTAATGATATAATTCCCTAATACCATCGACGCTAAAACGGTAGCTACATAAGAACCGAATAAATCAGCTCCCATACCTGCCACATCCCCCACATTATCGCCAACATTATCTGCTATAGTCGCAGGGTTTCTTGGGTCGTCCTCAGGAATTCCAGCTTCTACTTTTCCAACTAAGTCGGCACCTACGTCAGCCGCTTTAGTATAAATACCGCCACCTACACGAGCAAACAGCGCAATGGATTCGGCACCCAACGAAAAACCTGCTAAAGTTTCCAGTACTAAGGTCATTTTATCATAAAACATCTCATTCGAATCCCCCATAAATTGGTTCAGAAAGAACAAAAAGAATAAGCTTAAGCCCAATACAGCCAGTCCTGCAACGCCTAACCCCATAACAGTTCCTCCTGAAAAAGAAACTTGTAAAGCTTGGGGTAAAGAAGTTTTAGCGGCTTGTGTAGTACGTACATTGGCTTTAGTGGCAATACGCATACCTATATTCCCCGCGAGTGCAGAAAACACAGCGCCAAAAACAAAAGCCACCACAATCATCCAATGTGAGGTTTTTACCATTTGTGACACCGTAAACAATGCTCCTGAAGCCACAAGAACGAAAATAGCTAAAATACGATATTCCGCCTGAAGAAATGCCATGGCTCCTTCTTGAATACTCTTTGAAATGCCTTGCATTTTAGCATCGCCACTATCTTGCTTATTCACCCAAGAGGCCTTGACAAACATAAATAAGAGTCCTAAAACCGCCATAAACAGCGGTACGTAAATCATCATTGATTCCATAAATTTGGTTTTGGTTGGTTCGTTATTTAGTAAATATATGAAAATCAGCATAAATAAAAAAGCAACACTTCTTTCGAAATGTTGCTTTTTTCATATCAATTAAACTAGTGAAGTTTATTTAATGCTAAACAATCCTTCTGGTTTGTTTTCAATAGCATTAAAACGATCCACACATTGTTTTAAGATTTCTTGTGCTTCTTTTACATCACCCCAACCTTGTACATCAACTTGCTTGTTTTCTAAGTCTTTGTACACTTCAAAGAAATGCTCAATTTCTTTCAATAAGTGCGGGTTCATATCAGACAAATCGTTTAATTTATTCCAAATTGGATCTGATACTGGTACACAAATAATTTTTTCATCTGGTCCTTTATCATCGGCCATGTGGAAAACACCAATAGGTTTTACTTCAATAACACAACCAGGAAATGTTGGCTTAGTCACTAATACTAAAACATCTAATGGATCACCATCTAAAGCTAAAGTTTCTGGAATAAATCCGTAATCCGCTGGATACATCATTGAAGAGAACAACATACGATCAAAACGCATTCTCTTTAAATCAAAGTCATACTCATATTTGTTACGGCTTCCACGAGGGATTTCAACTAATACGTCGAAAGTTTGTACTTTATCTGCAGTCATTTCTATTTATTTTTGCGGGTGCAAAGTTAAACAAAAGTTAGAAATTAGAAGTTAGAAATTAGAAGTTTTTTACAAAAACAACATTTTCTTAAAATTGAAAATGAGCGTTTTAAAATCAGCTTCAAGATTAGTGACTAGTAAATAGTGATAAGTAAATAGTGATAAGTAAATAGTGATAAGTAAATAGTGATAAGTAAATAGCTGTTTGAGTTACCGTACCAAAACAAAATCAGCCAATAAGCTTATCATCAGTATTGATAAGTAATAGTGCGTCCTCGTTTTTTCAAATAATAATGCCATAACAGAAAAGAGGCATAAGTACGATGTGGTGCCCAGCCTTCTGCATAAACCATCATTTCTTCTTTTGTTTCCAGATTCAAAAGCTCTCGCATAGTATTAACAATAGCCACATCACCAATAGGCAATACATCAGGCTTTTGTAGGGCAAACATCAAATATACATCAATGGTCCAGTTGCCAATCCCTTTTAATTGAATCAATTCCGCACGAATTTGCTCAGAACTTTTACTTGAGAGCGAATCAAGGTCAATACTTTTTTCTAAAACTGCTGTTGCTAAATAGCTGATATACCTAGCTTTTTGCCTACTTACCCCATAGCTACGAAAAGTTTCTTCAGACAAACCTACCAGATTTTCAGGAATAATCGCTCCAACTCCAGTTCGCAATTTTAAATAAGTAGCTTTGGCCGAATCTATAGAAACTTGTTGTTCCAGAATTAACAAAACTAAGGTCTCAAAGCCTTCTGGACGAGACGGAATGATTTCAGGCAGACCGTAAAGTGTTACAATCTGCCTGAAAATACTATCTTTTTGTATTAATAAATCAACAATGCTCTTCATTAAAACTCAGGAAAAAAACCAAAACGAACACCAAATTTAGGAGGTTCGTTACCATTTAAATCAACGTAATTTGAACGCCAAATAAAATCTATTCTAAATGGTTTAAAATTACCTAAACCTATATTTTCAATTCCAAATCCATATTCCGAATAAGCACGAGTAGGCGCATTGTAAACTACGGAAGATCTATTAGCATTGATATTAGCATCAGAAATACCACCAACAACTGTTTTATAAAACAACACTTCTCTAAACTTTAACTTTTTGATTAATGGTATACGATTAAAAATATATCCGTTAAAATGATGCTCAAATTTAGCCGATACATATTTATCAGTCATCATATCGTAATAATCCAACAAAGAGAAAGCATTTGCAGAAATAGAATAGGCTTGATTAACTACCACAGGAGTTAACAAAGTAACAGGTAACGTTTGAAAAACTTTAGCCGCTTCAAAATTCATACGTAACACCCCAAAATTACTCAACTGCAAAGGCTTATTATATTGCAACTGCAACTTGTCATAATTAAAATCACTTCCCCCAATAGCTGCAAAACCATGCGTATATTTTGCACCAACTGAAGCATAAAGCCTTCCCGTATACGACTGATCCACACCAAAACCATACACATCTCTTTTAGGCGTATAATACACTCCCAAACTCATAGCAAAATCTTTAACCGTATTTTTCACAATATCTTGTTCCATCTGGTAAGCGATTGAGAAAAACTTTTCGTCAGCAGCACTCATATTTCTATACACCGATGACCAATTAAATTTCAAATTTTTATGCGGCTGCACATCAACACTAAACACCGATTTCTGAGTATTAGTTAAACTATAATTTTCCCCTCGTGCAATAATCACATTAGTACTCGGCCCTGCAGAAATTAACTCCGATTCCTCTAAGCCTAAGCTACTCATTTGAATATTATCATTAACATACCCTGCCCCAACAGTTACTCGAGGCGATGCATTGATTAAATATCGAGCACTTAAACCAAACTTTATCTTCTTATCCCTATTCCCATAGGCTAAATACCCATTAGTACGAAATAAATCATTTGCTGTTTTAAACGTTCTAAAACCAGCTTTCAAACGTAAGCCTTCAATATCATTATTTGAAAAAGTTTGATAAATAGAACCAAACTGAATCCCATGTGTAATTGGTATAAATCCTGATGACAAAATAGTCAACAAATTGGTTACATGTCTGATTCTTTTATTATTACCTAAATCAGCAATGATAGCTCTTGTGTTATTTACCCCCGCTTCTCGAGTAGTTAATTCTTTCCAATAAGCATCTTCTTTTTCAAATTGCTTCGTTTTTGTCTGCACTATTTGCCCCTCATAAAAAGCAACTTCTTTAGGCTTTTCAAAAACATAATCAGAATACAAAATACTTTTTTTCAAATACATTCCTTTTTCCTCATCCCCTTTTGAAAGTATCGTAAAATCTCCTTCATAAGCCTCTCGTTCTGGCAAATACACATCATTATCCTGAATCGTATACGTTTTTTCAATAGCCAAATTACGCACAAAGTTCAAATTCACTTTAGCATTATTTCGCATATAAATTTCAGTAATCGCAAAAGATTTAGCTTCTACTTTAAAGCTCCCTTGAAATAATAAATCTTGGCTATTTCTAGGAAAATAGAAAATTTCATAAATCTTTTTAGCGCCATCCTGAACACTATCTCTCAATACATATTCGTACTGACCATACCCGCGCACTGATAAAGGACTCACAAAAACCTTATTCAAGACTTCTACATCATCATCATACACATCAAATGGTTTGATAAAATTTGCAATTTTCTCCATTACAAATCCTTTATCAGCAAGACCAGTAGTTCTTTCCCCTTCTATATCAATTCGCTCTTTGTGGGTTGTATTGTCTCCATAAACTTTTTCATTCAACTCACGTAAATAAGTAGGGATTACATAATTTTTTTGTTTCTTTTTCTGTACAGAAAGCTTCACTACACTATCATAATGAACTCCCAAAATACGTTTCAGAAAAATACTATCTAAATTACTCAATCCATTAGCAACCGAACTGTATTTTGTATACTCATAATTCTTAACTAACGAAAGACCATTTTTCTTCTTATTTTTCCAAATCCCTTGCAGAATTTTATAAGCAGGGTTCTCTTCTTTTTTTAAATGCTTTTTAGGCCGCCCCACAACAACTACCTCATTTAACTCTTTAGCATTTGACATAAACACTTTTAACCCTGAAACCTGAGCCGTTTTCAACTCAACTTCTTTATCTTCAAAACCTGCATATTTAACCACAATAAAAGCGTGATCCGCCGCACTTTCAATTGTAAAAACACCATTTATATCGGAAGACACACCGGTTTTATTCCCTTTAAAATAGATATTAGCAAATGGTAATGGTTCTTTTTGATCATCAAAAACAACACCACTCACTTTTGTTTGCGCTTGCATAAACAACGCAAAAAACAAACTATAAAATAAAAACAATATTTTTTTCATAAAATAAATATAACAAAAAACAAAACTCCATCAATAGCGATGGAGTTTTAGATATAATAACAAAAAAAAATTACTTATACATTACTTTCTTTACTGCTTTGATTACATCCTGAGCATTAGGTAACCACTCTTTTAATAATGTTGGCGAATAAGGCGCAGGTGTATCTGCTGTTGTGATTCTTTGAATAGGAGCGTCTAAATAATCAAAAGCTCTTTCTTGAACCATATACGTAATTTCAGAAGCCACTGATGCAAAAGGCCAAGCCTCTTCCAATACCACTAATCGATTTGTCTTCTTAACCGAGTTGATGATACAATCATAATCCATAGGACGTACAGTACGCAAGTCAATTACTTCTACAGAAATTCCTTCTTTCGCAAGTTCTTCTGCTGCTACTAAAGCTTCTTTGATGATTTTTCCAAAAGATACGATAGTCACATCTTTACCTTCACGCTTGATATCTGCCACCCCAATTGGAATTACATATTCTCCTTCAGGCACTTCTCCTTTATCACCATACATTTGTTCAGATTCCATGAAAATAACCGGGTCATTATCACGGATAGCTGCTTTCAACAACCCTTTGGCATCATAAGGCGTAGAAGGCACAATAACCTTCAACCCTGGACAGTTTGCATACCAGTTTTCAAACGCTTGAGAGTGCGTAGCCGCTAATTGTCCCGCAGAAGCTGTAGGCCCACGGAATACCATTGGCATAGGAAATTGTCCAGCACTCATCTGACGCATTTTTGCAGCGTTATTGATAATTTGGTCAATTCCAACTAATGAGAAATTGAAAGTCATGAACTCAACAATTGGGCGACAACCATTCATTGCTGAACCCACTGCAATACCCGCAAAACCTAATTCAGCAATAGGTGTATCTATAACACGTTTGGGACCAAACTCATCTAACATTCCTTTTGAAGCTTTGTACGCTCCATTATATTCAGCCACTTCCTCACCCATCAAATACACCGACTCATCACGGCGCATTTCTTCACTCATCGCTTCACATACGGCTTCTCTAAACTGTATTGTTCTCATAATATTTTTTAGATTCTATAAAATGAATGGCAAAAATAGGAAATTTTACCCCACATTCCACGACCAAACTCCATAACATTTCAAAAAAAGAGAAAAAAATTTATTATGCACGCATACTATATTGGATTTTTTTCTTTATATTTGTATTCCAATTTTTGTAAAACCAATACAATTAACGATGAAAATATTAGTTTGCATCAGCCACGTGCCTGATACTACTTCAAAAATCAACTTCACCAATGGTGATTCAGAATTTGATACTAACGGTGTACAATATGTAATTAACCCTAACGACGAATTCGGTTTAACAAGAGCTGTAATGTTCCAAGAACAACAAGGAGCAACAGTTACCGTAGTTAACGTTGGTGGTGCAGATACAGAACCTACATTAAGAAAAGCATTAGCGATTGGCGCAAACGATGCTATCCGTGTGAATGCTAACCCAACTGACGGGATGTATGTCGCAAAACAATTAGCTGAAGTAATCAAAAACGGCGGATATGATTTAGTGATTGCAGGTAAAGAATCATTAGACTACAATGGCGGTATGGTACCTGGAATGACAGCAGCTTTATTAGGTTATAACTTTGTCAATTCTTGTATTGATTTAAAAGTTGAAGGTAACAACGTTACCGCTTCACGCGAAATTGACGGTGGTAAAGAAACCGTTTCTACTGCATTACCTTTAATCGTTGGTGGACAAAAAGGATTAGTAGAAGAAAAAGACTTACGTATTCCAAACATGCGTGGTATTATGACCGCTAGAACAAAACCTCTAAACGTAGTGGAAGCTGTAGGCGCTGACAACGCGACACAAGCGGTTAAATTTGAAAAACCAGCTGCTAAACAAGCGGTTAAATTAGTTAGCCCTGATAATTTAGATGAGTTAATCAACTTATTACACAACGAAGCGAAAGTAATCTAGTAATCAGTGTTCAGTTTTTAGTAATCATCTTTAAGCTTTGCACTTTAAACAAAAGAAATTATGTCAATTTTAATATACGCAGAATCCGCTGAAGGTAAATTCAAAAAGGTAGCCTTCGAATTAGCATCATACGCAAAAAAAGTAGCTGAAACCACAGGTACTACTGTAACCGCTTTAACCATTAACGCAGGCGACACAGCTGAGTTAGGTAAATACGGTGTTGATAAAGTATTGAAAGTTAGCAGCGACAAATTAAACAATTTCAACGCTAGAGCTTATGCTGATGTTATCAAACAAGCAGCAGAAAAAGAAGACTCAAAAGTAGTTGTTTTATCATCAACGACTGATTCATTATACTTAGCTCCTTTAGTAGCCGTAAACCTAAACGCTGGTTATGCTTCTAACGTAGTGGCGCTACCTGTTAGCACAGCTCCTTTCCAAGTAAAAAGAAATGCTTTTTCAAACAAAGCTTTCAACATTACTCAAATTGATACAGACGTAAAAGTATTAGCTATCGGAAAAAACAGCTTTGGTTTAGTTGAAGCTTCAGGAGCAGCAGCAGCTGAAGATTTTGCACCAGCTATTGCAGATGCTGATTTTGGAGTTCAAACTCAATCAGTAGAAAAAGGTTCTGGAAAAGTAACTATCGCGGATGCTGATGTAGTAGTATCAGGTGGTCGTGGATTAAAAGGTCCTGAAAACTGGGGGATGATTGAAGAATTAGCAAACGTTTTAGGCGCGGCAACAGCTTGTTCAAAACCAGTTTCTGATTTAGGATGGAGATCACACAGCGAACACGTGGGACAAACAGGTAAACCAGTAGCTACTAACTTATACATTGCTGTAGGTATTTCAGGGGCTATCCAACACATTGCAGGGATTAACTCTTCAAAAGTAAAAGTAGTTATCAATTCTGACCCAGAAGCACCTTTCTTCAAAGTTGCTGATTATGGGGTAGTTGGTGATGCTTTCCAAGTATTACCTGCTTTAATTGAAAAATTAAAAGCTTTCAAAGCACAACAATAATAAATCAGAAATCCCAAACTCAAAAAGGTTTGGGATTTTTTCAAAATATTGAATATTTAGAAATCGCTACGGCGATTTTTTTTGTTACTTTGCAAAGATATATTCACAGCCTAAAAAATGAGTTTAGTTAGACTATCCATAAAAGGAATTTCATACAGTCAGACCCAGAACGGTGCTTATGCATTGATATTAAATGAAGTTGACGGAGAACGAAAACTACCTATCGTAATTGGTGCTTTTGAAGCCCAATCTATCGCCATTGCATTAGAAAAAGAAATACGCCCTCCCCGCCCTCTTACCCACGATTTATTCAAAACTTTTGCAGATCGCTTTGACATAGTAGTCAAACAAGTGATCATTCATAAACTGGTTGATGGCGTTTTTTACTCCAGCATGATTTGCGAAAGAGATAAAATAGAAGAAATTATAGATGCACGAACCTCTGATGCGATAGCATTAGCCTTGCGTTTTGACGCCCCAATCTTCACATATAAAAACATTTTAGATAAAGCTGGAATTTATTTAAACATGTCTTCTGAAGATAAATCGGATTCTGAAGAAAGTGACGACATCTTGTCAACTCCCGAAACATTTGGTAATACAAGTAGTGATGAAGAAATCAAAAACACTTATGCCAAATACACTTTAGCAGAACTAAATGATTTGATGGATCAAGCCGTACAAGATGAAGATTACGAGAAAGCTGCTAAGATCAGGGATGAGATTACAAAAAGAGAATCTTAGTAAATAGTCAATGTCCAGCAACTAGTAATCAGTGTTCAACAAAACAGCACGCAAAACAACAAAGAAGTGAAACAATATTTAGATTTAGTAAAGCATGTTCTAGAAACAGGCAATCAAAAAGGAGACAGAACAGGAACAGGCACCCTGAGTGTTTTTGGTTACCAAATGCGTTTTGATTTGAGCGAAGGATTTCCTATGGTAACAACTAAAAAACTACATCTAAAATCTATCATCCACGAACTTCTTTGGTTTTTAAAAGGGGACACAAATATTGCTTATCTAAAAGAAAATGGGGTGCGCATTTGGGACGAATGGGCAGATGACAATGGGGATTTAGGACCTGTTTATGGGCATCAATGGCGCAATTGGAACAGTGAAGAAATTGACCAAATTACGGAACTCATCGAAACCCTAAAAAAGAATCCAAATAGCAGACGCATGTTGGTTTCTGCATGGAATCCATCTGTTTTACCCGATGATAAAAAACCTTTTGCTGAAAATGTAGCCAACGGCAAAGCTGCTTTACCTCCTTGCCATGCTTTTTTTCAATTTTATGTAGCAGATGGCAAGCTTTCTTGTCAGCTGTACCAGCGAAGTGCCGATATCTTTTTAGGCGTTCCGTTTAACATTGCTTCGTATGCCTTGTTCACTCTAATGATTGCCCAAGTTTGTGACTTACAACCTGGGGAGTTTATCCATACTTTTGGTGACGCACATATCTATAACAATCACATCGAACAACTGCAACTGCAATTAAGTCGTGATCCAAAACCTTTACCAAAAATGATTTTAAACCCTGAGATTAAAAACATTTTTGAGTTTAAATTCGAAGATTTTACTTTAATTGACTACGACCCGCATCCTCATATCAAAGGGCAAGTGGCGGTTTAAAACATAACAATGAGAAACATAACCCTTATAGCCGCTGCAGGGCAAAACAACGAATTGGGAAAAGACAACCAATTGCTTTGGCATTTACCCGATGATTTCAAACATTTCAAAACCCTGACCGCAGGTCATTATATCATCATGGGGAGAAAAACTTTTGAAAGTTTCCCTAAACCATTACCTAACAGAACGCATATTATTATCACCAGAAACGAAAATTACAATGTTCCTCAAGGATGCATTCTGGTAAACTCACTACAGAATGCTATAGCTATATGTCCTAAATTAGAAGACCTATACGTGATTGGCGGAGGTGAAATATACCATCAAAGCATAAACCTTGCTAATCGCATCGAATTAACCAGAGTACATGAAGTTTTTGAAGCAGACACTTACTTCCCTACAATAAACAAAGACGATTGGACATTAGCAAATTCTATCAATCACCCTGCTGATGAAAAACACCTCTACAGCTTTACTTTCGAAACCTATATCCGAAAATAAAAAAAGCACCTTGAGATTATCGAGGTGCTTTTTTCTAATGTAATCGTTTACGGTGTAACTCCAATCGAGTATGTTTTACATTGTTCAACCAAACTTATTTTGGCCAATATAAAAACGGAGATAAAATCTCTAAATTTATTGTACTACCAAATACCACTAAATGCATTACAATAAAAAAACTAAAATTTCCAAAAACAAATTTAACCCAAAGAACGTTTGTGACACTTTTTTAAAGCAGAGGATCATCTACTTTTAATTTTGATTGGTAAATATAAATTGTGTCGAATTTACATTTTTTGCCACACCAATAAGTAAAAAAGTATAACGATTAATTAGAGTACTAAGATACGACAACATATCAACTCACACAATACCAATTTGTTAGTATTTTTAAATATACACGTTTTCAGTTAGCAAATACGATTATACTTTGATTTTTATCGATGAATGACCTTATAGAAGGTTTAAAAATTATATCCTATATTTGTTGCAAATTATTTTTTATGTCTATTAGTACAAAACCATATAAAAATTCAGACTCAAGCAAGAAAGAACAAGTCTCAAAAATGTTTGATACCATCTCACATGAATATGACAATCTTAATCGAGTAATCTCGTTTGGGATTGATGTACAATGGCGTAAAAAGATGGTTAAAATGGCTAATGCCATGCAACCAAAAAAAATTCTTGACATTGCAACTGGAACAGGAGATCTAGCCATTTTACTTGCTACAACAAAAGCAGAAAAAATAATAGGTTTAGATATTTCTGCAGGAATGCTGGAAGTGGGAAAACAAAAAGTTGCTCAAAAAGGCTTAAGCCCACAAATTGAGTTAGTCTTAGGAGATTCCGAAAGCATTCCTTATGAAGACAACACATTCGATGTCATTACGGTAAGTTTTGGAATTCGAAATTTTGAAGATTTAGAAAAAGGTTTATACGAAATTTTACGTGTTTTAAAACCTGGAGGTTTATTTTTAATACTAGAAACATCTGTACCTGAAAAATTCCCATTCAAACAAGGCTATCATTTTTACACAGGCACAATTATGCCTTTAATAGGAAAGTTATTCTCTAAGGATAAAGTAGCCTATCAATATTTAGCTGATTCTGCCTCAATTTTCCCTTATGGAGAACGTTTGAACAATATTTTATCAAAAGTTGGGTTTATTAATGTAAAACATGCTCCACAAACCATGGGAGTTGCCACTATTTATTCAGCATCAAAAAAATAATATGAAAAAGATAGTTTTCATTATTGCATTTGCACTATCTACAGTTTGTAGCAACGCACAATTTACGAAGCATATGTTTGCCAAAAAACCTCTAATCAACTTAGAGAACTTTGACAAGCAACGTATCCATTTTGGTTTTTATTTAGGTTTTAACAATTACGACTTTAAAATCGATAAAAAATACGATGACAAAGACATACTTGTAGACTCACAAACAGGTTTTAATGTGGGTTTGATTAGTAATTTAAGGCTACATAATAATTTTGATCTCCGTTTTGAGCCAGGATTAAGTTATGGTCAAAGAAACTTACGTTTTTCAAATATAAAAGACCCAGTTGACGCATTAAGAGAGGTAAAATCAACTTATATCCATTTCCCACTACTCTTAAAAATTTCAGCTAATAGAACCGGGAACATCAAGCCTTATCTTTTGAGTGGAGTATCTACCTCTATAAACTTATCGAGTAATTTTGATTCTAAAGACGACAATAGCGCCAATAGATTTAGACTCAATCAAAGAACTTACAACTATGAGTTAGGCGCAGGAATAGACCTTTATTTTGAATACTTTAAGTTTTCACCTTCCATTCGTGGTGTTTTTGGAATAAATAATGAAATGATTCCTGACAACGACCCTAATAGCCCATGGACAGGAAATGTTGCAAAAATGAGTACTAGAGGAGTATTTATTAATTTTGCATTTCATTAATTAAAATTCCTTCTAAACTCACTTAAAATAATAGCAGCAGCAGTAGCTACATTTAAGCTTTCTGTTTGCTGCAAATTACCAAATCTTGGAATAGCAATTTTTTGACTAACACAAGTACTTATTACCTCTGAAATACCATTTGCCTCATTACCTAAAACAACAATCCCTTCTTTAGGCAAATTGACGTTATAAATATTTTCTCCATCCATAAAAGTTCCAAAAACAGCCATAGGTGCTCTATTTAGAAACTTTTCCAAATCAATGTAATGCACATCTACACGTGCCATAGACCCCATAGTGGCTTGAACAACTTTAGGGTTGTAAACATCAACCGTTTCAAAAGTACATACGATTTTTGAAATCCCAAACCAGTCACACAAACGAATGATGGTACCTAAATTACCTGGATCACGAATATCATCCAAAGCAACAATCAAGCCCTCTTGTCGTAACATTTTAAGTCTAGGAATTTTAAAAACAGCCAAGCAATTATTAGCTGTCGTTAACGCAGTTATTTTATTGAGTTCTGCAACTGTAACAAGCGTTTTTTTATCTTGATCGACTTGTTCAAAAATAGCTTCTGTATAATACAAATGCTCTAATTCATAATTTGCATCCAAAAACTCCGAAATTACTTTTACTCCTTCTGCTATAAAAAGTTGTTCTTGCTTTCTATATTTTTTTTGAGTTAAACTCGTTATAAGTTTTATTTGGTTTTTGGTAAGCATAACTGTATTTTTGAATTAAATTATTTGAACTTGAATAAATTCCTCGCAAAAATATCAATAATTATTCTAATTACGATAGTATTCGTTGGTTGTAATTCTGTCAAAAAGGTTTCGTCTAACCAACATTTACTTACAAACAACACTGTAATTATTGACGGTTCAAGCAGTTTACTCGATGACGACATCTTGAACCAACAAATTGAACTCATTCCTAACTCTAGTATCTTTGGTTTTAACTTGCGTTTACATATGTATAATTTAGCTAAAGACAATACCGATTCGACGTTTAGAGCTAGAGTTTTAGATAACCCGAAACGCTATCGAAACCTCTCAAAATGGTTATCTGAAAAACAAGTACACCGTTTAGGCAAATCATTTTGGTATTCTGGCAGACATGAATTCTTAAAAAAAACAGGGGAAAAACCGGTTATTATCGATTCTTTTCGAATAAAAAAAAGTGTTCAAAACTTAAAAGCCTATTTTAACAATCAGGGCTATTTAAGAGCTAAATCAACTTTTGAAATAAATTATTTACCCAACAAAAAAGCTAAAGTTGCTTATAAAATAACAAAAGGCACACCGTATATCTTAGATTCGATCAAATCTAAAATTGAAAACAAAACTATCGACTCACTGTACTCAATTGCACTTAAAAAAACGCTGCTACGAAAAGGCGATCAATTTAATGCTGAAAAATTCAAAAATGAACAAGCCAGACTACATAGTTTTTTTATCAATCATGGTGTTTATAATTTTCAATTGCAAAGTATCAGTTTTGACATTGACACCGCATATCATAAAACCCCTGTAGTTGTAAAAATTCAAGACCCAAAATCCAAACAAGGAGATTCAACAATTATAAAACCTTACAAAATTCATAAAATAGACCGAGTAAACATTTTCATAAAAGACAGCGAAAACAAAACACAAAACAACTACATAGACAGTACCGTTTATAAGAATTTTCACATTTATTCAACTAACAAACTCCGTTTTAAACCTAAAGCGATCACGGACGCTGTATTCATTCATCAGGATAGTTTATTTAGTGATTACAACAAAACACTTACTTCCCGATTATTGAGTAATTTAAGAATTTTCAACTACCCAATAATACAATTTAAAGAAGTCAATCAGAAACAAGCTTTAAAGGCTGATGTATTTCTAAAAGCAAAAGAAAAATACAGCTTCAGAGCTAGTGCCGATTTTACCCATTCTAACATTCAAGATTTCGGGGTTACAGGTTATTCTTCACTATTTATCAGTAATATCTTTAGGCGCGCAGAAATATTAGAAATTGGAATAAAAGGAAATTTAGGATCTTCAAAAGATTTTGCGAACCCAAAAAAACTTTTTTTCAACATTCAAGAATATGGGGCAGACATGCGCTTGACCTTTCCAAGAATCATATTCCCATTCAGAACTGACAAAATAATCCCAAAAACGATGACCCCAACCACCTTAGTAAGTTTGGGTTTTTCGAAACAGCTCAACATTGGTTTAGACAAAGAAAGCTTTACAAGTTTGGTCAATTTTAACTGGATTCCAAACAAAAGAAGCACATTCAAATTCGACTTAGCCAACCTTCAATACATTAAAAACATTAATGTTGGCAACTACTTTAATGTGTATGGTTCCACTTATGATCAATTAAATAATCTAGCAAAAAAATACAACCAAGACGCCAACTTAATTGACGCAAATGGCAATTTAACTATAGATGAAGGCGGTGCTGATCAGTTTATGCAACAAGTTATTAATGGAAATGTAAAGAATTTAGAAACAAACAGTGACGATTACAAAGCCATTAGAAGTATTAGAGAACGAAAAAGCCGATTAACCGAAAACAACCTGATACTTGCCTCGAGCATCAACTACTCAAATTCTACTCAAAAAGATATTTTTGACAAAGCCTTTTATTCGTTTAAAACTAAAATTGAATCGGCAGGAAATGTCATGTCATTACTGGCAAATCTAACAGATAGACCTCGTGACAATGAAGGAAAACGAAATATTTTCGGACTAGAGTACTCGCAATACATCAAAGCAGAAACGGAATATATAAAAAACTGGGATTTAAAAAACAATCTCTCTATAGCTTGCAGAGCCTTTATTGGAGCAGCATTTCCTTATGGTAATTCTAAAAACATCCCATTTACCCGAAGTTATTTTGCTGGAGGTGCTAATGACAATAGAGCTTGGCAATCCTATAGTTTAGGAGCTGGCACCTCTAACAATACTAACGATTTTAACGAAGCTAATTTCAAAATTGCCCTGAACACAGAGATTCGATTTAACTTATTTGGTCAATCCAGTGCCGCCTTATTTGCAGACTGTGGCAATATTTGGAATCTAAAAGATAGTGAAACTGACGAAAAGAAAATATTTAAAAACTTCGACTCTTTAAAAGGACTTGCCTTAGGCACAGGAATAGGATATCGATATAATTTTAACTTTTTTATCCTAAGACTCGATTGGGGGTTCAAAACATACAATCCAGCATTAGAAGAAAACAACAGATGGCTAACGGATTTCAAAATAAATAAATCTGTATTTAATATTGGAATAAATTATCCATTCTAAATAAATTTGTAATTTTGTGCATCTTTAAAATAATAACAAACCAATGACACACAACATAAAACCAGGAGTTGCTACTGGCGATCAAGTTCAAGAAATTTTCAATTATGCAAAAGCAAAAGGTTTTGCATTACCTGCTGTAAACGTTGTAGGATCAAGCACTATCAATGGTACTATTGAAACTGCAGCTAAATTAAATGCTCCTGTTATCATTCAATTTTCAAACGGAGGAGCCGCTTACAATGCTGGTAAAGGATTATCAAACGAAGGTCAAAAAGCAGCCATTTTAGGTGCAGTTGCTGGTGCTAAACACATTCATACTTTAGCTGAAGCTTATGGTGCTACTGTTATTTTACACACCGATCACTGTGCTAAAAACTTATTACCTTGGATTGATGGTTTATTAGACGCTTCTGAAAAACATTTTGCAGAAACAGGAAAACCTTTATTTTCTTCACACATGATTGATTTATCAGAAGAACCAATTGAAGAAAATATTGAAATTTGTAAAGAATACCTAGCAAGAATGAGCAAAATGGGTATGACTTTAGAAATTGAATTAGGTATTACTGGAGGTGAAGAAGATGGTGTAGACAATTCACATGTAGATACATCAAAATTATACACACAACCAGAAGAAGTAGCTTATGCTTATGAAGAGTTAATGAAAGTTTCTCCTCGTTTTACAATTGCAGCCGCTTTTGGTAACGTACATGGCGTTTACAAACCTGGAAATGTAAAACTTACTCCAAAAATCTTAAAAAACTCTCAAGAGTTTGTTCAGAATAAATATAATACAGGAGAAAACCCAGTTGATTTTGTATTCCACGGAGGCTCAGGATCTACTTTAGAAGAAATTAGAGAAGCCATTTCGTACGGGGTAATCAAAATGAATATTGATACCGACTTACAATTTGCTTTTACAGAAGGAGTTCGTGACTACATGACCTCAAAAATTGAATATTTGAAAACACAAATTGGTAACCCAGAAGGTGCCGATTCACCAAATAAAAAACACTACGACCCAAGAAAATGGGTTCGCGAAGGTGAAATAACTTTCAACAAACGCTTAGAACAAGCTTTTGCTGATTTGAATAACGTAAACACACTTTAATTAAATTAGAATTTAGAGTTTAGAATTTAGAAATTTTCAAAAACTATCTTCTGAATTCATAATTCTGAATTCATAATTCTAAAATTAAGAAAATGGCTTGGTTTAAAAGAAAAGAAAAAGGGATCACTACTCCTACAGAAGCTAAAATGGATGTACCAAAAGGATTGTGGTACAAATCGCCTACTGGTAAAATTGTAGATGCAGAGGAATTAGCAAGAAATCTTTGGGTTAGCCCAGAGGATGATTTCCACGTTAGAATTGGTAGTGCCGAATATTTTCAGATTTTATTTGACGATAATCAATTTACAGAGTTAGATGCAAACATGACTGCTAAAGACCCTTTAAACTTTGTAGATTCTAAAAAATATGCAGATCGTTTAGTAGATACTATCAGTAAAACAAAATTAAAAGACGCTGTTCGTACTGCAGTGGGTAAATCAAAAGGAAACGACTTAGTAGTTTGCTGTATGGATTTTGCTTTTATTGGTGGTTCGATGGGGGCTGTAGTGGGCGAAAAAATTGCTCGTGGAATTGATTATTCCATCAAAAACAAGGTTCCATTTGTTATGATTTCAAAATCAGGTGGTGCTCGTATGATGGAAGCTGCGTACTCATTAATGCAGTTAGCAAAAACTTCTGCTAAACTAGCACAATTAGCGGATGCGCAAATCCCTTACATTTCATTATGTACCGATCCTACAACGGGAGGTACTACTGCTTCCTATGCTATGCTAGGCGATATTAATATTGCTGAACCAGGAGCTTTGATAGGTTTTGCTGGACCACGTGTAGTTAGAGACACAACTGGTAAAGACTTACCGGATGGTTTCCAAACTGCTGAATTCGTATTAGATCATGGTTTCTTAGATTTTATTTCACACCGTAAGGAATTGAAAAACAAAATTAATTTATACATTGACTTAATCTTGAATCAAGATATTCGCTAATAAAAAAAAGCCGCCTCAATACAACTGAGGCGGCTTTTTTAATTTAGACCCTTTTAACCTTTTTCTAGGCTACATTTTAAACCAACCTAAAAGAATTATCTAATATCCCACAATAACTTAAGGCAATTAGTAAGGACCAATTGAAAATTAATAATTCACTATATACATTAGCTCATGGGACTACTAGTTAATCTTTTTTTTTAAATTTCTAAAAAAACCCAATAATTCCAAAAAGGAACTAAACATAGGCACTCGTATTTCTAAATTCATTCAAATTTTACAAAACATTTTACAATCAAAAAACAAACAAATGAACAAATCAGTTACTATAATTGGCGCAGGAATAGGTGGGCTTACAACTGCTCTAACTCTTAAACAAAAAGGAATAGAGGTAAAAATCTTTGAAGCTTCAGCAGCTATAAAGCCTGTTGGCGCAGGAATTATATTAGCCAATAATGCCATGCAGGTTTTTCATAAATTAGGAATAGGAGAAAAAATAGAAAAAGCGGGAAACCAGATTTCTTATGTTAATATAACCGATGAACAACTACAAATTATCTCCAATACAGATTTATCAGAATATGAAAAAAAATACGGAGTTCATAACATTGCCATTCACCGAGGAGAGTTGCAACAAATATTAGCAAATGAAATTGGGTATGCCAATATTCGTTTATCAAAAAGACTTACAAAAGTTGAGAAATCAACACTATTCAAATTAACTTTTGACGATGATTCAACCCACGAAAGTAAGGTTATAATTGGCGCAGACGGTATAAAATCAGTAGTTAGAGATCAATTATTTACTGAGAGTCAAATACGAAATGCCAACCAAATTTGTTGGCGAGGTATTTGCGAAATTGATCTACCTCAAAAGTACCACAACCAACTAAATGAAGCATGGGGAAAAGGGAAACGTTTTGGTTTTGTGAAAATAAGCGATAAAAAAGTATATTGGTATGCTTTAGCAAATTCAAAAAAAGTAACAACTGAGGAAATCAATTTGTTTGATTATTACAGCGCGTTTCACAAGGATATATTAAATATTATTTTAGCTACTAAAAAAGAGCAGTTATTCATCAGCGATATCATTGACTTGAAGCCTATGAATAAATGGCAAGACGAAAACGTTTGCTTAATAGGTGATGCTGCACACGCTACAACCCCTAATTTAGGCCAAGGAGCCTGTCAAGCTATTGAAGATGCTTATGTACTGGGTCAGTTACTTGATAGAGGAATACCTATTGAAAATACTTTTAATGAATATGAAAATTTAAGACGTAAGAAAGCTCACATGATTGTTAACACAAGTTGGTCTTTTGGTAAAATAGCACAAATGGAAAACAAGTTAGGTATAAGGATTCGTAATTTTGTATTCCGAAACATGCCTAAATCTGCCAATAAAAAACAATTGGACAAAATATTTCAATTGTATTAAACGGGAAACGGATTGAATTACTAACTATTCAATCCGTTTTTTTATGCTATCTCAAAAAATAGTCTTTCAAAATTTAAAAGGCATAAACACTTCGAGTTCGCAACTGGTAAGATTGAAATTATTTACATAAGCAATATAGAAACTAACGATGTTTACATAGCATTTTACGATACGTATATAAAAATTTACAATACTCGTATGAAGTTTTACGATGTCCATATAAAGTTTTACGATGTCCATATAAAGTTTTACGATGTCCATATAAAGTTTTACGATGTCTATATAAAGTTTTACGATGTCCATATAAAGTTTTACGATGTCTACATAAATTTTCACCATTCTCATATGAAGTTTTAGGGTGCTCATATGAAGTTTCACAGTTCCAATATAAAGTTTTACGATATGTATCTAAAAGTTTACGGCACTCAAACAGTTCTTTAGGACGCAGAATCGAAGAGATGGTTTAAAAAAAACCTAACAGGTCTTGAAGATCTGTTAAGTTTAGTTCCTATAAAAGTCAGGGATTATAGTTGTTCTCTAAATTTTAATTTGACCAGAGCTTTATAATACGGTTGAGCTGCATCTCCTAAAGATTTGACATAGGCTTTGACGTCTTTTATGATTTTTAAGGCGTTTTCAGGATTAGTGTACAACACTTTATTTCTATCCATACGTGCGGTGATTAGGGCATTAGTCGTGGTGTTTACATTTTTACTTAAAGTGTCTAATTGTTGCTGAAGTCCTTTGAGATTTTGTGTTTTCAGTTCGTCCTCGTTAGGTGCAAATTCTGGGTGGGCGTTTAACTGTTCTATCAAAACGGAAAGGTTAGCAATACGGCTATCATAACTTTGCTGGAGGGTAGAAATAGTATTACTTTCAGTGGTTTCGGGGTTTACTTTTTTAGCTTTCACATCGCCCCGGATTTTTTTTACCACCGCTTGTATGTTTTCTTTATCGGGTTGTGAAATGGCAATGGATTTGACAAAATTATTGATTCGTGTGGTTAATTTACTCACGGGCTCCATAGCCATTTCGCGGGCTGACACTGCATTTTTGTAAGCTGGAATTTTAAGATTCAGTGCTTCTATAGTAGCGTCTAAACTTTGTTTGATTTCCAACAGATTGGCAATGGCTAACTGGGGATTAGACGGATTATAAAGCGTGTTCATTTCTTGAAGGATTTGAATGGCAGCACCAAAATTTGCAATGTTCTTTGCGTGTCCTGTTTCGGAAGTTGAGTTTTTCTTAGTTGTTGTCATGATTATTATTTTAGATTGACTACATAGTTAGTGATTTTTTTTGAAAGATGAAAGATGAGTGTGGAAGATAATAGATGAGGGATGAGGGTTGAGGGGTGAGGGATGATTGTTAATTGATAATTTATGAGTTAGCCGTGAGTGTAGCCAAGACTACAAAGTAACGGAAAACGGAGAAAAATAAAATTTAAAATCATAAATTCGCCATCCTAAATAATAAGGTAACTGAAATGAAAAATTGGACATTAGAAGATAACGTGAATGATTGGGTAAAGGCTGAATTTGCAAGAATAAAACAAACCCGCTATAGTGTTGAATCCTCAATGTCTGATTATTTAAAGGATGCTATTCAAAAAGGGGTTGTATTGAAACGTCTTGCTCTTGAAGAAGCTGGAGAAAAGGAAAAAGGCAAATCTTGGAAACCCGATTTTGAATTAGAAACTTTTGATCTTCCTGTGTTAATTGAGAACAAATTAGGAAGCAGTAAGTTAGTAGCCACCAATGGAGACAAAATTAAGCATGATATTAAATCTGTACAAAATTTTGCCGTAAATGGTGCTATTCATTATGCACAATGTGCCATAATGAGTAAAAAATATACCGAAGCAATAGCGATAGGAATTTCAGGAGATAATGCTAGTAATGTAAAAATTCAGGTGTATTATGTATTTGGGGCCACAGACGAAACCTATAAATTAGTAGCATCGTACACTACCTTAGATTTTTTGGAATCAGAAGTATCGTTTGAAGAATTTTATAAAGTAGCCACACTAACCGAAGAAGAAAAGCATAAAATATTAATTGACTCGCAAGCTAAGTTACAAGAGTATGCGAAAAAATTAAATAAGCTCATGCACAACCACGCCATAACAGCCCCTCAAAGGGTATTGTATGTTTCGGGGATGCTATTAGCCATGCAAGACCTTGCCGACATTAAAAAAGGTTTAGTACCTGAAGATTTGAAAGGTATAAATCTTGACAATCAAAGAGATGGAGACATTATCGTAAACCAAGTTGAAAATTATCTTAGTCTAAAAAACATCCCTTTAGATAAAAAAAATCTAATGATGGCGTCTTTTAGAGAAATCAATACCGATAAAGACCGTGACAAGAAGATAGAATTAGATGCTATAATTGGTAAATTACTACCTCATACGGCTAGTGTGAATAAACAAATTTTCACGTACATCTACGAAAACATCTTTTTATCTATTGACTCTATGAGTGGTCATGTAGATATAATGGGGGAAATGTATTCTGAATTTTTAAAATATGCCTTAGGAGACGGTAAGGAAATAGGCATAGTGCTCACACCGCCTTATGTTACTAAAATGATGACCCAAATTCTGGAAGTTGACGAGAATTCAAAAGTTATGGATTTAGCTACGGGTTCGGCTGGTTTTCTGATTTCCTCTATGCAATTGATGATAGAATATACCGAAGAGAAATACGGTAAAAACACAAAAAAAGCAATAGAAAAAATTGAAGAAATCAAAAAGCATCAACTGCTGGGTGTTGAGTTGAATGCGCAAATGTTTACGCTTGCCTCTACTAATATGATATTGCGTGGCGATGGTTCGAGTAACATTCGTAAAGGTTCGTCATTTGATGAACCTGCCGAACTTTACAAAACATTTAATGCGGATAAACTATTGCTCAATCCGCCCTTTAGTTTTAGAGAAAACGGAATGCCGTTTATAAAATTTGGATTAGAAAACATGCAAATTGGTGGTAAGGCGGCTATTATCATTCAAGATTCGGCAGGTAATGGTCGAGGGGTGGAAAGTTGCACGGCTATATTAGCACAGAACCAACTTTTAGCCAGTATTAAAATGCCCGTAGATTTGTTTCAACCCATGGCGGGGGTGCAAACTTCTATTTATGTTATTGAGCATACAGGCAAACCACACGATTATAAAAAACAAGTAAAGTTTATTGATTTTCGTAACGATGGTTACAAACGCACCAAACGAGGGATATTAGAAATAGACAACCCTGTACAACGCTACCACGACATTGTAGAAATATATAAAAACGGGATTACGGCAAATGTTTCGGACAAACTATGGGATTTGAAACAAACCGTTGTGATGAGTGTGATAACTAATAAAGGGAACGACTGGAATTATGACCAATACCAAAAAATAGACACTAAACCCACCCTGGCTGACTTTAAAAAAACCGTGGGTGATTACCTGGCATGGGAAGTAACTAATATACTCAAACAACAAACCGCAGACGAAACTTTGGGAAAGTAGATGCCCTGCTCAACGAAAAATTACAAAATGTTGAGTGGGGGGAGTTTAAATTGGGGGATTTGTTTGAAATAAATCCAACAAATTATTATCGTTTACAGAATAGAGAAATAATTTCAGTAAATGGAAAAACACCTTTAATTTCTAATTCATCAACTGAAAATGGAATTATGGGTTTTTCAAACCTAGAACCTCTTAATAAAGGAAATACTATTACTTGTTCTGACACAACTATTGGAGCAGATACGATGTTTTATCAAGAAAATGATTTTATAGGTTATTCTCATATACAACATTTAGTACCAAAGTTTAAACCTTTTAATAAAGCAATTGCTAGTGTTATTATTTCAGTGTCTAGAGTTGCAACATCAAAACAATACGATTATGGTAATAAATTTAATCGTGACGCAATGAATAGTACAATAATCCAACTCCCCACCCAAAACGGCGAGATAGATTTTGAATTTATGGAAAGTTTTATAGCTGAGCTGGAAGCTCAGCGTATAGCTGAGCTGGAAGCTCAGCGTATAGCTGAGCTGGAAGCTTATTTATTAGCCACAGGCTTAAAGGATTATCAGTTAACCCAGGAAGAGGAACAAGTTTTAGAGGAGTTTGAGAGTTTAGAATTTAAACAATTTAATGTAATTGATATATTTGAAGTCAAAAACACCAAAAATATATTATCAAGAGATATAATCGAAAATAGTGGTGAAATTCCTTACTTGACTGCAAGTAAAGAAAACAATTCTATTGGCACATTCATTACATTTGAAGAGAAATATTTGGATAAAGGGAATTGTGTTTTTATTGGTGGTAAAACTTTTGTAGTAACGTATCAAGAAAAGGATTTTTATTCTAATGACAGTCACAATTTGTCCTTACATTTAAAACATAATAATAAGAATAAACTTAATCAATTGTTCTTGGTTACGTGTATTGATAAAAGTTTAGGATATAAATATTCTTGGGGTGGTAGCATTAGCAATAAGAAAATTCAAACTGACAAAGTCTCTTTACCCGAAATAAACAACCAACCTAATTACGCCATCATGGAAACTTTTATTAGGGCGATACAGAAATTAGTAATCAAAGAGGTTGTACTGTATGCTGATAAAAAAATAAAAGCGACTAAAAGCGTGATTGAGCATTGATACATAATTCAAACCATGAGCAGTAGCCCTACTAACACCTCATACACCTAAGGGATGATGAAGTAGATTGTACTTCACCACAAACACGAAAGACTAATACTACTGTTCTCACGAACGGTATTTTACTTCTTAACAAAAAGCTAAAAAAGCTTGCTGTTATTGAGTGTTTTGCTAAGTTTGAGGCTTAAAAAACAAACCACCTTTTTATCCCCCCTTTGGTCCCCTCGAGGGGACAATCCTAAGAAGAATGATTTGAATACTACTGTTTTAACTTTAAATGTACTGCAAGCAAAAAAAGCTTTAAAACATTAAGGAATTAAGAAAATTCAGAAACAACATAATGAATTAAATGACTAAATTAAAACGGTAATTTCAGAACTTAAATGGTATTACATAACCTATATAGAAACTAACGATGTTTACATAGGGTCTGCTGAAAAACTATAATCCTCATAAAAACCAGTAATTCAGAGCTTGAATTTTATTATTAGGTGCAAGGTTTTTACACAAACATCTTCAAAAACCTTGCACCAAAAAATCAAATGTTTGCAATTTATAATTTTTAAACTCAAATTTACAAGCTCTAATAGAATTAATAACTTTCAAAAGTTACTAAAATTGAAGATTTTTAGTAGAAAATGATAGGATTTTACGTTGAGTTAGTTTTTCAGCAGACCCTACATAGCATTTTACGATACGTATATAAATGTTTACATCACTTAGACAGTTTTTACGACAGAGACTCGAAGTGATGGTTAAAAAAAACCTAACAGGTCTTGAATACCTGTTAGGTTTGGTTAGTATAAAAAACAACTGTTTTACAACACCTGTTTTCTTATTATTTTATTAAAAATTCGATAGCCCAATACCGAGCGTAAGGTACTCATGGCGTTCGCATCAAAACCTACGGTGTACCGTGTAAACTTCACTCGGGGTTTAGTAGCGATGGCAAAAAGAGTTTCCACGATATCGCTAATCAATTGGGGATTTTTGGATTGTTTTTTAAGCAATAATCCCGAAATTTTATCCATCATCGCATCGTAAACGGCTACTCCTGTGTTTTCGCTTTTTACCACATTTTTTTGAAAGGCGGTGGGCGCATTTCCAAATTGTACGGTACTCACTCCGATGCCAAAATTCATCAACTCATACGACATGCATTCCGAGAAACTTTCTACCGCACATTTGGTCGAATGATAAAAACTTCCTAAAGGCAAATTAACCAATCCAGCTATGGAGGTGACATTGATAAAATGTCCAAAACCTTGCTTACGAAACACTGGAATAAAGGCACGGCATACTTTGACACAGCCTAGCCAATTAATATCAACAATTCTGTCAATTTCTTCATCTTTAGAAAACTCCACAAACGAACGGTAACCTACTCCTGCATTATTAAGCACTACATCCACCACGGCATGGTCTTTCAAGATAGCTTCTTTAGCCTTAGCAATACTCTCAGATGAGGTAACATCCAATAAATAACTGCTTACATTAGGCAATTGTACAATTTCTTTACCGTGTTCAAAACAGGTCATAGTAGCAATTACATGCCAGCCGTTTTCAGAAAAATAACGTGCTGTACTAGCTCCAATTCCGCTAGAGGCACCCGTAATTAATATGGTTCTCAATTTTAGTTGCGTTTATCAATAAAAGTTATGGGTTTACGACTCATAGGCGGGAAAATAATTTTTTGAATCACTTCCATAGGCAAAACTTCCAATTTAGGCGCAACCCGTAGTTTGGCTCTAAAATGGTCTTTCACTTCTGTTAAAAATCTATCCGAAGTATCTTTGGAAGCAATTTTAATCACAATTTCATCTGTTCCTAGCTCGTTGGTAGAAATTTCAAATACATGGGCTTGAATGGGTTCAAAACAGGTCATCAAATCATGCATAGCCGGCGGATACAAGGTTGTTCCTTTGTATTTTATCATGTGTTCTTTGCGACCTACTACAGGTCCAACACGATATGTATTACGACCACAAGCACAAGCATCTGTATGTAATTGCACCATATCGCCCGTTTTGAAACGTAATAAAGGCATGCCTTCGACTCCTAAAGTCGTGATGACCAACTCCCCTACCTCACCTAAAGCGACGGGTTGATGGTGTGCATCTAACACCTCCGTGATGATTAATTCAGGATGATGATGCCCTCCATGTTGCTGACTACACTCGGTAAATGCTGTACTCATTTCCGTAGACGCATACGTAGAATACAAAGCGATAGGCCATTGCTCCTGAACTTTTTGTGTTAACAAGCTGGGTGAAAAATCTTGATTTCGCAGGGATTCCCCTATACAAATCACCCCTTTGACACTCGAATTTTTATAATCAATACCGTGTTTTTCGGCATATTCAATCATTTTGAGCAAAAAAGAAGGGACCGCAATCAAATATTTTGGTTGGTATTTCAAAATAGAATCCCATTGCAATTCAGGAATACCAGCGCCTACGCGTATGATACCAGCTTTTAGTTTTCGCAAACCTAAAAAATAAGCCAATCCTGCCATAAAACGACGGTCCATGGTGGTCATTAACTGCACCACATCGCCTTCCTGTACACCCGCACAAGCAAAAGAAATGGCTTCGTTATAGGCCAAACGCTCCAAATCGGCATCGGTTAAACCAAAAGTCACTGGGCTTCCTAAAGTCCCTGATGTAGTGGCATAATCAATAATTTGATGTTTGGGCACACAAAAGAAATCCTCATTATACTGTTGCAAATCCGTTTTAGACGTCACGGGCAATTGCTGCAAATCTTCTAAGGTTTGAATGCTGGCAACATTAATGTTTTGTTCCAAAAAAAGTCGCTGATAATACGGCGAATTTGCTTGGAGATATACCAGTAACTCACGTAATTTTTGCTCTTGAAATGCTTTGATTTCAACTGCGGATGCTTTTTCTATTTCTGGTATCATGGTAATTTCTTTTTTGTTTTGTGCCAATATTTTTCCACCTGTTTTCGGTCTGGCAAGGTAGTAATTTCTAATTGCAATGCCTTTTGAAAAGCGATTTCCGCTTCTTTATATTTTTTTTGTTGGTACCAATATGTCCCGAGTTTATAATGTACACTCCATAAATTTGGATTTGCCTGCACATAATTAGCAATAAAATCGTCCGAAAGGAGTTCTTTATTGGCTAAAACCTTATCGAGCTCCCGGTCCATTAATCGGTATTTTTCATAGCTTTTATACGTCTCCGACTTCAAAAAAGCATCTTCGGCAATTTCAAGCGAAGCGACAGTAGCTACTTTGGGTTCCTTTTGGTCAAACACCATATTCAAATCATACGCTACAAAAGCACCTAATTGGTAGGGATTTGAAGACACCCACATCAAACGACTTTCGGGTTTAAAAATCACCGCATGATGCGCTAACAGTTGATTGATGGCTTTTTCGTTACCATACCCTATAGCCATTTTATGTAATCCTTCTTTATTTCTAAGAACGCTTGCCATTTGCGCTGGTGTTAACTTATCATTATCCTGCAACAATTCTTGCATGCGCTCCATACGGTAGTAGGAATGGCTCTCCTTAATGTGTTCTTGATTCCGTTTATCTGAAAGATAGGATGTACTTTGAAAATGATTAGTACACAAAAGTTGATTGGTATTTTCGACTTCGTACACTCCAAAATTCTTTGGAGAAACTTCAATGAGTACCACTTTTTTATCTTTGGCACTTCCTACCATAATGGATTCCGAAACAAATACAGGACGCTTTTTAGCAATGGCTACCGCTTCCTCAATGGTAGAAGCATATTGGAGAATTTCTCTAGTCAATAAAGAAATGGGCGTTTTAGCCACTAACGGCACTTTGGATTTCCCTGCGTTTATCGTAACCGTTAAGCCTTCTTTATTCATTCCTGACAGTACCCCAACCATACCTGCCCACGCCACCGAAGCATACGGAATTCCTTTATCGGGCTTGACAAAAGTGACTACTTTATCTTGAGCAAATTCATCACCTGCATAAAAATCTAAATTTCTACCGATGAGTAATTCACCATCGGCACTTTTATCTCCCCAAACGGCTAAAGAGGTACAGCCCACTAAAGCCAAATCTTGCATGGCATGACCTATATCGTGTGCACCGTGCAAATACAAACTTCGTAAATAGGGCGGTGCAATGTAATTATATTTGGCATCCGTGTACATAGACAAACCATAGATTTCGGTTTTGAACTCCTCCGTAACATTGAGATATAGCTTTCGATTGTACCATTTTAATACATTACGCAACAACCATTGTTTGGTTTTGGACGGTACGAATTCAGCTACTTTCGAAAAAAAGATTCGTTCTTGTTTTTTCACTAAAGGTTCTGCCAGAGCTCCAGCTAACATTCCTCTAGCGGAAGCGGAACCCGACACATGGAGTTCCCAAATCTTTTTATCATTTTTAACCAAAAAACCATTGGGATGCGTAACTAAAGTATCAGAAAGTTTAAACACTGTAGGTTTTTCCTTTGGTAATTCCACAGGAAGATGATGTATGGATTTTGAAATTCCACACGAACTCAACAAGACGAGTAATAGTACCTGTATGTAGTACCCATACTTACCCATTGGCAATTTCTCGATTAATTTTATTAACCAAATATTCCCCTCCTACTATCTCGGCACAAGTAGCCACCGCACCAATTGTTACTCCTAAAACCCCGTGCATATTGATACTTTGTCCTGTTAGATACAAATTATCGATTTTGGTTTTGGGTGAAATAAAGGTTAACATAGGATTATTAGAATCCTTAACATAACCGTATAAATTACCGTTATGACCGCCTATGTAGTCTCGGTAAGACAAAGGTGTAGAAGCGTGAATCGACTTGATACAGGCACGAATATTCGGGAATTTCTTTTCTACTTCCTTCAGAAAAACTTCTATTTTCTCCTTTTTAAAAGCTTCATACGCTTCCCCTCGAGATTCTTCTTCTGAAACGGTATTATGCGTATCTGCCCATTGTGTCACTTCTTCAAAACGCATGTAAGTAATTCCTGTCAAACTCTCTGCCCATTGCTGGTCATCAGTAGCTACATTCATAGACAGCATATAACTTTCTGGCCAGGATTCCTGTGTATATTCAGCGGCATTCCAAATACGATTAACATCTTTGAAATGATAATAATTATGATTCATATACGGAAACGACTCCGGCTTAAAAACAATATAAATACTAAAAGGCGCAATTTGCACTTCCAGTTCTTGAATACGTTTAAAATAAGATTTTCGAAAATATTTTTCACCTACTAATTTTAAAGTTGTTTTAGGTTCGATATTCGAGATAAATACATTCGCAAAATATTCTTCCCCATTTTTGGTCAAAGCTGAGGCTAATTGACCATCGACCATGGTAAATCCATTTACTTCACGGTGTTTAAAAACATCTCCGCCGTATTTTCGAATAACTTTTATTAATTGTTTCGTAATTTGACTCCCTCCATTGATACAACGCCAAGCACTTTGCATATAGGAGTTAACCGATAACGCATGAACATAAAAAGGAGTTTTATCAGGTACACCCGCGTACAAAAAATTAGAACCCGCTAGTACAGCTTTAAGTTTTGCATCTTGAGTCAATTCATCAAAATAATTTTGTGCATTGATAGACAAAATTTCTTGTTGATACCCTTCACCAATTTTCAAATTATATAAAGGAAATGAATCACAGGTATATTGCAATTTCATACAATAATCATTCAAAGCCTTAATTTGATTTGGGAAAAAAGGTTCTAATTGATTTACAAAATTTTTGTACCCTTGGGCATGCGGATACTCATTAGGGTCTCCGTCAAAGGTAATTAAGTCATACCCATCAGGGGCCATCAATTTTAACTTGAGCTGGTCGATGATTTCGATATATTTGAAATAGCTATGCAAATTTTGCCCTTCAGCCAAACCGCCTATATAATGAATCCCCGTATCAAAAATGGTTTTATCGCGCACAAAAGTCTGCAAATTTCCTCCGTATTGGTTATTTTTTTCCAATACACAAACCTTTTTCCCTTCCTTAGCAAGAATGATGGCAGAAACTAAGCCTCCCAATCCACTTCCTACGACCACCACATCATACTTCCTTTCCATTTATCGCTTTAAAACTATTAAATTCCCTTTTTGGCGTACCACATTAAACCCTTGGGCTTCTATTACCGAAACATACTTTAAGGCTTGGTATAAAATCACTTCATTTACCTGAGTTGATAACTCAACAACTTTCTCATTGCTAAAAACTTCAGCTGAAACCAATAGCAATTCGTAAGGTTTTCGCTCATCTTCCAGCGACAAACAATTGATTTTACGTTTTACATTAAGATAAACCGTAGAAGCAATTGCGCATTTATCATCATTTAAATATAGCGCTTGTATTTTTCGTTTAGGATGTTGTAAGCTCAAAACAGCATTTAACTGTCCATAATCATCTGCTAGATGTAAAATTTTAGCATCTTCTTTTATCAGAGTAAAAAACTCAAAGTAATCTTTTTTATTCTTTTCAAAATCAGATTTAACGGCGGTATAAATTTCCTCTTCCTTATACAAATACCCATCAACGACTTTTCTTCGGAAGAAACTTTCATCTTCTAGCTCTTGACGAACTTTGAAAAATTCAGCCCTAAAAAACTTATTGATTTTTTTGGTTCTCGCTGAATAATCTGCGCCAAAACTACTATCGGCATACGATATATAGTCACCAACAACTACGGTCAAGCTTTCGTTGTGAATCATAAAATCGCCTTTGGGAGAAGTTTCAGCATTACCATGTAAATAGACAGGTAAAATATCTAGCTTAAACTCTTCTGCTAAGAAAAATGCCCCTTTATGAAAACGTTTGACCCCATTATCATCCGAACGTGTTCCTTCAGGAAAAATCATTAACGAATAGCCTTCTTTTATTTTTTCACGCAAATGGTCTACCCCACCTTCTATTCCTTGAGAAACTGGATAATATCCCATGGCTCTTACTGCTTTTCCAAAAATAGGGGAATTGTACACCCAATCATTGACCAAATACACGATTTTATGGGTGAGCATCCCAAATGTCAACGTATCTAAAACAGAAACATGATTAGCAATTACAATGGCTTGTTTGCTAAAATCAATCAAATGCGGATTAATAACTTTTTTCTTTACAATTGGATTCATTTGTAAGACAGTTTTCAGGAAATGTGCCATTACCTTTCTAAAGAAAAGCATTTTCTTTTCCTTTTTCCCAGGTAAAATCCACACAAAAAAACGTCCAATAGTAGACAGTACTATTCCACCAAGAGCATAATAAGTCAACGCTACTATGGAAATAAGCACGGTAAAAAACCGAACGGGCAGATTCCCTTTTTGTTGACGTTTAAAAAACAACCACTTGAAAACTATGGGATAAAAAACAAAAGTAATTAATAACGCACTTACAACCCCCAATAAAGAAACCGACGAAATAGAGACCAATGCTGGATGCTTCGCAAATATTAATGCACCAATAGCTAGAATAGTGGTCAGAGCCGCAAGAATGATAGAAATACGATAAGCAGGCATTTCGTCTTTCCCTGTGGTGTATTGTTTTTGGAGCGCACTGGTCATAAAAATAGTAAAATCAACTCCATGTCCAAAAATCAGCGTACACACAATGGTACTGAAAATGTTTAATGGAATCCCAAAAAGCCCCATTAAACCAGCGGTTACAAATCCCGTAGCGGTAATAGGCAACAAACTAGCCAAAACCAACTCGATACGCTTAAAAAACACAAACAAGATGAGAATGACTGCTAAAAAGGAATAATTGATGAGGTTTTCGAAATCATCACGCAATTTCCCTAAAAAAGTTTCATTGAGTTGTTGACGGTCTATCGCCACAACATTTTCAAAACGGTCAATCGTTTTAACAAAATCATTTTTATGTTGTTCCTCTAATTTCACAACACTTGCTATCGTATATCCCGCTTTAGAATTAGCAACATACTCATCCGCTAAATTAGGAATAGCTTGTTTGATTCCTTGTAATTCCAAAGGTTGTATATCTGAACGAATCAAATCATAAAACGGTTGATGCGTTTCGGGTTTAAAACCAAAAGTGTTTCCTTCTTGTACTAACATCGTTTGTACTTTCTGGCATTGTGCATCGGTCCAAAAGTTGTTCCATAATGCCAATTTCTCTTGTTGTGCTGAGGCTGACGGCAACAAGCCCGCTAAGGAACTATAGGCATTAATTTTATTTACCTTTTTTTGTTGCACCAAAAAGCTATTCAATTTTGCATTAGCTTCTATGGCTTCCTTTTCGGTAGCCCCGTAAGCAACCACATAAATGGCTTTTGACGTTAAACTGGTAGATGCTTCTAATTTTGCTTCTGCTTCTTTAACATCGGCAGGAATAAAATTCAAATCACCTAAATTATTATTAAAAGTAACTCTATTGAAAGTAAAGCAACTGATAATTAACACTAAGAAAGTTCCAATCACCAAAAACTTATTACGTTCAAAAGGAATTTTAGAAAGTCTATCTAAAACCCCAGCATGCGCCAAACCATCATTTTTGGGTTGGTACAAAAGCGGGATAATAATTAATGAAAACAAAGCCGAAATCATAACACTTATGGAGGCAAAAATCCCCAAATCTTTCAATGCATCCGATTTTACAAATAACAAACACAAAAAAGCTATCGCCGTGGTAGAACTACTCATAATAAGCGGTTTGGCTGTATCTTTATACAACTGCTTGATATCGGCATTATGTCGATAATGCGTCATGATGTGCAACGAATAATCAATTGTTACTCCTAACAAGACTGCACCTACACTTAATGAAATAGCGGAAATGGTTTCGCGCAAGAAATACAAACTGGCAATGGCGAACAAAACACCAAAAACCGTAGGGATAAAAATGACAACAGGAATGCTAATTTTTCTAAAAAAGAAAATCAAAATCAGCATTAAGGTTCCCATAGACAGTAAAACCGTAGTGATGATATCCGATTTAATTTGATTTGCATTGGCCACAGCTATAATGGGCGAACCAAAGTACGATAAGGTTGTTTTATCTTTAAAAGAAGCGTTAATACCCGTTTGAAAAGCTTTTAACTGAGCTACAAACTGAGAGTTTTTTTCAGTTTCTGCACCGCCAAATTTTGGATTGATAAACAATAATAGTTTACTTCGGTCTTTCGTTAACAGATACCCATCTTGCATTACAAACTCGTCACCTATAGAGAGTTGCTGCATTTTTTTGAGCCCTATGAAGCTAATGCCTAGCGGGTCATTAATAATAAAATCGCGCGTAATCATCCCCGACGGACTAATTAGCGATTTGTAATTACTTTCTACAATACTTTTAATACTATCCGATTGGATTTTTTGCCCAATATTTTTATAATCACCTTCTTCTAAAAAAAGCGGTGCATTTTGATATACAAAATCAAAAATCCCTTTAATATTTTCCTGTACCACCACACCTTGCACTTCTTTTACAAAAGGTTGAACTGCTTGAAGACTATCCATAAACACAGTGGCTGTTTCGCTCAAATCAGCTTCTGTGCCTTTTCCCGTACGTTCAATAATCACCGTGATTTTATCGGCAAATTTTAATTGCTTAATGATTTTTGACGTGATATCGGCTTTATCATTTTTGGGTAGTACGCGTGTTATATCTTCCTCAAACTTGATTTGAAAAGCAAAAAAAGCCAGTACTACTAATAGCACTAGCGACAATAAAAAAGTAAGAATCTTGTTCTTTTGAACAAATTCGTGTATTTTAATAAAAAAAAGATGCATTTATCCCCTGTTTTTACCCCGATGCGAAAGTACTAAATAACTTCCAACTCCGAAAACAATTGCCATACCGATTGCTAGGATAAAACTACCTACTAGATATTGAAATAAATGTTCTTTGAGTTGAGAAAAATCGAAGGTATCGGCTAATGTAAAAGATGCTTCTTTTTCTACAAATAAACTGCCTACTTTTAGCGAACCATAGACCACCAAAGGAATCATAGGCGGTATACTAACATTAGAAAAAGCAAAGGCAAGGGGTTTATTCAATCGGAGCAAAACGGCAGTAGTAATAACTATAGCGGTTTGAAACCCCCAAAAAGGCGCAATACCACAAAAAACACCTAACGCAATGGACTGTGCCTTGGTCAAAGCGGTATCTTGTGTTGAAAATAAATCTTCTCTTAAAAATACTTTAAAACTTTTTTTTTTAAAATTTCTAATGAAATCTCGAGGTTTGATATATACGAAAAGTAATATTACCAAAACAGTATTTAAAATACTAATTCGGGTAAAATCTTTGAACGGTCGGAAATGCGACACACGTTCATTTGGGTCATATAAAACTTGAATGGGTATGTTTTTCACTGGTACCCCATTCCAAGCGGTGCGCACAATAATCTCGATTTCAAATTCGAATTTATTGGTAAAAAACTTTTTGGGTAACGCATGTAAGGGATACAAACGATAACCCGATTGAGTGTCGTTTAATTTAATTCCCGTTTCGAACCAGAACCAAAAACTCGAAAATCGATTGCCAAAACTACTCTTTTTAGGCACCGAATCGTGTTCCATATTACGACTTCCAATCAACAAGACATCTTCATCCGATTCCTCCAGTGCTTGTACAAAAACCTCCATGTCTTCTGGAAAATGTTGCCCATCAGAATCAATAGTAATAGCATGGTCGTATCCTAATTCTAATGCTTTTCGGAATCCAACTTGCAATGCATTTCCTTTTCCTTTATTTTGTGGTAAATGAATTTGGGTGATTTTATCGGTATAATTTTTTAAAATCTCGGGAGTAGTATCGGTTGCCCCATCATTTATGACAATTACTTTTGATGTAATAGCCAAAACACCATCTAACACACGATTTAAGGTTTTGTGATTATTGTAGGTGGGTATGATGACACAGATATTTAACTTATCGATACGTTCGGTCAAAGATATATTTGTAGTCATTCTTAGTTCAATTTTGCTTTTTCAACTTCAGTAAAAACCTTAGACTGTGCCACATATTTCTGGATATAGTCTTTCAACCCTGCATTTTGCCTGTTGAAATTTTGCATGATTACTTTTTTATCCTCTTCAATATTCGCTTTATATTTTAAAAACTTAGGCGTATTTTCCTGAATACTCAAACGCACCAATCGTATTTCTACATTATTAGTTTCCTTAGCTACCGCTTGTTCAACCATTTTGACACCACTTTGAAACTGCTCTTTACGCTTCTCCTTATTCGTTGCAAAACGAGAAACAAGTAATGTCCCTGCGCCTTTGTAGGCTATAATAACCGCCGATTCGCTATTCATTTTCTGTACATACTCATAAAACTTTTCAGCATTTCCTTTTGATTTTGAAGCTTGATGGTATTTTTCACGAAGTTCCGAGAAATTCTGAAACGATAAAAACATAAGACTAAAACAAACCGCAAGTATAGATTTCATATTATTTTTTTAAAAAAGAAACGACTTAATTGAGTTTGTAAAAATACAAACTTAAAATTAAGTCGTTTGAAATTATTAATTAAGCTTTTAATTTTAAAGAAAAACTATTTGATATCAAATTTATAATATGCTCCTAAGGAGAAAACCGAATTCACATAATTTCTAGTTTCGTAAGAAAAACCATTCGAATTTGCAAAAGTAACTTCAGTCACAGGTAAAAGTCCTCTTTTATATCTTAATTCAACCCCAAAATTTTTGGTAAAATCATATCCTACTCCTAAAGCAATAGCAATATCAGCATCATTTTTAATTTTATAATTATTAGAAACTACAAAATCAACGGCAGGACCAAACTGCAAGTTAAATTTATGCAAACTAAATTTATTCATAATTTGAACGCCCAAATAAGATAAATCAATTGAACTATTCATTGTTTGTTTAGTTAAAGGATCATAAATCAAATCTCTACTACCCCCTTGCTTAGAAAAATTCAATTCAGGTTGTAAAGCATAGCGTCTTGTAAGCTTTAATTCACCTGCAACACCTAAATAAAAGTTAGTTACAGTTGAAAAAGCACTTTTCGGTTCATTACTTGTAGTCTGACCAGAATTTGAATTATAAGTCATATTATAACTCATGTCACTATCGGATAGTTTTGAAAAATTCAGTCCTCCACGTACTAGGGGTTTAAAACTTACTTGGGCATTAGCTCCGATAGAAGCAAAAAAAATAGGGCTGTCCCTAAAATTCTTTTCATTATTTTATTTTTTTACAAAAAAATGACTCCCTTTACATAAATTATACAAAGGGAAGTCGTTTGAAATTATTGATTAAGCTTTACGATACGTATTGGTCAATTTCAAGGCAACCGTATCCCCAAACTTAGTTGTATTTTTCACTTTCATTTCTGAATCCAAATCACCTACTAAATCCAACTCTAAAGTCAATTCAGGGTTAGTCTCTGGATTGATGATAGCCATAAACTTCACATTCGAAGATGCTGTCATTTGCAAAGGCACACCTACAATTTCTTGAGTAAGTTCCTTTATAATTTGCATCATACATACACCAGGTGTTACTGGATTACCAGGAAAATGCCCTTTAAACACCTCATGTGAGGCATTCAAAAATACCTGAGCCTGATATTTATTTTCAGCCAGTTTATCTAACTGATTTACGGTATAAAAATCTTTTAGAAGCATTAATTACTTTATATCAAATTTATAATAAGCACCTGCTGAAAACACTAAATTAGTTCGTGAATCATTTATGTCAATAACAGGCAATATTCCTTTTTTCACACGAGCTTCAAGCCCAAAATTTTTAGTAATATCAAATCCAGCTCCTAAAACAAACGTAAAATCTACAGGCACCTCTTCTTTGAAATTACTTTCCATCATAAAATCTAACCCTGGACCAACTTGTATGTTAAATTTATTAAAATTAAACTTATTCATAACTTGAACTCCCATATAAGAAGTTTTATACTCCCTATTTGCTATAACACCTCCATCATAATAAAACGAATTGTAGTAAACTTTATCGGCGATGGCTCCTTGACGAGAATAATTAATTTCTGGTTGTAGCGTATAAACTTTTGACAAGTTCAAAGCAGCAGCAAATCCTAAATAAAAATCAGTAGTGGTTTTAAATTTTGTATAATTATTACTTGAATTCCCATAGTAATCATAAGTCTCGCCACCATTTGTAAAACGTGAAAAATTTACACCTCCACGAATCGTCGGATTAAATGTTACCTGCGCTTGTGAAGCTGTGATGCCAGCTACTACTAAAGCCAATGCTAAAAATACCTTTTTCATTTGTTACTCTTTAATTATTTGTTTTAAATCTATTTTTATATCGAAATTATAGTGTTCTATCGTTATTTGCTCGGAAAAATTAGTATTTTTAGCATCAAATACTATAGAAAACTTTGCTTTGCGTTTGGAACTTTGCACCAGCTTCAATAATTTATTTTCTTTTATATCAAAGAAAAAATAATTGCTTCTGGACTGTTGCTTGACTTGACTTACCGTTTCATTTCCTTTCTGATATTCTGCCAACGTCTGATGCTTTTCTTTTACCAACAGCCTTAAATCATTAGTTAGAATGTTTAAAATCATTTTCCGATTCAAATCTTCAACCACATAATTCATCAAGACCTCTTCAGCTGTAATGGTAAAATCCATTAGTTTGTTCCCAAAATCGGTGGTCATTACCACACGATGAGTGTCCTCTGCCGTTTTTTTAACCACTAACAATCCACTTAAGGCATTGCCGTAGACGTCAATTTGTGCTTTGTACACATAGTCCAAAGCGGGGTTTGCAAAATAGGGATTGGCAATCTCTTTGACGACCATTTCCTTCTTAGCATCGGCAATAGGCTCATAGCTTTTACAGCTTTGTAGCCCTACACCTAAACTACTAATTATCAAAAACTTCGTCGCTAAACTTCGCATTTACTTGTTTATTTTTAAAAACAATACGGGTAAAATCGCCCGAAGGCTCTACCAATTTCACTTGAGAAACACTTGGGTCTTCTTTAGGGAAAGTCAATTCAATTTGCTTGATGTATTTCTTCACTTGATTCGCTTTTGACAACAATTTTACCACATAAGCCTCTTTAGTTTTGAAATACGAAATCGCAAACTCCTTATCATCAAACATATTTCCGCTCACACTCCCTATTATCATTTTGTTGATTTTCTCAAAAAGCTTCCCGTCCACTGTGCTTTTCTTTCCTTGGTCGTTAATAAAAACCTTATTATTTTTAAAAACGATACTGTATTGATACGGTTTGTTGTATTGCCAATTCAACAAATTAGGCAACTTGAAATACATTTTCCCTGAACTTTCAATATCTTTTGATAAAAAGTCCATGTGTTTGTATTGCACAAAATCTGTTTTAATCGTTTTAATGGTTTTATTTTCTTTTTCTACTGTAGCTTTAAATTGAGCAATTTCAGCATCCGACAATTTTTGTTCTTGTGCAAAAAACACTAAAGAACATAAACTCGTTAGTAGGATAAATATATTTTTCATGCTGTATATTTATTTTTTTAATGAGATGCATTCCGCAATGGTAACGGATTTGTATTTTTTTTCTTTCATGAATACCAATAATCGTTCCAAAACTGCAATGGTTTTCAGTGAAGTGTCATGCAACAGCACAATTCCTCCTTTGTTAACTTTAGAAACGATTCGTTGATAAATCACTTCTTCCTCTTCAATCACCGTATCTAACGACCTGATATTCCAGCCAATAACTTGATATTTCATTTTTCGAACGGCTTGAGCAATATGTGGATTTGTCACTCCAAAAGGAGGTCTGAAAAAATTATTTTTTTTCCCCGTAATTTTTTCAAGCAAAATATCAGTTTGTTCAAATTCTTCAATCAATTTTTGTGTTCCAAAGAACCCCATTTGATTGGAATGACTATAGGTATGATTGGCTAACTGATGTCCTTCTGCTTGTATTCTTTGGGCTATTTCAGGATACGATTCCAATTGTTTGCCTATACAAAAAAAGGTAGCTTTCATTTGATACCTGGCAAGCAAATCTAATACTTGTGGCGTAAACGCCGTAGGCCCATCATCAAAAGTTAACGCAATGCTATTTTCATTGGTTTTAAAACTTGAAATAGCGGACAAAAAATAATTCAGACGAATATCAAAAGCCCCCCAAGCGGTCATACCCAAAAATCCTAACAAAAGTACTACATACATCCACCAAGCTATTTGCATATAAATACACCCCAATAGCAGAACACAAACAATTATACTTATGTAGGTATGTTTTAACATTGAGACAACAATACTAAACTATGGTCAATTCCTTGATATTGATTGTATAAAAGTACTTTTTTCAAAGACGCTGGCTTAACAGTGTTCCATTGCAAAATTTCAGGTACTACTTGATTTTTAATCACATGAGAAGCCATCCATAATCCAAAAGCTGATGCCGTATTGTATTCCCCCGAAATGTTCTTATAATACAATTGCGACGTATTAGTAAATAACGATGCTACTTCATCATAGTACCCATCAAAATTCACATCGCCATTGTACCCTAAAATCACTGCATCTATATCTTGCGTTGTTAAATTTTGGGAAACTAAAAATTCTTGTACAAAACCTGCAACATCCTCTTTAGCTAACACATTTCGTAACTCTACCGCTTCTAATTTAGCATAAGTCGATTCCTTTTGCTGATTGTCTAAGGCAAAGAAAGTAGCTCCTTCGCTAAACACTACTCCAGGAGTTTCAGTATTCTTAATCGCATAAGGCTGAGCTTCCTCTTTTTTAATCAAATCAATTAGTTTGAATAACTCTAAGGTATGCGCCGAGGTTTCGTCAATTCCTCCTACTAAAACACTTTGAGCTTCTTCGGTCTCAATTTGCATTTTTCCATCTAGCAAAGCAGTTTCAAAAGAAACAGCTCCGTTAACATACGTAAAATTGTAACTCTTACACTGTAAACCTAAGGCTATTTGCCCTGCCACCGTATTGTGAGTCGATTGAATAAAAGATGTTGGCGTAAGAAACTGCTCTTGATTATCTATAATCGCTTTCAAGAACTTTTCTGAATCTTCCACACATCCCATACCTGTACCCGTAATAATTGCATCAGGATAGGTAATTTCAGCTTCCGCCAAGGCTTTATTTGAAGCAAAAATTCCCATTTTAACTCCTTTAGCCATACGACGAATCATAGCTGGCGGAATCATTTCTTTATAAGAAGGTTGTTGAGCAAAACGTACGTTTAGTGTTTCATCGATAGCAATCTCTGCTAAGAAATCCCCTTCAAAAGTTTTCTGAGAGGATACAGAACCCAGACCATTTATATAACAAGCTTTCATGTCGTTCTAGTTTTTTGAAAAAATCAAGGTTGAACAATTTCCACCAAATCCAAAAGAATTAGACAATACACAATTGATTTCTTTGTCTTTTACTTCTGTTTGCGGAATCAAATCAAACTCTTTCATAGGCGTTTTGAAGTTCAAGTTTGGAAAAACTTTTCCATATTGCATCGCCAAGACACTGTAAACCGCCTCAATAGCAGCTGCAGCAGCCAACGTATGACCTGTAAAAGCTTTCGTTGAACTAAAATCCGGTACGGAATTGCCTTCAAATGCTCGTAGAATAGCACGTCCTTCAGATAAATCGTTATTAGGTGTTGCCGTTCCATGGGCATTGATGTAGTCCACAGATTCGGGAGTAATTTGAGCCATAGCAAATGCTTTTTGCATCGCTAAAAAAGCCCCATCGCCGTTTTCTGAAGAAGCGGTTTGATGGTAGGCATCATTTGCATTACCAAATCCTTTTAGGTATGCCAACACTTTTTTCCCCTGTTGCGCCACCACTTTATCAGATTCAAGTACGATAAAAGCCGCCGCCTCCCCTAAATTCAATCCTTTTCGATTATCGTCAAAAGGAGTATTAAAGGTATCTGAAAGTATCATTAAGGTTTTAAACCCATTGATTGTAAATTTTGACATGGCATCAGTTCCACCAACAACCACTCGGTCCAATTGTCCAGAAGCAATCATTCGTGCGCCTAACATAATCGCGTTTGCCGCTGAAGAACAAGCCGTACTTACGGTGGAAACGAATCCTTTTAATCCAATATAATCGGCTATTTTATGCGAACTATCTCCTGCATCATGCGCGCGTATGTATTTTTGTACGGCTGGATTTTCAAAATATTCGTAATAATAACGTTCCGTCATATCCATCCCGCCAACACTAGTTGCAGAAATCAATCCTGTACGGTATTCATTAATATCCGATATTTGGGCATCTTCAACAGCTTTCTTAGCAGCATACGCACCTAAGAGCGCCGTACGACTAAAACTATTTGACGCTGGTAAACCTAAAAGAGATTCTAACTGTTGATTCGTCATCTTGATTTCGCCAACTTTGATAACCTCTTTGTGTAAGGTATCAAAATTTTCAATTTCCGAAATACCCGATTTCTTTTGTAGCAACGCCTCATAATTTTCTTCTACTGTTTTACCAATAGCAGAAATAATTCCCATACCTGTAATAGCAATTTTCATTTGGATGAACGTTTATATATTCGTATTCCTGTAAGCTTTTAATAAAAAAGGCTGTTTAAAAAAGAATTTCTAAACAGCCTAATGTCTTTATTTTGTTCTATTCTTTGCAATAAAGTCAGCCATTGTTTCCACTGAAGCGAAAATAGTTTTACCTTCTTTCGGGTCAGTCAATTTGATACCGTATTCTTTATCTAATAAAACAATTAATTCTAAAGCGTCGATTGAATCCAATCCTAAACCATCGCCAAAAAGTGCATCGTTATCTTGGATATCTTCTACAGCTACATCTTCCAAATTTAATACTTCGATAATCTTCGCTTTTAGTTCTTGTTTTAATGCTTCCATAACTTAATTAAAAATTTGATTTATATTCTCAATTTGGTGTTGCACACCATTTTCTTGTTTATCTACTAAATATAATACTGCTTTGTAGTTGTCTTGATACAACTCCACCCAACCGCATAACACCTTATCCGCTTTGTCCGTTTTTAATAGTTGCTCGGTATAGGTATGCATAAACGACGCTTGAAAGGAATCGAACACAAAGAACGCATTTTCTGAATTCAATTTATGCTTGATACTCACTTCACCAATACAAATATTAGCCAAGGTGTACACAAAAACAGCAGGACTTGGAAAATAATTTTCTTTATCCGCAATGGATTCCTGATGTTTTACATCGGTATCCAAACTAGCCGACTGGTTGGCAAATATAAGCGCAATATTATTTTCTTCCCCTTCTTTTACAAACCCTGACAATACAATTTCTGATGCCAAAAAAGCCAACTTACTTAAGTTATCCATTTTAAAAAACTTAGGATAACTCATTTCATAATGCTTGTAAATACGCTTTGCAAATTCGGAAAAAGTATCACTGGAATTTGCCATTACAGCAACTCCATCAACTTTTAACCCTTCATTGGAAAGGGTACAAACTTTTTGTATGTTATATTTTGCTTCCAAAATTACTGTATTTTTTTAAAAACTACCGCGGTATTACAGCCTCCAAAACCAGAAGCCGTTTTTAAAACGGTATTTATTTCTAAGCCATCCGCTTGTGTAATTACGTGTATGGGTTGACTTACGCCACAAGATTCATAGCCTTTTGAAACGATTAATTGATTGCGTTTGGCACTTTCTAAAGCCAGTACTGTTTCTAACAGCCCTGACGCTCCTAAAGTGTGCCCAAAATAGCCTTTCATACTATTAACAGGCGTATTTTGCAATCCTAAACGATTGAAAGCGATGGCTTCCATTTCGTCGTTATATGGAGTTGCTGTTCCATGTGCAGAAATCGTATCTATAGTGTCAGATTCTAGGTTAGCTTCTTTCAAAGCAGATTGGATACTACGAAACAAACCTTCGCCGGTACGCGAGGGTCCTGAAATATGATTCGCATCGTTGACTGCACCTTCACCTAGAATTTCAAAATCATTTGGTTGCACTTCCTCTTCATTAGAAGTTACATAAACTGCCGCAACGGCTTCGCCTAGCGTTACTCCAGTACGATGCACATCGTAAGGTTTACAAGGCGCATCGCTCATGGCTTGAAAAGAATTGAATCCAGAAAGTACAAACTCCGTAACTTCATCACCTGCAATCACATAAGCATTATCATACAAACCTCCTTGTATCAAACGTTTTGCTACCGAAATGGCTAGAATACCCGAAACACAAGCATTAGACACCACTATAGGCTCCGAACTAAATCCGAAATGGCGTGCTACTTTTTTAGCAAGGGTAGATAAATGTGCTTTTTCAATGTTAGCTGATTTATCTTCTAACTGAACAATATCACCTTTGGTCGTAGAAAAAACAAATGCCGTACGTGCATTGATTTTAGTTGTATCCAGGATAGGTTCTAAAACTTGGATTAATAACTTTTCCATTTTAGAACTTGATTCAACACTTTCCTGCAACAAATCCGCTGGAATAATAGAAGCATAAAAGTCTCTTAACATCCCCATTTGAGTATGCTTCTTGATACCTGAATTACCAGCTTGCATCGCCTCCCAGTTAGTTACCACAGAACTTCCAAGGGGTGTTATACAATTGGTTTTTGTAATATAACAGCGTTTCATTTTATTCAATTAATCCACATTTACGTTTCCATGCCTCAAAAAAAGGAGGAAGACTTAACGATAAATCGCCATTGCTATCCAGAAAGACTTGTACCGTTTCTCCCGAACAAACCACTTGGTTATCGTTATCGTAAATTTTATATCTAAAAATCATTTTTGCCGCAGGCGTATCCACAAAAGTGGTTTCTATTCTTGCTACATCGCCATAACGTAGTGACAATTTATGCTCACACGACGATTTTACAATAGGCGTTGTATAGCCATTAGCTTGCACATCTAAATAAGAAATTCCATGCTGACGACCGAATGCTTCGCGACCATCTTCAAAATAAGTAATATAATAGCCATGCCAAACGATACCCAGTGGGTCGGTTTCATTAAATCGAACACGAATATCATGCGCAATCGTTAATTCGGGGATTTCTTTACACAGCTCTTTTCTTTTTATCATAAGTAATGGCAATCGTAATGGTTAAAACAAAAAATAACACCAATAAAAACAAATTGGGCAAAATGGTCGTCACATTTGCATTTCGTAACAAAACATCATAAAACGCATTAAGTCCCCAATTCATAGGTGAAATATGTGAAATGTACTGCATGATTTTAGGCATAGCAAAAACTGGTACCCAAACTCCTCCTACAGCCGCTAATATAACCACAGAAGTAGCTCCAAATGGCGCCGACTGTTCTTGTGTGGTAGCGATAGTTCCTAATAAAATTCCTAAACCAATAGCCGCTAATCCTGCGCAGATGGCTACTAAATTCATCAACAGAAAACGTCCGTTGATGTCCAGTTGAGGCAAGCCCAAATAAGGAAATACAAATAAACCTACTAGCATCATTAACCAAAACTGGATGAGACAGATGAGTAAATAAGTAATGGTTTTTCCCAAAACTACGGTACTATACGAAACTGGATTAGTAATTAATCGAATAAAAGTTCCTTGACTTTTTTCTTTAACAATATTGATAGACAAAGGAACAATGATAAAGAAGATAGCAAATAACGTCCAGGCTGGCACATTGTGTTGCACCGAATTTGGAATCACTTCCTTGTCATCAATTTTAGGTACAATTTCTTTATAATTGATAAAACTTTTCTGTTCAAAAAGTTCTCCCTCTGTTTCCCCCATTTGCTCTTGAAAAGATGCATAAATAGTTTTGTTCTCAATAGTGGCTACCATTTTATCAATAGCATTCTTGATACCATTTTTAAAACTTACCTGAGTAGCTGGGTCGAAATATAATTTAATTTCTTTAGAAGCAATATTTTGAACCTTTTGGGTAGAAGTTTCTTCTGACATCCCAAAACTACTCATGATTTTTTCTACATTTTGATTGACCTTTGCTTCTAAATCTGTACTTAGTTTTGCAGGAACAACAATAGCTAGTTGATACTTACCTGCAAATACTAAATCTTTTGCTTTATTTTCCGTTAAAGCTTTCCCTTCGGAAGTAGTAATTACTTCAAGAGAACCGCTTTTATTAAGATTTTCGATTATCGTTTTTGAAATATTCCCGTTATCTTGGTCTACTAATAAAACTGGAATTTTAGCATCCGAAACCGTTTTGAAAGCCCCATCTTGAATCAATGTAATGGTAATAATTAACACCAAAGGCATGACAAACAAAATGACCAAACCGCCAAAATCACGTTTGAGCAGTATCATTTCTTTATATATGGACATCCACAACTTATGCATTGTCTCGTAATTCTTTTCCAGTTAAAGCAATAAAAACATCTTCCAAATTATGTGCATTGGGAGTGTTTTGAATAAGTTCCTCAGGGGTTCCTTCTGCAAAAATAGTTCCTCTATCGATAATGGCTATTTTATTACAAAAATCCTGAGCTTCTGTTAAATGGTGCGAGGTGTACACGATAGTGGTACCTTGTGCATTTAACTCTTTTAGAAAGTCAATAATCACATTTTTAGATTGCACATCAACCCCAACAGTAGGCTCGTCCAAAAAAAGCACTTTAGGATTATGCAAAATCCCAGCGATTAAATTCACACGACGCTTCATCCCTCCCGAGAAGGTTTCGACACGTTTGTCGGCAAATTTCAACAACCCTAGGTGTTCCAAATATTCCTCTACTTTTTGGCGAAGTTCCTTCCCTTTCAACCCTAACATACTTCCAAAATATAGCAAGTTTTCACGAGCTGTCAAGGTAGGATACAAAGCGTATTCTTGTGGCACTACTCCAATGCGTTGTTTAATCAAACGTGCATCGGTAGCATACGTAAGTCCATCGATTACAAAAGTCCCCGAAGTAGGTTTTACGAGTCCACACAACATAGAAATCAAGGTGGTTTTCCCAGCACCATTAGGCCCTAACAATCCAAAAATATCATTTTGAGCAATGGCTAAATTCAAATCGTTGACCGAAAAAAAATCAGCGCCTTTATATTGTTTATACAGCTTGGTAATATGTATGATATCAGTATCCATCAATTACACTGCTTTTTTAAGTTTTTTGAAAAATTGTTCTTCCAACTGTGCAAGTGCTTCTAGCTCGGTTGCTAAGGCATTATATACATCGTGTTGGTTACTTCTATTTTTATATACGCGAGCCGCCATCACAGCAAAATCTCTCCAACGGTCGCCTATGGCGGTCATTTCTTTTGATAATTCTGACAACACCTCATTTTTTAACACCACAGAAGCTTCTTGCAAAAATGCGGCATAAATGAAACGAAATCCACCACCACCGGTTCCAATTTCTTCTTGCATACGCACCATTTGAGCCAAATAATGATTAGCTACTTTTACCCCACGCTTGCTAGGCCAAAGGCGAATATGTCTAGCCAAACGACGCATAGCGGCAACACCTACAAGAGGCACAGGTGCAAGCATATCTTTACACGTATTTTTTATTCCTTTTACAATAGCTTTTTCTAAATGTAATTGATTAGGAATATTGACAGGGAAATACATGTGCCCTTTTGGCGCTAAAGCACCTTTTGCAAAACGTACTTTTTCCAATTCTTTTTCGGACAAAGTGGTTACGGTTTCCATGACAGGGTCGCTAATTAGATACGTATCGTTTTCTTTGCCATACACAACCAAATTGTGTGCATTAAAATGAAAACGATATTCGTCTGGGAAATAGGTAAGATTATATACTCCTACTTGTAGTCCTGTAGGGATATTATTTTTTAAATTAGTATCTAATGCCAATTGCGCTTTAGTTTCCGAGCCAAAACGTTGCCTTTTTACCGTAATCCCTAAACGCTTTGCAGCTTTGTTAAAGATACTTCCAGGCATAGGACGATAACTGATAGCGGGTGCGTGGTTAACTTTCAATAAAGGAAAATAAAAGAAAAACAAACCAGAACCAATCCCGAAAACCATAGGTTCGCTCAAATTGATACCATGAAACTTTAACAAGTTTGAGGCTACTCCATTTTCACAATGTGCAGACTGATGATGTGTAAAATTAATCTCCATTATATCCCTCTAAAATTTTTCAATTCATCTATCGTGATTTCAAACGCATCGGCATAACGCTGCAATTGTTTTTGAGAAAGTTTTTTAAAAACGTTAGGTTTACCATGACGTTTTACCCGCCATGTCCACATAGAAACATAGCCTGCTAGGGTTACCCAGTCCATTTTGTGTAACTCCATAAAATATACAATGGGACTTGCCAAGCCTTGCTTCACTAGCTCATTAGCCACTTGCACTCGTTCTTTAATATCTTCCATGGTATGCTCCAAAGCAATTGCTTTAGGTTCCCATCCACTGCTTAAAGCCGTAGTATAGTTCCCGTCGGTATCAACTGCATAACAAAGTTCTTTCATATTATTTTTAGAAAGATTACTTTGGTCTTGAGGCACTTCTTCTTTTTTCATTTTAATTCGTTTCTTGTATAAACAAATTCAATTCTGCTTCCAACAATAACTTGTCAGCCACAAATGTTTTGCACTCCATGGTACAAATACAATAATTATCACTATCAAAACGCGATTTTAACACGGATTCCGTAATTATTGTTTCGCCTACTTTAGGCAAATCAAAAAGCGTTACTTTTTTAATTCCGCTTATAAAACCGATAACTTTTACATCTTCTTTTACTTGTTGATTTTCATCTACAAAAAAGGTTTGACCTACAATAGAAGAGCAAGTTTGTGCGGCATTCTCCACCATTCCTGCTTCTGCAAAAACACCTTCTGCAACAAATATGTTATCTGTTTTAATCTCGAATACTGTTTTTACAGTAGTATCTGAAAGATTCAAGATATAATCCACCATAAGCATAGGAGCTCTGTGGGGCAAAAAATTTTGAATTTGAATGAGTTCTTCCGTATTATTCATTTGCTCCTGCAATTACAGTTTTCATTTTTCCAGTGGCAATAACTTCACCAGCAATCGTCGAACACATTTCAACTAAAGTCACGCCCATAAATTCTTGCAATATGGTTACTTCCGTCACAACATCTTCGCCTAACTTAGGCAAACGCTGGATTTGAATTCCATTAATAGAACCGATATACCCCGTAGGTGCAGGTTCATTTTTTAAAAAATATTGGTAACCCGTATAAATCGCTACCGACTGCGCCATGTGCTCTATCAGTCCAGATTCCTGAAAAATAGCCTCCGCAGTAAAAATATTATCCGTTACTATGGTAAGTCCAGCTGTAACGCTTCCTTCTTCATACAATAGCAACTTATCTACCATAACAAAAGGAAATTTCTGCGGAATTAATTGCTCCACAAAAGTTTTATCTAGAATTGGAAACACTTGAGTTGTCATTAGCAAACAGTTAAATAAGCATACGAATAGGAAAATCTTCCACTTTCAGGAACAGACAATAAAATCTTATCGCCTTTTTTCAAACGGTCAGAATGCATAAGTTCTTCTAGCATTAAATAAATAGAAGCAGAACCCACATTTCCTACTTTATGTAAATTCATAAACCAATTTTCCATAGGTACTCCTACCCCTACTTTTTCTAATTCTTCTGCCAATCCTTTTACAAAATAATGCGAAGACACATGCGGTAAGAAATGATCAATTTCAGTTGAACTTACATTATTTTTTTCAAGAGCCTTTTTCATACTCTCTGCCCCTTTAATCAAAATTTGGGCATCTAATAATTTTACATCTTGTTTGATAGAAAACACCGATTGCTCTAACCACTCATTAGTAGCATAATCACTCCAAGGTTTGATAGAACCATCTTCTCTTTTGTCGCCACCAGCATACATACACGCTTCTAATTCGTGAGCATACGAGTAAGACTCCATCCACTCTACTTTCAAGGAACGCTCCCCTCTGGGTTTATTTTCTAACAAAAAAGCACCCGCACCATCAGACAACATCCAACGTAGAAAATCTTTTTTGAATGCTATAATGGGTTGTTCTTCTAAAGCTTTTAGGTTGACAATTTCATTTTCAAAACGGTCTGCTAACATCCAAGTAGAAACACGTTCCGACCCCGTAGCAATAGCATTAGCCGTATTACCTGATTTTACAGACATATACGCAAATTTCAACGCTATCATGCCCGCATTACAAACTCCAGAAGAAGAATTTAACTCCACAGGTTTGTTTTGCAACAATCCATGCACCATAGCCGCATGCGACGGCAATAAGTGGTCAGGAGTCGATGTCCCGCAAGACAGTAATTCGATGTTTTGCGCATCAAAATCAGTATCAAACAAGGTCTCGATTGCTTTTTGAGTTAAATCAGCATTAGAATGTGTAGGCACTCCTTGGTTATCAATAGCATAATAACGTGAAGTAATTCCGTTATTACGCAAAATGATACGTCTTGCTTTAGAGGCTTTATTGTCAATTAATCCCAAATACGATTCCATCTCCTCATTGGCAATGGGATTATTAGGTAGAAATTTTCCTGAACGAGTAATGTAAACGTCAAACATAAGTTTTAACTCCTTGATAATAGGCTTTTAGTTTCTTAATTTTAGTATTAATAAATGGGCGTTTTAAAAGGTATATTAAATACACCAAGGGTGAAATAAACCATATCGCTACAAACAAATAAACATTGAAGACTTTTAACCAAGTAGGTCGACTTGCCTTCTTTTTAATGATAAGATTCGCCCAAATCTTAAACATTTTATTTGCTTTTTGGTCCATTTCTATTAGAAAAGGTCGAATTTCCACAGCCCCTTGCTCAAGCAAAGCTGGTTGCAAATCTGTACCCTTTTCATGGAGGTACGATTGCATTACACGACCAAACTTACCCGCACCTTCGATTTCTGATTGTGCCACGCCAGGTTTAGGAAAAACACCCAAATATTTTTCTTTTTTCCCAGTAAACATCCATTGTACAATGGTAATCACACTGATATGATTGATATTTCTATCCACCAGTACAATATTCCCTTTCAAACGAGCGCCTACTTCTAGCAATTGCTTTTTAACTTTTTCCTGTGCCAAAGCCCACATATTACGAGCACCAATAACGGTAACTACTTCCGTATCTTTCAATAAGCGTTTAGCTTGAGGACTCTTTAAAAAAGAATTCATAGGAATCGAAGGGCTCAAATACCATACTTGATAGGCTAAAATAACCAAATCGTATTTTTGGTACAACACCTCGTTTTGAGGGTCTTTTAAATCATACGGAATTTGCAAAAAAGATTCAGGAAAAGCATCAAAAAAAGAGGCTTTATCCCAAGGGAAAGGAAAACTACGTTCAATGGAAATTGTATAATAACTCAGCTCCACAGCACTATCTTCTACTAATGGTGTTACCAAATGGTGAAGAATATCTGTTAATTGTCCAGACTGACTAAATTGAACGACTAAAACTTTTTTCATTGTTTTTATTGGCTCTTATAAGGCCTTCCAAAAATCAAAATAATTAAACCATTGCAACGGATATTTTTTCAACATCCCTTCCACATTTTGCGTATATGCTTTAAGCAAGCCTTTTTCGTCTCTTTGTTTCACTTCTGCCACACGAGCATACAAATGATAATGTAAATTGACTTCTTTCATTACGTAAACAAATACAACCGGTGCTTTCAAGCGAGAAGCAATTAAAAACGGTCCTGCAGGAAAAAGTGCTTTTTCCCCTAACAATTCCTCTTCAAAACATTTGTTCCCTTCAAAATAACGGTCGCCAGTAAAACAAATCAACTCATTATTAGCTAAAGCTTGATTAATTTCAAAAATGTGCGATAAATCTTCGCGAACGATGATGAACTTCACCGAAGGCTTTTTAGTAACCGATTCTAAATATTTTTTAATAACCGAATGTTCTAAATCGGTAGTAACCAAATTGATTTGACAATCGAAATCGATTTCACCGAAAAAATGTTCCGCTATTTCAAAATTCCCAACGTGCGCACTAATTAAAACACCACCTTTTTTTTCAGCTAACAACTGCTTGAGTGTTTCCACCCCGTCAAACTCATAGGTAAACTTATTTCGTAAACCTGCTGAAATGGCGGTTTTGTCAATCAAAGTCTGTCCAAAAACAAAATAACTACGATAAACATTGAAAAATGCTTGGAACTTATTTTGCTTTTGACGTTGGTGCAAATAATAAAAAATGGCTCTATTAGACTTGAACTGCGTTAGAAAATAATAAAAAGCTACGAAAACGAGAACGCCGTAAGCCATTCTGATTCCTAGCTTTTTAATACAAAAAACAAAAATTTTGTACCCTAACAGAGTCCCTTTGGATTTACCATCCCACTGACTCATCGTATATTATTTTTGTGCTATTTTTGCTTCAATTAAATTGTAAAAATCTTGAAACGTTTGGATACCTGCGAAATCCGCTTCTACTAATTTTACGCCAAAGCTAGACTCAATAGAAACTACTAAATCCACATAATCTAAACTGTCTAACCCTAAGGTTTCCTTTAAATTAGCTTCTGGTGCAATAGCATCCCCATCCACTTCAAATTCATCTACAAGAATTTCATTAATTTTTTCTAAAATAACCGTTGCTTCCATTTTACTCTTTAAATTTCTTAACTATTACGGCAGAATTAGTTCCACCAAACCCGAAAGAATTTGACAAATATAGGTCAAAATTTTGATTCACTGTTTCTTTGACGATATTTAACTTGGCTGAATCCTCATCAGGTTCGTCAAAATTAATATTAGGCGCGATAAAATCATTTTGCATCATCAAAGTTGAATATATCAACTCACTCGCACCAGCCATCCAGCATTCATGTCCTGTCATGGACTTTGTAGAACTCACATAAGGCTTACTACCAAACACTTCATAAATCGCTTTTGCCTCATTAGCATCGCCTAAAGGGGTTGAAGTAGCATGTGCATTAATGTAAGTAATTTCGTCAGGTGAAACTCCAGCTTGCTCTAAAGCACGACGCATAGCAGTTGATGGACCATCAACATTCGGTGTAGAAATATGTCCTCCGTTAGAAGAGAAACCATAGCCTACCACTTCTGCAATAATAGGCGCACCACGTTTTACTGCAGATTCATAACTCTCTAAAATCAAGGTAGCCCCTCCGCCGCTTGGCACGAGTCCGTCGCGATTTTTATCAAAAGGTCTTGAGGCTTTAGTTGGGTCTTTTTCTCTTGGTGAAAAAACACCTAAGCCATCAAAACTAGCCATTCCAAACTTATTGATTTCTTGCGCTCCACCACAAATGATAATATCTTGGAGACCGCTTTTTATCAGATGAAAACCAAGTCCCACCGAATGCGAACCACTGGCACAAGCCGCACTGATGGTCATATTTACCCCTCTTAATCTAAAGATAGTGGATAAGTTCATGGTTACCGTAGAATTCATTGACTTGAAAATAGCTCCTGAACCTATAAGAGCTGTGTCTTTTTTTTCACGAACAATATCGGTTGCTTCAATAACAGCTTTAGAAACGCTATCGTTTCCATAAAGAATCCCTACTTCATTTTCATCAAAAAAAGAATCCTCAATTTTGGCATTTTTCAATGCTTCTATCGTCGCCATATACGCATATTCTGTTTCTTGTCCAATGCTAATACGCTGACGTCTATTCAGAAGTGCCTTCAATTCAGGATTTGGCACCATTCCGGTTAATGCAGACTGGAAACCAAATTCTTTTCTTTCTTCGTCAAAAATAATTCCTGATTTCCCTTGATACAAAGACTCCTTTACTTCTTCTAAAGAAGTTCCAAGACAAGAATAAATCCCCATACCGGTAATCACTACCCTTCTTTCCATCTTATTTACAAGTACTAGTTACGAATAAATTCCTCCATTAATATTTATCACTTCACCAGTGATGTAACCTGCATTTTTAGAAGTTAAAAAACCTACTAAAGCAGCCACTTCCTCAGCTTCGCCAAAACGATTCGCTGGAATCATTTTTACCAATTCCTTTTCATCTAAATCTCCAGTCATATCCGTACGAATAAAACCTGGTGCCACCGCATTCACCGTAATATTTCTTTTTGCTACTTCTTGCGCTAAAGCTTTAGTAGCCGCAACTACAGCACCTTTAGCCGCTGAATAATTAGTTTGTCCAGCAGTTCCTTTAACTCCAGAAACCGAAACCATATTAACAATACGTCCGTATTTGTTTCGCAACATTTTCTGGATAAAGAAATTAGTTACATTATAAAAACCGTTCAAACTGGTGTTGATTACATTATTCCAATCATCAGGGGTCATCCACATAAACAAACCATCACGCGTAATACCAGCGTTGTTTACTAACACTTCCACTACCGCATTCGGATTAGCCTCTTGCCATTGGGTTAACACTTCCGTAACTTCGGCATGGTTACCTACATTGAATTTTAGTATTTCTCCAGTAGCCCCTAAAGCTTCTACTTCTTTCAAGGTCGCCAAAGCTGCTTCTTGATTACCTTGATAGTTGATTAAGATATGATAGTTATTTTCGGTAGCTAACTTTTTGCAAATTGCACTTCCAATTCCTCTTGACCCTCCAGTCACTAATGCACACTTCATTTTATATAAGTCTATTTATTTAATTGTATTATTTTGAAAAGAGTTCGGCGTTATCGTACCATCTTTCAGATAACAAAGTTCCATCCGTTTTTAAAAACCCCCAACGGTTTTCGTACTTAACCCTCATTAAACCATTCTTGAAACACTTATCTTTCCAAGACATCCCACTATATTCCGGAGTTATGAGATACTTAAATGGAATAATAATTTTACCTGTTTTATTTATAAAACCCCAGCTACCTAATTTTACAGCAGCTAATCCATCTTCACTAAAAGCCTCTGCATCTTCAAATGCTGGATTAATTATCCAGTTTCCTTTCAGATCAATATACCCCCAACGGCCATTTATTTTTGCAGCAGCAAGACCATGAGTCAATCTCTTTAATTTATCATATTTGGGTTCTAAAATCCAGTTTCCTTCGGCATTTATAAAACCAAAGAGTCCATCTTTTTTAGCAGGTGTAAATTCTTGATCATCAAAATCTAAAATCTTATCTACACCTTCTATTATTTTAAATGTGTTATCCTTAATAATTCCGAATGAATCTCCTTGTCTCGCCCAAGTTACATTTTTAGAATAATCACCAATCTCATCATATTGTACGGACACAACTTCCTTACCTGTATTATCAATAATACCCCATTGCTCACCTAACTTTACTTTAGCAAAGCCTTGATAAAAAGAACGAATCAAATCATACTTTGGTGCAACTATAACTTGCAAATCAGTATTAATTAACCCCACCATTTCTTCAATTTTTATAAAAGCCACCCCGTCTTCAAAATCAAATAATTTTTCACTTACAGGAGCACCTACTTTATTACCCTTCTTATTGATGTAAAACCAATTCTCATCATTTTGAACAATACACAATCCATCATGAAAAGCCCTGACTCTATCAAATTGAGGTTGAATTACAAAATTTCCAGTATTATCTATGAATCCCCATTTTTTTTCAACCAAAACAGCAGCTAAGCCTTCCGAAAACTTTTTAGCGTCTCTATACAAAGGAGATTTGAAATAATTTCCAGATTCATCTATATAGCCTGATTTCCCCTCATAGCGCACTAAAGCATATTCCTGCCCAAAAACACTATGTACAACAAGTAAAAAACAAATTAAAAACTTATTCATCTAAACCACTAACAATTACTGCATTAAATATTCTTTTACGCCTTGAACATAAGGATACATTACCATATCATCTTTAAAAGTAGGTACAATGGCACGTACTTCATCATAAATTTTACGCGTTTGTGTTGAAATTTGACCAGCATACCCTAAAGCATCGATAGCTTGAACTATTGTAATCATTTCGATGGCTAACACTTCAAAAGCATTTTCAATTACTTTTCCTGCCATTACTGCAGCATTAGTTCCCATAGACACGATATCTTGATTATCGTTGTTGTTTGGTATACTATGTACATACATAGGGTTAGACAATGTTTGCGATTCTGCCGTAGTAGAAACTGCTGTAAACTGTACACCTTGCATCCCGAAATTAAACCCTAGCGTACCTAAGTTCACAAATGGCGGTAACAATTCATTGATTTTAGAATTCAACAAATAATTTAATTGTCTTTCCGCTAACATAGTCATTTTAGCCACTACAATTTTCAATTTATCCATTTCCAAAGAAATATAATCGCCATGAAAATTTCCTCCGTGATAAACATGCTTGTTTTTTACATCAATAATTGGATTATCATTAGCAGAGTTGATTTCATTTTCCAATACTTTAGCCGTGCTATTAATTGTATCCAACACAGGCCCTAAAATTTGAGGCACACAACGCAACGAATAATATTCTTGTACTTTTTCTTTAAATACCTCTTCTGTATTTTCGCCACTATACAAATGTTCTTCGCGTTTACGCACTAGAGTACTATCACTCAAATGCTCACGCATCATTTTAGCGATTTCTTGTTGTCCGAAGTGATGTTTGGTATTATTTAATTCTGCTGATAGATGGTCGTCATACGCTTGTACGATTTCATTAATCGCACTTGATATTTTTACCGACCAATCCAACGCTTTTTGCGCATTATACACATTAACGATACCTATTCCCGTCATCACAGAAGTTCCGTTCATTAAAGCTAAACCTTCACGCAATTCAACTTTAATAGGTTGCAATCCTTCTATTTCTAAGACTTCTTTAGTCGCTCTTCTTTTTCCTTTATAAAAAACTTCGCCTTCCCCTATCAAGGTAAGCGCTAAGTGTGCCAACTGTACTAAGTCTCCACTAGCACCAACACCACCATGTTCAAAAATCAACGGCGTAATATCTCTATTGATAAATTCTTTCATCAAAGCAATTACAGAAGGATGCACCCCTGAATTCCCTAAAGAAAGCGTATTCAATCGTGCCAAAATAGCTGACTTTACATTTACAGGACTTAAAGGTTTTCCTGTACCCGAAGAGTGACTTCTAATTAAGTTGTATTGCAATTGCAAACGGTCTTCATCCTTAATACGGTATTGTGCCATAGGACCAAAACCAGTATTTACACCATAAATCACTTTATTCCCTGAAAACTCTTTTAAGAAATCAAAACTCTCCTCTACTCTATTTAAAACCTCGTTGCTAATTTCTACTTTTTGGTTTTTAAATACTATAGCAACAAATTCTTCTAGTTTTAAATATTCGTGTATCACTGCCATTTCAATATTTTTTATACGATTGATTGAATATCTTTTTTTATTTGATATTATGTCTTTAATTTTGAACCTGCAAAGTTAATACATTCTGAAAAAGAAAAAAGAAAATATGAAACAAGAATTTGTTGATGTTTTGGTAATTGGGGCAGGACCATCAGGTTGCGTATCAGCATCTTATCTACATAATAACGGCACCAGAGTAAAAGTGGTCGAAAAAACAAAGTTTCCAAGGCTCGTTGTAGGCGAAAGTTTGATTCCTCGAGTAATGGACCATTTTTATGAAGCAGGTTTATTTCCTGCTCTAGACGCTATGAATTTCGAAAAGAAACTAGGCGCTCGTTTTATTAGAGGGGAAGAAATATGTGTTTTTGATTTTAGTGTAAAACATGGCGATGGTTGGGATTGGACTTGGCAGGTACCTCGTGCGGATTTTGACAATACTTTAGCACAAGAAGTTATTCGTAAAGGTATTGATTTAGAATTCGAAACTGAAGTATTAGATGTAAAATTCAATGGTTCAGACTCAATAACGACAGTTAAAGACAAAAACGGGGAAATGAAAGAAATTCACGCAAAATTCATCATTGACTCTAGCGGTTATGGTCGCGTGTTACCTCGCTTGTTAGATTTAGACACCCCTTCTAAATTAGACCCACATTCCTCTATTTTTACTCACGTGAAGGACATCAATAGACCTGAAGGCGAAGAAGGGACTTTAATTTCTTTTGATATTTTAGAAACGGAAGTTTGGTTATGGGTTATTCCTTTTTCAAACGGAAACACAAGTTTAGGGGTAGTAGGCCCTACCTCGTTTATTAATGATTTGTCTGAAAACAACGATACTGCTGAAGCTTTAAAAAATGCAATCCAAAAATCGGATTATTACATCAAGCGTTTTGGCGGTGTTGAGTTCTTATTTGAGCCCGTGAAATTAGAAAACTATTCGCGTTCTGTAAAGAGTATGTATGGCGATGGATTTGCATTGACTGGAAACAGCTCCGAATTCTTAGATCCAGTTTTCTCCTCTGGAGTTGCTTTTGCCACGGAATCAGGAATGTTATCTGCCAAACTAGTTCATAGACAACTACAAGGCGAAAAAATTGACTGGGAAGTTGAGTTTACACAATACATGCGTTCGGGTATTGGCGTGTTTACCACTTATGTAAAGGAATGGTACACAGGTAACTTGCAAACTTTATTTTTCCACCAACCTGAAAACCCAGATGTGAAAAAGAAAATTTGCGCAGTACTTGCTGGTTATGTTTGGGACCAAACTAATCCTTTTGTAAAAAAGCACGATAGTGTTATTAAAAATATGGCCCATTTATTACGAATGGAAAAAGAGCAAAATATTTAACAAACAAAGCCGTCTCAATACAACTGAGGCGGCTTTGTTTATTATATTAGTTTTATCCTCTTTTAAAAATAAAATAATTATAACTCATCGCTTTATTCGCATCCTTTTGAGGCAATACAGTACCATAACGTTCCACCCACTTCAGTTTTAAAGTAGTGGCATCTAATTGCAAAACTTCATAAACATCACCACGCTTAGAATCTACATTTTCAATAAAGATTTTCTTTCCAGCTTCTTTCCATCCCCATTTTAGATTAGTGTAAGCATTAGGATTATCACAACCATTCCAATAATAAGTTTCATTAACTTTAGTATCAGCCGAAAAAATTCTAAAATCCTTAGTCGTACTACAACCATGTTTATAATCCACATATTTAGACGGGTCTTCAGCAACATCGTAAAATCCTGCTTGCTTCTCAAAAGTCCATTTACCTACTAATGATGGTTGTTCAACTGTTGGTTGTTCCTCATCTTTTGAACAGCTAACTAAAGTAACTACGAATAAAAAAGCTACTGCTAATTTTGAAATTAATTTCATGATTTATAATATTAAAATTTAGTTGAGGCAAAAATAACTTCTAATACTCTACTGCGCATCACCCGTTTTGGGTGATGTCTTTTGTTTTTTTAACTAAAAAGCCCCAGCAAAATTTACTGAGGCTCTTATTAATCTTTTTAACTTTTTAATTTCTTTGTTGCATTTGTTGGTAAATGGCAATCACTTCACTTTTACTATTTACATGCAATTTTTCATAAATCTTTTTAATATGCGTTTTTACAGTATTAAGTGTAATTTCTAATTCTTCAGAAATACTCGAATACGTTTTTCCTTGTGATAACAGGCGCAACACATCGTTTTCCCTGTCGGTCAAATCTTCTGCTTTCTTTTGCTGAAAAGATTCCACAATCAATCGAGCAATTTTATTACTCATGGGAGCGCCACCGCTTTCTAACTGTTCTAAAGCTTCTATTATTTTTTGTTTGCCACTCACTTTAGTGATATAACCAATAGCTCCTGCACATAAGGCCTCAAACACAAACTTAGACTCCTCATTTACCGTTACCACAATTACCGCAACCTCTGGCATCATTTCACGAATCTTCTTAGTTCCCTCAATACCATTCATGCCTGGTAAATTGACATCCATAAAAACCACATCAGGACATAAGTCTTCCAATTGTAAAAAGGCTTCCTCACAAGATGCAAAATCCCCAACTACTTTATACTTTTGGGTACTATCTATAATCTCCTTATATGTTTCTCGGACTAATTCATAGTCTTCTATAAGCACAATCCTTTTCATTTTTTTAGTTTTATCGCACTTCTGACATTAAAGATACGAATGTATATGATTTATATTGACTGTAAAATTAGTTTTCTTCATAATGCAAAAAATCACCCATTATGGGTGATGAAAATTCATAAAAACTTAGGACAAATTAGCTTGATTAAAGTTCCTTTTTCAGAATGAATCTCTAAAACAGCATTCAATTTTTGTGCCCGTTTTTGCATGTTTTTCAATCCATTAATACGCTTTAATTCATTTTCTTTAAAGCCAATACCATCATCATCAAAGGCAACCCTCAATTGATTATCGATAATTTCAAAACTCAATTGACATTTTTGAGCTTTGGCGTATTTCATCGTATTGGTCATCGCTTCTTTAAAGAGCAACAAAATTTGTCTGGACCAATAATAAGGCAATTTAAACTGAGTATTATCAACTAAATTAATTACGCTAAAAGCCGTATCTGTATACATAAATAGTTCATCACCGAAATCCTTTAAATAAAAAACCAATTCATTTAAATCATCATTTTTACTATCTATACTCCAAATAAAATCTTTAATTCCATAATACAATTCTTCAGAATCTTTATGAATTCGGGAAATTTGCTGGAATTTTTTAGAATCTTTATTCGACACATCTTCTTTCATTAGTGCCGACAACACCGTAATACCTGCCAATTTATTTCCTAATTCGTCATGAAAATCTTGCGCTACATTTTCTCTAACTTCTTTCAATTCTTTTTCCAGTGTTTCTTTGGCAGAAATGGTATTTCGCAAAAATTCATTGCGTTGTTGAATTTTCTTAAATCGAATTAACCCTATTATAGCCAAAAGAAGCGCTGTTAAAAAAACTATCAACGTTAGTCCCCACCATTCTTTATACCAAGGCGCTTTGTTTACCATTTGAATTTTAGAAGAATACTCCCAATTGGAATCACCCAAACGGTTACGAAATTGGACGGTATAGTTGCCAAATTGCAATTTAGAAAAATCTATTTCATTGCCCGTAACAGGTTTCCATGTCTCATCATTCCATCGCACTTGCACCCACTGCGCATTTTCTGAATAAGAAATCACCTCATGAGTTAATTTCTTATTGTTCTTGTACAAATATAGAGACGAAGTTTTTACCGGTTGAAATGGTCTTTCATTGGGCATCATAAACACACCTTTGTTTCCTGTTCCCCATATTTGTCCTTTAGCATCGCAATAAATTTTAAAAAGATAACTAGAAATGGAAGGATTACTAAAACGGAACGTATAAAAAGTATTTTCTTTGCAAAGCGCTAATCCTTTTTGAGTTGCAATCCATAATACTCCATGCTTGTCTAAACACATAGAAAAAATACTTTTAGAAGGCAATATATCTGCTTCTGGAGACGCATAAATACGGTTATTTTTTAAATACACCAACCCATTTGCGGTAGCAATCCACAATTTATCTTTCTGCAAAACCAAATCAATGATTTTATCATTAGCTAATCCGTTTTGTTTGAGAAGGTATTTAATAAAAGTTTCTTTTCGAATATCAAAAACTAACAGTCCTTTGTCCAAAGCTATATAAACATAATCCCCAAAAGGAACAATATCTACTACTTCTTTAATCAACCTGTACGTTTTTGCTTTAGTTTGATTTAAAATAGTTAAATGAGTACCCTTATATTGAAAGCGCCAATTTCTATAAGCAAATTCCGAGAAATCATAAGTCCCACCAACCTCATAGCTTTTTCCATTGATAGTGACTTTTGTTAAACTATGAACATCTTTAGTTAAGAAATTCAAATCACCTTGTCTATTTCGATAACTTTTCCAAACCACATTTGGAAAAGTATACGTACTTGTTTTTTGAGTGTGTTTATTAAGGGCATGTATTTTATTACCAGCTATAAAAAACAAATTGTAAGCATCTTCGTTTATATCAGAAACATTTTCATTTGGGAAATAAAAATTATTGACCCCAAAATTCTCTTCAAATATTTTAAACAAACCTGCCCCATACGTACTTACCCAGTAGTTCTGGTCTTTGTCTATCAGGATGTCACTAATAAGCTTGTTTTCAAAAACTTCTGGTTGCCAAGTTTTAAATTCACCAGATTTTAAATCCAGCAAAGCGACAAAGTCCGTTGCTTTTCCAGAATCAAACAACTGAAACAACGCTTTATCCTTTTTAACCATGACCCTTTTTACCTTCACATTCCCAAAAGGCAATTGGACAACTCGCAACAATTTTTGATGATTAAAAAGAAACAAATGCGTATGGGTACTCGCATAAAAATTACCATCAGCCGTACTACCAAAATACTTAATCGTTAAATTTTTAAGAAATGGGAATACAGGTCTTAACGTATAACCAGTAGTATTAAATTTGAAAATTCCTGATGTACTTTTTTCAAAGGCACTAAAAAAATAAACGCCATCCCAAGCTTTTTCAAATTCAAAATTGACAGCTTCTTCTAAGAGAGCCTTCTCTCTTAACTTATAAAGGTTTCTATCAACAACAAAGGCTCCTGAAATGGTTTTTTTGGCATCTAATATATAGAAATCGTTACCAATACTTTTACAAATAAATTTCCCACCGAGAACAGCTACTTTACTAACTTTTTTCTTATCCCCAAGAGGAACAAACTTACCTTTTTTAAACTCATGCAAACCAGCTCCCCAAGTGGCAGCGTAAATTTTAGCATTCTGCGTTTGAAAAACATCTATTACATAATTCGATTCAAATCCTTCTGAGTAGCCATAGGTTTGAAACTGATTTCCATTGTAGCGCATCAACCCATCATCAGTACCTAACCAAATGCGTCCTTGACGGTCTTGCATCATGGCATAACATAAATCGTGTGCTAGCCCATCTTTAGAAGTATAGTGCTTGATACTATACTGCGCCTGGCTAACAAAAGAAATTAAAAAAAATAAAAATCTGATTACATTTTGATGCATTACATTCCGCTTCTAATCGCTTCCACAGGGTCAAGTTTAGAAGCTGCTATTGCTGGAATAATTCCAGAAATCAAGCCTATAAATCCTGCTAAAACAGTCCCAAATATAATATTTGAAAGACTTAAAACGAAATCAAATTCTAAAGCATTAGTCAAAATTATTGAAATTATCCATACTAAAAGTATCCCTACAAGTCCGCCAATAACACATAAAACAACAGCTTCAAACAAAAATTGCAGTAAGATAAATTTGTTTTTTGCCCCTAATGATTTTTGAATCCCTATTAGATTGGTACGCTCTTTTACCGAAACAAACATGATATTAGCAATACCGAAACCACCAACTAAGAGAGAAAATCCAGCAATAATCCACCCTATCAAATTCATCTCCCCTATAAGTTCGTCCAACATATCAGTAGCCCCTTTTAAAAAGTTTAAGAAAAAATTATTCAATTCACCAGTTTTCAAACCTCTAAAAGCTCGCAATTTTTGTGTAATCTCACCTTTTATTTCTGCTTCATCAATTCCTTTTTTAGGTTTGATAATGATAACAGGCATGAACTTATCGCTATTATCTCCATAAAGCGAACGGACTTTGTTCAAATTGGTATAAATACTCACATCAGGATTTGCACCAAAATTCACCATACGCGTACCTATTTTTTTCAAAACCCCTACTACTTTAAAGCGTTGTCCGTATAATCTGAGTTCTTTTCCTATAGGTGACAATCCATCGAAAAGTGTTTCCGCTACTTCGGCTCCTATCACCACTACATTAGTACCTGAATTCGACTCTTGTTCCGTAAAGAAACGCCCTTCGGTAAAATCCATTTTATCAATTTCTATAAACTCGTGGGTACAAGGTACCACACTGGCAGACCCCATAGATTTTTCTTCGAATTTCACATTTTCTCTACCTGTAAAATACTGATAACATGCGGTTTCAATAATAGAAACTTGATTTTTAAGGTATTTATATTCTTCATAATTCACCGTCGGGAATTGTTCAATTTTCCAATCTGGAACTTCCGTAGGTGCAAATGAATATTTGAATAAATAAATCGAACTGTTGTCCAAACTACCAATGTCATTTTTAAATTTTCTATCCAAAGAATCAACCGCAGACAATACGGCAATAATGGAAAAAATACCAATTGTAACCCCCAGCAACGAAAGCAAGGTTCTTAATTTATTATTACGCAAGGCATTTAAGGCAAATCCTAGACTTTCTTTAAATAAACGCAGGTAGATAATCATAAGTTCGTTTTTACTATTCGTATGCAAAAACCTCTATTTGTTACACTTTTAACTTTCATATTTTGAATAGGCAATAAAATAAACTATTTTTGCGCCTTAAATCACAACAACACAATGAATACAACAAAAACCATCAAATCGGCATTGATTTCAGTGTTCGATAAAACCGGATTAGAACCAATTGTAAGAAAATTACACGAACAAAATGTAACTTTTTATTCCACTGGAGGAACAGAAGAATTTATTCTAAACTTAGGCATTCCTGTAGTACCTGTAGAAGAAGTTACGGATTACCCTTCTATCTTAGGAGGTCGTGTAAAAACGTTACATCCAAAAGTTTTTGGTGGTATCCTAAACCGTCAAGATAATGAGAGTGATGTTGCACAAATGCAAGAATATGCGATTCCTCAAATTGACTTGGTCATTGTTGATTTATATCCATTTGAAAAAACAGTTGCTTCAGGCGCTAGTGAAGCAGATATTATTGAAAAAATTGACATCGGTGGAATTTCATTAATTCGTGCAGGTGCAAAGAATTTCAAAGACACTGTTATTATTCCGTCAGTTAATGAATATTCATTATTATTAGATATCATTTCAGAACAAAACGGAGCCACAACTTTAGAACAAAGAAAAGTTTTTGCAACGAAAGCATTCAATGTTTCTTCGCATTACGATTCGGCTATCTTCAATTATTTCAATAAAAACCACGAAGAAGCAGTTTTGAAAATCAGCGAGACTAAAGGTGAAGTATTACGCTACGGAGAAAATCCTCACCAAAAAGGGTTTTTCTTTGGTGATTTAAATAAAATGTTCGACAAATTAAACGGCAAAGAATTATCATACAACAACTTGTTAGATGTAGATGCGGCCGTTAATTTAATGTCAGAATTCAAAAACGACCAACCTACATTTGCTATCTTAAAACATAACAATGCATGTGGTGTGGCTACACGTCCTACAATGAAAGAAGCGTATGTTGATGCATTAGCTGGCGACCCTACTTCTGCCTTTGGAGGTGTATTAATTGCAAACGGCACTATCGATTTAGCTACTGCAGAAGAAATTAACCAATTATTCTGTGAAGTTATCATTGCACCAAGCTATAGCGAAGAAGCGGTAACTTTATTAAAAGAAAAGAAAAACAGAATCATCTTAATCCAAAAAGAAGTTGAATTACCTCAAACCACTGTACGTACTTGTTTGAATGGTGCTTTAGTTCAGGATAAAGATTTAATCACAGATTCTGAGACTATTTTAAAAACCGTAACAACACTTTCTCCTTCAGAGCAAGAAATTGAAGATTTGTTATTTGCTTCAAAAATTTGTAAACATACCAAATCAAACACTATTGTTTTAGCTAAAAACAAACAATTATGCGCTTCAGGTACTGGACAAACGTCACGTGTAGACGCCTTACGTCAGGCTATTGAGAAGGCAAATTCATTCCAATTTGAATTAAAAGGAGCCGTGATGGCGAGTGATGCTTTCTTCCCATTCCCTGATTGTGTGGAAATTGCAAACAACTCAGGAATAAGCGCGGTGATTCAACCAGGAGGTTCGATTAAAGATGAATTAAGCATTACCTATTGCAACGAAAACAAAATGGCAATGGTGTTTACTGGAGTAAGACATTTCAAACATTAACAGTTTGCATTTTTTTTATAACAAAATCGCGTTAAAAAAAGTTATTTTTAACGCGATTTTTATTTTCATATATACCAAAATAATTTCATACTTTTGCGTATTAGTAAAATACTTTTAAACATAAGTAACCCGCAGTAGGAAAATATGGGATTTTTTGACTTCATGACTGAGGATATAGCAATTGACCTTGGTACCGCAAACACACTGATTATTCACAACGACAAAGTTGTTATAGATAGCCCTTCAATAGTAGCTCGCGACCGCATTTCTGGCAAAATCATTGCTGTAGGAAAAGAAGCGAATATGATGCAAGGGAAAACCCACGAAAACATCAAAACCATCCGTCCCTTAAAAGATGGAGTTATTGCTGATTTCGACGCATCGGAACAAATGATTAAAATGTTAATCAGAAGTATACCTGCATTACAGAAAAAATTGTTCACCCCTGCTTTACGCATGGTTATCTGTATTCCATCAGGTATTACCGAAGTGGAAATGCGTGCGGTAAAAGAATCAGCGGAGCGTGTTAATGGAAAAGAGGTGTATCTTATCCACGAACCTATGGCAGCCGCTATTGGTATCGGTTTAGACATCATGCAACCTAAAGGAAACATGATTGTAGATATAGGAGGAGGTACAACTGAAATTGCAGTTATTGCATTAGGTGGTATTGTTTGTGACAAATCCGTAAAAATTGCTGGTGACGTTTTCACAAATGACATCATCTATTATATGAGAACCCAACATAACTTATTTGTAGGGGAAACTACTGCTGAAAAAATCAAAATCGAAATAGGTGCTGCCATCGAAAATTTAGATTCACCACCAGATGATATGTCGGTTCAAGGTCGTGACTTATTAACTGGTAAACCAAAACAGGTTGAAGTTTCTTACAGAGAAATTGCTAAAGCCTTAGATAAATCAATTCAGCGTATTGAGGATGCTATCATGGAAACCTTATCGCAAACACCTCCAGAATTAGCTGCTGATATTTACAACACAGGTATTTATTTAGCAGGCGGTGGATCTATGCTAAGAGGCTTAGACAAACGTATTTCTCAAAAAACAGACTTACCGGTTTTCATCGCAGAAGATCCATTAAGAGCCGTTGTTAGAGGAACTGGTATGACTTTAAAAAACCTAAACCGTTTTAGAAGTATCTTAATAAAATAATACCCCTACTCCTTCAAGGAGCAGAACAGTATATTTATTTTTAAAAATTTATATTTTTTTAGATGCAGCAAATTCTAAATTTTATATTAAAAAACAGCACAAGGTTGCTGTTTTTGCTGCTTTTGGTCACCTCATTAACCTTAACCATCCAATCACACTCTTATCACAGGAGTCAAATGGTTAATTCCGCTAATGCCGTAACTGGAAGTATATATGAAGAAGTAAATGAAGTTCACTCCTATTTTGGTTTACGAGATCAAAATGATAAATTAGCCAAAGAAAATGCTTATTTAAGAAAATTACTTTTCAACAAAAAAGACAGCAGTTCTACTTTACTTAAAGATTCGGTTAAAGGGTATGATAAATTAGAAGTATTACAATCGAAAGTAATCAATAATTCCTACAACAAAACAGAAAACTACCTCACTCTTAATTCAGGCGCTATAAAAGGCATAAAACCTGATATGGGGGTAATTAGTAGCGAAGGAATAGTTGGGGTGATTGAAAAAGTATCACCGCGCTACGCTACAGTGATTAGTGTTTTGAATTTAAAATCTAAAATCAACGCTAAAGTTAAACGAACCAATCATTTTGGTTCTTTAATTTGGAAAGCTAAAAATGCAGGATATGCACAATTAATAGAAATTCCAAGATTAGCTACGGTGAAAAAAGGAGATACGATAGTTACTGGTGGACGTTCTACGATTTTCCCAGAAAACATACCTGTAGGAATCATAGACCGTATCTATATGGATACGGAAACCAATTACTATACGCTTGATGTACGTTTGTTTACAGATATGACTAACTTAAATCATGTGTATATCATAAAAAACAAAGAAGCAGCCGAAATTAACAAACTTGAAGCCGAAACTATAAAGAAAGATGAATAGCACGATTATAACCAACATAATTCGATTTATCTTATTGGTAATCGTACAGGTCGTTATTTTTAATCATATCGATCTATTCGGATTTATTAATCCTTTTCCGTATATACTATTCATTTTATTATTTCCTGTTAATTCTAACAGAGCTGCATTGTTAGTTGCTAGTTTTCTATTAGGGTTATCTATCGATTATTTTGAAAACTCAGGAGGGGTTCATGCAACGGCTTCTCTAGTTTTAGCCTATTTGAGACCAAGTTTTTTTAAATTCGCATTTGGTTTGAGTTATGAATACCAAACTATTCGAATTAACGACAGAATTTCCCCTGAACGCTTGACTTTTATAGTTATTTCCATAATTACACATCACATTATTTTATTTACACTTGAATTTTTCAAGTTTGTATTTTTATTAGACGCTTTAATTAGAACCTTGTGCGCCACTGCATTTACCCTAATTATAAGCATCACTTTAATCTATTTGTTCAAGCCTAGTAAACGATAAAAAATGAGAAAGCTTTTATTACCCGTTATGGTTATAGTTTCTGCTATTTTAATCATAGCAAGGCTTTTTTATTTACAAATCATAGATGAAGAGCTTCGTTTAAAATCAGAAAATATCTCCATAAAAATCAAATATGAATACCCTGAAAGAGGATATATTTTTGACCGAAAAGGTGAATTATTAGTGGCCAATCAACCATCATATGATATCATGGTTGTACCCCGAGAGATAAAAAAATTAGACACTTTAGAGTTTTGTAAACTTCTTGGTATAACGAAAGACGATTTTAAAAAGCGAATTGAAAAAGCTGTTGTTTATTCTCCATTATTACCATCAGTTTTTATGGGGCAATTAAACAAAATGGAATATGCTGCTTTCCAAGAAAAAGAACGCAAGTTTGACGGTTTTTACATTCAAAAACGTTCGTTAAGAGACTATCAATTTCATCATGGTGCTAACATTTTTGGCTTCATTACTCAGGCCAATGAACGTATTATTGAAAAAAATCCTTATTACAAAAGCGGCGACTTATTAGGTAAACAAGGGGTTGAAGAAATGTACGAAGAAGTACTTCGTGGACAAAAAGGAGTAAAACACATTCAAAGAGACCGTTTTAACCGAGAAATTGGGTTATATAAAGAGGGAAAATACGATACTATTGCTGTTCAAGGTAAAGATATTACCTTAACCATTGATTCCAAACTACAGCAATACGGCGAACAATTGATGAAAAATAAACGCGGTGGGATTATAGCTATTGAACCTAAAACAGGTGAAATTCTATGTTTAGTAACTGCGCCTACTTACGACCCAGCAATTTTAGTAGGCCGACAACGCTCAAGAAATTACACTAAACTTTACAACGATTCATTAGCAAAACCCTTATACGATCGCAGTTTATTGGCAGAATACCCTCCAGGATCTCCTTTTAAAATCTTAACAGCTTTAATTGGACTTCAAAAAGGCGCAATTGACACAGAAACAGGAGTAAGTTGTCGACATGGTTTTAGCTACGGTCGTCGTTTTATGCGTTGTCACTGTGGCGGTGGTGTACGAAAACTCCATATGGGTATTGCTAAGTCATGTAATGCCTATTTTGGGACTACTTATCTGAGAACTTTAGGCATGTTCCCTAACGCTTCACAAGGTGTAGACTATTGGAGCGACCACTTAAAAAGCTTTGGATTAGGTCAATTTATGGGTTATGACTTACCTACAGGCAGAAAAGGAAACATTCCTACGTCAAAAACCTATGAAAAATATTACCCTAATGGTAGTTTAAAATCTACAATGATTGTTTCCAATTCTATTGGACAAGGTGAAATTTTGATGACCCCTATCCAATTGGCAAATATGATGGCCACCATTGCGAATCGCGGTTATTATTACACCCCTCATATTATCAAGAAAATCAAAGGACAACAAATTGATAAAAAATTCCGCACAAAACATGTCACTACAATTGACAAAAAACACTTCCCTCCTGTTGTTGAAGGTTTAGCCGAGGTATTCAAAACAGGTACCGCCTATTTCTTAGGGGTAGAAGGCATTGAAATTTGTGGTAAAACAGGGACAGCTGAAAATTTTGCCATTATCAACGGAAAGAAAAAACAATTAGAAGACCACTCTATCTTTGTTTCTTTTGCCCCAAAAAACAACCCAAAAATTGCTCTAGCTGTTTTTGTTGAAAACGGGGGCTACGGAGCAACAACCGCAGGTCCAATCACCTCATTAATGATTGAAAAATATCTAAAAGGGAAAGTATCTAACAAATACAGAGAGGAGAGTGTTATAAACAAAAGTTTACAACATCAGTATAATAAATTCACTCGAAAATATATAGATTCTATGTACAAAATTAGGCTTCGAAAAGACTCTTTAAACCGAGTAAAAGCTAAATTAAAATTAGACTCTATCAAAAAAGCAGGAAGTACAAACCCTACAAAAACTAATTAATGAAAAATCAAAGTGTAAGCAAAAATATTGATTGGATCACTGTATTAATTTACAGCTTGTTGGTATTAATCGGTTGGGTAAATATTTACTCAGCAGATTTAGTTCCCGATTCTGATTACATTTTTGATCTTTCACAAAACTATGGAAAACAACTCATTTTCATAGGCTTTACCATTATATTAATAATAGTTGTATTAAGCATTGATGCTAAATTTTACGAAAAATACACCAGTATTATTTATGGAGTAGCTTTGCTATCACTAATGGGGCTTTTTGTAGCAGGAAAAACTATAGCAGGACAAAGATGCTGGTATGGTATAGGACCTTTAACACTACAACCCTCAGAATTCACTAAATCGGCCACAGCTTTAGCTCTAGCAAAATTTTTAAGTGATAGCCAAATTAACCTCAAAAATTTCAACCATCAACTCATAGGATTGGGCATTCTTTTTTTACCCATTGGCCTAATCATGCTACAACCCGATGCGGGGAGTGCACTAATTTTCATCATGATGGTCTTTGTATTACACCGCGAAGGTTTACCAGCATGGTATTTATGGACTGGCGTTGGGGCAATTGTACTTTTTATAATGGCATTACTTTTAAAACCGCAATATGTAGTTTTAATAACATTAATTGGGGTTATCATTCAATATTTTTACTCAAAACCAGTAAGACGTAATGTAATAGCTAGCGGTATTGTTTTTGTTTTAATGGCTGGTTTTAGTGTATCTGTTGATTATGTTTTTGAAAATGTGTTCCAGCAACACCACCGTGATCGCTTTAATATCCTATTAGGCAAACAGGTAGACATGGCAGGTATCGGTTACAACACGAATCAATCGGAAATTGCTATTGGTTCAGGTGGCTGGATAGGTAAAGGCTGGCTGGAAGGCACACAAACCAAAGGAAATTTCGTACCTGAACAACATACCGATTATATTTTCACTACCGTAGGAGAAGAATGGGGATTCGCAGGCTCAGCTATAGTTATACTCCTATTTGCGGGTTTATTATTGCGTATTTTATATTTAGCTGAGAACCAAAAAACAAAATTTAGCCGTATCTATGGTTATGGCGTGGCATCAGTACTCTTTACCCATTACTTTGTAAACATTTCAATGGTTGTTGGTATTTTCCCTACGATTGGGGTTCCTCTTCCATTTTTATCTTATGGAGGATCTAGTTTATGGTCCTTTACCATTTTGCTTTTTATCTTCTTAAAAATGGATGCAAATAAAGTAAATGAATGGTAGAAATCATTGTAATGTTATTTCAACAAATAAGTCTGACTTGCTTTTGTAAAACAAAAAAATGACCAATATTGATTTTCAAATTTTGGTCATTTTGTTAAATTAAATAACAACTTACACAATTTCTAATTTACCTTTTAATCTTTGCCTAAACCTCAAAATTCTTTGCAATGACAAAACCACCCGTCCAAGCATTTTGGAAGTTGAAACCACCTGTAATTGCATCAATATTCAGAATTTCACCAGAAAAATACAAGTTAGAAAACAATTTGCTTTCCATGGTTTTGAAATTAATTTCTTTCAAATCGATACCTCCAGCCGTAACAAACTCTTCTTTGAAGGTACTTTTCCCATTTACTTGGAATTCAGCTTGAGTTAATTGTTGTGCTAAATCCGCGAGTTGTTTTTTAGAAACATCTGCCCATTTGGTTGTTGTAGTAATTCCTGATGCCGTCAATATGCTTTCCCATAAACGTTTTGGAAAATCGAAGGGACAGAACTTATTGACCAAGCGTTTGGCATTTTCTTCTTTAATCTCTTTTAAATCTTCTAAAACCGTATCAAAATCCAAGTCGTTTAACCAATTGACTTGTAAAACAAATTGGTATTTCTTGTCAAACAATTCGCGAGCTCCCCAAGCCGAAACACGTAAAATTGCAGGGCCACTCATGCCCCAATGCGTGATTAATAATGGACCTGTAGCTTTCAACTTGGTTCCTTTTACTTTAACCGATGCCAAAGCAGTAGAAACTCCCATTAAATCTTTAATGCGATTGTCTTTGATATTAAAAGTAAAAAGTGAAGGTACAGGCGAAACTATCGTATGCCCAAACTCCTGTAGCATATCCCAAATCTTAGGATTACTCCCTGTAGATAAAATCAGTTTACCACATTTAAAAGTACCTTGATTGGTGGTAACTTTCCAATAGGTGTCGCTTTTAAATAATTCTTGTACACTTTGTCCAGTGAGCACTTCTATTTTAAGCTTTTTAGCGGTATTTAAAAAACAATCAATAATGGTTTGCGAACTATCCGTTACAGGAAACATACGTCCGTCCTCCTCAATTTTTAAGGCTACACCATGCTTTTCAAACCATTCGATGGTATCCCCACTACAAAATTGATGAAAAGGGCCTTTTAATTCCTTTTCACCGCGTGGATAAAACTTTGCTAATTCATTTGGTATAAAACAAGCATGGGTTACATTACAACGACCGCCGCCTGAAATACGTACTTTAGACAATACTTCTTTTCCTCGTTCTAAAATGGCTATTTTCAAGTGAGGATACAATTCGGCCAGGTTGATTGCCGTAAAAAAACCAGCGGCGCCACCGCCTACCACTACCACATCATAATTTGCTATCATACTCTATCGGGGTAGTCGGTAATAATGGCATCGACACCCATTTTTTTTGCAAAAGTAATATCTTCTGGAGAATTTACGGTAAAAGTATGCACTTGTATTTGATGTTGACGTGCCAAAGCGATGAGTTCCGGCGTGAGTAGTTCAAACCAAACATTGACAGAATACGCTTCGATTTCCTTAGCAAACGCCAAAGCCTCCTTGCTATTTTCTTCTGACAAAACGCCTAATCGAATATCTGGATTTATCTGGGAGAGTTTTCCCAACACCTCCCAATGAAACGATGAAACAAGAACATTTTCATAGTGGATTTCCCCGAGTCGGACAAACTTCTCAATTTCATCAGCAACCACCAAAGTTGCCTCAGGATTTTTAATTTCAATATTTAAAAAGGCATCTTCGGGTAACACATGAAAAACTTCCACCAAAGTAGGAATTCCCACTTTAGAACAATCGGCTACAGTAAAATCTTTGATAAATCCAGAAGCATTTTTTATAGTTCTGTCTACCGTTTCATCATGTATCACCACGGCTTCACCATCGGCAGTCAAATGAATATCGAGTTCAATTCCGTCAGCTCCTAACTCAAAAGCTTTCAGAAATGACTCCATCGTATTTTCGGCTACATGCCCTTTGGCTCCTCGGTGTCCTATATTTAGCATAACAAAAAAAGTAGGCTAAATATCGTAAAAATTATTGGTTTACTAAAATTTTATACGCCCAAGATTTCAAATTAAGCGATTGATTATCATTTATTTGAATAACTTCACCCGTCATATAGTCTCGATAAGCACCTTTTTTATTTAAAGCAACTATTTTCTCTTCTTTCGAAAGATTAGCCACAAAAAGGAGTTTTTTCCCTTTTTTAACCCGTTCAAAAGCAATGATGTGATTGTCGTCAGAGGTTTTTATACGTGTATACGTGGAAGCATTTTGACCACTATGCAAAGCGGGATGCGTGGTCTTCAACTGGCCTAATTTTTCATAAACACCCCACATGTTACCCAAGGTATGAGGCACTGTATCTTTTTGATAGGGACGCAATCGTTTGTCCATATCATATTCTTGCCCGTTATAAATTAATGGCATTCCGTTAATCATATAGGTCAGAGCCGTCATTACCTCCACCGCATCACCCATGCGCTCGTATTCAGAACCGTTCCAAGAATTTTCTTCACTAGTACTTATAAAATTCAAGAAAATTGATTCAGGCAGATGCGTCGCTTGTAAATTTTGAAGATAAGTATCTAATTCCTTTACTGACATTTTTCCTTGGGCGATGTTGTTAAGGATATAATGTCCTTCCCAAGCATATTGAGCATCAAACGCTTTTTTAAGCAAACTAGGCTTTTCAGCTTCTGCCAACATAAAAATCGGGCGTACTTTTTGTAATTCTGCTTGAGCACGTTCCCAAAACTGTGTAGGCACTTCACCAGCAACTTGACAGCGGAATCCATCTAATTGATAATTCTTTAGCCAATAGCGCATTTCTTCAATCATGGCATAATGCACAGCAGGTTTAGTATAGTTTAACTGTACTACATCCCTCCAATCATAAGGTGACTGCATCAAACCCTCATTGCCTTTCACATAAAAGTCGGGGTGTTTTTTCACCCAAGCATGGTCCCAAGCGGTATGATTAGCCACCCAATCCATGATGACATACATTTGATGATGATGTGCCGTTGCAATGAGTTTTTTTAAATCATCAGCCAAACCGTAACTAGCTTGTATACTTCGGTAATCTTTTAGGGCATAGGGATTCCCCATGATTTTCTTTTGAAGCACAGAATCTTTGAGTTGTGCTGCCAAAAGTTTCCGTCCAGCCTTTCTATTTTCTAAACCTATTTCCTGTACGGGCATCAGATAGATAATTTTGACTCCTAATTTTTTTAGCTTAGGAATATCTTGAGTAAAAGCATTAAATGTACCTTCAGGACTATAATTCCGGATGTGCACTTGGTACATCACGGCATTTTCTGCCATTTCAGGGCTAAAGGTTTTGATGAGATTTTTAGGAATGATAACCGCTTGGGGCTCTTGCTTACAAGCAACACCCAAAAGCATCAGTAATAGTAAAACTAGTATTTTTTTCATTCCTCCTTGCAAGGCGTTTGCCACTGCTTCCTTTTTAAGTTGCAAAAGTAAAAATACCTTTTCAATTAAAGAATTTTGACTGATTAAATATTGATTCTAACAACAGTTATCATTTTACTTTTAAATCGCTCCAAGCTTGTCTAATTTTTAAACCTAGGAATTCAGAAGATTTCTATTCTTCTCTAAATCAATAATTCCTACACAAACCAAGATGCCTAATAAAAAAACCTAACAGCTTATTCATGCTATTAGGTTTCAAATAATACAAACGTACTGTACTTATTCTACTTGGTCGTCGTCAATGTAGGTTTTATTTCCATTTTTGTTAATGTAATATTTCCCACCACGAGGTCCTTCATATACTTTTCTTTCTTTATATTTTCCTATCACTTTGTCAGTCGTGTTAGGATTAGCCTTTTCAGTAGTTTCTCTAACTTTTTTAGTGGCTTTAGCTTTAGCTTCTTTAGCTGGTTTTTCAACTTTTTCAGCAACTTCCTCTTTCGCTTTTTTAGCTTTTGACTTTGCTTTGTCAGCTTCGTCCTTTACTTTAGCGTCTGCTTTGTTTGCTTCCGCCTTCGCTTTTCCAGCAGTCGATTTTGCTTTTCCTGTTGTAGAAGTACTATTTTCTTTAGCTTCTTTCTCTTTCCTAGCTTTTGCGGTTTCCTTTTTAGCTTTTGCTTTTTCTGCGGTTGCTTCAGCTTTTTCTTTGTCTGCTTTCGCTTTTTCCTTATCTGCTTTAGCTTTCTCTCGCTTCGCTTTTGCTTCTTCTTTTTTTGCTTTAGCTTTTTCTTCGGCAGCTTCTGACTTTTCTTTAGCTGCTTTTTCTGTTTTAGCTTTTGTTTTTCTTGATTTTTTAGCAACTGTTTCTGTTTCTTGGGCTAAAAAGGAATTCGAAAACAAAAACATCAATGTCAGTAACAATAATTTTTTCATACTAGTTTGATTTTATTCAGAATAAATATACAAATTTTAAATTAGTTCTTTAAAAGACGTTTTACATTTTTTTTGTTATCCACATCAATTTGCAAAAAATAGACACCTGCAGATAAACCACGCAAATCCATAACCGCTTGATCAGTTTGAGCAACCCTTTGGGTAAAAACCTTTGCACCAGTCATATCAAAAAGATTTAACTCAACATTTTCTTTACTTGCTTTAAATATAATTTTTAACTCATCTTGCACCGGATTAGAACTCGAAAAACTAAAATCATTATTATCAAAAAAAGTCTCTGTGCCCAAAGGGAAAGTCAAATTTAAGCGGTTGTTATAATATTTATTTTGTTGAAAATGATCGTGTATAAAAGTATAATTTGTAATACTCTGATCAATAATAGGTATTTCAACATAAGCATTAGGCGCAATAGTTTTATATTGTGTTTGACCAATTGAAGGCACCAACATACAATCCATCACCCCATTTGTATTCGTAATTGTATAGGGCAAATTATTAGTAAATCGGATTATATCACCTACAACAACATTCTCTGTACGTTGATATAAATTACCCGTTGAACTCCCATTATTGATATTAAAAACAATAATTCTTGAAAAAGTCACTTGTGAAAACATCAACAATACTGTTAAAACAAACAAGGAAAAGTAATTTTTTTTCATTTTATTATATTTTTAGGATTAATTCAACCGCAAACATAATAATTAACTAAACACCAAATACTTAGATAGAAATCTTTCTACAAACTTAGAAATAAGCTCTTAATTGCACATTACCTGTGTGTATGACTTGGGAAGTTTCACTTTTGCGTCCTTGGTAATTTACATTGAGGTCTAAATACTGCGTTAAATTCTTTTGTAGCAACAAACGCCAAGTATAATTTTTATTGATTTGTAGCCCTTCTAACATTTGAAAACCAACAGGAGAATTTGGGTTTCCATCGAAACTATTGTTAACATAAGCAAACTCGCCACTCATGGTAAAACGTTTTTCTGTAGCCACATTAAAAGAAGTGCCTAATCTTGATTTATGCAAGAATTCATTTTCTCCTATTTGATTTTGCTTTTTTTGATATTCGTAAAAGAAATCCCAACTGGCATTTTTAGAAAACAAATACCCAAGTTTGAATTCCAATTCATTTCCATCGATGGTATAATTCCGACTCGCATAATTCAAGGAACTTACACGGGTTGAAAGAACACTTGCTTGCGCATTGACCAGCCAAGATTTTTTGAGAAGATGTGTATACAACAATTGATGCGTACTGTTGGTATTTTGCAATTCATCAGCTAACAAAAGGCTTTTTAAATCATTTTGAATAAAATTGTAAGTCACAGAGTGGGATTGTTTTCCACGATTATAGTACAAACTATTTTTAAAACTAGAGGTTAATCCCAATAAGTTTTCTACGGATTGGTTAAAAGGATTTAAATCGAAATTATCTCCAATTCTTTTCACTTTGCGTTCCATTAAAAAGGAAGTCTGATTGTAAAAATGCGACAACACTTTTAGCGTCCCTTTGCGATTTATCCAAATATTTGGATTCAAAATAAGGGCTTGCGAAAACCTATTTTGATGTGTTTTCACAAAGGTTTGATTCGGCAAAAACACTTTCACATACTTGGCTTGGTCTGGAAACTTAGCGATTTCAAACTCTTGCAATTCTTTAATTCCGTTTTGGTTGTAATCATTCCAAGCATAAATCCCTCGACCCGCCTCAACTTCAATAAAATTAAATTCTTGCTGAGGAATAGTTCCTGAAGCTGTTTCATACGAAGTAGTCCACTGTACCAGTTGTTTGAAAAAGCGGTCGTTGTACAACACACGAGAATTCAAAGAAGATTCGGCACCTCTCGCATCCTCAAAGGTAAGCTGGCGATAATTGACAAAAACCCATAAATCAGCTTTTTCATTCTGAATCAATTTTGATTTCAAATAATACGAATTCGAACGATTCACCCGTTTCAGCAAACCCAATTGCAAACTATCATTCAAACGGTGCAATAAACCTAACTCGGCATATACTTTAGTAGAATCGCCTCGCCCCATAAAAGCTCCCCATTCTGAAAAACGCTGGCTTAAAGAAGTTAGTTTTTGTGTTGCTTTTTCACGTTCTTGATTGTTTTCAAGACGCTGACTTCCCCCTATCCAGTTTTTTCTAAAGTGCCATTTGGTTTGCAATTGATTGCGTAAAAATTGAGAAATTGCTTCGGTACCATTGCTTTGCATCAAACTTCCTTGTTGATGCAATTGCCATTTTCCAGTTTTTATAAAACCCGAAACACTATGACGATTTCCTGAAAAGGATTCTGAGAAATTCAAATTTTCATATTGGTACTTCCAAAATGATTTTTTAGGCAATTCAAAAGTCAAATGGGTTGCTAATAAACTTTGATTTCCTCTAGTGTTCTTTAAATTCCAATCCCGGTCAAATTCTATATTGAATAAACGCTCTACAGTTTTGTACTTAGCTTGTACATATTGCCAATCGCTCGAGGCATTGACTAACCATTTTTTAGCGAATAACTGTTGCTTCCAGTTTAATTTCCCAGCTACCCCTTGATTATTTGCATCATCTAAACTAGAAAAAAGATTTTGGTCAGAATTACTCATTCCTAACTCAAAATCGACGGTTGTTTTCTTAAAGGGAGCGAATTTTCCAAGTAGCGTAGCAATTTGCAATTTGGTAGGTGCTATCAGTTTGATTACGGGTTCATATTCTCCTTGTAACACTCCAGAAACAGGAGCTTTGTATTCATAAATCCTCCCGTTGCCTACCGAAGCTTTTATAATGTAATTTCCTTTGTTTTTTCCGACTTGACTAAAACGCACATTGTATAACTCGTCTTGAGGGTTAGCACTATATTCGTATACCAATACGCCATTTATAGTAGTTTTTTTATACAAAATCTTTTTATCAGAATACGCTTCCAAAGTGGCTGAAGGAGCATTCATTAGCAAAGGATTGTCGCCTGCTTGTGCTAACACTTGTACCTGTTCAGGCGAGAGATTTTGCTGTAAAGGCTGGTTTTTTGAATCGTTTTCAGAATACAAATAGGCTCCTAAACTCCATTTTTCATTCTCATGCTGTGCCCCACCATAAGTTACAAATCGCGTATAACTGCGTTCTGAAAATTGATATTCAATCACGATACGCATTTCGGACGTAATGGGAAACAGCGAGGTAAAAGTCACTTCACCCGCATTGTAATCAATTACATACTGGTTGTTTTCACCTCGTTCCAATAAAATACCGTTCACATATACCCGTTCAGAGCCAGAAATTACTAAAACATACAATTCGCCATTAGGTCCACGTAACTTATACGGGCCTTGATTTCCTTCTTGTCCTGTAAAAGTACTTTTAGCATATTGCCCGCGTACTACAGCACCCGCTAATAGTGTTTCGGTCTTACGTTCTGGATTCCCGAGTTGCAAACGAGCAGAAACACCTTGCACTTTTTTATTGAAATTCAAAAACCGCGACTTGCGATTTTCTAAAAACAAATCGCCTCCACGAATACTCCATTTGTCAGCAAAAAGTTCTATAAAAATTTGGTCAAATTCATCCAGTCGCTGGGAATAGCCCCCTTGTTGTAGCGGTATGTTATTATCTTGCAAGGAAGCACGAATACTCACTTTGTCCGAAAGCTTACCCGTAATCTGTAAATCTAAATTGGAATTGACCGAAGCATTTTGGTTGTTTCCAATGGTTACACCCCGTGTGATACTTCCAGAAGTAGTTAGTCCATCAAAAGGTTTAAATTGAGTTCCAAAATTAGACTCCGCTCGATAAACCACTCCCGAACCCGTGGTATTCACTAAGCGTTTGGCATCGTAAACGGAATAAGTTTTGGTTAAGAAATCTGGGAAATTAAGAAAACGCACCGTCAGCGAATCTGTAGTAAGTGCTTTATTTTTAAGCACCAAGGTCGCCTTAGAAAAATCGACTTGATAGTTCGTAGAGTCTAATTCAACCTCATTTTTATCCAACAATTTAAAAAAAGAAGCGTTGATACTTACGGTATCCAAATGGATAGTATCTTGGGTTACTTTGATTTTCTTGCGTTGGTATGGAGTGTTTTGTGCTAAAACCAATAGCGGAAAACATAGGAACAGGCTAAGGATTTTGAACTGTTTTAGCAACATATAGTATAAACTCTAAGTGTTCAAAGATATTGTAAATAGAAAAAATATACTACTAAGACGATTTAAACTTAAAATTCACAGATCAATACATCAAGTTCAATTTTGCAACACCTCGATATATTTTCTATTTTCATTTCAAAAAACACAACCACTCACACTTGAATCATAGTAAGAATCTCATTTAAAAAATAAAAATTTATCCTGCGAGGGGTTGCTCATTAAAAACGATTCGAATGCACAAACTGCAAAAAATCGCTAGTAAAATTTCCAAAAACATTTTACGGTAATGCATAAATATTCGGGTACCAATTTTGAATACTTCTTAAATTTATTCCATAATTATCATTTTTATCTTTTTTTTCGGAACTTTGCACTCGTTTTTTTGGTAACCTCCAAAAAATTAGCTTTTTAAAGATGAAGAAGAAGATTGAAATTTTAGCTCCGGCAAAAGATTTAATTACAGGTATCGCAGCTATCAATGCGGGTGCTGATGCGGTTTATATTGGCGCACCTCAATTTGGCGCACGTTCTAATGCGCACAACCCTATTGAGGATGTAGCCGAACTGGTAAAATATGCCCATTTATACAACGTACAAGTTTTTGTGGTTATTAATACCATATTATATGACAACGAGTTAGAAACTTGTCGTCAGTTGATTTGGAAATTGTACGAAATAGGCGTTGATGCGCTTATTATCCAAGATATGGGCTTGTTAGAACTGGACTTACCTCCTATTGCTTTACACGCCAGTACACAATCTAACAACCGTGACCCTAAAAAAATCAAATTCTTAGCAGACGCTGGTATCCAACGTGTGGTACTGGCCCGCGAGTTAAATCTTCATCAAATCAAAGAAATAACCGAAGAAACGGATGTAGAATTAGAATTCTTCGTAACTGGTGCGCTTTGTGTTTCGTTTAGTGGAAACTGCTATATGAGTGTGGCTAATGGAGAACGTTCTGCAAACCGTGGTTCTTGTGCACAAAACTGCCGTTTACCTTATAATTTAATAGACGGTAATGGAGATACGCTAATCAAAAATTCACATTTACTTTCTATAAAAGATTTCGATGTGTCGAATCAAATTCCAGAATTAGTAGAAGCAGGTATTGTTTCTTTTAAAATTGAAGGCCGTTTGAAAGACGTGGTGTATGTAAAAAACAATGTTTCGTACTTACGCAAAAAACTGGATGCTTTCTTAGCAGAAAACAGCGATAAATATAGCAAGGCTTCTTCAGGAACCTGCACTTATAGTTTTGAATCGGCTTTAGACAGAACCTTTAACCGTGGATATACTGATTATTTTGTAAACGAAAGACATCAATCCATTGGTTCTTGGGAAAGTCCAAAATCGAAAGGGCAGTACATTGGAAAACTTATCAAAACGGTAGGCAATTCGTACGTAATTGAAAACGGAGAAATGCTTAACAACGGCGATGGTCTTTGTTTCATCAATGCGAATAATGAAGCGGAAGGAATTTATGTCAATAGAGCCGAAAACGGCATTGTATATCCCAATGTATTGAAAGAAATTGCCAACGGAACGGAAATTTATCGTAACAACGATGCTGCTTTCATCAAATTGGTAGAAAGAGAAGATAGTGCGGTTCGTAAAATCAGTACAAAATTGGTTTTAAAAGAAATTGAAAACGGTTTTGAATTGATAGCTACCGATGAAGATGGCAACCTAAGTACCGTACAACTCGAGCATCCAAAAGACCAAACCAAGACAGGGGATTCGCTAGCAGAGAATTTTAAAATAAATTTGGCTAAAACTGGATTTACACCGTATACTGCGGATGAAATTACGATTGATTTCTCTGAAAATTGGTTTCTTCCAATTTCTAAAATCAATGAAATGCGTAGAAAAGTGTACGAACAATTGTCTGAAATTCGTTTAGCAAATTATATTCGACATGAACACCAAATAGAAAAAACATCCCATCCTTATCCAGAAACACATTTGGATTACATGTATAATGTTTCTAATAAATATGCACGTGCTTTTTATGAACGTCACGGCGTGGCTGAAATAGAACAAGCTTTCGAATTGCAATGGGAACCTGGAAAATCACGCGTGATGACTACTAAATATTGCATCAAATACGAATTAGAACGTTGTCCGAAGTACCACCGTGAAAACATGGACCAAAAACTAGCGGAACCACTAGTTTTGAAACAAGGTGAGGTAGAATACAAGCTTAAATTCAACTGTAAACCTTGTGAAATGGAAATTTGGGAAAAAGATGCCGAATTTGAAATTGAAGAAGATTACTTTCATTAATAAACAAAATCCGATGCTCTTTAAAGCATCGGATTTATTATTTTAATTCGTTATCTTTAACATATGAAATCGCATAAAAACTTGCAGTTTGCGTATGCAAACACCTATGAATAAAGGCGATAACATATGTGACCTATAACAAATAAATTTTACACATATGAAATACATTATCTATAAAGCAAACGAAAGAGGTCACGCTAATCACGGATGGCTTAATGCTTACCATAGTTTTAGCTTTGCCAATTGGCATCATCCCGATAAAGTACATTTTGGTGTGTTGCGTGTTTTAAATGACGATACTATTGCTGGCGGTATGGGATTTGGGATGCATCCGCATGATAACATGGAGATTATTACCATTCCTTTAGAAGGTGCTTTAGCACACAAAGACAGCATGGGCAATGCAGCTACTATTGAAACGGGGGACATTCAAGTGATGAGTGCAGGAACGGGCGTGATGCATAGTGAGTTCAATCCGAATCCCGACCAACCTACAAAACTGTTTCAAATTTGGCTATTCCCTAACAAACAAAATGTCACCCCAAGATACCAACAAATCACTCTAGATGTTAATCATAAAGAAAACCAACTTATTCAAATTTTATCACCCAATTCTGAAGATGAGGGTGTTTGGATTCATCAGGATGCTTGGTTTTATTTAGGTAATTACACCCAAAAACTAGAAGCTACCCATCACGTTCAAAAAAACGGAAATGGAGTCTATTTGATGTGTATTGAAGGCTCCGTAAGCGTGAATAATGAAATAATCAATCGCCGTGATGCAATAGGTATTTGGGAAACAGAATTCATCACATTTGAAGTTAACGAAGACACAAAAATCTTATTGATGGATATTCCTATGGAAATTAATCTTTAAATTTCACTAAAATGCACCCAGAAATTTCAGCTTACAACAACAAACAAGTAGAAAACGAGAAATTAATCTGTGAAACCTTAGCTACACTTATCCATACGCAGTTGCCGGAAGCCGAAAACAAAATTTGGCATGCGCATCCCGTTTGGTTTTTAGAAGGAAATCCAATAGTAGGCTATAGTAAACTAAAGGCAGGCATTCGACTAATGTTTTGGAGCGGCATGAGCTTTGACGAACCTCTATTACAAGCAGGCAGTGGAAAATTTAAAGACGCATCATTCACTTACACCGACATTTCTCAAATTAACTCGGATGATTTGAAGCGATGGCTTGAAAAATCACGAATTATTCAGTGGGATTATAAAAATATAGTAAAAAACAAAGGACAATTAGATCGATTAAAATCATGAATTGTTACATTTCCAACAAATTAATAATGATAAATCAAAAAAACAACATATATACTTTTGTCAACTTATTATTTTTTAACATTTACTCAGCATAATTCTTACAAAAAAACAAAACATCTTACAAAAAAAACACAAAATTCTAACAAACAGTTAGTTATATATCAAAAAACTGTAGAAATTCTTCTATTATTGTCAAAAATTTAAATTTTGATAGTAATTTCGCAATGTTAACTTAACCTTATAATAACATGAAAAAAAACCTACATTATTTAAATTTAATGTTTTTTTTAGCTTTCACAACTTTAGTGCTAGCACAAAAAAACGTTAAGATTACAGGTGTTATAAAAAACAGCAGTACGTTAGAAAACATTTATGCTGCAAAAGTAGCAATTGTACCAGCTGATGGAGATAACGAAATTTACTCGACCTATACCGATTTTACAGGGGCTTTTACCCTTAAAGGACTAGTTTCTCAAAATCGTTTAAAAGTGAGTTTTTTTAACTTCAAGACAACTTACATAGTTATTAATGAGATGGCCAGTACTGAGAGTGGTTTAATTGATTTAAAGACAATAACACTTACTCCTGATATTCAGAAGCAAATCGAAAACGCTTCTTCTATTGTTGACGTAGTTCAAAACAGAAAAACCCCAATTGCTTCATCAACCGTTTTTCAATCAGACTTACAGTTAAACGCAACCAACAACGATTTTATCGAACTAGCAAACGACATGTCTGGAGCTTACGTTTCACGCATGGGAGGTGGTTTTGGCGACTCGCAATTGCGATTAAGAGGTTTTGACCAAAACAATATCACTCCTATGACAGAAGGTATATCACTATACGATCTTGAAAATGGAAATGTAGACTGGACTGGCATGGTAGGCTTGACTGACGCATTAAGTTCTGTACAGCTTCAAAAAGGTTTAGGAGCTTCGAAATTAGTTAACTCATCAGTAGCAGGCAGTATCAACTTCCTATTCAAAGATGCTTTTGCTGCAAGAGGTGGCGAAATTTTCACTTCTACAGGTATTAACGGATTTAGAAAATTTGGAGCTTCTTACGGAACGGGTAAACTTAAAAACGGCTTTGGCTTTAATATCATGCTTAACAATATGAGTGGTGATGGATATATCCAAAAAACCGATTTTAATGCGACAAGTTATTTCCTAGCTTTAGGCTATGAGAACAGAAAACATAATTTCCAATTTAAATTAATGGGAACTCCACAATGGCATAATCAAAGAAATACCATGACGACTATTGGCAATTATTTTGACCTAAACGGAGAAAATTTTGACAGAACCTATAATATTGATTGGGGACTTTACCAAGGAAACACTTTTAACGCACAAAGTAACAACAGCCACAAACCAATGGCTATATTACAATGGGATTACAAATTTAACAGCAACGATCAACTTTCTGTAAAAGCCTATAGCTCTATTGGTAAAAGTAGTAATGTTCGATTAATAGGACATGATGTTTTTGCATCTTTTGACAATGTTCCTACGCCTTACTTAACAGACCACCCAGACTTTCAAAACAACCATACTCAGATTGATTTTGATTACGTTAATGGTTTTAATACTGGCAAATATTCTTTTCTAAGATACACAAATTTTAACCTGCCAAAATTCCCTATTAATACAATCAATATAAATTCAATCTTACCATCTTTTATTTTCTATAATTTACCAGATGGCACCCCAACCTACGCTATTGGAGATATAAGCGGTGTAAGTCAATCTGCCGATAACAAAGAAACCAGAACTTACGGAGCCATTGCAAATATCGACAAAAGCCTTACCAAAATATTGAAGATTAATGCTGGGGTTGATTTACGCAAAACTTCTTACAATAATTATCGTACAATTGAAAATTTATTTGGAGCAGATGCTTTTGCAGTAAGTAGCGACTTCACAGCCCTTACAAATGACTTAAGCATTTACAACAATATCATCACTGAAAAAGATCTACACAATACTAGAAACAATATATTAAATTCTTTTAAAAGTGTAAACCAAAGCTCAAAAGTAAATTATGACTTTACTTCTAATATCAACTATGCTGGCGGTTATGCACAAATTGAAGCCAATTTCGAAAAGATAAACCTATTAGCTCAAGGAGGATATAACAGACAGTTTTTAAGCAGAAATACATACAACTTAATCACAAAAGAGGGTCACAATTCAGAACTGGTAACTATAGATGGTTATAATGCAAAAATAGGAGCCAACTTTAACATCACAAACAACCATAATGCATGGCTTAATGGAGGGATTGTTTCAAGAGCACCTATATATACCAATGTATTCTCAAGTTTTTCAGAAACGCCTAATACGAATTACAAAAACGAAGACTTCTATTCTGCCGAGGCTGGATATGGACTTACTTTAAACAATTTACTTTTTAAAGTAAACGGTTACTGGGCCTTACACAAAGATTCAACGATTCCATATGCCGATGCAGCTTCAGGTTTCTTTGGTGCGACAACAGGTATCAATCGTGAAAACTATGGTGTAGAAGCAGATTTGAGTTTTTACCCGTTCAAACAAATGAATATCTTTTCAAACTTCTCATACGGGGTATGGAAATACAAAACGAATGCAGATTTTACTTATTACAACAGCGGAGCTGTAAACACCTTATACGTAAAGAATAACTTTATAGGTGGCATCCCACAAACCATGGCTAACTTAGGTTTTAAAGTATTTGTTGCTAAAGGCCTTCAATTAGGTATGAAAGGAAGATATTACGATCGTTTTTATACAAATTCACCTATTGAACGTTTTGACCCTGTTTTCTACAATACAAATTATTTTGACAACTCTTTACAACTTCCTTCTTATGCTGTGATCGACTGTTTAGCTGACTATACGATCGAACTTAACAATCAACATAAACTGAAGTTAACCTTAAACATGGACAATATGTTTGATGCGGAATATATTATGGAATCTAATTCTAGTTTTGGTAAAGATCAAAACATCCCTAATACACAAACCACTTACGGGACTGTTTTTGGCGATTATAATGGCATTGCAAAAAACAACAGTGCATTTTTCGGGTTTGGAAGAACTTGGAATTTTTCAGCAAGATATTCATTCTAATAAAGTGGATAATAAATTCAAGGGAGGCAATTGCCTCCCTTTTATATTACTACAAACTTAAATTTCTAAAACTCGATACATCTATCACTTCTTCTGTATCCGAATCAAAGAGTATCTCAACTTGATCTCCCACTCGAGTAATCGGTAATTGATTTGACAATTGTGAAGAGCCAATAAAAATTTTACTTTGCCCACTTACAGTAAAATAATAAAAACTATTTCCGTTTTTCACATCATTTTGAATACGAGTAATTGTCGCCACAACACTTCTCTTATCCGTTGCTGCATCAGGTTTTATAATATTTCCCGACATATTATATGCATTTTTGTACGCCATCAATGTTTCACGCATCGTATTCCCTACTCCTACAATAGTGTAATCGTTAATACACACCATGGCATACATTTTCACCAACCCACCACGGTCTTTCAAAGTCATCACATAGGTAGGAATATTATTAATATTGTAAGGTATAGGTGAAGAAGCGTTATAACCTTTTTCCTGAACTTTACCTTGAGCCGAACTTTGTGCCGCAAATTCCGTAGCTCCACTTTGTTTGTAAAAAGTTGCCTCTTTAGTACGAGTATCAACCAACACAAAGCCCACTGCCGATTCATCTTTACCCACAGAGGTCAAACCGGTATACCAATACGATTTGTTATTTTTCCCATACACTAAGGTCATCTCTTCCGTAATCTGTAATTTATCTGTATTGGAAAAATTCCAATAACCATGAATAAACTCACCCCAATCATTCAATTGTTCTTCAATAAAATCAATAGGCTGAATACGATCTACCCATAAAGGTGCGCTTTTAATACTATATTCTTTCATTGTACCTGTTGTCACATCAACAACTAAAACCCCAACAGCATCCTTACCATTAAACCCTATTTTTTTCTCATACAGCGTGACTACCCAATACGGTTTACCCTGATCATCTAATTCAAATGTAAAATCAGTCAATCCAATGTTTGCGTACCCATTCATATAAATATGACGTTTTAGCAAATCTCCAAAATAAGCCTCTGGCTGGTATTTAATTTTCACAGGTTTACCACCAACGTTTTGCACCAATTTCACATCTCTTTCATTAGTTGCAGAAACCATAACATACCCAGGAGTCCCCTCAGTATTATTCATCCATTTAAAAAAACCAGAATGCAATAAAGGAGCTACCCAATACAATTTATTTTGAACTTTTTGAATAAAAAATTCCCCCAAATGTACCTGACTCCCTAAAGCCGGTTGCGAACCCAAAACTTTCTCCCCTAATAGATAAGCTAACTTCTCATCAACCACACGAATTTCATTCATGGAAATAGGAGCAATATGCCGTGCAATTTTATCTCCATTTTCAACTTTACCAATAAGTTTTTGATACGATTGTGTGCGAAACATTTTACTACTCACCATTGGAAAAATAAAAACATACACCAATAACAAATAAATCAAATATTTTATTTTACCCGCCGAATACCCAGTAATCTTTAGCTTTTTCCCATCACGGCTAATTTGAAATTGCGTAAAAACTATCATTATCAACAAACACAAAACCAAAAGAAGCATAGGCAATTGCACAAAACCATAACTTACCACAGGAAGTGTTATATAAAAGAGTAAAAAAGCAATCCCTATTAGAAAAAACACTTTAACAAAATTTTTCATACATACATAATTTAGTTCTTTCTATTATACGCTAAACCATATGAATTGTTACAAAATTTTAGAACAATAAAAAATGTGTACTTTTGTCCTTTGAAATAAAAACTCAACCAAACGAATAGTTAAAAAAATAAAACGATATGAAAGCATACGTATTTCCTGGACAAGGAGCACAATTTACTGGAATGGGTAAAGAACTATACGAAACGTCACCTTTAGCCAAAGAATTATTTGAAAAAGCCAATGAAATTTTAGGCTTCCGCATCACTGACATTATGTTTGAAGGCACGGCAGAAGAACTAAAAGAAACTAAAGTTACACAACCAGCTGTTTTCTTACACTCTGTAATTTTAGCAAAAGTACTTGATGTTCAACCAGAAATGGTGGCAGGTCATTCTTTAGGCGAATTCTCTGCCTTAGTTGTAAATGGCACTTTATCTTTTGAAGATGGTTTAAAGTTAGTTTCAAAAAGAGCCTTAGCAATGCAAGAAGCTTGCGAAATTACACCATCTACCATGGCAGCAGTTTTAAACTTAGACGACAAAGTAGTTGAAGCTATTTGCCAATCAATAGATGGCGTAGTAGTTGCAGCTAATTACAACTGTCCTGGACAATTAGTAATATCAGGCGAATTAAAAGCAGTTGAAGAAGCTTGTAAAAAAATGAAGGAAGCAGGAGCAAAACGTGCTTTAATTTTACCTGTAGGAGGTGCTTTCCATTCCCCTATGATGGAACCAGCAAGAGAAAAACTAGCAGCCGCTATTGAAGCAACAACATTCAGTACACCGTCTTGCCCAGTGTATCAAAATGTTACAGCGAGCGCAGTAAGTGATCCTACAGAAATTAAAACCAACTTGATTGCACAATTAACAGGAGCCGTAAAATGGACACAATCTGTTACACAAATGATTGAAGACGGAGCAAGTAGCTTCACAGAAGTAGGCCCAGGAAAAGTACTAGTAGGCTTAATCAACAAAATCAACAAAGAAGCACAAACATTATCAGCTTAATAAAAAATTTGGAATTATAGAATATTTTTACTAATATTATAACTGAAATAGTTCAAATTATTAATTCTAAAATTTTTAAGAAAAATGAGAAAAACACTTTTTAGCTTAGCCGTAATTGCTGCCTTAATGACATCTTGCAAAGACAAAACTCAAGAAGCTACTGGTGAAGCTGTAGACGCTGCTGCAACAGAAATGACTGAAGCTGTAGATACTGCAACAGCTGCCATGGATTCTGCTGCTACTGACGCTACACACGCTGTAGACGCTGCTGCTGGAGAAATGAAAAATGCTGCTAAAGATGCTGCCGCAGCAGGTGCCGCTAAAGTTGAAGAAGCTGCAAAAGCTGTAAAAGAAGAAGCTAAAAAATAGTTTTAGTACCTCTCAAAAAACAGAAAGGTTGGTTGCAGAAACCAACCTTTTGTTATTTAAAAACAATCAAAAACTAAAAATAGCAAATCCACAGACCAACTTTTAAACCCGCAAACTTTTAAACTTCTAAACTATCACCTATCTTTGCATCGATTTTTAAAAATTTAGCCTTGAGCACTTCACATTCGTCTTTTACATTAAAATCAATGTTTGTTGACTTTAAAGAAATTACCAAAGCTGGCTTGGCGATCAGCGTAGTTTTTTCATCTATGGCTGGTTTTTTACTTGGCGTAGAAGAGATCAACACCCACACATTAAAGACTCTCCTTATGCTTGCCGTAGGCGGCTATTGCATGGTTGGAGCATCAAACGCTTACAATCAAATCATTGAAAAAGATTTAGACGCGCTAATGGATCGAACTAAAAACCGCCCCATTCCTGCAGGTAGAATGTCTGTTAATACAGCTTTTTCAATCGCAACCGTTTTAGCAGTACTTGGCATAATAATCCTGTACAATATCAACGAGAAATCAGCCATGTTTGGTGCCATTTCAATTTTTTTGTACACTAGTGTTTACACACCGTTAAAAACAAAAACCCCATTATCAGTATTTGTAGGTGCTTTCCCGGGCGCTATCCCTTTTATGTTAGGCTGGGTTGCAGCCACAGGAGAATTTGGCATTGAAGCAGGCACCCTCTTTTTAATTCAATTTTTTTGGCAATTTCCACATTTCTGGTCAATCGGTTGGTTTTTGTTTGAAGATTACAAAAAAGGAGGCTATTTCATGCTTCCTTCAGGCAAAAGAGACAAAACTACCGCCATGCAAACGCTACTTTACACACTATGGCTAGTAGTAGCCTCGGTACTACCCAGTTTCGGATATACAGGACAATTGTATTTGTCTGGAATATCAACCTTAATCGTTTTAGCTATGGGAGTTTGGATGTTACTTTACGCTGTAAAACTATACCAACAACAAACCGACAAAGCAGCCAAAAGCCTAATGCTTGTGAGTGTATCCTACATTTCGCTTTTGCAAATAGTATATGTATTAGATAAATTTTTGAGATAAATGGAACTTACAATAAAAGAAGAAAAACAAAAACAAGCCCGTTCATACAAGCTAATCTTATTGTTCGGCATGCTAAGTATGTTTATGATGTTTGCAGGTCTTACAAGTGCTTATTTAGTAAGTGCTTCACGCAAAGACTGGGTACACGACATGATTTTACCCCCCGCTTTCACTATTAGCACCATCCTAATCGTCTTAAGCAGCATAACCATTCACTTAGCAAAACTTTCGACAAAAAAGAACGATAGAAATAAAACAACTTTATTTTTACTAGCAACCCTAATTTTAGGATTATCATTTGTTTTTTTTCAATTCAAAGGGTTTAGCGAAATAATTGCAATGGGGTATTACTTTACAGGTAGCGAAAGCACTGTTACTACTTCGTTCTTATACATGCTAACTTTATTACACTTAGCACACCTTTTTGCTGGAGTAATTTCGCTTTTAATTATAATTTATAATCATTATAAACAAAAATACAACGCGTCTCAAGCCACTGGAATTGAGCTTGGTGCAATGTTTTGGCACTTTTTAGACTTCCTATGGGTGTATTTGTTTGTGTTTTTATATTTCGTATAAAAAATAAAAAATGTAAATTTGACAACTTTTTAAAATGAATTCTATGGCAACGACAGTTACTACAAGTACTGAAGGTAAAGTTTGGGGCGGAGGAAACGAGCCTATGAAAGCAAGCTATGGTAAAATGATGATGTGGTTCTTCATTGTATCAGACGCTTTAACTTTCTCTGGATTCCTAGCTGCTTACGGTTTTTCAAGATTTAAATTTATTGAAACATGGCCTTTGGCCGATGAGGTGTTCACACACTTCCCATTCATGCACGGAGTACCAGCACCTATGTACTACGTAGCTTTAATGACTTTTATCCTTATCTTCTCATCCGTAACTATGGTATTAGCGGTTGATGCAGGTCATCAAATGAAAAAGGACAAAGTAGCTGTTTACATGTTCCTAACCATCATTGGTGGTTTAATATTCGTAGGCTCTCAAGCTTGGGAATGGAAAAACTTCATCAAAGGAGAGTATGGAGCAGTAGAAACTAAAGGTGGTTCAATTTTACAATTCGTAAACAAAGAAGGCAAACGTGTTGCATTACATGAATTTGCATCAATCTTGCCAGAAGAGCGTGTACAACACACTCGTAGCAAAGGTTTATGGTTTGTAGAAGAAGGTACACTTCCTGAAATTTCAGTTGCTGAAGTAGTTGATGGTTTCAAAGCAAACGAAGACATCTTAGTTCGCTCGGAAAAAATTGACGCTACTACAAAACAAAAAATCGTTTTAACTCGTGAAGAATCATTAAAAATGTTAGAATCAGCTAAAACCGTAGTTGAAGGAGCTAACTTAAAACAAAACGAGTACGGAAATAAATTATTTGCTGACTTCTTCTTCTTCATTACTGGTTTCCACGGTTTCCACGTATTTTCAGGAGTAGTTATCAATATCATCATCTTCTTGAATGTATTATTAGGCACTTACGAAAGAAGAGGTAGTTATGAAATGGTAGAAAAAGTTGGTTTATACTGGCACTTTGTAGACTTAGTTTGGGTATTCGTATTCACTTTCTTCTACTTAGTATAATTAAAAAATATAGTTGTAGTTATGGGACACGCACACGAATCAAACGCTGGTAAAATTTGGAAAGTATTCGGGATTTTATCTGTAATCACTATAGTAGAGGTAATTTTAGGTATTTACAAACCTCACAGCTTACACTTTACAAATGTTTTAGGGATGAATTTATTGAACTGGATTTTCATCATCCTTACAGTAGCAAAAGCATACGGAATTATGTGGTCATTCATGCACTTAGAAGGTGAAGTTGCTTCTTTGCGCTGGTCAATTGTGGCACCATTAGTATTCTTAATCATATATCTAGTTTTTATCTTATTAGTTGAAGCTGATTATGTATTCGAGGTGTTTAAAAATTCAACCATTAAATGGAATTTTTAACAAGATATTAATTCAAAAAGAATCCCGATTTACGTCGGGATTTTTTTATTTTTGTAGACATTTAAAATTCTTTTCTTATGAAGAAAATGGTACTCGTTATCCTATTAGTATTACCCATACTAATTTATCTTATTTTTGCTACTGCCACTCACAATCAACTCTTTTTACCCACAATTTCTAAAAACAATTTAGAATTACCGCAATGGAAATCTTTAGACAATAAGCCGATATCTTTTAAAAATAAAATTTCGGTTGTTGGCTTCATTGGAAGTGATATCAAAGCTATCCAAGGAAATATTTTTAACTTGAATCAAAAAATTTACGATAAATATGTTGGTTTCAAAGACTTTCAAGTGGTATTAATCGCTGTGGATGGTGCGCAAAAGGAGGTTGCTGATTTGATTGAAAAACTGAATGGTTTTACAGAAAACATGTCGGGTTATAAAATCGTTTTTACTTCTAAACCCGAAATTCAAGCTTACTATGATTCTTTTAAATTAAAAGGAAAATTGAGCCCAGATTGTATGACCTCGGAGGTGTTTATTTTAGACAAAGACATTAACCATCGCGGTCGAAAAGGCAAAAACAAAGAGGGTAAAGAAGAATACAAAGAAAGCTACAACTCTACTTCTGCAGCCGATTTGCATAATGAAATGACCGACGATATTAAGATTTTATTGCGTGAATATCGTTTGGCATTAAAACGCAACAAAGACAAAGATAATTTCCGTTTACACGAAAAGAAATAATATGAAAAATAAATCATACATAGGTGTTAGTGCCATTATTTTGATTTTCGGAATCCTTTTCATTCCAAAAATCATTTCTAGAATAAAAAATGGTGAAGTTGTAAAAGGCGATCGTTTGAGTACTGTTACCGAAGAAGGAACAGGGAAAAGCGATTTGTTTACAGTAGGAAAAGCACCTGCATTTTCGTTAACCAATCAAGATAAGAAAACTATTTCAAATGCAGATTACAAAGGAAAAGTTTATGTTGTAGAGTTTTTCTTTACCACTTGCCCTACCATTTGTCCAATCATGAATAGAAACATGAAATTAGTACAAGATAGTTTTGCTTCAAACGCTAATTTTGGAATTGCTTCTATCACGATTAATCCTGAAACAGACACACCTCAAGTATTGAAAGAGCATGCAAAAGGATTAGGTTTGAAAGGAATGTATTGGAACTTCTTAACGGGTGACCAAAAATATATTTATGATTTAGCACAAAAAGGATTTAACCTCTACGTAGGAGCAAACAAAAAGGCTAACGGCGGTTTTGAGCATTCAGGTATGTTTGCCTTGATTGATAAAGAAGGGAATATTCGTTGTCGTAAAGACGATTATGGCAACCCAATTGTGTATTACGACGGATTAAAGCCTGAAGGTATCAAACAAATCAAACAAGATATTTCGAAGCTTTTGGCAGAGTAAATTCAATATGCACTAGCAATTTCAAAAGCACAATAATTTCAAAAACGTAATTCTCGCAATAAGTTATCTTTTAATTTTTAATTTATCCTATTTAATTGAATTTATGGAAAACAATAACATCGAAAAAAAATACAGAATTTGGATAATCATATTATCCATCGCCATTCCTTTAGTAGTAGCCTTACTTTTCAGAGTTAAGTTAAAAAACTTCGGAATCGACGTTAAGCCACTAAGCTTCTTACCTCCTATTTACGCAACGATAAACGGTATTACAGCAGCATTATTAGTCTGGGCAGTAATGGCTGTAAAAAAAGGAAACCGCTTGCTACATGAGCGCCTAATGAAATTAGCCATTGCATGTTCGGTAGCTTTCTTAGGGATGTATGTAGCTTATCATATGACTGCCGAGGCAACCTCTTACGGTGGAACTGGACTAATGAAAGTTATTTACTTATTCATTTTAATTACCCACATCATTTTATCCATAGCAATTATCCCTTTGGTTTTAATTACTTATGTAAAAGCTTTAGCAGAACGTTTTGACAAGCATAAGAAAATTGCAAAAATCACATTCCCTTTATGGTTATATGTAGCCGTTACTGGGGTAATAGTATATCTAATGATTTCACAGTATTATGTTAGCTAGTCAAAGGTTACAAACTAAAGCACTATGCGTTAGTAGTGTTTTGCTACCCATGCTCTCTCAGGCACAATGCGCCATGTGTCGTGCATCCTTAGAAAGCACAGGCGATACAGCTCAAGCTGAAGCGGTCAACGACGGTATAGTATATTTGATGGCTATCCCTTATATACTAGTAGCGCTCGCAGGATATTATATTTATAGAATGTACAATAAGAAAAAGAAAAGTTAGCTCTAAGCTAACTTTTCTTTTATCTACTCAAATTTAAGCCAAAATCCATTCTCAGTTTATTTAAAAATTCAACTTTAAGTTTGTACTTTTGTTAGCGATTTATAAAAATTCATCGTATAACCTTATAATAATCAATACAATGCTTAAAGGATTTTTTAACGTACCTAAAGCGGTTAACGAACCCGTAAAATCGTACGCACCGAATTCTCCAGAAAGAGCAGCAGTACTTGCGGCTTATAAAGAAATGTGGAACGCTACTGTAGAAGTTCCTTTATATATTGGAAGCGAAGAAATCCGTACTGGAAACACACGCAACATGACGCCTCCGCACGACCACCAACACGTAGTGGGCACTTACCATTTAGCAGAAAAAGCACACGTAGAAAAAGCGATTGCAAATGCATTAGAAAGCCGTACCAAATGGGCTAATATGGCATGGGAACAACGTGCTGCTATTTTCTTAAAAGCAGCTGAATTGATTGCTGGTCCTTACCGCGCAAAAATCAATGCGGCTACTATGATTGCACAATCTAAAACAGTACACCAAGCAGAAATTGATGCCGCTTGTGAGTTGATTGATTTCTTACGTTACAACGTAGAATTCATGACGCAAATTTACAAAGACCAACCGGCTTCCGATTCATCAGTTTGGAACCGTGTAGAATACCGTCCGTTAGAAGGTTTTGTTTATGCCATTACACCTTTTAACTTTACGGCTATTGCGGCTAACTTGCCTGCAAGTGCTGCTTTAATGGGTAATGTAGTGGTTTGGAAACCATCGGACAGCCAAGTATTCTCTGCTAAAGTAATTATTGATGTATTTAAAGAAGCGGGGGTTCCTGATGGTGTAATCAATGTGGTTTTTGGTGACCCAGTAATGATTACTGACACCGTTTTAGCCTCTCCTGATTTCGCAGGAATTCACTACACTGGTTCGACTTTCATTTTCAAAGAATTATGGAAGAAAATAGGCGAAAACATTCACTCGTACAAAACATATCCAAGAATTGTAGGCGAAACAGGTGGTAAAGACTTTGTAATAGCACACCCTAGCGCTAATGTAAAACAAGTAGTGGCTAATACCATTCGTGGGGCTTTCGAATTCCAAGGACAAAAATGTTCAGCGGCATCAAGAGCTTATTTCCCTGCTTCCTTATGGCCTGCTATTAAAGAAGAAATGGGTAAAGAATTAGCGACTTTCAAACAAGGTTCTCCAGAAGATTTCTCAAACTTCGTAACGGCAGTAATCCACGAAGGTTCATTTGATAAATTAGCAAAATACATTGACCAAGCTAAAGCAGATGCTGATGCAGAAGTAATTTTTGGTGGTGGTTATGATAAATCGAAAGGATATTTTGTGGAACCAACGGTTATCTTAACTACAAACCCTAAATATGCAACTATGGAAACCGAATTATTCGGACCTGTGTTAACAATTTATGTGTATGAAGATGCTACTTGGGCGGAAACATTAAAATTAGTAGACGCCACTTCAGAATACGCTTTAACAGGTGCTGTTTTCAGCGGATGTCGTTATGCTATTGAAGAAGCGACGGTTGCCTTACAAAACTGTGCTGGTAACTTCTATATCAATGACAAGCCAACAGGTGCTGTAGTGGGTATGCAACCTTTTGGTGGTGCTAGAGCTTCAGGAACGAATGACAAAGCAGGTTCAGCTCAAAACTTATTACGTTGGGTATCACCTAGAACGATTAAAGAAACCTTTGTAACTCCAGTAGATTATAGATATCCGTTTTTAGGATAATCCTATCTGATACAATATCCTTATAATACCAAAGAGCCGAATTTGAAATTTCAAATTCGGCTCTTATTTTTATTTAATTCTTCTAATTTGCTATATAAGCATTAGCAATTTCTTTCATAAAATCTTGTGGATGAGACCCCATTAAATTAGTCAAAACCACAATAGCAATATTATCCTTTGGATATATAAACAAAACATTTCTTGCGCCTCCCAAAGAAGCTATTACAGGATTTTTCTCGTTGGTGGATAGCGAAAATCCCATTGAACTTCTATTTAAAAAATTGTTTGTCTCATACACTTCGCCGTTCTTTAATTCTATAGGGCTTAATAAAGTTTTAAGACTTCCAGCATTAAATAAAGTATGATTTTGCAATGCAATAACCCACTGTGCTAATTCTGTTGCCGTTGAATATATTCCTCCAGCTGGATATAAACTATCCGGCATAGGCTGATATACATTGGTCAAAACTCCATTTGGAGAATAATAATAAGGTCTGGCAGAGTGATAGATTATTTCACCAAAGGCTCCAATTCCAGCTTTTATAGAATGCTTCATCCCTGCTTTTTCAAACTGATTTTCTTTGATAAAACGCTCAAAGGATTTTTCACTAATTTTTTCAATTAACTTACCCAGCAGTATAAAATTAGTCTGATTATACCTTACTTCTACACCTGGTTGAAAGTCAAGGGGCATTTCTTTTACTTTTTTAAACAAAGTCTCACTGTTATCTGACAATATATTTCCCTCTGCATCCCAAATATCAGGAATTCCCGAGGTATGGGTAGCCAATTGTTTTATCTTAATGTTTTTCCAAGTTTCAGGTAAACTATCTAAATATTTAGAAATTGGGTCTTCAAGATTGAGCTTTCCTTTTTCTACTAATTGCATAATAGCAACACTTGTAAAAGCTTTAGTTATCGAATTAATACTAAAAACAGTTTTACTATCTACAGCTATTGAATCTTGAATATTTGCAAAACCATAATTACCTGTTTTAATTATCTTACCCTCTTTTACAACTGCTAATTGCAAACCAATGATTTTGTTTTTTTGCATCAAATCCTTTATGAGCATATCAACTTTGTCCGTTTGGGAATAAACAATTGCACTACTCCAAAAAACAATAAATCTAATCAGTACCTTTTTTAAGCAATTCATCATCATTCTATACCTACTGTTTCTTAATTATTAATATTAAAACTTGAAATAGTATGAAACTGGTCAAGTTCTTTATTTTTTTTACCTAAAAAAGTATCATAATTTACCACTAGAAGCTTCCCTTTATAAACAATCGTTTCACACGGATTATCGAGTTGCCCGTCAGCACCATCAGCATTTTCATTTTTCCAAATTAAGGAAATTGTTTGTTTAGTTAAATTAAATTCGTGAACACTATTATCAGTATAATTTGCAATAAAAATGGAGTTACGTAGTTTATCATAATAAAATCCGTCACAACATTGCAATTTATCAGAGCTAAAAACATCCTTTCTAGATATTAACCTTCCTTTTCTATCAAATTCAAACTTAGTAATTACCCCATCACCAAAATTGCCTGCGTATAAGTTACCCTTTGAATCAAAAGCGATTCCGTCAATTCCTATGGTTGGTTCAGTTACAGTAGATTTAAGCGTAAAACTGCATAATAAATAATTAGTCCGATTCATGGGATTTAAAAAAATTTTACCCGAATTCAATTCTTTTAGAGAAAAAGAAAAAATGCTACTTTCTTTATCCTTTTCAGCCAAAGCATCAGTAACAAAAACTCGATTATTTCTCCATCGGACAGCTTCTCCAAAATAAAAGCCTTCAACAAGCACTTCGCAATCTATCGGATTTCCATTTTTGACAATGATTCTAATTAATCGTGATGCATTCTTTTGACCAGCAAAAAATTGATTGTCCATAAAATACAGATTCCCATCTGGACCAAATTCCATTCCCATAGGATGCACCCGTTTTGAAATGGGATGTAAAGGCAATTTATCACACCAAATGAAAGGTTTGTCATTTTCATCAAACTTTAAAATTTTTGCCCCATTTTTTTCATATGAAGTTGGATTCAAAACAGATAAATATAAATTTCCCTTTCTATCAACTGCCATTCCATCAGGTGTGGTACAACTTTCTCCTAAATCTGCAAACAAAGTAGGCTTGATTAGTGGATTAGTATCAATAATTTGAATTTCCTTTGTTTGGGAAATACCACAAGCACTTTGCATAAATGCAATCAATGCAATTATTTTTATTTTCATCTCATTTTTTTGACCAATTTAAAAAAGTCAACCTTTTCTATACTAAGTCAACGACAAAGAGGTGGGCTACGCAAACGTAAAAGCTTTTTGAATAGATGTTCGCATTGGTAGTCCCAAAAGTATCTTTCAACTACGAGAACAATGCATTTATCATCATCCAGTAAGATTGCTGACTAATTTTACTATCTTTCCCTTTTAAATTGGATTATGCTTTTTTTAAAGAATATAAACACCAAAAGAATACTACAACATTTTATTTTTTGGTCATCTATTTTACTCTTATATGTTTCCTCAAAGCCAAGTAATATTAGTTACTCCACATTCCTATATGTTTATATTTGGAAAATAATAATGCAAGCCATAGGCGCTTATGCAATTATCTATTGGATTATACCTAATACACTCAACAAGAAAAAACACATACTGTTTGCAATTACTTCGTTTGCTTGGATATATTTGGTTTTTACTACTTTAATGTTTTTGAAATTCTACTATCTAGAACCCAAATTTGAAGGTTTTTTTGATAATTGGCCAGGACATAGAATGTCTTTATCTCAACGACTAACATCTCCCTATTTAATTTTTGGAGAATTTTCATTTATTACCTACCCCATCATCATTATGGGCTTCATCAGCTTCAACAGAAAGCAACAACAATTATTAAAAATAGAAGAAGAAAAGAAAAATATGGAGTTGAAAATACTAAAGAATCAATTAAACCCTCATTTTCTTTTCAACACACTTAATAATCTTTACACTTTGGCACTAAAAAAAGATGATAAAGCACCTGAAGTTATTGCTAAATTATCTGAAATCTTAGATTTCGTACTATACCGTTGCAATTCTGAATATGTTACAATTTCCGATGAAATTAAATTATTAGAAAATTATATTTCACTCGAAAATTTGCGGTATGGAGATAAAAGAGTTGCTATTGTGTTTGACAAACACATCAACGGAACAACACCTATTTCACCTCTAATTCTTTTAACTTTTTTAGAGAACGCTTTCAAGCATGGAGTGGTAAACGAAACCGGCAAAGCAAAGATTCATATAAGTCTATTTTCGTTTAATGGTACTATTGAATTTAAAATTGAAAATACAATACCCCAAAATGACTCTAATTTGAATTTAAAAAAATCCCAAATAGGGCTAATTAACATAAAAAGACAATTAAATTTATTATACCCTAACAAGCATACTTTAAGTATTGAGGAAACTACTAATTTGTATACTGTAAAACTACAATTAACTATCTGAATGCAATGAAATACAAGTGTTTGATTATTGACGATGAACCGCTAGCAAGAGAATTGATTGCTTCACATTTATCACATTTTGAAAATTTCGAGCTAGTTCATTCTTGTGAAAATGCTCTAGTGGCATATAACTTCTTAGAATTAAACCAAATAGACTTGATTTTTCTTGATATAGAAATGCCCTTGCTAAAAGGAAATGATTTTATAAAAAAATTAAAAAATCCTCCACAAATCATTTTCACTACTGCTTACAGGGAATATGCACTTGAAGGTTATGAACTCAATATTATTGATTATCTCTTAAAACCTATTACTTTCGATAGGTTTTTTACCGCCATTGAGAAATACAAACAGCTACAGACTCCAAAAAACATAGTAGAAAACACAGAAATCAAATATTTATTTCTGTCAACAGCTAATAAAAAAATCAAACTTATTTTTGAAGAAATCATCTTTATAGAAAGCTTAAAAGATTACATAACGATACATTTAGAAAATGGAGTTTCACATCATTTAAAACATAACATTTCGTCTGTAGAGACAATGCTACCCAAAAATTTTGTACGTATCCATCGTTCATTCCTAATAAATTACGAAAAAATTACTGCTTACAGTAAAAATGAAATTGAAATAAATACTATAGAAATCCCTATTGGAAGTAGTTATAGAGAGAATTGGTTGAATTTTTTAGCACTAAAAATTAACTAAACAATTCCCATTATAACGGCACAACTGTCTCTGAAAACACTTTCTAAAAATTGTAGCAGTACCTAACCGCTTTTGCATATTTCAGATCATCGTAGCAGTACGACAACTCTAAGTGTTTCATTTTTGGCTCGTCGTAGCGGTACGATGCTCTCTTGGAACTCAGTTTAAGCCGTCGTAGCGGTACGACGCTCTCTTGGAACTCAGTTTAAGCCGTCGTAGCGGTACGACGCTCTCTTGGAACTCAGTTTAAACCGTCGTAGCGGTACGACGCTCTCTTGGAACTCAGTTTAAGCCGTCGTAGCGGTACGACGCTCTCTTGGAACTCAGTTTAAGCCGTCGTAGCGGTACGACGCTCTCTTGGAACTCAGTTTAAGCCGTCGTAGCGGTACAACGCTCTCTTGGAACTCAGTTTAAGCCGTCGTAGCGGTACAACGCTCTCTTGGAACTCAGTTTAAGCCGTCGTAGCGATACGATGATCAGAAATTTTCTTATACAGGGTATAATTTTTTTGAAAATTTAATTTACAGAAATGCGAACAATTCATTATATTTGAAAGGCAAACAACTAAAAACTAAATCATTATGAAAACAGCACGAAGTACCTCTTGGTTGCAAAGAAATTACTTTAAGTAAGCAAGAACCCCGCAATTCCTAACAAGGAAACTCCCTTTAATTTTAAAATAAAGTGTATTAAAAAATCAAGTTATTCCGTGTGAAATGCTTGGTATGTTTTTTCTATTTCATTCCAAAAATTACTCAAATTGATGGCAAATTATAAAATCAGAATCATCGTTAGCTCGAATGCGAAGCGTATCGAGAGCTAGCACAAAACTTAATGCTTTTATAAAGGCATACCTCAAGATCATAAATTCAAAGTTAGAAATGGCACAACATAAGGTTATACCATGTCAACTAACCGAACAATCAATGAAGTCTTTACACATAAATTATACTAAGGCGCAAACTTAGAAAAGGAAACCATAACACTATAGACATATAAACATAAATAAACAGCTATATTATGAAACTAATTGAAATTTCAACCACCAGATTACAAAACTTAGAAGTTGGACAGTTTATCATCCGTTTTTTGACTGATTTTGAAAATCAAAATTTAGATGTAGCTACCGATACTGATTTTAAGCGCTTATTTGATACTTTAAAAGAGCAATCACCTATTTATGATGCAGCTTTAAATCAGAAACGTGCTAAAACAGAAAGTGAATTGCTACTAAAACTAGACAATTCACGCGACAAAGCCATTCGTTCTTTACGCCGTGCCCATTCTGTGTTTGAGTACACAGATGACACCACGGAACAAGACGCCTATGCAACCCTCAAAATTGTATTGAAAGCTTACAAAGACATACAAGAAGAAAATTATGAAGCTGAAAGTTTAGGTATAGACAACTTGATTGTCGAGTTGCGCCATGCAAAAAACAGCTCAGCTATTCAATTGCTAGGCTTAGAACGTCATATTAACAAACTAGAAGAGACAAATAATGCCTTTAAAAACACCTTCAACCAGCGCTCAACCAATACCATTTCGGCAGAGGTATTTAACACCAAGTTACTACGAAAAAACATATTAGAAACATACAGAAATCTTAGTGAATATGTATTAGTCATGGCAAAAAACAGAAACAATCCTTTTTATACAGATACGCTTACGGTTGTCAATAACGGGCGCAAATATTTTGCTGATTTACTAGCCCGCCGCCACAGTGGACAAGAAGCTAATCCTGAGGAAAATAGTGTAGTAAAGTAGTCATGTTTTAAAGTTATAACGTTATAAAGTTTAAAAGTTGGAATGTTTTAAAGTAGTCATGTTATAATGTACGGAAGTAACTTTACATTTGCCATCCATTTAAACTTTTAGACCTGAGTCCGATGTAAATTTAGTCCTTCCCGTCTGTTCAAGTATTTTTTGTGTAATAAAATGGAACATAAAATGTATCGAGAACTTATGAATGATACTTCTCGATATAATTTTCCTTTATTTCTCTACGGAAAATCACTCGAAGTGACGGATAATCAGACTAAAATTACATCGAACTCATGCTTTAAACTTTTAAACTACTAAACTTTTAAACTACTAAACTTAAAAGTATCTTTGCACCTCAACACAACAATTGAAAAAAATGAAAAATACTCTTATTGCTCCATCGGTATTAGCAGCGGATTTTGCTAATTTACAGCGTGATATTGAAATGATTAATAATAGTGAAGCCGATTGGTTTCATATTGATATCATGGACGGTGTTTTTGTACCCAATATTTCATTTGGTATGCCAGTGCTAGAAGCAATTAAAAAACACGCAACAAAAACTATTGACGTACACTTAATGATTGTAGATCCTGATCGTTATATTTCCACTTTCAGAAAACTAGGAGCTGATGTACTAACCGTTCACTTAGAAGCTTGTACACATTTGCACCGTACACTTCAAGCTATTAAGGCAGAAGGCATGAAAGCGGGTGTAGCTTTAAACCCTCATACTAATATTTCCTTGTTAGAAGATGTTATTCAGGATATTGACTTGGTTTGTATCATGAGTGTTAACCCTGGATTTGGCGGACAATCCTTTATTGAAAACACTTACGAGAAAGTTGAAAGACTAAAAGAATTAATCAAGCACAAAGGAGCATCCACCTTAATTGAAATTGACGGAGGAGTGACTACCAAAAATGCCAAACAATTAGTAGAAGCGGGCGCTGATGTATTAGTGGCTGGAAGTTTTGTTTTCAACTCGGAAAACCCGCAACAAACGATAGTTGATTTGAAAGCGATTACGAAATAATACAAAAGGCGGTCGATGACCGCCTTTTTAACAAACTTAACTTTACTTGCGATAGCTAACTTATTTTGGCACTTTATAATCCTATCGCTAATTATAAATCTTTTAAACAAATTATTTCTTAACCAATTGAGATGATTTAAAACCTCCTCCTCTCACATATACATTCAAAATATAGTTTCCTGAAGGTATATTTCTAACATCAAGGGTAACTTCCTTCTCATTTCCTTTTTGGGTTAAAATTTCTTGCCCTAACAAATTGTACACTATCACTTTTTCAACTTGCTTAGAACATTCTACTTTTACAATATCTGAAGTTGGATTAGGATAAAGTGTAAAATCTCCATCCTGAATAAAGTTTCCAGCACTCAAAGTTCCTAAAGACAAACTATAAGGCGAAGCTTCTAAGTGACTCAACACTAATCCTGGAGGCGACGCAGGGGTAGTCGTACTATAAGCATATTGTGAAGTAGAAGAACCATAAGGATATCCATTAACGGCTGAACGTGTTCTTCCTGACTGAGAAACATCTTGCAACCATAGATTAGCATTACCATCAGCCCAATTCACGGTATTTGAAATACGATAAGTTCCCAGCGTATAGGTAGTTCCTACTGGCATATCTACTGAGGTAGCCCCACTTGAAAAAGCTGAGAGCGGGATACGTATGGTTCCTACAGTAGCCGAGTTTAAAGTTCCAAAAGTCATAGCGGATAGTTCAGGACTCCTAGTTCCAGAAACATAACTAGCGGTTATCGTTCCTCCGTTAATAATAGCGGAATTAAAATTGATACTGGTTTGAAAACCAAACAAACGCATGCCAGACGAAGGTCCCAAGACGGTAATACTTAAAGTTACGTCTATGGTATTACTGGTTGCCGTAGCTGCAGAAATACTCAGTCCATATTGACCATCGGTTACTTGTGCTTGTGCAAATACAGTTGCGAAAACTAAAGCGATTAGAGTTATAATTTTTTTCATGTTGTCTTTTATTTTTATGTTTTATTTTTTTCTTCTACTTGTTAAAAAAGGTTTCAATACCTCTATTAGATTATCGTTATTATTATAAAGTGTTGGCAAATCAAATGAATCTACAAATCCATCCCCATTTACATCAGTAGTTTGATAGCCTTCCACCAGCGCATCGACATCATTTACCACAGGCACTACATCAAATGCATCTACAAAACCATCCTGATTGACATCGCCAGAATAAAAAGCAAAAACTCCACTTTCCATTTCTTTCACGTTAAATCCATAGGTCATATCATTAGCATTTGAAAAATTATACTCATTTATTCCTCCAGTAAGAGCAACACCGTATTTACTCCATGCCTCAATGGAATTTCTATGTTTGATAACTATATAATAAGACCCATTATAATTGGTATTGAACTCGGCAGTAGTATACCCATCAACTTCTAAAACAGCGGATGTACTCGCTACTAAACTGCCATTTGAAGTGTTACGCAACTCCACTGTAATATCATCTACATCATCTGAATCTGTAGATAATCCTAAATTGTATTTAACGGGAGTCATTTCATGCGTAGCCGAATTATAATACCCTTCTAAAAAAAGTTTCAAACTTATAACTGTTGGGTCGTCCTCGTCGTCATAAATAGTAAAGGTTTGTGTTTGAACACCTGATTTTGTTCCGTTAAGTATAGTTAAAATATCAAAAACCAATACCTCATCTCCTTCTAATACAGAATCATTCACTGTATTTAAAGTAATGGAAGCTGACACATTGCCTGCAGGAATGGTTATAATGGTACCCGAAGGGAAAGTTACGTCTGTTCCATAAGCAGTAGAAGCACCCGCATCAATCCCACAAACAACCGTAACTGTTTTACTGGAAACTTCTGAAAGTGTTGCCGTTATAGCAGTCGAACCTCCATATTCATTTAAAAACAAGGTGGAAGCTGACAAACTAACCGTAGGAGGCGCATCATTATCTACAATTGTCAAAGTTGCGTTTGTAAACGATGGATTTACACTACCATTCACCACATTGTTAATTCCTAAAACATACGTCTCGTCATTTTCATCGGTAGTATCGTCTAAAAGGGTCAAGTTAAAATCTTGAGTTAAATTCCCCGCAGGAATAGTAAAAGTACCTCCAAAAGTTTCGGTAAAATCGGCTCCATAAGTCACTGTCCCTGTAGATGTATAATCTATATTTACATCTCTTTCAGATATCGCCGATAGCGAAGCTCGAATTATTGTAGTTGTATTAGCCTCATTGACTGAAGATTCTACAAACTGTAACGTTGCATAAGGCACCTCATCATTATCCATAATAGCAATACTAACTTCTTGAACACCATTTTCTGTTCCATTAGTCACTCCTGCTATATAAACAATGGCAGGTTGGGTGTCTTCATCTGTAGTATCATCGGTTACTGAAAGCGTTACCGATGCTGATGTTTGACCCGCTAAGATGGTAATCGTATTATTACAAGTATAATCTGAATTTCTTATGGCATCGCCACCAAAAGCTAAACTTACCACGGTATTTTGATTATAAATAGCACTCGCAGTAGCCGTAATTGTAATCGCATTGGTATCGCCTTCTGTAATTGTAGTTGCACTTGCAGACAATGAAACAGAAGGCAAAGTATCATCATCAGTTATGATTATCGTTTGCTGTTGTGTTCCATTTTCAGTTCCATTAGTAACCGAAACTATATCTGCAATAATGGTTTCATTACTTTCTGCTACATTATCACTAATAGTTGTAATCGTAATAGATGCAGACAAACTACCAGCTGGTATAACGATACTACTCACATTGGCATAATCTGTTCCGTTAATCGCCGTACCGGAATAAGCCAAATTAACTGTAGTGGCTAACCCTGAAACGGCCGATAAGGTTGCCGTTAAAGTTACACTTCCGCCTGTTTCAATCATACTACTTGCCCCTTTTGTTAAAGTTACCGAAGGCATGGCATCATCATCATTCTGAGTCATAAATGCAATTGAAGGATTTCCAATAGTAGCATTTGTGGCAGAAGCAATAGTCACTCCAATATTTTCAGAACCTCCTTCATAAAGTGTATCCGCAATATTATTCATTGTCACATAACCCGAAGTCGAACCCGCAGGAATAGTAATGGTACTTCCCGTTACCGTGTAATCTGAGTTTAAAGTAGCATTGCCACTCCAAGTCATATTAACCGTAACTTCTTTAGCCGATACTGCTGATAAAGTAGCTATAGCATTAGAATTACCCGTTACCGCTTCGCCTATAGAGGTTTTAGACCAAGCAATAGTAACAGTAGGTTCGGCATCGTTATCTGTAATCGAAACAGTTTGTTGTTGGGTTCCATTTTTTGTACCATTAGTCACTGTAGCAATATCCGCTATTATAGTTTCATCGGTTTCGTCTAAAGTATCTTCGACCGCTGTTACGCTTACAGAGCCAGTGGTATTTCCCGCTGGAATCGTAATACTGGTGTTTGTACGTGTATAGTCTGAAGTTAACGTTGCAGTTCCTGAATAATCAAAATTGACCGTAACATCTTGATAAGAAGTACCTGATAAAGTAGCTGTAAAAGTAGTTGTTCCAGAAGCTTCTGAAATCAAACTAGCACCTTTGCTTAATGAAACGGTTATTGCATCGCCAAAACTTAACAACTCTAAATTTAATTGTTGCGTTCCATTTTCAGTTCCATTCGTAACCGATGTGATATCAACAATAATACTTTCAGTATTTTCTAAATTCGTATCATCAATGGTATTTAACGTAATAGTACCCGTTGTACTACCTGCTGGAATGGTTATGGTTGTTCCTGTAACCGAGTAATCGGAATTATAGGTTGCTGTACCACTAAATCCTAAATTCACTGTAACTGCTGATGAAGGCGCAAAACTTGCAGTTGCAGTTATCGTTACAGTATTTCCTACTTCTCCAAAACTAGTTAAATTACTTGATAAAGTCACCATAGGTTTATCATCATCTATAATGGTCACTGTCTTTTGTTGCGTACCACTTTCTGTACCATTAGTTACCGAAGAAACGTCAACGATTACCGTTTCATCCGATTCCATGGTAGTATCACTAATGGCATTAATAGTCATATTCGTTGATGAAGTTGTTGAACCCGCAGGAATCAAAATATAATTTGAAACCGTACTATAATCGGTGTTTTGAGTAGCAGTACCAGATAAGGAATAATTAATTGTAATATCTTGTTCCGAAACCACGGAAGAAGTAGCCGAGATAGTTGCTGTGCCACCTGTTTCTGCAATAGAAGTAGCCGAAGTCGCTATAGTAATCGTAGGAGAAGCGTCATCATCTGTTATGGTGATGGTCACTTTTTGTGTACCACTTTCTGTTCCATTCGTTACCGCAGTAATATCCGAAATCACGGTTTCGTTAGCTTCGTCAACGGTATCTTGCACCGCAGTACACGTAATCGTAGCTGTAGTACTACCCGCAGGAATGGTTATGGTTGTGGCTTGTGTATAATCGGTAGATTCTGCTGTTCCACTAATCGTCAAGGTTATAGTTGTAGCTACTCCAGAAATAGCCGACTGTGTAGCCGTGATAATCGAACTTCCAGCTGCTTCTGCAATTGAGGTTGGTGTTGCAGACAAAGTCACTGACGGAGCAGAATCATTATCAAACAAACTAATCGTTTTTTGTTGGGTGCCATTTTCTGTAGCATTCGTTACAGAAGCTATATCAATAATTATTGTTTCTGTTCCTTCATATAAGGTGTCATCCGTATTTGTTATGGTCAACGAACCCGATGTAGCACCAGCAGCAATGGTTATGGTTGTTCCTGTACCACTCACTGTATAATCAGTACCATACGTTGCGGTTCCCGAATAAGCCAAGGTTACTGTTGTTGCCACCGAACTAGCTTGCGATAAAGTTGCTGTTACCGTTCTATCCGACAAACCTTCTGTAAAAGAATTATTATCTGTACTTAAAGTAACTGATGGTGCACTTTCATTATCATTAATTGTAATAGTTGCTGTTTGAGTTCCATTTTCAGTCCCATCAGTCACTGAACTTATGTCGATGATTACTGTTTCAGAACCTTCATATATAGCATCGTCGGTTAACGTTAGGGTTGTGCTGGCTGATAGACTGCCTGCAGGGATTGTAATACTACTTACGCTAGTATAATCAGTCCCTGATATTGCTGTTCCCGAATAAGAGAAGTTTACAACTACATCTGCATAGTTTTGTTGGTTTTGCGTAGCAGTAATGGTAAATGAAGTACCGTTTTCATTAATACTACTCACCGACGTACTCAAAGTTACCGATGAGGTACAATTTAAAGTTTTGTGTACGCTCGTACCACAATTTGCTGTAGCTGTACTTTGCCCAACCCAATAGGTACCACCAGTAGATGCTCCTGTATCTATACTTCTACGGTATTGTCCTGTTCCAAGAGCATAATGCATAATTTTTGTTGGGGTTGTAGCGGTATCGATAATATGTCCTAACTGATTCGCATGACCAAGTTCATGTAATACCGCTGTATAATAATCATAGTTTGAGAAACTAGTTGCTGTACCATAATAATACGTCAAACTGCTATTCACTTGAACATCAATTTCATCGACATACCAAGCTAATGAACTTCCTGAAGTACAACCTGAAAATCGAGATACCGCTTGCGCAATAACCCCAGACCCAGTACCCAAGGCGTCGTAATCTACTGTATTTTCATTATCATCGGCTACAGTGGTTGCTGTTGAAGCCGTACTACTAATTAAAAATTGTGCCCCTGTAGTACATCGCCAGGCTCTAGCCGCTGTTTCAAAATAGGTTTTTCCATTGGCAATTACATCTGAAGTATATTTAAACGTATATCCTCCAAATCCGTTTTGGTCTCTTAACTTGGCATTATATTCATAAGTCGAGGAGTTGTAAGTATAATCAAAAGTTGCTATAGCATAATCTACAGTAAGCGTCCCAGAAGAAGTATAATTCGTTCCGCCTACATTGACACGAATGGTTCCTGTCCCTGCATTTCCAGGCACTTTTACCACAATTTGTGTATCTGACCAAGAAACATATTGATTGGAATAGGCTTGAGTATAAGTTCCTCCACCATCATCAGCATTTTTAAAAGCTACATAACTAGTCCCTTGTGTACTCCCGAAACCCGTTCCTGTAATGGTTAACTGTACATCGCGACCAGCCTGCACCGTTGTGGGTGAGAAACCAGAAATGCTTGTTGCTAGTATTCCTTTTTGAGTGGTTTTAGGATTATGTTCTTCCTCTAAACTAGCAATTCGACTGCTTACTTTAGCCCAAGGAATATCTTTATTACGCTGAAAAGTTTGTTTTGTATTTTTTTCAATTTTTGTAAATAAATCACTTTCTAAAGAAGCATAAGAATCGAATATTCCTTTAGCTTTTTTTGATTCGGGCAAATACTGAATAAATCCTTGAGACAAAGCACATAACTCATACACCGTGGTACTTCCTGAAACGTTATAGGTATTCGATTTGAGGATAAATACTCCTGTTTGTCCTACTTCTAAATTTAAAGAAGCACCAAAACTGTGTCTTTTATTCTCTAGCGTACCCCCAGGGGTTGCGATAGCAATGGTTGTAGCTGTATTTGTTCCTTTGAAAACGCCTAATACCTCCACTTGAGAAATGGTGTATATATTTTTGTGAGCATTGTCCCAAGTAGCTTGCTGGCTTTTTACCATACCTTCTACTACAAGAGATGAAGCGCCTATACGTTCTTCTAAGGAAACCTCATACAGGTTGCATTTTTTTTGTCCGAATAAGTAACTCGCGAACAAAATAGTAATGAGCAAGTAAAGTTCTTTTTTCATCATAACTAGACAAAATTTTAGGTTAAATTGTTTGTTATGACTTTAGACGCGAAAAGGTTTTTAAAACTTGCGCAAAATTTTTAAAAAAAATAGCGTCTCCGAAAAAACATTTAAATCAATCGTTTATTCTTCCTTTAAAACTTCAACATCTTGTATCATTTGTTCGACTTCTAAAGCTAAAGTTCCGTTATAAATTCCACGAATGCGCTTGTTTTTATCGACTAAAAGAAAATGTTCAGTATGCAAAAAATCGGTGCTGTCTTTAGTAAAACCTAAACTTTCCTCAGCAAAATAAGACTTGCGTGCTAAATCATAAATTTTTGATTTATCACCTGTTAAAAAGTGCCAATTCTTTTTAGTGATTTGGTTAGTCTCTTTATATTTCTTCAACACTTCAGGTGTATCTATCCAAGGCATCACCGAATAGGATAAAATGACCACCTCATCGTCTTTTTCGAATTGCTTTCCCGCTTTGAACAATTGTTTGGTCATATAGGGACAAATACTGCCACAGGTGGTAAAAATAAAATTGGCTATATGAATCTTACCTTCAATTTCCTGTTGTGAGATGGTTTTTCCTAGTTGATTGGTAAAAGTAAAATCAGCTATGTTGTGCGTGATTTGTTTGTTTATTGCTTCTTCATCCGTTAAAAAAAGAGGAGTAAAATCTGGCGTATTATAATACGGGAGTCTTTCCGATTCGGTTTTACATCCAAAACTCAAAAACAATGTTAAGACAACAAATCTATTTAAATAATTTTTCAGTGACATTTTTGCAATTTTTTGTTCCAAGCAATCCGTACCTTCTCCCATTCTTTATTACATAATTGACTTTTATTCGTCCATCACTATTATAAACTTGTTGAACACCTTCTTCCAATCCATTTACAAAATGCTGGTCCCGATACAATTTCCCGTTTTCATACCATTCTTTATACACCCCATGAAACGCTTCGTTTTTGAATTGATACACAAACATGGGTTTTCCGCTTTCATACCATCCTTTTGCAGTTCCGTTTTGAAAACCATTTTTGAATCTCCGCTTTTCGTTGATTTTTCCAGATACATAACATTTTATCTCCACTCCTTCTTTAACCCCATTTAGATACGTTGCTTTATAAACCGTATCTTTATTAGTATTCAAAGCGAAAAGCTTCCCTGAAAACAGTTGGTTTCCAAGGAAAGCTTGTCCGTTACGGTCGGATAGTTTAATTTTAGTAATATCATAGACTTTCAACACTCTTGTTTCCTTCGGTTCTTTATGGCAAGACAACAGGAAAAACAATAAGAGACTACTTACTCCAAGTACCTGGCGTACCATAATATCCATTTCCATTTATATAAGGAGCATCAGCAGTAATGTGATAATGATAAATCCCGTTGGGGTAGTCTGCCGTAGCAGTGGTGTGCCCATGATATACATCTAGATTACTACTGGTAAGCGTTGCACCATTTTCCATTGGGCCATATACTGGAAAACCGTCTAACAAGAACCCCATCAAAGCACTTGACCCTTTTGAAGTAGTAAGCGCATTAGGTTCTATATGATAATGGTATTCGTTAAACGGTGTGGGGTGTCCGCCATACAAATCAAAAGAAGTATACTCTCCTGAACTAGGTGTGATTAAAGTTCCCTGCATTTGATATTGATTAAATAAAGGCACTCCATTGATAGCTACTCCTATGGTGGCCGCACCCAGCGCAGTATGCGTTGAAGCTAACTTAGGATTTAGAGGTATTTTAAAACTATAATTGAACGTTGCAATTTTATTCCCTGGTGCTTGGGTAAAGCCTGGGCGGGTATCCGCTACATACATAGTACTAGACCATTCCGTATTAGCATAATAGGGACTTTTATGGTCTGGAAGTCCATTTGATTTGATGTACACATAGGTACCATCAGTAGTAATACTCGAAGCCCCGTATATTTTTTTGTAAACAGCGGGCACTTCCGTGGTAGTTGTATTTCCACCTGAATTGGTTGAAGCGTCATTGGAATCGCTACTACAAGCCCAAATTCCAAGTACTAAAGAAAAAAAAGAAGCATAAAAATAGTTGCGATTCATCATAAAATGTTTTTGTGGTTAAAACTGTTATTTATTATTTAGACGTAGCTTACTTTAAAAACTTGCGTTGGAATAAAAAAAAAGCTTCCAAAATATGAAAGTTTTTTTCGTTCACTTAATTTATCTTACGCCATTCAGTTCCATCAGATATAATTTGAACACTTGCTCCAACGGCAATTGAGGTCGCAGTTGTAGCAATAGCTGTTCTATACGTTGAGGTTGTTAAAGCAACACTACCTTGGTTTACTATTAAGTAAATTCTTCCCGTACAAGAAGAGGCCGATGGCAGTGTAAAGGTTGATGCTGAGGTTCCCGTAAAAATCACACAATAATCTGTTCCTGTAAACGTATAATTTGAAGATTTAGTGGCAACTGCTGTCGCTACACTCCCATTGATTTTCAATGTATTTTCAGTTGTACTAGGAGCATTATTTCCGATAGTCACAGTTCCATTTGCTCTTGAGATAGACAATGGTTGTCCATTGTAATTCCCAGAGTCATCATATCTATTGATAAAGAAATCAGCACCTGAGTTACTCCCTGTTTCATTATTTTGTCCTTTTCCTAAAATCCATCTTGAGGGTTGCGAGCTACTCGAGACATAGGTATTAAATTTTATTGCTGCTTCATTTGTACTAGGTGAAGTTGTTGAAAAGTAAGCTTTAGCCCCACTGCTTTGAATACTGGAAATCAAAGGTGAAGCTATATCAGATTGAATATCTAATTTATAAGTAGGAGAAGTTGTACCAATACCAACATTACCTGACAAAGCATTGTATTGATCTGTACCATTTATGGTCCAATTACCATTGCTTAATGAAGTAGGATTTACCCAAATCCCGTTCCCAGAGGCATCTGATTGTAGAACAAAACCATTAGAGGAACCATTAGTTAACTGAAATTCAGTCGCTTTTATTTTACCATTTACTTCAAATTTTTCAGTAGGTGTTGTTGTACCTACACCAATATTTCCAATATTATTTATAGTTAACCTTTCAGTGGAATTATTTGCTCCAACTTGAGTTGTTTTAAATGTTATTTTACTTGGAATGCTATTTGTTGCCACACTTCCATCAACCTTAACTTCAATACTTGCAGTATTTTTGAAATTTGTCCCATCATATCCATTTGAGTTTAACAAAAATAAATCATCCCCATTTTGAACACTTTGCATCGCGGTTAAAGTCCCTCTTGCTTTCCCCCAATTAATCCAGGGTGCATTCTTTGTATTAGTAGCCAAAATATTATTAAAATCGGTTCGATCTTCATCATTACTAGCAATGGTAAATCTTGAATAATTAAAGTCCCCATTAAATAGGGTTTCAGTACCTAAAAACAATCGATCATCAGATTGATTTAACAGGCTATTTTCAAAGACCGTTCCATTCCATTTTGGGATATAATTACTAGTCAGTGTACTTGTTCCCGAAGTTACATTAGGGTTCACCCAGGTTGCATTACCTGAAGCATCTGATTGTAAAAGATAACCATTGGTTGCACCGTTAGTCATTTGAAAATTAGTGGTTTTGGTTTTGCCATTGACTTCTAATTTTTCAGTTGGATTGTTTAAGCCAATTCCAACATTGCTATTCCTCAATGAAAGTAAATCATTTGAATTACCATTATATATTACAAAAGTTTTAGAGATTTGTCCACCAATGGTAAAAGCACCAGCGTAATTACCTGTAAAACGATTTGCTCCTATAAACCAATTTATACCACTTGTATTTGATAAAGCTAATTCAGAAGTAGTATTGTTTCCATTACCAAAAGAGGTATAACCTTCGGTAAAATTAAATAAACCATTACCATCAGATTTCAAGCCTTTGTTGGTACCATCATCACTGATATAATTTGTACCGATATTTATATTTTGTGTAGCAGTATGGTTTCCTAAATTATCTCCTGAACTTGCCCCCGAACTATTGGCATACAGCGCATAAGGCACACTTAACAATTGACTTATTCCTGAAATAGTGTAATTACTCCCGCCTGTTGAGTCGGTCTCCGTTTTGATATAATAATTCCCAGTACTCCAATCAATACTAGAAAATGTTCCAGAAACCACCGCTCCTGTTCCAACTTCTAAAGTAATTAAACCATTTGTGTTTGTAGAAGTAGTATGTGTTTCTGAATACACAACGGTTCCTGCTGATGAGCCTTGCAATACAGAAACTTTTGTTCCAATTAAAGTATTCGTCAATAAGTTATTACTGGCATCACGAATAACGGCTTGATAACTCATTTTATTAGGTGCCTGACCAATCGCTAAGCCCGACACAAGTAACAAAAAAAGGGTAAGTATTTTTTTCATCTTAATGTTGTGTAATTTTATTTTTTACTGATTTTAAAAGTTTTTATCAAGGTATTTTCTTTATGTATTTGAAGAAAATAAGTGGAGGCAGGTAGGGATTCCATGCTAATTTGCGAGGATTCTTGGGATATTGTTGAAAAGGTTAACCTACGCCCCTGTAAATCAAACAGACTATACGAAAGTTGCTCCAACGGATAATTGGAAACCTCCAAAAATACCTGAGCTGTAGTTGGATTGGGATAAACTCTTGCATTTAAAACTATTTGAGGCACCTCATCAGTTCCTAAAGTGGTAATTTCAAACGGTTGTTGCACGCCATGCGATACACTTCCACCTGTTCCACTAATAGTTTGATAAAACACTTGCCCCACACTATAGCTCACATGACCATTGCTTCCAGTAGCTGTCCCCCCTGAACTCATTGTTCCTGATTGAGCGAAAAAACTACTAGTAACCAATAAAAAGGGCACTAAAAATATTTTTGCTTGCATAAAAAATTAAGTTTATAATCAATTAGACGTGGATAGCAAAATAAACTTGCGCGAAAATTTCATATTTTTTCAAAACGAAATAATAAACCTGGTAACTAAACCTACTTCATCAAGAACTTCTCAAAATAAACCATCAATGATGTTTCAAAATAGGGACTCTACAAAAATGAAACATGATGCTACAAAAAAAGCTGCCTTTAAAGACAGCTTCATTTTCTACAAATTAATAAACCTATTATTCAAACTTTGATTTTACTTCTTCTTTTGGCCACGAGTTATTAGTTACATCGATATCTGCCGTTTCCTCTTTAGGATCAACTTTTATCTTTTTGATTGTTTTTTGAGTGGCAAAGATTCGAGAAACTTCCTTTTCATTTTTTGACCAAATTTGAGCAGGAAACTTATAATTATCCATCGTACCATCTTCATAAGTAACTTCTACTAAAATAGGCATCACTAATCCACCTGGTTTATCAAAAGTCACTTGATAGAAATATTTAGGATTAGTTAGTTTAGCTCTTTCTTCGGCTGAAAAATTAGCGGTTAAAAACTCATCTAAAGTTTTAATTTCTTTGGCATCAAATGATTTATTCATTTCAGGTTTAAAATCGGCACTTGCACTATCCACCATATACACTTTAGGGCCAGAGGCTCTAAAACGATTTCTGCGTGTAACTTCCTGTGCTTTGTAACCTGCAGGCTCCTCATTACTTGCATAAAACTGCTTTACCTCTTTAATTCCAATATCGTTATAATCGGTCGTATAAAACCATCCTCTCCAGAACCAATCTAAATCCACCCCCGAAGCATCTTCCATGGTTCTAAAGAAATCCTCTGGAGTTGGGTGTTTGAATTTCCAACGATTCGCGTAGGTTCTGAACGCATAATCAAACAATTCACGCCCCATGATTACCTCACGAAGAATATTCAATCCTGCCGCAGGTTTTCCATAGGCATTATTTCCAAATTGTTTTATCACTTCGGAATTAGACATAATAGGCTCAATCCAAGCTTGGTCACCACTCATGTAAGGTACAATTAACTTGGCAGGACCGCGGTCAACAGGAAAATCGGCTTGCCATTCAATTTCCGCTAAATATTCTAAAAAAGTATTCAAACCTTCATCCATCCAAGTCCATTGACGTTCATCAGAATTAACAATCATAGGGAAGAAATTATGTCCAACTTCGTGAATAATAACCCCCATCATCCCGTATTTTGTATGGTCTGAGGTTACGCCATTTTCATCAGGACGACCAAAATTCCAACAAATCATCGGATATTCCATCCCTTGGTCTTGTGCGTTTACGGACACTGCTTTAGGATATGGATAGTCAAAAGTATGAGACGAATAACTTTTTAAGGTATGAGCAACAATTTTTGTGGAATATTGCTCCCATAATGGATTTCCTTCTTTTGGATAAATAGAAGTTGCCATTACTGTTTTTCCTCCTAATTGCACTGCCATCGCATCTAAGATAAATTTACGCGAAGTAGAAATCCCAAAATCACGTACATTTTCTGCTTTAAAACGCCAGGTCTTCTTTTGGTCTGACCAAGTTGCTTTTTCACGAGCTACGGCTTCGTCTTGCGTTGCAATAATCACAGGCTTGTCAAATGTTTTTTCTGCCTGTAAGTAACGTTGGTATTGTGCAGGAGTGTATACTTCCGCTTTATTTTGCAACACCCCTGTTGCTTCCATTACGTGGTCTGCAGGAACCGTAATATTCACTTCATAATTCCCAAAAGGTAAAGCAAACTCCCCTTGCCCCCAAAATTGCATATTTTGCCATCCTTCTACATCATTATAAACAGCCATTCTTGGGAAAAATTGCGCCAATACATACAAACGGTTGCCGTCTTTGAATTGCTCAAAACCACTACGACCACCGTCCACCATATAGTTCCCGATGTTGTACCACCATTTGATGGTAAACACAAACTTTTCGCCTTTAGCTAAAGGTTTCTTCAAATTGATACGCATCATCGTTTCGTTCACAGTGTACGAAACGGGTTGTCCCAACGCATCTTTTATATATTCAATTTTAAAACCTCCATCAAATTTTTCTTCCATATAGGTGCGCGAAAAACCACGAGCGCTAATGGCTGGTTCAATTTTTTCGCTACGTACTAGAGGTGTTTTTGAGGTTTTCGCAAAAAGATTTTGGTCTAATTGCACCCACAAATAATCAAGAGATTCCTTAGCATTATTGGTATACGTTATCGTTTCAGTACCGTACAAACGTGCCTTTTTATCATCCAACTCCAAGTCCATTTTATAATCGGCGCGTTGCTGATAATATTCTGGACCAGGGGCTCCTGATGCGGTACGATACATATTAGGAGTAGCCATCAAATCGTACATTTGACGGAATTTACTTTGGTCAGTATGACCTTCTTGCTTTGGTTTTTGTGGTTGTTCTTGAGCAAACATTGAAAAACCAAGAGAAACGATTGCGATAACGCTTTTAAAATTTTTCATTTTTCATTTATTGGCACGATAAAAATAAAATCTTTTTCAAATCTTCAGCTATTTTTATCAATACTTTAACATTGCTTTAAAATTTGTTCCCGAAAACAGAAAACTTTTCTTAATTCCTTTGACCTGGGTATGCATGATATTTTGCTGTTCGTCGTTCAGTTCTAGCAACATTGAATTCTCTATTTCCAATTGTTTAATTTTTGAAATATCTTTTATGCTATAATAACACACCAAAACGTTGCCTTCGATTTCTTTAGTCGCTAAGCGAATAGGCTTGATTTTTCCATTAACTTTAAACAAAAAACGTTCAGCTGCATATTTTTTTAGCAATTCTAAATCTTGAACCGATTCAGCAGGTTCACCAAAATTTACTTTGGTTTTATATTTGTCACTCAACACTTTATTAATGTCATCCACAAAAATACGAGAGGTAATTTGAAGCATTTTTTTATCCTCAGCATAGTTAATTTGATAAATGGAAACATAAAATTTATGTAAGGCAAATGATGCCATTGTCAAAACGAGTATAATATATAGGAGTGCTTTTTTCATGAATGTGGTACGTAATTATTTTTCTTGCGTTATCATTTCCTTATACTTAAAAGCCATTTCAATGAGTAAAAACCGAAGAGCTCCCGTATTTTTAGCTTTCAAATTCTGAATTACTTTTGGATTTTCTGACACATATACTAAAAAACCATCGATATATTCTGCAGGCATCGCTAAGGTAGTTGTATAAAAATCCTCTGAGAATAGCGTTCGCAATTTGGCATTATTCATTTCAAAACGCTCTACTTGCACTTCTTTTTTAAGCATCGCCGTACGCCCAGATATACTATTTATAACACCATCCACGCTGATCCCCCCAAAAGGAATCAACAAAGGGCTGTACCATTTAAATTTTTCCGCCGTACGTAATCTTCTTTCCGCAGGGGTATAGGTCTTCACATCACCTACGATTCCTAATCGCTTGGCAGATATGGAGGCTACTTTGATTTCAGCTAGCTCATTTGCTTTTACCCGCACCCGAACATATAACGGATTTTGAAGAAAAGAATTAGAATTTAAACGAATTTCTAAAGGTTCTATTTTTTGTGCCGTAAAAACTATAACATCATTTGGATAGGCTTCTAATTCAAAATAGCCTCCATTTTTTGAAACGGTTTGTATTTTCAAACTACGATTAACCACTAATATCCCGTCTAATTCTCCTAACTCCGAATTAATTTTTCCAACAATTTTATTTTGTGCGAAAAAACACGAACACCATAAAAGAAGAAACCACCAGCTATTTCTCATTTTTCATTTCTTTAAATCTAAAAGCCAATTCAACCAGCCTTAATTTTAACAAAGCTATGTTTTTTTGATGCAACAATTGCGTGATTCCCGAATTTTCAGAAGCCAGTACTAAAAAACCACCCACGTCCTCCGACTTAATTTTCAGCGTATGAAGATAGAAATCCTCTGTTAGTAATGAAAAAAGTTTTTGTGCATCTGTTTCATATTTTTCATATTCGACTGCTTTTTTGAGACTTTTTTTATTTCCAGTTATCCAATTTGAAATGAGACCTACAGGACCACCTGTACTTGCCGTGTACAAACGACGTTCAGCAGGTGTATATTCTTTTATATTTTTAGGTACAATCCCCAAGGATTTGGTGGTAATACTTCGAACTACAATTTCGTCTAATTCTAACGGTTTGACTTTTACATAGACCACTAGTGGCAATTGCTTAAAGGAATTCGCATTGAGTTTAATTTCTAGAGGCTCAATCCGCAACGACGTAACTACGATAATATCATTAACATGCGCTTCAATTTCAAATAACCCGTCCGTAGTGGTCGTAGCAGTTGTTTTTTGAGTTTGATTGACAATTAAGACACCTTGAAGCACTCCTTGTTCTGAATTTACTTTTCCTTTGAGTAAATTTTGAGAAAAAATGAAGCTATTGAAAAACAAAAAAACAAGTACAAAGCGCATAAACATCGGTTTTTGGATGTGGTAAAAATAGCGGACAGCCTTCCCAAAAAGCTATTAAAGGATTGGTAAATATTTGTTAATTAAAATTTTAACCCCCAAAAGAAGTCTTGAAATTCGTTGTAAAAATCTATAAACAATCCACTATTGATTTTAATACGTCTCTTTAAGATAATACCATTCAGAAATCAAAAATCGTTAATCAGAAATCCACCTTCTTTAATTATCTTTGAATTTTAGAACGTTACTTACATGAAAAAAATACTATTAGCCAGCACTTCCACTTTATACAACGGGAGTTATTTAGAATATCTACTTCCTACCTTGGAACAGCATTTTGAAAATGTAAAAACCTTATTGTTTATTCCTTATGCACAACCTAGTGGCATCTCTTACGATGATTATACGACTAAAGTAGGCGAAGCTTTTGCAAAAATTAACATTCAAGTAAAAGGCATACATGAATATGAAAACCCTGCGGATGCTATAAAAAATGCCGAAGGCATATTTACTGGGGGCGGAAATACTTTTTTATTGGTTTCAAAACTTTATGAAAACCATTTGATAACAGTTTTGAAAGAAACTATGGCAAAAGGAACTCCCTATTTAGGCACCAGTGCCGGTAGCAACATTGGTGGAAGAACCATGAATACGACTAATGATATGCCTATCATTCTCCCACCTAGTTTTGACACGTTAGGCTTCATTAATTTCAACTTGAACCCACATTATTTAGACCCTATCGAAGGCTCGACACACATGGGAGAAACCCGAGAAACCCGTATTGCAGAGTTTCATAAAATCAGCACCATACCTGTTTTAGGGCTACGTGAAGGGAGTTGGCTTGAAATATACGGCGACAATGTAATCCTGAGAGGTGATTTAACCGCTCGATTATTCAGAGCAGGTGAATTTGCTGTAGAACTGGCACCGAGTGAAAATTTGAATTTCTTATAAAAACAAAAAACGGATATCGCATTTGAATATCCGTTTTTTTTACTGCATAAAAAAACCTCAAACATAGCTTGAGGTTTATAGAGCGGAAGACGAGGCTCGAACTCGCGACAACCAGCTTGGAAGGCTGGAGCTCTACCAACTGAGCTACTTCCGCATAGTAATTTTTAAAACTTTTCTTGTTTTTAGAGCGGAAGACGAGGCTCGAACTCGCGACAACCAGCTTGGAAGGCTGGAGCTCTACCAACTGAGCTACTTCCGCAATTGTGATTTTTAAAACTTTTCTTGTTTTAGAGCGGAAGACGAGGCTCGAACTCGCGACAACCAGCTTGGAAGGCTGGAGCTCTACCAACTGAGCTACTTCCGCAATTTTGATTTTTAAAACTTTTCTTGTTTTTAGAGCGGAAGACGAGGCTCGAACTCGCGACAACCAGCTTGGAAGGCTGGAGCTCTACCAACTGAGCTACTTCCGCAATTGTGATTTTTAAAACTTTTCTTGTTTTTAGAGCGGAAGACGAGGCTCGAACTCGCGACAACCAGCTTGGAAGGCTGGAGCTCTACCAACTGAGCTACTTCCGCATTGCGGGTGCAAATATAAGAAGCCTTTTCGTCTCTGCAAATACTTTCTTAAAAAAATAAATATTTTTTTTTCACACCATTTCATTTTAAATCCTTACATCGTGTTTTATATCCCAAAAAAAATTATCTTTAATTTATATAACCACAACTATGACAACTATTCAACTGATAGAAAAAGAAGATACTTACCTTATTAGAAACGAAGCACTTAGAAAAGAACTCCCTATTGAAAATTGCTTTTTCGAAGGGGATGAATTAACCACTACCACTCATCTAGGAATCTATAATGGGAAGGAAATTTTTGGGGTCATATCAATTTATAGAAAACTTTCTACAGCTTTCCAAGAAACAAAACAATTCCAACTCAGAGGCATGGCCATACTTGAAAGTGAACAAAAAAAAGGGCATGGCAAAACATTAATACAGTATTTGGAACAATTTTTGAAACCACAAAGTCCATGCTTAATTTGGTTCAACGCAAGAGAAACTGCAGTTCCTTTTTATAAAAGCTTAGATTATAAAATTCAAGGTAATGCTTTTGAAATTCCAAGCATAGGCTCACATTATTTAATGTATAAAGAAATTTAAAATGAAAAAATTCTACCCTGTTTTCTTAGGCGTTTTAATTTATATAGGTTGTGCAAACAATACGAACCTTGACATACTTACAACCGACCAAAACATAGCTAATGCACTTAAAAACGAAGAATTACTAGAAAACTGGGATATAGAAGAGAACAGAAATGCACTTTTAGAAGCCATACGAAAATGCGGAGACGAGGGCCTGTTCCCCGAAGATTACCAATACACGGAATTGATGAAATACGAAGATGCCATTATTTTATCACCCGATCAAAATGAAGCCTACCACAAATTACTTACCATTGCGCTAATCAAATATAGTTCGCATTTAAAAAACGGTAAAATCAACCCTAACGAAATTTACACCGATTGGGAAATTAAAACAAAACCCATAGCAAACGACACAATAATTGAACACATACTTGCAAAAAAACAAGTTGATAGCCTAATCACTGAAAGCAAACCCAAACACTACATTTACAATCAACTAAAAAAAGCATTAGTCAAATTAAACAGTATGCCCGATGAACAATTTGACACTATTAAACCCAAAGAAAAACTGTATTTAGGACTTAAAAACAGCAACACCATAGCTAAAATCAAAAAAAGACTACGCTTTTGGGGCGATTTAAAACCTACAGATACACTGGCTAATAAAAACTTTGATGAAAATTTCAAAAAAGGCATCATCAATTTTCAAAACCGCCACGGATTAGAAGCCGATGGCAAAATAGGTATTGGCACACTCAAAGCTTTAAACACCAGTAAAGAAACCCGAAAACAGCAAATCATCGCTAATCTGGAACGCTGGAGATGGTTTCCAGAAACACTAGGAGAAAATTTCCTAGGTGTTAACTTACCTGATTATAAACTTCAAGTTGTAGAAAACAACGACACCATAAAAACCTACAGGGTAGTTGTAGGAAGAGACAAACGCAAAACACCTATACTATCTTCAAAGGTAGACAACATTGTATTCAACCCTACTTGGACCGTACCCCCTACAATTATCAAGGAAGATTTGATTCCTGATGCCACCAAAAGCAGAAGTTATTTTTATAAAACTAAAATCAAAATCTTTAATTATAAAAACGAAAAAATAGCACCGTATAGCTGGAAACCCGAGGACGCTTTAAAATACAAATATGTTCAAGATCCTGGCTATAACAATTCGCTTGGATTAGTCAAAATCAACTTCAACAACAGTCATTTGGTCTATATGCATGATACAAATCACAGAGAATTATTCGTCAACAATTATCGCGCTTTAAGCTCAGGTTGTGTACGCATAGAAAAACCACTGCCCTTAGCCGAGTATTTATTAAAAGACAAACTAAAAAAAGAGTATATCAAAGAAGAAATAGTCCAAAAAAATAAGAATAAAGACAGCAAACCTATTTACAAGAAAAAACTAATTGAAGTACCTACCTATTCATTAGCTGAAATAGACACTATCATCCAAAAGAAAGAAACAAAAACCGTAAAGGTAAGTCAGAACTTTGGAGTTCATTTCTTATACTTTACGGCTTGGTATGACAAAGATATCTTACAATTCAGATACGACATCTATCAATATGATTCTGATTTATACTTACGACTGAGCAATCAATTTGCTAGCAATATCGTAAGCTCTGTTAGGGTGGAAAATAAATAAACATGTTTTCCCCTTAACGGTATTAATAATTTGATTCTTCACCGCTTCAGGAATCGCAGGACAACCTTGACTTCTTCCTAAATAGCCTTGATTTCTAATGATGGTTGGATTTGCATATTCCGCACCATGCATTACTACCGAACGATTTCTAGCATTATCATTAATCCCTCTTTCCTGACCATCTAATTTCAAAGACAAACCATGTTTCCCTAAATAAGTTTCACCTGTTACATAAAATCCTAAACTGCTTTTATTTGAATTCATTTCATTAGAAAAACTATCAGCATATTCAAGACCTGATTTCATTCCGTGAGAAACTACGGTATTAAACAAAATTTTATTTGCCATTAAATCAATAACCCACATTCTTTTTTTAGTTGATGACATACTAAAGTCAATCACTGTTAATATATCTTTTTCAATTAAGCCTTTTTCTTTTAAAGTATAAAAACCTAACATTGCTTTTTTGAAACACTCGATTTGAGGCATTGCAAAACTGTTTGCATCTAAAGAATTGTAGACCATTTCAATTTTAGCCATCACATTAGAAGCCGAAACGCTTTCAGAAATATTAAAATTTACGTTATTGGTAGTCTTTGGAGCAAAAGACATTAAAAATAACAAAACAAGGGGCAAAAATCTGTAAATCATTGACAATCTTTTAATTACGTTATTAATACTTCATTACAAATATTAATAAAAAAAAATTACCAACCAAATTTTTTTTGCATTTTATCGATATTTTTTTGCATTTCGTCGATATTATAGAAATTCTACTACGTTAAAAATATCACAACTATTCTTCATCTCTATTGACGTACCCTTTTTTTAAGTATATTTAAAACCATCAATTAAACAACAAACGCTTTCATCTATGAAACAGCTTTTTATAGTCATTGCTACAACTCTTATCACTCTTACAACATGGGGACAAAACAGCAAAACCGAGATCCCAGCTATAAAAACTAAAAAAAGTATCCTAGCAACATTAAAATCAAAAAACATCACTATAGATGGCAATCTAAACGAAGAAAACTGGACACAGGCTGAATCCGCTAACAATTTCATCATGCTTGACCCCGATAATGGTAAATCCGAAAACCAAAATCAAAGAACTGAAGTAAAAATTTTATATGATAATCGAGCCATCTATATTGGCGCTATACTTTATGACACTGAGCCGCAAAAAATTCTAAGAGAAATGACAACCAGAGATGAGATAGGAGCAGCTGATTTTTTTGGGGTTTTCATTAACGGTTTCAATGACGGACAACAAGAATACAGTTTTTTTGTCACTGCCAGTAACGGACAAGCCGATTGTATTAGAACATCACAAGAAGAGGAAGATTTTTCTTGGGATGCCATATGGAGTAGTCAAGCAAAAATCACTGATAAAGGATGGGTTGTAGAAATGAAAATCCCTTATGCAGCATTAAGATTCCCTAAAAAAGACATTCAAGAATGGGGATTGCAATTTTTTCGAGAAGTCAGAAGATTGCGTCACAAATACACTTGGAACAGAGTGGACAACAAGGCGGGTACCTTTACCCAACAAGCAGGTATTCTAAAAGGAATTAAAAACATTAGCCCTCCTACTCGTTTATTTTTGATGCCTTACCTTTCATACTACGCTAACACTCCTGCACACGAAAACACAACAGGCACTTTAAAAGGAGGGGTAGACCTAAAATACGGAATCACTGATGCTTTTACCGTTGATGCTATGTTGATTCCTGATTTCGGACAAACAAAGTTTGATAACAAAATTTTAAACCTAGGTCCTTTTGAACAGCAATTCAACGAGAACAGACCTTTTTTCACCGAAGGTACAGATCTATTTAAAAAAGGAAATTTGTTCTATTCGAGACGAATAGGTGCCGAACCTAAATTCGAACTAGATTTAAAAGATAACGACTCTATTGCAGAAGAAATTCCTGCAACTATAAAACTAATCAATGGTCTAAAATTTTCAGGTAGAACCAATAAAGGATTAGGTATAGGTATTTTAAATGCGGTCACTGAAAACACTAACATTACAGTAATTAACAAAGCCCCTAATGATACTAAAAAAACAGAAAGCAGAAGAGAAACTTTAGAACCCCTTACAAATTACAATGTATTTGTACTTGACAAACGTTTCAATCAAAATTCTTCTATTTCATTTATAAATACTAATGTTACTCGAAACGGCGAATGGCAAGATGCCAATGCGTATGCCCTAGTATATGATTTGAATACTAAGAAAAATACTTTTAATCTATCTGGATCCACAAAACATTCAATTGTTCAAAACAGTAAAGCAGGAAAATACCTAAGCGGTTACGCTAATGAAATTAACTTTTCAGAAACATCAGGAAAAGTACGTTTTAACCTTGGCGCAAATTTTGTTTCAAAAGATTTTGACATCAACGATCTTGGTATAAATTATATTAATAACTTCTATGAATTATACGGCAATGTAAATTTCAGAACTTTAAAATCCACAAAAAAACTCAATTCGTTCCGAATCCGTTTTGATTCTTACCAGCAATTTAATCTTGAAAGCAACAAGTTACAAGAACAAAATTTCGGATTAAACGTTAATTTAACAACCAAAAAAAATCACTCCGCAGGGATTGGCACTAACATTACTCCCTTTGAACGATACAACTATTATGACTCAAGAACAGAAGGTCGTTTTGTAATATACCCAAAACATACAACATTTGGGGTTACATTTCATCAAATTTCAACAACAAATTTGCCTTCGAAACCAACCCATATATTGGATTCTTAGAAAAAGAAGGATGGTGGTATTATTACTTGGATTTTTCCCCTAGATATCGATTCAACAACCGCCTGCAATTGACTTTTAGAAACAGCATCAATCAAGAATTCAATGATTTAGGTTGGGTTCAAAATATAGATGACAAAATAATTTTTGCTAGAAGAAATCGCTTAACCTACGAAACAGGTTTAGAGGGAAAATACGCCATCAATTCTAAAATGAACTTTTCTTTAAACACTCGCTTCTATTGGTCATATGCCGAAAACAAAAGTTTCAGAACCCTAGAACAAGATGGATACACCTCGCCGACGGATATAGTTTTAAAAAAAGATTCAGATTTTCAAAGTTGGAATGCTGATCTAAATTTCTCTTGGTGGTTTGCTCCAGGTAGCCAAATGACCATTTTATACAGAAACAATGCCATCAATTCCTCTAATGAAATAGACAAAAGATTTATGCAAAAGTTTGGTTCGGTACTCAATCCAGACAAACTACACCAAACCCTATCCGTCAGTGTACGTTATTTCTTAGATTATAATCAAGCTAAAAAATGGTTCAAAAAATCATAAAAATGATATTATACCGCAAAGCCGAGACACAATTCCGATCTCGGCTTTTTTATTTCAAAAGTGATTTTTTACCTTTGAAAGCTCATTACACAAAAGCACAACACGACAAAAATGAATAAAAAAGTAATCTTAATGATTTTAGATGGTTGGGGAAAATCACCCGACCCGAAAGTTTCCGCTATCGACAACGCTAATACTCCTTATATAGATAGTCTTTACACAAAATATCCTCACGCCACGTTACGTACCGATGGTTTGAATGTAGGTTTACCCGAAGGTCAAATGGGAAATAGCGAAGTAGGACACATGAACCTTGGAGCAGGACGCATAGTATATCAAGATTTAGCTAAAATCAACTTAGCCATTCAAAATAAAACACTGAACCAAGAAAAAGTTTTGAATGACGCCTTTGCTTATGCTAAAAACAACAACAAACCTGTCCACTTTTTAGGTTTAGTTTCTGATGGCGGAGTACATTCACACATTGACCATTTAAAAGGCTTGCTAGACGCATCGACTGATTTTGGGTTGGAAAAAGTTTTTGTCCATGCCTTCACTGACGGACGTGATGTTGACCCTAAATCTGGAATACAACATCTAACGGAATTGGAAGCTCATTGTCAAAAATCATCCGCTAAAATTGCTACAGTAGTGGGACGTTACTACGCTATGGACAGAGACAAGCGATGGGAACGTGTCAAATTAGCCTATGATGTTTTAGTCAATGGTTCAGGAACACCTTCCACAAACATTGTAAAAAGTATCACTGAGAGTTACGAGCAAGCTATTACGGATGAATTCATCAAACCGATTGTACATGTTGATGCTAACGGAAATCCTTTGGCAAAAATTCAAAATGGTGATGTGGTAATCTTCTTCAACTTCCGTACCGATAGAGGTCGAGAACTTACCGAAGTCTTATCACAAGTGGACCGTCATGAGGAGAATATGCACAAATTAGATTTGTATTATGTTACCATGACCAATTACGATGATACCTACCAAAATGTTCACGTTATTTACGACAAAGACAACATTACTGAAACTTTAGGAGAAGTAATTGCAAAAGCAGGCAAGAAACAAATAAGAATAGCAGAAACGGAAAAATACCCACACGTTACTTTTTTCTTTTCAGGCGGACAAGAAGCCCCCTTTGAAGGAGAAAGCCGCATTTTATGTCCTTCGCCAAAAGTTGCCACGTATGACTTACAACCTGAGATGAGTGCTTTTGATTTAAAAGATGCTTTAGTTGATGAATTACAAAAAGGAGATGTAGATTTTGTATGTCTGAATTTTGCAAATGGCGATATGGTGGGACATACAGGCGATATGCAAGCAGCCATAAAAGCTTGCGAAGCCGTAGATGTGTGTGTAAAAGAAGTAGTAGAAACAGCCTTAGCGAACCACTATACCACACTATTAATTGCTGACCATGGCAACTGTGACACTATGATAAATCCTGATGGAAGCCCTAACACCGCACATACAACTAACCCTGTGCCTTTAATTTTAATTGACCAAGATTTAAAAAATATTAACGATGGCGTTTTAGGCGACATAGCTCCTACCATTTTGGATTTAATGGGGATAGCACAGCCAGCAGCAATGACTCGAAGTTCTTTGTTATAAAACAATTTTGAAGATAATGTAAGCCACCATAAGGTGGCTTTTTTTATTAATTAAAAGTTAAACTTCCAATATTAATAGCAATACTATTAATTTTGTTTGTATATTTGTTTAAAATTTAAAATATGAAAAACCTAATTAGTAATTTTCGCATCACCGTACATGATAAATTGTATGTAAAAGACCCTGAAACTTCAGACTTAGGTAAAAAAATCATACAACACAGCATTTTGTTAATTGATGAAATTGGTTTTGAATTATTCACCTTTAAGAAACTAGGCGAGCGTATACAATCCAACGAAAGTTCTATTTATCGTTATTTTGAAAACAAGCATAAACTCTTGCTTTACCTTTCTTCTTGGTATTGGGCATGGATGGAATACAACATTGTATTTACAACAACCAATCTGCAAAATCCAGTTGAAAAACTTGAAAAAGCCATTGAAATCATTACACAAAATGTTTCGGATGACTTAAGCACTCCTCATATCAACGAGGCGATACTGAACCATATAATAGTTTCAGAATTCACCAAAACATTCCTAACAAAAGAAGTTGATGAAGAAAACAAAGAAGGTTTTTTTATAGTATATAAAAGAGTGATACTACGTATCGTGGAAATCATACAAGAAGTAAATCCTGCCTACAAATACGCGCGTACCTTAGCCACCACTATAATTGAAGGGGGATTACATCAACAATTTGTAAAAAAACATTTTAAAACCATTACCGATTTTAATCCTACAGATAATATCTCCGAATTTTATATTGATTTAGCAAAAAATACATTATTATGACCCCGATAGAAAGATTTAAAAACTTAATTCGTTTGGATAAAAAAGATATTTACCAAATCTTTTTATATGCCCTTTTTGCGGGAATTGTAAGCCTGTCGTTACCATTAGGTATTCAATCGATTATCAATTTCATACAGGCAGGACAAGTAAGCACTTCTTGGATAGTATTAGTGGTTATGGTTATTATGGGTGTGGCATTAGTAGGCATACTTAAAATCATGCAGTTCCGAATTACAGAAACCTTACAACAAAAAATTTTCGTGAGAGCTTCTTTTGAATTTGCCTACCGATTCCCAAGAATAAAAAACAGCGAGTTCTATAATGAATATCCACCTGAATTAGCTAATCGTTTTTTTGACACTTTAAACGTTCAAAAAGGCGTATCAAAACTTTTATTAGATAGTTCCACGGCACTTTTACAAATCATTTTTGGAATCCTATTATTATCCTTATACCATTCATTCTTCATTTTCTTTGGCATCCTATTAATTGGATTATTATACCTCATCTACAGCGTTAATTTTAATATCGGTTTAGAAACCTCTTTAAAAGAATCTAAATACAAATACAAAGTTGCCCATTGGCTACAAGAAATCGCTCGTAACCACATTAGTTTTAAAAATCAGAAATTATTTCTATTTTCATTACAAAAAAATGATGCATTAGTAAACGATTATCTTACCTACCGTGAAAGTCATTTTCGTGTCTTAAGAAAGCAATTTATACAGCTTACACTTTTTAAAATCCTACTTACAGCTGGTTTATTAATTATTGGAGGCATCTTAGTACTCAACCAACAAATGAATATTGGTCAGTTCGTCGCCTCGGAAATTATCATTTTAAGTATCATTGCGGCCGTTGAAAAATTATTCTCTGGATTAGAACTTTATTATGATGTTTTAACTTCTTTAGAAAAATTAGGAACTGTTGTAGATAAGAAAGTTGAGAATTTAACTGTAGAAAATTCGCTTTACAAATTAGATAAAAACACGCCGATAACCATTGAAGCCAAAAACCTTAGTTTTCAATACCAAGGAGATGAAAAACCTATTTTAAACAACATCAATTTAACCATAAAACCTAATGATAAAATATTAATTAAAGGCGAAAATGGCGCTGGAAAAACCACTTTAGTCCGCTTATTAGCGAGGCTTATAGAGCCTACTGCTGGAGCCATTTACTTAAACGAAATAGGATATAATAAATATTCTTTAGATGAATTTCGTTCCCAAATAGGAGTTATCACCCTAAACGAAGCGCCTTTTGAAGGTACAATTTTAGAAAATATCACCTGTAACAATCCAGAAATTACTATGGATATGGTGACCGATATACTGAACAAAGTACAACTAACAGAAGTTATTAAAAACTTACCCAATGGTTTAGAAACACAATTATTTCCTGAAGGGAAACAAATCAATTCTTCAGTGGCGCAAAAAATCGTTCTAGCCCGCTGTCTAATTCAACAACCTAGAGTTTTATTCTTAGAAGACCCTGTTGATAAATCAGATGAACAATCAACCAAGGAAATCATTGATTATTTGACAGATAAAAACGCACCTTGGACTTTAATTGTAATCAGTAAAAATACGTATTGGGAAGAAAAATGTACCAAAGTATTTCATGTTCAAGAAGGAAAAATAATTTAAAAAAACTTGTATGCTTAATATCACAAATAATAGAATTGAAAAATCGGTTGACTTACACAAGTATCAGTCAATACGTGTTTTCAAAGAAAACCAGCAGTATAAAATCATCAAAAGAATTTTTATTGCTACTGGTATTCTCTTAGTACTGTTTTTGTTTTTACCATGGACTCAAAACATCAAGGGAAGTGGTTATGTAACAACTTTAAAGCCAAATCAACGTCCCCAAGAAATACACACCGCCATCGCAGGACGTATCGAAAAATGGCATGTACAAGAAGGCGATTTTGTAAAAAAAGGAGACACCATAGTGTATATCTCTGAAATCAAGGAGGATTACTTAGACCCAAACTTAGTTGAAAACACAGGCAATCAAGTAAAAGCTAAAGAAAGCGCTGTCGTATCTTATGGCGAAAAGGTGAAAGCGCTCAACAGTCAAATTGGTGCTATCGATGCCGAAAGAAATTTAAAATTTCAACAAGCACAGAACAAGTTAAAACAAGCTTATTTAAAAGTTAAAAGTGACAGTATAGATTTTGAAGCTGTAAAAACACAATTAAAAATTGCGCGTACACAATACAACCGTTCTGTAAATCTGAATAAAGATGGACTCAAACCATTGACAGATGTAGAAGAAAAAAAAGTTAAACTCCAAGATGTAGAAGCAAAAATCATTACCCAAGAAAACAAATTCATAGCTTCTAAGAATGAAGTTTTAAATGCACGTATGGAATTAAGTCGTATTCAAGCAGAATATTCAGAAAAAACAGCTAAAGCCAATAGCGACCGACAAACCGCAATAAGTACACGATTTGATACGGAAGCACAAGTAAACAAATTAAAGAATCAATATAATAATTATAAAATAAGAAACGGACTTTATTATATCACCGCACCACAGGATGGTTATATCAATCGTGCGTTGCAAACGGGTATTGGGGAAACTCTAAAGGAAGGCACTTCAATTGTGAGTATCATGCCTGCAAATTTTGAAATTGCCGTTGAAACCTATATCGAACCTATTGACTTTCCCTTAGTTCATAAAGGCGAAAAAGTACGTGTGTGGTTTGACGGTTGGCCTACCATCGTTTTCAGCGGTTGGCCAGGAGCTTCTTATGGTACTTTTGGAGGAACTATTGTCGCTAAAGAAAATTTTATTAGCGAAAATGGCAAATACCGAGTGCTCATTGCTCCCGACCCTAAGGACAAAAAATGGCCTGAAATGCTAAGTATAGGTGCGGGTACAAAAAGTTTAGCCCTCTTAAATGATGTCCCTATTTGGTTTGAAATTTGGAGAACACTAAATGGATTTCCTCCTAATTTTTATACAAAAGAAACGAAATCTAAATCTGAAAAGAAAAAATAATGTCACGATTCATAAACCTATTACTCCTATTTCCTTTTTTAATTTTTGGGCAAACCCAAGAGCTGACCTATACGGAATTTTTAGGTTATGTCAAGAAATTTCATCCCCTAGTTAAACAAGCACAATTGAACTTGTCAGAAGCTCAAGCAGAACTGATGCAAGCTCGTGGTGGTTTTGACCCAAAATTTGAAGGTGATTTTAACCAAAAAGAATACAAAAACAAGAATTATTACACCCATTTCAATAGTAGTTTCAAAATCCCAACATGGTATGGTGTGGAACTTAAAGCTTCATTTGATACTAATGATGGTATTTATCTAAATCCTGAAACCAACTTACCTACTCAAGGTTTAATGGCAGTGGGCGTGAGTGTTCCTTTAGGACAAGGTTTACTTATTAATCAGCGCATGGCGGACATTCGAAAAGCGAAAATCGCTCAAACTTTGAACACCGCTGAACGCGATTTGCAAGCATTGGAAGTTATTGTTCAAGCCTCTATTAGTTATTTCAATTGGAAAAGAACGCATCAAGAACTAGAACTATATCAACACTATTTTGAAAATGCTAAAATCAGAAAAAATGGTATTTTGAAACTTATCGAACAAGGCGACAAACCCGCTATAGATAGTGTAGAAGCTGGAATAACGCTGCGTAATCGTGAACTCAACATTGAAGACGCCAAACTAAAATTGACCAAAGCTCGTTTAGAAGTTTCAAACTTTCTTTGGACTAATGATAATATCCCTTTGGAAATAAGTGAAAAGTTAGTTCCAGAAACAAATTTAGAACTATCCATCACAGCCACGCTAAAACAAGAAGATTTAACCTCATTTAAAACGGCCAATCACCCTAAAATAAAAGCCTTACAATCTAAATTAGAAATTCTGGAGGTAGAAAGAAAACTAAAAGCGAATCTGCTCTTACCAAAATTGAATGTCAGTTATAATTATTTGTCTGAACCTAAATATTTTGACAACTACCGTTTTCAAGATTACAAACTGGCATTGAATTTCGCCATGCCTCTTTTCCTGAGAAAAGAAAGAGGAAGTCTGAAATTAGCCCAATTAAAAATTCAAGACACAGAATTCAAACTCCAATTTGAGCAATTGCAATTGCAAAACAAGCTATCAGCACAACAACAAGAAGTAATTTCTATAAACAAACAGCTGAATATTAACAAAAAGCTGGTTAATGATTTTGAAACCTTATTAAAAGGAGAAGAAAAACTTTTTGAAATTGGGGAAAGCTCCCTGTTTTTAATGAATACGCGTGAAAATGCCTTAGTCAGCAGTAAGTTATCGGATATTGCCCTACAAAATCGATTTTATAATACGTTGATTAGTTATTACCAATTGTGGGGTAATCCGAACTTATAAGAAAAGGTTGTCAATACAAGTAGTCTTTGCTCATTTCTTTTTCGTGTTTCTTTGTAAAGTATGTCACATATAGGGTTAAAGTTTCAGACATACTTTTGAGGAAAGCTACTTGTGACAATCTTATAAACATGAATTTTCAAAGTCACAATTAAATTTTTAGAAACTATATTAAAAAGCCATCTCCGAATTTAATCTTGAGATGGCTTTTATTCTATTATTAATTCACAAATTAGTTAGCAAGTTCAGGCATTAACATCCCTATAACTTTATCTCCTGATAAATATTTTTTAGCAACTGCTTGAATTTCTTTTGCCGTCAAAGCATTGACTTTAGCTTCAAAATCAAGAATATTTTCAGCTTTTCCACCATTAGTATAAGATTTAGTGAAATTAGCTAACCAAGTTTTATTTTCTTTAACTTCTTTTTTATAATCCTGTAATTCAGATTCTTTGAATTTAGCTAAATCTTTTTCTTCAGGTCCATTAGTAATTAATTTATTTAATTCATCTAAAGCTGATGCAGTCAATTTCTCCGCATTTTCTGGCCCACAAGGGAAATTAATAGAAAAATTAAATCCGCCATAAGGAATCTTATTCATACTTCCTCTAGCACCTACACCATACACACCGCTTTCAGTTTCACGAAGTCTTTCAATTAATTTAATTGTCAAAACTTCACCAGCTGCCTGTAATGCAAAAGCTTCTTTTTCTGAGTAAGTTGCATCACCATAGAAACTGATTCCCACCATACTCTTAGGGTCTTTACCTTTATTAATTACTTTTTTGTGTGACCCTTTGATGTTACGGTATCCAGTATCTTTGGTCGTTTCTTTAGCTGTTGTAGCAGGTAAACTTGCAATATACTTAGTTACTAAAGTTTCTAACTGCTTTTCATCTACATTTCCAACAAAGAAAAATTCAAAATCGGCAGCATTGCTAAAACGTTCTTTAAATATTTTATGTGCCAAGGTGTAGTCAGTTTGTGCCCAAGTCGTTTCGTTTGGAACTATACCAATAAAGCGCTTATTATCTTTATTTAAAAACGCTTGCAATTCTTGTTGGTAATAAAAATTAGGCATAGCGCTTAAATTTTTATAGAATGCATTTTGTTTTTGTTTGTATGCTTCAAAAGCAGAAGCATCTAAATTTAAATCTGTAAAATACGCATGCGCCATTTGTAGCATATATTCTAAGTCCTTAGGTGTAGTGGAACCTTTCATTCCTTCTGTACTTCCAGACATATACGGATTCACTGACGCAATTTTACCCGTCATGAATTTAGTAATATCATTCAATTTCAATCCAGAAAAACCTGCTTCTGTTAAACCTTGTTGTGCAAACATTACTTTCTTGAAAGTCTCATCGTCATACAAGTTAGTTCCTCCAACGCTGACTGCTTCGAAAACTATTTCATCATTTTTGAAATCAGTTTTCTTATAAGTTACTTTAGCTCCATTAGACAATGTAAGTGTAGTAGCTCCAATTTTAGCATTAGTTTCTCTTTTAACCACAGTTCCTGCTTTAGGCTCCGCTTTCAACAATCCTTTAGCTACTGCTTTATCCTCATAAGCTTTTAAGCCTGTTTCATCTACCTGAATCGCTTTTAATACCTCATTTTCAGAAACTTTAGTCATCCCTTCTTTTTCAGGACCTGTTAAAATCACAACACGGTTTTCATCACTTAAATATTGAGCGATAACTGCATTAACTTCTTTTAAGGATACTGAAGGCAACATTTTTTTAGCTGTTTCAAAAGTCCACTCAATACCAGGTACAGGTTCTTTACTTAAGAAATGCGATTGAAATTCATCAACAAAGTTGTCTGAATCAGTTTTCGTTCTATTGTTAAAGCTTTTTTCTAAATTAGCCATAAACTCTGCTTTAGCTCGCTCTAATTCACCTTCTGTAAATCCAAACTTTTTAACTTTTGCATTTTCTTCCACTAAAACTTTTAAAGCTGATAATTGCTTGTCTTCTCCAACCATAGCGAAAGACTGTAAGGCTTCTTTGTTACGAGCCCAACTCCCTCCATGAAATGTATAACCATAAGTAAATGGTGGTGTGCTAGAGTTCCTTAATTCTTCTAAACGTGCATTAATCATAGAAGAAAATAAATTATCTACTAAATATCCTTTGAAATCCCCTACAGTTACAAGAGGTTTTTTCTCCGTTTTGTCTTTGTACATTAATTGCACTTGAGCACTTGGAGCTTCTTTATCAGTTTCAATTGCTACAAAAGTCTCTTTGTGGTTTGGCACTTCAAAAATTTGACGTGGACGCTCGTTTTTTGGGTTGTCATAGTTAGAAAAATGGTTTTGAATTTTCTTTTCCATTTCAACTACATCTATATCCCCTACTACAATGACACTCATCAAATCTGGACGATACCAATCTTTATAAAAACGTGTTAAAGTAGCGTAATTAAATTTTTCTAAAATTTCTTTTTTACCAATAGGTAAACGTTCAGCATATTTTGAATTGTGCATGATTTTTGGCAAAAATTTACCCATCATACGTTTTTGAGCGCCTAAGCCTAAGCGGTATTCTTCGAGTACTACACCTCTTTCTTTATCAACTTCTTCTGGAGTTAAGACAGCATTAAAAGCCCAATCTTCCAAAATCTGAAACCCTTTTTCAATTTTTTCAGGGTTATCCGCAGGAATCGGTAAAAAATAAACGGTTTCGTCAAAACCTGTGTAAGCATTCAAATGTTGCCCAAATTTTACCCCAATACTTTGCAAATAATCTACTAGAGCATTTTTAGGAAAACGTTTTGTTCCATTAAAACACATGTGCTCCATAAAATGCGCCAATCCTTGTTGGTCGTCATCTTCTAAAATAGAACCAGCATTGATAACCAGACGCAAGTCAACCTTTTTTTCAGGTTTCGCATTCTTTTTAATGTAGTACGTTAATCCATTTTTAAGTTTACCTGTTTTTACTGAAGCATCAAAAGGAATGGTTTTTGTTAAATCCAATTCTTGAGCAGTAACTAAACCTGAAAACAATAAAGCGCTTAGTGCAAGCGTTGAAAACTTTTTCATCTTTTAGTTTATTAAAATTTTGCTCGCAAAACTATAAACTAAACTATCTTTGAAAAAATATTTTAGTAAGAATTTAAGAAAAATGAAAGAATTAATTAAACATATCCCAAAAACTCAAACGCTATTTATACTAAGCGTAATTTCATTTTTTTGTCTAACTACTCAAGCTCAGGCACTAACCGAAACCCCACCTCCTTTCAACATAAAAACCATTTCTTTTAAACAATCGGGAAAAATTATTTTTCCTTTTATACAATTAGGCGATGGCTTCGAATTTAGTTTTGATGATTTATACGGGAATGAAGAAGACTATTACTTCACCCTAACCCATTGTAATTACGACTGGAGTAAATCCGATTTGAGCCGAAACGAATATTTAAGTGGTACTGATGACCAGCGCATCCAAGATTATCAAAACTCGTTCAATACTTTGCAAACGTATTCTCATTATCGCTTAAAATTCCCTAACAACTTCTGCCAAATTATAAAAAGTGGGAACTATTTAATCAATATTTTCAATCATAATAAAGAATTGGTTTTTTCTAGAAAATTTATCCTCTACGAACCCCTTGTAGATGTTCCTATGCAAATCAAACGTTCAAGAAATGTAGCCGATATTCAAGAAAAACAAAATGTAGAGTTTGCCATCAAGTCGCAAAACATTCTTTTTCAAAACCCGAATCAAAATATAAAAGTGGCATTATTTCAAAATGGGAAATGGGAAACCGCTAAATACAACATCAAGCCTCAATATACTGTAGGCAACGACTTGATGTATCGTTATAATAACGAAACGCAATTTTGGGCAGGAAATGAGTATTTGTTTTATGACAACAAAGACATTAAAATCCCATCGAATAACATTGCAAAAGTAGATTCAAATTCAGGATTGTATAACACCTTATTATATACCGCATCAGCCAGAAAAAACAAAGGGTATACCTTTTTCCCTGATGTAAACGGTTTTTTCCAGCCTCGTAATGTTTTCGCACAAGACAACAATGATGTAGAATCCGATTATACTTGGGTTTATTTTTCACTTTATTCTCCAGAAACACTACCAATTAATGAAGTATATGTTACTGGTCTTTTCAACAATTACCAATTGACCGAGGAAAGCAAAATGGATTATAATTCAAAAAAAGGAATTTTTGAAAAAGCTATTATGGTCAAACAAGGTTTTGTCAACTTTAATTTCACCGTTCGCAATGCTCAGAAAGAAATTGACGAAGCACATGCGGTGGATGGAAATTATGCCATGACTGAAAATTTATATACTCTTTTTGTGTATTACAGAGCCAATGGCGAACGTTATGACCGTGTAATTGGAAAAGGAGAAACCAATTCAACCAACATAACCAACTAATATTGCAAAAACAATTCGTCAAGGAGAGTTTTTTCCTCGATATTTTAACAAGAATATAAAACAGCTTTATTTACATTTTCACTAACTTTGTTATATAAAGCTTGTAAGAAATGGTAACGCTAATCACAAACGGCATCAAAATTACGGTGGAAACCGCATTTGAAGGGACTTATTTCAAAAATCAAGTCACTCAATACGCTTTTTCTTACCATATCACCATTGAAAATCACAGCAAAGACCAAGTACAACTTCTAGCCCGACATTGGGACATTTACGATGCCCTCTACCCTCGCGAATCTGTAGATGGTGAAGGAGTGGTTGGAAAAAAACCTATTTTAAAATCAGGAGAAACTTATACCTATAGCTCGGGTTGTTTGCTTTATGCACCTCACGGTAGTATGAGCGGTTATTTTACCATGATAAACTTCACCACAACAAAGATGTTTAATGTAACTGTTCCCGCATTTTATTTAAATGCTGAATATGCATTAAACTAATCCGTTGAATACGCATTCCTTCCATTCATGAACAGTGAACACAATTGTATATAAGGAAACTACAATCCGTTTACATCAACTTTTAAATTCCCATTTATATTCAACAACCCCATTATAGCAGTATCGGTTAACAGCACTTTATCAAAATCTATATCACTTATTTTCCCATTAATAAACACACCTTGCATGGGTGAATAATTATTTAAATAATTAGCAATACTCTTTTTACCTTCTTCTAAATTTGGAGCAATTGAATAACGACAATTCTCTTTAATTTTTTGCAAAACAACTCCCTGAAACAACCAGTTAGCTGTTTTAAGTAAGCCACTTTTTGTTTCCAATGCATAATCCAGATCATCAAAATAGAATTCTTTTTTCTCAGCTTTATATTTTGGAAAACCAGACAAATAAATCCTACCATTTAAACTCCCCGTCATATCCAATGCAATAATCATTTTGCCGCTTTTGTGCCAAATTTCAACATTTTGAATAGTAACTTTGCGCTTACCATTTGCAAATTCTTTACCTTTAAAATTCGCATTCATGATGCGCGATGCATCCTTAAAAGTCGAAATAGCAGCAACTACAACTTGCACTTTGTTAGGAAGTTGACCAATAGTCTTAAGTTGCAAATTCACTTTATTAAAGTCTGATTTTGGACGTTGCCCTACAGTTGATTCCATCAAACATTTTAACCCTACATTCAAAATAACCGAGTTATTCTTTAAGACAGCCTCTGTTGCATGTACTTCTTGAGGAGTCACTTTAAGCCATGTCTCATACGTTTTATTCATTTCAACAGGTTGACTCGCCTTCAACATCAAGTCTGAAATATGGGTTTTAAAATCTAATGACTTAAGCATAACTTCATCAATTAGTCTTTCAATTTTAGACTTAAAAATCGAAATGGCAGGATTGATTAAAAAGGTAATTTTGATATCTTTCCCTGCTATTGCAATGGTAGGACTCTCTTTCCAACTGATATTTTGCAATTGTGTTTGCGTTTGAACTTGCCAGTTGCTCATACCTACTTGACTTAGCAAAGTAACAGCCCCATCCAAATTAAACTCCCGAACATCGTATAAATCGACACCTAACAAAGAAGTACCATATTTAACTTTCGCCCATATTTTCAAAGGAACAACTGACTGTAACTTTCCTCCCACCTCAGTCATTGTTAAGGATTCATTTTTCCAAATTTTTATGGCAATCTTATCGTCCTCTAGATTATTATCCTCATAAATTAATCCACTAAGCGATTTATTAGTTTGAGCTTCTATATCTTTCAATGGCAAATGGATTGGAAAACTAATATAGGACGAAGTAACTGGCAGCACAACGGGATTAGCACCATCCGGCTCAGGTTTCATTAACTCAATTTTTTGGGTGGTCGAACAACTAAATAAACTAAAACACATCGCAAGGAATTGAAAAATGATAACAGATTTTCTCATTGAATTTAAAGAATTTAAAGCAAATGTAAAATTATTTTTGATCAAGCTGTAACAAATTTGAAAGCTTCTTTACTAATAGTATAGTAAACAAACCAGTTTTATTAGAAACTATTAAATGAAAAAATCAAAAATCGTTGTTTCCTTTTTTACATTCTTAACAATGTCTGCTTTTAGTCAAACCAAAAAGTGGACATTGGAAGAATGTGTGAATCATGCCATTGTAAACAACAATGCCATACAACAGTCGCTTCTAGATGTTAAAACAATCAATCTTGCAAAGAATGATGCCATTGGTAATTTTTTACCTAGTTTGAATGCAAATGCTGGACATTCCTGGAATATGGGGTTAAGTAATGACCCTTTAACGGGGGTAAAAACGAATCAAACAACGGAATCTTCAAACTTTGGTGCCAGTTTAAACCTTGATCTTTACAAAGGATTGCAAAATGTAAATCAATTTCGTAAAGCAAATTTGAATAAAATAGCCGCACAATATCAATTAACTAAAATTCAAGAAGATGTAACCTTGAATGTAGTAAATGGTTTCTTACAGATTTTATTCAACAAAGAAAACTTAAAAGCTCAAAAAGAGCAGCTAGCTTTTGACAACAAACAATTACAACGTACCACTGAGCTTGTCAACGCTGGTGTAGTACCTAAAGGAGATTTACTGGATGTAAAAGCCACAATTGCAACGGATGAACAACGCATTGTGAGTACTGAAAATGCTCTTTTGTTAACAAAATTAAGCTTAGCACAATTATTACAACTAAGAGATTATGAGATTTTTGACATTGTTGACACAGATAATGATGTAACTAAAAGTACCGTTTTATCTGAATCAGTACAATCTATAATTGCAAAAGCAAAATTAAACCGCACAGAAATCAAATTAGCAGAAGTAAACAAGACTTTAGCACAAAGTGACATAGCTATCGCAAAAGGGGCTTACCAACCCAGATTATCCTTTTTTTATGGATTAGGAACTAGTATTTTACATAGAAACACCTTAATCCCTAAAAATCTAATTCCTTCATTTGAAAACCAGTTTAAAGACAACATTGGACATAGTATTGGTTTACAATTAAGCATTCCTATTTTAAATGGTCTAACAGTTCGAAATAGCGTTAGTAGAGCTAAAATTGCCTTCCAAAAATCTAAACTGAATTTTGAACAAAAAGAGTTGGATTTAGAACGTACCATCTACACGGCATATAGCGACACTCAAGGCGCTGAAAAAGCCTACGCTACAGCAACCGCAACTTTAGAAGCACGCCAAAAAGCAATGCAGTACGCTAAAGAACGTTATGATGTAGGTTTGATGAATGTCTTTGATTATAACCAAGCGCAAACTCTATATGTAAGCGCACAATCAGAAGTTTTGAGAACTAAATTTGATTATATCTTTAGAACTAAAATTTTAGAATTTTATTTCGGAATTCCAATTGCACAAAAATTAAAATAAAATGACAACAAAAACAAAATACATATTAATGGGTGCTGCGCTATGCAGCGTATTAGGATTGATAGGGCTTAAAAAAGCAGGTTTTTTAGGAGAAACTAAGCAAGGCATTGAAGTTGAATTTGCAAAAGTTAACCAAAGAACTATTATTGAAACCGTTTCCGCAACTGGTAAAATTCAGCCAGAAGTAGAAGTTAAAATATCATCAGAAGTTTCTGGTGAAATTATTGAACTACCTGTCAAAGAAGGACAAATAGTACAAAAAGGCACTTTATTAGCACGCATTAATCCAAAACTATACGTACAAGGTGTAAACCGTTCGCAAGCTGGTTTATCAAACACAAAAGCAAGTTTATCGCAAATAGATGCGCAATTCAAAGAAGCCAAAGCCAGCTACGATAGAAACAAAAAACTATTTGACAAAGGTATTATTTCTGGCGCAGAATGGGATAAAAGCGTAGCAGCATTTGAAGGTGCAAAAGCTGCAAAACAAGCGGCCTATTATACTGTAGCAAGTGCCTCGGCAACAGTAAACGAATCACGTGAAAGTTTAGGAAAAACAGCCATTTATGCTCCTATGTCAGGAACGGTTTCTAAACTGGCTGTAGAATTAGGCGAACGCGTTCTGGGCACACAACAAATGGCTGGAACCGAAATGATGCGTGTGGCAGACTTGAACAACATGGAAGTTGAAGTGGATGTTAATGAAAATGATATTGTAAAAATAGAAATAGGTGATGAAGCCAAAGTACAAGTTGATGCTTACTTAAAAAAAGAATTTAAAGGAAGGGTTACTAGCATTTCAAATTCAGCTAACGCCACAGCATCTGCAGATCAAGTGACAAATTTTAAAGTAAAAGTTAGAATTTTAAAAGAATCCTATGCCGATTTATTAGAAGGAAAACCAAACACCTACTCTCCATTTCGTCCTGGTATGACAGCTACTGTTGATATTGAAACTACACGTAAAGAAAATATTGTAGCCGTTCCTATAGGTGCAGTTGTAATGCGCACGGACACCACCGCGAACCGAAAATCGTACCTAGAAACTGAAGAAGGCGAATACAACGAAGAAACAGAGGAAAATCCTATAAAAAATGAAAAACGATACGAATGTGTTTTTGTTAAAAATGGAGACAAAGTTAGACTGCAAATTGTAACAACAGGAGTACAAGACGACGCTTATATTGAAATTAAAGGAGGTTTAAAAAAAGGTGACGTAATTATAATTGGTCCTTATGCAACTGTCACAAAAGATTTAAACCCTGGAGATAAGGTAAAAAAAATGTCCAAAAAAGAAAAAGAGAATGGTAAAGAAAAGGCTAAAGAAAGCTAACCCTCTCAAAAAAGTAAAATGAATCTCATAGTCAACTATGAGATTTTTTTTATTGTTGTATTTTTGCACCTATAAATTATAGGTAATGGCATATATACTTCATTTGGAAACTGCAACTAAAAACTGTTCGGTTGCATTAGCAAAAGATGGTGAATTAATTGCAATTCGAGAAGTAGCAGAAATGGGATATACTCATTCAGAAAAGCTACATGTTTTTATAGAAACAGTACTAGAAGAAGCTCAAATAACCATGCAAGATTTAAGTGCCGTTGCGGTGAGCAAAGGCCCTGGCTCCTACACAGGACTTCGCATAGGCGTTTCAGCGGCTAAAGGCTTATGCTATGCATTAAACATCCCTTTGATAGCTTTAGATACATTAGAAATACTAGCTCGCAAAATCACTATTTCGGACGGTATAATCATCCCCATGATTGACGCAAGACGCATGGAATGTTACACTGCAATTTTCAACCCTAATTTTGAAACAGTCCGTGATATTGCATCACAAATTATAGACGCTATAACATTTGATACCATAGAAGGCAACATTCATTTTATAGGTGATGGGGCTCCTAAATGCAAAGAAATTCTTAATCAAGATCGCTTCAAATTTCATGACGATGTTATTTTCCCATCAGCTCATGAAATGATTAACATCGCTTTTCACAAATATTTGAATAATGATTTTGTGGATGTAGCTTACTTTGAACCTTTTTACCTTAAAGAATTCATGATAGGCGGAAAATAAAAAAACCGAATTGGGAAGATTCGGTTTTTAAAGATTTGTGTTCAAATGGGCAACTTATTACATCTTCTTTGTAATATCTTTTTTGTATTTATTTAACAACGCTTTTGTCATTCCTAAATTAGCTTTTTTAGCATCAACAGCTAAATAAATAAAATACTCATTATTTTCAGAAATATCAATCAAATGTATCTGAGAACTTAAGTTAATCATGATATTTTCAATAGATTCATTTAAACCTAAAGCATTAATCGCATTTAATTTTGCCTTAACAACTTCTAAATTAAATGCTGATGCTAATTCTGGATCAAAGTTCGGATCAGCTGATAAAGTGTAGTATGAAATACCACTTTTAATTTCTGCTATAGCAACGGCTACAAATCCGGGTACATTGCTTTTTAAATCTTCTCCGAATTGTTTTAAAAAATCTGACATAATGATAAATTTTATGGGGTTATGTTGTACAGGACAAATGTATATTGTTGTCTGTTATAAAAAAAAATTATCCTGTAGAAAGAATTTTACAACAATCTATTTTCCAATCCATTACAAAACAAAAAACCGAATCTTACGATTCGGTTTTTAAAGATTTGTGTTCAAATGGGCAATTTATTACATCTTCTTTGTAATATCTTTTTTGTATTTATTTAACAACGCTTTTGTCATTCCTAAATTAGCTTTTTTAGCATCAACAGCTAAATAAATAAAATACTCATTATTTTCAGAAATATCAATCAAATGTATCTGAGAACTTAAGTTAATCATGATATTTTCAATAGATTCATTTAAACCTAAAGCATTAATCGCATTTAATTTTGCCTTAACAACTTCTAAATTAAATGCTGATGCTAATTCTGGATCAAAGTTCGGATCAGCTGATAAAGTGTAGTATGAAATACCACTTTTAATTTCTGCTATAGCAACGGCTACAAATCCTGGTACATTGCTTTTTAAATCTTCTCCGAATTGTTTTAAAAAATCTGACATAATGGTAAATTTTATGGGGTTATGTTTATAAGACAAATGTATATTGTTGTTTGTTATTTAAAAAAAATAAACTGTAGAAAGAATTTTACAAAACACTCATTTATAACCATTTAAAACGAATCATTTTCAAAACGCCGTTTTTAAGCATTTATAAATACAATTGTTCCAATTTACCATTAACCTAAGTACTACCTTTTTTTAGTTAGATAAAAAACAATAAAACTGCTAAAAAACTACATTTCATCGTTACAAAATAGCATTTTAAAGATAAATTTGTTAAAATTAAAAACCAACACAAACTGATTTTGTAGCTTTAGATATAGAAAAGTTGAAGACCCACGACTTTAAAATGTATTGAGCTGGAAATTGACATCAAACTACGATGTATATAGCAAATTTATGTTGCAGGTCTTTCTATTTTTTCCAGCTTTACTTGAATCCCTAATTTTGATTTTAAAATAGAAACAGCGTAAATGATTTTCATTTAGGCAGCACATACGTTATGATCCATTGGATCAAACTTGAATTATTAAAACTAAATAAACTAGCTATGATTGCACATTTTGTTAATGATTGTAAAAAACTACCTGTCGAGATTTGGTTTTTTGTCTTAATGACATTAATTAACCGCATGGGGGCTATGGTAGTTCCGTTCATGTCGAAGTACTTATACGAAGATTTGCATTTCACTTATGCTCAAATCGGTTCGGTGATGTTTTGTTTTGGGGTAGGTTCTATAGGAGGAACGTTTTTAGTAAGTCGATTAGCACGAACATATAGCGCTTACAAACTCATGGTATTAAGCATGCTATTAAATGGACTAATGCTTTTTTTACTTCGGTATACTAAAGATTTCTACATGCTTTGTGGTATGGTTTTTATTTTAAATGTATTTGCTGATATGTTTAGACCTTCCATGATTGCTACACTTAAAGAATACGTAAAAAAAGAAGAATTAATCATTTGTTTTTCTTTAATTCGATCTGCCACTAATTTTGGGTTCATCATTGCACCTTTGATCGCTGGATTTCTAATTCTTTACCAAGGTTATGATATGTTATTTGTAATTGACAGCATTTCATCCTTCATTGCTATTGGTTTTTTTGTCTATTTTGTAAAAGAAAAGAAACTATTGTATCAGATAAATTTAGTAAACATAAAGTCAGATCCATTTGTTTTCTTTAAAGATAAATTGTTGTTACTACATTGCTTAATTACTGTATTAACTGGTGTTGTCTTCTTTCAAATCTTCACAGTATTACCCTTGTATTACACAGATGTTTTAAAATTAGAAGTAATATTCAACACCTATGCACTCGTTTTCTACGGTTGTGTCTTGTTTTTATTTGAGGTGGCCTTGGTCTCGTTTATCAGAAGAAAAGGAGTACGAACTTTAAATGCAATTTTATACGGATTGCTAAGTATGGCTTTAGGTTACACCTTATTAATGGCATTTTCATCAGTTTACACAGTCTTTTTTGCCTTAATCTTCTTATCTTTTGGAGTGATGCTAACTTTCCCTTTTGCTACAGATTTTGTATTGGAACGAGCGTTTAAAAAACAAGAAGTTGAATTTATGTCTTACTTTCAGATGAGTTATGGTTTGGCACAACTTATAAGTGCAAAGTACAGTCAATTCCTTATAAGCGGATATGGATATGCAACAGACTTTGTAGTCAACGTAGTCATTGCTATTTTAGGCGCAGTCTTAACTTATTTCTTAATAATTAGCGTCATAAAAGAACGCAAACTGAAAAAACAAATGATTTCAGAAGCCGTATTTTCATAATTCTTATTTATGTAAAACAAAATCGAGTTTCATAACTTCAACTCGATTTTGTTTTGCATTATCCTAACTAAAACAATCAATCTTTGATTATTGCAACAAATAATCCAAATTATCACGAATAGCCTCAGGAATACTGCTTTCATCAATAATACTTTCAGAAAGCTCTTTTTTGTTTTCTTGTAATTTAAGAATTTTTTCTTCAATCGTGTTTTGCGTAATAAAGCGCACCACATTGACTTTGTTTTCCTGGCCTATGCGATGGGCTCTAGCTATCGCTTGCTTTTCGGCAAATGGATTCCACCAAGGGTCAAGAATAACAATATAAGAAGCTTTCGTTAAGTTGAGTCCTACACCACCTGCTTTGAGTGAAATAAAGAAAAACAAGGTACTCTCGTCCTCCTGAAATTGTTTCACTGCATTTTCGCGTGCGCCCGAAGCCGTACTTCCTGTTAGCGAGCAATAACGAATGTTGTTAGTCGCACACCAGTTTTCATAAAGTTCTAAATGACTGACAAACGAACTAAACACTAATGTCTTGCTTTTGGATTTGGCTAGCGTTTCTAAATAAGCCGTAACGTGTTCAAACTTTCCAGAATCCATGGCAGAATGAGGTTCTATCAGTTTCGGATGATTACTCCATTGACGTAATTTCATTAAAACGTTCAATACATGGATCGCGGAGGTGTTTTCATCGAGTTTTAATAAATAATTTCGTGCCTTCGATTTTTCCTCTTCGTAGTTTTTTTCTTGTTCCTCGCTCATTTCGCAAAGCACCACTTGTTCTATTACTTCAGGTAAATCTTTTAAAACTTCCGTTTTGGTTCTTCGTAAAATGTAAGGATTGATGATGTTTTTTAGCTCCTCAATTTTGGTTTCATCTTTATGCTTTTCGATGGGTTTTTTAAAATAATGTTCAAAAAAAGCATATTCCCCCAAAATGGAAGGATTTATAAATTGCATTTGCGACCATAAATCGGCTAAAGAATTTTCGATGGGCGTACCACTCAAAGAAATTTTATTATCCACCTGTAGCTGATTGATGGCTTTGAAAATTTTTGAATTTCTATTTTTAATCTGTTGGCTTTCATCCACAATTAAATAACGGAAATGCTGTTTTTCTAATAGCGCAATATCCCTGCTCAACACTGAAAAGCTGGTAAAAACAAGGTCGTAACGAGTGAGTTTTTTGCTGACTAATTTTCGGTCATTGCCCACATATTTGAGACAACTGAAATGGGGAGCAAATTTTTTAGCTTCGCTATACCAGTTAAAAACCAAGGATGAAGGTGCTACGATAAGCACTTTTAGTGGCTCACTTTGAGCTTCGGTACTGCTAAATAAATCAAAAGTAGCTATAGATGCAGGTGCTTCAGCTTTCAAATCCTCCTGAACGGCTATCAATAAAGCCAGCGTTTGCAAAGTCTTTCCTAATCCCATATCATCTGCTAGGCAAGCTCCAAGCCCATTGGCATAATGATTTAACAACCACTGCACGCCTTGCTGTTGATACGGACGCAAAGTAGCTTTTAGCGACGATGAAGGCTCATAAGTAAGGGTTTGTTTGATGGGGGCTTCGTTTTCTAAAGCCACATTTTCTAAATTTAAGTTTTGAAAATGACTTTTGGGCAATGCTATACTTCCATCGTTTCTTTTGGTGCCAAATTGTGCCAACGTTCCATAGGTTTTCATCCAAATCTTCGGAATAATAAAATAGGTATCATCGGGTAACAAGTACCACGGGTTCCCATTTTTGATATGCGAAATGATTTCTGAAAATGGAAAATGATGCGCCCCACAACGAATAGTCATTTTCAAATCAAACCAATCGGATTGCTCGTCACTTTGTAAAGCCAGTGTACTTTTCTTTAATTGGATTTTTTTTTGGTCAATATGAAATGTGGTTAAATCGAAACCTGCTTCTGTAAGCGCTTCATGGTTATCAATGACAAATTCTATGCACGCCATTGTTCCAGTGGCATTAGCAAGTGTGAAATTACCCTCTTTATTCTTTTCAAAACCAAAAGCTATGAGTTGGTTAGCAATTTCTTCCTCTTGTTCAAGATTTCTTTTGTGTTGAATTACCGAAACAGTATTATTTTCATCAAATGAAATAAAAGAATGTTGGTTTTTCTTCTGTGTGGTTTCAAAACAATAGCCCTCATAATCAAACACCAGTTGTAATACATATTGGGTGTTGAAAAAATCGTGACTACCTTTAAGACTAAAGTTGACGATGTTATTTTTGCTGATTATCTCAAAACCATCGGTAGTAACATCGGCTTTTTTTATAATATCATTAATAAAAGTCTTGAAATACGTTTCTTCAATGCGTTTTGGAATGTGTACGGTTTCGTTTTTTAGGAATGGCTTTAATTTTAAGCCATCAATATCAGAAATTGTTACCAATTGTTTGTTCCAAATTGCCCAACAGGGAAATTGATTGATAATGGTAAGTTCTTCTTTTGAAGGAACTATTTTTGTCTCGTTATCGAGTAGCGTTAGTGTGTAATCTATCCCCACTTCATGTTTAGAAAAATGCAATTGCGGTTTTAAAACAATTTCTGAAAAAGTAACTTGATGATGATAAAATTCTTTTTTGCCTCGTAAGTCTATACTCAAAGGGAGTTCTAATTTTTGAGTTAATTCCAATAATTCATTTCCTTTGCGATTGAGGTATTCTTGTAAAATATTCTTTACAGTTTTGTCTTCTTTGAGTAACGCTAACGAGGTGTTTTTTTTGTTTTTAGTTAATTTTTTTAAGATGGTTTCCGTTTTCAAATCATATACGAGATTCCAAATTTTTTCCTCGTCATGATTAATCGTTTTACCCACACTTTTTACGGTTTCTTCGTTGGCAATTTTGAAAACATATAATGGCGGTTTAGTAATATCAACCAGATATAGCGAAGGAATCCAACGGTCTTCATCAGCATTCCACGAAAAATCTATGGCTAAAGAAATTGACATATAATACGTAGGTTAGTAGTGTTTTAGTTTAAAAAGGAGGAATCCCAATTTTTAAATTATGAGATTCCTCCTTAGTAGTGGTTTTATTTTGGAGCAATTTATTTATAACAAACTGGGATGATTTCTCCTGGAGCTAAACAATATTTTTCAACTAAAGTAGCCCCTAGTTTTTTAGTATAGTCTACTTCTTCTACTCGAAAACCGATGCTTCTTAATTTGTCAAAATAGTCCATCCCATATACACGCACATGGTCGTACTGACCAAATATTTTGGCGCGTTCCTTAGCGTCGGTAATACTGTCGTCACTAAAGGTAGTTGCTCGTGAATAATCTTGTGGAATTTGGAAAATCCCCATGCCTCCAGGTTTCAGCACACGATACAATTCCTGCATGGCTTTAGTGTCATCAGGAATATGTTCTAGTACGTGATTGCAAAATATAATATCGTAGGTGTTGTCTTCAAAGGGTAAATTACAGATGTCGGCTTTTACATCGGCTAAAGGCGAAAACAAATCGGTAGTTGTGTACTGAATGTTGTTTTGTTTTTTGAAGCGTTTGTAAAACTCTTGTTCTGGGGCAAAATGAAGCACTTTTTTCTGCATAGAGGCAGTAAAAAAATCGGTTTCATTTTGTAAATACAACCACAACAAACGGTGTCTTTCTAACGAAAGTGTACTTGGTGAAAGCACATTGTTACGCTGATTTCCGTAGCCATAAGGCAAAAACATACGGAAACTCTTCCCATCTATAGGGTCGGTAAAACGATTTCCTTTTAGCAAAAAGGCTAAAATAGGACGCACGATAAAACTAATTCTGATAAGAATTGGTCTCGGAACGATATTTAAAATTAATTTGAATATTTTTTTCATAAATTTTGAACACTAATTTCACGAATTAGCACGAATTAATTATAAAACTATTCTTTGGTATTTTAAGCTGTCTTCTCCGAAGTTAACTAGTATTCCAAGTTTGCATTTAGAAGCAGCCAAATAATTTAATACTTGTTTTGTTTCACTTGAGGATAAAGTTTGAATAGCTTTGATTTCTAATATGATATCATTGTAAATTGTAAAATCAGCAAAATAATAGCTAGATAATGGGATACCCTTATATTCTACCGTGTATTTTTTTTCACGTTCAAATGGAATATGATTTAATTTGAATTCGATTTCTAAAGCATCACCATATACTTTTTCACTATGACCTTTCCCAAGAAAATTATGGACTTCCATGCAAAGACCTATAATTTCATAAGCTTCTTCTTTATAAATCAAATCTCTGTGCATAAATCATTAGTGTAAATTCGTGAAATTCGTGTTTTTACATTATATCGCAAACGGAGTTGCTCTAAATTCGTTTTCTTCAGTGCTTTCAATGCCTAGTGCTTTATAGATATAAGCAAAAGTGGATAACAATTCAGGTTTTCCGTCTACAATGGCTACATCATGTTCAAAATGAGCAGAAGGTTTACCATCAGCAGTGGTAATGGTCCATCCGTCTTTGTGTTGTTTGATGTTTTTTGTTCCCATATTAATCATAGGTTCAATAGCCACGACCATACCTTCTTGGATTAATTTACCACGTCCTTTTTTGCCATAGTTAGGCATTTCAGGAGCTTCGTGCATGGTACGTCCTAATCCGTGACCCACAAGCTCGCGAACCACTCCATAACCATGACTTTCACAATATTTTTGAATAGCATGCCCCACATCTTCGGTACGGTTGCCTGCTTTTAATTCGCGGATACCTACGTATAAAGATTCTTTGGTTGTTTTAAGTAACATTTTGGTCGCTAAAGCCACTTCACCCACCTCAAAAGTATAGGCATGGTCACCATAAAATCCATTTTTTAGCGCGCCACAGTCTACCGAAATAATATCCCCATCTTCAAGAGGTTTGTCGGTAGGGATTCCGTGAACAACTTGTGCATTTGGACTCATACACAAACTGTTTGGAAAACCATACATCCCTAAGAAAGCAGGAGTGGCTCCGTGGTCTCTAATAAAGGTTTCGGCTAATTTATCTAAATACAAAGGGGTAACGCCCGGTTTGATTTCTGAGGCTACCATTCCTAAAGTTTTTGAAACAATTAAAGCACTTTCGCGCATTAATTCGATTTCTTCACGTGTTTTTATAATTATTTTACTCATCTGCTTAAAAGTAAGTGTGCAAAAATACAATATTAGTTTAATTTATTTATACTAAATTAGAGATGAGATTTGTCATTTTTTAGCAATGTTTCTCAAAGTACCTTTGATTAAAATTTTTAGGTTATGGGCAAATATGTTTCGGCAGCAGAGGCTGTCAAAGTTGTAAAATCAGGCGATAGAGTTTATGTACAAGCAGCTGCGGCTACCCCCAGTGTACTTACCAACGCACTAGCGTCACGCGCCTCAGAGTTAGTGAACGTTGAAATCTGTCATTTGCATACGGAAGGAGAGGCTTTATATGCTAAACCCGAGTTAGCTCGCAGTTTTCATGTAAATTCTTTTTTTATAGGTACTAATGTGCGTCATACATTAAAAGCAGGAAACGGTTCTTACACACCAGTTTTTTTGAGTGAATTACCAAATTTATTCCGTAAACGTGTGGTTGTCCTAGATGTGGTTTTTATCCACGTATCACCTCCAGACAAACATGGGTATTGTTCGTTGGGAACATCAGTAGAAGCTACTTTGGCAGCTATCGAACAAGCTAAAATAGTCATTGCTCAAGTAAATCCGCAAATGCCAAGAACTTTTGGCGATGGCATTCTACATGAAACCGAAATTGATTATATGGTGGAAGTAAATCAACCGATTTTTGGGCATGAAGTGGCACCAATATCTGTAGAGGAAGCCAAAATAGGAGCCTATGTAGCCAGTTTGATTGAAGATAAAAGTACGCTTCAAATGGGCATAGGGTCCATACCAAACGCGGTATTAGCACAATTAACCCAGCACAAAGATTTAGGACTGCACACAGAAATGTTTAGCGATGGCGTGATAGATTTGATTGAAAAGAATGTCATCAATTGTAACTACAAAGGGATTTTACAAGGAAGAGCTTTAGCGACCTTTTTAATTGGGTCACAACGGTTATACGATTTTGTGAATGACAATCCATTTATTGAGATGAAAGAATCATCGTTTGTAAATGACACGGCTCGAATTCGCAAAAACAAACGAATGATTGCCATCAATTCTGCCATTGAAGTTGATTTGACGGGGCAGGTTTGTGCTGACTCCATTGGTATGCAAATGTACTCAGGTGTTGGTGGGCAAATGGATTTTATTCGTGGTGCGTCATTAAGCGAAGGCGGTAAAGCTATCATTGCCTTACCTTCTGTAACTAAAAGAGGTGAAAGTCGCATTGTTCCTTTTTTAAAGCAAGGTGCAGGAGTAGTAACCACACGTTCGCATGTGCAATATATTATTACTGAAAATGGTATTGCAGATTTATACGGAAAAATGTTGAAACAACGCGTAAATGAAATGCTTAAAATTGCACATCCGATGCATCAAGAGCGTATTGAAAAAGAATATTCCTTAGCATTGAAAAGTATATAAATGCTTATTGAAAACGAAAGCAAGAGCAAGTCAAAAAAGACTTGCTCATTTTTTATAATTTAATAGCAAAACCAAAATTAATATCTTGTTGTCCTAAGAATTGAGGTGGTATTCTATAATTTTTTGATTGTACCGATTGTAAATGAGGCAACTCTTTGATGGGCACAGGAATTTTTCGGATACTTTTTTGATGTACCGCCAGTTCTTCTAAATGGGTAAGTTTTGAAATGTTTTCAGGTAAATTTTGTTCTTCTATAGTGACTAAGTGTAGTCTTTTTAAATTTGGAAGTAAGGCTAATGCACCTATAGTTTTTTCTAAATTTACAAGCGAACTATGGTCTAGGCGTAATTCTTCCAGTTGTTGAAGATTAGTAAAACTATCAGGTAATTGGGTCAACTCATTTCCACTTAAATCTAAAAATTTCAAATTAGCTAAGGCTTCGATGCCCTTTGGTAGTTCCTTCAAATGGTCGTTTTTAAAGCTTAAAAATTCTAAATTTTTGAATTTTGACCAATCGAAATTCTCAAAACTGATTTGTTGCCCTTCCAAAGAGAGTTTGTGTACTTCTGTTGGCGATTTAGAAGCTTCCTCTAATGATTGGAATACTTTTTTAGCATTTATTTCTTGAGCAATTGCTGAAATTGTAAAGCATGCGAGAAGTACGTAACCTATTTTAAGTATCGCTTTCATGATGTACGGATTTTATACTTAAATTTACGATATTTTTTTTTCAAAAAACTGAAAAAGAGTCATTTAAAAACACAATCCAAATTACTCATTCATATACAATGCTATAGCAACTAAAAAAGCACAGACTTCAACAATCTGTGCTTTCTAACCTTGCAATCAAAAACTTAATTACATTTTTTTTGTAATATCTTTTTTGTATTTATTTAATAATGCTTTCGTCATACCTAAGTTCGCTTTTGTAGAATCTACCGCTAAATAAATAAAATACTCATTATTTTCTGCAATATCAATAATATGAATTTGTGATTTCAAATTAATCATAATATCTTCTATATGCTCATCTAAGCCCAAAGCATTGATCGCATTTAATTTTGCTTTAACCACCTCTAGATTGAAGGCAGAAGCTAATTCAGGATCAAAATTAGGGTCTGCTGACAAAGTAAAATAAGAAATTCCACTTTTAATTTCTGCCACGGCCACAGCTATAAAACCAGGCACGTTACTTTTAAGGTCTTCTCCGAATTGTTTTAAAAAATCTGACATAGTTTATTTGATTATTAGTTAGTATTAGTGTATAATCAAATATAAGAAAAAACTTTAAATATCAAAGAAAAAATTAAACTATTAAAAAACAAAAAAAGCCCCACAAGGGAGCTTTTTTTATGTTATTTAAGATTGATTATCCTAAAGAAACTCTTTTGAAACCAGTGATTTCAACATTGAATCCTTTAACGTAATCACCTACTTTTTTGCTATCTTCTTTGATGAAGTTTTGATCTAATAAAGCTTTTTCTTGATCTAAAGTAGTGTTATCAGAGATAAAACGTTGGATTTTTCCAGGGATGATTTTGTCCCAAATTTGCTCTGGTTTACCTTCTGCTTTTAATTCCGCTTTAGCATCTTCTTCAGCTTGCTTTAAAACTTCTTCAGTTAATTGAGAGTAAGAGATGTATTTAGGAACATTTTTCAATGTTTTTCCTAAACGAGCAGCTTCTTCATTTTCTTTTTCAATGATTGCAATACGAGCAGCTAATTCAGACTCAACAAAAGCAGGATCAAAATCTTTGTAAGATAATGTATCAGCTCCCATTGAAGCTACTTGCATAGAGATGTCTTTAGTCAAAACATCAGCATTAGCGATTGGAGAAGTAATTGCAGTTAAAGCAGCAATTTTGTTTACGTGAACGTAAGAACCAACGTAAGCGCCTTCTAAAATTTCGAAACCACCGATTTCGATTTTCTCTCCAATTACACCAGTTTGCTCGATTAACTTCTCAGCTACAGTGATTCCACCGAAATCTGAAGCTAATAATTCTTCTTTAGTAGAAAAGTTAATTGCTTTTTCAACTAAATCTTTAGCTAAAGTTACGAAAGCTTCGTTTTTACCTACGAAGTCAGTTTCACAGTTTAAAGTAAGGATAGCTCCTTTAGTGTTATCAGCATTAACAAAAGAAACAGCAGCCCCTTCAGAAGACTCACGGTCAGAACGGTTAGCAGCAACTTTTTGTCCTTTTTCTCTAAGGATTTGTATCGCTCTGTCGAAATCTCCTTCAGCCTCAACTAAAGCTTTTTTACAGTCCATCATTCCGGCACCTGTAGATTGTCTTAATTTATTTACGTCTGCAGCAGTGATTGTTGACATAATATAGTGTGTTTTTAATTTTAATTTTTGTTAAAAGTAAAAAATTCCAATCTTCAAATCCCAAATTCCAATTTTAACAAATCATCAAGAATGATAATTTTTTGGAACTTGGAATTTTAGATTGGAATCTTAAATTTATTATTCTTCAGAAGCTGTAGCGGCAGGAGCTGCTTTTGCTTCTTCAGTTGCTTCTACTTCTTTTTCTGAAGTTCTGTTAGACAAACCTTCAGTAATAGCTGTAGTTACTAATGATAATACTTTATCGATAGATTTAGAAGCGTCATCATTTGCAGGGATAACATAATCAACTTGACGAGGGTCAGAGTTAGTATCAACCATTGCAAATACTGGAATGTTTAATTTTTGAGCTTCTTTTACTGCGATGTGTTCAGCTTTGATATCTACTACGAATAATGCAGCAGGTAATCTTGACATATCAGCGATAGACCCTAAGTTTTTCTCTAACTTAGCACGTAAACGCTCGATTTGTAATTTTTCTTTCTTAGAAAGTGTGTCAAATGTACCGTCTTTCTTCATTCTGTCGATAGAAGCCATTTTCTTAACAGCTTTACGGATCGTCACGAAGTTAGTTAACATACCACCTGGCCATCTTTCAGTGATGTAAGGCATGTTAGCCGCTTTTGCTTTTTCAGCAACGATATCTTTTGCTTGTTTTTTGGTAGCAACGAATAAAATCTTTCTACCTGAAGCAGCAATTTTTTTCAAAGCTTCGTTAGCTTCTTCAATTTTAGCTGCAGTTTTGTATAGGTTGATAATGTGGATACCATTACGCTCCATGTAGATGTAAGGAGCCATGTTTGGGTCCCACTTTCTAGTCATGTGTCCGAAGTGAACACCTGCTTCTAGTAATTCTTTAACTTCTACTTTATTTGCCATTTTGTAATAGTTTACGTTCTGTTGAATTAGCAATGGTTGAGTAGCGATTGTCTCGGTCTAAACCATTTAGATGCTAAACTAATCTCCGGCCACAGCGCGGAAAAGCAACAATAACTTAGGTTTTTTAATAAATAATAATAAATATTAACGTTTAGAGAATTGGAATCTCTTACGAGCTTTCTTCTGACCGAATTTCTTACGCTCAACCATACGAGGGTCACGCGTTAATAAACCTTCTGGTTTTAAGATAGCTCTGTTTCCTTCACCTACTTCACACATAGCACGAGCAATAGCCATACGAACAGCTTCTGCTTGACCTGTAGTACCACCACCATAAACATTAACTTTTACGTCAAAGTTAGTAGCGTTTTCAGTCATTGCCATAGGTTGCATTACTTTATACTGTAATGTTGCAGTAGGGAAGTAAGCATCAAATGCTTTTTTGTTAACTGTGATGTTTCCTGTTCCTTCAGTAACATACACACGTGCCACAGCACATTTTCTTCTACCGATTTTGTGAATAACTCCCATTACTTAAGATCGTTTAGATTAACGGTTTTAGGTGTTTGAGCCGCATGTTTGTGCTCTGAACCTACATTTACACTCAAATTACGGAATAATTGAGCACCTAATTTGTTTTTAGGCAACATTCCTTTTACTGCTTTTTCTACTAATAATGCAGGATTTTTTTGTTGCATTACTTTAGCAGTAGTAAATCTTTGTCCTCCTGGGTAACCTGTGTGACGAACGTATACTTTGTCGTCTAATTTGTTACCTGTTAGGTTGATTTTTTCTGCGTTGATAATAATAACATTATCTCCACAGTCCACGTGTGGTGTATAACTTGGTTTGTACTTACCTCTTAAAAGCATAGCAACTTTAGAAGCAAGACGACCTAAGTTATGACCCTCAGCGTCTACAACAATCCACTGTTTGTCAGCAGTAGCCTTGTTAGCCGATACTGTCTTGTAGCTTAATGTGTTCACAATAATTACTTTTTAATTAAACATTCCATTCCCAATTAAGGGAGTGCAAAAGTACAATTATTTATTTATAAACCAAACAGCTTGATACATTTTCTTTCTTATTGCTTTTCAAACACTTGCATTAACCAACAGCTTAGTTATCAAAAAAAAGCAACTTATCAGAATAGAATATTCTAAAACAATCTACTTAAAGTAATTTATTTTGAACTAATTTTAGATTCACAAACCAAGGATAAGCCAACATGCTAAAAGTAAAAAACTTAATTTCTTCTGAAAAACCCATTTTAGATGCCGTACAACTCGTGCGTTGGAAATTAGAATCGAATAGTTATAACTTTAAAGACTTACCCAAGACTGCTATTTTAAGTATTAATCGCTCATTTCTTACCCTAGGTCAACGTGTACTTTCTAAAAAACTAAAAGGTCTTTCAGGACACAATTACCTGCTCAATGCTAATTATATTTTTTGTTGTGAATTCGGGAAAGGAGCCCCAAGCATAACGACACTTATGGAAGAATTAAGGTGTTTTGGGGTAATGAATTTTATCTTCTTAGGATATGCAGGAACGATACAAACTATAGACAGTAAAGAACTTTGCATCGTAAAATCAACATTCAGTACTACTGGCTGTTCATTTCTATATAGCGCAGAAGAAAATATCGCTTCCAATTTTAATTCTTGGTTATTAAAATTAAAAGAACACTTAAATTTAGAAGAAACTGTATGCTGGAGCACAGATGCACCTTTAAGAGAAACCCCTACTTTGGTAAATTATTTTCACAACAAAGGTGCCAAACACATTGATATGGAATGCGCAGCAGTATATGCATTTGCTACTTTTCATAATTTAAATGCCTTATGCCTTGTCGCCCCAGCAGATACTATTCACAACATGCAGTGGACACCCCCAACGAATTTACCTAAAATAAACAGACAAATGAAATCGGTTGTCCAAAAAATTTTGAATTTCAAACATGAAAATTAATACTCCACTGTTCTCAATTATTGTAATTTTTTTCGATGAAGAAGAATTACTAACACGCTGTTTAGACTCGGTAAGAAATCAAAGTTTTCAGGATTTTCAACTTATTTTAGTTAATGACGGTTCGACAGACAATTCATTAACAATTACCAAGTCCTACCATTCATTTTTCAAAAATATAGATATCGTCACTTTAACAAATTCTGGACATGGAAAAGCACGCAATGAAGGAATGAAATTAGTACGCGGTAAATATGTTACTTTTTTGGACGCGGATGATGAATTTTGTAGCACCGCTTTAGAATTATTTGCAAAACAGATTCAAGAAACAAATGCTGATCTAGTAATTTCAGATTTTCACTCAATTGATGAAAATCTGAAAAATTCTTTAAAAACGAAATGGCTTTCGAGTTATAAATCGCAAATGAGTTCTGAAGATGTTTTGAAGATTTTATATTATGGCGGATTAACAGAACCTGTGTGGGCAAAAGCATTCAAAACAAGTATCGTAAATAAAATCGATTTTAAAGAAAATATGCTGTTTGAGGATAGATGTTTTGTTATAGAAGCTATTTTAAAATCAAACTCAGTAAGTTTTTTAGGGAAAAAGCTTGTATACAATTATCGAAGACCCAATTCGTCTACCAGAAAAACTCTTGACAAAAAAAGAATAACAGATGCTTATCATTTATTTTTAAACGAAAGAGACCTCTTGATTCAATATACTATTTTTGATCAATACAAAACCCAAGTTTACAAGAACGCGCTAGATTACCTGATGGACACCTATATTATTATGCTAGTCGATTCAGAAAGAATTATCAATTTGAATGAACTGAGAGCACATTTCAGCAACACTTTCAGTAACTATATTTTAAATTTAAAATCTGATAATATACACTTTTCTCTTAAAAACAGAATTGCAATAGTCCTCCTACAACTTCCTAACTCGCTAGGCTGGAAAATGACAAATTTACTGATTAAAGCACTCAAAAAAAGAAGGCATAAACAGATCGAGATTATTAAAAACAGTGTTAACAAATGAATTCATTTTACCCTATCATAAAAAGGTTTAGTTTATTAACCCTTGCACAGGCGCTAATAACACTATTCCCCTTAACACTTTATTTTTTACTCCTCAATCGGATCGAAATTATCCATATTGGAGCAGTTTTTTCGTGGCAAACCACCTTCATAATCTTAGCTTCATTAAGTAATTACAATTTTCCTTTAAATTTAATTCCTATAAGTAAAAAAATAAAAGAGAGTCCTTTGACATTAAACATTTACTTGAACAGATGTTTTAGCCTTAGAATGTTTTTTTTCATTTTGCTTTTTTTACCCATTTTAATACTCTTGCCAATACTTCCTAATATTGCGCTTTATTCTAGCTTTTTACTACTAGGGAAACTTTTCAATCCTTCTATTTTTCTGACTACATTAGCAAAAAGCAAACAACTATTTATCTTTAACTTCCTTACCAAATTTTTTGCCCTAATTGGCGTTTATTTTTTAATACAGAATAATAATTGGTATTGGACAAATTTTATTATAGGCTTTGCTGAATTAGCAGTTTCCATAGGGATTTGTATTCATTTGCGTTGGCAATTTAATTTCAAAATTGAAGGATTCTGGAAAACAATCACATATTTAAAACAAGAAAAAAAGGTTTTTTTTATACAATGCGTACACTGCTTAATAGTCTTTTTGACTATTCCCTTAACTCATCTTTTCTACGGCCCCTATGTAGCAGGAGTAGTATCTCTTGCAGATAAATTATTATCCGTTGTAAAAAACATCTCAGGAAGTTTATTTTTCACCATTTTACCTAATTTTGAAATCTCCAACAATGATTATAAAAAACAACTACTGACTAGATTAAACAAACTCCTTTTTGGGATGTGCTGCCTAGGATATTTCATTTCTATAATATTAATTCAGTACAATTCGAACTTTATAAATGACAAATTTACTCACAATGACAGCATCCCTTTTTTGCATGTAATCATTTTAACTGGATTCCCAATCATACTAGTAACTCCTTATCAAATTTTAAGTTTTAAAATAAAGAATAACAAGAATATATTCACAATCTCGTTGAAACAAATTGCGATACAAATTTTAGGCTTAATAATTCTAGGAAATTTATGGGGTATTTTAGGCATAGCATTTTCAATTTTAGCTCACGAATTCATAACTTTCTATTTATACAAAAATGAACAAAACACTTAACTCATTTTTTTTTGAAAGTTATGATATAATAATCCCCTATACCAATAGGGAAAACTTTCATTTTTAACATAAATGAATCTATACGTATTAACAATCGTATCAATTTTGAGTATTTTGTTATTGCAGTATGATTAACCGAAGGGAAAAACAAACCCAGATTTTCAGAGCTAACATAATCAAAATTCTCCATCATTACTTCTTTTACTTTTTTAGGCGTATGATAATGAGTCTGAACTTTTTCACCTTCAACATTCGCCAATGTTCCATCTTTCTTAAAACGAATCAGGGCACGTCTAAATTTACCCGTCAACAAATACACCCAATCCCAAGGATAATATTTCCCCATAATTACGAAGGTTACAAAAGCTTGATCCGATAAAACATTTTTTAAACCCTCTGCTACTTTGGATAATTCGTTAGTACAATTTAACCCTCCAAAATTTGAAAACACATAATCAAAACTGCCTTCTAAAGTATCTAGATTTAAAAAAGAACATTTTTTGAAATTCAAATTTAAAATCCCTTCTTCTTTGGCTTTAGCTTCAACATGGGTTTTTGCACCATAGGCAATATCTGTAGCCAAAACAGTATAGCCTTGTTTTGCAAAATACAAAGCATCGATTCCACTACCCGAGTTCAATTCCAATATACGTTGTTCAGGTTTTAAAAAACGATCTATATGGCTATATAATTGATTGCGCATCGTCCGATCAATTATATTAGATCGACTAAGCTCTTCATAATGACTATAAATTTTCGAAAACCCGCTCGCTACTGCCTTTTCTTGTACTGAATTACTCATTTGCTAGTCTTTTCAAAATAAGTTTATCTATAAAAGCGCTTGGATAATAATATGCTAATTTTAAAATTGGTAGAATTCGTATTCTTTTAAAATCATACTGACCTATCGCTTTCACCCCTTGAGATTTCCTAAATTCTTTATGCACATAACGTTGAAGTTTTCTATAATAGTTGGAATTGTATGTTCCTTGGAACATGATTTCAAAATCATCTGAATCTGTCCAATTTGCTTTTAGTTTTAAATCATCTTTTACTTTTTCATGAAATTTTGTGCCAGGTAAAGGATAAGAAACGGAAATTCCAATATTGTCAGGACATAATTCTTTGACCATCGCTATGGTTTTTTGAATGTCTTCTTGTGTTTCTTCCAAAAATCCAAATTGTAAAAAGAAAGCAATTTTTACTTTTTTTGCTTTTAAAATATGGGATGCTTTGTGTATTTCTTCGACAGTAATACCTTTATCCATAGCATCTAAAATCTTTTGCGAACCACTCTCAGCACCTACCCAAACTTCTTCTAGACCAGACTCTGCTAGCGCATCTATCGTATCTTCTTTTAAGAGTAAATCGACGCGACTTTGGATAAAGTATTTAATTTTTAGCTTTTTTTCTTTAAGGAGCACATTAAATTGTTGTGACCAATTCGGTTTCAAACCGAAAATATCATCACACATCCAAAAACGCGTAACGCCAAATGTCTTTTTTAAATATTCAATTTCATTGACAATATATTCCACTGAATGTGCATTGTATCGATTGCCATATATAGGTTTTGCACACCAATTGCATTTATATGGACAACCTCTGGTTGTTGCAATATTTAAAGTGAATTGCTGCCCGCTATTTTTCCAAATAGCTTTATAGGCATCCATAGCAACTAAATCCCAAGCAGGTAATGGTAATTCGTCTAAGTTTTGCAGTACTGTTCTTGCTTTGTTTTTTTGAAATGTTTCTCCTTTTTTAAAAACAATCCCTTCAATTTGATCTGTTAATTCGTTTTTTTCTAATGAATGAATTAATTCGAGTAAAGAGTGTTCTCCTTCTCCTTGTATGATATAGTCAGCTCCTATGTTTAGATATTTTTCATAATGATCTGTTGCATCTGAACTGTTAACAATAATAATGCAGTTGTTTTTTTTTCCTAATTTAATCATTTCAAAACACGCCTCTCTCATGTTAGTCAAACACATTTTGGTTAGATAATTAAATCCATCATCGAAAATAACTAAGTACTTAGGTTTTTGATTTTCTAAGATAGAGGAAATTTCATAGGGATTGTCTCTAAGATTGGTATCAAACAAATTTATATCATAGCCATTTTTTCGTAACAATGCAGCAGCATACAATGTGCCTAAAGGAGGAAAAGGTGTTTTGTTTTTCCATTGTTTAGGGTCTAATTTGTAGTAATAAGAATGTGAAAATAGAATTTTAGGCATGTTCCAATGGAAATTCGATATTATGTTTTTCTTTAACCTCTTTATAATCCAAATTGAGTTTGTCAATGACTTTTTTTTGGTAATTTGACGGGTGATGTTTTGAAACTTCTTTTGAAGATTTGAAGGCTAATTCAAAATCTTCAGAAGTCATTTTATTTTGATATTTTAATTTCCAAAAATTAAAAATGATTTTAAAGGAAATAGTTTCCAACCAATCACCGAGTACGTTATTAGTTAGTTTTTCAAATGCGCTTCGAAAATATGTTTTGTTGCTTGTAAGCAATTTATCTATTGTGATTTTTTTGTTTGGATAAAATTGTTTGTACCAATTATTGATTTCAAAAAAATCATTCAAGATAGTTCCTTGCATAGGAATCATGGTGGCAATTTCGGTGGCCGTAAATCTATTTTTGTCTTTTATTTCTAAAGCATGGTTACTGACAAGGTAATTGATGCAAAAAAACTTTTTTGAATTGAATAAGAAAGTTTTTTTGTAAACCATTAAAATCATTTTACAGAACCAAAGTCTATTCTTTTGTGTGATGATGAAAAAATCTATGTCACTGTCTTTGTCGAAATACCCTTTTGACAACGAACCGGAAATAGCAACACCTTCAATAAACGGAAAATATTTAAATATAAATTCTGCCTTTTGTTTGGCAATTTTCATGACTTTTTTCGCTTCAAGATTTCCCTTTCTTCTTTTCTTAATGTTATTTTGGTTAAGATGCAGATGATAGAATTCTTCTGTTTTTTGAATGATTTGTTTGCTCAAAGCATTTTGTAATTCTAATTGTAAATGCTTTATGTCTTCTAAAGATGAAAAATGAAAGATTTCCTCCTCTGTCAAAGGATGTTGAAAAAGATTAAAGTAAAGTAAAGGTTGTAAAATTTTCAATTTTGGTTCGTTTAGTTCAAATTTAAAAAAAATAAACTTTCGATAGAGTTCATTGAAAATTTAGTTTCAATTTTAACATATTTCAGCGCTAAATGAGCAAACCTTTTTTCTTTTTACCAAAAAAAGAAAAAAAGTATTACAAATACTAGTAACACAACGGGTCTATAATATCTTTGAAACGCTGCTTTTTTGGTATACCCGTCTTTTTCTAATTCCCATGAAAATAAAAACAAAAAAACTTCACTCCAATCAATAAAAGCCTGTTCAGGGGCTAATGTAAAAAAGGAAAATTTTTCATTGGCAAGTTTTGAGGCTTCTATTCTTTCTTTTTTATTTTCTAAATAGCGGACTTGACGAATTTCTTTAGCTTCAATTTTGCGGATTATGATTTCTTCTTGTGCAATTTTTACGGCTTTTTCATTCCATTTATGGGGAGAAGCAACAATAGAGGCTATTTCCTTATTGCTTCTGCTTCGTATCGGTGGTTTAAAATCATCTGTTAAAATCAAATGGCAAACTTTTAAATAACAATAATCCATTTCAAAGAAGTGCTTAAATGCAAAGAATGCGCACAAAGCGCACCAAGCACCTTATTCAAAAATCATAAATCAAATATCACAACTCTAAAATCCTAGTGTGCTTCTAGCCAGTTTTTACCCACACCCATTTCAACTTCTAACGGTACCGCCATTTGAAAGGCATTCTCCATTTCTTGTTTAATCATAGGTTGGATAGTTTCAAGCTCCGAGTTGTGAACATCAAAAACTAATTCGTCATGTACTTGCAGCAACATTTTTGATTTCCAATTTTCCAATTTTAATCGCTTATGAATATTAATCATGGCTATTTTGATAATATCTGCCGCACTACCTTGTATAGGAGCATTCACCGCATTTCGTTCAGCAGCACCACGCACCACTGCGTTGGCAGAATTAATATCTTTCAAATAACGGCGTCTACCCGAAATGGTTTCTACATAGCCATGTTCACGAGCAAAATCGACTTGGTCAGACATATAGGCTTTTAATTTAGGATAAGTTTGATAGTAGGCATCAATCAACTCTGCACTTTCTTTACGAGACAAAGAAGTTTGATTCGAAAGTCCAAAGGCTGACACTCCATAAATAATTCCAAAATTCACCGTTTTTGCATGGCTACGTTGTTCCTTAGTCACTTCTTCTAAAGCCACATTAAACACTTTAGCAGCGGTACTGCGGTGAATGTCTTCTTTATTTTGAAAAGCAGCTATCATATTATCTTCCCCCGAAAGTGCTGCGATGATACGCAATTCAATTTGTGAATAATCGGCAGAAAGCAAGGTGTAGTTTTCATCACGTGCTATAAAAGCTTTACGAATTTGACGACCTCTTTCAGTACGAATAGGAATATTTTGCAAATTCGGATTATTAGAACTCAAACGCCCAGTAGCCGCTACAGTTTGCATATAATCGGTATGCACACGCTTGGTTTTAGCATCTACTTGCGCAGGTAATGCATCTACATAAGTACTCTTGAGTTTCACCAATTGACGCCATTCTAGGATATCTCGAACGATTTGATGGTCGTTAGCCAAGTAACTTAATATTTCCTCACCCGTAGCATATTGCCCCGTTTTGGTCTTTTTTTGTTTAGCGCCTCCAATTTGTAATTTATCAAACAGTATGTCGCCCAACTGTTTTGGAGAGGCTAAATTGAATTTCTCTCCCGCCTGTTCGTAAATGCTATTTTCGAAGGTATCAATTTCTTGTTGCATCTCTACCGACATGGTTTTTAAGAAATCTTCATCCAAGTTTATTCCTTCGCGCTCCATATCAGCAAGTACTTGAACCAACGGAATCTCAATTTCATCGAAAAGCTTCTTGGTACCTACTTTTTCTAAAATGGGCTGAAAATGTTCTTTCAATTGAAAAGTCACATCAGCATCTTCCACAGCATATTCTTTGATGTCTTCTAAAGCCACTTGACGCATCGACAATTGGTTTTTCCCTTTTTTGCCAATTAAAGTTTCTATAGATTTCGGACTGTACTTCAAATACGTTTCAGAAAGCACATCCATATTATGACGCATATCTGGATTTATCAAATAATGCGCAATCATAGTATCAAACAATGCCCCTTGAACCGTTATGCCATAGTTTGCTAAGATTTTTAAATCGTATTTTATATTTTGACCAATTTTTGTAATGTTTTCATTCTCAAAAAAAGGTTTGAATTTATGAATCAATTCTTGTGCTTCCTCTTGATTTTCAGGAAATGGAATATAAAATCCTTTCCCTTTTTCCCAAGACAATGCCAGTCCAACTAATTCGGCATTGATAGCATCTATACCCGTAGTTTCTGTATCAAAACAAACGGCGGTTTGTTGTGCCAAGTTTTGCAACAATAAGTTCGTTGGTAAATTTCCTTGAACGATTTGATAAAAATGCGAAGTGTTTTCCAAAGAAGCATACTGAAACCCTGCTGTAGGTTGGTCATTTTCTTCGTCTGAAAACCCAAATAAATCCATTTGATTTTCCGGTGTTTTTTTAACCGAAGCCTTCTTACCATTTGCGGTATCAGTTCCCCCTTCGGTGGTTAGGGGGCTTGCATATAACTTATCAAACTGCGCTTTCATTTGACGGAATTCCAATTCTTGGAACAACGCATCGGTTTTTTCAACATCAGGTTTGGAAAGTTCAAAAGCTTCTTCATCAAACTCAACCGGGCAATCTAATAAAATGGTAGCTAATTTTTTGGATAAAATGCCTTTTTCCTTGTTGTTTTCAATATTCTCCTTCATTTTCCCTTTGAGCTTATCGGTATTTGCCAAAAGGTTTTCCATAGAACCATATTCTGCTAATAATTTCTTAGCTGTCTTTTCACCCACACCTGGTAATCCGGGAATATTATCCACTGCATCGCCCATCATTCCAAGGAAATCAATGACTTGCAAAGGGTCTTCCACTTCAAACTTAGCTTTTACTTCTTCTACGCCCCAAACCTCAATGTCACCTCCTGCACGCGCTGGACGATACATAAAAATATTTTCAGAAACCAATTGCCCGAAATCCTTATCGGGGGTCACCATAAAAACCTGATAACCTTGTTTTTCAGCTTTTTTAGCTAAGGTTCCTATCAAATCGTCTGCTTCAAAACCTGCCACCTCGATAATAGGAATATGCATAGCATGCAAAAGCTCCTGAATATAAGGCACCGCAATTTTAATTGCTTCAGGGGTTTCATCGCGATTAGCTTTATAATCGGTAAACATTTCTAAACGGTAATCACTTCCTCCTTTATCAAAAGCAACCGCCAAATGGTCTGGTTTTTCACGCTTGATAACATCCATCAACGAATTCATAAAACCTATAATTGCGGAAGTATCTAATCCTTTTGAATTGATTCTTGGATTTTTGATAAATGCGTAATAACCTCTAAAAATCAAGGCATACGCATCAAGAAGGAATACACGTTTTTGTGACATAATAAATAGTAAATTTATAACTGAATCTGATTCAGATTGAAGTGTAAAAATAAACAATCGAAGCGGATGTAAAATCGTAAATCGTTAAAAATTGATTAATAAAAACTTAAGTTGCTGAGTTTCTTTGTTACTTTGCTAAAAAAATAAAAAAAATGTTAGCCCGATTTGTCATCTTAGCTGTTATACTTTTCTTTATTGAGCTTTATGCCCTACAAGCCTTTCGTACATTGTTAAAATCAAAATGGGTTTTGTGGCTCTATGCCTTACTGAGTATATTGGCATATGTCTATATTTTTTACACTATTTTCAATTTTGACCGAAAAGTGGGGCAAACCAAACAGAGTTTGTTCGCATTAGGATTATTACTTACAATTTATTTACCCAAAATCATCTTAGGCTTGCTAATGCTAGGTGAAGATATGTTTCGTTTTCTGTCGGGGGTTACTAATTATTTTATTGAATACGACAATCGCAATACGTTTCTACCCGAAAGAAGAAGGTTTATTAGTCAAATAGCTATAGGCTTAGCGGCTGTACCTTTTCTTTCACTCCTGTATGGAGTTACAAAAGGGAAATATAATTTCAAAGTTTTCAAACAGGTGCTAACTTTTCCTGATTTGCCCGATGCTTTTGATGGTTTTACACTTACCCATATATCGGATATACATTCTGGAAGCTTCGATAATGCTGAAAAAATCAATTATGCAGTTGATTTAATTAACGCACAACAATCGGATGTTTTGTTGTTTACGGGTGATATTGTCAATGCTAAAGCAGAAGAAATGCATCCATGGATTGACACTTTTAATCGTTTAAATAAACCTACTTTTGGTAAATATTCGGTTTTAGGAAATCACGATTATGGCGCATATTTAGAATGGGAATCAGAAGAAGCAAAAGCCAAAAATTTTGAAGACATCAAGGATTTGCACCGTCAAATTGACTTTAAATTGTTACTTAATGAACATATTAAAATAAAAAAAGACGACCAAGAAATTGCATTGGTTGGTGTAGAAAACTGGGGCAAACATTTTGGTTCGATGGGCGATGTTAACAAGGCTTCGGAAGGGCTGTCAGATAAAGATTTCAAAATTTTAATGAGTCACGACCCTAGTCATTGGGAAGAAATTGTAAAACATCATTTCAAACATTTCCAGCTTACCTTGAGCGGACATACACACGGCATGCAGTTTGGTATTGAAATTCCTGGTTTTTTCAAATGGAGTTTAGCCCAGTATATGTACAAACAATGGGCGGGTTGTTACGAATTTTTAGGTCGTTACATTTATGTAAATCGCGGTTTTGGGTTCCATGCTTATCCTGGTCGTGTAGGGATTATGCCTGAAATTACAGTGATTGAATTAAAAAAAGCTGAAAAATTAGCGTAATTCGTTAAAAATAGTATATTTGTATTGCAAACTATAGCTAAAATTGAACAGTTATGTCAAAATTTGGTGAGTTAATTAGTGCCCATGTACCCGTATTAATCGATTTTTACACCGATTGGAACGAGGCTTCACAGTCGATGCATCCTGTGATTAAAGATGTTGCCGCAGCTTTAGGCGATAAAGCGCGTGTGATAAAAATTGATGTAGATAAAAATCAAGAATTGGCAGAAGCTTTACGTATAAAAGGCTTACCTACTTTGATGATTTATAAAGATGGGCAAATGAAATGGCGTCAATCAGGTGAATTAGATGCTAACTCAATTATTACACTTGTACAGGAACAACTTTAGGATATAATCTCAAATTTATATCCTTTTTCTTTATAATAAGCAATCGCTTTTGGTAAAGCATAAATCAAATTGGGTTTAGCTTTTACGCTATCGTGGAAAACAATTACACTTCCGCTTTCTATTTTTTCAGTAGCATTTTTAAAACATTTTTCTTTGGTAATCGTAGTATCAAAATCGGCTGTGAGTACATCCCACATGATGATTTTATAACCTTGTTTGCGTAGAAATTTCGATTGTAATGGTGTTACTTTTCCGTAAGGAGGTCTAAAAAGTTTACAGTGTTCAGTATTCAGTTTATCAAAGCTCCCAAAGTCAAGTATTGCTTTTTCGCACAAATCAACTTCTTCAATATAATCCTTAAAACTAGTTTTCCAACCGTTTTTATGATTAAAGGTATGATTGCCTACAGCGTGTCCTACTGTAATAATTCTTTTAAAAATATCAGGATGATTTTTAATGTTTTTTCCAATGCAAAAAAAAGTCGCTTTTATATTTTCTGCTTGTAAAACATCCAGAACCCAAGGGGTAATTTCAGGAGTGGGACCATCGTCAAACGTAAGATAAACCGTGTTTTCAGCATTCGGAATAGACCAAACCTGATTACGAAACAACCATTTGATAAAGCGATTTGTTTTAACCCAGTAGAACATTTGAGTTTAGAATTTAGAGTTTAGAATTCAGAAGTTGACACACTTAATACCTAGAGTATTTTATGTTTTAAAACCAATTGAATTTCAAAAACTAAGATATAAAAGAAAAACGACCTTAGAAAATTCATCTTCTAAAATCGTTAATCAAATAATCTATAATTTAAAATCAATACTACTCCATTTCCACATCAAAGAACGCATAACGCTTATTAATAGCATTAAAAGCACCTCTTTCTTGATTATGGAACATTTGATCTTTATATGTTTTTGCAATTTCTAACAAACCTTTGTAACGTACTAAATCGGTATAGATATCACTTGCAAAGAATTGACGTTGTTCAGAAGGATCAATTTCACTATAATAACGCAATTCATCACTATATTTAGCAAACAATTGTTTAAGCAGTTTACGAGCCTTATCTTGTTTGCCAATTTTATAATAACCTTCCACAAAAGGATCTAAAACGCTATAAAACCCATAATAATCTAAAGGGGTTTTTGCTAAAGCTAAATCGATAATTTTTTCAGCCTTATCGTTTTTCCCTTCATTAATCAAAGCTGTCATTAATCGAGCCATGTGGGTACGGTAAGAAATACAATTTTTACGTGTTTCTGGATCATGATAAATAGACGTACTTTCACCGTTGCCCCAATCTAAACCAGTAAATATTTTATAAGCTTTATCTGAATCAATGCGCCCCATATCAAAACTATAAGCATCTTCTGGAAGAGTTGTTTTAATAGGAACCAATTTAAAAATCATTCCATCTAATTGTAAATACTCTTTCATCCACACATAATCATCATCTCCAAAAGCACCCGATGAGAAATAAATAGGACGTTTCCATTTGTTCATTCGAATGATATCTAACATCATCAAACGATTTTTATACAAGGCACTTCCCTTAATATCAACATCTATAAAAGGTACTATAGAATCATTATCTTTAGGATTTACAATTTTGTTTGCAATTACATTTTGCTTATCAACAGGAATTCTAACTTTATTTGTTGGATAAAACTGCACTTTTTGACCATTACGCAATTCAATTAAAGTTCTTGGATCGTCCATATGTGCAAAATCCATAAATTCATCAATTGACAAACGCTCTTTCGTACGCTCTTCGTGAATCATATAATCACGTTTCCCATCTACATAATCTTTATGCGTAAACGATAACGGAATTGGGTCTGATTCATACGCTTTTTTCAACATAGAATCAATATACCAGTCTGTCATTAATAAACTTGTATTCACTATACGCACGTCAGTACGATAGCCTTCTATTTCTTGTACATACCATAACGGGAAGGTATCGTTATCCCCTATTGTAAACAGAATAGCATTTTTATCACACGAATCTAAATAGGCTTTTGCATTAGCTACTGCGGTATATTTATCAGAACGATCGTGATCGTCCCAGTTTTGAGATGCCATTAACACTGGTGAACCAAGCAAACAAACTCCAACCACCGCAGGCATAGCAATTGTTTCTGTAATATATTTTTTTACAAAATCATAAATAGCATATACACCTATTCCAATCCAAATAGCAAAGACATAAAAAGAACCTACTAAGGCATAATCACGCTCACGCACTTCAAAAGGTCTTTCGTTCAGGTAAATTTTCAAAGCTAAACCTGTGAACAAGAAAAGGGAAAGCAATACATAAAATGATTTTAAATCTTTTTTAGCATGGAAGAACAAACCGATTAAACCAAGAATAAATGGAATAAAGAAATACGTATTTCTACCTTTATTGTTTTTCCAATCAGCAGGCAGATTTGATTGACTACTCAAACGAATGTTATCTATAAAAGAAATTCCACTCAACCAGTTACCATCTTTTAAATCATATTCGCCTTGATTATCACTTTGACGTCCAACGAAATTCCACATCAAATACCTCCAGTACATATAGCCAAATTGGTATTCAAACATAAAAGAAAGATTATCTACCATCGATGGTTTTTCTACATCTAGGTACTCTCCATACGACTTTAAAAACTTATCGTAATCTGCAAGATCCAGCTTTCCTGCTCTGTAAGCCGTTCTGAATTCAGAAACTATTTGAAGTAATTCCTGCTCTTCATTATATTCTTCTTTTACAGAAAATTCAAGCGGTGAGGTAAACTTCATATAATTCACATTATGCTCCCCACTCCACATACGAGGTAAAAGCGCCTTATGATTATCATCGGTATTTTGAACCGCATTTTTATAATCATTTACAATAACATACTTACCTGATTTGTAATCACGCTCATAGTTAGGTTTTTCATCTAAATACGGATTATCTTCATCTAAACCAGCATAAGCATCAGAAAATTGAGGACCATAGAATAATTTTTGTTCCCCATATTGCTCACGGTTGTAGTACGCCAAAAGCTCACGAGCATCAGATGGTTTGTTTTCATTTATTGGCGTGTCGGCATTAGCACGAATAGGCAACATCAACCAAGTGGAAAAGCCAATAAAAATGAATATAACCGCTAATAAAATTGTATTTAAAATTACTTTCCCTTTTTGACGCGTGTATTTTAACCCAAAAACAAAGAAAGCAATCAATAAAATAGTTGCAAAAATAGTCCCGGAATTAAACGGCATCCCCATTTGATTCACCATAAAAACTTCGGTACTACCAAAGAATGACATAGTCCAAGGCAACAACAATTTGAAGATAAATAATAACACTGAAATCACTACTACATTAGCAATAACAAAACCTTTTAGCGATACTTTTTCGTAATGTTTAAAATAGTATAGGAATCCAATAGAAGGAATCGTTAACAATGCCATGAAATGCACACCAAAGGAAAGTCCAACAACCAATGCAATTAGCAACAACCAACGATTACCTTTAGGCTCATGCATTGCGGCTTCCCAGCGTAAACCTAACCAAAAAAGCAAGGCAATAAACAAGGTAGCCATAGCATACACTTCAGCTTCAACGGCATTAAACCAAAAACTATCGGAAAACGTAAAGGCTAATGCTCCTACAAAAGCACTTCCAAGGATAGCTTTTTCATTATTAACATTTATTTCTTTGACCGAACTTACCATTTTGCGCAAAAGCATCGTGGAAGACCAAAATAAAAACAATATGGTAAATGCACTGGAAACTACAGACATCATGTTTACCATAAAAGCAATATTTTCTTTACCTATGGCAAACATAGAGAAAAAGGCTCCTATCATTTGAAATAAAGGCGCACCTGGAGGGTGTCCTACTTCTAACTTAGCGGAAGTGGCAATGTATTCACCACAATCCCAGAAACTCATAGTTGGCTCAACAGTAAGCGAATAAACAACTAAGGCGATTAAAAAAGAAACCCATCCTAAAAGGGTGTTCCATTTTTTGAAGTTGAAAGACATATAAATAGTTAATGGTTTGTAATTACCACACAAAGAAACTGTTTTTTTAGCTAAAAAAAGGTTAAAAAAAAAATTTTTGATTTTTTTCACAATTCGCTTGCAGAAACAAAAAACATGCGTATATTTGCACTCGCAATACGGAAGCAAACACAGAAGTACTGCAGGTTTAATGGTCCATGGTGTAATGGTAACACTACGGTTTTTGGTGCCGTCTTTCTAGGTTCGAGTCCTAGTGGACCAACAAAAAAGCTCTGAGCAATCAGGGCTTTTTTTATACACCTAAAACAAAAAAAACCTTCTGTGAAATTCACAAAAGGCTTTTTCATAACTGCTACTCAATTTTAAGATAAACAGGATTTTTAAAAAAACTTAAAATTGTAGTATTCTCAAGCGAAAAAGCATCCCTATCATACATTTCTAAACGCTTGATTAATCTTGTATTTTCACCAAAATAAAACTTAATTTTACCATAAATTTCAGCCCGAGCACTTGAACTCTTCTGATTAATTTTACCATCAAAAACATGCTCCTCAACAACATTTTGATAAATATCAACTACTTTAAACTCATACCTCTGAACACCTTCCTCCTCAGAACCCACTGAACGCGTAATCAATTTATAAGATTTATTTTCTGCGATCACAAAAAAACCTTCAAAACTTGAGGAATTATTCAACTTAAACACCTCAAATTTATTCACCCCAAACTCCACAGAAGAAAACTCCTTAAAACTAATTTTAGTAACCACAGTAGCCCCTTCATTCACAAAACATATATTTTTATTCTCTTCATCTATCCTAAACGACTGAGGTTTAATTTTAGCCTTGTTACCACTTCGCAAAGTAATTACATCTTCAAAAGTCGAAGCAACTACTACTTTAGAAAAAAGCAACAAACCGATATAGAAATAATTTTTCATCTTATTTTTCGTTTTTTTTTGACATCCAAAATTACTTTACAAATGTTAACTTTTCAAAAAATCAAAATGAAATAAAAGTTACCATTACAGTTGTTAATATCTTCCTGAATGATATTTCCTAACACCAAAATTCCATTTGTATCTTTGCATTTATGGCAACATTTATGATCACAAAAAGACTTGACGGCTATTACAAATTTGAGTTTGTTTCAAGAAAAGGAAAAACAATCATGACTAGCGATAGTTATGAATTGCGCTTTGAATGCGAAGAAGACATCGACAAATTAAAAGCTATGCTCGATAGCGCAACAGTTATGCGCTTTAGAACTTCGAGCAACAAATTTTATTTTCGATTAATTATTGACAAGAAAGAAATTGCAACCAGCAGAAAATACACCACTCAATTATTGATGCAACGCGGTATAGACGAAATGATGAGAGCCGCATCTAATGCAGAAATTTTAGACTTTGCCGCTAATGAATTCGTATTCCCAGAAGCAGAAGAAATATTCGCTTAACCCTCAAAACCAACATTCAAGTCAGTTTTTTAACTGACTTTTTTATTTCATAAACAGGAAATCATATAAATGAGAAAAGCTCCGCAATGCGGAGCTTTTAAATAAACTAGATAATATCTAATTATTTTTTCTCTTCAGCTTTAACTTCAGTAGCAGCAGAGTCAACAGCAGCAGCAGCAGTATCAACAGCAGCAGCAGCAGTATCTACAGCAGCAGTATCAACAGCTTCTGTAGCTTCAACAGCAGTCTCCTCAGTTTGAGCAGCTTGATCTTTACAAGAAACACTCATCATAGCAACTAAAGCCATAGTTAAAACAACTTTTTTCATCTTACTTAATTATAAAAGGTTAATTATTAATTCGTGTCGCAAAGATATAAATTTTTTGTAATGCAAAACTTTTTTTCAAACTTTTTTTTAAAAAATTTTCTTTACCAACGTTTTAAGGTATTCAATTTATATGCCAAACTTGGTTTAGCTTGCAATATATTTGTAAATATTTGTTTAACAAATGGTTAATTTACTTTTTAACCGTTGTATTTTTTACAATTTTTAGCTCTTCAATCAAGTTTTTAGCTCCTGCAAACTTGTCGATGATGAAAAGGATGTAGCGAGAATCCACCATAATATTCCTACAAATATCTGGACTATAGTAGATATCACTCATAGTGCCTTCCCAAACGCGGTCAAAGTTACATCCTATCAAGTTTCCTTTAGCATCTAAAGCGGGAGAACCAGAGTTTCCACCTGTAGTATGATTTGTAGCGATAAAAGCTACTGGAACTTTGCCATTTTTATCGGTATAGGAGCCAAAATCTTTGGTGTTGTAAAGGTCAATTAACTTTTTAGGTACATCAAATTCATAATCACCAGGGACATATTTTTCCATTACACCATCTAAAGTGGTGAAAGGTTCGTAGTAAACCGCATCGTTTGGTTTGTATCCTTTTACTTTACCGTAGGTCACGCGTAGCGTACTATTAGCATCTGGGAATATTCGTGCCGATTTTGGACTTAGTTCCATAATGGCTTTCATATAGGTGCGTTGCAGAGCTATATTTTTCAAATTCATCTCATTCCATTTTGGTGCTACATTCTTATCATAAGCCTCCGCCATAGTTTTTACTAATATATAGGCTTTATCTTGGTTCATTTTTTCGATAACTGTTTTGCTATCTCCATTTAATAACTCTTGCAAACCTGTATACGTAGTTAATTTTGAATTCTTAAATACATCTGCTGTTAATGCTGCAACATCAATTCCTTTTAATGAAGTAGGTAAAAATTGCTGAGGAGACTTGGTAGCATAAATCTGTACCAATTGTTCAAACACTTTTTCGTCCACTTGAGCATTGAAATCTTTATACGTATCGTGGAATCCTTTGATTAAATTGTTTTTGCGGTCGTTAAATGACTGCTCTCCTTTAGAAGCTAATACTTGCTCTAATTGGTATAATTTATAACCAAAAGTCAAAATTTCACAATTGCGTAAAACTACTTCATTATAGTAATCTCTAGCCAATGCATATTCACGTATATTAGCATAATTGGTTTTAAATTCATTCAACACATGGCCATATTCAGCTTGTTTACCTGCTTGGTTGATTTTTTCAGTTAGAGCGGCCTCAAATTTTTGTTTAGCTCCAACAGCATTGGATTTTTTCAATCCTTTAGCCTCACCTATCCATTTCTTCCAAGCATTCGCAATTGAAGCATTCTTAGCGGCATATTGTATTTTGATGGCTGGGTCTTTTCGCATGAAGGCATTCTGAGTTTTTAAAGTAGCATCGCGCACCTCAATTCTTGCAGGATTCAATTCATTCATGATTTGCTCTACAGCAAAACTTGGCAAATATTCCTGAGTACGGCCAGGATACCCCATAACCATAGTAAAGTCATTTTCTTTTACTCCATTTAAAGAAATTGGGAAAAAGTGTTTGGGTTTATAAGGCACATTGTCCTTTGAATATTCTGCAGGACGGTTGTTTTTATCAGCATAAATACGGAACAAAGAGAAATCGCCCGTATGACGAGGCCACACCCAGTTGTCTGTATCGGAACCAAATTTACCAATCGAACTTGGTGGTGCACCTACTAAACGCACATCTTTAAATGTTTCAGTTACAAATAAAATATATTGATTTCCATCAAAGAAAGTCTTGATAAGATTCTCTTGCCAAGCTTCTTTAGGTAGTGATTTTGTTAGTAGGGTAATGTTTTCTTGAATCTTCTTTTGTTTTTCTGCTTCCGAAGGTAAGTTTGTTACACCTTCTAAAACTTTAGTCGTAATGTCTTCTATACGGATGATGAAGGTTACAAATAAGTCTTTGTTCGGTAATTCTTCATCCATTTTGTACGCCCAAAAACCGTTGGTTAAGTAATCATGCTCTACAGTCGAGTGACTTTGTACATTATCATAACCACAGTGGTGGTTGGTTAAAATTAATCCTTTAGGTGAAATCACTTCGGCAGTACAACCGCCATCAAAGTGAGGCACTGCGTCTTTCATGCTAGATTTGTTCACAGAATAAATATCTTCAGCCGTGATTTTCATGCCTAGATTTTTCATTTCTGTTTCGTTCATTCCCTTAAGTAGTGAAGGAATCCACATACCGCCTTGTTGAGCGAAGGTTGGGAATACGAATAAAATAAGGAGTAGTCGTAAGAATTTCATTATTTTAAATAATTGGTTTTATAAGGTTGCAAGGTACAACATTTAGAGAATAGTATTCGAATTTTAAGTTTTGGTTAAGAATAAACCATTCGTCATCGACTATTTACCGTTCGTCATTTTGTAGGAAAAATAGAAAAACAATCGTTTTACATTTGTTTTATCAAAATCAAATAAATCATTAAAATTCGAAACTATGGAAACAAAAAAAGTAACCACCAAAAAAATAATTTCAGCGCTATTGATAGGATTTGTAGTTGGATTTAGTGTGGTATATACGTTAAAACATTTTGTTTTATAGATTTTATCAAAACAATATTTTATTCAAAATCATCAATCAAAAACGAATAGTAATCATCATTAATCAAAAAAACGAATGGAAAATTTAAGTGTAAAAAAAGTAATTATCGGAATTGTAGTGTTAGTAGCCGTTTCTTTTGCTGTCATTTTCTTGACAGGAGTTGCAGAAGGCTTTACAGCAGAAATAAAATAAGGTACTTCTTAATCAAACAAACATCTCATCTTACTTCAGTTTCAGGAATGATGAAGTCGAAACTGACAAACTAAAAAACTGAACAAACAAATAACACTATCTTTGGCATAGCCTTCAAATGCCAAAGTCTCTAAACTTTAAAATTATGATACAATTTATGTTACATTTGGTAGAAGTAGTCGTGAATTTTATAATCGCTATTTTATTTTAAATGAAATTAATCACCCATTGGAAATACCATGTGCTGAATTTTTTTGGATGGCAAGTGTATGTTTTGTTTACATTGGCATTTGAGAAACTCAGTTACAAATTATCTAACACCGAAAAATGGACTGCTCTTGAAAATAATTCGTTGCGTTATTTTTTAGTGGAAGGTGTTTTATGTGGTTTTTTAGGCTTCTTCCTTTCTAATATTATTTTGCTGTATGTAGATTATAGAATTAATCTCAAAAAATTCAACACCAAAACTTTTTATGGTCTGACCATTAGTTTTGCTATTACCCAGTTTCTGTACCACATCTTTTTGTGGCCTATGTTGAATGTCCCTGCCAGTTATTATTTAGACAGAGAGGTTAAACTTAATGGAGTCATGAAATTAGCCAATGTTCCTTTTTTTACCATTGCATTTCTGGTGTGGCTTTTCGTGGTTATGACCTACAAAGTAATCAAATACCTCAAAGAAATACGCATCAAGCAATTGGAGTTGGAATCAGATTTAAAAGAAAGCACGTTAAATGCTTTGAAAGGACAAATCAACCCACATTTTATGTTCAATAGTTTGAATAATATCCGTGGTTTAATCCTTGAAGACCCGTCCCGTTCTAGAGATATGTTAACCCGGCTTTCTGAAATGTTGCGTTATTCGTTGACTAAAAATGATTTGCACGAAATAAAACTGGAAGACGAGCTGGAAATGGTAGAAAATTACATTCAGATTTCAAAAATACAGTTAGAAGAACGTTTGCAGTACGTTAGTGATATAGCTCCTGAAACCATGTCGCTAAAAATTCCTCCCATGGTTTTACAAATGTTAGTAGAAAATGCGGTAAAACATGGTGTAGCAAACCTTAAAGAAGGTGGCATAGTACGCGTACATACAAAGGTAGAAAATGAAAGACTGCTACTTCAAGTAATTAACACGGGTAAATTACGTATTCAAACAGATTCGACTCATATTGGATTAAAAAACATCGCCTCTCGTTTGAAATTATTATACGGCGACAAAGCCTATTTTGATTTAACCGAAGCCAACAACGAAGTTACAGCTTGCATTACAATTCCCCTAGTCTGATAGCAAATGAAAAAGATACAAACCATTATTGTGGAAGATTCGCGATTGGCTCGAAATGAATTAAAAGAGTTAATTAAGAATCATTCGGAAATAGAAGTCATCGCGGAAGCTGAAAATGTAGACAAAGCCTACGAGTTGATTACACAGTACAAACCCGATTTGATTTTTTTAGACATCAATATGCCTGAGAAAGATGGTTTCGAGCTCTTAGAAATGCTCGATAATGTACCTGTGACGGTTTTTACAACCGCTTTTGACGAGTATGCTATCAAGTCATTCGAATATAATGCGCTTGATTATCTTATGAAGCCTGTGAGTGCTTCTCGATTTGCAAAAGCAGTCGAAAAGGTTAAAGAGAAAGTAACAGCGCAACAAGAACAAGCCGAGCAGAAACTTCAATCAACCAATCAAATTTTTATTAAAGATGGCGAAAAATGCTGGCTGGTAAAAATTGCTGACATCTATTTGTTCGAAGTAGAAGGGAATTATACCCAAGTACATTTCAATAATGAAAAAGCCTTGTTGAACAAATCGCTCAATCAAATTGAAAAAAAGCTACCCACAGAATTCTTTAAAGCCAACAGAAATCAAATTATTAATACAAATTATATCAAAAATATTGATTTGTGGTTTAGTGGCAATCTATTAGTGCATTTAAACGAAGACACCAAAGTAGAAATCTCCCGCAGACAAACCAGTTTGTTTAAAGAATTGATGAGTCTTTAGTTTAAAGTTTGCGGAGTATCTTCTCCGTGGCTCCTTTGTTCATTTGAACAAAAGTACTACACACATGTCCTTTTTCGAATCGTTCGTCTTCATTTTGAATCAATAAATCAAAAGCATTTGAAAGTTGTTCTTGAGTAGCAATACTGATGCAACCTTCTTGATGCACTAAAGCGGTCGCTTCAGCAAAATGGGAGTAATTAGAGCCTATTACAACCGGAACGCCAAAAGTGGCGGGTTCTAAAATGTTATGCACACCTGGATTTCCAAAACCTCCACCCACATAAGCAATATCGGCATAACTGTATATTTTGGTCAAAATTCCAATGGTATCTATGATGAAAACCTCATAATCGGCTAGATTTTTATTTTCCATTTCTGAATATAAAACCGATTTCTTTTTGAGGGAAGACTGAAGAGTTTCAATGGTAGATGCTAGGATGTTATGAGGTGCAATGATAAATTTTACTGGATGCGGGGTTGTATTGATATATTCCACGAGTAATTCTTCATCTTTTGGCCAAGAACTACCAATTACGATAGTAGTTTGGGTATTTTTAAATTGCTCGATAAAATCCAAATGATTATCTCTTTCGAGTATAGTTACCACTCGGTCAAAACGCGTATCTCCAGATACAGTCACATTAGTAAAACCGATGCCTTGCAACAAATTTTTAGAAGAGTCATTTTGAACAAAGAAATGGTTGAAACTTTTCAAAGCATTTCTGTAAAAACCACCATACCATTTGAAAAACGTTTGCTTTTCTCTGAAAATCCCTGAAATTAAATAGGTTTTAATAGCACGTTTTTTTAGCTCATTCAAATAATTAGGCCAATATTCATATTTGATAAAGAAAACCATTTCAGGATTCAGGATTTCAATAAAACGTTGTGCATTGGATGCAGTGTCCAGGGGCAAATAGACCGTGACATCTGCGACCGTATTGTTTTTTCGTACCTCATAACCTGATGGCGAAAAGAAAGTCACCACCATTTTGTGATTTGGAAATTGGGTTTTTACTTTTTCTAGTACAGGTAATCCTTGTTCATATTCTCCCAAAGAAGCGGCATGAAACCAAATAGATTTGTCTCCTTTTTGAATTTTGTTTTCTAAGGTTGTAAATACTGTTTTTCTGCCCGCCACAAATAATTTGATTTTTGGACTAAAAACAGCAACTAACTTTAGCAGTTGGGCTACAACTTGAACCAAGAGATTGTATAGAAAAAACATATCAAAAATTTTATGCGGCTAAATTACATTAGTTTTAGAAAACTTAGAAAATAAGTCATTAAATTAGTAGTTTTGCTTACTAAATTTTTTGACGATGCGAAAACTGCAAATGGTTGACCTAAAAAGTCAATATGAAAAGATAAAAGACGAAGTAAATGCTTCTATTCAGGAAGTTTTAGACACCACAACGTATATTAACGGCCCTTTGGTTCACCAATTTCAAGCCGATTTAGAAAAATATTTAGGCGTAAAACACGTAATTCCATGTGCTAATGGCACTGATGCTTTGCAAATTGCCATGATGGGATTAGGGTTAAAGCCTGGAGATGAAGTTATCACGGCTGATTTTACTTTCGCAGCTACGGTTGAAGTTATTGCTTTGTTGCAACTAACGCCTGTTTTAGTTGATGTAGAAATGGATACGATGAATATTTCTATCGAGGCTATTAAAAAAGCCATCACTCCTAAAACAAAAGCCATTGTTCCTGTACACCTTTTTGGTCGTGCTGCAAACATGGATGCCATTATGGAATTAGCAACTGCTCATAATCTGTTTGTAATTGAAGACAATGCACAAGCAATTGGTGCAAATTACACGTCTGAAAATGGAACAAAAACCAAGTTAGGCGCTATAGGTCATGTGGCTTCTACTTCATTCTTCCCTTCTAAAAACTTAGGCTGTTATGGCGATGGAGGTGCAATTTTTACTAATGATGATGCTTTGGCACACACTTTACGTGGTATTGTAAATCACGGAATGTACGTGCGTTATCATCATGATGTAGTGGGAGTAAATTCACGTTTAGATAGTATTCAGGCGGGTGTTTTAAAGGCTAAATTACCTCATTTGGACCAATATGCTACTGCACGTAGAGAGGCAGCAAGAAAATACAATGAAGCTTTGGCAGTAAACCCAAATATTGTGGTGCCAGCATTTGATGTGGCTGGAGACGACCATGTTTTTCATCAATACGTACTACGAATCACTAATGGAAAGCGCGATGCTTTAATGGAACATTTACAATTAAAAGAAATTCCTTGCGCTATTTATTACCCAATTCCATTACATAGCCAAAAAGCGTATGTAGATACTCGATACAATGAAGCCGATTTTCCAGTTACTAATCAATTGGTTCAGGAAGTTATTGCACTACCAATGCATACCGAATTAGACGACGAACAAATTAAATATATCACGGATGCTGTTTTAGCGTTTGTATAAACTCCTAATCCTAAATGGGGAAAACTGGTGCTTTATGCTCAATTATTATCCATCAAGTAATAATCCTATTTCTTTTGAAATGATTATTCTTAAAATTGAATAACAAATATGAACTACACAGAAGTTCCCCCTTTGGGGGATAGGGGGCTTATCTTAGTAACAGGTGGCCTAGGTTTTATAGGTTCTCATACCGTAGTAGAACTACACAACGCAGGTTTTGAGGTAGTCATTATTGACAATCTTTCCAATTCTTCAATTGATGTTTTAAAAGGTATCGAGAAGATTATTGGTGTTCAGCCCGCTTTTGTACAATTGGATTTGAGAGATAAAAAATCCGTTCAAGATTTTTTTAAAACCCATACGGATATCCAAGGGGTAATTCATTTTGCAGCGAGTAAAGCCGTGGGTGAAAGTGTTGAAAATCCGTTGTTGTACTACGAAAACAACATCAATACCTTGGTCTATCTTTTGCAAGAATTACAACTGAAAGAAAAAGCGAACTTCATCTTTAGTTCTTCTTGTACGGTGTATGGACAAGCTGAAGTAATGCCTATTACTGAAGATGCTCCTGTACAACAACCTATTTCTCCGTATGGAAACACGAAGAAAATAGGTGAAGAAATCGTGAAAGATGTAGCTAAAATATCTAGCATTAATGCCATTTTATTGCGTTATTTCAATCCTATAGGAGCGCATCCGTCGGCTGAAATTGGAGAGCTGCCATTAGGAGTACCACAAAATTTAGTACCGTTTATTACACAAACTGGAGTTGGTTTACGCAAGGAACTTTCTGTTTTTGGTAACGACTATCCTACGCCCGATGGAACTGCTGTTCGTGATTACATACACGTCGTGGATTTAGCAAAAGCGCATGTGGTGGCTCTGCAACGCCTTATTTCAGGAAAGAATACTGAAAAAGTAGAAGTTTTTAATGTAGGTACGGGTAAAGGAAGTTCTGTACTAGAAGTGATTACTGCGTTTGAAACTGTTTCTGATGAGAAATTACCTTATAAGATTGTTGAACGCCGCGAAGGTGACATCACCATTGCTTATGCTAATACAGATAAAGCCAATTCTGTTTTAGGATGGAGTGCACAATCAACATTAGAAGAAGCTTTGGCTAGTGCTTGGAAATGGGAGCGAAAAATTAGAGGTTAACACCACTTATTACCATAAAATATAAAATCCCGTTTTAGCTTTAAAAACGGGATTTTTTTTTTTGACTCCTAAAATTAATAATCGAAATACCAATTAAAAACATCCGAACGTAAACCAATAGAAAACCAGGTAGTCGTTTCTTTGAATACTGTAGGTGTAGTAACGGTAGGATTAAAATCTCTATAGATAAAATTTGCAAATAACTTGAGATTAGCAATGGGATTCACTAGATAACCCGCATTCAAATCGGCAATAAAAATCTTCGTTTTATTTCCTTGCCCCACAATAACACCGTTGTCAGCATAACGGTTTAAATCATAATCTTTATAAATATTAGAACCGTAATTTTTAGTATCCGATAAGCTATCAAAGTCTAAACCTCTCAAACCTATATTCAATTTAGCATCTGCAAACCAACGTCCTTTATTATAACGCGCAATTCCAATAAATTCATTCAAATTAGCCCCCCAATTGTGTCCCATATTTTGGTTATTATGAGCATAGTTAGTAATTATCTCACTATGAGAATACACATACGGACGAACTATATTATACTCGGCTTGGAGGTACAAATTAGGAACTCCAAAAGCATTAAAATATTTACCTCCAATTTGGTAGCCTACTTTATTTTTCCAACTTCCTTTTCCACCAAACATATCACCCACAGAAAATTCATCTATAAAAAATTGACCATAAAAATTAAGATGATTGTTCCACTTATATTTAGAGGTTAAGCCTAAAGCAGCATTTCCGCTCTTTGATGAAGAAGCGAATTCAACAGAACGGTAGAAAATTATAGGATTAATAAAATTAACATCAAAACCTCTATCATTAGTATTTGCCCAAACTACAGACTCAAAAAAGCCCATATTCCAACGCTTAGTAACATTCCAACTCAAATAGTGATTAGCCATATATTTAGTAGCATACGTTTTCTCTAGAGTAACCTCTGGTCGAACGTCTTTTAACCACATATAGGTATTAGTGTATTTTATTTTCCAAAAAGTAGTGTTAATTTTGAAATAAGGATACGGGCTTGCAGCATCGGACTCTAATAAAGAACGGTAACCATCCCCTATAAAATTCCTACCATACCCCAACTGTAAATTCAACTGTTTAGAAGGCGTATAGGACAAATTTGCTTCAGCCGATGGAAAATCAAATTGATTACCTTTAAACTCTTTAGCAATACCAATTCCTGGAATAATAGCTGGGTTTCCACCTGAAGGACGTTGCGCAATTGCTAACCGATTATAATAATCTGGAAAATACCCTTGGCTTTCATAAATTGAAGAAGAAAACACTAAATCAGCCGCCAATCCTCCCTGCAATTGAATCGCACGTGTGTTAGTGTACGTATAGCCGCCAACATTAGGAGAAGTAGTCCCTAAACGCAAATCAAAAATTGGATTCAAAGTAAACCAATAGTCTTTACCTTGAATGGCAACTAAATTTTCGTTAAGCAATTTTCTGCCCCACCAAGATTTTTTAGGCACTAGCAATGAATTAGTATGTTTTTCAAAATCAAAATATCGACTAACTTCCGAATATGTAAATGGTTTTGATCCCGTATGATTATTTGTCCCTACTTGATCCATCGCAGCAGCTATTTGACTATAATAACTGTGACTGAATGGAATGTTGAGATGACTTTTAAATTGAGGGTTTGAAAAAACACTATAATTTTTTTCAACTTGATCAAATTCATGGCTTTCAAGTTCAGGTTTTTTTTCGTTTAAATTTTCTGAATCGACAAGTGCTAATTTTAATGAATCTTTAAGAGGTAAGTCTGTATTTAAAGTATATTTCACATAAGTAGGCACCCCATTAAAAGTACCTGGTTCAACTTTAGGTAAAAGAGAAAAAACGCGCTTTATTTCCGCTTTTAATTCAGGATATAGCGCATCTATATAAATTATTTGAAATTGCCCTTCGGCATCAACTTCAAACAGGGTAATAATTTTACCTACATATTTTTTATCAGCAACTATAGCTGGCGTATTAAAATTATTGAATACAAATTGTTGCAATTGCAAGTCAAAACATGGTTTCTGTTCCTTTTGTAAAACTGATTTGCAAGCAGGAAACACAGGTACTGTTTCTTGATTAACCACTTGCGCTTGAAGTATATTAACCAATAACAACCCCCACAAAAGGAATACATTTTTCATAGATGTAATTTTATATATCATTTTTTTCATAACCAACTCTCAATACTACTTTATCCCAGCGTAGTTAATCAAAACACTATGCGGATAACACTGGTCATTACAACCTGTTTTTCAACAACTTACAACGAATTACAAAATCAACTAATAATCACTATCTGCAATAAAACCAGCTGCAATAGATTTAGCTGAAGATGTTCCAATACGCATCACTCCCAGTTTAATCATTTCAATAGCTTCCTGTTGTGTACGAACCCCTCCCGCGGCCTTCACGGGCAATGGATATGCATTTTCTAACATCAAACTAATGGTGTGTGAGGTTGCTCCATTGGGCAATTGATTTTGAGTAACAAAAAAACCCGTAGATGATTTTACAAATACTTTTTGAAACTCACTTTCTTTAAAATGCGTAACTACACATTGTTTGATCAAACTGGTTAATTGAATAATTTGATCATCAGAAAGTGCAGCCACTTCAATAATAAATTTAACTACTTTATGATGCTCTAATCCTAAACGAGTACATTGATACACTTCCTCTTTAACCGCATCTACAGCCCCGTTCTTAAAAGCCTCATAATTCACCACAAAATCAAGCTCATCCGCACCATTATTGATCGCCTGTTGTGCTTCTGAAAGCTTCTCTTGCAAAGAACCTGTGCCCTGTGGAAAATCAATGACTGTACCCACTAATAGATTAGACGCAGCATCCTGTACTAGCGATTTAGCAAAGGAAACTTGATCTGGGCGGATCATCACCAATTTGAAACCCTCTTGAATGGCTTCTAAAACAACCGATTGAACCACTTTTGTGTTTTCCGATTCAGATAACTGAGCTTGCTGTGCCGTTTTTAAATATGTAGAATCTAGATAGTTTTGAATTGCCTTCATGTTAAAAATTTAAAAGATACCAATAGATAAAAATAAAAAATCCCACCAAAGTGGGAACTGTTTTTTATCATTTTATTAAAAAAAACTTAGTCACAAAAAAACTACTCAGCAAAGCGCCTAAAGTATTGGCTAACATATCTAGCACTTCAGCATGTCGCGTGGTGGTAAATACCTCCTGCGCAATTTCAACAGAACCACCAAGAATTATCGCTATTACAAATAGCCTAAAAAGCCATTTAAAATTCAAATGATTGCGCGCTACTAAAAAGAGACTCCATAAAAAAACAAAGACAAAGTAGAACACAAAATGCGCTACTTTGTCTTGATAAGGAAATATAAATTTTGGATTTAATGAGGGCGCTTTGAAGCTAAGAAGCAACACAAACAGCGTCCATCCTAAAGCCCAAAAAAAGGATTTTTTATTAGGCTCCGATAAGGCTCTTATAATCATCACTTGATAATAAAGAATCGATTTCAGAAGCATCAGAGATTTTTACTTTAATCATCCAAGCCGCTCCATATGGATCTGAATTTACTAATTCCGGATTAGATTCTAATTCTTCATTAAATTCAACGATTTCACCTGATAAAGGCAAGAATAAGTCAGAAACGGTTTTAACAGCTTCTACTGTTCCGAAAACTTCGTCTTTTGCTAAAGTTTGATCCAAAGTATCTACTTCAACATAAACGATATCTCCTAATTCTTTTTGAGCGAAATCAGTAATCCCTACAGTAGCTACATCCCCTTCGATGCTTACCCACTCGTGATCTTTTGTGTACTTTAAATTAGCTGGTATGTTCATTGTGTTTCAATTTTGATTGCAAAAGTATAATTATTCAAAGAATAACCATAGAATTTCTAAAATTAATTTCCTAGCGTATATCGCAAAGTAAAATAAGCTCGAATGTTCGTAATTGGGAACGCAGTAGATATTTCCGATTTATTAAAATTATAATCAAAATTAAACAACGTTGTCAAATTACTACTCATCTTATAATCGCCTGTAAGCTTAGCCGAGATAATATTTTGACCGCCTCCTATTTGATTATTATCATAATCCAAGCTTCTTACTAATGTTTTGTTATTTCTAAAAGACAAATCGGCTCTTAAATTGATATCGCTTTTCACTACTCCACTAGGATTATCAGCTAAACGAGTTCTAAGCGTAACATCTTTAATACGGTAGCCCAACCCTATTACATATTCCTGACCTTTCATTTCAGTCAATAAGTTATTATCAAAACTCATCGACAAGGTACGATCTCTTTTAATCGTTGCTATTAGTTTCATTGAATTTTTAAATTCAAAATCAACCATAATTAACGGATTGAATTGCTCAGTCAAGTTGACATTACCAATAAGATTTTGGCCATAGTAATTCCCTGATACATCTCGTCCATCAGGATTTTTATCATATTCGATATTCGATCGTAATGAATTGACTGTATAAGCTGCTTTATAAGCATGTTGTAAACTGATTTTTTTAAATCGATCTTTAAAAAATTTATAGCGCATTAACCCTGTATATTTCACATTCCAGTTAGGCAACGGAAAACTTCTTTTGTACGATAACGGAATTGTTGCAGCCGAATTAAAATCGCTTGTATAAGCAGCTAAGAAAGCAGGCAATAATACTTGTTGGCTATTTTTACTATACCCATTAGGAAAACCGTAAGGATCAATATTAGCTGGATTTGAAATATCAATACCCCTAGCAGTAGCAAGTCTTCTGGCTATTTCTAATCTATTATCTCTAAAAGCTTGAAAAGCCGCAGAACCATTTTCATCACTTTGAGCAAATGAGTTACCAATCATCATCGTTGAGATGGAAAAATTTCCAGTAGAAAAAGGTGATAACGAATGATACTCATTATCAACTACATTATATTGCTCACTGTAATTTGTAGATTCATTACGATCTGCAGTAATATCAATTTTCAAATCATTGAAAGGTTCCAAATTAGCTGTAGCCTGAATTTGTTTAGTCATCACTTGAGTAAAGTTTTGATTAAATTCAGGATAATTCGTTAAATAACCTCTTTTAGCTGCTTCAAAACGGATATCATCTTGAGAACCAAAAATAAACCCTAAAGAGGGCTTAGTAGAGCCAAAGAAACCAATACTTGGCAAGAAACCCGGTAACATAGTTCCATTTGTTTCTGAATAAGTGATTTGAGTTTGTTTTAAACTCGTTGCTAAACCAATTAAGCCATCTGTAAAAACATTAGCTTTTGCCACTTTCTCTTTTGGTTTTGCTACAATTTTTTCTCCAGGTTTTGGTGGAGCTACAGGCGTTGCCGCTTTAGTGCTTTTTTTGCTTCTCTCAGCAAATTTTACTAAGCCAATGTATTTGTACAAAGTACTCATAGTAAAACTTGTAGACAATTTATGCGTATTAGCATTTTGAACAGTGTTCCCTAAATCATACACCAAATTTGGATTGTTCGAATCCGGTCTGAACTCATGCAAAGCCACCGCACCTCTATTCCAAGAATAGTCACCAGTATAAGTATAATCAGACTTCACAAAAGACAATAACGGAATTTTATTGATAGGCAATTCATAATTCACAGTCACTTTCTGATTGTGTTGATTAGGCTCCCCAATATTCCAGAAATCATCCCATACCGTATATTCTGGACTATCTAAACTATTGGTCAAAATAGGATCCGATGTTCTGATAATATTACCTGTTGAAGCGGAATAATTTGCTTTTAAAGAACGGGTAAAATTAAAATTAAATCCATAATTATAATTGAACAAGAAATTTCTACGGTATTGAGGTCCTACTCCTGCTACAACACCTTCATCCACTTGACGAATCTGCTGCTTATTGAACTGACGCATAATGGCAGAACTGAAATTGATGTTATTAGGCAAATAATTAAAATTAAGATCGCTTAATAGTTTCCAATACGTACTTTTTTTCATAAAAGCAGTAGATTTAAATGGCTCAATTGCTTTTGTTTTAAAGGCATAATTATAATCGGCAGAAGTACGTACTTGCTGATCTAAAACATTTTCCATTTCAAAATCACGATGTTTTGTAGCACTATAAGAATAGGAAACCGTTAGATTTTCTACATCGTAAAAATGAGGTTTTTGCTCAGCATTTCTATCTTTTTTAACACCAATGAAGCTAATACTTTCTCTTTTGGTAAAATTTTCAGATCTTTTCTTTATCGCGTCTTTTTCAGCCTCGCTTTGCGCACGACTTAACACATCATTCAGTTTTAAATCTTGATATAAAGGATCGTACTCAGGAGTAATAGTTTGTTCTCCAATAGCATAATTCATTGGCAGATTAATCCCCCATTTCTTAGGCAATAATTTACCTAACCCAACATTAGTAACCACATCATATTGCCACATATCTTCACGGCTACGTTCATTGGGTTTTTGCTCTATACTTCCAAAACCAACAGTTCCCATTTTTCCAGTAGCGGATAAAGTTAAGAAATCAGCAAAGTTAGTATCTAAACTAGCCGTAGCAGCCATACCGCCTTTGTTATCCATGTCGGCCAAACGTAATTCGTTGAACCATACTTCCCCACGAACAGGATCAGTAGAAATCCCATTTTTAGGATTTTTAAGTCCCACCATTATGGTTCTCACATACCCAATATTAGGATTCCCTTTTACCCCTATAAGTAAATCTTTATTAGAAGAACCGCCATATTCACCAGCATTTTTAACAAAAATACCATCACCACCCACAGTAGTCTTGAAACTATCAATTTTAAGTTTTCCCAAGGCATCTAAAACCACATCCATTTCATTAGCTGCAGGCCAAATTAAATTAGCGTTCCTACCTGCAGTAGTCGCTGTAACTTTTAGTGGAATTTCAATTTGATAGAAATTGTTTGTAAAATCATTACCAAAACGAATAAAAGCATGCATTTCATCATCTTTCAATACATCTTCTGGTAAAGCTTCTGCGTGTAAAAACATTTTCAAACGTTTGTACTGACGCATGTCTACGCTCACGTTTTTAAAAACGGCACGAGAATCACCTTCTGCAAGTCCACTTGATTTACCAGCAACACCGTAAACACGTAGCGCTAACGATTGTTCATTTTGATTGATTATAGTATTATTATTATTAATTTGCTCTCTTTGCACCCCCGGAGGCATCACATAAGGAATAGGGCTACGGGATTCATTCTCCTGTATATTCACGCTTTGTGCATCAAAACCAGTTTCAACTTGTGGAAGAGCTGGATCCAACTGCTGAGTGTATCTACGCCATTCTCCACGCACTAAATCTAAGGCACCAAAACGTACGGTAACTTGTTCATTAAATCCGCTCATCAACATTCGCATGAAACGAATAGAACGTTTATCTGATATCGGACCTACTTTATTGGCACTATTTGGATCAATAGGTATCTTATACTGCAACCAACGTACTTCTGTTGTTTGTCCATTACTCAAAGGAACTGGTTTGATACGTTCACTAACGATATAATTATCGCCAACTTTTGTATTCGGTTTCACATCAATATCATAGAAAAAATATGCTTCTACGGTATTCATCGTATTGTCACGGTTAATATCTTCTACATCTGGGAGCGTCCCATTTCCTCTATTGGTATCGCCCACATCTACAGGGGAGTTATTCTCTGTACCATTATATTTTTTGTATTTTTCTACAATGCCTCCTCTCGTATTTAAGTAAAATTGATAGTTATCTTGTGCTGGGTCTTCTTCATTAGCAAAATTGGCAAATTTTAGTTTTTCTTCTGCATCATTCAAACCGTTTAATCCAACATCTTGATAGGTTCTGTTAGCTGAATCAGCATCAAAAGCATAAATTAAAGATTGATTGATAGGTTGTTTTCCCCACTCATTAGTATTCACCTTTTGATTAGAGCTAGGACCTGGCATTCCATTTTCATAAAACTTTCTTCCATCGTTCAAGACATCTTCCGATACTTCACCTAAGTGGATGGTTAACTTCCCTGTATTTGCAGGAGAAACATTTGTATTATAATACGGATCTAATATCCAAAACTGCATATATTCCACATTCGACTGTTCAAAGTTGGTAGTAGTTATAGGACGCATGATCCCTGCAAACGATTTATTAGTATCTAAAGGCTGATTAGAAATGGCATTAGGATTAAAATTAAAAGGCCCTCTTTCTTTAGGGTAATATGTCAAATCTAACGTATTTACTACTGTAGATTCACCTACTGCAACATTAGTTTGCGGATATAACTCCTCCAGATAAATTCTTCTAGTATCATATTTTGAAAGTTCGTTGTCATTAACATCTGCAGGTCTATCATTAGCATAAAAAACAGGATCGATAGTATACCAATTTAATTTCGCACGATTGTAACCATATGATAATCTATCATTCAAAATACCGCCCTGAAACGCCGTAGGCACACTGGCTAATGACCACGATTGTGGAGAACGCATATCAATAGTTGATTGCGACCCTTCAAAATCATCGACATACACGGTAGATTCGCCATTAAACTGATCGATTTTAGACGTCCCTGGCATTAAATAAGCAAACTCCGCACGTAATGATAAATTTGAAGGCACATCAGTATCTACATTCGGTAGTTTGTTAACCAAACGTGTAAACAAAGGAATTTCAGTAGAGAAATTACCATTTAAACCAAACATAGTATTATTTACCGACTCCTGACCGTAATTAGATTTTACCGTAAAAGGTCGTTCTGATAAATTAATTAGGGTAGCATTCATCTGAATTTTATCAGAAAATTTATGCTCTATATCAAACCCCATAAACCTACGTGTTTGTTGACCAAACACAGAGTTATTTTCAACGGAAACTTGAATAGGAACACCCGAGGCTTGAAGCCCTGGATCTAAAATTTGAACTTTACCAGCCTGATAGTTAACCGTATAATCTAATCCCTCTTTCAAAACCCTTCCTCCAGCAGTTACCACAACAGATCCACGAGGTACATTTACGGCTCCTAAAGATATTCCATCGCCACCAGAGGACTTGAACTTACCTTTTAATTGAAATTTGTTTTTCTCTGATTTTTGTAATGCTGCGGCTTGAGTTTCTCTATATAAACTTCTGAAAACATATTTTTTTTGATTGGCATTATAGGTCAAATCATTATCATTGTTATACACCTCCGCTGGAGATGTTTTCAACTTATTAAAAAGACTTTGCCCAAATGGTTCAACCTTAGTAAATATAATACGAGCATTTTGAGTATCAACGGTTAATCCAGGTAAATAATCAAAATAACCATCAGGACTATTAGGGTCATTGTAATAATTCAATTTGTCGACATCAAAAACCCTAAGCAATGGCAAACCACTAATATCGTTAGTAGGTTTAGGATCGACCAAATTAATATAATTCACCGGTGAAGGATCACTGTATAAAATATTGAATTTAAAATCAGTTTTATCTAACTGATAAGCTCCAGGGATTTGATAGATATTCTTCATCATCAAATTCCATATAGGCTTATTAATATTATTTAAATTAGGCTTAAGCAATTTCAAAATTAAAGCATTACTTGAAGGTATATCATTAGCATCAACCACAGTCGCATCGACACCATCGTTACCAAACTCTCCCACTTGAAACACTTTGTCTCCTTCAGTATACTGATAAGCTACAGCTAGCACCTCATCATTAGTCAAACGCTGATTTAACGATATATACCCCAGTTGTGGATGATATGTATACTCACTAGGATTCAATTTACGAGCATTTTCAAGTTTCGAATAATCAACACCTTCAGTCACATTGACCCCAGTAAACCCAGCAGAAGCATTTGAAACATCACGAATAGCAAGATTTAAATTACTATTACCTATTCCAATTTCTTTAGGGTTGAAAGCATTGTTTTTATTATCAGAAGGAGCATCTGGAACTCCTGTAAAGAAATTAGGAGGAATAACACCCAATCCTACAATTTCATTTGTAGGGATAGCAGCATTACGTTCTTCACCTAAATCGGCAAGAGCCACTACATTTCTTATGTTATTTCCATCCCCTCCAGCTGTAATTCTATTTTGCCTGTTGGTTACCCAAACTTCAAGGCGGGTAATTTGTGTTCTAGCATTAATAACTGGATATGTCTCTAAAGCATTATCATATCGATTTCTGAAATATTGAGATAAGAAAAAGTGTCTATCCGCATCATAATCGAGTGCAAAAAGGCTAAAATCCTGCACCAATCCACCACCTTGAGAAGTCACCGTTTTGGTTTGTGATTTTTGTTCTGAAAACACCCCTGTAAAAGTTGTTTTACCAAACTTAAGTTGTGTTTTAACCCCAAATAAACTTTGCGCACCACGGATCAAACTGTTAGTAACGGGCATGCTCACATTACCTAACTCAATTTTTTGTAAAATATCGTCTTCGGTAGGTGTGTATTCTAATTTGATAAGATTTTGAAAAGCAAAAGTAGATTCCGTATCATAATTCACATTGACTTTTAGCCTAGTCCCCACTTGCCCAGTCAAACTCATACTGATTCTCTGATTAAAATCAAAGTTAAATAATTCACGATTTCGAGGAGATAAAGCGGGATTATCTTGCTTAGAATAGCGCATTCCTAAATCCACCTCAACACTACCAGTTGGTTTGATATCAATAGTATTACTTCCAAAAATAGATTCAAACAAGCCAGATCTGATATAATAACGCGGTAATAAATTCTTTTTCTTTTCTTCAGACCCTTTCTTTTGTCCCGCCAAAGCATCTATTTTTTCCTTAAAATAATTGCGCATTGCCTCTTTCTGAATCAACTTCTGATATTCCTCAGGCGTTAATACAATGGGATAATCTACGTTAAAACCTTCAAAAGTTTTAGTATAAATATATCTATCAGTTACTGGATCATACGTATAGGCTTCAAGGATACTTTTAGGATTTGGCAAATCCATTTTCCCTTTATTATACCCTTTTACCGTATCTTTTTCCTCCTGAGCAAAGACATTTGAAAAAACAAATAAAAACAGTACAAAAAAACTGTTTTTAAGATACATAAGTGGTGAATAAGAAGAATTATTTTTCAAAACTTATAAATTTTTTAAGGCTTGTTTAATGATATTTTCTACAGTAGCATCAGGTGTAGATGCTAAAATTTTATCTACGACTTTTTCGGCGGTTTTACGCACAAAACCTAAAACCTCTAAAGCAGATAACGCTTCATCTTTGTTTGTATTGTTTGGCACTAAAGAAACTTCATCAATCTCATAGATTTTTAACACTTTATCTTTAAGTTCAATGATGGCTCTTTGTGCTGTTTTTGCACCTATTCCTTTAATCGATTGAATCACGCCAACATTTTCGGTCGCTATGGCATTGACGATTTGTTTGGGCTCTAAGGAGGATAACATGGTTCTGGCCGTATTGGCTCCGATTCCTGAAACTGAAATCAATAATCTAAAGATTTCTCTTTCTGATTTTTGCATAAAGCCGAAAAGCGTATGCGCATCTTCTTTTATTTGAAGATGAGTATACAACTTAATCATATCGGTAGCGGGCAATAGTCCAAAAGTGTGTAATGATATATTAATGAAATACCCTACCCCGTTGCAATCAATCACAACGTCGGTAGGGTTTTTCTCTACTAATTTTCCTTGAATATGTGCAATCATTATTGGCTTATAATTATTCCACCAAATATAGTAATTTTATTAGATTGCCAACTTCCTGATTTTCAAATGCATTTTTCAAGAATTTATTTTTGAGTACGTACTCTTTTCTCTTTTTCTTGTGCATCAATTACTGCAATGGTTGCCATATTTACCATCTCTTCCACACTTGCTCCTAACTGGAAAATATGCACTGGTTTATTTAATCCTAACATGATAGGTCCGATGGAATCAACTTTATATAGTTCTTTCAACATTTTATAGGTAATATTCGCCGATTCTAAATTTGGAAACACTAAGGTATTTACTTTATGTCCTGCTAATTTAGAGAATGGGAACTTACTTTTTAACATCTCAGGATTCAAAGCAAAATCCGTTTGAATTTCACCATCCACTATTAAATCTGGATAATTTTGATGTAAATAAGAAACCGCTTGACGCACTTTAGCCGCACTTGCATCTTTTGAGGAACCAAAGTTAGAAAACGACACCATCGCCATTACCGGTTCCATACCAAATAACTTCACCGTTCGAGCAGTCATCAAAGCAATACGCGCTAAGTCTTCCGCTGATGGATTAGGATTAATAGCGGTATCTGCTAAGAACATAGGACCACGTGCTGTCATCATCAAGTTGGTTGTTGCAATACGGCTTACCCCTTGCCCCTTACCTATCAATTCCATCATTGGTTTTACTACCGATGGATAACTGCGAGAATACCCTGTAACTAAAGCATCTGCTTCCCCTTCGTTAATCATCATCGCGGCAAAGTAATTACGCTCACGCATCCATTTTTGGGCATCTAGTAACGTAATTCCTTTTCTACGTCTGCTTTCCCAGTATTTCTCTGCGAAACGATTTTTACGTGCTTCTTCTTCTTTAGATTTAGGGTCGATGATTTCTACCTCAGCCTCAAAACCTAATTCTTCTTTTAATTCTAAGATAATTTCTTTATTTCCTAACAAAATAGGTGTTCCAATACCCTCTTCAAAAACAATTTGAGCGGCTTTCAAGACATCTAAATGGTCTGCTTCGGCAAAAACAACTTTTTTAGGATTTGTTTTAGCACGGTTAACTAGCATACGCACCATTTTATTATCAGAACCTAAACGCTCTAGTAATTGGTCTTTGTAAGCATCCCAATCGGTAATAGGCTGTTGTGCCACACCGCTTTCCATAGCTGCTTTAGCTACGGCAGGAGCAACTTCGGCAATCAAACGAGGGTCAAATGGTTTAGGAATAATATAATCACGACCAAAAACTAATTTTGTTTCCCCGTACGCTACATTTACTTGTTCAGGAACGGGTTGTTTAGCCAAACATGCCAAAGCTTTAACCGCAGCCATTTTCATAGCTTCATTAATCTTGGTGGCTCTTACATCTAATGCTCCTCGGAAAATATACGGGAACCCTAATACATTATTCACCTGATTCGGATAATCTGAACGTCCTGTTGCCATGATGATATCTTCACGCGTACTTATCGCAAGATTGTAATCGATTTCTGGAACTGGATTAGCCATGGCAAAAACAATAGGATTGTTAGCCATAGTTAACAACATTTCGGGTTTTAACACATTACCGGCAGAAAGTCCTAAAAACATATCGGCACCTACAAGTGCTTCCCCTAAGGTTTTTGCCGATTCGTTTTTAGCATATCGATTTTGATGTCCTAGCAAATCGGTACGGTCTGTAGTTAGCATCCCATTGACATCGAACATATAAATATTTTCTGCTTTTACTCCTAAAGCCACGTACAAATTAGCACAAGCTAAAGCTGCAGAACCTGCTCCAGATACAACCAATTTGATTTTATCAATATCTTTTTCAGCTAATTCCAAAGCATTCAACAAAGCTGCCGAGGAGATAATAGCAGTACCATGCTGGTCATCGTGCATCACCGGAATATTTAATTCCTCCACTAATCTTCTTTCAATTTCAAAAGATTCGGGTGCTTTGATATCTTCTAAGTTAATCCCACCAAAAGTTGGCGCAATTGCTTTTACGGTTTCTACAAATTTATCAACATCAGTAGCGTCTACCTCAATATCAAAAACATCGATATCTGAAAATATTTTAAATAGTAAAGCTTTCCCTTCCATTACGGGTTTTGAAGCTTCAGGACCAATATCACCTAGACCTAAAACCGCAGTACCATTAGAAATTACGGCCACTAAGTTTCCTTTGGCGGTATATTTGTAAACTTTATCAATATCTTTTGAAATTTCAATACAAGGTTCAGCTACTCCTGGCGAATAGGCCAATGATAAATCACGTTGTGTAGCATATTTTTTAGTCGGAACCACTTTGATTTTTCCTGGTTGTGGTTTCGCGTGGTACAATAGGGCTTCTCTTCTTTTTTTATCGTCTGACATAGTTTTTTGCCTTTATATGAACCAGCAAAGGTAAGTGTTGCGATAAAAGAATGAAAATTTTTCTGCATTTAATCTTTTAAAAATGCAATGTTTCGTTGTAAACCTGAATGTTTTGCACGTTTAACAGCCGAATTTTTAAATACTTTTCGAAAGACATCTTCGGTAATTTCTTCCCAATCTTTTTTAGAAAATTGAAGTAAATCCTCGTTGGGTTGAAACGCAGCTTCCTGATGTGGTTTGGCAAATCGATTCCAAGGGCACACATCTTGACACACATCACATCCAAACATCCAGTCGTCAAAAGTATTTTTCATTTCCATAGGGATATTATCCTTCAATTCAATGGTAAAATAAGAAATACATTTACTCCCGTCTACTACATAAGGTTGAATAATTGCTCCCGTAGGACAAGCATCAAGACAAGCGGTACATTTGCCACAATGGTCGGTCGTTGGCGTATCGTATTCTAGGTCTAAATCTAAAATGATTTCAGCAATAAAATAGAAAGAGCCAACCTGCTTAGTGATTAAATTACTGTTTTTACCTACCCAGCCTAAGCCACTTTTTGCGGCCCAAGCTTTGTCAAGCACGGGTGCTGAATCCACAAAAACTCTGGCGTTGACTTCTCCGATTTCTTCTTGTATAAAATGCAACAAATCTTTCAATTTATCTTTTATCACAAAATGATAATCTTCGCCATAGGCATACTTTGAAATTTTATAGGAATCGGTATTTTGAATCTCACTTGGATAATAATTCAACAACAAGGAAATCACGCTTTTTGCCCCATCGACCAATAATCTCGGGTCTAAACGCTTGTCAAAATGATTTTCCATGTAGCTCATCTGCCCGTGCATGCTTTTGTTAAGCCAAGCCTCCAAACGCGGTGCTTCGGTTTCTAAAAAATCGGCTTGCGAAATGCCACAGGAAAGAAAACCAAGGCGGAGGGCTTCGGTTTTAATCTTAGTTGTATTTAGGAATTTAGAATTCAGAATTTAGAATTTAGAAACTTACACTTGAAATTAGAATTTGGAATTCAGAATTTAGAAACTTACACTTTAGATTTGAATTTAGAAACATCTTATTTACTATGCATCCTACTTTTAGTATTTTTAATAATCGTTACAAAAATTGCTGTTAGCTCATTAGCTTCTTTTAAAAGCAAATCATCACAATCTTTCCATTTCATCTCTTGGATTATTTCCAACCAGAACAATGTTTCATCAGCTTCTTCTAAAACAATATTCATTTTAGAAAGAAATTCTGCATCACTTCTTCCTCTACAGGCAGAACGATAGTTTGCACCAACTGAAGAACCTGATTTTGCCATTTGATTAACAATAATCTTTTTCACTACTGAATAATCAAGACTTTCTGCAAAACTCAGAACTCTAACCGTAAAGAGTTTGGTTCTTATTTTTAAATCTTTATCCTGATATAGCATCTATTTTTCGGTTTTCTTTCTAAATTCTAAATTCTGAATTCTAAACTCTGAATTCTAAACTCTGAATTCTAAACTCTGAATTCTAAACTCTGAATTCTAACTTAAAACAACTCCCCCTGATTCCCCATACGAACTCTACCCAAATGCTTATATGCTTTTTCGGTGACTTCTCTCCCTCTTGGGGTACGAATGATAAAACCTTCTTGAATTAGAAACGGTTCATACACTTCTTCTATGGTTTCCGCGCTGTCTGAAACTGCAGTGGCTAGGGTGGTAATCCCTACGGGTCCTCCTTTAAATTTATCGATAATGGTAGTTAGGATTTTGTTATCCATTTCATCCAATCCGTGTGCATCTACATGTAAGGCATGCAAGGCATATTGTGCAATTTCTACATCAATCGAACCATTGCCTTTTATTTGAGCGAAATCACGCACACGACGCAATAACGCATTAGCAATACGAGGTGTCCCTCGGCTACGACCTGCAATTTCAATAGCCGCTTCCATGGTAATAGGCATATTCAAAATAGCCGAACTTCGCTGTACAATGGTCGTTAGTAATTCAGTGTTATAATATTGCAAGCGCGATTGAATTCCAAAACGGGCACGCATCGGTGCTGTTAGTAAGCCCGAACGCGTGGTAGCACCGACTAAAGTAAAAGGGTTTAATCCAATTTGCACACTACGTGCATTAGGCCCACTTTCAATCATGATGTCAATTTTATAATCTTCCATAGCCGAGTACAAATACTCTTCCACGACAGGGCTTAAGCGATGGATTTCGTCTATAAAAAGAATATCACGTTCTTCTAAATTAGTCAACAAACCCGCTAAATCACCAGGCTTATCTAGCACGGGACCCGAAGTAATTTTAATCCCAACACCAAGTTCATTAGCTAAAATATTAGCCAAGGTAGTTTTTCCCAAACCTGGAGGTCCATGAAAAAGCGTATGGTCCAAAGCTTCGCCTCGCAAATTTGCAGCTTTCACAAATATGCGTAAATTTTCCAACACTTGGTCTTGTCCGGTAAAATCCTCAAAACTAAGAGGACGTAAAGCACGCTCCACATCCATTTCTTGAGGAGTAAAACGTTCCTTATTGGGATTCAAATTTTCATTCATACCGCAAAGATAGAAAAGTTTATCCTCATAATTTCTTGGCTTACCATCTTAACCAAACGACCCAACCTATTTGTCTTTATTATAATAAATTGTCAATGCTCCAGAGGGACATTTTGAAACTTGCGCAACAATTTCATCCGTGGACGCTCCACTAGGGTCAATCCAAGGTTTTTCAAGGGGTTTAAAAACTCCAGCTAAACCTCTGGCACAATTGCCCGAATGACTACAAAGCGCTGCTTTCCAAACAATGGTTACCTCGCCATTAGAATGTTCTTTACTTGCTTCCATAACAACAGTATTAACTACTTAAAGTTACGAAAAAGCCGCATGTAAAAGTTAGTTTTTATATCTTTAGCCAAACTAACCTAAAATTTATGGAAGAAAAACAACATTTAAAAAGAGAACTCGGCCTGTTAGACGGCACCCTGTTAGTCGTTGGTTCAATGATAGGCTCGGGGATTTTTATTGTAAGTGCCGATATTACAAGAAATATTGGTAGTGCAGGATGGCTGGTTTTAATTTGGATTATTTCAGCCTTGATAACCATGACCGCTGCCATTAGTTATGGAGAATTAAGCGCCATGTTTCCGCAAGCGGGCGGACAATATGTTTACCTTAAAGAAGCCTATAACAAATTGATTGCCTTCCTTTATGGATGGAGTTTTTTTGCGGTGATTCAAACAGGAACTATCGCTGCGGTGGGTGTCGCGTTTTCAAAATTTGCAGCTTACCTGATTCCTGCCTTTAGTGAAAACAATTTCATTATCGATACGCCTTCGTTCAAATTGAGTGTAGCACAAATTGTATCTATCATAACCATCGTCCTACTTACTTTTATCAATAGTCGCGGAGTGAAAAATGGAAAAATTATTCAAAAAGTTTTTACCATTACTAAAATTGCTTCACTATTTGGTTTGATTATTTTTGGATTGTTATTGGCTGCAAAAAGTGACATTTGGGATGCCAATTGGACCAATGCCTGGACTGCACAAAACTTTAACAAAGATACTAACACGTGGACATCAATAGGAGGTTACGCGTTGCTTTCAGCTATAGCAGCCTCAATGGTGGGTTCTTTATTTTCGAGTGATGCTTGGAATGGCGTGACTTTTATTTCTGGGGAAATCAAAAACCCAGAACGCAATGTAGGCTTGAGTTTATTTTTAGGCACGTTGATTGTGAGCATTATTTATGTATTAGCTAACGTAATGTATTTGGCCGTGATGCCCTTGTCGGAAATTGCTTTTGCGCCTTCTGACCGAGTTGCGGTAGTAGCCTCAGAACATATTTTTGGAATCACTGGAACGACTATTATAGCAGTGATGATTATGATTTCCACTTTTGGTTGCAATAATGGTTTGATAATGGCAGGTTCGCGGGTGTACTACACCATGGCTAAAGACGGATTGTTTTTCAAAAAAGCGGCACAATTAAACCAAGCTTCAGTACCAGGTTGGGCATTATGGATTCAATGCATTTGGGCATCTGCTTTATGTTTGACAGGTAAATATGGTGATTTGTTAGATTTTGTAATGATAATTGTAATCATATTTTACATCTTAACCATATATGGGATTTTCATTTTAAGAAAGAAAATGCCTAATGCTGAACGTCCTTACAAAGCTTTCGGCTATCCTGTTTTACCTGCTTTATACATTTTAGTTTCCACCGCCATTTGCGTGATGTTGTTGATTGACCGAACAAGTACTTGTGGATGGGGCGTGTTGATTATGCTAGCGGGGATTCCAGTGTATTATTTGACAAGAGAGAAAGTGTAAAACTTATTCTAAACCATAAAAAAATGACTATAGTTCATAAAGCTATAGTTGTTTTTTATTTAAAAAATTTACTTACAAATTAATTTACTCACAAAATTTTTTACTTTTGTTTTTAATACAAATAAAAAAACCACACTAAACTTAAAACATTTAATTAGTTATTAAATACTCTTATTATAAACAAATATAAAGGTGATAATTAAACTAACAAAATTCCAAAATATCACCTTAAAACGCAATTCTGCGTATTTTGGAAAATCAAAAAAATAAAAAAATGAAAAAAAAGATTCTATTTGGCGCATTATTGCTTTCTTATTTTGCACAAGCTCAAATTAATTTAGAACAAACATTTCCTACTAACGAAAGTTTTAATCCCTTCGCAACTTCCACAGATTTTTTCTACACATCTAACACAAGCTCTTCTTTAAAAATATACAACTCCGACTATTCATTAAGAAAAACAATTAACCTTGTAATTCCTGATGGTTACAGACTTGACTTTTTTGTTGATGCATCTGGAAAGTCTGAAGTTTCAAAAAATATTTTCAATACTGATGACAAATATGAATTTATTGTTTTTTTATCCAATAGAACTACCAATGACTATAAAATGCTTGTAGTTAATGAAGACGGAGATTTGGTATTTGATTTTTCATCTACTGACCCAAACTACAAATACAATCATTATAGAATTTTTAATGATCCGATTTCAAATAAGAATAAAATTTTAGTTACTTATTCTTCTTCAGATTTTTCACAGCAAATACAAAAAGTTTTCACGCTACCAAGCACTACACTTTCTCTATCAGAAGCTCCTAAAACAGGAGAGATTGCACAAAAACTTTTTCCTATCCCAACAAAATCTTTGTTAACTTTCAAAAACCCTGAAAGCGGAAGTAATACTATCGAAATATTCGATGCTACTGGAAAAAAAATTTTAACAAAAGAATATAATACATCAGCTGAAGACATCTCTATAAACGTAGAAAATTTAACTAATGGAATTTACGTGTTAAAATCTGGCAATTATTCTTCAAAATTCATTAAAGAATAAAAATACAACCATCAAACTATCCTAACAGTTTTTAATTTGTTAGGGTAGTTTTCTTTTATAGCTTTTCGATTTCCCTCTACATCAAATCAATTCTGATTATTTAATTTCACTCACCTTTATGTTCGGTTTTAGAGGTAGAGGAACACTATCTTTTTCGTCCAAAGGCATATACTCTCCCATCAAGATTTCATCTTCCACTGTATCCTTAACAACCAATGTACTATCATAAGCTACCACAACTTCTCCCATAGTTTGTCCCGTACTATTACGACAACTGAACAAGCTGGTACCCATTACCACAAAAAGCGCCAAAAGAAATACTTTTTTAAAACTTCTTTGCTGATAAAGCACCGTTTCTTGAATTTTAAAAACAAAAGTGGGTTCAAGCATTTCAGCAGTAAAACGGCCACAAACTTTTTCATTTTTATGCTCTTGCAAATAGGTCTGGGCTTCTTGAATGTTCATTGTGGTAAAATCAACCACTGACTTTGCACATACACTACAAAAACGCCCTTGTTCATCAGGAGTCATACTAGCCCAGTTTTCATTGCAGGGCTTTGGTATGCAAATTTTAATGTTCGGAGTCTTCATTATTCTTTATTTTTTAGAGTGTCTTTTACAATGGTAAGCGAATCGGATACAAATTCAACAGGAATAACTACGGGAGTACCCATCAGAGGCGGTTCTGGAGGCATGATATCCCCTTGTGGTTCACTGATTAGACTGATTTCTGAAACTGAAATTGTTTCTACAGTGGCAACTTGATTTTTCTTTTTAGGTTGAGTAGTTGCTTCTTGAAACTTTCCAGTAAAAACTGGAGCCCCCATAGTTGTTTGAGTTTCGCTTTCAACGTTTATTTCTTGTAACGCTTGTCCCTTTTCATTTTTACAACTAAAAAGTGTGGTTCCCATCACGACAAATAAAGCCAATAAAAAAGCTTTACGAAAACTTCTGTTTTGATACAAAAATGATTCAGAAATACTGATTTTAAAGTTAGGTTCCACCTGCTCCTGACGAAAACGACCACAAATTTTCCGACCTTGATTTTGAATAACAAATTGTTGCATTTCTTGGCTATCCATATTCGTAAAATCAACCACTGACTTTGCACATACACTACAAAAACGCCCTTGTTCATCAGGAGTCATGTTCCTCCAACTTTCATGACAAGGTTTGGGAATACTTATTTTAAAGGATGATTCCATCGTTTAGTCTGTTAATATTTTCTTTTTTTAATGCAACATTCGTACCATAGTGTAAGAATTTTACAATAATTATTTCATTAAAAAGGACTCCGGTGATTAGTTGGTTTTTCATAATAACCTGAGTTCGATTTATAATTATGTGATATTTAGTGTTTCCCTTCTGTTGGAATATTTTTTGTGTGATAAAATGGAACAGAAAATGTATCGAGGATTTATTGATAATACTTCTCGATATAATTTTCCTTTGTTTCTCTACGGAAAATCACTCGAAGTGACGGATAATCAGACAAATTTACATAGAACTCACGTTAATAGGAAAATTCAAAATCATTTTTTAAGACTAAAAACGAAACCTCTGAAACAAAAACGATTCAGCTTCTATAAAAACAAAAACGTATTTTTGCATTATGGAAAACATCTTTACCGACGAATATTTTATGAAAAAGGCTTTGCAAGAAGCAGAAATGGCTTTTGAGCGAGGCGAAATCCCTGTGGGTGCCGTGGTTGTGGTAGACAATCGCATCATTGCCCGCAGTCATAATTTGACCGAAATGCTAAACGATGTTACTGCCCATGCTGAAATGCAAGCCATCACAGCATCAGCTAATTTTTTAGGAGGCAAATATTTAAAAGACTGTACCCTTTATGTAACCTTAGAACCTTGCCAAATGTGCGCAGGGGCATTGTACTGGAGTCAAATTAGTAAAATTGTTTTTGGCGCTTCCGATAACCAACGGGGTTACACAACCATAGGGGGCAAATTACATCCAAAAACTGAAGTGATTTCTGGAGTTTTAGAAAACGAATGCGCCCAGCTGATGAAAGATTTTTTTAAAAGAAAAAGATAAACAACCAATTTCTATAAAAAGAAAAAACCGCCCCAAAATGGAGCGGTGTAACATCATTCGGTAATCAAAAAATACTATATATTATTCGATAACAGCTACATTAATAGCTACTTTACCTTTACGTCCGTCTTCTTCATTGTACGAAACTTTTTGTCCTTCTCTTAATTCTTTACCACCTGTAGCAGTAATATGAACGAAGATATCTTCTCCTGTTTCGTCATTTGTAATGAATCCAAAACCTTTAGACTCAACAAAAAATTTCACTTTGCCTGTTAGCATTTTAAAAAAAATAAATAATTAATAATTATCAAAGATAGAATTTTTAATTTCATATCAAAGTAATTAGTGAATTTATTTTCTGAATTTGAGCAAAATGCCTTATTTGGTGGTTGACAATAAATCGCAAAGTATCGCCTAAACTCAGGCTAATCCAGCGCGAAATGCTAATTTTGATGCGTATTTTTTTTAAATTTTTATTTTGACACAGTTGTAAGATTTCTTCGTATTTTTTTTGATTCGACAAAAATTCTTCAATCACCGCACGTTTTAAAGGCAAGCCAAAAGGGTCTTTATCTTTGAATGTTTTCATCTTAGAAACCTTTGCTTTGGGTAACATGCTATTCGCAAAATAATTCCCTAACCAACCCGAACGAAATTCTTTGGATGCTGCTGCAGTACTATTTTGCATACCTAGCGAAATTTCAGGTAAATAATAGGCACTATACAAATTGAGATGTTCTAAACATTCTAAAATATTCCAAGCTTTTGAATGCGAACGTTTTTGCAATTGTTCATCATCTAACAGCAATAACTGCTGAGCAAAGTCCATTTGCTCCTTAATGATATCTGCTAATTGTTGTACTAATAACTCTGACTGTATTACCATGATTATAAATTTGTACTACAAAGTTCGGCAACCTTCCAAAAATAGTTATTGATGTACATCAAGACTTTTGAGTCGCGATAAAGTTTCGGGTGACATCCGAAGGTAATTAGCAATCAACTTGTGAGGAATTTCTTGAAATACTCTTGGGTTTCTGGTCTGAATACGCTCTAGACGCTCTTTGGCAGATACTGTAAGCAAATCCATTTCACGTTCTAGTTGTTGCAAAATCAATTGTTGTAAGAGGGTGTTCCAAATTTTCAAATTCTCCATATCGGCATGCATCAAAGCCATAAAACCCGCTTTTTTCACCTTTAAAACGGTCGCTTTTTTAAGTGCTTGTATGGAAAAAATGGTAGGTTTTTCTGTTAGAAAACTATCCAAACAAGTAATAAAATCGCCTGGATAGCCAAACCGAATAATTTGTTCTTCGGTTTCAAAGACGGAAATCTTGAAACTTCCGTCTTTTACAAAATAAACATGAGTATCTACACTTCCATTAACGGTCAGATATTCGTTTCTTTTCAGCAAAATTGTTTCTTCAAACAATTGATGTTGGTCAAGAAGTGTAAATAAAGGATTGTCCATACCTTAATATAAAAAGGATTTTAAATCCTTGTACACCCCATTGCCTTCGATAATTACTTGATCGCCTTTTTCTTTCTTATATTGATTAGACACGAATTTTTCATTAGCAACACCTCTTCCTGAGTACTTCGCTGTTTTTTTATTAAAAACAAGTTTTCGCATACCCCTAGATTCGATATTAAGCACGTTCCAACCGTTATTTTTTTCAGCTTTCACAACTACTGGCAAACCAACTAAGCTAAGATCAGCTTTAATTTTCATTGATGAGTCTAGGATTAACGCGGAACAACCCCCATTCCCACAGTCTTCATTAAAGAAAATAAAATAATCTTTCTTCTTGTCGCCATTTAAATCAATTTCACGCAACACGAATTTTCTCTTTCCGCGAAGGCTTTTCTCGTATTCGGCACTCGAGCCAGTTTTTTTTACCAATTCAATCTCACGCTTTTGCAAAAAGTCAGCGATTTTAGCAACTGTTTTTTTGTCTTGAGCAAATGAATTTAAACTACATAAAGCAATAGTTGCTAAGGTTATTATTCTTGTTTTCATTTTTAAAAATTTAGAAATTAAAAAAGGAAGAAACAAGAGCTTCTTCCTTTTATCAAAATTATAAAATTTATACGATTATTCCGCTGTAGTTGCGATAAACAATTCATCCAATTGTTTTGCATCTAAAGCCGAAGGCGCATCTATCATTACATCGCGACCTGAGTTATTTTTAGGGAAAGCAATGAAATCGCGAATGGTTTCTTGACCACCCAAAATAGCTACCAAACGGTCTAAACCAAACGCTAAACCTCCGTGTGGTGGCGCACCATACTGGAACGCATTCATTAAGAAACCAAATTGATTTTCGGCTTCTTCCTTAGAGAACCCTAACAATTCAAACATTTTTGCCTGTAATTCTTTGTCGTGGATACGAATAGACCCCCCGCCAATTTCGTTTCCATTCAATACCATATCATAAGCATTGGCACGGATTTTTCCAGGTTCTGTTGTTATCAAATGAATATCCTCAGGCTTAGGAGAAGTAAATGGGTGGTGCATCGCATGGTAACGCTCACTATCCTCATCCCATTCTAATAATGGGAAGTCAACTACCCAAAGTGGTGCAAACTCATCTGGTTTACGCAAACCCATTTGATTAGCTAACTCCATACGTAAAGCACTTAATTGCGCACGTGTTTTGTTTGCAGGTCCTGATAATACAAAAATAATATCCCCTGTATTAGCTTTAGTCGCCTCAGCCCATTGTTTCAAATCAGCTTGGTCGTAGAATTTATCTACCGATGATTTGAAAGAACCATCTGCTTCACACTTACAATACACCATACCTGAAGCACCAACTTGTGGACGTTTTACCCACTCAATCCATGCGTCAATTTCTTTTCTAGTAAAGGATGCCCCACCAGGAACGGCGATACCTACTACTAATTCTGAGTTGTTAAATACAGCAAATTCTTTATGTTGTGCTACCGCATTCAACTCGCCAAATTCCATTCCGAAACGGATATCTGGTTTGTCGTTACCATAGGTCTTCATAGCATAATCGTAAGTAATTCTAGGGAATTTAGCCACTTCAACACCTTTTACTTCTTTTAATAAATGACGCGTCAAGCCTTCAAACATATTCAAAATGTCTTCTTGCTCCACAAATGCCATTTCACAGTCAATTTGTGTAAATTCAGGTTGACGGTCTGCACGTAAATCCTCATCACGGAAACATTTCACAATTTGAAAATATTTATCCATACCTCCCACCATCAACAATTGCTTGAAGGTTTGTGGGGACTGCGGTAAGGCATAAAACTGCCCAGGATTCATACGGCTTGGCACTACGAAATCACGTGCTCCTTCTGGAGTTGACTTGATTAAATACGGTGTTTCAACTTCGCAAAAACCTTCGTTAGATAAATAGTTACGCACTTCCATAGCCACGCGGTGACGGAACAACAAACTATTTTTCACTGGATTACGACGGATGTCTAAATAACGGTATTTCATACGTAATTCCTCACCACCATCGGTTTCATCCTCAATAGTAAATGGAGGTAATTGCGCTTGATTTAACACAATAAGTTCAGAAACCAAAATTTCAATAGCTCCCGTTGCCATGTTTGGGTTTTTCGATTCACGCTCGATAACCGTACCTTTTACTTGGATTACGAACTCACGACCTAGAGTTTTAGCCATTTCCATTACGGATTTTTCCGTACGACTTTCATCAAAAATCAATTGCGTAATACCATAACGGTCACGCAAATCCACCCAAATCATAAAACCTTTGTCGCGTGATTTTTGAACCCAACCCGCTAGGGTAACTTCTGTATTGATATGTGACGCATTTAATTCGCCACAATTATGACTTCTGTACATGGTAATTAAATTTTGAATGCAAAAATACTATTTTAAACAGTAATTTCTTTTTTTATTGAACTACAAATTAACATATTTTTTAATCCTAGTTATCCTCAAAAAACTATTTTTACCTTTGAATACATTCAAATAATATTTTAAAAATGAAAAAAATACTTTTTGGCTTCTTAGCCTTTTCTAGTGTAGGGGTTTGTGCGCAAGTAGATTTTACCCTTAAAGCAAGCAATAAACCTTCCGACTCTTTACTTATCGCAAATCGCACGACAAAAAAATGGTTAGTCGCGGATAAAGAAGGCGTTTTCAAATCAAAGCTAGAAGTAGTCGATGGTTTTTATCAATTAAAACTCGCAGACCAATACACCAATTTGTATTTAAAAAACGGGCAAGATTTAAACGCTACTTTAGACTATAATAAGTTTGACGAATCGTTAACTTATACAGGAAAGGGCGCAAAAGAAAACAACTTTTTAGCACAACGCTTATTAAACCAAAGCGACAAAGACTATGCTGGTGCTATGAATGCTAAAGACGAGACTTCATTAACCACAGAAATTAATAAAATCAAAGAAGGTATTTTTAATACAATTCCGAAAGACTTGGATGCTTCTTTCATTGCTGACTTCAAGAAGAACACAGAAGCTCAATTAAATGGATTGCGTTTATATGTTCAGAAATCTTTTGAGGTTAAAAAGATAAATAATGCAGCTTCGCCAACGTTCAATTATGAAAACCACAAAGGAGGGACAACGAAGTTGGAGGATTTCAAAGGGAAATATGTTTACATTGATGTATGGGCAACTTGGTGTGGTCCTTGTCGTGCAGAAATTCCTCATTTGAAGAATCTAGAAAAAGAAATGCATGGCAAAAATGTAGAATTTGTAAGTATTTCTATTGACACGCAAAAAGACCATGACAAATGGAAGAAATTTGTAGATGATAAACAATTAGGAGGTGTACAACTAATGGCGGATAAGGACTGGAATTCTGACTTTGCTAAAGCTTTTGGAATTAATAGTATCCCTCGTTTTATTTTAATTGGCCCTGATGGTAAAATTGTCAATGCCGATGCACCAAGACCTTCATCTGAAGAAATTAAAAAATTGCTTAATGATTTAACAAAAGCGTAAAATTTAATAGAGGCTACCCTTTTGGGACAGCCTCTTGTTATTAGAAGCATCCTGATCCTCACTAATCATTAGACCTTAAAACATCGGTTTACTTCTGCAAGCCCACTTCACTTCTATAAATATAATCCCCATGATGAGCTGTAAAGTACTTGCGATAATTTTTGCCAAATTCTTTTCGTTTAGCTTCGTCTTTCCAATATTCTTTTTGCAATTGCTCATTGCGTTCCGTCGATTTTTCTAAATCTGCCAAAGACTCAAAAACAAAAACCTCTATAAATTCATTAGCATGTGAACCCCAAGCATGGCGATAGCTATAATACGCTTTCACTAGTTCGTTTTTGTTGATGATGTTGTCAAAATACTCTTTACTCAATTCGTCGTATTCTTTTGAGTTTCCGTCCTTAGGGCTGGCATATTCACTTTTTCTCACATAGTACACCATGGTTTTTTCAGGGATTTTCACCATTTCTTTACGATGCGCTAGTACCTGATAAATCTCATCGGAATGATTCCCAGTATAAAATGCATCCATCTTTTCGAAGAATTCTTTGCGCGCTTTCTCCTCTGGCCAAATACTCTTGGCTAGTTCCATACTTCTGGCCCACGCCTTATCAATCGCTTCCCAACTTTCATAAACACTCACAGAAATAATCTCGGAATTATCTGCTGTATAATAATGCGATAAAGTATTCGCACGCAGTATCCATTCATTTTTTGAAATCACCTTGTCAAAATATTCCTTTTCGCCTTTAGACCACGCCTCCCAACTCTCTTTGCTGTTCATTTTAGAACCGTCTAAATGGAGTGTGGTCACAGTAATAAATTTAGCTTTTTTGTCCTCTTGCGCCCGATAACTAACTGACACAATGCCTAACAAGATGACTAGGAGTACTTTTAGAAACACTACTTTTTTCATAATTAAAACATTAAAATAAACCAAAAGGGCATTTGTAATTTGAAAATGTAGTGGTAGAAGAACTTAACAGCAACAAAGTTACGCAATTTCTAAACAATCCATTTATTTTCAATGAATTAACCACATTCTTTACTTAATATTCTCACAATAAAATAATAGAATTTCATTTTTTGGCGTTAAATTTGTTACATCATCAATCAAAACATTAAATCATTATGTTACAACGTTTTTTTATTCTGTGCTCAGGCGCAGATAGTCATTTGCTGGAAAGCTGTAGCCAAGGCGAAAAAACCAAATATGTAGGTATTGGCGCTACCGTGTTTTTTACAGCAATCATGGCATTTTTAGCAAGTGCTTATGCTCTATTTACCGTTTTCGATTCGGTATATCCAGCCATCGCTTTTGGAACGGTTTGGGCTTTGCTAATTTTCAACCTCGACCGCTTTATTGTCTCCACGATTCGTAAAAGAGACCATCTTGGACAAGAATTTCTTCAAGCTTCTCCACGAATTATTTTGGCGATGATTATTGCCATTGTAATTTCAAAACCTTTAGAAATTAAAATTTTTGAAAAGGAAATTAACACGGTTCTTTTAAAGGAACGTAATGCGATGGCTATTGCCAACAAAAATCAAGTGACGAATTATTTTAAAGGAGATGTTACTAAAAACCAATCGGAAATAGACAGTATCAAATCTTCCATCAAAGCCAAAGAGAAGCAAGTAGCCGATTTATACCAAGCGTACATAACCGAGGCTGAAGGTACTACGGGAACCAAAAAAATGGGCAAAGGACCTATATATAAAGAAAAAAGAGAAGCGCATGATTTAGCTAAGCGTCAGTTAGATTCTTTAAAAGCTAACTCGGCTAAAACCATTGCTGAAAAAGAAGCCAAAGCCAAAACATTACAGGCGGACTTGGATAAAAAAGTAGCGGATACTAAACCGATTATTGATAATTTTGACGGGTTGATGGCGCGTATTAACGCCTTAGGAAAGCTACCTTGGTTACCATCCTTTTTCATTATGTTACTGTTCTTAGCCATAGAAACTTCCCCTATTATTGCTAAAATGATGGCACCTAAAGGAGAATATGATTTCAAATTAGAAGACAACGAAACGGCGCTAAAAACACATATTGAACAAAACAATCATCAACGCAAGCTTCAAAAAGAAACGGATGCGGAAATTTATAATCGAGTGTATGCAGATATTCGTGAGGAGAAGGAATTGTTTGATTACAAACGCAAACGTGCAAAAGAATTATTAGAAATGCAGGCGGATGCCTATTTGGAAAAACAAAAAAATGTGATTTAAAAACAGTTAAAATCATTCTTACAAACAAGGTGCTTTCATAAAAGATAGCTCCTTAGTTTCCAAATGAATTCAAAATTTCATGTTGTAATTTCTTTGTCAAACTTTTAAACACCAAATCATAGGAATGGTTAATCAACTCCACCATCATTTTATCGGACACATCTTGATGTAAGCTGACTGTATTCCAATGCACTTTACTCATGTGATAACCAGGTTGTATGGCATCATATTCAGCGCGAAGTTCCAAAGCTTTTTCAGGGTCGCATTTAAGATTCAGCGCAGGAGTTCCTTTTTCCCATTCTTTCAAAGAAGTGAGACAAAACATTTTACCACCTACTTTAAACACCAATGTGTCTTCATCGAAGGGAAAATGTTCGGTAACGCCTTTTTTGGATAAACAAAATTCGTAGAGTTGCTGGATGTTCATAATTGTTTAGTTTTCAGTAATCAGTACAAAGTACTCATTTGTAAAGACTAAAATACATATTTTCAGTATTTCTACAATACAATCAGAATATCACCTACTAACAATTTTCTCCATCATTCGTTCGGGATGAGCCAAGGAAGTGAATCCGAATTTTTCATATAAAAACTGGGCATCTTTGCTTGCCAAACGCCATATTTTTACTTGTTGTAACTGGGGTTCGTTGAGCATAGCATCAACCAATTGAGAGGAATAACCATTCCCTCGATACTGCTCCGTTACAAACACATCCATAACATAGGCAAAAACCACATAATCCGTAATTACACGAGCAAACCCAATTTGTTTATCATCTAAATACAATCCAAAACAAATGGAGGCGTCAATGGTTATTTGAATCTCTGCCTTGGTACGTCCTGCTGCCCAGTAGATGTCTTTTAGAAAGTTTTCTAAAAAATCTAGGTCTAATTTACTCTTATCGGTAGAAATCGTTATCATTTAGTCCTTTATTAAAGGGTATAACACTGGTTTACTTGGACTAGCATCATTTTCAAACGAAGCAATCTGTAAGTTTAACAAATAAACACCATCACTAACAGTATCCTCCACAAAAATCATTTCTGTAATCGTGCAATCCATTCGAGCATCTGCGTTGAGCGACTGAGTGTCTTTTACATTCCAAAAAGCTTTATGCCCTAACAATTTACCTTCATCTGATTCTCTATCAACACTCGGAAGGTCAATCAGTAAGTGTTTTACACCATTTTCTACTAGAAACAATACAGCTTCTTCGGTCAAATAAGGCGGATTGGTATGCGAATAGTTTTTTGTTTTTTTAGTGTCACTATTCGGAAAAGTTCTGATTACCAAGGCTTCATTAAATACTACATCTGAAAAGGATTTTTTTCCTATCACCCAGTCTTCCGCTACCTTTTCAGGATAAACAGTAATCACATTGGCTACAAAGAAAAATTGTTTCAAACATTGATTAATACTATAGAAATCCTTAGTAATATGCCCCAAACACTCGGTATGAGTTCCGTGCCCATGTGGATTGAAAAGAATATTATTGAAATTAGTCGAACTCCCTTCGGATACTTTTCCTACCCAATCCCCAAAACGTACAGGTTCAAAAACTGGTTTTTCAAGATACCACGCAATAGGATTTTTATCGTTACTAGACAAAGGAATGGAAATATCCAAAGGTTGGGATAAGTCGAAGGTAAGGTTGTTTATATTTAAAAGCATTTAACCACTAAGACCACTAAGATTTACACGAAGGCACACAAAGTTTCGTGAACACTGTGCCTTCTTGGTGTCCTTTGTGGTTAATCCAAATTTATGAAAAACAAATCACTTGCAATTCCATCACAAAAGAATTTTCCTTTGCGAGTAGTTTTTAGGATATTATTCACAAGTTCTAGCTTTTCCTCTTGTAAGTGCGTCGAAGCATTTTGTAGTAAATAATCCAAATAAATAGAACCAAATTCATTTTCTATGCGTTCCAGCGAAACGCCCCAAATGGTTCGCAAGCCCGTCATGACATATTCGTTGTAACGGTCAGTAGTAGACAATGTTTCTACTTCCTTTGGCACAGTATTTTCGGCAATAGCTTTCATATACAAACTATTATTCGCCACATTCCACGAGCGGTTCGTTCCATCATAACTATGCGCCGAAGGCCCAATACCGATGTATTTTTTACCCAACCAATATGCCGAATTGTTTTTAGAGAAATAACCTTCTTTCCCAAAATTGGACAATTCATAATGCACAAAACCATTTTTCTCTAAAAGGTCCACCAGCATCAAAAACTGTTCATGCGCAATCCCATCATCTGGTGTTGGAATTTTCCCATTTTTAACCAAAGTGGCTAGGGCTGTTTTAGGTTCTACGGTCAAGGCATAACTGGAAATATGCGGAATGCCTAAATCCAAAAGCGTTTGTATATTTTGCAACCATTTTTCATGGGTTAACCCAGGAATCCCATAAATTAAATCGGCGGTAATATTATCAAAATACTGAATCGCAACTTGTAAACATTCCAATGCTTCCGAGGCATTATGCGCCCGATTCATCAGTTTTAAATCTTCTTCAAAAAAGGATTGAATACCTATGGAAAGACGGTTGATTCCAATCATTCGGTATGCTTCTAGTAGATTCCTCGTTCCTCGGAATGACAAGTTGGTGGTTAAATCATCTGGGTTGGCTTCCAGAGTAATTTCTGGATTGTGTACTACATTATAATGCTTATAAACTTCATCAATCAAAAAACTTAAGTCTGCAATCTGCAATATAGAAGGGGTTCCTCCTCCGAAATAAATGGTTTCAACGACCTCATTTTCGAGTTCCTCTTTACGCAATTGAATTTCTTTGGCCAATGCCTGCACCATGTCCTCCTTCTTTTTCATCGAAGTTGAAAAATGAAAGTCGCAGTAGTGACAAGCTTGCTTGCAAAAGGGGATGTGGATATAGATACCGCTCATTTTATAGTATTCAGTGTTCAGCAGATTAGTATTCAGTTTGTGCCCATAAATTAAAACAGTATTCCGTTTTCAAAAGTTAGCACTGAATTCGAAAAAAGTGTTCATTTATAAGCGCTTAGTCTTTTTTCACTCCAAATTTATGGGAATTTAAAATCATGTAGTTAATTAGTTTTCCAACTTCAATACTTTTATTAGTTAATTCTTGAAATTTTTGTTCAGTGATGTATTTACAAGCTAAAGCGTATTCTAGCCAACCTTGTGTTTCTGAATTTTCAGAATCAGCATCTGTTAGTTTACTATGAAAGTGTTTTGGGTATTCTCTTTTTCTATAAGCTTCGCTAATTGTTATTGTGACACTTCTAGAAGACCTTCTTATTTGATCAGTCAGAGAATATGTTTCTTCTTTTGGAAATACTTTTGTAATCTCAAAAATTTCCATTGCTAAACTAAATCCTTTTTGATACGCTAATAAATCTTGAAAACGCATTTTAATTTATTTTTAAATTCAAATTTCACCTCCTAAATACTAAGCACTAAATTCTGAACACTAAAATCCTGACCACTGAACACTAAATATTGAACATTATTTCTTCACTCGATTCTCATTCTGTTTCACAAAAGCATCCCAACCGGAATAACTTTTTCCAATTTCAACACGCCCAGAATTAAAAAAATGACACACAGCCGCTGCCAATCCATCGGTGGAATCGAGGTTTTTAGGAAGTTCTTTCAGCTTTAAAAGTTGTTGAAGCATTTTAGCTACTTGTTCTTTACTAGCGTTACCGTTGCCCGTAATGGCCATTTTTATTTTTTTGGGTTCATATTCCGTGATAGGGATTTGGCGAGACAAACCTGCTGCCATCGCTACCCCTTGCGCACGCCCTAACTTCAACATCGATTGCACATTTTTGCCAAAGAAAGGTGCTTCGATGGCAATTTCATCAGGATGATAGGTATCAATCAATTCGATGGTGCGCTCAAATATTTTTTGTAATTTCAAATAATGGTCGTCGTATTTGCCCAACAAAAGCTCGTTCAGCTGGACAAATTCCATCTTTTTGTTGACTACTTTAATCAACCCAAACCCCATAATGGTGGTTCCAGGGTCGATACCTAATATGATTCGTTCGTTTGCCAAAATTTTTATTTCAAGTTTCAAGTTTCAAGTTCAAAGTTTTGTTACTTTGTCCTGATGCAAAAAATATCCAACAAAACTAAGCAATTCTTAGTACTTCTACTGAAACTTTTGATTGTAGGAGGTGCTTTTTATTTTATCTACGAACGGTTATCGAAAGAAAGTGTTTTAGAATTTGACCGTTTCAAAACAGAGATTTTACCCAAACAATCTTGGGTAGCTATCGTTTTCATCTTATTTCTATCGTTTTTAAATCGCTTTTTAGAAATATTGAAATGGCAAAATTTAGTCAAAACCATTACGACTATTAATGTTGCCGAGGCTTCCAGGCAGGTATTGGGTGCTTTGACTTTGGCTTTATTTACGCCCAACGGGATTGGCGAATATGCAGGAAAAGCATTGTTTTACCCCAAAGAAAAAACTAAGAAAATCATTTTCTTAAATTTAATTTGCAATGGTATTCAGTTGATACTTACTATCCTTTTTGGCACCTTGGGCTTAGTGTATTTCAACATTTATTTCAATGTCATTCCTACGCAGTATTTGGTCATTGGAATTGTTGGCACCTTGCTCCTTATTTTGTTATTATTCCTTTCTAAAAAAATCAATTTTAAAGGCTATTCATTTGAAAAATTAATTCAGAAAATCAATAAAATATCTAAAGGCATCCATCGGAAAAACATACTTTTGGGTGTCTTGCGCTATTTAACTTTCTCACATCAATATTATTTTTTGTTTTTGATGTTTGGTGTCGAGTTGCCATATCTACTAATGCTATCCGCTATTACTTCTGTATATTTTTTAGCATCCGCATTGCCTTCTTTTAATTTCTTAGACTTTGCTGTGAAAGGTAGTGTGGCAGTTTTCTTTTTTAGTTTATTGGGCGTAAAAGATTGGATTGTACTTTTTATCAGTACCTTGATGTGGTTTTTAAACACCGTCTTACCCGTAGTTATCGGGAGTTATTATGTATTGAATTTTAAAATGCAACCTCAAAAAACCGTTTGATGGAAGTTTTACTACTACTAACCTATTTGCTCTTAATAGGATATATACTGAATATCCTATGGCTTTGCATTGGTTTTTCAAAAGTAAAAAACTTCCGAAGAAAAAAAACGACTCCCAAAACCTCGTTTTCTATTATTGTTCCCTTTCGCAATGAAGCTAAAAACCTTCCGCTTCTTTTAGATTCCCTTCAAAAAATAGATTATCCAAAAGAATTGTTTGAAATCATTTTAGTAGATGACGCCTCGGAAGATAATTATGAGTCACAAATTGAAAACAATGATTTTGTCCTAATAAAAAACAATCGAAAAACTAATTCACCCAAGAAAGATGCCATACAAACCGCGATATCACAGGCTAAAAAAGAATGGATACTAACCACCGATGCAGACTGTGTGGTACCTAAAAATTGGTTGAAGACTTTTGATGCCTACATACATGAACATTCGGTTAAAATGGTCGCCTCGGGTGTGATGTATGAAGAACAAACAACTGTCCTGCATACTTTTCAAAACTTGGATTTATTGAGTTTACAAGGCACCACTATGGGTAGTTTTGGCAATGGTCAAGCCTTTATGTGTAATGGAGCCAATTTTTGTTACCAAAAAAAATTTTTCAAAAAATTAAACGGCTTTGAAGGCAATGACACTATAGCTAGTGGCGATGATGTTTTCTTACTACAAAAAGCCATTAGCTGCGATAAAAATGCGGTGGCTTTCCTGAAAAACAACGAAGCTACCGTGGTAACACAAACAGAAGCCACTTGGAGTAAACTCTTTCAACAGCGAGTGCGTTGGGCAAGCAAAACAGCTAATTACAAAGGTTTTTATAGCAAACAATTAGCGCTATTTGTTTTTGCAACCAATGCATTGTTACTACTCCTACTTCTTTCGGGTTCGTTTAGTATTTTTTTGAAGCTCTTTGCTTTAAAATTCTTAACCGATTATTTGTTGTTCCGAAGTACTGCTTTTTATTTCAAAAAACCCTTACGTCTTTTATTTCTCTCAGGCTTGATTTATTTATTCTTCAGCGTTAGCGTAGCGGTATATGCACTTTTTGGCACTTATGAATGGAAAGGAAGACGGTTTTCAAAATAAATCATATCTTTATTCTAATCCTAAAAACAATAAACATGCAAAAGAATCCAACCAAAAAAGGAAAAGTTTTATTATTACTGGGTTTGCTATTTTTAATCTTAGGCAACTCTTTATTTAGAGAAGATAAAACCCCTAAATATTTGATGTTAGGAGCAAGTATTGTAGTCTTATTTCTATCGATTTATTTTAACACTAAAGAAAAAGACACGCAAAATTAATTTTAAGAATCAAGTTTTTGAACTTCGGATGGATTTTCTGTGAACAAATTTCTGAACTCATTTGAAAGCTTTACCTTTGCTTATAATGAATACCAGCATATTAAAAAAAATCGCTTCACCCTCTGATTTAAAAAAATTAGACTTTATACAGTTGTTGGAATTGGCGAAAGAACTTCGTCAATACATAATTGAGATAGTATCGCAGAAGGAAGGACATCTAGGAGCAAGCCTTGGAGTCATCGAGTTGACTATTGCTTTGCATTATGTTTTCAATACACCCGGTGATCAACTTGTTTGGGATGTAGGTCACCAAGCCTATGGACATAAAATTTTAACTGGAAGAAGAGAAGTTTTTCCATCCAATCGTGATTGGGAGGGTATTTCTGGATTTCCCAAGCGTTCTGAAAGCGAATACGATGCCTTTGGCGTAGGACATTCTTCAACTTCCATTTCTGCTGTTCTGGGAATGGCTGTTGCTTCTCAACTAAAAGGAGCCTTCGAACGTCAACATATAGCAGTTATTGGTGACGCTTCCATTGCTTCGGGTATGGCGTTTGAAGCCTTAAATCATGCCGGAGTTACGGATGCAAATGTGTTAATCATCTTGAATGACAATGCAATTGGGATTGACCCAAGTGTAGGAGCTTTAAAAGAGTATTTGACTTCGTTTAAAGGTGGACAGTTACATAAAGAAAATAATATTTTCAAGGCACTCAATTTTGATTATACAGGTCCTGTAGATGGTCACGATTTAGAAGGTTTAATTAAAGAATTACAACGCTTAAGAAAGATAAAAGGTCCTAAATTCCTTCATATTCTTACCACCAAAGGAAAAGGTTTAGCACTCGCAGAAGAAAACCAAGTAAAATATCATGCCCCAGGTAAATTTGACCCCGAAACAGGAAAAATATACCCCAAGGAAGAAGAAGGTCTGCCTCCCAAATTTCAAGATGTTTTTGGACATACCTTAGTCGAGTTAGCAAAAACCAACGACACTATCATAGGCGTTACCCCTGCCATGCCTTCGGGTTCATCGATGAAATTTATGATGGAGGCGTTTCCTAAAAGAGCTTTTGATGTGGGAATAGCCGAACAACATGCCGTAACTTTTTCTGCAGGCATGGCAACCCAAGGGATGACGGTATTTTGTAATATTTATTCCTCGTTCATGCAACGCGCTTACGACCAAGTAATACACGACGTGGCTTTACAGGAATTACCTGTAATATTTTGTTTGGACAGAGCAGGATTTGTAGGAGAAGATGGCGCTACACATCACGGATTGTACGACATAGCTTACATGAATTGCATACCCAATATGATTGTTTCAGCTCCATTAAATGAAGTTGAGCTCCGTAATATCATGTATACAGCGCAACTTGGTTTACAGCAACCAATTTCCATTCGCTATCCACGCGGTCGTGGATTTATGAACAGCTGGCAATTTCCTTTTCAGAAAATAGAAATTGGAAAAGCCGTTTGTTTGCGAAAAGGAAACAAAGTCGCCGTACTTACAACGGGAACCATTGGAAATAATGCAATAGAAGCTTTAAATGAATTGAATTCCGATAAATTTTCACACTATCATTTCCCCTTTGTCAAACCAATAGATGAAAATGCGTTAATTAAAATAGGTAACAACTATCAACACGTGATTACGATAGAAGAAGGGGCTATAAATGGAGGTTTTGGCAGTTTAATCTTAACTTGTTTACAAAAACTAAAACTACATGTCCCTTTAGAAATATTAGGCGTTCCAGATGTATTTATAGAGCAAGGTACTGTAACGCAACTCCATCAAGTATGCGGACTAGATATTAAAAGTTTAAAACAAAAATTTCAAGAATTCATCCGTTTATAACTAAAAACGATAAAAAAACAATTTCATCTATTAAAAAACCCATTAGCATCTACTAATGGGTTTTTATTTGATCTATAAAAAATTATTTCAATTTCTTTTTCACTTCTACGGTTGTGAAACCTTCAATTACATCGTATTCTTGAATGTCATTGTATCCTTTAATCTGCATACCACAGTCATAACCTTTAGACACTTCTTTTACATCGTCTTTGAAACGTTTCAGTGCTACCAGTTCTCCAGTGTAAATTACTACGCCTTCACGGATTAAGCGGATTTTATTAGCTCTGAAGATTTTACCATCAGTAACCATACATCCTGCAATAGTACCCACTTTAGAGATTTTGAATAACTCACGGATTTCAGCTGTACCTGTAATTTCTTCTTTGAATTCAGGCGATAACATACCTTCCATGGCATCACGTAAATCATCAATAGCGGCATAGATAATTGAGTAATGACGGATATCGATTTCTTCTTTTTCAGCTAATTGCTTCGCATTACCTTGAGGGCGAACGTTGAATCCGATGATAATTGCATCAGATGCAGAAGCTAACATAACGTCAGATTCTGTAATTGCACCCACACCTTTGTGGATAATATTGATTTGGATTTCGTCTGTTGATAATTTTGAGAAAGAGTCTGATAACGCTTCTACTGAACCATCCACGTCTCCTTTTAGGATAATGTTTAATTCTTTAAACTGACCTAAAGCAATACGACGTCCAATTTCGTCAAGCGTGATATGACGCTGTGTTCTAACAGACTGTTCACGTAATAATTGCGTACGTTTTGTTGCTATCTGTTTTGCTTCTCTCTCGTCTTCAAACACATTGAATTTATCACCTGCCGTAGGTGCTCCATCTAATCCTAAGATTGAAACTGGAGTAGAAGGACCTGCTTCTTTTACATTGTGTCCACGCTCATCGTGCATTGCACGGATTTTACCATGGTGCTTACCTGCTAACACATAATCACCAATACGTAAAGTACCTGCTTGAACTAATACAGTAGATACATAACCACGACCTTTATCTAAGAATGCTTCTACTACAGTACCTACCGCTGGTTTGTTAGGGTTCGCTTTTAATTCTAAAATCTCAGCTTCTAATAATACTTTTTCAAGTAATTCTTTAACACCGATACCCATTTTAGCAGAAATATCGTGTGATTGATATTTACCTCCCCATTCTTCAACAAGGAAATTCATCGCTGCTAATTTCTCCTTAATTTTTTCAGGATTAGCGGCTGGTTTATCAATTTTATTGATTGCAAAAATTATTGGTACACCTGCTGCTTGTGCGTGACTGATAGCCTCTTTTGTTTGTGGCATGATATCGTCATCGGCAGCTACCACAATAATTGCGATATCGGTAACTTGAGCACCACGAGCACGCATAGCTGTAAAGGCTTCGTGACCTGGTGTATCTAAGAAAGCAATTTCCTGACCGTTGTCTAACTCCACCCCATAAGCTCCAATATGCTGAGTAATACCACCCGACTCACCTGCAATTACATTCGTCTTACGGATGTAATCCAATAATGATGTTTTACCGTGGTCTACGTGTCCCATTACCGTTACAATTGGCGCTCTTGCTTTTAAGTCTTCTGGTCTATCTTCAACTACTTCAATAGTTTCCTCAATTTCAGCAGTAGTAAATTGTACTTCATATCCAAATTCGTCAGCAACAATAGTTAAAGTCTCTGCATCTAAACGTTGGTTCATAGTTACCATGATACCTAACGACATACAAGTTCCGATAACCTTAGTAATAGGCACATCCATCATGGTAGCAATTTCACCTACGGTAACGAATTCTGTTACTTTTAGGACTTTGCTTCCTTCTTCTAGAGCTGCCATTTCCGCTTCATTACGCTCTCTGTGTGAGTCACGTTTGTCGCGACGGTATTTCGCTGCTTTTGATTTATTTCCTTTACCTTGTAATCTTTCAAGCGTTTCTTTGATTTGGTTTTTAACCTCTTCTTCTGTTGGCTCTACTTTAACTACAGGTGCTTTTTTATTAAATCTATTATTGTTCCCGCCACGGTTTCCACCTTGGTTATTCCCACCGCCTTGGTTGTTGTTACGGTTTTGACCTTGGTTGTTGTTTCCTCCTTGGTTATTACCTCCTTGAGCGTTTCCACCTTGTCCAGGTTTTGCAGGAATACGATTACGTTTTTTCTTATCACCACCACCTTGGTTATTACCTCCTTGGTTTGGCTTATTGTCTTCTTTTTTCTTTTTAGGTTTCTCAAATTGAGATAAATCAATTTTTTGACCTGTAAATGTAGTACCAGATAATTTTTGGTACTGAGTTTCATAACGTACTTCTACTGGTTGACCCGCTTCAACTGAAGGACTTGCCGCAGGGTTTTCAGTTTTAGGTTCTATTTTGGACTCAGCAACTGGTTTTTCAACTTTTGTTTCTGCTTTTGGTTCAGGTTTTTCAACAGGTTTAGGAGTTTTAACAACAGGTTTTTCAACCACGGGTTTCACTTCCTCTTTTGCTTCTTTCACCTCAGGTACAGCTACAGTTTCTTTGTCAACTTGTGGCTTAACTTCTGTTTGAACCTCTGGTTTTACTTCTAACACAGGTTCTGGCTTTATTTCAGCTTTTACTTCTTCTTTTGGCGCCTCTTCGACTGGCTTTTGAACCGGTTTAGGGTTTAAGTCAATTTTACCAATTTTCTTAGGCCCAGATAAAGCAGCAGCTTTAGCCTTGATTACCTCTTGACGCGCACGTTCTTCCTCAAGTCGTTTTTGTTCCAACTCGTGTTCGCGTTCTAAACGAAGTGCTTCTTTTTCTTTTCTTTTCTCTTCGCTAACCTCTTTGGAAGCATCTTTGTTTCCTTTGTCTCCAGCAAATTGATTAGATAGAACACCATATATCTCCTCTGTGATTTTTGTATTCGGATTAGATTCAATTGTAAATCCTTTATCCTTTAAAAAATCAACAGCTCTTTCAAGAGATATATTAAATTCCCTTAGTACTTTGTTTATTCTTATTGTTCCTTCAGACATAAATTTGATTTATGGTTTTTTTATTTTTTGTGGATTAAAAAGGTGATTATTAATCTTCAAATTCTTCTTTTAAAATCTTGATTACTTCAAGAATCGTTTCTTCTTCTAAATCGGTACGACGTACTAAATCAGCAACATCTTGGCTTAAAATACTTTTAGCTGTATCTAAACCAACTTTAGCAAACTCATCAATGATCCATGCATCAATTTCATCAGCAAATTCCGTTAATTCTACGTCATCTTCTTCTTGTACATTTCCTTCACGAATTACATCTAATTCATAGCCTGTTAATTGACCTGCTAATTTGATGTTTTGTCCACCACGACCAATCGCTTTAGAAACTTCTTCTAGTTTCAAATAAACTTCAGCAGTTTTCTTTTCTTCATCAATTTTGATTGAAGACACTTTAGCTGGACTTAATGCTCTAGTTATGAATAATTGTGTATTATTAGTGTAGTTAATTACATCAATATTTTCATTACCTAATTCACGAACAATCCCGTGAATACGAGAACCTTTCATACCTACACAAGCACCCACTGGATCAATACGATCATCATACGAATCAACAGCTACTTTAGCTTTTTCTCCAGGAATACGAACCACTTTTTTAATCATAATTAATCCGTCGAAAACTTCTGGGATTTCTTGCTCAAATAATTTTTCTAAGAACTTTTCAGAAGTTCTAGACATAATAATTTGAGGTTTATTTCCTTTTAATTCAACGTTTTCAATTACCCCACGTACATTATCACCTTTACGGAAGAAATCGGATGGGATTTGTTTTTCTTTTGGCAATACAATTTCATTTCCTTCATCATCCACCAAAATCACAGCTTTGGGACGCACATGGTGAACCTCAGCTGTATAAATATCTCCTATTAAATCTTTGAATTGCTTGTATAAGTTCGTGCTATCGTGCTCATGGATTTTAGAGATTAAGTTTTGACGTAAAGCCAAAATTGCTCTTCTACCCAAGTCAATTAATTTAACCTCTTCCGAAACTTCTTCTCCAATTTCGAAGTCAGGTTCAATTTTACGAGCTTCTGTAAGCGTAATTTCTTCATTTTCGAAATCTAAATCCTCATCAGCAACAATAACTCTACGTCTCCAGATTTCCATATCCCCCTTGTCAGGATTGATAATGATGTCGAAATTGTCATCCGAACCATATTTCTTTTTAAGGGCACTTCTAAATACTTCCTCCAAGATAGCCATTAACGTTACACGATCGATAGATTTGTCATCTTTAAATTCTGAAAACGAATCGATTAATGCTAAATTCTCCATACAACTCTTTGATTTTTTTTTAAAATATAATTGTAACTACTGCATCCACAATGTCGCCATACACAATTTTCTCATTGTGAGTTACAGTTTCTTTTCCTTTTCCTATTTTCTTCGGTTCTCTTGCGGTCCACTCTAAAGTTACCGCATCCTCTGAAGCATCTACTAAAGTAGCTTCATAAGTTTGATCCTTTGTACGTAATTTCAAAGTACGCCCAACATTTTTCTTGAATTGACGAACTAATTTCAAAGGTGCTGAAACGCCTGCTGAGGCCACTTCTAGAGCAAAATCAAGTTCTTCTCTATCCAGTTCGCTTTCAACAGCACGGCTAACATCCACACAATCTTGCAATTGCACGCCATTATCACCATCCAAAGTTACGATAATTTTATTACTGTCTGTTATGGTTAAATCAATTAAAAACAACTCTGGTTTGTTTTCCAAAGTTTGATTTAACAACTGTACTACTTTTTCTTTAAATGTCATGGGTATAAAAAGAGGCACGCCATGCGTGCCTCATTATTTAATGTTTAACTTCTAAATAACGGTGCAAATATACAACTTTTTTTAAAATTACCTAATTATTGATTTTTGTTAAAAAATTTCTTATCTTTATCTCTCTGATTAAGAACAACAACCAATAAAAACCAATCTAGCATGAAAAGAATTTTAGTACCTACCGATTTTTCAAAGCACGCCGAATACGCCTTAAAAGTTGCTGCTCAATTTGCCATTAAACACGATGCCGAAATATACTTATTACATCTTTTAGAATTACCTCACCAATCTAATGACCCTGTAACTCATGGTCATGACATTCCTGAGGTTATGTTTTTTAAAAGGGCTGTAAGTCAGAAAATGGAAGATTTACTAACTGAGGATTATCTGAATGACGTTTCTGTGGTAGAAATCATTCAAATTGGACATACTTTCGATGGCATTATGAAAACAATTAATGACAATGACATTGATCTTATTGTTATGGGTTCACATGGCGCAAGTGGAGTGAAAGAAATGTTTGTAGGTTCTAATGCTGAAAAAGTGGTTCGTAATTCTAAAATACCAGTACTTGTCATTAAAGATGAACGTGCGAATTTCAATATTGAAAACTTTGTTTTTGCTTCTGATTTTACAGAAGAAATTAAAGCACCATTCGAAAAGGTTGTGAATTTTGTAAATGATTTTGAATCAACTTTACATCTTGTACATGTAAACACTCCTAATAATTTTAAACCCACAAGAACAACCCAAAAGTTAATGGATGATTTTATTAGTCAATTTAACGTGTCTAATTACAAAACCCATATTTACAACGATGCAAATGTTGAAGCGGGAATCCTTCATATTGCAAGTGATTTGAATGCAGATTTAATTGGCATGTGTACGCATGGGCGTAAAGGGTTAGCCCATTTCCTAAACGGAAGCATTAGTGAAAGTTTAGTAAATCACGCTAAAAAACCAGTGATTACTTTTAAAATATAATTTTTATACCACTTCTTTTCCTACAAAAAAATGGCTGATCATCGTGTCAGCCATTTTTAATTTCATTTTTTTTAATTACTACTTGTTCATATGTTGCATTTCATAAATAAACGTATCTAAATCTACATGCAAAATCAACAACGATAGTGCCTTATCTACAATGTAACTTACATTTCCAGGGGTAAAACCAAGCGCTAAACAGAATTTTGTTAAAATCTCCTTTTGTTTAGGTCCCAAAACATGGTCAGCATAAACCATACGTGCTAAATCGTACAAACGTTCTAAGCGCTGAACATATAATGTAGGCGGGTTGATAGGGTATTTGGTTGGGTTTTCTAAAATCTCTTCGTATTCTTCGTCGGAAATTTCCAACTGACGTTTCAATCGGTCTAAAAATTGTTTTTCCTCGCCCGTCATATCGCCATCAGCAATAGCAACACGCACAATAGCGGAAAAGTGTCCTTTGTTTCTAGCTTTAAATTCGCTATCAAATAAATCTGAAATTGACATAGTTTGTTGTTTTTTATTACCTTAAATATAATCAAAGTAAAACGGATTTCAAAGTAAGTTTGTAAGAATAAATTTGTAAGTTTGAAATTCCATAACCTAACATCATGAATGAATTTTGGCTTTACTTTGAAATTGGTCTCAAGCACGTGCTGAATATCCATGCCTATGACCATATCCTTTTTTTAATTGGAATGACCATTCCTTACTCGTTTAACGATTGGAGAAAGTGGTTAACACTCGTTAGTTTATTCACCTTGGGACATTCTATTTCGTTGTTTCTTTCTGTATTTGGTATCGTATACATCAAAGAAAATTTGGTCGAATTTTTAATTCCGATTACCATTTTAATTGTAGCACTATTTAACTTGTTTACCGCTGGAAAAAACAACAAAAACGAAAGCATCACCCTCATCGCAATAGTAACTCTTTTATTTGGAATTATCCACGGGTTGGGTTTTGCAAATTACTTTAAAACTTTATTATCCGGTACAGCCACAGACAAAATACTCCCTTTATCCGAATTCGCGCTTGGCATCGAATGCGCACAAATCATAGTAGTCATAGCGGTACTGTTACTCTCATTTGTAGTGCAATCTGTATTTCGATTTTCAAAAAGAGATTGGACACTGGTTATGTCTGCCTTTATCATTGGTGTAGTCACACCATTAATCATTCAAAGTCCTATTTGGTATCGATAAGCATGGAAGAAAAATTGAATAAATACGACAAGGCTTATTTGCGTTTAGCCAAAGAATGGAGCAAACTTTCGTATTGTAAACGAAAGCAAGTGGGCGCTATTATTGTTCGCGACCGTATGATTATATCTGATGGGTACAACGGGACACCTTCGGGTTTTGAAAACTGTTGTGAAGACGAAAATAACTTGACACATTGGTATGTTTTGCATGCCGAGGCCAATGCCATCTTGAAAGTAGCTAATTCTACCCAATCCTGTCAGGATGCCACACTTTACATTACCTTATCGCCCTGTAAAGAATGTTCCAAACTAATACTTCAAGCGGGGATTAAACGTGTGGTGTATCACAATGGTTACCGCGACGACGCAGGTTTGCAGTTTTTAGAAAAAGCAGGGGTGGAAATTCAACAGATTGTGGATTTAGAATAGAAGTAAAACAATTTCAAATTTATTTCAACTAAATCTTTTTGAATTAACCATTAAGAAATTAAGAAACAGTAAGTTTTTGAATTTCCTAACACACTTAATTCCTTAATGTCAATAGGGACTTCGTTAAGTAAAGAAGAAACAACTAATTTTCCGTAACTTTATTAAGTGCAATCATAGGTACAATGAAAATCAACAAAATATACCTCCCCATTTTAATCTTTACCGCCATCGCTGTAGGATTTTTATTAGGCGTGTATATGATGAAAGATACTGGCGAAAATCCTTTTATTTCCAAAAACGACAGCAAGCAAAAATTGAACAAACTCATCGATTTTATTCATAGTGATTATGTAGATGCTGTAAACACCGATTCTATTGTAGACCAAACGGTAACAGGAATTTTAGAAAAATTAGACCCACATTCGGTGTATATCAACAAAAGTGAAGCGATGGTCGAGTCAGAATCGATGCGAGGCAATTTTGTAGGGATTGGAGTTAATTTTTTCATTGAAAAAGACACCGTAATGGTCATCAGTCCTATTGCTGGTGGTCCTTCTGAAAAAGCTGGAATTAAAGCGGGTGACCGATTGTTGTATGCAGACAATCATAAGTTGTTTGGCAAACAAATCAACAATGAAAAATTGTATAACTACCTGCGTGGTGAAGCCCAAAGCGCTGTACAATTGACGGTTTATAGAAAATCAGAAAATCGTAAGCTCAAACTGGAAGTCATTCGTAATACTATTCCTATGAAGAGTGTTGACGTGGCATTTATGTTAGACACAACAACGGGTTACATCAAAATTAATCGTTTTGCAGAAACCACCTATCAAGAATTTTCTCAAGGCTTAACAAGACTATTGAATCAGCAGACCAACCATTTGATTTTGGATTTGAGAGACAACAGTGGAGGCTACATGGAAGAAGCGATTAAAATTGCGGACGAGTTTTTAAGCTCTAAGAAGCTTATTGTCTTCACTAAAAACAAAAAAGGTGACATTGAAAAATCCATAGCTACAGCTCAGGGGCGTTTTGAAAAAGGAAAAATCACCCTTTTAATCAATGAAAACTCGGCTTCTGCTAGCGAAATTATCGCAGGGGCGATTCAGGATAACGATAGAGGATTGATTATCGGGCGTCGTTCTTTCGGGAAAGGTCTTGTACAACGCGAAATTACATTTAAAGATGGTTCTTCTGTTCGATTGACCGTTGCCCGTTATTACACGCCATCAGGAAGGTCGATTCAAAAAGCCTATAAAGAAGGTACAGAAAAATACCTGAACGACTTTATGAAACGCTATCACAATGGTGAAATGTATGCTAAAGATAGTATTAAAATTGCTGACACCTTGAAGTTTAAAACCGCTAAAGGACGCATTGTTTACGGCGGTGGTGGTATTATACCGGACGTTTTTGTACCGCTAGAAGCTACTAAAGGAAGTGAACTAGTTCCGCTCATCATGCAGTCGGGTGCGGTAACCAATTTTGTTTTCAAAACGATTGATAAAAACCGTAAGGCTTTTGAAAAATTGAAATACAGCCAAATCATTCAGAAAATAAATGACTCGGATGTGTATTTCAATCTATTCAAAAACACGATTGTAAAACTGGATAACACTATCGATTTAGAGAGTAATAAAGCTTTTGTAAAACGTCATCTTACTGCCGAATTTTGTCGTCAGTTGCTAGGCGAAACCTATTATTATAGAGCCGTGTTGAAAAATGACGCTATGCTAAAAGTTGCGCTAAAACCTTAAGCTTTTTTGCGCAAACTATCGTGGCTATGGGTTTCTACGCCGTTGTTCCAAAGTACTAATATATCAGTAGCCACAGAAGCACCACTCCCCGAAGCAATCGCTAATTGACTGCGATGTCCTGCTAAAGTACCGCACACATACAGGTTTTCGGCAACTTTATGGTCGTCGTTTTTTAATTGGATACGATTCTTTTCAGCCAAAGATTTTTGGTGAGGCATTACATATTGGTTCAATCCTTCTATATCAAACAAATTAGATGCGCCAATCCCAATAACTACAATTTTTGAAACATACGTAGCTTTATTGGTCACAACTTCAAAACCTTCGTGAGTTGGAAGCACTTTCAACACTTTTTCTTCCGGAATTTGTTCGATATGTGGGTAGGTGTTTTGCAATTGCGATACCGACTCTTCAAGCAGTGCCACACCTAATTTGCCAGCTGGTATCCCATAGGCATTATAAAAAATAGCATCTTGTAAAGAAGATGCTTTTTGGTGGGCTATAATTCCAACTTTTTTGTCTTGAACAAAGGCTTTTTTATGCGCCGAGCCCAACACCATAGCGCAAGACATACCTGATACGCCTCCGCCAATGATTAATACATCAAACATTAAGAATGACTTTTTAGCTTTTTATCAATGCTTTTAGAGATATTAAAAATCAACAATATCACTACCGCACAAAGAATGGCTAAAATTCCAATTAAAGCAATCAAGCTATCGCCTTCCATTAAGTTTTTTAAATTCAACATGGAGGCATTTATACCAATCAATACGACTGCTAATGCTAAAACTATGTAAGTAAAGATTTTCATTTCAATGGGATTTATGCCACAAAGTTACATTTTTTGATACTAAACAAACAAGCCTTTAACATTAGCCGCGAATAATTTAACAGCAATAGCTAATAAAACCACCCCAAATACCTTACGAACCACGCCTAAACCTGTTGGGCCAAGCAATTGTTCAATTTTGCCAGACAATTTCAACACGCCATATACAATAATGATATTAATTAGTATAGCAACCACAATATTAATGGCTTGATATTCTGAACGAAGCGACAGTAGGGTAGTCATTGTTCCCGCACCTGCAATTAAAGGGAAAGCTAAAGGCACTATACTGGCGGTTTTGGGTTCGTCGTCTTTATAAATACTGATACCAAGTATCATTTCTAAGGCCAAGAAAAACAACACGATAGAACCTGCCACGGCAAACGACTTAACATCTACCCCAATGAATTTCAACATCCCTTCTCCCACAAATAGGAAGGTAATCATGATAAGTCCCGAAACCACACTGGCGCGCTCGGCATGTATATGACCTATTTTATTTCTTAAATCTACTATAATAGGAATGGAACCTACAATATCAATTACGGCAAATAATACCATCCCCACGGTTAGGACTTCTCTCCAATCGAAATTCATATATTTTTATTTAATTTTTTCGAATATACTAAAAACAGTAGAATGTGAGGGGTTTTTTACAATACAAATTTTAGCAATTGTTATAAAAAGGCTTTTTAGTGCTAAATACTCAGTTGGTCTTACTATAACTCGAAGTGTCTAAATCTCTTATACATCTTTTCGCTAACTAATTTTTAAAAGTATAGAGATAGTCGAAATTTTCACGGATTGCTCAACTTTCCATCTGAGTACCACTATCTGTCATGCTGGGACAAGAAATGTAGAGCATATTAATTTTAAAATCATTGCTCGGACTTAGGAGTGCTGGTCATTCCTGCGCCATCGGGCTACACAATATTTTTCCATACTCTAATCCTAAAAGTATTTTTGTCAAAGCATCAATTAAACTTGTACCATAGTAAATTTCACCAGTAACATCCAAAGAAATATAAACAATACCATCATCATCCATAAATAAAGTCATATACGAATTAGCTGCATATCCAATAATCACAGTGCTTGAAGGCAAAATATTTAAACAGCCCATAATAGGCTCTTTAAGACGAATAACTTCTTTTAAAAATTCAACATCATATGCGGGATTATCAACACCGCTCCATTTCACGGCTATATGTGCTCCATTAAAAATATTTAAAACAGCTTCTGGTAAATTTTTTGAATTTGCTATTATATATTTCAAATCAACATTTTGGTAAAACTCTCCAACTGAAGCAAATAACTTACAATTATTATCGCTTTCCTCAATTAATACTTTTTCAAGTATTAATTTAATCACATCATTATAAATATGTCCATTAGAAAAATTAAAGCTGATTAATTCTACATATGTGTCAATGCCAATTCTTTTTTCTAAATCAGTTAATCCATATAGTATTTTCTCAAATTCTTCTATCTCTATCTTCCCGCCTACAAACTCATAAAATGGAATTTTCCATGCAGGGGGCAATTTATAATTGATTTTATCTAGTTTATCATTTGTTAATGGCATAATCTAATTAATTTGGAAGTATTTCAACGTATTCAAATACCTAGGCTGGCATGAATGTCTCTCTCATGCAAATTCAAAATTCAATTCCTATCAATTTCTAAATAGTATGACTGTTATCTACCCAAAATGCAGCTATACCTATTATTAACACCGAATAGCATTCTGTGTAACAACTGTTTGCAAAACTAAGTAACAAGTTTGTAGTGGTGTGTTTGTTTAAAATCTCCCCGAATATACTAAAACCAAACAATTAACACCCCGTGCGAACCAATTATTATTTCTTATTCGTACTTTTGCAGTCTGAAAAAAAATCGTTTATGTTTCAAATAGGGAAAACCATTGTTTCTGAAGATATTCTTGAAAAAGAATTTGTGTGTAACCTAACCGCTTGCAAAGGCGCTTGCTGTATCGATGGCGATGCTGGAGCCCCCTTACTGAAAGAAGAAACAGCGATTTTAGAAAAAATTTACCCTATAGTAAAACCCTTTTTGCGTCCCGAAGGCATTGCGGCTATTGAAGCGCAAGGCACTTGGGTGACCGATAAAGACAATGATTTAGGTACTCCACTGATTGACAATAAAGATTGTGCTTACGTTATTTTTGATGGACCAACGGCACTTTGCGGGATTGAACAAGCTTACAATCAAGGCTTAGTCGATTGGAAAAAACCAGTTTCTTGTCATTTATACCCTATCCGTATCAAAGAATTTAGTAGTTTTCAAGCGGTAAATTACGACCGCTGGGATATATGTTCGGATGCCTGTAAATTAGGAAAAGAATTAGAAGTACCTGTCTATAAATTCGTTCGCGAAGCCTTAATCAGACGCTTCGGAAAAGAATGGTACGAAGAATTAGAACAAGTTGCAAAAGAGCTAAAAAAATAGCTCTTTTTTTATTTCCTCAAAAGTGCTGATTCTACAGGGGTTTACGGGTTTTTGAATTTATAACACATTGATTTTAAATAAATTACATTTACAGGCTTTTTGCTTACAAAACCCAATTTTTGTTAAAAACTCGCCCAAATTGTGGATAACTTAACTTTCATTATTAACTACAAATTTGAATCTTTGTAGTGCCCAAAAACACCTACTCAAATATTTAATTTTAAACTATAATCGCATATATAGCTATGGCTACTATTGAACCTATTTTACAGGAAAACAAAGACCGTTTTGTTATCTTCCCTATCAAGCATCATGACATTTGGGAATGGTACAAAAAAATGGAAGCGAGTTTCTGGACTGCGGAAGAAATTGATTTGCATCAAGACTTAACCGATTGGAATACCAAATTAAATGACGATGAAAAGTATTTTATCAAGCATATCTTAGCTTTCTTCGCTGCTTCTGACGGTATTGTCAACGAGAATCTTGCTGAAAACTTTGTAAATGAAGTACAATACCCAGAAGCTAAATTCTTTTACGGTTTCCAAATTATGATGGAAAACATTCATAGCGAAACCTATTCGTTATTGATTGATACCTACGTAAAAGATGATGCGGAAAAAAATGAATTATTCCATGCCATTGATGTTTTCCCAGCTATCAAGAAAAAAGCTGAATGGGCTTTAAAATGGATAGCATCCGATTCGTTTGCTGAGCGATTAATTGCTTTTGCTGCGGTGGAAGGGATTTTCTTTTCGGGAGCTTTCTGTTCTATTTATTGGTTGAAAAAACGTGGTTTGATGCCAGGATTAACTTTTTCTAACGAGTTAATTTCTCGCGACGAAGGGGTACACTGCGATTTTGCAGTACACTTGCACAACCACCATTTGGTAAATAAGGTTTCGAAAGAACGTATTACCGAAATTATCGTGGATGCTTTAAATATTGAACGTGAATTCATTACGGAGTCGTTACCAGTTTCATTAATTGGCATGAATGCTACTTTAATGACACAATATTTAGAGTTCGTAGCTGACCGTTTATTGGTTGAATTAGGTTGTGCTAAAGTTTTCAGCTCTAACAACCCTTTTGACTTTATGGATATGATTTCGTTACAAGGAAAAACTAATTTCTTTGAAAAACGTGTGGCAGAATATCAAAAAGCAGGCGTGATGAATACGGAAGAGGATGCTAGTAAATTCTCTTTAGATGCTGATTTCTAAAAAACAGACAAATTGAAAGTGGAAAGAATTGAATAACATCGAAGTTTTCAAACCTTTATTCACAAATAAAAATAAAAAACACCCTTGCAAAAGTCGGGAGACTGGTGTTTAAAGCTTAAGTATTAACAGGTGTACAAGGAAGGGATTGCTTGTAGCCAAAAAACACAAACAAAATGTACGTAGTAAAAAGAGATGGGCATAAAGAGCCTGTAATGTTTGACAAAATCACAGACAGAATTAAAAAACTGTGCTATGGTTTGAATGATATGGTGGATGCCGTAAAAGTAGCCATGCGTGTGATTGAAGGTTTATATGATGGAGTAACTACTTCTGAATTAGACAACCTTGCCGCAGAAACTGCTGCTTCTATGACGGTTACCCACCCGGACTATGCTTTGTTAGCCGCTAGAATTGCTATTTCTAACTTACATAAAAACACTAAAAAGTCATTTTCAGAAACGATGAATGATATGTTTCATTATGTAAATCCTAGAACAGGACAGGAAGCACCACTTATTTCTGACGAAGTACATAAAGTGATTATGGATAATGCTACTTTTTTAGATTCGCATGTTATCTATAATCGCGATTTCAACTACGATTATTTTGGATTTAAAACTTTAGAGCGTTCGTATTTACTAAAAATCAATGGCAAAATTGCCGAACGCCCTCAACATATGTTAATGCGTGTGGCAGTAGGAATTCACTTAAACGACTTAGACTCGGTGATTGAAACCTATGAGTTGATGTCGAAGAAATTCTTCACTCACGCAACTCCTACACTTTTTAACGCAGGAACTCCTAAACCTCAAATGTCTTCATGTTTCTTGTTAGCTATGCAAGATGACAGCATTGACGGTATTTATGACACACTAAAACAAACCGCAAAAATCTCACAATCTGCGGGAGGAATCGGTTTATCAGTACATAATGTACGTGCTACAGGTTCTTACATTCGTGGCACTAACGGAACTTCTAACGGTATTGTGCCGATGTTGCGTGTGTTCAACGACACGGCTCGTTATGTAGACCAAGGTGGTGGAAAACGCAAAGGAAGTTTTGCGATTTATATCGAAACTTGGCATGCGGACATCATGGATTTCTTAGACCTTAAGAAAAATCATGGTAAAGAAGAAATGCGTGCTCGTGACTTATTCTATGCGATGTGGACTTCTGATTTATTCATGAAACGTGTAGAGTCTGACGACAAATGGACGTTGATGTGTCCCAACGAATGTCCAGGATTGTACGACGTTTATGGAGACGAGTTTGAAGCGTTATACCTTAAATATGAAAATGAAGGACGTGGTCGTAAAACCATCAAAGCACGTGAATTATGGGAAAAAATTCTAGAATCTCAAATCGAGACAGGAACCCCATACATGTTGTATAAAGATGCAGCCAACCGTAAATCGAACCAAAAGAATTTAGGAACGATTCGTTCGTCTAATTTGTGTACTGAAATCATGGAGTACACCTCGGCTGATGAAATTGCGGTATGTAACTTAGCATCTTTATCATTGCCTATGTTTGTTGAAAATGGTGCGTTTAACCACGAATTACTTTACAAAGTAACTAAACGTGTAACTCGTAACTTAAACAAGGTAATTGACCGCAACTATTATCCAGTACAAGAAGCTTATAATTCTAATATGCGTCACCGACCTGTGGGATTAGGTGTACAAGGATTAGCGGATGCTTTTATTAAATTACGTATGCCTTTCACCAGTGATGAGGCTAAAAAATTAAACCAAGAAATCTTCGAAACCATGTATTTTGCTGCGGTAACTGCATCAATGGAAATGGCTAAAGAAGAAGGTCCTTATTCAACTTTCAAAGGTTCGCCAATTGCTGAAGGTCAATTCCAATACAACCTTTGGGGAGTAAAAGATGAGGAATTATCTGGACGTTGGGATTGGGCTTCTTTACGTAAAGAAGTAATGGAACACGGAGTGCGTAACTCTTTATTAATGGCACCAATGCCTACTGCTTCCACTTCACAAATCCTAGGAAACAACGAAGCTTTTGAACCATATACTTCAAATATTTACACGCGTCGTGTACTTTCAGGTGAATTTATTGTGGTAAACAAACACTTGTTAGAAGATTTAGTAGAGCGTGGGTTGTGGAACGAGCAATTGAAACAAGAAATCATGCGTCATAACGGTTCGGTTCAAAACATTGACCGCATCCCGCAAGATTTAAAAGAATTATACAAAACCGTTTGGGAAATGTCTATGAAAGACATCATTGATATGTCACGTCAACGTGGGTATTTCATTGACCAATCGCAGTCGTTAAACTTGTTTATGGAAGGGGCAACGTTTGCTAAATTGACTTCGATGCATTTCTACGCATGGAAATCAGGCTTAAAAACAGGTATGTATTATTTAAGAACCAAAGCAGCTGTTGATGCCATTAAGTTTACTTTGAACAATGAGAAAAAGGAAACAATTGAAACCCCAACAGCTAAAATTGAACCTACTCAAGTGGAAGTTGTTTCACCTGAAGGTGAAATGAGTGCCGAAGAATTCCGCTTGATGTTAGAACGTGCGCGTAACGCAGGTCCTGAGGATTGCGAAATGTGTGGTTCTTAAGTCTAATATTAGAATTTAGAATTTAGAATTCATAATAAATAAGTGCCCTTAGTGGTTAAGAAATAGTCAAACAGCTGTCTTCGGATGGCTGTTTTTATTTACAAAAGCTTTACCTTTGATTAAAAATAGAAAACATGTCAAAAGATAAAAAAAACGTATATACGGGAGCTATAGAAAAAGATGAACAAGGAAATTTTTTCTGTGGTCCTTATTTGTTGGATTATAAATATACGGTTGAAAATTTCAAATTGGGTGATGTTGTTAATATCAAAACCATTATTGATAACCCAAGCCACATGAGTAGAGAAAAATACCCGAAAAAATCCCGTGTTTTCTTCCTAAACAGAGACTAATCATGCGTGTTGTAAAAACAAATTCGGATAATCCTGATTTTAAAAAATTATCCGCTCTCTTCGATGAATATTTGGTAGAAATCGATGGTGACGAACGTGATTTTTTTGCTTTTTATAACAATGTACAACTAGACCATGTCTTAGTGGTTTATGAAGATTCGGTTGCGGTGGGTTGTGGAGCATTCAAGAAATATGATAGGCAAACTGCTGAAATTAAACGTATGTTTGTGCATCCAGACCATCGCAATAAAGGCATCGCGCTAAGAATACTGACAGCTATTGAAGACTGGGCTAAAGAGCAACAATTTAATACTTTTATTTTAGAAACTTCTCCCAAGCTTACTGCGGCTATTGCGTTATACCAAAAAACAGGATACACCTTTATTCCGAATTACGGGCAGTATATAGGCGTTGAAAACAGCGTTTGTATGAAAAAAGAAGCATAATTTGTATATTCGCTACTTAAAGTCCTCAATCTAAAATTTTACGCCTATGATGAAATGGGAACAACTCTTGTCGCTAAAAAGACAAGGAGATACAAGCAAACGTTTACGAAAAGAACAAGACGATACGCGTTTAGGGTTTGAAGTAGATTATGACCGTGTCATTTTTTCGGCTGCTTTCAGGAGTTTACAAGATAAAACTCAAGTCATTCCGCTTTCCAAAACCGATTTCGTTCATACACGTTTGACCCATAGTTTAGAAGTATCCGTAGTGGGACGCTCCTTAGGTCGTTTGGTAGGAAAGAAAATTTTAGAAAAATATCCCTATTTACAAGAAATCCATGGTTATCAAGCCAATGATTTCGGTGCTATAGTTGCTGCGGCAGCATTAGCGCACGATATTGGAAACCCTCCTTTTGGACACTCAGGAGAAAAAGCTATAGGCGAATATTTTTCCATTGGGAATGGGCAAAAATTCAAAGAGCAACTTTCTGAAAAAGAATGGCAAGACTTAATAGATTTTGAGGGAAATGCCAATGGATTTTCAATACTTACATCATCTCGACCAGGAGTGGAAGGAGGTTTACGATTAACCTATGCCACTTTAGGTGCTTTTATGAAATACCCAAAGGAAAGTTTACCTAAAAAACCAACAACTAATATAGCTGATAAAAAATATGGCTTTTTCCAGCAAGACAAATCCTTTTTCAAAGAAGTTGCGGAAGAATTAGGTTTGAAAAAAAACAAAGAAGATAATTCCATTGGCTATGAACGCCATCCTTTGGCATATTTAGTCGAAGCTGCTGACGACATCTGCTACACCATAATCGATTTTGAAGATGGAATCAATTTAGGTTTAGTTTCTGAAGATTATGCCTTAGAATACCTCATTAAATTAGTGAAAGACACCATTGATACCTCTAAATACAATGCACTGACCACCAAAGAAGACCGCATCAGTTATTTGCGTGCCTTAGCAATTGGCAGTCTTATTAATGATGCAGTATCTATTTTTGTAGAAAATGAAGAATTGATTCTTAAAGGCGCTTTCCCCTATGCTTTGATGGAAAAATCCAAATACAAAGCACAGATGAACGACATTATCAAACTTAGTGTGAAAAACATCTACCAAAGTCGTGAAGTCATCGAAAAAGAAATAAACGGGTACCAAATTATCAATAATTTATTAGATAAGTTCATCAGCGCCTACAACAATGAATTTGAAGGAAAAGCAACAAATTTTGACCAATTACTTTTAAAAGTACTTCCTGAAAAGCATGCTATTGAAAAAGATACGTTATATGAACGCTTGTTGCATATTTGTCAATTTGTATCTATGCTCACGGATGGGAATGCATTAATCTATAGTAAGATGATTTCTACAAAAAGTTAAAAACATAAGAGATATTATTGTGTAATTCAGTTGTTTGTGTATTTTTGTGAATTAATACCAATTAAAAACCCGAATTATGCAAAAAAATCTACTTTTACCTTTTGCATTTGCGTGTGCTTTGCTTACAAGTAATTTTACTTGTGCTCAAAGTGTATCGGATGCAAAACAAAAGAAAATGGCTAAAAAGGAGATTGCTAAGCTGAGAAAGCAGCATGAATATCATTTAGCCCATAACAAGATTAATAAACATTTTAACATTCCACGTTCACAAAGAAAGGCAGAAGGTTTACCTCCTAATCAGTATTTCGAGCAAGAATGGCTGATGACCATGAATCCTTCAAGAGGATACCCGACTGGTGAAAATTTAGATCTAATCAGGAAAGATCTTGAACAAGCAAGAAGAGAGGCTCTTTCTCAAAGAATCCCTGGTGATGCCAATAACAATAACTGGGTGGAAAGAGGACCGAATAATGTAGGAGGACGTACACGTGCCCTAGTATTTGACCCTACAGATGCAAATGGTAATACCGTCATTGCTGGTGGAGTAAGTGGCGGTCTTTGGAAAAACACCAATATTTCAAGTGCAGCTTCAACTTGGTCTAAAATTGACACTTTTCCAGAACATGTAAATGTTCAAAATATAGCCATTGATCCAAATAATACAAATATTTGGTATGTAGGCACAGGAGAGTCATATGTTGGAGGAGATGTGAATGGTAATGGTATTTGGAAAACAACTGATAAGGGAGTTACTTGGACAAGAGTTTTCGGTGGAGGTACTGTAACTACGACTATTAAGAAGCTAAATAATTTAGATATAATTTCACCGTCTTCTGTCAATACAATTAATCAGTATTCGACTGGAATTGCATTATGGTCAGGAGGGGCAATAACTAATACTTTTACTGCGCCTATTGTTTTGATGAATGATGGAACCGCACCAAATGATGATGGTTGTAGTGCTACAACGCAAAACTATACCGGAAAAATAGTACTTATTAGAAGAGGTACATGTACTTTCGAATCAAAATCGGTTGTGGCAAAAAATGCTGGTGCATTGGGTGTAATTCTAATGAATAATGTCGCTGGTGCAGGAGTTCAAAACATGCCAGATGATGGTGATACAGTAGGCACGATACCTACAGTTATGGTTTCTAAGGAAGATGGAGATTTGTTAATTGCTAATTTAGCAAATCTAACAGGAACTTTCAAACCTTCATTACCAACAGAGTTTGCTGGCATTGAGGTTTCAGGAATAAGTTTAGTTAATGATCTTGTTATAAAAAATAACGCAGGGAATTCTGATATTTACGTTGCCATAGGCGATGGACGTTATTCAGATTCGAGTAGTGGAACTCTTTTTGGTCCAAGTACTTTTGGAGTATATAAGTCGACAAACGGTGGAAGCACATGGACTAAACTAAATCTTCCAGCATTGGCTAATGGTCATCCAATCTGTCCAAATGATATAGAACTTACAACTAATGGGAATATTTGGGTCTCATCTACTGATAGCAATACATTTGGTGATGGAGGTGGAAGAGTATATCAATCAACTGATAATGGCGCCACTTTTACTTTAAGACACACTGTGACTGGATATGCTAGTGGAACAAAGGGGACTGGAGGGACTGGTACTCGTGTAGAAATTGAAGCATCAAATACAAATGCGAATACTTTGTATGTTTTATCTCAAATAGAAGGAATGACAGCTAACGCAACTTCAGGGGTGAAATGGGAAACAAAATTAGAGAAAACAACAGATGCATTTGCTACTACACCCACTCTGATCACATTACCAACTAGTTTTTATTCTGATTCGGCTAGTAAAAGTAGAGAATACATATCTGGTTTTACAGGGTATCAAGCGTTTTATGATTTGATGATTGAGTCAAGCCCTACTAATGATGCAACAATTTATATCGGAGGTATTGATTTGTATCGTTCGACTAATAGTGGTGGAACTTGGACACAAATCTCACGATGGACAACAAATGTACATTCAGATCAACATGCCTTAACATTCAAACCTGGTAACTCTGATATAGGTGTATTTGGGAATGATGGTGGCGTTTATTATTGTGGAGCTTTAACAAGTGCTACTGGCTCATCAACTACAGCTATAACAAAAAGAAATAACGGTTTTAATACAACTCAATTTGTGGGAGTTGCGGTAATGCCTAATAATGTTTCTGGTGCAATTGGTGACTTTTTAGTAGCTGGAGCACAAGATAATGGCACTCAGTATTTTTCGGGATCAACAACTTCTGCATCTTCTGTTGCAGGTGCTACTATAGGCGTAAACGGAACTTATGAAGTGCAAGGAGGTGATGGAGGGAAACCTCTATTTGATCAAGGATCAGATAAATATTATATCACAAATTATGTGAATAATGATAATATGTATATGAGAACCGTTGGAAGTACTAGTACTGTCAAATTAGATGATGACACAGAAGGTATGGGACTTTTCTATGCGGCAATGTGTTTAGACTCTACTAATGATATAGTTTATTCAGATTTTACTGATGCTACTAATCGAATTTATCAAATTAGAAGGTATTCTGATTACAAAGGAGGAACGGTTTCAAGAACTGATTTAACAAATGCACTTTTGACAACTTACCCAACAGCGCTCGCAACAGGAAAAATTACCCCGACTACACTTTATGCTGGCACCATGAATGGCAAGTTGTTAAAAATTACTAGTGCAAATGGAGCTAATCCTGCTTGGTCAGATATCACGGGTTCACAATTTGTAGGTTCTGTTTCTGACATTGAGTTTGGCGCTAACGACAACCAAATTTTCGTATCTATGCACAATTATGGCGTGAATAACATTTGGTACACGGCTGATGGCGGTACTACTTGGTCTAAATTAGATGGTAATTTACCTGATTTACCTGTGAAATGTATCTTGCAAAATCCATTAAATACTGCTGAAATCATGATTGGTACAGATTTAGGTGTTTGGTATGCGAATACTTTTAATCCAAACGGGACTAGTGACCAAGCTTTAAATTGGAAGCAATCTTTCAACGGGATGAGCAATGTGAGAGTAACGGATTTAGATTTACAAGCTAATTCACCAACAGCTCCTAACGCTTACAAGGTTTATGCGGCTACTTACGGTAGAGGTGTTTTCTCAGGCTCGTTAACAGCTTTATTATCGAATCCTGAAAATGTGATTACTAATAATTCGATCAAAGTTTTCCCAACAGTAAATAAAGGAAATGTTACTATAGCTTCAGACAAGGTTTATGGTAAAACTAATATCGATTTGTTTGACATAACAGGTAAAAAAGTGTACTCTAATTCAATAGAAATTAACAGTAATGCACAAGAAGTGAATTTTGGCACTCAAAGTACAGGTAATTACATTTTGAAAGTTTCTGGAAACGGATTTGAAGGAACTCAAAAATTAATTATTGAATAATCTATGTAATTCATAAAATAAGCTCCGCTCAAAAGGCGGAGTTTTTTTTTTATAGACACCGAAACACAATTAACACAAAAACCCATATTTCCCATAGCAAAAAAACTTACTAACTATTACTTATTATTAAAACCAAGGCTTGCAAAGCATTTCATTGAAGAACGAAAAAGCATTTGGAGTTATCCAAAAAAAACAAGTTTCATATACCATAACATTTTATGTCTCTAATAAAATAGTGGAATAACAAGAGAACCCAATCATTTTAGCATTTCAAAACAATACTTTAGGATGATAAATAATAATAGAGTATTCAAACCATTTTCAACAAGAAAACACAACTCAAACACTAATTTTGTCAATATATAAAATCATTGACGTTAGGGATAAAACAACCTTTTAACTAAACCTTGGAATAGGAAATTATTTTTTTAAAAACAAAGGAATTACGAATTGCGACTTGACTTTCATCCCTCTCTTAATCGCAGGTTGAACTTCAGGGAAACCAACTAATTTCGAGCGCAAAATACTGTCAGTATATTCTGGATCTACAGCGCTGGAAGGCAATATAGTTTCAAACTCCATTTGTGAATTAGGCGTAATAATAACTTTTACTTTTAGAGAATCTAAACGCGGTAAGAGCTGCTTCACGGTATCATTAACTAATTTCTCATAAATTGTTTTCGTGAGGACTTGAAAAAAACAATCTTTTTGAAGCTCTTTATCAGTTATATTGTCACATTCTGGCAATGAAGGATATTCATCAACGGTTTGCCAATTGATTTTTTCCAATTCTTTTTTTAACAAATCATCTTTTGTTGGAACTTTCTTTTTTTCAAAATATTGGCATCCAACTACCGTAGTTGCCATAAAAAAAATAAATAATCCTTTTTTAAGCTGATTCATTTTACCAATTTGTATTTTTAAACATTAATTGTAATACCACAAAAGTAAACATTTTTTTATGGATTTAGTATTGACCTGCATCGGTTTTGCATGCATGATTATTGGCATCTTTGGAAGTTTCTTACCTGTACTACCAGGCCCTGGCATCAGCTGGCTAGGATTAGTACTACTCTATTTCACTAAAGCTGTCCCAGATAATTACTGGGTAATAGGCGTTACGTTTATCATCATTCTATTGATAACCCTACTGGATTATATCATCCCTGCGAAGGGAACCAAGCTCTTTGGGGGTAGCAAATACGGAGTTTGGGGCACCAATATTGGACTAATTGTTGGGCTACTGTCACCTATCCCTATGGGGTTTATTATTGGTCCTTTTGTAGGGGCTTTCGTAGGTGAATTATATTATAACTCCCAAGAACAAAAAAGAGCATTAAAAGCCGCCACAGGTTCTTTCATTGGATTTTTAGCTTCCACTTTCATGAAATTTGTTGTATGCATAATATTTTTAGGATATTACATCTATTTATTTTGGCACTATAAATCAGACATTTTTTAAAATAAAAAGAGCTGTCCGAAAAACCGAACAGCTCTTTTTGAAGAAGAAACACTATAATTATTCAATTACAATTTTTTGGATTTCCTCATATCCATCACCACTTAACTTAAGAATATAATTACCTGCAGCCTGAGAACCAAAATTCACATCTACAGTACTTCCGTCCATTTCTAGAGTGTTTGTAAACACACTACGACCTGTGATATCAAACAATTCAATAACAGTCGCACCTTTTCTATCTGGAGCAGAAACTTGAACATTACCATTTGACACAGTAGGATACACTTTAAATCCTTCTGTTTTTTGAACCAACTGAGCTGCTCTAGCACCTGCTGCCGCAACTAAACTTCCTGAAAAAACCCCTCTACCATAAGTAGCTGCGTAAACTTTGTAAGCATTAGGGGCTGTAGGTGAATTAGCTTGCAAATCTAAATCTGTAACTTTCACATTACTCATACCATTAAAAGCTTGTTTCCATGTAAGCGCTTGATCAGTTGCAGAAGCCGCATTGAAGTTATTTGCATACCACACCCCTAAATCAGTACCAATCATTAATTCATTTGCATTCAACGGATTTTGTAAGATTGCCTTAACTGGTAAATCAGGCATGTCTCCATCTAATTGATACCAATTTGTACCGCCATTAGAAGTATACCAAACATTGTTTACCCCATAGTTATGCATGGTCACAAAAATTTGATTATCATTTGCACCAAATTCAATATCTGAAACAGAACCTACAAATGTTGGTCCAGTAATACTCGACCAAACAGGAGCTGATCCATTTGCGCTAGTTACCTTCAACAATTTACTATTCATAGTACCTATATACAAAGTAGTAGGTGTAGCTTTACCAGTTGCTAAGGCTGTTGGATAAGAAGTAAGCAATGCATTCGTTAAATTTGTACGCACAACTGCAGTCTTTGCTTTCAAATTAGAATATCTTCTCACCTGATACGTAGTTGCTGTACCAGTAGTTGTAAAATCAGAGTAAACAATATCATTTGTTGAATCTAAAGTCATAGCTGGATAAAACAACCCTGCACTTGTAGTACTATCATTCAAAGCTTTAGTAGTGGTACTTCCCACATTTCTCAAAACCATGTTGTCATTATAAACATAGTTAGTTATATAGTATTTATCAGAGCCTTGATCAAATAAAGGTTTACCACCGTCACCCCCTTGAACTCTAAAAGTACTATTCACACCAGCTGCTGCTCCTACAGTTGAAGTAGCTCCAGTGGATGAACCTGAATAATATTGTGTCCCGTTATCTTGCGCACCTGCAACAAAGAAATCACCTGCAGCACCTGTCACACCATTAGGCATAGCGGCTACTCCTACAAATTGAGTTACATTAAATCCTGAATTTCTCGCCGTAGCTGGAATTGTTGTTGAAGCTAAATTACTTGAATAATATACTCCACCATCATTTCCGAAAAGCCCCACACTACTATTACCAGGCTTAAACACCATAGCATGTTGATCAGAATGCACATTAGTTGTCCAATTTGAAATGGCCGACCAAGTAACTGCTGGTCCATTAGCATTAGCCGTTCTATAAAGATCAATTCCACCTACATATATAATCTTATCATCTACAGGATCCGATTCAATCATCATATCATAAAACGCTTGAGCACCTGTAAAACCATAAGTAGTTTCACGAGTTTCATTTCCAGTTGGTAAAGTCAATACAATCGGAGGTGTTGTAAAACCATTAGTTGTAACCTCTAATTTTACTTCAATTTTAGATGTGGTAGCAGGATCGTCTTTTAATTGTGATAAAACATAAACTTTATCAGCTGTGGTATTGGAAGCTTCAATTTCAACACGCATTCCTCCACGCTCACCTTGAACAGTATGTCTTAATGCAAAAGTAGCTCCATTATCTGTAGATTGGAATACGCGTCCACCGCCATCACCAAAAGTCCAACTATTAGTACTAGAAACCCAAATATCACCATCAAACCCTAATTCAAGATCATTAGGGCAAGTAGGATGACCAGCATCTGATACAGGTAAATTCAATTTAGTCCAAGTAGAACCTCCATTTACAGACTTATAAAGACCAAAATTAGATGCATTAAACAAAGTACCATTTCGTGAATCAGAATATTGCCCATCACCTAAAGCAGCATAAATTTCAGATACTCCAGCATTGTTTTTTATAACGATATCATTAACAAATTGAACCCCTGAAACTTCCAGTCCTGAAAATTCAGTTGGTAAAGAAGGCTTAAGCGTACCGCGTAATCCTGCCAAATTTGCTACTAACAAATCACCATCTTCTTTTGAAACCATGATTGTAGGGATAGTACCTGTAACTGCTGCATCTTCTGACATACTCATTACTCCAGCACCAGCCGCATTATTCATAATGATAACACCCACTGCACCCGCATTTTGTGCAATCACTGCTTTGGATTCAAAAGAACATGATCCGCGTCTTATCAAAACAATCTTTCCTGCATAATTTTGACTGGTTGCACTACAAGCGTCGTCCGTAGGAGCAACTCCATCATCCATCAAAACAATGTCAGCGGTTAAATTATTTGTTATTGCTCCACCTGCCCAACTTGCAACACCTGTAGAATAAGCACGAATCGTACCCGCTGCTGAAGGAGCAATAATATCTAAATTTTTTAATGTTTTAACTGTAGAAGCAACTGTTCCTCCACCGTATACACGGCTCCAAGTAACACCTCTATCAGTAGTCTTCCAAATCCCATTCCCATTCACATCACCAGCCACATAGGATTCTCCTGTTCCTACATACCAAGTATTTGTATTATTAGGATCAATCGCTATATTTTGAACATTGACATGTTCTGGAAATGTTGCAATTCGCGTCCAAGTTGAAGCTGTATTTGAAATATTATTATTACGCCATAATCCACCACTTACACCACCAGCAACAACAGTGTTACCCGTTGCGTCACCAGGGTCAAATATAATAGCACGAGTACGACCGCCTACATTATTAGGGCCACGCTCCACCCAACTATTACCTACTGCATCTCCTGGAATTCTTTGCATCATTGCATCATGACGCTGTTGTTCTAGATCTTTACGTATTTTAGTTAAATTTTCATGAGCGGGTTTTCCTGTACTAGGATCCATGGTCAACAACCACTCTTGCTCAAAATATTTATTAGGAGGAATGCCTTCAGATTTTCTTTCTTGCTTAGATAGATAAAAAGCTCTGTTAATTTGATTATTCGCTAAATGTTGTTCGTGCTTTTTTTGAAGAATTTTAGCCTCTTTTTTTGTAAGCTTTTTAACAACTTGTGTTTCTTTTTGCTTAAGCAATTCTTTTGAATTTTGACTATGCCCTAGAGCAACACCAAACAATACAAAAAAACTTAAAAGTACTTTCTTTTTCATTCTTATGGTTTTTTGGGATTTAGTTTGACGAAAATATAAAATTTTTAAACACAAAAAACACTTAATATAAAAATAATAAAAAAAAGATGTATTTAATTAAAAAGGCTCAAGCTAAAAAGTTGTGGAGAAATTAAAAAATACATTCTTTTGTATTTTAAATTTTCAGTATGGATTCTTCCTTTAATAATTTAGTTCATCTTTTACTACCTGAATATATTATTGAATATTTTGAGTTAACATTAATAGATAAAAAACAAGAAATACTTCATTTATATTTAGAGGAAATCAATAAGCCTCCTATTGAATATTCTCAGGATAAATTGCAATCGAAAGGTTTTTTTGAAAGCATTACCGTTCAAGACTTTCCAATTAGAGAGCTTAAGGTTTATCTACATATAAAAAGAAGAAGGTGGCTCAATTTAACCACTAATCAAGTTGTTTTTAGAGACTGGAATTTAGTAGCGCAAGGCACTCGGTTTACACAAGAGTTTGCCTCTTTTTTAAAAGAAATCAATCGACACTAACGCTCATGACACAAAAAGCATCGCTACTTTTTATGGTGTTAATGGAAAATTATTGCAAAAACAATACAAAGATTTTTTAAGTGATTTTAAAACTTGGAAACAAAAATCTCATGCAAAAGATTGGTTGCTTTATCCTGAAAACCTAGGAGAATACCTTTCAATTGATGAAACTGCTTTGTCTTATGATGAATTGTATACTATAGTTACAAACAAAAAAGCCAAAGGTAGAAAAGGTAGTATTGTGGCTGTTGTAAAAGGAACAAAGGCAGAAAGTGTTATTGAAGTATTAAATAAAATACCTTTAAAAATAAGGAGTAAAGTTAAAGAGACGACTTTAGACATGGCTCCAAATATGGAACTCATTGTAAAAAAATCATTCCCTAACGCAACCTTAGTTACCGATAGGTTCCATGTTCAAAAACTAGCCATTGAAGCTTTGCAAGAAATAAGAATAAAGCATAGATGGGAAGCAATCGACCAAGAAAATGATTTATTAGAAAAAGCTAAAACACAAAAAAGAAAATATAATCCTGAGATATTAGCCAATGGTGAAACTAAGAAACAACTCCTTGCGAGAAGTCGATATTTACTATATAAGCGAGAAAATAAATAGACATACAATCAAAAAGAAAGAGCTAAAATACTTTTCGAAATCTACCCTGATTTAAAACTTGCTTATCAACTTTCGATAGAACTGGCTAACATCTTTCAAAATACAACAAACAAACTTTACGCATATACAAAATTGGCAAAATGGCACGAAAAAGTAAGTCAATCAAATTTTAAATCATTCAATACAATATCAAGAACAATAACAAATCATTATAAAACAATACTAAATTACTTTGACAACAGAAGTACCAATGCTTCAGCCAAATCTTTTAATGCAAAAATAAAGGCTTTTAGAAGTAAATTTAGAGGCGTAAGAAACATAGAATTCTTTCTTTTTAGACTTACAAATTTATATGCCTAATTTATCAAATCCACAGGTTTTGGACTTGATCCTTGATCCATTAAAAATACAAAACAACATTTTCAAAACAAAAAAAAGCTCTTCATTTCTGAAGAGCTTTCTTGCGGTCTGGACGGGACTCGAACCCGCGACCCCATGCGTGACAGGCATGTATTCTAACCAACTGAACTACCAAACCTTTATAAAAATCATTTCTGATTTCTGAGTGCAAATATACAGCAATTTTCCAGTCTCACAACCCTAAAAAAATTTTTTTTTAAATTATTTTTTAAAACCCAAAACAAAAAAAGCCCTTCATTTCTGAAGAGCTTTTTGCGGTCTGGACGGGACTCGAACCCGCGACCCCATGCGTGACAGGCATGTATTCTAACCAACTGAACTACCAAACCTTGATAAATCATTTCTGATTTCCGAGTGCAAATATACAGCTATTTTCTAGCTCTACAAGCAAAAATTAAACAATTTCTCAACAAAAACTAAAATCAAATCACAACTAACTAAAGATCAGAAAACTCAACAATTCCCACATTCAAAATCTCAAACAACTTCAAAAAGAAAAAAGGAAATTCTACAAATCCCCTTTATTTTATTCAAATCTACCGCACCCATTTTTCCTTTAAAAATTAGATAAAAAAAAAGCCCTCCAAATGGAAAGCTTTTCATTGGTCTAACTACTAAACCATCCACCGAAGTGGACTAAACAACACAACTAATTTTAAAATCTTTATTTGGGCAAAAAAGCGCTCCAAAGAGCGCTTCTTCATTCCAATTTAGCGGTCTGGACGGGACTCGAACCCGCGACCCCATGCGTGACAGGCATGTATTCTAACCAACTGAACTACCAAACCTTTTGCTTAATTGCGGATGCAAATATACAACCGTTTTTGAATTCTGCAAGAAAAAAATTATTTTTTTTTAAATTATTTTACAAAACATTACACAAATGATTGTTTTTCAATCAAATACGTTGTCATTATTTTTTCAAAACTTACGCCTATTTCCACTGGAACATACTTAATTTTATACATAGCACAAGTATCGGCCAAACGCTTAAAATAAGATGTTACCGTATTTTCATACACTTCTTTAATGTTTTCAGAAAACAAATTAATATGCTCCCCTGTTTCTAAATCAATAAATTTTCGAGGATGATTATCAAAATTGAACTCAAATTCTGTCTTTTTATCAAAAACATGAAAAACAACTACTTTATGTTTGTTATGTTTCAAATGTTGCAAGGCTTTAAACAACCGTTCTTCATCACTATCTTGAAACATATCCGTAAACAATACTATCATAGACCTACGATGCATTTTTTCAGCAATTTGATGCAAATACGTAATCGTATCCGTTTGCTTTCCTTGTTTACTGGTCTGCAATATTTCTTCTAATTTATGCAACAACATATTATGATGACGTTCACTTCCCTTTTCAGGAGCATAATATTCATACGCATCTGAATAAACACTCAAGCCCACGGCATCCCGTTGTTTTTTTAGCAAATTCATTAAAACTGCAGAAGCCAAAACAGAAAATCCTATTTTGTTTTCATAAAAAAATTGTTTGGGTTGCAACTTAGGATAATGCATCGAGGAAGAATTATCTATAATGAGATGACAACGCAAATTAGTTTCTTCCTCATAACGTTTGGCATACAACCTATCCGTTTTAGCATATAGCTTCCAATCAATATGTTTGGTACTTTCTCCAGGGTTATAAATTTTATGCTCCGCAAACTCGGCAGAAAAACCATGAAATGGCGATTTATGCATCCCTGAGATAAAACCTTCAACAATTTGATTAGCCAATAGCTCTAAATGCTGAAAACTGGATATTTTTTCTATTTGTGATTCAAGATTCATAACTCAAATATAAAAAAAAGGTCTGACTCTCGTCAGACCTCACAAACACTTTTTATCGTATTACAATAAAGCATCAATTGCTTTAGTATAAGTATCTTTTGGAGCTACCCCTACTTGACGTCCTACTACTTCCCCATTTTGAAAAATTAAAACCGTAGGAATGTTACGTACGCCATATTTAGCAGCAAATTCTTGGTTTGCATCTACATCTACTTTACCAATTACGGCTTTACCGTCATATTCAGTAGCAATCTCATCGATTACTGGACCTACCATACGACATGGACCACACCAAGCCGCCCAAAAATCAACTAATACTGGTTTATCTGATTGCAATACTACTTCATCAAAAGTAGCATCTGTTATTGCTAATGCCATTTTTTTCTTATTTTATAATTTTAGTTAAACAAAATTAGAATTTTATTTTAAATAACCATAATCGATTAAATTATTAATCTTGATGCTTTTATAAAAAAAACTGATGTAAAACAAAAAGAGTTGCCTACTAGACAACTCTTTTTTAATATAATAGGGTTAGAAATTAGAAGTTATAACGCATTCCTAAAGTCAAACCTACACCGCTGATGCTTACATAAGAAGCTAATTCATCTTTAGCACGATTAGCATCAAATGTACCTGTAGCTGAATTATTAGAATTAACATCCAAAACATCAACGTAGTTTGAATGTATCTCAGACACTTTCAATGTTGAAAGATTATCCATACCATTTACAGTACTTGATATCGTCTCTTTAGTTTTTCCTTTAACAGTAAAATTACGATACTCAACTTCGATAAATGCTGACACTGAACTTGAAAACTTATAAGAAGTTCCTAGAGAAGACATAAAGCCAATTGTTGGATTCGGCTTTACACGGTCGGTTTTAGAAAAATCAGCAAATTTATTACCTCCCACAACTATAGATCCCGTAGTTTTTATATCTAGATAACCATAAACTGGCACAATGACACCAACTTTAGCATACGGCTCGAATTTATCTACTTCTCCAAGATATAGCGCAACAGATGGCGAAAGATCAAAAGCACTGATTTGACCCTCTGAAACCGAATTAACTTTTTTAGGCAAATCCCCAAAAATTGGATGCGTAACTACACCATCCGGACGATTAGTATAATCCGCCATAGTTTTAGAATTACTCATGTAATAATGCACCCCCATTTCAAAACCTAAACGTTCTGTAAAACGGTATCCTCCAACTAAGTTAGTTCTAACTCCTTCCCCAAAAGAACCACTTATTTCTTCAGATGACAAAAGCTTACCTGCTGTATTATAAACTGACTTTCTTGGAGCTAATCCTCCAACTTCAGGAAAATTTGTAGGAACTGTTTGAATAAAATAAGATCCACCAGCTTTTAAGTAAAAACCTTTTTTTGAATCCTGAGCATTAGCAGCTAAAGATAAAGCTACTGCGCTTACTAACATTAATTTTTTAAACATAATTTCAAATTTTGTGTTTGTTAATAATAAGCAAAAAAAAACACCTACATTTCTGCAGGTGTTTCATCCACTATGTGGTCCCACCTGGGCTCGAACCAGGGACCACCTGATTATGAGTCAGGTGCTCTAACCAACTGAGCTATAGGACCGTAAATTTACTAAGTAAACTTATCCTTGCAAGTATCGGCAATGCCTCATTGCGAGTGCAATATTAAGGCATATTTTCTATTCTGCAAAATTATTCTGCAATTTCTTGACATAATTCTACCAACACCCCGTTAGTCCCTTTAGGATGTAGAAAAGCAACTAATTTATTATCAGCACCTTTCTTTGGCATTTCATTCAAAACTACAAATCCATTTTTTTTCAATCTTTCTATCTCTTCCACGATATTTTCAACATCAAAAGCGATATGATGTATCCCTTCACCTTTTTTTTCAATGAATTTTGCGATAGGACTTTCTGGATTGGTAGCCTCTAACAATTCAATTTTATTCGGACCATTCATAAAAAAAGACGTTTTCACCCCTTCGCTAGCCACTTCTTCTTCTTTATAGGGAGGAACACCAAAAAGCAATTCAAACAACTTATTGGATTCCTCTAAATTTTTAACTGCAATTCCTATATGCTCTATTTTTCTCATTATTTTTTGTATTTTGTACAAATATAAAAAGTTTGAACCGAGTCTGATTGCAAGAATCCAACTAAAAAATTGTACTTTTGCCCCATGGAAACGAATAGACAAAAAAAAATAGGTAACGTTTTACAAAAAGATTTGGTGGATATTTTACAAGGTGAGGTACGTAAAAACGGAATTTCTAATCTTGTGATCTCAGTTTCAAAAGTAAGTGTTACTACCGATTTATCAATAGCAAAAGTATATTTAAGCATCTTCCCTCAGGACAAGGCAGCTGAAATTCTTGTTGCTATTCGCACTAACACACCGTTAATCAAACACGACTTAGCACAACGTGTAAAATTACAATTACGCAAAGTACCTAACTTAATCTTTTACATAGACGACAGTTTAGATTATATTGAAAAAATTGACAATGCACTTTCTGGGAAAGACAACCCAATTGACAATCCAGATTTGTTAGAAAAAAGAAAGAAATCCTAAATTGTATTTCCCGCTCTACATAGCACAGCGTTATTTACGTACTTCTAGTACGAATAACGCTATTAATATTATTAGCAAAATTGCTTCAGCGGGAATTATTATAGGTGCTATGGCTTTATTTGTGGTACTTTCTGTTTTTAGCGGATTGAAAGATTTCAGCCTATCTTTTAGCAACAATTTCGATCCAGACCTAAAACTATTCCCTGCAAAAGGCAAATCCCTACAAATCAGCACCACCCAACTGAACCGTTTAAAAAAAACGAATGGCATACTATTTTACAGCAAAGTCATCGAAGAAAAAGTGCTTTTTGTTTACAAAGGAAAGGAACAGGTTGCAGAGATCAAAGGAATTGACAACCAATTTACACAGGTAAACCCTATTAACAAATCCATTTACCAAGGTCAGTGGCTTGTACCCGAAACACCACAGGTTGTTATTGGCAATACTATTTGTCAAAAACTATCTTTAGGTTTATTTGACCTCAATAATACCTTTGAAATTTATGTTCCCCGTCCCGGCAAGGGAGCAATTACGGATCCTGAATCTGCATTTAACAAATCTAATTTAATCCCTATTGGTATCTATTCAATCAATGATGAATTAGACAGTAAATACGTTTTTGCCGATTTAAAACTAACTCAAGATCTTTTAGAATATAAATCGAACCAAGTTTCTGCCATTGAATTCAAACTTGACAAAACTGCTAATGAAAACGCGGTAATCAAGGACTTACAATTGATTTTTAAAGACCAAGTAATCATTAAAAACAGAGCACAACTAAATGACAGTTTACACAAAATGCTCAACACAGAAAACACGGCCATTTACCTAATTTTCACCTTAGTAATTGTAATGACATTGTTTACTTTAGCTGGAGCTATCATTATGATGATACTAGACAAACAAGGCAACTTAAAAACCTTATTCAATCTAGGTGTAACTATAAAAGAAATTCAAACCATCTTTTTCCTTCAAGGAAGCCTACTAACTTTTATTGGTGGATTTATCGGCATATTTATTGGACTTATTATTATTTTTATTCAAAGCCAATTCCACCTAATAATGATTACCGAATCATTAGCTTATCCCGTAAAAATTGAATGGATTAACTTCCTTATCGTCTTTGCTACTATCATGATTTTAGGGTTCTTAGCATCATATATTGCTAGCAGCAGAGTAAGCCAGAAATTACTAGCTAATTAAACTGCATTCGACAGAATTACAAAAATTTTCGTAATACGACTACTTTATCCCTCAATACAACAAAAAATAAGTATAAATAATGTCGTTGTATTTTGAAAGAAATCAAAATAATCAGCCAATATATTACTTTCTTCAGAAAAGCAAATTAGCATTCTTCATTATCAATTCGATAAATTTCAAAAGAGCTTTAGTATAAAGAACTCAAAAAAAAGAACTCAAAAAAACAAAGTTTACATTTATACACAAATAACTAAAGAACAAATTAACTTTCAAAAAAAGAAACCTTGCTGAATTATTCGCAAAAACAACTATCCGTATTGCGTATTTTTTAACATATTTTCAACTTTGCAACACAAACAAAAACAAATAATTAAAATTATCATGAAAAAATTCTTTTTAGCTATCACAGCATTAACAGCAATGGCTAGTTGCACAGTTGACCATGCAAACTCAGAAAAAAACAATGAAGCACAAACAATCAACGCACAAAATGAAGCCAAAAAAGCAAATCAAACTTCGAGATTAACTGCACAACGTATTGCTTCGACTACAGAAATCACTGTAACTACACAAGCTAGAGGCTTTTACCAAGCAACTACTTTAAAAGGTAGAACAGTAACCAAATCAAGCTCTGGTATTGTCCCTCCAAGCTCATATACTATATCAACTACAAAGTTCAATACTATTGACAACATTTTCTACGGATTAACAATAGATTTGATTCCTTATTTCAACGCACCTTCAACAACTTTTGTATATGATGGCGCTAGATCAGAAGTGCTTACTGTAGTACACAACGGAATTACATATACTTCAAAAACTTATGACGAAGGAAATCCAAACATTGTCTTAAAAAACTTAGTAAACAACATCAAAGGTTTGTAATACAATTGCAAAAAAGAAACGGTCTAGACAAACATCTAGACCGTTTCTTTTTTATACTAATTAGCAGCAAACTATCTCACCACTACCCCATTTTGCCAAATGTGCGGCACTTCTTCCGTAGCACGTTCGTTGATAGAATTTTGACGGAACGTAAATTTTTTATCGTATAATGTATTCCCTATAAAATAGGTTACCATAAATTCATTATTTAGCGCTAAAACACTATTTTCAATCATTTCAATTTTCAGTGCAGAAACACTAGGCAAAGATTTAAACCCATGTCGTAGCAAAGAAGTTTTGCGCATTTCGCCATCCATTTTACCGTAAGCTTTAGAAACCACGATGATGTTTTCTAAATCAAAATCAGAATCATTTACAAGATATACATTCCATACCTTGTCCATAAAATCATCATTCCACTCTTGAATAGCGGCTAAAAATACATTTTCAACTTTTGGAATAACTATGTCTTTTTTCATATTTTAAGAAGATAAAAGAGAATGGACTAATAGAAAATAGACGGACACATCTTTGATTTATCCGTCTATCATCTATTGTCTTTTATATATTAGATTTAAACTGTTCTAAGAAACGGACATCGTTTTCGTAAAACATACGAATGTCGCCAATTTGGTACAACAACATAGCAATACGCTCAATTCCCATACCAAAAGCAAATCCATTGTATTCCTCTGGATTGATATCACAGTTTTTCAATACATTAGGATCCACCATTCCACAACCCATAATTTCTAACCAACCTGTACCTTTGGTAATACGGTAATCGATTTCATTCTTTAAACCCCAATAAATATCTACTTCGGCACTTGGTTCTGTAAATGGGAAATACGATGGACGCAAACGAATTTTCGACTTCCCGAACATTTCTTTAGTAAAATACAACAAGGTTTGCTTTAAATCGGCAAACGACACATCTTTATCAATGTACAATCCTTCTACTTGATGAAAAATACAGTGCGAACGTGAGGAAACGGCCTCATTACGAAACACGCGTCCAGGAGAAATGGTACGAATAGGCGGTTTGTGGTTTTCCATATAACGTACTTGCACCGACGAAGTGTGGGTACGCAATAAAATATCAGGGTTCGTTTGAATAAAAAACGTATCCTGCATATCCCTAGCTGGATGGTATTCTGGCAAGTTCAAAGCGGTAAAATTATGCCAATCGTCCTCAATTTCAGGACCTTCAGACACGTTGAACCCTACATTTGCAAAAATATCAATAATTTGATTTTTCACTAATGATATCGGGTGTCGTGACCCTAATTTTAAAGGCTCGGCTGGACGGGTTAAATCCCCATAAATACCTTTTACTTCTTCTTTACTTTCTAATTCTTCTTGAATAGCACGAACTTTTTCCTCAGCAATATTTTTTAAGGTATTGATGATTTGACCAAATTCTTTCTTTTGGTCGTTCGGTACATTTTTAAATTCAGCGAAAATATCCTTAACTAATCCCTTGCTTCCAAGAAATTTGATACGGAATTCTTCTAGTTTTTCTTTATTTTGAGCGTTGAACGCTTGTGCCTCAGCAATGTATTCTTTTATCTTATCAATCATCGGTCTTCCTTTGAAAGTTGCAAATTTACTATTTTTTAGTGATTAGTAATTAGTGATTAGTAAAAAGTAGTTAGTTGATCATTGACTATTCACTTTTTACTATTCACTAATTACTCAATAATTTCTTTCTCAACAAAATAATTCACAATGGCTTCCTTCATCAATACCGATTGTTCACCTGCTTTTAAAGGAGGTAATTCTTCCTTAACTTTATAATGTGGCCATCCTTCGGTATCAAAATAATCGAATTCGTAATACCCATAAGGTTCTAACAACCTGCAAATAGCAATGTGCATCAGGTTGACTTTTTCATCCTTTTTGAAAGTTCTGTTGATTTTCCCTAATTCTTGTACTCCAATAATATAAATAATGGCGTCTAAATCCATTTCTTCTCCATCGGCAAATTTGTCGGACAAAAATTTCACAATTTGCTCCCAACGGTTTTTTAATTGTATATCGCGTGACATTAGCTATCGGTTATGAGTTATGAGTTATCGGTTATCGGTTATCAGTTATCAGTTATCAGTTATCAGTTGTCAGTTATGAATCAGATAATCTATGCCTTATAGATTCACAAACTTAAATTCAACGAGCAAAGATACTTAATCCGATTGCTTTTCTATTGTGCGTTGATTCTATTTTACTAAATTTGGAAAAAAAGAATCATGGGATTTATAGATATTTTTATTGGAGCTTTATTGGTACTTGGTTTTTACAAAGGTTTCAAAAATGGTTTGTTTGTCGAATTAGCGTCTTTGGTAGCTTTTTTTATAGGGATATTTATAGCTATCAAATTCTCTTACATCATCAGTAATATAATAGGTCAAAATGTTTCTTGGTCCCCTAAAACCATACAAGTAACTGCGTTCGTGCTTACCTTAGGACTTGTCGTATTAGGTATTCACATGATAGCCAAAATTCTATCCGGGATAGCGAGTTTTGCTTTTATGGGCTGGGTAAACACTTTAGCTGGAGGTGCTTTTGGTGCCTTAAAAACCGCTTTACTCGTAGGAATTGTTTTAAATTTATTCCAAAAAGTAAACATCAACGATATGTTGATAAGTAAAGAAACTCAGGATAGTTCGTTATTTTTTAATCCATGCATGAAAACCTCAGAAACTTTATTACCTGTGTTGGCCGACTGGTTTGCTGATTTAAAAGAAAAAACTGAAAATTTAGAAGAAAAGTAGTAAGCAGTAATCAGTGTACAGTACTCAGTGCCCCACAAAAAAAGTCAATAATCAACTGAATACTGAACACTGAACACTGAATACTGAACACTGAATACTGAACTCTACTTTATCTCCTTCACAGCACTCTTCTCTACCCAACCTTCTTTTTGGTCAGCCAGTTGGATTTTATAAAAATTATCTAAAGCTTCTAAAACAAATACTTTAGTACCCGCATGAAGTACAAAAGCAGTTGAAGCACTTGAATTAGGTTCGCTTTTAACCGTCAAGGTATCCACATAAACAATCGCAGGTTTTTCATTTTGTGTACGGCTAAACTCAAAAAAACCAGAGAATACACTTACTACAACCAAAAACAAAAAAACAAGCATTCCCGAGAAGAAAATTCTTTTGTTACGAGTCGAATAAGCATAAAAGTAAGCCACAAAGCATCCTAGGAAGAGAAAAGCCACCACTATAGCTATCCAAGCCCAAGTATCGAAATGGAAACTGGACGTAAAATCAGAAATCAGCTTAGCAAAACCTACTTGAGGCACTTCTTGAATATCGTCAATTGCCATTTTTTGGGCAAAAGCCAAGTTATTTTGAATCTCCGTATCATTAGGACTTAACAGTAAGGCTTTTTCAAAATTATACACCGCTGGTGCTACTTTATTGAGCTTATAAAAACAATTTCCCAAATTGAAATACACTTCTGCCGATTCTTCTCCTTTATCTAAAATAGATTGGTATTGCGAAATCGCTTCTTGATAATTTCCTTTTTGATAATACTCATTCCCTTTTTCAAATGGAGTTTGTGCCCAAATGAATTGAGAGAATAGGATGAATATGTAAAGTATCTTTTTCATAATTTTAAATTTAATAATAAAGGTCAGAGGTTATCTTAACCACTAAGAACACTAAGTAGGCACAAAGTGCGCTAGGCATTTCATTTAACTGATACACTAAGGGCGCTACGCTTCTTTTTAACCACTAAGGACACTAAGTAGGCATAAAGTGCCCTGAGTATTTCATTTAACTGATATACTAAGGAAGCCTCGTTTCTTTTTAACCACTAAGGGCACTAAGTAGGCACAAAGTGCGCTAAGTATATCGTTTAAAGGCACACTGAGGAAGCTCCACTTCATAGTAAACCATTAAATTTATCGTTCTTACAACTTACCGTTGATGACTCTCCTTACTCCGTTTTTTAACAACTTGACATTAAAATTAATCAGCATTCCTAATTTGCAATCTGACAATCTTAAATAGGTTAAAATCTGTGCTAAATGCACATCATTTAAAGCCTCAACTGATTTTATTTCTATTATAAACTTTTCTTCAACAATAATATCTATCCGATAGCCCACATCCATTTTTACATCTTCATATATCAGAGGAAGTGGTTTTTGCTTTTCTACTTTTAAATCTAATTTCTTTAACTCATAAAACAAACACTCTTCATAAGCACTTTCTAAAAGACCAGGACCTAATGTCTTGTGTACTTTCAACGCACTTTCAAAAACAAGTTTAGAAATTTCATCTTCGCTCATCTGTATTCGTTTTTTTCTTTTACTAGTGTGCTTGGTGCTCTTTGTGGTTAAGAAATCTGTTTTTCCAAATCGGCAATAATACTTACGGCCAAATTATAATCATTTTGAATACTTGTACTGGTTGAAGGCGCATAACGAGCAAATTCGCAACTCTCAACCAAAGCAATAAATTGTTCAATAGTACTTGCATCAGCATTTTTAACCGATAATAATTCTTTGATTTTATCCTTGCTCATGTCCGTTGTTTCGATATGCAATTTGGCTTTCAAGAAATTATGCAATGCACGTTCTAACGCAATATAGAATGGTTCCTTATTTCCTAATTGTTTTTGCGCTTCCGATAAGTATTTTTTAGCCAGTTTGTTTGACATACGGATACGATTACCACTTACATCAGCATTACGTTCGTCTTGCTTACGACGGAAAGCGATAATAAACGGTATTGCCACAAAAGGTAATAACAACAAGACATAAAACCAAAATGAACCTAAAAACGGCGTACTTCCTTGAGCAACCAAATCCGTCTTAGTTTTAATAAACCCAAAAGTGCTGGTTGAAGTTACTTTAGTTTTATTAGTACTTTCATCGTTAGAAGCCAAGGCCTCGCCTTCTTCCACAAAAAGAGTAATTTCTTTAGACGTAATGGTTTTATATGTTTTAGTAGCCAAATCGAAATACGAGAATGTCATCGGCTTTATAAGATACTTGCCTTTGCTTTGCGGAATAATGGTAAATTTATCCGTAATACTTCCCGTCATTCCTGTTAATGGTGTTTGCACATTTTCCTCATGTTCTGGGTCATACATTTCCAAAGCAGGAGGCACAACAGGTTTAGGCAAGGTAAACAATTTCAAATTCCCTTTTCCTGAAACCTGTACTTTCAAATCGATAGATTCCCCAGCACGTACACTTGTTTTAGAAGGTATCACTTTAAAATTAAAACTACCTACTGCGCCTGTAAAATCCTCTGGTTTACCCGCTTCTGGCAAAGGTTTCACCAGGATAGTTTTAGCACCCGCAGAAACTTTTTTATGTCCCATGGTCATAATTGGACGACCAAAGAAATCAGTTTCTCCCGAAGGAACTTCTACTTCAACATCTAGTGTTAACGGTTCGATGACTAACTTTCCAGATTTTTGTGGGTACAACACTGTTTTTCTTAATACCGCATAGCGATACATTTCACCCTTATATTTTCCTTCTTGTACTTGTAGTTGCTTGATGTCAATGTTTTGACTCCAGAAATTATTGTATTTAGGGTTTTGGGTTTCTTGCCAACCGCCAACACCTGTACGATGACTTACATAAATTTTATAAACTACCGTAATCGGTTCGTTCAAATACGGATTAGAATTAGAAATTTCAGCCACTAAATCGACTCCATCTTTCCCCATAGCGGTCGATGGTGGCGTTTGTGGTTGACGTTGTTGCTGGTAATAAGGTGAGCCTCCATAAGGGTCATACGGGTCACGTTCTTCTTGAACAGCATTACCTACCGTAATTTTAACCGAATTAGATTTGACAATTCTTCCGTCAATTTCGATAGAAGCGCCTTTAATAACAAAAGTACCTTTTTTAGAAGGTTGCAAAAAATAAGAATAAGTTAATTCAAATGACCTACGCCCATTAACCCAAACATTACTTACCGATTGATTGGGACCACCTACTATACGAAAACCTTCAAAAGATGGTGGTGTAAAATTATCACCCTCATAATTTGAGGTAAAATCAATACGCAAACGTTCGTTTATACCTAAATTATTCTTACTCACACTGGCCACAAATTGAATTTGAGCCGTGAGTTTCATACAAAATAGTAAAAGTATAAAAAGTAGTTTCTTCATAATTTTTAATTCCATTTACCAATCTTTCCCTTCCTGTTTCGGAGCACCTTTCACCTTACGTGCATTTACACGGTCTTGGATTTTTTTCTCTTCATTATTTACCGCGTCTAACAAATTTTGCATTCTATCTTTAGGCACATTCGTAGGCTTAGGTTGCGGGTTATTTTGGTCTTGATTCTGGTCTTTATTGTTATTAGGTTTGTCTTCCTTGTTTTTATTTTTATCGTTTTCGTCTTTGTTTTTATCCTGATTTTGGTCAGGCTTAGGTTTCTTGTCAGGACTATCCCCTTTTTTATCCTTCTTCTTATCATCATTTTTAGAAGGTGGATTATCTTTAAGCATTTTTTTTGCCAAAACATAATTATAGCGCGATTGTTCATCAGCAGGATTGTTACGTAAGGCATTTTTATAGGCTTCTACTGCTTTATCGTACGCTTTTTCCTTCATGTAGGCATTTCCTAAATTATGATAAGCATAATGCTTCTCATTTTTAGCTTTAGCTGATTCTACTGCTTTTGCGAAAGCAAATTTAGCTTCTCCCGCTTGGTTTTGCTTATAAATAGCATTCCCCAAATTGTACGCTGCAATCGCCTTTTTAGGATTATCACTTTTCGATACCCGATAATTAGCTTCTGCTTCGGCAAATTGCTTTTTATCAAATTGCGTATTTCCATCAGGCAAGGCAAAGTCCTTTTTCTGTTGCGCAAAAATACTAACAGAAATCAATACTAGGAGGTATCTTAATTTTCTTTTCATTTTTTTAACTACCATGCACTTACAAAAAACAAAAAATTCTTACAAGTACTATTTAATTCACTCTAAGAATACGATGCTTATTTCACACTGATTCTTAGAAAGCAACAAAATTATTTTTTTTCATTAAATAAATCCAATTTCTGAACCCATTTGGTTTTTCGCTCTAAAAGGAAAATATCCAAGAAGAACAAGAAGAAACCAAAACCCAAAAACCATTGAAACTGCGATTGAAAATTAGCCAACTCGGTTGCTTCAAATTCTGTTTTTTGGATATTATTAAGCGATTTACGGATAAAATCCACCACTTGTTTGGTATTAGCGCCATTAATGTAACCCCCTTTGGCACTTTTAGCAATAGCTTCTAAGGCTTCAGGACGTAACTTGGTGGTTACCGTTTCTCCAGTTTCTTTATCTTTATGATAACTCACCGAATTACCATTTCGAATAGGTATGGGACCACCTTTTAAGGTTCCTACACCAATAGTGATAATTTTAATTCCCTTTTTACGAGCTTGCGTAGCGGACTCTTGAGCACGCTCAGAATGGTCCTCGCCATCAGTTACCATAACTAGTACTTTGGCTGTATTTCCACTTCCTTCAAAATATTGTTCAGTCAACTGAATCGCCTCATCTAAATTACTCCCTTGTGAAGAAATCATTCCAGGATTCATTCCTTGCAAAAACATTTTAGCCGAGTTATAGTCAGTGGTAATAGGCAATACAGGAAAAGCACTCCCCGAATACGCAATAATACCTATACGGTCATTTCCTAAACTATTGATGATTTGCGAAACTAATTGTTTTCCTTTTTCTAAACGGCTTGGCGCCATGTCTTCGCAAAGCATACTCTTAGAAACGTCCACAGCAAAAACCATATCGATACCTTCGCGTTTCACCTTTTCAACCTTAGTTCCCATTTTTGGATTTACTAACGCCAAAATCAGCATAAACAATCCCGTTGCTATTACCGTGAATTTTAGCACGGGTTTAAAACGTGATTTCTCGGGACTTAATTTTTGCAATAACGAACTGTCTGCAAACAAGGCTTGCTTTTTTCTTTTCCAAACTTCTCCCCACAAGAAAATCGCTACCAATACGGGGATTAGTAACAGAAGGTAAAAATATTTTGATTCGTCTAATTCGTACATTTTAATTATGAGTTTTGAGTTATGAATTATGAGTTAATTTTAATCTTTGAATTAAGAAAATTTACAACTCATCACTTATAACTCATAATTTATAACTTTATATAAAACTTTTAAAAATCGTTTTTCGCAATATCCATTCAACAACTAACAACAAACCTGCCAGTAAAACCCAAGGGCGGAATTTCTCGTCATAATTAACAAACTTTAACTCATCTACTTTGGTTTTTTCAAGCTTATTAATTTCATTGTAAATTTTTTCCAAACCTGCATTATTGGTCGCTCTGAAATATTTTCCACCTGTTTTTTGAGCAATTCCTTTCATGAGTTTTTCGTCAATTTGAACAGGCATCATTTTAAACAAAAAGCCACCATTAGGCGCATAAGCATACGGAAACAAAGCGTTACCGTTGGTTCCTATTCCAATGGTGTATACTTTAATTCCTAAATCCGAAGCAATTTCAGCCGATGTTTGAGGGTCTAAAAAACCAGCGTTATTCACCCCATCAGTCATCAAAATAACTACCTTACTTTTCGCTTTGCTATCTTTCAATCGGTTTACTGCGGTGGCTAACCCCATCCCTATTCCGGTACCATCCTGTAATACATTGTCGTATTTAATATCGTTAATGGCTTGCAATACTACCGATTTATCACTGGTCACAGGTGTTTTTGTATAGGCTTCGGCCGCATACACCACAATTCCTATACGGTCATTGAAGCGTTCTTTAACAAAACTTGAAGCTACATTTTTTAGTGCTTCCATACGGTTAGGTTTTAAATCCTTTGCAAGCATACTTCCAGAAACATCGGAAGCAATAACAATATCTATCCCGTACGTACTATTAGACTTATTACTGATATCCACACTACGTGGTCGTGCCAATGCAACTATCATAGCGCTTAACGCTAACAAGCGCAAAACGAACAAACCGTGCTTGAATTTGGGCAATAAAGAAGTAGTTCCTTTAAACCCTTTGAGTGAACTGATTTTTAAAGTTGGTTTTTCTTGTTTGTGCTTTAACACATACCATAGTATCGCCAATGGCAATAATAGAAATAACCAAAAGAATTCCGGATTTAAAAAAGTAACATTTTTCATTATGGTGCTTTTTTAAGTTCAACAGATTTCAACATACGTTCGGCAATTTTTTGACCATTTTCGTCTCCTTCTTTAAAGGCAATCAATATTTGTTGCAAACCACCTTCTTGACTGAACAATAAGGTTTGGTAAATCATTCGTTCATCATTAAATAGTAATGTGCCATAGCCTTTCAACCCTTGTAATCCTTCTTTGGTTTTGAATTCCTCTTGCTTCACCACCATGTTTTCACAACCTTGCGATTGTAAAGTCTGTATCATTCCAGTCAAAGCTTGATTCAAATCGGCAGTTGTTTTTTGTTTAAATTCTGTAGCAGAAACAACAATGTTAAATTTTTGCAACAAACTTCCGTAATTAAACATCTGCGTTGATTTAATCAAATCCTTCGCATCGGCAGGAATCATTTTAGTCGCATCAATACGCGTGAGTACGGCTGGGGTTTCGATAACAATAGCTGGATTACCATATTCCGATTTAATCCAATCGGTTTGTACCAATTCTTTAGTTGAAGGTCCTGTGAATCCATTTTTAATAAAATCAATTCCTTAGTAATCGACGTAAAAATTAAAAACGCCAATACGACGAAACCTGCAATACCCGCTAAAGCCGTAATTTGCTTTTTGCGTGCTTGTTTCTTCAGCATTTCATCTTGTTCCTTTTGCCATTTCACACTCGTTTCATCAACCACTACAGGAATAGATTCGTGTATGGTGATAATACTTTTCTCGATTTTCTTTCTATCCTCGGCAATTTCAAAATCCAAAGGTTTTGATTGAGCAAATTTCACCAAATCAGCTTGTTTCAACACACGTTCTAACGATTCAACCGTTTCTTTAGACAATTTCAATTTACGTTTGTTGGCCGCTTGACGCAAAGCAATGATTAATTCCGAAGTGGTACTTTCTTTGGCTGGAATTTCGATAGCTTCTTCAATATAATCACGAGCAATATCGGTCATTTCTGAATAGTATGCCTTGATTTCCCCTTTTTCTAAAAATTGTTTTTTTTCTAACAACTGTAGTAAACCTGTTGCTTTTTCTATAGGAGTGCTGTATATAGGCTCTTCACTACTTTGTTTCTGATATTTTTTAAACAGATAAAAGCCTAAATAGACCAATCCGCCAATAAAGACAATGCCTAGTACATATTTCCACCAATCGCCCATGGGTCTTTCTGCTTCAAGTATAGGCTTGATGTCAAACATTTTCTGCTTTAACGTATCTACTTTCACATTAAAAACCTCAACCTTAACACTATCAGAAAATAGTTTTTTACCATTGATAAAAATAGGCATACGAGGAATAACCTGCTTTCCTGAATCAAATTGAATAAGACCGTATTTTTTTATCAATTCCAATCGACTCTCTTCTTTTACAGTATCTATCGGATAGGATTCAATCACCTCAAACGAACCAAAGGTTTTATCCTTCGGGAAATCTACTTTAGGAGTCGTACTTGATTTTACTTTCAGGGTCAACGTAAACTGCGCACCAATCTTATTTTTGGTGGTATCAATTTTCGTTTCCAACGATTGTGCAAAACCGATGGAAGAAAATAGGAGTAATATGTGTAAAAGTCGTTTCATTAATTTATTTTTTTCAACCACAAAGGACACAAGGCTTTTACGAAGCGCACAAAATATGGTGTACTTTGCGCTTTCTTTGTGGACTTAGTGGTTAAATAGCTTTATCTCGATTTGAAATACCCTAATAACTTCGTTACATAACTTTCATCTACACGGGTATGAACCGTTCCTGCTCCGCATTTTGAAAAAATGTCTTTGAAGTAACCTACTTTTTCTTGATAATATTTTTCGTACTGCAAACGCACGTTTTTAGAACCTGTGTTTACCCATTGCGTTTGTCCAGTTTCGGCATCTTGCATAGCAACTAACCCTATATTAGGCATTTCGGTTTCTCGTATGTCAAAAACGCGTACCCCAGTGATGTCGTGTTTCTTGCTGGCGATTTTCAATGTTTTTTCATAATCATCGTCCGTAATAAAATCCGAAATCATGAATACAATTGCTTTATTCTTTTGTGTAGCAGATAAGAATTGTAACGCCTGACCAATATTGGTTTGTTGGCTTTTAGGTTCAAATTCTATCAACTCTCGGATAATGCGCAACACGTGTGATTTTCCCTTTTTGGGTGGAATATACAATTCAATTTGGTCTGAGAACAAAATCAATCCAATTTTATCATTGTTTTGAGTAGCCGAAAACGCCAAGGTAGCCGCAATTTCAGTAACAATTTCGCTTTTCAGTTGATTTTTAGTTCCAAAACTCTCTGAGCCCGAAATATCCACCATGAGCATCATGGTCAATTCACGTTCTTCTTCAAAAACCTTTACATACGGTTCTTTGTAACGAGCCGTCACATTCCAATCGATAGCACGCACATCGTCTCCATATTGGTATTGACGCACTTCAGAAAAAGTCATTCCTCGACCTTTAAACGACGTATGATATTCCCCCGAAAATATATGGTCACTTAACCGACGGGTTTTGATTTCTATCTTACGAACTTTTTTGAGTAACTCTTTTGTTTCCATTGTTTCTTTGTTTCAGGTTTCAGGTTTTGTTTGTTTCAAGTTGCGTTAACATGAAACTTTAAACTTGAAACAAAAAATTAAGGCACTTCAATTTCGTTTACAATCTTGTTTATAATATCCACCGAAGTTACATTTTCAGCTTCCGCTTCATAGGTAATTCCTATACGGTGACGCAATACATCGTGTACTACCGCACGTACATCTTCAGGAATCACATACCCACGACGCTTGATGAATGCATAACATTTAGCGGCCACTGCCAAGTTGATACTACCACGAGGGGATGCACCAAAACTGATTAATGGTTTTAAAGATTCTAATTTGTATTTTTCTGGATAACGAGTAGCAAAAATGATGTCTAAGATGTATTTTTCAATCTTTTCATCCATGTACACCTCACGCACCGCTTCTTGCGCACGAAGAATTTGTTCGATAGAAACCACAGGTTTTACTTTATCGAAACTACCGCTCAAATTCTGACGAATCACCATACGTTCTTCTTCCATTTTGGGATAGTCGATTACGGTTTTCAACATAAAACGGTCAACTTGCGCTTCTGGCAACGGATAAGTTCCTTCTTGTTCAACAGGATTTTGCGTAGCTAATACTAAAAACGGCTTATCTAATTTGAAAGTACTATCGCCAATGGTTACTTGTTTCTCCTGCATGGCTTCTAGTAAAGCCGATTGCACTTTAGCTGGTGCACGGTTAATTTCATCTGCTAAGACGAAATTTGCAAAAACAGGCCCTTTCTTAATCGAAAAAGCATTGTCTTTCATATTGTAAATCATGGTTCCTACCACATCGGCAGGTAACAAATCAGGTGTAAACTGGATACGGCTAAAACTACCATGAACGGCTTGTGACAGGGTATTGATGGCTAAGGTTTTAGCTAATCCTGGCACCCCTTCCAACAAGATATGACCTTGTCCCAACAGTCCAATAAGCAAACGCTCTACCATGTGTTTTTGTCCTACAATGACTTTATTCATTTCCATTGTTAACAAATCGATAAAGGCACTTTCCCTTTCAATTTTTTCATTAATGGCTCTGATATCCAAAGTGGTTGTATTGTCTTCCATTGATTGTTTTTTTAAGGTCGTGAAATTAACATCTTATTCAATACGATGCAAATTGAAAATTTAAATGGTTTTAGGGTGTTAACAATCAGTTAAATATTACCATTTTACCGCTTATTAAGATTCATTTTATGAAAGCATTTTAGTATTTTTAAGAATCCATTGGGAATTAAACACCATGATTAACAAAAGATTACTCATAAAAAACCTATTAGCTCACAACGATGAGAACAGTTTCTATGATAAAAAAAGGCAACTCAACCTTCATAATCGCGAAGGAAAAGCAAAGTTTTTAAAACATATTTGCGCCTTATCGAATTCGAATCCGAATAACAATTCCTATATCGTTGTAGGGGTTGAAGACGAAAGCAACGAAATTGTTGGAGATGATTTTTTTGACGACAGTCGCATTCAAAATCTCGTCAATGCTTTTTTAGAAAATCCGCCAAAAATACAATACGAAAACATTCCTTTTCCTCAATTACCCAAAGAAAAAGTGGTGGGATTAGTCACCATCAAACCCAATCATAAGGTTTCGTATTTTAAAAAAGGAATTCACACGATTGAAACGGGCACTACTTTTAAACGCGTAGGAAGCAATACAGTTCCAACACTTGAAAAAATTGGGCATAGCAAGCTGAATACCCAAACGGTCATCAGTATAGAAAACAACTCCCGAAATAGCATTGAACACACCCTTGAAGGCGTTTTAGATTTTATGAATATCCGTCACAAGGACATGGAAACTCAATATAAAGTTTTTAAAGAACTCTTTATCATTTGCTGGGCAGGAAATAAAAAAACACTCCGCGGAGCGACTTTTTATTCGAGAGTAGATATTGAATTGATTAACGAACAGATTAAACTTTTTTATTCTGCACAAGATGAAGTTATCATTGATTTTTGCGACAGTATTTTTACCATCACTGAGTACATTCAATTGGGTTTAAATGACAAAACGAGTTATTATCCACTGGAAAAAGTAAGCATTTCTTTTTTTGATAATGGCTATTATAAGATGGAAAATGAGATTTTATTTGAACCGCCACAGTACAATAAAAAATTGTTGCATCACATCTACAATACAAACAAATCTTTATTAGAGAAACTAAGCAGAAACACGGCTTTAACAGAAAGAGATTTCAAAGACCTCGAAAACCTTCCACATACCTTGATGTTATGCTATTTGAACGGTTTTGAAAACGCAAAACAAAGGCTTATCGATTCAAAACCATACTTGAAACCTTTTCCTAAAATTTATATTTCGTTTAAAGAGGCTTTGAGGGTATTGCGGAAGATGAAGTATAAATAAAAAGGGCTTTTACTGCTAAGAGAGTAAAAGCCCTTTCACCTAAAAACTAACCATTAACCCTTAATTGATTATTATTTTTTTAGTTACTATACCGTTTTCCGCTTTTAGTTTAACAATATAAGTAGCAGTAGCTTGATCATTAATATTCCATTTACTTACAGATTCATTAGTATTCCCTAAATCTTTTTCAAACACTTTCTGACCAAGCATATTATAAACCTGTAGTTTTTCTAATGTTCTATTCAAAGTATTACTTATATGTATAGCTTTATCTGGATTTGAAAAATAAATAACAAACTCATTTGAAAAATCGGCTTCATGAACACTGAGCGTATTTTTTTCAAAACGAATTGAAAATCTATCTTTATATTCTCCTTTATCTAAAACAATTTTGACAGGATTAGAAAGATCATAATATTGATTTGAAACACTATCAAAAAGATATAAAGGCATATTTTTCTCAAAATTTTCCAATCCATTTAATTGAAAAATACATTCACCGGCATTTTCTAATTGCACCCCCAAAGCAATCTCTGATTTAAGGTTCAACTCATTAACCGCTTGAATAATAAATTTTCCATTTCCTATTGGCCAGAACATATCATCTTTATTTACATCTATCATAGGGGCGTCATAAGCTAAATCATATGAAGATGTGGCAGATTGATCTGCTCCAATAAGCAATTGTCGATTGACACCAGATGCCGAGGTGAATAACAATCTAATTTTTTTTCTAACATCTAGTGTCTCATCCGTTGCACTAGTGCGCATCATTACTGAATTACCACCAGATTCGGTCATAAATACACGTTGACTGTTCTTAAAATTAATTACACCTCCAGTTATTGCAGATAAGTTAGGATTATTAGTTGTCAAAGAACTATCTGCAGAAGCACTTATAAAGAAACCTTGCGCAACTGGGATGTACTTTTTAGGAATTTTAGTACCCGAAGCCCCAGTATTTGCCCCCATTGGATCATTAGAAACTGCTACTACTCCGCCCATTAAACTATAGGTTGCATAGCCACCCACATATGAAGCCAGATAGTGCGAATAGCCACCAAAATGATCCCAAAAATACAATACTCCATTAAACTTGTTTGTACTTGCATTTCCGCCATCTTTAATATTATCTTTTATAAATTTATCTGCATCTAAAGCCGATGGATAAGGATTTCCAACTAAATAAGTCTGATCGACACCCAAAGTTACATTTATATCTCCATTATTAGGTTTGCCTACAAAGACTAAATTTTGCTCAACAAATGGCGTTACACCTCCATCACAACCCTTCATTATAAAACCTTCTCCAACATTAATTGTACTATTACTGTCTATTTTCACCCAATTGGCATAAAGATTTGCACTAGAACTGTATTTATACAACCATCGATTTGAAATCTTGATTGGGTAAGTAGCTGGTCCATCTGCAAAATAAATACCATCACCAAAATTTATAGCTGTAGTATTAAACGGATTAGAAATAACATCAGTTCCATCTTTTAAAACATTTCCCAAGGTATAATTCACATTATTTGTTGATACAGGTGAAGACCAATAAGTATAGTGGAAACTACTTTTCTTTCCTTGCTGATCTCTAAATAAACGACCTGTACCAGCATTATTATTTATACCATTGCCATTTTGAACCAGTTGCGCTTCGTTGGTCAAACGCAAATCGCCACTTTGTAGATACAAACTATTAGCAACTGTTAATTGAAAATTATCAGGCAAAATAATTCCTTTTGCACCATTAGTAGCATTTAAAGTCAAATTATAAAATTGCTCATTATTTTTCACACTTTGATTAATATATTGTATTTGATTAGCAGTGGTACCTGCAAAAACTACTGTACCATTTCCTGAAGTAAATACTCCGTTATTTTTCCAATCCTTCCCAATATTTAATTTAGAAGCATTTGACATGGTCAAACTTGCAGAACCACTAATCAACAAATCTCTTGCGTTTGCAATTCCTGAATACACAATTGCCTTTGGAGTAGAGGCGTCAATATTAGGCATATTTGCTGAACCTGATGGAATCACCACATCAGTTGTAATAGCTGGTGGATTGTCTCCTCCTCCAGACCAATTCAAACAATCAAACCAATCGGTACTTTTCATGCCTGTCCAAACCCCAGGAGTCCCGTTTAATACATTTATATTTGCAACTGTATTAAAATCAGCCGCGATAGCAGTACATTTTGAATCACTTAAAGCAGTAATTCGGTATGTTTTATTTACTGCTAAATTTGGTGTATTAAAAATATATGGATTTACATTTGTTGTAACAGAAGTCGCTGTAGTACCATCGCTATATGTAATATTCCAAGGTCCAGTTCCTGATAATGCAATACTTAATGTGGCTGGTGTACTATTACAAACCGTTTGACTGGGACCAATTGTAGCTGTAGGACGTTGATTAACTGTAACTGTTACATATGAAGTTCCTAATGAACCACTACTTGAACAAGAACTGGTTCCATTGATCAAAAATGTAGAACGTACACCATATGTAGTTGTAACTGGAGGAGTGACCGTAAATGTAGTCCCTGTACCTACTACATTACCATTGCCATCAATCCATTCGGTAGCAATATTTGTAGGGGTAGAAGGAATACTTAATTCATCAATTGCCCATAAACTATCAGTATTATTAGAAAAATAAGTGAATTTCAATCTTAGATTTGATTGCCCTACATAGCTACTTAAATCAATATTTTGTAAAGTTGTAAAAGGATTAAAGTTACCTGTAGTAGCAGCCACACCTGTAAGACTATATATTAACGCTGGGTAGCTTGCCCCTCCATCAAATGATAATTCAATTTTTATAGAAGCTCCTGCCAATAAGTTATAAGCGTGTTTAAATTGTAAAGTAGCAGAAGCTAAACCAGTAGTACTAAAGGTTGAAGTTTCCATATAAGAAGTACCATTGTAAGGCGCATACCATAAATTACCATGAGCAATAGCAAATTTACCATTTGCTGTGCAAACAATTCCTGAATAGGTACCACCATTAGTAGCGCTTAAGGCAAAAGGATTTTCATTCGTATTACTCCCTCCGGAATGAAGGTAATTACCAGAATATTGCCCATCTGTACCCCAACCTGTCGGATTTGCGTCCGAGAAAGCTCCTGCGCTTCCCAAATACTGATTCGTGGCATAACCACTTGTTTGTGCATTTAAAACAGAGCTATCGCCATTACAAATGGTTGCTGGACTTGCAGTAACAGGATTTGGCTTAATGTTAGGAATAACATTAACCATCACTCGGTTAGATTTTACAGAGCCACATAATCCCCCGTCATTTACAGATGCTCTAAAAACGGTACTAATAGTTAACCCCGAATAATTATACGCAACCAAATTAGCCGTATTAGCAATTGTACTCCAAGTTGTCCCACCATCAATAGATCGTTCCCAATATTCAACATTACCTATTTGACCTGTTAAATTCAATTGACCAGTAGGACTACTATAACAAACAGTAGCGGGATTATACCCTGATACATCAGTTAAACTTCCTCCATAAGCAGAAAAATTCACGGTTATAGTACTTCCCAAAGTTGAAGTACCACAACCGCCTGTAGGCGAAACCACATAATTAAATATTCCAGAAGCAGTGGGAATACCAGAAATAGTAACGACTCCCGCATTATAGGTATAACTTACACCTGCAGGCAGATTAGAGACCGTGGCTCCCGTTGCATTAGTTATGGTGTAATGTATAGGGGTTATAGCAGTATTTATACATAGAATTTGATCATCATTATCTATAGATGAAATAGAACTATCAGAGTTTACAGTTATAGTAACCTTTGTACTATTTACTTTTGAACAACTACCTGTATAAATTAGAATATTATAAGTAGTAGTTACACTTGGACTCACTGTAAAGGTAAGATTTCCTCCATTTCCTGCTTGAGGCAATCCTACATTGGCATTATTGGAATCATCGCGCAATTGATAATTCACTCCAGACACACTGAGAAACAAAGTAATACTAGTCGATTGACCTTGACAAATAGTAACTCCAGCCGAAACACCTCTATCCTTACATGTTTGACCCGATGCTAAATGTGAAAATAAAACCAAAACTAAGAAAAGTCTAATCTGTTTCATAAGCAATAATTTTAGTTAACAATAAATTAGTAACCGTATTACAACTGTAGGTAATCTGAGGACTATACTAACAAGTAAACAGAATAGATTTTGGGGTAAATTCGTTTCTGTTTTATAAAGTTATCCATAAATAACTTCTGAATTTCAAAGACTTATCAATTTTCGATTATATGTTTTTATCACCCGATTAATGGAATTTCATTGGTTAAAAAATATAACTGATTTTAGTTAACTTCTTTATATCAATCAAGATTAACGGCAAAAAAAACCGTTTTTATAACTTTACACTCACAGAAATCATTGAGTATAAAAAATTTACAAGTATGTATTTTGAAATAAAATCACTAAATTGTAATTTCTGTCGAAATAAACACTACTAAAAATGCTCTTCAACAGCTTTATTTTTTGGATTTTTCTTGCACTAGTGTTACCCATATATGTTTTTTTGAAAAACGAACGTTTCAAAAAGATATGGTTATTACTAACAAGTTTGTTTTTTTATGGCTATTGGGAATGGAAATGGCTATCTCTTTTAATTTTTTCCATAGCCCTTAATTTTTATTTGGGAAATAAATTAGAAAAATCAGTAAAATACCTGAAAGCCATACTCATTTTTGGTATTTCTTTAAACTTAGGCATGCTCGCCGTTTTCAAATACTTTAATTTTTTTATTGAAAATTTGAATTATTTTTTCCCTATTGAAACACTCCATTTGGTATTACCTATAGGTATTTCTTTCTATACTTTTCACGCCATAGGCTACCTGCTAGATATTTACAGAAAAGACATAGAAAGCACCAAGTCTTGGTTAGATTTTAGCTTGTACATGTGTTTTTTTCCTTTTTTGATAGCGGGACCAATTGTAAGGGCCAAACACTTCCTTCCGCAATTGAAAAATAAACTTATCATTTCTAAAACGCAATGGCAGGAAGCCTTCTTTCTTATTTCCATCGGGTTGTTTCAAAAGGTAATGATTGGAGATGCTTGCGGTAGAATGGTGGATGCTATTTTTTATGATTTCAGCAAATATGCCACCTTTGAAATCATTTGTGCCACGCTACTTTTTTCATTTCAAATTTATGCTGATTTTGCTGGGTATTCTAATATAGCCCGTGGATTAGGAAAACTATTTGGTATTGAGTTCTTACCCAATTTTGCCCAACCTTATTTCAGTAAAAACATCAAAGAATTTTGGTCGCGATGGCATATTTCGCTTTCTAGTTGGTTACGGGATTATCTGTATATCCCTTTGGGCGGAAACAAAAATGGAGAATTTCGTACCTTGCGCAACCTACTTCTAGTAATGACACTAGGCGGTCTTTGGCATGGTGCCGGTTGGAATTTTGTACTATGGGGGTTATACCACGGTACCCTATTAGTATGGTTTCGTAAATGGTCTTGGGATTTCAAGAATAAATATTTGAATATCCTTTTCACTTTTTTTCTCGTTACCATAGGTTGGTTTTTATTCCGAATCCACTCACTAAACGAAATCAACACCTTATATCATAAATTGCTAGCATTTGAATTTGGACAATTCCCATTACGTTATCTAAAAATGGTACTAAGTTTTGGAGTAATTATAACACTGATAGATGGGCTTCAACTAAAACATCGAAACGATGCGTTTTTAGTCGCTTACAAAAACAAAGCCTTTGTAACAGGCATCGCTTGCATGATGATAATTGTAAGTTTTTTATACATTTTTATTAAAAAACCATCTCCTTTTATTTATTTTCAATTTTGAGACAAAAACTAAAAATACTCGTTCAATTTTTGCTAGGTTGTAGCTTTGCCTTTGTGGTATTGGAATGCTTTTTAAAAATTTCAGAAGTTAAATTACCTTATAAAACATTTGACCCACAACTAGGAAAAACCTACCTTCCCAATGCGCTTATCCATGAAAATAGAGAAGCCTTATATATCAACAAAACGAATGCCTTTGGATTTATTGGAAATGCTTTACCTCATAAAAAGCCCAATACCATTCGCATAGCCGTTTTTGGCGATTCGTTTGTAGAAGCGATTCAGTTGGCGCGCAAATATAATTTTTGTTCGATACTTGAGCGTAATTTAAATCAAAACGGGAAACAACGTTTCGAGGTCATCAACTTTGGACTCAGCAATTCGGTATTGCCCGATGTGTATGTGCGAAAAAAACGTTTAGCAGAAAAATTCCACATCGATTATTACATTTACTTTTTCGATAGTTATGATTTGATTTTGGACAGCCAAAGTGTACTTAACCCTATTGCTATTGACGACCATTTAAACATCCAATCAAATACTTCTAAAGCAGTGCAATTTTATTCAAAAATTCAACCAGTGATTGACAATAGTTCGTTTACCAATATGTTTTTAGAAGCTTATATTTTACATACACGTGGCGAAAGCAAAAAGATATTCTTAGACAAATTTTACCAGCCCGATACCACGGCTATCGACTATTCGTACTACGATTATTATTTCAAAAATTTCCCTAAAAAAAACAGAAAAATGCTACAGGCTTTACTTTCCGAAAAGAGTTTGCTAGTCTTTAACGAAAAGGTTGAAAAAGAATTAAAAAAGACCTTAGCCCAAAATAACATTGCTTATTATGAAACAGAAAAGGCACTGGAAACCCTAAGAGAAAAAGGTATAAATCCTTACTATTGGGGCAACTCTAATATGAAAGGGCACTTTAATTATGAAGCCCATCAGGTTGTGGGTAATTTGTTGACTGAACTAGTAAAAAACAAACTCAAAAAAGAAGCCACTCAATGAGTGGCTTACTAAATTATATAAAAACTGCTTAGTTCCTAACAATGGCTACAAATCAAACCCCATATGAACCCCTAATTTTGTAGCAATAATCTTAGCGATTTTTTCTTTTAAATCAGGAATTTTGACACTAGCGGTTACTTCATTCGTAAAAGCGTACATTAATAATGCTTTCGCTTCTTTTTTAGGAATCCCGCGTTGTTGCATATAGAACATAGCACTTTCATCCAATTGTCCTATGGTACAGCCGTGTGAACATTTTACATCGTCTGCATAAATTTCCAATTGAGGCTTCGCGTTAATCGTTGCTTTATCCGTCAATAAGATGTTGCTATTTTGCTGAAAAGCATCTGTTTTTTGAGCTTCTTTTTCTACAAAAATCTTACCATTGAACACTCCTGTTGATTGGTCATTTAAAATACATTTGTAGTTCTGATGACTCTCACAGTTAGGCTGCGCATGGTGTACCAAAGTATAATGGTCGACATGTTGTTTATCGCCTAAAATAGTAATCCCTTTTAAAGTTGAGTCAATACGCTCACCTTGGTGATAGAAATTCAAATTGTTACGCGTGATATTGCCACCAAAAGAAAACGTATGCACCGAAACACGACTTTCTTGTTTTTGAGCAATGTAGGTGTTGTCAATCAAGTTTGCGGTTTGTACATCGTTTTGGATTTTATAATAATCAACGATAGCGCGTTTTTGAGCAAAAATTTCAGTCACTGCATTAGTCAACACAGGATTTTCATTCAAACTTTGGTGACGCTCCACGATTTGCACATGAGCATTTTCACCTACCACAACCAAATTACGCGGTTGTACCATTAAAGCCGCTTCATTTCCTGTTGAGAAATAAATGATTTCAATAGGTTTTTCAACCACAGTACTTTTTGGCACGTTGATATAAGCCCCTTCAAAAGCGAATGCTGTATTCAAAGTCGTCATTGACTCTTCTTTGCTTGCAATTTGATTGAAGTAGGTATCAATGACCATTTTGTATTTTGGTTTAGTTAATGCTGACGACATCAAGCAAACATCTAATCCATCATGAGTCGTAGATGATAAAAATGTACTAAAAACACCATCAATAAAGATTACTTTGTAGGTATCTATATTATTGATGAAATATTTCTTTACATCTTTAATATCAATAGCATGTTCTTTTTTAGGAAAAATGCTAAAGTCGTTCTTTAAAATCGCGTTTAAAGAAGTATATTTCCAAGCCTCCTCTTTTTTAGTAGGGAAACCTTTTTCTTCAAAGTTTTTTAAGGCAGAAGTTCTTAAGTCATGCAACTCCGTAGTTACATCTACTCTTTCTTCAAACGCCATAAATGAGGAAAGTAATTTTTCTTTTAAATCCATTTTTTCAAGTTTACAGTTTACAGTTTTAAGTGTTCAGTGCTCACTGCACACTGAATACTGCCACTGATTACTGAATTTCGTTTTTTATCCAATCATACCCTTTTTCTTCTAATTCTAAAGCTAATTCTTTAGTACCAGACTTCACGATTTTACCGTCCATTAAAACGTGTACAAAATCAGGAATGATATAATCTAATAAACGTTGGTAGTGCGTGATAACTAAAACGGCGTTGTTTTCGTTTTTCAACTTGTTTACTCCATTAGCTACGATACGAAGCGCATCGATATCTAAACCTGAATCAGTTTCATCAAGGATAGCAATTTTAGGTTCTAACATTGCCATTTGGAAAATCTCGTTACGTTTCTTTTCACCACCTGAGAAACCTTCGTTTAAAGAACGCGAAAGGAACTTTCTATCCATTTCTAACAATTCAGACTTCTCACGGATTTTTTTCAACATTTCGTTCGCTGGCATTTCTTCTTCGCCATTGGCTTTACGTTTTTCGTTGATAGCGGTTTTGATGAAATTTGTTACCGATACCCCTGGAATTTCCACAGGATATTGGAACGATAAAAACACCCCTTTGTGTGCTCTTTCCTCAGGAGCCAGTTCAGAAATATCTTCACCTTCTAGAATGATTTCTCCTTCTGAAACTTCATAATTTTCGTTACCCGCAATGATGGATGACAAGGTAGATTTACCAGCCCCATTAGGCCCCATAATGGCGTGTACTTCACCCGCTTTAATTTCAAGGTTGATTCCTTTTAATATTTCTTTGTCCTCTACTGAGGCGTGTAAATTTTTAATCTTTAACATTTTGTTTAAAGTTTAAAGTTTAAGGTTTAAAAGTTATTTGAACTTCGTCCCTTTAAAATCATTATTATTTAAATACGTAATAAAATTATTTATTCTATCACTTAATTTTTCATATTCAGAAACTAGACTATTTAACTTTTCTTGATTGATATAATCATTATCAAATAATCTATATAATTGAGAACGAGTCTCCCCTGCAGAACCTTTAGCAATTGATAAAAATTGTCTAAACTCAAGATTACCATTTCGTTCAAACCCTTCAGCAATATTATCCATAACTGAACCTGCTGATGCTTTAATTTGGTCTTTCAATCTAAAATCTGACTTTAAATCCGTTTCTTTTGAAATTAGAATTATCTCTTTAGAAAGTTTGCGGGCTTCTTGCCAGATATCTAAATCCTCGAATCTCTTAATTGTCGCCATTTTCAGTTGTTTAACGTTAGAAAAACCTTAAACTTTAAACAAATCATTTAGGCTAACCATTTCAATTTCAGCATCCGCATTAAAATGTTTATTTCCAAGATACTGCATTCCTAAATATTCGGCTGATTTTCGAAATGGAATATAAAAATCATAATCCAGCTCGTTTTCAAAATCATGTGAGTTTGAAATCACAGCCATTTTTTTTCCTCTTAGTTTCCGTCCCCAATCTTTTTCAATTTTGAGAAAAGCGGATAATCTATCAAAAAACACTTTCATAATGCCACTCATACTGTACCAATAAATAGGTGTAGCAAAAATGATAGTCTCATACTTTTCAATTATCTCCTTCATTAACGGAAGAAAATCATCATTTATATTTTTGTTCTCGTAATCGTAGTACGAAAAATTATAATCAATTAGATTGACCACTTCAACATTAGTTTGGCTCACAAAAGCATCTACTATTTTTGTCGTATTTCCGTTTTTACGAGAAGAGCCAACAATTATTACACTTTTATTCATTATTCGTAATGTCCTTTTAATGAAATAATACTTAAAATATCGATAGTATTTTCGTCAATTATTTCATAAATAATTCTATGTTCAGCATCAATTCTTCTAGACCAGTAACCAACCAATTCATATTTTAATGCTTCTGGTTTTCCTAGGCCTTCATAAGGATGTAATTGAATATCTTTAATTAATTCCGATATCTTTTTAATAATTTTTTTATTTCCAGATTTAGACCAAAATTCTAGATCGCTTTTTGCTTTTTTAGAATACCTTATTTCCATAGATTATCCAATTCCTCCATAGAAATTTTCACATACTTCCCTTCACGAACTTCTTTTGCTGAGTCTAAAATTTCCTTCACAAACTCAGGATTGTAGGGCTTCTCCTCTTTTTCAATTTCGAAACCTAAAGCTTTTGCTAGCGATTTAATCACAGCAAAATCCTTCTTCTTAACATTTTTCAAAATTATGTCCATATCCTTTTTGTTTAGAGCTTTTGTTTAAAATATAAATTTAATCTTTATATCTTAAATTTTAAACTATTTATCCTACAGAACCTTCTAATGAAATTTCCAATAGTTTTTGTGCTTCTACCGCAAACTCCATTGGTAATTTATTTAAAACTTCTTTACTGAATCCATTTACGATAAGCGCAATCGCCTTTTCGGTAGGAATACCACGTTGGTTACAGTAAAAAATTTGGTCTTCCCCAATTTTGGAAGTGGTTGCTTCGTGCTCAATTTGTGCCGAGGCATTCTTTGATTCGATATACGGGAAGGTATGCGCACCACAATTGTTCCCCATCAATAACGAGTCACATTGTGAGAAATTACGAGCATTATTAGCACGTGAGCTAACTTGCACCAATCCTCTATAGCTGTTTTGTGATTTTCCTGCTGAAATTCCTTTAGAAATAATGGTCGATTTTGTATTATTCCCCAAGTGAATCATTTTGGTTCCTGTATCTGCTTGCTGGAAATTATTGGTAACCGCAATAGAATAAAATTCTCCAATCGAGTTATCCCCTTTCAATATACATGAAGGGTATTTCCAAGTTACTGCAGAACCCGTTTCTACTTGTGTCCAAGAAATTTTTGCATTCTTTTCACACAAACCACGTTTGGTTACAAAGTTGAATACTCCACCTTTACCTTCTTTATTCCCTGGATACCAGTTTTGAACGGTAGAATACTTAATTTCCGAGTCATCCAAAGCAATTAATTCAACCACCGCCGCATGCAATTGGTTTTCATCACGACTTGGTGCAGTACAACCTTCTAAATAAGAAACATAACTACCTTCATCAGCGACTACTAACGTACGTTCAAACTGGCCTGTTCCTCCTTGATTGATACGGAAATAGGTAGATAATTCCATAGGACAACGAACACCTTTTGGAATATAACAAAAACTTCCGTCAGAAAATACCGCAGAATTTAAAGCGGCATAAAAATTATCTGTAGTAGGCACCACAGAACCGATATATTTTTTTACCAATTCAGGATGTTCTTGAATGGCTTCTGAAATCGAACAGAAAATAATGCCTTTTTCAGCCAAAGTCTTTTTGAAAGTAGTGGCTACCGAAACGGAATCCATTACGATATCAACAGCTACCCCAGCTAATTTCTTTTGCTCATCAATAGAGATTCCTAACTTTTTGAAAGTCTCTAATAATTCAGGGTCAACTTCGTCTAAGCTTTCGTATTTATCTTTCTTTTTAGGCGCTGAATAATAAGAGATAGCTTGGAAATCTGGTTTTTCATACTGCACATTTGCCCATTCAGGCTCTTCCATAGCACTCCAAATACGGAAAGCTTCTAAACGCCATTCCGTCATCCATTCTGGTTCATTTTTCTTTTTAGAAATAGCACGAACAATATCCTCGTTTAAACCCGCAGGAAACGTTTCGCTCTCGATATCGGTATAAAAACCGTATTCGTACTCTTTGTTTTCTAAGTCAACTTTTAAATCGTCTTCTGTATACTTACTCATATTTGATTTAAAGATTAAAAAATTTAAAGATTTGGTAAATCAACAAATTTCAAATCACTTATTTATTTCTAATTTGGAACTTAAGTATTTAATGAAGTTTGAAATATTTTGCGAAATTTCGATACTCAAAATTATACTTTCTTGAGTTTCATCAAAGGAATAAAAATCTAATTCTCTCCCTAAGATTAACATATTTCTAACTTCAGCACAACTTCCTTTTGCAATTTTCAAAAATCTAATAAATTGTTTATTGCTATTATATTCCGATCCTTCAGCAATATTATTAGTTATAGAAATTACTGCTCGTTTTAATTGATCTTTAAAACCATATTCTTTGTCAACCGAAGATTGATTCAATAATTTAAATATTTGTTTAGTAAGCAAAACACCCTTTTGATGCACTTCAAATTCTTCAAAAGATTTTGCCATATTTTTTAAATTATTTAATTTTTCAATCTTTAAATTTTACAACGAAAAACTTTCTCCACACCCACACGTACGTTGCGCGTTTGGATTATTAAAAACAAAACCTTTACCATTTAAACCACCTGAATACTCTAAGATAGTCCCAATTAAATAAAGATATGACTTCTTCTCCACAGCAATTTTCACATTACTATCTTCAAAAACTTTGTCGTTGTCACTGATTTCTTTATCAAACTTTAATTCATAAGACAATCCGGAACAACCACCGCTTTTCACCCCTACGCGTACATAATCTTGAGAAGCATCAAAGCCGTCATCCTTCATCATTTCGATGATTTTCTTACTAGCTGATTCTGAAACTTGTATCATTTTTATTTTGATTTTGTCTAAATTAACTGCAAAGGTACAACATAAAATCGCTTTTTCATAATCTCCAAACTTTGAAAAAACTATAGAGTCATAAAATATTTTTATTTTGATCATTTAATTTGTTTATTTGTGACATTACATACAAAACATTAAACTTTATGGAACTTAACAAACAAGAAACTAAAAGTTATTTGATGGATTTTCACGGAAAAGGGGAAAATTTTTTCGGAATCATTATCATTAATTGGTTATTAACCACGATAACTCTAGGTTTTTATTACCCTTGGGCTAAAGAGAAAAAACTTAAATTCCTTTATGGAGAAAGCACACTCGACAATTCACCTTTTGAATTCCACGGTACAGGAAAAGAAATGTTTAAAGGTTTTATAACCGCAGTGGGGATTTTCATCGCACTTTTTGCCATCACTTTTTCTTTAATGAGTATTAACAAAACTGCTGGTATTTTATTTTTATATGCAGCACTTTTCTGCATAATTCCTGTTGCAATTCATGGCACTTACAAATATAGAATGTCTAGAACTTCATGGAGAGGTATTCGTTTTGGGTATCGTGGTGATAGAAAAGAACTAATTGTTAATTTTTTAAAATGGACTGCTTTAACCGTAATTACACTTGGTCTATATGGTTCATGGTTTACTATTAACCTAAGAAAGTATATTGTTAAGAACTTACGCTTAGGTAGTATTGAGATGGATTATGAAGGTGAAGGTACAGAATATTTTATGCTTAATTTAAAAGGTATCTTATTAACCCTAGTTACTTTTGGTATTTACAGCTTTTGGTGGCAAAAGGACATTTTTCACTACTATATCAATAACCTAAAAATGAGAAAAGGGAATGAAGAGTTAAATTTCAACACAAACATTACAGGCGGAGAATTGTTTGTAACTATGCTTATCAACAACTTAATCGTTATGTTTACTTTAGGTATTGGCTATGCTTGGGCACAAATGCGTCTTATGAAATTTGCACTTTCTTCTATAGAACTAGAAGGAAATCTAGATTTAAAAAACATTCAACAAACAGAAGCAGAATACAAAAATGCGACTGGTGAAGACCTTGGGGATATGTTAGACATGGATTTAGTTATCTAGTGATGATTATAAAAAACAATGCTGTTTATTTTGATGGGGTTTCCTCAAAACCCCATCAAACTGAACTTTTTTTAGACAAGAAAAAGAATTCTTTTTATTTTGAAATCGAGAATCTAGGCTGGAAAAACTGGCCTTTAACCGAAGTCAATTTTGTACACAGAGCCGAATTGCTCATTCTACAATTGAAATCAGATGAAATGCAAACGGTGCAAATTTCAGATACCCGTTTTGTGACTCAACTAAAAAGTTACCTATCTGACACCAAACAATTATCTTGGTACGATAAATTAATTAACTCAAGCTTTAAAATTCATTTAACCATTGCTTTTGCAATTCTAGGATTAATTATTTTAACCTACATCTACATAATACCATGGGTGGGTGAAAAATCGGTCTATCTTTTACCTGATAGTTTTGACAAGGAAATTGGGAATACTGCATTTGCAGAGGCTATGCTTACGGAACATGTTGAAAGTAAAAAAACCGCTCTTCTAGAGGATTTTACAAAAGAATTAAAACTTCGTAAAGACAAACCGCTACACTTCACCATAGTAGACTCTGATATTTTAAATGCATTTGCCTTACCCGATGGAAATATTGTAATTTACACAGGTATTCTAGATAAAATGAAATCCTATGAAGAATTAATTGCTTTAATAGGTCATGAATCAGCACATGTTTACAATAGGCACTCCATGAAATTAATGTGTCGTGATTTATCCGGATACATTTTTATCTCTACCATCTTGGGTGATGTAAATGGTGTTATGGCTGTTATAGGCGAACATGCTAACAGTCTACAATCATTATCTTATTCACGGAACTTTGAAAAAGAAGCAGATGAACAAGGTCTCGCTTTTATGATAACCAACAAAGCAAATCCGAAGGGGATTACTGATTTGTTTTCGAGATTGCAAGAAGAAGAAAAAGAAATGGATATTAGCATACCCGAATTTCTAAGTTCTCACCCTGTGACCAAAGAACGAATAAAAAACATGAAAACATTGATTTCGAAATCTAACATCGAATATGAAAAGAATGAAAAGCTAATTCGTATTTTTCAAAATTTAAAAAAAGATTAACCACTCCCAATGAGTGGTTTTTTTTTATTTTAGCCAGATAAAATTTATTTCTAAATGAAAATTCACGCTATAGAATCTGGAAACTTCAAATTAGATGGTGGCGCCATGTTTGGGGTGGTCCCTAAATCCATCTGGAATAAAACCAATCCTGCCGATGTAAACAATCAAATTGAGCTTGCCGCGCGTTGTATGCTAATAGAAGAAGGCAATCGTTTAATCCTTATTGATACGGGTATGGGTAACAAACAATCGGAGAAATTTTTCGGTTATTATTCGCTTTGGGGCGAACATTCACTCGATAATTCTTTACAAAAATTAGGATTTCATAAAGACGATATTACAGATGTGTTTATGACCCACTTGCATTTTGACCATTGTGGCGGTAGTGTGGTGTGGAATAAAGACCGTACAGGATATGAAGTTGCTTTTAAAAATGCAACGTTTTGGACCAATCAAAACCATTGGGAATGGGCAACACAGCCCAATGCTCGCGAAAAAGCCTCATTTCTTTCAGAAAACATTTTGCCCATGCAAGAAAGCGGACAATTAAAATTCGTCGAACGACCAAAGGGTGATTTTGGATTTGCATCCGAATTAGGTTTTGATATTTTTTATGCCGATGGCCATACCGAAAAACAAATGATTCCGCATATAAATTATAATGGGAAAACCATTGTTTTCATGGCCGACCTTTTGCCTACAGCGGGACATATACCACTCCCTTATGTGATGGGATATGACACCAGACCGTTATTGACCTTACCTGAAAAAGAAAAATTTTTGAGAACTGCCGCTCAGAATAACTTTTATCTTTGGCTAGAACATGACGCTCACAACCAAATCATTACCGTGGAAGAAACAGAAAAAGGCGTACGCTTAAAAGAAACTTTTACCTGCGCTGATATATTAATCTAATGTTAAATACTTAATCATTTTTAAATATAAATCTGATATTTATAGCCTAATTACTTACTTATGAGAATTTTAAGACAAATTACTTTTACAGGTGTCATCGGTATGATGATTGCAAGTTGCAGTGCCCCAAAAGGACTTGTTAGTGTTGACCCTGCAAAAATTGACCAACGCCCATTAAAAATGGCTCCCGTAGCAGAAAAAGATTTAAAACGTTGGAGTCACCTCGATTTAGACAAAGATACCATTCCAGGCATGAGTGTAGACAAAGCTTATGCTGAAATTCTGAAAGGAAAAAAAGTAAATAAAATTATTGTTGCCGTGGTCGATTCAGGAATTGACATTGAACATGAAGATTTAAAAGCTGCAGTTTGGAAAAACCCTAAAGAAATTCCAGGTAATAAAAAAGACGATGACAACAATGGCTATATTGATGATATCAACGGTTGGAATTTCTTAGGTGATTCTGATAATGAACAATTGGAAGCAACAAGAATCGTAAAAAAAGGAAATGATGGCTCTGTGCAATATGAAAATGCATTAGCAATTGTTACTCAAAAAAAAGCAGAGATAGAACCTAACAAACAACAGCTAGATGCTATTTTGAATGCCGATAAAATGGTTTCGGAACATCTTAAGAAAACCAATTACACCTTGGCAGAAGTTAAAGCAATTAAAACAACCGAACAAGGTCTGTTACAGTCTCAAAATATCATTACTCAAGTTTTAACTAACATGGGCGGTGACAAGGCTAAGTTTGATTCGGAAATTGGCGAATTTAAAGAATATGTTTACGACCAATTGAACTATAACCTAAACACCGAATTCAACGGTCGTAAAGTGGTAGGTGATAATCCGTATGACTTTAACGACAAAAAATATGGAAACGCCAACGTAATTGGTCCAAAAAAAGAAAGCGGAAAACACGGGACTCACGTAGCGGGTATTATTGCACAAGCGCGTAATAACGGTAAAGGTGGTGACGGAGTAGCTTCTGATTACGTGCAAATCATGGCATTAAGAGCCGTTCCTAATGGAGACGAATACGATAAAGATATCGCTTTAGCTATTCGTTACGCTGTTGATAATGGCGCAAAAGTTATCAATGGTAGTTTTGGTAAAGCCTTTTCTCCTAACAAAGAATGGGTTTATGATGCTATCAAATATGCGGCAGCTAAAGATGTCTTATTTGTACATGCCGCAGGAAATGATGCTGAAAATATCGATGTGAAACCTAATTACCCAAATGATGCTGATGGTAAAAACCCTGAATTTGCAGACAATGTATTAACCATTGGTGCATTAAATTACGAATATGGTTCAAAACAAATGGCTAATTTCTCGAACTACGGTAAAGAAAATGTAGACGTTTTTGCACCAGGCGTAAAAATTTATGCAACGGTACCAGATAACAAATACGAATATTTACAAGGTACTTCAATGGCATCGCCTAATGTGGCAGGTGTTGCCGCTTTAATCCGCGCTTGTTACCCAACACTAACCGCTGCGCAAGTAAAACACATTATTATGGACTCAGGAACACCTTTGACCAATACTTTTACATTAGCAGGGGAAGCGGGCGAAGCAACAACTTTTGATAAGATTTCAAAATCAGCTAAAATTGTTAATGCATATAACGCCTTAAAAATGGCAGAAAAATTAGCTAAAAAATAACTCTTAGTTAAAATTACTATATTTGGAAGGGGAAATTTCCCCTTCCTTTTTATTTCAAAACAGAATGAAAAAATATTTAGTATTACTTTTTCCTTTACTAGGTATGGGTCAAAACAATCCAAATCCTGGGTATTGGCAACAACATGCGGACTACAAGATGGAAGTCAACATGGATGTAAAGAATTATCAATACAAAGGCAAACAAACCTTAGTATACACAAATAATTCTCCAGACACTTTAAAACGTGTGTATATCCACTTATACAACAATGCCTTTCAGCCTAACAGCCCGATGGACGCTAGACTTAAAACCATCAAGGATCCTGATGCGCGTATGGTCAACAAAGTCAAAGTGGGTGATAAAGAGGTCAAAGAAAGTCGTATCAGCGCATTAAAACCCAATGAGATTGGCTATTTGTATGTCAACAACTTAAAACAAGATGGTGTGGCTGTAACAAGCAAACGCGTGAGCACCATTTTAGAAGTGGATTTAGCCCAACCACTTTTACCAAAAAAAGCAACCACTTTAACTATGGATTTTGACGGTCAAGTGCCCGTTCAAATTCGCAGAAGTGGACGCAATAACAAAGAAGGTATTGAATTATCCATGGCGCAGTGGTATCCTAAAATGGCCGAATACGACATAGATGGTTGGCAAGCGGACCCGTATATTGCGCGTGAATTTCATGGCGTTTGGGGGAATTTTGACGTAAAAATTACCATTGATAAAAATTACACTTTGGGAGCAAGTGGCTATCTTCAAAATGGGAACGAAATTGGAAAAGGCTACGAGGACAATGGTTTTAAAGTAGTATATCCTAAAAAAGCAAAGACCTTAACATGGCATTTTGTAGCACCAAAAGTTCACGATTTTACTTGGGCTGCAGATAAGGAGTATTTGCATGATAAGTTAGTTCGACCTGATGGGGTAACTTTACATTTTATTTACCAAAACAAACCTGAATTCATTCAAAATTGGAAGAATTTACAGCCTAAAACTTCTCGTTTAATGGATATTTACAATCAGACTGTTGGTAATTATCCTTACAAACAATATTCTGTCATTCAAGGAGGCGATGGGGGGATGGAATACGCTATGTGTACCCTAATTCTTGGTGAAGGCACTGAAGAAGGTTTAGTGGGTGTAACAGCACACGAAATGGCACACTCTTGGTTTCAACATATTTTAGCTACTAATGAGAGCAAACACAGTTGGATGGACGAAGGCTTCACTACTTGGTTAGAAAACTACGGTTTAAACGAAATTGCTGATAAAAAAGTAGAGAATCCTCACGAAGATTCATACAAAGGGTATTTGTCCTTAGTAAAATCAGGAAAAGAACAGCCGCAAGGCACCCATGCCGACCGTTATGACGAAAACCGTCCGTATAGCATCCAAGCCTATAGCAAAGGAAATCTTTTTCTTACCCAACTAGAATATTTAATTGGAAAAGAGAATTTACATAAAACGTTAAAGCGTTTTTATACCGATTATAAGTTTACACACCCAACCCCTACGGATATTATTCATACCGCAGAGAAAATTTCAGGGGCAAATTTAGATTGGTACTTAACGGAGTGGACAAAAACAACCAATACCATTGATTACGGTTTCAAAGAAGTTACTGCCCAGGAAAACAAAACCAAAGTAACTTTAGAACGCCTAGGAAGAACTCCTATGCCTATGGAAGCTCTGGTGACCTACGAAGATGGTAGTCAGGAATTATTCTACATTCCGCAAACCTATATGCGCTGGTCAAAACCAAATGCAACCAATCTAAAACGCACCGATTTAGATGCTTGGGATTGGGCTTATCCTACTTATGAATTCTACATTCCTGCCGCATTAGCTTCTATTAAAAGCATTCAGTTAAACCCGAGTGGCTTAATGGCGGATATTAATAAGGAGAACAATAGTTATAAAAAATAATCACTATTTAAAAACTCAATACTGATATTTATCAATAATTTTATTTAGTTCTTAAATTAATTTTGCTAATATTGAAGTAGTAACAAAAAACCAACTAACATAAAATGAAACCAGACTTATTTCAATCTCCAGATTATTACCAATTAGACGATCTTTTAACTGACGAACATAAACTTGTACGTGATGCCACGCGTGCATGGGTAAAAAAAGAAGTATCACCCATTATTGAAGAATATGCACAACGTGCCGAATTTCCCCATCAAATTGTCAAGGGACTAGGAGAAATTGGTGGTTTTGGTCCATACATTCCAGAAGAATATGGCGGAGCAGGATTAGATCAAATTTCATATGGTTTAATTATGCAAGAAATTGAAAGAGGTGACTCGGGTATTCGTTCTACATCTTCTGTACAATCTTCTTTGGTTATGTATCCTATTTGGAAATACGGTAATGAAGAGCAACGCAAAAAATATTTACCCAAACTAGCCACTGGTGAATGGATTGGTTGTTTTGGATTAACGGAACCTGATCATGGTTCGAATCCAGGAGGAATGGTAACCCATTTCAAAGACATGGGCGATCATTATCTTTTAAATGGTGCTAAAATGTGGATTTCAAACGCTCCTTTTGCACAAATTGCTGTGGTTTGGGCTAAGAATGAAGAAGGACGTATACACGGACTGATTGTGGAGAGAGGAATGGAAGGGTTTACGACTCCTGAAACACATAATAAATGGTCGCTAAGAGCATCAGCAACTGGAGAACTTATTTTTGATAACGTAAAAGTGCCTAAAGAAAACCTATTACCTAACAAGTCAGGTTTAGGAGCGCCACTGGGTTGCTTAGATTCTGCCCGTTATGGCATTGCTTGGGGTGCTATAGGTGCTGCTATGGATTGTTATGATACTGCTTTGAGATATTCGAAAGAGCGTATACAATTTGACAAACCAATTGGTGCCACACAACTGCAACAAAAAAAATTAGCCGAGATGATTACCGAAATCACAAAAGCACAATTGTTAACTTGGAGATTAGGTGTTTTACGCAATGAAGGTCGCGCCACATCAGCTCAAATTTCGATGGCAAAACGTAACAATGTGGATATGGCATTAACTATAGCACGCGATGCGCGACAGATGCTAGGCGGTATGGGTATTACTGGCGAATATTCAATCATGCGCCACATGATGAACTTAGAGTCAGTAGTTACTTATGAAGGAACACACGACATACATTTATTAATTACAGGTATGGATGTTACTGGCTTCCCTGCTTTCAAATAATTGAATTATAAATAAAATTGATAACAGATGCTTCTCTACATGGAGGGGCATTTTTATTTTTGCATAAATTTTCAAAAAATGAGTATCGAATCTATCCATAAAAACATCCAACCTCTAAAGGATGTCTTACTAAACCATTCCTTATACCCACAAATCACGACTCCTGAAACCCTAAACTTATTCTTAGAACATCACGTTTATGCGGTTTGGGATTTTATGTCGTTATTAAAAGCATTACAAACAAAACTTACTTGCACTACTACCCCTTGGAAAGCATCTATTAACCCTGAAGTGCGTTATTTAATTAACGAAATTGTATTGGCAGAAGAATCGGATTTAACCTTAGATGGAAAACGATTGAGCCACTATGAAATGTATATAGAAGCCATGCAAGATTGTGGTGCTTCCACGACAGCTATAGAATCTTTAATCCAAAGTCTTAATGAGACACAAAATATTTTTGTAAGTATCAATCAAAGCCCAATAGCTGACGCAGTGAAAGAATTCCTTACTTTCACCTTTAAAGTAATAGAAAGAGGTCAAGCTCATGAAATTGCAAGCGCCTTTACATTTGGTAGGGAAGATTTAATCCCAAGTATGTTTACTGCCATTTTAAACAATTTCAAAGAAGCATTCCCTGAAAAAGACTTTTCAAAGCTGATATACTATTTCGAACGTCATATAGAGCTAGATGCAGACGAACACGGACCTATGGCTATGCAAATGATTACCTCACTAGCTGAAAACAATCCTATTAAATGGCAAGAAATGGAAAAAGTAGCTATGGAAGCTTTAGAGAAAAGAATAGCATTATGGGATGCTATTAAAACAACATTACCGGAAAAAACTTTAAGTTTTTAATTTATTCTTTTGTGAGATTTTTTTTCAACCATATAAGACATATAAGAAATTTAAGTTTTGTATTAGACTTATATAACTTATATGCCTTAAATGGTTTAAGCCTTACTCTTCCAATTGCTTCCTATACACCTCAAAATTCGCTTTTACTTTTTCATCTAAATCGGGTTCTTTGATATCTGTATATTTTTGTAGTTCCTCCCAAATAATTTTCCCTACCATATAGCGCGCCATTTCTTTATCATCGGCTGGAATAATATACCAAGGTGCATGAGGTTTTGAAGTTTTATTAATTGCTTCTTCGTAGTATTTCATATAGTCGTCCCAACGCTCACGTTCTTTTAAATCGCCTGGCGAAAACTTCCAATGATGTTCTGGCTCCTCTAAACGACGCAACAAGCGTTTGCGCTGTTCTTCCTTGCTCATATGGAAATAAAACTTTAAGACTATAGTTCCATTTTGCGTGATATGTTTTTCAAAATTATTGATTTGCTCCATTCGATTTTCCCAAAATTCAGGAGTAATATCTTCAACATGGGTAATGTTAGGTAAATTTTCATTCAAAATATACTCAGGATGCACTCGAGTGACCAACACGTTTTCATAATGCGTACGATTAAATACGGCAAACTTACCTTTTTCGGGCAATGCTAAATAATGACGCCATAAATAATCGTGTTCCAATTCTGTACTATTGGGCGTTTTGAAACTATGAACCACTACCCCACGCGGATTGAATTCTTTAAACACCTCACGAATCAAACTATCTTTCCCCGAAGTATCCATGCCTTGTAAGCAAATCAAAACCCCATATTTATTGTGAGCATACAATACATCTTGCCAAGTACTCAATGGCTCTTGAACCTCATCAAGCAATTTTTCTTTTTCTTTATCTTTTAAGGAAGTTTCAACTTCAGTAGGATAATCAGCCAATCGAAAAGGTTTGGTAATTTTATAATCTTCTGAATTAAAAGTAGTCATCGTTTTCAAGTATATTTGTTTATAAAATCAACACAAAAATAGGAACACCAAAAAGTTAATTCTTTTTGTGTTTGTATGCCCATTTTGCTTAAAAGTAAATGTATGGAAAAATTTGAATTATTTGTATTCTTAACACTTAAAGGTATTGGTTCTGCCAGCGGTATTCTTTCTTACAACGACCATTTGTATTTGATTTCCGACAATAGCACTTATTTGTACGAATACCATCAAAAAAGCGAAACGCTAAACAAAATTGCACTCACCCCGCAAGCTCAAGATAATATTCCAAAAAAAGAAAAACCAGACTTTGAAGCCATTACCCAAAAAGGCAACAAACTCCTATTATTTGGTTCTGGTTCCACAGACAAACGTTGTCAAACAGTTTCCTTTCATTTAAAATCAAAAGAGATTAAAACTAAAGATTTAAGCGCTTTATACCAAACTATTAAAAGCCAATGCAAGCTCGATTCCGATGAACTAAATATAGAAGGTGCCCTCTATTTTGGTAAAAATCTTTTACTTTTTCAAAGAGGCAATGGAAATGAAGGCAAAAATGGTATCATTCGTATTTCAGACGAAGACACAATAACTGACTTCACAACGGTTACCCTCCCCAAAATAAAAAATGTCGCCACTACCTTTACTGATGCTATTTTGGTTCAGGATACCATCTATTTTTTAGCTTCGGCGGAAGATACGACCTCAACCTACCACGATGGAGAAGTTTTAGGAAGCATTATAGGCACGCTAAACCCCAAAACACTCCAACTTGAAAACACCCTACAAATTTCAGGCACTCACAAATTTGAAGGACTTACATTATTTCATTCCTCTGAAAATAATTTAGAATTTTTATTATGTGAAGATAATGACACCGATGATAGCAATGCTAAAATTTATAAATTGAAAGTCTCGAAGAAGCTTGATGATTAGTGAAGAGTTATGAGTTATGAGTTATGGGTTATCAGTTATGCGTTATAAGTTATGAGTTATGAGTTATGAATTATGAGTTATGAATTATGAATTATGAGTTATGAGTTATGGGTTATGAGTTATGAGTTATGAGTTATGAGTTATGGGTTATGAGTAAATATTCAATAAAGCTTGGATACTGAACACTGAACACTGACAACTGAACACTGATAACTGACAACTGAACACTGAATACTGATTACTAAAAACTGAACACTAAATTTTTCACCCTCCTTCCAACCTTTTTACGAAAAAACTCCTCTTTAGTTATAAAGACCATAATCGTGATAGACGAACAACTCATAGAAGCCTGTAGAAAAATGCATCGAGATGCCCAGCGTAAGATGTACGAACAGCTAGCGCCCAAACTCTATCAAGTGTGCAAGCGTTACTTAAAAAAAGAAGAAGACATAGAAGAAGTATTAGCCGATGCTTTTTTTATACTATTTACCAAATTAGACCAACTTAAAGAGAACAAAGCTTTTTATAGTTGGGCTAAAAGAATCACGGTGAATGAATGTCTGCATCTATTAAAGAAAAATGTGAATTTCAATTTGTATCTCGAAGAAACTTCGTTACGTGTGCAACCCGAAGTTGCAGAAAACACCCAATTGGAAGAACAAGATATGCTGAAACTATTGCAGTACATCCCTGAAGGATGTCGAACCGTATTTAATTTATATGTTATTGAAGGCTATGCGCATAAAGAAATTGCCAGTATGCTCAAAATTTCGGAAGGTACATCTAAATCGCAATTGAATGTGGCTAAAACGAAATTAAAAGAACTTATCAATAACTTTTATTATCAAAACGCGCAATAAATAGCATTTGAAAATTAATTCAGCTTACAATGGAACATCAAGACAATATATTTGAACAATTTAAGAAAGCATCCGACAACACAGCGGAGACCGATTTTCCTGGAATGGAAAAAGTATGGTCGCGGATAGATGCTAAATTGGACACCGAAGTGTATCAATTACAAAAACGCACGAATAAAGCCTGGCAAAAATATGCCATCGTCGCTTCATTAGTTGTAGGTACCGTTTTTGCTTTTCAATTATGGAAACATTTTGAATCACCTAAAACCTTTGAAAACAATGTTGTAACAACCAAAGAAAACCCAAACAACCTTCCAGTCTTGCCCGACACTACTGCGGTGGTAACGACCGAACCTTCTTTAATTGATAAAAAAGAAATTGAAAAAAGCTTACGCGAACAACTCAAAAATGCCGAAGTCGTTGCAGTTGTAGACACCAAGCCTACGGCTGATTCTATTACGCCTCGTGTTATGGCTACTCCTCCGGTTATGCCGATGGCGGAAGAAAAATCATATACTGATTACAATTACAGCCGTGGTGCCGTAGCTTCCAAAAGAGCAAAAACCGAAGTGGCCGAACAAGACAGCAAGAAAGAGACTTCTAAATCGGCGACTATGGTACAAAAAGCACCGCCATTAGTGGTTATAGATGGCAAGGCAACCGATAAGAAAGTGTCTGATATAGAAAACGAAGACGATTTAGAAACCCTAGTAGAACTTAAAGAACCGCTATACATCATTAATGGTAAAGAATATACCGAAAAGGAACTCTTTGGACCGCATCCTACTTCGCCTTATTACCCATTGAACAAACAAGAAATTGAAGCCATATCGATTTACCAAGAAGACGAAGCCATCGAATTGTATGGTAACAAAGGTAAAAAAGGAGTGGTTGTAATTAAAACTAAAGGAGGGAAACCAACTAAAAAATAAAATATGAAAACAGTAATTCTATATATATCACTATTTTTTTTCTGCCTAATAAGTTGGTCTCAAGAAAAAGTCACAGGTTGGAAAATAAATTCGAATCCAATTTACATACTCGATGGTAAAGAAATAAATCCTTTAGGTTTCAAAAAAATCGACCCTAATACTATTGATACAATTAATGTATTGAAAGGGGAAAATGCTAAGGCTATTTACGGTGAAAGAGGTGTTAATGGCGTAATTCTATTTAAATCGAAAGTGATTGACCCCACTTTCCTAAAATTATACGCTGTAAATTTCACAACTAACGAAAATAAAAAAGTAATCAATTTATCAGGAAAGATAATGGATTGTGAACATACTGTTTTAAATAATATCACAATCACAAATCTAAACACAAATGAAAAAAATACAAATCAAACCGATGGTACTTTTCAATTAAAATGTCATAAAGAAGATGTAATAAGTTTTAAAGGTGTTAACACTGAGGAAGTGCGTATTTTAGCTTTGAAAAAAGATTTAAAATTATCAATTACACTTAAAGAGTCTGATTCTATTATTACCAATCCGACTAGACCAGGAGCCGTTATAATAAAAAAACCTGTGATTTATCTTTATCCAAAACAGCAAACTGAGGTCGATTTAAAAATTAATTTCAATGGAAATTTACTAACCACTTTTCCTAAATACAATAATGGATGGCAAGTAACAGCATATCCTGATGGCAAGATTTACGACAAAACCACTAAACGTTTTTACAATTCCTTGTTTTGGGATGGAAAAAGAAATTTTGATACAGAAAACACACCTACTACAGGATTCCTTGTCGAGAAAGAACAACTATCCTCATTTTTGATTGAAAAACTTGAAACCATTGGATTAAATACTACAGAAACAAATGATTTCATTCAATTTTGGTTACCCATTTTAGAGGCTAATCCGTATAATTTTATCCATTTTAAAATTAATGAAGCTTGTGATAGTATATCTATTAATGAAAACAGACCTCAACCTGATACAGTAATTAGAGTCATGATGGAATTTCATAAATCAGATAAGAATCATCAGGTAAAAGAACAAAATCTTAAATCCACCTCACGAAAAGGATTTACGCTAGTTGAATGGGGAGGCTCAGAAATCCCCAATAATTCTAAACAAAATAGTTTATAAAAAACTCTTATCAAAAGAGAAAAAATCTAGTACTAACATATAAAACCATTACATCATGAAAAGTTTAAAACTTCTTTCATTAGCCCTTGCTATGCTTATAAATTTCATGAGCTGGGCACAAGATTCAAACAACAATGAAGCGAATCTATTAAAAACTATTACAGGAATTGTAAGCGATGCTTCAGGACCATTACCTGGAGTAAGTGTAACGGTAAAAGGTACGAAACGAGGTACGGCAACAGGATTTGACGGAAAATACAGCATCAAAGCAAAAGAAGGCGAACAACTCGTTTTCAGTTTTATGGGCATGCGTGAGGTAACTAAAACCGTGGGCAAGTCAAATATCATCAACACGGTTATGCAAGATGATGCCAAACATTTGGGTGAAGTTGTTGTTGTAGGATATGGCACTCAAAAGAGAAGCAAAAAAATAACATCTTCTCAAACAAGAGTCAAAGGAATTACTATCAGTGCTTCGCCTAATAAAATGGTAATCCGTGGTAATGCTAGTGAATTAGATAAAGAAGAAAAAACGATACCTGGCATAAAGGATACAGTTATCAAAGAGGACAATCACGAAGACTACGGTGTTCTGATTGAAAACATATTTGAAAGTCCAAAACAATCGCCTTTATCTACCTTTTCCATAGATGTTGATAATGCTTCTTACACCAATATTCGTCGTATGATAAACAATGGTCAAAAAGTCCCTAAAGATGCGGTGCGTATTGAGGAAATGATAAACTTTTTCAAATACTATTATCCACAACCTGTAGGAGAACATCCTTTTGGCATCAATACCAACTATAGCGATTGTCCATGGAATCCAAACAACAAATTAGTTCGTATAGGACTGCAAGGCAAAAACATCCCTATGGAACATTTGCCAAATTCTAATTTTGTGTTCCTAATTGATGTTTCTGGTTCAATGAGCGCCGAAAATAAATTACCGTTGCTAAAACAATCGATGAAATTATTAGTAAGCGCACTACGTCCAGAAGACAAGGTTTCTATCGTGGTATATGCAGGTGCCGCAGGTTTAGTATTGCCACCAACATCTGGAAACAAAAAAGATGTTATTATCCAGGCATTTGAAAATTTACACGCTGGAGGGAGTACTGCAGGGGGCGAAGGAATTAATTTGGCCTATAAAATTGCACAAGAAAATTTCATCAAAAATGGTAATAACCGCGTGATTTTAGCAACCGATGGCGATTTTAATGTTGGCGCTTCATCAGACAATGATATGGAACGTTTGATTGAAGAAAAAAGAAAATCGGGGGTATTTCTAACTTGCTTGGGGTATGGCATGGGGAATTACAAAGACAGTAAGTTAGAAACATTAGCCAATAAAGGCAACGGCAATTATGCCTACATCGATAACATCCAAGAAGCCAATCGTTTTTTAAACAAAGAATTCAAAGGGACTATGTTTGCGATTGCCAAAGATGTAAAAATTCAAATTGAATTCAATCCTAATTTGGTACAATCCTACCGTTTGATTGGGTATGAAAACCGAAAATTACGCCCAGAAGATTTTACTAATGATGCCATCGACGCAGGAGAATTAGGCAGTGGGCACACGGTAACTGCTGTGTATGAAATTGTACCTGTAGGCGTCACCTCTCCTTTTTTCAAAGAACCAAAAGATTTGAAATACACAACCAATGAAAAAATGGCAACGAATTTCAACAACGAATTGGCTACCATTAAATTTCGATACAAAAAACCAGAAGAAGAACAAAGCATCGAGATGGTACGTATTATCCCGAACCAATCGGAAAGGGTTGAAAACAGCAACAAAGATTTTCAGTTTGTTAGTGCAGTAGCTTGGTTTGGTTTGTACTTAAGAGATTCTAAGTTGGTGGAGAAAAAATCTATCGAAGACATCCTTCAAATGGCGAAAAATGGGTTGCAAAATGACCCCGACGGCTACCGTTCCGAATTCATCCGATTGGTAGAAAATTATCAAGAGTTTTAAGTTTTAGTTAGGTTCATATTGTTTGGTTGAGTAGTCTCTCGATGGCATGGCTTTCGAGGGACTTACTTTTTAGAGCCATTTTTAAATTTTATCATTTCTTTAACTTTTTTCCTACTAAAATTGGTCTCGAATTTGTAGAGGAAGTTCTACAAGAAGTTACGATTTTCAATCGTTTTAAAAAAATTGAAAAAAAGCATGCAGTTTCAATTCTTTTAAAACTTTTCGATACATCAAAAATCAATAAACATATTTCAAAAAAATGAATTGTTCCGATACAATTCCCACATGAGGTATGTTCGAAACTAAAAAAAATTAGAACCATGAAAAAATCAATTTTAGTAGTAACCAGTTTACTCACCCTAGCATTTACCGCATGCAAACAACATTCCGACTTTGATTCGGCCGCAGAAATGGAAGTTGCCGTTACCGACTTGGCTGAAGAAGCAGAAGAAATTCCCCTTAACCCAACTTCAAATACGGAAAGCTATGCCGAAATTGAAGAGAACAAATTTGAAAGTCCAGCTACAAAACCACTTTCGACTTTTTCTATCGATGTGGACAATGCAGCGTATACAAACATCCGTCGTTTTATCAACAATGGTCAAGAAGTACCTAAAGATGCGGTGCGTATAGAGGAAATGGTAAATTATTTCAATTATTCGTATCCACAACCCGATAGTCAACATCCGTTTTCAATTCATTATGAATACAGCGATTGTGCTTGGAATACTCAACATAAGTTATTAAAAATTGGACTCCAAGGCAAGAAAATAGCCACAGACAACCTGCCCCCATCTAATATTGTATTTTTAGTAGACGTATCTGGTTCTATGAACGATGAAAACAAATTGCCTTTGTTAAAAGAATCGATGCGTGTTATGGTCAAAGAACTCCGAGCTATAGATAAAGTGTCGATAGTAGTTTATGCGGGCGCTGCGGGTGTGGTGTTGCCTCCTACATCAGGTGCTAACAAAACCGAGATTATGAACGCGTTTAACAACTTAACCGCTGGAGGAAGTACAGCGGGGGGCGAAGGCATCGAATTGGCATATCAACTGGCTCAAGAAAACTTCATCAAAAATGGAAATAACAGAATTGTCTTAGCTACTGATGGTGATTTTAATGTAGGTCCTGCATCAGACAAAGAAATGGAACACTTGATTGAAGAAAAGAGAAAATCAGGTATTTATCTGACTTGTTTGGGCTATGGTATGGGGAATTATCAAGATAGTAAAATGGAAATCCTAGCCGATAAAGGCAATGGCAATTACGCTTATATAGATAATATGCAGGAAGCTAACCGTTTTTTAGGTAAAGAATTTAAAGGAACTATGTTTGCAATTGCCAAAGATGTTAAAATACAAATTGAATTCAATCCAAAATATGTGCAATCGTATCGTTTGATTGGGTACGAAAATCGTAAACTAAACGATGAGGATTTTAAAAATGATGCCGTTGATGCAGGCGAATTAGGTAGTGGTCATACCGTGACCGCCTTGTACGAAATTATCCCTACAGGTGTGGAAAGTACGTACTCCCCTGCCAAACTTAAATATACCCAAAACACAACCGTAGCTTCTAATAGCAACGAATTAGCAACCATCAAATTTAGATATAAAAGACCCGACGAAAATTCGAGCCATGAGATTGTAAAAGAGGTCGTTGATACACCCATTGCTTTCGAAAACAGTTCCAAAGATTTCAAATTTGCCTCGGCAGTAGCTTGGTTTGGTCTTAAACTAAGAGATTCTCAATATGCTCAAAATAAAAATCCTGAGGATATCATAACGTTAGCGCGTCATGGCATTGCTAATGATTCCGAGGGCTATAAAGCCGAAATGGTCAGACTTATAGAAAGTAGTAAAAGTTTTTAGTTGTTTATTGTTCCTTTTTGTTCCCCCTTTTCGTTAGCGAGAAGGGGTTACTTTTTTTAAGTCAAACCTATCACATGAAGTTATTTTTTAAAAAACTAAACATAAGATAAGTTCTCGATACATTTTTCTTCATTACATTACGAAAAATCACTCAAACGGACGGTAAAATATACTAACGCGGTTATCGTTAGTTGGAATACGGAGCATATCAGAAGTAATTTATAGTAAAAAATATTTAATGTATTTTATCAGTTAAATAATAACCATTAATGCTACATTGTTTTCATTTTCTTTACCAGAATATTTAAAAAAACCTCCTGCTGGTCAACAAATAAAAAATGAGAACAATTTGGAATGATTTCCAAATGGTTTTGCCCTATCATTTCCCTTAACTCCTGCAATTGTTTTTTTGAAAAAATACCATCATCCTCACCATATATACCGATTACGGGTAGATTTTGTGCAACAATTCGTTTCAATTCAGTCTTAGTATTCGTGTTACTCCTTTTTTCATGGGCAAAGAATTTTAAAGGCGATTCCTGATTGCGAAAACTTGATTTAAAAAAATCAGATTTTTCAAAGGCGCTACGTAGCCCAATACTCTCCGTCGTTGGGTTTGGCATATCAAATAATTTTAATTCACTGGCTATCGCAAAACATTTTTTTCGATATTCAGCAGTATGCTTATCAAGCTTAGCAATATCTATTAACTCATTTCGTTTTAACGCATTCTCTTTGTAAAACAAATTCGCTTGAGTACAAATATAATCATAGGTCTCCTGTTGAGAAAACAACGCTCCCGCCAACACAAGGTTTTCTACTTTTTCAGGATATTTCTCCGTAAACAAAGTTGCTATAATTCCACCAAAACTATGAGCTAACAAAGAAGCCTTTTTTAAATCATATTGCCGATAAATCTGCAACAAATCCTTAAACGATTCTTCAAAAGTCATGGTGGCCATTTCATCCTTAGACCTTCCCTCGCCGCGTCTGTCGTAAACAATGACATAAAAACCTTTATCGGCTAGTAGTTTTGCGGTGGTCCCTTCAAACAAATTTGCATTACCACTAGGGCCACCATGAATAAAAATAATGGCTGGATTTTGAATTTCGCCGTAGGCTTTTGAATATAATTCTTGCGCTTGGATTTTTACTGCATTAAAACACAAGAAAAAGAATAATAGAAATCTCATTAAATTAATTAAAAAAAGTAAGCGCTAGACAAATATGCTTCATTGCAAAAAAAAAGGTAGACTATGTCTACCCTTTATGCCCCAAATCTACCATAACTTAACCTACTTATGTAATGGTAAATCAAATATATACTGCTTTATTCAAATTCAAAAAGAATATCGTTGAAAGACAAATATATCCGTTAAAAGCATTATTTATAATAATTAAATAATTTCTCTAAAAGGAACGCAACTATTTTGTTTTCTTTACATATTGGGTAAGAATAACTATATATTGACCATCAACACGACCTTCAATTTGCTCTGCATTATCCCATACCAACTTAATATTATGGACAGGAGCGCCTCTCTTAGCCGTAAAATTAGCACCTTTAACATCAAGATCCTTAATTAAAACTACCGAGTCACCGTCTTGTAAAATATTGCCATTAGAATCTTTATGTACAATTTTATCATCCTGTGTATCCGCTTCGCCAGTAGCTTTAGCCCATTCTAGAGCATCTTCATCTAAATACATCATATCGACTAAATCGTTTTTCTTTAAACGATTCAGCATACGCCAGGCTACAATTTGAACAGGTAAATTCTCATTCCACATTGCATCAGCTAAACAATGCCAATGATTTGGATCGGTAGCCTCTGGTGCATCTAACTGGGTGATACAAGTAGTACAAGCCAATATACTATGTTCTAAACTTGGTTCAGTGATTGGAGCAACCGTATAAACGGCTAAATCATGTGGATTACCACACAATTCACAAATAGAACCACTTCTATCCTTGAGTTTTTTTTCAACTACACTCATTACAAATTAAATACAGCACTTAAATTAACATGGAATTGATTGTTTAAATAATCAAATTCAGAAATATTGCTTTTATATCTAGCCAATGGAAAGCCTACCTCTGCTTGTAAACCAAAACCATCTGAGAAAAAATAACGAGATCCTAAATGCGCACCGAAGTTTTTCAATCCTAAGTCCAAACCTGGGTATACATCAATTTGTTCAGGTAAATTCATTACTTTTCCTAGATTAGCATTGAATCTAGCTCTAACATCTACTCTGTCTTTAAAGTCAGGTTTTTCACCCAAAATTTCTGTAGCACCTAATAAATAATTACCAGTAAATCCTACAGATATATTTTCACCTAAACCATAATCCATACCTACTACTAAGCCAGTACCACCACTTTGCAAATTTGCACCGATATGTAGCTTTGTATCTTCTTTACCTTTATACGCTTCTTGTGCATTTGACATCAAACCAGCCAATGCAAAAACGATTAATGTTATTTTTTTCATATCAATTGATTTTTTTGGCAAATATACACAGATAGAGACTAATTACGGCCTTTTTCATCAGGATATAACTCAAAAAGCGGTTCGCTTTGCCAAAATTGTTTAGTATCAATATCCATTATGGTTAATCTTCCATGATAAGCCGCTCCAGTATCTAAGTTCCATACATTCGCTCTATTCATTGGAGTTGTTTCTCCAACTTGAGTCACAGAAGTATGTCCAATATAAATTTCTGAGTAATTTTTTAAACGCTTTGGATAAACTACGGAATCAGTGGCTAAATTTGGATCAAGTCCTAAAACAGTTTCCCACAACGTTCTATCCCAATACAAAAAACGAGGGTAATGCTCATGAGTAACCCCTTTCATATTCGTAAAACCTGCATGTACAAACAATCTTCCTTGTTCATCTAAATGATAATTTTTCAAATTTAAAAGAAAAGCGATATGTTTTTCTTTTACACTTAAACTTACCTTTTCATAAGCATTCACAGTCGAATAGCCTCCATGGTCTAACCACATCAGATTATCATGTTTAGTTTGCAACCAATGCAACAGCAATTCATCATGATTACCTCTTAAAAAGACACAATCTATCTTATTATTTAATGCGATAAGAAAGTCTAATACTTCAACAGATTCGCTCCAACCATCAACATAATCTCCAAGAAAAATCAGCTTATCTGTTAATTGAATTCTAGCTTTTTCAACAACTTGAATCAAAGCTTTATACCCTCCATGAATATCTCCTATAACTAAATTTCTCATCCTAAAAATTTAACAAAATACGAGGAAAATCCTCAGTAATTTCTTAGATAAAATCCATAATTTTACCTTATTAACAAATTAAAAATCAAAGCATTATGAAAAATTTATTTTATTTAGCAAGCATGTTTATATTTGTAGTTACATCTGTTTATTCCTTTTATGATACAAATTCAAACATTAACAACAACAAATCAAATCAAACTGAAAAACTTTCAGTAATTTCTTCAGATATGGCTAACGATCACGAACCTATCTTAAAGCCAACTAAACCATAATATTTTTTTTTATTTCCATATTAAACAAATATAATCTTTTTAAATTTGATGAAAATTAAAAATTTGAAGAGGTTATATTTGTTTGTATTTTTTATAGTCGTTTTTGGTTGTAAAGACAACAAAAAAAACGACAACAATTCCCATTCCTTAAACGTATTGCTTTCTGAAGCAAACAATTTCAACTATTCAATAGAAGAACGAAAAAAACTAATACAGAAGTCTGAAAAAATAATTGAAACTTTTCAAAACAACGATTCTATCGTAAGAGAAAATTATTTCAAATTAGCAGGACGGTTCTACAACATTGATGATCTAGAAAATTACCATAGAATTTCAAAAAAAGTACTCACCCTTTCTAAACAAAGTAAAAACCAATACGATATAGCCCGAAGCCTAAATTACGTAGGCGACTACTACTTTACTAAATTCAAAAACGATAGTGCCTATTACTATTTCACAAAAGCTGAAAAGAAATTTGACTCGCTTAGCAAAACAAAAGATTTAATACGAGTAAAATTTTCAAAATCAGATATCTTATTATTTGAAAAAGATTTTTCTGGAGCCGAGGTTGAAACTATTAAGATTTTAAAAATAGCTAAAGCAATAAATGACAACCGTTTAGTTTATGATTGCTTAGTAAACTTAGGAAATGCTTTAGTTGGACTAAACAATATAGACGAAGCCATTGGCTACTACCTTAAAGCACTCACAACGCTGAACGAGCTAACTACAGATCCTCAATACCTAGAACTTAATGCACAAACCTATAATTGCTTAGGAAAAGCTTATGCTAAAAAAGAGGATTATTACGAATCTATAAACTACTACGACAAAGGAATTGAAAGCTTAGAGAACAGCAATACGAATTCGCAAATATATTCTTCCTTAATAGGAAATAAAGCCTATTCACAACTAAAATTGGGCGAATTTGAATTAGCTGAAGTAAAACTTTTCGAAGCTCTACATGATAAAGAAAAGGAAGGTAACATCCCTGGAATTGTTTACCTTGACCTCCATATTGGTGAATTATTTATCACTCAAAAAGAATACAAAAAAGCATATTATTATCTAAATCGTGCTTTAGTCTACGCACAAAAAAATGAAATCCTAGAAGATGAATTAAAAGCATTACGACTACTTTCTAAATTAAATTTACCCAATAAATCCAAATTATACGAAAGATATATCGAATTAAGTGATAGTCTTTTAGATTCTGAAAGAGCCAACAGAAATAAATTTGCACGAATTGAATACGAGACAGATGAGATTTTAAATGAAAAGAAAATCATACAACACCAAAAAGAAGAAATATCATCACAGCGTTGGTACATCCTATTTGGTAGTTCTGGTCTAATTCTTTTATTAGGCTTGATTTACAACAGTAAAATGCAATACAACAAAAACAAACAATTACAGTTTGAAAGGGAACAACAAGAAAGCAACGAACAGATTTACAAATTAATGTTAAGACAACAGACCTTAATAAATGATGTGCGTCAAGAGGAAAAGAAAAGGATTTCTCAGGATTTACATGATGGTGTGATGAGCAGGCTGACCAGTACAAGACTAAATTTATTTATCTTATCCAAAAAAAACGACCCTGAAACCATACGAAAATGCTTAATACACATTGAAAAAATACAAGATATTGAGAAAGAATTAAGAAACATCTCACACGATTTAAACAAAGAAAGTCTACTCGAAAAAGATAGTTTTAAAGTAATCATCAACGATCTTTTTGAAGAATACTGTGAGGCTATAAATGTAACCTATCAGATTAAAATTGATAAAAACATTGCTTGGAATGCTATGGATAATACACTAAAAATTCATTTGTATCGAATTATGCAAGAATGTTTACAGAACATTTACAAATATTCTGAAGCTACTTTAGTAAATTTGTCTATCAAAAAGGTTTTAGATCGCATAATAGTTGACCTAGAAGATAACGGTGTTGGATTTGAAGTTGAAAAAGCTAAAGAAGGAATAGGTTTAAAAAATATGTCTTCCAGAGTTAATGCACTAAATGGAGAATTCAAAGTGTACTCAGCTGTTTCAAAAGGCACCCATATAAACATATCGTTCCCGTACTAATGAATGTAAAAGTATTAATTGTAGACGACCACCCTTCAATGATAGAAGGGTATAAAGTAATTTTGTCCTATAATGATTTCGGTTATGAAATTGAATGCGTTTCTGCTTTTTCAAGTGAATCAGCAAGTTTGAAAATTGTAGACAAAAGTGATTTTGATGTAGCCTTTTTAGATTATAATTTACCTCCTTGCGAAAAAATGCATATTCAAAATGGAGTTGATTTAGCTAAATTAATACGAAAACAAAATCCTAACACAAAAATTATTTTTTTAACATCCCATTCTGAATCTATCATTCTTTTCGATATGATTACAACAATTAATCCCGAAGGAATATTAGTAAAAAGTGATTTCACCGCCGAAGAATTACTTACTGCTTTTGACATGATTGTTCGTGGGCTGACTTACAGAAGTGCAACAGTAGATCATAATGTAAAAGAGCTACTAGGAAACAAAATTTATATAGACGATTATAATCGTCAGATAATATCTTTATTATCCAAGGGGATTAAAACCAAAAATATACCCAATTATTTAAACCTATCTATCAGTTCAATCGAAAAGAGGAAAGCAAATATTCGCACATTTCTAGGTATTGAAGGTGGAAAAGATGAAGAAATCGTACAAGCAGCAAGAAAAGCAGGAGTTATTTAATAGTAAAAAACAGTCACAATAAACTAATTCTTTGCACTTTCCAACTTATAGTAGTATCTTTGCGCTCTAATTTTCAATTCGTTTATGAACAAATTATTGATCGTAGGAACAGTAGCTTTTGATGCTATTGAAACGCCGTTTGGTAAAACTGATAAAATCTTAGGTGGAGCAGCCACTTTTATTGGCTTATCTGCTTCTCATTTTAATTTACAGTCAGCAATCGTATCTGTTGTAGGTGAAGACTTTCCCCAAGAACACATCGATTTATTAAAATCAAGAAATATTGATGTAACTGGCTTAGAAATAGTAAAAGGAGGAAAAACATTCTTTTGGAGTGGTAAATACCACAATGACTTAAACTCACGTGATACTTTAATTACTGAATTAAACGTATTAGCTGATTTCAAACCTGTGGTGCCTGAAAATTTCAAAAATGCAGATGTTGTAATGCTAGGCAATTTACACCCATTAGTGCAGTCAAGCGTTTTAGATCAATTAACTGAAAAACCGAAGTTAGTAGTACTAGATACTATGAATTTCTGGATGGACTGCGCATTACCTGAATTAAAAGAAGTAATGAAACGCGTAGATGTCATTACCATCAACGATGAGGAAGCACGTCAATTATCAGGTGAATATTCACTAGTTAAAGCCGCTGCAAAAATTCACGAAATGGGACCAAAATATGTGGTAATCAAAAAAGGAGAGCACGGAGCTTTACTATTCCACGAAAAACAAGTTTTCTTTGCCCCAGCATTGCCTTTAGAAGAAGTCTATGATCCAACTGGAGCTGGAGACACTTTTGCAGGAGGTTTCTCAGGATTTATCACTCAAAGCGAAAACATCTCTTTCGATAACATGAAAGCAGCAATTGTTCACGGTTCAAACTTAGCTTCATTTTGCGTGGAGAAATTTGGAACAGAACGAATGGTTAGCCTTACCAAAGACGAAGCAAAAAATCGCTTAAAACAATTTAAAGCCTTGACACAGTTCGACATAGAATTATCATAGTTTTACGCCCCGTTTTTTCGGGGCTTTTTATTTTTTATCACTCAAAAAAACCGATGCTTTTCGGGTACAACTACACACAACAACAATAACAACAACACAATGAGCGATGCAATTAAACACGAGTGCGGTATTGCACTTTTGCGATTAAAAAAACCTTTAGAATATTACAAAGAAAAATATGGCACAGCCTTTTACGGTGTTGAAAAAATGTATTTACTTCTTGAAAAACAACACAATAGAGGTCAAGATGGCGCAGGACTTGCAAGCATAAAACTGGATGTAAATCCAGGCGAACGTTACATAAGCCGTGTACGCTCTAATCAAGCGCAGCCTATACAAGATATTTTTGCTCAAATTAATTCACGCATCAATCAAGAATTAGAATTACATCCTGAATATAAAGATAATGTTGCCCTGCAAAAAGAAAACATCCCTTATGTGGGCGAAGTTTTCCTAGGCCATGTACGATATGGAACTTTTGGGAAAAATAGTATTGAAAATGTACATCCTTTTTTACGCCAAAACAACTGGATGCACCGTAATTTAATTGTAGCAGGGAATTTCAACATGACCAATGTGAAGGAATTATTTGCTGATTTAGTGCGTTTAGGTCAACACCCTAAACAGATGGCTGATACCGTTACGGTCATGGAAAAAATTGGTCATTTCTTAGACGACGAAATAACTGATTTATACCAAAAATGTAAAGAAGAGGGTATGTCTAAACAGGAAGCATCTCCTGTTATTGCTGAGCGTTTAGATATTGGCAGAATATTGCGAAGAGCTTCTAAAAACTGGGATGGTGGATATGCTATGGCGGGTATGATTGGTCATGGCGATGCATTTGTTACACGTGATCCTGCTGGAATTCGTCCTGCATTTTATTACCAAGATGACGAGATTGTTGTAGTTGCTTCAGAGCGTCCAGTGATTCAAACCGTCTTCAATGTGCCTTTTGACGCCATTCAAGAAATCACACCAGGTCACGCTTTAATCATTAAAAAAAATGGCACTGTACTCGACGAGAAAGTACGTGAGGCAACTCAAAAGAATGCTTGTTCATTTGAGCGTATCTATTTCTCAAGAGGGAGTGATGCTGAAATTTATCAAGAAAGAAAAGACTTAGGTAAATTAGTCTTACCACAAGTTTTAAAAGCGATTAATAATGATACGGATAATACTGTTTTTTCGTATATTCCTAATACAGCTGAAACCTCTTTTTTCGGTATGGTTGAAGCGGCCAACGACTTCTTGAATCAACGTAAAATAGATACTATTTTGCAGCATAAAGAACAGTTATCCCCAGACAAACTAAAAGAGATTTTAGATGTTAAAATACGTTCTGAAAAGATCGCAATTAAAGATGCTAAATTAAGAACATTTATTACCAATGATGACTCAAGGGATGATATGGTGGCTCATGTTTATGATGTTACTTATGGAGTTGTGAAACCAACAGACAACCTTGTTATTATTGACGATAGTATAGTAAGAGGTACAACTTTAAAAAAGAGTATCATCAAGATGATGGATCGTTTAAATCCTAAAAAGATTGTAATTGTATCCTCAGCGCCACAAATTCGTTATCCAGACTGTTATGGTATTGATATGGCTAAGCTTGAAACTTTAATTGCTTTCCAAGCTATGCTTGAACTATTAAAGGAAAACAACAAATATCATTTAGTAGAAGAAGTTTACGGAAAATGTAAAGCACAAGAACACAAACAAGATTCAGAAGTAGTTAACTATGTAAACGAGCTTTATGGTCAGTTTACTGACGAGCAGATTTCGGATAAGATTGCTGAAATGCTAAAGGAGCCAACCATCAGTGCTGAAATAAACATCATATTCCAATCTGTAGAAAACTTACACAAAGCTTGCCCAAAAAACCTTGGTGATTGGTATTTTACTGGTAATTATCCGACTGATGGAGGTAATCGAGTAGTAAATAGAGCTTTTATGAATTTTTACGAAGGCAAAGACGCGAGAGCCTATTAAGAGGTAGATATTGCATTTTATCGACTTTTTGAACAGTTCAGCGATTTTCTTTGACAATACAATACAAACACCATAAATTTGCCTCACCATTACAATAAGTAGGTTAAGTTTATGGTAGATTTGGGGCAAAAAGGGTAGACAATGTCTACCTTTTTTATTTTACAAAAATTCCTTCTTTAAACGAGTTTTCAAGTCATTCAGCGATTATATTTTTATTACCAATAAATTTTAAATAGTTTTATCTAACCATTACATAAGTAGGTTAAGTTATGGTAGATTTGGGGCAAAAAAGGATAGACAATGTCTACCTTTTTTATTTCACACCAATAACGAAAGTTCTTTATTTATGATTCACCTCAACGAACCCTATACACAAAAGCTCTAAATTATAAATCACACATAAAAAAACCGCTTCAACATAAATTGAAGCGGCTAATACTAAAAGAAATCAACTATTATAAATCGAATTTAATACCTTGTGCTAATGGTAAATCCGTTGTGTAATTGATGGTATTGGTTTGTCTTCTCATGTAGATTTTCCAAGCATCAGATCCAGACTCACGTCCCCCACCTGTTTCTTTTTCTCCACCAAAAGCACCTCCAATTTCAGCACCAGAAGTACCTATGTTTACGTTAGCAATTCCACAGTCAGAACCAGCATGCGATAAGAAAGCTTCCGCTTCACGCAAATTATTGGTCATAATCGCAGAAGATAACCCTTGTGCTACTCCATTTTGAATTTCAATAGCGTTAGTTACTTCACCTGAATACTTCATTAAATATAATACTGGAGCAAATGTTTCGTGTTGTACAATTTCGAAGTGATTTTCAGCCTCAGCAATAGCAGGTTTTACATAACAACCACTCTCATAACCTTCACCAGTTAATACACCGCCTTCAACTAAAATTTTACCACCTTCAGCAACCACTTTTTCTAACGCTTTGTTATACATCGCTACCGCATCTGTATCGATAAGTGGTCCTACGTGATTGTTTTGGTCTAACGGATTACCAATACGTAATTGACCATACGCCGAAACGATAGCATCTTTTACTTTATCATAAATGCTTTCGTGGATGATTAAACGACGAGTAGACGTACAACGTTGACCCGCAGTACCTACAGCCCCGAATACAGCTCCAATAACCGTCATTTTAATATCTGCATCAGGGGTAACGATAATAGCATTATTTCCACCTAATTCTAATAATGAAGTTCCTAAACGTCCAGCCACCGCTTGCGCTACGATTTTACCCATACGCGTAGAACCTGTAGCAGAAACTAATGGCACTCTCTTATCGTGCGACAACAATTCTCCAATTTGGTAATCCCCATTTACAATACATGAAATACCTTCTGGTAAATTATTTTCTTTAATTACTTCGGCAATAATATTTTGACAAGCTACCGCACAAAGAGGTGTTTTTTCAGAGGGTTTCCATACACACACATCACCACAAATCCATGCTAAAGCTGTGTTCCATGCCCAAACTGCAACTGGGAAGTTAAACGCTGAAATAATACCTACAACCCCTAGTGGATGATATTGCTCATACATACGGTGTCCAAAACGCTCCGAGTGCATGGTTAAACCGTGTAATTGACGTGATAATCCTACGGCAAAATCGCAGATGTCAATCATTTCTTGTACTTCTCCTAAACCTTCTTGGTACGATTTCCCCATTTCGTAAGAAACCAATTTTCCTAGAGGCTCTTTATATTTTCTTAATTTTTCACCAAATTGACGAACAATTTCTCCACGTTTTGGAGCTGGCATCGTTCTGAAAGATTTGAAAGCGGTGGTAGCTGCTTCCATTACTTTTTCATAATCTTCTTTAGTAGAAGCCTGAACTTTTCCTATTAATTGACCATCTACTGGAGAATATGATTCAAAAATTGCTCCATTAGCAAACCATTCAGCACCTGTTGAAGATCCTAAATTGATTTCTTTCACTCCTAACTGCTCTAACGCTTCTACAATTCCAAATTGCTGAGCTACTGTCGATTGTGTTATTGTTGACATGATAACTTTTTTATCTGTTTTTGTTAAAAAATGTATGCAAATGTATAACTTATTCTCTAATTTTTACCCTAAGTATTTGTTAATCTTGCACAAATCGTGGATCAGATTCCATCACATGCCCACAATTTTTACAAGTTCTTTTAGTTTCAGATTTATAAAAGTCTTTAAAATGACTTAGAAAATCCTTTTCGATATCTTTTAAATCAAAATAAACTTCGTGTAATTTCTCATTACAACGATCACAAAACCACAAAAGTCCGTCTTTACCTTCGGTTCTTTTGCGCTCAATAACCAAACCTATTGAACCTTCAGTTCTATTAGGGGAATGGGGCACTTTTGCTGGGTGCAAATACATATCTCCCGCTTTGAGCGTCATCGCTCTTTTTTCTCCTTCTTCTTGAATATAAACCGTAATTTCTCCTTCTAATTGATAAAACAATTCTTCCGTTTCATTATAGTGATAATCTTTACGAGCATTAGGCCCACCTACAATCATGACAATATAATCACCAGAATCAACATAAAGATTTTTATTAGCTACAGGAGGCTTTAACAGATGACGATTATCCGCAATCCATTGGTTCAAATTAAAAGGTTTCGCTATAGACATAATTTTTTTGAGTTAAAATTACACATAAAAAAATCCCGAGTTAACGGGATTTGTCATTTTTTATTTAAATTCTTTTACAAGATACACATACGATGGGAAGTGATCAGAAAAACCAGGCCCTACATTAGAATTTCGCAAAGCATATCCTTTATATTGACCAGTTTGCTGAATCATGAATGATTTGTTGTAAACTCCAGCTTTCCAATATTTCCAAGTTGAATAATCTTTATCCTTTGGCAACAAGGCTTCCGTGAAAATAATTTGATCAAAGAAATCCCAAGCATCTCTAAAAGCTAAAGTTCCGATCCCTTTCTTAAGCATTTTCTCTGCGGGATTGTACATTCCCATTGGTTTCACCTCTTCAACTTCACCTTTAGCACCTAAAACCTCTTTCACACTCTTGTTAAAAGGACCATCATTCAAATCACCCATGGTGAAGATTTTAGCTTTAGGATTGATTGTTTGCAAAGAATCGATAATTTTTTTATTCAAAGCAGCCGCTGCTTCACGTAAAGGACTACTTGCCTTTTCGCCTCCACGACGCGATGGCCAGTGGTTGATAATAAAGCTCATTTCTTCACCATCTAAAGTACCAGTAATCAAAACTTCATCGCGAGTATAAATTCTTTTTGTGGTAGCATCTACAGCATTATCGTCGCTCTCAGAAACATTTTTATCCTTATCTTTCGCTTTAGCGTCTTGCTGATTTTCAGAAATAATCAAAGGATAATTATGATGACTGGTAGGATTAAAATGCGCCTTTTGATATAAGAAACCTACATCTATCCCTCGACGATCAGGCGAGTCATAATGCACAATACCATAATTAAAAGGCAACAATAGCGGATGCTTAATTAAATCTTCTAACACACGACGGTTTTCAATTTCAGCAACCCCTAAAACAACAGGAGCATTTTTCTGAGATTCGCTAGTTCCTAATTGAGAGATTACTCTAGCCAAGTTATCTATCTTTTTAGCATAATTTTCTGGGGTGTAAATAAAATCCTCATCGTTAGTATTAGGATCATTCACCGTATCAAAGAAATTTTCAAGGTTATAAAAAGCTATAGTGTTTATAGCCACTCTTTTTGTCTGAGCCACAGCATTTAAGCCTAACAACATGATAAACAGACAGGTAAATTTAGTAATTTTCATACAGTTATATTAAAAAAACATTAATTCGTAGAACAAATTCGACGCCAAAAGTAAATAATTATATTAAAAGTTATACATTTGTCGCCCCGAATTTTTACAAAATTACTGGGTACAAGTAAATTAACTTTAATTTTATTTATGAAAAAACTCGTTTTTAGTACACTATTAGTACTACAGGCCATGTTAGTTTTCGCACAACGACCAACTGGAATTTCTGGTAAGGTCATTGATTCTAAAACCAACAAGCCGCTACAGAATGTAGTTACAACTATTGAAAACACCAATTTGACTCAGCTCACAAACGCTGAAGGGAAATTCACCATTACCGGTGTGAGTGTAGGTCGCCAATTGCTTAAAGTAAAAAGTGATGGCTACAAAGAGCAATTATTAGCTTTAGAAATCCTAGCTAATCAAGTTTTAGATTTAGGTGTTGTAGTGCTAGAGGATGATACTCAAACACAGGAACAACAATTAAACATGGTTAATTTAACTGAAAACGATCTTTCAGATGACAACAGCGGATCTGAAACAACTTCAGGCTTACTTCAAGCTTCAAGAGATGCTTTTCAACAGGCTGCTGCCTTCAATTGGGGGCAAGCTCGTTTTAACATCAGAGGTATAGATAACGAATATTCAAGTGTTCTTATCAACGGAACATTGATGAATAGAGTTTCTGATGGTAGACCACAATATGGCGACTGGGGTGGTTTAAATGACGCAACAAGAAACCAAGAATTCACAAACGGTACTGCTCCTTCTGACTATGTATTTAGTGGCGTTGCGGGTTCTCAACACATTAACACCAAAGCTTCAAATTACAGACCTGGTACAAGAATATCTTTCTTAACTACTAACACTAACTACAGCTACAGAGCAATGGCAACACACGCCTATGCTTTAGACAAAAAAGGATGGGCATTTGTCGTTTCAGGAGGAAGAAGATGGGCTGAACAAGGGTATTTTGAAGGTACAAACTACAGTGCAAATTCATTATTTGCAAGCGTAGAAAAACGTTTTAATGCAAAACACTCTCTAAATTTAACCTCATTCTATACTGAAAACAAAAGAGGTAAAAACTCTCCTAACACAGACGAAATAACTGATTTAGTAGGCTACAAATACAACTCATACTGGGGTTGGCAAGATGGCAAAAAGAGAAATTCAAGATTTAAAGATGTTCAAAACCCAATGGTAATGTTAAATCACTATTGGAAAATTACTGACAAAACGAACTTAAATACTTCAGTATCTTACCAAACTAGCCGAATTGGGAATAGCCGTTTGGACTATATGAAAGCGAACAATCCAGATCCTGTATATTACAAAGATTTACCTAGCTATTATACAACCAATCATTCAAGTGCAGGTGAGTTTTTACCAAACCCTACTGCGGCTGATTTAGCTAAAAATGCATTTATTACAAATCCACAATTAGACTGGAATGATATATATAGAGTAAATATAGAATCTCATGAAGGAAGTAAAGTAGTTCAATATGAAGATCGTAATGACGAAAACATCTTCAATGTAAACATGAATTTAGCATCGCAATTGAGTGATAATATCGCTTTTACAGCCGCTGCTAACTATTTAGACTCACGCTCTAAAAATTTCAAAAATTTATTAGACTTATTAGGCGGTAAATACTACTCTGACATTAGCACTTTTGGTTATGGCGATCCGCAACAAGCATCTGACCAAAACAACATGGGCAGAACAGTTAAAGTTGGTGATCAATATGGTTATAACTACAATTTAGACGCAAAAAAATACGATATTTTCACACAGTTTAAATTTAACTATAGTGCCGCTGATTTCTATTTAGCGCAAACGTACTCTAAATCTATTTATCAAAGAGAAGGATTATACAGAAACGGATATTACCCTAACAATTCATTCGGTAAAGGCCCTGAAATGGAATTCGAAAACTTTGGTTTCAAAGGAGGAGTTACCTTCAAATTAAGTAGCCGTCATTTGTTAGACTTAAACGGCTTGTACATGACTAAGGCACCTAATGAAAAAGACGTTTACCCTAATGCTCGTGTTAATGGAGCAACCACTACGGGTTTAACTAACGAAAAAATACAAAGTGTAGATGCTAGCTACATTATTAGAACCCCTAAATTTAAATCAAGAATCACTGCTTATTACTCGGATATTTTAAACTCTACTGATGTAAACTTCTTCTATACCGATAATGGCAATGGATTTGTTAACGAAGTGGTAACTGGAATAAACAGAAAAAATAGAGGTTTAGAAGCTGGTATCGAATACCAATTGACTTCAACAATCAAATTAACAGGTGTAGCTGCTTATGGCGAATATACTTTTACAAACAATCCTTTTGTAACTTTAAATAGCGATAATGATCCTACTAACTCACAAGGTAAATTTGGCGATAAAGGACAAGCAAATTTAACAGGTTACAGACAAGCGGGTTCTCCGCAACAAGCATATTCATTTGGTATTGAATACAGAGATCCTAAATTCTGGTGGATAGGCGTTAACGGTAATTATTTAGCTGACAATTATGTAGATATTTCTAACTTAGCAAGAACCAGTAGCTTTTACAAAGCAGACTCTATTACAAATGCTGTAACACCAATCCCATTTGATCAAAACATAGCAGATTCTTTCTTACAACAGGAAAAATTAAACCCTTTCTATTTAGTGAATTTAACTGGAGGTAAAAGTTTCCGTTTTAACAAAACAACCTTAGGTATTTTTGCTAACGTAAACAATGTGTTAGACCAAGTGTACAAAACAGGTGGTTTTGAACAATCTAGAAGCGCAACATATTATGACATTTACAGAGATCGTAAAGGTGGCGGTGTAGGTCCTTTCGGAACACGTTATTTTTATGGATACGGTAGAACCTATATGGTTAATGTTTCTTTAACTTTCTAATTTTTTGAAGTCATGAAAAACAATTTAAGAAATATTTTAGGCTTAACATTAGTGTCAAGTGCATTGATGGTGAGTTGTGTAACGGATAGCTTTAAAGATCCTGAAAACACTTGTGTTGAAACTACTTTAACAAAAAACAAAGAAGTTATTGATATCTATAATGCAGCTACTGCTACGGGTACATTGTATAACAATGATGATATCATAGAAGCTGTAGTTACATCGAGTGATGAAGGTGGTAATTTCTTCAAAACCATTTCTTTACGTTCTGTTGACAATAAAGTAGGTTTCAGCATCTCTATTGACGACTACAACTTATACACTCAAAACTACCGCCCTGGAACAAAAGTCTTAATCAAACTAAAAGGTTTATACATTATGAGACCGACGGGTGGAGCGATAGGACTTGTGTTAGGCGGTGTTCCAGGTCCCCCTCCATTTGGAACACTACAACGACTAGGTGCTACTGTATACAAAAACCATGTAATCCCTATGTGTTCAAGTATCAGTGAAGATAATTTAGTGATTAAAGTGGCTAAATTATCTGATTTAAACAACGATGCTTATTTAAATGCTTTAGTGGAAGTTGACAATGTACAATTTGAAAATGAAGGCGTACCATTCGGAAATAATCCTATTCCCGATTCTAATCCAGATATGAATCAAAACATTACAGATGGTTTTTCTAGTTTAGTGACTCGCACTAGTAAATTTTCAAATTTTGCAGGAACAGTATTACCTTCAGGGAGAGGTAAATTAAGGGCAGTACTTACAAAGTTCAACTCTACCTATCAATTAGTATTCAGAACACTAAGAGATATACAATTGGATAAACCAAGAGTAGATCTTTTCGTGCCTAAAGTAGGGAATTCATTAGTATATTCAGCGACACTCAACGAACCCTTTACGAGTTTTAATGACAATACAAATACTTTTCCAAAGTACATAAATGACGCAGATTATGGTCCACGTTATTGGTCTGTAAAATCTAATGCCGGAAATAAATACATTGAAATGACTTCATTTGCTGGAAGAAATATTCCAGGAATTCCTGCAAAAGGATTATTCATTGTACCGGTTGATTTTACCTCAGCAAATACTTTAAGTTTTAAAAAGCAAGTAGCTTTTTATAGAGGCGGAACACCATTAAAAGTGTACTATATCAAAGCTACTGATTACACTGCTGGTGCAGTAGTAGATAGAACAAAACTGGTTGACATCACTACTAGCTTTAACATCACTTATCCTGCCGAAGGAGCTAGTGATTCAGGTTTTGGTAGCGTAGGTACATACAGTTTACCTGCAGCACTTACGGGTAATGGTTTCTTTGTATTTGAATACAACGGTACAACTACACAAACATCAACTTTACAAATAGATGATATTGTGATTAACTAACAAGAATCTATTTTAAATACAACAACCGCTTCAACACAATTTTGAAGCGGTTTTTTTATGCTCTTGAAAAAGCCCATCAAACGAAATAAGGACTATTTTCATTTAATACTGTTTTAACTTTAAATTTATACCATTTGAACTTAAAAAATACTGGATTAAATAGTGATGTCATAAAATGTAGAAGTTCTCGATACGTTTTTTGCATTTCATTTCAAAAACTACTCGAACCGACGGTAATCACCAAAAATGCTATCATCGTCAGCTCGAGTACGAAGCGTATCGAGAGCTTATATAAATTTTAGTTACTTTGCAGGTGCACTCTTCTAAAAGGAAAATTCAAAGTTAAAATGGTATTACTGCAAGCAAACACAACTTTAAAACCATTAAGGAATTAAGAAAATTCAGAAACAATTTAACGAATTAAATACCTAAATGACTAGATTAAAAACAGTAATTTCAAAACTTAAATGGTATTAAATGGTATAACTTTAAAATTTCTTTTAAAAAAACAATTCTTTGCCCCCCTATAACCCCTCCTCAAGGGGACAATCCTCAAAATTATGTTATAGAACTACAAATAATGCTTTTCATAAGATATTCGACAGTTGGTAATACTGTTTTAATATTAAATTTACTGCAAGCAAAAACATCTTTAAAAACATTAAGGAATTAAGAAAATTTAGAAACGAATTAACGAATTAAATACTTAAATGACTAGATTAAAACAGTAATTTCAAAACTTAAATGGCATAAGCATTAATTCTTTTGAATATAAATTTTGAATCTTATTTTCAATACATTAACAAGAGGAAACTTTAAATATAAAAGAAAATATAAAAACCCTATCTTAAAATGGGATTTATTTCAGAAAAACAACTCAAACAGCCTATTCGCATTACACGTAACATGATATTAGGATGTATTCAAGCAAGTAGTCATCATAAATCATCTTATATAACCTATTCGAAATCTTAGATAGTTTATTTTACCTTGTCGTAGCGGTACGACGCTTCTACGCAGTTCGTTTTAGATCGTCGTAGCGGTACGATGCTTCTAGGTGGTTCGTTTTAGATCGTCGTAGCGGTACGATAGCCTCTTGGAACTCAGTTTAGATCGTCGTAGCGGTACGATAGCTTCTTGGAACTCAGTTTAGCTCGTCGTAGCGGTACGATAGCTTCTTGGAACTCAGTTTAGCTCGTTGTAGCGGTACGACAGCCTCTTGGAACTCAGTTTAGCTCGTCGTAGCGGTACGATAGCTTCTTGGAACTCAGTTTAGCTCGTCGTAGCGGTACGATAGCTTCTTGGAACTCAGTTTAGCTCGTCGTAGCGGTACGATAGCTTCTTAGAACTCAGTTTAGCTCGTCGTAGCGGTACGATAGCTTCTTGGAACTCAGTTTAGCTCGTCGTAGCGGTACGATAGCTTCTTGGAACTCAGTTTAGCTCGTCGTAGCAGTACGATAGCCTCTTGGATCTCAGTTTAGTTCGTCGTAATCATACGAAAGTATGCAAACGATTTGTTGATCGTTATTTTCGAACAAAAGAAATACAATCATAACCATAAAAAATACTTTTTCAAGCTACATTTTTCTTATTACTCTTGTTGTAAATTAATTAAATCAACAACCTCCTATTATTCAAAATATATAAACACTAAATACAAATGGTTTGCTCTAATAGCATTTTTCGTGATTTAAATAAAAAATCAAAACGGTATACAAACATGATCATCAGTTATAAAACATTATAATACTGTATTAACTTTAAATTTACTGCAAGCAAACACATCTTTAAAAACCATTAAGGAATTAAGAAAATCTAGAAATAATTTAATGAATTAAATAACTAAATTAAAACGGTAATTTCAAAACTTAAATAGTATAAGTAAATCGCAACAAGAAATACTATACCATTGCAATAGCAAGTAACAGAATAAAAGTATTTGGTTGCGGGTATAGCATAAAAAAAACCGCCTCAATACTGAGACGGTTCTTCCAAGAAAAACGAATTTATAACGAATTAATTCTTAACAATTTTTTGAGTATAATCTAAATCTGAACCTTTCAATTTCAAAATATAAATTCCTTTAGCTAAATCAGCAATATCAACATTCGCTTTAGAATCGAAATCAACAATTTCCTTAGTATAAACAGTTCTTCCGTTAACATCTACTAACTTCACATTAACTGCTCCAACATATGCAGGAACTGAAATGGTAACCTGATCAGAAGATGGAATAGGATACACCGTGGTTCTAGATCCGAAATCACCAAATTCTTCATTCGATAGAATACAATCAGCAGGCACATCAAAACCATTTACTTGGTCTTTGATACCATTGATATAATCAGTTAGTGTTTGACCCGTAGAGGAATTTGAACCAAATGCATTTGTTCCTGAATTCGCACTTAGACCTAAACCTCTACGTGCAAAAACATTCCAAATCATACATTTGTTTTGTCCACCTGTAGTCGCTTGATCGGCTGCAATAATAGCATCACGAGCTTGAGTGAAGCTAGCATTACACGGTTGCAATTTCAATCCATCAATTACTAACTGCATTACTTTATTGTTTCCGCCATTACCGTTAACAACATCTGCATCAAAACCATATTTATCAATATATTTCCATGCTAAATCCCATAACATAGTTGCCCAAACCGAACCTACAGAGTGAATATCAATTTGATCTGCATTAGTAGCATTCTTATAAGTCATTGTGTTAGTGCTTTCAAAAGTAAAAGGATTTACAGCCATATCTGTAGAATACTTATACTTACGAATACCAGGTCCGTCGATGGCTAAACCAGAAGCAAAGTTACCTATACCTCTACCCACAGTTGGACTGTCAGAAGCTTTCATAGTTAACATATATGCAAAAAAGTCAGACCATCCTTCTCCTTGTTGTTCTGAATTACGCAAGCAAGAAGTAGTTAAACGTCCACCTGCTAATCGTGTAGAAACACCATGCCCATATTCGTGCGCGATAATTCCGTTGTCGAAATCACCATCATACATAGCCACACGAGGATCCTGAATAGAAACATTTACAGGACCATTAACTAATTGCGCTGCTAATCGGTCCCCTAATTCTTTTTGAATACGCACAGCTGGTATCGTTATAGTAGCATCAGAACCAGTCATACCAGCTAAAGCACCCACAGCATTATCATAAATTACTACACCAATAGCTCCTGCATTTTGGGCATTTTTGACTTTTATAACAAATGAACAAGTTCCTCTTTTAATCAATGCGATTTTACCATTTAACGCTGCTGCATTAATAGCAGCTGTACAAGCGTCGTTAGTATCTGGAGCACCATCATCATAAAGTACTAAATCACCCGTCATACTATTAGGGAATTTAGGATAATCTACATGTCCTGCTGTAAATGAATTATCGGCCGCTAAGTATGAACCTGCTTCAACAGTATTGTTAACAATAAAGTTAGGCGCTTGTGCGCTAGTATCCCATAAATACATTTGCATTCTACTTCCAAAAGCACCATCAGCTTGCGTTGAAAAGTTAGCATTTTGGGTACCCCCTCCATCTTGCGCTTCAGCAATCACATAATCACCTTGACCAGCATCTCCGGTTTGATCGGTAGCTGTTTTCTCGCCACGACCATAATTATTTCTTTGAAAATTACCATTTTTTTCATCAAATCCATATTTATACATCACATCATGCATCATATTGTTCATGTAAAACAAGTTCGTGATAGAAGCATTAACATGATCTTCTGGTGTTAAGGTACTTCCGCCTGCATATGGAAAATCGAAAACTAGATTTGCTCCACCAGCTGCAAAAGCTCCTACGGTCGTATTATCCCCGTCTCTATCTTCATAAGCAATAACATTGTTACCTCTGGTATTTGTATACTTTAAACCTGCTGTTGCTGATGTATTTCCATCAAGTGTATTGTGCCAGCCGTAAGGAGAAGCCGTTTCATTAGCTGGAGAAACCAACAACTGACGGTTACCATGGAGTGGACTTTCAGTAGTAAACGGTACTACATTATAAGCTGAATTTTCAACTACCATCGGCTGCATCTTTAACATACGTTCTTCAAAAGAAACACCTCTTTCTGGACGTACATTTCCATGATTGTGATTACCAAAGTTACACTTAAGCGTCAAATTTTCTTTTTGTAAAATTTTACCATCCACAGCACTCACTTGATATCCGTATAAATCGTTATCTACAGGGCTATATAATTCGTAAAGCCATACCAAATCTAAAGCTCCATTGGAATTTGGCACATATACCAATTTTGAAGTAACATTAGTCTCTTCAACTTTAAAAGTCAATGTATTTGCTGTTTGACGAGATACTATTTGTTTAGCATTTGCTATCCCTAAATCTTTAGCAACAGCATCAAAAGCTGTATCAATGCTCAAAACAGCTCTTTTATTTTGTGCTGATTTATTACTTACATTTTTGATTAAATTCCCTGTACTATGAATCACTTCACCGTTTTTAACAGCTACAGTAGCTAAAGCATTCAGAATTTCAATTCCATCCTTTTGTTGACTATAATAATAGAAATCTAAACCCGCAGCTTTTGAATCACCAACACTCATCAACTTCAAATCTTGAAGATCCGTTTGATTAACTCCAAATTTCTCAGGATGCTGTTGTACATATTTTCTTACCATTTCTCCTTTTTCTTGCGAAAACGAAAACAATGAAGACAATAAAAATGCACAAAATGTAATTTTTTTCATAATATGATTGTTTTTTGGACGATGCCAAAACTAAGCAATTAATCTTTTAATAACAAAAAAACAATTACAATATAACATTTATCTCAAAAAACCATAAAAAAAACCGACTCAATCAAGTCGGCTCACTTCAAAAGTTGATTCTTTTAGCGAACAACCTTATACGTTTTCCCATCCGCTACGCCTTCAATGGTTTTAGTCAATGAAGCTACCGATTGAATCGTTCCGTCAAATGCTATACTCGCGGTTTTCGTATCAAAGTTAACCGTAGCTTTTTGCACACCTTCTAAACTGTTAAGCTTGCTTTCTATGGTTTTAGCACACCCTATAGCACAAGTCATTCCTTCAATTTTTAGATCCACTTTTTGAGCATCTGCCACAACTTCAGTTTCTTTTTTCTGCACCGTTTCAACCCCATCATTTTCAGCAACTGTAGCGGTTTCTTTTTTACAACTTACAATAGCAACCAAAGTAAGTGTTATCAAAAATATTTTTTTCATACGTTTTCAACTATTTATTTGACAAAATTATGCAAATCCTATGGGCAATTAAAAAAAATAACGGAATTTTGACATTCAATCTATTTCTATGCTCCACAAAGACAACAAATGGCTACTATTAACACTGCTCTCTTTAGTATGGGGAAGCTCCTTTATACTCATGAAAAGAGGTTTAGTAGGACTCACCCCTTTTCAAATGGGAGCTTTACGCCTGATTTTTGCTTTTAGTTTTCTAATTATTGTAGGATTTAAAGCGGTTTTCAAAATCCCTAGTTACAAATGGAAATATGTAGCTTTAACATCCCTTTTTGGAAACGGTCTACCTGTATTCTTATTTGCTTATGCGCAAACAGGTATTAAAAGTTCGGTGAGCGGTATTTTAAATTCTCTTACCCCGTTATATACTTTATTGATAGGAGCTGTTGCTTTTGGGTTAACTTTTGTCCGAAATCAAGTACTTGGTATTTTATTAGGGTTAACAGGTTGTCTTTTTCTTGTTTATTTTGGAAAAGAAGGTAATGGCGAAACCCATTATTTTCATGCTTCTTTAGTTGTAATCGCAACTTTTTGCTATGCCTTAAATGTAAACCTCATCAAGAAGTATTTACCTGATGTAAGTCCACTAGCGATTTCAACTGGTAATTTTTCAGTTATGTTTATTCCTGCTTTGATTATCTTATTCAGTAATGGTTATGGCGACGTTATGATGCAACCTGAAACTATCAAATCTACTCTATTTGTACTTATCCTTGGTATGGTAGGCACTGGTATTGCAAATATTTTATATTACCAATTGATACAAATATCTTCCCCTTTGTTTGCCTCTTCTGTAACTTATTTTATTCCTATTGTGGCTATGAGTTGGGGATTGTTAGATGGCGAAAGCTTGAATTTTATGCAAGTGATTGGCGCAGGAATTATTTTGTGTGGAGTTTATTTGGCGAGTAAAAAATAAAAAAGGTGGGAAATCCCACCTTAAATTTTTCTATATTATATACTACTCAATCGCTTTTACCACAGCTTTCTCCGCTTCTTTGCGAGAACCATCAAAACCATCAATTCCTGAAACCGTAGTGTATTTTAACACATATTTTTTACCTGGATTCAAGCGGTTATACACACTCTGACACATTAAAGTCGCTTCGTGGAACCCACAAAGAATTAACTTCAACTTACCAGGATAGGTATTCACATCACCAATAGCGTAAATTCCTTCAATATTGGTTTGATAATCCAACGCATTGTTTACTTTAATGGCATTTTTCTCGATTTCTAATCCCCAGTTAGCAATAGGCCCTAGTTTAGGTGTCAAACCAAAAAGTGGAATAAAATAATCACACACTACATTCATGCGGGCTGTACCTACTTGAATATCGACAGCAGTCACACGTTCTGAACCATTAAATCCAATCACTTCTGCTTCAGTAATCAACTTGATTTTACCTTGTTGTTTGAGTTCCTGAACTTTTTCTACTGAATCTAACGCCCCACGGAATTCATTTCTTCTATGCACTAAAGTCACTTCTGAAGCCACATTAGACAAGAATATTGTCCAATCTAAAGCCGAATCGCCTCCTCCAGAAATCACAATTTTCTTATCGCGGAATTTTTCAGGGTCTTTTACAAAATATTCCACCCCACGGTCGTCTTGTTCGTAAAATTCTAAATCTTTTAAAGCGGGTTTACGGGGTTCAAAAATTCCTAAACCACCAGCAATAGCCACCGCCTTAGCGTGATGTTCCGTACCTTTATTGGTAGTAACGATAAAGGTTCCGTCTTCTAGCTTTTCAATTTTTTCAGCTACTTCATTCAACGTAAAACCAGGTTGGAACTGTTTGATTTGTTCCATTAAATTATCAACCAAATCCCCTGCATTTACAGATGGGAATCCTGGAATGTCAAATATGGGTTTTTTAGGATACAACTCCGTCAGCTGCCCCCCTGGTTGTGGAAGTCCATCAATCAAGTGGCATTTTAATTTTAATAATCCAGCTTCAAAAACAGCAAAAAGCCCTGTAGGACCAGCTCCTATTATAAGTATATCGGTTTCAATCATAAATAGAGTGTATAAGTTTATAGGGTTATGTATCTCCTCCTATAAACGAATTATGAAATATTAATCACGCTTTCTATTTGTGGAGCATACTTCTTGATAGTGGTTTCTACTCCAGCTTTTAACGTACTAATGCTCAAATTGCAATTGGTGCAAGCACCTTCCAAACGAACTTTTACTAGCTTTTCATCTTCAATACCAATCAAAGTAATATCACCGCCATCGGAATTCAAAAACGGACGAATTTCGTCTAAAGCCTTTAATACGTTTTGTTCTAATTCTGTATTTGTCATATTTTATAGTATTCAGTACTCATTATACAGTGCTCAGTGTAGTATGTTAGCACATACTGGTTACTGAGCACTGATTACTGAGTACTATTTTTTCACAGCTGAACATCCAGCCATAGTTGTTATTTTAATCGCTTCTGTAGGTGGCAAATTGTCATTTCTTTTCACCGTTTCTTCCACTACATTACGTGCAATATCTTCAAACACTTTTTCTAAAGGAGAAGCTGTTTGTAAGGCTGCTGGACGACCATAGTCTCCTGCTTCGCGAATACTTTGCACAATAGGCACTTCTCCTAAGAAAGGTACTTGTAAATCCGCAGCTAGGTTTTTAGCCCCTTCTTTTCCAAAAATGTAATATTTGTTTTCAGGTAATTCTTCTGGAGTAAAGTATGCCATGTTTTCAATAATTCCTAAAACAGGCACATTGATACTTTCAGAAAGAAACATAGACACTCCTTTTTTAGCATCTGCCAAAGCTACGGCTTGTGGTGTACTAACCACTACAGCTCCCGTAATAGGCAACGATTGCATAATAGACAAATGAATATCACCTGTTCCAGGAGGTAAGTCAATTAACAAGAAATCCAAGTCACCCCAAGCTGCATCAAAAATCATTTGATTCAATGCTTTAGCAGCCATAGGCCCTCTCCAAATCACTGCTTGACTTGGCGCTGTAAAGAATCCGATAGAAAGCAATTTGATTTCATAACTTTCAATAGGTTTCATTTTTGATTTTCCGTCCACTTCAACCGAAACCGGTTTTGCATTTTCCACATCAAACATGATAGGCATAGAAGGTCCATAAATATCGGCATCTAACACCCCAACTTTGAAGCCCATTTTTCCTAAGGTCACGGCCAAGTTAGCCGTTACGGTCGATTTACCTACGCCTCCTTTACCTGAAGCTACGGCAATGATATTAGAAATACCTGGAATGGTTTTTCCTTTAATTTCATTTTTCTCGGGTACCTCAACCTTGATATTTACTTTTACTGTGATATCCGCAGAAAAGGTTTCGTGAATTAATTTACGAATATCGTCTTCCGCGCGTTTTTTAATATGCATGGCTGGTGTAGTTAATACTAAATCTACCACAACTTCATCGCCAAAAGTGATAACGTTAGTCACCGCTCCACTTTCAACCATATTTTTTCCTTCACCTGCAATAGAAATAGCTTCTAGAGCTTTCAAGATTTCTTTTCTATCTAATTTCATATCTGTGTATCCTTTGGGGATAATATTTATTTAAACTGATTTTAGATTGCAAAGATAATGAGAAGTTTAGGAGTTTAAAAGTTTAGGAGTTTAAAAGTTTGAGCAAGAAACTGGCAGAAACGCATCTTTAAAAATAAATTTCACAAAACGGGGTAACAATTTTTAATCTCTGTGGATATAGCTATATAAAACAGATTGAAAAAGGTACTCCAAAAAAATAATTTAAAAAAATTAAAAATAAGGGTAACAAAAACAAAATCAAGTTGATATAGTAATATAAAACAAAAAGGAGAACGCTGAAAATCCTAAAACAGAGTAAGCCAAATAAAAAACATTTACATCATGAAAACTTTAAAAACTTTAGCAGTGGTAGCGTTAGTAAGCTTAACAATGAGTTGTCAAAAAGACGAATTACCAACAACATCAGAGGGCGTAAACATTGAAACCCCAAGATTGAACTTATTTAGTGTATATGTAATGGATGCAAGATTTAGTCGTACAACTTGCTGGACAGGACCTGGTGTTTGTTTCAAAGACGGTTTTGGAAATGTTTGGGACTACAACTTTTTTGACAATAAAATCAATAATCCAGATGTTGGTCCTATCGGAGTGACTTTATCAGGTGAAAATTTAAACTTAGGTTTTTACAGAAGTTTGGAAGAAAAAGAATTTATTTTAGAAAGCGATGTAGTGTTAACGTCAAGTTTAGCTAACGCCTTAGGTAAAAAGAGAATCATTATGAAGGCAGGAGCCTATCCGTTAAGCCACACCCGATTAAGAAATGGAGAAGCATCGGTAAAAATCATATCAGAATAAACTTCTTATTCGTATAGAAAAAAATCTACCTTACGTGTAGATTTTTTTTTTGCGTGAAACAATTTGGTAACAGTGCCCTAACCTTTAAACAACAGAAAAAAACTTGATTTGATAAAACTAAAAACATTGAAAAAGAGAAAATTAGATTTAGTCGTACTTTCCGATGTACATTTAGGCACTTACGGATGTCATGCCAAAGAGCTAGTTCAGTATTTATCGAGCATTAAGCCCAAAGTTTTAGTACTCAATGGTGATATTATAGACATCTGGCAATTCAGAAAATCGTATTTCCCTGCAACACACCTCAAAGTCCTAAAGAAAATTATTTCACTTTCTACCAAGGGCACTCAAGTGTATTATATTACTGGAAATCATGACGAGTTTTTAAGAAAATTTAGTGATGTCCACATTGGCAATTTTTCGCTAGTGGATAAACTGGTTTTGGAATTAGACGGCAAAAAAGCATGGCTGTTTCATGGCGATGTTTTTGATGCTTCCATCACTCATACCAAATGGCTTGCAAAACTGGGCGGTTGGGGTTATGACTTACTGATTCTAATTAACCGCTTGATAAATTTTGTTTTAGTCAAAATGGGAAAAGAACCGTATTCCTTGTCCAAGAAAATTAAAAACAGTGTCAAGAAAGCGGTGAAATTCATAGCTGACTATGAAAAAGTGTGTACCGAATTAGCCATCGAAAAGAAATTTGATTATGTGATATGTGGTCATATTCACGAACCCAAAATCGAAGAAATAACTACGTCCAAAGGAAAAACATTGTATTTGAATTCTGGCGATTGGATTGAAAACCTAACCGCATTGGAATATCATAATAAGAAATGGAAATTGTATAACCACAAAGTAGAAGGGCGCTATATTGCAGAGGAAGACGATAAAACGTTTTTTGAATACGAAGAAAAATTAACCGAACAATTTGTGGAGTTTATAAAATAATAAAATCAAATAATTGAACTTATACTGATTTCACTTTTCTATTCTCAAAAATATTCACCATCAAAACCGTCCCTATTTTAGAAGCACGGTTTTTTAATACTATTGCATTATCTCCTTCAAAATGTTCGTCTATGGTTTGCAACCAATAATTCAACCAAATCCCGAATAGAGTAGGTGAAACTGTACCCTTAAATTTCTCATCAACGGCTATATGTGCCAATATCGGATTCCCGGAATAGTTACGTGTTCCAAAAAGGGTGCTCTCCCAAAAATTAACTAATTTCTCCAAGTGTTCTTCCCAATCGGAAATTACTTGATTAAAAAAAGGACCTATTTCTAAGTCCTGACGGATTTTTATGTAAAAGGAATGAACCAATAGCTCAACATCATTTCTGCTATCTATATCTCTTTTGCTCATATCAAATCACCGCTGTATTAAGGATAATAAAAAATGTACTAGAAACTACGCTACTTATAATTAAGTTAAACACTAATTTAGCCTTCTGTTGTGATAAAATAGACCCATTTACAGCCATACAAATCATAACTACTATAGCCAATTGAAACATTTGACCAACTGAAGTACCATTTTTAAGGATATACATTGCAGCTACTGAACCCAAACAACTTTGCCCTAAAATAGCAAGGGTAGCAAAACCTAAATATTTTTCTTTAAAACCTTCAAACATTTGTGAATATAAGCTCATAACTATCTGTTTTTAAATTAACAAGACAAAATTAAAGAGCCATAGCACCTTGGTTTTATGATTCAAATCATATTTGGAAAAATATTTTGCGGTCAATGATTTTTATTTCACCTTCCTTTTCTAGTTTTTTAACCGATTTGATTACGGTTTCAACACGTAAACCTGTTAAATCAGCTATTTGTTGACGGGTTAAATCTATTTTATAACCTTGTATTTCTTTAGGAGCATTCAAATACGTCACATAATAGTTTATCAGTTTTAAAATCCGATGTTCGGGATTTTCAAAAGCAATTTCAACCGCCATGACCGATTTATAATGGAGTCGTTTGGAAAGATTTTCAATCAAATTGATAGCAACTTCAGGGTGTTCATTTAAAAGAATCATGAGTTGTTCTTTGGGTAAACAATATATTGCAACGTCAGTTAAAGCGACTGCATCCGCTGGATAATTTCTGCCGACAAAAAGAGGTGGCTCACCAAAAGTTTGACTTGCACCAAAAATCCCTTGGACAAATTCTTTTCCATCTTCATTCAAATTCATCATTTTTACTTCTCCCTTATGAATTTGGAAGAAAAAACGTGGCACGGTATCTTCTTTTACAATAGTTTCTCCTTTTGGAAAATGAACCAATTGGGCATTATACTTTATAAATAGATTTTCTGGAATCATAAGTTTAAATAAAAGCCTTACTTTTACATCGCTAAAATTAACTAAAATGTCCGTAACGATTTACGAATCCATCAGTAATGCAAGAAAGTTAAAGCAAAAACTATTAGCGGTTTTGATAGACCCCGATAAAATCGAACTTTCTGAAGTTAGCCTTTTAGCTGAAAAAATAAATCAATCATCTGCAACACACATCTTTGTAGGCGGAAGTATCGTTCAGAATTTCATTATTGATGAGTTGATTTTAATATTGAAAAAAGAATCTAATCTTCCCATTTTAATCTTCCCAGGTCATCCCTCACAAATTTCGCAAGAAGCAAACGGCTTGTTATTTTTAAGTTTATTATCGGGAAGGAATCCTGACTATTTAATTGAACATCACATCAATTCTATCGACCTTTTAAAAGATTCTAATTTAGAAATTATTCCAACAGGTTATATCTTAATTGATGGTGGAAAAGAAACGGCTGTACAACGTGTAAGCCAAACCTTACCTATTGCTAGTACCGCTATTGAATTGGCTTATAAAACAGCTAAAGCAGGAGAATATCTTGGTAAGAAATTAATTTATCTAGAAGCTGGAAGTGGTGCACTCAACCCAGTTCCTGTGGAAATGATTAAGGCGGTTGCCAGTCAAATCAACATCCCATTAATTGTTGGTGGTGGTATTCGTTCCAGAGAAGCTATTGAAAATGCTTACGCCTCTGGAGCCGACCTAGTGGTTATTGGTACCGCTTTTGAAAATGATATCAATTTTTTTAATTAAATTATGTTAGACCAAATATTTGCTCAATATCAAAATGTGCCTACTTGGCAAATCATCATGGAAACCATAGCTTTTGTGTTTGGTATTCTTAGTGTTTGGTATGCCAAAAAAGAAAGTTTCTTAGTATTCCCAACAGGTATTGTTGCTACTGCTATTACAGTTTATGTCATGTACAAAGCACAATATTTAGCCGATATGAGTATTAATATTTATTATACTCTTATGAGCATTTATGGTTGGTACAAATGGACAAATTTCACCGCTACTACAGAAGATGATTTACATATTAGCAGAACGAACACTAAAGAGAAAATTATTGGTACACTCATGTTTTTTCTTACAGGAATTGTTTGTATTGTGATTTACAAAGCCTTTGATGTACAGATTCAAAGCAATAACTGGATAGATATTTTCACCACTTGTATCTTTTTCACTGCTATGTGGTTTATGGCATTAAAGAAAATTGAGAATTGGATACTTTGGATTATTGGCGATTTTCTTATAGTTCCTATTCTTTGGTCACGAGAACTTTATATCTTTGCACTCCAATATGTCATTTTCACAATTTTAGCCATATTGGCCTATGCAGAATGGAAGAAAATCTTAGACAAACACACACTAACATCCTAAGAATAACTACTTACGGACCTGAAAGTACTGGCAAGACTACCTTAGCACGTGATTTAGCAACGCACTTTAACACGACTTGGATTGTTGAATTTGCAAGAGATTTTTTAATCGAAATTCTAGACAAGGAAGGTCGTATATGCGAGGAAAAAGATTTACTACCTATTGCAATTGGTCAAGTTGCCATTGAAAATGATGCCCTAAATCGTGCTCATAAATACCTTTTTTGCGATACTAATGCTTTGGTTACAAAAGTATATTCTGATATTTACTACAACCAATGTTCATCTGAATTATTAGAAGCTGCAGAAAAACATCATTACGATTTGTATTTTTTAACAGACAAAGACATCCCTTGGGAAGATGATGGACTTAGAGATAGTGCAGAATATAGAGATTCTGCATTCGAAACATTCAAAAAAAACTTAATTGATTTCAATAAACCATTCATTCAAATAAGCGGAAATAAACAAGAACGCTTAGAGAAAGCAATTACTATTGTAACCGACCTTGAAAAAGCATTAAACGCAGGTTTAACCAGCCATGAGTTTGTAGCATTATACCATCAAAAAAAAAACATTGATTTAGTCATAAAACAGATTGAATCCTTAAAAAAAGGCATAAAAAAAACTCAACTAGAAGCACCTGCAACAATTAATAACGGGATTAATACTTTTAGTTCAGATGAAATGCTACGATTTTCTGATTATTTTGAGCAGGAATCGCAATCTAAAATATTAGAAAAATTTGTACCTGCGTCAGGTGCTGCAACAAGAATGTTTAAATTTTTGAGCGAATTTCTAGTACAATACAATCCTGAAAAAGAAAGTATCAACGCATACATCAACAGAACAGAAAATCATACACTAGAAACTTTTATTGTAGGTATGACTAAGTTTCCGTTTTACACTGAAGTAGTTAATTATTTAAAAAAATCGAATCCAAATTACAAAGACTACTCGATTAACAAGAAACAATATCTTTTCATCAAAACGATACTTACCGATGAAGTCTTTAATTTTTTAAACAAGCCGAAAGCAGTATTACCTTTTCACAAATATCCAGAAGCCATCTTAACGCCCATAGGGGAACATTTCAAAGAATCACAGGCTTATGCGAGTAACGGAAAAGGCAACATCCATTTCACCATTACTGAGGCACATTTAAACTTGTTTGAAGAACAAATAAATAAGCAACCTAAACAGTATAAAGAAATTTCTGAAATCAGTTATTCCTATCAAGATCCATCTACCGATTCAATTGCTATAAACGAAAAAGGTGAGCTTCTAAAAGATGAGAACGACCAATTTATATTTCGCCCAGGAGGTCATGGAGCCTTACTCTACAACCTTAATTTAAGGGATGCGGATATCATTTACATCAAAAACATAGACAACGTCAGTCATAATTCAATCAACGAAATAGCCTTTTACAAAAAATCGCTAGCAGGTTACTTACTTGAAATTCAAAACAAAGTATTTAGTCATCTAAATGCGCTAGAACAAGCCACCGATAAATCAGCTCTCATTAAATCAACCAAAAATTTTATAGAAAATAAACTTTCTGTAAAAATAAATACTGATTTTGAAGACTTCAAAGAAGAAAGTCAAATTAAAATCTTACATCAGTTTTTAAACCGTCCCATTCGCGTTTGTGGTATGGTAAAAAACGAGAACGAACCTGGCGGAGGTCCTTTTTGGGTAAAAGATAAGAAAGGAAACCTTAATCTTCAAATTGTAGAATCGGCTCAAGTGGACATTCAGAATGAATATCAGAAAACTATTTTTTCAGAAGCTACTCATTTTAATCCAGTCGACTTAGTATGTGCAATTAAGAATTACAAAGGTGAAAAATTTGATTTACTGAATTACACCGATCCTGAAACCGGATTTGTTGTAGAAAAAAGTAAAAATGGACAAACTTACAAGTCCTATGAATTACCTGGTTTATGGAACGGTAGTATGGCAAATTGGATTACACTGTTTGTGGAAGTCCCATTACAAACTTTTAATCCCGTAAAAACAGTTAATGACTTATTAAAACCAGCGCATCAACCTCATGAATAAGCAAATATTGCAATCTGAGTTACAATTCAAAGCAGTACGTAGTGGTGGTGCAGGCGGGCAACATGTCAATAAAGTGTCTAGTAAAGTTGTTTTGCGATTTTCCATACAAGACTCAACAGGATTGAATGACATTGAAAAAACAATTCTTAAAGATAAACTCGCTTCAAGGTTAAGCAAAGAAGGCTTATTGACCCTACATGCTGAGGACGACAGAAGTCAGTTTAAAAACAAAGCAATAGTTACACAACGATTTTTTGAACTATTGGAAAAGGCACTTATCCAACCCAAAATTCGCAAAAAAACAAAAACTCCTAAAAGCGCCATCGAAAAACGCTTAAAGGAGAAAAAAATATATGCTGAAATTAAGAAAATCCGTAGAAAGTTAGATTTTTAAAATTACTTTTTAAAAGCGTTTAACGCATTTTTAGTGAAGTCAGAAAGCACTAATTTACCCGAAATTGCCGCTCTTTCATAAAGCAAGGCATCCCAATTTTCGGTACCTTCCCAAAGAACCTTTTTAAACTCATACAAAGCTTCTGGATTGTAAGAAGCCATTTGATTTGCAAAGACTTGCAATGCCTCATCCATCGCAGCAGTTGTATCAAATAATTGCGCATATAATTTATGATCAAAAGCCCATTGTGCAGATTTCCATTCCGTGGGTGCCAAAGTCATTTCTGCCATAGCTGACTTACCTATTTTTCTAGATACCGCGGGTTCAATTACAAAAGGACCAATACCAATAGCTATTTCAGACAATTTTATAGAAGCATTTGTTGTGGCAAAAACATAATCACAAGCAGAAGCTAAACCTACACCTCCACCCACAGCTTTCCCGTGAATTCGACCTATGATTACTTTTTTACAACAGCGCATTGCATTGATAACATTAGCAAAACCACTAAAAAAAGCTTTACCTGTATCCATGTCGTTAACTTGCAATAATTCGTCAAAGGAAGCCCCTGCACAAAAAGCCCCTTCGCCTTCACTTTTAAGAACAATGGTGGTAACCAAATCATTATGGCTTAACGCATTAATTTCATTGGTTAATGCTTGCAATTGATTACTAGGAAAAGAGTTACTTGCAGGATGCGAAAAAGTAAGTGTAGCGATTTTATTTTCAATTGTAGTTGTAATCGTTCCGTTTGTATTCATAAGAGTATTTTAAAAGCAAAAATCCCGATTAATTCGGGATTTTTGGGGTTATTATAGCGATTATTTACCTTTATTAACTTCGGCAACATATTTCTCCAATGCCATCGTCATTGAAGGAGCTCCTGGAGTTGGCGCCATGATATCTACGCGCAAACCATGCTCAAGAGCCTCTTTTTGAGTAGTACTACCGAATACAGCAATACGTGTATTGTTTTGTTTAAAATCAGGAAAATTCTTAAATAATGACTGAATCCCAGTTGGGCTAAAGAACGCCAAAACATCATAATATACATCTTTCAAATCAGAAAGATCACTCATCACGGTTCTGTAAAAAGTACCAGGAGTCCATTCTACTTTTAAATTATTAAGCGTTTGAGGCACATCTGCGTTCAACTTATCAGAAGCGGGCAATAAGAATTTTTCATCTTTATACTTCTTGAAAAGAGAAGACATATCAGCAAAATCCTTTTGACCTACATAGATTTTACGTTTTCTATAAACCACATATTTTTGTAAATAATAGGCTACAGCTTCTGATTGACAGAAATAGCGTAAATCCTCAGGAACTTTGTAACGCATTTCTTCAGCTACTCTAAAGAAATGATCTACAGCGTTTTTACTGGTAAGAATGATAGCAGTAAAATTGTTTAAATCAATTTTTTGCGCGCGAACCTCTTTAGCAGGAACCCCCTCCACATGTATAAAAGGTCTAAAATCAACCTTTATCTTGTGTTTATTTTGCAAATCAGCATAAGGAGAATTTTCCACCTTTGGTTCTGGTTGCGATACTAAAATCGTTTTCACTTTCATAGTCAAAATATTCTAAAGTATTTCCTCAATGCTTATTGTTTGGTTATGAAATAATACATAAAAAAATACGGTGCAATTTCCAGGGCGCAAATATACAAAATAAAATAAAACAACTTACCAAAGAGTAATTTTTGATAATTTCTTAACGACATAAGATATGTAACCAAATTTATTATCAAAATTGCAATCAAAACACTTAGAATCACATATTCATTCATGAAATTAGTGTAATACAAAATCATATTTACAGGAAGTAAAAGCAACCCCATATAAGTTCTATAACTTACTTTAAAGAGATTGAACTGCTCAATAAACGTCTCTGTATCAAACGAAGTAGCAATAATTTTTTCTATTAAATACTTTGAAAGCACAAAAAATGCTAAAAAAGTAGTAATCTGTATATAGGTAATCCAGTTAGTCTTAGTCGTATACCCAAAATAAGAGAGCACTAATTGAATAAAAAAAGCAAAAGAAATCATTTGCACAAAAAACAGCAAAACCGTGAACCAAGTCATTAAGTTACTCGGATCTTTATATATTTTTATGTACTTGTTATTAAAAAGTAAATTAACAAAATCGTTAAATCGTTTTTCAAAAACAGCTTTAGTAATCGTTACTAATGCAATAGCGAAAATAAAAATAAGAGTAATCCAATCTTTATTTTCAACGATTCGAGGAAGTAGCTCATAGTTCTTCATGATACAAAATTACAATTTTTTTAAGCAATTTAATTTTTTAACAATAAACTTTGATTATCAGTTTTTTTTTTTTGATTTGCGTTTAATTAATTTTAACAAACTATTACTTATGAAAAAATTTGTATTTAGTTTAATTGCTTTAGGCATGTTTACTGTAACAAGTGCTTGTAATGGAAAAGTTGAAAAACCAGTAAAAGAAGCTAAGCAACCTGTAAAAAAAGAAGTTTCTAAAGAAACTAAAAAAGAGGATGTTAAAACTGTTACATGTGCTGTTTGGTCAGGATCAACATGGATTCAGCATTCATATTCTTGTTTCTTCTGTTGGGGAGGAGCTATGAATGGATGTATAGCTGAAGCTTCTTTAGAAAACGGATTAGCTCAGTAAAAGCTTTTAAGGTTATTCCAAATTAAACATAAGGAATAACCTTATACCCATTTTTAGCAATTTTATATTATGAAAAAAATATTATTATTTTTTATATCTATCCATTTCCATATTTCTTCAAGTCAAAACATCTTAATTGAATTTCAATTCAATGTGAATTCAACATTTGAACTTGCTTCTGTATCTAAAAAATCTATCCTAAAACAAGATGATAAGTTTTCAATTTTTGAACTTAAAGATATTAGAGATGTAAGAAATTTCAAACATCATGAAAGCATAACCACATTGAAGGAACGTGACACGGTAACTATTTTTAATATTAACGATCAGGGGTTTGCATGCCTTTTCAAAGAACAATGTTACAAAGATTTCGAAAAAAACATTCAGATTGATTCAAAAATAATTGGACTCCAAAAAACTGTATTTATTGAAGACCAAATAAACTTATTCAATTGGGAATTAATTCAAGAGAGTGATACTATAATATCTGGCTACAATTGTAAAAAGGCTAAAACCAACTTTAGAGGAAGAAATTACATAGCTCACTACACTAATGAAATTGCAAATCAAGGTGGACCATGGAAGTTTGATGGTTTGCCTGGATTTATCTTATCAGTCAAGTCCTTGGATGGCTTTATTTCAATAGAACCCACTGAAATAAAAATTAATATTAATCAAAACAAACAAATTAAAAATCCTTACGAAAATAAAAAAACAATAAAGTTTGATAAACTTTATATGGAATTTCTTAATCAAGAAAGGAAGAATTTTGCTAAGGCAAAATCTAAAAACCCTTACTTAGAACAAACAAAAGCTGGGCCATTAGAGTCAATTGAAATCATTGAAGAATTACAGAAAGAAAGAATTTATGAATAATTTTTGCTTAAAATTATTATTTATACTATTCTCAACATATAATTTTGCCCAAGAACTTCATTTTGACATTAAAGATGAAATTGGGCAAAAAATTGTTTTATCCAATATACTTTTTCGAGAGAAGAACTCAAATACTATACTTGAATTTACAAAAATTAACTCAAACAATCCTACTTTTACTTTAAAAAAAGAATATAAAACCCTAATAATAGAGGTTACCTCTACAGGCTATTTTTCTGAAACAATAGAAATTGATAATCCTAAAAAAGACAAAGCCTATGATTTCAGCTTTGTTTTAAAAAAAAATACCACAAAACAGCTTCAAGAAGTTGTTATAAAAACACCAGACAGACCTTATAAAATAAAAAAAGACACCATTGTTTTTGATGTGCAAAAGTATAGAGATGGTACCGAAAGAAAAGTTGAAGACTTGATAAAAAAACTACCAGGAATAGAAGTTGATAATTCGGGAACCATAAAATACAAAGGGAAGCAGCTCGAAACTGTAACTCTTGATGGAGATAACATCTTTAACCGAAACTACAAAGTAGGAACAAAAAACATCAATGTTGATATTGTTGAACAAATAGAAGCAATTGACAACTACACAGACAATAAACTCCTAAAAGGTATAGAAAGTGAAGGAAAAGTAGCTTTAAATTTAAAATTAAAAAAAGGAAAATCAGACTATTCAGGAAGCACTGAAAACGCATTGGGATTTAACACTGATTACAATATAAATCATTATATTCATCTTTATCTTATGCAGATTTCTAAAGATGTAAAATCTTTTATTACTTTAAATTCGAATAATATTGGCAGAAGTGACTCTTACTTTTATGAAAAGAACAAAAGCACAAGTATGGATAGTAAATCTGATGAAGATTTTAAAACTATTCAGCTTATATCAAATGACTTGTTTAGTCCTAATCTTGATCCTATAAGATACAACTTAAACAACCAGTTTTTTGGCAGCTATAACAATCTGTTTAAAATAAATAAAAATATAAACTTAAAATCAAATTTTAATTTTATAAAGGATAAAATAACATCAATTCAAAAAATTTCGACTACTAATTTTCAGGAAACAGGCATCCTTGAAACTAACGATATAAATGATGCAACTAATAAACCTTTTGTTTTAACTGCCGAATTAGAACTTAAAATCAATACTACAAAAAAAACACTATTAGAAATATACAATAAACAATATTGGGAAGATACTAAATTCGAAAATAGTTACACAAAAAACAACGAACTTGGATTCCTTAATTATAATCATACTAAAAATTATTTGTCAATAAATAAATTAGTACATACCTGGAAAGTTTCAAATCATCAAGCTCTTCAAGGTAATTTATATTATACTAGTAATGAAATTCCTCAAGTATTCACTAGCAACAGCAATTCTCAACAACTAAACCAAGAAAACAAATACAAAAAAGATGTATTTCTTTTTAATTATAATTTCTTAGGAAAAGTTAAAAAACATAATTATACGTTTCAATTGGGTTCTAATTTTGAAAAAATAAATTTCAACTCTGAAAATAGTCTGAATTATATTAACAATGATTTTTTCAAAAGTAATTCAACTTACGTTTTTTCAAGGTTAAAATTAAACTTTGGAAAAGTAACTTTTATTCCTTCGGTGTTATTAACCAATTATAATTTGACACTACAAAACCAAATATCAAATCAAAAGGATGTTAATAAGAATGTATTTGAGCCTAATTTAGAACTAAATTATAAACTGGGAAAATCCACAATAGCGTTAATTTATTCCTACAATCAAAAACCTTTTAAAGAAGAAGTTATTTACTCCCAAAATGTAATAACAAATAATAGAACTTTAAATTATAATATTCCTTCTCTAGAATTCAAAGAAAGTCAATCAATAGCTTTTAACTATAGATTTACAAATTTATCTACAAATACTAGTTTATTCTTTAGTGGTTTTTACGAAAAGAGCAATGGGCAATTTTTACAAGATATCACTTTGAATAAAGAGTTCACAATTATAAAAAATCAATTCTATAATGAACAAAATACAAATCTAAATTTAAACATAAAAGCTTCAACTTTTATTGAAAAACTATACACAACTTTTACATACAATTCTTCGTTAAGCATATCAAAATACCCAAACGTTTTAAACAACTCTGATATTAGAAAAAATAGCAATGTTAATTTCAAAAACACATTTGAGTTTAGAACAGGATTTCTATCTAAAATGAATTTTGAAAACTCTTTTACAATCAATTCAATTGAATCTAAATCAGATTTTTTTCAAAATAAGTTGAATACTATTCAAAACAACTTTAAAATAAAGTATAGAATTTCAAAAAAAGTAAGCTCAAGCATAAAATCAGACATTTATTTTCTTGATTTGAAAGAAAAAAGCTACTATAATTTTGTAGATTTTGAGCTTAAATACAAAGCAAACGATAAAACAAATTTCTTTTTTTTAGGCAATAATTTATTAGATTTCAAATACTACAAGCAAAAATCAAACAATGATTTTTCGACATATTCCTCAGAGTTAAATTTAATGCCCAGATATTTTTTAGTTACAATGGAATATAATTTTTAATTGGAAATTATAAATAATTTAAGAATGACATCAATTAAAAAGTTTATTTTTGCATCACAATTTAATTACTCATGCAGGACTCCATCGTCATTATACCTACTTACAACGAAATTGAGAATATAGAAGCTATTATTAGAGCTGTTTTTGCACAATCTAAAGCATTTGACATACTCATTGTTGATGATAATTCACCCGATGGTACTGCTGATAAAGTTATGGAACTTCAAAACGAATTTCCAGGAGCACTTCATTTAGAAAAACGCCAAGGTAAAGCAGGGCTTGGTACGGCTTATGTGCATGGTTTTAAATGGGCCATCCAGCATCATTATGATTTTATTTTCGAAATGGATGCCGATTTTTCACACAACCCTAATGATTTAGAAAAACTCTATGAAGCTTGTAAAACCCAAAATGCAGGCATGAGCATTGGCTCACGTTACATCACTGGGGTAAACGTAGTGAACTGGCCACTTAACCGTGTATTACTTTCGTATTTTGCTTCGGTATATGTACGAATGATTACAGGCATGCAAATTCAAGATGCTACCGCAGGCTTTATATGCTATCAACGACAAGTATTAGAAAAAATCAACCTTGACCGATTAAAATTCACTGGATACGCTTTTCAAATTGAAATGAAATACCGAACATTTGTTAATCATTTCAAAATCGTGGAAGTTCCAATTATTTTTACCGACCGAACTAAGGGCGAATCTAAAATGAGTGGCGCCATTATTCGCGAAGCCGTTTTAGGTGTAATCATGTTGCGCATTCGTAAAATATTTAACTCTCTATAAAAAGATCATGAAAACTATTTTAATTAAAAACGCTCAGATTGTAAATGAAGGTCAAATTTTTAAAGGCGACGTTTTAATTGAAAACGAGTTTATCATTGACATAGCCTCTCATATCGAAGCCCAAGACCACTTCGAAATCATTGACGCGCAAGGCAATTATTTAATACCAGGCGCTATTGACGATCAAGTACATTTTCGCGAACCTGGTTTAACTCACAAAGGGAATATTGCTTCTGAATCTCGTGCGGCAGTTGCTGGTGGTATAACCACTTTTATGGAACAACCTAATACCGTTCCTAATGCCGTTACACAAGAATTATTAGAACAGAAATACGAAATCGCTGCACAAACTTCCTATGCTAATTATTCGTTTATGATGGGCGCAACGAATGATAATTTAGAAGAAGTTTTAAAAACCAATCCGAGAAACGTAGCCGCTATCAAAATTTTCTTAGGATCATCCACAGGTAACATGCTGGTAGACCGAGAAGAAGTATTAGAAAAAATATTTTCAAATACTAAAATGCTCATCTGTACGCATTGCGAAGACGAAGACACTATAAAAACCAACTTAGCACATTATAAAGAAAAATATGGCGATGATATCCCTATGGATTGCCATCATTTAATTAGAAGTGAGGAAGCTTGCTATATTTCTTCTTCAAAAGCAATTGCCTTAGCCAAGAAAACAGGAGCTCGCTTACATATCTTCCATCTTTCTACAGCAAAAGAAATGGAATTATTTGACAACAACATTCCTTTAGAAGAGAAGAAAATTACGGCCGAAGTTTGCGTACATCATTTATGGTTTACAGATAAAGATTATGCTGACAAAGGCACTTTAATCAAATGGAACCCAGCTGTAAAAACAGAAAACGATAAAAACGCACTTTGGGAAGCACTACTTGACGATCGTATTGATGTAATTGCTACGGATCATGCGCCACATACTTTTGAAGAAAAACAGAACCCCTATACTTCAGCACCTTCTGGAGGTCCACTAGTACAGCATAGTGTAGTAGCTATGTTTGAAGCCCATAAACAAGGAAAAATTTCTATCGAGAAGATTGTTGAAAAAATGGCTCACAATCCAGCTAAACTATTCCAAATAGACCGCAGAGGTTTTATCAAAAAAGGATATTATGCTGATTTAGCAATTATTGACACCAACAATCCTTGGACCGTAACTAAAGAAAATATTTTGTATCACTGTGGCTGGTCTCCTTTTGAAAACGTAACTTTTAATTCTAAAATTACGCACACCTTAGTTAATGGAACTTTAGTATATGAAAATGATACTGTAAAAAACATACAGACTGGCAAAAGACTAGAGTTTAACAGATAAATCAACACCCATGAAAAGACTAGCATTATTAGTGGTGATTTTCATTTTTTCATGTAAAAATGAGATTGTAGAAAAGCCTAAAAATCTTATTGACGAATCTACAATGAAAAATATTTTGTACGATTTAGCCATGTTACAAGCTATAAAAGGTCACGACATGATGCTTTTACCCAAAAATAAAATTGACCCTAAAAAATACATCTACCTAAAATACCATATTGACAGCATTCAATTAGTTAAAAGTAACAGATATTATGCCGCCGACATTTCTAATTTCAAGAAAATGTATGAAGAAATTCTAGAAAGAATAAAAATTGAAAAACAGGAAAACGAAAAAACCCTTCAAAGAAAAAACAAACAACCGAAATAACCTATCTCATTTCAAGTTGTTTATATAAGTTTCGACAGTAGTAAATTCATACCCTAATTTTCTCACTATTTCTGAAGCATCATAATTATCCATAACACAAAGAGTCTTTGCCATATTTTTGGAAAGGACTCTTTTTTTTCCAAAAACACCAAGAAACCAATCTAAACGCCATGCCAACGCCAACATCCATGAGGTTGCTTTGATTCGTGGGAGTTGAACATTCATTTTCTTTGCAATTAACGTGGTTATCTCACCGTAGGTTAAAGTTTCCGAAACTAATATATAACGTTCTCCCGCTACAGCTGCATTCATTAGTTGCATCATAGGTTGCACTACATCATTTACACTCACAAAACCTGTTCCCCCTGTGGTATAAAATGGCATTCCATTTCTAACTTTCTTGTAAATATCACCACTCCCCTCTTCCCAAAACAAGGGCCCTAAAATCACTCCAGGATTCACCACTACTACAGAAAGCCCTTCTTGATACCCACGCCAAACTTCCATTTCTGCCCCATATTTAGAAATAGCATAGTCGCTATGAGATACTTCAGGATTCCATTCTGTTTCTTCGGTGATTACCTCTTCAAAATCTTTCAAATCACCCAATGCGGCAATCGAACTGACATAACATAATTTTTCAATTTGATAATCAATACAGAAATTAACAATATTCGCCGTTCCTTCAATGTTTACCTTTCGAAGCTGTTCCTCATCCTTAGGATCAAAAGAAACCAAAGCGGCACAATGGTACACTTTTGTAACCTTTTCAAAAGCCAATTCAAGTGATGGAACATCTAGAATATCACCCATTACCCAATTTATTTTTCCAAATAAATCGCCATAGTTATAATATCTAAACACTTCTTCGACTCGCTTTTTTTTAGATTCCGAACGGTATAAAGCTTTTACTACTTTACCTTTCTTGACAAGTTCTAAAATCAAATGTGAACCGACTAATCCTGTTGCTCCTGTTACTAATATCATATTTCAAAGATAAATAAAGTTATAAAGTGACAAAGATTCAAAATGACAAAAGCATTAATACCCTGATTTCAAAATTGAAATCACTACAAAAATCAATTATCTAACACTACTCCCTCACTATTAAACACTCCTTTTCACTTTCACTAAATTCTGATTTCTAAATTCTAAATTCTAAATTGTAACAACTATCTTTGCAAAAATTTGAATACAATGAAAAACATAATTGCTGAATTACAATGGCGTGGACTGGTACACGATATGATGCCAGGAACTGAAGAACAATTGTTAAAAGAAAGCACTCCAACATATATTGGTTTTGACCCTACTTCTGATTCGTTACACATAGGAAGTTTAGTACCTATTATTTTATTAGTACACTTACGTAATTTTGGACACAAACCATTTGCTTTAGTCGGTGGCGCTACAGGAATGATAGGCGACCCTTCTGGAAAAAGCGATGAAAGAAACTTATTGGACGAAGTAACGTTAAACAAAAATGTGGAAGGCATTCAAAAAGTACTTTCTAAATTCTTAGATTTTGACGCTAGCGATGCTAATGCACCCGTGCTAGTAAACAACTACGATTGGATGAAAACTTTTTCGTTCATCGATTTTGCTCGTAACGTAGGAAAACGTATTACCGTGAACTATATGATGGCAAAGGATTCAGTAAAAAAACGTCTTTCAGGAGAGACTGGCGACGGAATGTCTTTTACGGAATTTACTTACCAATTAATTCAAGGATACGATTTTTACCATTTACATAAAACTTACGGCTGTAAGCTTCAAATGGGGGGTAGCGACCAGTGGGGAAATATCACTACAGGTACTGAACTCATCCGTCGTATGAATGTGGACACCGAAGCTGAGGGCGCAAAAGCTTATGCCTTAACTTGCCCTTTGATTACAAAAGCCGATGGTTCAAAATTTGGAAAAACAGAAGGAGGCAACATTTGGTTAACAGCTGATAAAACATCGCCTTATAAATTCTACCAATTTTGGTTGAATACTACAGATGTTGATGCAGAAAAATACATCAAAATTTTCACATTCCTAGACAAAGAAACGATTGATGCGTTGATTGAAGAACACAAACAAGCGCCTCATTTAAGAGTATTACAACGCAAGTTAGCAGAGGAAGTAACAATTTTTGTTCACAGCAAAGAGGCTTTAGATAAAGCTTTAGCTGCTTCAAATATTTTATTTGGAAATTCAACTTCAGAGGATTTAAAAGGATTAGACGGACAAACGTTTTTAGAAATTTTCGAAGGAGTTCCCCAAGCTACAATAGCAAGAACAGAGATTGAAGCTGGTATTAACATTGTGGAGGTATTAAATGCTAAAACAGGCTTCTTAAAATCAAATGGTGAAGCAAGACGCGCTTTAACCGAAAACTCTATTGCTATCAACAGAGAAAAGATTACAGAAGAATATACTGTTGAAAACAAAGACTTAATCAACAATCAATTTATATTATTGCAAAGAGGCAAAAAGAATTACTTTGTAATAAAAATCGATTAACGACATTCGTAACAGACTAAAAACCACCTCAAATGAGGTGGTTTTTTTATACTACAACCCCAGCAATCGCAATGCCTTAAATTAAATTATTCTCACAATAAGGATACAAAAAAAATATGTTATTCATCGATTTTTAAAAATAATTGAATTATATGTAAAAAAATACTTTTATATTCGCCATCTATTAACCAACCAAACAAAACTATAATGAGAACAAAATTATTCTCCTTAGCCCTATTGGCTACAGGAACTATTTTTGCTCAGGATGGCTTATGGAAGCGAACCAACAGCACTTCCAAAACCCAACTAGAAAGCAAACTACAACTACCAGCAAAAAATCTTTATGATTTAAACATTACTTTAATCAAACAAGAATTAGCTAAGTCCCCTAGTCGTACGAGCCGTATTACTTCGGCAACAATTATTTCACTTCCCAATGCTGAGGGGGCATTAGAAAAATTTAGAGTTTATGAGAACTCTACTATGGATCCAGCTTTACAAGCTAAATACCCGCAAATCAAATCTTATGTAGGTATCGGAATAGATAATCCAACGTCAACAACCTATTTCAGTGTGTCGCCACTTGGTTTAAAAGCCATGACGTTGAATCCTGACAAATCTGCTTCTTTCATTGAGCCTTATTCAAAAGACTTAAAAACTTATTCAGTCTATAAAAAAGCGGATAAAAAACAAGATTTAGATCATTTTGAATGTAATGTTATCGATAAAGTTGAACCTAAATTAGCTTCAAATTCCCATTTGAGAAATGCTGATGACGCAACGTTGAGAACGTTTAGATTAGCCATTTCAACAACGGGCGAATATACAGCACATTTCGGAGGAACAAAGGCGCAAGCGCTAGCCGCTATGAATGCTACGATGACACGTGTAAATGGGGTTTTCGAAAAAGATTTCGCAGTTCGCATGGTCATGATTGCCAATACAGACGCTGTTATTTACACAAACGCTTCTACCGACCCGTATACTACAAGTTACAATAGTCAATTACAAAGCACTTTAACTTCAGTTATTGGCGAAGCAAATTATGATGTAGGCCACTTATTCGTTAAAGCGGGCAACAACGGTAATGCAGGTTGTATTGGTTGTGTGTGTGAAAACGGTTCAAAAGGAAGTGCTTTTACTTCAAGTACTACTCCTACAGGTGACACTTTTGATATCGATTTCGTAGCTCACGAAATGGGACATCAATTTGGAGCAAATCATACATTCTCCATGAATAACGAAGGCACTGGTGTAAATATGGAACCTGGTTCGGGCTCGACCATTATGGGCTACGCTGGTATTACTTCTCAAGATGTTCAACCCAATTCTGACGCATACTTCCACGCAGCGAGCATCCAACAAGTGACTAATAATGTAAAAACAAAAGCTTGTCCTGTAAGTACAGCTACAGGCAATGCAATTCCTACAGCTAATGCGGGATTAGATTTTACAATTCCTAAAAGCACTCCATTTCTATTAACAGGCTCAGGAACTGATGCTGATGGTGATGCTTTAACCTATATTTGGGAACAATACGACAATGCTTCAAGTACTCAAACAGGGGCAAGTTCAGCGGCAAGTGCTACTAAAGCTACTGGACCTATTTTCCGTTCCTACAACCCTTCGGTATCCCCATCTAGATATTTCCCACAAATGGCATCTATCTTAACAGGAGCAACTACTACTCAAGGAACAGAAATCGCCGTAGAGGCTTTACCTTCAGTAGCTAGAACATTAAATTTCCGTTTTACAGTTCGTGATAACAGAGCTGGTGGGGCAGCTAATCGTTCAGACGATATGATTGTAACAGTAAACGGAACTGCTGGACCATTCGCTATTACCTCACAAGGAACAGCTACTTCATATGCCGGAGGCTCTTCACAAGCTATCACTTGGAATGTAGCAGGTACAACGGCTAACGGTGTAAACTGTACAAATGTTGATATTTTATGGTCAACAAATAATGGGGCTTCTTGGACAACTTTAGTTGCTGCAACTCCGAATGACGGTACTGAAAACGTAACTATTCCTAATACCTCTACTTCAACAGGTAGAATCATGGTAAAAGGAACCAACCATATTTTCTTTGATGTAAACAATGCTAACATTACCGTAACTGCTGGTTCATCTGATACGGTAGCACCTACGGCACCAACAAGTTTAGCTGCTTCAGGTACAACTCAAACCGCAACAAATTTATCTTGGACAGCTGCTACTGACAATGTAGGCGTAACAGGATATGACGTATATCAAGGAGCAACTTTATTAGGAACTACTGCTTCAACATCGTATGTTGTATCAGGTCTAACAGCTTCAACTACCTATTCTTTCACTGTAAAAGCTAAAGATGCCGCAGGAAATGTTTCAGCAGCAAGTAATGCGGTAAGCGTAACCACTTTAGCGCCAGTAGCAGACACTACTGCACCAACAGTTCCGACTGGATTAACAGCTTCAGGCACAACTACAACAAGCACCAACTTAACTTGGACAGCCTCTACAGACAATGTAGGCGTTACAGGTTATGATGTATATCAAGGAGCTACCTTAATTGGTTCAGCTACTACAACCACTTTTGCGGTGAGCGGTTTAACAGCTAATACTACCTATACTTTCGCTGTAAGAGCAAAAGATGCTGCAGGAAACGTATCAGCTAACAGCACTTCAGTAAGTGTAACCACATTAACGTCAAGCGTAACCTACTGTGCTTCTCAAGGAAACAGTACCGCAGATGAAAAAATAGGAAAAGTAGTTGTAGGTACTATTAATAATACTTCTACTGGTACGGCTGGTTATGAAAACTTCACCGCACAGTCTACTTCGGCAGCTCAAAGTTCATCACAAACTATTACAATCACTCCGTCATGGACTGCTACTACTTACGCAGAAGGTTATGCCGTATTTATCGATTATAATAAAGATGGTGATTTTGCTGATGCAGGAGAAACCGTATGGACAAAAACAGCTTCTACTACTACACCGGTAACAGGAACCTTTACTATACCAGCAACTGCAACTCTAGGAACTACAAGAATGCGTGTTTCTATGAAATACAATGGCGTACCAACGGCTTGTGAAGCATTCTCTTATGGACAAGTAGAAGATTACACTATCAATATTACAGCTTCGGGTCCTGCACCAGTAACTTACTGTACTTCACAAGGGAATAGTACTGCTGATGAAAAAATTGGAAAAGTTGTTATCGGAAGTATCAACAATACCTCAACAGGAACAGCTGGTTATGAAAACTTTACTGCACAATCAACTTCGGCTGCTAGAGGAGCTTCTCAAACAATAACTGTTACCCCTTCATGGACAGGAACAGTGTATAGCGAAGGATATGCTGTATTTATCGACTACAACCAAAATGGTGTATTTACAGATGCAGGAGAAACCGTGTGGACACTTGCTGCTAGCACAACTACACCAGTTTCAGGAACATTTACTATTCCAGCAACAGCAACTTTAGGAGCTACTAGAATGCGTGTTTCTATGAAATACAACGGAGTACCTACTTCTTGTGAAGCGTTTTCTTATGGTCAAGTAGAAGATTACACCATCAATATTACATCTACTGCTAAAGAAAGCCAAGCGATTGCTAAAGTAGACATCCAAGTATATCCAGTTCCAACAAGCGATTTCTTAAACATCGCCAATGTTTCTGACAAAGCTAGCTACCGTGTGTACAACATTATGGGACAAACCGTTTCTGAAGGAAAAATTAACAACAATATGATTAATGTAACTAATTTCAAATCGGGTAACTACATCTTAGAAGTTACTGATAATGAAACTACCGTTACGAAACGTTTTATCAGAGAATAACTTTGATAATTAACCCAACTCCAACCAAAAAGCTATCTCATTATGAGGTAGCTTTTTATTTTGATTGCTGCTTTAGGATTAACGATTGTTGATTGTTGAAGCACCCCTAACCTAGCGTTCATTGTGACTTCTTTGCGGCCTTTGTGGTTAGAAAAAACACCATCCTTCTAAACTCTTCAACAGAGTACTACCCTCTCAATTTACTTTCCAGCTCCAATATTTTAAGTTCTTTTTCCTTGTTATCTTGAATTAACAACTGTATTTGCTCTAAAATATTTTCAGGAAAATTATTAATGGTGCCTTTATTACAACCTACCACCCCTCCAACATTAGTTTCAACAACATTACTTTTTGCAGGTTTGATAAAATATCCAAAATCCACCCCAAGGGTTTTACATACTTTATCCATTAACTGGAAATCAATTTTTTGGGTTTTATCATTTCCTATATTGCTTAATGCGCCAGTACTTATCCCCAATTTATCTGCCAATTCTGGTTGTGACCAGTGGCTGCGCTCACGCAACTGTTTAATTTTAAAGCCTACACTCATTTTTTTAGTTTTCTATAGTAAGTAGCAAAATTACTTAAAATATTTTTGCGCCATTAAAATTATTGTTTAACAAATTAAAAATTTACTATTTTTGTGAAAAAATTAGAATTGAATCAAATGGAAACATTTGAAGGAGGGAAGAAGGTAAACTGGGCTAAATGTGGAACTGGTGTAGTTGGAGGTGCAATTGCTGGTTTTGCTGCAGGTACAGGAAATGGTGTTGCTTTAACACTTGGACCTGTAGGAGTTACATGGGGCGCAGTTTCTGCTATTGGAGGCGCACTTGTTGGTGCATCAAGTGGTTGTTTCGATTAATAAAAAACTCCAATTACTTATTAATAAGTAATTGGAGAAAAAAAAACATTCTTTAAAATGAAAAAAAACTTAATTAAAATCTCTTTATTTGGAATTGGAATTTCTTTAATAGTATTGTCAGTTAAAAGCTCTATAGGTGGCAAAATTGCAGCAGCTTTAGCTCTATTTGTTTTTATTTTTATTCTATTAAAAGGATATGGCATTTTAACTAAAAAAGATAATTAAAATTGTATGATAATTAATTCTAGAATATTATGATTTTGTAGTATTGACAAAAATTGAATCAGACTATATTTGACTAAAACATCATTAATTATTGCTTTCAATACATATTTGATTACAGAATAATTATTAGTTAGTGTAATTATTCTGTAAGCAAGGCACATCGATTAACTTGAATTTTAACTGTGAATATTTATGCAAACAGCATTAATATTCACATTATTTTTTTGTATCATAATTCACTATAAATGAACTCTTACATCAATAATTTATCAAGACATAAATTAACCCTAATTAGGGTCTGCTGAAAAACTATAATCCTCATAAAAACCAGTAATTCAGAGCTTGAATTTTATTATTAGGTGCAAGGTAAGCTGCACCCAAAATTTAAAGCAACGGTATCTAAAAAATAAGATAGATTTCACATTTATTTTTCGGTTCTACGGGCTAAAACGGGAAATAACTTTTGGCTCATTAAAAGCCTAAAAAGTTATTCTCGTTTTATGCCACGTTTTGTAAATGATAGACCTCATTTGGGGTTTTATTTTTTAAAGACTGGTGAAATCTCTGGTTATTGTAAAACTCAAAATATTCCTCTAATCCTTTACGTAATGTTTTTACATCTTTGTATGCCTGTAAATATACATTTTCATATTTTACCGTCCTCCATAATCGTTCTATAAAAATATTGTCTAATGCTCTTCCTTTTCCATCCATTGAAATTTTGATGTTATTATCAATCAATAGTTGCGTATGTAATTCGCTGGTATATTGACTTCCTTGGTCAGTATTGAAAATTTCTGGTTTTCCGTGTTGTGCTAAGGCATTTTCTAGAACTGTAATACACCAGGATGCATTCATTGTATTACTAATATCCCAACCCACAACGTATCGAGTGTGTAAGTCAATAATAGCTGAAAGATACATAAACCCTTTTTCCATAGGTATATAGGTGATGTCAGTAGCCCAAACTTGGTTTTTCCTTTCAATTTCTAAATCCTTGAGCAAGTAAGGGTATTTTTTATGTTGCTTGTTAACAATAGTGGTGCGTGGCTCACGATAAATAGTTTACCAGCCTACAGCTCGCATCAAGCGTTTAACTCTTTTTTTATTGACTTTGAAACCTTGTTCGTTAATCCATACTGTCATTTTTCGATATCCATAAAATGGTGTTATTTTATATTGAGACAGCAATAATTCCTTGATTTTTTTATTCTCAACAGATTCGCCTTTAGGTGAATAATAAAATAAATTCCTATTTAATGACAATAACTCACAGCGTTTAGATAAACTTAAAAAATCATCTTTAATAACCCAGTCCATACGAACTTCTTTGGCAATCAACTCAGCTTTTTTTTTAAATAATCGTTCTCCATTTTCAACTGACCTATTTCTGCATAAAGCTTCTCGGTAGATATGGGATTTTTGACTATTTCAGGTTTGTCTTTTGCAAAAACGTTAGACATATTTTTTACTGCCTCGGCTTTCCAAATGGATATTTGGGTAGGTAATAATTCATATTTTTTGGCTAAGACTTCAATGGTCGTGCGCTCTCTTAAGGCCTCTAAAACTACTTTGGTTTTAAATTCTTTACTAAAAGTTCTTCTTGTTCTTGACATAATACTAACTTAAGCTTTATATCTTATTTTTAAAAATATTTTTGCTCAGGTTTTGGGGAACAGCATAATCCCTTTTAAACTCATAAACATATAAACTTATAAACATCTAATAAATAATCGTATTTTTAGCCTCCAAACAACAGAAATCAAAAAATGAAAAAATTAGCATTAATAGGTTTAACACTTATGGGAATACATTCTACAGTTGCCCAAGAAGTCATGACACCAGAATTGTTATGGAAATTAGGGCGTGTAACAGCCTTGGGCATTTCTAAAGACGGTAAAAATGTGGTGTACAAAGTTGCCACACCCGTTATGGAAGACAACAAATCTACCAGTAAATATTACCAAATTCCGATTGCTGGAGGCACAGCAACCGAAGTGAAGGAAATCAAAGATATAGTAAAAGATAAAAACATTTCTCCTGATGGCAGTTTTCTTTTGTCACATCAGGAAGTAAAAGTAAGTAATGTATTAGCCAAAGACCTTTACCCGGAACTCAAAAAAGCCGATGCTCAAGTATATGACGGGCTGGATTACCGCCATTGGGACACTTGGAGGGATGGAACCTACAACCACGTTTTCTTTGGAGGAGTACCCGCGCCTAATGTGCGTTTAGCTGCTCCTATCGATATCATGGAAGGCGAACCGTATGACAGTCCACAAAAACCACATGGAGGTGATGAAGATTATATTTGGTCGCCAGACAGCAAGCACATTATTTATGTTTGCAAAAAGAAAGCAGGTACCGCGTATGCAACCAGCACCAACACCGATTTGTACGAATACAACATCGATACCAAAGAAACTAAAAACTTAACCCCAACCAATCCAGGTTACGATACACACCCTGATTTTTCCCCACAAGGCGATTTGACTTGGTTACAAATGAAGCGCGATGGGTATGAAGCGGATAAAAATGACATCATAGTACGTCACAAAGGAGTAGATATTAATTTGACAGCTGCTTGGGATGGAACTGTAGATAGTTTTAAATGGAGTGCGGATGGTAAAAAAGTATATTTTATTGCGCCTGTAGATGGGACTAAACAACTTTTTGAAGTCAACTTTCCAGGTTTGACTAAAATTGCTGTAAAAGTAACCCAATTGACTGACGGGTATTTTGATGTCACCCAAATCGTTGGTTTTTCAGGTACTCAGGTTATCGTAGCACGTAACGATATGAACCATGCTTCGGAAATTTACGCCTACGATTTAAAAAAGAAAGCTTGGAAACAAATCACGAATGTCAATACAGATACGTACAGCAAACTAGCTTTATGTAAGACTGAAAAAAGATATGTAACCACTACCGATGGTAAGAAAATGTTGGTTTGGGTGGTATTGCCTCCTAATTTTGACGCCACTAAAAAATACCCAACCTTATTATACTGTCAAGGAGGACCTCAAAGTGCTTTAACACAGTATTATTCATTCCGTTGGAATTTTCAAACGATAGCTTCACAAGACTATATTGTAGTAGCCCCCAACCGTCGTGGTATGCCAGGTCACGGGGTAAAATGGAACGAGCAAATCAGTAAAGACTGGGGTGGTCAAGTAATGGACGATTATCTTGCAGCCATTGACGATGTGACTAAAGAAGCCTATGTAGATAAAAGCCGTTTAGGAGCTGTGGGAGCTAGTTACGGCGGATATTCAGTATTTTATTTAGCGGGTATTCACAAAAATCGTTTCAAAACGTTTATTTCACATTGCGGTATTTTCAATACTAAAAGTATGTACGGAACTACCGAAGAAGTATTCTTTACCAACTGGGATTCAGGGGGAGCTTACTGGGAAACCGAAAATGCTTTGGCACAAAAAACCTATAACGAATTTAATCCTATCAACTTAATCAATAATTGGAATACGCCTATTTTGATTATTCAAGGAGGTAAAGACTATCGTGTCCCACTAGGACAAGGTCAAGAAGCGTTTCAAGCGGCACAATTAAAAGGTATCAAAAGTCGTTTCTTACATTTCCCTGAAGAAAACCACTGGGTACTTAAACCACAAAATGGGTTGGTATGGCAGCGAGAATTTTTTAAATGGTTAAAAGAGACTTTATAAACTAGAAATCCCGAGCTTGGCTTGGGATTTTTTGTATATGCTATTCCAGACCTAACAGGTTTTAAAAACCTGTTAGGTCTTGTGTTAATTCTTGTAGGCATAAAAGCTTATTAACAACAAAAACCTGACATTTTTTTAAGCCATTCCTAAGTAAATATTTAAAATCCTGTTAAAAGTAATGGCTATTCAGAAGCTATTTTTAATTTTACGGTCAAATTTACTATTAATTCAAACCTATATGTTCAACATTACAAAACCAATGGCAGTAGTGGCTACTATTTTAATAGGAGCTTCGGGATTTGCACAAGACAACTTAGTTAATTCCTTAAAAATTAACGCCAGTGAAAAAAGTAAAGAATCGTTCAAATTCACTGACGTTATCAATGTAGAAAGTACTTCCGTAAAAAACCAAGGTTCATCAGGAACTTGCTGGAGTTATTCTGCTAATTCTTTTTTAGAATCTGAAATGATTCGCATGGGTAAAAAACCTGTAGAATTATCTCAAATTTTCTCTGCTCGTAATGCCTATGTTGAAAAAGGAAAAAACTATGTACGCATGCATGGTTCGGTAGCCTTAGGGGAAGGTGGAGCTTTCCACGATGTAATCAATATGTATCGTAAGTATGGTGCGGTACCTCGCTCAGTATACACAGGTTTAAACTACGGTACCGACAAAAACAAAATGGCCGAAATGAGTGCTTTAACAGAAGCGTTCTTAAAAGCGGTGGTTACTAACCCTAATGGGGAATTAACACCTAACTGGGAAAAAGCCTATACGGCAATTATCGATTCGTATTTAGGCCAAGCACCTAGTTCTTTCCAACATGAAGGAAAAACATATACCCCTGAATCTTTTGCTAAAGAAGTGGTAGGTGTAAATGCCGATGATTATGTTGAAATCTCTTCGTTACAACATTATCCGTATTATTCTAAATTTGTATTAATGGTGCCAGACAACTGGAATTTTGACCAAGTACACAATGTGAAAATGAATGAAATGACAGACATCATTGACCATGCCTTGAAAAATGGATACACCGTTGCTTGGGCGGGTGATGTAAGCGAAAAAAGCTTCTCTTGGAAAAACGGAGTAGCATTTGTACCTGAAAAGAAAGTGGAGGATATGACTGCTGAGGAAAAAGCAGAACTATTCAATGGTCCAAAAAACGAGTTAATGGTAACTGAAGAAATGCGCCAAAAAGCTTTTGACAACTATACAACTACCGACGACCATGGAATGCACATCGTTGGAATTTCAAAAGACCAAAACGGAAAAGAATATTACATCGTTAAAAACTCTTGGGGTACTTCAAACGACCACAAAGGGTATTTGTACATGACTAAAGCTTTTGCAAAATACAAAGCAACTGCCATCATGTTACACAAAAAAGGCTTACCAGCTGGAATAGCAAGCAAATTGAAAGTATAAATCACAACTTTAACAACAGCTCAAAAAAAACGCCCCAAAAGTTAACTACTCTTTGGGGCATTTTTTATCAAAATATATCCTAAAAAACAATTCAACTAACGCCTGCCATAAGTCAAAAAACAAATAGCTGTTACCTTCAAAATATAGATTCACTTATACCTCTTTTCCCTCCTTAGTTAAAATCTTAAGTTTTTTTGACATCTACTACACTATCCGTACCTTTGGAAATTCAGTGGTTTAATTTCAGAATTTAGAAATTAGAATTCAGAAATTAATATTGCCATTGACTCGAAATTTATAATTAGCAATCATTACACCTATGTATTTAATCTTCGATACCGAAACTACAGGTTTACCACGCAGTTGGTCTGCTCCTTTAACAGATACCGACAACTGGCCTCGTTGTATACAAATTGCTTGGCAGTTGCACGACGAGATGGGACAACTTATCGAACATCAAGATTATTTAGTCAAGCCAGAAGGATTTAATATCCCCTATGATGCGGAACGTGTGCATGGTATTTCTACCGAATTAGCCATGGAACAAGGTATTTCGCTTCAGGAAGTTTTAGAAAAGTTCAACATTGCACTTTCTAAAACTAAATATATCGTGGGGCAAAACGTAGGATTCGACGTTAACATTATGGGATGTGAGTTTTATCGTGGGGGTATCAGCACCGATTTGACACAAATGCCTGTACTTGACACTTGTACGGAAACCACTGCCGAGTTGCTTAAACTCCCTGGAGGACGTGGAGGTAGATATAAATTGCCCACGCTTACTGAATTACACCAATATCTTTTTGGAGCCCCTTTTTCAGAAGCGCATAATGCCACAGCCGACGTGGAAGCCACTACCCGTTGTTTCTTAGAGTTGATAAAACGTGAAATTTTCACTAAAGAAGAACTCGACGTTCCCGCTGATTATTACACGCGTTTTCGTGAGAGCAATCCTCAAGAAATAAAATTAATAGGCTTAAAACACATCAATCTTAAGTCGGCATCTGATGAAATTCGTAAAAGATTAAATCAAATCCAGCAAGAAGGTGTGCAAACACCTGTTTCAGAGGAGGCAATCAAGGATTTAGAACATGCCGTTTTTGCGCATCTACATAATCATACCCAGTTTTCGGTTTTACAATCCACTATTTCTATTCCAGCTATTGTGGGCGCTGCAGCTAAACACAAAATGTCAGCAGTAGCCATGACCGATGTAGGAAATATGATGGGTGCTTTTCAATTTGTAAGTGCTGTTTTAAATCATAACAAAGGGGCTAAAGCAAAGAATGAAGAGGCTATTGCTAAAGGGGAAACACCTACAGAAGTAGAAATGAAACCCATAGTAGGTGGAGAATTCTATGTTTGTAATAACCATAAGGACAAATCGGTTAAAGACAATGGTTACCAAGTTGTTTTTTTAGCCAAAAATAAAAAAGGCTATCACAATCTAGCCAAAATGGCTTCAATAGCTTATACCGATGGTTTTTATTATGTACCTCGAATCGACCGTGCTATTGTTGAAAAATACAAAGAAGACATCATAGTACTTTCTGGAAACCTTTATGGAGAAATCCCGAGTAAGCTTTTAAATATAGGTGAAAACCAAGCAGAGGAAGCTTTGTTGTGGTGGAAAGCGCAATTTGGTGAAGATTTTTACCTTGAAGTCATGCGTCACAATCAAGAAGACGAAAATCGTGTCAACCAGTCGATAATTCAATTGGCGCGTAAACACGATGTCAAATTGATTGCCACCAATAATACCTATTATGTAGCTAAAGAAGATGCCAATGCGCACGATATTTTATTGTGTGTAAAAGATGGTGAAAAACAGGCTACGCCTATAGGACGTGGTCGCGGATACCGTTTTGGGTTGCCTAATCAGGAATATTATTTCAAATCGCAAGACGAAATGAAACGTCTTTTTGCTGATTTGCCAGAAGCTATTATCAATATCCAAGAAGTTGTAGATAAAATAGAAGTGTATTCGCTTTACCGTGATGTATTGCTTCCTAAGTTTGATATTCCTGAAGAATTTATAGTAGCAGAAGACAATGAAGATGGTGGAAAACGAGGAGAAAATAAATTTTTAAGACATCTTACCTATGAAGGAGCAAAACGTCGTTATCCTGAAATTGCAGACGAAACGATAAATCCTACGAAAACGGCTGAAATCAGGGAACGACTGGATTTCGAATTGTTAACGATTGAAAAAACAGGATATCCGGGTTATTTCCTTATTGTACAAGACTTTATCGCGGCAGCTAGGGACATGGGGGTTTCCGTTGGACCAGGTCGTGGTTCAGCAGCGGGTTCAGCGGTAGCGTATTGTTTAGGAATTACAAATATTGACCCTATTTTATACGACTTGCTTTTTGAGCGTTTCTTGAATCCTGACCGTGTATCCATGCCCGATATTGATATCGACTTTGATGATGAAGGGCGTGGAGATGTTATGAAATATGTAATCGATAAATACGGGGCGAGTCAAGTAGCGCAGATTATCACTTATGGTAAAATGGCTACTAAATCGGCCATTCGCGATACCGCACGTGTACTCGATTTACCATTATTTGAAGCCGATAGAATTGCGAAGTTGATTCCTGCAATGATGCCTTCTAAATGGAACTTAGCACGTTTCTTAAAAGAAGAAGAAGGCGAGGTTAAAAAAGCATTAAAATCATCGGAAGAATTTGACCGTGTAAAAGAACTCATCGGGATTGCAAACGATGGGGATTTAGCGGGTGAAACCATACAGCAAGCCAAAGTTTTAGAAGGTTCGATGCGTAACACGGGGATTCACGCATGTGGGGTTATTATTACCCCTGATGATATCACGAATTTCGTACCTGTAACCACGGCAAAAGATTCTGATTTATATGTAACTCAGTTTGACAACTCGGTAGCTGAAAGCGCGGGATTGCTTAAGATGGACTTCTTGGGTCTGAAGACCCTTACCTTAATTAAAGACACCGTTAAACTGGTAAAATATAGAAATGGTATCGATTTAGACCCTGACAATTTCCCAATTGATGATGTAAAGACCTATGAGCTTTTCCAAAGAGGGGAAACCGTTGGGGTATTCCAGTACGAATCGCCTGGAATGCAAAAATACATGAAGGATTTAAAACCTACCGTTTTTGCCGATTTAATCGCCATGAATGCCCTATACCGTCCAGGACCTTTGGAATACATTCCTTCCTTCGTCCGTAGGAAAAATGGTGAAGAAGAAATTACTTATGACTTAGATGCCTGTGAAGAGTATTTGGGTGAAACTTATGGAATTACGGTATATCAGGAACAGGTAATGCTCTTGTCGCAAAAGTTGGCGGGTTTCTCTAAAGGGGATGCCGACGTACTGCGTAAAGCGATGGGTAAAAAGCAAAAAGACGTACTGGATAAGATGAAAGGAAAATTCATCGAACAGGCGGTTGCTAAAGGTCACGACGAAAAAAGACTAGATAAAATTTGGACGGACTGGGAAGCATTTGCGAGTTACGCGTTTAACAAATCTCACTCTACTTGTTACGCTTGGGTAGCCTATCAAACGGCCTATTTGAAAGCGCATTACCCCGCAGAATATATGGCCGCGGTACTATCGAATAACATGAATGATATCAAACAAGTATCGTTCTTTATGGAGGAGTGTAAGCGTATGGGATTGCAAGTATTAGGGCCTGATGTCAATGAATCGTTTTATAAATTTACGGTAAATGAAAACTATGCCATCCGTTTTGGTATGGGAGCGATTAAAGGCGTAGGTGAAGGTGCCGTAAATACTATTATTGAAAATAGAAAAGATGGAAAATATCGTTCGATTTTTGACTTAGCCAAACGTATTGATTTGCGTGCGGCCAATAAAAAAGCTTTCGAAAACTTAGCGCTTTCAGGTGGTTTTGACTGCTTTGAAAATACGCATCGTGCACAATATTTTCACCATGATGGCGACAATATTTGGTTTCTAGAAAAAGCCATGAAATATGGTGCCAAAATGCAAGAAAATGAAAACTCCGCACAGGTAAGTTTGTTTGGGGAAGCCACCGAGGTTCAAATCCCTGAGCCAACAGTACCTCCTTGCGAAGAGTGGCATACCATGGAAAAGCTTGCACGCGAAAAGGAAGTAGTTGGGATTTATATTTCTGGGCATCCACTGGATGATTATAAGTATGAAATGAAATATTTCTGTAATACCCGTTTGGAACATTTAGCCAACTTAGAGCAATTGGTAGGGAAAAACATTTCTATAGGTGGTATGGTGAATAATGTGCAACATCGAACAGCTAAAAACGGGAAAGGTTGGGCAACCTTCAACCTAGAAGGATATGATGAAAATTACGAATTCAAGATTTTTGATGAAGAATATTTGAAATTCAGACATTATTTGGTTCAAAACCAGTTTGTTTATCTAAAACTCAACGTTAAAGAAGGCTGGGTAAACAGAGAAACAGGTAAAAAATCAGACCCACGTATTCAATTTCTCGACGGAAAAATGTTGGCCGATGTATTACCTACCTATGCCAAAAGAATAACCATTCTTTTTTCTATTTATGAGTTAAAAGAGAGCTTAGTCAATCAACTTTACCAATTGTTTGTGGATAACAAAGGCGACCATCAAATCACCTTTGAAGTCATGGAATTAGAAAAAATCAAAAAACAACTTCAAATTGAAAGTGCTCCTGTGGAGGATACTACTGCGGAGGATTTGGAAAATCTAGACGCTGAAGTGGATTTAGCTATCCCTGAAGAGAAAGAGGAAATTGTGATTAAAAACATGCTTTCGATGCCGAGTCGAAAAATTAAAATTAAAATAACGTCTGAATTGCTACAAGAATTAGAAAATTTACAAATAAATTTCAAAATTGCTTAATGAATAAAATAACTTTGTCTTTCTTAATAAATTATTACAATATATGATAGCAAAATATTTCTATAATCCATTGTTATTTTACGTCCTAACAACACTTGGAGTATATGCACAGAATAAGCCTGAAAAATGTGGCACTATGGCAAATGAAACATATCTACTAAGCAAAAATCCTAGAAGAGCTACTCCCAAAGAATTTGAACAGCAAATGGCACACTTATTAGAAAAAAAAATCTCTAATAAATCAGAAAATAATGGCGTTATCACTATCCCAATAGTTGTTCACGTGGTACATAATGGTCAGAAAAATGGTGTTGGGGCGAATATAACTGACGAACAAGTAGCATCTCAAATAACTGTTTTAAACAATGATTTCAGAAGAAAAATAGGAACACCTGGAGAGAATTCACATCCAGCTGGTGCAGATACTCGCATAGAATTTGCTTTAGCTCAAGTTGACCCAAATGGAAATCCGATCAATGGAATAAATCGTGTTTATTTTGATCATAAAAAATGGGATCAAAAAGAAATTCAAGAAATATTAAAGCCTCAAACTATCTGGAATCCGGATCAATATCTTAATCTATGGACTGTAGACTTTACTTCAGAAGAATTACTAGGTTATGCTCAGTTTCCAAGTTTATCTGCAATTCCAGATTTACCTCTTTATGACGAAACTGCTCTTACTGATGGTACTGTAGCAAGCTATGGAACTTTTGGCTCAAGAGAAATTTACCCTAAAGGCAATTACAGCGGTTATAGGTTTGACAAAGGCAGAACTATGACTCATGAAATAGGACATTGGTTAGGAGTTCGTCATATTTGGGGTGACGCATATTGTGGTAACGATTATTGCAATGACACTCCAGTAGCACATATAGATAACAAGGGTTGTCCAATTATAAACAGTTGTACTGGACTTGAAAAAGAAATGGTCGAAAACTACATGGATTATACTGATGATATTTGCATGAACATTTTCACACAAGATCAAGCAAATCGTATGATCACTGTTTTAAACAATGCTTTACGCAGAAAAGAATTAAAAACCTCAACAAAGGAAAAGGGTATACCTCTACTGACAAATGATGCAGAAATAATTATTGAAAGAGAATTCACTACATTTTCTAATTCATGTAATATCAGTCCACGCAAGTATTCATTGGTAAATAGGGGTACCAATGTAATAAATAGCATAAAGATAAGTTATAGTTTTAATGGTCAATCTGCTAAAAACATAGATTGGCAAGGAAGTTTACAACCTAATGAATGGGCATTATTTGAAGTACCTGAATCTGGAAACGTAAATGATGAACTAGAAATGAGCATTGTAGATGTTAACGGAAGCGCTGACTCCAGAATTTCAAACAATTTAAGCAAAACTAAAATTACAAACACTTCTGATCCCGAAATTTTTAACTACGAAGAAGTAAACTTAGAATTACAATTAGACAACAAAGGATCTGAAATCTCTTGGACATTTACTGACAAGGATGGTAACATCCTTAATTCTGGCGGCCCTTATGAAGATGATAACCCGCAATTCATTCAAGAAAAATTTGAAATCAAAAACAACTCTTGTTATGTTTTCAAAATCACAGATACACGCGGAGATGGATTGTGTTGCAACCAAGGTGAAGGACATTACAGCTTAGGGTATAATAGCGAAAACATCATTATTAGAGAAGGAAATTTTGGAAGTTCAAGTACCAAAGGTTTTATAATTCAACAATTAAGTGACGAAATTTATTTAGTCGAAAACCCCGTTAACAATGAATTATTATTTCATTACGGAGGTGCTTTAGGCAACATATCAGATGGTAGTATTTATGATATTACAGGTAAATTGGTCAAAAAATTTGAAGCAAAAAAAACAGAATTAAATACGGTAGATATAAGCCTACTTAGCAAAGGACTTTATTTTTTAAATCTCAATTCTGAATACAACACTAAAACGGTAAAGTTCATAAAAAACTAAAGAGAGGCGTCCCCTCTCTTTTTTATTCACTAAATTTGCACCCAAATTCAAAAAAAAGTGAGAGTCATACAGGATTTGTCAACAGCTAGTTTTGATAAAAAAACCATAGTTACCATAGGAACTTTTGATGGGGTCCATCTAGGCCATCAAAAAATAATCCACAGATTACAAACCTGTTCGAGCACAGACACAGAAACAGTGCTGATAACTTTCTCAAACCACCCTAAATCAGTCCTTAACAACAAAAAAAATATCCAATTACTTAACACCAACGAGGAAAAAATAGAAATTCTCAGAAAATTAAGAATTGACAATTTGGTGATTTTAGAATTTAACCAAGCTCTCTCTGAATTAAGTGGAGAGGAATTTGTAAAAGAAATACTTGTTGATAAATTAAAAATTCATAAAATTATAATCGGTTATGATCATCGTTTTGGGAAAAACCGTTCATCTGACATTCATGATCTAATACGACTGGGACAAAAATATCATTTCGATGTAGAACAAATATCGGCGCAAGAATTAGATGAAATCACAATAAGCTCGACTAAAATAAGACAAGCTTTAAATGAGGGAAATATAAAACAAGCTAATGATTATCTAGGTTATCCCTATATTTTTCAAGGAAAAGTAGTTAAAGGTAATCAACTAGGCAGAACTATAGGTTTTCCTACCGCAAATATCTGCATTGAAAACCCCCAGAAATTAGTACCTAAAAACGGGGTATACATAGTCCAAGTGCAACTAAATGATCAGATTTTTCAAGGAATGATGAACATTGGAAACCGCCCCACCATTGATGGAGTACACACCACAATTGAAGTTCATTTGCTAAACTGTAATTTCGAATTTTACGAATCTACCCTTAAAGTAAATATTCTCGATTTCATTAGAGAGGAACAAAAATTTGACTCTTTGGCTAGTTTACAAAATCAACTACAACAGGATAAAAACACTACTATCAACTTTTTCAACAAAACAAAATAAAGGATAACTACTTGTTTATTAGATATTTATTTATTAAATTTAAACAACTAAAACTTCTCTATCGTTTCATTTAATAAATAACATCATGAGTCTATCCAAAGAAGTTAATAATGGCATTATGATTTTCATAGGTATTGGTATTTACTTCCTTACTATGGAGCTCATAGGCTTATCACATGTCTTTTTATTACGCATGTTAAATATTTTAATTGTCATTTACTTTGTAAACAAGGTTATTAAATCAAATTACAGAGAAGGTAGAATAGAATACCTCGACAATTTAATTTCAGGCACAATTACATCCCTTGTAGGTGTCTTCCTAAGTGTAGCAGGACTATTAGCCTATATTTCATTCAAGGGCGGAAACGAATACCTCAATCAACTTTCAAAGAATTTTCTTTTTGGTGGAGGCGAACCGTCTATGTACCAGTATTGCATAGGCTTGTTATTTGAAGGTATCGCTTCTTCTATCATCATTACCTTTACCTTGATGCAATATTGGAAAGATCGACCTTTAAAACACTTTTAAAACACGCAATAACAACCCCTAATAATGTTTTCAATGGAGATTCTATTCATTGAAAACATTTTTTTATTCCCGCTACTCTTCTAGTATTTTAAAACGAAATGTGTATTTTTGACCCATAAACCAAACGATTTATGAATACTACAAGACATAATTGGACTAAAGAAGAGATTATTGCTATTTATAATAAGCCTATGATGGATCTTCTTTATGAAGCAGCAACTATACACAGACAACACCACGACCCGAATACCGTACAAGTTTCCACATTATTATCCATCAAAACAGGAGGCTGTCCTGAAGATTGTGGATACTGCCCCCAAGCAGCAAGATACCATACAAATGTAGAAGGTAATGATTTAATGACAGTTAATCAGGTAAAAGCACAAGCTTTACGAGCGAAAGAATCCGGATCGTCACGTGTTTGTATGGGAGCAGCATGGAGAAATGTAAAAGATGGCCCTGAGTTCGACCAAGTTTTAGAAATGGTACGTACTATTAATAAGCTTGACATGGAAGTGTGTTGTACCTTAGGTATGTTGACTGAAAACCAAGCACACCGTCTAGCAGAAGCTGGATTATATGCTTACAATCACAATTTAGACACTTCAGAAGAATATTACAAAGAAGTAATTTCAACACGCGGTTTTGAAGATCGTATCCAAACCATCGAAAACGTTCGCAAAACAAACGTAACAGTTTGTAGTGGCGGAATTATAGGTATGGGAGAAAGCATTGAGGATAGAGCAGGTATGTTAGTTGCTTTAGCCACTTTAAATCCGCAACCTGAATCTGTACCTATCAATGCTTTAGTAGCCGTAGAAGGAACTCCTATGGAAGATGAAAAACAAGTGGAAATATGGGAAATGATTCGCATGGTAGCAACCACTAGAATTGTTATGCCTGAAACTCAAGTGCGTTTATCAGCTGGTAGAACAGAAATGTCAAGAGAAGGACAAGCTATGTGTTTCTTTGCAGGAGCTAATTCTATCTTTGCAGGAGATAAGCTTTTAACGACACCAAATCCTGATGTAAACGAAGACATGAAGATGTTTGAATTGTTAGGTTTACAACCACAAAAACCTTTCATCAAACTAATGCAACCTAAAACAGTTGAAGCATGTGATTCACAATACCAATCGTTAGGTGAAAAACCTAAATGGTCAAGACCTGGGCATGAAATTGAAAGAAATCTTGCTGCAGCAGGAAAAAAATAAAAAAGAAAAGCTCCTAAATTTAGGAGCTTTTTTTATGATTGTATTTTAAAAAATAAAATGCTGTCAGAATTGCAATTATAGTCAATAATACTAAAAAATCATCAATAGGAGTACCAGGAGGTAGAGTTGGCGGACCTTTCTTAGGATTAGGAACAGGTGGAGCAGGTCGTCCTGCCACAAGCTTTTCCATAAAGCCAAAACTTAGTAAAACCACTTGAGCTATTTTTGTATTAATTGACTTTCTCATATGTTGTAAAAATAGAAAAATTTTTTTACTAACAAAATTTTTTTCGACTAATCACACGAATTAATCTTCATTGTTTTTAATCAATTCTTTTATTTTAACTTCAAGCTCATCCGCAAGTTCTGGATTATCCTTTATTAAACCTTTTACCGCATCTCGACCTTGCCCTAACTTAGTATCTCCATAACTAAACCATGAACCTGATTTCTTAACAATTTCAAATTCTACAGCTAAATCCAAGATTTCTCCTGTTTTAGAAACCCCTTCACCATACATAATATCAAATTCAGCAGTTTTAAATGGAGGCGCAACTTTGTTTTTAACAATTTTCACCTTAGTACGGTTACCTAACACATTTTCTCCTTCTTTAATTTGTGAAGAACGACGAATGTCTAAACGAACTGAAGCATAAAACTTCAAAGCATTACCACCTGTCGTTGTTTCTGGATTACCAAACATTACGCCAATTTTATCACGCAACTGGTTGATAAAAAACACAGTACAGTTTGTCTTGCTAATGGTTGCAGTTAATTTTCGAAGTGCTTGTGACATCAAACGAGCATGTAATCCCATTTTAGAATCCCCCATATCGCCTTCAATTTCACTCTTAGGTGTTAACGCAGCAACCGAGTCAATCACAACAATATCTACTGCCCCTGAGCGAATTAAGCTTTCAGCAATTTCTAAAGCCTGCTCCCCGTTATCAGGCTGAGAAATAATTAAATTATCAATATCTACTCCTAGTTTTTGAGCATAAAAACGATCAAAGGCATGTTCGGCATCTATAAACGCAGCAATACCACCCGCCTTTTGAGCTTCCGCAATAGCATGCAACGTTAGTGTTGTTTTACCTGATGACTCAGGACCATAAATTTCAATGATTCGACCTTTCGGGTAACCTCCTACACCAAGCGCTAAATCAACTCCTAGAGATCCAGAAGAAATAACCTCAACTTCTTCTATGGCTTTATCGCCCATTTTCATAACAGTTCCTTTACCATAAGCTTTGTCTAACTTATCTAAAGTAAGCTGTAATGCTTTTAATTTTGCTTCTTTATCTGCACTCATTACGAAATGAATTTCTTGTAGTTTATAATTGATCTGCTATCGCTTTTGCAATAGCTCTAAATTCCTCTTCAGTTGGTTTTACTTTGTGTATAAATCGTGCTTCATCCATCATATTCAAAGGAATTAAATGCACATGAGCATGTGGCACTTCAAGACCTATAACGGTCATCCCAACTCGCTTGCACGGGATAGCCTTTTCAATAGCAATAGCAACGCGTTTCGAAAAAGCCATTAATCCTAAATAAAGCGCATCATCGATATCAAAAATCTTATCGATTTCTTGTTTAGGAATACACAAAGTGTGCCCTTTAGCATTTGGATTTACATCTAAAAAAGCTAAAAAGTTTTCATCTTCTGTGATTTTATAACATGGAATTTCTCCATTTACAATCTTAGTGAATATAGAAGCCATAACTTAATCTCTTGTAATATCTAAAATCTCGAAATTCAAAGTCCCATTAGGCACTTTAATTTCTGCAATTTCACCCACAGATTTTCCTAACAAACCTTTACCTATAGGTGACGTAACTGAAATCTTCTGTTTTTTTAAATCCGCTTCACTTTCTGCAACTAACTGGTAAGTCAATTCCATGCCGTTAGCTTGATTTTTTATTTTAACATAAGACAATACTAATGCTTTCGACAAATCCAATTGCGATTCATCAATTAAACGGGCATTCGCATATAATTCTTCCATTTTTGCAATTTTCATCTCAAGTAAACCTTGAGCTTCTTTTGCTGCATCGTACTCGGCATTTTCAGATAAATCTCCTTTATCACGAGCTTCAGCTATAGCTTCCGATGCTTTTGGACGTTCTACTGATTTTAAATATTCTAATTCGTCTTTTAATTTTTTTAATCCTTCAGCAGTGTAATAAGATACTTTACTCATAACATCATTTATTGTATAAACAGAAAAAATCCCATTACAACGGGATTTCTTGCAAAGATACTATTTTTATATTCAGTTTGTAATTTTATCGTTTCTATCAACGTTATACAAATGTAATTAAATTAAATTTGCAACAAAACAATTCGGTTTAAATCAATGAAAAAAAATATAATCCTACTGGTTTTATTATGCATGCTCTCGTGCCAAAAAGACAGTGTTAATAATAGCAACCAATACATTAGCAATGTAAATTTTTCAATTGACATTAACAAAACCCTACCCGCCTATAACAAATTGAATTATGCGGGCGAACCTGTTCTTATCAGCATACCAGGAGCTGGTATTCAAGGTATTATTGTCATGAAAACTGGAGGAGGTGATAGTTATGTAGCTTGGGAAGCGAGTTGCCCAATACAATATCCCACGTCTTGTTCAAAATTAAGCCTTGAAGGCGCAAAAGCAACTTGTTCTTGCGATAAAACATCTTACAACATCTTCACAGGCGATGGTGGCCAACAATACCCTTTGAAAGGATATCGAATTGAAGTCAACAACTCCGTAATTAGAGTGTATAATTAACTTTTTATTTTCACTATTTTTTCCGAAATTTGTGGAACTATGGAACCAATTTTTAAAGGATTATTAGCACATCTTAAATTCCTCATCAAGAGAAACCCTGAATGAGTTGTTTTCTTTTTGTTATTACAAAAGTTTAAAACCAGTTTTTAAACTTTTAAACTTTTAACTTTTAAAACTTAAAGAAATGCCTTTTTATCATAAATTAGGAAAAATTCCTCACAAGCGCCATATACAATTCCGAAAAGAAAACGGCGATTTATATTACGAGCAATTGTTCGGAACCATAGGTTTTGATGGGATGTCAACGAATTCTTATCACGAATTCCGCCCAACTATGGTCAAAGAAATCAAAGGACAATACAGTGTTGCGCCTAAAATTGCCAAAGCTAACAACATCCAATCGTATCGATTGAGAGGTTTTCAAGTAGCTCCACAAGATGATTTCTTGGAAAGTAGAAAAATCGTACTGACCAACAGCGATTGTCACATTGTTTTAGCCGCTCCAAAGAAATCGACTACCGATTATTTCTATAAGAACACCGACTCTGACGAAGTTATCTTTATCCATAGAGGTACAGGTAAACTACGCACCATGTATGGAAATTTAGATTTCAAATATGGCGATTACTTAGTAGTTCCTCGAGGTATGATTTACAAAATAGATTTTGACACAGAAGACAACCGTCTATTTATAGTTGAGTCACACCGCCCAGTTTACACTCCTAAACAATATAGAAACTGGTTTGGTCAATTATTAGAACACGCTCCATTTTGCGAACGTGATATTCGTCGTCCAGAGGAATTAGAAACATATTGTGAAAAAGGTGAGTTTTTAATCAAAATCAAAAAGAAAGACGAAATTTTTGATATGATTTACGCCTCACATCCTTTTGACGTTGTGGGATATGATGGATATAACTACCCTTATGCTTTTTCAATTCACGATTTTGAGCCTATCACAGGACGTATACACCTACCCCCTCCCATCCATCAAACTTTTGAAACCGATGCATTTGTAATCTGTTCATTTGTACCTAGGTTATACGACTACCACCCATTATCTATTCCTGCTCCGTACAACCACAGCAATATTGATGCTGATGAAGTGTTATACTATGTTGATGGTGATTTCATGAGTCGTAACGATATAGAAGCAGGTCATATTTCATTACACCCAGCTGGTATCCCACACGGTCCACACCCAGGTGCTGCTGAAAGAAGTATTGGTAAAACAGAAACTCAAGAATTAGCGGTAATGGTTGACACTTTCAAACCGTTGATGGTTACTGAAGAAGCCATGAAAATAGCCGATGAAAAATACTATCAGTCTTGGCTTGATTAAATGTACCAATTTGAAAATTGGACTACTAAAAAAAACAATTTTTATTAATTTAATTTGAAAAAAATCAACTAATTAAATTTTTCAAATTTTAAAATTTTCAAAATTCATCATGAGTAACGAATTAAAATCAGTAGAATACGGATTAGAAAAAATATTTGAAGGCGCACAAGATTTTTTACCTTTATTAGGCACAGATTATGTAGAATTTTACGTGGGTAATGCCAAACAAGCAGCACACTTTTACAAAACAGCTTTCGGTTTTCAATCTTTAGCTTATGCAGGATTAGAAACTGGAGTAAAAGACAGAGCTTCTTATGTATTAAAACAAGATAAAATTCGCTTAGTTTTAACCACCGCTTTAAACAGCGAATCTCCAATTGGTGAACACGTAAAAAAACACGGTGATGGCGTTAAAGTGATTGCACTTTGGGTAGAAGACGCTCGCAAAGCATACGAAGAAACTACAAATCGTGGCGCAAAATCCTATTTTGAACCTGTAGTAGAAAAAGATGAAAATGGAGAAGTGGTTCGTGCAGGTATTTATGGTGCGTATGGTGAAACGGTATTCATTTTTGTAGAACGCAAAAACTATAACGGTATCTTTTTACCTGGCTATAGCGAATGGAAATCAGATTACAATCCAGAACCAGTGGGCTTAAAATTTATTGACCACATGGTAGGAAACACAGGCTGGAACAGAATGAACGAAGCTGTTAAGTGGTTTGAAGATGTAATGGGATTTGTTAACTTCCTTTCATTTGACGACAAACAAATCACTACGGAATATTCTGCATTGATGTCGAAAGTAATGTCCAATGGAAATGGTAGAATTAAATTCCCTATTAACGAACCTGCAAACGGTAAAAAGCGTTCTCAAATTGAAGAATATTTAGACTTCTATGAAGGAGAAGGTGTACAACATATTGCCGTAGCTACAGATGATATCATCAAAACAGTTGCTGATATGCGTGCTCGTGGTGTTGAATTTTTAAGCACTCCGCCACAAGCCTATTATGATGCTATTCCTGAGCGTTTAAAAGACCATATGTCAAAATTCAAAGAAGACATCAACGAATTACAAAAGTTAGGTATTATGATTGATGCAGACGAGGAGGGATATTTATTACAAATCTTTACTAAACCTGTTGAAGACCGTCCTACGTTATTCTTCGAAATCATTCAACGTATGGGAGCAAAAGGATTTGGCGCTGGTAACTTCAAAGCTTTGTTTGAATCTATCGAAAGAGAACAAGAATTACGCGGAACTTTGTAATTCATAATATTCATAAAAAAATGCCATTCAAAACTGTTTGAATGGCATTTTTACTTTAAGAAATCGGATTAACACAATTTCCATTAATTTACGGTATTTTTAAAAACTACTCCTCTGTCAAAGCATTCCAACCACGCGCCTTTAACTCAATTTTTGTATTAGCACGCGTTACCAAATGGCAACCTTCACTTGCCGCTGTCATGTGCCCAATAACCGTGAAATGCGGATTCCCTTTCAATTTATCATAATCATCCATCTTGATGGTGAACAATAACTCATAATCCTCTCCACCATTCAAGGCTATGGTCGTACTATCTATGTTGAACTCTTCACAAACATTAATAAATTGAGGATCTAATGGAAGTTTATCTTCAAATAGATTACAACCTACATTAGATTGTTTGCTTAAATGCAATATTTCAGAAGAAAGCCCATCCGAAATATCGATCATCGCAGTAGGAACAATCTCTAATGCTTTTAGAATTTCTGGTACATCTTTGCGGGCCTCAGGCTTCAATTGACGCTCAATTAAGTAAGTATACTCATCTAAATCAGGTTGATTGTTTGGATTAACCATAAAAACTTGTTTCTCGCGTTCCAATACTTGCAAGCCCATATATGCGGCTCCTAAATCGCCCGAAACTACTAACAGATCATTTTCATTAGCCCCGTTACGATACACAACAGTATTTTCTTCAGCTTCTCCCAAGGCAGTCACCGAAATAATTAATCCTTTTTGAGAAGACGTAGTATCACCGCCGATCACATCAACTCCAAATTGTTTAGATGCCAATGTAATCCCTGCATACAATTCTTCTAAAGCTTCTAATGGAAAACGATTAGAAACTGCTATAGAAACCGTTACTTGAGTAGCTTTAGCATTCATCGCATATATATCAGATACATTAACCGAAATTGCTTTGTATCCCAAATGTTTTAAAGGCATATACGCCAAATCAAAATGCACACCTTCAATCAACAAATCGGTTGAAACAACCACTTTTTTGTTTCCAAAATCTAAAACAGCAGCATCATCACCAATACCTTTAACTGTAGATTCATTTGAAATTTCGAAATGCTGTGTCAAATAGTCTATCAACCCAAATTCGCCCAATTGAGCAATACTTGTTTTTTGAGGAGTTTTATCTTCAATCATAATCCTTACTTTTCTAAAGGACAAAGGTACAAACTTAAATCTAAACTCTTTTAATCGTTTCACGAGACAAAAGTGGATTTACTAATGCAAAACTTGCGTAATTTTGCAATATGTATGCTTTGGTAGACTGTAATAATTTTTACGCTTCTTGTGAACGCGTTTTTCAACCGCAATATAATGGAAAACCCATAGTGGTACTTTCTAACAATGACGGTTGTATCATTGCGCGTAGCGATGAAGCGAAAGCATTAGGTATAGCCATGGGAGCCCCCGAATTTAAAGTTCGAGACGAACTCAAAAAGCACAATGTCAAAGTATTTTCATCTAATTACCCTTTGTACGGTGATTTGAGTCAAAGGGTGATGCGGATTTTAAATCAATTCACCCCAAATTTGGAAGTGTATAGTATAGACGAGGCCTTTTTGCATTTTGACGGAATGTCTATATCTGACTATCATACTTATGGTTTACAAATTAGACAACGCGTATTGCAGTGGGTAGGCATTCCAACCTGTGTAGGATTTGCTTCAACAAAAGCATTAGCTAAAGTTGCCAACAAAATTGCCCGAAAGTTCCCCTCACAAACTCAAGGAGCTTACGTGATTGATACTGATGAAAAACGTCTTAAAGCTTTGAAATGGCTAAAGATTGAAGATGTTTGGGGAATTGGAAGAAGAACTTACAAAAAAGCGATTTTACGCAACATAAAGACAGCTTATGACTTTACGTTACCCCAACACGAAACTTGGATAAAAAAAGAAATGGGCGTAGTGGGTATGCGGTTAAAATATGAATTAGAAGGTAAAAGTGTTTTAGAAATGGAAGGCGAAGTGGAAGCACGAAAATCCATTTCTGTGACCAGAAGTTTTCCTAAGCAAATTTCAGATTATGAAGCACTCAAAGAACGTGTATCGACCTTTGCTACGGTTTGCGCTGAGAAATTGCGCCAACAAAAGTCTTGTTGCCACACTATAATTGTGCTTTTGCTAATTGATCCTCATAAATATCAAACCAGTCAATATTATTTCAATGCCACAGTTACTTTGCCTTTTGCTACCCAGTCTAGTTTGACATTGAGTAACGAAGCTATTAAATTATTGCAACAATTATTGGTTAACAAAAAAGGGATGCAGTTTAAAAAAGCTGGAGTGATTGTTAGTAGTATCATCCCAGAAAACACCAAACAATTCAATCTGTTTACAGAAGAGGACCCAAAACATCTGGCGCTGATGCAAACCATGGATCAGTTGAATAAAAAAATGGGCAACAGAAAAATTAAATTAGCTGGACAGAATTTGGGAAAAACCTGGGACATGAATCAAAATTTCCTCTCCCCTCGATATACTACATGTTTAAACGAAATATTAGAAATTAATGTCGACAAAAGATAAACTTACATTTTTTAAAATTGATACAGAAAGCCAACAAAACATTCCTTTTATCCCTGATGGGGTTTCTGCTGGATTTCCATCACCAGCGGCAGATTTTAACGAAAACACCATTGATTTGAATAAAGAATTGTGCGAAAATCCTTTAGCTACTTTCTATATCAAAGTCAAAGGTAATTCCATGATGGATGCTGGAATACATGATGGGGACATACTTGTAGTAGATAAAAGTATTGAAGCAAGAGATAATAAGATAGCTGTATGTTTTATTGATGGGGAATTTACCGTAAAACGCATTAAAATAGAAGAAGATTGTTTGCATCTAGTAGCTGAAAACCCCTCCTATCCGCCGATAAAAGTCACTACTGAAAACCAATTTATGGTTTGGGGTATTGTAACGTATACTATAAAAAAAATGTAAATCATTAAACAGTACATATAAAAATAAAGCTACCCGAGGGCAGCTTTATTCATTTTTTATTCATTATTCAATTTACTATGTTTCTTACTGTACGCAAAATAAATCACAACACCTACAGCCATCCATACAAATAATCGAACCCAGTTTAACCAACCTAATCCTAAGATCATAACAAAACAAACTAGCGCACCAATCATAGGCAAAACAGGAACGAAAGGAGTTTTAAATTCACGTTTCATTTCAGGATTTGTTCTTCTTAAAACAATTACAGAAATACAAACCAAAATGAATGCAAATAAAGTACCAATACTGGTCATATCTCCAACCACATCACCTGGAACAAAGGCTGCAAACAAACCTACAATTAACAAAATTATTAAGTTAGCTTTATAAGGTGTTTTGTATTTCGGGTGTAATTCGCTAAATGCTTTTGGCAATAATCCATCATTACCCATTGAGTAAAACACACGTGATTGTCCTAAAAGCATCACTAAAATTACTGAAGAAAAACCAGCCAAAATAGCTACAGTTACAAAACTGCCTAACCATTTATAACCTGGCATGAAGTTATTGATTGCAGCAGCTACAGACGCTTCGCCACCTTCATTTCTGAAGAAATCAACATTAGCTACACCAGTCAACACGTGACCAAAAAGTACATACAAAACAGTACAAATAGCTAAGGAACCTAAAATACCAATAGGCATGTCTTTCTTAGGATTTTTTGTTTCTTGTGCCGCAGTTGAAACAGCATCAAACCCAATAAATGCGAAGAAAACAGTAGCCGCTGCACTAATTATCCCCCAAAAACCACCAAAATCATGACTAATTCCTTGCTTATCCACAAAAGTTGTAGCTTCAGGAATATAGGGTGTATGATTTACGGGATTAATGAATTGCCATCCAATTACGATTATCAAAACAACAATGGCTACTTTAACAACAACAATCAAACTGTTTACAAAAGCAGACTCCTGAGTTCCTTTAATAAGCAATAAACTTAGTGCACCAACTATAAACAAAGCAGGTAAATTAATTAAACCATGCACACCGTCTGCAGATGTTTGAAATGGCGAGTGAGACCACTCATAGGGTATGGGCGAAGTATGTAACACATTGACCAACAAATTATTTAAATATTCGCTCCATGCAATTCCTACAGTTGCAGCACCTACAGCGTATTCTAAAATAAGATCCCAACCAATAATCCAAGCTAGAAACTCTCCCATAGTAGCATACGTATAGGTATAAGCACTACCAGCAATTGGAATTGAAGAAGATAATTCAGCATAACATAAACCAGCTAAAGCACATCCTATAGCAGCTACTATAAAACCAATAGTTACTGACGGTCCAGCGCTGTTAGCAGCCGCAGCCGCTGTTCTAACAAATAACCCTGCTCCAATAATAGCACCTATTCCAAGTGCAACTAAGGTCCAAGCGGTTAAAGTTCTTTTCAGACCTTTTTCTGAATCAGAGGCTTCGGCCAATAAAAGATCAATAGATTTTCTTTTCCAAATAGACATAAAATTTTAAAGTTTGGTATTAAGCACACCAAAAATAGTTTTTTTTGTCATTAATTAACCAAAAAAATATTTTTTTATGATTTTATTTAAAAACTCAATCCATATTAAAACCAAAAACCAATACTAAAGGTATAATATAAATTCCCTGTATCTGGGGACCAACTCTGTTTAAATTCTATAGGACCAATAAGTGTTTCCATTCCATATCCAAATCCATATCCTGTATAACTAGGCTTAGTTATCCATTCGCCTGTGTCAAAAATTTTATAACCTATATTAGAAAAATTAGCCATAAAATTCAGATGATGCCTTCTAAAAAAAACATAATCCGCCGTTACACTTCCTCTAACATAACTATCACCTGTTAAACTCAAATAATCGTACCCTAAAAAAGGTTTAAAATTTCCAAATTTATGATGTCCATATCCTCCTAAAACGAAATCATTAATTCTATTAGCATTTTCACCCACTGTAAATCCTCCTTCTGACTGAACTTTCAACGAAATTTTTTTCCAAAATGTCTGTGCTATTGCCATATCTGCCATAAAAACTGAGGAGCGCTTAAAATCGTTTGAAAAATCAGTTGAGTGAAAATAACTATTCGCATCACCATGAAAATACCATCCTTTACGAGGAAAATACTTATTATCAAACGAATCAAATTTTAAGAAACCAAGGAACGAAAAATAGCTGCTTTTTTCAATAAAATTGGAATCAGTAGTATTTATAGGAGCATTAATACTAATAAATTTATGCTCTAATCCCAGACCGAATAAAAATTTTTGAGCAAAAATGGTTTGTACATACGCTCTATTATTCCAAATAATATAATCCATATTCGACTTATCTACCCCTAAAGCGTTGAAAAGCGCACCGCCTTTAAAATCAATATGACTTAATCGTGAAAAACGATCAAAATTTGACTTCAACCCAAAACTCCATCGATACCCGTTATCAATATAATAATCTAGATTAAATCGGGTATTATCGCCAAGTATCAAATCAAAAGAGCCTACATCATTTTTAAACATCAGATTCTTTTTTGTCACATTCAATAAGGCTGAAGATTTAAATAAATTATCGTAATGTACGCCCAACTTGAAATAGGTCTTTATTGGGTTTTCCTCTACTTCAATTATCAAATCATCTTTTCCATTATTTTCAACCAAACGATACTTTATATCCGAGAAATTTTGGGTAGCATTTAAATTATTAATCCCTGATTGGAGTTTTTCATAAGAAATGGTTTGATTCGCATTGAAACGTAATTTACCTAAAAAATAGGAACGTGTATAATTATCAGAGCCATCAATTCCAATCCCATTAATTTGAATATTTTCCTTTTTAGGAGCAAAGTGTACTTTATTTCCATGATCAGCCAACTGAAGCAGTTGGTCTTGAAATGGTTTACACGCTTCCTTACCACTTTGAACAATTTCCTTTCCTAATTCAAAAGAAATGACAGAATATTTTTTTATATCAGGCTTGATATACATATCTATCAAACTTTTCTTTGCTTGTAATCCTTCTAGTGTTTTAAAATTAGAAATCTGATTTAATACTCCAGTAGCGCCATTTATCTGTTGAATATTTTTCAAATCTTCTTGCACATCAACTGCTATTATAAAGTCAGCACCCATTTTTTTAACTTCTTCAACAGGAAAATTATTGGTTACTCCCCCATCAATGAAATATCTATTGCCAATTTTAACAGGAGCGTATAAAGATGGAAAAGCACCACTTGCAGAAAGACATAATGGTAAATAACCATTTTTAAAAACAACTTCTTCACCCGTTTCAACATCAGTAGCGATACACAAAAAGGGAATTTTGAGTTTATCAAAATCAGAAACGTGTCGATAATTATGTGTCAATCTGGTAATTAGATTATAATTATAAAGCCCTTTAGACAAGCCTTTGGGAACAGAAATTTTAAAATTTTGGAAAGGCAAACTTAAAGCGTAAACCTCATCATTATATTTCTCATAAAATGTCTTGTTTCCACGCGGAATCTTATCTTGTAGAATCGCTTCCGCATCGGCAGAGTTAAATATTGAGTCCAGCTCATTTGCAGTATAACCACATGCGTATAAACCTCCTATAATAGCGCCCATACTCGTGCCTCCTATATAATCAATCTTTACACCTGCCTTTTCAATTTCTTTTAACACACCAATATGGGCCAAACCCTTAGCACCACCACCACTCAACACAAGCCCAATTTTAGGACGTTTATTTACTTCCTGCGCAAAATTAACTTTGGGCAAAAGACCTACCACTAATCCTAAAAATACCCAAAAGAGACGTTTCATAAAACTGCTAAATTTTCTTATAAAATTCGTGAATTTTTTTGGCTTTTGAAAGACCTATAACGTCAGAAATTTCTTTTTCTGATGCTTCTTTAATTCTTTTAACACTTTTAAAATGTTTTAGCAACATTTCTCTAGTTTTTTCACCAATTCCGGGTATCAATTCTAGTTCTGATTGGATGGCATTTTTACTTCTTTTATCCCTATGAAAAGTAATCCCAAAACGGTGGGCTTCATTTCTTAAGTGCTGAATAATTTTTAAGGTTTCCGATTTTTTATCCAAATACAAAGGCACCGAATCGCCAGGGTAATAAATCTCTTCCAATCGTTTTGCAATACCAATAATTGCAATCTTGCCTCTTAAACCTAAATCACCTAAACTTTTTAAGGCTGAAGACAACTGTCCTTTTCCTCCATCAATAACGATGAGTTGTGGCAATGGCTCTTTTTCATCAAGCAATCTTTTATATCTTCTATAAACCACCTCTTCCATAGAAGCGAAATCATTAGGACCTTCTACCGTTTTTACATTAAAATGGCGATAATCCTTCTTACTTGGTTTCCCATCTTTAAACACTACACAAGCCGAGACAGGATTGGTTCCTTGAATATTTGAATTATCAAAACATTCGATATGACGAGGTTCGACATGCAAACGCAAATCTTTTTGCATTTGTGCCATAATTCGATTGGTGTGTCTTTCTGGATCAACAATCTTAATTTGTTTGAGTTGGTCTAAACGATAGTACTTCGCATTACGCTCTGACAAATCAAGTATTTGTTTTTTATCGCCAAGCTTCGGAATGGTTACTGTAATTTTTTCTCCCAAATCTAAGTCATAAGGCACAATAATTTCACGTGCATTCAAATGGAATCGTTCTCTAAGTTCCACTACAGCCAATTCTAATATTTCTTGATCCGTTTCTTCCAATTTCTTTTTAATCTCCATAGTATGCGAACGCACTATGGCGCCATGGGAAATTTGAAGAAAGTTTACATATGCCATCGCTTCGTCAGAAATGATGGAAAAAACATCTAAATTGGTAATTTTCGGGTTTAATATAGTGGATTTTGCCTGATAATTTTCAAGTACCGCTATTTTTTCTTTGATTTTCTGAGCCTCTTCAAATCGCAAATCGAAAGCTAAATCCTGCATGATTTTTTTAAAATCGCGTAAACTATCTTTGAAATTTCCTTTTAAAATTTCGCGAATGGCATTAACCTGATTATGATAATTCTCCTGAGTTTCGTAGGCTTCACATGGACCTTTACAATTGCCGATGTGATATTCTAAACACACTTTAAACTTACCGGAACGGATATTTGTTTGACTCAAATCGTAAGTACAAGTACGTAACGGATATAATTCTTTGATTAATTCTAAAATTGTATTTACCGTTTTAAAACTGGTATAAGGACCAAAATACTCAGAACCGTCTTTCACCATTCTTCGAGTAGGAAAAATACGCGGGAAGGCTTCATTTTTAATACAAATCCATGGATAGGTTTTATCATCTTTAAGATTGATATTGTAGCGTGGTTGCAGTTTTTTAATCAAATTATTTTCTAGCAACAATGCATCCGTTTCAGTAGGCACAACAATATGCTTGATTTCAGCAATTTTTTTAACCAATACGTTAGTCTTGCCTGATTCGTGCACTTTATTAAAATAGGACGCTACCCTTTTTTTGAGATTTTTTGCTTTTCCTACATAAAGAATTTTTCCATCTTTATCAAAATACTGATAGACGCCAGGACTATCTGGCAGGGTTTGTATTTGGAGTTCGAGAGCTATCATGGAATAGTATTGAATAAGCGCTAAAACCTCAAAAATGCTTCCTGAAGAATTAATGCTTTCACAAATTTAACGCATTTTTCTTTTTACTTTTGTACAATGAATAAAAAAGAACTACGCCAAAAATACAAAGCGCTTCGCAAGTCACTATCGTTTGATGAAATCATGAATGATAGTTTAATGATAGCTAATCATTGTTTAGATTTACCCATTTGGGAAAAGACCTACTTTCATTTGTTTTTACCTATAGAAAGCCAGAAAGAAATTAATACAGAATTTGTTTTACAAATTTTATCAGGTAGAGACAAAGAGGTAGTGGTTTCTAAATCGGATTTTGAAACTACCACGATGACGCACTACTTATTGACTGAAAACACCAAGTTTCAGAACAATGCCTACGATATTCCTGAACCTGTAGACGGTATAGAAGTTCCGACCTCTAAAATTGAAGTGGTTTTTGTGCCACTATTAACCTACGACACAAAAGGGCATCGAGTGGGGTATGGAAAAGGATTTTATGATCAGTTTTTAAACCAATGCAATCCTGAAACCATCAAAATAGGCTTATCTTATTTTGATCCAGAACAGCTTATCGATGATATTTCAGAAAATGACATTGCCTTAGATTATTGTGTGACTCCTTATGGGGTAATTCAGTTCAAAGCATCAATCTAAAGAAATCTCAATTTTACTAGAGAAGAAATTACCTTCTATAAAATTTTCATCTAAGATTAATTTCTTCTCTATCTCATTTTCAAAATATTTCTCAAAAGGCTTTTTTAATAAAACAAGTGAAAAATCAATAGTATATTTCGATTTCGGATCTAAATAAAAAATATCATCATCATTAACCACAGTTCTAACCTTATTCCAAATTAGATTGTTCTGAAAAGTCAAAATCTCGTTGGGCTCTAAAGTAATTATTTCAGATTTCAAATTCTCTTTTTTCTTTTTTTCAAACTCAATCAAAAGCTGCTCTGGACTCTTCTTACTCTCTTTTTTACCGTTTATTTCTTCAAGAATTTGAATCATCAACTTTTGCTGCTCAATTGAATTTAACTCTGGTCTAACATCGAAAACTTGTGCATTAATCAACGTGTCATTTTTATACATTTTGTAAAAAATAGTATTTGTCAATGCACTATTCAAATGATTTGATATCCTAGATCGATTCAAGAAAAACGAAAGTTTTGATTTGCTAATATTACGTATAGTATAATTAACTTTATAATTAAAAACGGTTTTAAACTCATCTTCAACTCTTAGGATGTTTTGAATTTTAAACTCTAATTTCTCTTGTGAATACCCTTTCAAGCAAGACCATATAAAAAACAAAAAAAGCCATTTTTTCATTATACCACCATCAAATTGCAACCACGAATATCAGAATGGTCAAAACGACCTAAGACTTCAAATGCATTATTAGACACCATCTTTCCTAAATCTTGAGTGGCTATAAAAGAACACGAATTTATATTTGCCAAATCAATCACATTAATCCCACCTGTTTTACCCTCAGGCAGAAGCGTTAAAGCATCTTCAGGATCACGGATTAAAATATGCATCCAAGGTGGACATTCAAAAACACCATTCCCTAGCGAATACGCTTGAGACAACAATTCAGTCATTCCATACTCGGAATGTATTACGGGAACACCAAATCCATCGCACAAAACGGCATGCAATTCCTCACGAATCATTTCCTTTCTACGGCCTTTCATCCCACCAGTTTCCATAATGATGGTATTTTTCAATTGAAATTGATGGATTTCAATCAAATCCAGCAACGCATAAGTAACACCAATTAACAACACATTTTGTCCTTCTGCATCTAATCGTATAAGTTTCTGTATCAGCTCATCGTAATTATTCAAATAAAAGCCAGATTCAGGGTTATTCGTTTGTTGAATCAAATCATCTACCATATAAATCAATGATGACCCTTCACGTTCAAGATAAGAAGGCAACAGGGCTAAGACCACATAGTCTTCAATATTTCCATAAAATTGCTTAAATGCTAAACTATAACTGTATTCATAATAGGAAAGATCAGTAACTAGATGCCTGCTCGTTGTCATTCCTGTAGTTCCACTACTTGTAAAAACGGTTTGAGCAACTAAGTCGTTACTTGTAATCTCGTGTGTTTTAAAAAATTGAATGGGTAAAAAGGGAATATCAACCAAACGTTTTACATTGGACTTATCTTTTTTTAATAATTGACAAAATTTTTGATAAACTGCATTGTTATCGTATTGAAAACGAAAGATTTTCAAGGTTAATTTTTCAAATTCTTTTTTGGAACCAATTTCAAAAATATCTTCAGTAGTGTACATCTTTCAAAAGTACATAAAAAAAAAATTCCGACCAATGCCGGAATTTTATTAACCCAATTCGTATTTACTCAACTTCGTATTCTAAAACATCGGTTTTAGTACCTTCTGTGATTTTAATTTTATAAATGCCTGGTTCAATTGTATCGATTTGAATAGGAGTTCCTACAGTCGTTTTTTTCAACACAACTTCCCCTTTAGCATTTAGAACCTCAACCGTTTTTTCAACATAATAATTTGAAACAACATAAATATGCTTTCCTAATTTTTTAGTTTTATACGTATAAATATCCAATCCCGCAATTCCCTTTTCAGGATTAGAAATAGTATGAGTAGTAGTAGCAAAAATACTTACCGAAAATAACAGAGTGAATAATAGCGTTTTCATAGTCTTTTTGTTTTTGGTTATACTTCAAAATTACTGCGTTAGTAGGATTGCATATAAAATTTTCGACAGACAGAAAACATACTCGATGAACGGTTTCATTTTAATTCTTTAGTGATTTTCACTTCACTAAAAATAGTTACCTCCAAATACCCCATTATCTTAAGAACTTCAAGTTTTAAGTGAGATTTTATTTCTAATTAAAAACAATTAACTAAACTATTGAACCTCATAATAGATTATGGCCGATTTATTATTCTCAGTAATTTTAACTAAATAATTACCTGGTTTTAGTTTACTTAGTTGTATAGGTGAACCCGTAGTATTTTTAGTATATACCACTTGCCCCTTTTGATTAATAAATTCTACCTTTTTTTCAGCATAAAAATCAGAGACAATATAAATATGTGTCCCTAATTTTTTTGTTTTATAAGTTTGGATATCCAAACCTGAAATTGCAGCATCAGTATTTGAAGGTGTACCGTTATTAGCTAAAAAGCTCACAGTAAAAAGCAGAGATAAGAATAACGTTTTCATAACTAGTAGATTTGATTTGTATTTCAAAGATACAACCGAACCAGAAGAAGAAAAGAATAGAATCGACAGCTTGTAAGTAAAATCGTTAAAAAGTAAATTCCTCGAAAAGCAAAAAAGACACTTTCCTTAATTTTAGTTAGGGTACAAAATAGAAAAGAGGCTCAAAGCCTCTTTTTACTCGTTAAATGGTAATTATATAATTATTCAACAACAACTTTTCTAGTTGCTACTCTACCTTCTTCTGTAATTTTAGCTACATAAACTCCTTTTGCTAAACCTGAAATATTTAAAGGTTGGCTAGTCACAGTTGCTTTTAAAGCTACTTTTCCTAACACATCATACATTTCTACAGTTTTAGCAGCAAAGCTATCAGAAAGAATATTTAATTCTGTAGTCGCTGGATTAGGAGAAACTCTTAAACCTGCGATATTGTCGAATTTTTCTGCCGAAAGCATAACATCATTAAAAGTGGTAGATATCTTTAAATTATCAATTGCAACTGCTGGTGTTTCAGTAGCACTATCTTGTCTTAAAAAGAATGAAACAATGCTAGTAAGATCTGCACCCGTGTGAGTATCTGTAATCAATGGACTAGCTTCATCATTAACCGTTGGGTTAATCCATAATTTTGAACTATCATCTGAAGCTCCACCTGTATTAAAAGTATATCCAACTAATACTTTATAGGTAGTCCCTAAATCATAAGAATAAGGTGTAAAGCTAGTCGCAGTTCCAGTAGCTGTTCTAACTTCTGTACCGAAAGCGAATTTTGTATTAGTTGCATCAGCAGGATCTTTCTTAATCCACAAAGTACCACCAAAAGTAGTAGCATTCTGGGTAAATCCAGCCAAATAACCACCATTTGCATCAATTACAGCTGCTAATGCTCCTGTAATTGTTAAATCGAAAGCATAATATACTGTACCTGTTGTTTGTGAAGTAACTGTTACTTGAGCATCAGTTCCTCCTGCTTCGAAAGTAACTTTACTTCCATCTAAAAGGATTTGATCCGTTGCACTAGCTGTACCTAAAACAGACCAAGGAGATGTTTGATGTAAATTACCAGCTGGATAGCTAAAAGAATCAACAAAAGGCAAAGTTTGTTGAGCATTAGTGAGAGACATAGCCAATAACGCCCCTAAAACGTAAATTTTTCTCATGTTTTTTATTATTTGGACAACAAATATATAAACAAATTTCACAAAATCATGGAGTTATGTGTGAAATTTAGGTTAAAAATAAAAAAGGCTTTCACTTCACTATAAGCTTACGTGTTACTTGCTGTTCATTTTCTCTGATTTTGATGATGTAAACCCCTGGATTAAGATTGCTAATATTTAACTCTTTTGTAGTTAACACAGTAACTAAAACTCGTTTTCCTAGCACATCAAAAATTTCAATTTCTTTAGCACCATTAGAGCGTGAGTTAATTGTAATTTTACCTGTACCTACAGGATTAGGATATATGGTTAAATTATCAAGGGGTTGCTCTTGGAGCTTACCATTCCACGAGGTTTCTCTACTTTCTTGAGCTAGAGTAGCTAAAGAAAACAGGAAAAACAAAAAAGTAATATAGAAGTATTTTTTGTGCATTGAATTGAATATGATTGTAAAGTTAACAAAAAACAAATTCTATACCAAAAAAACCGCTTAATTTCTTAAGCGGTTATATTTATGTTGAAAATAGTTATTTTATAAGGTTCAACCCATCAACTGAACTCCAGGCACCAGCCGTTAGAGTAGCTCCTGTTGTAGCGTCTGTTGTTTTATAGTTATCTATTGGAAAGCTCACTTGCACTGACCCATCTTTGAAACCAAAATTAGTAGTACCATCATTAACTTTAATATTCAAAAGTTTGATTTTACCAGTATTTACTTGGTTTGTGTTTGTTCCTGCATCCTGAATTCGTACTGCTACTGCATTTGGATTTACATAACCTGAAACTAAAACATTTTTATAAATACCATTACCTTCTTTTTTGAACTGGATAGCATCATATTCAGCTGCAGAAGACCCTCCTTCGGTTTGTGTTCCAGGCGCACGCTTTAAAGTAATACGATCAACCGTAGGATAAAAGCTATTATTTACATTTTTAGCTTCAATTTCCATACCGTAGTTACCAGTTCCTTCTTGATATGCATACCAGTCAGTATTAAATTCACCCTTCCAGCCATCTTGCCAGTCGAAAGAATCATCAAAATTTCCGTAAGATATTAAGTTTTTAGCACTTACCGTACCCCCATAAAATTCAAAACCATCATCAGCACCTTTATAAGCAACTAAGTTTTCTAAAACCGTTCCAGAACCTACTGAATAGAAAGAAAACCCATTCATTTCACTTGTATTATCTGATAATTTTTTACCTGCAAATTGCACTTGCACATATTTCATAACACCTCCATTATGAGTTGCATTGTTACCCCCATATACTGTGTTAGTCCCATCCTCAGATGTTGCAGTAGTAATTGGATTCCCATTTGCGTCTTTACCGCTCACGATAGGAGCATCCCCAAACATAACAATCCCTCCCCAAGAACCAGCAGTTTTAGATTTTTCTGTAAAAATGATAGGTTCCGCTGCTGTACCTGTAAAATTAACCTTACCACCATTTTCTACTAATACCATATCAAGACCATTTGAAATATCAGCTGTAATTACTGATCCTGCAGCTATCGTTAATGTAGCACCGCTTTTTACACGAACGGTTCCTTTTATTGTATAGTTCCCTTTTTCAAAAGTTTTGTTTGTTGTGATTTCTCCTGTAATTTCGCCTTCAACTACTGGTTTAGTGACCTGAGTAGTATCTGTATCTTCAGAACAAGAAGTTAAAATCAGGGCTAAAGTTGCAAAGCTTAAAACTAATTTTTTCATAGTGTTGTTTTTGTTATTTTTATTTGAAGCAAATGTATAATGTGGATTTTAAAATGGTGTTAAGTCATTATTATTCAATTCTTAAAGTTTTTTAAAACTATTGTAAAATAATTGCAAAGACTTAACGCGAGTTGTAAAAAGAAAAGCGCCTCAGGGGCGCTTTAATCTTAGAAAGTATAACTAACATTTAAATTAAATCCAGTTCCTCTTTTGTAACTTTCCATAAGAAGAGATGATTCATTAATGGTATTTCTGCTATTTTTGCCTAGTTCCACTTTGTATAATGGATTTAAGATATTATCCACACTAAGTTTAGCTTCTATGTTTTTAGATAATTTACTAGCCCAAATAAAGTCTAACTTATGGAATGGCTTTTCATACTTATGATCAATCCCTTGACTACCTACAGCTTGGATGCGATCGCCATATACACCATATACAAGAGTCATTGTGTTTTTTAAATCTTCTGCAAATTCAAAATCATATTTCAAATCTGCATTGATCAACCATTCTGATGCTCCTTGTAATCTACGACTTGCTTTATTTTCCATAGGATTTTGATCTAAATCAACAGAAACATTTGTTAACATTAAAGAAGTATTGAATCCCATTGAGAAATGATCAAGATATTTTGAAATTTTTTCTAATGGCAATACTGTTTCTGCTTCAATTCCTACTAAATTGGCTTCTTTTGAGTTTTGATAGGTGATTAATTGCCCACTTCCTCCTGCACTTGGAATAAAAACCGTTTCAATAGGGTTGTCAATTTTCTTTACAAATGCGCCTACAGCTATCATTTGCTTGTCACTAGGGAAAAATTCATATTTAAAATCTAAATTATAGTTTTTGCTATCTTTTAAATCTTTATTTCCTTTTACAGATGTACCATCAGGATTGATATATACTGTCGGTAAAACTTCTGCAGTCACAGGACGGGTTATGGTTTGCGAAACACTTAATCTTAAATTACTTTTTTCATTAAGTTCGTATTTTGCATTGACAGACGGTAAAATATAATTCAATTTACTATCAATTTTTCTAAAGTTATCATCAAAATTATCATTAACCAATCGGTAACTTATTTTACGCTGTGAATTTTCAATACGCAATCCTCCGTTAACTTCTAATTTTTCTCCAAAATTCAAGAATAGATTTACATAGCCAGCATTCACCATTTGTTTGAATCTATTTTTGTAATCAGGATTACTTTCTTCACGCACCGTTAAAACACCATTGTTAACATCATCTACAATGTAAGTGTCAATTGCATTTAATGGAGCTGTATAATTTTTGTTAAAAGTTCTGAAACCTGAGAAAATACGATACGTAGAATACAAACTATTATTAAACATATTGTGCCCCACCACTAGTTTATTCGATTTCCCATTTGCTTTTTCAGGAAATTTATAACTATACTCTAATAAACTAGAAGCATAATAGTTTCCTTTGATATTCAAATCCTGTCTGTTTAAATGATTTCCACCGTAAGAAGTGTTAATCAAATTATCCGCTAATTTTGTACCAATAATAAACTTACGGTCTGGCTGTTGGTAAGCTGTTTTTACATAAGAAACCCCTCCTTTTAAACTGTGGTTTCCATTTTCGGTTAATTTAACATTAGCAAATAATTGCCCATTTAAATAGTCAGACTGATCAAATTGGTTTCCTCTAATTAACACATTAGGTTCAGCAACTTGATTTGCCGTATATCCTAATTGATCTTTTATTTCGCTTTCAGTTGTTCTTAAATAAAAGGTGTTACCTGAAATTTCAAAACGGTTAGTTTTAAATTTTAACCCTAACAAAGTAGATAGGTTGGTAGCATAATTATAGGTAGTTTTAACAAAGTTATTATCATAATCACCCGAACCTAACATAAAAGTTCTTTCAACACCATTACGAATGGTATATTTATTATCTCCGTTGATAGATAAAATATAACTTAAACTAGATTTTTCAAAGTTAATTTTATCCGAATGTAAAAAACTAATACTATTGTTAATTGGGCTGGTCGTTTCTACAGTATTCCAAGAGTTATCTTTATAAGCATTCACATATTCACTTGAAGTAAGTTTCATAGCGCCAGGAACAGTGCCAAATGCTGACGACAATTCTCTGTCGTTGCCATTTAATCCAAAGAAACCTTGTGTGTTATTTGCATTTTCATGCATAATGAAAGGGGCATTGTTATTATTAGTAGTATAACCGAAACCAACACTTAATTTAGTAACTTTTTTTGGCTGCGTTGTTTCCACATTCATAGTGGCTCCTGCAAAATCACCTGGGATATTAGGGTTAAAAGTTTTATATACGTTTAAAACCCCTACAATGTCCGTGGGAAAAATATCCAAAGGGATGATTTTAGTAAAAGGTGTATTAGAAGGGACTTGTAGCTCGTTAATTAATAAATTATTATAACGATCTTCTAAACCACGCACAAAAAGACCACGCCCATCAACTTTTGTAATTCCCGTGATTTTAGTCAACCCTTCTTCTACATCACTCACCCCTTTACGAGCCATTTCTTGAGCCCCTATACTTTGTTTAATCTCTACCGCCTTTTTTTGTTCAAGCATCAAAGCCGTTTCTTTTTCTCTACTCACTGTAGCTTTAATAACCACATCCTCCATCTTTACACTACCTGACCCAATAGTTTGATTGATTTCTTTAGCTTCACCTGCAGCGATGGTAAATTTCACTTCTTTAGTTTCGTAACCTAAAAACGAAAAAACTAAAGTATGGTAACCCGCAGGAACAGCTAATTTATATTTCCCTTGAATATCAGTAGTTACGGCTATAGTAGTACCTTTTATAGCTACATTTGCAAAAGGCAAAGGCTCATTATTTAAATCCTTATCTGAAACAGTACCTGTAACAATACCCTTTTGAGCAAAAGTCATAAAGCTAAATAATAAGAATAAAAAGCTTAATTTAAATTTCATTGTGTTGTGTGTTTAAAATTTGGTGCAAAGCAAAGGCGTGTTTGTAAATTCCTAGTTAATGTCAGATTACTTTTATGTTTTTATAATGTTAGCAATATGTTACCACATTAAATTTATGTTAGGCGCGATTTTACATTCAAATAATAATTAATTTTACACTCGAACAAACATAACATGGAAATGAAAAAAAAGGATATTCGCATTCTTTTGGTGGATGATGAAATTGATATTTTAGAGATCGTAGGCTACAATCTTACCCAAGAAGGATATCAAGTTTTTACAGCCGAAAATGGTCGTAAAGCAGTAGAAAAGGCAAAAAAACATTTGCCTCACCTAATTATAATGGATGTCATGATGCCTGAAATGGACGGCATGGAAGCTTGCGAAGCGATCCGTAACATCCCAGAACTACAAAATACAGTGATTACTTTTTTAACGGCACGAAACGAAGACTATTCACAAGTTGCCGGTTTTGATGCTGGAGCAGATGATTATATTGCTAAACCTATCAAACCTAAAGTCTTAGTAAGTAAAGTAAAAGCGCTCTTACGTCGTTTTAAAGAAACTGATGTTGCAACTAACGAAAATATCAGTCTAGGTGGTATAGAAATAAACAGAGAGGAATATAAAATTTACAAGCAAGACGAAGAAATCATTTTGCCGAGAAAAGAATTTGAACTATTTTACCTTTTAGCTTCTAAACCTGGAAAAGTATTCAAGCGTGAAGAAATACTAGATAAGGTTTGGGGCAATGAAGTAGTCGTAGGGGGACGCACCATAGATGTACACATACGAAAACTAAGAGAAAAAATTGGAGAAGATTTATTCAAGACCATCAAAGGCGTAGGATATAAGTTTGAATATTAATGGGATTAAAATTAAAAAAAACCTATAAGTTTGCTGTACGATCGTCAGCTTACATCGGATTATTCGCAACAGGGTTAGTAGCAATACTAACCTCTTTGTTTTTCGAATTCTCAGGACTTTTCGTTTTCATTTTTGGTTTATCTACTACAGCTTTTTCGTTTTTCGTGTTACAATATCGTGCTGAAAAATTCATTTACAAGAGAGTAAAAAAAATCTATGATGAAATCTCATTTCTAGATGCAACTGATTTCCACAATCAAACAATAACTACCGATATGGCAACTTTGACACGTAATGTGAAAAAATTTGCCACGGATAAAAAACTAGAAATCGAAATGCTCAAAGATCGCGAGGAATACCGTCGCGAATTTTTAGGAAATGTATCTCACGAATTAAAAACTCCCTTATTCACAGTTCAAGGTTATATTTCAACTTTAATAGACGGAGCGCATAAAGATAAAATTTTAAGAAAAAAATACCTAGAACGTGCCGAGAAAGGAGTTGAACGTTTAGTCTATATCGTACAAGATTTAGACATGATTTCTAAATTAGAAATGGGCGATGTAAAACTCGAGTTAAAAACTTTTGATCTAGTTGCCTTAGCCCAAGAAGTCATGGATCTTTTAGAAATGAAAGCTAATGCCAAAGAAATCGATTTAAATTTTGATCAAAAGTACTTCAAACCTATAATGGTTAAAGCCGACTACCAAAAAATACAGCAAGTAATGCTTAATTTAGTAGTGAATTCCATAAAATACGGAAAAGAAAAAGGATCTACAGAAATTATTTTTAGAAATTTAGAGAACAACAAAATACTCGTTCGGGTAATTGATAATGGTGAAGGAATTGAAAAGCATAACATACCTCGACTTTTTGAACGCTTTTTCCGGGTAGATAAAAGTGGTTCACGCTCTGAAGGAGGATCAGGACTTGGTCTAGCTATTGTAAAACATATAATTGAAGCCCATCACCAAAAAATATTTGTCAAAAGTACTTTCAAAAAAGGGTCTGAGTTCTCTTTTACACTTGATAAAGCATAAATTTTAAAGCTATTCACCATCTTTGAATAGCTTTTTTTGACAATTGAATGTTAAGAAATTGTAAAGTTATTGTTTTATAATTGTAAATTTAAATAAACTTTTATACATTTAGATATAGAAAATGTGTAACCTTTTAAATTTACGGACCATGAAAAAGATAGTATTACTTGTTGCAGTTTTAATCACTGGTAGCTTGACAGCACAAACTATAGAACCAAAATTTGAAATTGAAGGGAACTTAGTAAAAGCAACGTATTATTACGACAATGGAATGGTCAAAGAAACGGGCTATTACAACGACGGAAAGGTAGATGGAAAATGGTATTCTTATAAAGAAGATGGTACACTAAAAATGTCGGGGGAATACAAAAAGGGAATCAAAACAGGTCAGTGGTCAGTAACTGAAGAAAACGATTTGAAAAAAATTGCTTTTTTAAACAATAAAATCCAAAGCGTGAATAGTCAACTTACTCACCACAAAAAATAAATTCATCTTACCTATTTATAACAATAAAGTTAATCTTAGCTCCTAAGGTTAACTTTTTTATTATAACACATTCACTTAATAAAAACCAACAAAAACCAACAAAAATTACAAATAAATCAAAAAAAACAAAAATTAAATACAACATTTTAATAATATTTCAAAAACAACTACTTGATTAACCCAACGTTAAAAACCTCACTTTTATATTAAGCCTCCATTATTCAGCCTATTCAAACGTGTAATGTTAACATATACAACCTCCTATTTACCAGATATTTACCTAAAAAACAAACAAATTATTTTAAAACACCTCTACCTACTTAACACTAAGTTAACATAGTCTTGAAGTTTTAATAATATTCGAATAACAACAACTTAACAAAATAAATACACTTTTGCACTCGAAACACACAACAGCATTGAAATGAAAAAAATTATTGTAAAGTTCCTAATAGTAGTATTCTCAATTTCAAGTTTATCTGCGCAAGAAATAGATAAAAAAGTATTAAAAAAGGAGCTTATGACTTTGTTAGATTCAATTAACAAAGCTAAGGAGGATAAATCGAAAGAAAAAGGACACTCTTGGTTTGATAAAATCTCTATCCGTGGTTATGCACAAGTAAGATATAACGGATTATTTTCTACAAATGATAAAGTAAGTTGTGATCAGTGTGATAAATCTTGGGGTACAACTTCAACAGAAGCTGATGCTAAATCTAATAATGGTTTTTTTATTAGACGCACGAGGGTTATCTTTTCTGGTCAAGTACATCCTAATGTTTATTTTTATATTCAACCTGATTTTGCGAGTTCACCTGCAAGTGGGGTACTTAATTTTGGACAATTGAGAGATGCTTATTTTGATGTATCTATTGATAAGAAAAGAGAATATAGATTCAGAATTGGTCAAAGTAAAATTCCATATGGATTTGAGAATTTACAGTCAAGTCAAAATCGTCTTACTTTAGATCGAAATGACGCTATTAATAGTGCTGCAGCTAATGAGCGTGATTTAGGAGTTTTCTTTTACTGGGCACCAGAAAAGGTAAGGGAGCGTTTTGCTATGCTGGTTAAAGATAATTTAAAAGGATCTGGAGATTATGGAGTTTTTGGTTTTGGTGCTTACAATGGTCAAACCGCAAATAAAGTTGAGTCAAATAGAAATTTACACGTTATTTCTAGAGTAAGTTATCCTTTTTTAATAGGTAAACAAATATTTGAACCAGGTATTCAAGCTTATACAGGTAGATGGGCTATGACTTCCGAAGTTTCTAGTGGAGTTAAGATTGATAATAAAACAGGTATATTTGATCAACGAGTAGCGGTTAGTGCAGTATTATATCCTAAACCATTTGGTATTCAGGCGGAGTACAACATTGGTAAAGGACCACGTTATGATAAATTAACAAATAGTATCAATACAACAGCTCATTTAGAGGGTGGATATGTTACTTTAAATTACAAATATGATATTTCAAAGGATCATGTGATTTTCCCTTTTGCTAAGTTTCAATACTATGATGGGGGCAAAAAGTTTGAAAAAGATGCTAGAAGTTATATAGTTAGAGATTATGAATTTGGTATAGAATGGCAACCATTCAAAGCTTTTGAGCTAGTTGCTGAATGGGTAGTTTCTGACAGAACTTTTGAAGATAGTGCATTAAGAAACAATCGCCAACAAGGTAATTTATTACGCTTACAAGCACAGCTTAATTTTTAATAAAAAAAAGCTAAATATTTAATACCTATAAAGCAAAGCCAGTTGATAACTGGCTTTTTGTTGTTACAATTTTATTCTTCATAAAGTTTTTTTTTGCAATTCAGAAATTTTCAAAACAAAAAGCTAAACAATTAACAATGAAAAGCATATATTAATTTGTCCGCGTATTTTTTTTAAATATAATAAAACGGATAACATTTTCTTTACATACCTATTTATGGCTTAATATTAAAGTAACGTAAAATTGAACTTAACATAAGAACTTCTTAACAATCAATTCACCTTGCTGGATCATTTTTGCAGAGCGTTAAAATACTTTTAATGTTTTATAAAAATTATTATAATATGAAAATCACTTTAAAGAAGTCATTAGAAAGTTTAGTAGTTGTATTAGCGATAATGCCATTTTTGTTTTCGTTTATGGTTAATGGAAAAATTACCATAAAAGGGTCTGATACTATGGTTATCATGTCTCAACGTTGGGCAGAAGCTTTTATGAAGAAAAATCCAGCGATTACAGTACAGGTAACAGGTGGAGGTTCTGGTGTAGGTTTAGCAGCATTAGTGAATGGTTCTACAGATATTGCTAATTCAAGCCGACCTATTAAACCCGCAGAGTTAGCAAAAATTAAACAAAAATTTGGTAGCAATGTTGTTGAAATACCTTGCGCTAAAGATGGTTTATCAGTATTTTTAAATAAAACGAATCCTGTAAGTGAATTATCAATTCCTCAATTAAGTCAAATTTTCTCTGGAAAAATCACAAACTGGAAAGAAGTTGGTGGGCCTGATGCAACGATTAAATTATACGGTAGAGAGAGTAGTTCAGGAACTTTTGAATTCTTTAAAGAACATGTGGTGGGAACTGATTTTGCAGTAAGTTGTAATACGCTACCAGGTACTGCAGCCATTGTAAATGCAGTAAAAAAAGATAAATATGGTATTGGTTACGGTGGTGCCGCTTTTGATGAAGGTGTGAAAGACTGTAAAGTTAAAAAAGATGCTAAATCAAAAGGATATTTGCCAACATTGCAAAACATCAATGCAAAGAAATATCCAATTGCAAGATATTTATATATGTATGTAAAAACGAAACCTACAGGGAATTTGAAAAAATTTGTGGACTGGACGTTAAGTGCAGAAGGGCAAAAAATTTGTGCTGAAGTAGGTTATTTCCCTGTAAAGAAATAATTGCTTATCGGTAATTGTAATTTAGAAAACAACCCAAATGGAAAACACATTTACTCCCGAAAACCTGAAGAAGCAATTCAGGCTTTCGGAGTTCTTAGCCGAAAAAATTATTTCTTCAATAGCATATTTATCTATTGCAATCATTTTATTGATTTTCTTTTTCGTTTTTAGAGAATCTTTACCCATTTTTTCTGCGAAACCAGAGGTTAAAACTGAACAGTCTGCCACCACAGATGTTGCTAAGCCTGAAGCTTACAGTTCTGAAGAAGCTGAATCATTAGTGCCAGAAACCTATGGCGAAGCGACTGAAAACTTAACAGAGAGTGATACTGATGCACCTGAGAGCTATGGTGGTGTCGAAAAGGAGGATTTAACGGAAACCGAAGAGAAAAATTCGCTAGAGCCTGAAAGCTACGGTGGTGTAACAACAGAATCCTTAGTAGAAACAGATAGTGAAAACGTGAATGCTAATAATCTAGATACTGCAACGACTACTAAAAACCCTTTTGCTACTTTTTTAGGAACGCAGTGGGTTCCGGTGTCGGATAATCCTCGTTATGGCTTAATCCCTCTGTTTATCGGCACGCTTAAAGTAACTATCATTTCTATTTTATTTGCTGCTCCCATAGCCATTTTAGCAGCTTTGTATACTTCTACTTTTGCATCAAAAAGAAGAAAAGAATATATCAAACCTATCATTGAATTACTAGCAGCATTCCCATCAGTAGTAATTGGTTTTTTTGCTTTAATGGTTCTAGCATCATTTGTGCAAACTATTTTTGGAAATGAAACGCGATTGAATTCTTTTGTAGGAGGTATCGCCATGGCTTTAGCGGCTATTCCAATTATTTACACCATTACAGAAGACGCTTTGTCCTCTGTTCCCAAAACGTATACAGAGGCAAGTTTAGCGCTTGGTGCAAGCAAATGGCAAACCGCGTTCTTTGTGGTTTTACCAGCTGCTGTTCCTGGAATATTTGCAGCCATCTTATTAGGAATAGGAAGAGTTTTTGGGGAAACGATGATTGCATTGATGGCAACAGGAAATGCAGCCATCAATTCCTTAAACCCAATGGATAGTGTACGTACGTTTGCAGCTACTATTGGGTCAGAAATGGCTGAAACCGTATTTGGCGACACACATTATAGTGTTTTGTTTTTTATCGGGTCAGTATTGTTTATTTTCTCTTTTGGATTAAATGCATTGGCTGAGTTTTATGTAAAAGGACGTTTGATTAAGAAAATTCAAGGAAAGTAAGTATGGAAGCATCTTTTGAAAACACAGTAACAGAGGAGCGAGTAGTAAATTCTACTTTCTTTGATAAAACCGATACCTCAACCATTCGCAAAGGTAAAATGATTGAAGGCGTTACTTTAGCAGCCGTAATTTTGATTGTTTTAGTAATTGCCATTATTCTTGGAATTATTGTTTACAACGGTTGGAGCACTTTTTCATGGGAATTTATATCTAGTTTCCCTACCGATGGGATGACTAAAGGAGGTATTTTTCCTGCCATTATGGGAACATTCATCTTAGTCGTTTTAATGTCATTGGCAGCCGTCCCCTTTGGTACCATTACGGCATTGTATTTAACAGAGTATGCACGTGAGAATTCCAAGATAGCTGCTGCTGTTCGTTTTTCTATACGAACCTTGGCGGTGGTGCCTTCCATCATCTTTGGATTATTTGGTTTAGGTTTTTTCGTACATTTTATGGGTGGCGGTATGGATAATGTTTTTAACGGAGGGCAACTTCGTTGGGGGCAACCTAATATACTATGGGCAAGTTTAACCATGGGTTTATTAACCTTACCAGTAATTATTGTTTCGGTTGAAGAAGCTTTAAAAACTGTGCCCAGAGAACTGCGTGAAGCAAGTTTAGCCTTAGGAGCTACCAAGTGGCAAACCATTTGGAAAGTTGTATTACCAGAAGCTATTTCGGGGATTATGACAGGTACCATCCTAGCGGTGAGTCGTGGGGCAGGTGAGGTAGCACCCATACTATTTACAGGGGCAGCTTATTATTTAGCCACACTACCATCGTCATTGAGTGACCAGTTCATGAATTTAGGGTATCATGTGTATATTATGTCAACGCAATCAGCCGATGTAGAAGGGACTATGCCTATTCAATTTGCAACGACTTTGGTTTTATTATTATTAACCATTTCGTTAAATATCGTTGCGGTTGTCATTCGTTCACGAATAAGAAGTAAGAAAAATTAATTGATTAGTCAGCATAAGATGAAAGACGTTAAAATAGAAGTTAATAATTTGTCCTTATATTATGGAGAAAAGCAGGCTTTAAAAGATATTAACCTGCAAATTCCTAGAAATAAAGTTACCGCATTGATTGGACCTTCGGGTTGTGGAAAGTCAACCTTTCTACGTAGTATCAACCGTATGAACGATTTGATTCCAAGTGTTCGAATTACAGGAGAAATGCTTGTAGAAGGCGTAGATATTTATGATAAAAATGTGGATGTGGTAAATATTAGAAAACGAATTGGAATGGTTTTTCAAAAGTCAAATCCTTTTCCAAAATCGATTTATGAAAATATTGCCTACGGACCAAAAATCAATGGGATAAAAAGTAAATCTGAATTAGACGAAATCGTAGAACGTTCGTTACGTCAGGCTGCAATTTGGGACGAAGTAAAAGACCGTTTAGATGATTCAGCTTTAGGTTTGTCTGGAGGACAACAACAACGTTTGTGTATTGCTAGAACTTTAGCAGTGAGTCCTGATATTATCTTGATGGATGAGCCTGCGAGTGCATTAGACCCTATCTCTACTTCAAAAATTGAAGAATTGGTACACGAGTTGAAAGATAACTATACAATCATCATTGTGACTCACAGCATGCAACAAGCGGCACGTACCAGCGATTATACGGCGTTTTTCTATTTGGGAGAATTGATTGAAATGGGTAAAACCAAAAACATATTTACCAAACCTGAAAAGAAACAAACCGAAGATTATATCACAGGTCGTTTTGGTTAATTGATTTACAAAATTTTACAAACTATGATTTTAGAAACCGAAATAACAAAATTAAGAAACGCCATTATCAAAATTATCAACTTAGCCGAAAACCAAGTGGTTGAAGCTATGAATGTTATGGCTGTTGATGCTGATAAAAAAGCTAAAGGGGTTAAAAAAGTAGAAAACAAAATTGACAAACTTGATGTTAAAATCGATGAAATTTGTCAAAATATTTTCGCTCTACAACAACCCGTAGCTTCAGACCTTCGTTTCATTATGAGTGCTATGCAAATAAGCAATGAGGCGGAACGTATTGGTGACTTATCGTTAAGCATCATTAAAAAGGCTAAAACCGTTAAGGAGCAACCTCAATTGTTAGAAAAATTCAATATTGACAAACTAACTGAAGATGTAAAAGCGACTGCTTACAAAACTTTAGAAGCGTTTGAAAACTTGAATGAGGAAAACATCAATGAAGTATTTGCATTGAACAAAAAAGTAAGACATACTACTGAAGAGTTAATTCAAGATATCATTTCAGAAATGCAAAATAATACCACCTATGTGGTGGCTGGCACACACCTTGTCATGACGTTGAAACACATCGACCGCATTACAAGTCACTGTGCTAATATCGTCGAATCAGTTTATTTTATGATAAATGCCAAAATCATAAAAAACGATAAAAACTGATTTATCAATTTAATTTCACACTTGTAAAGCCGGTTTCTGCCGGCTTTATTATTTTTGGAAAATCGTTAATGTACTAGAAGCTTTTAAATTGGTTATTTAAGACTCTGACCTAACTCTAGACCTAACAGGTTTTTGAAACCTGTTAGGTCTTAAACGGAAAAAGTAAACTTCTTTGAAACTTTAATTTCTTAATCAAAAACCGAAAACAATTTCTTCCAATCTGTTTCGTTTTCAATTTTAGGCAAACCGGTATAATTTTTAATATGCTCTAATTTACCCAAAGTGAACTCCTCCTGTGTACACGTTGGTGCAATACCCATTTTCGCATACAAATCGGCTAAATACACTTGTTCAAATTGTCCAGGAGTAGGAATGAAAAAAGCTTTCTTTTCTAAAAATGCCAAGTCCATCACCGTGGTATAACCAGAACGGCATAGAACTTCTTTGCTTTCATTAAATGCGGTTGCTAATTGGTCAGCATTCATAAAATTATAAAACGTAAAAGGAGGTTGTACTGTTGTCGTTTGTTCCGCTTCAATTTTTCCTTTGACAAAAAGAATATTCCCTTGAAAAGGCTGAAGTTCCGCTATAAGTTTTTCTTCTAAAAAAGTACGTTGAGGCTCAGGACCAGAGAGAATCACCATCAGTTCGTAGCGGATAGGTAAGTCTATTTTTCTTAAACGACTTAAAGGACCTATGTATTCCACATTGGGTAATTTCTTTTTCAAATGGCCTAATGCGCCCGATAAATTCACCGAACCTTCTAAGTCGGGTACCCAACACGCTCTGTATTTTTTAATAATTTGACGATGCATCCATGAACTTAAACGAGTGGCAATTCCCGTCATAACTTGCAATTGATGTGTAATAAACACGCTAGGCACTTTGGAAGAAAAAATACCTAATCGATTATCTGAAATAACCCCGTCTATTTGATGCTCCTTAACAATTTTTTGAATGGCACGCCTTTCGGAAAAGATAGCATAAATCATTTTGTGTCCGTTAGAGAGAATTTTCCAAAGAAAATACTTTCCATTTTTGGGATACACTATGTGATAAGAAGGCAAATGAATATGTTTTAAATCAGGAAATTCCTTTTTTAACAAGTCTAACGCTACGCCATCTGAAGCTATTAGGGGCTCAAAACCTTCGGCTAAAAGCGCACGAATAATAGGGATGCAGCGTGTAGCATGCCCTAAACCCCAATTTAGTGGAGCAACTACTATTTTTTTCTTGTTTTTCAAAAGTGATGCGTATTGAAAGTCAAGGTAAAAATAAAACTCTTTTTATTACCACATATTTAATTAATTTTGCCAAAACTTTAAGAAATCGTGGGAAGTAAGAATAAATTAAAACGTTTCAAAGAAAACGATACTTTTGATAATGTGATACAACCAACTCGCGAAGAGGTGGTTAATGGTGAATTTCCGTATAAAGGGAAATGGCGTTCAGAGTTTTTTAAAAATGACAATCCGATTATTGTAGAGTTAGGTTGTGGTAAAGGCGAATACACCATTGGGTTAGCACAGCGCAATCCAAATACAAACTACATTGGTATTGACGTGAAAGGTGCGCGTTTTTGGAGAGGTGCTAAAACAGCGGTTGAAAGCGGGATGAACAATACAGCTTTTGTACGCACACAAATTGAATTGATTGAAGGTGTTTTTGAAGCTCACGAAGTGGATGAAATTTGGATTACGTTTCCTGACCCGCAAATCAAATACAAGCGTACCAAACACCGTATGACGAATACTGAATTCTTGAAAATGTATAAAAGAATTTTACGCCCTGAAGGTGTGGTGAATTTAAAAACCGATAGCGAATTCATGCACGGTTATACACTTGGGTTGTTGCATGGGGAAGGGCATGAAGTATTGTATGCTAACCACAATGTGTACCATAACGAAGGAGCTCCTGAGGAAGTATTAGGGATTCAAACTTTTTATGAACAACAGTATTTAGAAGTTAATAAAGCGATTACTTACATTCGTTTTAAAATTAAATAATGATTCGTAGTAAATCGGATTTTTTAGAACGTGATATCGAAAAGTTGACGTTGTTATTGCGTAAGCTTTTTGAAAAGGTAGTAAAAACCCCTTTAGCTATCGACGATTTGCAACAGACTATTGTTTTTAATGATGTTACTATCACTCTCGAAGAACTGTTGAAAGGGACTTTAGAGGAGTTTAAAAACAAAGTTAATCCCTTACCCGTTGTGCCTAAAGAATTCGTTTTGAAAATTTTACATCAATGCTATCACAATAAAACTTCTATTGCTGAAGCAGTTGATTTAAAAGAAAAAATACAGTATCTTTTGACCGCTTTAGACGAAGAAACCAAAGTTTTTTCGCTAGAGCGCTCAAAAATCAAAGAAAACCTAAACTGATGTCTATTTTTTTAGCCTTTTTGTTGGCCACTTTTTTCTCAGCCATGGGGGTTTTACCACCGGGAATGTTGAATATGCGTACGGCAACCATTAGTATTAAAAAATCCATTCAAAGCGCAAAAGAATTTGTATTCGGAGCCTGTTTGATTGTGGGATTACAAAGTTTTTTTGGTTTTTATTTTGCAACTTTTATGGAAAGTCATCCCCAAGTGACCAAAAATCTAAAGTTAGTTGGCATTATTATTTTTGTAACCCTTACTATTTTCTTTTTAGGAAAAGGAATACAAAACATAATACAATCGAGTAAATTAGAAACTATTGAAAATGAAAGTAAATTCCCTCCTTTCCTTCAAGGGATCACACTTTCTTTACTCAATGTATTCCCAATCCCCTATTATGCATTTCTAAGTTTATTTTTTTCAACCTACATCGACAACTTTTTTTCATTAGGCACAGGTATAGGATTTGTTATTGGGAGCACAATAGGTTGCGGTAGCATTTATATTTTATATGCTTATTTATTTAAAAAATGGGAGAATAAAGTTGCTTTTTTTGTAAAAAACGTTAATTTCATTATCGCATTTATCACCACCTTAGTGGTAGTATTTACTATCCTAAAATGGTAAAATCCAAACGGGATGTCTAATAGCCAAGAGTCATTTTTTGAACGTGTTTACGAAATCGCTCGTCAAATTCCTTATGGGCGTGTGACTTCGTATGGAGCTATTGCTAAAGCTTTAGGCACAGCACGATCTGCCCGTATGGTGGGATGGGCTATGAATGCTTGCCATGGCAGAGCTGATGTTCCTGCGCATAGAGTAGTTAACAGAAAAGGCATACTAACTGGCAAACACCATTTTGAAGGCACAAATTTGATGCAACAATTACTAGAAAGCGAAGGAATTACCATAGTTGACAATCAAATTATAAATTTCGAAAGTCATTTTTGGGAACCCATGTAAGTTACAAATTGCCATATTTTACTAAAAAGTAGCTTGGTTTACCTTAAAGGGCTTTGGATCCACAAACCAACACATAGTCTTCTACTATTTCAAAACAAATATTGAAATCCTCAGTTTGATGGTTAAAGCGCAGTTGTGCTTTACATTTTTTATCTTCTAAATGAAAGGCGTCTTCAAAAATATGGTCTGGGAAGCTGATGCCTACTTCGTTTTTGATTTTGAAAATGGCTTCTTTTACCCCCCAAATGACGGTGGCTTTTTGGATTTGTTCTTCCTGACTAAGCTGTTCCAAATGTGTCATGTGCATAAAGCGGGGTGCTATGCGGAGTACTTTTTCTTTCGCTTTTTCCAAATCAATCCCTATGGGTTCGCTGCTTAACGCGATGGCTGAAAATTCGGCAGAATGCGAGATGCTGATATGAAGGCTATTGATTTCTGATTTCTGATTTCTGATTTCAGATTTCAGATTAGGTTTCCCTGTAGCGTCATATTCTAAATCAAAATCGGTGTACCCGCAATGTTGCAAGAGCATGCGCACGGCTAGAAAGCCTTTTTGATGGCTTTCGGAACGCATTTTTTCTAGCCGAGCGAGTGAAGTATCTTTTAAGGATACACTACGGAAAAGTTCGTTATAATCTTCGGTTATTTTCCAAAGATAGACTGTGGTTGTGGGCGAAAATTGAATTTCTTTGTAAAAAGGCATCTTCATGAGATTTAGCCCCGATGGAAGCGACATCCTTTCAAAAGACCTTAGGCGGTGTGCTGATTAGGGCTTTTGAAAGATATAGCGGACAGCGGGAAATAGCTCCTAAAAATTAAAACTATTGATTTTTAGTGAGTTACCAATGTGAAACAATTATTAAATTCTTAAAATCTGTTGGCAAATCGAAAACTAATATGTAATTTTGCACTCCAAACAAGAAATTTAATATTTTAAAAACAAATATACTAAATAGATGAGTACTACAACAATTCCGTATGTACCTTATAAAGTTAAAGATATTTCTTTAGCGGAATGGGGAAGAAAAGAAATTCAATTAGCAGAAGCTGAAATGCCAGGTTTGATGGCTATTCGTGCTGAGTATGGCCCTAGCCAACCTTTGAAAGGTGCTCGTATTGCTGGTTGTTTGCATATGACTATCCAGACGGCTGTATTGATTGAAACTTTAGTAGCTTTAGGTGCTGAAGTGACTTGGTCGTCTTGTAACATTTTCTCTACGCAAGACCATGCTGCTGCTGCTATTGCTGCTGCTGGTATTCCTGTGTATGCTTGGAAAGGTATGAATGCTGAGGAGTTTGACTGGTGTATTGAGCAAACGTTATTCTTTGGTGAAGACAGACAACCGTTGAACATGATTCTTGATGATGGTGGTGATTTAACAAACATGGTGTTTGATAAATACACGGAGTTAGTGGAAGGTATCAAAGGTTTATCTGAAGAAACAACTACAGGTGTTCACCGTTTATACGAAAGAATGAAAAACGGTACGTTATACATGCCAGCTATCAACGTAAACGACTCGGTTACTAAATCGAAATTTGATAACAAATACGGTTGTAAAGAAAGTGCTGTGGATGCTGTGCGTCGTGCTACTGACGTAATGTTAGCAGGTAAAAGAGTAGTGGTTTGTGGTTACGGTGACGTAGGTAAAGGTACAGCGGCTTCTTTCCGTGGGGCAGGTTCTATCGTTACAGTTACTGAAATTGACCCTATTTGTGCTTTACAAGCAGCTATGGACGGTTATGAAGTTAAAAAGCTAGATACAGTTATTGGTAATGCAGATATCGTGATTACTACAACTGGTAATAAAGATATCGTAGTAGGTCGTCACTTTGAGGCTATGAAAGATAAAGCTATCGTTTGTAACATTGGTCACTTCGATAATGAAATTGATATGGCTTGGTTAAACGCTAACCACGGTGCTACAAAACAAGAAGTAAAACCTCAAGTGGATATTTATAACGTAAACGGTAAAGAAATTATCATCTTAGCTGAAGGTCGTTTAGTAAACTTAGGTTGTGCTACAGGTCACCCATCGTTTGTAATGAGTAACTCTTTCTCTAACCAAACATTAGCGCAAATTGAGTTATGGACTAACAGTGCAGCTTACAAAAATGAGGTGTATATGTTACCTAAACATTTAGATGAAAAAGTTGCTGCTTTACACTTAACTAAATTAGGTGTTGAGTTAGAAACTTTATCTGATGACCAAGCAGCTTATATTGGTGTTGAAGTGAAAGGTCCTTTCAAACCTGAGTATTACAGATATTAATCTATCGAAAATTCATAAAAAATGCCTCTTAGTTTCTGAGAGGCATTTTTGTTTACATTATATCGGTTTATACTTCGAATTTTTTATCAAAATGATTTTTCAAAAACGAAATTTGAACCCAAAAAAACAGCGTGGTCAACAAAATACTATAAGAAGCCGTTTTAGACATATGAAATACACCCATTAAACTATTATTATAAAATACACTAAAATCAAAATACACAAACCTTTCATTAGTTTGATTTCCATACAACAAACTACAGCCTACTAAAGCAATTAAAATTCCAATAATCCCAACAAATACTGATTTAGAGATCAATGGTTTATATACCGTTTCTGGACTACTATTCGAAACAGCTATTTGCGACATTATTTTTTCGGTAAAATCAAATGAAGGCGAATCTAATTTCTGATCCTTCATAAGCCGATTAACCAATTTTTCTAAGTGTTTATCCTCGTTCCCTTTCATAATAATCTAATATTTCAGGCGCTAATCTTTTCTTTAAAATTGCAGCTAATTTTTTTCGAATTCTAAAAAGTTTGACTTTCACATTATCAGTACTCAAATCAATAACTTTTGCTATTTCTTCCACTGATTGCCCATCAAAATAATACAAAGTTAAAAGAAATGCATCTTCTGATGGAAGTTCACTTAAACATTCCTGTATTGCTTTATTCCTATCGTTTTCATCTATTGTATCCAAAACATTTTCAATGGTTCGCGTTTGATGTTCACTAAAATCCTCGATATAAGCAATTGTTTTCCCTTTTTTATTCTTCTTTAAACGATCTAAACAAGTGTTATACGTTATCTTATATAGCCAAGTAGAAAATTTTGACTCTCCTTTAAATTTATGGAGTGATTGATATGCTTTTATAAATGTATCCTGCGCTATCTCCTCTGCTTCCTCTTTATTTATCACCATTTTCAACGCTAAAGTAAACACCAAGTCTTTGTAACGATCCACCAAAGCCGCAAAAGCATTTGGATTACCGCTAAGGACAAGATTGATATAATGTTGGTCTTCAATAAAAGTCATATAAACGTAAGACGACAATAAAAGGAATTAGGTTACAAGATAAGTCAAAAAAATATTTTTTATTTTTCTTGTAACCAAAATAAAACTCTTATCGTCATAGGTAGAGAAAATCAATTAGAATATCAATTTTTAAAAACATCAATTATGAACGAAGAAATTTTAATACCTATTAGCTTGTTTCTAGCAGTTTTTGGTATAGTGTATCTTTATTTGTCAACCCGAAACAGAGAGCGTTTGGCACTTATAGAAAAAGGAGTAGATGCCCGTATTTTTATGCGTGGAAAAAATGAAGGTCCAGCATTTTATAAAGTTGTACTTTTAAATTTAGCTCTTTTATTAATGGGAATTGGAACTGGTGTGTTTTTAGCACTACTCCTTTCAACTTTTACTTCTCTAGATGAAGATGCATTATATCCTGCAATGATTTTCCTAACAGCTGGCGCATCTTTATTTGTAGGGTTTACCCTGACAAAAAAAATGGAGTAAAAACAAGAGATTACAACTTATACAAAACAGATATGTTAACAAAAATATTCTTAAATCCCGAAAAAAAACTAAGAGAGGGCTGGTGGGTTGTAATCTTCTTTATCATTTTAACAACTTTTTTATTCCCATTAATTTTACTGGCTAACAAATACTCCTTTGAAATTAAATTAGAATATCAAACGCTTTTGATCTTGATTGTTTCTATAATTTGTCAAAAATTAAAAAGAGACACTATAAGCAATTTGATTGGAAAAATCAGTACAAAATGGCTTAATGAGCTATTTAAAGGCATTTTCATTGGAGCTTGTTTAATGATTTTACCAGCATTAACATTAACCCTAACAGGTTTTATTAGCTGGCAAATTAGCGCTATCTCCTACACAACATTAATTTCAGGCTTAACACTTTTTAGTACTGTTGCCATAGCTGAGGAATTATTATTCAGAGGATTTCTTTTTCAAAGACTACATGCCTCTATAGGAAAATGGCCAACTCAGTTAATTATTTCAGGATTATTTTTACTAACCCATTTAAACAACCCTGGAATGGTGGGAATTGTAAAAACATTTGCATCTATCAATATTTTTATAGCTTCATTGTTATTTGGCTTTGCATATTTAAAAACTAAAAGCTTGGCGATGCCCATAGGTTTACATTTCATGGCTAATTTCACTCAGGGCACATTACTTGGGTTTGGCGTTAGTGGCAGCAAAGACCCTAGTTTCTTGTTAGCCAACACAAATCATTTACCCGTGTGGATTACTGGAGGCAATTTTGGCATAGAAGCCAGCAGCGTAGGATTATTATTTTTGATTATAATCACGTTAAGCTTCAATTTTAAAAACCTTAAATCCCAAAGAGTTTCAGCACTTACAGTATAAATTATATAAATATTAGAGTAGCGTATAAATCAATCATCACAATCAAAAAATGAAACAGAAGACACACAAGTCTTAAATTCATTAAAATCAAAAATTACTAACAAATTAACCAAGAGCTCTTTTTAAACCAAACAACTAGACAGGCTGTAAACTTAATAAAAGAAAAAAGAGAAAAAACACCCTTATAGTACAACATCTTGTTTTATTATTGTAAAAAAAATGATCGGCATTCTAACCGATCATTTTTTTTAAACTCATAGAAGCAACAACTTTATTCTATTTCTGAAATTCTCAATGTATTCACCATCCCTTTCTTCACTACAGGCATAGCCGCAAGGTTAACTAAAATATCACCTTGTGAAACAAAGCCATGGTCAACCGCCATTTTGTTAATATCATCAATAGTATCATCAGTACTTACAAACTTATCATAGAAGAATGCACGAACACCCCACAATAAATTAAGCTGTGTTAAAATTCTAGGATTAGAAGTGTACACTAAAATATGCGCATGTGGACGCCAAGCAGAAACTTGAAATGCAGTATAACCACTATTGGTTAAAGTGGTAATTGCTTTTGCTTCGATATCATCAGCTAATATGGCTGCGTGATAACAAATATGTTTGGTTACAAAACGATTTGTTTTTATTTGTGGTTGTTTTTGCGGAACATGTATCAGCGGTGAATCTTCAACAGCTTCAATTATCTGTGTCATTTTTTCAATCACTTGTACGGGGTAATTCCCTACCGAAGTTTCACCAGACAACATTACAGCATCAGCACCGTCCATAACGGAGTTAGCTACATCATTAACTTCAGCACGAGTAGGCGTTAAGCTCGTAATCATAGTCTCCATCATTTGCGTGGCAACTATAACAGGAATACGAGCCAATTTAGCACGGTTAATCAATTTTTTCTGAATTAAGGGTACTTCATGAGCTGGCAATTCTACCCCTAAATCCCCACGTGCTACCATGAATCCATCACAATGCGGCACTAACTTGTCCAAATTCTCAATTGCTTCTGGCTTTTCAATTTTAGCAATAATAGGAATTTTATGATCGGAATGCTTATCAATTAACTCTTTTAAATCCATCAAATCCTCAGGAGTACGTACAAAAGAAAGCGCAATCCAATCTACTTGATTTTCAATTGCAAAAATAGCGTCACGAATATCTTTATCGGTCAAAGCAGGTAAAGAAACTTTTGTATTAGGTAAGTTAACTCCTTTTTTCGATTTCAAAGGACCACCTTGAATTACTTTACACACCACTTTACTAGCAGCCACATCACTTGAGACCGCCTCAAAAATAAGCTTCCCATCATCAAGTAAAATACGCTCTCCTGGATTTACATCATTAGGAAACGCTTTATAAGTCATATACACATTATCCGGAGTACCTGGCACATCGTTAGCCGTTTGAAAAGTCACTAAATCACCTTCACTTACCACTACATCTTCCTTCATTACCCCAACACGCAATTTAGGCCCTTGTAAATCGGCTAAAATAGCAGTGGTATAACCAAACTCTTGATTCAACTCACGAATAATACGAATACGTTCAGCCACATCCGTGTAATCAGCATGTGAAAAATTGATACGGAAAACATCTACGCCCGCATCCATCATTTGTTGTATCGTTTCCTTAGTACTACAAGCTGGGCCTAGAGTAGCAACTATTTTGGTCTTTTTTTGTGTACGCATTGCTTTTAAAAAATTAAATTGTTTTTTGATTTGATTTCATTAGGATCCACCTCATATACCGCCGTAATCAAATCTATTTTTTTTAAATTATAAATAATTTCTCTACAGTCTATTTGTTCGTCATGTTCGATTTTTAAAACATAATCCACCTTTTTTAAATCCGTTACTAGGTTGATTTGCATCGTGATGGTACTTGCACCAAAAAACAAATTATTCGCATCACCTTCGGGCAATTCGACCTCTTGTTTGTTTTGAATCAAGTCCCAAGTCATCATGGCAATTTCATCATCAAAAGTAAAACGCGAAAAAGAAATGGGTTGCTTATTGAATTCGAAAGGTACTTCTTGATCATTTTTAGACAACAAAATCCCTAAGTTTTGATTGATTTTAAAAGCCAAACGATAGTCCTCTAAAGAGGTGTGTATGGCAATCAAGTCGTAATCAACCTGATCAAAATCACCCAAACTTAGTTTATGAACAGCCATCATAATAAATAAAAACAAATATAAACATAATCCTAAATTTACAGCCAAAGTATTAATTTAAATTAACATTAACTCAAAAACATTAAACTAAATATATTCGATAAAATATAACATATACCCGATAAAAAGCAAATTTGAATTTGGAAACGTATTTTTTTTTTTAAATTTTATATACTAAACACTTAAAAAATCATCCTCTAAGTTTAATTTTCATTCACCAAATTTCACATATTATTAATTCACTTATACAAACTAAACTCTATGAAAAAACTATTAATTTCCTTCACAATTATCAATTTCACAATTCTTATACAGTCTTGTCAAAGCGAAAACACACAAAACAACAAATCAATTGAATACACCCTTGCAAAAACCAATATTGTCATCGGTCAATTCAAGAATCAAACTTTCATCCCTAATATAAATCTAAAAGGAAAAAAAATTAAACAATGGAAATGAAATTTTAATTAAAGAGTATGAAACTCAAAACACAAAAATTGAAGGCTTAAAATATCTCGTTATTAAAGGTGTTGGAAAGTCTTTGGATCCCAATGAAAATTTAAGCAACACAAGTTATAATATCGCATTCCCAATAACCAACAATGCATATAGATACGATTTAACCATAGCTGATGATTATGGAAGTTCAGGTGAGGAAACACACACCTGCACATCATATGACAGCATCATATTTGGTTGTTCATGTTGTAAATTTGTAAAAGATAAAGCAGGAAGAATAGTTGGTTGCGAATGTTGTGAATTTGGATAGTGTACCCATACAGTTTCATCTCAAAGAATGAGTAATAAACCAAATAATGACGAGACAAATTTAAACATTTCACTAATCAAACTTTATGAAAAGTAAAATAGCACTATCGTTAGCATCAATGATTGCATTGTATTTCTTAAGTTGTACCTTCAAAATATTTCATGCAGAAACTTTTTTTTCATTTCTTTAATACTTTTTTTTACAAATTGCTTATTCACAATAAAAAAAATATCAGAACTTTTCAAAAAACAGAAATTAAAAAATCAACTAGACTCAAACTCGCGCAAATAAAAAATGGAGGATTACGCTCCATTTTTTATATCTATTTGGCTTTGAAACACAAAATATGCTCGTTTTGAAGCGATTTCCTCCGCTTTTTTCTTAGAAGTCGCTCTAGCCTTAGCCACTACTGCTCCGTCTATATGCAGTTTGACACCAAAATATTTCACATTTCCTGTAGCATTATCGTCATAGGTTTCGTACTGAAAGGCTTTTTTCTCCTTTTGGCACCATTCAATAAGTAAACTTTTATAGCTGATTACTTTACCCTCTAAACGATCAATATCTACATAAGGTTTAATAATTTTGTTTTGAATAAATTTTTCACAAAAATTAAATCCTTTGTCTAAATAAATGGCTCCAATAAAAGCTTCAAAAATGTTACCATGCACATTTTCACCAAAATGCTGCGTAGCAACTTTACTTTCAACGAATTGAATCAGTTTAAAATCTTTACCCAACTCGTTCAAATGCTCACGTGAGACAATTTTGGAACGCATCTTAGTTAAATAACCTTCATCGCCGTTAGGAACTTTACTAAAAAGATGTGCTGCAATTACAGAGCCTAACATAGCATCGCCTAAGAACTCTAATCGTTCATAATTAACCGCATGACCATTTTCGTCCGTTTTATTCATCGAACGATGGGTAAATGCTCGACGATAATGCTCGATGTTATCCGGTTTGAATCCTAATATGGATGTAAGTTTATCAAAAAAAATCCCGTCTTCAGGCGTTTGAAAACGGGAAGTTTTAAATATTTTCTTGATAATTCTTTTCATATGTGTAATATAATTTTCTATAGGTCACATATGGAATCACTTGATAAAGCAATTACATAGAAACGAATTATTCAGCTTTTTTAAACAATACACAAGCATTATGACCGCCAAAACCAAAAGTATTGCTCATTGCTACTTTTACTTCGCGTTTTTGTGCTTGATTTAAAGTCAAATTCAACGATGGATCTATGTTTTCATCTACCACACTATGATTGATAGTAGGTGGAACAATACCGTGTTTAATAGCCATAATAGAAGCAATAGCCTCAATAGCGCCTGCAGCTCCTAATAAGTGCCCTGTCATTGACTTTGTTGAGTTGATATTCATGTTTTTAGCATGTTCTCCAAAAACTTTACTAATAGCTTTCAACTCAGCCACGTCACCTAAAGGTGTAGAAGTACCATGCGTATTAATATGATCTACGTCTTCTGGTCTTAATCCAGCATCTTGTAAAGTATTATTCATCACGGCAATAACTCCAATTCCCTCTGGATGTGGTGCTGTTAGATGGTATGCGTCCGAAGACATACCACAACCGCCTACTTCGCAGTATATTTTTGCCCCACGAGCCTTAGCGTGCTCATATTCTTCTAAAACTAAAGCTCCTGCACCTTCACCTAATACAAATCCATCACGAGTTGCATCAAAAGGTCTCGAAGCAGTTTCAGGACTTTCGTTACGAGTTGACAAAGCTTGCATAGAGTTAAACCCCCCCATACCCGCAATAGTTACAGCAGCTTCAGAACCACCAGAAACAATCACATCACACATTCCTAAACGAATGTAGTTGAAAGCATCTACTAGAGCATTTGCTGAAGAAGCACAAGCTGAAACCGTGGTGTAGTTAGGCCCCATAAATCCATTGCGCATAGAAATATGACCTGGTGCAATGTCGGCAATCATTTTTGGAATAAAGAAAGGATTGAAACGAGGCGTCCCGTCACCTTTAGCGTAACTAAGTACTTCTTCTTGGAAAGTTTCTAAACCTCCAATACCTGCACCCCAAATTACACCTACTCTGTATTTATTGATTTTTTCTAAATCTAAACCAGAATCTTTGATAGCTTCATCGCTGGCAACAATGGCATATTGCGCGAACTTATCCATTCTTCTAGCTTCTTTTTTGTCGATAAACTCTTCAACTTTGAAGTTTTTTACCTCACAAGCAAATTTTGTTTTATGCTTTTCAGTATCATAATATGTTATGGGAGCGGCACCGCTTTTTCCACTGATTAAACCTTCCCAATATTCTTGAAGATTGTTTCCAATAGGGGTTAATGCTCCTAATCCTGTTACTACTACTCGCTTTAATTGCATAGCTTAGCTGGTTTTGTTTAATATAAAAAATCCCAAAGTCTTTTAAAAAACTAAAAGAAACAATGGGTATTACATACTATTTTATGATTGTAATACAATCAATGTTTGAACAAATCTAAAAAAAGATTTTTTAAGTCAGTAAAAAATAAGAACATCTGTGAGTTTAAAACCCACAGATGCTATTATTTATTATTTCTTAGCTTCTTCGATGTAAGAGATAGCTTGACCTACAGTAGCAATGTTTTCAGCTTGGTCATCTGGAATTTGAATATCAAATTCTTTTTCGAACTCCATGATTAGCTCAACAGTGTCTAATGAATCAGCCCCTAAATCGTTAGTGAAGCTTGCTTCAGATACAACTTCGTTCTCGTCAACACCTAATTTGTCAACGATAATCGCTTTTACTCTTGATGCAATGTCTGACATAATCTTTAATTTTAAATTTTAATTAGTTGGCAAAAATAAAAAAATTATTTAATTACCACCTTTTTAGTTAATAAATCTGAACACGAAAGTATAAAATAAATTTCACAAAGCCGACCATTTTTAATTATTTGTCATTAATTATTCTTTTTTTTGCACTATCAAATTCTATGAGGTCAGTATTCACCTTAGGTCATTAACCTTCTGGCTTTGCCATAAAAAAGTAACTTATGAAAAAAATAGTAATATTTGCTTCGGGCTCAGGATCCAATGCCGAAAAAATTATATTACATTTTAAAAACAGTAATCTTGCGAACGTTATCGCTGTATACTCTAACAATCTTAATGCCAAAGTGTTAGAGCGTACTAAGAATCACAATATTCCAAGTTTTACCTTCAACAAACAAGAGCTAAATTCAGACACTGTGGCTCAATTACTAGCAAAGCAGCAACCTGATCTTATCGTCTTAGCTGGTTTTTTATTAAAATTTCCAGAACATTTAGTCAAAGCATTTCCTAATAAAATTATCAATATTCACCCAGCACTTTTACCAAAATATGGCGGAAAAGGCATGTATGGTATGCGTGTGCACGAAGCTGTACTAGCTAATCATGAGGTTGAGACGGGCATTAGCATTCATTTTGTAAACGAACATTATGATGAAGGTGCTATTATAAGCCAACATGCAACTAACATTACAGATTGCACTACAGCGGAAGCAATTGCTCAAAAAGTACACGAGTTAGAACATGAATATTTCCCTTTAGCAATAGAAAAACTTCTAAGCAGCAATTAATAGTAATGGCGTATCAAGTACATATATACACCGATGGTGCTGCAAAAGGAAACCCAGGCCCAGGCGGCTATGGGGTTGTAATGGAATTAGTAGGCACACCCTATAAAAAAGAATTTTTTGAAGGATTCCGCTTGACCACTAACAACCGTATGGAGCTTTTAGCAGCTATAGTTGGATTAGAAAAATTGAAACAACCCAACATGAAGGTTTTGGTAATTTCCGATTCTAAATACGTAGTTGATGCCGTGGAAAAAAAATGGGTGATTGGATGGGAGAAAATAGGCTTTAAAGGAAAGAAAAATCCTGATTTATGGCAACGTTTTTTAAAAATCTATCGCCAACATCAAGTAAATTTTCAATGGATCAAAGGCCATAATAATCATCCGCAAAATGAGCGTTGTGATCAATTGGCAGTAATGGCATCGCAACAAAAAAACCTTTCAATCGATCGTTTTTACGAGCAGGATAGCGATAAATTATTATAACTTTCTAGCAAAAATATCCAAAAAAAATGCTCCTATAAGGAGCATCATTCTATTTTTTAAGGAAGCGTTTACCAGTTACTTTGCAAACACCTTTTTATTAAAAACAATCAAAATCCCCACCCCAGTTGAAATGGCTACATCGGCTACGTTGAAAATGGCGTTAAAGAAAGTAAAGTATTTTCCTCCCCAAATAGGCAACCATTCTGGGAGATTTCCTTGCCAAATAGGGAAGTAAAACATGTCCACTACTTTTCCATAAAACCAGTTCCCGTAGGGTCTTTCTGTAAATAGAGTAGCTAATTGCCCCTCACTATGATCAAAAACAACGCCGTAAAAAACAGAATCTAAAATATTACCAAATGCGCCAGCTAGGATTAAAGCAATAGCAAAAATTAGCAAGTTTGAAGCTTTTTCTTTTACCGATTGCCACAGCCAATAGCCAATTCCTCCAACGGCAATAATTCTAAAAGTAGTTAAAATTAATTTACCATAAATCCCTGGCAACTCAACTCCCCATGCCATACCCTCATTTTCTACAAACAAGAACTTGAACCAAGAAGTTACTTCTACTTCTTCGTGTAGCATAAAATGGGTTTTTACATATATTTTTGAAATTTGGTCAATTAATAAAACCAAGAAAACTATTAAATACGCTTTTTTTAAATTCATCTATATCAATTTACCGCTCCTAAAGCCTTTACATTTATTATCTAAAGCACAAAAATAAGAATATTATATAAAAAACGCTCCAAAAGGAGCGTTTAGTCATATATTTTTCGAAATGTTATTTTTGCATATTTTTTGCTTCGATACTCATAGTAGCGTGAGGCACTAACTTTAAGCGTTCTTTTGCAATTAATTTGCCGGTAACTTTGCAGATTCCGTACGTTTTGTTTTCAATGCGAATCAAAGCATTTTTCAAATCGCGGATGAATTTTTCCTGACGAATTGCCAATTGTGAGTTTGCTTCCTTGCTCATTGTTTCGCTACCTTCTTCAAATGCTTTGAATGTAGGTGATGTATCATCAGTCCCGTTATTCAAATCATTAAGGTAAGCACTTTTAATAAGGTCCAAGTCCACTTTGGCTTTTTCTAATTTAGTCTGGATTAACTCCTTAAATTCCGCTAAATCTGAGTCCGAATATCTAATTTGTTCTTCCACCATAATTTCATGAGTTTTTGGTTAATATATAGTCTAGTTTGTTTTTAAAAACTACGTTTTTATTTTGTAATATAAATTTTAGTTTTAAGGTTATCGAACTCAATTTCTGTGCCATTAGCCACATTTTCAGCAAAAACCAACTCTTCTGTAAGAGTTTCCGCCTTAATATACTCCAAATTGTCAGTCACAGCTAATTGAATTTCCTCATCGAACTGCATCGTTACTTTTATTTTATCAGTTACTTCAAACCCTGAATCCTTACGGATATTCTGAATTCTGTTCACTAATTCGCGAGCAATACCTTCTTTTTTAAGTGCCTCCGAAATCGTAATGTCTAAGGCAACCGTAATTCCCCCTGAATTAGCCACTAACCAACCTTCAATATCTTGAGAAGTAATCTCAACATCTTGAGGTGTTAAAGTAACACTATTTCCTGAAACAACAATACTTATCTCACCTTTTCTTTCAATTTCCGCAATTTGTTCTTGTGAAAAACCTTGAATCTCTTTTGCAATTACACCCATGTCTTTTCCAAAACGAGGCCCTAAAGCTTTAAAGTTTGGCTTGATTTGCTTTACTAAAATACCTGAAGCATCATCAAGCAATTCAACTTCTTTCACGTTTACTTCCGCCTTAATCAAATCAGATACCGCTTCAATTTCTGCACGCTGCACTTCGTCTAACACAGGTATCATTACTTTTTGAAGTGGCTGACGCACTTTTATCATTTCCTTCTTACGTAAAGATAACACTAAAGAAGAAACCGTTTGTGCTTTCAACATCTTGCTTTCTAACGATTTATCAACACAGTTTTCAACGTAAACAGGGAAATTAGCAAGGTGTACACTATCAAAAATTTCTTTTTGAGTCGCTGCATTTAAATCTTTATACAAACGGTCCATAAAGAACGGAGCGATAGGCGCTGCTAATTTAGCTACTGTTTCTAAACAAGTATATAAAGTTTGGTACGCCGCGATTTTATCTGTTCCGTAATCACCTTTCCAGAATCTACGACGACATAAACGTACATACCAGTTACTTAAATTTTCCTGAACAAAATCAGAAATCACACGAGCTGCTTTCGTTGGCTCGTAATCTGCATAAGCTTCATCAACCGTTTGAATTAGCGTATGTAATTCAGATAAAATCCAACGGTCAATTTCTGGTCTTTCCGCCAAAGGCACCTCAGCTTCTTTGTAAGTAAAACCATCAATATTAGCATATAACGCAAAGAACGAGTAAGTGTTGTACAACGTACCGAAAAACTTACGACGTACTTCTGCTACTCCTTCGATATCAAATTTTAAGTTATCCCAAGGATTCGCATTGGAAATCATATACCAACGCGTAGCATCAGGACCATATTCTTTTAAAGTCTCAAATGGATCTACGGCATTACCTAGACGCTTCGACATTTTTTGTCCGTTTTTGTCTAATACCAATCCGTTAGAAACTACATTTTTATATGCTACTTTGTCAAAAACCAAAGTTCCGATAGCATGTAACGTATAGAACCAACCACGTGTTTGGTCAACTCCTTCTGCAATAAAATCAGCAGGGAAAGATTGGTTTCCGTCTATCAATTCTTTGTTTTCAAAAGGATAATGCCATTGCGCATAAGGCATTGCACCTGAATCAAACCAAACGTCAATCAAGTCTGTTTCACGATGCATCGGTTTTCCTGAAGGTGAAACTAAAACGATAGTATCTACTACATTTTTATGTAAGTCAACTAAGTCGTAATTGGTTTCTTCCATATTTCCAATTTGGAAACCTTTGTATGGATTTTCCGTCATGAAACCAGCAGCAATAGCTTTTTCAATTTCGTTATATAGTTCTTCTACCGAACCAATACATATTGTTTCAGTTCCTTCATCATTTCTCCATAATGGCAACGGAATTCCCCAATAACGTGAACGTGAAAGATTCCAGTCGTTAGCATTTTTCAACCAATTCCCAAAACGTCCTTCACCCGTAGCTTTTGGCTTCCAGTTGATGGTTTCATTTAAATCAAACATTCTATCTTTCACCTCCGTTACTTTGATAAACCAAGAGTCTAATGGATAGTATAAAATGGGTTTATCAGTTCTCCAACAATGTGGGTAACTGTGGACATATTTCTCTACTTTGAACGCTTTATTTTGCTCCTTTAATAAAATTGCGATTTCTACATCTACGGATTTTTCAGGGGCTTCGCCTTCGTTGTAATATTCATTTTTAACGTATTTGCCTCCAAATTCTCCTAATTGTGCTACAAATTTTCCTTGCAAATCCACTAAAGGAACCGGATTTCCGTTTTCGTCTAACACCAACATCGGTGGTACTTCTGGAGTAGCTTCTTTAGCTACTTTAGCATCATCCGCACCAAAGGTAGGTGCAGTATGTACAATACCTGTACCATCTTCGGTAGTAACGAAGTCACCTGCAATTACTCTGAACGCGTTTTCAGGCGTTTGGTAAGGCAATGCCCAAGGCAATAATTGTTCGTATTTGATTCCAACTAAATCAGAACCTTTACATTCCGCTAAGATTTGGTAAGGGATTAGCCCCCTAGCCCCCGAAGGGGGAACATGTAGAAACTTATCTTCTAACTCTTTAAATTCTTCATTAGTTTCTACCGACTTATATTTTTTATCAAATTGTTTTGAAACCAAGTTTTTAGCTAATATCACATTAACTGGTTCAAACGTGTATTGATTGAAGGTTTTTACTAAAACATAATCAATTTTAGGACCAACGGTCAATGCAGTGTTACTTGGCAATGTCCAAGGCGTAGTCGTCCAAGCTAGGAAGAAAGCCTCCCCCATTCCTTCCGAAGAAGAAGTGCTCAAACCGAACGCTTTTAACACGCTGTTTGTTCCCCCTTCGGGGGTTAGGGGGCTTCTGAATTGTGCTACAATAGTCGTATCGGTCACATCACGATACGAACCAGGCTGGTTTACTTCGTGGGAAGACAACCCGGTTCCCGCTTTTGGTGAATACGGCTGAATCGTGTAGCCTTTGTATAATAAATCTTTACTATAGATTTGTTTTAGTAACCACCAAACCGATTCCATGTATTTGGATTTATAGGTCACATACGGGTCTTCCATATCTACCCAATATCCCATTTTCTCGGTAAGGTCGTTCCAAACATCGGTATAACGCATCACGGTACGTTTACACGCTTCGTTGTATTCAGTTACAGTAATGGTTTTCCCTATATCTTCTTTGGTAATACCTAATTCTTTTTCGGTTCCTAATTCTACAGGAAGTCCATGCGTATCCCAACCTGCTTTACGCTTTACTTGGAACCCTTTTTGCGTTTTATAACGACAAAAAATATCCTTAATCGCACGTGCCATTACGTGGTGAATACCCGGCAAACCGTTTGCTGAAGGAGGTCCTTCAAAAAACACATACGGGGTAGCTCCGTCACGTGAAGTTACCGATTGTTCAAAGACATTGTTCTCTTTCCAAAAATCAAGTACTTCCTCTGCTACTTTTGGCAGGTTAAGTCCTTTGTACTCGTTGAAATTCATATCGTTATTCGCTATTTAAAAAATCAATCGGCTAAAATAAGAATTTAGATTAATTAGGCAATACATAAAACAAAAAACCTCCCTGTGTAGGAAGGTTTTTATTATTAGTTATTAAAAAACTGCAAAAATTTATAACCTGAAGAAGTTGTAACTCCATCTAATAAAATACCACTCCCATTCACTGTAACTGTAGTAAAATTTGGATTAGTAGTATTTTTGTTTGTCAATAAAGCTTTTAGTGGAGCAAACTCAGAATTAGAAGTAGCAAAAGTATTTGTAAACGTACCCCCAACAATCGAGTATTTTTCAGTTCTAGTTGTAGTTGGGACAACTGTAACGGTTGCTCCTGTTAAAGTATAGTTACAACCAGCCATACCACTAATAGTAAATTTGTCACCTGAAAGATTTTCTCTACGAAATGCTATCGTAGTTCCTTGCGAAGTTCTAAAACTTTTACCGTCTAACCCTGTAGCAACATCAACTCTTTGTGTCGTATTTGCAGTATTTGTTTGAGATGTTTTAGTCTCATCAGCAGAACATGAAATCAAAGCCGTTGCAGCAAGTAAGCTCAAAAATAAATTTTTCATAATATAAATTTAGGGCGGCAAAAGTAATTTAAAATAAAAAAAATACTACAAAAACACAGTTCGAAATATTTCTACAGACTTAGGCTTGATAAAACCATCAATATGACAGTTGTAATATTTAAAAATTAAATTTAAAATCAATGTACGCTGATCACGACTAATGTAGATATCATTAGAATGCCATTTAGTAACTAAAAATTGTTTAAACAATAAAGTACCAATTTCATCGAGTGTATTAGAAGATGGAAATGAAACAAAATTACCTTCTACCAAATCAAAAAAGGGTAAATTTATACAATTTAAATCCGGATAAAAGCCTAAAAATTTCGATAATTCAATCAAGAAAAAAAGATGAAAATTAGCGATATTATCATGTGTATCCAACCATGTTAAACTCGTTTCAAAAAAAATGTAGAGCGAATCGTTTGCTTCTTCTTCACGGATGATTGTATGTAAAATTTCGGCTAAAAAAAGCACTATGGTTCCCTTTACCACATCAAAAGGAATAGTTTGATAAGGAACGGCTATTTTGACTTCTTTAAAATATTCTAACCCTCCTTTATTTTTATGATTTGCCTCAATTTCAAGAATACTCAAAGGTTGAAAATAAGCAATGCGTTGACTGTTTTTCTTACTTGAAAAAGCAGAAGGCACAAAATAGCTAACAATTCCTTGACTTTGTGTGAAACATTTCACAATCAAAGATTTTTCCTGATACCGAAGCGCACTTAGTACTATGGCTCTAGTTTTTACCTGCATCTACAATCTATTTAAAAAGCGTTTCTCTATCAGGTGCCAAGATAAATAGGCACAAGTATACACTAACAGTAACATAAAAATTAGCACTAGATAAGGATTGTATTTCTCAAAAAGTTTGTAATGTACCAACACCTGAATAATTGGAAAATGAAACAAATAAATTCCATAGGTATAATCAGCTTTTTTACTAAAGGACTCGGTAAAAGGAAGACTATAAGCCAAAAATAGAATGATGACACCAAATGCAAATGGGAAAATAACCGAAAAATCGAAATAAGTGAATTGCAACACTAAAAGAAGCACGCTTATCATCAAATAACGCCATTTGTGTTTGATAAAATATTCAAAGTTCATAAAAATATAAATCCCAACTACAAATAAGGATAACTTTCCTGGTAACTGTTTTTCAAGCAAAGGTTTGTCAAAAATCTCTAGCATTACATAGGAATAAGCAATTGAAAGGACATAGATTAAGAATAGACCTAAATTTTTGTTTTTTAGTTTAGTTAAAAACAGAAATAACAAAGGTAATATTAAGTAAAACCCTTCTTCAATTTTCATAGTCCATAAAGATCCATTGATAAAAGGATATGGGTTTTCCAAAAACACACCTGGTAAAACAGGTTGCATAAAGTTTAGAAAAATTAGATTCCAAAACGTGTAACTATACGTTTCTTTGGAAGAAAAATAAGCAGTAAAAGAAAGTGTACTAAACAATGAGAGAAAAAGTACAGAAAGCAATATCACAACGACATAAGCAGGTAAAATTCTTTTAGTGCGTTTCATAAAATATACCTTAAGATCTGGAGTTTTAGACAAACTCTTAGCAACAAGAAATCCGCTAATTACAAAAAAACCACAAACCCCAAGATAAGATTCGCAAAACGTTCCAAGCCATGATAAATCTTCACTCTGACTTAATTCTACCAGATGCGCTAACATAATGACATGCGCCATTACAAATCTTAAAAAATTAAAACTATTCTTCTCCAAACTTTACCTAACAATCAATAGTTTTCTATATGTTGTATCCTCTCCATCTTTATCAGAAACCAAAACCAAATATACTCCTGAAGAAACTAATTGCTTAGAAAAAGAACGCGTATCCCACTCCACAGTCCCCCCTTGCGAAATAGCTTCGAAGACTAAATTCCCTTCAACATCCGTCACTTTAACATTGCTCTTATCTTTGAGCCCTGTAATTTTTACAGTATCTTTATGTTCAGGTCGGTAAGGATTCGGGTAAATAAAGGTTTCATCATAATTTGCAGTCCCCAAGGTTGCCATTCCTTTATAAGAAACCATTCCTTTTGCCGTTACAAAATAGACTTCACCTGTATGTCCATCAATCTCTATATCGTCGACCACATTACTAGGAAGTGGGGAATTTTCTTTAGTAAAATGCAATTTAGTAATTTGACCATCGGCAGAAATCAAAAAAACGCCTGAATCTTCTACAGAAACCCATTTGTTGTTAGCGCCATCTACTTCAATATCTAAAATATTTGATTGATAAAATAATTCCTGAGCTAACGAGTTTTCGAGTATGATAATCTGTTTCGTATCTAGTGCACTATCTGTTAAATAAGAATTAACATTAGGAAGCACTCTAATTCCTTGAAAAGTACCCACCCAAAGCTGGTTATTCAAATCTACCGCCAAACTTTTTACATGTTCATGTGGTAAATTTCCTTTACCCTTTTGGGTACCTAAGACGATATATTTATTATATCTTTCATTAAAAGCTACTAAACCATTCCTGAACGTACCTACCCATTTCGTTCCGTTTTTATCAATAACAATTTCTGAATATCTATCATTTTTAGGATTATTGGTTTGATTCAAAAACGAATAACTCCCCCATTGCCCATCTTTTTTTAACACAAACAAACTTTTTTGTTCCCCTAAATTTGTCATCCATAAATTTCCATCTGCATCAAAACTAACGGGATTTAAAAAACTAGTATTTTTAATCAATTCGTCAGTTAACACACTATTGCTTGAATTAAAAAGAGCTACCGCAGAATCATCCTTCATTTTCAGTAGACCACTGTAATATGAAGAAATAAAATACTCGCCCTTTTTTTTAGGATCAAAAGCGACACTAGTTAAAGCACGCGCTTGGAGCAAATTTTCAAAAGAAATATGCCTCCATAGCCCATTTTCCAGCTTACTAATTCCATATGAACTTGGACCACCACAACAATAAGTAAAGGCGTTATACGACACATTATACCCCCCATAAACAGCCACAAGTGTTCCGTCTGATTTTTCAATTCTAAAAATTTTATTTCGCTGTGGTCCATTAGGAGTTAGGTCAATAACCGAATTATTTTGAAGCACTGAAATCCTTTTCAATCCATTCGCCTCGGTACCTATATACAATTCGCCACCTCGCATCAATGCACTTACAAAAGGAGCTTGCAATTCTAGACTTCCGTCGACTCTTTTTAACAAAACCATTTTTTCATCAAAAACATAAACAGAGTTTGCCGCAGTAAACACGATATAACCTTCCGTAAATTTACAGTCAATAGCTGTAGATAATAAAGTAGTGATATATTTTAAATTATTATTAGCCTCTAATTCATACACATTGGCTGACGTATCAGAAACAATTATTTTTCCATTTACATTAGTTATACTAATCCAGTTTCCTGCTTGAACTACCGACCATTGATTATAATCAACTAAAAAAGGGTTAGTAATCAAAGCACTCAGAATTCCCTGACTTCTACTTATTGCATAAATCTTATTATCCAAAATAGTCGTTTGAAGCACTTCTGCTATTCCACCTCCGGTACCAATAAAATACGTATCGCCTAATTGATTTGTCTGCAAATCTAAAACAGTAATTCCATAATCCGTTGAAAAGTATAAATTACCCTCATACTCTAAGATATGGTTTATCTTCTTTTTATCGGCAGGGATAGTTGTTTTATCCACGATACCCAACAAATAAAAAGTTGAGCCGTCGGTTTCATTCACAATCACAACTAATCCGTTTTGATAGGCTACAATGGTTTTATTATAGCGCTCGCTATGGTGAATTTTACTAATTGTTTCCCCCGAAAGACCTTCAATAGTACTGAATTTGTGAGTTACATTTGTAGTAACATCTAAAGTATAATAGGCATTTTCAGCTGCAGTAAAAACCGTATTACCACTTAAGTCTAAATCTTTTGTATTGGCATAAGAAAAATAGCCCGTCCAACCCTTGGACGACTGACTATAGCTAGTAATAGAACAAAAAATAAAAACAAATAGCGCAAACTTATTCATCATAATTTAGCAAGAATTTCTACTATTTTTAATATTCAAAAGTATAAACTAAAAACGAAACCTTTATACTTTTGGTATATAAATAAAAAACGTCTGAAAAATCCAGACGTTTTAATTATTGTTTCAAGGAAATAAATTATACTACACCTTGCGCTAACATAGCATCAGCAACTTTTACGAAACCAGCAATGTTTGCACCTTTTACATAGTCAACAAAACCATCAGCATCTTTACCATAAGTAACACATGCTTCATGGATATCGCTCATAATGCGTTGTAATCTTTGATCTACTTCTTCTCTTGTCCAGCTTAAACGTAAAGAGTTTTGTGACATTTCAAGACCTGAAGTAGCCACGCCACCTGCGTTAGAAGCTTTACCTGGAGCGAATAAAATTTTGTTTTTGATGAAAATTTCAACAGCTTCTGGAGTAGAAGGCATGTTAGCACCTTCAGCTACACAGATACATCCGTTACTTACTAACAATTGTGCTTCTTCACCGTTTAATTCGTTTTGAGTTGCACATGGTAATGCGATATCACATTTAACTTCCCATGGACGTTTTCCTTCAACGAATTTTGCATTTGGATATTTCGCTACATACTCATTGATTCTTCCGTAACGCTCGTTTTTGATCTCCATGATGAAAGCTAATTTTTCAGCATCGATACCATCAGCATCATAAATGTACCCTGAAGAGTCAGAAGCAGTAACTACTTTAGCTCCTAATTGTGTAGCTTTTTCGATAGCGTATTGTGCTACGTTACCAGAACCAGAAACTACCACAGTTTTACCTTCAAAACTTTGACCTTTAGCAGCTAACATATTTTGTGCAAAATATACATCCCCGTAACCAGTAGCCTCAGGACGGATTAATGAACCACCAAAAGTAATTCCTTTACCTGTTAATACTCCTGTAAACTCGTTACGTAATTTTTTGTATTGACCATACATATACCCTACTTCACGACCACCTACACCGATATCACCAGCTGGAACGTCAGTATCCGCACCAATGTGACGTGCTAATTCTGTCATAAAAGCCTGGCAAAAACGCATGATTTCGTTATCTGACTTTCCTTTTGGATCGAAGTTAGAACCTCCTTTACCACCACCCATTGGTAATGTAGTTAAAGAGTTTTTGAAAACTTGCTCAAAAGCTAAGAATTTTAAGATACTTAAATTTACTGAAGGGTGGAAACGTAACCCTCCTTTATAAGGACCAATTGCAGAGTTCATCTGAATACGGTACCCTTTGTTCACTTGTGTTTGACCTTTATCATCTACCCAAGCTACACGAAACATCATTACGCGCTCTGGTTCAACCATACGCTCTAATAACATTTTCCCTTGGTATTTAGGATTTGCTTCAATAAAAGGTATAACTGTTTCTGCAACCTCTCTTACTGCTTGTAAGAACTCAGGCTCATTAGGATTGTTTTTTGCAACTGCTTCAACAAAAGCTTCAATACTTTGTGACATAATGTTTTAATTTTTACTACGTTTTCTAACCGAAACGTTTTTTGTTTGGTGGAGCAAATATACAGCTATCTAGATTATTTACATAACAAAAAAATCACAAACTTTATTCACTTTTTTTAATAAAAACTATTTTTTCTTTCGAAGAGAATGTTGTTTTTATATATTTGTTCTAGATTGTTTTAAACAAATAAATATATGTCTAAGAAAGTAACCCTTATAGTAATGTTGATTTTTTGGAAATCTACATCTTTACTGGCGCAATTTGGTTTTTCACATGAAATAGGCGCCATTGCTGGGCCAGTTGCCTTTCAATCAGATTATGGTCAAAGAAACAATCTTGAAACAAATTTAGGAAATACTGGTATAGGTGTGGGTTTAATACATTATTTAAACTTTTCTTATAGAGCAGATTGTAACTGTTATACTCCAGAAACTTATTTTAACGATCATTTTAAGGTAAGAACCGAACTTTCTTACAATAAAACTAAACTAAACCATTTCGGTCATTGGGCAGATAAAAACTCTGTTGACGGGGAAAAGTTAAGAGCTATGCAAGGGTCTGCTTCAGTAACTAACTTAGGAATGCAACTGGAATACTACCCGTTTAGCATCCGAGATTTTGCTTCTGCACCAGGATCTTTAGCACCTTTTATAAGCGTAGGTGCACAGTATAATTTTTTCAAACCAGAGGTAAGCACTTCATACGGAGATGGAAGACTTTTAAACCCAAATAACATTTACGCAAAATACTGGGATCCTTCAGAGGGAAAACCACACGGCTTTACGAATGACAGTGGAAGCACTTGGTCAGTAGTTGCGAGTGTAGGAACAAGGTATAAACTAAATTTATTATCTGATTTAATGGTAGATATGCGTTGGCAATATTTCAACAGCAACTGGGTAGATGGTTTAAACCCTAATCCTGCAAAATACCCTGAAAACCGCGCGAATGATTGGCTATTTTGGTTAAACTTTGGATACATTTATTACTTAAATTAGAAAATGATATAAAAAAGCCTGGAAAATGAATTTTCCAGGCTTTTTCATTTAAACTATTTTCTCCTATCAATTAAACGCTTGCTTTAAGTCTTCAATTAAATCTTCTACATCTTCAACCCCAACACTCAAACGTACTAAATCGTCAGAAATACCAATTTCTTTGCGTTTGTCTTCAGGGATAGAAGCATGTGTCATCAAGGCCGGGTGATTCGCTAAGGATTCAACACCTCCTAAAGATTCTGCTAAAGTAAATACTTGTAATTTCTTTAAGAAATCGATAGCATCTTGTTTTTCACCTGATTTGAATGTGAAGGTTACCATACCACCAAAACCACCAATCATTTGCTTTTTAGCCAATTCGTGGAATGGATGACTCGCTAAACCTGGATACAAAACTTTGTCAACTTTAGGATGCGTTTCTAAGAATTCAGCAATTTTAATCCCGTTTTCGCAATGACGTTGTACACGTAAATGCAAGGTTTTAATCCCTCTTAAAACTAAAAAAGAATCATTAGGTCCTAAAGTTGCTCCCGTAGCAAATTGTTGGAAATGCAATTGATTACCCAACGCTTCATCTTTGACAATTAAAGCACCTGCAATAACATCAGAGTGACCTCCTAAGTATTTCGTAGCCGAATGCATCACGATATCAGCTCCTAAATCCAATGGTTTTTGCAAATATGGCGTCGCAAAAGTATTATCCACGGCTAAAAGCAAGTTGTCGTGTTTTTTACAAATTTGAGCGATAGCTGCAATATCCGCCAATTTCATCAATGGATTCGTAGGTGTTTCTACCCAAACCAAACGGGTGTTTGTGTTGATTAAAGATTCAAATTTTACTAAATCATTCATATCCACAAAGTGGAATTTAATTCCAGATTCTTTGTAAATACGGGTAAACATACGGTAAGTTCCACCATACAAATCGTCCATGGCAATTACCTCATCACCTGCTTTTAAGCCACGCAATACGCAATCAGTAGCAGCTAAACCCGATGAAAAAGCTAAACCACGTGTTCCATTTTCGATACTTGCCAAGGCGTTTTCCAAAGCTGTACGCGTAGGATTAGCCGCACGACTGTATTCGTACCCATTATTAGGTTCTCCAGGATGGTGCTGTGCAAAAGTTGATGTATTATATACAGGAGGCATTACAGCACCTGTGCTTGGGTCATGTTGCTGACCCCCGTGTATTGCTTTAGTATTAAATTTCATGGTATTAATTTTTGAGTACAAATTTAAAGATTAAAATCACAAAAATTTCTTAATCTTTAACATAAATCCAAGGTGCGTGCCTTCGTGAAAATTGTTAAACGTAATAGCATCGTCCACCGAGCCTAAATGAAATCCTGTGGTTGTGGTGAATTCTTTGTAGTTTTGAAAAACACCATTGGCATAATCAGTTTTAGTTTTAGCGATGGAATCGATTAAAATTTGTTTAATTATTTCTATTTCTTCTCTAGACGTATGGGCGTTAGGCACTGAACCGTTACGGTATTTTTCAAACAATTCCTCCGATGCCAACATGGGTAATCCAGATAACTTATAAACTAATGCTTGCTGCACCACAGCCACATGTCCTATATTCCAAATTAAATTATTATTCAACCCATCAGGTATAAAATTGAGTTGCTCAAGGGTGTAGGATTCTAAAAACTTCAAATAGACATTCCTACTGGTTTCCCAAACTTTAAAGGTTTCTTTCATATTTTTAGTAGTGTTTAAATCAAAATAAAATCATCGGTTTTCGGAAAAGCATTCATAACTTCCTGAACAATTTCAGGTGTAGGATTCGCTAATTTCCGAATACTGGTGTCCATCCAAGCGCCATCGACAGAGATAATCGCGCACAATTCATCCTTTTCATTTTTCAATTCATGTACAATAGTCCACCGTGAGGCATCAGGTTTCATTTTTCCAATTTTCGTACTAATGGTAATGGTGTTTCCAAGACGAATCTCTTTTCTAAAAACACATTCTTCACGAAATAAGATAGGCCCTATATGATTTTCTTGCATGACTCTCAAGGTTAATCCTTGCTGTTGCAGCACTTCTACACGATGTTGCGCCCCGAAATCATAATAGGCACTGTGACGCATGTGAAAATTAGGGTCTAAATCTGACCAACGAATTGATATTTCTTTTGTGAATATTCCCATAGCTATTGTTTTATTTCAAGTATTCAAACTGAAATCATTCTTTATCTTTTACAGGTTCTAAAGTTGCTTTATACAATCGCAACTCATCCCAAGTAAATTGCTCTCCAAACTTTTCTTTTAATTCGCCCAATCCTTCATTAGCATACCCTTTAAAAGCTTCTTCTAATTCCGAAATCTTTTCAGGAGATAATATATCCGCCAACGCCATATCTCCTTTTGCAATCAATTTAGAAAAATGATTATAAATTGTTTGCGGAGTCAACTTTCTAATTTCAGCAATCTGGTGAATGGTTTTATTTTGTTTCCACAGCTCAAAAGTCGCATCCGTAGTAGGCTTTTTGGGTTCTTTTTCTTCCGCTTGCTTTTTCTTAGCTTTGGTTTGTCTGCTGAAATCAGTTGCGGAACCATCATCAATAAAACCGTTAATTTGTTTGAATTGCTCTGACAGCGAAGCAATTTTATTGATTTTATAAAACCTACTATCGTCCGACTGCATACTCGTTTTAGTAGGCAGTTGCTCTTCCAAAGTATTTTTTAACAACAAACGGATTTTCTTCAAACTTAAAATACTTTTGAGCAAGGTTTCTTCCAATTCGAGTAATTCATCAATAAAGGTTTTGACCTTTTTTAATTGTTTTACTTCAACAATTTTCAACAAAAGTTCCCCAAACAAGCGGTCTAACGTGGAAAAAAAATACGAATAGCCTGCTTCGCATCGTTCTTGTAAATATACTAGGTCCACCGTGGCAACATTGGCAATCTTATATAATTGTTGTATAAATTTTTGTGCCGTTTCGGATAATTCGGCCAACACTTGAACTTGTTTTTCCACCCACGGTCGAAATTTCAATTTAGGCGAATTAGGCAATTCCTCGTTAAACGAAAAAAGAAAATTACGCCAAACTTGCGTAAGCTGTTGGGTATTGAATCCTTTAAGGATTTCCGAAAACAAATATTGTTTGGTCTCCACAGTCAAAGTAGAGGCTAAAAACGCTTCATCCGCTTTCGTTTCGGCGTATTGAAGTACCGAGCGGTCCGATTCGATACCGTTCAATTGCATAGGACGTAACAATGTGAGTCCCTCTAAACTTCGCAAGCGAGACAAGGCTACATACGCCTGCCCTGGAGCAAAAACTTGCGACACATCTAACACGGCTTTTTCAAAAGTCAGTCCTTGACTTTTATGTACCGTTATCGCCCAAGCCAATTTTAAAGGATATTGGCTAAAGGTTCCTAATACTTTTTCTTCAATTTCATTGGTATCTGAATTTACCTCATAAGCAATGTTTTCCCAAACATATAAATCTACTTCGATGGTTTTCTTTTCTTCTGGAAATTCCACCAATACTTCTTCTTTTGATAACGATTTGACCACGCCAATTTTACCATTGTAATAACGTTTCTCCATCGAAGCATCGTTTTTGATAAACATGACTTGAGCCCCCACTTTCAATTCCAATTGGGCTTCTAAGGGATATATTTTTTCTGGAAAATCGGCAACAATTTCTGGTTTATAAAAGACACTCTTGGCTTCCAAAGCTTCCAAGGCTTCTACATTGATAGCATCGGCTTTGGCATTATGCGTCGTAACCACTATAGTTCCCGATTGTTTTTTGATATCAAAATTGGGATGCACATATTGATTTAACACCGTAACATCTTCTGGAGTAATGGTATTGTTGCGTAAATTATTTAAAATAGAAATAAACGCACTATCATCTTGACGGTAAATTTTATCGAGTTCTAGGTACAGCAACGGATTCTGCTGAATGACTTTTGCATTGAAAAAATAAAAACCTTGGTAATATTTATGCAATTCACTCCATTCTTCTTGTTTAATTACGGGGGGAAGTTGCCACAAATCACCAATAAAAAGCACTTGCACGCCACCAAAAGGCAAAGCCGATTTTCGAATCGATTGAAACACAAAATCGATAGCATCCAAAACATCAGGACGCAACATCGAAACTTCATCGACAATTAATAATTCCAAATTTCGGAGTACTTGTTTCTTGGAACCACTCATGCGCGATTGTCGAAACAAATTGCTTTTACTCGCAAAAAGATAACTCCCATTGGAAACTTCTTCCTTAGTATAATCAGGAATAAAAGCTGAAAAAGGCAACTGAAATAAGGAGTGAATCGTAACCCCTCCAGCATTTAAGGCCGCAATACCCGTGGGAGCTACCACAGCGGTGTTTTTGTGTGAAGTGGCTATAATTTCTTTAAGCAAAGTAGTTTTTCCTGTACCTGCTTTTCCTGTTAAAAAAACCGACTTATGCGTCTGATTTACAAATTGCAGGGTAAAGCGAGCGATTTTAGATATATTTTCCACGTGGCGTATAATTTAGACTATCAAAAATACAAAATTATCTACGAGACCTTTTTATTTTTGCAAAAAAGAATTTATGAGAAAAATATATTACCTAAAGACGTGTAGTACCTGTCAGAAAATTTTGAAAGCCCTTCCGCAATTAGACACTTTTACTTTACAAGATATAAAAACCGAGCCTATTACAGTAAAGCAATTGGAAGAAATGCAAGCGTTAGCAGGTTCGTACGAAGTACTGTTCAGCAAACGAGCGACTTTATACAAGGAAATGGGATTGAAAAACGAAACGTTGACAGAAGCAGATTTCAAAAGATACATTTTGGAACATTACACCTTTTTATCCCGCCCCGTTATGCTAATTGACGGTCGAATTTTTGTAGGCAATAGTGCCAAAACCGTTGAGGCAGCTCAAAATTTCTTAAATCATGTCTAAAAGAGCTTGGGCATTACTTGCTGCATGGTCTGTTGCCTTAATTTACGGAGTTACATTTACCATTGCTAAAGATGTAATGCCAAAACATATAGATGCTTTTGGTTTCATCTTTTTACGTGTGGGTGGTTCGATGCTCTTGTTTTGGCTGGCAACTTTATTCGTAAAAACAGAACGTATTGAAAAAGCCGATTTCCCTCGAATAATGGCAGCTTCATTTTTTGGAGTGGCTTTCAATATGCTCACTTTTTTCAAGGGATTAAGCTATACCTCTCCTATAATGGGTGCTGTACTGATGGTTACGACGCCTATGATAGTTTTAGTACTTTCTGCAATTATCATGAAAGAGCGCATGGAAAACCGAAAAGTAGTCGGTATCTTATTAGGACTCGCTGGTACAGTTACCCTCATCCTTTATGGAAAAGCTAAAATAAATGCTCCTAATGCTACTTTAGGAAACTTCTTAGTGTTTGTCAATGCTGTTTCTTATGGGATTTACCTGATTATTGTCAAAAAATTAATGGACAAATACAACGCTTTTTCATTTGTAAAATGGATTTACTTTTTTGGATTTCTAATGGTTATCCCCTTCGGTTGGCGCGAATTTCAGTTGGTAGATTGGACAATGGTTCCTAGCAGTGCTTATTTAAAAATTGGTTTTGTAGTTATTTTTTCAACCTTTCTGACGTATTTGCTCAACTTGCTTTCCATGCGTGAATTGAAACCCACCACGGTGGCGGTATTTATTTACCTACAGCCTTTTTTTGCTTCTATATTCGCTATTGGATTGGGTAAAGATGAACTAAGTTGGGTGAAAATAGGTTCTGCTGTTTTGATTTTTATTGGAGTGTATTTGGTTACTCAGAAAAGAGAAACTATAAAAGAAAAAATCCCAAATTCTAAATAATTGAATTTGGGATTTTATATTTTTCTGTTGAGAGCAATTACATTTTCATCAACCAGTTTCTTACTGAAACTTCATTATTGATAATGTTTCGTAATTCTGAAATAGATACTCGATCTTGTTGCATCGTATCACGGTGACGAATGGTAACCGTTTTATCTTCTAAAGTTTGATGATCCACGGTAATACAGAAAGGAGTTCCTAAAGCATCTTGACGACGGTAACGACGTCCAACTGCATCTTTTTCATCATAAGCCACATTGAAATCCCATTTCAAATCTTCTACTATTTCTTTAGCAAGTTCTGGCAAACCATCTTTTTTAACTAACGGTAAAACCGCAGCTTTAGTTGGAGCTAATACACTTGGCAAACGTAATACGGTACGAGTAGAACCATCTTCTAAGGTTTCTTCCTGTAATGCTTTTGAGAAAACCGCCAAGAACATACGATCTAAACCAACTGAAGTTTCTACTACATAAGGCACATAACTTGCATTTTCTTCGGTATCAAAATACTGTAATTTTTTACCAGAATGCTGTTCGTGTGCTTTTAAATCAAAATCCGTACGTGAGTGAATACCTTCTAACTCTTTAAATCCAAAAGGAAAATTAAACTCGATATCCGCAGCAGCATTAGCATAATGTGCTAATTTTTCATGGTCATGAAAGCGATAATTTTCAGCTCCCAATCCTAATGATTTATGCCATTTTAAACGTGTTTCTTTCCAATATTCGTACCATTTCATTTCCTCTCCTGGTTTTACGAAAAACTGCATTTCCATCTGTTCAAATTCACGCATACGGAAAATAAACTGACGCGCCACGATTTCATTACGGAAAGCTTTACCAGTTTGCGCAATTCCAAAAGGAATTTTCATACGTCCTGTTTTTTGAACATTCAAGAAATTCACAAAAATTCCCTGAGCCGTCTCTGGACGCAAATATAAGTCCATAGCGGTATCTGCAGAAGCACCTAGTTTAGTTCCAAACATTAAATTAAACTGACGTACTTCGGTCCAATTCTTAGACCCTGATTCAGGACAAGCAATTCCTAATTCTTCAATTAGAGCTTTAACATCGGCTAAATCACCACTTTCTAAACCACGAGCCATACGCTCAAGAATCTCTTTTTTCTTACCTAAATATTCAACAACACGAGGGTTAGTAGCTACAAACTGAGCTTCATCAAAAGCATCTCCAAAACGTCCTTTAGCTTTTTCAATTTCTTTTTGCGCTTTTTGATATATTTTTTCGCAATAGTCTTCAATTAAAACATCGGCACGATATCTTTTTTTGGAATCTTTATTATCAATTAATGGATCATTAAACGCATCTACGTGCCCAGAAGCTTTCCAAGTGGTAGGATGCATGAAAATAGCTGCATCAATACCTACTATATTTTCATGCATTTGTACCATTGATTTCCACCAATAGTCACGGATATTCTTTTTTAACTCCACTCCGTTTTGAGCATAATCATAAACTGCGCTCAAACCATCATAAATTTCGCTCGACGGAAATATATATCCGTACTCTTTTGCATGCGAAATTACATTCTTAAATAAATCGTCTTGTTTTGCCATAGTGTTGCAAAAATAAAAAAACGGATTTAAAAAAAATCCGTTTTTCAACCTTATAATTGTAATTTTGAAAAAGTTATTTGAGTGTAAATACCGAATTTCCAATTAAATTAATACCTGAATAGATATTTAGTTCATAATCTCCTTTAGTCATGACGACTTTATTGGGATCAACAAACACGCAAACATCTAATTCTTCATTGTCATAATACACATTTGTCTTTGCACTATAACGCAGCAAACTTTCTTTTGTTTCAAAAACATCAGCTGTTTTAGAAACCACCTCGCCAGCTGGATTCACGATTTGAATGTACAAATCTTTGTTCCCCTTTATCGCTGCGCGATTTTCTAAAAGCGTAAAACAAACTTTCAACTGCTCCAGTGCATTTAACCGTTTGGCTTCTAAAATATTATTACCAACTATCTTTACACCATCGGCAGTAATATTAGTCGCTGTCAAATTTTTTGAAATAGCAATAATTGACTCGTTATCATAATTTTTACGATTCAATTCTTTATTTCTATCGCGCAATACCTTGATTTCTTCTAACAAGTCATTCTTATCAACGACAGCATTTTTTAAAAGCGCAACTAAAGAATCTATTTTTACCAAATCTTTTTTCATTGATCGGTAAACAATTTGACTCTTAATCCCCCCAATTTCTTTAGGTTTTTCAATCCTTTTTTGGCTATTTTTAGTAACAGGTATCGATTCTAATAAAATACCATTTTTTTCTAATTCATCATCATAACGGTTCAAAATTTCACGCAACTCATTACTGTATGTTGCTTGATCCACTTTGCGTTCTTCGACTAGTTTAATATTTTTTTCAACACTTTGATAATACTTCACTCCCAAAGTTGCGACAATAGAGAGCAAAGCAAACGAAGTTAGTTTGTAGGTTGTTAATGAGGATCTTATCGACATTTCTTCTATTTGTTAGGCTCTGCTAAAATATTTTATTATATTTATTTATAAAAATATAATCGACGAAATGCTTAAAAATTTGATTAACCTATTTTTTCCAAAAAGCTGTTTGGGGTGTCAAGGCTTACTTTTCGAAACGGAAGAGCTGATTTGCACAAGCTGTCGTCATCATTTACCACTCACTTATCATCACGAACAATCAGAAAACGAAGCATATAAAAAATTTTACGGTAGACTTCCTCTTGAATATGCCTTATCTATGTTTTACTATCACAAAAAAGGGATAGGACAACAATTGATACATCATTTAAAATACAAAGGAAATCAACAAATCGGAACGCTGTTAGGCAATTGGTATAGTTCCATATTGCTTGAAAAAGGATATTTACAAAATATTGACTACATCATCCCCGTACCGCTACATTCGAAACGCTTGAAGGAAAGGGGTTATAATCAGATTCATTCCTTTTGTGAAGCTTTGTCTGCGAATTTACAAATTCCCCTAGAAAAACAATTGCTGATTAAAACAGAACACACCATTTCACAATCTAAAAAAAACTTAAACGAGAGAAACCAAACGCATCAGCATACGTTTACTTGCGAAAACACCAATCTATTTCACAACAAGCATTTCTTAGTAGTCGACGATGTACTAACTACAGGTGCGACTTTAGAGGCTTGTGGCAAAGCAATTCTAACAATTCCCGAGAGTAAGATTAGTATCCTTACGCTAGGTTTTTCGCAATCTTAAATAAAAGTTGTTATTTTGTAGCTGATTTGCCCACGAGGCAGTACTATTTATGGACAAAAAAATACAACTGATGAAAAACAAAAACTTCGTTTTAATCATCCTTTTTATATTTACTTTTCTGGGTTGTGCCAAAAGAGGTTCTATTACTGGTGGTGAAAAAGACATTACCCCCCCAAAAATTGTGAGCTGCTACCCTAAAAACTTATCCACAGATTTTAAAGAAAACAGTGTGAGAATTACTTTTGATGAATATATCAAAATTAAAGATTTAGATAAAAATCTAGTAGTTTCACCTTTGATGAAAAACCAAATTACCGTTACACCACAAGGGGGAGTAAGCAAACAAATGGTTATCAAATGGAGAGACACCCTTAAAGCCAACACCACTTACAGCTTTAATTTTGGCGAAAGTATTATAGACAACAATGAAGGTAATGCTTTTAAAAACTTAAAATATGTTTTTTCTACTGGAAAAACTTTAGATTCTTTAAAACTAAACGGAAGCATTACAGATGCCATAGACAAAAAAATTCATACCGGAATAAATGTTATGCTCTACGAAGTAGATTCAAAATATAATGATTCTATTGTTTTTAAAGAAACGCCACGTTATTTAGCCAATGTTTCTGATAGTACTGCAACATTTACTATCGAAAATATTCAGGAGGGCAAATACCGTTTGCTTGCACTAAAAGAAACTTCAAAAAATTACAAATATGATGCTAAACGTGATAAAATAGCTTTTCACAGCGAAATTATCACTATACCCACCACCAATCAATACACGCTAAAATTATTTAAAGAAAAAAACAAGTTTAGCACTAAAAAACCCCAACAAGCCTCTGGGAACAGAATATTGCTGCCCTACGAAGGTAACGGTAAAAACATTAAACTTTCAGCCTTATATAAAGGCTCTGAATTCCCTATTCGTTATTCAAAAATAATGGATAAAGATTCGTTACAAATTTGGACCAAACCTATTAAAAACGATTCTTTAATTTTGAATATCAAAAATGACGACTATTCAAAATCATATACGGTTAACTTTAGAGATTTCAAAAAAGACACTTTACATCTGAGTTCTAAAACAACTACTTTAGGACTGAAGGAAAATTTTAAAATCAAAACAGCAACACCATTAGAAAAATGGGATTTAGCAAAGTTTAGTTTAACCAAAAAAGGAGGAGCAAAAGTTGCTTTCAAACCTTTATACGATGCATTCAATCAGAATTTTGAATTAGTTTTTGATAAAGAAGAAAACGAAAAATACGATTTAAAAATTATGCCTCAAGCCATAGAAGATTACTTGGGACAAAAAAACAAAGACACGCTAACCTATCAGTTTTCAACCAAATCATTAGCGGATTATGGTAATTTAAAATTAAGTTTAAAAAATGTAAAATCTTTCCCGCTCATCGTCGAATTGACTGATAATAAAGGAAAAGTAATGTACCAACAATTTGTAACTAAAGTACCCGAAGTTAGTTTTGACCTTATTGAACCTCAGAAATACAACATCCGTGTGATTTACGACACCAATAATAATCAAGAATGGGACAGTGGCTCTTTTATTGAAAATCGTCAGCCAGAGGCGGTTTACCATTTTCCTACCGAGATAGATGTCCGAGCCAATTGGGATGTGAATCAAGATATTGATTTAGGAAAATAATTTTTTATTTCCGATTAACGATTTCAGAAGTTAAAATTTCTGAAATCGTTAATCTAAAATCATCTGTCATAAATTTCAAATTGGTCTATATCATTCAGAAAATTCAAACAACTTCTTGTTTCCAAAAGTGCTTCTTTATCCAAGGTTACTAATTGCACATCTGAAGTTTCAAAAGGTTCAACCATATAATTCCCAAGATAATCTACCACTTGCGAATGTCCTACGTATTCCAGTTGACTGCCATCAGTACCTATACGATTAACGCCTATCACATACGAAAGATTTTCTACCGCACGGGCGCGCAATAAAATATCCCAAGCTTGTACTCTTGGTTTCGGCCAACTGGCTACATAAATGAGTACATCATAGTTTTCGACATTACGTGCGAATACTGGAAAACGTAAATCGTAACAAATTTGGAGACAGATTTTCCAGTCTTTGTATTCTACAATTACTTTTTCTTTACCCGCAGTAAAAACAGCTTCTTCTTTTGCCAAAGTAAACAAGTGACGCTTGTTGTAATACTGCATACTCCCGTCAGGATGCACAAAAAGCATACGGTTGTAGTAATTCCCTTCTTCTTCAATCACCACGCTTCCTGTAATCGCACAGGCATTTTGTATAGCTAGTGTTTGCATCCATTGCACGGTCGCACCCGTCATGGTTTCGGCAACCGCGGAAGGATTCATAGTAAAACCCGTGGTAAACATTTCTGGCAACACGATTAAATCAGTAGCTTCTTGAATAGCATTGATTTTTTCTTCTAAATGATTTCGATTAGCTTGAGGATTTTCCCAAACTAAATCAGATTGTATTAAGGCAATTTTCATTTGCATCTCTTAAATTTCATTAGGTTGCATCCATTGTATTCCTGAACCTTTAAAATAATTCAGAATATACGGTACTGCTGTTTGTGCTTTTTCATGAACATCGTGGAAAAGCAAAATCCCTCTTCGCCACAATAACATCAAACTTATTTGTCTGTCAGCCACTTCCCTAGCGGTGATATGTGCATTCCAATCTTGCGAATCGATATTCCACAAAACCACTTTAGACTGCGTAGCTCCCAAACTTTTAGCTAATTCTTCTGTTCTTTGACCATACGGCGGGCGAAAATATACGGGTTTATCAGAATCGGTCAATTGTTGAATTAAATCACTCGTATAAGTAAGTGAAGTTTTCCATTCCGTCAATCTTTGGTGTGAAACATGTGTTTTTCCATGAGATGCCAACAAATGACCTTGATATAAATTTTGAATTTGTTTATCCGTCTGCATTCGTTTTTGTAAGGCGTCACCAAGAACAAAGAAAACACCTTTTTGATGTTGCTCATTCAGGACTTTAACCATCTTATCCGTATTCCCATTTTTTACCGTTGGCCCATCATCAAAGGTTAATAAGAATTGCTTTGCAGGCAAATTAAAACCATTGATTTCATTTTTTGCCATCAATCCTATTTCACTCGTAATTCTAGGGTACAAAGAGGCTAAACGACATTGCTCATACAGATATTTATCATAAAAATCCAGACTGGCTTGATACCACGCTTTCAAAGCAGAAGGCATTTTTACTTCTGGATGTATTTTAGCAACATCTTCCCATGTATTGATTTCATTTATTGCAATCAAATCTTGAAGCGAAGCTTTCGTTAACGCCTTAAAATTAGCTAGAATGATTTGCTTTGTTTTTGTTTCCCATTCCCGAACGGAAGTCACCGATACTTTTTTCAAATCAAGTTTTTGTTGCAATTCGGCTTCATTAAGTCCTTCATAAGCTTTAAATGCTTTTGAAAAAGCTATCATTTCGCACTTGGATGCCACATCAAAATTATGCGCACTATGGATAGGATACGGCCATAAAGCCCTATCTATTTTTGCAATTTTATCGGGTCCGTTACTTGCCAAACAAAAATTCGTCAGCAACAAGAATCCAATAACTATTGTTTTAGCAAGCTTATAAACGTTGTTGCACTCTGCTAATCGCTTTGTCATACACTGGATTTTGTTTGTGTTGTTTAGCCAATTTATAATTCTCTAATGCTTCCTGGAAATGATTTTTCGCTTCATAAATACGAGCAATATTATAATAAGAACCAGCTTTCACCGTATTAGCCATAGCGCCATTAGCTAAGGCAATCGCTTTACGATTTGCCCATAAAGCCTCTGCTTCTCTCCCTGATTTTTGAAATACCAATCCTAAATTGCTATAAAACAATCCTTCTGTAGGATTCAATTCGATAGCATCCTGATAATAACCTATCGCAGTTTCATAATTCCCTGCATGGTATTGTTCTTCACCTCTTTTATTAATTTGTTTTGCGGTTGCAACATCACCGGCAGAAACCACTGTTTGCTGTTCTGAAGGGCGGTATTCACGTAGTATTGAACGTACCCCTTCCCAAGACGAAGCATCTCTGTAATCATTAATATCAACTAAATTTCCATTTTCATCAATGATAAAAGGAATCCAAACGGTTCCTACTTTACCTGCTTGTGGCGTATAGGTTTTGATTAAAGTATTTCCAATGTACACATATACTTTTGCTCTACTGATGTTGGCCAAATTTGCATTATTTGGATTATCCTTATCAGAAAAATTATGCACCGCATACACATACTTTTTACCTTGTAATTTTTTAGAAATAGTGATGGTTTCCGGTCCAAAACTGTCTGTGTCGTCCACATCTAATTTTGCATTCACCGCATCCATTTGGTAATAACACACGTATCCTCCTTGATAAGACAAGTGCGAATCAATATCCAACGGTCGTTGTCCCCAACTTAACACGATACGCATTCCGTCTAATTCAGTCATAAACGGGCTGATGGCATAAGTTAAACCTCCACAAGGACATTTAGAAACCAAGGTGGAATACCCTTCTTTTTTAATAATAATGGTTAAGTCATTGGTATTTCGAAATTCCTCTGGAATCATCACTTTTCCAGCCGAATTGGTCATTCGTGTTAAGGAAGTTTCACCATTTTTTTGAAAGATAACTTGAGCATTCGGAATCACTTTATCTTTTACCACGGCACTCAACACAAGAATTTCATTATTGTTTTGTGCTAAGAAAGTTTGAACAATAAAAAATAGAGCAATACTTAAAATTTTTTTCATGATTTTTAACTGTTTAATTTGCTTTGTCTAATGTATTCCAAAATGCTAAGAAATCCGTTTTTACCTTTTCGGGCAAAGTCGAAAAATGAGCATCGTATTTTGTTTCTGTAAAATTATCTTCGGCGGTCACCCAAAGTTTGTAAGCCACATTCTTGTAAACAAGTACGCCCCAAATTTTTTGCAACGGACTTTCAGGTCCTGCCTCATTTTCGTCAACTACCAATAACATTTCGGCATTACCATCCTTATCGGCATCGCTATACATCATCCTATTATTAACAAAAGCCAAGGATTTATTTACGGGATGCTTAAAAACGGTAGAAAAAGATTTGGCATAACCTTCTGGTGTTTTAGTGAATTTTTCGATAAAAAGTTCGTCGTTTACAGCACCAGATTTGTTTTTAGAAACTACCAAAACATTCTCGGTTCGGGTATCATTGATTCCTGTGGCAAACATTTTTCGGTCGCCTTGAAAAGGAAGGTCATTCTTGGTCAGATTTTGTGTAAAAGCACTAACTACAGTGGTTACTTGTGCCTGAAAGGAATTCGTAATCCAGAGGGTAGCCAGTAAAAATAGTTTTTTCATTGTTTATTTTTTTAGAACCCAAATTTAAGAATTTGTTGGTCAAAAAGTTCCATAGGGTTTACTTTCTCAAAAGCTAGTTTCAAAGGTGCAAAATTTTTTACTTCAGTTTCTGAGGGCATATCCTCTTTCATGGTATTTACTTGGGTCATTTCAATCTTACCAGTCATCACCTCATAATTAGCGATGGTTTGCCCTCCAGCACCTGCATGAAAACTTTCCATCGACTTAAGAAATAGTTCTCCATTTTCAAATTGAAAAATAATAGTAGTCGTACCCGAAGGTCCCAGTCCCGAAAGCTCCATCATCAACTGATTTTCCACTATAGATATGGTTTCGGAGTCATAAATTTTATATCCTTCACCACTATATTCAACAGGAAAGACTTGTTCTGACTGCTGGAACAACTTCCTTCCTTTTTCCTTATCACCCAAAAACACTAAGGTCTTTCTAGCCATAGTATCGTCTTCTATATTTCTAAGCACATAAGCATAATCTTTTAACCCGTCCTGATTCAAATCGCCATCACATTCGTACTGAATTTCAAAACCCTCAGGAATATACTCTTGAATAGCATTTTGAATTTGCGGAGGATTAGGGTTTTCTTTAGCTACTTTAGGTTGAGGCTTAGCAACCTCTGCAATGGGTTTATCGTTTTTACAGCTTCCTAGCAAAAAACAAAGCATAGAAATACTGAATATAGTTTGTTTCATCGTTTAATTAGTTAAAGTTTACGGAAATAGCACTAAAACATCATTCCCTAAATCGTAAGCGTACAAATCGTCTTTTTCAGCATCATAATACAACCATTTAATTTTAGTTGTTCTACCTTCAAAAGAAGTACCTAAACCTATAAGCGTATAGGTTTTGCCTTCACGTACTTGCTGTTCAATGGAATACTCTAACGCATCTCCTGCTTCGAGATGTGCTTTTAATAATCCATCATCAGAATTAGCCACATAATATTCGACCCAGTAATATAGTTGTTTCAAATATCCTTCGGAATATTCGTTTTCATTAAACCAATGGTATTTGAACTCTTTTTTGCAAGTTTTACGAAATTGAGACAGTTTTCCTTCCTTTATTTTCTTAAAGGAAACCAACCACTCCGCCTGATCAGGTGTTTCACCATCACCTGCAATATAAATAGTGTCTATTTTCCAATGCACTTCTACTTTATCTCCTCGAAGTAATGTTCTATCGTCGTTAGTATCATTGATAAAACTGTATATTTTAGCCTCCTTTCTGAAATTTATCAGATGATAATCACCTTCATCATTATAACTAACAAATTCAAAAACATCTGAAAATAACTTAGAAGCTTGCGTTTTATTTATCTTGGAGGATTGCTCTTGTGGTTCTTTTTGTAATGCAACTGTGTTGTCCTTGCAACTGTACAAACAAACAATCAACAAGGTTACGAAAACATTTTTTAGAAATTGCATATATTAGTTTAGTTTTTAGTGAGCTTAATTAGAAGTATTTGATGCTAAAAATGTCCTTACTTTTTCAAAGCTATAGCCCTTTCCTTCTTCTAAAGAACCTGTTTCTTGCACCTTGACCAATTTACCTGAAGCCTCTAAAATCATAAAAACGGGGTAACCGTGTTTTTCTCCAGGATTGCCCTCATATTGACTAAAGAACTTTTCGTTTTTGTTCTTAGGAGACCAATTCAAATGATAATACAAATAATTGGCATCAACCAGTTGTTTCAATGCCTCATTTTTATTGATAAAATCATTCAATCGCAAACACCAAATACACCAGTTTCCTCCTACTTGAATTAAGACTTTCTTGTGTTCTTTTTGGGCAACAGCCAGCAATTCTTTTACTTTAAGTGAGGCATCTTCCTCTTCATGATACGGTTTGGCTAAAACCGCTTTTTCCTGTTCGACTTTCTTTTTAGCTTCTGCTTTTTCATCGGTGGTTTGAGCGAAACCTACTGCGGAAACCAAAAGCATTACCAATATTATTTTTTTCATAACTGTTTTTTTTTGTGAAGGTAACAAAACAAAACAAAGAAGCCAACTGAAAAAATCAATTGGCTCCACCACTCAACCAGATTAAAATACACTTCCCCAAGTGTTCGAAAATAATTGATTTCCTTTTACTTTTTAATGATTTTAAAGTATTCTTTAGTATTTTCAATAGCAACTTCAACAAAATACGTTCCTGGAACAACATCTAAAACATCAAATTTTCCTTCTATTTGTCGTACTTCTTTCACAAATTTTCCACTCAAATCGTAAATTTTAACTTCCTCTACCTCGATTTGAGATTCTATAGAGAAAAATCCTTCTGTAGGATTGGGATACACTAAAACTTTTTTCTTGCCATTTTCGAAATCTGGATTGCTTAAATTAGCAAAGGCAACATCTAACATGTACCCTCTACTCCCTGAATGACTCCCAAAACTGAAACCTGCCAAACCTCTTTTTGCCCACACAATGTCTACAGATGAATTAGCAATATCAAACGCATAATCGCTTGTACTACCCGTGTTAAAAGCCCTAGTAGCAATTATAGTACGCGTACCTGTAGCCACCGTGTTAGAAGTAACTGTCCAGTTATTTGTATCATTTGTCGGGAATGCACCAACGCCATTAAAAGAAGCATCTACTAAGTTTGTACCATTATAATATACTAAATCTTGACCTGTAGCCATTCCTTCACCATTTGCAAAATCACCAAATTGAATACCAAACCAACGGTCAGAAGGTCCAGTCAAAGTCATGGTAACGGTAGTGTTGGCTTGGTTCAAATCAAATTTAACAGACATCCCCGAAGACGGTATTACCACAACACCTGTTGATTTTGTTTGGGCGTTAACCAAGTTATGTCCTATAAACAATAACGCTAAGAGTACTATTTTTTTCATACTTTTAATTTTTTAAGAGATTAATAATTTCTTCATTTTTAGAAAAAACGGCATATTCAAAAGGTTTTTTTCCAGAACCATCAGGTTTATATTTGTCGGCTTTGAATGATAAAAGCAACTTTACCATTGCTACATTTTTAAACTGAATTGCATAATGCAAGGGTGTTACTCCATTGTCATCAGAAATATCAGGTTGTGCACCGCTTTCCAATAATTTATGTACCAATGTAAGATTCCCTTTAACGGTGGCAGCTGCCAGAGCAGTCCCATTCGAACTCTTAAAATTTATATTCTTTGTTTTTTTCATTAAATATAGAGCCACGTCATTATTCCCTTTATAACAAGCCAGAATTAGAGGATTAAACCCCATAGTATTAATTTCATCAGCCACATTCGCATTCGTTTTTTCTAATTGAATAAGGTCTTCTACCGTGCCTGAACGAGCGATATCAAAAACATCTTTTATTTTTACTTCCTGCGCAAACACAGTTGTTGCGCAATGGAATAAGATAACTAAGAAAAAAAGATTTACTATTTTCATTTTATTGTTCCTGTAATGCGAGTGAATACATAATTTTAACTCTTTCAGCTACTTTTTTGGTCAAAAGCTTTGGAATTTCTATACCAAATTCTTCGGGTTTAACTTCAAAATTACCCGTTAACACAAGCTTATTTTCTTGCAACTGCACTTTAGCCACCGTTACTATTTTCTTTGATTTCCCATGTATTGTTAAATCACCTTGTAGTTTTAAATTCTTAACTCCTTGTGTCAAATCTGATAGCTTAAAATTTTCAATTTTACCTTTGAAATAAGCTTTCGGAAACTTTTCAGATTCCATATAGTTTTCATTAAAATGCTCTTGCATTAATGCTATTTTGAACTGAAAACCTTTAACTAGGGTCACAATTGCCAAATCACCTGTTGTAGTTTGCAAAATGGCTGCAGTGTTTTTATTTTCGGCAGCAACTTCTTCAAATGAAATAACAGAGGCTTCAAATTTTAAATTCCCCGTTTTCGTACTATACTTTTGAGCCGATACTACAAAAAAATTTAGTAGCAATACTATCGCTATAAGTTGTCTCTTCATGATTTTATGTTTTTAAATAAGCTAAAGCTATCCCAAGACTTACAACAAAAACTGCTTACTTTTCAAGTAAACCATCAGTATTCCACTTGAGTAACAAATCAATTTTTTGTTGTGCCATTCTGCCTCCTTTAGGCATTAAACCCGCTTCTCCATTTTGTTTTTGAATTCGAGTTAATAAATCTCCATTTTGTGTGTACTCTTTTAGTTGTTCATACGTTTGCAAGGGTGCAAAAGATGCTGTTCCTGAACTAGAATGGCAGCCTACACAGTTGGCATCAATAATTGTTTTGACCTCTTTGGTATATGTAACCTTGCCAACCACCTCGGTATTATTTTCTAAACTTTCGTAGGTTGTGGAATCACAAGCACATACTGTAAAAAGAATCGAGGTTAGATATAAATACTTTTTCATAACAATGTTCTTTAATGTTAGAATACTCTATATAAATTGAAGCCAAAAAAGAAATCTCCTTTGCCCCAATTTCCTGAAGCATTAGTAAAATAATTTGCTTCCCCCATAGACTGTGAATTAGTAAAAAGTAACTGAAAAATATGTCCTCCTGTATCAATGTCTAATCCAACAGATAATGGGTTTTTGTAAAAATCAGGCTTGTTAAAATTGTAACCATATTCCATATTCAACGATAAGCGCTTACTTAATTTCATTCGCCCACCAGTAGCAAGCACCCACTGGTCATTATTTTCATTTGCAGGTTCAAATAAATTTTTATGAATATAGGTTGGAGCTAATTCTAATGAGATTTTTTCCGAAAACTTTCTAGCGATTAACAATTGGTTAGTATAAGATAAACGGTCATTGAATTGAATTTTAGGATAATTTTGTTTCTTCAAACCTGAATTAATTCCTAACACATTATAACCTACTATTTCAAAAGGAAAAGTATCTGTTTGTTTGAACAAACGATATTTAGTTGAGGCTTCATAAAGTTTAAATAGGGTATGTCTTGAAACACCTACAGAAAGCCATTGCTTTACTCCATACAAACCACCAATTTTAGTCGTTGCACTATCAAACCCAAAGAACTCATTCCAACTTCCTTTTACTGAACCAAACCTATGGGAGACCACCATATAATATTCCCCTTCTGAGGGTAATTTAGTAGACTGCATAGTTACAATTTGCAACCCTTTGAAAGTAGCGCTGACCTCTTTATTAACCACTTGGGTAGAATCTATTTCTTTCAGTAAATCGTCTTGGGCATGACTTAAAAAAGTACACAGCAAGCTTGATATCAAAAAAAACCTTTTATACATAATGAGATGAATTGTCTAGAATTATTTACGCGAAATAGTTATAAACATTCAACAGTATATCGATTAAAATTTGACATTAAAAGCTAAAGCTGATAACGCTATTTGATAAAATTCTTAATCTAAGTAAAACAATCTTACGCTACTGCCGAACTAAAATTATCCTATTTCAGTCCAAACAAAGCTAGTCTACCCTCAGCAAAAATAGGGTTTTTAGTAGGTAGACAAAAGGTAGACAACAAGAGTTATACCAGTATATATAAGGTGTACAATGTGCGTTTAAAGCGATAATATGTAGTCTATTAAAGAAGTTTCGGTTGTAAGATTCATCTTTTTTCTAAGGCGATAACGCGCCGTTTTAACACTATCTGGAGAGATGTTTAAAATAGATGCCATTTCTTTACTGGAAAGATTTAGTTTAATAAGTGCACATATTTTTAGGTCATTGGCGCTAATATCAGGACAAACTTGTTTTAGCTTAGTATAAAATTGCTTATTGACACTTTCAAAATAAACATTAAAATCATTCCAAGTATCATTATGTTCTGAGTGCTTCTGAACCAATTTGATTAAATGTTGCGAGACTTGAGCATCTGACACAAGAGTTTCTTTAACTTCATTTAACAATTCATTTTTTTGAAACATTTGCATCAAAATTGTATTCAGTTGTGATTCTTTGTGTTCTAAATCGCTTTTGTATTGTTCTTCTTCCAACTTACGTTTTTCTTCGGTTGCAACTAATACATCTTCTTTTAACTTCAGGAGTTCTTTGTTTTTAGTGTTGATTTTTTTCACATAAGCATACCATAAAATAAAACCTGTTAGTAAGATAAGAATCCCTAAAATCAACAAATAATTCGAGAGTTTGATAATTTCTTTTTCTTTCGTTACTAAGGCAAGGGTACGGTCCTTTTGAGCAACTTCAAATTTTGTTTCTAAATGTTTAATAGCTTTTTCCTTTTCTACAGAAAAAAGTTGTTCGTTTATAACCAATAATTGTCGTTGATATTCCGCTAATTGTATAAAGTCCTTTTTTATACGATAAGCTTCTATAAGCATTTCAAGGCTTTTCTTTTCAAAACTTTTATTAGATAACTGTTTTGAAATTCCGATGGATTGTTTAAAAAAAGTGAGTGCCTTATTTATATCGGTTCGAAGGAACAATTTTCCTAAGGCTATAAGACTTGATACTTGTGCTTGCTTGTTTTCCGTGGTTTTAGCAATAGCAAAAGCTTTATAAAACAAAGCTAAACTACTTTTTACGTTGGGCAACGCATATTCTCCCAATTTGATATAGGCATTAGGTAAGTATGCCTTAGCGTTAGACTTTACAAAGTCATCAAACCCAAGTTTAAAATACACATAGGCAGAATCTCTTTTTCCTTGAGTTTCAAAAATTTTTCCTAAACTACAATAAGAAAGCCCTAAAGTTCCACTCTTATCAGTATGTTTTTTTAGAACTTTAATGGCACTGGCACTCATTTCAAAAGCCTGATTGTACTTTTTTTGAACACTATAAATTGTACTTATAAGTTGCAAAGATTTTGCTTTACCGATATGAGCCTGATGCACGTTAGGATATTTTTGAATAGCTTTTTCATAAGTCGCTAAAGAAGACAGAGCATACTTTAAACCTTTTTCCAAGTCTGAGCCATAGGTACAAATGCCCAAACAAAGTAAAGCCTCTGCCTCTGCCTTTAAATCTCCTTCTTCTTTAGCTTGAGTATATCCCGCAGAAAAATAATTATAAGCACTTTCCTCATTATCTTTTATTAAAGCTTGCCATCCCTTTTGTAATTGAGGGTAGTCGGAAGACTGTGCCTTTACATTCAATAGGAAGAGGGAACAGAAAATGAAATATAGAATTCGTAAGCTCATAAGTTCAGAAAAAAAGTTTTAAAGCTAAGCTTACAAATGTAAAAAAAAACGCACTTCTTTTACGAAGTGCGTTTTTTTAAAAGTAAAAAGATTTTATTTCAAACTCGCTTTTAAGTATTCACTATTCATACGAGCGATATTTTCTAATGAAATACCTTTTGGACATTCGATTTCACAAGCTCCTGTGTTTGTACAGTTACCGAATCCTTCTTCATCCATTTGACGTACCATGTTTAATACACGTTGGGTAGCTTCTACTTTTCCTTGTGGTAACAAAGCATATTGAGAAACTTTTGCCCCTACGAATAACATCGCAGAACCATTTTTACAAGTAGCCACACAAGCACCACAACCAATACATGCCGCAGCTTCGAAAGCTTTATCAGCATCTACTTTTGCCACTGGTATTGCATTTGCATCAATCGTATTACCTGAAGTGTTTACAGAAACGAATCCACCCGCTTGTTGAATACGGTCAAAAGCTGTTCTGTCTACTACTAAGTCTTTGATTACAGGGAAAGCTTTACTTCTCCATGGTTCTACATAAATTGTATCGCCATCGTTAAACATACGCATGTGTAACTGACATGTAGTAATTCCAGTGTCAGGACCGTGCGCACGACCATTGATAAACATAGAACACATTCCGCAAATACCTTCGCGACAATCGTGGTCAAAAGCAATAGGTTCTTTCTTTTCAGCGATTAATTGCTCGTTTAATTGGTCCATCATTTCTAAGAATGAACTGTCTGTAGATACATTGTTTAATGAATAATCTACCATTTGTCCTTTGTCAGAAGCTTTTTTCTGACGCCAAACTTTTAATTTTATATTGATGGTTTTCTTTGATGCCATTTTCTTTTCGTTTAAAGTGTAAAGTTTAAAGTTTAAAAGTTCACTTACTGAACTGCAAACTGTGAACTGTGAACTGATTACTTATAATTACGAGCTGCAATTTTAATGTATTCGTATTTCAACTCCTCCTTATGTAATACTGATTTGTTGATGTCTTCCCCTTGGTATTCCCATGCGCCTACGAATGAGAAGTTTTCATCATCACGTAAGGTTTCACCTTCAGCATCTTGATACTCCTCACGGAAGTGACCTCCACAAGATTCTTTACGTTGTAATGCATCCATTGCCATTAATTGCCCTAACTCCATAAAGTCAGCCACACGTAATGCTTTTTCTAACTCCGTATTCATTTCGTCAGCAGCTCCTGGAACATACACATCTGCATAGAACTCTTTACGTAATGCATCAATTTCAGCAATGGCTTCCGTTAATCCTTGCGCATTACGTCCCATACCTACTTTATTCCACATAATGTTTCCTAAACGTTTGTGGAAATGGTCTACCGATTTAGAACCATTATTGTTTAAGAACGCATTAATTTGGTCTCTAACATTTTTCTCTGCTTGAACGAATTCTGGCGAATCTGTAGAGATTGCCCCTGTACGAATTTCATCTGCTAAATAGTTAGAAACTGTATAAGGTAATACGAAATATCCATCTGCTAAACCTTGCATTAAAGCTGATGCTCCTAAACGGTTTGCTCCGTGGTCAGAGAAGTTAGCCTCACCTGCTACGAAACATCCAGGAATAGTAGACTGTAAGTTATAATCAACCCATACACCCCCCATAGTATAGTGTACTGCTGGGTAAATTTTCATTGGGGTTTCATAAGGATTTTCATCCGTAATTTTTTGGTACATGGTAAATAAGTTACCATATTTTTCTTCTAACCAAGCTTTACCTAAAGCAACTATTTCCTCTTGAGAAGGATTATGATTTCCTTTTCCATAAGCAGCTTGTTTCCCTTTAGCAATTACTTCAGAAGCGAAATCTAAATAAACCCCTTCATTAGTGTCGTTAGCTTCGATACCAAAACCAGCATCACAACGCTCTTTTGCTGCACGAGAAGCTACGTCACGAGGTACTAAGTTACCAAACGCTGGATATCTTCTTTCTAAGAAATAATCTCTATCTGCTTCTGCAATTTGCACTGGTTTCAATTTTCCTTCACGGATAGCTACTGCATCTTCTATTTTTTTAGGTACCCAAATACGACCTGAGTTACGTAATGATTCTGACATTAACGTTAACTTCGATTGATTGGTTCCGTGTACTGGAATACAAGTAGGGTGAATTTGTACATAACAAGGGTTTGCAAAATAAGCACCTTGTCTATGGATTTTCCACGCTGCCGTTACGTTACTTCCCATCGCATTAGTAGATAAGAAATATACGTTACCGTATCCACCCGATGCAATAATTACAGCGTGTGCTGAATGTCTTTCAATTTCACCAGTAATTAAGTTACGAGCAATGATACCACGTGCTTTACCATCAACTTTTACTAATTCCAACATTTCGTGACGGTTGTACATTTTAACACGTCCTAACCCGATTTGACGAGATAATGCAGAATAAGCACCTAATAATAACTGTTGTCCTGTTTGACCCGCAGCATAGAATGTACGTTGTACTTGCGTACCCCCGAATGAACGGTTATCTAACATACCTCCGTATTCGCGAGCAAATGGAACTCCTTGTGCCACACATTGGTCGATGATGTTACCAGAAACCTCAGCTAAACGGTGTACGTTAGCCTCACGAGCACGGTAATCTCCACCTTTAATAGTATCGTAGAATAAACGGTATACTGAGTCACCGTCATTTTGGTAGTTTTTAGCTGCATTCACCCCTCCTTGTGCCGCAATAGAGTGCGCACGACGTGGTGAATCTTGGAAACAAAATGCTTTTACATTATATCCCATTTCTCCTAAAGAAGCAGCAGCCGAAGCACCTGCTAAACCTGTACCAACCACGATAACATCGATTTTTGGACGGTTGTTTGGAGCAACTAATTTTAAATTATTTTTATGATTTGTCCATTTCTGAGAAATGTGACCTTCAGGTATTTTAGAATCTAACTTCATATCTTATATAGTAAGCTGATTATTTAACAAAGTGAATATAAACCGGAATGATAGCAAACAATAATGGAACGATGATTGCAAATAATTTTCCGAATGTTTTGATAGCTGGCGTGAATCCGTTGTTAACTCCTAACGACTGGAAAGCACTTTGGAATCCATGTAATAAGTGGAAAGCTAATACAGCCATAGCTAACACATATAAAATAGTAGCAATCAAACCAAAAGAAGGGTTCTTGAAGAACTCAATCGTGATTTTGTGTAAATCTTTGTAGCCTTCACCTACTTTGATGTTTGCCATTTTACTATAAATTTCTTTACCATTTTTAATCTCCATACCTTGTTGCTCTAACATCATCTTATCAGCAGGATAGAACTGACCTGGCTGTGTTCCGATGATATAATCAGCTTTTTGCCCCATTTGTTCTACCGTAATGGTTTGTAAAGGCATTTCAGAAAAATGCATTTTAGCCCAAAAGTTAGCCATGTGCGTAATAATGAACACTAAAATAAGGGTTCCTAAAACCGCCATGTTTCTTGAAGCTAAAGAGCTACTGTTTTGAGGACTGCTCATTGCATAAGCCACAGGACGCGCTTTTTTGTTTTGAATGGTCAACATGATTCCATCAACAGCGTGGAATAAAATTGAAATGTAGGTTACGTACGAAAGTAATTTTACCGCTGGATTGGTGGTCATAAATAACGCATACTGGTTGAATTGTAATGCATCACCGAAGATTAACTGTAAGTTACCTGCTAAGTGACCAGCCAAAAACAAGCATAAAAATAAACCCGTAAGAGCCATCCAGTATTTTTTTGCTATAGATGACTTTAAAAGTGCAGATTTTGCCATAGTATTAGATTGATTGTATAGTTTTATTAAAAATCAAGCAAAAATAAACGAAATTAGATGCAAATACAACTAGGTAATTGTTATTTATAATGAATATAAAAAACTACATTCGATTTACTACCGTTAACTAAATAAACCTGAAAGCACTACTATTTACAAGACCTATTCACCAAAAAGTAGCCACAAAAATTCATTTTGTAGTAAACTCCTGAAAATATATTAATTAACTTAAGTTCGATATAAACTTAATCTGATTATTCGTCACTTCGAGTGATTTTTCGTAGAGATACGAAGGGAAATCATATCGAGAAGTACCATCAATAAGTTCTCGATATATTTTCTGTTCCATTTCATTACACAAAAAAAAACTCGAAATGACGCTAACTAGCTAAACTATTTATGAATTCATCTATATAAGCCTCTAAAGAACCTTGATAAATTTGGAAGGCATTTTCATAGGACTGATTACCTAAGAGTATTAAGAATTTATCTTTTTCATCCAAAATCAACTCTGAATTTAGTTTGGTCGCTAAATTTATAACTTTTAATTTTACAAAAATCACTGGATAGAAAAGTTTGGTATTTTAAATCATGAACAACAACCCACTATTAACAGAAATAACTACTGGCTTTGGATTAGAAATGGAAAAATTCAAATCCTTTTTTAATCCTTTGAAATTAAAGAAAAATGAATTTTTAGTAGAACAGGACAAAATCTGCACCCTTTTTTGTTTCATTGTTTCGGGCGTTTTACAACATGCCACAACCCTACATGAAGAAGAAAAAACCACCTATCTTTCCTTAAAAAACACCTTTACGACCTCTTTGAAAAGTTTTCTTACACAAACTCCTTCCAGAAAACACATCAAAGCTTTAGTAGAAACCGAGTTATTGGTTATTGCTCTAGATGACTTTATGCAACTTAGAAATACGAATACGGAATTCCGACAATTTTACTACGACTTAATCGAACGACAAATTTGTTTAATAGATGAATACAGAATCGATTTATTGGCCCTAACTCCAGAGGAACGCTACAAAAAATTACTACTATCCGAACCCAAACTCCTCCAGGAAGTTCCCTTACATTATCTAGCCTCCTTTTTAGGAATTTCAACAAGACACATGAGTCGTATTCGTAAAAACTCACTTTAAGTAGTATTCAGTTTTCAAAATCTATGTAAAAAACAAGCCAAATGTCTTGCTAAAGACACCACAGTTTTGAGTACTTTTGGGTAAATAATTTTAAAACACATGAAATATTTACCTATAAACCGAGACTTGTTTATCAAAAATCGCAAGAACTTCATGGCACAAATGAAGGGCAATGGCGTAGCTGTTTTTAATAGTAATGATATTTACCCCGTGAGTGCTGATAGTACGTTGCCTTTTGCACAGCATCGCGACATCTTCTATTTATCGGGTGTGGACCAAGAGGAAAGTATCTTATTATTATGTCCAAATGCGCCTTATGAACATTTAAAAGAAATTCTGTTCTTAAGAGAAACCAACGAGCATATTGCCATTTGGGAAGGTGAAAAACTAACGAAGGAAAGAGCTTTTGAAGTTTCGGGCATCAAATCTGTGTACTGGTTACAAGATTTCCATAAAGTATTAAAAGAGGTAATGATGTATGCCGATACCATGTACATTAATACGAACGAGCATTATCGTGCAGCAGTAGAAACCGAAACCAGAGAAGACCGTTTTATCAAATGGTGGAAAGAAACCTATCCTGCCCATAAAGTTGAAAAATCAAATCCAATTTTACAGCGTTTACGTTCGATAAAGGACACGATAGAATTGGAATTAATGCAAACAGCATGTAATATTACCGAAAAAGGATTTCGTCGTATCTTAAATTTCGTGAAACCAGGAGTAGCAGAATATGAAATTGAAGCGGAATTTGCTCACGAATTTTTACGCAATCGTTCTAAAGGTTTTGCTTATACCCCTATCATTGCCTCAGGAAACAACGCCAATGTATTGCATTATATCGAGAACAATCAAGTGTGTCAAGCTGGCGATTTACTATTATTAGACGTAGGTGCGGAATATGCCAACTATTCGAGTGATTTATCCAGAACGATTCCGGTTTCAGGACGTTTCACAGATAGACAACGTGCAGTTTACAATGCGGTTTTGCATGTTAAAAATGAAGCTACTAAAATGTTGGTTCCAGGCACACTTTGGAAACAATATCATGTGGAAGTAGGTAAAATTATGACTTCGGAATTATTAGGATTAGGTTTACTTGATAAGGCGGATGTACAAAACGAAAACCCAGATTGGCCAGCGTATAAAAAATATTTTATGCATGGTACTTCACACCATTTAGGTTTAGACACGCACGATTACGGATTGTTACACGAACCTATGCAAGCCAACATGGTGTTCACTGTAGAGCCAGGTATCTATATCCCAGCGGAGGGTTTTGGTATTCGTTTAGAAGACGATGTCGTAATTCAAGAAAATGGCGCGCCATTCAACTTAATGCGTAATATTCCTATAGAAGCCGATGAAATTGAATCGATTATGAATTCTTGATTTAGAGAATAGATAATAGACTAATAGATAATAGACGCCTCACGATTGTGGGGCGTTTTTCATCTAAATTAAATCCTAAAAAAAAAGAGCTACACTAGGCAACTCTTTTTAAATATGCATTTTAATTTTTCAATATTACAACTGAGGTCCAGCTTGTACTAAGTTTTGTCCCTCTTCGTTATCCGTATATTGAACGAAGTTTTTAATAAATCTACCTGCTAAATCTTCTGCTTTTGTTGTCCAGTCAGCTGCATTAGTATATGTATTTCTAGGGTCTAAAATGTTCGTATCCACATTTGGTAAAGCCGTAGGTACATTGAAATTGAATACTGGCACTACAGACGTTTCTGCATTTTCGATAGAACCATCTAAAATAGCATCGATAATTGCACGAGTATCTTTGATAGAAATACGCTTACCAGTACCATTCCATCCTGTGTTTACCATATACGCTTTAGCGTTGTGCTCTTCCATTTTCTTTACTAACTCTTCCCCGTACTTCGTTGGGTGTAAAGACAAGAATGCTTTTCCAAAACAAGCGGAGAAAGTTGGTTCAGGTTGTGTAACCCCACGCTCTGTTCCAGCTAATTTTGCAGTAAATCCAGATAAGAAATAATATTTAGTTTGCTCTGGAGTCAATTTAGATACTGGAGGCATTACCCCAAAAGCATCTGCAGTTAAGAAAATAACTTTAGTAGCATGACCCGCTTTTGAAACTGGAGTTACAATATTATTAATATGGTTAATCGGGTAAGAAACACGAGTATTTTGTGTTACAGAACCGTCTTTGAAATCAATTTTACCCTCAGCATCAACTGTTACATTTTCTAATAAGGCATCACGCTTAATAGCACCATAGATGTCTGGTTCGTTTTCTTTACTTAAATCGATAGTTTTTGCGTAACAACCTCCTTCAAAGTTGAAAACTCCATCGTTATCCCATCCGTGCTCATCGTCACCAATTAATTCACGTTTAGGGTCTGTAGATAAGGTTGTTTTTCCTGTTCCAGATAAACCGAAGAACACGGCTACATCACCATCTTTACCTTTGTTAGCAGAACAGTGCATAGATGCCATACCTTGCAAAGGTAAGTAGTAGTTCATCATCGAGAACAACCCTTTTTTCATTTCCCCACCGTACCAAGTACCTCCAATTAATTGGATTTTTTCCGTCAAGTTGAAAGCAATGTAAACTTCTGAGTTTAAGCCGTGTGCTTTATAATCAGCAAAACCACGTTTTGAAGCATTCATTACTACGAAATCAGGCTCACCATAGTTTGCTAATTCTTCTTCTGTAGGACGGATGAACATGTTTTTTACAAAATGTGCTTGCCATGCTACCTCAACTATAAAACGCACTTTCAGACGTGTGTTTTCGTTAGCACCACAAAAGGTATCTACTACAAAAAGTCTTTTGTCAGACAATTGTGATACTGTGTTCTCTTTAAGCGCCTTCCAAGTATCGGTTGAGATAGGTTTGTTATCATTAACCGCCTTTTCTGAAGTCCACCAAATGGTGTTTTCCGTTACAGCATCTTTAACAATGTACTTGTCTTTAGGAGAACGACCTGTGAACTCACCCGTCATTACATTAACTGCGCCAAGCTCAGTTAACTGCCCTCTTTCGTAACCTTCTAGTGAAGGGTTCAATTCTTCCTGATATAATAATTCGTATGAAGGATTATATACAATTTCTTTAACGCCACTAATTCCGTATTTTTCTAACGAAATCGTTTTCGTAGGTGGTGTGTATGCTTCCATAAAATTATGATGTGTTGTGTTCTAATTTAACGACAAAAGTATAAATATTATTTAAATAGCCTCACAGATTAGGCTTTTTTTGTGAAAATGTAATAAATAGCCATGCCCCATGCACTAATTATCAATAGTCCTCCTATAGGGGTTATTGGTCCTAAAAATTTAAAATTCACACCACTCAAGGTTTGTGTAGCTAACAAATAGATTGAAACTGAAAAACATAGTGTCCCTGATAAAGTCAGATTATATACTACATTTTTTTGTTCAGGAAGTAAAATTGTTGTGGTACCTAGAAACAAAAGAAATAAAGCATGATACATCATATAGCGTACGCCTACTTCAAAAGAATTCAACTGATCTATATTTAAGACTTTTTTTAGGGCATGAGCACCAAAAGCACCTAAAATTATTGAAACGACCCCAAAACTTAAGGCGGTTAACAGAATTTTCTTATCCATTTCATGTAAATTTTCCCCAAATTTAATACAGCTTTTACAAAAAAACGAGATATTTTTTCTATTTCGCTTTCATAAAAACAACATTTGATTACATTTGTGTGATTTTTTATCAAACCAAAAAATGAAAAATGTACTTATAATCGGAGCTGGTCGTTCAGCATCTTCGCTTATCAAATACCTTTTAGAAAAATCTGAAAGCGAACAACTTCACCTGACCATTGGAGATTTGTCATTAGAATTAGCGCAGAGAAAAACCCTAGGACATAAAAATGCTACAGCGATTGCTTTAGATATCCACAACACAGACCAACGTCAAAACGAAATTCAAAAAGCTGATATTGTTATTTCTATGTTGCCTGCACACATGCACATTGAGGTGGCTAAAGACTGTATCGCTTTTAAAAAGCACATGGTTACCGCTTCATACATCAGCGATGCTATGCAAGCATTAGATGCTCAAGCCAAAGAAAACGGGTTGGTATTCATGAATGAAGTAGGTTTAGACCCAGGGATTGACCATATGAGTGCCATGAAAGTATTGGATGAAATTCGCGAACAAGGTGGAAAAATCATCTTATTTGAATCATTCTGTGGTGGCTTAGTTGCTCCAGAATCAGACACCAATCTTTGGAATTACAAATTTACTTGGGCGCCAAGAAATGTGGTTTTAGCAGGACAAGGTGGTGCGGCAAAATTCATACAAGAAGGAACTTACAAATACATTCCATATAACAAATTATTCCGTAGAACTGAGTTTTTGGAAATAGATGGTTATGGCCGTTTTGAAGTTTATGCCAATCGCGATTCTTTGAAATACAGAACGGTGTATGATTTAGATGATGTATTGACTTTATACCGCGGAACCATTCGTCGTGTAGGCTATTCAAAAGCTTGGGACATGTTTGTCCAATTAGGCATGACGGACGATACGTATATCATAGACGATTCTGAAGGAATGAGCTATCGCGAGTTTATCAATTTGTTTTTACCTTATCACGCTACGGATTCTGTTGAAATCAAATTGCGTCATCAATTGAAAATTGACCAAGATGATGTGATGTGGGACAAATTAGTCGAACTGGATTTATTTAGTACGGAAAAGAAATTAGGTTTAAAAAATGCTACACCAGCACAAGCCTTAGAAAAAATATTAACCGATTCATGGTCTTTACAACCAGAAGACAAAGACATGATTGTGATGTATCATAAATTTGGTTACGAATTAAATGGCGAACGCAAACAAATAGACGCTACCATGGTGTGCATAGGTGATGACCAAACCTACACCGCTATGGCTAAAACGGTAGGCTTACCAGTAGCTATGGCAACGCTTCAAATATTAAATGGTAATATTACCACATCTGGAGTTCAGTTACCTATTAAAAAAGAGGTATACGCTCCTATACTAAAAGAATTAGAGGAATACGGGGTTATCTTTCATGAAAAAGAAGTACCGTATATGGGGTATAATTAATCTGCCTACCTACTTATTTCACGAAGACCCGTTTCATATTGAGCGGGTCTTTTTATATGAATTCTTATCACTAATTTTAGTGAGGTCTTACTCCTGAAATTTAGAAAAAAGTGATTTATATCGAGTTTGTCGGTCAACTATCGATTTGATAATTGAAGTATTTTCCTGTTATTATAGATTTGCATCAGAATAATCAAATAAACAAACTACACAACATGAAAACTTTAATTATAACATTATTATTCACTTTAAGTTTAGCTGCCAATACAGATCCTAAGAAAGATTTAACCCGAGGAATCAGGGGATTAGAGATCTTTAGTTATAACACCAAAAAATTAGGAAAACATATTTATGTGGTCTCTGAAATGTATACCGAGAAAAAGGTTGAATTTATCAACGAAAATGGACTTGTTGTACTTTCAAAAAACACCGTTGGAACACCAATTACACTTGAAGACTTAAAACCAGGGGTATACAAAATTAAAATAACGGAAGAAGACAAAACAGACATTGTTTTATACGAACTAAATTAATCCTCCTAAAATATTTATACTTATACAGGCTAAAATCTCAGTCTGTATTTTTTTTGCTTATTTCAAAAATAAATTACCTTTATATTTCATTTTAAAACTTATGCGAGTAAATCACTTACAAATTGAAATTGACGGTATTGACAAAGAAATTCTTCGCTATTTAATGGAAGATGCACGAAAACCTATACTTCAAATTGCTAATAAAATTGGAATTTCCGGAGCTGCTATACACCAACGCTTACGAAAACTAGAAGAAGCCAAGGTGATTTCTGGTTCGAAGTTTATTGTGAACACCAAAGTTTTGGGTTATAGTACTATGGCTTTTGTGGGAATTTATTTAGATAAAGCCTCCAGAAATCCAGAGGCTGTTAAAGACTTAAGAAAAATTCCAGAAGTGTTAGAATGTCATTATACTACAGGAAATTGGAGTATTTTAATCAAGATTATATGTAGGGATAATGAACATCTCATGCAATTGTTGAATACTAAGATACAATCAATAGAAGGGGTTTCTCGAACAGAAACGTTTATCTCTTTAGATCAACAAATAGAAAGGCAAATACAGCTTTAACTGCATTTGCCCTTTTATTAGTAACTCAACTCAATAATTTCACGTACTTTCTCCGGAGTAACATTCTGTTTTTCACCCAAAGCTTTCCATCCTCTAGCTTCAAATCGATCCACAATGATGGTTGCGGTTTCTTGGAAATCGTTTGTGTTTTCAGAAAGCTTGGTTAACATCCCCATAGTCTGAAAAAAAGCTGTTGTTTTTTCAATAGCTAGTTTCGCTACTTCATCCTCATTACCTGACAAGTTCCAAACACGACGTCCGTATTGTGCTAATTTTTCTTTCTTGGTTTCAAACATTACGCGGTATAAATTAGGACCAATAATTGCAAGAGTTCTTGCGTGGTCAATACCGTACAAAGCAGTTAACTCATGTCCAATCATATGGGTAGCCCAATCTGAAGGAACACCTTTTTGAATCAAACCATTCAGCGCCATAGTACAACACCAAGTAAAATTAGAGGCTAATTTATAATCGGTAGGTTGTTCCACTACTGCGGGACCTATTTCAATTAAAGTCTGCAAAATACTTTCAGACAAGCGATCTTGCAATAAGGCGTCATGTGGGTAGGTTAAATATTGTTCCATAACATGAGTAAACGCATCTACGACTCCGTTTTGTAATTGGCGTTTAGGTAGTGACTCTATCACTGTAGGGTCGCAAATAGAAAATTTTGGAAACAAAGCACTACCTCCCAAAGTCAATTTCTCTTGAGTTGCTTCAACGCTAATTACTGCTCCAGAATTCATCTCTGAACCCGTTGCTGGGAGTGTCAAAACCGTACCAAAAGGAATGACTTGGGTCAAATCGGTAAATAAAATACGTTGCTTTAAAATCTCAAGAGCATCCCCACTGTAGTTCACCGCAGCTGAAATAAACTTAGTCCCATCAATAACACTACCTCCACCTATAGCCAAAATAAAACCTACTTCTTGTTCACGGATAATGGTTACGGCTTTCATTAAGGTTTCATAGCGTGGATTAGGTTCTATGCCACCAAACTCAATAATTTCATGATTGGATAAAGCCGTTTTAACTTGGTCATAAATCCCGTTGTTAAAAATGCTCCCGCCACCATACGTCAACAGTATTTTAGTGTTAGCTGGTACTAATTCAGTAAGTTTAGCAATTTGCCCCTTCCCGAAAACATATTTTACGGGATTGTATAATTCAAAATTGGTCATGATCAAAATTTTAAAGGTTAAAGGTACAAGCCTAATCCGAAGAATTGTTTTAATAATATGTTAATTTATAATTCCGTATTTTTGCGTATATAATACAGTAAGTTATGATGCAAAATATTAGAGTTGCCGTAGATGCAGTAGTTTTTGGTTATGCAAATCATAAATTATATGTTTTATTAATACAACAAAAATTTGGCGGTAGTCAATTACAGTGGGCATTGCCTGGAGGACTGGTCCAAAATGATGAAACGCTAAAAGCAGCGGTGGAACGCGAGCTGAAAGAGGAAACCAATGTAAGTGTGAAGTATCTGGAACAGTTATATACTTTTGGTGATGATGTTCATCGTGACCATCGAAATCGTGTTATATCGGTAGCTTATTTAGCCTTGGTGGACTCCTCAAATATCGAAATTCAGGCAAATACCGATGCCTTAGACGTGGCTTGGTTTCCCGTGGACGAATTACCCGATTTAGCATTTGACCATAATACTATTGTTCATAAAGGCTTACAACGACTGCAAGCTAAATTGACCTATGAACCTATAGGTTTTGATTTACTACCGCAGACATTTTTGTTTTCTGATTTAGAAGCATTGTATACGTCTATTTTGAAAAAGGAAATTGACCGTCGAAATTTTAGAAAAAAGATGTTAGGCTTTGGTATTCTTGAAGAAACCGAATTTTATTGCCAACAAAAAGCGGGCCGACCAGCTAAATTATTTCAATTTAAACCCGCAGAATATCAACGTTTACAACAAGAAGGTTTTTACTTTGAAATTAAGTTTGTGTGATTTTTACACAAATTATTTTTTTAATCTAATAATCATTTTTATATTTGTGTCATAATTACGCAAATATAAAAACTATGATACTTAATTTAGATTCGCAATTCAAACCTATACAAGGAACAGAAATTCAATTTCAAGCTTTTACCTTTTCAGGGGGTGAACCCCATATAAAAATTCAGCCCTTTGATACTACTCAAAAAGTTATCGTTACCCATCGTGCAAATAGTTTTAACGATTTTGGTCTAATCATTTTAACGATTGATGCCCTAAGAAGAATGGATGTAAAAGAAGTTGAACTTTTCATTCCGTATTTTCCAGCAGCTAGACAAGATCGTGTAATGATTCCTGGCGAACCACTTTCGGTAAAAGTATATGCTGATATCTTGAACAGTTTAAACCTTTCTAAAGTATATGTGTTTGATGCGCATAGCGAAGTAACTCCTGCGGTACTTAACAATTGCCAAGTCATAACCAATTATAAATTTGTTGAAAAAGTAATTGAAAATATTGGTGATGAAGTAATTTTAATTTCACCAGATGGCGGTGCTTTAAAGAAAATTTACAAAGTATCTGAATATTTAGGCGGTGTAGAAGTAGTCGAAGCAAGCAAAAGCCGAGATGTTAAAACAGGAAAGCTAAAGGATTTTAAAGTTTATACCGATGATTTACAAGGAAAACCTTGTTTAATTGTAGATGATATATGCGACGGAGGCGGAACTTTTATAGGATTAGCCGAAGCATTACAAAAAAAGAAGGCCGGCAAATTATATTTGGCCGTAAGCCACGGAATTTTTAACAAAGGATTCGATCAATTACAAATTTTTGAAAAAATCTTTACAACCAATTCGGTTAAGGATTTTAATGAAGCAAAAGTTCAAACGATTAATATTGAAATAGAATGAAAACACAATTGAAAATATAGATAAAAATGCGAAATTCCTTTTCTTTTGGGGGCATCAACCTTCTAAAGATGGGAGCATAACAAAAGCCTGTTTTAGTCAATGGTGGCAGAGTTCATTTACTGTGGACGGAAATTCTTTTCCAACTGCCGAACATTGGATGATAGCACAAAAAGCAAAATTATTTAACGACGTAGCAATGTTTGATAAAATAATTCACGCTAAATCGCCAGCTCAAGTAAAGCAGTTTGGCAGACAAGTGCAAGGATTTGATCAAAAGATTTGGGAAGACAACCGATTCGAAATTGTGGTTCAAGGGAATTATCACAAGTTCACTCAAAATAAAGCATTGAAAGAATTTTTGCTAAACACTAAAAATAGAGTTCTCGTAGAAGCGAGTCCTGTGGATAAAATTTGGGGTATTGGTTTAACGGGTGATGATACAAAGGCAGAAAATCCAAAGTTATGGATGGGTTTGAATTTATTGGGATTTGCATTGATGGAAGTGAGGGATATATTAAAAAAGTAAAAATGAAATCAAAAATACACAGCGCTCTATTTGGAGTAGCCATTGGAGATGCTTTAGGTGTTCCGGTTGAATTTAAGGATAGAGATGAATTGAAACGATTCCCAGTTACAGGAATGCGTGAATATGGATCACACGGTCAACCTGCTGGAACGTGGAGTGATGATAGTTCTTTAACGTTTTGTTTAGCGGATAGCCTTTGCAATGGTTATGACACCAACCAAATTGGGCAATATTTTGTGAATTGGGCAAATGGGCAAATGTGGACACCGCACGGTAGGGTTTTTGACATAGGAATGGCGACTGGTTTTACCATTCACCAAATAGAAAAAGGAACGCCTCCATTGCTAGCAGGTGGAACATCAGAAAGAGATAACGGTAATGGCTCCTTGATGCGCATTTTGCCTTTGGTTTTTTTTATCAAAGATATGCCTATCGAAAAGCGTTTTGATATAACAAAAGATGTTTCGTCCTTAACTCATCGACATATTCGCTCCGTTTTGGCGTGTTTTATCTATTTGGAATATGCAAGATTACTCATTGAAGGAAAATCAAAAGAAGCGGCATTAGTTATAATGCAAGAAACAGTTAAAGATTTTCTAAACAACAATGCCATTGCTTCTCAAAAAGAAATTGAATTGTATCATCGTGTTTTGGATATCAAAGTTGGAATCTATGAAAAACAATTGATTCACCAATTAGAAGAATCCGAAATAGCTTCCTCAGGATATGTACTTCATAGTTTAGAAGCGAGTATCTGGTGTGTGCTAACTTCAAGTTCATATTCAGAAACCGTTTTGAAAGCAGTAAATCTAGGAGGTGACACAGATACCACAGCCGCAATTGCAGGAGGATTAGCAGGATTGATTTATGGTTATGAAGCTATTCCGAAGGACTGGCTTGAAGTGCTCGCTAGAAAAAATGATATAGAAAAATTATGTAATCGTATGGCTGAAAGATACAGCATCGATAAAAAAACATAACTGCAAAAACATTGCGCACTTGACGTAAAACCTTGCCTCCTTTGCGGTTAAAAAGAAATAAAATGAAACTCACACTACTTAAAGCAGACATCACAAAAATACAAGCCGATGCCATTGTCAATGCAGCTAATACCTCTTTATTAGGAGGTGGTGGAGTAGATGGTGTCATTCACAGAGCAGGAGGTTCAAAAATCCTGGAAGAATGCATCCAAATAAGAAACAGACAAGGAGGCTGCGAGGTTGGGCAAGCCGTAATAACCACGGCAGGAAATTTACCTGCTCAGTATGTAATTCATACCGTAGGTCCTGTATGGAACGGAGATAAAGAAGAAAAGAAAGCACTTTTGGCACATTGTTATAAAAATGCTTTAGACTTGGCAGAGGAACACCAATGCAAAACCATCGCATTTCCCAACATAAGCACAGGAATTTATCGTTTTCCAAAGAAAGAAGCGGCAAAAATCGCTATAGAAACAGTAAAATCATATTCGTTTGAAAATATAGAAGAAGTAATATTCGTCTGTTTTGATGATGAAAATTATAAATGGTATAAACAAATGATGTAAAATTAAATTCCACAGAGAATCACAGAACTTAAAAACTTCGTATGACTTCGTGAAAAACCTTTGTGTAACTCTGTGTAACAAAAAAAAATATGAACTTACAATTAAAAAAATATACAGAACAACTACAAGAATGGCCTCAAAGCGGACACCATATTATGGCGCAATATGACGAGGAAAAAATAATTGTTTATCAATCATACCGACCAGAAATTGGAAATTTTGCAGTCAAGAATCAATATTTTGGTGGCGGTTTTAGCCTCGATCGAATGACGTGGATTAAACCCAATTTCCTTTGGATGATGTATCGCAATGGTTGGGGAAGAAAAGAAGGACAAGAAGTCGTTTTAGCAATTTATTTAAAACTAGAAGCCTTCGAAAAATATTTGGAAAATGCTGTCTATTCATCCTTTAATCAAGTATAAGGTATGTCTATGGAACAATGGCAAGGAGCAGTAAAAACATCCAATGTTCGTTTGCAATGGGATCCAGATCACGACCCTTACGGAAATAAACTAGAAAGAAGAGCCATACAAATTGGATTACGAAACGAATTTAGTCGGTCATTTGCAAAGACGGATATACTTCAAATCGAAGATATAAGCCCATATGTAGCTGAACAATATGAATTCGAAAAAAAGAATGAATTAGAACAACTTCTTATTCCTGAAGAAAAGCCACTTCTGTTTAAAAATGAAGAATTGAATAAAAAATTGAAGTTAGTTTAAATCAAATTTTAAAACTTTGTGTGACTTCGTGAAAAACGTTGTGCAACTTTGTGTAACAAGGAAAAAAATGAAAAAGGATATTTTAATGGAAATCCTTTAAATAAAAATTGAATTATAAAAAAATTAAATGTCACAGGGATTTAAAGAGAAATAACTCAGAGATTCACAGAATTTTTTTAAAAAAACTTCGTGTGACTTCGTGAAAAACTTTGTGGAACTCTGTGGAACAAAACTAATATTACAATGAACGAAAAAGATATAAAAAATATAAGCAAATTCCTGAGTTATGTTCTAAGACATTCCCCAGAAACAATTCATTTGAATCTAGACAAAAACGGATGGGCAATCGTTGACGAGCTCATTGAAAAAGCCAATAAAAATAGAAATGAATTTCACAAAGAATTGGATTTTGAAATTATAAGTCAAGTGGTGGAAACCAATGACAAAAAACGATTCACATTCAATGATGATTTAACCAAAATCAGAGCCAATCAAGGCCATTCCATTACTGTCGATTTAGAACTACAACCACAAACCCCACCCGATGAATTGTATCACGGGACAGTAGCGAAGTTTATGGACACCATTTTGAAAGACGGAATACAAAAAATGAGTCGGCAACACGTACATTTAAGCAAAGACAAAGAAACCGCAATCAAAGTAGGTAACCGACGAGGAGCAGCGATTATTTTAAAAATAAATACCTACCAAATGGTAAAAGATGGTTATCTGTTTTATTGTTCCGAAAATGGTGTTTGGCTAACTGATGAAGTACCACCAAAATATATTCAGAGATGTTAAAAAATATCAATTCCGATTAAATGAAAAGGGGATTGTTAATTAACCATTAAGATATTAAGGTAATTAAGTTAAAAAAATTGTACTTAGATTTCTTAATGAAACTTAGTCTTAATGGTAAAATGAAAAATTATTTAAAGTTGAAAATAGTTCATTAAGCATTTTGAAAAAGAAAAGAACTTAATAGTTATAAGAAGAAAATGAGAACACTAGTTTTTGGCGACATACACGGAGGACTACGCGCTTTAGAACAATTGATAGAAAAGTTAGGTATCACTCCGACTGATAAATTAATTTTTCTTGGTGATTACGTCGATGGATGGAGTGAATCTGCCCAAACCGTAGAATGTCTTATCCAATTAAGTAAAAAATACCAATGCGTTTTTATACAAGGAAATCACGATTTGTGGTGTGGACGTTGGTTGAACTTGGGAGTATCAAACCCTGTTTGGGAAGAACACGGTGGGAAAGCAACCATTCAGAGTTATATCCAGTCAGGTTTACTAGCTTCCGCTGAACACAAGAGCTTTTATCAAAATCTCCAAGAATACCACATCGACGAGGATAACCGACTTTACATTCACGCGGGTTTTACTTCTATGCACGGAGTAGAAAAAGAAGAAAACCGATTGGATTTTTGCTTCGATAGAACCCTTTGGGAAATGGCATTGACAATGGACAAACGAATCAAAAAAGATTCCAAATTATTCCCAAAGCGATTAGTACATTATCACGAAATCTTCATTGGACATACACCTACTCTAAACTATGATGTTGATATTCCGATGCAAGGTTGCAATGTTTGGAATATCGACACTGGAGCAGGTTTTTCTGGGAAACTAACCTGTATGGATGTCGCAACTAAAGAGTTTTGGCAAAGTGATATTGTGTGGGGGTTATATCCAAATGAAAGAGGGAGGAATTAAATATCCCTTAGTGTAACTTTGTGAAAAACTTAGTGTTCTTTGTGTAACAATTTTTGAGTTACACAATCCCGATAGCTATCGGGGCACAAAGTGCAAGCACAAAGTTTATAGAAGTTTTTAATTTTAGAAAAGAATATATGAATCCATTATTATTAACCGACGGTTACAAAGTTGACCACCGTCGTCAGTACCCAAACAACACCTCTTTAGTATATTCCAATTGGACGCCGCGTAAATCCAGAATAGAAGGAGTGAATGAAGTCGTATTTTTTGGCTTACAGTATTTCATTAAAAAATACATTATCGAAGATTTTCAAACCAATTTCTTCAGCCAACCTAAAGAAACTGTAGTGTCGCGTTACGCCCGACGTATCAACAACTACTTAGGCGAAAACCAAGTTGGTACAAAACATATCGAAGACCTGCACGATTTAGGTTATATTCCAATGGTTTTCAAAGCCCTACCTGAAGGAGTGAGCGTGCCTGTTCGTGTGCCAATGTTCACGATGTATAACACCAAATCCGAATTCTTTTGGTTGACCAATTATTTCGAAACCCTATTATCTGCCGTGGTTTGGTTGCCTTGTACCTCTGCAACTATTGCTAAACAATACAGAAAAGTAATAGGCGCTTATGCTCAAGAAACATCTTCTATTCCCGAATTTGTCGATTGGCAAGGGCACGATTTCTCGATGAGAGGAATGGGCGGAATAGAATCGGCGGTGATTTCAGGAATGGGACACTTGTTAAGTTTTACTGGAACAGACACCATACCAGCGATTGATGCTTTGGAAACCTATTATAATGCCAATTCCGATGCTGAATTAGTGGGAGGATCCGTAGCAGCAACAGAACATTCCGTAATGTGTATGGGAACAACCGAAGGAGAGTTTGAAACTTTCCAACGTTTAATCTGTGAAATTTATCCTAAAGGAATTGTATCCATCGTTTCAGATACGTGGGATTTATGGAAAGTTTTAACTGATTATATGCCTCGACTAAAAGAAACGATATTGGCAAGAGAAGGTAAAGTAGTCATCCGACCTGATAGCGGGAATCCAGTGCTTATTTTATGTGGTAACCCTGATGGAAAAACCGAACAAGAGCGCAAAGGAGTAGTAGAATTACTTTGGGATGTTTTTGGTGGAACGACTAACGCTAAAGGTTATAAAGAATTAGCACCACAAATTGGAGCGATATATGGTGATAGTATTACGGTGGAAAGAGCTACTCAAATTTGCGAAAAACTAAAACAAAAAGGATTTGCTTCGACTAACGTCGTGTTAGGAATTGGTTCTTATACCTATCAATATAACACCCGCGACACCTTTGGTTTTGCAATGAAAGCAACTTATGGCGAAGTCAATGGCGAAGGACGCGAAATTTTCAAAGATCCAATAACAGATGATGGTACTAAAAAATCAGCTAAAGGATTAATGAAAGTCGTTTTAAAAAACGGAGTATATCAGTTGGTTGATCAAGTTTCTTGGGAAGAAGAAAAACAAGGCGAATTAAAAGAAGTTTTCCGCGATGGGAAATTGATCATCGACCAAAGTTTAAGTGAGATTAGAAGCCGAATCAAATAAAGAGTTACTAAAAAAGAAGTAAAATGGCTCTTGAAATGAAGAGTCATTTTACTTCTTGTAAAACAAATTATGCTCCACATAGTCCCAAACCTTATTGGGTAGCATAGGAATCACATTCTTATTATTTTTAATACTCTCACGGATAAACGTTGAAGACAATTCAATAACTGGAGCATTCACGCGATGAATATTGGGGTGGTTTTCGAATTGCGTATCCATTTCAGAAGTATGCAAACGCGGATACACATAAATAGCATGCTGAGACACTAGGTGTTCGTAATTCCGCCATTTGTGTAGCGAATTCAAATTATCTTCCCCCATAATCAAGGCAAATTCATGCTGTGGATACTTTTCCTGCAAATGTGCCAATGTATTGACGGTATAATTCGGTTGGGGCAATTTGAACTCAACATCCGAAGGTTTGATTTTTGGATAATCTTCTGTAGCTAAATGCACCATGTGCAAGCGATGGTAATCGTCTAACAACGAACTCTTCTGTTTGTGCGGATTGTGCGGGGTAACCACCATCCAAATTTGTTCCAAATCAGAATGTTCCGCCATGTGATTCGCAATTATCAAATGCCCAATATGAATGGGATTGAATGTACCGAAATATAGTCCTATTTTCATTTTTTATAGTGAAAAGTGATTAGTGAAGAGTAATTAGTTTTTGAGAGTTTTACAAAAAGCATTAATCATTTTTGACTCTTCATCAATTAACAATAAAATTTCATTGTACAAATCTATATCTGTAATGTACATAAGTTCTTTAGCGATAATAAGCTGTGTCTCTAACTCATTTAAAGAGCCTCTTGAAATGTCAATAAAATGACTAAAAGATTTATTCGTATTCCTCCCATAACCTTCAGCTATATTTGAAGGTATAGATACTGCTGCTCTTTTAATCTGATTAGTAAGAGAGTATAATTCTTCAGGTGGGAAAAATCTAGTCAATTGGTACACTTTTACAACCAATGTAATTCCCTTTTGCCAAATCAATAAATCTTTATAAGAATTAATACTACCCATAAAGCTACTAATCACTCATTACTTTTTACTTATCACTATTTCGACACAAACCCCTTCACCAATTCATAAGCCTCTTGTTTAGCCACATCCAAATCATAGTTTTTAATGATGGTGTCAAACTGTGGAGCCGTAGCTAATTCCACGTGAGCTTTAGCAATACGCATATTGATTTTATCTTCGCTTTCTGTCGAACGTTCTTTTAAACGACGCTTCAATTCGTCCACACTAGGTGGTTTTACGAAAACCGCTAAGGTTTGCTCTGGAAATTTCTTTTTGATACGCAAACCACCAGCCACATCAATATCAAAAATCACATTTTTACCCATCGCCCAAATGCGTTCTACTTCTTTTTTCAGTGTTCCATAAAAATTATCGCGATACACTTCTTCCCACTCTACAAAGTCTTCCGCTTTGATGTGTTTTTTAAACTCGTCAATCGAAATAAAGTAATAGTCTTTGCCATTTACTTCCTGTCCTCTGGGTTCACGAGTTGCGGCAGAGATTGAAAATTCTAAATTCAATTCATCAATGCCTAATAAGTGTCTTACTATAGTGGTTTTCCCAGAACCTGATGGTGCTGAGAATACGATTAATTTTCCTTCTTTGTTCATTTCAATAAAGTAAAAAGTGATTAGTAATTAGTGATAAGTCGTATTTTTTATTTGAGTGATTTTGAAAAAGAATTTATCATTTTTGATTCTTCTGTTATTAAACTCATAATTTCATGATACGAGTCCCAATTCGTTACAAAATCTAATTCTTTAGCAATAATCATTTGAGTTTCTAACTCGCATAATGACCCTCTAGCAATATCTACAAAATGACTAAAAGATTTGTCGGTATTTCTACCATATCCTTCACTTATATTTGAAGGAATAGAAATCACAGCTCTTTTCAACTGGCTTGTCAATGCATATAACTCTTCTTGTGGAAATGTTTTTACCAATTGATACACTTTAACGACTAAAACAATGCCTTTTTGCCAAATCAATAAATCTTTATAAGAATTAATACTACTCATAAATGGACTTTTTACTTGTCACTCTTTACTAATTACTAATTTTATAAAACATTCAATACTTGTTCTTTTATTTTCTCTAATTCATCTTTCATCATCACAACCAATTTCTGCATTTCAGAATGGTTCGATTTTGAACCCATGGTGTTGATTTCGCGTCCCATCTCTTGCGTGATAAAGCCTAACTTACGACCATTGGCTTCCTTACCATTTAAAGTTTCTAAAAAATAATCCAGGTGGTTACTTAAGCGTACTTTTTCCTCTGTGATATCATATTTCTCTAGATAAAAAATCAATTCCTGTTCAAAACGATTTTCGTCCACCGTAGCTTCAAGTTCTTCTAAAGCGGTACGCAAACGAGTTTTCACGGTTGTGATGCGCTCACTATCATACGCCACAGCATCTTGCATCAACTGACGAATATTTGCAATGCGCGTTTTAAATTCGTTTTCTAATGATTGACCTTCATCGTTTCGAAATTGGTTGATAGCAATTAAAGCTTCGTTAATTGCTTTTTGAATTTCTGCCCATTCATTTTCATCAATCTCATCACGTTCGGTTTTCAACGCATCAGGCATACGCACCGCCATTTTCATCAATTCAGTAGCGTCTGCTTCAGGTAGAATTTCTTTCATCTGAGCGATATATGCACGAACAATAGGTGCATTTACTTTCGATGAAGTTTCCTCACCCGTCACTTCTATGTACAACGAAAAATCGACCTTCCCTCTTTCTAAATTTTGAGCAATTTGGTTGCGCAATCCTAACTCCATTTCTCGATATACAGAAGGCATACGGACATTCAAATCCAATCCTTTGCTGTTAAGTGATTTTATTTCAACAGTGATTTTTTTGGTCGGCAATTGTAGAGTTGCTTTTCCAAAACCGGTCATTGATAGTATCATAGGCTAAAAATAAGGTGTAAAGATAGTGTTTTTTTTAGTGTCGCGTTTTTAGTAAATTTCATTTAAATCATTAATCACTAACAAAAAAAGACTTCTGAACTCTTCTTTTAAATCGATTATACCAAACGAATCAACTAATTGATCACAAAGTCATTTTATAATATAAAGTATACAGAAATATTTGTTGAGTTTACTAACTCCTCAAACCATGCAATCTAGCCACATATTTGCCAATCACATCAAATTCTAAATTTACTTTAGTACCAATTTCAAAAGTATGAAAATTAGTATGCTCAAAAGTATAAGGAATAATGGCTACACTAAACTCATTCTGTTTTGAATTTACAACGGTCAAACTAGTACCGTTTACAGTAATAGACCCTTTTTCAATAGTAATATTATTTAAAGACGCATCGTAATTAAATGTAAAATACCAACTCCCATCAGCTTCTTCTATATGCACACAAGTTCCTACCTGATCTACGTGACCCTGAACAATATGTCCATCCAAACGATCACCTAATTTCATGGCGCGCTCAAGATTTACCACATCACCTACCTTCCACTCACTTAAATTGGTTTTATCTATAGTTTCTTTAATAGCCGTAACCATATACACATCATTTTCAATAGCTACCACAGTCAAACAAATACCATTATGGGCTACGCTTTGATCAATTTTTAATTCATGGGTTATCGAAGAGGCAACCGAAACATGAATGTTTTCACCTTCTTGTACTAAAGAAACTAGAGTTCCAAGAGTTTCTATGATTCCTGTAAACATTAAGAGATTAATTTTAGTAAATTTGCATTCAAAATTAGCACAAAAAACAAAGCGATGACAAAAAAGGCTGAAAATATAATGCTTGGTATATCCATTGGCGACTTGAATGGCATAGGTAGCGAAGTAGTTTTAAAGACTTTCGAAGATGCACGTATGATGGAATTATGCACTCCTGTTATTTTTGCTAATGTTAAAATTTTATCTTATTTAAAAAAACAATTAAACTTAAATGTTAATCTTCATGGTATAGATAAATTAGACCAAGCCCTTACAGGAAAAATTAATGTTTTAAATGTTTGGCGCGAAGGCGTTAATTTAGAATGGGGAGTTGAAGATGAAAACGTAGGTAAATACGCTATCAAATCATTTGTAGCAGCTACTCAAGCTTTAAAGGAAGACAAAATAGATGTTTTAGTAACTGCTCCTATTAGTAAAGTAAACATTCAAAGTGAAGATTTTTCATTTCCAGGGCATACTGATTATTTGAATCAGGAATTAAATGGAGATGCCTTAATGTTTATGGTGCAAGATGCTTTACGCGTGGGTTTACTAACTGACCATGTACCTATTAATGAAGTAGCCTCTCATTTGACGGAAGAATTGATATTTAAAAAAATAAAAACCATCAATCAATCCTTAATTCAAGATTTTCAAGTTGTAAAACCAAAAATTGCCGTTTTAGGCTTGAATCCGCATTCTGGAGATAATGGTGTTATTGGAAAAGAAGAAGAAACCATACTGAAACCTGCCTTAAAAAAATTGTTTGATAAAGGATACTTAGTTTTTGGTCCTTATTCTGCGGATGGCTTTTTTGGCAGTGGGCAATATGAAAAGTACGATGCAGTTATTGCAACCTATCACGATCAGGGGTTAATTCCGTTTAAAACGTTATCTTTTGGAAAAGGGGTAAATTACACTGCTGGCTTGGACAAAATTAGAACATCACCAGATCATGGCACAGGCTATGATATTGCTGGGAAAGGAATTGCCGACCACAGTTCGTTTTCTGAAGCTGTTTACACCGCATTAGATATTTATAAATCCCGAATGGAGTATCAAATAACCACTCAAAACCCCTTAAAGGTGAAAGAAAAGTAGTTATAAACAAAAAAATGTTCATAACCCTTTTGATTTTACAAATAATTTATATCTTTGCACACCCTAATTAAGGATCAAATTGTTGTCAAGATGAGACGCTTTAAATAAATAGTAGTTTATTTAAGTGCTTAAATGATAAAGCGTTCCACCTGATACCTATAAAAATATAGATTTATCAGATGAAAGTTACAAATGAATATTTAATTCCTTATGTGGGATTAAAAGTAGGAAAACATCAGTTTGAATACCAAATTAGCAAAGCGTTCTTTGATCACTTTGAATACGATGAGTTTGAATCATCTGACATCAAAGTGAGTTTAGTGTTAGAAAAACAATCTACCATGCTTGAATTAAACTTTAAGCATAAGGGTACTGTAAATGTACTATGTGATGTTACGGGTGAACCATTTGATTTACCTGTAAAAGGTAAGTTAAAGCTCATTGTTCGTTTTGGTGATACCTATAACGATGAAAATGAGGAGTTGCTCATATTACCTTTTGGTGAACACCAAATAGACATCGCACAATACATTTATGAAATGATTGCGCTTTCTATCCCTTTGAAAAGAGTGAGTCCTGAAGCTGAGCAATCAGAATGGGAAGAATTTGAAGAAACTGAAGTTTCTCAAGAAGAAGAACAAGAAATAAAAGAAGAAGAAATTGACCCACGTTGGGCAGCATTAAAAAAACTATTAACGGATAAATAATTTTGTAAAATGGCACATCCTAAGAGAAAAACCTCGAAAACAAGAAGAGACAAGAGAAGAACTCACTATAAAGCAACTGTTGCTCAAATCGCAACTTGCCCAGTGACTGGAGAAGCACATTTATACCACAGAGCTTACTGGCATGAAGGTAAAATGTATTACAGAGGTCAAGTAGTTATTGACAAATCAGTAGCTGTTGCTTAATACTTTTAGAAAAAAGAAAAATTAAAACTCTCACTTTGTGGGAGTTTTTTTATTGAAAACGGTTCATTTTTCAAAAAAAACACGTTGTTTTGCATCTATTTTGGATAAAATTCGTAATTTCATCCCCTTTTAGAAACGACCTTTTTTGGAGAGTCCTAAACAAGACTTTATGAATAAAATTACTGCCGCAATAACCGCTATTGGCTCTTATGTTCCTGACTTTGTTTTGTCAAATGAAGTTTTGGAAACTATGATTGATACTACAGATGAGTGGATTACTACTCGTACTGGTATTAAAGAAAGAAGAATTTTAAAAGAGAAAGGAGCTGGCACTTCTTATATGGCTATTAGAGCTGCAAAAAATCTAATTGAAAAATCAGGTATTGATCCTAAGGATATTGATATGGTGATTATGGCTACAGCCACTCCAGATATGCCCGTGGCATCTACAGGTGTGTATGTTGCCACACAAATTGGCGCCGTAAATGCTTTTGCTTATGACCTACATGCTGCTTGTTCAAGTTTTTTATACGGAATGTCAACCGCATCTGCCTACGTGCAGTCAGGAAAATACAAAAAAGTATTACTAATAGGTGCAGACAAAATGTCCTCTATTATTGATTATACAGACCGCGCAACCTGCATTATCTTTGGAGATGGTGCAGGTGCTGTTCTTTTTGAACCTAACGAAGAAGGTCTTGGTTTACAAGATGAAATGTTACGTTCAGACGGAATTGGTCGTGAATATTTAAAAATCGATGCCGGCGGTTCAATCCTGCCTCCTTCAAAAGAAACGGTTGAAAACAAAATGCATACCGTTTTTCAAGATGGTAAAACCGTATTCAAATATGCGGTTTCAGGAATGGCTGATGTAAGTGAAAAAATCATGCAGCGTAACAACCTGTCACACGACGATGTGAACTGGTTAGTAGCGCATCAGGCGAACAAACGTATCATTGATGCTACCGCTGAACGCATGGGACTTGACGAATCTAAAGTGTTAATCAACATTCACCGTTACGGTAATACCACTTCGGCAACCTTACCTTTGGTACTTTGCGATTTTGAAAAACAGCTTAAAAAAGGCGATAATATTGTTTTTGCTGCATTTGGTGGTGGTTTCACTTGGGGAGCCATCTATCTAAAATGGGCTTATAATTCATAAATACTAAACCAAATTCGAATATCATGGATATTAGAGAAATTCAAAACCTAATTAAATTTGTAGCTAAATCTGGTGCTACTGAAGTAAAATTAGAGATGGATGATTTCAAAATCACTATCAAAACTACAGCAGAAGGTGCTGAAACTACTTATGTTCAACAAGTACCTATGGCTGCTATGCCACAAATGCCTGTAGCTGCGGCTCCAGCTCCTGTTGCTGCGGCTCCTGTAGCTGTAACTCCTGTGGCTGAAACACCTGCTGATGACACTTCAAAATATGTAACAGTTAAATCTCCAATGATTGGAACTTTTTACCGCAAACCAGCTCCAGACAAACCAATGTTTGTTGAAGTAGGTTCTTCAATTGGTAAAGGAGATACTTTATGTGTGATTGAAGCAATGAAGTTATTCAACGAAATCGAAAGTGAAGTTTCTGGAAAAATCGTTAAGATTTTAGTAGACGACGCTTCTCCAGTTGAGTTCGACCAACCATTATTCTTAGTAGACCCTTCTTAATTTGACAATTTGAAGATGTGCTAATTTAAAATATTAAGTGCTCTTCAATAATTTTCAAATTTTCAAATTGTTTAATTTTCAAATTAAAAAGGATGTTTAAAAAAATATTAATCGCGAATAGAGGGGAAATTGCACTTCGTGTAATCAGAACATGTCGCGAAATGGGAATTAAAACCGTAGCGGTTTATTCTACTGCGGATGCAGATAGTTTGCATGTAAAATTTGCAGATGAAGCAGTTTGTATTGGACCAGCACCAAGTAACCAATCGTATTTGAAAATGTCAAATATTATTGCTGCTGCTGAAATTACCAATGCTGATGCGATTCACCCAGGTTACGGATTCCTTTCTGAAAATGCTAAGTTCTCAAAAATTTGTCAAGAACATAACATCAAATTCATTGGCGCATCTCCTGAGATGATCGAAAAAATGGGTGATAAAGCTACCGCTAAAGCAACCATGAAAGCAGCAGGAGTGCCTTGTGTACCAGGTTCTGAAGGTATTTTAGAATCGTTAGAAGAAGCTAAAAAAGTAGCAGCTGAAATTGGTTACCCTGTAATGATGAAAGCTACTGCTGGTGGTGGTGGTAAAGGTATGCGTGCTATTTGGAAAGAAGAAGAGCTTGATAAAGCTTGGGAAAGTGCACGTATGGAAGCTGCTGCATCTTTCGGAAACGATGGGATGTACATGGAAAAACTTATTGAAGAGCCCCGTCATATTGAAATTCAAATTGTGGGTGATTCTTATGGTAAAGCATGTCACTTGTCTGAAAGAGACTGTTCGGTTCAACGTCGTCACCAAAAATTAACTGAAGAAACGCCTTCTCCATTCATGACAGACGAATTACGTCATCAAATGGGTGAAGCGGCTGTTAAAGCGGCTGAATATATTAGCTATGAAGGAGCAGGTACGGTTGAATTCTTAGTAGACAAACACCGTAATTTCTATTTCATGGAAATGAATACGCGTATTCAAGTAGAGCACCCAATTACAGAACAAGTTATTGATTACGATTTGATTCGTGAGCAGATCTTAGTGGCTGCGGGTGTGCCAATTTCTGGTAAAAATTATTTACCTCAATTACACTCTATTGAATGTCGTATTAATGCGGAAGATCCTTATAACGATTTCCGCCCTTCTCCAGGTAAAATTACCGTTTTACACGCACCAGGAGGACATGGAGTGCGTTTAGACACTCACGTTTACGCTGGATATACAATTCCACCTAATTACGACTCTATGATCGCTAAATTGATTACTACTGCTCAAACACGTGAAGAAGCAATCAATAAAATGAAACGCGCCTTAGATGAATTCGTAATTGAAGGTATCAAAACAACGATTCCTTTCCACCGTCAATTGATGGACGAAGCAGATTATGTAGCCGGAAACTACACAACGAAGTTTATGGAAAGTTTCAAAATGAAAGAACCTAGAAATTAATACTTAAGCCTTGAGAAATCAAGGCTTTTTTTTATTTACAAACCTCCACTTCCTAGTAATAAATCAAAAATTAGTAAAGTTCTAAATCTAGATAGTATTTTAATAAAATTAAAATAGATATTGTTTATTTATACATTTGTATTCACAATCATCAATCAAAAATTCATTTAAAGAAAGTACATATGAAACTACCTATAGTATGTCCCAGTTGTGAAAGTGCGTTGCGTGTAAGTCAGATGCGTTGTGACCAATGCACTACTGAAGTCAATGGTAATTATGAATTGCCGCTCTATTTAAAACTCAGTCGCGAGGAACAAGAATTTATCTTAGAATTCTTTTTAACCAGTGGCAGCATTAAAGAAATGGCTAAACAAGCCGAACTTTCCTACCCCACCATGCGCAACAAAATGGACGATTTGATTGATAAAATACAAAAACTAAAATAACTATGAACTGGCAACTAATATTCAACCCATTTTCACTTTTTACTGAAAAACAACTAGCTGTAAGCGGTATCGCATTGACTTTTACAGGAACTGTGATAGGTTAACTATGCAATAGCTCGTTTAACGGCACCTTAGATATGCATTTAATAAAAGATAGCAACTTAGCGACTGTAGGTGCAGAAAACGCCATTAACATCAGTATAGTTACCATTTTATTATTTGCTTTAGGGAAATATTTCAATTCCAAAACCAGATTCATCGATATTTTAAATACAGCTTTTTGGTATCGCTTTCCTATTTACATTGTTGCTGTATTAAGTTACTTACTAATACCCAAAAACATTGAAGAACGCATTGTTAAAAATTTAAAAACCCCGGAAAACATTTTCACCAATCCCTTAGAAATTATTATGAGTTTGGTACTTGGCATCGCTATAATGTTATGCTTAACATACAGCATCGTTTTATTGGTTAATGGCTTTAAAACAGCTACAAACACTAAAAAATGGCAACATTGGGTCGCTTTTGGTTTTATCATTTTAATTACCGAGGGCATCACACAGTTTTTAATCAAACAATTACTATAATCATCAAAAATCAATCATTAATCAAAATTCGAACACCTATGGTAAAAATTATCACAACCACAGCTTTAGTATTGTTATCTTTTTTTGGATATAGTCAGGACATCGACGGAAGTTGGTCTGGCGAATTAGAGGTTCAAGGCATGAAACTTCCCCTAGTTTTCAACATCAAAAAAGAAGGTACTCAATTTAAAACCACTTTAGACAGCCCAAAACAAGGTGCAAAAGACATTCCTGTCAAAACCACCACTTTTGAAAATAATATTTTAGCTATAGATGCCAGCGATTTAGGCATTTCTTACACAGGTAATTACACAAATGGTAAAATTGAAGGTAAATTTAAACAAGGTGGTATGGAGTTACCCTTAGTTTTGGAACAAAATAAAGCACAGAAAGACTACACCTTCAACCGACCGCAAACGCCAAAAGAACCTTTTGACTACAACATGGAGGAAGTTACGATTCTAAATCCTATTGATAAAAACACTTTAGCAGGAACGATAACCACTCCAAAAGACAAAAAAAATTTCCCTATCCTTGTGATGATTACTGGTTCTGGCGGACAAAATCGTGACGAGGAATTATTTAATCATAAACCTTTTGCAGTAATAGCCGATGATTTTGCTAAAAAAGGAATTGCAACCTTGCGATTAGACGATAGAGGGGTAGGAAAATCGAGCAAGGTAGATAAAAAATCAACCACGGCGGACTTTGCTACTGATATTAACACGGCTGTAGATTTTTTAGTTGCTAAAGGCTATACAAACATCGGTTTAATTGGGCACAGTGAAGGCGGTATGATTGCACCTATGGTTGCAACGATGAATAAGAATGTAAAATTCATCATTTCTATGGCGGGTCCTGGTATCAAAATCCAAGATTTGATGTACAAACAAATTGAACAAGGAGGTTTATTAGCTGGAGAAAAGCCTGAAAAAGTAAAACTTGACGTCGCTACCACAAAAAAATTATATGCTTTTATAGAAAGCTACAAAGGAGCAGAACTTGCTAAAGATTTGGAAACATTTTACATCAATGAGCTAAAAAAATACCCTACAGGTTTCATCAAACCCGAAAGTTTAGAAGTTGAAGCCAAAGCTGAAATCAAACAAATAACCCACCCTTGGTTCTTATATTTTCTAAAATTCGACCCTGCACTATACATCAGCAAATTGAAAATCCCTGTCTTGGCTATTAATGGTAGCAAAGATTTTCAGGTGGATGCCATAAGCAATTTAGAAGGTTTTAAAAAAGAGCTCACCAAAGCGGGCAACAAACATTTTGAAATCGTTAACTTTGAAGGCTTGAACCATCTTTTTCAAGAATGTACAACAGGTGCCTTTTCAGAATATGTAGAAATTGAACAAACCATAGCTCCAAAAGTTTTAGAAAAGATGAGCGATTGGGTGCTTAAATTGTAAACATTATTAAATATAAGTTAAAGACTCTGATTCTAGGGTCGTTTTTTTATACATTTATTTTTTAAAATCCAATTCAGATGTACGCTTTATATTCAAAAAAACGCTTTTTAACAATTTTGCTTATTTGTTTTAGTCTTTCCCAATTCATAGCTCAAACGGAAGGTTTTGCAACCAATCTAGACAACTCAAAAACGTACTATAAAACCTTTGGTAAAGGGGAGGCTATCTTGATTATTAACGGTGGTCCTGGCATGAATAGCAATGGTTTTGAATATGTTGCTAAGAAACTCGCTACGCAATATCAAACCATTTTGTATGACCAAAGAGGAACAGGAAAATCAACTCTGAAAGAATTGAGTAGCAAAACAATTACCATGAAAGCCATGGCGGATGATATCGAAGCGTTACGCAAACATCTTAAAATAAAAAAATGGACTATCCTCGGGCATTCATTTGGCGGAATGCTCGCCAGTTATTACGCAACTATATATCCGCAAAACATTAACAAATTGATACTTTCAGCTTCTGGTGGTTTGGATTTGGGGTTGAATGAATATGTGGGACAAAATATCCAAAACCGATTGACTAAAACAGAGCAAGATTCTCTTTCATATTATAGCACAAAAATAACGAACGGGGACACCAGTAAAGCCACCATATTAGGAAGAGGTCGTGCTTTAGCTCCCGCATATTTGTACTACAAAAAGCATATTCCTGTTTTAGCTGAACGGTTAACACAAGGAAATAGTCGTATAAACGCTTTAGTTTGGGAAGATTTGCAACGCATCAAATTTGATTGTAAACCCCAACTTAAAAACTTCAAGCAACCTGTTTTGATTATTCAAGGAATGCAAGACATCATTGCACAAAAAACAGCTCTCCAAACTCAAAAAGTACTACCTCAAGCGAAATTAGTTCTCATGGATAAATGCGGGCATTATGGCTGGTTAGATGCCGAAGAAGTATATTTCAAAAATATTTTTGATTTTTTAATCCAATAAATAGATTTTACCTTTGTAGCCTACAAATAAAGATATTTTGAAATTTCACAGCTATAAAAACACCCAAATCGCCTACACACTTCATGGAACTGGAAAGTCAATCGTATTACTTCATGGTTTTTTAGAAAACAGTACGATGTGGCAAACGTATATTCCGCTATTTTCTCAGAACTATCAAGTGGTTTGTATCGATTTATTAGGTCACGGACAAAGCGAGTGTTTGGGTTACCTACATACTATGGAAGACATGGCAGATGCTGTGCATAGCGTTTTGAATCATTTGAAAATAAAAGAAGCGTTTTTTGTAGGACATTCTATGGGCGGTTACGTTTCGTTAGCTTTTGCAGAGCTTTATCCTGAAATACTGAAAGGCTTAGTATTACTCAATTCGACGGCCAAAGAAGACAGTGAGGAACGCAAACGCAATAGAGAACGTGCCATCGTTGCGGTGAAACAAAACTATAGCATCTTTGTGGGTATGTCTATCGCAAATTTGTTCAGCGAAGAAAATCGCGAACGTTTACAAGAAGATATCGAAATGGTAAAAACAGAAGCTTTAAAAACACCCGTTCAAGGTATTGTTTCGGCTTTAGAAGGTATGAAAATTAGAAAAGACCGAGAAAATATTTTACATACCGCTAATTTCGCTATATTTTTAATTTTAGGAACCAAAGACCCTGTACTAGATTACGAATCCAATAAAACACAAATTGAAGGCACAAATACCCGTTTACACACGTTTCCTGACGGCCACATGAGCCATATTGAAAATAAAAATGAATTAGGTGCGGTTTTAATCGATTTTTTTGAGAATTGCTACCCGAGCATTCCCGAAAGCGAATAGCCTTCTGATATTAATTCATTCGTATTTTGAATAGGATGAGTTTTCCCATTTTTCATTAAAATGATTGTATTTGCAACATTGAGTACATTTTGATAATCATGGTCCGTAATTATAATCCCCTTTTGTTTGACCTCTTGAACTAAAAGTGTATTAATTTTTTCTTTCATAAGGGGTGACAAACCATTGTATGGTTCATCTAACAACACAAAACTTGAAGGGTTGTGAAGTACTAATTTGATTTCCAAATAACGCAATTCTCCACCTGAGAGATGCTTAACTTTTTTATCGTAAATCTGTTGCATCATAGTATCATCAAGAAATTGTGGAATAACAGCTTTATCTATACTTAAGTGAACTACTTTTTTTACAGTTAAATACTCCGGTAAAAAACTATCTTGCGGCAAATAACTAATAGTTTTCATAGCATCCGCAATAGATTGTATCACTTGACCATTCACACGTACAAATTTATAATCCGCTGGAATCGCCCAAAAGACAGCTTTAAGAAGTGATGACTTACCTGAACCATTGCGCCCTAAAAGCCCTACAATCTGACCCGCCTGACATTGGAGGTAAACATCTGACACCACCAACCGTCCTGCATAACGCACCTGCACACTATCGACCTCCAGTAAACCTTTATTTTGCATACATTACTATTTGAATTACTTGAAGTACTATAAGCCAAAAGAAATTGAGGCCAAAAACAAACAACCATAATTGTTTTTTTGTCAATCCATTATTAAAATAAAAAAGATAGTAGTCAGAATACTTGACTTCCTTCATTGCATAACAAAAAATAGGTCCTAGCAATAAAAAGAAAATTTGAAAAGCGCTAATCCCAGCAAACAACAACCCTAGCAGTCCCATCCCTAAACTGAAAGGTAAACTTGACACATAAAACGTCCAATAATTTTCTAATCTTCTAAACATCTACTTCTTTGAAACTATTTGAAACATCCAAAATCTCAACAATCAACGCTATCAGTTCGGTTTTAAAAAACTCTAACGTGTCCTCGGTGATTTCAGTTTGCAGTTGTTTATCAACTTTAAATCCAAAAGGCATAAAACCCGCTTTCATATTTTTGAAAGAAATAATTCCTACTTCTAAAGGGAGTTCTTGTAAATGCTGTTGATACATGAGGGCATAACAAAGCAACTGTATAATTTTTTCATTTTTTAAATCTTGGGTCAGTCCCTCCCAAGTTGCAATTTTTAATTGATTTACCTCCACTTTACCCGTTTTATAATCAACAATTCGTACTACATTATTCCGAATTTCAATACGGTCCACATTACCCGATATTTTGATAGGAAAAGGGAGTCTATCATCATCAATCCAAGTGGATAAATTGGTTTCTAATTGCAATACTTTAACCGCATCACCAGCTACCAAAGTTTGTTTTTCTTGTTTTAAAAAATTAAACACATTGCGTTTTGCCACTTCAAATGCCAAAAGGTTTTTTCCTTTGGTCACCTCACCTTCTTTATACACTTCCTTAAATTGAGCATGCACTTCATCATCAGCTTTTGCCATCATTTCTTCTACATCTTGTATGGTCAAAAAACGATTTAAAACAGGTTGATATAATACTTCTAACGTTTGGTGTATAATTGTTCCAAGGGTATTCAAAGCAATGTTTTCCTCGACTTCTTCGGCTTCTCTAATAGATAGTATCCGTTGAAAATAAAACTGAATAGGATTACGAATATAAGCCGTCAAGGCAGAAGGTGAAAATCCTTTATCTGTCGCTATTTGATGCAAACGGCTTTGCACAGACTCTGATTTTGGGATTTCCATTTTTTCATAGGCAATATTTGGAATTTCAGGTTGCAGTGTTCTTTTTGTTATGGTATGATTTTGCTGTTTTTCGACTTCTAGCTGAGTGATAAACCTACTTTTTTCACCGCCATCTAAACCGTCATTTTCGGTATTATACACCAGGTAGATTTGTTTAGCACGCAACAACAAATGGTAAAAGTGGTAGGTATAAATAGCATCCTTTTCTTTGAAAGTAGGCAAACCGATTTCGCGCTTCACATCGTAAGGAATAAACGTATTTCCGCCTTTACCTGCTGGAAACTTGCCTTCGTTCATAGAAGTGATGATAACCGTTTCAAAATCTAGCACACGACTTTCTAAAACCCCCATAATTTGCAATCCAGACAAGGGTTCACCTTCAAAAGAAACCTCAGCCAAATCGATAATTTGTTTGTAAATACTAAACAACATGGTGGGACTTTCTACAAAATCATTCTTTTCGCAATAAGTAATCAGTTTATTAACCACCTTATAAATGGCATACAAAAATGTTTTGCTGATTTTATCCTCCTCGGTTTCGCTCGATAAAAAGCCTTTGATGGTCAACAAAATGGACTGTAAGCGCTGCGCAAGAATGATAGGTGTTTCATCCCATTTAGCAAAAAGCAGCTGAAATAATTCAGAAGGTTGCTCTTGCAGACTCATCAAACGCTGGTGGGTAATAAACGTTAAATTATTTTTCTTAATCACCTGCATTAAATCACTAGCATTGACAAAATTTTCAATAATAGGGTTTGAAAGAATATCTAAAATATCTTTGTAATAAAACACATAACTTGTCGGATTTCGTTGCAAGGCATGGGTATGCATCTTAAACAGTTTGTGCAATAAAACTTGAATGGGGTTATTCTTAGCCGTATATCCCATGGTTATATTCAAGCTTTCCACTTCCTTTGGCAACGAATGCAAGGTTGGAATCAATAAATTTTCATCCCCTAGCACTAAGGCCACTTTATCAAGAGAAGTACTTCCAGAATCGATAATCTCTTTTAGAATATTGGAGACAATTTTAGACTGCCCAATGGATTTCGAGGTTCCAATAATTTGGATATTTTTAGATTTAGAGAATTCGTCTACCGTCCATTCAAATGGATTTTGTTTATAAAAAGGCCAAGCATTTTTAAATCGACGTACGAATAAGCCAGTATCATGCTGGTTATCGTTTAAAAAAACACGGTCGATATCCCAAAGCACTTCTGCTTTATCGATGGCTAGTAAATGTTGAATAATTTTCTCTTCGGCTTGGTTTAAGGCATTAAAACCTGCAAATAAAAGTTTTTCAGCTTTTAATTGCTGGGCAAAAAACTCCAAATTATTAACCGCTTCACGATAAATTAACCCTTGATAACCGACTCCTTTTTGCAATAAGAATTGATAAAAAGTTTCATAATATTCGGGCATTTTTTCCCAGAATACAATTTGTTTATGAATAAGATCTGTTTTATCCTGCGGTTCAAGATTCCATCGCTTGATGACTTCAATTTCCTTTAAATAAGAAAAGACATAATCAGGTTTGATTAAATAACGGTCAATTTCGTTAAAATCTTGAATGATAATTTTAGCCCAATTCGAAAATTGTTCAAAGTCTTGAATTTCCGTTTTAGGAGTTAAGCTCAAATAAACCTCATAAAAAGAGAATAACAACTCGATATTATCCAACTGTCGAATACCTGCCAAATCTTGAACAAACTCTTCAATACTAATAATATTAGGAGCGAAAGTAAATTCAGGTAGTTGCTGTTTAATTTTATCCAACAAAAATACCCTAGCGCGCTTGTTAGGTAAAATTACCGTGGTGCTATTTAAGGCATCAGCGTATTTCGAAAAAAGATGTGCGGTGAGTTTATCAAGAAAAGTTGTCATAGGGTAAAAATAAAAAAAACGCTCCGAAATTCGGAGCGTTTCATTTAGAATATAGTAAAGAAATTATTTTACTAATTTCACTTCAACTCTTCTGTTTAATGCTTTACCAGCAGCAGTTTTGTTAGAAGCAACTGGCATAGTGTCACCGTAACCTTCAGAAGTTAAACGGTCAGCAGCGATACCTTTAGACTCTAAGTAAGCTTTAACTGCAGCAGCTCTATCTTTAGATAACTGTAAGTTTTTATCTTTTTTACCTGCGTTATCCGTGTGACCTTCAATAGCAAATTTAGCTGTTGGGTACTCGTTTAAGATAGCTGACATAGCTTCTAAAACTGGCATAGTTTTTTGTTGGAATGATGCTTTACCAGTGTCAAATAAGATAGTTTTAGCGTAATCGTTTAATCTTTTGATAGCTTCTTCAGAAACTTCAGGACATCCGTTGTTAGCAACAGTCCCTTTAACTGAAGGACATTTGTCATCTTTATCTAAAACTGAGTCACCATCAGTATCTGGCCAAGGACAACCTGCGTTATCTCTAGGACCTGCTTGGTTAGGACATTTATCTTTGTTATCAGCAATTCCGTCACCATCAGCATCAGGACAACCTTGTAAGTTAGCTAAACCAGCAACTTCTGGACAAGCGTCATCTTTATCAGCAACACCATCACCGTCAGTATCAGGACAACCGTTTAATTCTTTTTTACCAGCATCATTAGGACAAGCATCTTCTTTATCAGTAATACCGTCTTTATCTGTATCAGGACAACCGTTGAATTCTTTTAAACCAGCTAAATCTGGACAAGCATCATCCTTGTCATAAATTCCATCACCGTCAGTATCTTTTCCACCAAATTGGAAAGTTAAACCAACCATGTTTTGGATAACTGAAGGCACTCCGAAAGAGGCAACATCACGATCTGTAAAAGCTCTTTTGTATGTAGTGCTTAAAGATAAACCTACTTGCTCAGTTAACCAGAAAGTTAAAGCACCTCCAAAGTTAGCATTACCTGCAGATTGTTTACCCAAGAAAGTATAACCTCCACCAACATGTAAAGATGGATCAAACCATTTTGATCCTAATAAATTTTTCAAGCTGTAAGCAATTTTACCATCAACACCATAGTACATAACGTCTGGGTTTAAGTAAGTTACATTCCCTAGAGCATCTGCATCAGCATACTTAGTAATTTTATTTACTGACCCAACTACTCCGAAAGACCAGCTTCCGCCTACATTTCTAGCAACTGACAAATAAGAAACTGAAGGAATAATGTTTTGATTTTTAAAATCGCCATATCCAGCGAATTTGTCTTTAAAAGCTTCGAAAGAATCGAATGCACCTTTTGGTCCAGCACTTGTTCTTGTGTCTACTGAATTAACACCAAAAGATATTGCCCACGGATTGTCACTGCTTTGTGCATTTGCACCTAAACCAGCAACCATCATCATAGAAACAAAAAGTTTGTTAAGATGTTTCATACTAAATTTTTATTTGATTACAATACGTTATTGCTGACAAATGTAATAGATAGGTATTTAATTACAAAATGTATTCTTAAAAAAAATACATTTATTAGAATTATTTCTACTTAATTACCCCTAATTCTTTGCCAATTTTTGAAAAAGCAGCTATTGCTTGGTCTAAATGTTCTTGTGTATGTGCTGCCGAAAGCTGCACTCGTATACGTGCTTTATCCTTTGGAACAACTGGATAGAAAAAACCGATAACATAAATTCCTTCCTCTAATAATTTATCAGCCATTATTTGAGAAAGCTTCGCATCGTACAACATTACGGGTACAATAGCAGAATCCCCATCAACGATATCTAACCCTGCCTTTTTCATTCCTGCTTTGAAATAATTTGTATTCCACTCTAATTTATCTCTAAGCGAGGTATCCTTTTCTAATAATTCAAAAACCTTCAAGGAAGCCCCAACAATAGCCGGTGACAATGAATTAGAAAACAAATACGGTCTTGAACGTTGACGTAAGATTTCTATAATTTCTTTTTTAGCTGTTGTATAGCCACCCATAGCGCCGCCTAAAGCTTTACCTAAAGTTCCTGTGATGATATCTACGCGTCCCATTACTCCTTTGGCTTCTAGAGTACCTTTACCTGTTTGACCAATAAATCCAGCCGCATGACATTCATCTACCATGACCATCGCATCATACTTATCTGCTAAGTCACAAATTTTATCTAATGGCGCTACTAAACCGTCCATAGAGAAAACGCCATCAGTCACGATTAATTTAAAACGATGTCCTGCTTCAGTTGCTTTGATGAGTTGCGCTTCTAGTTCAGCCATGTTGTTATTTTCATAACGGTAACGAGCTGCTTTACACAAACGCACTCCATCAATAATAGAAGCATGATTTAAACTATCTGAGATAATACAGTCTTCTTCTGTTAATAAAGGTTCGAAAACACCACCATTAGCATCAAAAGCAGCAGCATACAAAATCGTATCTTCTGTCCCGTAGAATTTAGCAATGGCAGCTTCCAAATCCTTATGAATATCTTGCGTCCCACAGATAAAACGCACCGATGACATACCAAAACCATGGGTATCCAAAGCGTCTTTTGCAGCCTGTACCACTTCTGGATGCGAGGACAATCCTAAATAATTATTAGCACAAAAATTTAAAACCGTCTTCCCGTTAACAGTAATTTCAGCCCCTTGAGGAGAGGTGATAATTCTTTCTTTTTTACACAACCCATTAGCCTCTATAGAAGCTAACTCCTGCTGTAGATGTTCTTTAATTTTTCCGTACATTTTTTAAATTTTATAAAAGTTGGTTGTCTTATTTTTAAAAACGCAAAGTTCGCAAAGTAGTTGCAATGAACATAATGATTTTTGATGAATTATAAGATGATTTAAAAAATCACAAACACACAATCTCAATACCTTCTCCAATATATACCAATGCTTTTTTCTTCACCTGAAATCCCATCGCCATCAAAACCATTTCGTATTCTTCTAACTGTTTGACATATTTAGGCTGATGCATCCCGGTTTTGTAATCTAACAAATATGCATCTTTTCCATGTAGGACAATACGGTCGGGAATATGCGTTTTAGTTTCCTTTTTCAAAATCGTTTGCTCATTATACACTTGAGCCAATGGGTCAAAGTAAGCTTCCAAATCAGGATGTTTTACGATTTCCGAAACTGCTTGCTGTACCTCGGAACGTTGACCTTCGGTTATCAAACCATTTTCCACCGCTTTCGTCACCGCTAAATCAATATCATATTTGGTTTTGACATACGATAACACTTCATGCATGGTATTCCCGTACTCGATGGCTTCCAACTGTTTGCTTCCCCACATCATCGCCTCACGTTGAGCAATTTTAATACTTTCAACTGCTATTGTAGAGGTCACAGGAGCAATTGGTTCGACATGTGTTGTTTTTTTATGTCTTTCAGAAACACGCATGGCATTTCCAAAACTATACTGTTGCACATTTGGGTCAAAATCTACGCGGTCTTCGACAAATTCTATAAAATAAGACGCCAAGCTATTAGGCAAATTACCTTGTTTGTTTCGCTCTTTCCAAGAAGTAATGATATACAATTGCTCCTCTGGACGGGTTAGCGCCACGTACAACACATTAATATTGTCAAGCAAATCTTCCTGTGTTTTTTGCTGATAGACCACGGAAGCTTCTTCGCCATATCCACTCACCTTACTCGATTTGTCAATCAAGAATTTATCAAAATTGTCCGCTTCCTCTGGAGCATCCAACCACATTTTTTCGCGTTTATTGCGACTGTAATTTTCATCGGCAAAAGGAAAAATAACCACAGGGAACTCTAGACCTTTAGATTTATGGATGGTCATAATTTTAATAGCATCGGCTCCCTCTGAGGTAGGCACACTAAGTTTGTGACCGCTTTTTTCCCAATATTCAAGAAAATCAGGAATTGAAAATTGGTTTTTCACATCTTTTTCCAAAACTACGTCAAGAAAATATTGCACGTAGGCATTATTTTTAGAAAACGGAATCCCATTCAAAATCAAATATTCCACCAATTCATACAGCGATTTTCTGCGGATGTTTTGAAAATCTATCTTAATTTCAAAATCAGCCAACCAGTTTTGCAACGCCACTTCGGTAGGTTGGCCTATGCCTTGTGCAATAAAATCATGTACGGGCAAGTCGATAGCAAACGCTTTTACCAAATAATACATAGCTTCCGCAAGTGCTTCCTTATCTTTAGCATCATTAAGGTAATGCAACATATTGAGTAAGAACTTAACTTCGGAAGCTGTGTTTAACAACAAACTTTCGGAAGATATTACAGGCACATCTTGCTCAGTCAAATAATTAGCCAATAAAATCCCTTTGCTATTGCTACGAACTAAAATTACGATATCGTTTAGTGCAAAACCTTTTTGCTGTACCTCTCGAATAGTTTGTAAAGTCTTTTGCAAATACAAATCATCTTGAGTGATGTCCTCTTCCTCTACATCCGTTTCTGAATTATCAGGTTTAGGCAGAAAACTGATATGTACAAAACCTCCTTTTTTATTGGTAGGATGCTGGTAACTGTACTTTTCATACAATTCCTTATACTTTACGTCCTCAAACTTTTCTGATAAGAACTTAAAAAAATCATTATTAAAAGCAATAACTTCCTGATAACTACGATAGTTAGTTTCCAGATGCACCACTTCTTTATCGTCGTTACTGAAAGGATTAGCTTCTTTTGACAAATCGATAAATTGTTCCGCCTTACCACCACGCCAGCGATAAATAGATTGCTTAGGGTCGCCCACTAAAAGCAAAGACCCCTGAACTCCTTGTAAATCCTCGCTGGACAAGGCATTGTCAATTAACGGAATCAGATTATGCCACTGCATTTCCGATGTGTCTTGAAACTCATCAATAAAGAAATGCTTGTATTTTTCCCCCAAACGCTCATAAATAAACGGTGCAGGTTGGTTTTGAATTTGTTCGTTGATAAGTTTATTAAATTCAGCAATCGATAAAATATTCTGTTCCTCTTGAATGTTTTTAAGGCGGTTGCTCACCGTATTCAATAGCGACAGCGGTGTGATGTTTTTCAAAAAAGCTTCATACAGATTTTTCTTTTGGAACTTTTCATAAATCAACGCTACTTGTTGCAACATTTCAGGAATAATAGCTTCAATCAAGTCCTTATCTTTTGCCGTTTTATTTATCTTAATGTCATCCGCTTGATGGTAGGTTTTATTGGCTGGATTGAATTTACCTTCCGTTATGCTTTGCAAATGCTTCGGAAAATAGGCCCCTGAAAACGATTTTGTATCTATTCCTCTACTTTCAATCAAATCCAAAATGGCTTGCGCCTGTTGTTTGGTTTCAGATTCAATAGCTTCGCTCCAATCTAACAACTTATTTTTTAGGGTAATAAAATCCTGAATCGATTTATCCTGTAAAGCTATTATCTCTTCACGGTTGTTTTCGTTGGTAATTAATTTGCCCGTATTAAAAATCTCCCCAGAAACATCCCAAGACTTATCATCATCGGTTTTTTCCATGGTAAAATCGACTAACAACTTTGTCAATTCAGCATCATTACCTGCTTCAGCTACAATAGCATCAACCGCTTCTTGCAATAGTTTATCCGTGTCCAAGGATACTTCGAAAGTGACTGGCAAATTCAAATCAATAGCAAAAGAGCGAATAACTTTATGTGTAAACTTATCAATCGTCGAGATATCAAATGCCGCATAGTTGTGAATGATGTTTTTGATAATGGATTTGGCTTTAGTTGTGATTTCCGCCAAATTCAGTCCCGTATCTCGGGCAATATCCTGCATCAAATCCAAAGATTTCATAGCAGGCTCTTCTTTTGTAAAATCAAAAAGACTGTCTACAATACGGCTTTTCATTTCTTGAACCGCCTTATTGGTAAATGTGATGGCTAGAATATTTTTATACGCATCATCTTTGGGTGATGTCAATATAATTTTTAGATACTCTTTTACCAAAGTATAGGTTTTTCCTGAGCCCGCAGAGGCGTTGTATATGGTGAAGGCGTGTTTAGACATTCTATAATTTTTGAATAAGGTCTGTAGTAACGAAATACTTTTGTTTTGCGAGTTTTTCTAGATATGGCTTAAATTCAGATTTATTTTTTAGCATCATCAAAATAACCACCCTGTTTTTTTTATCTCTAAAAGCAATTACTTCAGATTTCCTATTGTATATAACCGTCTTAATTTCTGGAATATATTTTTTTACTTCAAGCAAATTCTTTTGATGATTTGAATCAAGTAGAATTAATCTAGTATTTTCGGAATTTTGAATTTTATCTTTTAGATTATTAAAACTCGTAAATAATTCTAAACTATATATTTGAAAATACTCACTTAATTCGTTTACAACTTCCATTTCTTTAAAATTTGGAGCAAACACTTGAACGGAGTTTAGTGCTATACTGTATTCATTTATAGCATTAGGCAAGGTCACTTCAAAAATTTGTATTGCTTTAACAATAAAATCTAAATCAATTTTTTTATTGGTTTCAATATAGGATTCAACCAAAGGGTAGATAGCTTTAGCAAAGGAATTAATTGTAGGTTGTGCATACCACTCACCATCATCAAGTTTCCCATTTAATTTTTTATACGTCCAACCATTTCCTATAGCAGTAGCCAAAGCTTCATCAAAGAAGGAATAAGCATATTTAGCATACATCGATTTACTACTTTTAAATGCCTCCTCTATCAAAAATTGGGTTTGTTTGTTTTGCTCTTTATAAAGTATATGGCACATTTCATGCAATACCACCCCATTATCACCAATAAGGTCTGTACTTTCAACAAAATTCCCTACACACAAGGTGTTTATATATGGATTTGCCGTTGAATGACCATTTTTACCAGGAAGCGGTGAAAGTACCACTTGAAAAGGAATGTCACGAGTCCAAGGTGTATTATAAAAATTATTTATTTTCAAGAAAAATGATGCATTAGTTGTTTCAAACTTTTTCAAGTTCTCTAATTGTATCATCGCTTTTTCTTTAATATCATTCCAAACCATTTTATCATAATAAATTTCCGCCTTTTTTAGTTGCTGATATAACTGTTGAATGGTTTCTAAGGGGAGAACCCCCATGCATTTTACTCTCATTTCTTCTAAAGTGGTTGATTCTGCTGCCGTTTTAGAAAGTAAATCATAAGTAGACATACCGAATTTTCGTGATTCTGGGTAATCTTCCTTAATTATGTTATAATAAAAATTAAGATTTTTATATTCATTACAGAGCATTTTGAATTCTGCATCGTTCAAACCGTTTTGGTCGATAAACTCTTTATAAGTAATTGAAACCCCTTGCGATGAGGGTGAAGCTGTTTCCATAAAATGAAGCACACAATAAGGCTTACTTATTTTATAAGTAAAGAAATCTTGACCGAAGCCCAAACTGCTCGTTAATAAAATTAAAGTGATTAAAATTTTTTCCATTTTAAGAATTTAATGTTTGTTTATACAGAAATAAAAAATAACTATTTCCTTATCCAAAGTTAATTGATTAATTTTGAATTCACATTTTATTAATTTTTTAAAACAAACAATATTATGGCATTTGAATTACCGCAATTACCTTATGCATACGATGCATTAGAACCACATATTGACGCTAGAACTATGGAAATCCACCATACAAAGCACCACAATGCTTATACTACTAACCTAAATGCAGCTATTGCAGGAACGGAATTAGAAGGTAAGTCTATTGAAGAAATTTTGAAAAATTTAGACCTGTCTAAGGCAGCTATTCGTAATAACGGTGGTGGTTTTTTTAATCACAACTTATTTTGGACTGTAATGTCGCCAAATGGTGGTGGTGAACCTACAGGTGAAATAGCTGAGGCTATCAACGCGGCTTTTGGAAGTTTTGCTGCTTTTAAAGAAGCATTCACTAAAGCGGGTGCAACACAATTTGGTTCAGGATGGGCTTGGTTATGTGTTAAAGATGGCAAATTAGAAGTTTGTGCTACAGCAAACCAAGATAACACTTTAATGCCAGGAATTGGTTGTGGTGGAACTCCTATCTTAGGGATGGATGTTTGGGAACACGCTTATTACTTAAATTATCAAAACCGTCGTCCGGACTACATGGAAGCTTTCTTCAATGTTATTAACTGGGATGAAGTAACAAGACGTTTCAACGAAGCAAAGTAATTAAATAATACATTTTTCACTTTAGGCTTGGGGTAACCTAAGCCTTTTGTTTTTTATTCGATCACATATGTAATGAAAAATTAAAAGTGTGTCTCAATTTTACAAGACAGAAAAAGTATCTTTGCAAACTATGAAACTTTCTACTTATACTCGCGAATTTAAAGAAAATATCAAACTGGCTTATCCCATCGTATTAGGAATGCTAGGACACACCTTGGTTGCTATTATCGATAACGTCATGGTAGGTAAATTAGGAGCTAAAGAGTTGGCCGCAGTTTCACTTGCTAATAGCTTTGTCTTTATTGGTATGTCGCTTGGAATTGGTTTTTCTACAGCTATTACACCTTTAGTCGCTGAAGCTGATGGTGAAAATAGCATTGTCAAAGGGCGAAGTGTTTTTCATCATGGGTTGGTTTTATGTACGTTTTTAGGGGTGTTTTTATTTGGTATCATCTATTTAGCAAAGCCTTTAATCGTGTATATGGGACAACCAAAAGAAGTTGTGGAGTTGGCCAAACCGTTTTTAGATTTAGTCGCTTTTTCCTTAATTCCATTAATTATATTTCAGGGATATAAACAGTTTGCCGATGGTAAGAGTGCTACAAAATATGGTATGTGGGCTAATTTGATTTGTAATGTGGTACATCTTCTGTTAAACATAGTATTGATTTACGGTTTTTGGATTTTTCCAAAAATGGGGATGTTAGGCGCTGCCGTGGGAACTGTTTTATCTAGAATCGTAATGGTCATTTATATACATTTTGCCTTACAAGAAGACCATACTATTAAACCTTATTTTGAAGGATTCAGTATCAAAGCAATTGGGAAAACCATGAGTAAGAAAATTATTGCTTTGGGCTTACCCTCGGCCATGCAAATGTTTTTTGAAGTAGCCTTGTTTACGGGTGCTATCTGGTTATGTGGCACCATAGGAACTGCGAGCCAAGCCGCTAATCAAATTGCATTAAGTTTAGCTACGTTTACTTTTATGTTCGTTTCTGGTTTAGGAGTAGCAGGAATGGTGCGTGTAGGAAATTTCAAAGGACTGCAAGACTATAGAAGATTGCAAGTGGTGGCGCGTTCTGTATTTATGTTGGCAATCATCGTACAAGGTTTTTTTGCGATTGCTTTTATGATAACCAACAATTGGTTGCCCGATTTTTTTGTGGATGCTTCTGAAGTAAGTAAAATCAAATCTAATGCGGAGGTGGTTGCTATCGCTTCACAATTAATAGTGATAGCCGCTATTTTTCAAGTTTTTGATGGGATACAAGTTACTGTGCTAGGTGCTTTGCGAGGGATACAAGATGTAAAAGTGCCAATGTATTTGACTTTTGTGGCATATTGGTTATTCGGATTCCCAATTTCTATATATCTAGGATTATTTACCTCTTTAAAAGCTACTGGTGTATGGATTGGGCTATTAGCAGGTCTGGCGGCAGCTGCAATTTTGTTATACGTCCGTTTTGAGCAATTGACAAAAAAACTAATAACACATAATGTTTAATTCTTAATTTTTAATTCAAAAATATGAGCTTACCAAAATTTGTTTTAGCCGATAATTCTGATTATCCAGATGATATTTTCATTATCCACTTAGAATATCCTCGTTTTCTTATTAACTTAAAAGATGATTCTGTGGAGTTTATTGAAGAATTAGATGATGAAGATGAATCAGAAATTGAAAGAGAAATGGAGCATTTAATCACTTTGGCGGGTGAGTTTTATGACCGCGAAATGGAACGTTACGAAGAGTAATCAGAAAGGGCAAAATTTCTTTTGCTCTTTTTTTATCAAAAAAATATACCAATTGGTATAAAAAACACGCAAAAATATACCAGTTGGTATAAAATTTTATATATTTGCAACTAAATCAGAAAGTTGCCATGACTAAAGCTGAAAAAACAAAACAGTTTATTATAGAAAAAACAGCACCCATCTTTAATGCAAAAGGGTATGCTGGAACTTCTATTAGTGATTTAATCAAGGCAACAGGATTGACAAAGGGAAGTATATACGGCAATTTTGAAAATAAAGATGAAGTAGCAATTGCTGCTTTTGAATACAATTTTCAAAAAATAGTGACTTTAGTACGTCGCACTATGGAAGACAAACCCTTAGTGGTGAACAAACTTTTAGTCTATCCAGAGATATATAGAAATTTCTTAAGTAATCCAACTTTAGCAGCAGGATGTCCAGTCACTAACACTTCTACAGAAGCCGATGATACGCATCCGATGCTACGTGCAAAAGTAGAAGAAGCATACACTTTTTGGAAAAGCACATTGGAGAATCATTTGAAAAATGGCATAGAAAATGGAGAATTAAAAAAGGATATAAATATTAACGAATTTGTCTCGGTTTTTATATCCATCATTCAAGGTGGAATTATTCAAGCAAAAGTGACCGGAAAAACCATTTCGCTAAATTATTCAATGGATTACCTAGAAAAATATATTAAATCATTAAGTATTTGATTTTGAGTGAAATTTCGTAAATTTATTATGAAAAAAGTATTAGAAAGTAAAGTTAAAATAAGATTTCCTGATTGTGATCCCTTTAATCATCTGAACAATTCAAGGTATTTGGATTATATGATTAATGCCCGTGAAGATCAATTAGCGATGCATTATGATTTTGATGTGTACCAAATGGCCAAAGAAACAGGCTTGAGCTGGGTGGTCGCTCAAAATCAAATTGCTTATTTGTTTCCTGCTTTTTTAATGGAAGAGGTGATTATTGAAACCCAACTTTTTCAAGTTTCAGAAAAAGCATTAATGATAGAAGCGAAAATGTGGGATAACAAAAAAGAAATTCTTAAAACGGTTTTATGGACCAAACTGGTGCATTATGACTTAAAAACCAACAGAAGCGCTGTACATTCAGAAGAATTAATGACCTTTTTTGGTCAAATAGTTAAACCGCTTGAGAAAGAATTGTCATTTGAAGAACGACTTGAAGAAATAAGAAAAAAATAATTAAAAATAGCCCCAATTAAAATATTCAAAAAATTAAAGTAATGGAAAAAATGAAAAAAATCTACCTTGCACTAGCCGTGATTTCGGGAGTTTTATCCGCAAATGCGCAAAATTTTAAAAAAGTTATTGGCTTTAACCATATCGAAAGTGTTACTCATGATGATGAGTTTCTATACATATCAGACATTGGTGTTGCCATGAAACCTACTGATAAAGATGGAGATGGCAAAATTTTAAAGTTAGATAGAGATGGTAAAATAGTCGATGCTAACTATATCAAAGAAAAGCTGAATGCTCCAAAAGGGCTAACTATTGCTAACGGAGTATTATTTGTAGCCGATATTGACAAGATAATTGCTTTTGAAGTAAAAACAGGCAGCAAATTATATGAAGTAGATTTTGCTGGCGAAACGACTTTTCTAAACGATATTATTGTTTGGAATGATACTACGCTTTATGTTACTGCAACTGATAAAAGTAAAATCTACAAGGTTGATTTATCGGAAAATAAATTTGAACCAATCGCGACTGATGTTGAAATAAAAGGTGCAAATGGTCTTTTTGCTGATAAAGAAAACAATAGAATTTGGGTTAATGGATTTGGCGCTAATAGTGAGGCTAATGGAGTCATGGGATATATTTCTTTAGCTGATAACAAATTCTCCGCTATAACACCTATTGAAGGCTATTATGATGGTCTATATGTTTATGATGGTGTAGTTTATTTTTCAAATTGGATGGCATTTGAAAAGAAAGGGATTATAGCCTCAATGTCATTGATTGATAAAAAAGTAAAAACGGTTGAATTATCGGAACCTATTAGTGGCCCCGCTGATTTTACTGTATTCAAAAACAGAATCATCGTACCTGGTATGCTCGATGGTAGCTTGAATTTTATCACAATTCAAAAAGAATCTCTATATATTCACTAAATATTTTAATTAGTTTGGTTTGAACCGTGTAAAGACAATCTTTACACGGTTTTTTTATTACACTCTAAATTGCTTTACTAAATGTACATCTCTTTTTATGTATAATTGGACTAAAATTTTTCCAAAGATTATGAATCGCATGATTTTCTTCTAATTCAGGAGTACGGATACACTTCGTAATCCCTTTCTTTTCAAAAACCTTATAATATTCATCAAAAACAACCGCTGTGACTCCTTTACTTTGATATTCAGGGGCAATGCCAATCAAATAAAAAACAGCCTCTTTATTGTTCTTTTTTGCATCCAGCATTTTCAAAAATCCAAATGGGAATAACTTACCTTTTATTTGTTGTTGTGCTTTAGCGTAATTAGGCATAACTATAGCAAAGGCGATAATATTTTTATCCTTATCTTCAACAAACTTAATATACTCAGGATTAATAAATGGAATGTATTTTTTCTTAAAATATTCAATTTGATTAGGACTAACGGCTACAAATGACTGCAATTTCGCGTAAGTATCATTAAACAAGGCAAACATAGCATCTACATAAGGCACTATGGCTTTAGTAGATGTAAAATTAATAGGCGTTAATTCATATCTAGCTTTAATCAATTGTGCTGCTTTGGCAATAGGCGCATGAGGTATATTTTCAAAAGGGAATTCACTTTCAATATATTTTTTCTCAACTTTTAAACCTAAGGATTCGAAATGGGTAGTATAATATGGCCAATTGTACCATCCAATCGCTGTGGATACTTCTTCAAAACCTTCAGTCAAGCAACCTACTTTATCTAAATTAGAAAAACCCATAGGGCCTTCTATATGATCCATAGCATTGCGCTTCCCAAGTTGTACAACTTTATCTAACAAAGCACGTGTAACCTCAATATCGTCAATAACATCAAACCAACCGAAACGGGTTTTTCTTTTCCCTAATTGTTCAACCTCAGCCCAATTAATAATGGCTACGATTCTACCTACAATTTCATTGTTCTTGTAAGCCAAATAAAAATAAGCCTCTGCATTTTCAAAGACTGGATTTTTAGTTTTGTCAAAAGTTTCAAGATCATCGCTAATCAATGAAGGCACCCAATACGGATTATCTTTATATAATTTGAAAGGAAATTTAACAAACTCCTTTAATAATTTTTTTGAATTTACTTCAACAATTGTAATCATACTCATTAATTTCCTGAATCAAGATCATCTACACGTTTTTTCTTCTCTTCAACAGGCTTCACTTCTTCAACAGGATTATTTTTTTGGTTCTTAAGTCGTTTCTTTTCAGCTTTATCGGCAGCCTTTTGCAATTCTTCTTCCGATAGCACACCTGATTTAGATTTGGCATTTCTAGCTTTCTTTTGCTCTTTGGTTTCTTTTCCTTCTTTTATTGGCTTATCTTCATGTTTTTTGTCTAAACGCCAAGAAACCCCCAAACCACCATATAATAAATCAGGAGTATTTTTAATATTTTTACTGATTGAAGCATCTAGTTGTAAGTTATTCTTTAACAAATAAGTGGCTCCAGCGGTAAAAATACCATCTGAATAGTAATCGCCTTTAATCCCTCTGTTCTCAACAAAAGCAGACCATTTATCATTCAAGCCATAAGTAGCGGTTACTACATAGCCGTAATTAAATGTTTTAGATGCAATTTTATCTGCTACTAAATTCGTAACAATAACCAAGCCTGGTACTATGTGTTGCTGTGCAATCACAACAATTTTTGGAGAAAAAGTAGATTCACCATCAATACTGTATTCGTTATTCATAGTATAATTTAGACCCGCGTAAGCAGAAACAGCAGGAATCAATCGTTTCCATCTAAATTTATGATTTGCACGCCAGCTGTAAATATTTGGTTTCTCATCAGCTTTTTTAAAGGGATCATAAACTAAATATTTAGCACCCAAAGTTGTTTGACGCAGTCCATTTCTTTGCTTTGAAAAAAATTCTGTTACATAAGTATCCCTTTGATATTGGAGATCCAAATTAACTTCAAATTGTTCCTTCCATAAACCATATCTAGCTGTCAAATCTATACCAAAACCATTAGCATCATAACCTATTAGCTTGTGGTTTTCATGACTCAAATAAAAACCAGATTCGAGTTGGAACACCTTTTTTCCTACCGAGAATGCCCCAGCAGAATTACCAGGTCGATTCGTATTAATTTCGTCCGTAAATTGTCCATGCATTTGACTAAACAGCAAGCAAGAACCGATACTGAACATTGTTTTAATAAAGTTCATACTATTTTGATTAATGGGGATCATAAAATAAAAACGCAAAGTAGCTGTTTCTATTTCATTCAACCAAAAATACACAAATTATTATTGAAATGGGAGGTGCAACAAAAACAAATCGATAAGAAAATAGTGTTTATACTGAGATCTAATTGTTGTGTATATAAAACCAATGATGAGGAATACCATCATGGATGAAAACTTCCTTCCATTGAAAACCAACTTTTTCCAGTACTTTTCTAGAATTCAAATTCTCACAATCACAAATAGCATAAAGACTGTCTGTAGTCAAATTAGCAAAAGCATAAGCTATCAAGGAACGAGAGGTTTCTGTCGCTATCCCTTTACCCCAATGTGTTTCTAAAAACCGATATCCTAATTCATGAAAATGCAGCTGATTGTTGATAGGCTCGGTAATCCATTTGAAACCTGCCCATCCCACAAAAGCATCTGATTCCTTTTCTATCACAGCCCAGCGCGCAATACCGTTTGCGGCGTATTGCTTTTGCAAATTTTCAATCCGATTTATAATTTCGCTTTTGGTTACAACGCGAGTGTTCCCAACATATTTTTGAACCTCAGGATTACTATCTAATTCAAAAAAAGCATCTACGTCCGTTAGCAAAACTTCTCGTAAAATAAAGCGTTCGGTTTCTAGTTTAATCCTGCTACTATTCTTCATCATTACCTCTCCTACCAAAAACTTGCATTGCCCAATACAACATAGAAGCTACCGCTCCAATTGCCGCCACTAAATAGGTTCTCGCAGCCCATTTTAAAGCATCTTCCGCCCCTGCATATTCTTGTTGTCCTAACATATTTTTGTTTTTAAACCATGCCAAAGCACGATTACTAGCATCGTATTCTACAGGTAGTGTGATTAATGAAAACACCGTTGCCACAGCCATTAATGCCAAACCTATAATTGCTACGATATACCCCAAAGAAAGCCCTTTTGCTGCAATTCCTAAAATTAATCCTCCCATAATCAACCATTGCGACAAACTTGAAGAAACATTTACCATAGGCACTAGTTTCGAACGCATGGTCAACCACTGATAAGCTTGTGCATGTTGTACCGCATGACCTACCTCGTGTGCTGCTACGGCTGCCGCTGCGGCATTACGCTGATTATAAACCGCTTCTGATAAATTGACGGTTTTATCTACAGGATTGTAATGGTCTGTCAAACGTCCAGGGGTTGAAATCACACGCACATCACGAATGCCATGGTCGTCCAACATTTTTTGGGCTATTTCCGCTCCACTCATGCCATTGCGCAATTGTACTCTCGAATAAAAATCAAATTTGCTTTGCAAACGTTGGCTTACCAACATACTTACCAAGGCAATCCCTCCTAATAAAATATAATAACCGAACATATTTTTTAATTTTTAGTTGTATATAAATTTACAAATTTTGAACCATTTTTTTGGGATGTCAAAATGACATTAAATGTTTACTATTATACTCCATATTCTTGAAAAAGTTACAATTATACAACCATAAAAAAAGAGCCTCCCAAATGGAAAGCTCTTTTAAAATATTAAATCGTATAAAAATTATCCCACCAAGTTAATAATTTTTCCTGGTACAATAATTACATTTTTAGGTGTACGTCCTTGTAATTGTGCTTGGGTACGCTCATCTTTCATGATGATTTCTTCGATTTGCGCTGCGGTTAAATCCAAAGGCAATTCGATTTTGAAACGCATTTTCCCATTGAAGGAAACAGGATATTCTTTACTGCTTTCTACTAAATATTTTTCTTCGAATTTAGGGAAAGGTTGTTGAGAAATACCTTTGTAATCTTTCAATTCTTCAATTTTTAAATCTTTCAATCCTAGCCATAACTCCTCAGCAATGTGTGGCGCATACGGAGAAACTAAAACAGCCAAAGGCTCAAGTATCGCACGGTGATGGCATTTTTGTTGTGCTAATTCATTCACACAAATCATAAACTGCGATACCGATGTATTGAAAGAAAAATTCTCGATATCTTCCGTTACTTTTTTGATGGTTTTATGCAACGATTTGTACATCTCTGCCGTAGGTTCATCGTTGGTAATTACAGCACCATTATCATCAAAATACAAACGCCATAATTTTTTCAAGAAACCATACACTCCCGTAATACCCGCCGTATTCCAAGGTTTCGCTTGCTCTAATGGCCCTAAGAACATTTCGTATAAACGTAAGGTATCCGCTCCGTATTCATTACAAATGTCATCTGGATTTACTACGTTGTATTTCGATTTCGACATTTTTTCGACTTCGCGACCTACGATATAAGCCCCATCCGACTTCCCCGAAGGGGAAGAGACTGGTGCGTATACCTCACCATTTTCTAAAACATATGTTGCGTCTTTATAATCCGCATATAAAGGATGCGCTTTGAATTTTTCAATATCTAATTCGTTGGTGATGTCATTAATACAAGATAAGTCCACATGAATCGGATGAACCTTTTTATCTTTTATTAATCCTTTTGAATATAGAGTTTTGGAATCTTCACTTCTATACACAAAAGCACTCATCCCCAAAATCATCCCTTGGTTAATCAATTTTTTGAATGGTTCTTCAGTAGGGGCAAAACCTCTGTCTTTTAGGAATTTATTCCAAAAACGAGAGTACAGTAAGTGTCCTGTTGCGTGTTCGCTACCGCCTATGTATAAGTCTACATTTTCCCAATATTTTAAAGCCTCTTCGCTTGCAAATTCGTTTTCATTAGACGCATCCATATATCGCATCCAGTACCAAGACGACCCTGCCCAACCTGGCATGGTGTTTAACTCTAACGGGAAAACTTTCACGTTATCTATTAACTGATTACTAACCACTGAACACTGAACACTATCCCAAGCCCAAACTGTTGCATTTCCTAAAGGCGGTTGCCCATCTTCTGTTGGCAAATATTTTTCAACTTCTGGTAAAACAATTGGCAAATGTTTCGCATCAATCATTTGTGGCAAACCATTTACGTAATACACAGGGAAGGGTTCACCCCAATAACGTTGACGCGAGAAAACCGCATCACGTAAACGGTAGTTTACTTTTTTAGCACCTACACCTATAGCCTCTAATTCAGTAATGACTTTAGTAGTAGCTTCTTTATACTCTAATCCATTTAAAAAATCAGATTCTACCAATTCGAATCCCGTTTTTTCTGTAAAAGGTTGTTCTGAAATATCGTGATTGAATATGTTTTTGATAGGAATATCAAAATGTTTAGCAAAAGCATAATCACGGTCGTCTCCACAAGGCACCGCCATTACTGCTCCTGTTCCATACCCTGCCAATACATAATCACCAATCCAAACTGGGATAGGCTCTTTTGTAAAAGGATGTTCCGCATACGCTCCTGTAAATACCCCTGAAATAGTTTTTACATCCGCCATACGCTCTCTTTCCGAACGTTTAGCAGTCGCTTCGATATAAGCCACTACCGCATCCTTTTGTTCTGGCGTAGTTATTTGCAATACCAATTCGTGTTCTGGCGCCAATGTCATAAAACTTACCCCAAAAATAGTATCAGGGCGAGTGGTGAATACTTCAATATAATTTTGTTGTCGGTTATCAGTTATCGCTTCATCCACTGACGACTGAGAACTGAAAACTGAAAACTTAACAGTAGCTCCTACACTTTTCCCAATCCAGTTACGTTGCGATTCTTTCAACGATTCCGTCCAATCGATAGTGTCTAAACCTTGTAACAAACGCTCCGCATAAGCAGAAATTCGCATCGACCATTGGGTCATTTTTTTACGAATCACTGGATGTCCACCACGTTCCGAAACACCATTTACGATTTCGTCATTTGCCAAAACAGTACCTAAAGCAGGACACCAGTTTACTTCGGTTTCGGCTAAATAAGTTAGTCTATACTGTAAAAGTATTTTCTGTTGCTCTTCTGATGAAAAAGCGTTCCACTCTGCAGCAGTAAAAGGTGCAATATTGTCATCACATACCGCATTTACATTGGCATTTCCTTCTTTTTCAAAAAAGGCAATCAACGTACTAATAGCTTCTGCTTTATCACTTGAAATATTATACCAAGAATTGAACAATTGGATAAAAATCCATTGGGTATGCTTATAATAATCAGGATTTGACGTGCGTACCTCTCTATCCCAATCGAAGGAGAAACCAATTTTGTCTAACTGCTCTCGATAACGCGTAATATTTTCACGAGTAGTATTTTCAGGATGTTGTCCTGTTTGAATGGCATATTGTTCCGCTGGTAAGCCAAACGAATCGTACCCTTGAGGGTGCAAAACATTAAACCCTTGGTGACGTTTGTATCGTGCTACAATATCAGAGGCAATGTATCCTAGAGGATGCCCCACATGCAATCCTGCTCCAGATGGATAAGGAAACATGTCTAACACATAATATTTTGGTTTATCTGAGGTGTTCTGAGCAGCAAACGTTTTGTTTGTTGCCCAATATTGTTGCCATTTGGCTTCGATTTCGTTGTGAAAATACTTCATGCTAATTTGCTATCAATATTTATTATTATCTCTTATTTAATTGAATATGGCTTCTTCTAAAACGGTTTAAAAGAAGTAACTTATTTGAATTTTCCTACCCATCCTATTCCGTAGATTTTGTCATTAATAATAGGATAAGTTATAGAGGAAATTCTTTTATGTTGTTTTTTTGCATCCCATTGCAATGGACTCCAATAGTGTACGACCAAAGCCGTGGCCATTCCGATACCAGCACCCGCAGCAACATCTCCAGGCCAATGACGCGTATTTGCCACACGCAATACACCCGTGGCAACGGCAAAAACAAAACCAGAAGAAGCGAACCATTTGTTACTATCTTTATACTCTAAATAATGTATCATCGCATTGTTAAAAGCTGTTGCGGTATGACCAGAAGGAAAAGAATTAGCTGCAGAACCATCAGGACGAACGTCTTTAATTGTATTTTTAAGTCCATAGACTATTCCGCCAATCATTAAGTTAGAAACAAGTTCATTCGTAACCATTTGAGCATACCCATGTTTCGATTGAAAACCTAAACTATTTCCAAGTAAGGTTTCACTGATAGGAACAAACTGCAAATAATCGTCTATACGTGTATGAAAATCGGCTCCAAAAGTATTGTCTTTTAATTGTAACAGATCTGCACGCCAAGCAGGATTACGTAATACCAAACCAGCTGCTATACAAGTAGTAGGAATTATCATTTTTTTAAGCGTTAATTTATCGCTTGAACGTGCAACACTTATACTATCTTGTTGTTGGCCTCTACTTAAATGACAAAATAGTCCGAGGCAGATGATTTGAATCAAAAAAAAATTTTTCATTTCTAGAAAGTTAAATTCAAGCCTAACAATTTATAATCTCTAATTTGAGAACCTGTTATATGCAAATCATATTTCTTTTCTCTAAACGAAGCAGCATTGGTTTTTACTTCTTTAAAGCGATTTCTTGCTATGTTTTTTCCAGAAAAATAACCAACTAACAACGCTAAGGGATAATCTGAAGCCCAATGTACTTCACTTTGCATCATTTGAAAACACATCCCCGCAATAAGCGTATACCCTACAGGTTTTATCCATTTATATTCTGGATAATTAGTAGCAATAACTGTTAATCCAGACATAATAGTGGTTAAGTGTCCCGAAGGCATAGCATCATAATGAGGTGTACTTTTAGCATAAGCAGCAAAACTTGGAAAAGGGTTCCAATCGCCTCCTGGATGTCCATTTTCTCGGGCAATAAATGGACTTTCACGTCCTGTAACTCTTTTTAAGAACTGTACATATACCCCCGAAACCGCCATACTTTCAATTAACCCACTGGCGGTAGCTTGTGCTCTGTAGTTATTAGCTAACAAACCATAAGTGACAAATCCAGTACTTAATAAAATAACTGTGGTACCATTGCCTACTAGATACAGTCCCGAACCAAAATCTTTAGGTATATTTTGTAAAGGGCCAAATTTGCCATAGGTATTATCAGGCCCCATTCCTAGTTGATCTGCAAATTTTCTGGAATTATCCGTCAGCGATTGATCAATAGGAATTAAAGCAGCAGTACTAGCTATAGCCCCACCCAAATACCATGCGTGATCTTGCGCTACAAAGTCCTTGGCCGTTGCTATAAAATCTTTTGGAATATGAGTAACCATATCCAAAATACGAGGGCGTTCATAAATACGAACGGTATTAGCATCAATAGAAACCTTTTGAATCTTTAAAGAACTATTGAATTTTTCCTTGAGCGTGTCAGCTTTTATGATCTGTAAAGAATCTACTGATTGAGCATAATTTACTGTAGCAATACCAATAAAAAAAATGCTTAAAAACCTTCGTAACATAAATCTTTTTAAAAACAGCAACAAATTTACATTATATTATAAGAAACTCGAAACTTTGTAGCGTATTTAAGTCGAAAACATAGGTTTAAATCATATCTTCTGGTTTAACCCAATCGTCAAATTCTGTTGCAGTTATATAACCTAATCGTATTGCCTCTTCTTTTAGTGTGGTACCATTCTTATGTGCCGCTTGTGCTATTTCAGCTGATTTGTAGTAACCAATTTTTGCGTTCAATGCAGTTACTAACATGAGTGAATTATTCAAAAGTTGTTGAATACGTGCGTAATTAGGACTGATGCCTTGAACACAATGTGTATCAAACGAAGTACATGCATTTCCTAACAAAAGAGCGGATTCTAGTATATTTACAGCCATCAGTGGTTTATATACATTCAGTTCTAATTGTCCTTGCATACCACCAATAGTTAGGGCTACATCATTGCCCATAACCTGAGCGCAAACCATAGTAAGCGCCTCACATTGTGTAGGATTCACTTTTCCAGGCATAATAGAAGACCCCGGTTCATTTTCAGGAAGTAAAATTTCACTAATGCCTGAACGTGGTCCTGAAGCTAGTAGTCGCAAGTCATTGGCTATTTTATGTAATGATACGGCTAATTGTTTTAAGGCTCCATGAGTTTCAACGATGGCATCATGAGCTGCTAAGGCTTCAAATTTGTTGGGTGCGGTTTGAAAAGTGTATCCTGTAAATTTTGATATATATTTCGCTACTTTTACATCAAACCTTTTGGGGGCATTGAGCCCTGTACCCACAGCTGTACCCCCCATTGCAAGATGAGACAAATGAGGAAGTGTGTTTCGTAAACTTTTCAATCCATAATCCAACTGAGCTACATAGCCTGAAAACTCCTGTCCTAATGTCAATGGGGTTGCATCCATTAAATGTGTTCTTCCTATTTTCACAATTGAAGCAAATGCAATGGATTTATTTTGAAGTGAATTTCGTAACTTTTCTATACTTGGAATCGTAGTTTCCATAATTCGTTTATAAGCTGCAATATGCATACTTGTAGGGAATGTATCATTAGATGATTGTGATTTGTTCACATCATCGTTAGAATGGAGTAATTGCGGAGTTTCGCCTATTTTTAATCCAGCAAGTACTTGTGCTCTATTAGCAATAACTTCATTCACATTCATATTGGTTTGTGTACCTGAGCCTGTTTGCCAAATCACTAAAGGGAAATGCTCATTCAAGTCTCCGGCTAAAATTTCATCGCATACCTCACAAATTGCATTTTTTTTCTCTGCTGTTAATACACCCAAATCAAAATTTGCGTGAGCGGCTGCTTTTTTTAAATAAGCAAAGCCTTCAATAATCTCAATAGGCATAGAAGCGCTTCTGCCTATTTTAAAATTATTTCTAGAGCGCTCCGTTTGTGCGCCCCAATACTTGTCTGCTGGAACATTTACTATACCTAATGTATCTTTTTCAATTCGATATTCCATGTTTGAGCAGTTTGAATAGTATCGTAATAAACAATGAAAACAAAAACATCTTATAAATTTACGTTATATTATAAGAAACATGAAACTTTGCACGTTAATTAAGAGTAAATAAAAAAATTCTTTGTTATTTTTACCCCAAATAATTTTGTAGTATGAGTTCATCATTTGATAAATTTCAAAAACGTCGATTAATTACATCTTACCTTTCAGTTGTTGTAAGTGTAGGATTAGTTCTATTTATGTTAGGTCTTTTAGCCTTATTCATAGTAAATGCGAAAAAACTATCGGATGATTTTAAAGAAGGTATTACCATGACCGTTTTCTTTAAAGATGACGCTAAGGATACCACACTTACGAAATATGGCGATATGCTTAAAACTGCAAAATTTGCAAAAAACTATGTGTTTGTTTCTAAAGAACAAGCGGCAAAAGAACATGAAAAAACCCTAGGTGAAAATTTTACCGAATTTTTAGGTTTGAATCCGTTGAAAAATTCATTTGATATTCATTTACGCGCAGATTATGTAGAAAACGATTCTGTGGCTAAAGTAGAAAGACAATTACGTGAAAATCCATTAGTAGCTGATATTTTCTATGATAAACAATTAGTAAAAATGGTGAATGAGAACGTTAAAAAAGCCAGTATGTGGGTGTTAATTATCAGTGGATTCTTAACTGTTATTGCGGTATTATTAATCAACAGTTCATTGCGTTTATCAATATATGCTAACCGTTTTATCATTAAAACCATGCAAATGGTGGGAGCTACAAAGGCTTTTATTAGAAAACCATTTATCTGGAGAAGCGTAAAATTAGGTATGATTGGTGCTGGTTTAGCCATAGTGTCCTTGTTAGCTGTTTTATTCTATGTGGATAGTATTTGGCCAACATTGGGTGTGTTTAATGATATGTTTTCAATTTTCTTGATTTTGATTGGTGTTTTTGGAATAGGAGTTTTAATCACTTGGTTAAGCACTCACTTTGCTACCCAACGTTTCTTGAACTTAAGAACTGACGATTTATATTAATTTTAGATTATTGATTTCAAGGGATAAATCCTTAATCTCCGGCATCTAAAATCTAAAGTCTAAAATTTATTTTATGGAAAATAATAAACAAGAATTTCTTTTTGAGAAAGTAAATTATAAATTTTTATTAATTGGTATCGCGGTTATTGCCTTGGGATTCATCTTGATGGCAGGGGGTGGTAGCGATAATCCTAATGTTTTTAACCCTGAAATTTTCAGCTTCAGAAGAATTCGATTAGCACCTACGGTAGTCCTGATGGGTTTCGGAATTACAATTTATTCAATATTTAAAAAGAATAAGTAAAAAGTGATTAGTAATTAGTGAATAGTGTATTGACTAATTACTAATCACTCTTCACTAATTACTCAAAAAATGGATTTACTCAAAGCAATACTCATTGCCATTGTAGAAGGTTTAACAGAATATTTACCTGTTTCTTCAACGGCGCACATGATTTTTACAAGTTCTTTTTTCGGCATCCAAGAAGATGATTTTGTAAAATTATTTCAAGTTTCTATACAGTTTGGAGCGATACTCGCCGTGGTTTTTTTGTATTGGAAAAAGTTTTTCGATTTCACTAAAATTAACTTTTATATCAAATTAGCTTGTGCAGTTATGCCTGCTCTTGTTTTAGGGAAACTTTTTGATGATAAAATAGAAGCGGTTTTAGAAAAACCTGTACCTATTGCAATAGTTTTAATTGTTGGGGGGATAGTTTTACTATTTATCGATAATTTTTTCAAAAATAGCACCATCACAAAAGAAGAAGATATTAGCATCAAAAAAGCAGTGACTATAGGTTTTTGGCAATGTTTAGCCATGATGCCAGGGACAAGTCGTAGTGCGGCTTCTATCATTGGAGGGATGCAACAAGGACTAACGCGTCATACCGCTGCTGAATTTTCATTCTTTTTAGCAGTTCCTACCATGATGGCGGTTACCTGTTATTCGGTTTTCTTGAAAACATACGAGCATACCCAAATGAAAGGCTATGAATTAATCCTACAATCTCAAGATACTATTACCATGTTTTTAGTAGGTAATGTTGTGGCTTTTATCGTAGCGGTATTGGCAATCAAATTTTTCATAGGCATCATCAAGCAATACGGGTTTAAACCTTGGGGTTGGTACCGAATTATTGCTGGAACCTTATTATTGATTTATTTTTCAGTTATTAAATAAATAGCTTTGTATACAAAAGAAGATATATTAAACGGTCAGATTTTAGTCATTGACAAGCCGTTAACTTGGAGTTCTTTTCAAGCCGTTAACAAATTAAAGTACGTACTTAAAAACCGTTTGGATTTGCCTAAAAAATTCAAAATTGGTCATGCAGGTACTTTAGACCCATTAGCAACAGGGCTTTTAATTGTTTGTACTGGAAAATATACCAAAAGGATTCCAGAGCTGATGGGACAAACCAAAGAATATACTGGTACCATTCATGTAGGAGCAACTACCCCTTCGTATGACTTGGAAACTGAAATAGACGCAACTTTCCCTACCGAGCATATAACCGAAGATTTGATACATAAAACGGTGGAGCAATTCCTAGGTGAAATTGAACAAAAGCCACCCGTATTTTCTGCCCTTAAAAAAGATGGAAAACGTTTGTATGAACATGCGCGCGCGGGTGAAGAAGTTGAAATAGAAGCTAGAAAAACCACCATTTACCAATTTGAAATTACCCGTATTGCATTACCTGAAATTGATTTTAGGGTAAGTTGTAGTAAAGGAACGTATATTCGCTCATTAGCTTATGATTTTGGACTAGCCTTACAATCTGGGGCGCATCTTACAGCATTGAGACGTACTAAAAGTGGTGATTTTTCAGTAGAAAATGGTTTAACACCCGAAGCTTTTGCTGCTTTGATCCCGAATAGAGAATAAAAAAACTCTATTAACGTTGACTTCAAATTAATAGCTCTGAATTCTCAACTATTTTAACAATACGATATATTAGAAGAGCTGATTTAGACAAAAAATAAAAGCCGATTGCGAAATTTCACAATCGGCTCTATTCATTATAGTGGTCGGTTATATTTTTTGGTGTATTAATTCTTCAATATGCACCATGATGGTAGCTAATTCATCCATCGTACTGTGTCCTTTATCGTGCAAATACCACAATTGCAATTCTGTTTTAGCCGTTTGGTCTACCACACCGTATTGTGCTTTATAACTTTTAATAAGATTCGTTGCACCTTCTGGTCTAGGTCCCCAAATTCCTTTAAGCTCATTATGTCCTTTGTCTAGAATAATCACTTTGGGTATTGAACGACTACCATTGGTTAAAAAACAACTCATCAAGGGATCATTGGCATCTCTAAACACCATTCGCAAATCAATTTTATCGGTAACGGAGCTCATTTTAAATAGAATGGGTGCGATTTGGGCTACATCGCCACACCATCCTTCAGCCAAAACCAACCAAATGTATTCTTTTTCTAAATTCTTTAATTTATTTGTAATTTCTTCAGGCACTTGCAACGTTTTATCCAAACGGTTCATACGCGTTTGATTTAATTGACTGTAATACAAATGATCTTCGGATTGGTCATCACCAGAAGATTTACTTTGTGCTAATAAATCAGCAACAACTTTTCGATACTCTAAATAAGAGTAACTATTTAGTAAACCTTGAGCAATTTCTGTTTTCATAAAAGTTAATTAGTTTTTTTTTTATTGATTTACAACTACTTAATAGCTATTAAATTACAAAAATCAAATCAAAAAGCATAGTCTTTAGGAAATAAATTCTTGTTTGCGTAAATTTATAGGGAAATATATTACAACTCTGTAACAAAAATCACATAAGATGGAAAAAAAGCGCTGTGACTGGTGTGAAAAAGATGATTTATACCGTAACTACCATGATAATGAATGGGGTAAACCGGTATATGACGACCCTACAATATTCGAATTTTTAATTTTAGAAACCTTTCAAGCAGGTTTAAGCTGGTATACCATTTTATCTAAAAGAGAAAATTTTAGAAAAGCATTTGAAAATTTCGATGTAAATAAAGTATCACAATTTTCAGATGCCAAACTTGAAAGTCTTATGCAAGATGCGGGTATCATCAGAAATAAACTCAAAATAAAAGCTGCCGTGACTAATGCACAAGCATTTATCAAAATACAAGAAGAATTCGGGTGTTTTTCAAAATATATTTGGGGTTTTGTGGGAGGCAAACCTATAGATAACCAACCTACAGACCTAAAAGATGTACCCGCAACAACGGAAATATCAGATGTATTAAGCAAAGACTTAAAAAAAAGAGGGTTTAAGTTTGTAGGTTCTACCGTGGTTTATGCACATATGCAGGCAACGGGAATGGTAAACGATCATGTGGAAGATTGTTGGACGCGAACCCATAAATTATAATTATATTTAAAAGTTTAAAAACTGCTTATTTTTATTTTGTATTCAATGGCTTATTGGGTTTTTTACTGATTGTAATTACACCAATAGGAATCCGAAATTATATTCCTATTCTTTTTGGATGTGCCACTTTTGTCATTTTTGGGATCAATGCAAATGGATACTGGTATAAATTTAGCAAAGAACCTGAAATTTTTAAAAACAATGAAGTCCCCTTTGGTTACAATAAGGGGAAGTTAGTACAATTTACCACCATTTTCGAAGATGATACATTCAAAAACATATCAGATAAAGAACTCTATAAACGCTATCTTGATTTAAAAACCTATGGGCTTTTAGTAATATATGCTTTTTTACAACCTTTTTTTAGCCCTTTTTCTAATTAAAACCAAGCCTTTATTTTAGAACTAACAAGTTAGACATTAAACAAATGACAAAATTGTTAATAATTTCAGAAGGTTTATAAAAACATTTGGAAGACTTACTTAAATTGGGGTATTTTTGAAAAAATTTGTAACTCATGCAAGAAGCCTCATTAGTTGGATTAGTCAAAAATATTATTTGGATTATTGGCGTGTACTATTTCATTAAGATTGTTGCAAAATTACTCATGCCCATTTTAATGCGAAAGGTGGTGGAAAAAGCACAAAATAACTTTAACCGTCAGTATCAACAAAACACTTATAATACGGGTCAAACCGCTTATAACCAAGAACCTGAAAAACAACCTAAAGATTTTTCAAAACCCACTAAACAGGTTGGGGAATACGTAGATTTTGAAGAAATAAAAGAATAGTCTCTGAATTACTTCTAAGCAAAAAACTAAAATCAGATATCTAAAATCTAAATTTTGGTTATCTTCACACCTTCATTTTATCAAGCCAATTTTATGGACAAATTAAAACGTTTTTATCCGCACTTACTAGCGTTAGTTGGTTTTGTGCTAATATCGTTGATTTATTTTTATCCTGTGTTAAGCGGAAAGAAAATTCTGCAATCGGATATTGTACAATATAAAGCAACTGCCAAAGAATTAATTGATTATAGAGAAAAGACAGGGGAAGAAACCTATTGGTCAAACAGTGCTTTTGGAGGGATGCCTACCTACCAGTTAGGGGCACATTACCCCCACAATTATATCAAAAAAGTAGACGAAGCCCTTCGTTTTTTACCACGTCCAGCGGATTACTTGTTTTTATACTTCGTTGGTTTTTACATACTGTTATTAGCCTTACGCATTGATCCTTTAAAAGCCTTTTTCGGCGCATTGGCCTTTGGTTTTTCAACTTATATGATTGTGATTTTAGGTGTTGGGCACAATGCTAAAGCGCATGCCATAGCGTATATGCCAATGGTTGTGGCTGGGGTAGTGCTCGTTTTTCAAAAAAGATGGATTATTGGAGGTTTGCTAACCATGTTGGCGGCGGCTCTGGAATTGAATGCTAACCACTTTCAGATGACCTATTATCTGTTGATTTTCTTATTGGTTCTAACGGTTTATTTTATTTATAAAGCTATTAAAGAAAATGATTTAAAAGAACTGATCTATAGTTTTGGCATTTTTGTGGTTACAGGAATGGTTGCCGTTGGGGTAAATGCTACAGGAATTTTAGCTACTCAAGAATATGCAAAAGAAAGTACACGCGGTAAAAATGAATTGACTTACACCCCTGATGGTAAAAAAGCAACTTCAGACTCTTCGATGACGTACGATTATATTACAGAATACAGTTATGGCTTGGCTGAAAGTTTCAACTTATTATCTCCTCGAATTTTTGGGGGTTCTAATAGTGAAAACTTAGGAACTAAATCGGCGATGTATGAATTTGTACTTTCACAAGACGTTCCAGAAGACCAAGCTAAGGAAATTGTAAAAGGCTTACCAACCTATTGGGGCGACCAGCCTATTGTTGCTGCTCCTGCGTATATAGGTGCTATAGTGTTTTTCTTGGCTGTATTAGCTTTGTTTGTCGATAAACGCAAAATTAAATATGCTTTTTTAGCAGGAGCTATCGTTTCTTTGGTACTTTCATGGGGTAAAAATTTCCCTTTATTAACCGACTTTTTTATTAATTACGTGCCTTTATACAACAAGTTCCGTGCGGTTTCTTCTATTCAAGTCGTATTAGAAATGTGTATGCCAGTATTAGCTATTTTAGGCTTGCAAGCCTTTTTTAAAGCCGATGCTAATGAGCAAAAACAAGGTTTACTAAAAGCTTTAGGCACTTCAATTGGTATATTAGTATTGTTATTGCTTGGTAAATCTGCTTTTAGTTTTGCAGGTTCGGGTGATGGTTATTTCATACAGACTTATGGGCCCGAGTTTATCGATGCATTAAAAGAAGATAGAAAATCTTTATATACATCAGATTTATTGCGTTCTATACTATTGATTGCTCTTGCAGGGGGAACATTGTTCTTAACTTTTAAAAATACTATTTCCAAGCAAGCAGGTACCCTAGTGGTTGGATTATTAATGGTAGCCGATTTGTTTTTGATTGCTAAAAACTATGTCAATGCCTCTGATTTCACCAATGCAAGTGAAGTAGATACTCCGTTTGTAATGGCTCCTTTTGATGAAATGATTTTGAAAGACAAATCTTATTATAGAGTTTTTGAGGTATCACCTAATGTCATGAGTGACCCACGTGCGTCGTATTTTCATAAATCAATTGGAGGGTATCATGCGGCTAAGCCAAAAGCGATGCAGGAATTGTTTGATTATCAAATTGCTAAAAACAACATTGAAGTATTGAACATGCTTAATGTGAAGTATTTGATTCAAAAAAATGAAAAAGGAGAACAGTTTCCAGTTCAAAATACTGAAGCGAATGGCAACGCTTGGTTTGTGAAATCGATTAAAACGGTAGCAACGGCAGATGAAGAAATGAAGTCTTTAGACCATATAAAATCTAAAGAAGTGGCTATTTATCGTCGAGCGGAAGCTACAAAAGGTACTTTCGGTGTTATTGGTGCCGATGCAAATGCCTTTATAAAATTAACCTCGTATAAGCCAGATGCTTTAGTTTACCAAGCTTCGAATAGCCAAAATGGGTTTGCCGTTTTCTCGGAGATGTATTACGGAAAAGGTTGGAATGCTTATATTGATGGAAAATTAACCGACCACTACCGTGTGGATTACGCTTTGAGAGGTTTACCAATTCCTGCGGGTAAACATACTATAGCATTCAAGTTTGAGCCTCAAGTGGTTAAAACAGGAAGTATGATTGCACTCGTTAGTTTTATATTGATGTTAGGATTAATTGGCGGTGGAATTTATTTGTTAAGAAAAAAGTAAGCTGAAAAATATTTTTTACATAGCATTAGGAGGCGGGTTAGGTAGCGTGTTGCGTTATCTAACCGCTTTGTTTTGTATGCGTTTTGCTTTTAATTTCCCATTAGGAACATGGATCGTTAATTGCATCGGATGTTTATTCATTGGAATGTTTTTTGGTTTTTTTGAAAAGAACACCCATTTGAATCCTGATTTAAAATTCTTTTTTATTACGGGATTATGCGGAGGGTTTACCACTTTTTCTACTTTTTCCATTGAAAATGTCCAATTGATGCAAAATAATCAATTCGGTTTGGCTTTTCTTTATACTGGTTTGAGTGTCGTATTAGGATTCAGCTTGACTTTTTTAGGGCTTTTTATAAGTAAAAATTTGATTTAAAATAAGGAACACTTAAGGTTTACTTAAAGTGTTATATTGTAATATATGGTTTCGAATACAAAAAAAGTACTAATCATAACGTATTATTGGCCCCCAGCTGGAGGACCAGGGGTGCAACGTTGGTTAAAGTTTGTGAAATATCTGCCTGAGTTTGGGGTAAATCCAGTGGTTTACATCCCTGAAAACCCAACCTATCCGTTGGTAGATACACAACTGCAAGAAACCTTATCCAATAAAGTTGCAATTCTCAAAAAACCGATTACAGAACCGTATGCTTGGGCTTCCTTTTTGTCCAAACAAAATGCGAATAAAATGAGTTCCGGGATTATTCCTGCCCAAAAAAAACAATCGTTCGTTCAAAAAATGATGCTTTGGGTAAGAGGAAACTTGTTTATCCCTGATGCGCGCGTGTTGTGGGTAAAACCATCGATAGCTTTTTTGGAAAAATACATACAAGAAAATCAAATAGAAACGGTAATTACTACTGGACCGCCTCATAGTTTGCATTTGATAGGATTGGGATTAAAAGCCAAGTGTAACATCAAATGGATAGCCGATTTTAGAGACCCATGGACAACCATAGGCTATCATAAAGCGTTAAAACTGACGAAGAAATCGGCACAAAAACACAAAGACTTGGAGTCACAAGTTTTGAATACTGCCGATGCGTTATTGGTTACAAGTCCCACCACTAAAAAAGAATTTGAAGCCATAACATCGAAACCCATTCACGTTATAACAAATGGATACGATGTTGAAAAGGTTGTAAAAGAACCATTGGACGAAAAGTTCACTTTAGCGCATATAGGTTCGTTTTTGTCTGATAGGAATCCGCAAATACTATGGCAAGTCTTGCAAGAATTAGTAACGGAAAACGCTGCGTTCAAGCAAGATTTTGAATTAAAATTAATAGGTGCAACCAGTCAAGAAGTCTTAGCTTCTATTGAGAAGTATCAATTAGCTAGTTATGTAAATAATTTAGGCTATGTTTCGCATCAAGATGCTGTGGTACACCAACGTAAATCTCAAGTACTATTACTTATCGAAATTGATTCAGAAGAAACCAAGAGTATTATCCCTGGTAAAGTTTTTGAATATATCGTTTCTGAGCGACCTATCGTGGCGATTGGCCCTAAGGATTCTGATTTTGCTTCGATTATTACGCGTACGAATACGGGACAATTTTTTACATATTTAGAAAAAGACCCCTTAAAAAACTCTATTTTGCAATTGTATCAAAGTTATCAAAATGGTAATTTAAAAGTACATGCAGTAGGTTTACAACAGTATTCTAGAAAGAAATTGACGGAGACATTAGTTGAAATAATAAAATAACCCATTTGACTAAATAAAAAAAGCCCAAATGAGAAATCGTTTGGGCTTTTATATTAATCTAACTTTTCAGTTAGTTTTTTAAATACTTTTTTAGCTTCTTTATTTTCGTATAACACTTGATAAACAGCATCCAAAATAGGTGTCTTAGCTTTATATTCTTGATTTAAATTCCAAGCACTTTTAGTAGCATAATATCCTTCTGCAACCATACTCATTTCCATTTGAGCAGATTTAACCGTGTAGCCTTTTCCAATCATATTACCAAACATACGGTTTCTTGAAAATACAGAATAACCCGTAACTAACAAATCACCCAGGTAAGCCGAATTATTAATATTACGTTTCATTCGATGTACTTGCTTTATGAAACGCTTCATTTCACGTATAGCATTACTCATCAAAACAGCCTGAAAATTATCACCATAACCAAGACCATGAGCAATACCAGCAGCAATAGAATAAATATTTTTCAGTACAGCGGCATATTCAGTACCTACAATATCATCTGAAGTTTTCGTTTTAATATAATAACTCGAAAGATTATCCGCTACAACCTTAGCTTTTTGTAAGTCACCACAAGCAATTGTTAAATACGAAAGACGTTCTAAAGCTACTTCTTCTGCATGACATGGTCCTGTAATAACGCCAATATTCTCATAAGGAATATGATATTGATTATGAAAATGCTCACCAACGATTAAACTACTTTCTGGAACAATTCCTTTAATAGCAGAAAAAATCACTTTACCTTCTAACGATTCCGTCATTTTTTCAAGTTCTGTACTTAAGAAAGCAGAAGGAATGGCAAAAATTACAAAATCTGCATCTTTTACAGCAACATTTATATCATTGGTTAATTGTAATTTATTAATATCAAAAGCTACAGAGCTCAAATAATTCGGATTATGCTTGTGCAATTTAAGATGCTCTAAAGCATAAATACTTCTCATGTACCATGCAACTTCGTTAACATTTTCGCATAACATCTTAACAATAGCAGTAGCCCAGCTACCACCACCTATAACAGCAAATTTGGGTTGTGTATTCATAAAATTTAATTTACCCATGAAACTGCCCATGGGATTTCATTATTAATTTCTAATCAAATCGGAATAAACATTCACATTTAACACAGAAAATATCTAAAAAGAACAGAAAATCAAAGGTACAAAAAAAATGGCACGCATCTTGAATGTCTTTGTTAGGAAACTTTAAATTCTAGAAATTATGAAGACAATAAAACTACTTCTATTAGCTATCATAACTCCATTTATACTAAACTCATGCACTGCCGATGTAATCATTGCCGATGATTATCATTCACACGGAATAAGTTTACCCGAATTAATGGAAAGTTATGATCTATGGTATGTTGATTACGATGCTACAACTGGAACTGGTGATGTACCATTTTTAACCCGAGCTTTCACAATTTCACTTCAAGACGGTCGATTATTCGCAAACAACAATCTTTCTGGCATAGGCACAACGGGTAACGGTTTTGGCATACGCATAGGCTCTTATGGATATTATCCTAATTCTATACGATTTTATCATGATGTATATGGCACCTTTGAATTAGAAGTGATTCAAATAAACAGTAACAAAATTAAGCTGTATAGTCCATCTAAAAATGTAACCTATTATTTAACAGGTTATCAGCGTAACACATTTGATTACAATCGTTTATTCAATGATAACATTCATTATTTCCTACAAGAATATAAGGCATGGGAGAAAGTATACACCAGTCGCATAGGGGCATTGAATGATTTTGATAAAGAAAACTACATCCAATTTATAGCAGGAGGTAATGATAAAAATTTCCGTTCATCAAAAGATTTACGAGGTACTAGCATCAATACTCTCTATTGGGATTTTACAGGTTTGTATGGCATTACGAATACTTCAAATCCGTATCTAAAAAATTTAACACTAGATTATGATTTTTGGAGCAATGAATCCTTCACATTAAGCGTTATTAATGACCATCGTATTCGATTATATCATAATGCAAGTGGAACAACTTACGAATTTGAAGGCAGAGGCTTTATTCAATATATGCGAAATGCTGCCTCTAGAACAAAATCAGATGAAGTAGTAAGAGAAAAGAATACTATTTAATAATAAAAGTTAAGTTAATTACGTTTTGTTTTTGGTGTTTAGTAAAAAGGCGCGCTAGGAGGTAAACTCATGGTGTGCCTTTTGAAGTATTTAGCACTAATCTTTTAATCTTTTAATCTTTTAATCTTTTAATCTTTTAATCTTTTAATCTTTTAATCTTTTAATCTTTTAAATAAAAACAAACTACTATATTTGCCACACACTTTAGGGGTGTCTGCAATGCAGGCTGAGATTTTACCCTTTGAACCTGATCTAGTTCATACTAGCGTAGGGAAAAGTAACGGACTTCTTGTATAGCTTTCTGGCTATACGTGTAGCCATTCCTAAAGTATATCTAATTTATAAGGAATGGAACTCATCATCAACCAAGTACAAAAAACATTTGAGCAAGAAGCACTCACAGTGCAACAATTGCTGGATATTGAATTGCCCGAAAAACAAAAAGGCATCGCCGTCGCCATAGAGCACGAAGTAGTCCCAAAAACTTTATGGGAAACTACTATACTTCATCCTAATCAAAAAATCATCATTATTAAAGCCACCCAAGGGGGATAAAATTTCTGAGTTTAGAATTTAGAAATCAGAAACTTTGAACTTTTCAACCTTAAAATAAAGTAACTTATGGAAAATAAAATCACACGTACGCCTTTCCCTAATTCAAAGAAAGTGTACATATCAGGGGAATTACACGACATACAAGTAGCCATGCGTGAAATTAGCTTGTCGGATACCAAGCTGACCAATGGACAAATAGAACAAAACCCACCCGTAACGGTTTATGATACTTCTGGAGCTTATACCGACCCAAATATCGAGATTGATGTTCGTAAAGGGTTACCACGCTTGCGTGAGCAATGGATTCTAAACCGTAACGATGTAGTTGTTTTGGATGAATTGAGTTCGGAGTATGGAAAACAACGTTTGGAAGATGAAAAATTAGACCCTTTGCGTTTTGAATACCAACACAAACCTAAACGTGCCAAAGAGGGTGCTAATGTGACCCAATTGTATTATGCTAAACAAGGCATCATCACTCCCGAAATGGAGTACATTGCCATTCGTGAAAATCAACGCATCGAACAATTGGAAACGGCTCAAAAAGCTATGCGCTGTCAACATGCAGGAGAAAGTTTTGGAGCAAGAACACCCAAGGGAAAAATCACCCCTGAATTTGTACGAAGCGAAGTGGCTGCTGGCCGTGCAGTAATTCCTAACAACATCAACCATCCAGAAAGCGAACCGATGATTATTGGTCGTAATTTCTTAGTAAAAATCAATGCCAATATTGGTAATTCTGCGGTAACTTCTAGCATAGAGGAAGAAGTAGAAAAAGCCGTTTGGGCATGTCGCTGGGGGGCTGATACCATTATGGATTTATCCACAGGGAAAAATATCCATGAAACCCGCGAATGGATTATTCGTAACTCTCCCGTGCCCATTGGTACCGTGCCTATTTACCAAGCTTTAGAAAAAGTAAAAGGGGTAGCCGAGGATTTAACTTGGGAAATTTTTAGAGATACTTTAATTGAACAATGTGAGCAAGGGGTTTCCTATTTCACTATCCACGCTGGTGTATTATTGCGTTATATCCATTTGACGGCTAACCGTGTAACAGGTATTGTGTCTCGTGGCGGTTCTATTATGGCTAAATGGTGTTTGTTTCACCACAAAGAAAACTTCCTTTACACGCATTTTGAAGACATTTGCCAAATATTAAAACAATACGATGTTGCCTTCTCTTTAGGCGATGGCTTACGTCCAGGTTCAATTGCCGATGCCAATGATGCCGCGCAATTTGCCGAATTAGAAACTTTAGGCGAGTTGACCAAAATTGCATGGAAACACGATGTACAGGTTTTTATTGAAGGACCAGGTCACGTACCGATGCACCTCATCAAAGAAAACATGGAAAAACAATTAGAATGTTGTTCGGAAGCGCCTTTTTACACCTTAGGACCATTAACTACTGATATTGCTCCAGGATACGACCACATTACATCTGGTATTGGAGCTGCAATGATTGGTTGGTACGGTTGTGCCATGTTGTGCTATGTAACACCAAAAGAGCATTTAGGTTTACCCAACAAAAAAGATGTCAAAGATGGAGTGATTACCTACAAAATTGCAGCACATGCCGCCGATTTAGCCAAAGGTCATCCAGGGGCACAATACCGCGACAATGCTTTAAGTAAAGCCCGTTTTGAATTCCGTTGGGAAGACCAGTTTAACCTTTCGTTAGACCCTGATACGGCACGCGAATTCCACGATGAAACTTTACCTGCCGATGCCGCCAAAGTGGCCCACTTCTGCTCGATGTGTGGTCCTAAATTCTGCTCGATGAAAATTTCACAAGAAATTAGAGATACGGCGGTGGAAGAAGGTTTGAAAACTAAATCGGAAGAGTTTATTGAAAGTGGTAAAGAGATTTATGTGTAATAATTTACACCACAGAGAAGCACAAAGAAACTCAGAGATACACAAAATTTCTATGCAAACTTTGTGTGACTCTGTGAAAAAAACTCTGTGAAACTCTGTGTAAAAACTTTGTGTGACTTCGTGAAACTAAAAAAATGATTCTCATTTCAACAGAACATAGTATACAGCATGAAATCCAAACCCTGCATCAGCTATTTGATGCAGGGCTAAGTCATTTTCATATTCGAAAACCGAGTTTCAGTGCGTTAGAAACCAAAAACTATTTGAAGAAAATTGACAAGGCTTTTCATCCGTATTGTGTGGTCTATCACGCGGAATTATTTGAAGATTTTGATTTGAAAGGTCTACATCAAAAAAGCGTTGAAAGAAATGCTGTTTTGATGAAGGAACATCAAAGTTTATCCACCTCAACACATAGTATAGTCGAATTTAACAGCTTAACAGAAACGTATCAATATGCATTTGTAAGTCCCTTATTTCCGAGTATCATCAAAAAAAATTATGAAAGTAAACACCTATTGGAATCCTTAGAAAACAGAACGAATTTCAAAACACAATTGATAGGATTGGGAGGAATTACCCTTAATCATATACCTGAATTATACCAAAAAGTAGATGCTATTGCCTTATTAGGGCATATTTGGATGCATGAAAACCCAGTAAACCAATGGAAAAAATGTCAACAGCTCGTCCTATCGTACTCAGTTTAGCGGGATTTGACCCATCGGCGGGTGCGGGCGTACTGGCTGATATCAAAACTTTTGAAATCCATAAAGTATATGGCTTATCAGTGATTACAGGAAATACGATACAAACTGAAAACCGTTTCTTGAAAATAGAATGGGTAAACACGGATTGGGTTATAGATAGCTTGAAATTTCTATCTGAACAATATCGCGTGGATGCGGTTAAAATCGGCATAGTACCCAACTTAAAAACACTGGATGAATATGTAACTATAATTAGACAGCATTGGCCGAATTGCAAAATAGTATGGGACCCTGTTTTAAAAGCTACAACCGATTTTGAGTTTTTGAAAATAGAAAATGAAATGCTGTATACCCTACTCACAAAAATTGATTTGATTACGCCCAACCATATCGAGTTGGAAACTTTAGTGCCTATAGCAAACACCCATGAAGAAAGAGCTAAACAACTCGCAAAACACACGGCTGTTTTATGGAAAGGCGGTCACAACACCCATCAGCTGGGAACTGATGTGTTATATTACCAAGGGAAACAGTATGTTTTCAAACCAAAAGTTGAAAAAATATTCCCTAAACACGGCTCAGGATGCATACTATCCTCAGCCATTACTTCTCAATTGACCTTGGGAAACTCTTTGACAACAAGTTGTCAACTTGCCAAGGATTTTATTGAACAAACACTAAACACAAACCATACTTTACTTGCTTATTATGTTACCTAAAATACAATTCATCTCGCAAGGAAATTCGCCCGAAGCACAACTCCATTCATTACAAAAAGCATTGGATGCTGGTGTGACTTGGGTGCAATTGCGTTATAAAAATGTAGCCGAAATTGAAGTTTTCCGATTAGCCGAAGAAGTCAAAAAACGTACAGAAAATTATAAAGCCTTGTTAACCATTAACGATTTTTCGGCAGTAGCCAAAGCGGTGGATGCAAACGGTCTGCATTTAGGACTTACTGATGGAAGTATAAACCAAGCGAGAAGCTTGCTGGGCAATGCAAAAATCATAGGTGGAACTGCAAATACCTTGACTGATGTGCAACAACGCATGACGGAAACCTGTGATTATATAGGCTTAGGTCCTTTGCGATTTACAACAACCAAAGCACAATTAAGTCCCGTTTTAGGAGTTGAAGGTTACAAAAACATCCTTACAAGTTTAGACAAACCAGAAAACCTGAAACCCATTTTTGCTATTGGAGGAATAACGGTCGCAGATGTACCTGAATTAATAGAAATAGGACTCTATGGAATTGCGGTTTCAGGATTAATATGCAATGCCGAAAAACCGAATCAAATAGTCACACAACTTAACGAAATATTATACACGTATGCTTAAAATAGGAAGTGCTACCTTCAATTCACGTTTGTTTGTAGGTACAGGCAAATTTGGTTCTAGTCAAGTGATGGAAGAAGCTATCTTGGCATCAGGTTCCGAATTAGTAACGGTGGCCTTGAAACGAGTGGATTTTGAAACAGATACGGATGCTATACTTTCACACCTAAATCATCCGAATATGCAGTTACTGCCCAATACTTCTGGAGCTAGGAATGCTAAGGAAGCTGTTTTTGCGGCGCAATTAGCTCGTGAAGCCATGGAAACGAATTTGATTAAATTAGAAATTCATCCTGACCCAAAGTATTTATTACCCGACCCGATAGAAACACTGAAAGCTACCGAGGAATTGGCTAAACTGGGTTTTGAAGTATATCCGTATATCCATGCTGACCCTGTATTGTGCAAACTGTTAGAAGAAGCAGGAACAATAGCCGTGATGCCATTAGGTTCGCCGATAGGCAGTAACAAAGGGTTGCGCACGATAGATTTTTTAGAAATTATCATTGAACAAAGCAAAGTACCTGTGATAATAGATGCGGGCATAGGTGCGCCAAGTGATGCGGCCAAAGCTATGGAACTGGGCGCTGATGCGGTTTTAGTGAACACCGCTATGGCGGTGGCTGGAAATCCGGTAGCCATGGCACAAGCTTTTAAAGAAGCGGTTCTGGCTGGACGTAGAGCTTTTGAAGCACAATTAGGAAGCCCGTTGTTGCATGCGGAAGCTTCAAGTCCGTTGACTTCATTCTTGTAGGGACTTAGACCTAACAGGTCTTTGAGACCTGTTAGGTCTCGAGTTAGGTCACGATTTGACTTGAGGTTAGGTCTTGACCGTGGGCCCGCACCCCGACGTAGGTGGAGCTCTTTTACTATGAAACGCAGTGGAATAGTAAAAAGCGGGAACCGAAGGCGGATAAGGTGCCCAAATAAATAATTAACCATTTGACACAATATTAAAAAATGAGTTTTAAAACGGTTTTTGATACGTATTCTTGGGAAGCTGTAGCCGAGCGGATAGCAAAGGTAACCGCTGTAGATATTGAACGGGTGTTACACAAACCCAAACGTACTGTAGAAGATTTTATGGTGCTATTGTCCCCTATAGCACAAGACTATTTGGAACCTATGGCACAATTAGCACAGCGGTTGACTCAGAAACGTTTTGGAAAAACCATTCAGTTATATGCGCCGATGTATTTGAGCAACGAATGTCAGAATATTTGTACGTATTGTGGGTTTAGCTTAGACAATAGAATCAAACGCAAAACGCTTAGCGATACGGAAATTCGTCAGGAAGTAGCAGCTTTGAAAACGATGGGTTATGAACATGTGCTGTTGGTTACTGGTGAAGCCAACTATACCGTGCATATAGGTTATTTTTTGAATGCGATCGAGGTGATTAAAAAAGATTTTGCTAATATTTCGGTGGAGGTGCAACCGCTTTCGCAGGAGGAATATGAGCAATTACACGAGGCTGGTGTGTATTCGGTACTGGTTTATCAGGAAACCTATCATAAGGAAGTGTACAAACAATATCATCCGAAGGGGAAAAAATCGAATTTTGATTTTCGATTGGATACGCCTGACCGTGTGGGAGGTGCGGGTATACACAAAATTGGCTTAGGAGTTTTGTTAGGCTTGGAGGATTGGCGCGTGGATAGTTTTTTCAATGCCTTGCATATTGACTATTTGCAGAAAACGTATTGGAAAAGTAAATACTCGGTTTCGTTTCCACGATTGCGACCAGCTGAAGGGATTATTGAACCCAATTTTATTATGGAGGATAAGGATTTGTTGCAGTTGATTTGTGCCTACCGGATTTGGAATGAGGATTTGGAAATTTCTATTTCTACTCGCGAAAATGAGCATTTTAGAAATCATATCATCCCCATTGGGGTGACCACCATGAGTGCGGGTTCTAAAACCAATCCTGGAGGCTATGTGGTGGACCCTGAAACTCTGGAACAGTTTGAAACCAGTGATGAACGTTCGGCTAGTGAAATAGCTGCCTTGATTGCTTCCAGAGGGTATCAACCTGTTTGGAAAGATTGGGATAGGGTGTATTTTTAAACATTTTTTTAAATTAACTATCAAATCCGTCTAAAACAAAGTAATTTTGGAGCACAATTGTAATTTTAATCGTTTTAAAATTTTGGCAACATGAAAATCGTTTTAGTACAAAATTCAAAACTACCAGTAACTTTATATGGTGGTACCGAAAGAGTGGTGTGGAGTTTAGGTAAAGCATTGAGTCAGTTAGGGCACAGTGTTGTTTTTGTGTGCCAAAAAGTTTCAGATTGCGATTTTGCTGAAATCATAGATATTACCAATATTACAGATATAGCAAGTGTGATTCCTAAAGATGCTGATATTATACATTATCATTCAAATTTAGAAATTGCCGATCAAGTCAATATCCCTTATATTTTTACTTTACACGGGAATATAAAAGAACAGGCTCCTATGAACAAAAATGTAGTTTTTGTATCCAAGAGCCATGCTGAACGTTATGGTTCTGATTCTTATGTGTATAATGGATTGGATTGGAATGACTATACCATTCCAGATTTTACAGTAAAAAGGCAAGGTTTTCATTTTTTAGGTAAAGCAGCATGGCGCATCAAAAATGTAAAAGGGGCTATAACAATCATCAAAAAGATAAAAAGTAAACTAAAAGTTCTAGGAGGCTACCGTTTTAATATATCTATGGGAATTCGTTTTACTTTTTCCCCTAGAATTCAGTTTTATGGTATGATTGGTGGTGCTGCTAAAGATAAGCTAGTGAATAGTTCCAAAGGGCTTCTATTCCCTGTAAGATGGCACGAACCCTTTGGTTTAGCTATTATTGAAAGTTTATATTATGGTTGTCCTGTATTTGGCACACCTTATGGTTCCTTACCTGAATTAATCACTCCTGAATATGGTTTTTTAAGTAACTCATCGGAGGAATTAGCTAATGCAATGTTGCATGTAGACCAATACGATCGAATGGCATGCCACGAATATGCTAAAACCAAATTTAACGCGCTTACTATGGCTGAAAACTATTTGGAAAAATATCAATTAATTTTATCAGGAAAAACCCTGAATACAGAAAATCCAATACTTAAAGAGACTACTGAAGACAAATTTTTACCTTGGACATAAAATGTTACAAATTACCGACTACCTCCGTTTTTCCAAACATTTACTCGTACCCGAAATAGGAGAATCGGGTCAAATGAAGATAAAAAACGCTAAAGTTTTAGTAATTGGTGCAGGAGGTTTAGGCTGTCCTATTCTACAATACCTTACCTCAGCGGGTGTTGGTACTTTAGGTATCGTCGATTTTGATACCGTAGCTTTACATAATTTACATCGTCAAATTTTATACACCGAGACGGCTATAGACAAACCTAAGGTTCAAGAAGCTAAAAAAGTATTGGAAAAACTCAACCCACTAATCAATATTGAGGTCTTTGAAGAGAAAATAACGAAAGAGAATATTGAACGTATCCTAGCGCCTTTTGACATTATCGTGGACGGTTGCGACAATTTTAGTACGCGTTATTTAGTGAATGATACTTGCGTAAAGATGGGAAAACCTTTGGTTTACGGTAGTATTTTCAGATTTGAAGGACAACTAGCCGTTTTTAACCATCAAGGAAGTAAAGACTTAAGAGCAATTTTCCCTGAAGCTCCTCCTGCAGAGGATGTCCCTGATTGTTCTTTAAATGGTGTTATGAGTAGCTTACCTGGAATTATTGGCACCATGATGGCGCAAGAAACACTTAAAGTAATTATAGGTTTACCCACATTGCGCAACGAACTGTTGGTGTTTTCAACTTTAGAATGGAACTTACAACGACTGCGATTTTAGGCATCTAAAATTAGTGCTTGTTGCATTTCCTCTTCTGTAGGTTCTGCGACTTCTTCTAAGGCAAAATACCTGAAATTGATATTGATAATATCCGAATTGGGTATCACTAAATAGCGACTTGGAATGACATAATAATCGGCATCTTCTGCATTGTCTTTTTCGAAATAACGACGAATAGGATTGCGCAAATGCACCGCTTCTAAGTCTCCATTATTATTGACGTAATAATTAAAATATTCACCCGTATAAAGTACTGTCTTACCATTGACTTTACAAAGTACATTGATGATTTTATCGGTGATTTCCTCGTAATGGTCGGGTACATCAGGAAAATCCAAACATTCGCCTGTGAAAATATAATGCCATTTATTTGAAAATCGGAAGTATCGAATGGAAGTATCCAATTTCATTTTACGTACAAACTTTCTAAAAAAGTAGCCTAGAACGAAAGACAAGCCAAACAAACTGAAATTATACGCAAAAATAGCATATTTGTATTCTCCTAATTGTCGGAAACTCTCTTCGGCTTTGTTAGAGGCGGTAACCCCTAAAATTAGATTACCTAATTGTTCAAAATCGACATAGTAAGTAGAACTATTTTGTAGAATTCCAATAAAAAGCGTGTGTAGCGTAAGCGATGGAATAATAGACCAAGTGAGTTCGTTTACCAAATTAATATTGGCACTATTCACACTGAGTTTAGAAGAATTGTAAGCACTACGTGCCAAAAAGCCAGGGGCTAATATGATAAAAAGCAGTATGGTAGTAAAGGCAATATTCACTTTTTATCCCAGTTCTCTGACTTTAAAGTATTTTTCACCAATTTTAATCAATTGGGTTTGTCCACTTGCTGAACTGATTTTATGAGCAATACGCACTAGTCCGCTACCTATTTCAGGGCTTCTGTGCGCATTTGGTTTATAAAACTTGATGCCAAAAAGATTTAGCCTACTCATTTTTGTAACTATTTAGAATTCAAATATACAGTATTTTCTTTTAGATTATCAAAAACTGTACAAGTTTAGTTTATTTAACTAATTTAAAATTTTGTCCATAGAATTTGAATCAATTTTTTAAATATTTTAATTACTAATGTTAAATGTTTAAATTCAACAATCCAAATAATAATTGTATTTTTACACATACAAACTAGTGATTAAAAAGGAGTTAAGATAAAAATTTTGAATTACTATATTCGAGAAGTTGAAATCTTTAAAATCATAATTTGAAAAATCATAATTAAAAAAAATGAGTCAAGCTACTTTTAAACCCTATGACTTGAGACTGATTATACCAAGTTTCGATTCTAAGTTAACAGACTTAATTATTGAACTGGAACATTTAAGAAAGAAAACACTAGGAGGTTCAACTCATCCTCAAGTATTTTTCCAATTAAAACATTTATTCCATACGTTGGAAAGTATTGGTTCAGCAAGAATTGAAGGCAATAACACCACCATAGCAGAATATATTGAAAGTAAACTCGATACAAATGATTCAGAAAAAAAACTAGCCTATAACATAATTGAAATTCAGAATATAGAGAAGGCTATGAAGTTTATTGAAGAAAACATCCAAGACTACCCAATAAACAAAAATTTCCTAAGTGAAATACACAAAATTATTGTTAAAGATTTACCTCCTCCTCCCCATGGCGAAGGTGACTTGACTCCAGGAATTTATAGAAATAAAAACATCAAGATTTCAAACTCTACACACATACCTCTTGAATCTTTTCTGATGGATACATATATGGATGAACTTTTAACATTCATTAATACTGAAAACGCGACCAAATATGACTTATTGAAATCAGCTATAGCCCATCATCGATTTGTTTGGATTCATCCATTTGGAAACGGAAACGGTAGAACCGTTCGGCTATTTACCTATGCAATGCTAATAAAAAATGGATTTAATATTAATGTAGGTCGAATAATAAATCCAACAGCTGTATTTTGTAGTAATAGAAACGATTATTACAACTATCTTTCCAAGGCTGAAGAAGGTAACGAACAAGGCATATTAGAATGGTGTGAATATGTACTAAGAGGATTGAAAGAAGAAATTGAAAAGATTGACAAATTAAGTGATTACGAATATCTAAAAAAAGAAATACTTATTCCATCCATTCATTTCTCATTGGATAGGCATATAATTAATGAAATGGAATCAAAAATTTTAAAGGAAACCATTGAGAAGCAAGTTGTACAAAATTTAGATTTTGAAAAATTTTTCAAAGGAAAAGCAAAGTCCGAAATTTCTAGACAAATCAAAAAATTGATTGACAAAAAAATGCTTATCCCTGAACATAAATCAGCAAGGAAATATGTACTCAGATTTGACAACAATTTCCTATTAAGGGGTATCATTAAAATGCTTGATGAAAAAGGGTTTTTACCGATTAGAGACTAAGAAAATAAATATTTGAGTAGTTTGTAATAGGAAATAATCAAAATGAAAAAGTTAAAAGTCATTTTTCGACTAAATTTGTTGACCAATAATTCCAATACAACCAAATATGCAACAAACCTCAAACGACCCACTTCACGGCAAAACATTAAAAGTAATTGTAGAAACTTTAGTTGATTTTTATGGCTTTGATACCTTGGCTGAATTGATACCCGTCAATTGTTTTACAAATAACCCTTCTATCAAATCGACTTTGACTTTCTTACGCAAAACCGATTGGGCTAGAAAAAAAGTGGAAGAGTTGTATGTAAGGACTTTACCGAAGTTAGAGGGTTAACCCTTCAAAACCCTCAAAAAATCCGCTCTCGAAATTTCAAAGCACCCCAAACTCGCTAAATGGTCGTTATACACTTGACAGTCCAGTAAAATATAATTATTGGTTTTCAAGTAATTAACCAATGCTATAAAAGCTACTTTAGAAGCGTTACTCCTCAAGGCAAACATACTTTCCCCACAAAATACAGGTTTCATATCCACTCCATAAAGACCGCCTACCAGCGTGCCATCCTGCCACACCTCAACCGATACGGCTTTACCCATGGTATGTAATTCGGTATACGCCTCAATCATTTCGTCCGAAATCCAAGTACCATATTGTCCTGGTCGATATACCTGTTGGCAATTGAGCATTACCTCTCGAAAAGCAGTATTAAATGTAACCTGATAAATGCCTTGATTCAACACATTACGCATACTTTTTGAGGGTTTGAACGTTTCAGGAATCAAAACCATACGTTCCTCAGGACACCACCACATAATGGGGTCACCATCATCAAACCATGGAAAAATACCATTTTGGTATGCCAACAATAATCGCTCAATAGACAAATCGCCACCCATGGCTAAAACACCTTCTGGAGAAGTTTCTGTTGCAGGTGGAAAATAAAGTTCTTTGGTTAGGAAATACATTCTTTTGAGAAAATAGAAAATAGACTGAAAGAAAATAGACTCGAAGAAAATAGATTAAATAGAAATGTCACACCTCGACAAGCTCAGTATGACATTTTTATAATTAAATTCTAAAATCTAAACCTGAAATTAGAATGGTAAATCATCGTGTTCTTCTTCATTAAAGCTAGGCGCTGGTTCAAATGCTTGAGCCGCAGGCATTGGAGGCATTTGCTGAGACATTGCTGGTTGTCCCATTGGCGCTTGTTGCATAGGTTGCATACGCTCAATTCTCCATCCTTGAATAGTGTTGAAATATTTAGCCTCACCCTGTGGGTTTATCCACTCACGGCCACGTAAATTGATAGATACTTTTACCATTTCTCCTACTTGAAAGTGATTCAAATCATCCACTTTAGCCTGAGTAAATTCAACCATAATATGTTGTGGATATTGCTCATCTGTAGTAACCACTAACTCTCTCTTCTTGAATGATGCACTAACCTCTTGTGTTGGGTTAATCACTTTAATTCTTCCTGTAACTTCCATAAAACGTGTATTTATATTTTTGCTAACAACACTTTCCAAGCAGAAAGGATGTCTTGTTTTTCTAAATAATCTTTAGCCAATTGATTTACATTTAATCGGTCATCAGAACTCAATGCACCCTTTAGTGCAATACTTTCTTGGGCAAAGATAGCAATTTCTTCCTCGCTTGGCAAGGCTTCGATATTCCCAAGCATCCCTAAATCGTTTCCGCTGAAAAAAGCATCGTTTTTAATATGCGCTGGAATTGCATCCACCCCAATACCAAGAGTTACCAAAGGTTTAGGCACTTCAAACAAACCCATGTTAGAACGGCTGTACCAATTACCTCCTAAACGTGCCACTAAGTCAATTTTGTGTTGGTCAATCACCCCATTTTCATCTAAAATAGCTTCACTGATGTGCAATTTTACCACTTCACAAATTATCAAGTTCCCTGCACCACCTTCGGTTCCTAAAGCGATTACTTCGTTTACTTTACATTCAAATTGCACAGGCGATTCCGCTACTCGGAATGGTTTTACCACATCCGAAGCGATAGGGGTTAAACCTGCTTTTTCAAACTCATTAACACCTTCAGCATATTCCGTACTTGAAAGCGACATCTGCTGAACGATGTCATAATTCACCACATTTATAACTACTTCTTTAGTGGCCAAAGCATTTTCTAAAGTATGCTTAGTGGTATTGCCACGCACTCTTCTTGCGGGTGAAAACACCAAAATAGGTGGATTGGCACTAAACACATTAAAAAAACTAAAAGGCGACAAATTTTGTCGTCCTTCCGCATCTACGGTACTCGCAAAAGCAATAGGACGCGGTGCAATAGCTCCTTGCAAATAAGCTTGCAATTGTGGAGTAGCTAATTCAGCTGGTGAAAAACTTTTCATTCGTTAAACAGATTTGGAACAAAAATAAGAAAAGAAGCAAGATTACAACGTGCTCCATTTCAATTTAAATTTAGTAAATCGTAAAAAATAAAATTTATAAAAAAAGACACCATCACAAACAATACACTCAAACAAAAGCAGTTAAAGTAAACACACGGCTAAAAAAGGGAGCATTACTTTACTACAAAACTTTTCAATACGTTTTACTATATTTACCATTCAACAATACGCATGAATTTTTCAGAAAAAAACAATACTGTTCGTTGGCTCCTCGTAGGCTTTTCTTTCCTCATCATTCTTTTGATTTTGTGGAATACGTATGTTTTGGTAAAAATATTCCGAAATGAAGAACGCAACAAAATGGAACTTTGGGCAACAGCACAAAAAACTTTACAAAACGCTACCGATGAAACGGAAGTGGATTTGCCTTTACAAATTTTAACTAATAATCAAACCATTCCAACCATCCTTTTGGATGAGAAAGACAACCTAATAGGGCATGCCAACACACCACTTAGCGAAGAGGATTTTAAAAAACCTACGAAAGTAAAAGAGCTTATTGCCTTATTCAAACAAAGCGGAAACAAAATTGACATTGAATACGTGGAAGGTCAGCATCGCTATTTGTATTATACCGATTCCGCTTTGCTCAAACAGTTGAAATATTACCCTATTGCACTCATTTCCATTATAGTATTATTTGGTGCTTTGGTGTACAATTATTATCGAACAAATAAAATTTCTGAACAAAGTAAACTTTGGGCAGGTATGGCTAAAGAAACCGCCCATCAAATAGGCACCCCGCTTTCCTCCTTAATTGGTTGGGTAGAAATCATGAAGGCTGATAATGTAGATGAAACCATCGTCACCGAAATTGAAAAAGATGTTATTCGCTTACAAAATATCACCGACCGTTTTTCTAAAATTGGTTCAGAACCTAACTTAGAAGAAAAAGATTTGGTTACTGAAACCAAACTTATTTACGACTATCTCGCTTCGCGTTTCGAAGGGCAAGTCTTGTTTCAATTTTATGCCCCAGAAAAACCTTTGACGGTACGTTTGAACCCAACTTTACACAGCTGGACCATAGAAAATTTAGTCAAAAATGCCATCGATGCTATGCGTGGTCGCGGAAGCATTGGCATCATATTAGAAGAACAAGGAGATTTTGTTAAAATAAAAATTTCAGATACGGGTAAAGGAATAGCGCGAAATCAGTTCAAGAAAATATTTGAACCCGGTTTCACAACTAAAAAACGCGGTTGGGGTTTAGGGCTATCGCTTACTAAACGCATCGTCGAAGAATATCATAAAGGCAAAATAAAAGTATTACATTCTGAAATCAACAAAGGGACAACCTTCCAAATTAGTTATAAAAAATGCATTTAAGTTATTGGGAATTAAAAAACTGGTTTTCATCTATTGATTATACCATCGTAGGAAGTGGTATAGTAGGGCTACATACCGCTTTACGATTGCGCGAGCGCTTTCCTGAAAGTCGAATTCTTATCCTTGAAAAAGGAATGCTCCCCGAGGGTGCCAGTACTAAAAATGCAGGTTTTGCTTGTTTTGGTTCCTTGTCTGAAATTATCGACGATTTAAAAACACATACCGAAGAGGAAGTGTTACAATTAGTTGAAAAAAGATGGAAAGGTCTACAATTACTCCGTAAAAATCTAGGAGATACTACCATCGATTTCAAACCTTATGGGGGTTACGAATTATTTTTAGAAGACGACGATAGTACGTATCAAGAGTGTTTGCAAAAGATGCCTTTTGTCAACGAGATGTTGCGTCCGTTATTCAAAACTGATGTTTTTGAAAAACAAATCGACCGATTCAACTTTGCAAAAATCAAAGAATACAGTATTTTCAATACGTTTGAAGGACAAATTGATACAGGGAATATGATGCAAGCTTTAGTCAAAAAAGCCCAAGAGAACCGTATTTTTATTTTAAACAATCAAACCGTAACTGATTTTTCGGACAATAGTAATCTAGTGACCGTAGCTCTAGGTGATTTTAGTTTTACTACAAAAAAACTGTTGTTTGCTACCAATGGTTTTGCCAGTGCACTCACACAAGGCGAAGTAAAACCCGCACGCGCACAGGTATTAATTACCGAGCCCATCCCTAATTTAGACATCAAAGGGACTTTTCATTTGGATAAAGGTTATTACTATTTCCGAAATATTAATGACCGTATCCTTTTCGGTGGGGGACGCAATTTAGACTTCGAAAGCGAAACCACTACTAGCCTTGAACAAACGGCTTTAATTCAAAACCGATTGGAAGAAATTTTAAAAACCGTAATTTTGCCCCAGCAAGATGTCAAAATCGCCCACCGTTGGAGTGGCATTATGGGCGTAGGCGCTCATAAAAAACCTATAGTAAAACCATTATCAGATAATGTATTTTGTGGCGTACGCATGGGCGGCATGGGCGTAGCTATAGGCAGTATAATAGGACAAGAATTAGCAGATTTGGTTTAAAATTTAAAAGTAACATACAACAAAAAATGTCTTGGTATTATATTGCTTTGAAAATACGTATTTTGAATATCGGTAGCTGTATTTTCGAAATAATTTTCAACATTAAGAATATTATTACCTTTTAAAACAAAATCAAAATCTTTCAACTTCGGTATTTTAAATTTAAAATTACAATCGACAATCTTAAAAGTATTACCATTAGCTAAATTTGGAGAAATGAATTTTAATTGACTACTAAAAACAGCTTTCTTAGAAAATTTACAAATCATTTTAAATTGATTTTCTAATGATTTATTTTCAAAACCTAAATTATTGTTACTTGTTGAAGAGAATTTATTATAAAGAATTTTATAATGAAAATTAAGAGGAAATTCTAATATAGTGCTAAAGAAAACATTACAGCTAAGATTTGAAATTATATTATTACGATTTTCTCCCTCAAAAATATTATTATAATCACTTATCGAATATGCCAATCCTCCTTTTATTACAGTTTTTAAAGGAGAAATTAGCTTCTCAAAATTTGAATCAATAGACTTGGTGTATTGTTTATTTTCACTCTGAAAAAAGGTTGAAACAAAATAATTATCAGTAATAGCGTTTTCACTAATTAGATTATTATTTGTAACAGTATAACTCAAATTAGTCATTATATTTATATGCTTTTCCTCATCGATGAATCTGTAAGTAAAGTCAACAGATTGATTTCTCTGAAAGCGCAAGGAATGATTATATTTTAAAACATTTCGATTGCTCGATATTATAAAATTGGTAAACAAATTCCCATCATTTGGTTCTGAATGTTTATTATTGAAAGCTAATACAAATCGATTCTTTTTTAAAAACACATATTTTAATAATAAATTAGAATTCAAGTATGTTGCTCTTTTTTCGTTCTCATTATTTAAAACTTCATCTACTAAAGCTTGATTGACATAAAAAACCTTTACACTCGGGGCAACTGAAAAATCTTTGTATTTATAAAACAACCCAAATTCTGAAAATACATCTTTAGTGTTATACTTAACATCATTAGTACTATTGAAAGTATCACTGCTTATTAATTTAGATGAATTAATAACTTCTTTATAATTAAAACCAGCGCTAAAAGAATACTTTAAACCTCTATAGTTCCCAAGAACAACAAGTTTATTTAATATAGATACCTTTTTAAAATTCGACTCTTGAAAGCTAAAAAAACTGGCATTTTCATCATTTTTAATAGTTAAATTTTGAGGTAAATTATGATAAGCAGTAATCGTACTGTACGTTAAAGCAGTATTTTCATTTAATCGTTTAGTCAAATCAATTTTAATTTTTTCAAAAAAACTATAAGTAGTTATATCAGTTTTGAAAAGATTAAGATTATTTTGATTCTGCAACAAAAAAGAATTAACGTTATCTTCCTGAAATTGATTTTCAACAATTAATAAAGATTTAGAGGTAAAAAAACTATTTAGAGTAAGTTTTATTTTTTTTGAAAATGGCTTATATGAATAATTATTTGAATCATCGAAAACTACATTGTTTGAAAAAAAAGATTGGTTTCTTTCAAATTGTGTAAAAGCGTCATTAGAAGCGTATAATTCAGTTTTTAAGTTAGTTTTTTTATTAAATTTTACTAAAAAATTATAATTTCCTTCTAATTCATTATTTTCAGAAGAATAAATCAAGTCCATTCTTTTAGATACCTTAATATCATTTAACAGACTTTTAGCGAACACATCTTCCTCATCAAAAAATGATTTAGTTTTTTTATAAATAGGTTCAATTTGACTATAATTTTCACCCACGTTATTATAGCCAAATTGAAAAAAAGATTTGTAATCATTAATTAAGAAAATATTATTCAAATTAAGGTCATTTCTAGGTTTGATATTACTATCGTAACCCGAACCATAAGTACAATCCCCAGAAACACCAAAACTTCCTTTTTTTAATTTTAAATTAATTGCAACTACATCAGAATTCTCTATTCCTTTCAATAGTGGATTTGCAGAGAAATTATCAATGGCTTCAATTTTGTCAATCATGGCAAGAGAAATATTCTTGGTGCCTACAGCATAATCTTTACCAAATAAATCATCATCTTCTATTTTAAGTGCGGTAACAGTTTTCCCATTGTATTTAATATTTCCATTATTAACTTCAAATCCAGGAATTTTAGTCAATATCTCACCCAGCTTTCGTTCAGTACCATCACTATACATTTTAGGATTATAAACTACTGTATCTTTCTTAACTACAACTTTTTCATTTTTTATAACAACTTCATCTAAGATTTTAGATTTTTTAACGAGCTTGAAATCAAACGTATAATTCTTAGACTTATCAAAGTCAAAAAGAGTTTCAGATGCAATTTCATAACCATAAGCAGACACTTCAAGTTTAATTTTTTTATACTCTTTTTTAAGGTTAATTTGAAATCGACCTATACTATCCGTTTTAAAATATTCACTAATAACATTGTCTTTTTCAATGTCTCTTATATAAATATTCGCTCTTAATGCAATTTGATTATCAGACACTTTACCTGTTAAAGTTTGTGAAAAAGTCACCGTCGATATTAGTAATAATGCTAATAGTATTCTTAACATTACTGACTAATTTTATTTAAAGCGGGAATTAAACCTTCAGGAATATCAATTAAAAACGCTGTCGATGACTTTTCATGAGTAGGAAAAGTAATAGTTGCACCATTTTCGTTCATTTTTGCTATTTTTGCTCTCTTTTTATTAGTCAAAATCTCAGTTACTTTTTTGTCGTATTCCTCTTTCATTAGATATTTTTTACTCAACATATAATCTTTAAGTTTATTAAAGAGAACAATATCAACTTTATTTTCTATTTTATTGAGAATATATTTACGATTTATAGTTACATCTGTAACTTCTACTAAAAGTCCAGGATTATTGTTTAACTTAATAGGGCCAAAATTCAAAGGAACCTCAGTAGTAAACCAAATATCGTATTCTTTTCCATATGCTTTATGAATTAATTGTTCACAATCAAAATCTCCAATTTTTTTATGTTTACCCGTAAATTTATATGCTCCATCTACATCCAAACCAACTTGATAAATTATTTCATTTCCATAAAGTGGAATTCTAACGATAGAGCTTTTTTCTGTAGAATAAATTACTTTTGAGATTTCATCATTCTGTGCAAAATGGAAAACATCATCTGTTGAATGCTTTTCATCCAAACCACTAGTTCTCAAATCATTTAATTTAAATATAGACTCATTGTTTTGAATTAACAAAATAGCCGTACATATAGACATATCGTTTTCAAAATAATCGTATGTAATTTGTGTTTGAGCAAATAAAGCAAAGGATAAAAAAGAAAATACACTTAAAAAAATAGTTTTCATAGTTTCAAAAATTTAAAAGGCTGTTAATATAACAGCCTTTTGTAAATAATATTGTATTAATTTTATTACTCAACAGCAAGTAATTTTTTTAATTTCTGATAACATTCACTTCCTGTACAACTACATTGAATAGTTATTCTATCACCATCAGAATTTGTTCCAGTACAAGAAACTACATTAACTTTAGTAACTTCAGTTTTTGGCAACTCAATTTTAATTGTTTTAGTCTCTTTAGTGTTTGCAAAAGTAGTTACACTAGCTAGCATAAGCATGCCAAATAATAATTTTTTCATAATAATTTTTTAAAATGTTATAAAGCAAAATTATACCCTGTGCAATTTATAAAAAAACACTTATTAAAAATAAAAAGTACTTTTTGGTAAAAAATAATTACTTTTACGAAAAAATCCTAAAATGGAAATAGAAGATATTTTAAGCAAGATAAAAGAAAATCGAAAAAAAAAGGGCTTTTCATATGAAACTATGGCACTCGAAATGAATACTTCAACTGCTGCATATAGAAAAATTGAGATGAATCAAACAAAATTAACGGTTGAGCGATTATTTCAAATTTCTGAAATTCTTGAAATTCCCTTAGCGAACCTTTTAGACATCAATAATAAAAACATTCTGCATCAGATAAATAGAGAAACTTCAACTGGTTATTTACAGCAAATAGAAAATTTTCATCAAGAGAATATTGATAAATCTCAAAAAATAGAAAATTTATATGAAGCAAGATTAAGAGACAAAGATATTTTAATAGAGAACTTACAAAAAACCATTGAATCACTTACTAAATAAATGGCAACCAAAAAAACAACCAAATCAAAATCCAAAACACAACCAGTAACTTTTATGGGCAAGGTGAAACGTTTTATATGGAAATGCTTCCTTTGGTTCAATCTTATTTCTATAGCCATGGTGGTTTTATTCAAATTTGTCCCTGTTCCTTTTACGCCACTTATGCTTATCCGAGCTATAGAGAATAAGGCAGAAGGCAAAGAAATGAAATGTGCTCACGACTGGGTGCCCATTGAAGATTTATCTATGAATTTGCAAAAAGCGGTTATCTCTAGTGAAGACGGTCTTTTTTTACGTCATAACGGTTTTGATTTCACCGCTATGAACAAAGCATTTAAAGGCAATTTGAAAGGAAAAAAGTTAAAAGGGGGAAGTACAATTTCACAGCAAACAGCCAAAAATGTATTCTTATGGCAAGGACGCAGTTATGTGCGTAAAGTTTTAGAAGCCTACTACACCGTGCTTATCGAATTGATATGGGGTAAAAAACGCATTATGGAAGTGTATCTCAACAGCATCGAAATGGGCGATGGAGTGTATGGGGCTGAAGCGGCTTGTCAATATTGGTTTCACAAAAGTGCTAAAAGCTTAACCAAATACGAGGCAGCCTCTATTGCAGCAATTTTGCCCAACCCTCGTAAATACAAGGCCGTAGGTTCGTCGAGTTATGTGGAACGCAGAAAAAACAAAACCATACGTGTGATGCGTCATGTGGGACAATTAGAGTATTAGCTTTATGAAACAAATACTATCAAAGAAAAGTCTATGGCTTTTACAAAAGTTTTTTTGGATTATCATTGCCCCACTACTCGTAGGTGTATTTGCATTTTTTATCGGAACGTTATGCTCTTTCCTACTCAGCCAAATGGGTTTCGTATCGCACATAGATGCGCTAGAAACTAAACGAATCATTCAAGCTATCCACCCTTCTTTATTTCTAATTATTGGGTGTTTTGTAGCTCCAATCTTCGAAGAATATATTTTCAGATTCCCACTAACTAAATTCACATACAAACAACTACTCTATTCCTTTTCAGCCTACTTCATTTTAAAGTCATTTAGCAACCGAGAATTTTTATTGCATCCTAGTTGGAAAAACTTCGACTTAGCATTTTTAGCCATTGGTTTAACCATCATAATTGTTGTTTATTTTTCTAAAGTAAACATCCTTGAAAAAGCTATTCCTTGTAAATTCAAAACCCCTTACCTAGTAATTTCAGTTCTATTTTTTGGATTTTTACATACCTATAAATTAATTACATTTCAACAAATACTAAGCGTACAATTGTTGTTCCTCACCACACTAACACTTCCATATATAGGCTTAGGAATCTATTTTTCATTTTTAACGCAACGCTTTAATTACAACCACGCTGTTTGGGCACATATTCTTAATAATTTAAGAACTTTTTTGATACTATATTTTATCACAAAAACATAGTTGGCTACATTTTTGATATAGAAATTAATACGTCTAATCTTATCATTTCTATATCATGAAAAAGTATTCATTTTTTCTCATATTATTGTGCTACAGCATAAGTTGCAAAGATGAAGTAGCAAGCGCCGAAGAGGCCGTAGCTGTCAAAGAAATTAATATTCAATCTTCAGAACTAAAAGACAAGAAAGTTGCTTATGATGTGGCAGCACAAAAAGAAACAAGCTTGAGTACTCCTAGTGAAAACACAAAAATTATAAAATCAGCACAGCTACGATTTGAATCAAACAACATCGACGAGACTTATCTTCAAATTCAAAAAATTGCTACAACTGCAAAAGCTACGATTACTAGTGATATTTCAGGAAAAGAATATGATGCTATTTTTAGAAATTTAACTATTCGTATCCCTAATAAAAATTTCGATTCATTTATTGCAACTATCAGTCAGGGTGTTAAGCATTTTGATACGAAAGAAATTACACAGCAAGATGTAACCGAAGAATATATTGATGTTGAATCTCGAATGTTAGCCAAGAAAAAGCTAGAAGCGCGTTACTTGCAACTCTTGCAAAAAGCAACCAAAATCTCCGAAATGTTGGAAATTGAAAAACAATTATCCGCCATTCGAGAGGAAATAGAAGCCAAAGAAGGACAACTTAATTATATGCAAAACCGCGTGTCATTTAGTACAATTACTATTGAAATGTACACTTCAAGTCCAACAGAAAGTGGTGCCACCATTTCTTATGGAGGTAAAATTTGGAATGCTATACAATCCGGTTTTAATGGTTTATCCAATTTTCTGTTAAGTGTGCTTAGTATTTGGCCCTTTCTTCTTATTTTCGTGGGACTATATTTCTATATCAGAAAAAGGTTTATAAAGAAAAAAGACTAACTATGTTGCAATCCATTAAAAAACGCTATATCCTTCCGGCAATTGCTGGAGGTTTCCTTTTTGTAGGTGCAAGTTTCAAAGACGATTTCTTTGAAATTGCGAAACAAATAGAAATCTTCACTACGCTATTCAAAACGGTTAACATGAATTATGTTGACCAGACTAATCCTGGACAATTGATGGATAAAGGCATCAAAAGTATGTTGGCAGAACTTGACCCTTACACCAACTATTTTAACGAAGCCGATGTGGTGCGCTTTAAAATTAACAACACTGGCGAATACACCGGTATAGGTGCTATGATTACCCGCAAAGATGGAAAGACTTTCATACGCGAACCCTATAAAGGCTATCCTGCCGATAAAGCGGGTTTGAAGGCAGGGGATGAAATCGTTCAGATAAACGATGTACTCTTGACCGAATTCAAAGAAGATGTTTCGCAACTACTCAAAGGAGCTAAAAACACCAAAATTGATGTCAAATACAAACGAAATGGTGAACTCAAAACAGCTCAAATTATTTTAGATGAAGTAGATGTTAAAGCAGTTCCTTATTTCGGCATGACCGATGCGAAAACGGGTTACATCGTATTATCGCAATTCAATGCTAAAGCTTCTTCAGAAACACGGGAAGCACTTGAAAAATTGAAAGACCAAGGCGCAACACAAATTATTTTAGATTTACGTGGGAATCCTGGCGGTTTACTTCACGAAGCCGTTAATATTTGCAACCTATTTGTGCCTGCTAATGAAGTTATCGTAACTACAAAATCAAAAATTGAAAAACACAATAATGTGTATAAAACCTCTAAACAACCTGTTGATTTAGAAATTCCATTAGCTATCATTGTCGATGGAAAAAGTGCTTCGGCCAGTGAAATTGTTTCAGGTGCCTTACAAGACCTAGACCGTGCTGTGGTGTTAGGAAGCCGTAGTTTTGGTAAAGGTTTAGTACAACGTCCAATCGATTTAACCTATGGTACTCAGGTAAAAGTAACCATATCGCGTTATTATACTCCGTCTGGAAGATGCATACAAGCCTTAGATTATTCGAAACGCGATGCTAATGGCAAAGCGATTAAAACAGATGCTAAAAATTTCAATGCGTTTAAAACCCGTAAAGGAAGAACAGTTTATGATGGAGGTGGTATACAACCCGATATCGAATTAGAAGATACTAAAACCAGTACTATTGCGGAAGCTTTACAAAGAGGTGACGCCATTTTTAATTATGCAACGCAGTACTATTACAAAAAACCAAACTTAGGTACTGCAATTCCAACCCTTACAGAAGCAGACTTTGTTGATTTTAAAAACTTTTTAAAAACTCAAAAATTCTCTTTTGATACCAAAACGGAATTGGCATTAAAAGAAGTTTTGGAACAAGCTAAAAAGGAAAAAATTGATGCCAACATCAAGTTACAATACGAAGCTTTACAAAGTGCATTACAAAAATCGGATGAGATAGAGTTAGATAAAAACAAATCTGAAATTATCCATTTACTTAAAGACGAACTTATCAAACGATACCAGTACAAAGAAGGTTTGTATGAATATTATACAAAAAACAATTCGGTTATAAAACGTGCTACCCAATTACTGAATACAAATGGAGAGTATAATAAAATTTTATTGAAGTAAAGAAACAAAATTTGATTAATAGCTGTGAAATAAAAATAATGATTAATAAATAACTATTCGTTTTTTTTCATTTTCAATATAATTAATAACATTGTTTTATTAAGTCCTATATGTATATCATAAAAACACTCTTTTAATCACAAAAACAACATATGTAGAAATCCGACTACAATAAAAACAAAGTGTTAACTGTAATTTTGACCGAAATTTTAGCTATAAATGAAGAACAAAATTACTTATTTATTTTTTGCTTTAAGCATAGGTACATTTGCACAAAATCAAGTAGAAAAGAGCAAGGTAATCAAGAATTATAACTTGAAGCTTTTGACTGAATTTGAAAAAAAAATACGTGTACAAGAAAATAAAGATAGAAAAGCAGTTAAGGAATATGCAACAAAAAAAAATATTCCTTTAAGAACAGTAGATAGCACAGGTACAGTACGTGAATTGCAACGTATTTATAACGGGAAGCCTATTTATTTTGAAACAAATAATGAAGCTGCAGCAATTTCTACACGTACACGTTCTTTGAATTCTGGGGGCAGCCTCGGTTTGAATTTAGAAGGACAAAACATGAATATTGGCGTATGGGATGCAGGTTATGCAAAATTAACTCACCAAGAATACGACGGGATAGGTGGTCAAAATAGAGTTCAAAGTATGGATACTGCTTTTGAAAATATTGCAGGTCAAACTATGCAGGTAAGTCACTCTGCACATGTAATAGGTACAATAGCCTCATCTGGAGCTAATCCATTAGCAAAAGGAATGGCACCACAAGCGAAGGTAAAAAGCTATATATGGAACAATGCACTATCTGAAACAACGACAGAAGCAAAAAACGGTCTACTGATCTCAAGTCATTCCTATGGTGATTCAGCATATGATGGCGCAGGAAATTATCTAGTGGACGATTATTATGCAGGTGCTTATATAGATTTATCTAGGGATTGGGATAACTTAATGTATAATTCACCTTCATACCTAATGGTTACATCAGTAGGTAATAGTGGTGCTCAAAACACTTCAAGTAGACCATTATTATCTGGCTATGATAAAATTCTAGGGTACAAAACCTGTAAAAATGCTCTTGTCGTAGCAAATGGACAAGATGCAGTTATAGATACGAATGGTAATTTGATTAGTGTAGAAATTCATCCCACAAGTAGTCAAGGACCAACAGACGATTTACGTATTAAGCCAGACATTACTGGAAATGGAACACAGGTATTTTCGACGAATCATGATGGAGACACAAATTATACCACTAAAACGGGTTCCTCAATGGCAACACCTAATGTTTCAGGAACAGCCTTATTGCTTCAACAACATTTTAATAACTTGAATGGTCGTTATATGAAAGCGTCAACCTTAAAAGGGTTAATCTTACATACCGCTGACGATGCAGGTATAGCTGGACCAGACGCAGTATACGGTTGGGGTTTGATGAATGCTAAAAAAGCTGCAGAGGTAATTACTAACAAAAATAAATTTTCTAGAATTCAAGAATTGTCTATTTCTAATGGTCAAACACTTGAATTTCAAGTAGAAAGTGATGGTATAAACAATCTTGTTGCTTCAATTTCTTGGACAGATCCAGCAGCTACAACATTATCCACATTAGTGAATGACAATACTGCTAAATTAATCAATGACTTAGATATAAGAATTTCTAAAGACGGAATTAACTTTTTTCCTTGGAAATTAACTAGTGCAACAACTAATGAATTAGGTGATAACAATAGAGATCCCTATGAAAAAATTACAATAGCAAATGCTAGTGGTTTATACACTGTTAGAGTGAGTCATAAAAAAGCGAGTTTACAAGGGCGTTTACAAAATTTTTCTCTGATAATTTCAGGTTTAAAAGAATTACCATCTTGCGTATCTAATATTCCTACAAATATTAAACTTCATAAAATTAACACCACCAGTGTAACATTATTTTGGGATTCAAATGTAAACAACCATTATACTGTAAGCTATAAAAAAGCCATTGCTTCAACATGGACAGATATTAATACTACAACAAATAGCATAAATTTAACTGGATTATCTTCGTATACTAATTACAATTTACGAATCAGAAATACTTGTGATTTTTCAGAATATTCAGATTTTTCACAAATATTCGATTTCAAAACACCACTGACTAACGATAACACTGCTCCAACAGCACCTACTAACCTATCAAGTGCTAATATTACAACCAATACTGTACAACTAAATTGGTCTAGCTCAACTGATAACATAGCGGTTAGAAATTATGAAATCTACCAAAATAATATTTTAATTGGAACTAGCCTTAATAATTCCTTTACAGTTTCAGGTTTGACGGCTAATACCAATTATACATTTTCTGTAAAAGCAGTAGATACCAATAACAATTATTCTACAAGCAGTAATACGATTAATGCAACCACATTAAGCAATATTGTAATCGATACAACTGCTCCAACTGCACCTACTAACCTATCAAGTGTTAATGTTACCACCAATTCAGTTCAGTTAAATTGGACTCCATCAATTGACAATGTAGCAATAAAAAATTATGAAATCTACCAAAATGGCATTTTAATTGGAACTAGCCTTAATAATTCCTTTACAGTTTCAGGTTTGACAGCTAATACCAATTATACATTTTCTGTAAAAGCAGTAGATACCAATAACAATTATTCTACAAGCAGTAATACGATTAATGCAACCACATTAAGCAATATTGTAATCGATACAACTGCTCCAACAGCACCTACTAACCTATCAAGTGTTAATGTTACCACCAATTCAGTTCAGTTAAATTGGACTCCATCAACTGACAATGTAGCAATAAAAAATTATGAAATCTACCAAAATGGCATTTTAATTGGAACTAGCCTTAATAATTCCTTTACAGTTTCAGGTTTGACGGCTAATACCAATTATACATTTTCTGTAAAAGCAGTAGATACCAATAACAATTATTCTACAAGCAGTAATACGATTAATGCAACCACATTAAGCAATATTGTAATCGATATAACTGCTCCAACAGCACCTACTAACCTATCAAGTGCTAATATTACTACTAATTCTGTTCAGTTAAATTGGACTCCATCAACTGACAATGTAGCAATAAAAAATTATGAAATCTACCAAAATAGTATTTTAATTGGAACTACAATAACTACTTATTTTGCAGTTTCAGGTTTGACGGCTAATACCAATTATATATTTTCTGTAAAAGCAGTAGATACCAATAACAATTATTCTGCAAGCAGTAATACTATTTCGATTAAAACTCAAGAAAATATAATAGTTGTTCCTAATTATTGTAATTCAAAAGCAAATTATAGTACTTCAGAATGGATTGATTATGTAGAATTAAATCAAATAAAAAATCAAACAGTTTCAGCTAATGGATATTCAGATCATACCGCAATAGAAACAAATTTACCAATAGGAAACAATACAATAACGCTTAGTACGGGTATGCGTTATGCAAGCAGTTATACGAAATTTAATTTTACAGTTTGGATTGATTATAACAAAAATGGAGCATTTGAAGTAACTGAAAAAGCAGTTAACACAAGTAGCTATTCAAATTTGAATTTAACAAATCAGTTCACAGTACCTGCAAATGCGAGTTTAGGTAAAACGAGAATGCGTATTCAAATGAAAACTACTAGTCCGACAACTTCAGCTTGTGATACATTCTTATATGGCGAAGTAGAAGACTATACAGTTAATATTACAAGTACAATAACAAATCAATCTGTAGAATCGTTAGAATCTCAACTTATACCAGAAATATATCCAAATCCAGTAAGCGATTATCTGAATATTCGAGCAAATTCAGATTATGAATTATTCAACTCACTTGGAAATCTAATGAAATCAGAAAAAAACGCTACAAAAATTGAAATGAGTGGCTATCCTGCAGGTATATACATTTTGAAATCTCAAAATAAAACATATAAAATTATTAAGAACTAAGTAAATTTAAAAAAAGGGCTGTCAAAAAAAAGACAGCCTTTTTTTATAAAAAGGTTTAATTATATGCATAAATATAGATCAAGATTCATTAGCTAAGAATTTTCACGCAATTAAATTAAAAATTAGCAAGTACATAAATATTTAAATCTTTTTCATCGCAACATGCGGAATATCATCTTCTAAATACATTTCGGAAGTTTGCACAAAACCGTGGCTTTGATAGAATTTAGTTAGATATTGTTGTGCCGAAATTGTAATGGCTGTAGTTCCATAACTAGAACTTATCGTTTCAATAGCCACTTGCATCAATTCATGTCCTAATTTTAAGGCACGGTATTTTGGAGCAACCACTACCCTACCTATAGAACTTTCCTCGAAATAATCGCCAGCATCAAACAAACGACAATAACTAGCCAAATCTTCTCCGATATAACCTAAGACATGAATCGCTTTACCATCTTTGTTATCAATATCTAAATACACGCAATTTTGCTCCACTACAAAGACTTCTGAGCGCAAATATAGTACTTGATATAGTTCTTCAGTAGAAAGCTCCTTAAAACGCTTTATTTTAAATATTTGTTTCATGAATTACGAATTTAAAAGTAAAAGTATCGAAAATAATAGATACTTGGAAAACTTGAGGTATAAACTAAAAAAACCTAACAGGTCTCAAAGTCCTGTTAGGTTTAAATTACATTACAAAAAAAGAACACCTAGGCGTTCTCTTCATTATATTTTTAATTTCATTCCTGGTTGCAATTCATTCTCTTTAATGTTATTCTTTTTACGTAACTCAGCAACCGTAGTATTCATTTTCTGAGAAATTTTAAATAAAGAATCTCCTTTTTGAACTACATAAAGACGTTGTTCTTCAAATAACGACTTCTTTTTAGGCGCCTCTGGAACTACAGTGGTTTGTTTTTCAATTTTAAGCTTTTGTCCTACATTAATATTATTAGAAACTAAACCATTCCATTGCATAACCGCTTCCACCGACACTTTATGTGAACGGGCAATACTTCCAATATTATCCCCTTTTTTAACCACATAGTCTTCGCTTACAACTAGCATTTCAGGTTTAGGTTCCGCTAACTTAATAACATCACCAGGATTTACTACTGCTCCCACTTCTAAATGGTTCCATTTTTTTAAATCAGAAACATAAACGCGGTATTTTTTTGCAATAGCATATAAAGTTTCACCAGGTTGCACGGTATGATGAGCACTCGCTGTATCTTTAACGGCTACCGCATCTTCTACTTTCGATTTAACCTCTCTAGTCGCTTTTACCTTAGGTTCTTTTACAGTAGCTTCAGCTAAAACAACTGGTTCAGGTTCTTGAACAGCGTGAGCAGCCACCGTGTTACTTTCATCATACTTAATACGAAGTTTAGCACCAGTTCTGGCCTGAGTTCCTTTCAAGCGGTTCCATTTTTTAATATCGGCAACAACTACATTGTACTTTTCAGCAATTTGAGACAAGTCCTCTCCTTTGCGAACCGTATGGAATTTTTGCAATAAAACCTTTTTAGGTTCCACTTTAACAATAGCTTCTTGAACTACCGTTTCCGTTCCTAAAGTATCTTTTACAATACGAGGTTTAACAGTTTTGATAAAAGGTTTTTCACGTCTGCTTTCTTCATAATCCACATACGCATACACTTTATCTTCATTAGAAGCTAAAACTGCAATTTTCTTTTTGGGCAAACAGATAAAATTAGTTTTTCCTGTTACATAAGGAACCACTTTCATTTTATAAGATGGATTCAAAAATTCAATTTCTGATTCCGATATGTCTAATAAGCTAGCTAATTGTTTGAAGGAAACTTTACGTTTTAAAGCAATAGTATCCGTTTCAAAATGTTTAACCACCGGCTTATAAGGCACCATACCATGTTCTTTGTGGTATTCAAATATGTACATGGTAGCTAAGAAAGCAGGAACATAGCCTTGCGTTTCTCGCGGTAACTTATTTTTGATGTTCCAAAAATTTTGAAATCCACCCGAACGACGAATCGCTTTACTTACATTACCCGCACCTGAATTATAAGATGCTAAAACCAATTCCCAATCGCCAAAGATTTTATACATCCCTTGCATATATCGTGCTGCCGCGTCAGTAGCTTTGTACGTATCTTTACGCTCATCTACATACGAATCGATTTTTAAGCCGTATTGCTTTCCTGTTTCAAACATAAACTGCCACAAACCAGTAGCCCCTACTCTGGAAACCGCACTTGAACGTAAAGCAGATTCAACAATTGCCAAATATTTAATTTCTAGAGGCACATCGTAACGTGCCATAGCTTCTTCAAACAAAGGAAAATAATACTGAGATAATCCCATCAAACGCTCATATGAACGTTTACGATTCTTAAGAAAATTTTTAACTAAATTCTCTAATTGTGGGTTGTATTCAATATTGAAAGGCGATTTTTCATCCATTAAACGCAAACGTTCTTTGAACAAATCGGTAGGTAAATCAAAATCCACCTTGGCATTCAAATCTAGGTTTTTGATGTCCGAAACGATACCATCAAAAATATCTTGAGTATTCGATAACTCCTTGATGTATTGATTATCGATACAATCCGAAGTTTCATCTGCTATAAATGTTTTTTTAATAGAATCCAAATAGGAAACTTTAACCACTGGTTTCACAACAGAATCTTTGACAATTCCTTGTTGACCAAAAGTGACACAGGCAGATAAAAGTAAAAATAGATTGAGGGCTTTCTTTTTTCTAATCATCAGCTTTAATTTACAAATAACTTATTTTCAGCTATTTATGTTAGATTTACAAACATAAAACCTAAATTTGAATAATAACAATAAAAAGTGTTAAAATTGACTTAATTAGTTCAAAATAGCCGCAATACCAGGTAAAGTCTTACCTTCTAACATCTCTAACATGGCACCACCGCCTGTAGAAACGTAACTCATTTTAGGCTCAAAACCAAATTGTTTTACAGCCGCAACGCTATCGCCACCACCTACTAATGAGAAAGCTTTATTTTCTGTAGCTTCCGCAATAAAATTACCTAATTCGATAGTTCCATTAGCAAAAGTATCCATTTCAAAAACTCCTAAAGGCCCATTCCAAAGTATCGTTTTAGAATCTAATATTACTTTTTTGATAGCATCTAATGATTTTGGACCTACATCCATACCCAACCAGCCTTCAGGAATTGCATTTACATCTACCACTTTAGTATCTGCATCATTAGCAAATTTATTAGCGGCCAAAACATCGACTGGTAAATGAATTTGAACCCCTTTTGCTTTAGCCTTTTCCAAGATTTCAAGGGCTAAATCTAATTTATCATCTTCGCATAAAGAGTTTCCAATTTGTCCACCTAAAGCCTTGATAAAAGTAAAAGTCATTCCACCACCAATAATCATGTGGTCAATTTTGTCTAAAACATTTTCAATAACTGTAATTTTTGAAGAAACTTTACTACCTCCTAAAACGGCTGTAACTGGTTTTTCGCTGTTATTTAAAACCTTATTTAAGCTTTCAATTTCTTTAGCTAATAAAACACCAAAGCATTTATCATTTGGAAAAAATTGTGCTATAATTGTGGTAGAAGCGTGGGCGCGGTGTGCGGTACCAAAAGCATCATTCACATAAACATCACCAAGGCTGGCAAGTTTTTGAGCAAATACCACATCACCCGCTTCTTCTTCTTTATAAAAACGTAAGTTCTCTAGTAATAAAATATCCCCTGCTTTCATGTTTGCTGCAGCATTTTCAGCAACAGTACCTATACAATCAGAAGCAAAAGTAACTGGACGACCTAAAATTTCAGCTGTACGAGCCACGATATGACGCAATGAAAATTCATCTTGCATTCCTTTTGGTCTTCCTAAATGAGACATTAAGATAACACTTCCTCCTTCGTTTAAAATTTTTTCAATCGTTGGTTTAGCTGCTTCAATACGCGTGCTATCAGTAACGTTGAAAGTATCATCTAAAGGCACGTTAAAATCAACGCGGATTAATGCTTTTTTATCTTTAAAGTTAATGTCGTTTAATGTTTTCATTGTGTTGTGTAAATTAATTAGCGATACAAAAATAAAATAAAAAAGGCTAATATTTATTCAAGTCAGATACTTAAAATAAATATTAGCCGTATAATTAAAAAGTAACTATACTAATCTTCAGCTACTGAGTTCTGTGTACAAGGACAATTACTGATACCTTGGAAGAAATCCCATCCTAGGGTCAACATATGCGTTCCTGAATTATACTGTGCCAATTCATTAGTAGTAATTTGATAAGAATACCCCATATAAAACTGACTCTTTTTTAATCCTAACATAGGTCCGATAGATAAAGGTTTCATAGGTTGATCATTTAAGAAACGGTACGTAGCACCAAGCCAGAAATAACCCGTACGCTGAAAATCCATATATCTATATTTCAGATTGACGTCTGTACTCGAACGTCCATCACTTTGAAAATATTGGAAATAAACTGAAGGTTCAATTTCAGATCTTGAATCTCGGTTACCACGAAAAACATAACCACTATAAATTTGATAATTACGAAGTAAACTAGGTTCCGGTGCTGTGTTAAATTGACGCAAATCTTTACTTAACAAATTACTTACGTTTAACGCAGCATAAAACCTATTCTTTCGATATAAGAAACCTACATCAAAATTACTATTTGCAGTAAAACGATCATTAGGTAAACTCTCAGATTTTATTTCACTAGTTTCAATTCTGAAATTATTGAAGTTATAAGAAATACCAAAAGACAAATATTGTTTGGAAGGGTAATCCAAAATGATATGGTGGGCAAAACTCAATTTACCACCAGCTTGTCTGGTATTACCATTCTTATCATTATACACTTGAATTCCCACACCTGATTGATCTAATATTCTAAAATCGGCATATAAAGCTTGATTTTGCGGGGCATCCTTAATTCCTACCCATTGTAAAAAACCGTTAGCCCTCACTCTAGCATTATCACCTATCCCAGCAAAGGTAGGTGATAACACAAAAGGATTATCGGCTAAATATTGTGTGGCAGCAGGTAAATGCAACTCTTGAGCAATTCCTGAACTAACCATTGACAACCCAATAAGGGTAAACACTTTTTTGGCTTGTGTATATAAAAAATCTAATGTCATAGCTCTTGAGTTAAATTATCTGTATAAAGTAAAATGTCCAACAAATTCTTGACCATCATTACTGTCAACTTTAATTACATACCAGTAATCCCCAGAAGGCAATTCTTTACCATCATATTTACCATTCCATCTAGCACCTACAGGTAACGTAGCTAATAAACGTCCGTAACGGTCATACACTTTAGTCACTAAACGAGGGTACACAGTAGGATCAACAAAATCAGGTCCCCAGTCGTCATTTTGTCCATTTCCATCAGGAGTAAGTACATCTGGTACTTTAACTGGAATATAAGGGAAATATTTGCTAAAGCTTGCACTACATCCATTAATATCAATCGCAATCACTTTAATGAGTTTGTATTGTTCATAATAGATAAAAGTATCTTGAGACCCTGATTGCATCAATTGTCCATCAGCATAAAACTCGTAAGTATAACTTCCACCGCCACCAGTAGCTACAGCCATCACAGTATTCAGACCAGATTGACTCAATGTAACTTCTAAAGGCATTAAAGGTACAATCGGCTGAGCGGTTACAACCGTTTTGATACATTTGGTTGGACTAGTAACTGTAACCGTAAAATTACCACCATTAACTAATGTAGGATATACATTAGAAGCAAAAACAACGTTTTGATTAGCAGCAGTAACATTGATCACAGGATTTAATGGAACTGCAGCAGGACTCACACCTTCAAATAACTGAATAGCAGTGCCTATTGGGAAACTAGAGGCATTACCAGTCAATAAATTATTACTTACCGAAAGCATATAAACAGGTACATTGTTAACACAATCTACAGATTGTAATAAGAATGGATTTATATCATCACCTGCTTTAATTTCAAATACATCAGTCCAAGAACATCCATTACTGTCTATGATATCAACATTATATAAACGTGCTGCTAAAACAGCACTAGTATCGTAAGTTGTTTGACCAATAGGGATTTGAGTATAAGTACTCACATTAGGCTTAGGACTACCAGCTGCATAAATAGCAATCTTATACCAACCACCCGCTGTAATAGTTCCACCACTTATATTGCGAATTATCACACGACCATCCATATTTCCATAACAAGTTTCCCCGATTACGTCATTAACAATATCGATACTTGCAAACACTTTTGTTGCAGGTTCACCAATTGGAATTGGGAACTTATTTAAAGCAAGACATCCGTTGCTGTCTTTAACTGTAAGATTATAAACTCCAGCAGGTAAATTAGTGATATTGAATCCACCTGTAGCATAAGGATTAGTGATATCAAAAGTTTCTTGAGGTCCAAAAAGAGGGGTTAGTATATATTGTATAGTACCTGTACCTCCAGTTATAACTAAGTTAATAATACCATCGCTACCCCCTTTACATTTTGCATCAGTTTTAGTTGCAGTAACTACAAAAGGAACATTAGGACCTTTTATTTCAAAACTTCTAGTAACTGGAGTACAAGCAAAACCAGGGTTTCCACTAGTAACAGTAATTGTGTAAATACCTCTTGGTAAACCTGTAAAGTTACCAGTAGTATTATTAGAAATATTTACAGGACCCGTAAGATTATATATATAACCTCCTAAACCACCTACTGCCTGTACTGAAATACTTCCATCTGTATCCGAGAAACATTTTAATACATCTTTAATCGAAATTAAATTTAATGCTAATGGTTCTAAAGTATCAATAGTAATTTGAGCTACACTAATACAATTATTAGCATCCATTACATAATATTTATGAGGCCCCGGAGCAACATTAGCAATCACGATTGAGGATGCAAAACTTGCAGAAGTAAAACTTCCGTTAAGTGAAATATCATAACGATAAGGAGGAACACCTCCAGCAGCACTTAACAATAAATTTTGGAAACTATTGTTACAATTCTGAGTACCTACAACTTCTGCTAAAGTAGCTACTACTTGAGTTGGTTGATTAACTACAAAATTAAAAGTTGAACCACATGAATCATAGTCGTCATTTATCGTTATTGAATAATTACCAGCGCTCAATCCTGTAAATAAAGGAGCTGCTTGAGGACCAGAAGAAGGTCTAGCAGGAGCCGATAAATAATTCAAAGTATAGGTATAATTAGCTGCAATATTATGACCTCCAGTAACATTAGTAATATTTAATTGACCATTAACATCACCAAAACAAGATAAATTTACATTAGGAACATTAGCATTAATTTTAGCAGGTTGACTCAAAGTAACATTAACTGTATTCGTACAATTATTTTCATCCTTAACTGTAACTGTATAATTACCCGCACTTAAACCAGTAAACACGTTATTAGTTGTATATGCAACATTTACAGGACCTGTTAACTGATATTGAAGGACACCTGTGCCTCCATTTCCGCTAGCTGAGATAACCCCTTGAGTATTAGTACAAGTAACATTTGCTGTTTCAGAAGCACTAATAAGCAACTCTGGAGCAGTACCAATTGTTAATAAAGGTGTTTTATAAGTACAGAATGGAGAACTTGTTTCAGTAATGTTTACATAATAACTGCCAGTAGCTAATCCTGTAATTAGAGTAGCTGAATTAGTATTAGTTGATACAGTAGGCTGAACAACAGCATTAGTTAATGCATCATGAACAACATAATTGAAATTACCAGTGAAATTTTGAATATTTAAATTCATTGCTCCTGTATTTCCACCAAAACATTTTACATTACTAGCTAAAGTCAAATCAGCATTGATGAAATTGTAAGGTGTAACATCATGTTCTACAATTGTACTACATAGAGTAGTTAAATCAGTAACAAGGAAAGTATAGTGTCCTGGTTGCGTGATATCAAATTGATTTACATTCAATCCAGCACCTTGAATAACCACAGCAGGTACCGGGGCAGGAGTAGGAGCTAGATATTGATAACTATAATTACCAGAACCACTAGAAACAACAATACGTATTTGTTCATTATTGGTACACGTAATCTTCACAATTGCTGGATCAATACTTGCTATTACAGGAACATAAGCTGGAATTGTTAATGGTAACGTATTTGCAATACAACCATGAGCATCTTTCACAAATAATGTAAAAGTTTGAGCAGCTCCATTATCAGCAATGTTAAATTGATTTCCAGAAACAAAATTAGTACCGTTTATGCTATAAGTATATCCAGGAGTTCCATCGTTAGCGGTAATAGTAATCACAGCATTTTGCAATGCATTGCTCGCATTACAGCCATATGGTGTAAATGCAGCACTAACTGTTAATGGAGTTGGTTCGTTTATAGTAACAAATTGTTGTAGTGAACAATTACGATTATTAATTCCTTGAACGGTATAAGTACCAACCGGTAAATTGCTAAACACATTTGCTACACTATTAATAGGGTAGGTCAGTGTTGGGTTAGTACCTGCAATTATTGAATAAATGATAGGTAAATTACCATTCAACGTTGTTACGGTAATAGTACCATTATTTCCACCATTACAACTCACATCTGTGGCAACTGTTGAAAAATTAACAGTTAATGGAGCTTCAACTTCTATCGTAGCTTGTTTACTACAAACTTCGTTAAGACCTGTAACTGGATTTAAGAAAGTATCATTAATCTGAACAGTATAAGTACCTGGCGTCAAGTTATTAAATACGTTACCTGCTTGAGCTGGAATAATAATTGGAGATGGAGCTATCGTTTGATAAGTATAATTACCAGAACCACCACTTCCTGAAACTGTAATTTGACCACTATTAACAGGAATACAATCTGCATCCGCTGTAACTGAAAGTGCTAAATTTAAAGTTGGGTAAATACGTATAGTACCAGTTCCAGTACAATCATTTTTGTCTTTAATAGTTACTGTGTATAGACCAGGCTGAGTTACATTAAAAGTACCAGATGCTTGATAAGATACACCATCAATACTAAACTGATAAGGCGCAATTCCGAATAATGGATTTGCTGTAGCTGTAAAAGTATATACCGTTCCATCGCTTGTGCATTGGTTAGCAGCAACACCAGGTAAAATAACTTGAGGGTCCGAGTCTAAACCTACATTAACATTTATTGATGTTTTACAGTTGTTGGCATCATTTACCCAAATATCCCAAGAACCGCTACTCAAATTAAAGATGTTGTTAGTTACAAATAAAACTGGTGCTGGAGATCCAGCTACTACAGCTTCATAACTATAAGGAGAAGTACCTCCAAAACCTTGTACTGTAACAACTCCAGTCTTAGAACAAGTAGCATTAACATTGTTTACAAGATTTAAACCAATAGCATTAGGTTGACCAATTGCTATTGTTGTTGTAGCTGTACAACCTGTAACATTATCAGTAACAACTATAGTATAAGATCCAGCTGTTAAATTCACTAGATCAAAGAATGATGAGGATTGATTGATCACAGGTGCACCTCCATTAACCGTATAACTATAATTTCCAGTAAAATTACCTACAGAAATTCTAATACTAGCATTATTACCACCATTACAAGAAACAGCTGTTAACTGTTGCGCACTTGCAGTAATATTTATAACTGGTTTAATATCGAAATACTTAGTGGTTGTACAACCATTAGCATCAGTAACTTGGAATAAATACGTATTAGGGGCTAAACCACCAAAAATATTACCCGGTTGATTAGGAACCACAACTGGGGAAAGTATTGCGTATTGATAAGGTCCCACTCCAGAAGTTACACTAGTAACTGTGACAGTACTCGTAGTTGCTAAGCATGTAATAGCAGTAGCAGAAAAAGCCATATCAGTAGGTGGAGTCAAGTTAGGCACTGTTAAAGTGGCAGCAGCAGCAGAAATACATCCTTTGCTATCCATAACAAGTACACTAACTGGTCCATTAGCTACAGTAGAATATGTAGCTGTGGTAGAGTAATTAGTACCACCGTCAAAACTAAATTTATAAGGTGGAGTTCCTCCTGCTCCATTTGCAGTAACTGTTGCAGCTTGAATACTATTACCCACACCACATGTTAAACCTTGAGTTAAAGAAATTCCAGCAATTACAGGTAATGGTTGCCCTATGATTACATTTGTAACACTTGAAATACAATCTTTAGCATCTTTAATCATAACTGGATAAGTAGCTGCAGATAAACCTGCAAATACATTAGAGGAAGTGTAAGTTAAGCCATTGTTTATACTATATAAATAAGGTGCTAAACCGTTAGATGCAGTTATCGTAATGCTACCATCAGAACCTGCTGCACAACTTACATCATTTTGTGTAAATGTAAATGTTGGCGTCGTCTTAGGAGTAACAACAATTGGATTTGAAACAGCTGTACAACCTTGTGTGTCTGTAACTTGGAAATAATAAGTACCAGCAGTAGTTATCGTATGTGTGGCACCTGCTGTTGTAGGAGCAAATGGTCCTGCAACATTAGTACTCACTCCGTAAGCAACATAAGGTGCAGTTCCTTGACTCGCAAAAAGATTAACAGTAGCGTCATGACTACATGCTAAATCTTGAACTAAATTAGCTTGCAATAATAACTGTGGTGCAACGATAACTGAAGTAGAAGCTATACATGAATTAACATCTTTTACAAAGAAATAATATGTACCAGCAGAAGAAACACTAAATGTATTAGTAGCCACAAAAACAGCTGGTGGTGTATTTACAGTATTCATTCCGTAAACAATATTCCCATTAAAAGTTGTACCGTTAACTGTGAAATTCAAAGTAGTACCTGTATAACATTGTTGTGGTATTGCATTAATAGTAGGTAATGCATCTTTAACAATGGTATGTGAAATCATTTTCGTACAATTATTTGCATCTTTTACCCATATATCCCAATTTAAAGAAATTGCAGGATCTAGAACACCTAAATTTGATGCAACATAGCCTCCTGGAGGCGTGCCAGCTGGCATAAAAGCATACATATAAGCTGGTGTACCACCAGTGGCAGTAACCGTAACTTGTGCATTTGCATTACAATTAGCATTTACACTTGTAGCAACAACTAAATTTAAAGGTTGAGATGGCTGTGTAATAAGGAAATTATAATTTGCACTACATAATGTACCCGTTGCTTCGGTCACTTTGATATTATAATTACCAGGTGGTAAATTAGTAAGTGTAGTAGTCACTGGTCCACCTGCTGGGCCAACTAAGGTACCAACAACAGCAGGCACTATAGGCAAATTAGTCAATGCATTAATTAACTGATAATTTATATTAGTAACGGTTGGATCGTAATTTTGTACGGTAAATTGCAACGAACCATTAGCACTGCCATTACAACTAACATTTGTTTTAACTGCACCTGTAATGTTGATCCCTGACGGAGCAGATGGTGTAGTAAATTCTAAAACAGAAATACAATTGTTTGCATCGCGAACTTGTAAATAATAAGTGGTACCATGACTAAGCGCATTAATACCCGTATACGTGAATGTGGTAGAATTTGTATTAGTTATTAAATCTGGTTGACCAAAAAATCCATAATCATATGGTGCAACTCCTCCAGTTGTATTAACTGTAACAGTTACTCCAGTCGCACAATTATTAGAATCTACAGTAGCACCAAGTATCATATTTGGAGCTGGATCTATCTTTTCAACAGGACTTAGATATTTACATCCTTTAGCGTCAATTACTTCTATATAATAAAAACCAAAATTTAATCCCGAAAAAGTATGCGTAGTGGCAGCAGTAACTCCAGAAGTTTGTAATAATCCAAAAGAACTATCTAATAAATTAAAAGTAAAATTAGGAGTACCCCCAGAATTAATAGTTACTGCAAAAGTACCTAAAGTATTGATGTTACAAACAATACCTGTTTTAACATAACTTACAACGATAGGCGCTGGATTATTTAATGTTATAGATCCTGATGTAGAACAACCACGTGCATCTGTAACTGTATATGTATGCACACCAGGTGCTAAACCTCCAAATACATTAGTAAACACAGGTGTAGCCCCGTCTACGATATAAGTATAAGGTGCAGTTGCTCCACTAGCGTTTAATATTAAAGTACCATCAGTACCTCCATTACACGTTGGATCTTTAGTAATATTCGCAACAACTGGTGGTACTGCAGCAGTCATAGTAACTGAAATAGGAGTAGTATACGTACAACCATTAGCATCAGTAACTAAAACAGTGTAGTTACCAGCTGCATTAACTGAAATAGTGGTTGAAGGTCCTACAAAAGTACCATTAATAGCTGTAGCAATGTTATTCAAATAAACCAAATAAGAATAATTAGCTTTACCTCCATTTACAGAAAGCGTCATCGTACCAGCCGTTGGATTTGAGCACGTTAAATCTTTTACAAAAGCTAAACTTGCACTTAATTGAGGGTAAACAGTGATACTCGTAGGACTTACAGCTGTACAACCATTACCATCTTTAATGGTAACGAAATAAGTACCTGGACTGTTAACGGTAAATGTTGAACTTGATTGGAATGAAACCCCATCAATACTGTAACTTAAAGGAGCTATACCTGTACCTGTCGCAGTAAAAATGAACCCTGTAGCTACAGAACATTGGTTAGCAGCAATAGTTGGTACCGTTACTGTTGGCAATGGATCAGAAATAATTGTTACAGAACGTTTATAAATACATCCATTTGCATCTTTCACATACACATCCCATACTAAATTAGCAGCATTATTAGTATCTACTGATAAAGGATTTACAGTGTTAAAAACTGTGGGAGCGGCAGCACCAGAAATAACCGCTGCATAAGCATAAGGAGCTGTACCTCCACTAGGTGTTACAGTAATTAGCGAAACATCGTTATTACAATTAACATTAGTAGCAACTAAAGTCGCAGAAGGTAATGATCCTGGCTCTGTTATAGTGATACTAGCGTTTGCAGTACAACTTGTATTAGGATCAACAACATTTATAGTGTATATCCCAGCAGACAAATTATTTAAATTAATTGTACCTGATGTTTGACCTACAAATCCAGGTAAAACACCATTTATAGTATAATTATAAGTAGTAGCAAAACCACCTACTGTAAACACAGCAGCGCCAGAAGTACCTCCATTACATAATACATCACTTAGTTTAGTACCTGTAATCGTAATTGGGGTTACAGGGACGATAGTCAATGATTGCGTTGCAAAACATCCGTTAGTATCAGTAACGGTAACATTATAAGTACCAGAAGGCAAGTTTGTAAAATTACCTGTCGTGTTAGTAGCATTACTAGGTCCAGCAATTGCATAATTCAAAGGAGCTACACCACCAGTTACATTTATTTGAATAGTGGCTGTCGTTGCGGCACATGTAATTGTACTTTTCGTAATTGAAGCAATAACAGGTGGATTCAGTTTTTGTAAGGTTACATTATTTGAAACTATACATCCGTTAGCATCTTTAACACTATAAGTGATAGTTTGGTTAGTACCATTATCATTAATAGTAAGTGTATTTGTATTTGTATAACCTGTACTATTAAAATTATACTGGTACGGAGCAGTACCTTGACTCGCAGTGACTGTAATAGTTGCAGGCATAAATGCATTTGAAGCATTACAACTAAAAGGAATCACTGTATGTGAAGCGGTTAAATTATTAGGTTGTGCCACTACAGCTGTACCATTAAAAATACATCCTTTGCTATCTCTTACGATATAATTATAAGAACCCGCAGTTAAACCAGTATAATTAGTAATCGCACTAAATCCTAAACCATTAAAGTTAATTTGATAAGGCGCAGTACCTAAACTTGGAGTTATGGTAACGCTACCTGTATTTCCTCCATTACACAATACATCTGTAACTACATGTGTTGCTGAAGGATTTATAGGAGTAGTAACCGTGATTGTATTTGAAGTAGCATTACATTTTGCATCTGCTACTGTAAAGACATAAGTACCAGCTTGTGTAGCAGTATATGGAAAACTTGCAACAGGTGTTGGCACTCCGCCATTATAACTCACCGTAATTGTAATAGGAGCAATACCTCCAGAAATAGTACCGTTAATAGTTGCACTTGTAGGGTTACTACAAGTTATATCCTTTACTAAAGTAGTACTAACTGTTAATTGAGGAGCAATTATTTGATTATTAATTGTTAAACCACAATTGTTTGCATCTGTAATTGTCACAGAATATGTACCTGGAGACAAATTAGGGAAAGTGTTACTACTTTGTGGTGTACCTCCATTTAAACTATAAGAATAGGGAGCAGTTCCAGTAGTTACATTCACTACTAATGTTGCAGCATTTGTTCCATCAAAACAAAAATCTCCAGTTATATTAGCAGTAATTGCAGGAGGTGCTGTAAAAGTTTTATTAATAGAAGTCGTACAACCTTTAGCATCCGTAACTGTAATAGTGTAAGCTACATTAGGAAGCAAGTTTGAGAAAACATTCCCAGATACGTTAACACCAGCATTTGGTGAAATACTGTATGTATAACTTCCCCAACCTCCAGTAGGAGAAACGGTTATAGCACCATTTGTAGTACAAGTTGGGTTTACAAAAGTAAAAGGAGCCGTTAAAGCTTGAGCTGGACCAGCAATTGTTAACGTTTTAGTATAAGTACAATTATCGTAATCCTGACTGCTAAAAGTAATTTGATAAGTTCCAGCAGGCTGGTTAGTAATAGGCACTGTTAAAGTAGTAGATCCAGTACTTGGCGTACGTGGATTACCAGTTGTACTTACAATAGGTACACCAGGATTAGCTACATTCACAACAGTGTAATTATATCTCACGTTATTAGGCAATCCAGAAATGGTAAATACAGCATTACCATTAGATTGTCCGAAACATACTACATCATTAGTCACCTGAGCAGTAATGGTTGGAGCAGGCAACGATTGTAATGTAAAAATTTCTTGATACGTACATCCATTGGCATCTATAACTTCAAAAGTATAAGTACCTGCTGGTAAGCTACCGAAATTACCCGAAGCTTGGTAGGCTGTTGCATTTGCTGCAGGAGAAACAATACGGTAACGCACTGGAGTTACACCTCCACTTCCAGAAATATTCACGTTCAAATCACCTGTAGCTGTACACGATGTAGCTGGAGTTTGACCTACAAGAATCATATCAATTGGTCCATTCAAAGCTGGAACTGTAACAGGATTTAAGCTAATGGTACAGCCATTCAAATCTCTAACTTGAATTGTATATGTACCAGGACCTAAATTTGTAAAATCTTGAGTAGCAACCCATGTTATTCCACCATCAATACTAAATTGTAAGCCTCCAGCACCAGTTAAATTCATAACTACAGTAATGGTAGCTCCAGTATTATCACAACGTCCTTGGGTGGTAATAGAGGCAGATCCAGTAATCGATGTTGGTGTATTGATAGAAACTAGTTGACTAGGTAATGTACACGTAACGCCATTAATTGTATAACGAACCGATGTAGTATGTAAACCAGGTGCTAAACCTGTAAAAACATTGCTTGCTAAATAAGGTCCACCATCAACACTATATGTCAATGTTTGCCCACTTGAACTAATAACATTGAATGTAATAATACCCGTATTTGGACTTGTAGCACATAGGGGATGCGTAACAGCTGGGGTTACAACAGGGGTTGGAATTAAATTTATAGTTTGACTAGTAGTTGCAGAACAGTTATTCGTGTCAACTACTTGTATATTAAAAGTTCCTGACCCTGTAGTGGTTATTGTTGCATTAGAACCTTGTGAAATTCCATTAACAATAAATGTATAAGGAGCAGTACCTCCTACCGGAGTAATAGTGATTACCCCATTTGAACAAGTGGTTAGGGGAGTAGTTATAGCTGCAGAAACTGTTAATGCAGCAGGATTAGCAAAAGTATGAGTTACTTCTTTACTACATTTATCATCTATAGTGACTAACCAAGTATACGTTTGCCCCGCATTTAAATTAGGGAACGTGTAATCATTGGTTACAGAAATAGGACCTGAAGTTGCTAATGGAACACCCGTAGCCGTAGCTCCTGAATATAAAGCGAAATAATAGTTTGGATATACATCATTAACCACTAGACGTATGCTTCCTTTATCTCCAAAACATCTTGGTTCAACATATGTATCTGTTACAGTAAAATTTCGTTGACGAATACCTATATTAGGAACAAAAAACAGACACCCTCCTGGGAAATTTGCTTTTCTAACCCATACCGTATAATTTCCTGCAACATTAATATTACTGAATACATTTGAAGTCTGCCAAACATTAGTTGCAGCACCTGCAGCTGTTGATAAACTAAATTCATAGCCTGTAGCAGGAACATTATTAATCGTTATTTTTCCAGGTGTAGTACACACGATATCTCTAGAATCAATTTGAGGATCTAAAAATTCTAAACTGGCATTAAAATAAAATTTACGATCACATCCACCTGGGAAATTAATGATTACTCTATATTGACCCGGTCCAGTAACAGTGAAATTAGGATTTGTTGCTAAAGTAGTCCAAGTACAAGCTGAATTAACATTGGCACAGTTTGGATTGGCAACGGCAGGACATGAGCCAGTATTTAGTTGTTCCCAAACAATAGAGGTAGCACCTGCAATATTAGTAACTATAGGAGCCGTATCGTTTGTCCCACATAGATATAAAAATGGTAATTGGGGATCCAGACCTAAATCAGGACAGTTTTTAATATCATAATTGATACCACTATTAGCAGGCAACCCTTGCAAATAAGTAATTACGGGATTCACTAATCCTGTACCATACGTACTCACATTGAAAGTGATTGGAATATTAACACATGGTGAAGGTGCTACACACATTACACTATAAGTTCCTACCATATTAACAGTTACTGTCTGATTGTTAGTACCAGCTACAGGAGTTATGGTTGCTCCAGCGGGTCCAGTCCAAGTATAAGTTGTATAACCAGCTGGTGCTGTAAGTTGCGTAGTGGTGCCACACAAATAAACATTTTGACTAGATTTACAATCATCTATGTTTCCAATAAAGTTAGTAGGAGAGGGGCTGTTCACGGAACAAGCATTGTATGAAGCATAACTAGGATCATCTGTAATTTGTGCCGTATTGATAACCCCTTGATAGGAAACAAAAGCTTGGTTGTTGATTCTATTTTCACAAGCATCTTGAAGTTCAGCACAATCAGGTACAACTTGTACTCTTATTCTTAAAGAATATTTACCACCTCCAGCGGTCACTAAACTCTTATTAACTGATAATATTAGTTCTCTAGTTGTACTGTTATAAGAAACTACAGTAATCCCTGCTGGAAGTGTTAATCCAGATGGATAAGAGAATACTGTATTAACGGGTAAAATATCACGAATAGTGACATTTGTTGCATTATCATTTCCAACATTTTGAAGACTGATAACATAATCGACTGTTTGTCCTAAACTAAGTGGAGAACCACTTGCAATTGGTGTCCCAGCTGGAGTTTCAATAGTTTTTGTTAAAACAATTTTAGGTTGAATTACATCTACAGCAAAAGCATCGAAATAATGATAATAAACATCACCATCCGTACCTAAGGTGATATCAGCACTTGTTGCATTGTTAGCAATCACACTATTTCCAACATTGGAAACATTAAAAATACCAGCATCATAACCTAACGTATTAGTACTATTAGGGCTTCTACCTGCTAAATATCCTAATGGATCAGTAATAGAACTATTAAAGAAATTATCACTTAAACTATTTCTAATCGGTGGACGCATTTTAGTTCCATTAATTCTGTAAAAATCGCCAACAATACCTTGATCTCCTTCTAGCGTTGCAAACGCAACTTTGGCATTTACAGGACCTGCAGGAATGGTCTGGAAACCACTAACATTAATATCTACACTAGAAGAACCATTTACATTAGCAAAACCATTAAAGGAAGTAATATTTTTTGCTGGTAAATTTGGATTTTCATAAATGACATATAAATGCCAACCAGCAGAAAACCCTGGATTATCTTTTCCAGTAGTAGCTTTAATATTGGCAACAGCATAAGTCCCTTCAGCATTAGTAACATTTAATAAATTTGTTACATCTGCATAAACTGCATAGGGTTTCATACTCAACGAAGTAGCATCATGAATAACTGTTCCTGTCACTGTCTGGTAAGTGGCACTATTAGGTACTTTAAATTTAACTTGGTCAATTCCTGATCTACTACTATTTGTATAAGTCGCTCCCCAATATAAAGCTGCATATTTAATCTTATAACAAGATCTATAAGCTACTGGTATTGATAAGTTGGCACGACTCGAATTAGTAGTTGTAGGGTCACTATCTATATCAACTTCTACCAAAGTTAAATCTTGATTAGCTGCTGGACCAGTATATGCATTTGTTTTATGTGTAGAAAGGTTATTATTACCTATTAGTAAAATATCCGCATTCAAACCATTGGTTTGATTGACCGATGTAAAACTTTTCAAGAGTTGTCCTGAAATAGTATTTACACTAAATAAATAAAACAGCAAAATCCATAAGTAATACTTCGATCTCATAGGGCGTTGGGTTTAATTCTTTTCAACTTATAAAGTTATTTATTTTTATTGAAACCTAGTTTGTAAATCGTTTAAAACTTTTCTACAAACTAGGTATTGCATTATTTTTCCACTTTGATAATCACCATTTTACCGTTATACGGCTTAGCACCTTTGTCTTTCATAGCGCTATCTGCTTCATTAATTTCATCGTAACGTTTGCTATAAATGAAATATGTTCCTGTGCTTACGTCGTAGAAGAAATCAATATTGGTTTCTCCAGCTTGAATGGCTTTTTTCAAGAATGCATCTCTACTTGCTTCGTTTTTGTGAGTAGCTAATACCATATAGAAACCTTCTTTCTCATTGGTCACATTTTTCACAATTTGCATGTTATTTTGTGGATCACCAAAATCAAAATCATTCGGTGTAAAGGCTTGACCCGTTGGTTTAGTCGTAGCTTTAATTTGACTTAAAGTGTTACGATCCTTTTGGTATTTCGCATTGGTATCCTCAAAAACGGCTTTTTTGATGCGACGTTTTTTCTCTATCTCAGTCTGTACTTTAATATCTTCCAATTTACTTACTAATTGTTTACTTAAAGTTTCAGATTCAGCTCTCTCTTGTTTTAAGCGTTCAATAGTAGCAACATAACTCTTATTGATAGCGTCATTTTTGTTTGGTATCTTTTTCAAACGTTCCGCAGCTAATGTTTGATATTCTGCAATAAACTGATCTTGTTGCTTGATGTTAGTAGCAATTTCATTTTTAAGATTTTCAATGGCTTTATTCGCTTGGGAAGTACTTTGATATTGTACTTCTTTAGTTGGAGCCACGATTCCGCGTTCTGAATCATCATTTGCTTTACGCATCTCTAATAATTCTTGTTCTTTTTGTGCTACTAAATTTTGGAATTTTTTGATCGATTCCGATTGTAATTTTTGGGAATCTTCAATCACTCCTGACAAGTTATCAATTTCTTTATCTTCAGCTGTTTTCAAAGCTTCTTGGCGAGCACGTTCTGCTTCTTCTGCTTTTTTACGTGCTTCGGCATCTGCTTTCTCTTTAGCTATACGAGCTGCTTCATCTGCCTTAGCTTTTGCGTCAGCATCTGCTTTCTCTTTAGCTATGCGAGCTGCCTCTTCTGCCTTAGCTTTTGCATCAGCATCTGCTTTCTCTTTAGCTAAACGTGCAGCTTCTTCTGCTTTCGCTTTAGCGTCCGCTTTCTCTTTAGCTAGTCGAGCTGCCTCTTCTGCCTTAGCTTTTGCGTCAGCATCTGCTTTCTCTTTAGCTATGCGAGCTGCTTCTTCTGCTTTCGCTTTAGCGTCCGCTTTCTCTTTAGCTAGTCGAGCTGCCTCATCTGCCTTAGCTTTTGCGTCAGCATCTGCTTTCTCTTTAGCTATGCGAGCTGCCTCTTCTGCCTTAGCTTTTGCATCAGCATCTGCTTTCTCTTTAGCTAGTCGAGCTGCCTCATCTGCCTTAGCTTTTGCGTCAGCATCTGCTTTCTCTTTAGCTATGCGAGCTGCCTCTTCTGCCTTAGCTTTTGCAACAGCATCTGCTTTCTCTTTAGCTAAACGTGCAGCTTCTTCTGTTTTCGCTTTAGCGTCCGCTTTTTCTTTAGCTATGCGAGCTGCCTCTTCTGCTTTAGCTTTTGCATCAGCATCTGCTTTTTCTTTAGCTATGCGAGCTGCTTCTTCTGCCTTAGCTTTTGCATCAGCATCTGCCTTCTCTTTAGCTAGTCGGGCTGCTTCTTCTGCCTTAGCTTTTGCGTCAGCATCCGCTTTCTCTTTAGCTAAACGTGCAGCCTCTTTTGCCTTAGCTTTTACATCAGCATCTGCCTTCTCTTTAGCTAAACGTTCAGCCTCTTCTGCTTTCGCTTTTGCATCAGCATCCGCTTTCTCTTTAGCTATACGAGCTACCTCTTCTGCCTTAGCTTTTGCATCAGCATCTGCTTTCTCTTTAGCTAAACGTGCAGCTTCTTCTGCCTTAGCTTTTGCATCAGCATCTGCCTTCTCTTTAGCAAAACGTGCAGCCTCTTCTGCTTTCGCTTTTGCATCAGCATCCGCTTTCTCTTTAGCTATACGAGCTGCCTCTTCTGCTTTCGCTTTTGCATCAGCATCTGTTTTCTCTTTAGCTAAACGTGCAGCTTCTTCTGCTTTCGCTTTTGCATTACGTTCCGCCTCAGCTTTTAGTCGTGCCTCTTCTAAAGCTCTTGCTTTTGCATCAGCATCGGCTTTGTGTTTGGCTAACGCATCTGCTTTCTCTTTGGCTAGTCTATCTTGCTCTGCTTTAAGACGAGCCGCTTCTTCAGCTTTTAATCGAGCTTCATTAGCTAAACGTTCACGACGTTGTTTTTCAGCTTCTGAAAGTGCATTGTTTTTATCTTGTTCTGCTCTTAAACGAGCCTCTAATTCTGCTTTAGCACGTGCTTCAGCGGCTTCTTTAGCTTTCAGTGCAGCTAATCGATCTTGCTCCGCTTTTAATCGAGCGGCTTGTTCTGCTCTAGCTTTAGCTTCTGCTAATTCCTTCTCTCTTCTTAATCTATCTGCTTCCAAGCGTGCTTTTTCTTGCTGCTGTTTTAAAGCTAAGTCAGCTGCTCTTTCTTTAGCCAATTCTTGCGGAGATTTCTTTTTAACAGGTTGAATTTTGCTACCCGCTGTTGGATTAGTTTTATTGCTTGCTCTTACAATTGGTTTTTCATCTTCATAATCTCCATAACCTTTCATTTTATAAGCTAGAGTAAATTCGTGCGAATATCCAAAATTACTAAAAGCTCCTAGCGGTTTTTCAATAGTATAACCAATCGATAATTTTTTTCCTAAAATAAAACCAATACCACCAGAAACACCATTTATTGTATGGTACCCCGCTTGAGCCCATCCCAAACGTGGTGCATTCAAAAGTACATTACCTGCTATGGCAGTATTTTCAGATGCTAATTCAGTACGCAACATAGCGTTAAATTTTGCTTTTTCTAAAATACCATCATTATTTAAATAACCAGTATACATGGCATGTAATCCAATATTTTTAGCTGGGTTACCCTCAACTAATCCTGAGGGACTAAAGTTATAATAGAAAACATTATTAGCGGCTATACCGAAATCAAGGAAGGTAGTTCCAAAATTAATTCCAGGATTTATAGCAATAGCTGAAAATTTTGGTGCATTATTAAGTAATTGTTCGGGAACATTTGAAACAACATCTGAAGTATTAATACCGCTATTTACATAGGCTAAATTTAAACCTAAAGTAAAATTGCTTTCACGACCTACTTCAATATTATGCGCAAAATTTCCTACAAGTCCGAAAGTTGAATAAATACTATACTTATTTTGAAATAAACCAATACCATACGAATTTGTTTCCCATAATTTAGATGATAAACTAAAGAAATAATCCGTTTTGGCATTTTCGAATCCTAACCACTCCCTTTTATTATAAAAACTCAAAAAAGATTCATCTTCACGAACAAAACTGAAAGATGGATTGATTAAGAATTTATTAAATTTTAATGAGTTTTTAGCAGAAACGTCAAATGGTCGAACTCCATTGCTAGAAGTTTGACCATATATTTTTACTACTAATAGGGTAAAAATTAATATGCTAAAAACTTTAACTTTCATTATAAAGTTGTATTTCATTTATTTTAATACTGTTAAAGAGCCCTTTTTTAGAGGTGAACCATCTTTTGAAATGATATAGTAAAAGATAGGGTTGACCGTTTTAAATTCAATAGGTTCTTTGGGCCAATTATCTTGATAATTAAATGTTTTAAAAACTTCCTTTCCGTAAGCATCTAAAATAATTACTTCAATATCAGTTCCTTTATATTCCTTAGGCAAAATCCAAAAATCATTTTCTCCGTTTTGATCATTAGGGCTAATTATATTAGGAACTGCAATGGATTCTACTCCTGATTTGATATTAAATTTATAAGTCTTAGTATAACTACACGTAGGATCGTTATTTGTTACTTTTAAGGTATATAAACCTGTTTTTAATGGTTTAGATTCTTTAGGTTTATTGATTAGACTAATCGTATTTGTGTTTGAGATAGCGATAGCATTGTTCGGTTCAAACCAAACGAAAGATGGATTGACTGCATTTTGCGCTTCAGCCACTAAATCTAAACTGGTTCCTTCTGCTATGGAATAACTATCTGAAATAGCACTTGAATTTATCGTTGAATCAAAATCTTTGGAGGTAATTTGAATACTGTTGGTAGTAACTTCACAACTTGAACCAGGATTCACTTTAACATAATAGGAACCTGTTAAATATGCTTTAATTGAATTAGATGTAGCGTTTGCAAGTGGTGCAGAGTTATAATACCATTGATATGAAAATCCTGGTGTTGTACTCAAAGTTGTAGGGTTTTGAGGACAAAGTATGGTAGTTGGATCAATACTTGAAGTAATATTAAAACTACCTGGACCATTAGCAACACTAACTTGTACCGCTTGAGATTGCGTAATTGCACCCGCTGGTGCACAAACTCCATAATTTATTCTACATTGATAAACTCCTGAAGCATTAACGGTAAGTTTTTCTCCTGAAGCATTTGGAATTACGACTCCGTCTTTAGTCCATTGATAAACAATACCTGTTATACCTTTTGGCGAAGGTTGCGTGGGTGTAGCTGGATCAATTTCAAGTGTCACACTACCATTTAAGCAAAAACCTGTAGAAGTAATATTACCGTTTAACGTGAAATTCTTTGCATAGGGCATGTAATAAGCCGCTACAAAAGTTGTATTTCCGGAATAAACAGGAGTTGCCGTATTACTTTTTACTCGCAATCTGTAAGTATCACTAGCGATACCTGGTGGTATAGTAAAATTAAAAACAGCAGGACTTGAAGCAAAAGATGTAGGTCCAACTAATGTCTTAGTATTAGCATCAAAAATACCATTAGACCCTGAAATTTCAAGTGAAAATTGCACATTTGAAGGGAATCCTGCAAATGTAAATTGACTTTGATAATTTCCTGGATTAGAAGGAACATAACAAAAACCAATACTTATAGGATTACCTGGTAATCCCAAAGTAGGATCACCAATAGTTTGTGCACTATTTTTATGGTAACAAAAAATTGTTATCAAAATCACAAAGCAAAATTTAACAAAATTATTCTTCATAAATATAAAAATAGAGTCACACATAAAGCCAAAAATCCATTAAAAGAAATGTAGCTTTTAATGGATTTTAAAAATTTTCTAAATTATTTACCTGCAGTAAATTTACCTACTTTAAGTCTAAAGTCAGGTGTTTTAGTGTCATTATTTGAAGCAGAGATGAATAAATCATTATTTGGTGTTTTTTCATATAAATTGAAAAAAGCAGCATCTCCATAATAGTTTTCTAAATCATCATTATTTGATGAATTAGCAATGAAAATATTACCTTTACAGTTGTTAAAGAATACTTCAGAGAAACCAATTTTTTTCAAACCACCAGCTTCTGGATTAATTTCACTATCTAATACAGCAGCAGGAGCAAAGCCTGATATCACACTTCTTTTTAAGCTTAAAGCTGCATTTGAACCAACAAACACTCCTTCTTTAACTAATCCGCTAGTCAAATCAGCATCAAACGTTTCTGTATTATTCACTAAAGTACAATTTGTAGCAGATACACTAGTCATTGCCTTTGAAAAATCAGCTTCATCTTTTTTCTCATATGAATTTACGTTTAAACATCTTGCTCTAGAAGATCCTGAATACAATGAATGTCTAACAGCTAATGAGTTATCTAATTTAGATTGAGCTCCTTGGGTAAATTTGAAATCGTCACCTGTAACACGTAAAGATACTAAATTTTTAATATTAGTGTCTCCACCTAACACTTCTACACCATTTCCAGCTGCAAAACTAGTCATAACATTTTCAATAACCGTTTTATTACCTACACCAGCAAGGGTTAAAGCGTTATAATCTTTAAAACCTTTTATCTTTTTACCCGCAAATTCAATTCTTAAGAAACGCATCACCCCAGAGTTAGCTAAAGGATTAGCACCTCCATAGATAGTTTGGCTTGGATCTAAATCATAATTAACAGAAGCAACTCCTCCAAATTTATTGATAGGTGCATCATTCAAAATTACAATTCCTCCCCAGTCCCCAGCTTTTTTTACAGGTTTATTAGAAGTGAAAACGATAGGATCTGTTTCAGTACCGTTAGCATCAATTTTTGCACCTTTAGCAATAATTAAAGCACCGTTAGTTTCTGAATCCCCTTTTATAATCGTTCCAGGTTCAATGGTTAAAGTTACACCGGCAGTCACATAAACTGGACCTTGCAAAAGATAAGTATTTCTTTTCTGCAACGTTTTATTTGCAGTAATTTTCCCATACAATATCTCCGTAGCTTCGTTATATTCTTTTTTACCAGGTTTGAACTCAGTCCAATTATTCAGCCAATTTGAGCTTCCTATGATCCCTTTTTCTTGCTGTCCATTCATAGCTATCGCTACAAATAAAGCCATCCATTTTAAGTTAAGCAATTTTCTCATGGGGTAGATTTTTAGAAATTTGAAACTAATATAATAATTTTTTTCTATTGTTCATACAATTGATTCAATTCACGTAACATATTTTCGTAATATAAAATAGAGGTTACTAAATTTCCTTTATCTGCAAAAGGAATCATTAATGATTGAAAATCGATCGTAGACGTTACAAACGTTTGAATATTTGCTTGTTGCGTATCCAAAGCCTTATTGTTTTCCGATGTGTCAGGAATACCTACATCTTGCATTGTCATTCCTGGTTTATTTGTTAAAGCTAAATAAGGCAATAAATTTACTAAAACCTTAATTCTTTCTTTGTATAACTCTAACAATTGTCCTTTCGGCATTGCGTCTAATTCACTTTTTTCATGAAATTTTTTTAAAGCGGCACCACTCGTACTGATGATACTTTTTGGCTTTTTTGCTTGAGCGTTTACATTTCCTACTGCAAAAAGCATAAATAAGCTTAAAAAGATAATTTTCTTCATGGCTGTTTTTTTTTAAATTTTAGTTGTTAAAGTACTTAATGTCCAAAAATATACTTTTAATTTCAATTAACAATTTTTTAATAACCAATTTTAGTGTTTCTATTGTTAATTCTTTGTAAAAGCGTTCAAAAAATTCAATGCATTTTCATTTTTAAACATCAATACCAAAAGCGTGCCAAAATTTATTTTTAATCTAAAAACGCTTAAAAAAACCAATTTTTATGCATTTTATCGATAAATACTACTTTTTATCGATACAAATATAAAACATTTTTTTTATAAAAGACTAATATATAATAAGTTTCGAATAATTTGAGCATTTTTTTTTATAGTTATAATATACAAAATAAAATCTTATTAAAAATGTTATTAACAATTTTAACAAGTAACGACTAAAAATCTGATATTTTTGGTTTTACAGTTCTAGAGAAGTATTTTTGTTCTATGTTATTTCAAGAAATCGTTGGTCACGACCATATAAAAAATCATTTACTGACTAGTGCTAGTCATGGAAGAATCCCTCATGCGCAGCTATTTGTTGGTGCGGAAGGAACTGGAGTCTTACGTACTGCTATTGCTTATGCACAGTATATTCTTTGTACTAATCAGGATTTTGAAAATACTGGTGGTAATGAAGCTTGTAATTTGAAGTTTGAGCATTTTGCACATCCCGATTTGCATTTTGTTTATCCTACCGTTACTACCGAAGAGGTAAAATCTAAACCTAAAAGTTTGGATTTTTTACCGTTGTGGAGAGAATTCCTTGCGGAAAAACCTTATGGTGGTTTGTTTGATTGGTATGATAAACTAGGTGTAGGGAATAAGCAAGGAGAAATCAGGGTTGAGGATGCCAGTGAGATTTTAAAATCTCTTGCTTTAAAGTCTTATGAAGGTGGTTATAAAATACTTATCATTTGGATGGCGGACAAAATGAACGTAGCGGCATCTAACAAATTATTAAAATTATTAGAGGAACCTACCGATAAAACCTTGTTCATTTTAACTACTGAAAATGAAGAAGATTTGTTGCAAACCATACGTTCCAGATGTCAAGTGGTTCATTTTCCTAAATTAAGTGAAGCGAGTATCGCAAAACATTTGATGACGTATGAAGGAGTAGAGGAGAAGCAAGCACAAAAACTGGCGCATAAAGCACAGGGAAATTACAATAAAGCTTTGCAATTGTGCCATCAAATCAATGAGGATGCCCCTTTTGAACAATGGTTTGTTACTTGGGTAAGAGCAGCTTTTAGAGCAAAAGGTAATGCCAGTGCTATTCAAGATTTAATTGCTTGGAGTGAGGACATTGCGAAATTAGGGCGTGAGAATCAAAAGAAATTTTTAAACTTTTGTATTGAAATGTTTCGCCAGGCTTTGCTGCAAAATTATCAAGCCGATAAAATGGTGTTTTATGAATCGAGTATTCAAGGTTTTGATTTGAAAAAATTTTCACCCTATATTACAGGCAATAATATTCAGGAGATTTATAAAGAATTGAATGACGCCATTTATCACATAGAACGTAATGGTAATGCTAAAATTATTTTAACCGATTTATCTATAAAATTAACCCGTTTAATCCATAAAAATTAACTCTATGAACCATTTAGCTGAAATGATGATTTTAGGCTTTTTAGCCATTACTTTTTTACAATCCGGATATGATAAATTTACTGATTATCAAGGAAATTTAGACTGGCTTAAAGGTCATTTTAAAAATACTATTTTCGATGGTAAAGTAGATTTATCATTGAAATTACTACTTATTTTTGAATTAATAGCAGGCTTATTAAGTGTAGTAGGTATCATTGAATTGTTAGTAACAGGGGAGAAGCAGTTTGCAAAATATGGTGCCTTAGTTTCTTGTGCAACGCTTTTAATGTTGTTGTTTGGTCAACGTATTGCAAAAGACTATGATGGGGCTCGTACGATAGCGATTTATTTTGCTTCTGCGGTATTAGGATTGTATTTGCTACAATAATCCATCAAACCAAATGAAAAGGGCTCAGTATTTGAAAACTGAGCCCTTTTTTTTATTTCTTAACTTCCTTTTTTTCTGATTTTGCTTCAGATTTTTTTCCTTCTGTAGCATACTTATCATTTAAAGCTTTTGTTACAGCCTTAGTAATATCGTAGCTGTCTTTAGCGTATAAAACAGAAGCTGCATCGCCTGTACCGTAGATATAATCGTATCCTTCTTTCTTACCGTAATCTTTGATGAATTTACGCACTTTTTCAACGATAGAATCACGCTTAGAACCACCTTCAGCTTGCATTTGTTGTGCAATAGCTTGCTCAGCATAAGCTAATTGCTGTGCACGTTGCTGTAATTCAGCGTATTTTTGTTGTGCCCAAGCTTGCCCTTTAGCCATTGCATTTTGTTGAAAAGCAGCTTTTTCAGCTTCTAATTTGCGGGCTTCCACTTCTAATTCACGGCCTTTAACTTCGCCCTGCGTTTTAAATTTATCTTGCAATTCCTTAGCCTCATTGTAGTCTTCCATCAATTTTACTGTATCGATATAGGCTGTTTTATATTCTTTGGCTTCTGGTGCTTTATTACATGCCACTGCTGCAACCAATACCGCAGCCATAACTACTACTTTCTTCATTCTATTTGATTTGTTTAAATTTTTAAATTTTGGTAAAAGTAAAATTTTTATTTAAATATTTTTTCAAGAGGTAAAATTTAAAAATGAAAATTTCACGTGAAACAAAAAAAAGTTTTCAATCTGCTATAAAAAAGCGGAAAATTTTTACCACACAAGACTATAAGAAAATACAATACTAAACGCAAATTATATAAAATATCTATATAAAAATCGACGTAAATAAATTCATTTTAAGACAATAAAAAAAATGACTAATATGATTTTATAGTAAGACTTAAAAAAGAGTCTTAGCGTTAATTTAATGCGTTTTTACCTTGAAATAAGAGAAAACCAGGAACTAAAATAGGCTAAAAACATAAATCATAAACAAAAACTATTTACATAACAAAAAACAATAAATTCTACCAATACAATTTTCAAGTGAAACAAACAACCATAATTTTTACTAAAACTAAGCTGTTGAAAATTTAAAATGATAGAAACAAAAAATATCCTGTTAGAGCTTGAGTAATGATTAAAAAGTAAAGTTGTAAAAAAATGAAACCTTACAACTGCAAATAAAAAAGTTACATTATTTAAAAAAAGGATTTAAACGCGTTTTCAAAACAACAAAATCTCAATAACAATATGAATACTCAAAAAAAGATAAAAACACTCGTAAATACAAGAAAAAAGGGAAATAAAAGCAAGGTAATAAGTAACTATCGTTTTAATTTTTCACGTGAAACAGAAAACATCAAACTTTAGTAATTGAAAATACATATAAATTACTGATAATCAATAAATTGATTACAATTTATTCAATAAATATTGAAAGTAAATCAAAATAATAAAAATAACGACGAATTTAAAAAGGAGTAATTCCGATAAAATAAACCTAACAGGTCTTAAAGACCTGTTAGGTTTAAAAAAAAAGAAATTTAAAGCTACAGCTAAACAGATTTTGGCAGAAGAAGTAAGTTCTTGCATTTAACTTAAAATTTATTAAAACCTTTGAGCTATGCATACAAATTTTCCAATAAGTAATTTTATCAAAACAGAACAGTGAAAACTTTTGTGAATCAGTGGCAAAAAATAATACAAGGCTAATAATTTACGACTACATAAATAGCTATTGAAGTTAAACCTTAAAAATTGACCCAAGGAAATGATATTTAACTTTAAAGTTACTGAGTGATTTCAATTCTTAATTTTTCAATAGAGATAACTGCAATTTTAAAAACAAAGTAGATATAAAGCAATCATATAAATTTGAGAGAAGAATTTGATATAAGTAGAATAGGTTAGTCTTTTAAGCAAAAAAAATGTAAAAAGAATAGCGGTAGGAAATTTTATTTCAATATCATTTTAAATACAAAACGAGCAGTACATAATGTTGAGCAACAAAAAATTCACTAATGAATTACTATAAATTTTAGTTTTTAATTAGGAAATAGCATTATAACATTAAACGTATCTTTTAAAAAGGTTTCCTAAAAAGTAACCAAATTTTACATAAGCTCTCGATAGGCTTCGTACTACCAATGACGTTTTTTAGGTATTCGTAAGAAAAAAAGTCATTTCATATTGCTTTTTTGAAAAAATTATCCATCGAGTAGGCGATGCTTAAAATTTTGCAGGTAGCAGTCAGTATCTATTAGTTTTAGGAATCAAATAAAAAAATAAAAAAAACTTAACTTACTTTTTATTGCCTAAATGCTCCATCAAATACTAAATGAAATAGCAAAAACGTATCGTAAATAAAAACCTAAAAAAATAGGTTTATAAAACAGCAAAAAAAAAGTAGAGTAACATTTACATTACTCTACTTTTTAGTATTTAAAAAGAACTAATTTAAATGTTCTTTATGATATAAATATGGGAAGAGAATTCTTTAGTTCCACCAGCTTTGATATTTGATTTCAAACCAATCCAAAAAGCTTTTAGGAAATTCATTTTTCCGTTTTTATATTTCTCGGATAGGAGAGAGACATAAAAACTATCAAAAACCATTGGATGGATTTGTGAAACTTTCATATCTACTTTTGCAGTAAGAGTATCCATACTTTTTTTAGAAAAATGCCACAAATGACGCGGCACGTCATAAGCAGCCCAATGCGCCCCATAATATTGTGCATCGTACGATTTGTAATTAGGCACCGCAATGACTAAAGTCCCATTTGGTTTAAGCAAACGCTTTAATTCGCGTAACTGTGCTTCCACATCTGGTACATGTTCTAACACATGCCACATCGTAATAGCATCTAAACTATTATTTTCTAATAAGGCAGTTTCCTCAACTAAAGCAATACCCTTAGAAAGGGCAAGATTTCGAGCTGAAGTATTAGGTTCAAATCCGATAGTATCCCAACCCGCATTTTTAGCAGTAACTAAAAAATCACCGGTACCCGCTCCGATATCCAATAATTTTCCTTTTCCTTTTTGTATGCTACTTACCAAGGCAACTTTTTTGATTAAAGCATAAGTTTTCACTAAATGATACAAACGTTCGAATAAGGAACGTTTGGCATCGGTATGCGAAATATAATCTTCGCTTTCATAATACGAACCTAACACATCTAGTGCAGGTTGTGGATGTGTTTTTAATAATTCTGTTTCCGCATCAATTAGCAATTCAAAATTTTCTTTTGAAACAGAATGGTCTGTGACTTTTATATAAACGTTTTGTTCTGAAAAATTCATTTTTATAAATAAAACGAATTAAAAATTAAAAAAGAAAAATTAAAAAGTTTCACGTGGAACATAGTTAAATTCTTAATTCTTAATTCTTAATTCTTAATTCTTAATTCTTAATTCTTAATTCTTAATTCTTAATTACTTATCTCCCCATAAACACCAACATCACCGAAATATCACTTGGTGAAACTCCACTGATACGAGAGGCTTGTGAAATGGTTACGGGACGTATTCTTTTTAATTTTTCAAGAGCTTCATAAGACAAGGACTTTAATAGGTCGTAATCAAAATCAGCAGGAATTTTGATATTTTCCAAACGATGTAATTTTTCAGCATTCGCACGTTCTTTATCGATATATCCAGAATACTTCACTTGGATTTCTGCTTGCTCAATAATTTCTTCATCCAAAATATTTGAAGCAATGTATTCTTGAACTTTATCAAACTTTTTCATATCCTCCATTTCAATTTGCGGACGTGAAAATAGTTTAAACATTTTATCCCCTTGTGAAATAGGCGTAGAGTCCTTAGCTTCTAAAACAGGATTAGCTTCTTTAACAGAAACCGAAGTTTCTTTAAAGAAAGCAACCATTTTTTCTGCTTCTTCAAACTTATATTCCATACGTTTCAAACGCTCCTCACTAGCTAAACCAATAGCATGCGATTTTGGTGTTAAACGAAAATCCGCATTATCTTGACGTAATAAAGTGCGATATTCGGCACGAGAAGTAAACATACGGTAAGGTTCTTCTGTTCCTTTCGTAATCAAATCATCTATTAAAACCCCAATGTAAGCTTCATCTCTTTTCAGAATGAATTCCTCTTTTTCTTGCGCTTTTAAAGCCGCATTTATACCCGCCATTAATCCTTGCGAAGCAGCTTCTTCATAACCAGTAGTACCATTAATTTGTCCAGCGAAATATAAACCAGAAACCAATTTAGTTTCCAAAGTATGTTTCAATTGCGTAGGAGGGAAGTAGTCATATTCAATAGCATATCCAGGGCGGAAGAATTTTACATTCTCAAAACCTTCTACGGAACGCAAGGCTTTGAACTGAACATCCTCTGGTAAAGAAGTTGAAAAGCCATTTACATATACTTCAACCGTATTCCAACCTTCAGGTTCAACGAATAACTGATGACGGTCTTTATCAGCAAAACGATTAATTTTATCTTCGATAGAAGGACAGTAGCGAGGCCCTAAGGATTTGATACGACCATTAAACATAGGCGACCTTTCAAAACCTTCACGCAATAAATCATGCACCAATGGAGAGGTATACGTCATGTGACAATCGCGTTGTACTTGCAACGGCTGGGTTACATCAGAAAAGGAAAATTTAGCAGGATTTACATCACCTGGCTCTACACGCATTTTAGAATAATCTAACGAGCGTCCATCGACACGGGGAGGAGTACCTGTTTTCATACGTCCAGAAATAAATCCTAAACGCACTAAATCTTCCGTAATACCATACGACGCACTTTCACCTGCACGACCCCCACCAAATTGTTTTTCTCCAATATGAATCAAACCGTTTAAAAAAGTACCATTCGTTAGCACAACTGTTTTAGCATAAATAGATAAACCGATAGCCGTTTTCACCCCTATCACTTTATCCCCTTCGGTTAAAATTCCAGTAATCATTTCTTGATAAAAATCAAGATTAGGCGTTTGTTCTAACATCAAACGCCATTCTTCAGCAAAACGCATACGGTCGCTTTGACAACGTGGCGACCACATAGCAGGTCCTTTAGATTGATTCAACATCTTAAATTGAATTGCTGTTTTATCAGAAACAATTCCAGAATAACCACCTAAAGCATCAATTTCACGGACAATTTGTCCTTTTGCAATTCCACCCATAGCAGGGTTACAAGACATTTGTGCAATGTTTTGCAAGCTCATGGTAACCAACAAAGTTTTACAACCAAGGTTCGCGGCTGACGCCGCGGCTTCGCAACCTGCATGTCCAGCACCCACAACTATTACATCATACTTTTCTAAAAACATATTTTCAAATGAAAATTTAAAATTTAATTTCTTTATATTTTAATTTGTTTCACGTGAAACAAATTAAAACTTTTTATTTATCTTATATTTTAAAAATGTTTCACGTGAAACATTTTTAAAACCTTAATTATTACTCATATTTAAAATTGTATTTTTTAAATACAATTTTAAACCAGAAACTTTGTTCCACGTGAAACAAATAAAACTAAAACACTGTTTCACGTGGAACAAGAAATCTTAGTTATGTTTCACGTGAAACATTTTAATTTTCTCATCTTCTTTAGAACGCATAAGTAATTCCTCTGCTTCCGATTTATCTTTATACCCACAGTAATGCAGTACACCGTGTATCATTACACGTTTTAATTCTTCTTCAAAAGGGATGTTAAACTCTAAAGCGTTTTCTTGAACACGTTCCACTGAAATAAAAATATCTCCAGAAATTACCGTGCCTTCTGTGTAATCGAAACTAATAATATCTGTTAAGGTATCGTGGTCTAAATACTGCTGGTTAATTTCTAACAAATAAGCATCGTTACAAAAGATATAAGAAATTTCACCTAAATCTTTAGACTCAGAAACTATCACCGATTCAATCCATTCTGTATAAATAGTTTCATCAGGAACAGTGAAATCTAATTCGTAATTATAATTTATCATTATTTTTAAAATATTCTTGAATGCGTTTATTAAATTGCGAGCGCAAAGGTAAGCTTTGTCTGTTTAATATTTCTATACTATTCAAATAATCTTGAAGCTTCTGCGGTAGGGCAGGAGCTACGTTTTGAAAGTCTTTCGTATTAGTAGTTCCTTCGCGTTTCTCGTCTTGATGTTGCTGTTGCGCGGCTTGTTGCAATTTTAATAATTCATATTTCAAATTCAGAGCTTTTTGAACGACTTGTTGGGTAAAGCCTTTATTGATTAATTGCTTTTCTATTTGCTTCATTTGTTCTAAAGCATTTTTCCCTTGTTGCCCTAAACCATTACGCTCTAATTCTTTTTCTAAAGCATCACGCAATTGCTGTTGTTGTTTTAAAATATCTAATACATCTTTAGCGTCGCCTTCACCATCTTGACCTTGTTCTCCTGAAGAGGAACCGCTTTGAACTGAACCTGATTTACCAGATGGTTTATTGCCTTGACCATCCTTAGGATTTCCATCGCTACCTGATTTACCATCACCAGCTTTTTGAGGCTTCCCTTGTCCCATTTTTTTACCTAATTCTTCTTGACGCATAATGATGTCGGGAAGTTGCATACCGCTTCCTTGTCCTTTACCTGGTTTAGGTGAACCTTGTCCCATACCTGACATAGACATTTGCATGCTATTTAAAACCTCACTCAACATATTAGCTAAGGTATTCGCACTGGTAAAAGTATATTGTTGACTCGCTGTACCACGACCAATTTGATTATCGGTAAAATAATCAATAGCCTTATCTGTATGATAATATACGTTACCGATTTCGTTGGTAATTTTTTCGCCAATCTTTGGATTACGTAAACTCATAGCAAACAAACTATCATCGACATGCTTGAATTGATATTTTAAATCTTGCTGGTTTTTAATAAGTTTCGATAGGGAAGTAGCATTACCTTTTACAGCTTTAAAACTATTCATTAACTTTTCCTGAGAAAAGGAAAACTTCAAAAGGTTATCTACAATCTGACGCAACATTTTAATATCTTCATTCATTTGCTCCTTCTCACCACCTTGCATATCACTTTCCATCGATTGTGCCATTTGCTTCATTTTGCGGGAAGCACTCTTCTGCTTAGGACTGGCTTTAGAAGCATTATTTTTCTTCAATTCATTAGAAGCATTCTTTAAATCCGAATCAATACTTTCTTGCTTTTGTTTATCTGTAGGAATATCTAAAGGCTTCTTTAATCCTTTATTTTCCTTCTCCAACGCATTTAATTCTTGTTGTAACTTATCGAATTCTTTATTAATTTCATTTTGTTTTTCTTCAGAATTTTCTTTACTATCAGAAAGTTGTTCTTGCTTTTCTGCAAGTTTTTCTAATTTATCAGCCAATTGTTTTGCCTTCTGTTCTACATAATATCTTTTAGTTAACTCAACCAATTGCTCAAGACTCTTAGATTGGTTTTTCGATTTCTGCTGAAACTTTTCTATCTTTTCAAAAAGTTCTTCATGTTCTAATTTTTGATTCAACTCTTTAAGTTCATCCAATAATTTTTTATTCTTTTCTAAATCCTTATCAACATTATCTAAACGTTTTTCTAATTCCTCTTTCTTTGGGTCATTTTTAGTAGGATGGAATTTATCTAGATTCTCTTTTACTTTTTCAGAAAATTGTTTCATCAATTCTTCTTGCTGTTTCTCACGCTTGATAAAATCATTAATCTTTTGTTGGTCTTTATAATCTAGTTCTTTTTTCTCTTTCCCGGCTTGTTGCAATTTTTCCATTTCAGATTGTTGCTTTTCTTGTGCCTTCAACGTCTTAGAAAGACTATTGATATTCTCATGTTGTTGTTCTAAGAAAGATTCCTGTTTCTCCGCTTGAGTAGCTTCACGGTGGGAGAATACCGAAGACTTAACTGTTTTAAAACCATTGACCGCATCGTTATCTGATACTTCAAAATAATACTCATACGCCACACCCTCGTTTATAGGAAGCGTACCTGGGAAAGCAAAAACGAATTTATCATACACCCCTTGCTTGAAAGCAATTGTTCCACGTTTAGCAAGCTTAGAATTATCCTGTGGATAGTAAACAATTCCTAGACGACTAAATCCGTAATCATCTGAAATTTGCCCCACCACATAAGGCTTACCATTACGCAAACTATCAGGAACCTGCTCCACTTTGATGCTTGGATGTTGGTCTTTGATGATTTGCAAGGCATACGTGAGCTTTTCGTAGTTTTTAACCGATTTATTAGAGGTAAATATCTGATATTCTGTATTTTGACGTATATTTTTACTTAAAACAAATTGATTATTAGTAAATTGGAAACGAGATAGACTTTCATTTGCTTTAAAATCAATATTTTGAGTAGCGGTAGCTTTAATTTTCCAGTGTACCGTGGTTCCTTCAGGAATAATAGCATTACCTGTACCACGCAAAACTTCATTCTTTTTACTAAGATAACTAGGAAAATTTAAAAGCATTTCAAAATTTTCAACCGCAGGAACGGTAGTCACTTTTAAAGTATATTCAGGAGAAATAACTTCATTGGATTCTATATGAAAAGACTGGTCAGCCATAGGCTTTTCAAAAGTGTAAGAAAATTTACCATTGCCTTTTGCTTCCATGAAATAATTTTCATCACCCAAAACAATAACCGCTTTATCTGGAAGTACCTTTCCAGTGGCAACAACTTCTAAAATAAAATCTTTGTTCTGTTCTGTGACTAAATTAGAACTTACAGCTAATTGAAATGGGGCAGGAGGTGTAAAGTGTTTATCATAATTGACCACACGTGACATTCCTTGTGCTATATATTCTTGTTTTCCTGAAATAAAAAAAGAAGCAATTATCAATAAAGGTAAAATAGCCAAAGGGAGAAATTTCTTATTCTTTTTAAAATCAATGGCATTAGAAAAGGGAATAGGTTGTAGTGATAAGGCCTTTTGTTCAATAGAAGCTAGCAATAATTCCGATTGATTTTTATCCTGTGTTAACTGCAAAAAATTGGTCAACTTATCATTTACATTTGGAAAATGCGTTCCAATGATTTTGGAAGCCTCTGCATAACCTAAACCTTTTTGAATTTTGAATAGTTTAAAAATAGGGAAGAGGATAAAACGTGCCAATAAGAAAACTTCCACAGCAATAAAGGTCCAAAACAAAATCGTACGACCACTCGATTGTAACCACAAGAAATATTCTATGAAAGACGTAAACAGAAAATAGAGTAATCCTAAGCCTACAAAGAATAAACTCCCACGGATTAATTCGTTGGTATAAAACTTTTTAATGAAAGCTTCTAATTTGCTGAATATAATTGATTTTGAATCCAATGTACAATACTTTTATTATAACCTATAAAGTTAGTAATTTTTGAAATACAATAATTGTAGGATAAATTTGACTTTTTTAAACACTTATTAACAGTCATAAACGGTATAAAACAGAAACTTTTGAGTACAGTACTTGTTGAAGGCGCAACTTACCTATATCTTTGCAGGGTAAAAATAAAATACTATGTCAAAGCCAGTTAGAGTGCGTTTTGCACCAAGTCCTACAGGACCTTTACATATAGGCGGTGTGCGAACTGCTTTATTTAATTATTTATTTGCCAAGAAACATGGAGGAACTTTCTACTTACGTGTAGAAGATACCGACCAAACACGATTTGTACCAGGGGCAGAAGCCTATATATTTGAAGCTTTAGAATGGTTAGGAATTGCTCCAGATGAAACCGTGGGCAAGAATGAAAAATTTGGACCTTATCGTCAAAGCGAGCGTAAAGCTATGTATAAAGAATATGCTGATACTTTAATTCAAAATGGGTGGGCATATTATGCTTTTGATAGCGCTGAAACTTTAGATGCCTTAAGAAAAACAGCCGAAGCAGAAGGAAAAACTTTTATATACAATCATACCATTCGTGAAACTTTAGAAAATTCGTTAGTACTTACTGAAGAAGAAGTGAACAAACGATTAGCTAATGGTGATGCTTATGTAGTGCGTTTTAAAACACCTGTAAATGAAATTTTAGAATTAAAAGATATCATCCGTGGGGATATAAAATTTGATACTAATTTATTAGACGATAAAGTATTATTTAAAAGCGATGGAATGCCAACGTATCACTTAGCTAATATCGTAGATGACCATTTAATGGAAACCTCACATGTAATTCGTGGGGAAGAATGGTTACCATCATTACCATTACACGTGTTATTATACAAAGCCTTTGGTTGGGAAGCGCCTGAATTTGCTCACTTACCGTTGATTTTAAAACCAGTAGGCAACGGAAAATTATCAAAACGTGATGGTGATAAAATGGGATTCCCGGTATTTCCATTAGAATGGAAAACAGAAGAAAGTACTTCTATGGGGTATCGTGAAAATGGATTCTTCCCGGAAGCTGTTGTAAACTTCTTGGCTTTATTAGGCTGGAATGACGGTACAGAGCAAGAGCTATTTACCTTAGAAGAATTGGTAAACAAATTTGATTTAGCTCGTGTTAATAAGTCTGGGGCTAAATTTGACCCTGAAAAAAACAAATGGTTCAATCATCAGTATTTATTAGGGAAAAGTGACAACATATTAGCCAATAGTTTTGCTAAGGAGTTAGAAAAAAGAGGGATTACAACATCCTTAGATTTAGAGCGAATTGTTTCCTTAAACAAAGAACGTGCAAATTTTGTGACTGATTTATGGGATTTGACTGATTACTTCTTTATTGCTCCAACAGCTTATGATGAAAAAGGCTTAAAGAATTGGAAAGAAGAAACTCCTGAATTAATAAAACAATTGATAACGGTTTTAGAAGGTATTTCAGATTTTACTAGCGCAACTATCGAGACTGTGGTAAAAGAATGGTTAACCGCAAATGAAATTGGTATGGGTAAAGTAATGCAACCCTTCCGATTGAGTTTAGTAGGCAAAATGATGGGACCTCATTTATTTGATATTGTTGAAATCATTGGAAAAGAAGAAACAATCAAACGTTTGAATACAGCCATTACAAGTATCTAAAAAAAGGAAACCCCAGCAAATGCTGGGGTTTATTGTTATAAATTAAACGTCAACTGACCACTAATCATTCCCATATGGGCATTAAAACTACTGCCTTGATTTTTGTTTTTAATTTCTTCATTATCATTTAAATTTCCCATTATATTAGTTAATCCAAATTGATAAAAGAGATTAGCTCTCAAACGCTTACAACCTCCTGATACACCAAGATAAAGATTAGCATTAACTTTAGAAATATCTAAAATATCTTGAGCTAATAATCCATGTTCGTTAATTAAATTCGAATTTTGAATATCATTCATAGCTAATTTGCCATTGACTTGTAAAACAGGACCAAAATCAAGAGCTAAAAAATCATCTACCAAATGATAGCTTCCTAGTATACGTATTTGAGCACCAGATAAAGTATAATCGATACTTTCTTCTTTTCCATTTGGGGCTATACTATTCAAAGAGCATTTACTCTCTGTAAACTGCATCCCATAAATCATACTCCATTTATCATTGTAAAAATTACCACGTACCGATAATCCTGCAATCCAACCCATACCTGGCTTGAACTTTAAATCAGAGAAATATAAGTTAGTATTATTAATCCCTGCTGTAATACCAATACGATTTCCATCATTTTTACGATATTGCGAAAAAGAAAACATACTAGTTAAACAAAAGAAAATCAATATTTTATATTTCATATTTTGGGATTTTAAAACGAAAGTATAAAATAAAATTTAAATACTAACTGTAACAATTAGAAACTTACTACGTATAATTATTATATTTTAACAAACTAATCCTTTTAATTATGGGTCTATTCCTATCTGTATTTGCCTTTTTTGGCTTTATCATTTTAGTATCTGCATTTTTTACCGTCAAACAACAAACCGCTGTAGTGGTGGAACGCTTTGGAAAATTTAACAGTATTCGTCAATCAGGTTTACAAATCAAAATTCCAATTATAGATCGCATTGCTGGACGCGTCAATCTGAGAATTCAACAATTAGATGTGGTGATTGAAACCAAAACCAAAGACAATGTATTTGTGAAAATGAAGGTATCTGTACAGTTTAAGGTTATTCAAGAAAAAGTTTACGATGCCTTTTACAAATTAGAATTTCCACATGACCAAATTACATCCTATGTATTTGATGTGGTACGTGCCGAAGTACCTAAATTAATTTTAGATGATGTTTTTGTTCGCAAAGACGATATTGCTGTAGCTGTAAAACGTGAGTTAAATGAAGCAATGACTACTTATGGTTATGATATCATAAACACCTTGGTAACTGATATCGATCCAGATATTCAAGTAAAAAATGCGATGAACCGAATAAACGCAGCTGATCGTGAAAAAACTGCTGCCGAGTATGAAGCCGAAGCACAACGCATCAGAATTGTTGCCAAAGCAAAAGCTGAAGCTGAAAGTAAGCGTTTACAAGGTCAAGGTATTGCTGATCAACGACGTGAAATAGCAAGAGGTTTAGTAGAAAGTGTTGATGTATTGAATAAAGTAGGTATCAATTCGCAAGAAGCATCCGCTTTAATTGTGGTTACACAACATTATGATACTTTACAGGCAATAGGAAGTGATACAAACTCAAATTTAATATTGTTACCAAATTCGCCTCAAGCTTCAACCGATATGTTAAATAATATGGTAGCAAGTTTTTCCGCAAGCAACCAAGTAGGTGAGGCTATGAAATTAGGAGCTAAAAAGAAGCAAGAACAAGATAAAAAATTTCCAGACGAAAATTTTGGGGATAACGATACACCTGAAACGGTATAAAAAGCAAAAAAGTGGTCAAAAGACCACTTTTTTATTTTAAAGCTATTTAAGCTATTATTATAAGAGCTATTATAAAATCACCTTACTAATTTTTTAAAACGGCTTAAAAACAAAATATTAAAGTCGATTTTAAATTAAAAAATCTATTATTTTAAAATAATAATAAATAAAAACTATAATAAATTAAATTGATTAAAAATTTAGTTTTTAATAATTTTTATGATACTACGCTTATCGTTTTCAAATATTACTTCTAAGAAATAACAACCTTTAACTAAAGTATTCACATCAATCGATGAAAACGAAAAAGGTAATTTTAAACTTCTTCCATTAGTATCATATGATATAACTTCTTTAATAGTTTCTTTGCTATCAATAAAAATAGTGGCTTGAGTAGGATTAGGATAATGATTAACAGAAATGCGTTCGAAATTTGCAGTTCTTAAGGTTTGACCAGCAGTAATACTTTGACCAGCCACATTATTATAAGCATAGCTTTTAAGGGTAATTATACCACCAGCAGTACTATTAACTAGCAACCAACCATAATATTTAATGCCTGAAATTTTAAAAAAACAACCCACATAAGAATCTCCAGTAGGGAATTTTTCGTTTGCATTAGCCCAACTCGCATTAATATAAGCATCACCTTGAGCATCAAAACTACTTGAAGATAAAATAGTTGTACCTAAAGTTAATGATTTTATGATATCCCAACCATGACCACTCGCAAAAGTACCTGTACCTATAAAATTAACATCAGTAGGAGTAAAAAAACTACCCACAGAACCACCCATTTCTTGGAGGCTGAACTCAGCAACTGCATCATTATTAAAATCTATATCAAGAGACGCATTAGCAGTAAAGGTAAAATCTGCTATGTCACGAACAATAATATTTGCTTGTGATTGTACATACATAAAAAGGCAAAAAATGCCAGAAGTAATTTTTTTCATAGGTTAAATATTTAAAATTTGAGTAGACTAAATATAATAAAAAAAAAGAGCTCAATACTTAAATTGAACTCTTTTATATTTAAAAACTATTTGGTTATTCTTCTTTACTTTCAACCTTTGCCCAAGTGTCTTTCAAACCAACTGTTTTGTTGAAAACAAGCTGATTTTCAGTCGAATCCTTATCTACACAGTAGTAACCTAAACGTTGAAACTGGAAGTGTTCTAATTCTTTTGCAGTAGCTAAACTAGGTTCTAAATATCCTTTAATAACGGCTAACGAATTTGGATTAATAAACTCTTTAAAATCAACTTCTTTGTTTCCATCTGGATTTTCATGCGTAAATAAACGGTCATAAACACGAACTTCAGCTTCAATTGCATGATCAGCTGATACCCAATGAATAGTCCCTTTTACCTTACGTTTAGAAGCCTCTGTACCACTACCTGAACGCGAATCAGCATCATACGTCGCATGAATTTCTATAATATTACCTGCTTCATCTTTAATAACAGACTCCGCTTTAATGATATACGCATTTTTTAAACGTACTTCTCCGTCTAACTTCAAACGGAAAAACTTTTTATCTGCCTCTTCTTTAAAGTCCTCTCTTTCAATATATAATACTTTAGAAAAAGGTACTTTTCTAAAAGTCAATACTTCTTCTTCTGGATTATTTTCAGCTTCTAACCATTCTTCTTGCCCTTCAGGATAATTAGTTATTACCAATTTTACAGGATCTAAAACCGCCATAACACGTGGGGCAGTCTTATTTAAATCTTCACGTACGCAGAACTCTAATAAAGAAACATCAATCAAATTCGTACGTTTAGCAATACCAATCGTTTTAGCAAAATTACGAATTGAAGCTGGTGTATAACCACGACGACGCATCCCAGAAATGGTACTCATGCGAGGGTCATCCCAAGCAGTTACATGTCCTTCTTGTACTAATTGTAACAATTTACGCTTTGAAACTACTGTATGTGATAAATTTCTACGTGCAAATTCACGTTGTTTTGGACGTGTTTTTGAACTATCATAAATGTTATTTAAGAACCAATCATATAATTCACGGTGAGGCAAAAATTCAAGTGTACAGAACGAATGCGAAATCTGTTCCATATAATCACTTTCGCCATGAGCCCAATCGTACATAGGGTAAATACACCATTGATTAGCCGTACGATGATGGTGTTCGTGCATAATACGATACATCAACGGATCACGCATCAACATATTAGGAGATGCCATATCAATTTTGGCACGTAACACATAAGAACCATTCGGAAATTCACCGTTTTTCATACGAGTGAATAAATCTAAATTTTCTTCTACAGATCGGTCACGATTTGGACTATTTACTCCAGGTTGGGTAGGCGTACCTTTTTGCTTTGCCATTTCTTCAGATGACAAATTATCAACATAAGCCTTGCCATTTTTAATTAAAACAACAGCCCAGTCATATAATTCTTGAAAATAATCTGAAGCATAACATTCTTTATCCCATTGAAAACCAAGCCATTCTACATCACGCTTTATCGCATCAACATATTCTTGTTCTTCTTTAGAAGGATTAGTATCATCAAAACGAAGGTTAACGGGTGCGTTATAATCTAATCCTAAACCAAAATTCAAACAAATAGCACTAGCATGTCCAACATGCAAATAACCATTAGGTTCTGGTGGAAAACGGAAACGCAATTTATCTTGTGACAAACCATTTTTTAAGTCCTCTTCAATGATTTGCTCTATAAAATTCAAAGATTTTTCAGTATTCGACATGGTAATTTTTATACTTTTGACAAAGATAGAAAAAAGAGTTTATAAGTTAAATTGTTTAGAAGGTTTAGAAGACCAACCTAACATTATAAACTTATAAAATCTTAAACTTTTGAACAAAATGGGAGTAATACGATTAAAAAACATACGAACCTTTTCGAATCACGGGTGTTTAGTAGAAGAGAGTAAAATAGGCAGTCATTATAGAGTAGATTTAGAAATAGAGGCTGATTTAACCCAATCTGCACAAACCGATAAACTTGCAGATACCGTAGATTATGTACATTTAAACAAAATTGTGGTGGAGGAAATGGCTATTCGTTCGGAATTATTAGAGCATGTAGCCCAAAGAATTATTGACAGAACACTAAACGAGCTGCAATTAGTGGAAAAAATAACTGTAGAAGTAGCAAAAATTAATCCCCCGATAGGCGGTGACGTTCAAGAAGTTAGTATTTTGATGACAAAAAAAAGATAAAGTTTTAGCAGTAACGCTTTTAAAATTTAAACTTTTCACTATATTTGCACTCGCAATGGCGTCGTGGCCGAGCGGCTAGGCACCGGTCTGCAAAACCGTCTACCCCGGTTCGAATCCGGGCGATGCCTCAAAAACCTTCCAAAAAATTGGGAGGTTTTTTTTTTATTATTTATTATTTTAAAATCATACAAATGAAAAAAATTTTACTCTTTTTAAGTTTAGTAACCTCAGGAATTGTATCAACCACAAAAGCGCAAAATACTATTACTGCTACCAATGATATTATAGCAACATCTGCTGGAACAATAACATTTTCTGTACTTGACAATGATACCTTAAATGGAAATTCTGCCACAACAAACAACGTAACAATAACGCCTGTAACCACTCCAAATGGATTTTCGTATACTAATAAAGGGGAGATTATAATAGACTCTAACATTCCATCTGGAACTTATCTTTCAACCTATAGTATTTGTGAAAATGGAATAATACCAGCAAATTGTAGTACAGCAACAGTAATAATTAATATTCACAATCCTATCATTGCCGTGGACGATACGCTTAATATAAGCAATGTAACCCTACCAAGCCCGAGCATAACACAAAATGATACGTTAAATGGTTCACCAATAATCGTAGACATCAATTCAAATATTTATTTGACGGTACTGGCAGCGCCAAATGGAATCACTATGCATCCATATGGAATCTTAACATTTGACCCAAATATACAAGATGGAATGTATTCTTTAACCTATCAAATATGTGAAAGTGGAGCAATTCCTGTAAACTGTGATTTAGCAACAGTAAGTATTTTTATCAATAAATCGCTTGCTAATCCTTCATTTAAAAATGCAGAAACATTAAGCTTATATCCAAATCCAGTACAAGATGTTTTAACTATCGAAAATTTAACCGATAGTGCTGATTATACTCTTTACAATGCAATAGGTGTTGAAGTTAAAAGCGGTAGTGTAACTGAAAAGAATAATAAAATAAACACAGAATCCCTTGAAAAAGGAATGTATTTGATCCAAATAGGTAATACTAAACTAAAAATTATAAAGGCTTAAATTGTAAAACTTCCAAGAAATTGGGAGTTTTTTTTTAATAGATCATAAAATAGTAATTTTTTGGCATAAAAAAAGTCCTTCTAATTGAAGGACTTTTGCGGTCTGGACGGGACTCGAACCCGCGACCCCATGCGTGACAGGCATGTATTCTAACCAACTGAACTACCAAACCTTTTTTAGAGATATGCTCTCCGTTTATCTGGGTGCAAATTTAGCGCTTTTTTGTTTTTCTGCAAGAAAAAAACACTCTTTTTATTCATTTTTTTTTTAATTACTTATAAATAAGACCTTTATAAAGGAATATTTTTAGCTTACGAACAGTCTTAGTAAAACCAATAACAAAAAGTTTAAAACAAAAAAAAAGGTCTGATTTCTCAGACCTTTAACCCTTTTGGTTTGCGGAGAAAGAGGGATTCGAACCCCCGGACCTGTTACAGTCAACAGTTTTCAAGACTGCCGCATTCGACCACTCTGCCATTTCTCCAGTATGTTTCGCTTTACTTCCGTATTGCGAGTGCAAATATAAGACTGTTTTTTATATTTCCAAACTAGTTTTCTTAACTTCTTATAAAAAAATTAAATTCAAATTAGTAAATAATTAGAATATAGAAGGTTATGATTAGTAAAAAAATTAAACTTTTTTAATTTTTATCATTGGAGTCTTAGCAATTGCTAAGTTTAAATCAGATGAAAAAGTCATTTTATGTATAACAATCAGGTTTGCCTTATCATTTTTCAGAATGGATTCATAAACATCACCATGTATTTTATTCCCTTTGATATCAAAACTATCAAGAAATTCACCCGAATTATTAGTTAAATACAATCTAAAACCAGTTACACTTATTTTATAATCCAATAAAAAGTCAATCAATTTGAAACTAATTTCAGCATTTAATAACTCTTTAGTTGGAATTTCTAGTACACAATCGCTATTTATACATCCTTTTTGATTGACTAATAAAGCAGCTAGTGGCAAGTCTTTTACTCTAAAGATATGCTCTTCAATCACTTTAGTACTATCGGAGGTATTAATTTCTACAAACACCTTCGTTTCTTTGCCATTTTTAGGTTGTAACGTATAGGAACCATCGGAGGCTTGAACAATGGCTTCCCCTTTAATTTTAAAGGGTTTAGTTTCCTTAACTTGAATGGAAATAGGATTGGGTATTCCTTTATAAGCTACATTCAATTTATTTAAACCTATCAAAGAAAAGGAAGGCTTATTGACTACTGTAGAATCTTGCTGACTGTATAAAGCAATGGGTAAGAGAATAAGAAGTAAAAGTTTTTTCATCATATTAATTTTAAGTTGGGACTTGATTGGATAACAAGTTACTAAAAATAATATAAGGAATTGAAAATAAATAGTATTCAAAAAAAAAAGAGTAATGTTTCCATTACTCTTTTTCAATTTTCTCGATAGTATCTTTTACAAACTGTTTATCGGAAGGGAACCAACCTTGCGCGAGCAAAATAGCTCCAAAAACAATTAACAGGATTGAACTTATTTTCTTGATTTTAATGATATTGGCAGGTGTTAATTTAGAACGTAATTGTTTAGCGGCTAAAATTTTACACACATCGGTTGCTAAATAAGAAATAATTACCGTAGTGAAAAACCAAAAAACATTGGAACTATCCATTTGCAAACGTGGTCCAAAGGTGATGATAATCAATAACCAAAATCCTAAAACACCAATGTTGATAAAGTTTAAAAGAAAACCTTTGATGAATAAACTAAAGTAATTCTTCTTGATTAAATCAACCACTTCTTCGTCTTCGTCAATGTTTTTACTGGCCTTGTATAACTTGGCATACGAAATGATTCCGTAGGCTAACATGACAATCCCACCAAAGATGAATAGGGCAGGATCATCTTTCAAACTCTGAATCAAACGATAACTTCCTAAGTAAGCTAATCCGATAAAGAATATATCTCCAAGTACAACTCCAAAATCAAAAAACAAAGCGGCTCTGAATCCTTTAGTAATACTGGTTTCAAGTAGTACAAAAAATACAGGACCTATCATAAAGCTCAAGAAAATACCTAAAGGAATTCCATTGCTTAAAATATATTGCAACATAAATTAACTGCTAAAATGAATTGGCAAGTTAATTCTATATTCTTAAAAAATCTAATTTTTAATGATTTTAAGAAAATTTTATTTCACAATAATATCACCACCTAAAAGGGTTTGCTTGGTTATTTTTTTAGGATTGCCTTCAATAAAAATACTTCCGCCAGCGCGCACTTTAGCATCAACCGACTGACTTGCATTGACATAGATTTCTCCACCCGCATTGGCATTTACCACAGCTTCTTGAACCGTACAACTGTTGGCATTTATTTTTGAAGCATTGTTAGCCACTACGTCTAAACTTAAGGTACTGCCTATTAAATCTAATTTAGAACCTTGCGAAATACGTGCATTGACTTTATCAGCTTTGATATTCAGCTTAATTTTGGAGCTTTCCATGGCAACAATATCAAAATTAGACGTTGTAATTAATCCAGAAGCACCAATGTTACAGCCATCGTTTGCTTCTAAAGCGTTTAATTGAATGAAATATACTTTTACTAAGATATCATTCCCTTCAACAGGATTTGATTCGGGAAAATGAAGATAAAGTACCTTATTTTCAACTTTGAGCTGTACCTTCTCGGCTTGGAAACCTGAAATCTCAACTTTTTGCTCATTTGATGGGATTAAAAATACGGTTATGGCATCATTAGCCACGACTTTTGAAAAAGTATCTACTTGTTTCGTTAATTGACCGTAAAGATTAACTGAAACTAAAAAGCTTACGATAAGGAGAATGACTTTGTTCATAACCATGGTATTTTACATGATAAAAGTTTACATACCATTAAGTTATAGGTTTATCAACAGTTTACCATAAAAACTCGATGAAGAGTAAAAATTGTATGTTGAACCAAACAAAAAAAGGAATCTAATTCCTTGAAAATTAGATTCCTTTAAAAATTTTATCAACTAGAAAAGAGAAAATAGATAATAGACTTAAGACATAAATAGTCTGTATGATTTATCTCTTATTTTCTTCAATTTAAAAGTTTAAAAATTAACTTCTATCTCTTCGGATAATGATATTCCCACCAAAAATGGTTTTCTCATTCACTTGTTTTGGATTCCCATAAATGATGATACTTCCACCAGCACGGGCTTTAGCATCCACCACATCATAGGCTGAAATATCAATTTGCCCACCCGCATTTACGGTAACCGTAGCTTGTTGTGTAACACAATTTTTAGCTGCTAAAATGCCACCCGCCGTAGAAACCGCATCGATGTTTTGTGTTTTTCCGCCTAAAGTAACTACACCGCCGCTACTGGTTTTGACATTAATTTTAGAGGCCTCGACAGCTATGTCAACTTTACCACCTTCTTTAGCAATAATGTCAAACATAGCTGATTTTAAAGTAGCATCACTAGTAACTAAACTTCCTTCATTGGCTTCAACCGCCTCTAAAGCTTTGAAATACACCGTAGCGGTAATAGCATCGCCTTTTAACATTTTACCAAAAGGCATACGCACTTTCAATTCTCCATCTTTAGTAACTAATTCAACTGCTTCAGAATTAGTTCCTTTTAATTCAATTTTGTTTTCAGTAGCGGGAACCAAATGAATTTCAATTTGGTCAAAACCCGTTACTTTAGAAATGGTTCCTAAAGATTTACTGGTTTGTGCACTCATCACACTTACAGCAAATAACGAAAAGGCTATTACATGTTTTTTCATTGATATCTTTTTAAATTAAATTATTCTAGTGTTCAGATGATAAACTGCTAACTGCTACTGAACACTGAATACTCATTTAATTTCTTCTAATAAAATGATAATCCAATTGTTTTTTCACTAAGTCAGCGTTTTTCACTTTTACCCAAACTTCATCCCCTAACTGCAACAAATCTTTAGTCACTTGACCTACTAAAGCATATTGTTTTTCATCAAACGTATAATAGTCTTCTTTTATTTCACGAATGCGAATCATTCCTTCACATTTGTTTTCAATAATTTCTACATAAATTCCCCATTCCGTTACCCCAGAAATCACACCCAAAAACTCTTGGTCTTTGTGGTCTTGCATGTATTTCACTTGCATATACTTGATAGAATCACGTTCGGCATTGGAAGCACTATTTTCCATATTTGATGAATGCACACATTTTTCTTCATAGGCTTCTTCATCAGCACTTTTAGCTCCATCTAAATATTGCTGTAGCAAACGGTGTACCATAACATCTGGATAACGACGAATAGGCGAAGTAAAATGTGAATAATAATCAAACGCTAATCCGTAATGACCAATATTTTCAGTAGAATACTTAGCTTTACTCATAGTTCGGATAGCTAAAGTATCCACCATGTTTTGCTCTTTTTTTCCTACTACATTTTCTAACAAAGTATTCAACGATTTAGAAATGGTATCTTTTGATTTGAAATTCAATGAATACCCAAACTTAGAAATTACGCCTTGTAAATTCATTAACTTATTTTCATCTGGTTCATCGTGAATACGATACACAAAAGTTTTCTTTTGTTTACCAATGAATTCAGCAACTTTTCTGTTAGCTAACAACATGAACTCTTCAATCAAGTGATTAGCATCTTTTGCTATTTTAAAATAAACCCCTACAGGTTCATCGTTTTCATCTAATTTGAATTTCACTTCAACTTTATCAAAAGAAATAGCACCGTTGTTCATACGGTTTCTTCTTAAAATTTTAGCCAATTCATCTAATTTCAAAGTCGCTTCAACGATAGCATCAGGAACGATGTACGCTTCCTCGGTCAATGAAATTTCAGCAGGAATAGTATTTCCTTTTGTTTCAATGATATGCTGCGCTTCTTCATAAGCAAAACGTTGGTCAGAATAAATTACGGTACGACCAAACCACTGGTTCACCACTTGCGCTTTTGCATTGATTTCAAAAACAGCAGAGAAAGTATATTTTTCTTCATGCGGACGTAACGAACAGGCAAAATTACTCAAGACTTCTGGCAACATAGGCACCACGCGGTCCACTAAATACACCGAAGTAGCACGCTTGAATGCTTCATCGTCTAAGATAGTCCCTTCCTGAACATAGTGCGAAACATCAGCAATATGAACCCCAATCTCATAGTTTCCGTTTTCTAAAACTTGGAAAGAAAGAGCATCATCAAAATCTTTTGCATCTTTAGGGTCAATCGTGAATGTCAATACGTTACGCATATCACGACGCTTGGCAATTTCTTCAGGTTGAATAGTAGTATCTAACTTTTTAGCATAGGCTTCTACTTCCACAGGGAAATCATAAGGCAAACCATACTCGGCAAGAATGGCATGAATTTCTGTATCATGTTCTCCAGGACGACCCAATACTTTTTCAACACTTCCGAAAGGGGAATCTGCTTTTTTAGGCCAATCTTCAATTTTAACTAAAACGACATCACCATCTTTAGCTTCACCTATTTTTTCTTTGGGAATAAAAATATCCGTGTACATCTTTGGGTTAGCGGTAGTTACAAAAGCAAAATTCTTTTGCACATCAATCACTCCTACAAATTCCATACGTTCACGTTCCAAAACTTCAATCACTTCAGCTTCGGGACGTTTGTCTTTACGACGGTTGTACACATACACTTTTACCTTATCGCCATGCAAGGCATGATTCAAATTAGCGAAAGGAATAAATACATCTTCCTCAAAATCTTCGCAAAGCAAATACGCTGTTTTACGCGTAGTCATATCAATTATGCCTTCGTAGTAATCCTGACTCTGCGCTTTTACGATATATTTTCCAGGTTCAATTTCTAAAATCTGTTTTTTAGAAGCTAGAATTTTTAAATCCTTTATAATTTCATTTCTACTTTTGGTATCATCCACATCTAATCGGGACGCAATCTGCTTGTAATTAAAAGGCTTATTGGCCTCTTTAGAAAGCAGTTTCAAAATTTTTCCCGAAAAGTCTTTCACCCCTTTACTAAATCTTCTAGGCTTTTTACTCATCTTCATTTTTTAAATATCGCTGAAAATTACGAAATAGTATCCACTTATCAGTAACTAGTCATCAGTTTTAAAAAAAATATAAAGTTTAACAGTTTTAATTTTTTCTAAAAACAAGAGTTTTTAACAACAACTAAAAAAATAAAAAAGAAGATTTTTAAAAAATTAAATTTTTGATTGTTATGATAGGGTGTTAATAAAGGGGAAAACTTTTGTAGGATTCCTTTTGTTATTGAGTTATTCAAAGTTATACAGAGATATTAACAGACTTGTTAATTTTTAATGTATTGAAAATTAAGGTAAAGTAAATTTTTAGTTACGTTTATTAACAGTTGTTAACATACAGATTTTAGTTTCTTTTTTTGAAAACTTAGGTTGTTAATAGTTGTTAATAACTGTGAATATCTATTGAATAATTTTCCAAAAAGTCACTGAAACTTTTCTTGTATAATTAAAACTGATTTTGGATTAGGAAAAAAATCTTTAGAAGGCAAAAAAAGTTTTGTTTTTCTCTTACTACTTATTAACAATTTTTATTAGACAGCAAACCCTTGAAAATCAAGCCTTATTTTTGGTTTGTTAACAACCTAAAAATCCTTGTTTTTTTAAGTTTATAAATCCTTGGAAAATAAGGTTTTAGGTTATTAACTGGTTTGTTAATAATTATATAATATATTAAAAATCAAGTAATTATAATTTTATAAACATCATTTTAAGGTATAGTCATTCTATATAGTAATAAAAAGATTTCATTTTATTTCGATGCGTTCTCTTGATACATATTAATATGTATTTTTGTACTATAAATACAAACAACACACTTATGATTATTTCAATAGGAAACGACCATGCTGGTCCTGATTATAAAAATGCTATTGTACAATACTTAGAAAACAACGGTCATACGGTTATCAATCATGGTACGGATGCTTTTGATAGCGTTGATTATCCTGATTTTGGTCATCCTGTGGCTTATGATGTAGAAAGCAAAAAAGCCGATTTTGGTATTGTGATTTGCGGAAGCGGAAACGGTATTGCGATGACAGCAAACAAACACCAAGATATTCGTTGTGCTTTATGTTGGACTGTAGAAATTGCGGAACTTGCTCGTCAGCATAACGATGCAAACATTATTAGTATACCAGCGCGTTATACTTCAATTCCACAAGCTGTAGCAATGGTGGAAGCATTTTTGGATACGCCATTTGAAGGTGGTAGACATGCTAATCGTGTGAAGAAAATTGCTTGTAAATAGATTTTTAGATAATTAGACTTCTTAGACAATTTTAGATAAGAGGTCTAATTCATTTAAATATTCTATGAAATAAGAGTGTCTGCATAGTCTAAATTATTTAAAAATTTCAAAATGTCCCATAATCATGTACATATTCATAAGCATGAAGTAGAAGGGAAGAACCTTGTTTTTTCTATACTATTGAATTTGTTAATAACCTTAGCGCAGGCTATAGGTGGATTGATTTCAGGTAGTTTAGCCCTGATATCTGATGCTTTGCACAACTTTTCGGATGTACTATCTTTAGTATTTAGTTATGTAGCGCATAAACTTTCTAGACGGAAAGCTTCAATAGACCAAACTTTTGGTTATAAGCGAGCGGAGTTAATTTCGGCCTTTGTCAATGCAATGACTTTGTTAATTGTTGCTATCATTTTAGGTATTGAAGCAATTAAGCGTTTTTTCCATCCAGAGCCTATTCAGTCCAATTTAGTCATTTGGTTAGCCATGTTAGGCATAGTTGCTAATGGGTTATCTGTTTTGCTTTTACAAAAAGATGCCGAGCATAACTTAAATATGAAATCGGCTTATTTGCATTTGTTAACTGATATGATGGCATCGGTTGCCGTTTTAGTAGGTGGATTATTAATGAAATTTTACGGTTGGTTTTGGGTAGATAGTGTGCTGACATTGTTCATATCAATTTATTTAATTTTTGTTGGTATCGATTTATTAAAATCTTCTACTAAAATGTTGATGTTATTTACACCTGAGGAGATTGATATCAAAGCCATCGTTCGCGAAGTACATCGAATCCCTGGAGTAGGGAAGTTACATCACATTCATGTTTGGCATTTGAATGAAGAAGAATTGCATTTAGAAGCTCATTTGGACTGTGCAGAAGATATTAAAATGAGTGAATTTAATGATTTATTACTACAAATTGAAGTGCTTTTATTTGAAAAATTCGGTATCAATCATATTAACATTCAACCGGAATATAAAAAATCCGACCCAAAAGAATTTATAGTTCAGGATTAAAATAAGAGGATGCTTGTTGAGCATCCTTTTTTATATAATGGGTAATTGTAATTTTCTTCGAATCGCATAAATACGAATCGCGGCGGTGATAAACACACTTAAAATCATACTGGTATCGGATTGCATTTTGTAATTTACCATTATCAAATACAAACCACCTCCTATTATGCAAGCCGTGGCATATAATTGTCCTGGTTTTAATAAGGCAGGGACTTTGTTGCAAAGTACATCACTTAATAAACCTCCGAAAGTTGCGGTAATAATTCCCATGATTAAGGCATATCCATCAGAAATACCATTGCGTAAAGCTACTTGTATTCCTACGACTGTAAAAAGCCCAATACCAAAAGCATCTATCCAAAAGATTAATTTTTTGATGAGGCTTGAATTTAGTTTAAAGAAAAATGTAATAATTGTTGAAGCAAGTACAATAATAATGGCCACGTTATCATGTACCCAGTTTACTGGTCGCACACCTATCAGTAAGTCACGAAGAGTTCCTCCACCATACGCCATACAAAATGCCAGTACTGATGCTCCAAAAATATCGAAACGTTTAGTTCGTGCTTTTAGTACACCCGTTACGGCAAAGACAAATACACCCGTATAACTTATAATTTGTAAGGTATCCATATTCAATTTTTTTGCAAAGATATTGCGGATTTCCCCAATTTATTGCTGTATATTTACTTATAACAATGTAGAAATTTTTCGTGATTTTTTGTGTATGACTTCGGAAAAACCTTTATTAAAAAAACAATATTATCCTATCAACGATTCATTGTATCAATATCTTGAAAAATACAGGAGATTGACAAAGACTAATGTTTTTTATGACGATTTACTTCGTTTTCAAGGTTCTGTGGTGGTTTATGATGCTAAAGGGAATGACTCGCTTTGGGTACGGGTGTATTACAATGAACATGAAAAATCAGAAATTGATTACAATTTAAAGAAGATATATACTTTGCTTCACGCAGATGGTGATGAAAGTAAAATTCAGTTCTTGAATGTTGACCACATCGATTTTTGCACTTTTGGAAATTCAAAACCCTTTCGAGTAAAGGTTCGAAATATTTTGAATGATAATTACACACATTTTTATGTTAAAAAAGCTGATGCTTCGCGAATTTTCGGTTTAGAATTAGAAGATATCCTTTCGCCCAATCGTATTAACTATTTGGTTTTTAAAGACACGCTTATAGAAGAACATATTGTAGGGATTCCCGGTGATATGTTTTTACAACATCATCTTAAAAATTGTACCGAATCTGAAAAAGCACAAATTGCCAAGGAGTTTGTTAAATTCAACGAGCGTTGTATGATTGGTTTATTGGGTGATATGCGTTCGTATAATTTTGTGGTAATACCTATTTATGACTATGACCATTTGGTTTTCAAAATTCGAGCTATTGATTTTGACCAACAATGTTATGAAGGCGATTTTAAACTATATAAACCTCATTTGTTCAAGGAAAATTTCTTGTTTAGTCAATTGGTTAGCGAAAAATTAGAAGCTAACTCCATAGAACAATATCAAAACGAAGAACGCTCGGTTATGGTCAAACGGATGGTAGGTGCAGAAGAACGTTTGAATGATTTGTTATTTGCCATGCAATCTATGGAATTATCCTCTCCAGAAAAATTACAACAACTCAAGCATGAAATTTTTCAATTTACCCGTGACGTAAATTTCAAAAAAGCAACTTCTATGGGCGATGTGATAGCTTCTGCATTACAATTTATGAAACGAAATTACCGTAATAAGACCTAGCCGTTGACTGAATTTATATAAATTGCGTCAGTTAATTGACTGAATTTATATAAATTGCGTCAGTTGATTGACGGATTTTACAATTTTTTAGTACCTTTGTAATGTAGATTCTTAAATAAAAGGCTATGGTACATTATTATAAAAGAGCCATTTTTGATGACATTAACACCTCATTACAACCTAATAAAGTATTGATTTTATTGGGCGCAAGGCGAGTTGGTAAAACACAATTAATTAATCAATATTTAAAAACTACCAAAGACAAGTTTTTACATTTGAATGGTGAAGATAGTGTAGATGTCCGTTTATTAGAAGATAGGAGCGTGGCTAACTATCAAAGACTGTTGCAAAATGTTGATTTGTTAGTGATTGATGAAGCTCAAAATGTACCCGATATTGGTTTAATATTGAAATTAATAGTCGATTCTATTGATGGAATAAAAGTATTAGCTACAGGGTCGAGTATGTTTGATTTGAGTAATCAATTAGGTGAACCTCTGGTGGGCCGAAAAAACACTCTGTATTTGTACCCTTTTGCCCAATTAGAGTTGGCTAATTATGAAAATTATAAGCAAACCACCGAAAAATTAGAAATACGTTTGGTTTACGGGGCTTATCCAGAATTAGAACATTTAGAGTCAACTTATGAAAAGCAAAAGTATTTGCGTGAAATGGTAAATTCGTATTTATTGAAAGATATTTTGACTTTTGATGGCATTAAGAATTCGAATAAAATTTATGATTTATTACGATTGATAGCTTTTCAAATAGGCAAAGAAGTTTCCTTGCAAGAATTAGGGAATCAGTTGCAAATGTCTAAAAACACTGTAGAACGTTATTTAGATTTATTGACTAAAGTTTTCATATTGTTTAAAGTAGAAGGTTTTTCTAGAAATTTACGCAAGGAAGTAACCAAAAGCAGTCGTTGGTATTTTTATGATAATGGCATTCGTAATGCTATCATTCAAAACTTTAATACTTTTCAAAACCGTACCGATATAGGTGATTTGTGGGAAAACTATTTGGTTTCAGAACGTAGGAAGAAACAACAATATCACAACATGCCACGTAACAACTATTTTTGGCGAACTTATGACCAACAAGAATTGGATTGGTTAGAGGAAAACGCTGAAGATTTAGCAGGTTTTGAATTCAAATGGAACGAAAGTAAAAAAGCGAAAGTTCCAACTGCTTTTGCTAAAGCTTATCCTGATGCGACTTTTGAAGTGGTGAACAGGAAAAACTATTTGGATTTTATACTATAAACCATAAAGAGTCCTTTTAACTTTCAATTAAAAGGGCTTTTTATTATCGCAGCAAAAAGAAAATCCCCACTACATTTGCTATAAAAATCAGAGCGAAACGCCAAATAAAACTCATTTTGGACGTTTTATGTTTAAACACAAACATCCCTAATAATCCACCAATAGCCCCACCAATCAATGACATTCCTAACAAATCTTTTTCAGGGATACGTCGTTTGTCCTTTTTCGCTAACAACTTGTCAATTCCGAAAAGCAGTAACGAAAGCGCATTCACAGTTAAAAAATAAGGAAGTAGGATTTTCATCAAAAAAAAATTTAAATATGCACAAAAGTAACCAATATAGTTATCTTTTTTAGTTAATTTATTTAATACAGGTATTCATTGAAAACGTTTTCTATATACACATTTTTACTATGTTACTATTTAACATATACGCTTCGAAACATACTCTTTTTACCCTTTTTTAAGTACTAAATCGTATCACTACTGAAGTGCTTTTATCTCAAAGTGAAATTATCTAATTTAAATCATCTCCACCAACTCCAACGCCTTTTTAACCGATTTCACATTTTCAAAAGTCAATAATAAACGGAGACCATTTTTGGTCTCTTTTTCTTTCATTTTACACAAATTTGGATTTTGTTGTACAAATTGTAATACTTTATGAAAACGAGTCGATTGGTAATAGTCGCTTTGTTGGTCACCCAAGAAATAACATACCATTTTGCCTTGTTTCATAACCACTTTTTCAATGCCTAAATGCGATGCCTTCCACTTGATGCGTAAGCTGTCCAATAAGGCGGTGGCTGCTTTGGGTAACTTTCCAAAACGGTCTTCCAATTGACGTTGATAGTCTTGCAATTTGTCTTCGGTTTTTATCAAAGCTAAATCATTGTACAGGCTCAAACGCTCGGTCACACTGTTAATGTAATCATCAGGGAAAAGCAATTCAAAATCGGAATCAATTTGCAAATCTTTTACATATTCCTTAGTTTCTATATCGCTATCTTCAGGATATAAATCTTTGAATTCGTTTTCTTTCAATTCCTCGATGGCTTCTTGCATGATTTTTTGATAGGTTTCAAAACCTATTTCATTGATAAAACCGCTTTGTTCGCCGCCTAATAAATCGCCTGCACCACGAATTTCCAAGTCTTTCATTGCAATATTAAAACCACTACCCAAATCACTAAATTGTGTCAATGCCTGTATACGCTTACGCGCTTCTTCGGTCATTGCAGAATAAGGTGGCGTAATGAAATAGCAAAATGCTTTCTTGTTGCTTCGTCCCACACGACCTCGCATTTGATGCAGGTCTGACAAGCCGAAATTATTCGCATTATTGATAAAAATCGTATTCGCATTAGGCACATCTAAACCACTTTCAATAATGGTGGTAGCAACAAGTACATCAAATTCGCCTTCCATAAACGAAAGCATAATTTCTTCCAACTGTTTTCCGTCCATTTGTCCGTGTCCCACACCTACTTTAGCATTAGGAACTAAACGTTGAATCATACCCGCAATTTCCTTAATATTTTCAATGCGATTATTAATGAAATATACTTGACCCCCACGTTCAATTTCATAAGCTACTGCATCGCGTATCACTTCTTCATTAAACCCTACCACTTGCGTTTCTATGGGGTAACGATTAGGTGGCGGTGTACTGATTACCGAAAGGTCACGCGCTGCCATCAATGAAAACTGCAAGGTTCTTGGGATAGGCGTGGCGGTTAACGTCAGCGTATCTACATTGGTGGCGATGGTTTTAAGTTTGTCTTTTACATTCACGCCAAATTTTTGTTCCTCGTCAATAATTAATAAGCCTAAATCTTTGAACTTAACATTTTTATTGACCAATTGATGGGTCCCGATAACGATATCCAATTGTCCCGACTCTAACTCTTTAACGATTTCTGATTTTTGTTTTGCCGTACGGAACCGGTTAAGATAGTTAACATTTACAGGCAAATCTTTTAATCGAGATTTAAAAGTTCTGTAATGTTGATAAGCTAAAATGGTGGTGGGTACTAAAACGGCTACTTGCTTGCTATTGTCCACAGCTTTAAAAGCCGCACGGATAGCCACTTCGGTTTTTCCAAAACCTACATCCCCACAAACCAATCGGTCCATGGGACGCTCATTTTCCATATCGGCTTTTACATCTTGGGTAGCTTTCAACTGGTCGGGGGTGTCTTCGTAAATGAATGAACTTTCTAACTCATGTTGCAAATAACTATCTGGGGCAAAAGCATAGCCTTTGTCCAAACGTCTTTTGGCATACAATTGAATCAGATTGAATGCAATGTGTTTTACACGAGCTTTGGTTTTTTGTTTTAAAGCCTTCCATGCTCCTGAACCTAATTTGTAGATTTTAGGAGGAGCCCCGTCTTTACCATTATATTTTGATATTTTATGTAACGAATGGATGCTTACATACACGATATCGTTTTCGGCATAAACCAGTTTGATGGCCTCTTGCGTTTTCCCTTCGACTTGAATTTTTTGCAATCCGCCAAATTTTCCAATACCGTGGTCAATATGAGTTACATAGTCACCTACCGTTAATTGATTTAACTCTTTAAGCGTAATATTTTGTTTTTTGGCATAGCCATTTTTGATGGAAAATTTATGGTAACGCTCAAAAATTTGATGGTCAGTATAACATGCCAATTGATTTTCTTCGTCGATAAACCCTTGATACAAAGGGAGTACCACCGTTTCATAATCCTTGGCAAAATGTTCGTGCTGTTGTTCATCCAAACTCTCAAAAATATCATGAAATCGTTTGGCTTGTTGTTCATTGGCACAAAACAGGTAATTTTTAATTCCGTTTTGACGGTTATTTTTCAAATCCTCGAGCAACAAATCGAATTGTTTGTTGAATGAGGGCTGAGGTTTGATATGGAATTCAAAACTTTGTTGGGTTCTAAAAGTAGCCTTTGGTGTTAGTTCAAGTATTGAAAAATTCAACGCTTGCTTGATAAACGCCTGTTGGTTGACAAACAATTCCTCTGGAGAAGCATGTTTGATTTCTTTAGAAAGTTTGGCAAAACTCTCTTCCGCCTTGGCAAATAATTTGTCTAAATTAGCCAAAAGCAAATCCGTATTTTGAATGATTAAAGTTGTTTTCGCAGAAATATACTCCAAGAAACTTTCTCTTTTTTCTTCCAAAAGTTTATTTTCAAAATTTGGGATTATGGTAATCTTATGCTGCGTAGCTATAGACAATTGACTCGCGACATCAAAAGTACGAATACTGTCTACTTCGTTGCCAAAAAACTCAATACGATATGGATGGTCGTTAGAAAACGAAAATACATCTAAAATACCTCCACGGACAGAGAATTCACCAGGTTCTGTAATAAAATCTACTCGTTTAAAATCGTATTCAAAAAGGACTTCGTTGATAAAATCTATCGTTACTTTTTCGCCTACAGCAATTTTGAGCGTATTTTTTTCAAGTTCTTTTTTGGTAACTACTTTCTCAAAAATGGCTTCGGGGTAGGAAACAATGACACAAGGTTTTTTACGAGAATTGATACGGTTTAAAACTTCCGAACGCAACAAAACATTGGCATTGTCTGTTTCTTCAATTTGATAAGGTCTGCGGTACGAACTAGGATAAAACAACACCTCTTGCTCACTCAATAAAGCTTCTAAATCATTTAGTAAGTAGGCAGCCTCTTCTTTTTCATTGGCCAATAACAAAAAAGGTTTATCCGCTTTTTCAAATAAAGCTTGGATGACAAAAGATAAAGAAGAACCTAGCAAACCTTTGACATGGATTTTTTGGTCTCCAGTTAAAGCTTGAGCTATATTTGCGATTTTTGCTTGATGAGCAAACTTTTGTTTTAGGTATTCGGTACTCAAAATGACTTATGATTTTTTAAACTATCAAAAAATCCTGAAAAAATTATCCAGGATTTTTGATTCGTTATTCTTTTATAATTCGTTTAATAAATATCCCTTCTGAAGTTTGAAGTTTCACAATATAACTTCCCTGGGATAGGTTGCTTATATTTATTAATTTATCATGAATAGAGGTTTCATTTTTGATTTTTCTACCTTTTAAATCATAAATTTCGTAACTAGATATAAGCAATGTTTCAGGAACTGTTAAATGAATATGTTCGTTTGAAGGAATAGGATACAAAGAAATTTTATTAGAATCGAACTTGTTTTGAGATAATGTATTTGAGCCCAAAAGACGAACTAAACTCGATGAGGGTTGTGTTTGATAATTGGTGAATTTTCCTGCTACCAATATTTTCCCATCATTTTGAATTTCTAAATCATTAATTTTAAAGTCTGCACCTGCACTAAAATCGTCTATAAAAGCTTGGTTATTGTCAAAAGTTGTATCTAAGCTTCCATCTGTATTTAAGCGTGCTACTCCAATTCTTATTTGAGTTCCTTTAAAATAAACTTTAAGACCTAATAATATTTTTCCATCAGGTTGTAATGCTATTGATTTTAGGCCGTCTAAATAATCTGGAGAAAATAAAAAAGTATTATCTAGAGTTCCATTAGGATTAAGTCGTATTAAATAATCTTTTTCGACACCAGCATTTGAGTAGTGAAAATCACCCACTAATATTATTTTTCCATCGGTTTGTTCAATGATATCATATATTGTTCCGCTAGTAAAACTATTCCCTATTAGAAAAGATGTGTCTAAACTACCATTAGAATTCAATCTTACTAATCTATTTCTTGTGCTACCATTAAAAAGGGTAAACGCTCCACCTATAAGTAACTTACCATCATTTTGCACAATTATTTTTCGAGTGATATTGTTGAAACCAGACCCAATATTGAATGAAGTATCTAGACTACCATCAGTATTAAATCTCTTTAAGTTATCATAAAAATCAGGGTTAGTAAAGAAAAATCCACCAGCTAGTATTTTTCCGTCATTTTGTAAGGAAATGGTGTAAACAGAACCGTTAAATCGTTTGTTAATAAGGAAAGAATTATCAATAGTTCCGTCAGTATTTAAACGAACTAAGTTTTTTATACTATTACCATTATAATTTGAAAAACCACCTCCAACTATTAATTTGCCATCCGTTTGTAAATACGATGTAAGAGCAGCACGATCAAAACCAGTTCCAGTATTAAACGAAGTGTCTTTTGAACCATCATTATTCAATTTAATAATTTTCTTTTCAATTTGATTATTATAAGCATCGAAATATCCAGTTAAAACTGTTTTTCCATCGGTTTGGGTACAGATTGAATTGATTTCATTGTCAAATCCATTTCCAGAACCAAATTTTAGATGGACTTGCCCAAAAATATCTAATTGAATTATTTTATTGTTCGTTTGATTATTATATGTTGAGAATGTACCACCTACAATTGGTCTTTCATTAATATCTAATGCTAAAGTATTAACTGCATTATCAAAACCAGTTCCAACATTAAAATTGTTGTCTAATTCACCAGTACTCGAAACTCGAAAAATATGATTATAATCTTTACCATTTATCGAAAAATTCATAAAACCTTTCCCTGTTATAATATATTTACCGTCTTGTTGAATCGAAATAGACGAAATATCCCAAATGTGTTTTGTCAATGTTGATTGAATAGTAAAACTTGGATCTAATGTTCCATCATTATTTAAACGAATCAAATCACCATTTGCAGATAATAAAATCTTTCCATCTGCAAGTGACTTTACGTAAGCAGCATTATAGGACTGCTGTGCGTAAAAACTAGAATCTTTACTACCATCTGTATTTAGACGCATTAATCCAGAATCTACAGTTCCACCAAATAAAGGACTCAAATACCATGAGACAAGTAATTTGTTGTTTAAATCAAGTGCAAGTGATTTAATATCTATGGTATTATTATTGTTTGCAACTAAACTAGTATCAATATTGAAATCATTATCGATACTACCATCTGTATTTAATCTACGTAAAAGATTCTTAATTTGACCATTGTTAGGATCTCTATAATCAATAGATATAATAATTTTCCCATCGGATTGAAGTAAAATACTCTTAAAATTTGTTATTTGGTTTGATGTTATTTCGATATTTGGAGCAAATGAATTGTCTATACTTCCATCTGAATTTAAACGTAAAAGAAATTTTTGGTTTGAAGTGTTGTAGGTAGTAAATAATCCACCAATTAAAATCTTACCATCTGGTTGTAAGATGATGTCATTTACTGAATTATTAAATCCAGTACCAAAAATGATATTATTGTTTAAACTTCCATCATCGTTTAATGAAATTATTTTAGAATGAATTGTACCATTGTAAGTTGTAAAATCTCCACCAATAAGAACTTTCCCTGATGAGTTAACAACAATTTTGTTTATATTTCCATTGAAACCAGGGTATGCCCCATAGTTGTGTTCTAAATCAGCTTGATTTTGAGCATTTGATGGTACGAATTTTAAAAATAAAAATATAAATAATAGTCTAATTTTCATTTACTTAACCTTTAATAAAATTATTTTACAAATATATATTCTAATTATTATGTTTTGAATTGACTTAAGTCAATTTTACTTTATTTCCTCAAACGATGGAACATTTTCTTGTGGCGTTTTAGCAGGATTTTCAGGCGTAACAGACTCTTTCTTTCCACCTACTTTTTGTATCAAATCCGCTTCACCTTCTTCCATAGGAATTTGGCTACGACGAACGATTTCTTCTATTTGATTGTTAAAAGCATTGACTTCTAAATTCAAATCAGTTACTAATCCTAAAACTCTTTGTTGCGGAATTCGGTCGATGTTTAAAAACATATTTAAAGCTTTCACTTTAGTGACTATGGCAGACAAACGCACTTTTATTTGTGGTTTTTGCAGTCGCACAGGGATAGTGTAGGTCAAGGTATCTGCCTTTTGTACCAAATTCTTTGTTTTAAGTTTAAATGCACTAATCGTACTTTTAGGTTTTTGATTCAACTCATTGTTAAACAAACGCCATTCGTTCCAACTTAAAGCAATGATTTCCGATTCTGGTGTAAGTCGTCTTTCCTGGAAATTCCAAGCTTTATCGAGTGCATTAAAAACCAATTCTTTTTCTTTCAGTGCTTTTTGAATTTCAATTGTATTAGCAGTATCTTCTTTTTTACAAGAAAATAAAAAAACACTTATACATAAAAAGTAAAGAAAAATCCGAGTCATACCAATCCAATTTTGAAAACACAAAAATACACTTTTTGTAGATTCTCTTTTTTTAAAAAGAATGATTTAATTTTTCCTAAGTTTCAATTTAAAAGATTGAATTATTTGAAGTAAATCTATTACGAAAACATTTCTTTTTATATTACTCTTTCTAATTTCCAAAAGTAAAGCCTTGATGTAGCTAAAAATCGAGGTATTAATTTGTTATCTTTGCATACCAAACTAGTTATAAATGGACACGAAAATCTTAATTATTGGCGCTTGTGGACAAATAGGCACCGAATTGACCCAAAAACTACGTGAAACCTATGGCGTAGATAATGTAGTGGCATCTGACATTCGAAAATTAAATATTGATGTGGTAAACGAGGGTATTTTTGAAGTAGTAAATGCCTTAGATTACAATCAAATTGAGTTCTTAGTTGAAAAGTATCAAATTACCGATGTGTATTTAATGGCGGCTTTACTTTCGGCTACAGCTGAAAAAAACCCTGCCTTTGCATGGGATTTGAACATGAACTCTTTATTTCATGTCCTAAATTTAGCTAAAGCTGGAAAAATCAAAAAGATATACTGGCCTTCGAGTATCGCGGTTTTTGGCCCTACAACCCCAAGAGACAATACCCCACAATATACCATCATGGAACCTTCAACGGTGTACGGTATTAGTAAACAAACTGGCGAAAGATGGTGCGAATATTACCACAAACAATACGGCGTAGACGTGCGTAGTTTGCGTTACCCAGGTTTAATTTCTTGGAGTACGCCTCCAGGAGGTGGAACTACGGATTATGCAGTAGATATTTACCACAAAGCAATTACGGAGGGTACATTTACGTCATTCTTGTCAGAAAATTCTGGTTTACCTATGATGTATATGGATGATGCGATCAAAGCAACCATTGGTATTATGCAAGCTCCCGCGGAAGATATTAAAATTCGTTCTTCGTATAATTTAAGTGCTATGTCATTTACACCAGCGGAGATTGCTGAAGAAATCAAAAAACATTATCCAGATTTTACCATTGATTACGTTCCTGATTTTCGTCAGCAAATTGCCGACAGTTGGCCGGCAAGCATAGACGATACTTGTGCAAGACAAGATTGGGGATGGCAAAATGATTTCGATTTAGAAACCATGACCGTAGAAATGTTCAAACAATTGAACGAGAATGTTTACAATAACTAAACTATTTCTTCTCAGATAATTTATCCATTAAAGCGTCTTCTATAGGCGCTTTAATTTTTATCACCGCATCTACATGGTCGTTCGGAATGGTCATGGACAATACATAATGTTTGATTTTCCACTCTTTTCCAACTTTTATCAAAACTCCACTACCACGACAAATTTTCATTTGTGTTTTAAGCAATTCGTCAAACCAAGCCATTTTTTTATCAGCTGAAAAATAAATATGGCGTTCCAAAGCAGAGAAACTCCAAGCTTTCCCTTTATCAAAATACGGTTTGGCAAATGCCATAAAGGCTTTTTTGTCCCAATTTTCAGTAGCATCTGTTCCTATAAAAATAGATTCCTCCGCTAAGGCATTAAAATACATATCAAATTGCGCAGTTGCCGCAGCTTTGTGCCATTGATCTAATAGATTATTAATCTCCGTCATGGTCTTGCTTTGTCCAAAAGCAATTCCAGTCCAACATAAAAATAGGAGGGTGATGTTTTTCATATTTTAAACTCTAATTAGAAACTGCAAATTATATAAAAAATAGTAATATTTTATAACTACACAAATTTGGTTATGCATATCCGTAGGTTTTCCTTTAATCTATTATTTAGTGTATTTAATCTAAAAAATTAAGATTTTTCTTGTCTATTTCTAGATAATTGTTAATTTTAAATAACGTAATTCAATGAAAATTGAATCATGTATCAAATAAACAACTAAACAAATGGACTTAAAAATAATCTTAGAACAACTAAGTAAATTAGTTGATCCGAGCGAAGCATTTATTGAAATTACCAATATTGCTGCCATAAACGACGGAGACGATTTCTTGAAAACCAAGTCGCCCATCTTGTTGTCTATTGTCAATATTGAGGAAGATAAAACACTCAAAAACCAATCGGTTTATATTGCTTCGTCTAACAATCAAACAGATGTTTCAAGGTACAAAAAGCCTACACAGCATCTTATCCTTTCCTTATTGTTTAGTTCCTATAACAAAGATTTGTCGAAGTATTTGGATGGTATTAATAAGTTGAAAAATGTTATTTATTTTTTCCAACAAAACAATTCGTTCTATTATAAAGACGACCATTCTGAACTTATAACCTATGCTACTTTTTTGACTAAAACCGATTCACAAAAGGAACATTATTTCAAAACAACTATCGAAGCCATTAGTTTAACCTCTGAACAGCTCAATCAAATGTGGTCGTATTTAGGGTCTAAATACATGCCTTCTATGTTGTATAAAATGCGTTTGTGCTTCATTCAAGAATCAGGGACTACTCAAGATAAAGTGGTTAAAAAGGCTAAAATTGATTTGTGGGAAAATAATCCTACGAATGTAGCTGGCTTGATTGAATCAGGACAATTTGACTTATAAAAAATAATAAACTAAAAACTTAAATTATGAATGTAAGCTCGTTAAAAACTCCGGGGGTTTATATCAATGAAATTGATGCTTTTCCACCGTCGGTTGCTCAGGTAGCCACAGCCATTCCTGCTTTTGTAGGCTATACGGCTAAAGGGCCAACTACACCCACTCGCATCACTTCTTTGTTAGAATTTGAACAAATTTTTGGAGGGGCTCCCGCTCCCGCTTCTGTAACTGTTGACCTCGATGCAAATCTGAAACCAACGTCAAGTTGTTCCGTGGCAGAGAGTAAATTTAAACTCTATAACAGCCTTCGTTTGTTTTATAGCAATGGTGGCGGTGTGTGTTATATCGTTTCTATAGGCGATTATACGGCATCTATTACTGGGGAGGCTCCATTTATAACAGGTTTAGGGTTGTTGAAAAAATATGATGAACCTACCTTATTGCTCTTCCCTGATGCGGTTAACCTTACTGCACCCAAATTAGGTTTAGTACATCAACAAGCTCTTATGCAATGTGCAGAATTAATGGACCGTTTTACGGTGATGGATGTAAAACAAAGTGCGAATCTAGTAGCGGATAGTGCCGATTTTAGAGATGGTGTAGGGAATCAAAATTTGAAATATGGAGCGGCCTATTATCCTAATTTGCAAACGGCTTTTCCATATAGTTTTAGGTTTAGCGATATTAACGGAACTGCGGTAGGTAAAGTAAATTTTAAAGGAATTTATGCTACTAATGCTACTTTGAAAAATAATATTGAAGAATTTGAAAAAATTATATCAGATTATAATGCGGTAAAAGGGGCTTGGAATCCTACAAATCTAGCTTTGCCTATTGATACTCATGTTAAATTAAAAACAGCTATCGATAAGTGTTGGTCGGCTTTGCAAGTGATGGGACATCCTTCGTCACCTCAAATGACCAGTACAAAATTGCCTCCTGTAGCGCAGGACCAAGTGACAAATTTTTTGAAAATGCACGCGCAAAGCTTGGTAGATTTTAAAATTGCTTACGAAATTCTTAAAAAAGCTGATGGTACTTCTGATGTGGATGATTTAAATAATCTAGATAATAATACCAATTTTACCAGTGTTTGGGGAAATATTTCAGCGTATGCAGAATCGGCTGTAAACCCTTATAAAAACGGAGCGATTAGCAAAAATGTTCCAGTTAATGGCCCTATACCACAGCATGATGAACCCGATTTTCCCAAAATTCAAATTTTAGTAGAAAAGCTATATACAAACATCGTCAATGCAATGAATAATGTATTAAAAGCCTTAAGCGATTTTGTATTATTTGAAGAAAATAATTTGATAGCACAAATTCCAATTTACGATGCTATCCTTGCGAAGCTATCACAATTTATGAATACTGTTCCACCTTCTGGGGCGGTCGTGGGGATATACGCTCAAACGGATGCGACTCGTGGGGTATGGAAAGCACCTGCCAATGTGAGTGTTAATGGTATTCTGGGGTTAACGGACGATGTAAACGATGCCGACCAAGAAAACATGAACATACACGAAACAGGGAAATCTATCAATGCTATTCGCAAGTTTACAGGTAAAGGATTCTTAGTTTGGGGAGGTCGTACTTTGGCGGGTAATAGTAACGATTGGCGTTATGTAAACGTACGTCGCCTAGCCAATATGATTGAAGAATCTGTGAAAAAAGCGTGTATGCAATTTGTTTTCGAACCTAATGTAGCCTCTACTTGGGTAAGTGTGAAAGGGATGATAGATAATTATTTGACCACTTTATGGAATGATGGTGCTTTAGCAGGAGGAAAACCTGAACATGCTTTTTTTGTTGCTGTGGGATTAAACGAGACCATGTCGGCACAAGATATTTTAGAAGGGCGCATGGTGGTAAAAATAGGCTATGCACCTTCACGCCCTGCGGAATTTATTATTCTAGAATTTAAACAAATGCAACAACGTTCGTAGTCAATTATTCAACTAAAAAATTAAAGTTATGCCAAATATGGATTTTCCGCTACCTAAGTTTCACTTTAGTGTAAATTGGGGCGGTAGCAAAATAGCCTTTACTGAAGTTTCGGGTCTTAATAAAGAAATGGATGTCATTGAACATCGTGTGGGGTCTAGCCCTGAATTTTTCAAAAAGAAGATGCCAGGTCTACAAAAACTGAGTAACATCACTTTAAAAAGAGGTGTCTTTATAGGCGATAATGAATTTTATGAGTGGTACAATACGGTGGCGTTGAATACGGTTGAAAAACGTACCATTACCATATCTCTTTTAGATGAAAATCAAGCTCCTAAAGTGGTTTGGACGGTAAAAGATTGTTTTATCGTTTCTCTCAAATGTACCGATATGAAATCGGACGCTAACGAAGCGGCTATTGATACGGTTGAAATTGCTAATCATGGCTTTACTGTCGAATATAAATAACGTGAAGTATGCCTGATAGCAATCCTTTAGTGGGGTTCTATTTTTCGGTAGTCTTTGAGTTAGTACCGCAATTTGCTATAGATACAAAATTCCAAAGTGTCACGGGATTAAAAGTCACTATGGAAACCGAATCCTATACCGAAGGGGGACAAAATCGTTTTAAACATAGTCTCCCTGTCCGGTCAGGGTATCAGGATTTAGTGCTCAAAAGAGGACTAACTACCGATATGTCGGGCTTGTCCATGTGGTGTACCCAAGCCTTAGAGGATTTTGTTTTTTATCCAGCTAATTTAGTGGTAACACTACTCAACGAAAATGGAAATCCTGTCAAAGTATGGTATGTTTCGCATGCAATTCCTTTGAGCTATGAGTTTAGCGATTTAAATGCTGAGGAAAATAAAATTGTTATCGAAACCATTACCCTACGCTATAATTTTTTCAAAGAAATACCTATACCTAGTTTTTAAGATGGCTATAGAAATAAAAGAATTACGAATTAAGGTAACTGTGAATGAGGAAGCGAATCATCAAATGAGTGATTTGAATAGTAATTCGCCTAAATTGAAAGAATTAAAAGCTTCCTTGATACAAGAGTGTACCAAAAAAGTATTAGAACATATTAAAGAAAGAGCAGAACGATGATTAGTGGCTTGTTAGGTATTATAGACAAAATGCGAATTGAGGTTTTTCCTACCAAGGATTATGTCGAACCTCCTAAGAAAACAATTTTTGTTCAATTCAATCCCGAAAAATATTCGTTACGTCACAATGTAGATTTTTGCGACAGTCAAGCGTTGGGAACCTCAGGGACCGATTTGCGTTTCAATAGAATTGAAGGGGAAGAAGTAAATTTTGAGTTCTTATTTGATAGTTCGGGCGTTGTTCCTCCAGGAAAAATAAAAGACGGAAAAGGGGAGGAATCGCTCATGGATAAGCTTGCTGATATAGGCAATGCCCTCATGCCCGCCGTGGTGAATCCCTTTGCGGAAGTACAAACGGTGGAAAAAGAAGTAGAAGAATTCAAAAACCTTTTGATGGGGTATGATGGTGAAACTCACCAAACCTCTTATTTGAAATTGCTGTGGGGAGGCTATACGTTGACCTGTAGACTCAAAAGCATGGAGATTGATTATTCGTTATTCAGAAAAGACGGCAGACCCATTCGTGCTCGCGTAAAATGTGTTTTTAAAGGAACCGTAGATTATAAGGTTATGGTTGCTAAAGAGAATAAATCTTCTCCAGACCTTACCCATCAAAGAACGTTAAAAATGAATGATAAACTCACCCTTTTGGCGGAGGATATTTATCAAAATAATGCCTATTACATTGATGTTGCAAAAAACAACAAACTATTAAGTTTCAGACAAATTGATACAGGTAAAAAAATAAATTTTCCACCTATAAAATAAAATTCAAATGGCCAACGTAAAACCTTTTTATCCTTCTGATACGCTGCTCAAACTGGAATTTCTCATCAATGGAGAAAATTCAGGCTTGGACAATTTAGTCACTGAGGGTAAAGTGCGTTTTGAAATCAATAAAATTCCTTTTGCAAAATTTACTTTTATCAGTTCCGAAGAAGATTATAAAGAAGAAACAGTTTCGCCTTTAAAAAAATTATTTCGTAAACCCGAAGACCCTCCTTTGGAAATCGAAGTTAAGATTGCTTTTGAAAAAGAAATGAAAACCTTATTCAAAGGGATTGTCAAATCGTTAGATTTTGAGCATGAAGGCTGTAATGTAGTGGCTAAAATTGAATGTAAGGATAAAGCGTTGCAATTAACAAGAACTTCTACGGAAGCGGAAAATAATAATCAAACTTTCGAAGAAAAATTGACGACTTTTACTAATAATTTAACCTTGGGCGAAAATTTAAGCGGTCAAACTTGGGGGAGTGAGCATGTTACGCATAACAATACTACCGCTCCTTGGGATTACTTAATTGGATTTTTAGATTCCATAGGTATGTTAGTTACTTTGCGCAATGCCGAATTTAATGCCGTTGATGTATTACAAACGCCACCTACGCCTACCTATATGGCGGAAAATGGTATTAATGTGCATGCTTTTTCAGGCCGTGTAGACCCTGAACGCAGAAGGTCTATGGTAGTCATTCAGCATTGGGATATTGAAACACAAGCAACCACAACGGTTACTTCAGAACAAAATACAGCAGAAAATCCACATACTGTGCGCATAGACCAAACGAACTTGCAACCCGCAACCGTACAGCGCATTGCAGACACTATGGTAGCGAAAAGTAAAATCGCTTCGATTATGGGTAAAGTGACCACATTTGGCAATTTGAAAGCTAAAATTGGTGATTATATAAGGTTTAGTAAGGTCAATCCAGAAATCGATAAAGAGCAATTACTCATTACCACCGAAGAACATAGTATTCAAAACGGCTGTTGGAAAACAGAATTTTCTTATGGTTTAGAAAACGAACGTTCCTTTACTGAAAATACTACCACAGGAATTAATAACAGTCATGCGCAACTAGGGCAAACCAATACCGTTAATGGGCTTCAAATAGGTATAGTCACTCAAATTGTTGAAGACCCTAACAATCAATTTCGTATCAAGGTCAGATTGCCCATGCTTTCTGAAAGTGGTGAAGGGGTTTGGGCGCGCTTAGCGACTTTGCAGGCCGCTAATAATATGGGAAGTTATTTCATTCCTAATATTGATGATGAGGTTATTGTAGGATGTTTAGGCAATAATCCAGATACGCCTGTTATTTTAGGAAGTTTGTATAGTAGTAGTCGAGCAATGCCTTTTCCTATTACGGAGGATAATTTTATCAGGGGTTTTGTGACCAAAGAAGAGTCTAAAATTATCCTAGACGATGAAAAGAAAAGTATTGAAATTAGTACTAAAAAAGGGAATAAAATTACCATTAGTGAGGACTTGAAAGGAATAGTCATCGAGGATGAAAATAAAAACAAAATTACTATGGATGACCAGGGGATTATCATAGAGAGTAGTAAAGATTTGACGTTGAAAGCAAAATCGAATATCAAAATAGAAGGGAGCGCTATTTCAGGAAACGCTTCAGGCAATATGGAATTAAAAGGTTCAATCATAAATTTAAATTAATATGCCAGCAGCAGCACGAGTTACAGATATGCACACTTGCCCTATGGTTACAGGTACAGTGCCTCATGTAGGTGGACCAGTTATTCCAGGAAGTAATTCGACCGTGATTATTGCTGGTATGCCCGCAGCTGTAGTAGGCGATAGTTGTGTATGTACAGGTCCCACCGATGCCATCGTTGCAGGTTCGGGGACGGTGATGATAGGCGGAAAACCCGCTGTGCGTATGGGAGATACGACTTCGCACGGAGGTGTAATTAGTGTAGGTTGTCCTACGGTAAATATTGGAGGTTAATAAGAAGCGCATGAGTAAAAAATCATTTTTAGGAACTGGGTGGTCTTTTCCACCTACATTCAGTAAATTATCAGCAACAGTAGCTACGGTTTCTGATGAAGAAGATGTGCATCAAAGTTTACAAATTTTACTTTCAACACAATTGAAAGAAAGGGTAATGCGGTCTGATTTTGGGTGTGACCTCTCAGCAATGCTCTATGAAAACATCACGTTCACTTTATTGACCAAAATAAAAGAAATTATCAAAAATGCCATTTTACTATATGAACCAAGAATCGATTTGATAAACGTAGAGTTTTATATGCAGGAAGAAGTAAAAGGAGAAATTAAAATTGAGGTAGTCTATCGCATACGAGCCACTAATTCCCGTAAGAATTTTGTTTTTCCTTATTATTTAGAAGAAGGAACTTTTGTTCAAAAATAAATAGCATTACACAAGAAATATACACTTAAACGCTGGTTTAAGAAAACAAACAACAAACAAACTAAAAAAACAAATGAAGGATTGTGCTACAATGCTTTCCATACATGAAGGTATGGGAACTACACAAACTGATAGAATGCTTCAGGCATTAGCTACTGATTTTTTTCAAATAGATGAAAGAAAGACAGAAGATTATATTTTGTTTGTTCAAAAACTTTCAAAATACGTCATTTTTTTCAATGAAACCGATAGCCCTGATGGCGATTGGTCGGTACTTTTTGAAACTGAAAGCACCGCCATACTAGTTTATATTTCTGCTTGGAATATTGAATATGCGGTGCAACAATATGAAATTCAGAAAACAATTATTGCTAAGAACACTGTTTTTTCGGTTCAAAAAAGTATTCTTTTAAATTATTTCCAGCAACTGGAAAAAGAGTATAATCTGCTCCTAGCAAAAGCACAGCGGTTAGATAGTGAAATTCCAGAAAAAGAAAGTTTGATAGGTACGGATTATGCTATTCAAACGCAGTTTGCCACGTTGTACCAACAAATTAATCTAGCAACCGATATCGTTAGCCTATTAGAGAACTATTATTACCTCCGTTGTGTACAACAATTGTTTGGGTTATTAACCACTTGGAAACAATTTGCTACGGCTCCTATTCAACATCAGTTGGAAAATTATGATAAGCACACGCCTCATTACGCATTGTTTTTAGCATTCCTAAAACTCATGGAAGTGGCGAAGGCAAAATTGAATGAGTTTACTAAAAACCAATTGGATTTTTACTATAAAGAGGTTTTAAAAGTACAAAATGAGGCTGCAAAACCTGATTTTGTACACCTCACTCTAGAACCACATAAAGGGACTAAGCCTTTTTTGATTCCTAAAAACACTATTTTTTTAGGGGGCAAAAATGCTTTAGGGCAAAAGAAATATTTTGCAAGCACGGCTGACCAAACGGTGAATGCCATTCAATTGCAATCTTTTTGTAGTGTCCATAGCGATACCACAGCATTGTATAAAGTTCCCGATTTGACAGTTGCAAATGACACGGGAACTAGTTTTGATGTTTTTACCCAAAATCCTATGCTTTTTCAGGAAGGTTTTTTGGTGGCATCTCCTTTACTTTTTTTGCAAAGTGGCGAGCGTACGCTTTTTCTTCGAATAAATGACCAAGATTTAGAAGCTTCAAAGTTTCACTTTTTTATTACTGGAGAAAAGAAAACAATTGAAATTACTGAAAAAACCACGGTTAAAAAAGACCCAAAACAAACAGATACCTACATTCAATTGACTATTCCTGCTACGGAAAAAGCGATTGTACCCTTTGATGCTAAAAAGCATCCCGAATTTTTAGTTGAAACACTTTTTCCAGTGCTAAAAATAGTTCCGGTGAATCGCGAGGTGCTGAAAACAGTAAGTAAAATAGACTTAGAAATAAAAGTTGAAGGATTCAAATCGTTTGTGTTAGAGTCTGATTTTGGCAGTATTAATGTTGAAAAACCTTTTTATCCTTTTGGCGAATTTCCTAAAAATGGAAATGGAATTACCATTGCTTCTAATGAGTTTTTTATGAAGAAAAATGCCAAAGCAACCTTTGATATTACTATGGAATTCAAAACGAAACCCATGGGTAAACCTAAGAAAATTCAAAAGGAAGATAAAAAAATCATCATTTTTTCAGAGAAAAATTGGTTGTATAATAAAGTAGAAACTTTCGAATTGGTTAACGGTTTTTGGTCAAAAAAGGATACTAGTTTGAAACCTATGACGAACGACTATGCTTTACAAGAATATCATTTTGATGAGCTCGTTACTTCAGAAATAGTTTCAAATGGAAAATTTCGAATGGTTTTAGACGACCCCGCTTATGCTGGAGAATCGTATATGCAGAAATACATTAAAGCCAGTGCCGAAAAAACAACCTTGCCCTACAAACCTAAAATTAAAAGTTTTGTCTTTGACTATACCGTGCAGGAAGTCATTCATTTGGGAAAAAATACGGTGAAAGAGAAAATGCTTTTTGGGCAGCATCCATTTGAGTTTTTCAAAGATAAAACAGAAATTTTTTTGAAAGGAAATGATAAAAAAAATCCTGTTGATGTATTTACAGTGGACCCATTTGGTTTCCGAAAAATAACACTAGGCGCATTGAAATTTTCGAACTTAAAACCCAATGAAGGATATATTTATCTGGGGTTTAAAAATGCAAGCTCTAAAGACGGATTAAGTCTTTTGATTCAATTAGAAGAGGGGACTGCTAATCCGCTTTTAGAACCCGCAACTATCAAATGGCAGTATTTATCGTCAAATAGTTGGCTCGATTTTGAAGCAAATGCTATAGGCGACGAAACTTTTTCGTTTACGCAATCGGGTATAGTAGCTATTACAGTGCCTGATTATAAAGCCTCTACAAATACTGTTTTGAGCAAGGAATTGTTTTGGATTCGTATTGCTGTGTCTAATAAGCAAGCGATTTGCAAATGGTTAGGCGTGCATACCCAAGCGTTGAAAGCTGTTTTGACTGATTATGAGCAAATAGGTAGCGTATTTACCGAAATCACACCAAAGGAAACTGTCAGTAAATCCTTTGCTAGTTTAAATGGTGTTAAAAAAATCAAGCAACCGTATGCTTCTTTTGGAGGCAAACTTACAGAGAGTGATACGTTTTTGTACCAACGATTAAGTGAACGTTTGCGTCATAAAAACAGAGCCATTACCTCTTGGGATTATGAACATATTATTTTGCAAGAATTCCCTGAGGTGTATCGAGTAAAAACTTTAAATCACTACCGTTACGATACACAATTGTCTAATGTAGCAGCGGGTTATGTAAGTTTGATTGTGGTAGCAAAATCCTCCCCTACGGAAAATATCAACTGGAAACCCTTGCTAAGTTTAAATAAAATGTTGCAAATAAAAGAGTTTGTCAAAACGATTAGTTCTCCACACGCTCGTATTTGTGTAAAACCGCCTAAACCTGAAAAAGTTGAGTTGCATTTCAAAGTGCGATTTCATAAGACAGCAGGGATGGACAGCCGTTTGTATCTCAAACAATTAGTGCAAACGATAAATGAATTTTTAAGTCCGTGGGCTTATGATGCGGCCGAAGTGCAATTTGCAAATAGTATTGAATTTTCAACCTTAATTCAATTAGTAGATAACCAGCCGTATGTAGATTATATAACCGATTTTAACGTGACCCAATATCTTTTGGATGCGGAATATAATCCTGTTGGCTCGGCTATAAAAAACCTAACAAAAGTGACACCCCAAACGGATTTTACGCTTTTTGTACCCACAGAAACGCATCAAATTCAGGAGATTTAATCGAATAAACAATGGAAACAGCGGACTTTATTACTAAAAATAGAAAACTTTTACCTTCTCAGGATTTCCACTATTTATTCCAAATGGGGCTAACGTATGTGGAAAAACTAGGAGCAAAGTTCTGGACTGATTATAATGCCCACGACCCAGGGATTACCGTGTTGGATATTTTGTGTTATGCCATCACTGAACTGGGCTATAGAACTGATTTTGACATCCAAGATTTGTTAACTAATGCCAAAGGGAAAATAGAAAACAGTACCTTTTTTCCTGCATCCACTATTTTTACCAATGTCCCTCTAACGGCTAATGATTACCGAAAATTATTAATTGACCTAGAAGGCGTTTCTAATGCTTGGTACATTGCTACGCAAACGCAAACCGATAGTTGGGGGTATAATTTGCCTCATGCGTCCGAGACCAAAATTTTTGTCAATAAGCTTGAAGACAAATTGAGTTTAAAAAACAAGGATAAAAAGAATACAAGTTTACCAGAATTGCCCATAAGAGGTCTCGCGAAAATAAAATTAGAGTTAGAAGATGACCCGCTACTGGGGGATTTAAATTTTTTGTTACTCGAATTTGCGTTTTGGAAAGATAATCGTTGGGTCAAAATTAAGATAGTTCCTCAATTCATTGATTGGAACGACCCATTGGCTAAGCTGTTTCAATGGATGGACACCCCAAGTAAGATTACTATTGATAGCGTAAAAAAAATGCAGGATATCGTTTTTTTAGTGGTAAAGCGATATAGTAAACCCAGCGATGCATTACATTTTAGAATTTTTCCAGAAGATGTAAATGAGATGGACTTGATTGTGGCACATTTTCAATTGGAGAAAAATGTGTGCGAGGTCATTTCTAAATTAGAACAAAAAAGAAAACTCATTCTGAATACTTACGCAAAAGTAGTGGAGCGTTTGCAGGACAACAGAAACTTTACTGAAGACTTTCTGTGTGTAGAAGTTGTCGAGAAAGTAGATGTTGCGGTTTGTGCAGATATTGAACTAGAATTAGGCGTGGACCCCGTTGAGGTTTTGAGTCAAGTTCAAATTGCTATCGATACGGTGATATGCCCTAAAATTAATTTTTATACGCTTTCGCAATTGGTTAACGAAGGAATGCATTCGACGGCTATTTTTACGGGGCCTAAACTTACACATGGCTTTATCAAAGAAGAGGAATTGAATAAGGCTCAGTTGCCTAGTGCCATTCATGCTTCAGATATTATTGCGCTATTGATGGCCATTAAAGGGGTGAAGTCAGTTAATAATCTATTGATGACGGCTTACAATAGTTTAGGAAAACCAATTGCAGGAGCTACGAATCAGCGTTGGGTGTTAGCACTGACTGGTGAAGTAAAACCTGTTTTTAATCCAGACCTTTCAAAATTATTATTGTTTCAAAAAAACATTCCTTTTCTTCTTTCAGAAAGCCAACAACTGTTAGTTGACCAAAAAGTGATTTTGCATAAAACACAATTGCAACAAAAGAAACTTCGAGGCACTCGTCAAGATTATGAAATAGAATCGGGAGTGTATTTTGAGCTGGATAAATATTTTAGCATACAAGATGATTTCCCCGTTAATTATGGTATAGGAAAAAATAGCTTGTCTGATAAAGAACCTGATTTACGAAAAGCTCAGGCAAAACAATTAAAAGGATACTTGTACTTTTTTGAGCAAATTTTAGCCGATTTCTTTCATCAATTGTATCATGCGAATAGCCTATTGGATTGTCAACCAATGAGTCAGACCTACTTTCCTAAATTTTTGAGCAAAAACGACTGGAATGGTGCTGATTTTTATTCCAAAATGGTTTTTTCTGCTACGCTTAATGATAAATTATTGCATGGTTTAACCGACGAAGATTTGAATTTGTACGAATCGAAGTCGTTGTTTTATGACCGTAGAAATAGAGCGTTGGACCATTTGTTAGCGCGTTTTTCAGAACGTTTTAACGAATATGTGTTTATGATGTATCAAATTACACAAGATGCATCGGGGACAGGTGTTTTTCCTTTTGATAATGCGGAACTCGTTGAAGATAAGCAGGATTTTTTGAGTGTTTATCCTGAATTAAGTAGTCAGCGCGGGTTGGGCATGAATTACATGCACGCAAGTTACGATACGCAACTTCAAAAATGGAATTTTCATACGTTTTGGAATAGCTTACACCGTGGAGGATACGAGAAACGTGTGGCTCGATTGTTAGGAATTGATGAAATACCCTTGCGAAATATAGTAACCGAGGAAACGCCACAAACCCAATGGACGGTAGAAACAAATCCGATTCATTATGTGTTCAAAATTGTATCGCCTGCCGTTCAATTGATTGAAAAATGGGAGTGGGCTCAACTTCATTTTTTGAATCAAAATTTGTATAAAATAGAATTGGTATCAAGCAAGTTTGGTTTGTATTTGATGAATGAAAATCAAAAAATTGCTCGACTGGATAAGAAATTTGATACGCACGAAGAAGCGTTTGCTTATTTGCAAACCATGATTCGAAAGATGAATCAATACTACGAAAACTTTTATTGTGTCGAACATTTGCTCTTGCGTCCGTTTAATACAAGTCCATGGACAGACGACGAGTTGTTGTCTGTTTGTGTCAACGACGATTGCTTCGATGCCGCAAGCATAGACCCGTATTCTTTCAAAGCGACTTTGATACTGCCAGGTTATTTGTCCCGTTTTCAGAATTTAATATTTAGAAAATATGCGGAGAAAGTTTTTCGTCAGGAAGCCCCAGCGCATAGCTTACTCAAAATTTGTTGGGTAAATAGTTCAGATATGTTAAAATTTCAGAAGGCTTATAGAAATTGGGTAGAAGCTTACGGACACTACCGATTTAAAAAATGCAATCATAGTTTGAAAAAAAGTGATGAGGTTACGTATCACAGCATTTTGAAGGAACTCTTACTAGCTCTGAAGGAGCTGAACACGATATATCCAGAAGGAAATTTATACGATTGTCAAATTAGTGAAACTAAAAACCCAATGGTATTGGGTAGTACCTCTTTAGGAACATTATAAAAAAATAACATGGAAGCATACAACACCTCTAAGTACCCTGTTTTTGAAGCAGACCAAGTTTTAAGTCAGAAAGACCTCAATATGCTTGTTAGTCATTTGGAAGAACAAGACCGAATAGCACGAAAAAATTTGTCAGGTATTGGCATTGTTTGTGGGTTAGAATTGGCTTTCCCTACGTTGGATAGTGTAACTGTAAGTTGTGGTACCGCTGTTACTTCTTTAGGATTTCAAATCAATTGGAAAGAGGTTGTACTAACACACTATCAAGACTATGAGTTGAGTGAACAATTCTTGCAACCAGATTATACTCGCGAACCTTATTTGGAGGCGATTTTCAAATATGTACCCCAATATCAATCGATAAAAAAATGTTATGAGTTATTGCCTACCTCCTCGATTGTGGTGGGTAAAAAGCCTATACCTACTAATTTTTTTGATGATAAACTCATTGTTTTGTTATTAGAAACGAGTTTGATTGATCAAAAAAATTGCGTTACCACGAATTGTGACGATAAGGGGAAAAGAATGGAATTCAACATTCGTCCCTTGGCGGTTAGTCTATCAGCGCTTACACAATCCTTTTTCCGCGAGTTTCCTTTGCCGCAGGTTTATAATACTTTAACTTTTCCACGATATAATGTTCCTTATAAAAATTTAGTAACTTCTGCGCAAGTGTTAGACGGTTTTAATAAAGTACTCGAACCTGCTTTTATAAAAAATCTAACCGATGCTATAGGGGTGTTGTACAACAATCACAAAAACAGTTTACCCGCTAGTTTGAATGTTTTAAATCAAAGTAAAACAACGGTAGACAAGACACTATCTACGTTTAAAAATTCAGTAAGTGTGCAGTATGTATGGGATTGGATTGAAGATATAGTTAATGCTTATAATGAAATCATTAATTTCCAAAAAATAAATCCCGCTTTATGTTGTATCGATGAGAGTTTATTCCCTTTTCATGTGGTATTGGGAGGCAATGCCCCTGAGGATTTGAAATATAGAACACCGTTTTATGCTACCTTGAACGAAAAAGCGAAAGAAGGCGCAAAATTAAAACAGTTGATTCAGCTTTTTGAGCGATTAGCTTTAATTATCAATTCATTTACAATTGACAAAGCAGCTACTATACGTATTACTCCTTCTAATTATGGGAAGTACTCATTGTCCCAAAAAGCAATCCCGTATTATTATACTTCCATTTTAGAGATGAATAAAAAATGGAATCCAGCTTTGACTGAAAAAGGGAAAAACGATACCATTTTGTCGTATCACGCAAGTTTACCTAATTATACGAACAAGCTGGAAGTGCAAAAACCGTTGCTTTTTGATATTGAACCCTATAACTTTTTTAGGGTAGAAGGTCACATTGGTCAAAATTATAAAAAAGCACTTCAAGAATTAAACTTGATTCGCGACAGCTATAACCTGCCTTTTAAAATTACTGCGCTCAATGCCGTTGATTTTATCAACAAAAATATTGATATCATGAAATTTGATGGTCGTTGGGATGATTTGGAAACCGATTATGATTTGGCTCGAAAAAGAGTGTATAACATCACCGAGTTTGTTATCAATTGGATGGACCAACGCAAAAATGTCTTGGAACAAAAGAATCTGATGACTAAACAGAATATTGCGAATTTCAAGAATATTTTAACCCAATTAAAAAATCTGTTAACCAATGATTTAAAAGAGTTTTTGCCTAATTACAAAGCTTTTTATGATATTTTCAAACAACTGAATTTAGTATTTCTCTTCCATAGATGGTGTATACAGCTTTTTAATCCCGATTTGACTTCCTTAGCAGAAGACTTAATAGACCGTATGGATGATATTAACGAACTGTTTCTGGACGACCCTTTTACCGTTATTTATGAAGAAGCTAATTTGAGATGGCAAAAACTTTACAAAGAAATGTTTTTTGGAACTTTTATCAAAAAGCATCCCGGATTAGAACATAAAGCAGGGGTAACTAAGGGAGGAACTTTTGTAGTGGTTTATGTAGATACTACCATTTTCAAAGCTGCGGCTCCTCCACAAAAATATCTTGAATTATTAAATGCAGTAACCGCTTACAAAGACAATATTACCATTGACGATAAAACCAAGGAAGAGATTATTAAAAGCGCAAATTTAACCGATTATCGTTCGCAATTGCCTACCAAGCCAAGTTCAGGAAGCCTAAACAAATGTCAGGAAGAAACGGATAATATTAAGAATGATTTGCTGGCATTGGCGCAGTACAATATGCAAGGGCATTATACCGCAGAAATGTCGGGATATTTATTAGAAAATATCAAAGGTATTTTAGGGTTCGATTTGGGTTCTCTAGCTGATAAAACACCGTATCAACAAATGGTGATAGCTGATTTTTTCTTGCCTTATACCTGTTGCAGTGTGGGGAATACCATAGAAATTAAAATTGAAACGCCTGTACCGCTTAGTATTAGTTTAAATCCGTTGAAATTTTGTAACGACGATAAAAACCAATATGAAATAAAAATTACTGGTAAGACTTCGGGGACATTTACAGGTACGGCAAAAGATGCCTTGGTAAAAAGCGGAGACAAATTCTTTCTGAATCCAAGTCATATATCTGTTAGGCAACCCAAATTTTATACGTTGCAATATGAAGTGGATGGGGAAATGAGTAATATGCTTGAATTTGAAATCAAAACGCCTATTGCCCTGGGATGGTTGGCCGCTAGAGATGCAACCGATGTAAATAAAATTATTTTTTCAAATCCAATAGGAAATGATACACATGAATATGAATTTAATTTTGGTGATGGCAGTAATGTGTTAGTTACTAAAACGAGTTCAATAACTCACGTGTTTCCATTTAGTATGAATAACAAATCATTCAAAGTTTTTATCAAACAATTAGGGGAAGTTTGTATAAATACGCAGGAAATTACAGTGAATATTGTTGCTGATTTTAAATCGGGTGATTTTAATTCTAATGACTTTTTTACAGATAAATAGAAGGTTGAGTGTTCAGTGAACAGGATACAGTGAGCAGTAGTCAGTGAGTAGTAGTCAGTGAGCAGTAATCAGTGAGTAGTAATCAGTATTCAGTTCTTTGAACTTTTAAACGTTGAACTTTTAAACTTTAAACAAATAAAAAAAACTATGGCAACCTATCAACAAATTATAGACAAGATAAATGCAATTACCGACAATGGTAATAATACCGCAGCTGAAGTACGTAGTGTACTGACGGATATGCTTAACTTCAGTGATACTTTAAAACCTTTTGAAATTGGTTCTTCTGATTTAGTTGTTTCTCCTGAAATGACTTATCATTATTCCTTTAGAGGAATTGAGAAAAATATATGTAATCTGTATCTGCTTTTTAATTTAAAGGAAAAAACACTTGCGACCGATGCAGGTGGTTTAACCCAATTGAATATTGAAATTACTAAAGAAGAGTATGAAGTTTTAATCAATTTTATCCCTAATTGGGTATATGTGTCAGGGAAAATTACCCTCTCGACTTATTTAGCTTTTACAGCACCTACCTTACCAGTTGGAATGATAAGATACATCAATTTAGTTTTATATAAAATATTCGAAAAAAATTATATAGTGATTACCACTAGTGTAGCTATTGGTGAAACAATTACTACTTCTTTGGCAATTAATTTTAAAAATTTCAAGATGCCGACCGCAGTAAGAGCAACCGAAGCAAATACGATCTTTTCTGAGAAAAGTATTTTTAATATGAATCCCGATTTATTCAAATAATTATGCATCTTATCCAGCAACATACGTTTGATATTCAGTGTACTTCTCAAGCTTTTGGTCAAGAAGTACAAAGCCAATTGAGTGGTTTGTTGGAACAGTCTTTTTACCCCAAATTAGAACTTTTGTTTCGTAAATACGATGTGCCTCAGCAGTACTGGACTATTGAGGTACTAGAAATCGAAATTCCTGAACTGTCAAAAAGATATTGGAAAGAGGATTTAATACAGAAAATGCTTCAGCAAGCGGAGGCATATTTGACTAATAACCTACCTCATTTTTTTAGTCAAACCAATGATAATGCCCCGCAAACTGGAAATTTTTCTGGAAATGCTACAAAGCAGATGGAGATGAAAAAAAGATTGTTCCTCTTTTTGAAAGAAGGTTTTCTTCCTAGTACTGTTTCCATAAAAAATATTGAGGATTTAATCCAAGAATTGGATTTTGCATCCTTTGAAGTTGCAGAACTTTTGCAACTTTTTAAGGCTGATTTCAATGCCCTTGTTCGATGGGTGTTTGTGCTTAAAAACGAAAATTTTAAAATACAATACAGTAAAGCAAAAAATGAGGCATTATTTATAGAAATAAAAAATATTTGGTTCCCACTTTGGATTAATGAAATGAAAAGGTTTCCTATTGACCACAAATCGATTTTAAAAAGTTTAAACACGGCACATAAAAATCAGTGGGAAGAACTCTTGTTTTGGGCAACAGTACTGTTTCAAGAACAGCAAACGACAGAATTATTTAGCAAATTGAATGGGGTATTACAACGTTTTTTTTCCATATCTATGGAGGAATTGAGGGGCAGTTTTCGGGTGTTTACCTCCAGTAGATTTTCCCAACCTTTACTTTTTAGCAAAGGTTTTTCAACAGCCACAACACAATTCATTCAAACCTGGGAAACTACATTTATCCATCTAAACAAGAATAGGTTAGAAACAGTAGCACTAAAAATGGATTATTTAGATGAGCAACTAAGAGAAACACAATTCATCAAAGAAAACCCATCCTTTTTTATCAATAATGCAGGCTTAGTGCTTTTGCATCCATTTTTGGACCGTTTATTTGCTATGAATGGTTGGACAAATGAAAAGGAATGGGTGGATTATGTAGCGCTTCAAAAAGGCATTTTGAGTCTGCATTTTCTTGTTTTTGGAGAACAACCTATAGATGAAAGTCAGTTGATTTTGAATAAAATTATTTGTGGATTAGCCATTAATGAAGTGGTCGATGTTGCCGTTAGCCTAACCAGCGAGGAAAAAGAAAAATGTGTAAATTTATTAGAAGCCGTTTTAGAACATTGGCATATCATTAAAGGTTCATCCAAAGAAGCTTTACAAGAAACTTTTTTACAACGGGAAGGAAAAATAGAATTGCTTTCGGAGGGTTATGAACTTTGGATAAAAGACCACGGAGCAGATATTTTGTTAGAACAAGTACCTTGGGGAATTAGTATGTTTAAAACCCCATGGATGGAGCATTATATGAATTGTCATTGGAGTCAATAGCAATTTAATAAATGAGAAATCATCTGTTTTTATCAAAACAAGATGAGCGAATAAACAAACAACTAAAAAACAAACAGATGATAACTGCAGCACAAAAAAAGAAAATTTTGCAGGTACTTAATGTTTTTGAAACAGGCACTAAAGAAGGTAAATACGACGCCTTGGTAACCTATCCTGATGGTAAAAACGGTACACGTCAAATCACTTATGGTAGAAGTCAAACGACTGAACAAGGGAATTTAAAAGCCTTAATTGAAAAATATATTGCTAATCAAGGCATTTTTGCTAATGATTTTAAAATTTACGTTTCAAAAATTGGAAAGATTCCCTTAGTGGATGATGCGAATTTTAAAAGCTTACTTCGAAAATCGGCAAGGCAAGATACTATGATGCGACACACTCAGGATGAATTTTTTGATATACTTTACTATCAACCTGCTTTGCATTTTTTTGAAAAAAACAAATTTACCCAAGCTTTAAGTTTATTGGTTATATATGACAGCTATATTCATTCGGGTGGCGTTCCAGCTTTTTTGAGGGAACGATTTCCAGCTAATGTTCCTTTAAATGGAGGTATTGAGCAAGATTGGATAATGCAATATGTACATACTCGACATCAATGGTTAACAAATCATCCTAAGAAATTGCTTAATAAAACAAATTATCGGACTACTTGTTTTTTGCAACAACTTGAAAGTTCCAATTGGGATTTGTCAAAGCCAATCGATGCACATGGAATATTAATTTAAGCTTGTATTGTCAAACTAAAAAATAGGTCTTATGGAATCTAGAAGACGATATTCAGAAACTTTTGGGGCAAGTTCAACTACAACACATTTGTTTAAGCCCGTTGTACAAACAAAATTAGCAGTAGGAGCCTCTAATGATAGTTATGAAACAGAGGCTGATAGCGTGGCTGATAAAGTGATGCAAATGAATAGTTCAGATAGCGCTTCGATAAGCTCAGGACAAACTGCTGTACAGCGTAAATGTGCCGCATGTGAGGAAGAGGAAAAAGTACGAAGAAAACCTTTAGCCGAACATATTACGCCATTAATCCAACGTCACAGTTTAGCCACAGCTGATGCGAGTACAGCTTCACCTCACGTAGAAAGCAAGATAAATAACTCCCGTGGTGGCGGAAGTTTGATGGATAGCGGGACTCGCAACTTTATGGAATCTCGATTTGGAACCGATTTTTCTGATGTCCGAATTCATACAGGAAGTGAAGCCATTCAAATGAGCCGTGAACTCAATGCACAAGCTTTCACCGTTGGGAATGATATTTATTTTAATCAAGGAAAGTACAGTCCTACTACGGATGTTGGAAAACATTTATTGGCTCACGAATTAACTCATACCATACAGCAAAGTGGAAAAGTTGAACGTAAAATTCAGAAATTAAGTGACCCTAATTGTAGCTCAACTACACCAATGCCCGTTTCAGGCTCTTGTAGAGATTGTTTTGTGCATACTTGTTATTCGGAAACATTTATACCCGCAACGAGTGCTGCACTTAATGTTTCGGTCTCGGTAGATTATTGTGAAGACCCTGGAAACACAGGTCCAGAAGATTTTAGTGTTCAAGTTTATAAATGTGGTATGTTGAGTGACACTCGTATCGGTGCTAAACGATTAGGTGGAAACATTCCTGATACACTCACTTTTGCTATAGCAAGTGTTACTCCAGGTGATAAGTACTATATAAAAATTTATTCAAGGTCGCATTTAGGTTTGAATTCCACCTATACTATTTCACAGTAGAGTTTTAAAATTAAAAGGATTTAATTGCCAATGCAACAAACGCAAAACATCAAAGAAACAAATTCTAAAAGTGCTATTGTTAAAACGAACAATACCCCTTTTTTTACACCAGCACCAGTCATCCAAAAAAAGATGGAGATTGGTGCGGTGCATGATGTTTTTGAAGCAGAAGCGGATGCCATGGCAGATAAGGTAATGCAATCGGGAGCTGAATATCATACCTCGTATAAACATACAGGAGCTTTAATTCAAACCAAATGTGCGCATTGTCAGGAAGAAGAAGAGCGTATTCGCAGAAAACCTTTAGTACATTCCATTTCTAATTATATTCAAAAGTCGGCTTTAACGGATGTCGCAAGTGCAGTGGCGCCCACACATATTGAAAGTAGTATTTATAGTTCAAAAGGCGGTGGGCAAAATATGGATACCCAAACGAGAAGTTTTATGGAATCTCGATTTGGGGTCGATTTTTCCTCGGTAAGAATCCATACCAATAGTACTGCTGTGCAGATGAGTCAAGAGTTAAATGCCAAAGCTTTTACAGTAGGGAATGATATTTATTTTAATCAAGGTCAATATAATCCTGATTCTTCTGTCGGGAAACATTTGTTAGCCCATGAGTTGACACATACCATTCAACAAGGGGGAAGCCAAGTAAAAAGACTCCCTTTGCAAAAAACAACACAACCTAAAATACAAAGAGGATTTTGGAGCCGTGTAGGGAATGGAATTGCTGATGCAGCTTCTACTGCTTGGGATTATACTGGTGGAGCGGTTATCCGTTTTGGAGGTAGAGTTATTGAATGGGTAGAAGACCGAGCGGTAGATATTATCAATGAAATTGCCCCTGGATTGATTGACTTTTTGCGTTCAAGTATTTGGGAACCTATCCGTGATATGATTGCAGAAGGATTAGACCGTTTGACCGGTGGTTTATTCTCACGCTTGCAAGAAGAAGGGCTTTCAGGCATTATCCGAGAGTTTGTAGATGCGATACTAGAAACGGTGCAAGGTACGATTGCCGATGCATGTAGGAGTTTTGCGCAACTTGCGGAAAAGGTGTTTAACTTTATCAGAACCTTGAGTGGTGGTGCCTTAGCCCGATTGCGTTCGGTATTTAATCGGGTAAGTGGTTTTTTTAGTGGGATTTGGAATGATTACGCCCAACCTGCCATGAGTGCGATTCGTCATTTTGCGAGCGATGCTTGGAATTGGATAGTAGAAAAAGCCCAATGGCTTTGGGATTTAATAGAACCGATTCGAAATGCTATTGCAGCAGCTTGGAATTGGTTACGTCGTATGTTTAACATTGCTTGGGAAGGTGCTTCTTCGGTTTGGGATTGGCTCGTAGAAAAAGCAACACAAGCTTGGGAGTGGATAAAAAGTGCCATCGAACCTATCAAAACACCTTTGATGATTATCGGTGGAATCTTGATTATGCTTTCGCCACTTGGACCTTTTGTTGCTTTAGGTGCTGCGGTGTACGGAATTTACAGAGCCGTTCAATGGGTTCGCACCAATTGGAATAGTGAAGTAATGGTACGTTTTCGAACTTATTTACAACAAAATATATTAACTCCTATTCAAAATGGCATCGAGCAATTGCGCAGTTTAGTCAACAGTGCATTGAGTTGGATTTCAGGAATGTTTCAACGATTGCAGGCCGCATTTACCTCTTTAGTTAATGCCGTGACTTCGTCTTCGATTTTCGTGTTTTTGAGAGGAATAGTGCAAACCGTAGCTAATGCCATTCAGGATGCTGCTACTTGGGTAGTTACACAATGCCGAAGAATAGGACAGTTTATAGCCAACATCGCACAACGTGTATGGACGCTTATCAGACCCATTGTTTCTTTAGTAGCCAAATTAATTATTTTATCCACTAATCCTTGGTTGATACCTATAGTGTTAATGGCTTGGTATTGGCGTATTTTACCAGATTGTTTTAAACCGCCAATTATCAATTTTGTATTGCGAGTAATGATAGGGGTATTACGAGCTATGCCAAATTTTGCGATGTTCGGAGAAACTTGGCCTCGAGTGAAAACTACCATTATTACATTCTTGCAGGAAAAATTAGAGGCGCCAGATGAGGTAAAAACAGCTGCGGTGAATCGTGTGGCAGTAATGGTTTCTGAAATGGATTTGACTTTATTAAGCAACCAAATTGCAGCGGCCTCAGGGGCACCTGCCGAGTTTGGTGGTCAAATGCAAGAAGAGTTAATTGGTGTGAATTTGAATACGCCTTTGCCTTTTGAGCGTACAACTATGGAAGAACCTTCTTTGGTGAGTCGTCTTGAAAGTTCTGGTATTTCGGAGCATGTAAGTCCGGAAGATGCGGCATTGTTTTCACAAACACAATACTCAAATGAACATATAGGCGTCGATGCAGTTGGAACTTTTGCTCCGTCACCTGAATTAGAGCAAAATATACTCAGTCGTACAGGAGCTGAGGGGGCTGTAGAATTTGGAAATTCTACGGATAGTTCCAGAACGGTGCATGGTATTTTGGGAGAAATGCTTCCTACAGGTATGGAGGGCGAAGGAAACGCAACTGCTGAAAGTGGCGGTTCTACTACAGAGTCGGAAGCAACGACTTCTCCAACGGATGGGGAATCCAGAAGGTTAAGTCCAGAGGAAGAAACAGAACTACGCTTGCAACAAATGATTGACCAAAGTACTCAACAAATGGCTACACAGCCTTGTACAACGGCAAATGCAAGTGAAGGCGGTGGTTCAGCCGATGCTGCTAGTGCTTTTCCAGAAGCGGCACGTTTTGGTCCGCTTACCCCAGCGCAAAGGGCTCGTTATACTTTGAATCAAATGTATAACGGGATGGGACATTGGTGGAACTGTAATAGACATTGGTTGATTCCTACTATTATAGGTACAATTATAGTCGTGGTTTTAGCAATTGTTCTTTCGGGGGGAGCTGTGTTAGAAGCTATTCCAGCTATTTTGAGTGTATTGACCCCAATTATGATTGGAGTAGCGGTAGTACGTGCTTCGTATTATCTTGGAGAATATGTCTATAAGTCTATTTCTGGGGATATTCCAGGAGCGAGTAGGTCATTAGCTAGAGCTTTTGCTGTGGCTGCAGTTGAGGCTATTTTTGCCTTACTAGGAAGTTCAGCCTTTTGGAAAACCTTACGCAATGGTGTAGGTGCTGTGGGAAGAACCGCCGCAAGAGTTATAGGTGGGGCAGGTCGTTTAATAGGAAGTACGGGTAGAGTGGGGGCGGCATTTGTACGGACACTAAGCGCAGGAGGGCGTTATGTTATGCGAACAGTGGGAGCGGTTATTACTCGTGGTAGGTTGATGCTTAGAGGAATACGAGGTAGAATGGGACAAGGATTACGGTCTTTGGAAGAATTTGGTGAACGATTATTGACCCGTATTCGTTTTAGAAGATTCCGATTACGAATAAGAAATCGATGGTTTGTTCTTGAAGGTTACCTTAATCCGTGGGTTATTATTATGGAAGGACCTTTACAAGGACAATTGTCTGAAGTAGATGATTTAGCGGTTGCAGGAAGAAGTGTAGGGGATGATATTGTCTCTGCTGGAGGTACTCGTATGCGCGTGGCATCCTTAGGAGCTGCATCACCAAGAGATTATAGAAGAATTTTTGAAATTTTTCATGGTTTGCCAGAAGGAGGCGCTTCCAATTATGTCATTCACCATTTGGTAGAACAACAAACACGTAATTTTATAAGTCATGTAGATGATTTATTTTTACATTCGGCAGCAAACTTACGGGCTATTCCAAGAGGAGTTGTAAATAGTGTGGTTCATCTTTCTCAAATTAGGGTGATTTGGAACCGTTTCTATACTGTAATGCATACAATGATAGCGGCTGGAACGATGACGGAACGGCAATTGTTTCAAGCTTTGCGACATTTTGAATTGTATACAGATGAATATATTAGAGCTATGTTGCGTATTGCTGAACAAAATAGTCATTTAGCAGATGATGCGTTGCGTGCACTAATGGAAACAGAAAGTAACCTTTGGAGACAAAATCATAATATGCAACAAGCTATTAATGATGCGATAGCTTTTGGTCAACGATTTTAATTTATGGAAAAACAAAAAATTTATGTGCTACATAGCGCTTCGGTTATTGGTATGTTAGGACCCGAGACTGAGACCATCGAAAACAAAATATGCGCACAATGTGCTATAGTTGAATTGCCTTTTCAATATAAAAATGTTCACTTGTATTTAGATAGTTGGAATGCTGAAGATTTAATCCAATCGGGAAATTTATTTTTGGTGAGCGACCAATTAAAAGTTGCTTTAACGAATCATGCTATAAAAGGCTGTGCCTTCGAAAAAATTGAAGTCACCAAAAGTGAGTATTTTTATTCGAGTAATGTTAATCAAGATAATTTGCCTCAGTATTGGCAATTGCAAATAACTAGTCGTTGTAAAGGACCTGAAGTTTGGTGGGAACGTATTCCTTGTGGAAATTGTGACAAAACTAAATGGAAAATTACTAATGCTGGAATAGTTTCTATTTCTGTGCCTTTTAATACAGATGCGGTTCCAACTCGCAAAGTATATTTTGATAGTTGGACGGGAGAAGATATTTTTTATTTAGAAGACCCCGATGTGCCTATAATCACTGAAAAGTTTTTAGAAATTTTAAAGCAATTTAATTGTGAAATGAATATTTTAGAGAGTGATTGGGAGAATTAAATAAAAAAAACTATGCTTTTTGACAACCTAAAAAACTATATCATCGCTCAGTTGAGGTCAGAAGATAAAAATGATATTCAATTTCAAGGGACTTTTTCAGAAGTCTTGCAACATGCTACGACACACGAAGAAGCGTTTTTTTTGGCTTTGGCTTTAGTACCTCATGTGCAACCTTCTTTTTTTGATGCTATCATGAAAGAAGTTTTTCCTGAAGGTGGCGAATTTCCAGAACTAGGAGGTTTGCGCGAAGGAAACCACAGAGGAATGTTACCCACAGCAGAAACAGCATTGTACGTCTTGGCAAAAGATGACCTTAACTACCGCCTACATTTGCAACAATTTTTTACGCCTGAGCATTGGTTTTACCAGAATAATGTATTGTTGTTAGAAGAAGTAAAAGAAGGTTTGCCTTTAACCAGCGGAAAATTAATTATGCCCAAGGAAATAGTCCATTTACTTTGTTACGGAGAGCAAGTAAAGCCAAAGTTTGGGGTGAATTTTCCTGCGAAAGAGGTGAGTACGTTGATGACTTGGAATGATTTAGTCATTAATGTAAGTGTGCAAAATCAAATCAATCAAATCAAATTATGGATAAAGCATCATAAAGCTTTGATAGAGGATTGGGAAATGAAAAAACACATGCTGCCAGGGTATCGTGCGCTATTTCATGGTCCTTCAGGAACTGGGAAAACGCTTACGGCAACTTTACTGGGTAAAGAGTTTCAGCGCGCGGTATATCGGGTCGATTTGTCTCAAGTGGTTTCCAAATATATAGGGGAAACCGAACAAAATCTAGAAAAAATTTTCAATTTAGCGGAGAATAAAAATTGGATTTTGCTTTTTGATGAAGCTGATGCATTATTTGGGAAAAGAACCAGTACAAAATCATCCAACGACCGTTATGCTAATCAAGAAGTAAGTTATTTATTGCAACGGATTGAGAGTTTTCAAGGCTTAGTGATTCTAACAACTAACTTTAAAAACAATATTGATGATGCTTTTTTAAGAAGATTTAATGCTATTATCAAATTTTCGAAACCAACAGTGGAGGAACGAATGCTACTTTGGAAAAAAGCAATTCCTAAAACTATGGCAGTGAATGAAAATTTACTACAGCAAATGGCTAATACTTATGAAATGACTGGAGCTCAAATTGTTTCTGCTATAGTTCATGCTTCCTTACTGGCATTAGAGGAAAAATCTGATTTTTTATCACAACAAAATTTATTATCGGGGGTGCGTGCCGAGTTTGAAAAAGAAGAGCGTCATTTTGCTCCATTAGTTGAATCAAATTATTAGTAGTTTCATTTATTTTAAAAAGCGGATATTGAACTTCAGTATCGGAATGAAAGGAAACTGAATTTACTGTGTTTTTGATGGAATAGTCGTTGTTTATCAACTTTTTGTCGGTTGTAAGTTGTTTGTTTTTAGTGTGAAACAGAATATAGATAATAGACTAAAGTTAAAATATTTGCAGCGTCTAACGGTTTGTTCTCACCCGTTTTGGGTGATGCGTGGTGTTTTTTTTACAATTAAGTTTGCCAAGTTTAATTCTGAAAAATTTTGACAAACTTAAAAAAAAAATGACTATGAGAAAAATTACGCTATTCCTCTCTTTAATTGCAATGATGATTTCTGAAAGAAATCAGGCACAAACCTGTTCGACTTTGGCAGGAAGTGGAGTTTCTGGTACAATGAATGGTTCTGGAACCATTGCTCAGTTTAACTTTCCATTAGGGATTTCAAAAGACGCTCAAGGAGATATTTTAGTTGCTGATTTTGGGAATGGTTCTGTCCGTAAAGTAACCACTACTGGTGATGTTACTACTCCTATTTTTGCTCAGTTTTCTAGACCTCAATATGTTGTGAAAGACTCAGCTGGGAATTATTTTATTATTTGTCAGTTGGATTATAATATATATAAATATAGTACAACTGGAACACTTTCAAGTTTTGCAGGTTCTGCAAGTACGCAAGGGTATTCTGATGGTACAGGGCAAGGTGCTCAATTTAAAAGCCTTAATGGTCTTACTATTGATGCGAACGACAACTTGTATGTATGCGACCAAAATAGAATTCGAAAAATTACTCCTGCAGGAGTAGTAACTACCTATGCAGGTTCTATTTCTTCTGGGAGTACTGATGGTGCTTTGTTAGCTGCTTCTTTCTATAATTTGCAAGGAATAGTTACTGATGGGAATAATAATTTTTATGTAGCAGATAGATTGAATCATAAAATTAGAAAAATTTCTGCTAATGGTCAAGTAACTACCATTGCTGGAAGTGGAGTGTCAGGTTACGCAGATGGACCTGCACTTACTGCAAAATTTAATTACCCTCAAGGAGTGAATGTGGATGCAGCAGGTAATGTTTATGTTTCTGATACTTCAAATCACAGTATTCGTAAAATTGATACTAACGGAAATGTTACTACTTTAGTAGGAAATGGAACTTCAGGAAATGTTGATGGTACAGGTAGTGCAGCACGTTTGTTTTATCCTAATGGGATAGTTTTAGATGCGCAAAATACATTGTATATTGCCGATAGTCAAAATCATAAGATGCGCAAAATTGCACAGAATTTAGCTGTAGAAGATTTTGAATTAGAACGTCAACTTGCGGTTTATCCTGTTCCTGTAACGAATGTTTTGAATATAGTGAATTCGAACGGATTGGTTTTAAATAGTTATAGTGTAATTGATGTTAATGGTCGTAAATTGGTAGACACGACTTTTGAGGCTACCTCTTCTATTGATTTAACTACTTTTACACCGGGAATTTATTTTATCGAATTAAAAACGGAAAAAGGCATTTTAGTGAAAAAGATTATTAAAGAGTAATATGTGTTTTATAAAGATTCTCAGAATATAAATTCAAAGATATTTTTTGGATGAACTATAATATTTGATTTGGGAACAAAATTATAGATTGATAAAAAAAGAGGCTTTCAGATCATTAAAGCCTCTTTTTTTTATTTAAACCACTAAAGCAGGTTGTACCCACTTGAATAATTTTTCTTCCGCTGGAGTAACCATGCGTTCTGCTAAACGGGTCATGCGAGCAGGTAATTTTATTAAATAATCACGCGCTTTTTCAGCTTCGTCTGATAAGTTTGTTACCTTTTCAATTTCCCACTTGTCAATCAATTTCTGAAGAATATCTACATAATCTAAAGCGGTATACACCCCGATACGTTGTGCTGACTCGGAGAATTTCTCAAAAGCGGTACCAATAGCATCCCCTGATTCACGAATTAAATTAGCTGGCATGGTGATTTTTTGCTTCATCATATACTGAAAAGAAAGCATCATTTCACTTGGGTCCACTTGGAAAATTCGGTTCACAAATTCGCTATAAGCTAAATGGTGACGCATTTCATCTCCTGCAATCATGTTACACAGCTTCGCTAATTTTTTGTCTCCATACTGTTTGGCTAACTTTGATACACGCATGTGTGATACATAAGTAGCTAATTCTTGAAAACTCGTAAAAACAAAGTTTTTATACGGGTCTCTATCCGTACCTGGGTCAAAACCATCGTTAATCAAATGTTGCGTTGTGATTTCTACTTCACGCATATTCACACGTCCTGAAAGGTACAAATACTTATTCAACAAGTCGCCATGACGGTTCTCTTCACCTGTCCACTGACGAATCCATTTTGCCCAACCGTTTTCGCCTTCTTGTCCTTTTTGACGTACACCATCCACATCCATTAACCAAGATTCGTAAGTTGGTAAGGCTTCTTCTGTAATGGTGTCCCCAACCAATACTACCCAGAAATCGTAGGGTAAATCCTTAGCTATTTCACGTAATTCTTTGACTTCTTCCATGAAATTTTCGCTTTCTGAATTGGGCAACAAATCGCTTGGTTGCCACATTTTTTCTACGGGAAGCAAATAATTATCTACAAAAGAATCTAAGCTCTTTTCTAGAAACTGCATTACTTCCAAACGCATATTGTGTAATTTATTCATAATAGATATTTAGTGTTTTATATGTTGTTTGATGATGGTTTCTGTTTTTTCAAAAATTTCATCAAACGTATAATCCGATATTTTTAAAGGCGGATGAATGGTATGTTCAATTTTAGTACCTAATCCTAAGGGAAATTTCCCATAACGGTTCATTTTCCAAGAATTATTGATAGATACAGGCAAAAAGTACGCATCAGGCGCATAGCGATACAACATTTTTAATCCATTTACTGAAAACGCCTTAGGCTTTCCATCTTTACTGCGAGTTCCTTCTGGGAAAATGACAACCGAATAATTATTGTCGTTGATAAATTTTCCCACTCTTTGAATTTCCGGTAAAGCTTGTTTAGGGTCTTTACGGTCAATTAATGCAGAACCTCCATATTTTAAATTAAAGGAAACACTTGGAATCCCTTTTCCTAATTCAATTTTACTAATAAACTTGGGATGACATTTGCGTAAAAACCAAATAAATGCAGGTATTTCGTATAAACTTTGATGATTGGCTACGATTATCAAAGGTTTATTGGCTGGAATATTTTCGAACCCTTTAATGTTATAGGTAGTACCTAATACATGTGTACTGCGTATCAAAAACCAATTTAATATAGCCACACTCCAACGGTGAGCGTTATAGCCAAAAAAAGTATAACAAACCCATTGAATTGGATGAAATACAATTAACCAAAAGAAATACAATAAGGCAAATACGAATGATAAAGGGTATGAAATTATTTTTTGCATAGTTTTCGTTTTGGGCAAAAATAATAAATGTCATCTAGCTCTTAACCATCTAGATGACATTTATATAAAAATAACGTTTTGTATTTAGCAGAACTCGTTGTAGGCGTCTCTTAAATTTTCAGCAATAATTTCAGCTGGACGACCTTCAATGTGATGGCGTTCTAGCATGTGTACTAATTCTCCATCTTTAAATAATGCCATAGCTGGCGAAGACGGTGGGAATGGGAACATTTGCTCACGAGCCGCATCAACTGCTTCTTTATCTACACCAGCAAAAACAGTAATCAATTGACTTGGTTTTTTATCGCCTGACAAACTCATCACCGCACCTGGACGCGCATTACGAGCCGCACAACCACACACTGAATTCACAACTACTAAAGCTGTTCCGCCTTGTGCTAATGCATTTTTTACTTCTTCTGCTGTATATAAATTTTGAAAACCATTGCTTGTTAATTCTTCACGCATTGGTTTTACCATTTCTTCTGGATACATATTCTTTTAGTTAAAAAGTTATTGTGGTACAAAGTTACAAAGAATATAATTTTTAAAAACTTTATTTAATAGTAAATTAACGTAAGTATTAATAAATATCTTTAGCGGTTCGATAGGTATTCGCATGTGCCTCAATAATGGTTTTGATTTCGGGCGAATATCCACCGCCCATACTGCATTGCACGGGTATTTCGTAACGCTTGCTCAACGAAAATACTAGCGCATCACGTTGTTTACACCCCGCTAATGTACAGCCTAATTTGCCCAACTTGTCGGTGGCTAAAATATCTACACCACTCAGATAAAAAATAAAATCAGGTTTTTGAGTTTCGATTAACATGGGTAAGGTTCGTTCTAAAATGCTCAAATAATCTGAATCGGTAGTTCCATCGGCAAGCGCAATGTCTAAATCGGAAACTTCTTTTTTAAAAGGGTAGTTACTTTGCCCATGCATTGAAAAAGTAAATACGTTAGAATTCTTTTGAAAAATTTCGGCCGTTCCATTGCCTTGATGCACATCTAAATCCACCATTAAAATCTTCTTAGCCAAGTTATGATTTAATAAATATTGTGCCGCTACAGCTTGGTCGTTTAACAAACAAAAAGCTTCCCCACGGTTACTATAAGCATGGTGAGTACCTCCCGCAATATTAAAAGCAATGCCATCTTTCAAAGCGTTCAAACTTGCAGTAATAGTCCCTTCTGTCAATCGCAGTTCTCTCTCTACTAATGCTTCTGTTAGTGGAAAACCAATTTTTCGAGCTGCTCGAGCATCTAAAGTTAATTGGGTCAAATCTGTCACATATTCTTGTTGATGTACAGTGGTTACATGCGCTAAGTCCACTATTTCAGGCTCAAAGAACATGCAAGCAGTGGCTGTGCCTTCATGGAGTAATTGTTGTGGTAATAGTTCGTATTTCTGCATTGGAAATCGATGACCCTCAGGCAAAGGATGTTTGTAAATGGGATGATAGGCAATCGTGAACATAAATAACTTATAATGAGAAATTACGCATCCATCAATCGCTGAAATTCCTCTACAAAAAGCCCCAGATGATACCCATCTATTAATCCATGATGTACGTGGATGGACATTGGAATATTGTATTTTCCATTTTCTTGTGTAAGTTTCCCGAAAGAAATTTTAGGGCAACTGTCTTCATAAGCAAAGCCTCTGGCGTGGGATAATGAGGTGAAATCTATCCAAGGAATAGCTGAAAAATGAATTAGATTAACAAGAGGAAAGTCTCGGGTAAAAAGTCCTTTGGTGTTTTGTACCCGTTGAATTTCTTGAGTAACAACCTCCTGAAATGCTTGGATTTCTTCCTGCAAAGGCATAAACGAAAACCCAAACGTTTTATCTTCTCGCAATACCGTTACTGAAGCATCTATACGGTCAAAAAGGTATACTTCTTTGTCTATGATGCGCAATCTGAAATTTTCAACCGCATTGACCGCAAGTAATGTTTTATGCAAATAATAAGTAAAAAAAGGAATTTGTATGGCTTTAGCCGTTTGATAGGCTTTCGTACAATCAATGGAAAGGCTTATTCCGTAAAAGGGTTCCTCCATTTGACTAAAGAACTCAAAATGTTCTTTTCTGTTCCATTTTTGTAAATCTATTTTGGTTTTACTTACCACTTGTTTTGTTTAAAAAGTTTAATAATTTTTCTGGTTCCTGTCTATTATCCCAAAAAGCTGTAATAATGATTTTAGTTTCGGTTGGCTTATAAAAAATACTGTAATGTCCTAAAGAAATGACACGTGTATCCTTAAAGTTACTTGGTTTTCCAATAAAAGGTTGCTTTTTCAAAATGGTAACTCTTTCCGAAATACGTTTGTATAAACTTTTTGAATAAGAGGTGTTCTTATTTCGTTCTACCCAATATTCTAAAACATAATCACGCTGAGAAATAGCTGTTTCAGTCCAATATACTTTCAACTGCGCCATCTAACATCTCTTTTTTCGAGTTGTTCTTCGTCAACAATTTTGTTATTTTGGATGTCATTTTCGCTCATGGTGAGCATTTCGATTTGTTCTGAAGTGAGTGCAATTTTTCCTTCAACCACAGACGATTCGAAAATCCCAAAAATAGAGGCTAACAACTCTTCATTTTGAGTCGCTAAAATCTTATCGATTAGATTATTTTTTAAGATTTCTAAAGAGTTCATCTACTGTTGTTTTTATGTAAATTTCTAAAAAAATAAGGACACTACAAAATATTTAAAACTTCTTTAATAGTAGCAACGGCTTTAAAATTTTCATGTTCAATTTCAAAATCAATACGCTCGTATGCCCAAGTAGTATGATACGGAATGTGCACGCCCCAACCGCCAATGTTCAACACTGGTAAAACATCCGATTTTAAAGAATTGCCAATCATCATAAAATCACTTGGAGGGATGTCTAATCGTCCCAACATTTTTGAATAATCCACCTCTGTTTTATCGCTCATGACTTCAATATGATGGAAATAATGTCCTAAACCAGAATCGTGAAGTTTTCGGTGTTGGTCTTTCAAGTCGCCTTTTGTGGCTACAATTAAGCGGTATTTGCCTTTTAATTCCTGCAAAACGGCTTCGACATTAGGGAGTAATTCAACAGGTTTTTCTAGTAATTCTTTTCCAATTTTCAATATCTTCTCAATAGCGTTTCCTGAGATTTGATTCTGAGTCAATTCCAAAGCTGTTTCAACCATAGACAAGGTAAAAGCTTTGATGCCAAAACCGTATAGCGGTAAATTTTTTACTTGATGATTTAAAATCATTTGCAAAATGACTTGATGCGAAGCATAATTATCAAATAGCGCGCAAAATTTTTCTTGGGCTTCATCAAAATAGGGTTCGTTATGCCAAAGCGTATCATCCGCATCAAAAGCGATTATTTTGGGTTTCATCATAGTGCAAATTTTATGAGCGAACCCGCTAAAAATGGAGTGGGTTCAAAAGATATTCAAAAGTACAGTTTTAAAAGTGAATATGGAAATCCATCTTTTCAAGAACTTCTAAACAAAAAACTCCCTCAAATTGAAGGAGTCTTATATTTTTCAATTAAATCAAACATAGGGCATTTTTTGCAACGTTTGGATTCTTTTTTCTTGTATTTTTCACAACATTTTGACTTACACTTTTCTGCTTTTTTGTGTAATTTTTTAGGCTCTTTTTCGTGCTTGTCTTTGCTTTTATGTTTTTCCTTGTTGCTCAAAACCGTTAGGGATTACCGGAAGTGTTATTTTTATTGGTAATCTGCAAAATATCCCTATCAAAAAGATACAAACCGCCTTTATCGTCACCTATCATGTTGATTTTGTCTAGGATGCTCTTAGCCTGGGCTTCTTCTTCTATTTGTTCGGCTACATACCATTGCAAGAAATTGTGGGTGGCATAATCGCGCCCCTCAAAGGTTAAATGCACTAATTCGTTGATGGAATGCGAAACAAATAATTCATGTTTATACAAGGCTTCAAACATTTGCTGAAAGGTATCGAAAGTTGTTTGAGGCATTTTCAAATCGGTTATCAAAGCATGGCCTCCTCTTTCGTTGACATATTTGACCAATTTGAGCATGTGCATACGTTCTTCATCGGACTGTAAATACATAAAACGGGCAATGCCTTCAAAACCGTGAATTTCTGCCCAACATGCCATTGACAAATAAACTTGTGAGGATTCGGCTTCGATACGGATTTGCTTGTTTAAAGCGTCTTCAATACTTTTTTGTAACATAGTTTAGTTGGTTTTCTTATAAAGTTACGAAAAATAATGCTACAAGCTTTCTGAATTATTTACTTCTTATTATTTATAGTTTGCTTTTAAACAGACTCTTTTTTTGATAAATCAGAATGATAAAGCTATTTTAGAATGTAAATAGTCTTATTCATATGAGGGAATCAACATACATAATTGGCTCAAACAACTATATGAAGTAGGCAATTCCTCATTGACAAATGAATCTCCTTTATAGTCTCTGTTTTATTTCAGTGTCTCGTATTCGATTAGGGTTAAAATGGATTTACAATAATGAACGGATTTTTAAGATAAAACTAGGCTTATAGTCATTGTAAAACAATATCTGCATATACAAAATGATCTTCATTTTGGGAAGTTTAATTTGTTAGTTTATTGATAAAAATGCGGAATTATAACGAAGCTCGAAAATAGTGTTTGAAAACGGTACTGGAACAGTGAAAAAAAAAGTGAGTCTGTTGTTATTTTAATATTTCAAGTTCGTAAATTTGGATATAATTGATCTACATTTGAAACCTCAAGATATAAAAATACTACATTTAGATAGTAATCACCCTTTGTTAAGAAATCAACTGGAAACAGCTGGTTTTCAAAACTACGATGATTTTACTTCAACCAAAGAAGCAATAGAAGCTAAAATTTCCGAATATCACGGTATAGTTATTCGAAGCCGTTTTAAAATCGATAGAATTTTTTTAGATAAAGCTACAAACCTACAATTTATAGCGCGCGTAGGTGCAGGTTTGGAAAGTATCGATTGTGATTATGCCATAACCAAAGGCATTCATTTAATTGCCGCCCCAGAAGGCAATCGAAATGCTGTGGGCGAACATGCCTTAGGAATGCTTTTATCTTTATTTAACAATCTAAACAAAGCCAATAACGAAGTCAAATCTGGTCAATGGAACCGTGAAGCAAATCGCGGGTATGAATTAGATGGTAAAACTGTAGGCATCATTGGTTATGGCAACATGGGAAAATCCTTTGCCAAAAAACTCAGAGGCTTTGAAGTAGAAGTCCTTTGTTATGATATCGCTCCCAACGTAGGTGATGCCAATGCACGCCAAGTTACATTACAAGAATTTCAAGATAAAGTAGATGTAGTCAGCCTGCACACCCCTTGGACACCTGAAACCGATAAAATGATAAACACTGATTTTATCAAGGAGCTTTCTAAGCCATTTTGGTTTATTAATACCGCACGCGGAAATAGTGTGGTTACCGTCGACCTAGTGGCTGGTTTGAAAAGTGGAAAAATTTTAGGCGCTGGGTTAGATGTGTTGGAATATGAAAAACTCTCTTTTGAAACACTTTTTGAAGGGGAAAAACCCGAAGCTTTCGAATACCTATTACATGCCCCAAATGTTTTATTAACCCCTCATATTGCTGGTTGGACTTTTGAAAGTAAAGTAGGATTGGCACAAACTATCGTTGATAAAATAATTGCATTATATGAACAAGGTTAGTTATTACATCGTTTTGGCTGTAGGCCTGTTATTGTGCCTTAGCTTTTTTCCACATGCTTTTTTAGGCATGCAAGCGGTCATGGAACATATTGAAAAAGGAGAAATTCAAGCGCCCGCCGCTAATGGTATGCGGATGATATGGTTGTATTCTTCAGTAATGATGTTAGTTTCGGGGATATGGTTGTTGCTATTGGCACAGCATATTTTGATTGGCAGTCATAAAGCACGCTTACAAGTACTCGTTTTGGGCATTGGTTTAGCTATTTTTGGCTTAGGATGCACTTATATTTCCAGAGAAATTGACGCCATGACAGGGTTCACTATTCAAGGTTGTTTGCTGGTTATTGCAACGACATTTACCTATAAAAAAGCACATCATTTATACGAACATCACCAAACAAATTAGAAAATATGAAACGAGTAACAGGTATTGGGGGATTGTTTTTTAAAACAAAAGACCCTGTAGCCATGAACGCATGGTACGGTAAGCATTTAGGCTTGCCCGTTAATGAGTATGGCGCTACTTTTCAATGGAAAGACGAAGAAGGCAACGACGGAATGACCCAATGGAGTACCTTTAAAGAGGATACATCGTACTTTGCCCCCAGTGAAAAACCCTTTATGTTCAACTACCGAGTGGAGAACTTAGAAGAACTGTTAAAAATTTTAGCCTCAGAAGGTGTAACAATTGTAGGGGAAATGCAGACTTATGAGTATGGAAAATTTGGGTGGATTTTAGACCCCGAAGGCAATAAAATTGAACTTTGGGAACCCACCAAGTGACAATACTAAAAAAACAACAATTCATGGAAACAAAGAAACCAAGAGAAGATTGGAACACACCTAACTACGGCAGACCTGTACAGGAAAACAAGAAAGTAATTTGTGGCGTAATGGGGATTTTATTTGGAAGCTTAGGGATTCACAAATTTGTATTAGGCTATACTAAAGAAGGAATTCTTCAAATTATTTTGAACATTTTCTGTGGTCTAGGAGGTCTTATAGGTTTTATAGAAGGTATCGTTTATTTAACTAAAACCGATGAAGATTTTTTTCAAACCTATCAGATGAACAAAAAAGGTTGGTTATAAGAAAAAAGCCCCTAAATGACATTTTAAGGGCTTTTTTTATGAACTCTATGCTTTATGTAGTGTTTATTCTATAAGTGTCGTAGTAAATTTTTTTAGTAACAAAAACAAACTGAATACTGCTCACTGAATACTGACCACTAACTACTACCAATCCCCTCCAGCACCACCGCCGGAGAAGCCTCCGCCACCAAAACCGCCGCCAAAGCCTCCAGAATCGCCACCGCCAGAAGACCAGCTACTTCCACCACGTCCCATACGGCTCAAGATAATAATGTCGCCCAAATCTAAACCTCCGCCAAAACCACCACGGTTATTGCGATTGCCTTTGTTTTTAGAAACGATGATAAGGATAAGTATAACTAGAAAAACAAAAAATAAAATACCACCCAAATCAGGTTCTTGCCCTTTCTTTTTGCGTTCTCCTTTGTATTTCCCTTTTAATGCTTTAAAAATAGCTTCGGCACCTTGGTCAAGACCTGCGTAGTAATTGCCAGTTTTGAATTCTGGAACAATGAAATTTCTTATAATATCACCTGTAATCCCAGCTGTTAAACGGTCCTCAACGCCATAACCAGGTGAAATCCATATTTTGCGTTCCTTTTTTGCTAAAAGCATGATAACCCCATTGTCTTCCTTGGCTTGTCCAATCCCCCAAGTATGTGCCCATCTAGGAGCTAACAAACCTATGTTTTCACCCTTTAAACTTTCAATAGAAATAAATACAATTTGCGTGGTTGTTGAATCGGAATATTTAACCAATTTATCTTCTAATTGACTTTTTTCGCCGTCAGACAATACCTTAGCATAATCGTACACGCTGGTTTGAAATTCAGGTTTTGTCGGAATGTCAAACTGTCCAAAAGTTAAATGGGTGAAATAAAGGAAAGCAAATAAAAGGTATGTGACTTTTTTCAAATTTGCCATTTGTATTAGGGTGGTTCTCATGTTATCCTTTCGAAATAGTGTCAGGTAATTCGTTTTTGTTGCTATGGTCCCAAGGAAAATGTTGCTGTAATTGCTTACCAGCATTCAAAATACCGGCAATAAGCCCTTCTCGGAAATGACCTTCCTTAAAGTTTTTTTGAATGGCATCACGGGTACAATCCCAGAAATCTGTAGGGACAAGCTTATTGATGCCTTTGTCACCGTAAATGGCAAAGGTTTTGGCTTCCACCGCTACGTATATTAGGACTCCGTTATGCAATTCGGTCAAATCCATTTTTAGGAAATGAAACACCTCCTTAGCGCGTTCAAGGGCGGGTAAGGAAGTGTTTTTTTCAATATGCACACGGATTTCCCCTGAAGTCTGTGATTCGGCTATGCGAATAGCATCCACAATAGCTTCTTCATCTGCTTTAGATAAAAAATCTTCTACCGTTGACATTATTTTTTCTCGCTTGCGTTGTCAAAGTTAAATTCCACTTTTGGAGCATTTTGTGCTTGTGGTTCAGCATCAAAATATGGTTTTTCTTTAAATCCAAACCATCCAGCAAATAAACTGTTAGGAAATACACTTACGTGATTGTTGTAAGGTTTGATAGCCTCGTTAAAGCGTGTTCTTGCTGTTTGGATAGTGTTTTCAGTACTTGTCAATTCGTCCTGTAATTTCAAGAAGTTTTCATTAGCCTTCAACTGAGGATATTGCTCCACAGTAACTAATAAACGAGATAAGGCAGAAGAAACCCCACTTTGTGCTTGGTTAAACTGTGTTAATTGCTCTGGTGTAATGTTTGTTGGGTCAACAGTAACCTGAGTTGCTTTAGCACGGGCTTCAATTACAGCTGTTAATGTTCCTTTTTCAAAATCGGCCGCTCCTTTTACGGTATTTACTAAGTTTCCAATTAAGTCATTTCTTCTTTGGTAAGACGTTTGTACATTCCCCCAAGCCTCTTTTACATTTTGGTCTAAAGTAACTGCGGTGTTATTAATTCCTTTAAAATAAGAGTAGCCAATAAATACTACTACTGCAATAATAATCCAAGGCAAAAATTTTCTCATAGTTGTCAAAAATTTAATTTGTAGAATCTTGTTTTAGTTTAATATAAAATTGATAAAATAAATATCCAGAAAGAAAAACCTTCCAAGCAGTGTAAAGATAAACATTAGTTTCGAAATTAAATATCTCAAAATGCGTTGGCATTCCAGACATTTTTTTGATAAAACTTGCTAAAATTAAAATACCTCCTGCTAAGTACAAATAATAAGCTTTCTTCATGTTTTTTGTTTTGCTTATTAGTCGCAGGAGCGGAATTTTTGTTACAAATAATATTTTGTTAAGAATTGATAAGCGTTGAGGTTAGTGTTTTGGAAGGTTGTATTGAAAAAGATAGACTTATTGAATTTTGTATCTTTACAACCCCTCCTTAATCCGTACCAACTGCTCCTTAATACTCTCCAATTTGGTAATAACAGCTAATTTATCCAGCGAAGGTTGTACGCCTTCTTTCAAATGTATTTTAGCGCCCTCTAAAGTAAATCCACGTTCCTTAACCAAATGATAAATCAACTGCAAATTTTTCACATCTTCGGGCGTAAACATACGGTTGCCTTTGGCATTTTTTTTAGGCTTTAATACCGTAAATTCCTTATCCCAGAACCGAATCAGCGACTGATTGACCCCAAAAGCCGTTGCCACTTCACCCATGGTATAATAGCGTTTATTTTCAGGAAGATTAATTTGCATTTTTACTTTGTTTAAGGTTTAAGGTTTAAGGCTTCAAGTTCCCGAACATGGAACTTGAAACCTTAAACTTGAAACAAATTTTTAGTCAAACGACTGATTCTCTTGCGTTGCCATTTTAGCAATTGCTGTGTATTCCACCGCCGAAATATTTCCGTAGTAAAAGTTGATAGGATTAATTTCCTTCCCCCCTTTATGTACTTCATAATGTAAGTGAGGGGCTTGACTACGTCCTGTACTTCCTACAAAACCAATAATGTCACCACGCTTCACACGTTTTCCAGGACGACAATTATAACGACTCAAGTGCGCATACAAGGTCTCGTACCCAAAACCATGACTCACCACAATATGATTACCAAAGCCTGAAGCTCCCGCATCAGCTCTACGTACCACCCCATCGCCCGTTGCATACACAGGCGTACCTGTAGGAGCGGTAAAATCCATCCCTTTGTGCATTTTACGCGCTTTGGTAAACGGGTCGCTTCGGTAACCAAAACCGGATGCCATACGTTTCAACTGTTCGTTCTTCACAGGTTGAATAGCAGGAATCGAACTCAAAAATTTATCTTTAGATTTCGCTAAGGAAAGAATTTTGTCTAACGATTTAGACTGTTCCGCCAACCCTTTTGCTAATTCCAAAACGCGTCCATCAGTACTCGAAATCAACTGTTCGTTATTCATTGCCAACAGGTTTTTAAAACGTGTTTTGCTCACAATTTTCTTTTCCTCTTCCGTTTCACCAGCACTAGCCGTGTTAAAGTAAACTTTGTAAATATTGTTATCACGCTCTTCAATATTGGCTAAAACCTCATTCAATTGGTCAATTTTTTTATTCAAAATTGTATAATTCAGTTTCAAATTTTCCAATTCTCGGGCTTGCATCTTGTCTTTTGGGGTACTGAAATAGCCTAAATCCGATATCAAAAAGAAAAATAAAAATCCAAAAAGTATCGAGGCTAATACAAATAAAACGCCATAACCTAAATTACGCCCTTTTTTAGGCTTTATTTTTCTGTACGCCAGACTTTCGGTGTCGTAATAATACTTAACTTTTTTCGACATAATTTTTTTAAAAAATCCTATTTTTGCACTCGTTATGATGAATTATTTGGTATTTCGTGCAAACGATGTGAGTTGTTAGTAACAAATATATTTTAAACTGATGAAATATCTTAATAAAATGTTTCAAAAATGTAAAGTTCTCTTTCCAACTTTTTTGAAGCAGTATAATTTCGGTGTTTCACAAGTACCGTCCTGCTGTCGGTAGTCGCTTTTTGCTTTGTTTGAAGTCGGTATAAAAACAAACTTTTGTAAAAGCAAAAGAGCTCCAACAATACCTCCATCAGGGCTAATAGAGATAAATAAAATTTTTAAAGATATTTTTTTAGTTTTTTAGTTTTAGGACAACCTTAAACTTTTAAACTTTAAACTTTTAAACAAAAGATTAATGAAATCACAAGACATTCGCAAAGCGTATTTAGATTTTTTCAAAAGCAAAGACCACTTAATCGTGCCTTCTGCCCCTATCGTGTTAAAAGACGACCCAACCCTTATGTTCAACAATTCAGGGATGGCACAGTTCAAAGAATTCTTTTTAGGCAATGGTACGCCTAAAAGTCCACGTATAGCCGATACGCAAAAATGTCTACGTGTTTCAGGAAAACATAACGATTTAGAAGATGTAGGTTTTGATACCTATCATCATACAATGTTCGAAATGCTGGGTAACTGGTCGTTTGGCGATTACTTCAAAAAAGAAGCCTTAGCTTGGGCTTGGGAATTCTTAACCGAAGTATTAAAGTTAGACAAAGACCGTTTATATGTTTCCGTTTTTGAAGGAAACACAGCTGAAAATGTACCGTTTGACCAAGACGCTTTCGATATTTGGAAACAATACGTTTCAGAAGACCGTATCATTTTAGGAAATAAAAAAGACAACTTCTGGGAAATGGGTGACCAAGGACCTTGTGGACCTTGTTCTGAAATTCACATCGACTTACGTACGGAGGAAGAAAGAGCAAAAGTTTCAGGTCGTGATTTAGTAAATGCCGACCATCCGCAAGTGGTAGAGATTTGGAACAACGTATTTATGGAATTCAACCGTAAAGCTGATGGTTCTTTAGAAAAACTTCCAGCACAACACGTAGATACGGGTATGGGCTTCGAGCGTTTGTGTATGGCGATGCAAGGGGTTACGTCTAATTATGATACTGATGTATTTACGCCACTTATCGAGAAAGTTTCAGCGATTACAGGTTTGAAATACACAACAAATGATGTCATTCTGAGCGCAAGCGAAGAAACTCAAAATAAAACCAACATCGCTATTCGGGTGATTGTAGACCACGTGCGTGCGGTTGCGTTTGCTATTGCTGATGGTCAGTTGCCGTCAAATACAGGAGCAGGCTATGTAATCCGTCGTATTTTACGTCGTGCGATTCGTTATGGATTTACGTTCTTAAACAAAAAAGAGCCATTCATCAACGAGTTGGTTGCTGTTTTAGCGACACAAATGGGTGAGTTTTTCCCAGAAATCAAAGCGCAACAAAACTTAGTAACGCAAGTAATCCGTGAGGAAGAAGCTTCGTTCTTACGCACTTTAGAACAAGGATTACAATTGTTAGAAAAAGTGGTGGCTGAAACTTCGGGTAACGAAGTTTCGGGAGAAAAAGCTTTTGAGTTGTATGATACTTTTGGGTTTCCAAAAGATTTAACAGCCTTGATTTTAAAAGAAAAAGGAATGTCGTTTAACGAAAGTGAATTCGACAAATCAATGGCAGAGCAAAAAGCACGTTCTCGTTCGGCTTCAGAAGTTTCAACAGACGACTGGAAGGTATTAATAGACGGAAATGTGGAAACGTTCGTGGGTTATGACCAAACCGAAAATGAAGTAAAAATCACTCGTATTCGTAAAGTAGATTCTAAAAAAGATGGAGTTTTGTACCAAATCGTTTTAGATAATACGCCATTCTATCCAGAAGGTGGTGGTCAAGTTGGTGATAAAGGGGTTTTAGTTTCTGCTAACGAGACGATTGAAATCATCGATACTAAGAAAGAAAACAATTTGATTTTACATTTTGCGAAGCGTTTACCAGAAAATGTGAATGCGACTTTCCAAGCAAAAGTAAATACGGAATTGCGTAGTTTGTGTGCGAGTAACCACTCGGCGACACACTTGTTACACCAAGCCTTACGTACCATTTTAGGAACGCACGTAGAGCAAAAAGGGTCTTTGGTAGCGCCTAACTATTTACGTTTTGACTTCTCTCATTTTTCAAAAGTTACGGAAGAAGAATTACGTCAAGTGGAAGATTTTGTGAATGCACGTATCCAAGAGCAATTGCCATTAATTGAAAGAAGAAGCATTCCGTTTGCACAAGCTATCGAAGAAGGTGCTATGGCATTATTCGGCGAGAAATACGGTGATAATGTACGTGCGATTAAATTTGGAGAGAGTATGGAATTATGTGGTGGTATCCACGTGAGTAATACGGCTGATATTTGGCATTTCAAAATTGTTTCTGAAGGCGCTGTTGCGGCAGGTATTCGTCGTGTAGAAGCGATAACGAATAATGCCGTGAAAGATTTCTTTGCGAAACAAGAAAATTTAATTGCGGAAGTAAAAGAAGCGTTGAAAAACCCACAAGACATTATCAAATCGGTGGTTTCGTTACAAGACGAAAATGCGAAATTGAAAAAGCAAGTCGAGCAATTATTAAAAGAAAAAGCGAAAAACCTAAAAGGTGAATTAGCTTCTCAAATTAAAGATGTAAATGGTGTCGATTTCTTAGCGGTACAAGTTGATTTGGATGCTAATGGGGCTAAAGATTTAGCTTACGAATTAGGACAAAATAAAGATAACTTATTCCTTGTTTTAGCTACCGTGAATGAAGACAAACCCATGTTAACCTGCTATGTTTCTAAAGAATTAGTAGAAGCTAAGAGCTTAAATGCGGGGCAAGTAGTTCGTGAGTTAGGAAAATACATCCAAGGCGGCGGCGGTGGACAAGCATTCTTCGCAACAGCAGGAGGTAAAAATCCAGCTGGGGTGAAAGAGGCTTTGGATAAAGCTGTAGAGTTTGTGAAATAATAATTTAAAAGTCTTTCGGAGTAACAACAATGAAAGACTTTTTTTTTAGAAATTTAAAAATGAGAACTAAAATATACTTGTTGTTACTATTGTTGTGAATACTGTTTTTTCACAACGATATGAAATTATTGAAGGCGATTTAGAAAATTTGAAAGGCATTCAGGTTTTTTCAACTGAATTCAATTATGATAAATTGCAAGTGCATGGTTTCAAATCTGAAGAAGCTTTTTTAAAAGAAAAACTGGAGCAGCGAAAAGACAATCCTGAAAAAGCAGAAGAGTTCAAACGAAATTGGTTTGAAAATCGCGAAAAATATTACAACCCAGCTTTTGTTGCATATTTCAACGATTTATTTAAAAATCAAGAATGTAAAATCACTTCAGAAGCTTCTCATCTTATGAAAGTAAACCTCACTTGGATTTATCCTGGCTATGCTTTAGAACCCGCAAAACTCTCAGCGACGATAGATTTTTATAAGCGAGAGGATCCTTCAAAAAAAATACTTTCCATTCATTTTGATAAAGTTATTGGCTTTGAGAGAAAGACTATCGCGGTAAAGGAACATGAAAGAATTATTGGTGCTTTTGAAAAACTGGCAAGAAATTTAGCCATTCAAATGAAGCGAGTTTTGTAATAGGATACTATGCTCAAAAATACTTGGAGATTGTTTAGTTTTTAATCTTTAGTTAAATTAAAGTGGTCTTTAGTCATACTGAGGAGTAACCATTCAATAACAAGTTTGTTGATTATAAGAAAATTGAAGAGGCTGTCCAAAAAGTTTTGAACAGCCTCATTTATTTTATATATTTTAGAATTTGACAGTTATACCCGTTAAGAAGTTTCTTCCTGCCTGTGGATAGTAGAAATTCTCTGTCACTGCTGGGTCGTTTGATCCTTGCGGGATATAGTAGTAGCTATACGTGTAGCCGTTTGATTCGTATAAACGATTGTACACATTGTTTACTAATAAATTTAAACTGATTTCTGCAAAATTCTTAGGTTTAAAAACATATTGGACAGCTACATTGCCATTGTGATAACTGTCTAACTTCTTACTTTCAGAAGCCGTATTGTCTAAATATTGTTTACCTACAAATTTTTGAATATACGCAATACTCATATTTTTTATTGGGTAAAAAGTAGCTGTTGCTCCTCCTATAAAATTAGGAGAGAAAGAAATGTCGGTATTCTCAAATTTTGTTACTTTGGTCGAATACGTTTCGTTAAAATTCACATCATACTCCGTAACTGCCACCAAATAATCGAATGCTTTAATTTTATTGATACTTTGTGTCAGATTCAATCCTAATTGGAAAAATTTAGTAGGCTGAACAGTAGCTTCAAGTTCAATACCCGCACGGTAACTTTTGCTTACATTTTCACGAATCGGGTCGCCCACTTCATCTAAAGCACCTGTTAGAACCAATTGGTTGTTGTAATGCATATAGAAACCATTTAAATTCACTTGAGCCATTTTATTTTTGAAACGATAACCTACTTCGTAATCAATTAACTGTTCCGCTTTTGGCTCTACTGGGTTTTTAGTCAAATCATTTCTATTAGGCTCTTTATTGGCTACCGCTACTGAACCGTAAATACTATGATTTTTGTGGATATCAAAATTTACTCCTGCTTTTGGATTAAAGAAATTATAGGTTTTATCTACCGAAAGCGTTTTTAAATCACTGCTAAGCCCATTTGTACGATAGTCTACACGTCTTGCCTGTACATCAGCATAAACCAATAATTTATGGAAGAAGGTATAATCTGCTTTTACATATACTGAATAATCCTCCTTTTTTCCTGTTGATTGGTAGTATGGAACATTCGTGACAGGCAAACTAGCATATTTTTGCTTGATTAATTCTCCAAAATGAACCCCATCATATTGATTGTAACCACCACCTAAAGATGCATTGAAGTTTTTATTTTTATAATTCAAAGCATATACAAAGGCATAAAAATCATTATCCAACCATTTTCTACGTACTACATCAGATTTCAGGTTTCCATCAGCATGGTTAGGAAAGTATTTTTTTAATTTTTGCTCTGCTTTAAATTCTTCATAATATCCTTTCCCCTTAGTAAAGTTACCCGAAATAGTTCCAGTTAAATTCGGATTAAATTGGTGCGTTACATGTAATTGATAATGTGTTTGCTCATAATTATCCACCTGATTTTCATAGGTGTAAAAATTATAGGTTCTACCGGCATTCAATAAATTATCTGCTTCTGCGGCAGAAGAATAATTTCTATCGATAAAGGCTTGAATACCCGTCTTATCACCTCTTACAACAGCTTCTGGAGTACCATACCAGGATTGATAAGTAATTTCCTTTCCTCCAAAAACCAAAGCTTTTATAGCGGTTTGTTTCCCTAAAAATCCTGCTTCAGCATAAAAAGATTTTAAGTCGGAAGAAGCACGGTCAAGGTATCCTTCACTGGCAATTTTTGACAAACGTCCCTCAGCATAGAATCCATTTTTAATACCAGAGCCAAAAGTAATATTGTGCTTTCTTGTACCAAAAGAACCCACACTGTGTGATGTACTCGCATAGCCTTCTGCTGAGGGAGTGAGCGTACGCAAGTTTAAACTTGCGCCAAAAGCTCCAGCTCCATTTGTAGAAGTCCCTGCTCCTCGTTGTAACTGAATATCTTGAACCGAAGTCACAAAATCAGGCATATTTACCCAAAACGTTCCTTGGCTTTCCGCATCATTATAAGGAATACCATTTATGGTTACGTTTACTCGTGTAGCATCGCTACCACGCACGCGCAAGCCTGTGTAGCCTACACCTGCACCCGCATCAGAAGTGGTGACCACCGATGGCATTTGGTCTAATAAAATGGGTAAATCTTGGCCTAAATTGGTCTTTTGCAATGCCTCTTTTTTGATAGTCGAATACGCAAAAGGTGATTTTGAGTTCAATCGCGTGGAAGCTACTTTTACTTCTTCTAAGGCGTTGATTTTCGTACTGTCTTGTGTTTTCTTTTCTTGTGCAGTTGTCTTTGAAACTGTTAAGAAAATACATCCTGTTAACAAAACTTTCGCAACCTGCGTGATTACTTTCCAGTTTTGATTACACTTCATTTTTTTCATTCGTTACATTTTGTCACGAATAAAAGGGGCTATTATTCAATGGAATTAATAAATAGCAGCAAAAACTTACAAAGCTTGCTTGGTTTTCCCTTGACAGCATTACCTGTCCAGGTTCGTTGGGTATAATCTCAGCCTGCAACACACAAGCACCCCTTTGAGACGGGCGCAAATTTACGTTAAGGATTTAGATATAGCAAGGATATGGATTGAAACTAGGATCTGATAGTGTAAATACATGATTATCGAATAATTTCTACAGTATAAATTATTGTGTATAAATGAATTATATATACATTGCTTCTCTGAATAAAACCCCAAATTATGAAGAAAATTGTACTTACACTAGCTACACTTGTCTCTTTACAATCCTGTACTTCTGAGCAGATGACAGATAATAAAGAGCAAGCTCAATTTATTAATAGTAATATTTCACAGAAAAATGTAGAACTATATTCAGGGTCTAGGTGGATGGAAAAATTAAATAATAATACTGAAATTGGTAAACTTTCAATTCCTGGCACACATGATTCTATGTCGATTAAAAATTATGCTTTTAGTAGTAATCAGTATGGCACTATAGAAGAGCAATTGGGAGCTGGAGCACGTATTTTTGATTTGCGATTTAATTTTGAAAATGGACAATTCATGGGGTATCATGGAATTGTACGTCTAAATTTGACACTAGAACAAGTAATGGCAACTTTTGAAAAATTCTTAAAAAATAATCCCAATGAATTTATTGTTGCTATTTTTAAAAAAGAAAACAATAATCAAGAAAAGGAATCATGGGTAAAATATTATAATGAAAAAATGCATAATTATGCTCAGCTCGGATTAGTGATGGAGCAATGGAATTCAAACAATAAATTAGTCGATTGTAGAGGGAAAGTATTGCCAATGTCTAGAGAAACCTATACCAATAGTACTTTTGTACAAGGTTGGTCAGGAAATCCTAATTTTTCTAAAACAAATTTAATAGGGAATGGGTTCTATAATACTTTAAACATAAGTGATTATTATCATGTTTCAACAATTCTAGGTGCTTCAATTAACTATAAATTTGAAAAGATTAAAGAAAATATAGATAGAGCTAATGGAAATTCAAGCACACACGATGCGTTTTTGACTTACTGCTCGGGGGCAAGTACATTTGCATATCCTGTGGCTGTTGCTGATCGTGTAAACCCTAAAGTAGCTGAGTATATTCAGCAATCTAATTTGAAATCAGCGGGCTGGATTATGATGGATTTTATTAATTCAGAAAAAGGAAATAAGTTAGCTAATAGTTGTATTCAAACATCAATAACGAATTTTTCAGAATAATATAAAAGCCCTAGGAGAAAATTTCTAGGGCTTTATTTTAATATTTTTTCAATTCGAAACGCGTTCCATCAAAAACCCCATAAGTAAAATAACCAATCCAATCGCCTAAATTCACATACTGCGCATTTCCATTTAAAGTAATCTCCATAGGCAAATGACGGTGGCCAAAAACAAAATAATCATAATGTTTGGTTTCTAATTTGCGTTTGGCATACTGAATCAACCATTCGTTATCTTCCCCTAAAAACTTGACATCTTCTGCTCCCGAAATCATTTTGTTTTTAACCGATAAATATTGCGCTAATTTCACGCCCACATCAGGGTGCAACCAGCGAAACAACCATTTGGAAAACGGATTGGTAAACACTTTTTTCATTCGCTTATAGCCTTTATCCCCAGGCCCTAAACCGTCGCCATGACCAATTAAAAAAAGTTTATTGTTGAATGTAAATTCCTTAGTTGTGTGATACACGGGAATGTTTAACTCTTTTTCGAAATAGTCGTTCATCCAAAGGTCGTGATTACCCACAAAAAAGTAAATAGGAATCCCACTGTCGCGAATCTCGGCTAGTTTGCCTAACACCCGCACAAAACCTTTAGGAACCACCGTTTTATATTCAAACCAAAAATCAAATAAATCGCCTAATAAAAAAATAGCTTCCGCATCTTGTTTGACTTCATCCAGCCATTGTACAAACTTTTGCTCCCGAGGGAAACTCATTTCAGGCGTGGGTGCGCCAAGGTGTTGGTCGCTAGCGAAATATATTTTTTTATTGATGGACACACTCATTAGTAATTGTTTGGGACAAAGATAAAAAGTATTTACTTTTGCTCACCATTAATCAAACAGATGTTTATGACTAAAAAACTACTTTCCATACTCTTTTTACTGGCTACCCAGCTTGTGTTAGGACAGCAATTGACCGCTACAGCTACCTTAATCAAAGATTTATCCTGTGTAGATACTGCTATAATTACAGTAATTGCCTCAGGTGGAACCCCTGATTACGTTTATTCTATTGATGATGGAGCAACTTTTGTGGCTAGTAACACCTTTAGTATATCTAGTGCAGGAATTTATGTAATCCTTGTGAGGGATAAAAATTATAATATAACTACTAGTAATGCTGTAAGTGTTCTTCCAGTTGTTCCACCAACGATAACAACCATTCACACACCAGTTAGCTGTAGTGGAGCTAATAATGGTACGCTCGTTGTTAATACTTTTGGGAATGCTGTACCGTATATTTATACTTTATTTGGACCAGTAATAATTGGTCCGCAAATGAATAACGTCTTTACTTATTTACCAGTAGGTACGTATTTCGTTCAAGTAACAGATGCTAAGCAATGTATAAGTAGGAGTACGGTTACAATCACTCAACCTGCACCGCTAACCGCAACTTATACTATTACCCAAGAAGACGCTTACACTATAACTACTATTACAGCTTCTGGAGGTGTACCGCCTTATCAATATTCTCAAAATGGTGGTGCTTTTACTCCTCTAAATAGATTTGCAAACCTGCCATCAGGAATGTATGTTTTTAATGTTGAAGACTCGAATGGATGCATAGTTGCTTATCCTGTTACCATACCTCCAACCGCACCTATAATAAATAATCCTACCCAAACTTTCCCACAAGGAGCTACACTGGCGGATATCATGGTAAATGGACAAAACATTAAATGGTATGCTACGTCATCAGGAAATAGAGCAATGACTTCTGAATTGCCTTTAAGTACGGTTCTGGTAGATGGAACAACCTATTATGCGACACAAACCGTAAATGGCATCGAGAGTCAGCGTACTGCTATTACCGTAAAAGTAGGCACTTTAAGCAATACCGAAAGTAGCTTTCAACAACTAAAAATATTCCCTATCCCTGCTCAAGAGCATTTGCAAATCACCAATGCTACTATTATAGAATCTGTAGAAATCTATACCTATTTAGGGACAGCCGTAGGGCATTATGAAGTGGCTAGTCAAAATATTTCGTTGGATATTTCAAACTTAGCCTCAGGGGTTTATTTCGCCAAATTAAAAACGAACGAGACTGAAAAGACCGTGAAGTTTATCAAAGAGTAATATAAGTTCAAACAAAAAACCCCAATCTTTTTCGGATTGGGGCTTTTGTATTAATGATGCTTCTTCAAAGAAACATAAGCCATCAGTGTACTTAACAACATTCCAAAGCCTCCCAAAATAAAAGGAGCACCTGCAAAAGGATGCTCAATACTTTCCTGAGTAAAATAATAAAACACATTCGACATAATAGGTGGCCCTATAATAGCTGAAGCACTAATCAAACTCGTCAACGTACCTTGTATTTCTCCTTGTTCGTTTGCGGGCACTTGCCCTGCTATTACCGCTTGTAATGCTGGTCCTGCAATACCACCGAGACAATACGGAATCAGGAAGGCAAACATCATCCAGCTTTGGCTGGCAAAACCAAAAAGAAACATACCTATCGTATACAAAGCCATGCCTACATAGATACTCTTTACATTCCCTAGCTTTGGATTTATCCATCGAATCAAACCACCTTGTACTAGTGCGACTAATAAACCTACCATGCCTAAGGATAACCCTATCATGGTTTCATCCCAATGAAATTGATACATGGTAAAATAACTCCAATTACTTTGCACCGCATGAGAAGCCGTGTGCAACAAGAATACGGCAAGGGTTAATCCAATCAGTTTTGGATATTTTTTTAAACTAATAAAAGCGCCTATCGGATTAGCTCTAGTCCAATCGAAGGCTCTACGGTGTTTTTTGGATAAAGATTCTGGAAGTATGAAATAACCATATAAGAAGTTTAGTAAACATAAAACCGCTGCGGCATAGAAAGGAATACGTGCCCCGTATTGCGCTAATAAGCCTCCAATAACGGGTCCAATAATAAATCCTAAACCAAAAGCTGCGCCAATCATTCCGAAATTCTTGGCGCGATTTTCATCGGTACTGATGTCTGCGATATATGCAGAAGCCGTCGTAATACTTGCCCCTGTAATACCCGCCAATATGCGCCCGATGAATAACCAACTGATGGTAGGCGCAAAAGCCAATAACAGATAATCCAAACTGAATCCAAAAAGTGAAAGCAATAATACAGGACGGCGACCGTATTTATCACTCAAATTTCCTACCAAGGGCGAAAACAAAAACTGCGTAAAAGCATACGCAAAAGTAAGCCAACCTCCATATTGTGCGGCATCACTTACATTACCGTGTATGAGTTCTTGAATTAACTTTGGGGTTACTGGAATGATAATTCCTAAACCTATCACATCTATTAAAAGCGTGATAAAAATAAAACCTATAGCCGCTTGTTTTTGACTTTTCTTCATAGAGCAAATAAACAAAAAAATCCCAAACTCTTTTGAAGTTTGGGATTATAAATAGGTAAGATTGCTTTGTTGCTAGCAATAACTATAATTCTAAAGCTTTTCTTGGATTACCACCCATTAAGATTTCTGCTGGATTTTCTAAAGCTTCTTTCACAGCACATAAGAAACCTACAGACTCACGTCCGTCGATGATACGGTGGTCGTAAGACAATGCTACAAACATAACTGGAGCAATTACGATTTGACCGTTTTTCACTATAGCTCTGTCTACTACATTGTGCATGCCTAAGATTCCTGATTGCGGTGGATTGATGATAGGTGTAGATAACATAGAACCAAAAACCCCACCATTAGAGATAGTGAATGTTCCACCTGTCATTTCATCTACTGTGATTTGACCGTCACGTGCACGAATGGCTAAACGCTTGATTTCAGCTTCAACCCCACGGAACGTTAAGTTTTCAGCATTACGTACTACAGGCACCATTAACCCTTTAGGCCCTGATACTGCAACAGAAATATCACAAAAATCGAAAGACACTTTTTCTTGTCCATCAATCATTGAGTTTACATCTGGGAATAATTGTAAAGCACGGGTTACCGCTTTTGTAAAGAATGACATAAAGCCTAATCCCATTTGGTGTTTTGCTTTAAATTCTTCTTTGTATTCGTCACGTAACGCATAGATAGCACTCATGTCAACTTCGTTGAAAGTAGTTAACATAGCCGTTTCGTTTTTAGCAGATACTAAACGCTCTGCTACTTTACGACGTAACATTGATAATTTTGTTCTTTGAGAACCACGAGAACCTCCTGTAGGAGTACCCATAGAAGCTTTTGCATTTAAAGCATCCTCAGTAGTAATACGACCTGCTTTACCAGTACCTGTAACTGTTGCAGGGTCAATTTCTTTTTCTGCTAATATTTTTTTAGCTGCTGGTGAAGCTGAACCTGTTGCATACGTGGTTGCTTGAACCGGTGCTGCTTTAGGAGCCTCTGCTTTAGGAGCTTCTTCTTTTTTCTCTGCTACAGGAGCTGCGCCACCTTCTGGTTTTGCGGCACTTGTATCAATTAAACAAACTACTGCACCTACAGCTACTGTGTCACCTTCTTCAGCTTTAAGCGTGATGATTCCGCTCATTTCAGCTGGTAATTCTAATGTTGCCTTATCTGAATCAACCTCAGCAATCGCCTGGTCTTTTTCTACATAATCTCCGTCTTGTACTAACCAAGTAGCAATTTCCACTTCCTTGATTGATTCCCCTGGCGAAGGGACTTTCATTTCTAAAATCATATCTTTTTTGTTTAAAGTTGATTTGTTTCAAGTTTCAAGTTGAACTTTAAAAACCTGAAACCTTAAACGTGAAACTAATACTAATTTATTATTTTATTCTTTATTTTCAAATACCATAGCGATGGCATCAGCATGACGTTTCTTAGAACGTGTATAACTTCCTGATGCTGGCGCACTGTACGCTTTAGGTGATGCTACACGGAATTTAACCTCGTTGAAATTCATCAACATAAATCCGTAAGCTCCCATATTTCTTGGCTCTTCTTGTGCCCAAACATAATCCGTTGCGTTTGGATACGAAGCAATAATCGCTTTTAATTGGTCAACTGGTAATGGGAACAATTGCTCGATTCTTACTAATGCCACATCGTTTCTTCCTTGTGCTTCTCTTTCTGCTTTTAAGTCGTAGTAGAATTTACCTGTACAGAAAACCAATGTTTTAACATCCGCTGCATTTACGTGTGTATCATTGATAACTTCTTGGAACGAACCTGTAGCAAATTCTTCAACTGAAGAAACCGCTTCTGGGTGACGCAATAAACTCTTAGGGGTAAAAACCATCAAAGGTTTACGGAAATCTGCCAACATTTGTCTTCTTAACAAGTGGAAGAAATTCGCAGGTGTTGTACAGTCCGCCACATACATATTTTGTTCTGAACAAAGTTGTAAGTAACGTTCCATACGTGCCGAAGAGTGTTCTGCACCTTGGTTTTCATAGCCGTGAGGCATTAAAATAACCAAACCATTTTGGTTGTTCCATTTATCTTCCGCTGCCGAAATGTATTGGTCAATCATGATTTGAGCTCCATTAGAGAAATCTCCAAATTGAGCTTCCCAAATAGTTAATGTTTTAGGCGATGCCATAGCATAACCATAATCAAAACCAACTACACCGTACTCCGATAACAAAGAGTTGTAAGCATTGAAGTAGCCTTTCTTGTTAGGCACATCGTTCAATAAGATTACTTCTTCTTCTGTATCCTCCGTTTTTACTACGGCATGACGGTGTGAGAATGTACCACGTTCTACATCTTGTCCAGAAATACGAACGTTGTAACCTTCCGTCAATAACGAACCATAGGCTAACATTTCACCCATAGCCCAGTCTAACTGGTTTTTCTCAAAATACATCGCTTTTCTATCGTTGATAAGCTTTTGTATTTTGCTGATATATTTTTTTCCTTCTGGTAATTCTGTTACTACTTTAGCGATACCGTCTAAGGTGTCTTTTGCTACTGCAGTATCGATTTTTTCTAACATTTTAGCTTGGTTCGCTTTAGAAAAACCAACCCACTCATCTTGCATAAACGGCTCGATAACTGTTAAAGTTTCTTCGCGCGATGCTGTTAAATTTTCATCCAATTTAGCTTTGTGAGCCTCTTCGATTTCTTTAACATACGAAGTTGAAATCACTCCTTGTTCTACTAATTTAGCACCATATAAATCTCTTACATTTTTATGTCTTGAAAGCGATTTGTATAAAACGGGTTGCGTAAAACGAGGTTCATCCCCTTCGTTATGACCATATTTTCTATAACCTAAAACATCGATATATACGTCTGAACCGAACTCCATACGATATTCTAATGCAAACACCATAGCTTTTACCACTGCTTCTGCATCATCAGCATTCACATGAATAACAGGTGCTGAAGTTAATTTAGCAATATCAGTACAGTAAGTTGCTGAACGAGAATCGGTATAATTTGTTGTAAAACCAACTTGGTTGTTGATGACTACGTGAATGGTTCCTTGTGTTTTGTAACCGTCTAAGTGTACCATTTGTGCAATTTCATACACAATTCCTTGACCAGATACGGCCGCATCACCGTGTACGATAACTGGTAATACTTTATTTGGTTGCGCTGGGAAGAAACGGTCTTGTTTAGAACGTGTGATTCCTTCCACCACAGCGGCTACAGTTTCTAAGTGCGAAGGGTTAGGCACTAAATTGATGTTAATCCCTTTTCCTTTGCGAGTTGTTTTAGGAGTGGTAATCCCCAAGTGGTATTTCACATCGCCGTCAAAATGGTCTTCATCTGCATAGTCTTTACCATCAAACTCACTAAAAATCTTTTTAGGTTCTTTGTCAAAAACATTTGCTAAAATATTCAAACGACCACGGTGTGCCATTCCTAATACTAATTGTTCCACTCCTAATTCGGCAGCTTCCTCAATTAGAATGTCAAAAGCAGGAACAACCGCTTCGTTTCCTTCTAGAGAGAAACGCTTTTGCCCTACGTATTTTGTATGTAAGAAATTTTCGAATGAAACAGCTTCATTCAATTTTTCAATGATAATCTTTTTCTTATCGGCAGTTACCTCATTTGCCATAGCATTGATTTTTTGTTCAATCCATGCTTGCGTTTTAGTATCGCGAATGTATTTGTATTCAAAGGCGATTGATTGGCAATATAATTTCTTTAATAAAGCAATTAAATCAGCCAAAGTCGTTGGATTACCTGCCACTAAACTAGCGGTTTGAAAAACCGTTTGTAAGTCAGAACTTGCTAAGCCATAGTTTTCAATTTCTAAACTAGGTGTGTGGGTTCTTCTATCTCTTACAGGGTTTGTATCGGCAAATAAGTGCCCGTTGGTGCGGTAAGCTTCAATTAATTGAAGTACTCTAATTTCTTTTTGAATTTTATCCGTTAACTGAGCGTTGTTTATAGCTCCTTCCGAAGAAGTTTCTTCACCTGAAAATCCATTTGGGAATTCGTTAGCAAAGTCAAAACCTTGAAAAAAAGCTCTCCAAGATGGTTCAACGCTATCAGGATTTACTAAATATTGGTCGTATAAATCGGCAAAAAAAGCCGTATGTGCTGCGTTTAAAAAGGAAAACCTATCCATAATGCTGTCTGATGACAATTTTTGGTTAAAAAATTACTGCAAAAGTAAAAACTTTTACACGAATATTGCCAACAAAAGAGTATATTTATGTGATTAATTTTTAATTCTTTAAAATAAGTATGAAAAAAATGCGACTAACTATTAAAATGATAATTTTTTCAGCCCTTTGTTTGGTAAATCCTTGTTTGAATGCCCAAGAAGTTTCTAGTTTAGATACTGATTTTTGGGATAAAGTGAAAATAGGAGGAGGTATAGGGGTCAATGTCGGGAATAATTTTACTAACATTGCTATTTCACCTACACTTTATTATAGTTTGACCGAAGAAGTAGCAGTAGGTGCTGGTATAAACACAACTTACATAAAAAGTAATACTTACAATTCTTTACTGTACGGGGTTTCTGGAGCAGTTTTATACAACCCAATAGAAACGTTACAACTCTCGGCTGAAGTTGATCAATTACGTGCTAATATTAGCTATGACACTTATTTAGGTAAAAATGAAAACAATTTTTGGAATACAGCTCTTTTTTTAGGAGCGGGCTACCGCGTTAATAATTTTACAGTGGGAGCAAGGTATAATGTTTTGAATAACAATAATCAAATTTATGCTAATGCATGGATGCCTTTTGTTAGGGTTTTATTCTAATTTGAATGTACTTTCTAAAATAACTTTTTCCCCATCAATAAGTTTTACTTGATAAGTACCTGTTTTCATTTTTTGGACAGGTATTTCTTTTTCAATTTTTTGACTTTTCCCATCGTATTTTATGTAGGCTATTGCGCTATAATCAGCTATACGTTCGCCTGTGGTTGTGGTTTCATTGCTACCTATTATAGAGCCGTCAGGCGCAAATACTTGAATGTATAGAACTTTGTTTTGTGGTGTGGCTAATTCGTTTTCCCCTATTATAAAACTTGTTTTAAGCAGGTTCGTTTTATTTGCTCTATTTTCAAATATCAGTTCGCCTGAGTTTTTCCTTTTGAAAGAATTTCCTTCTAAGTTGTAGTAAGATATTTTGGAAGCTTTAGCTAACTTTTCTCCGTTATCTTGTAATTTTTGGTTTAATTTAAAATTTCTGTTTTCAAGGGTGTCTTTAACTTGTTTGGCTGTGTGTAATTCAGCTTTAGAAGCTGCTAATTCGGTTTTAGTACTATCTATTTGCTTTTTGTACGAATCAATTTCATGCATCAAATAGGCAATTCGTAATTCTAAATTTTTCGAATTCAATTTAATTTGATTTATATTCTTGTCGTCAATGGTTCCAGATTTCAACTGTTTAAGGAGTTGCTCTATTTTAGTGCGCTCGGCTATTAGCTCATTGTTCAAATGTCCTTTTTGAGCGATGGCGCTATCTAGTGCGAGTTTTGTTTTGTTTAAATCATACTCCAAAGCTACCTTTTCACTTCGTAAACCAATAATGATGCCTCTGGAATGATCAGACATTTTATAGATGTAAAATAAGCTTGAGAGTAATAATATGGAAAGTATGGTAATAATAATCTTAAAGCTTTTGTTGTTTATTTGAGACGACATTTAGTTTGTAGGTATTAAGGGTTTGTTTAGATTTTGATCGAGTTTGAAATATAGGCCTATGCCAATTACGCCAGCAATTCCCATGAAAATCCAGTTGTAGTTGAAACTATAGTTTTGTATAATACTAAAACTTAGTTTAGAACTTAGTACTTGTGCAATGCTGAAACTCATGGAATATATGGCCATATAGCGTCCTTCAAAACCAGCTTGTGCTCTAGAGTAGGCAAAAGTATTTCCGAATGAAAAAATAAATATTTGTCCTAAAGTGATACAAATAATGCTTAAAATAAGCACAATAATCCAATTTGCCATTAGTAGAAGAAAGAAACCTAATGCCATAAATATTGCACCTATTTGAAAAATTTTAGTGTTTTGGAATTTTATTTTTTCTAAATAACCAATTATTGGCATTTCTAGAAAAAAAATCAGCAACCCATTTAAAGAAAGTAAGATGCCTATTTGCATTTCATTGAGATTAAATCTTGAAGCGTTAAATAATGGTAGGGTTGTGAAAAGCTGAAAAAATAGTAGCGCTGTTATAAATGTGCCTAACAAAAATATTAGAAAATTTACATCTTTAAAAAATGGTTGTCTGTGCGGGATGTTTTCTTTTAATGTTTGGATGCGAGTGGTGTATATGTCTACTTTACTTTCATCTATTAAAAATAAAAATAGAATTACAGCCAAGATACAACTCACGCCATCTATCCAAAACAAAGGATCGTATGAGTTGTTAGCTATTAGGATGCCTCCTAATACAGGGCCTGAAACCATACCTAAATTTGTAGCCAGTCTAATTAGTGTTAATGCTCGTGTACGTGTTTGTTGATTGCTAAAACAACCTACTGCTACAAAAACAGCTGGTTTATACATGTCAGCTATTGCGGTGATCACAAATAATCCTACGCTGATTTCAACAAAATCATATAAGAACATAAGTGATATAAAACCAAAACCAACCAGTAATAAACTGGTGAGAATAACCGTGTAAAAACCTATTTTATCAGTTAATTTTCCTCCAATCCAATTCCCTATCAATGATCCTAGACCAATGGCGCTCATCATCCAGCCTACCTCCTTCAAGTCGAAGTAAAAACCTTTGTGCAGATAATTGCTTAAAAAAGGCATAACCATAGCGCCAGCTCGGTTAATATAGGTAACTAAAGTTAGTATCCATATTTCTCGGCTAAATCCTTTAAAATTGCTTAAATATTCTTTAATTTTTTTTAACATAATCTGGGGACATGATTGACAAATCTAAAAAAATATAAATAAGTTATAACTGTTTATGTTTTAATTTAACAAAAAATGAGGTTTTCCCGTAATTGCGCATGTTAAATATTTGATTAACTTTATATAGATTTTTTCAAAAACTTATTAACACAAACCTAATTGCTATGAAACGAGTTTTTATACTGTTTTTTATCATGCTCTATGGGTTAAATTTTTCCCAATCAGAGAGCGGAATATATGGCGACTACAACTGGGTTGCTAATTGGACAAATTTCAAATCGAAAGCTACAGAATACAAATCTCCCACCATTATTCTTGCAGGTGAGATCACTGAAAACCGAACGCTTAAAAGAAATCAGACTTATTTACTTACAGGGAAGGTTTATGTGGTTAATAAGGCAATTTTAGAAATCGAAGCAGGAACCATTATTCGCGGTGATTTTGATTCTAATGCGGCTTTGATCATTACTAAAGGAGCAAAATTGATAGCTAATGGAGAAGAAAATGATCCTATCGTGTTCACCTCAAGTAAAAAAGAAAACGAACGAAAACCAGGCGATTGGGCAGGTATTGTCATTATGGGCGAGGCCCCTTCAAATAAATTTACTGGGACTTTAAATCAGGATTTGAATCCTAAATATAATGCATATGGAGGAAGTACTATTTCAAGTTGTTCAGGTGTGTTAAAGTATGTACGTATAGAGTTTGCGGGTAGTAAAACTAAAAATAATGAAGCGTTAAGCGCCTTAACCTTAGCTGGGGTAGGCAATGCCACAAAGATAGAAAATGTACAAGTTAGTAATAGTAAAGGTGATGCGTATAAATTTTGCGGAGGAAACATAGTAGCTAATAAGTTGATTGCAATTAAAAGTGCGTGTAATGACTTTAATTTTACCGAAGGGGTGCAAGCTAGTTTAGAAAATAGCTTGAGTATACGTTGCCCTTTTGTTTCCGCTCAAGGCGCTCCTAAAGTGTTTGAGATTACTAATTATGAAGATTTTAAAAACTCTGATTTATCAAAACCTGTGACTAAAGTGAAAATTAACTTTTCAACTGCAATCCGTTTAAGCGAGAAAGAAAAGGGGTATTTAGACGCTGTAACTTATATTGATACGCAAAGTATGGCAGAAATTTCGAATTCTGTTTTCTCAGGTTTTGAAAAAGGATGCGTTTTTTCAGATAAAATTGATTTCTCTAAATATAAATTTGGAAATCTAATTTTTAGAAATAATATTTTGAATGCTTGCGACAAAAATTTTGTTACTGATAAATTAGAAAATTTTGATCAAGTAAATGATTTGTATTTGAAAGAATCTAACAATATTAAAATTTTAGCACTAGATCCTGTAGCGTTGTTTTATAGTACTGACTTTAAAAGTGCCCCAGATTTAAGAGTAAAATTACAATCAAATGCATTAGCAGGTAAATAATTAATAGGTAATAAATGTTTCATAAATAAAATCCTACTAATTTTACAGCTAAAAACAGATGAGAAGATACTTATTGTTGTGTTTGGGAATTTCTTTTATTGGATTTTCACAAAAATCAAATTTGCAAGCGGGACCTATGGTAGGCTATTGCGAAATGAAAGAAGCGGTTATTTGGTTGCAAACGCAGAATGCCGCACAAGTAAAAATTGAATATTATATTGCGCAGCACCCTGAAAAAAAATGGTATTCTGATACTTATACTACTGCAAAGGATAATGCTTTTACATGTCATGTAAAATTAGAACAGCTTCAGCAAGGGAATAAGTATAGTTATACTATTTACTTGGATGGTAAGCCTGTGAAATTGCCTTATGAAACGAGTTTCGAATCTAAAAAATTGTGGCAATGGCGTGAAAATGCCCCTGACTTTAGTGTAGCATTTGGTAGTTGTACTTATATTAATCAGCCTGAAGTAGATCGTCCTGGTAAACCGTATGGAAGCGAATACGAGATTTTTACAAGCATCAATGCAAAGAATCCAAACATTATGTTGTGGGGAGGCGATAATGTATATTTAAGAGAAGTTGATTTTGATAGTAAAACTGGTGTTTACCAGCGTTATACTCATAGCAGAGCGGTTAAGGAAATACAGCCTTTACTGGCCAAAACGCAAAATTTTGCCCTTTGGGATGATCATGATTATGGTCCCAATGATGCCGACAGAAGTTTTTATCTAAAAAATATAACACAGCAAGCTTTTAAAGACTTTTGGGCTAATAAAACTTACGGTCGTGATGTGGCTCAAACGCAAGGGGTGTATTCTACTTTTAGTTGGGGAGATGCACAGTTTTTTTTATTGGATGATCGGTTTTTCAAATCGCCTAATGATAGAAAAACAGGTGATCGAACTATTTTAGGAAAAGAACAATTGGAATGGTTGATAGATGCATTAAGTAGTTCTAAAGAAACTTTCAAAATTATTGCTATTGGTGGTCAAGTGTTGAATTCTGCTGAAAGGTTTGAAAATTTCGCTATGTACGCTCAGGAAAGAGACTATTTATTGAATGAAATTGAGAAAAATGACATTAAAGGAGTGTTGTTTTTGAGTGGTGATCGACATTTTTCTGAATTATCAATGTTAAAAAGAGGTAGTAAATATCCGCTATATGATTGGACCGTTTCTCCATTAACATCTGGAGCTTCTAATTCAGCGAAAGATGAGGAAAATAAGCATAGAGTAGAAGGGAGCTTGTTTGTACAACATAATTTTGGAATACTTTCTTTTACTGGAGATAAAGAAAATAGACAATTACAGTTAGCACTTTTTGATAAAGATGGTAAGGAACTTTGGAAGAAAATCTTAAGTAAGAAGGAATTAGGGTATTAATAACGATTCCTAAACCATACTTTTTGCCATTCTCTTTTTAAGATTAAAAAAGAAACCTGCTCGGCGAGTTCAACCAAATCAGAACCGTCGAGCTTTTTTATTTCCGCCTCCGAGACATCTATGATATAAAGGAGATTTAAATATTCGGCAAATTTGTGTTGTATCAACTTATATATCTTTTCATGTAATGCCAACTTTAATGCAATAGGACTTAGCTGTTCAGGAAGTGACAAGGATTCATTAGCTAGAAGGAAATCTTTTTCTAACTGTATCACTAATTGTTGATACAGCGCTTCCTTTTGAGCTTCTGAAAGTAGTAAATCGGTGTTTTGTGGAACTATATATGACATTTTTTTCTAAAATATAAACTCAGAGTTAACAAGTGAATCCTCATTTTCTGCAACCTTATCCAAAAATAAACTAAAATTCACTGTGGTCAGATTTTTAAATGGAATTAATTTGAATTCTTGTTTTTTATACGTGTCGTCAATTACTAATTTCCAAATCCGTTTATCATTTGAAATGTAACTAGTTCTTGTTAATTCCTTTATACTGTTTAATTCATAACTAGCTAATACAGTGCTGTCAGCAATGATATAAAGATTAGAATCATCAAAATAAGCCTTATCTCTAGAATAAACAAATGTCTCGATTGTGTTCGAAGCTATATGCGCCTCTATATCTGTTAATTCCCAAAGATTCAAACCTGTATTTTGCTTAAATTCTTCTTCTTTTTTATTGCGTAGTTCTTCAAAAAAAGTCAATTTTATTCTTAAAAACAAGAATTAAAATCAATAAGAGTAAAATACAAAGAATTACTTGTGTTGCCATTTTTCAATTAAAAAAGGCTCAAGATTTTTAATAAACCTAGAACCCTATTATTTCTTATTACTGAAATATATTGTTATACATTTCGACTCATCAAAGTTTCCCCAAATTTTTGTAAAACTTTTTTCTTGTCGGTTTCAATTTGCATTTGGTCTAATACTCCAAAAGCTTTCAGCGTATAGGATTTAATAGCTTCTTGTGTAGCTGTGCTTGCCCCTGTTTCATTAAAAATTGATTTTACTAATGCAATTTTATCCGTATTTTCAGTAGGCTGAATCGAGAATAAATGTTGTAACTGCTTGCCAACTTCAGGGGTTGCAAATTCTAATGCTTTTAGATACAAATACGTTTTTTTGTTTTCAATAATATCACCTCCCACTTGCTTACCAAAGGTTAATGGGTCACCAAAAGCATCTAAATAATCATCTTGCAACTGGAAAGCGATACCTAAATTTAACCCAAAGTCATAAATCAAATTAGCATTTTCAGGAGTTGTTTCTGCAACTATGGCTCCCATTTTTAAAGCAGCACCCACTAAAACCGCTGTTTTATATTCAATCATTTTCAAATATTCAGGGATAGTTACATCTGTGCGGGTTTCAAAGTCTACGTCATATTGTTGCCCTTCACAAACTTCCAAAGCCGTTTTACTAAATAATTTGGCTAAATCTCTAAAAATATGAGGTTCATAGACTTCAAAATATTGGTACGCTAAAATCAGCATCGCATCGCCCGAAAGAATTCCTGTATTTATATTCCATTTTTCATGCACCGTTTCGTTTCCTCTTCGCAAAGGCGCATTGTCCATTATATCGTCATGTACCAATGAGAAATTATGAAAAACCTCAACCGCCGTAGCCGCTGAAAGTGCTTTAGAAGCATCGCAATTAAAAATTTCAGCTCCCATTAAAGTTAAAACAGGTCGCATTCGCTTCCCTCCTAAAGATAAAATATAACGGATAGGTTCGTATAAATTGAAAGGTTGTTTGTCGATGGAAATACTATTGAAATGTTGGGCAATAATTTCTTGATAGCAGGCGATAGATTGCATTTTGATAATTTTTCCGCTAAAGTACTTCAAAAGTGGTAGATGCGCAAAAATTAATTAAATGTTAAAATTTTGTAAATACCTTGGAAACTTTTTTGGTGTTAAAAGTTTCCAATATATATTTGTATCACTTTTTACTTTATAAGTATTTGAATATGAAAGATAAAATCATAACGAAGGCGACCGAAATGTTTTTAAAAATAGGTTTTAAAAGTGTGACTATGGACGATATCGCTTGTGAAATGTGCATTTCTAAAAAAACGATTTATAAATTTTTTAGCAATAAAGAAAAACTCGTTGAAGAATCGACACATATTATTCATCAAAAAATTCACGAAGTCATTGATGAAATCGTTGCAAAAAACTTTAATGCCATTGAGGAAAATTTTGAAATCCGTCGTCTTTTCAAGGAGATGTTTCAATCCTATGACAATTCGCCCGTATATCAATTAAAAAGACATTATCCTGAAATATATGCCAAATTAATGGAAAGTGAAATTGAGGACTGCAACGAAATGTTTGGGCAAAACATTCGTAAAGGTATTCAAGAAGGTTTATACAGACCTGAAGTGAATATTGAAGCTTACATACAGTTTTATTACACCTTAATTTTTAGTATTAATGAAAACACATTGCTAGAAAGTGAAACCTTACAGCTAGAAAAAGAGGCACTGGAATATCATACACGAGCGCTAGCCACCCCAAAAGGGATTGAAGAATTAGAGAAACAACTACTGAAATACAATAATTAAATGAAGAATTTTTATCAACTCGTCCTTTCCGTAATTTTAATGGGACAAGGGGTAGCACAGGAAAAAAAGGATTCCTTTAGCCTCCCCGATGCCATAAATTATGCTGTTAAAAACAATTATACTGCCGTCAATGCTTCAAGTGATTTAGAAGCCGCACGTCACAAAAAATGGGAAACCACGACCATGGGTTTGCCACAAATTGATGCAAATGTGGGCTATCAAAACAATTTTAAAATAGCAACCAACCTGATAGAAATTGGTGGTCAACAGATGACTTTACAATTTGGTCAATATAATTCGATGGATGCAAAGGTGACTTTAAACCAATTGATTTTTAATGGCTCCTACTTGGTAGGTTTAGAATCGGCTAAAACTTATCTTAAAATCTCTCAAAATGCCAAGGTAAAAACCGAGCAAGAAATTCGTGAAATCACCACCAAAGCTTATGGAGATGTGTTATTGGCAGAAGAAAGCATCACGATTATTGAACGCAATAAAGTCATTTTAGAAAAAACGTTAAACGATACCAAACAAATTCATAAAAACGGTTTTATTGAAGAAGAATCGGTAGAGCGTTTGCAAATTACTTTGGCAGAAATCAATAGTGGTTTAGACTATGCCAAACGAATGAAAGTCATTGCTACCAATATGCTGAAACTCTTAATGGGTATAGAAGTCGATAACACTATTGTGTTAACAGATAAGTTAGATACACTTGCAATGAATCAGATTGATTTAGCCTTGTTGTCTGATACGTTTGATGTAAAAAACACCATCGATTATCAAATCAGTAACAATGTAGTAGAATCAAACCGTTTGCTGTTAAAATTAGAAAAAAGTAAAGCGTTACCGACTTTAGGTGCACAAGTAAATCTTGGGGCCAATACTTTTGATAGTCGTTTTACTATGTTCAATGGCGACCAAAAATGGTATAACTATTCTAATTTAGGAGTAGGATTAAATATTCCCCTTTTTAGTTCTTTTGGTAGAGCGTCCAAAACGCAACAAGCTAAAATTGCTTTTGAACAAGCCAAAACGAGACTCGTAGAAACGGAACAAAAATTAAAACTACAATACCAAAAGGCAAAAAGTGATTTCGAATACAGCGTGGCTCAATACGGAAATGCAAAAAACACCTTGCAACTATCTGAACGTATCGAGAAAAAACAACAAATAAAGTTTAAAGAAGGACTATCAACCAGTTTTGAATTCACCGAAGCGCAACGACAGCTATATACTGCTCAACAAAGTTATTTGCAATCTATGGTGGAAGTAATAACTAAGAGAGCTGCACTTGAGAAAATAATGACTAAATAATTTATAAGGGAATTTGTTTATATGTTTAAAAGTAAGTAGTACATGAAAACATACTCATTTGAAAAATTAAATGTTTGGCAAAAATCGAGAGTATTAGTAGTTAATATTTATAAGATAACTAAAAAATTTCCTAAGGAAGAGACTTTTGGTTTTACAAGTCAATTGAGAAGATGTGCACTTTCAATTTCATCTAATATTGCAGAAGGCACTGGAAGACATACTAATAAAGATAAAGCAAGATTCATCGAAATTGCTTTCGGTTCTTCATTAGAGCTTTTAAATCAGTTGATTTTATCTTATGATTTAGAGTTTATTTCAGAAGAGACCTATATCACCCTAAGAAAGGAGATTGATGAAATAAATATTATGCTGGATGGCTTTTATAAATTTCGATTGAACGAGAAAAAATAAACATATAAACTCATAAGCTTTAAACAATAAACTCAAAAATAAAAATATATAAAATGAAAAAATTAGCATTAATAGCACTGACCACATTAACCTTAGCTTCTTGTGGGAGTAAACAAAACGACACTTCTGTGGATACTTTAATTGAAAGTAAGAATTTAACAGAATTAAAAAATAAAAGAGCAGCATTACAAGCCGACTTGACCAAAATTGATGCGGCTCTAGCTTCTCTAGAAAAGAAAACTGATGAAGCATTAGTTGAAACTTTGGTGGTTAAAGACACCACGTTCAATCATTATGTAGAAATACAAGGAAATGTTGACACACAACAAAATGTGTTAATCCAACCTGAAATGCCTGGCGCCTTGGTTGCCTTAAATGTTAAAGCGGGACAGTCGGTTTCAAAAGGTCAAATTTTAGGACGTGTGGACGATGCCGGTATGAGTCAGCAATTAGCCAGTATACAAACACAATATGAGTTGGCTAAAACCACTTTTGAACGCCAAAAACGTTTGTGGGAGCAAAAAATTGGTTCAGAAATACAGTATTTACAAGCACAAACTCAAATGGTAAGTTTGTCAAAATCCATCAACCAAATGAAAGCCCAAATCGCTAAAACCATCATCCGTGCACCTTTTAGTGGGGTTATCGATGAAGTTTTTGTAGAAAGAGGACAAGTGGTTGCCGCAAACCCACAAGGCTTGATGCGTATAGTAAATTTAAGCCAAATGTTTGTGAGCACTGATGTCCCTGAAATGTATGTGGGTAAAGTAAAAGTAGGTTCCATTGTTGAAGCCGATATTACTTCTATTGGAAAAAATTATAGAGGTAAAGTTCGTCAGGTGGCTAAAACCATTAACCCAGCCAACAGAAGTTTTGGCATAGAGGTAAGTATTCCTAACCCTGAAAACTTATTACGTCCGAATCAAGTAGCGAAATTGAAAATTGTGGATTATACAAACAACTCGGTTATTGCTATACCTACTAACGTGATTCAACAAGACGCTAAAGGAAACAAATATGTATATGTAGTAACTAATGCGAATGGAACTACAGGAATAGCTAAAAAAATAACCATCACTATTGGACAAAATGCTAACAATTTTACAGAAATTTTATCAGGCTTAACTACAGGCGACCGCATCGTTTCGGAAGGTGCTAACACCGTTTCGGAAGGGATGAAGTTATCGTTTTAAGTTTAGATGGTTAAAAGATTAGTCGTTTAAAAGCAAAAATATGAGAACATACTCCTTCGAAAAATTAATTGTTTGGCAGAAAGCAATCGCATTTACTGTAGCAATTTCGAAGCTTACCAAGCAATTTCCAAAAGAAGAGATGTTTGGACTTTCAAGCCAAATTAGAAGAAGTAGTAGGTCGATTAGTACAAACATTGCGGAAGGCTCAGGAAAACATTCTTTAAAAGAGAAATCTAGATTTACTGAATATTCATATAGTTCTTCATTAGAAACGATTAATCACTTGATTGAAGCTTACCAATTAGAATACATTACAAATGAACAATATGTATCATTTAGAGAACGATTAGATGAAATTAATGCCATGTTAGATGCTTTATACAAATCACAAACTAAGTGATTCTTATAAACTACTAAACATTTAAACATATAAACTTTAACAAATGTCACACAATCAAAAAGAATTCGGTATTTCAAGTTGGGCGGTCGATAACCGCGTAACGGTTTATATATTGACATTTATCGTGGTGATTACAGGGATTTACGCCTATGTAACCATGCCACGTGAGGATTTCCCAGAAATCATCGAAAACAAAATTTACATTTCTTCCATTTTCCCTGGAAATTCAGCGGAAGATGTTGAAAAGCTGGTTACAAAACCCCTCGAGGACAACATTAAAAACATCAGTGGGGTGAATAAAGTAACGTCGAGTTCGTTTCAAGATTACGGTATGATAGTTGCCGAATTTGACGATGACGTAACTGTAGACCAAGCAAAAATTTTAATCAAAGACAAAGTAGATGTGTCTAAAGCAGAAACTGATTGGCCAACGCTAGACAACGGGAGTAAGGTTGAGCCAAATGTATTTAGCATAAACATCGCGGAAGAAGTCCCTATTTTAAACATCAATTTAAAAGGAAACTATACTGCCCAACAATTGAAAAAATACGGCGAGTATTTAGAAGATGAAATCGAAGATATTTCGGAAGTAAAAGCTGTAGATATTTTAGGGGTAGATGACAAAGAAGTTGAAATTGCGGTGGATGTTTATAAGATGAATGCGGCACAAGTTAGCTTTGACGATATCGCTAATGCCGTTCGTTACGAAAACATGACTTTATCCGGTGGAAACCTGGTATCTCAGGGTGCTCGTAACAATATCCGAATCATTGGAGAAATTGCTACGCCAGCAGATTTAGAAAATATCATTGTAAAATCTTTTGGAGGTTCGGTGTATTTGAAAGACATCGCAACGATTAGTTTCAAAGAAAAAGAACGCACCACGTTTGCTCGCGAGAAAAACCAAGAGGTAGTGATGCTAAACGTAAAAAAACGTTCAGGTCAAAACATGATTTCGGCTATTGACCAAGTAAAAGAAGTAGTCAAAAAAGCACAAGAAACCGTATTGCCTAAAAATTTAGAAGTTACCTTAACCAACGACCAATCGTCACGTGTAGAACATCAAGTAGACGAACTTTCTAATCACATTATTTTTGGGGTTGTGTTAGTAATGATTGTATTAATGTTTACTATGGGATTACGAAACTCCTTATTTGTAGGAGCTGCCATTCCGCTGTCTATTTTTATTGCTTTTACCTTATTACAAGCCATTGGGGTAACCATGAACACCATGGTATTATTCGGATTGGTAATGGGATTAGGAATGTTAGTGGATGACGGTATTGTGGTAGTGGATAATGTTTTTGCTAATATGCAAAAAGGAATGACGCGTATGCAAGCCTCTAAAATAGGGATTGGCGAAATAGCATGGCCTGTAATTTCTTCTACAGCAACCACTTTAATGGCGTTTTTGCCTTTTGCCTTATGGCCAGGAACCATGGGTAAATTCATGATGTATTTCCCTTTGACCTTATCAGTAACCTTGGGAGCATCCTTATTTGTGGCGATGGTAGTAAATGCAGCTATGACGGGTGGTTCTATGGATATTGTCGATAGAAATATTAATCCAAAAGTTTTAAAAAGAAATACTATTATCTTCTTAGCAGTAGGAATTGTGTTTGTAATTCTAGGAAATGTTAGTGACTCTAAATTGGCTCGAGCTATTGGGCATTTAGCATTAATTTCTGTAGGATTAATGTGGTTGTATTATAAAAAATTATACCAATGGACCCAGGACTTCCAACATAGCTTTTTCCCTCGTATGGAAGATAAATACAAAGCTTTATTGGCTCGTATTTTAACGGGTAGAAAAGCTTGGAAAGCATTTGGAATCATAGTGGGCTTATTGTTTTTATCATTTTTACTAGTAATTATTTTCCCAACGAAATCATTATTCTTCCCTGAAAACATCCCTAATCAGGTAATTGCATATATCGAATATCCGCAGGGAACTGACATTTCAAAAACGAATAAGGCAACCAATTTTGTTGAAAAGCAAATCATCAATGTATTGAGTAAATACGTCGATTCCTCTACCGATAAAAACTTTTTGGCAGAATCTATTGTAGCGCAAGTAGGTGTTGGTGCCACTAATCCACAAGTCGATTTGGGTTCGCAATCAGAAACGCCACACAAAGGAAAAGTAACGGTGAGCTTCGCCGAATTCAAATTCCGTCGTGGGATCAATACGGCTGATGTAATGGAAGAAGTACGTGCAAAAATTGCTGCCATCCCTGGAGCATCAGTAACCGTAGAAAAAGATGCGGCAGGTCCTCCAGCAGGCTATCCAATTAGTGTTGAGTTGACAGGTACAGATTACGAGTTAATGCTCAAAGAAGCCGACAAAATGATTGATTTTTTAAATGCCAAAAATATTCCGGGTATCGAAAAATTGAAAGTTGACATCAATAAAGAAAGTCCAGAACTATCGGTTCGCATTGATAGAGCTAATGCAGGTAGTTTAGGTGCTTCCACGGGAATGACAGGATTTACCTTACGTCGTGCGGTGTATGGACAAGAAATTTCAACGTATAAAGAAGGAGACAATGATTATAACATCGTAATGCGTTTACAGGAAGACCAACGTAAAAACGAAAGTGTATTGTTCAACCAACCCTTAACCTATCGTAACCCGAATAATGGACAGATTATGCAAGTGCCTATTTCGGCGGTGGCAAATGCAGAAAAAACCACTACCTATAATCAGGTGAAGCGTAAAAACTACAAGCGCGTCATGACCGTATATTCTAATACGTTGACGGGGTATAACGACAATGAAATTGTTGAAAATATCAAAAATGAATTGAAAGATTATAAGCTTGCTGGTGATATTACCTTCTCTTTTTCTGGGGAACAAGAACAACAGAGTAAAGAAATGGGCTTCTTGATGTTTGCTTTATTTTTAGCTCTTGCTGGTATTACCACTATTATTGTATTACAATTCAATTCCATCTCAAAAACATTGGTAATTATGTTTACCGTATTCCTAAGTTTGAGTGGCGTGTTTTATGGTTATACTATAGCCCGAATGGATTTTGTAGGTTTAATGACCATGATGGGAATCATATCCTTGGCAGGGGTAGTAGTGAAAAACGGAATTGTATTAATGGACTTCTTTGTTTTATTGATGGACAAAAAAGTAGCTGATAAAGGCGTTGCCAGTCACGACGACTTAACTTTAGAAGAAATAAAAGAAGTCATCATCGAATCAGGTAAATCCCGTTTGCGTCCCGTATTACTAACCGCATTAACGGCGGTACTAGGATTAATTCCATTAGCCATCGGGTTAAACTTTGACTTCTTTGGTTTAGTAACTGATTTTAATCCACACCTATACATGGGAGGGGATAACGTAATTTTCTGGGGACCACTTGCCTGGACTATTATTTTCGGATTGACCTATGCTACGGTATTGACTTTAGTAATGGTACCCGTAATGTTCTACTTGGTCAAACGAATTAAATATTGGTTACGAGATAGAAAAAGTGTTAAAACAATCGCTTAATTTTAATTCGAAAATTATTTTAACCCTAATAGCTTGAATGCTGTTAGGGTTTTTTAGTGATTATAAGATTTCAGATGAAGTTCTTGTTGTTTGATGTATATTTTTCTGTAGGAGGGTATAATATACATTGATGTGTGTTTAAATTGTAACATTCTAAAGTCTTATGAAAAACATTATTTGTTATCCAAGATCATAATCTTGAGGATTGTCCCCTTGGGATATAGGAGGTCAAAGAATTGCTCTTTTTAAAAGGAAAATTCAAAGTTAAAATAGTACTCATTGTTTTTAGAACAATCAATTACCAATTGTAGAACCATTGCTCCAATTAGAATTTTTCTCATAAAATGGTTGTTTAAGTTTTGCAAGAGTTAGTCTTTGTAGGTATATGAAAGGTTAATATTTCAAGATTTGATGTTACTTTTTTTGTTAAACATAGTATTTTAGCATTCTTATTTTTTTACAAAATGACAAACATTGATTTTATATTAAAAGGAGTTCAAACAGCTCCAAAAAATATTGAAAATACCCTTGAATTATTAGCTCAAGATTGTACCATTCCTTTCATTGCACGCTATCGCAAGGACAAAACGGGAAATTTAGACGAGGTGGTAATCGAACAAATTGCAAAATTGAACAAGCAATTTGATGAAATCGTAAAGCGCAAAGAAAGTATTCTTAAATCTATCGAAGAGCAAAATGCCTTAACGCCCGAACTAAAAGCTAAAATAGAAACTAGTTACGACCTTCAAGAAATAGAAGATTTTTATTTGCCTTATAAAAAGCGTAAGAAGACCAAAGCTGATACCGCTCGTGAAAACGGCTTAGAGCCCTTAGCAAAAATCATTATGTCGCAACGCAATGACGATATTGATTTTTTAGCAACAAAATATCTTAATGAAAAAGTAGCCAACGAAGAAGAAGCTTTGCAAGGTGCTCGTGATATTATTGCCGAATGGATTAACGAAAATATTTTTATACGTAAAAACTTACGTCGCATGTACCAGCGTAAAGCTGAAGTTACCACCAAAGTTGTTAAAACTAAAAAAGACGAACCCGATGCTCAAAAATACAGTCAGTATTTTGATTGGGCAGAGTCCATTAGCAAAGCTCCGTCGCACCGATTGTTAGCTATGCTACGTGCAGAAGCAGAAGGTTTTGTAAAATTAAATGTGGCTATTGAAAAAGAAGAAGCTATAAATTATATTGGAGAAACAATCATTAAAGGGAATAATGATACTACGCAACATATCGAATTAGCTATTAAAGATTCGTACAAGCGATTATTAGAACCTGCTATTTCTAATGAAACTTTACAAGAAGCAAAAGAAAAAGCGGATATCAAAGCTATTGATGTTTTTGCGGGTAATTTAAGTCAGTTATTGTTGGCGCCACCATTAGGAGAAAAGCGAATTTTAGCCATCGACCCTGGATTTAGAACGGGTTGTAAAGTAGTTTGTTTGGACGAAAAAGGGGATTTGTTATATAACGAAACCATTTTTCCACATGCCCCGCAAAACGACACGACTATGGCGATGAAAAAAATAAAATCCATGGTCAATGCTTATAATATTGAAGCCATTTCTATAGGTAACGGAACCGCTAGTCGTGAAACTGAATTTTTCATCAAAAAAATAGCTTTCGACAAGCCAGTACAAGTATTTGTAGTTTCAGAGGCAGGTGCTTCGGTCTATTCAGCATCTAAAATTGCTAGAGATGAATTTCCTAACTATGATGTTACCGTTCGTGGAGCCGTTTCTATTGGACGTCGTTTATCAGACCCATTAGCCGAATTGGTTAAAATTGACCCGAAATCGATAGGTGTAGGGCAGTACCAACACGATGTGGATCAAACTAAATTAAAAGAGGAATTAGACACTACGGTCGTGCGTTGCGTAAACTCAGTAGGGATTAATATCAACACGGCGAGTAAATCCTTGTTGAGTTATGTATCTGGAATTGGTGAAAAAATGGCCGAAAATATAGTCAATTACCGTTCAGAAAATGGTGCTTTTGAAGAACGAAGCCAACTGAAGAAAGTTCCGCGTTTAGGAGACAAAGCGTTCCAGCAAGCCGCGGCTTTTATCCGAATAAAAGACGGAAAAAATCCATTAGATAATTCGGCGGTACACCCAGAATCGTACAAAATGGTCGAAAAAATGGCTAAAGATTTAGGGGTGAAAGTCAATGAATTAATTGGAAACAAAGAAAAAATAGACAAGATAGAACCTGAAAATTACACTACACCCGAAGTGGGAATTTTAGGAATTAAAGACATTTTAAAAGAATTAGTAAAACCAGGACTTGACCCACGCAAAGCGGCTAAAGTTTTTGAATTTGACCCGAATGTAAAAACTATTGCCGATGTTCGTAGTGGCATGATTCTGCCAGGGATTGTAAATAACATCACGGCTTTTGGTTGTTTTGTAGATGTAGGTATCAAGGAAAGCGGATTGGTACATATTTCCCAATTGAAAGAAGGTTATGTAAGCGATGTGAATGAAGTGGTAAAATTACATCAACATGTTCAGGTAAAAGTCGTTGAGGTGGATGAAGCTAGGAAACGTATTCAGCTAACAATGATACTATAATGCAAAAGAGGCTGTCTAAAAATGACAGCCTCTTTTTTATGATTTTATTTCTTTTCTTTTTAATCTTTTATGCCTAAAAAATCTATAGGAAGCTAAATTTAAAGTTAGATACATAACCAATTCAATCACAGTAACTAATGGGGTTTGTTTCTCGCAAGGTATGTTTAGAATAATAGCAAATAGTATTCCATTCAGACCAATCATCCTTAAATAACTTATGCTAAAAGGCACAATACCATATTTTTTATTTACATAATAAGTTTTAAAGATATTATATAAAACTATAGAAGTAGTAGAACTTATGGCAACCCCTAATAAACCTAATTGAGTGTATTTTAAGAAATAGATTACCATACTTAAATTCAGTACAAGTAATAAGGCAACAATCAACAGATTGAATTTAAAATATTTTGAATACGCTATAATTTCACTGTTAAAACCCGTAGCTACATTACTAAAAGCTCCTAAACATAATATCCATATGATAGTTGTAAGATTAGTGTAATTATTTAAAGGGTCTAATGTTTGTTTTATATAGGGGAGGGTTATCAAAATCAAACCTATAAAAACCAACGCGTAAAAGGATGCTCTATAAGTTGAACTCTTATAAAGTCTACTCAATAATTTAATTTTTTTACGAACAATAAGTTTAGAAATAGCAACACCATAAATAGCATTAATACCTGCTGCATGCATGAATATTATGGACGTTAAAGTAGCTAGAATAGCGTATAAGCCATTTTCACTCATCGACAAGTAATTAGGTATGATAATACTATCAATTTTATTAATTAATAATAAAGCAAATGACCCTAAAAAACTAAAGAAACAATATTCAAAAAATTCTTTAACACTGACTTTTTCAAATAAAAAGTAGTATTTCAATGAAAAGTTAGTACTTCTATCTTTGGTTACATAGAAATGCATTAGCAAGGTCAACACGGCATAGCAAACAACATAAAGAAAGAATAACTCGTTATTAGGTACAATCTTTATGTAATTCAAATAAAATAAAGTGGGTAAAAATAATCTTGGAATTATTTTCTCCAATAAAACTAAAAAACTCACTTTATTATATACGATAGATACACTTTTTGTTAAATCTATTAAGGCTAAAACCAATCCAAGGATTAAACCAAAACGATAATAAACTATATTATCAAAAGGATTGATATTATGGATAAAAAATAACCCTAAAAAAAATACTAAAAAGATGCCAATAGAAATAAGCAAAGAAGTTCCATGTAACTTAGGAACATGGAACTTCTCAAAATAAGGTGTGAATTTTACTAACCCCTGAGCTAGTCCAAAAAGGAAAAAAGGGAAAACAAAATAACCAATAGTCTCTATATATTTAATTTCTCCTAAAATACTAAGACATTTCGGGAATAATAAAAAGCCAGCTAGTATATTCAGAAGCAAACCTATATAATTTGCAGTAGAATACCAGTACAATTTTGCTTTTCGATTATCGTTAAGGATTTTTGGGGCTAAAAAACGCATAACTTACTTTTTTTATAAATTGATGTTGAATAATTTACCAAACCAACTTCTTTTCTCAGCACTTTTAATAGAGTCTCTACCAGTCATGATCAGATTCTGAACATATTCATCCATAGTACGGTTGCGCTCTTCTAAGAAATTGTTCAAGAATAATAGACCACTTGATTCTCCTTTTTTAGCTTCAATCAATTTCACCTCTTCATATAGTGGGATAATAAATTTAGCTAATATGGCATTATTAACTCCTGATAATTTTAAAGTCAAATCAGTAGTTACACCATTAGTGACTGTAGGGATAAAGTCAGCAATAGCCCAAATAAATTTTCCGTTATAAGTTACGAATTTTAAAATTTTAGTAGTTTTTTCAGTTTTTGAATTTAAATCTAAAATTATTTTTTCAATTGATTTCGGCACATCAGGATGTAAAATAGAATTTAAATTTTTGCCGATTAAATCCTTATTTTCAAAACCAAATACTTGAGTGAAAAATGCATTTACATATTCAATCTCATTATTAGGTTGAATCTTAACAACTAAAACATTGCTTTTATCCCACGGAGCCGCATCGTCTATAAGTTTTACAGGAATCTCTCTCTCAGCAACCTCTTCAATTCCTATGTTTAATTTGGTTTCTGCTTCATTAAGTAACGCAACAATCTCTTGTGATGTAGTTGAAAGATCGATAAACAATTCCTCTGCTATAGCGCGGTTACCTTGGTTGTTTTCAATATAGATTTCTTTAGCTAATTTGTGAAGTTTAACGTGTTTAACGTCAAATTTTTGAATTTCATCTAAATGACCAAATTCATCACGGCCCTCTGATTCAAACCATTTTCCTAAACGACACTGTAAGTGTGATACGATTTCATTTTCTTGTAATTCAATCTTACCATCTAATAAATGTCTCATTCTATGCATCCAGGCCAAGTGATCCAGGCGTGCTTGTTCGAAGCTAATTTTCATTCCCATATCAATATCAAGTAAATTATTTGTTTTTTCAATGCAAAAATAAGTTAATTCTATCGATACTAAAACAATAACAACCATAATTGTTATATTTCGCAAACTCATCTAAAGGAATACAGCTTTGCGGTACTATTTTAACACTTTGTTTAAAATAATAGCTGTTTTAGTTTTTTTTAGTTTGTTTTTGAAAAAAAATAGTACAATAGGACTTTATTTTTTAACCTGATTTTTCTGTAGAAATATTTCTACAGGCCCAAAAAATACTTTATCAAATAAGTTAATTTAATAAGAATATTATTTGTTTTTTATAAAAGTAGGAAAAATATTAATACAAAAAAACCATTTTGAAAAGATATTTTCAAAATGGTTTATGCAATAAAGCTAAAGGTTAAATAAAATTTTATTTTTCCTCTTCTTCTTTTTTTGTAGTATTTTCTTCACCTTTTGAAGCTTTCTTGAATTCATTCAAACCACTTCCTAATCCTTTCATTAATTCAGGAATTTTCTTACCTCCAAAAAGTAATAATAAAGCTGCAATAATTAATATAATTTCTGTTGGACCTAATCTACTCATATATAAAAAATTGTGCGAAATGCTATTTATAATAAGACAAAGATAATAAAGAAAGCATTTTGTAAGCTATTTTTAACGAAATATTATTGCCCTTAGGAGTTTCCATATTGATTTTCCTATATTTGTGAGAAGCATTACTAGTAACCTATGGCAACCTTAAAGCGATTCCGACGCAAAGAATTTCTTGATAAAATAATCACCAAACGTCGTTTAATTATCTTAAACGAAGAAACGTTTGAAGAACAGTTTTCATTGCGACTAACCATTTTAAATCTTTTTCTATTGCTGTCAATTGGAGCTATTTTTTTAGTCTCTGTGACCACTTATATTATTGCATTTACCCCTTTAAGGGAGTATATTCCAGGATATTCTTCTACGCAATTAAAGGAAAAAGCCTTATTATTAGGTCTTAAATCGGATTCTCTTGAATTTGAATTAAAAAAGAATGACGCTTACATTCAATCGGTTAAAAAAGTTTTAACTGGTGATTTAGAATATGCCAAAGTAAATAAAGACTCCATTTTAGCTTCTGATTATGTAGACCCATCAGAGTATGAAATGGATGCCTCAGAAGAAGAAAAAGAATTACGCAAGCAAGTTGAAGCCGCTGCTAAGAAAAACAGTAAATAATGTCAATCAAATCAATTGGAGCAAAAATTTTTGCTACTATCATACATCATAAAACCCAAAAATGGGCTACACAACCTGTTGCTACTCAACAAAAAGTATTTCGAAGTTTAATACAGCAAGCCAGCCAAACACAATTTGGAAAAGACCATCATTTTGACCAAATAAAAACATTTGAAGATTTTGCACAACATGTGCCTATTAGGGATTACGAAGCCTTACGTCCTTATGTGGATAAGGTGGTTGCTGGGCAAGAAAACATCCTTTGGAAAGGAAAACCGCTTTATTTTGCTAAAACTTCTGGAACTACTTCTGGTGCTAAATACATCCCATTGACTAAGGAATCGATGCCCTACCATATTGAAGCAGCTAGAAACGCTATTTTAAGTTATGTGCATGAAACAGGAAAAGCAGATTTTGTAGATGGCAAAATGATTTTCTTGCAAGGGAGTCCTATACTAGAAGAAAAAAATGGTGTGATGTTAGGCCGTCTTTCGGGAATTGTGGCGCATTTTGTTCCTAAATATTTACAGAAAAACCGCCTGCCTTCTTGGGATACCAATTGTATAGAAGATTGGGAAACAAAAGTTGATGCTATCGTAGAAGAGACTTTTTACGAAAATATGTCGGTCATCTCAGGGATTCCATCATGGGTGCAGATGTATTTTGAAAAACTGCAAAGTAAAGCTAATAAGCCTGTAGGCGATTTATTTAAAAATTTCAATCTCTTTATATATGGCGGTGTCAATTACGAACCGTATAGGGCGAAATTTGAAAAACTAATAGGTCGTAAAGTTGATTCCATTGAGCTTTTTCCAGCATCCGAAGGTTTTTTTGCGTATCAAGATTCTCAGAAAGCAAACGGCATGTTATTGCTGTTAAATTCTGGAATTTTTTACGAATTTATCAAAGCAGAAGAATTTTTTAGTGAAAATCCACGTCGTTATACTATTGGAGAAGTACAATTAGGCCTGAATTATGTGTTAATCATTTCGACCAATGCAGGACTTTGGGGCTATAATATTGGTGATACCGTTCAATTTACGAGCTTAAATCCTTATCGTGTCATTGTTTCGGGGCGTATCAAGCATTATATTTCAGCTTTTGGCGAACATGTCATTGGCAAGGAAGTAGAATATGCCATGAAGGAAGCCATGGAAGGAACAAACGTTACTGTAAACGAATTTACAGTAGCTCCACAAATTAATCCAATGGATGGTTTACCCTACCATGAATGGTTGATTGAATTTGAAAATGAACCCGAAAATCTGGATGATTTCGCTATAAAAATAGATAACGCTATGCGCAAGCAAAACGTGTATTACGACGATTTGATTGTGGGGCATGTGTTGCGAACATTAGTAATTAAGAAAGTTCCTAAAAACGGTTTTCAAGAATATATGAAATCTATCGGTAAACTGGGTGGACAAAATAAATTACCAAGACTGTCTAATGATAGAAAGATTGCGGATTATTTTAGTAGATAGATAAGAGATGATAGATAAAAGGATTTTAATTTTATTTCTATTTTGTTGTACTTCTATTTTGGCCCAACTAAAAGGCAAAGTAGTGGATGAGAAAAACCAACCCATACCGTATGTAAATATTTGGGCAAAAGGACAAGATATTGGAACCACTTCTGATGAACAGGGTAATTTTAGTTTAGCAGTGTCTCCAAATACGGAACTCATCTTAACGAGTATAGGCTTTGAAACGTACGAAGGTAAATTGCTGGATTCTGCTAATATCGTATTGAAAGAAAAAATTCATCAAATGCAAGAAGTTGCTATATCAAGTAAGAGAAAAGCAACTGTTATATTGAATGATTATAAAAAAGAAAAATTAAACGCTGGTTTTGTATGTGGGGTAAAACCTTGGATTGTAGCGCGCTTTTTTCCGTATAATCAAACCATGGAGAATTATCCTTTCATAAAGAAAATTTTCTTTAAAGCGGAAACTGAAATTCCTGAAACGCAAATGTTACTTCACTTATACAAAGTAAATCCAGATGGTTCCCCAGGAACGGAATTGTTAACAGAAAATCATTTTTTGAATATTAGAAAAGGTAATAAAAATAACACGATTGATTTAGATAAAATGAATATTCAAATACCATTAGAGGGAATTTTTATAGGTTTTGAATGGTTGATTATTGAAAATAACAAAATGGAATATACTTATACTTTACCTACCGATTTTATCCAAAAGAAGTATAAAGGAGTTAAATACGCCCCCTCAATAAAAGCTTATTTGGTCAATTCATCAAATACTAGAATTTTTTCTAAAGGAAGATGGTCTAATAATCATAAAATTCCTATTGATTTTGTGGGTGATAAAAAATTTGTAGGTAAGGAAATGGAACTTGCTATTTCATTAGAATTAACCAATTAAAATCAATGATAAAAAAGGGATACTTCACGAGATTTGGGTTATACTTGGTGCTATTTCTTGCTACACATTTAGTACAAGCCCAACTAAAAGGCAAAGTAGTGGATGAGAAAAACCAACCTATACCGTATGTAAATATTGGGGTACAAAACGAGGCTATGGGCACCACTTCGGAAGAAGATGGGACGTTCTATTTGCCTTTAAAAGAAACTAAAAATTTGGTTTTCTCTGCCTTAGGTTATGAAAAAAGAGTGGTAAAATCTGATGCAGCACATACTGTTCAGTTGCAATCCACCACCTATACCCTTCATGAAATAACCGTTTTGAATAAAAAAGAAACGCGTGTCATGGAAACAGGCAGTGGCGAAGGCATAGCTCAAGCTTTTGAAAGCGGCCCTAAGATGGATGCACGATTTTTTTCGTATAATTCTAAAATTAAAAAGCATCGGTATATCAAGCGCGTATCTTTATTTACGGAAAGTAATTTGGAAGAAGCTACAGTCAAATTACATTTTTACACGGTTACGCCCGAAGGTTTGCCAGGAGAAGAAATGGTAGCTAAAGACTTATTATTTCAAGTAAAAAAAGGAAGTCGTAAAACCTATTTTGATGTTTCTAAATACAACTTATCCTTCCCAAAGGAAGGGCTATTTGTTGCGGTAGAACGCTTGTTTATTGAAAAAAATAAGTATACTAAGGAAGTAGCAACTTCCGAAGTAGGAAAAACTAAAACCCTCACGGTATATTATCCTTTACTTTTTTATAATTATACCGTCAAGGAGTATAGTTATACTTTTTATGGTGGTTCATGGCATAAAGAATACAAGCCGTCAAAAGATTCTAGTGTACCCACACGGATTTTTGAACCAGCTATTTCTTTAATTCTTACCAACTAAACAAAAAATATCATACCTTTGCAGGTTAGAAAAATATAAAAGATGATAGAAATCAAGAACATTTCGCGCTCCAGAGCGCAAGAGTCGTCGGCAGCTATCGAACGACTGTACATTACCATGAGACATTTATTTAACAGAGGTTTTTATAAACCAATGGGTGTTTCAGGAGAAACTTTAAGAGAAGCTTTATTAGAGCTTCGACCAGAAATCTACGGTTCCATTGCCGAGGAAAAAGTAGAATTAAACGGATTGTTATACGTTATTGAACGCCTTCCTGTAGGGATTGAAGAGTGTCGTTACATCAATTTAACCTCTGATGAGGGCTACTCTAATTCACATTTCCAACCAATTGTTCCTCCTAAACGTCGTAGAAATTGCTACCGTATCGATGACGAACAAATGAATGTAGAAATCACTCGTGGTCGTTCTGACATCTACGATATTTTAACACATTTGACTTTCATTTTTATTGAATCGCACAAAATTAAAGATCGCGTGCTGATTGATGATGAAGGTAAGGTGTCTCGCGACTGGGAAAAATTAGAGCAAGCAGCGCTTCAAACAAAGAAACTAACGTTAGTTGAAAGAGAAAAAGCGATTTCACATGCAGCTAATGTTTTAGGACGAACTTTTGCTGAGGTAAGTGCGATTTATGATGATTTTGGAAATGCTTCTCAGCCAGATAGATTCCTACATGTTATTTACTGGTTAGGTAAATTAGCCATTGAGGAAGTTGTGGAAAACAACAAGCGTACCATTACTTTTAGTCCTATTTTAAGAGAACGTTTAGGACATCATATTTATGGCGATATTTGGGCAACGAATATTAAAAATACTTTAGCAGAAAATGGTTTAATTGAAAGACCTATACATATCATTAGTGCGAATATGCACAGTGTGATGAACTCTGTTTTTGCGCCACATGTATTAGCTAATAAATACAAAGGAAAAGGTGAATATCAAATTTATGAAGATTTATCGACTTCGGCCAATAAAGAAATTCGACAAAAAGTAACTGATTTTGCATTGCAACATGGAATGATTGCTATGCCAGATACTTCAGGTACTAATATTGATGTGCAAATTTTTGACACGGCTAAATTTGATTGGAAAAAAACTGCCTTTCCATCGGCTAAAATCGAAGGACAAGCGCCAGTTGTAATCGTAATGGATTATGCATTTGGTGAGCAAGCCTTTGAAACTATCGATGAACTATTGAAACCTTATAAAACCGCTACCAATAAAATTTTCTTGAACGTAGAATCAGTTTCCATTATGGGTAAAGCAGGGATTCTTGAAGGAGGTAAAGGTGATATCATGATTGCTACGGCTCACGTCAATGAAGGTACTGCGGACAACTACCCATTTGAAAATGAATTGACCGCAGCTATGTTTGAAGGAAACGATATTCCTGTATATGAAGGACCTATGATTACAGTGCTTGGAACTTCGTTACAAAACAGGGATTTATTAAAATTCTTCCATGAGTCAACTTGGGCAGCTATAGGATTAGAAATGGAAGGGGCATATTATCAAAAAGCTATTCAATCAGCTTCAAAAATTCGAAAGAGTATCAATCCAAATGTGAAGGTTCGTTACGCGTATTATGCATCAGATAACCCGTTAGAGACAGGAAGTACTTTAGCTTCAGGTGGTTTAGGAACTACTGGGGTGAAACCTACCTATTTAATTACTATTAAAATTTTAGAACAAATATTTAACTGTTAATGAACTTTATAGAGACCAAACTAAAAGGTTGTTTCGTTTTAGAACCTAAAGTTTTTCATGATGAACGTGGTTATTTCATGGAAAGTTTTAATCAAAATAATTTTAACCAAGGTATAGGAGCAGAAGTACAGTTTGTACAAGATAATCAATCGTATTCTTCAAGAGGTGTTTTGAGAGGATTACACTACCAATGTGGGGAACATGCACAAGCAAAATTGGTTCGTGTATTAGAGGGTGAAGTGTTAGATGTAGCGGTCGATTTACGTCCTGATTCGGAAACTTATGGTCAGTCGTATTCAATTTTGTTATCTGCCGAAAATAAGAAACAATTTTATATTCCAAGAGGTTTTGCTCACGGGTTTATTGTGTTAAGTGAAACTGCTACTTTCTTTTATAAATGTGATAATTTTTACAATAAAGAAAGTGAGGGAGGTTTGATATATAATGATCCATCGCTGGGAATTGACTGGGGTATGGCTGAAGAGGAATTGATTATTTCAGAAAAAGATCAGGTATTACCAACCTTGGAAAATGCACGTAAAGTATGGTAGTTCTAGTTACGGGAGCTGGCGGACAGCTAGGTCAATCTATACAATTTATTGCATCTCAGTACCCTGAGATGCAATTTATTTTTGCAAACTCACAGGATTTAGATATAACGGATGCCAAAAAAGTTGATGCTTTTTTTGGGAATCAGGGGATTGATTTTTGTATTAATGCCGCAGCATATACAGCAGTTGATAAAGCCGAATCGGATGTGGAAAGAGCTGAAGCGATAAACGTTCTTGGGGCTAAAAATTTAGCTCAGGCTTGTCAAAAACATGGAGCTACTTTAATACATATTTCTACCGATTTTGTTTTTGATGGTACTGCTAGAAAGCCTTATCTAGAAACTGATGTAACGGCACCTTTAGGGGTTTATGGGCAAACTAAATTAGATGGTGAAAAAGAAGTACAAGCCCATTGTGAAAAGCATATCATCATTCGAACTTCATGGGTCTATTCGCAGTTTGCTAACAACTTTATGAAAACCATGTTGCGATTAGCCCAAGATAGAACGGAATTGAATGTAGTAGCGGACCAAATAGGAACTCCTACTCATGCTGTAGATCTAGCTGATGCAATTCTGAGAATAATTGCATCCATCATCCATCATCCATCATCTAACATTTTTGGTATCTACAATTTCAGTAATGAAGGAGAGTGTTCTTGGTATGAATTTGCCCAAGAAATATTCAAACAAAATAAGGTTTCAATCAAGGTTAATCCCATTCCTACAGAGTCTTATCCCACACCTGCTAAAAGACCAAAGTATAGTGTAATGGATAAGTCAAAAATAAAGAGTACTTTTGGAATAGATATTAAAGGTTGGAAAGAAGCCTTAGCACAAACAAAATTATAATGAAGAGAATTTTAATAACAGGAGCAGCTGGTTTTTTAGGTTCGCATTTATGTGATCGTTTTATTAAAGAAGGGTATCATGTAATAGGTATGGATAACCTTATTACAGGTGATTTAAAGAACATTCAACATTTATTCAAATTAGAAAATTTTGAATTCTACAATCATGATGTTTCTAAATTTGTGCATGTGCCAGGTGATTTAGATTATATATTACACTTTGCTTCACCGGCGTCTCCTATAGATTATTTAAAAATTCCAATCCAAACTTTAAAGGTAGGGTCGTTAGGAACACATAATTTATTAGGATTAGCTAGAGCAAAAAATGCGCGTATCTTGATAGCATCAACCTCTGAAGTATATGGAGATCCGTTAGTGCATCCGCAAACCGAAGACTATTTTGGTAATGTAAATACCATTGGGCCTCGTGGCGTATATGATGAAGCCAAACGTTTTCAAGAATCTATAACAATGGCTTATCATCGTTTTCATGGTATAGAAACACGTATAGTGCGAATTTTCAACACCTATGGACCTCGTATGCGTCTGAATGATGGACGCGTAATTCCTGCTTTTATTGGTCAAGCTTTACGAGGGGAAGACTTAACCATTTTTGGTGATGGTTCGCAAACACGTTCATTCTGTTATGTTGATGATCAAGTGGAAGGGATTTATCGATTACTGCTTTCTGATTATGTTTACCCAGTAAATATTGGTAATCCTGATGAAATCACAATTAAAGATTTTGCAGAAGAAATCATTAAATTAACAGGGACTGACCAGAAAATTGTTTACAAACCGCTACCGGAAAACGATCCTATGCAACGTCAACCAGACACGACTAAAGCAAAAGAAATTTTGGGTTGGGAAGCAAAAGTAGGACGTGCAGAAGGTATGCGTATTACTTACGAATATTTCAAATCGTTACCCAAAGAAGAACTTTTAAAAGAAGAACATAAGGATTTTAAAGATTACATCCGTTAATTAATGGCAGTAGGTAGGTATTCAAAATACATCAGACCTATTTCTTATTTGGTCGACTTTCTTTTGATGGTCTGGCTACTGCTTTTTATTTTTCCTTTGATAACTTTTGGTGTCAAAGGAACTCTTTTTTTAATGTTCATTTGGGTCATCATTGCTTCTTTTACAGAATTCTATGAAGTATTCCGATTTACCCCACCCAGCTCAATTTTTATAAAAATTGTCAAGCACTTTTCTATATTTTCTCTAGTAGTAGTTGCTTTACTTTATCTTTTGAAAAGAGAAGTTGAGCCTAAATTAACCCTACAGTTTTTAAGCTATTTATTACTGTTAGTAACTTTTTTTAAATATGGTATTTATTTTCTATTGCGTAAATACCGTCAATTATTTGGGGGGAATTTTAGGCGTGTTTTGATTTTAGGACAGAGTGATCGAGCCAATGAATTAAGTGCTTTTTTTAAAAAGAATGACGATTTGGGTTACCGATTATTAGCAGTAATAACTTCTGGAGATGAATTGAATGATTTTAGAAATATTGTTAAAGAAAACTTCATCGACGAAATTTATTGTGATTTAAACAGTGTTTCTAAAGAATTTTCAGATGAAGTGATTGCCTTTGCACATAGCAATTTTAAAACCATTAAACTAATTCCTGACAACTCCGCCTTGTCTCATAATATGTTTTTGGATTATTATGGTTATATTCCTTTGATTTCTATCCGAAAAACCCCTTTAGAATTATGGTTCAATTATTGGTTGAAGCGTATTTTTGATATACTATTTTCACTTTTAGTAACCGTTCTTATACTTTCTTGGTTGATTCCTTTGGTAGCTATTTTAATTAAATTAGACTCTAAAGGTCCTGTTTTTTTTAAACAAAAGCGACACGGCATCAATAATCAAGAATTTGATTGTTACAAATTTAGGTCCATGCGGATCAATGACGAAGCACATACGCAATTGGCTTCCAAAAACGATGATAGGATTACTGCTTTAGGTAGATTCTTGAGAAAATCAAGTTTGGATGAAATGCCTCAGTTTCTGAATGTGCTATTGGGTGATATGTCTGTCGTGGGGCCTCGACCGCAAATGTTGAGTGTTAATGAAGATTATGCCCAACGTTTTGACAAGTTTATGGAACGCCATTACATTAAACCGGGAGTAACAGGATTAGCTCAGGTGAATGGGTATCGTGGGGAAATTTTTTCAGATAAAGATGTGGAGAATCGATTGAAATTCGACTTGTTTTATATCGAAAAATGGAATCTTTTTCTTGATATTAAAATCATCTTAGTTACGATTAAAAATTTTATCTTGGGCGATGAAAAAGCGTATTAAATGAACGGTCTGGTTTCCATCATTACTCCTACTTATAATTCGGCAAAATATATTACCGAAACTATCCATTCTGTACAGCAACAGACCTACCAAAATTGGGAAATGCTTATCGTTGATGATTGTTCAACTGATAATACGGTTGATTTGGTTCAGCAATTTATGGAAGACGACCATCGGATTCATTTGATTAGAATGCCTAAAAACTCTGGTGCTTCTAAAGCTAGAAACGAAGCCATCAAACTGGTGCAAGGTGATTTTATGACGTTTCTAGATGCTGATGATATCTGGTTTCCTGATTTTATTCAAAACAGTATCCAGACCATTAAGCAAACGGGAATTCCATTTGTGTTTTCATCTTATAGAAGAAGTAACGAAAAACTTGAATTTGTATATTCTGATTTTATCGTACCTCAAAAAGTAACGTATACCGATATTTTAAAAACCAATTCTATCAGTTGTTTGACCGCTTTTTTAGAGGTTAAAACCTTAGGGGTTAAATTGATGCCTGATATTTTAAAAAGACAAGATATGGGTTTATGGTTGAAATACCTTAAGGAAATCCCTTATGCCTACGGGATTCTAGAACCTCAAGCCATATACAGAATCCGTGAAAACTCCTTGTCAAGAAACAAAAAAGCCTTGCTCAAATACCAATGGCAGTTTTATCGTGAGGTTGAGCATCTTTCTGTAGTTGCTTCAGCCTATTATATGGTGCAATGGATGGTTAGAGGCTTTTTGAAATATAGAAATTAAAGCAACGACTGAAATTGTTTTAACTTTCCTCTGGCACTGCGTTGCAAACTTTCCTTACGATGAAAAGCAAACTCTAAATTTGGCTCCAAATACAAATCGATGGCATGTTTAATTTTTTGAATTTGTTGTGAAGTTAATTCTTTTTCACTTACATAGTCAATTTCAAAAGTGTTTAATGTGAGTTGTTTGATGATGAATTCCTTTACATTTCCATCGTCTTCAATGATACTTTTAGTGACATAATAAAATGTCAACCCAGGGGCTTTTTTTCCACTTGGTAAAACAGCCACATCATTCGTGCGCCCTATCAATTTTTTTAAAATTGGTTTTTCGGGAGTACTGTTTGCATCAATGACACCTATATCGCCTATATCATATCGAATAAATGGATGCGCTTTGTTATAAAGAGAAGTAATCACCACTTTGCCTTCTGTACCCTGTGGAACAGGGCGATTGTTTTCGTCGAGTATTTCTACAAATAAAGTTTCGTTGTTGAGTTCCCATTGTCCATTTGGATTTTCAAAGGCGATGAGGTCCAATTCGGAAGCGCCATATTCATTGATAATGGGGATGCCAAATTGAGTTTCCATAAGTAATTTATCTGCTTCAAACAACATTTCCGAAGTGACAAAACAGACTGTAAGCGTAGGGCAAACGTCTTTGAGAATAATATTTCGAGTGCGCAAAAATTTTGCAAAAAGTACAATCGAACTGGTATATCCGTTTATATGGTCGAATTTCTTTTGTTGGAATTTTCGCAACACTTTTTCTAGTACTTCATCTGATAAATCAAAAATGGTAAACCGATATCTTTTCCCTAAAAAATCTTTAATGCGTTCTTTAGTATGTCCCAAAAAATCTAAGGGGATACCATAAAAGCGCGCTTGATAACTTTTGTTAAAATCTATTCCATACCAACCAAAACGGTAGATGATGGATGCCCAAGTAATGGCGTGGGCGTATTTATCTTTAGCAAAAATGAAGGGGTCACCACTTGAACCCGACGTTTTGTTTTTAAAAATAGTCTTCTCTGTATAACCTTTGGAAAGTCTTTCGATTAAAGGGCGTTGAAAATCTTTTTTGGTCATTACAGGAACATCATTCCAGTTTTCCAGTTTTTTTTCTCCAACAAATTTTCGATAGTAATCATTGTTTTGTAGGTGAAAGTTCAGGATTTCCTTTTTCCTTTTTTCAATAAAGCTAAGCTTTTCGTGAGTTGAAAGTTGTAGTATAGATTCAAACTCGGCCTGAGCTTTACGGATGGGAAAACCGTTTATAAATAATGACCAATCAAAAAACTTCAACATTTAGGCTACGTTTTTATCTGTAAATTTCTTTATAGTATGCAATTCGTCCGCTTTGTTAAAATTTTCTTCTTCAATATCAAAATCATTTTGCAAGCCTAACCAAAACTTGGCGGAATTTCCAAAATAAGCACTCAGTCTCAAGGCGGTATCTGCTGTGATTCTTCGATTTCCTTTTAGAATTTCTGAAACTCTAGTTTGTGGAATTTTTAAATCTTTGGATAAACGATAAGCACTTATTTCTAGTGGAAGTAAAAATTCTTCTAAAAGTATTTCTCCAGGATGTACGTTTTTTAATTTTTCCATAATGATTGTAATTAATGATAATCAATTATTTCAACCTCTTTAGCATGACCATTTTCCCATATAAAAATGATACGCCATTGATTATTAATCCGAATACTATAATACTCTTTTAGTTTACCCGAAAGTTTTTCTAATTTGTTAGACGGTGGTATTCGTAAATCGCTAACATCTTGTGAGTTGTTTAACATTCTCAATTTACGCCTGCCAAGCTCCTGTATTTCTCTAGAAGGCTTTTTTAAAAGTATTCCATTCCATATTTTTTCGGTATCTTGATTTCCAAATGAAATTATCATACTTTTTGCGTTACTAACGTCAAAGGTAGTAAAATATTATTGTTTTTTTTGAGTAAAACCAACTATTTTTGCACCTTCAAACAACAACACAACATGATGACTATTTTATTATTAGGTTCGGGCGGTAGAGAACACGCCTTAGCATGGAAAATGCTTCAAAGTGAAAAATGTAGCCAATTATTTGTTGCTCCTGGAAATGCAGGGACTAACGAAATAGCTACTAATGTAGCTTTGAATCCTTTAGATTTTGAAGCGGTAAAACACTTTACATTAGAAAATAAAATAGATATGGTTGTGGTAGGTCCTGAAGACCCGTTGGTGCACGGGATTTATGATTTCTTCCAAAACGATGCACAAATCAGTCATATTCCTGTTATTGGTCCTTCTAAAGTGGGTGCGCAATTAGAAGGAAGTAAAGAATTTGCAAAACAATTCTTAGTAAAAAACAACATTCCAACGGCTCGTTACGAAAGTTTCACTAAAGATACGGTGGAGCAAGGATGTGAATTCTTAACAACTTTAGACGCCCCTTATGTGTTAAAAGCGGATGGATTGGCCGCTGGAAAAGGCGTTTTAATTCTGAATGATTTGGTCGAAGCGCAACAAGAACTTCGTAATATGTTAGTAGATGCTAAATTTGGCGATGCGTCTTCAAAAGTAGTAATCGAAGAATTTTTAGACGGTATTGAGTTAAGTTGTTTCGTATTAACAGATGGGAAATCATACAAAATTTTACCTACGGCTAAAGATTATAAGCGTATAGGCGAAGGCGATACTGGATTAAACACTGGAGGTATGGGAGCGGTTTCTCCAGTACCATTTGCGGATGCTGTGTTTATGGAAAAAGTGGAAACGCGTATTGTTAAACCTACTATTGAAGGTCTTCAAAAGGACAACATTGATTATAAAGGTTTTGTGTTTATTGGGTTAATCAATGTAAAAGGTGAACCTATGGTTATTGAGTATAACGTTCGTATGGGTGACCCAGAAACGGAAGTGGTGATGCCAAGAGTAAAATCGGATTTGGTGGAGCTATTCCAAGCGGTTGGCAAGCAAGAATTGGCTCAAGCTACTTTAGAAATTGATGAAAGAGCTTGTACTACGGTTATAGTAGCTTCGGGTGGTTATCCTGAAGACTACGAAAAAGGGAAAGTAATTACTGGTATTGAAAATGCCACCGATTCGATTGTTTTCCATGCAGGAACTAAAAATGATGGTGATAGTGTATTGACTAGCGGTGGACGTGTATTAGCGGTTTCTTCGTACGGTGCTACTTTTCCCGAAGCTTTAGAAAAATCGTATGCAAGTATTGCTAAAATTCAATTTGCTAAAATGTATTTTAGAAAAGATATAGGGAAGGATTTGAAAACTTTATAAATTAAAAAATGAGCGTCTTACTTTTAAGGCGCTTTTTTTATAGATTTATTTCATAAAAAAATGCCAAGATACAATCCTGGCATTTTTTATTATTTTAAGAATGAGTGAGCAGTAGTATCTTGCTCGTCTTCGTTATTGTCTTTGAATATTTTTAATTCTTTAGTCCAATACCAAATATAATAACTAATAATACCCCATAAAACCCAGTTGATTAGGTTAGCTACCCACCAGTTTTCTAACTCAGTGAAGCGCATTAAGTCGTGTGGAGCAAATAAAACGGCTTCAAATAACCATTGAATTGCTTCAAATATTGATTTCATCATGACGAATGTATTATATTTACACAGCAAAAATATAAAATATACTCATGATTACAAGTGTTTTTAGTAAATCTCGACCAATAAATTATATAATTGTCACACTTTTATTGATAGTGTGCTTTTCTTTGTACCAATTCAGAATGAGTGGACTCGATTTATCGGGCTTGCAAATCGCTGAAAAAATTGGAATTTTACTGTTACTGATAGGTTCTTTATTGTTAACCAACTTTATAACCAAAAAGAACGGATTGAGTAAAGACAATAGTTATACGTTTCTATTGTTTTTCCTTTTTTTGATATTATTTCCGAGTACTTTGTCCGATTTGAAATTAATTTTAGCAAATGGTTTTATTCTTTTAGCCTTAAGAAGATTGATTTCTATGCATTCGATGATTACCCCAAAAGAGAAAATTTTTGATGCCTCGCTTTGGATTTTTGCGGCCTCTTTAATCAATTTTTGGTGTATTCTATTTATGCTGTTAGTTTTTGTCTCTATTATTTTACACGTTTCTAGAGATTACCGTAACTGGATTATTCCTTTTATTGCTTTTTTTACCGTGGTGGTTTTAGCTGTAATGGGAGCCTTAGCGTTTTATCCCGATTTTTTAAAAGAATACCCGAATCAAATTGTTGTTGATTTGAAATTGAATGATATCACGACTGTTTTTCAAAATGTGGCTGTAGCTATTTATGTGTTAGTAGCTTTGGTTGCTTTTGTGACGATGTTATTTATTTTGCAAAGTAAATTGTCTAACCTAATCTCCTCTTATCGTAAGGTTATTTTTGCTTTTATCATTGGGTTGGCCGTCTTCTTTTTGACACCTAATAAACACAATAGCTATTTGATATACACTTTTGTTCCCGTAGCCATTATGTTGACCAATTATTTAGAAACGATTAAAAAGTTTTGGGTGAAAGAAGGGATAGTGGCCGTATTAGCAATTGCCAGTTTGGTTACTTATTTGTTACAATTGATATAAAAAATAACCACAGATTTTATCTTGAAACCAAAATAAAATCTGTGGTTTTAAATATTATAGTTTAATTCCGTAGGCTAAATCGCCTGCGTCTCCTAAACCAGGTACGATATAATTTTTCTCGTTCAATTTTTCATCTAAAGCGCCTACCCATAAATGCACATTTTCAGGTAACTGTTCTTGTAAGTACTGTACACCTTCTGGAGCAGCTATGACTACAGCAATGTGAATTTCTTTAGGCTGATGTTCAACATGCAATTTGTTTAAAACAGCTACTATTGATTGACCCGTGGCTAACATGGGATCCACTAAAATCATGTTTTTTCCTTCAAAAGAGGGTGTAGCTTGATATTCTACTAAAATGTCAAACGCATCATCATTGTTATAATGATGACGATAGGCTGAAACGAAACCGTTTTCTGCCTCATCAAAATAATTAATAAAACCTTGGTGTAAAGCTAATCCAGCTCTTAATATGGAACATAAAACAATGGGATTAGCTATTGTTGTGGTTTTTTTGATACCAAGAGGAGTTTGTATTTCAAGGTTTTTATATTCAAGTTGTTTGCTAATTTCATACGACATGATTTCGCCTATGCGCTCTATATTTTTACGAAAGCGCATACTGTCTTTTTGAATATTAACGTCCCTAATTTGTGCCAAAAAATGATTGAGTACACTATTTTGTTCAGAGATATAATGGATGTGCATAGTTAATTAGCTTAAATAATTTTGATTAGTCATTTCGAAGTATTTTTTCATCACTAATAGTGAAATTATTCGTTCTCTTTTTTCATCAAAAAATTGTTGACAATAGGTATTAGCATTTTTAATTATTTTTTCAGCTTCCTCAGGGTGTTCTATGTAATAATTAATACGTTCTTCGGTGTCTGAATAATCGGGTTTTATTTCTATATAGTGTACATTCGGAATAAGAGTCCCTTCCATAAACCACGTTTCATAAGTGGGTTTAGGCATTACAGCTATTGAATTGGATGACATAACCCATTTCAAGTTACTTGCTACATCATTGCCTTCAATCGACATGATGAATTTATAATCTAAATGTTCCCATAACGTTTTTTTAGGAACCTCCCATTCAGGTTTTACCTGATGTTTTGATACATCACCGATATCGAATTTTGAATTCCCAAAATACATTTCCATAAAATCAATACGATGTTGTTTGCCTACAATTTTTCCTCTAAAAATAATTTTATTCCATTTTTCTCTAAAAGGTTTTGTGTCTTTTAAAAAGATAAAATGCCTTACTTTTTCTAATTTTAATATAATACTATTTTGATTTTCACCGTGTATAGGTCTACTTTTTACAATAGACGGTACTTCAGGTATATGAGTCACATCACCATAGCAGTTAAACCATTTTAATAAGGGGTTAAAATAGCGAATAATTTCTTGAGCATCATAATAATATACTGAACTGACACTACCCACTTCATTATCTTTTAATCGAATGGCGTGGTTGGGTAAGTCTGCTTTTTGATTCAGTTTGTTGTAATAGTTCACCCGATTAAGGATGTATTCTTTATCTTTTCTATTTTCGAATCCTTTAAGATATCCTTTTAGTTGCCAGCGGAATATAATTTTTGGCAAGGCATTGTTAACGATATTTTTTAGGTAATACTTCCATTTAGGATTTTTACCGCTATTAAAAAGAAAATTTAGATTCATGTATAAAAATATATTTTCAACAAAAGTACAAAAAACCGTACTTTTGTAACACTTATATAATTAATAACACATGTTTGCAGAATTTGCTTTTCCTATTTTTGAAAAAAGTATCCAAGAATACCATATCAAAGACGACGTATATCAAGATGTTGTAAATCCTTTTGAAAAAGGTTCGATTGAACATTTGTTATATGCAAAAAACTGGGTAGATACCGTACAATGGCATTATGAAGATATTATTCGTGATCCACAAATTGATCCTATTGCAGCTTTAGATTTAAAGCGAAAAATTGATGCCTCTAACCAAGTTCGTACTGACATGGTAGAATATATTGATAGTTATTTTTTACAAAAATATGCTAATGTACAGGTAAAAGCTGATGCAAGAATCAATACTGAAAGTCCTGCTTGGGCCATAGATCGCTTGTCAATTTTGGCATTAAAAATTTATCACATGAACGAAGAAGCTACTCGCGAAACGGCTTCAGATGAACATCGTACAAAATGTCAAGAAAAATTGAATGTTTTGTTAGAGCAAAAGAGCGATATGTTTATTTCAATTAGTCAATTAATTGAGGATATTGAGAATGGTGATAAATACATGAAAGTGTATAAACAAATGAAAATGTATAATGACGAGGAATTAAATCCAGTATTGTATCAACTTAAAAAATAGTTCTTTTGGAATTATAAGACAAGTACCAAACGATTAAGTGATTTTGTGAATGACTTAATCGTTTTTTCTTTCAAAAAATAGTTGTGAACTAAAAAAAACTCTAGTAAAGCAATGAAACACATTTTAGTCATCCGTTTATCAGCTATGGGCGATGTAGCTATGACAGTGCCTGTATTGCGTGCCCTTACACAGCAACATCCTGAAGTAAAAGTTACCGTTGTATCACGTCCATTTTTTAAACCTTTTTTTGATGATATAGCTAACGTGAATTTCTTTGCAATCGACTTGAACAAACGACACAAAGGGATGATCGGGTTAGTGCGTTTGTACCATGATTTAAAACAATTGAATATAGATGTGGTTGCCGATTTGCACAACGTTTTACGTTCTAAGATAGTACGTAGTTTGTTTGCTGTGAGTGGTAAAAAGGTCGCCGCTACGGACAAAGGGCGCAAGGATAAAAAAGCATTGACTAGAGCTGAAAATAAAGTTTTTGCTCCTGTAAAGTCTATGGTTGAGCGTCATGTAACCACTTTTGAACAGTTAGGTTTTCCTATCGATTTAACCCAAGTTAGTTTTCCAGCTCCATCGGAATTGACTGAAACTATTAAAAAAGTAACTGGAAATAAATCTGAAAAATGGATAGGAATTGCCCCTTTTGCGCAGTATGATTCTAAAGTGTATCCCTTAGATTTGATGCAAGAGGTTGTGGATAATTTAGCCTCAACGGCTCATAAAATATTTTTATTTGGTGGAGGTAAAACAGAAATTGACAAACTAAATCAATTACAAAACAATCATGCTAACGTTGTTGTTGTAGCGGGTAAGATTAAATTTCAAGAAGAATTGGCTTTGATTTCTAATTTAGATGTAATGCTTTCTATGGATAGTGGTAACGCGCATATTGCGGCCATGTTAGGGGTAAAAGTGATTACACTCTGGGGAGCAACCCATCCGTATGCAGGATTCCAACCGTTTCATCAACCCGATGAGTATTGTTTGACAGCCGACAGAATTACATATCCATTGCTGCCTACTTCTGTTTATGGAAACAAAGTTGTGAAAGGATATGAAGAGGCTATGCGTACGATTTTACCTAAAGCGGTAGTTGAAAAATTGATTAGAGTATTGAAATAGATTTTTTTTTTTGATAATCCTAAAACAAAAGATTACAACCAAATTTTACTTTCTTTACAAACCTCTAAAATATAGTTTTTTAAGTCTTGAATGGATTGTTGGTAATCAGGTAATTCATATCCAAAGCGCTCATGCTCCATTTGTTGTTTTTCTAGCGCAGTACAACTTTTAAGCACCTCTCGTACCATATCGAGTAAAATGAGTTCCTTGTTTTTGTCTTTTTCGAAACGTAAGTCAATCAATTCATCTTCTAAATTTTCGCAATACGATAAAAGCTCCTGAACTTCAGGTTCGTCCAGAAGTTCGGGAGCTTTTTCAAATAGTTTGTATTTATTTTTCATAGAAGGTTACACATCATCAAAATCGATAGTTACATTTGCTGAAGTAGGATGCGCTTGACAAGTCAAAATCAATCCCTCTGCAATTTCTTTATCGGTTAAAATACTGTTCTTTTTCATCACAGCACTTCCTGATGTCACGCGGGCAATACAGCTACTGCACACACCTCCTTGACAAGAATAGGGGGCGTCCATGCCTTGTTTTAAAGTAGCTTCTAACAAGGTTTGCTTTGCCGACATTTCAAAAGTTTCTTCTTCACTATCTAAAACCACTGTGATTTTTGCATGCTCCAAACTGCCATTACTAGCTGGTGCAGCAGTAGTAGGTGTAGCTGAGAATAATTCGAATTTAATATTCTTGTCTGCTACGCCTTTCTCTATCAAAGTAGCATTCACCGCAGTAATCATTTCCTCTGGACCACATAAATAGTATTTGTCAAAATTTTGACCCACATGTTTTCCATGAACGGTATTTACTACATTTTTATCAATGCGTCCCGAAAGTTGTCCTTCTATTTGCGCTTGACTAAATACGTAATGTACCGTTAAACGACCTAAAAAGTTCTTCTGTAATTCAGCTAATTGCGTATGGAAAATAGTTTCTTCTGGCGATTTATTTCCGTACACTAAAACAAAGGAACTTTTAGGTTCTTGTTTTAACACGGTTTGCAGGATAGACATGATAGGGGTAATACCACTACCAGCAGCAAAACCCATGTAGTTGCGTTGTCTTTCGGTATCCGGTTCAAAAGAAAAACGACCTTCGGGCATACCCACTTCTATTACATTGCCTTCTTGCAATTGTTCGTTGGCAAACTTAGAAAAAGTACCGTTTTTTACGGCTTTGATGGCAATGCGTAATTCATTGCTGGAGGGCGCTGTGCATAAAGAATAAGCTCTGCGCACTTCTTGTCCATCTAAAGTTAATTTTAGGGTAACGTATTGACCTGCTGTGAATTTGTAAAAATCTTGAAATTCTAAAGGTACATGAAAAGCTACTGAAATAGCTTGGGGAGTTTCCCTTTTTACCTCTTTTACAGCTAGTTTGTAGAATGTTGACATACAATTTTGTTTTAAACAAAAGTACAAAATACCGTTTGAATCACCTTATTTAACTTAAATATTTAATACCTAAGAAAGTTATACATAAGAAATTTATGTATATTTGTTTCAAATTTCGAACTATGAAAAATTCACAATTATATAAAGGAAGTCTTACCACCATAGTATTGAAACTTTTGGAAGAAAAGGGTAGGATGTATGGTTATGAGATAACCCAAAAGGTAAAAGAAATAACCCAAGGGGAGTTGCAAATTACAGAAGGTGCCTTGTATCCAGCTTTACATAAATTAGAAGCCGAGGGGATTGTAGAAGTAGAGGCGGAACGGGTGGATAACCGAGTTCGGAAGTATTATAAACTTACGGAAAAGGGAATGGCCGAAACCGTAAATCGTTTGGCGGAATTGGAAGAATTTATTAAAAATATGCAAGTATTAGTGAACCCTAAATTGAGTTATTAGTATGAAAGTCACAGCATCACAATTAGAACAACTAAAAGAATTTACCATAAAGCATTATGTTGAATGGGTGGATTTGCAAATGGAATTGGTAGACCATTTAGCCAACGGGATTGAAACGCAATGGGCAGAAAATCCATCGCTTACTTTTGAGGAATGTTTAGAAAAAGAATTTAAAAAGTTTGGAATTTTTGGATTTATGGATGTAGTAGAAAATCGGGTATTTGCATTAAACAAAAAGTACAACAAACTTATTTTACAACATTTTAAGACCTTCTTTACTTTACCTAAAATCTTACTTACGTGCAGTGCAATTTTTTTAGTTTATACTCTTTTACTAAATAAAAATATTGAAGATCCAACATCTGGATTTTTTTTCTTGTTATATGCAGTAGGTTTCGTTGGATTTGTAAGTTTTAATGTTTGGAGAAGAAATAAGAACAAACAAAAGGAAAGATGGTTGTTAAAAGATATCATTTTTGGAAAAAGTTCCTTAATGTTTTTTTTCTTTTTCCCTTTTCAAGTTATGAATACCGTCGATGATTTTTTAGAAGGTAAAGTGGGGGCTTTTCTATTTGCTTTTTTTCTTATCTCCTTTTTGTTAATTATCTACATCATGCTTTTTGAAATCCCTGCAAAAGCTGATAAATATTTGACGGAAACGTATCCCGAATATAAATTTTACCAAAAACTGTAACGTTTTAAAAAAATCGCTACTAAAGAATCAAAAACAAATCAAAATGATTAAACATTTTCTCAATCTTGAAATCAAGTCTTTTTTTAGGTCTGCAAGTGTAGGCAAAAGCTTGGGATTAAAAATTTTAATGGGCTTTCTAGGTATTTATTTTACCTTGGTATTCCTAGCTATGGGAGTAGGTATGTATCCTATTTTAGAAAAATTATTCCCAAAACAAGAACCTGTGAAGGTTTTCAACAACCTTATGGTGTATTGGATATTATTTGAAATGGTTTTTCGTTTCTTTATGCAAACACTTCCAGTCATTAACATTCGTTCGTTTTTGTTTACTCCTATTAAAAAGCAAGCGATTATCCATTATGTATTAATAAAAAGTATGTTTTCTTTTTATAATTTGATGGCGTTCTTGATAGCTGTTCCTTTTGTGATTTTTTGTCGTGTACAAGGTGATATTACAAACCTGCAACTGCTGGTTTGGTTATTACTCTTAACAGCTGTAGTGTTTAGTATTAATTTTGCCAATTTTTTAATCAAAAAGAAATTCACTACTAATATCAAAGGTTTTCTTCCTTTTGTGGGAGGTGTTTTGACATTAGTTGGGTTAGAATATTTCAATGTGTTTAAAACCTCTTTTTATGCTGGGCAGTTTTTTAATTTTAGCATAAATAATCCTTTACCTGTGTTAGGCATGATAGCTTTAGCGGTAGGATTATATGCCTTTAATTTTAGTTATTTGAGAAAGAACTTTTATTTAGATGCCTCTTTAAAGCAAAAAGTAACAGAAGCCGAAACCACTAATTTAGATTGGACACGTCGTTTTGGTGAAATTGCGCCTTTCTTGCAATTGGATTTAAAACTGATTTGGCGAAACAAACGTCCTAAAGCTACCATTTGGATGGCGCTTATTTTCTTGGCTTATGGCTTGATGTTTTATACAAATCCACAGTATTCCGCACATTCACCTTTCTTTGTGTTTGTTGGGATTTTTATGACGGGTATTTTCATGATAAGTTTTGGTCAATTTATTCCTGCTTGGGATGCAAGCTACTACAGTATGATGATGTCGCAAAACATTCCCTTGCGTAGCTACTTAAATTCGAAAGTAGGATTAATGACTGTTTCGGTCATCGTTTTAGGATTACTATCGATTCCTTATGTGTATTTCGGGTGGCATATTTTGCTATTGAATTTAGCCTGTGCGTTATACAATTTAGGAATAAATATTTTGGTGATTTTATTAGCTGGTGCATACAACAAGAAACGCATTGATTTAGAAAAAAGTCCTTTTATGAATTACCAAGGTACAGGAGCCACGCAATGGATAGTTTCACTTCCTTTAATGATAGTACCCTTACTAATTTGGTTCATTTTTTACAAATTAGTCAATCATGAAACGGCAACTTTAGTATTGGCACTTTTAGGGATTATCGGTTTAGTATTACGCAACTGGTTATTGGATAAAATTGCAGGGATTTATTTAGAGAAAAAGTACGAAGCGATTAACGGATTTAAACAACAAGAAAACTAAAAAATTATGATACACGTAGAAAATATTTCAAAAACATATAACGGGACAACCGTATTAAACATCGAATCTTTGACTATTCCTAAAGGAGAAAGTTTTGGTTTAGTGGGCAACAATGGGGCTGGTAAAACTACTTTTTTCAGTTTGTTGTTAGATTTGATTCAACCTACAACAGGGAAAATTACAACTAACGGAATTCAAGTGAATTTGAGTGAAAAATGGAAACCTTTTACTTCAGCATTTTTAGATGAAAGTTTCTTGATTGGCTATTTAACTCCAGAAGAATACTTTTATTTTATCGGCGAATTGCGCGGACAAAACAAAGCGGATGTGGATGCTTTCTTAGAAAAGTATGCCGAGTTTTTTAACGGCGAAGTGTTGAAACAAAAAAAATACTTGCGTGATTTTTCTAAAGGAAATCAGAAAAAGGCAGGGATTGTAGCTTCATTGATTGGAAATCCAGAAGTGGTTATTTTAGATGAACCTTTTGCTAACTTAGACCCAACCACACAAATCCGTTTGAAAAAAATTATCAAGGAATTAGCCGATGACCCAAATGTAACGGTTTTAGTTTCAAGTCACGATTTGCAACACACGGTTGAAGTTTCTAATCGAATTGTAGCCTTAGAAAAAGGTCGTATTGTGAAAGACATTCAGACTTCTACCGAAACCTTACAAGAGTTGGAATTGTTTTTCAACGTCTAATGGTTCAATAAAACATGTGGTGAACATTAAACAAATTCGTGTTCAAATTCAAATTTATATAAACTATTAAATCCCAAAAGTTATGCTGCTTTTGGGATTTTTTTTATATTTACTTCATTACTTTTTAAAAGAAACGTACTTTTACGGGTTATAATACTAAAACCGTCGTTAAAGACGTTTTCTATTTAAAACATTTTTATGTTGAAAAATAATCATTTGAAATATATTACGGCTACTTTTTCAATAGCCTTCATCGTGGCATGTTCTACTAAAAAGGACTCCTTAGTGAACCGCAATTGGCATGCTTTAAACTCGCAATATAACACCATTTATAATGGAGACGTAGCTTTACAGGCAGGTATAAACGAATTAAAATCAGGTTATACCGATGATTTTTGGGAAATATTACCTGTCGAACGCATGCAGATAGATGAAGAAATGATTTTGCCTGGTCAAAAAGGGAAAAATCCGAACTTTACACGTGCAGAGGACAAAGCGGTTAAAGCCATTCAAAAACATGGGATGAATATTGAAGGCAAAGAACGTAATATGCAAATGGATGAAGCGCATTTACTTTTAGGAAAAGCACGTTACTACGACAAGCGATTTATTCCAGCTTTAGAAGCATTTAATTATATTTTATATAAATATTCTAATTCAGATAAAATTAATGAAGCTAAAATTTGGCGTGAAAAAACAAATCTTAGACTGGAAAATGATGGTTTAGCAGTTAAAAATCTTTCCTTACTTCTTAAAAGGAACGATTTGAAACCGCATATTCTTTCGGATGCAAATGCTATTTTAGCACAAGCTTACATTAATTTGGATGAAAAAAACAATGCCATTAAACCCTTAAAGCAAGCCATTCAATATGCTCAAAATAATGAAGAAAAAGCGCGTTATCGTTTTATTTTAGGTCAAGTTTATCAAAGTTTGAACTATGCTGATAGTGCCTATGCGGTTTATCAGCAAGTGATTGATATGAAGCGTAAATCACCTAAACCTTATGTTATTCAATCACACGCAAGGCAAGCTAGTTTAATAGACGTTACTAAAGATACCATTGTTTTTTACGAAAAATACAGAAAACTTTTAAAAGACCGTGAAAATCGACCTTATTTGGATGTATTGAATCATCAACGTGCTTTGTTTTACGATAAATTAAAAATGCAAGATAAAGCGGTTGTTTATTATAATAAATCGTTAGGTGCTAATGGTGGTGATAGCTATTTGATGGCTTCTAATTATAGAAATTTAGCTAAAATTTATTTTGATAAAGCTAAGTACGAAGCCGCTGGTAAATACTACGATAGTACATTAACCCGTTTTACAAAAAAGAATAGAGAATACTTTATTATTGAAAAACGTAGAAAAAACTTAGATGATGTAATTAAATACGAAGGGATTGCAAAAGCAAATGATAGCTTATTGTACGTTACCGCTTTAAGTGATTCCGAAAAAGAAGTCTATTATAAAAAATATATTAAAACTTTGATGCGTAAAGATTCGATTGCCTATGTTTTAGCGAAAAAGAAAGCGCAACTTGAAGATAATCGTCAGCAAAACGAAAACAATGCTCCAGTTTTTGATCCTAACGTTACTCCAACCCCTGGATTTCCAGGAAGAAGCATACAGCCTTTAGCATTAGATGACGATAAGAATAAGTTTTATTTTTATAACCCTACCACGGTTGGCTATGGAAAAATTGAATTCGTAAAAAAATGGGGTAAGCGTGCTTTAGTAGACAATTGGAGATGGTCTAACCAAGTTCAAGATACTAAAAGTAGTAATCAAAATAATGATGTATCAAAAGATTCTATATTAGTTGCTAAAAAAGAGCATAAAAAACTTGAAGAAAAATATACCGTTCCATTTTATACCTCTAAGCTACCCACATCAAAAATTGTTTTAGATAGTTTAGCTAAAGAGCGAAATATTGCTTACTTTAACCTTGGACAAATTTACAAAGAGAAATTTTTTGAGAATAAATTAGCAGAACAAAAATTTGAAACCTTATTAAAGAATAATCCTGAGGAGCGTTTTGTTTTACCAAGCAAATACCATTTGTTTAAACTTTATCAATTATCTGATCCTGCTAAAGCAGAGGTGTTAAAAAATGAAATTGTTGCCAGTTATCCTAATACACGTTATGCTCAATTAGTGAGTGGTCAAATTGTTGAAGATGCAAAAGGTGTTGATGAGCCTGCTGGTGTATATAAAGCGTATTATAAGCAGTTTGAAAATCAAGAATATATGGATTTGTTAGCTGGACTAGACAAGTCATTAATCGCTTTCGAAGGGCATCAATTAGTGCCTAAATTCCATTTGCTTCGTGCCACTACTTTAGGGAAATTAAGAGGACTTGAAGCCTATAAATCGGCAATGCAACAATTAGTTAAACTCTTCCCAGATACAGAGGAAGCCAAACAGGCAGACGAAATCACTCGTATTAACATCCCTCATCTTGAAGCGATGAAATTAGTAGATGATTCGACCTCCACTAAATGGAAAGTCTTATATAAAGTGGGTAAAAAAGAGGATAAGGCTACTGTAGATTTAAATGCTAAGATCAATCAATTTTTAAAAGATAATCAGTATACAACCTATAAAACTTCGTTTGATGTGTATACTGAAAACCAAAATTTTATTGTGATACATGGTATTAGCTCAATTGAATATGCGCGTTTTGTAGTGCAGCTATTAGCTAAAACTAAAGTATATATGATTAAAGAACCAGCTCATGTAATTTCAAGTGAAAATTATACCGTGGTTCAAACGAAAAAGAATTTAGAAGAATATCTAAAATTACAACTTAAGCTCTAAACGATGTTTGACAAAAAACCAAAAAACTACACGGACCTACTAGGAAAAACAAATCGTATTGTTGAAGGAACAATAATTAAAGGGGATATAGAATCAATTGCTGATTTTAGGTTAGACGGGCATCTAATAGGGAACTTCAATTCTAAGGGAAAATTAGTAATAGGACCTGCAGGTAGCGTTATCGGTGACATCTTAGCTCAAAATTTAGATGTTGAAGGAAAAGCCGAAGGTAAACTCGTGGTAGAAGAAATTTTAAACGTAAAAGGTACAGCCACGATAAAAGGCGAAGTGACTTGTGGAAAATTAGCAGTTGAGCCCGGTGCTAAATTCACGGCTACTTGTGTGATGAAAACGGTTACTCCTTCATTAAATGTAGTTAATGGCGAATAAAGAACAAAGTGATAATGAAAAATCTAAAACCAACAAATGGTTGGCTTTAGTTACGATCCCCTCACAAATGGGGGTGACCATTTTTTTGTTTTTCAAGCTCGGACAATGGTTAGATACTAGTTATCCCAATTCTGTATTTTATTATGATAAAGTATTGACTTTGGTGGGAGTCTTTGTAGCTTTGTATAATGTTATCAAACAAGTTAACCAAATTAATGAATAATGTTTATTAAAGAATTTTCTATAAAGCTATTCCTTGCGGGAATGGCTTTTTATTTGCTCAATATGTTGTATGTGTTGTCGTCTGGATCGGAAATGAATCTTGTTTTTCATGGTGTTCATTTTTTCTTTTTGTTTTGTTTTGTCTTAGGAGGTGCAGTAATGGCTTTTTTATTAGAAAACAAAAAAGATATAGTGGGTGTAGGTTTTTTAGTGGTTATAACTAATATTTCTATTTTTACCTATATCTTAAATAAATGGTTAGTGCAAAAGCAATTCGTTTTCTCGAAATGGAATTTCTTTATTTTATTCTTGGGTTATTTGATTGGTTTAACTTTTTTAGTAGGTAAAAAACTAAATAAAACACAATTTTAAGCTATTGATTTACTGTGATTAAGCATAAAAGAATATGTTTTTTAAAGTTCATTAGGAGCAAGAATATTTTTTTTTTCGGACAATCGTTTTTCATATAAATAAAAAATGTACCTTTGCACCGAAATTTACGAACATAGAAATTTTATTTCCTATGATGATTACAAGAAAACCTGTATCATTACTAATGTCGGCCTTTATAGGCTTATTCTCTTGGGTAGCAATGGCTAACCCAACGACGGATTCTACTCATGTAACTGCAAAACCAGCTCATGAGGCACATGCAGTGGCGCACGACAGTGCACATGCTCAAGCAACACACGCTGAAGGTGAGCACACAACTGCGGGTCATGAAGCTAATCACGGTGGTCCAGTTGACGAGAAACCAGAAGTACAAGCATTTATCAAACATCACTTATTGGATTCGCATGATTTCAATTTGTATGCTGATGGAGAAACGGGACACCATGTAGGTTTTCCATTACCAGTTATCTTAGTAGACAATGGTCTTCATGTGTTCATGTCCTCTGCTTTTCACAATGAAAAAGAATTAGCAGAAGTGGATGGTAACTTCTATAAAATGGTTCATGGGGTAATCTATAAATCAGATGCTGAAGGTACAATTACAAACGATGCACATGGTCACCCAACCAATGCTAAGCCTTTAGATTTTTCAATTACTAAAAACGTATTTTCGTTATTAGTAACGGCAATCTTAATTTTCTTTGCTTTCACTTCGTTAGCAAAAACGTATAAAAAAGGAAATCCACTACCAACTGGTTTTGGACGTATCTTAGAACCACTTGTAATCTATGTGCGTGATGAAATTGCTCGTCCTAACATTGGTGAGAAAAAATACAAAAAATTCATGCCGTATTTATTAACGGTATTCTTCTTAATCTGGACGTTGAACTTAATAGGTTTAACTCCCTTAGGAATTAACGTAACTGGGAATATTGCTGTAACTTTATGTTTAGCATTATGTACTTTAATTATTACAAATGTAAGTGCTAACGCAGATTACTGGAAACACATTTTCTGGATGCCAGGTGTACCTGTACCTATGAAAATTGTTTTAGCGCCTATTGAGGTTTTAGGGATTTTCACCAAGCCTTTCTCGTTAATGATTCGTTTATTTGCAAACATCACTGCGGGTCACTCGGTAGTAATGGGATTAATCGCGATTATCTTCTTGTTCAAACAACAGTTAACTGCTGGTGGAGCTGTGGGAGTATCGTTAGCATTAACCTTATTTATCTCAGTAATTGAATTGTTAGTAGCGTTCTTACAAGCATTCATCTTTACTATGTTATCATCATTGTTCATTGGTATGGCGGTTCAAGATCACCACCACGATGATCATCATTAATAGAATAAAAAATTAGAATTTTTTAAAAAAATTGTTTAATTATTATATAAATCTTTTATTATGACAATTCCAAATTTAGTAGGTGCTGGTTTAATCGTAATCGGAGCTGGTTTAGGTTTAGGTAAAATTGGTGGATCTGCAATGGATGCTATTGCTCGTCAACCTGAAGCTGCTGGTAAAATCCAAACAGCGATGATCATCATCGGTGCCTTATTAGAAGGTTTAGCATTCGGTGCCTTAATCTTAGGTGCTTAATCAAATTTAAATTACGCTTTGCAACGGTTGGTTGCAAAGTGTAATTTTATTTAACCTATTTTTATTAATTAAACAGAAAACATCAATAATGGAAAAAATATTTAACGATTTTGGATACGGTCTATTCTTTTGGCTAATTGTAATTTTAACAATTTTAATTGTTTTATTAGCTAAATTTGCTTGGAAACCTATCATGGAATCTATAGAAACTCGTGAAGAAGGTATTCGTAGTGCCTTACAAGCTGCTGAAAATGCTAAAAAGGAAATGCAAGAATTGCAAGCAAGCAACGAACGTATTTTAAACGAAGCACGTGCAGAGCGTGACACGATGTTAAAAGAAGCTCGTGAAATCAAAGAAAAAATGATTGCTGACGCTAAAGAAGAAGCACAAACGCAAGGTGCTCGTTTAATTGAGCAAGCTAAAGCTTCTATCGAAAGTGAGAAAAATGCAGCTATGGCTGAATTGAAAACACAAGTTTCTGCTTTATCATTACAAATTGCAGAGAAAATATTAAAAGACCAATTATCTAGCAACGATTCTCAAGTAAAATTAGTTGAGAAAATGTTAGATGAAGTGAAATTAAACTAATACGAGAAGTATGTCAGGTAATAGAGCCGCAGTACGATATGCAAAAGCAATTTTAGAGGTTGCTACTTCAAAGAGTGTTGCTCAGGAAGTAAACAACGATATGACTTTGATTGCTAAAACTATCCAAGATAATGCTGAGTTAGCGACATTTATTGCTAACCCAACTTTAAAAATCGAAGTAAAGAACAGTGCTTTATTAGAAGTTTTTAAAGAAGCAAGTGCAGTAACAAAATCGTTATTTCAGTTATTATTAGAAAACAAACGTTTTGAACTTTTAGACAAAGTAGCTACGCAATATACAAAATTGTATGATGAAGCTAACGGAGTTGAAGTAGCAACAGTAACTACTGCTATTGCTATCACTCCTGAATTAGAAGCTAAAGTATTAGCTAAAGCAGGTACTTTAACAACTAAAAAGGTTACTTTAAAAAATATAGTAAATCCAGCAATCATCGGTGGGTTTATCTTAAGAATTGGCGACAAGCAATACAATGCTTCTGTTGCGAACAGTTTATTAACATTAAAGAGAGAATTGAGTAATTAATTATAACACGAAAGTGTAAAAATTATATAACAATGGCGGAAATTAAACCAGCTGAAATTTCAGCAATATTAAAGCAACAATTATCAGGTTTTGAATCTGGTGCTACTTTAGAAGAAGTAGGTACTGTACTTCAAGTAGGTGACGGTATTGCTCGTATTTATGGGCTTTCTAATGTACAATATGGTGAGTTAGTGGTTTTCGAAAACGGTATGGAAGGTATCGTATTGAACCTTGAAGAAGATAACGTAGGGGTAGTATTATTAGGACCATCTACAGGTATCAAAGAAGGTTCTACTGCTAAAAGAACACAACGTATTGCTTCTTTAAAAGTTGGTGAGCAAATGGTAGGACGTGTAGTAAACACTTTAGGACAGCCTATCGACGGTAAAGGTCCTATCGGTGGTGACTTATACGAAATGCCTTTAGAGCGTAAAGCACCAGGGGTAATTTTCCGTCAACCAGTAACTGAACCTATGCAAACAGGTATCAAAGCGGTAGATGCTATGATTCCAGTTGGTCGTGGTCAGCGTGAGTTAGTAATTGGTGACCGTCAAACTGGTAAATCAACAGTTTGTTTGGATACGATTATCAACCAAAAAGAATTCTTTGATGCAGGTAAACCCGTTTTCTGTATCTATGTAGCTATTGGTCAAAAAGCTTCTACTGTAGCTTCAATTGCTAAAACGTTAGAAGAAAAAGGTGCAATGGCTTATACAGTTATCGTTGCTGCTAATGCTTCTGACCCTGCTCCAATGCAAGTATATGCTCCTATGGCAGGTGCTGCTATCGGTGAGTATTTCCGTGATACAGGTCGTCCAGCTTTAATCGTTTATGATGATTTATCTAAACAAGCTGTTGCTTACCGTGAGGTGTCTTTATTATTAAGAAGACCACCAGGACGTGAGGCTTACCCTGGAGACGTATTCTACTTACACTCTCGTTTATTAGAAAGAGCGGCTAAAGTTATCGCTGATGACGATATCGCTAAAAATATGAATGACTTACCTGAGTCATTAAAACCAATCGTTAAAGGTGGTGGTTCATTAACTGCTTTACCTATTATCGAAACTCAAGCGGGTGACGTTTCTGCGTATATCCCAACGAACGTAATTTCGATTACTGATGGACAGATTTTCTTAGAGTCTGATTTATTCAACTCAGGGGTTCGTCCAGCAATTAACGTAGGTATCTCTGTATCTCGTGTAGGAGGTAATGCACAAATCAAGTCTATGAAAAAAGTATCTGGTACTTTAAAATTAGACCAAGCACAGTTCCGTGAATTAGAAGCATTTGCTAAATTCGGTTCTGATTTAGATGCAGCTACATTAAACGTAATTGAAAAAGGTAAACGTAACGTGGAAATCTTAAAACAAGGTTTAAACTCTCCATTTACTGTGGAAGACCAAGTTGCAATTATCTATGCAGGTACTAAAAACTTATTAAGAAATGTACCAGTAGCTAAAGTTAAAGAATTCGAAAAAGATTATTTAGAGTTCTTAAACAACAAACACAGAGATACTTTAGACGCTCTTAAAGCAGGTAAGTTTGATGACAACATCACTGACGTTTTAGAGAAAGTAGCAAAAGAAGTATCTGCAAAGTATAACTAATAAAGTAAATAGTGAGTAGTGATTAGTAATTAGCTAATCACTATTTACTAGTCACTAATTACTATAAAAAAATGGCGAATTTAAAGGAAATCCGTAATAGAATTACATCCGTTTCATCAACGATGCAAATTACATCAGCGATGAAAATGGTTTCGGCAGCAAAGCTTAAAAAGGCACAAGATGCCATTACGGCTATGCGTCCTTACGCTGAAAAATTAACAGAGTTATTGCAAAACCTTTCGGCTACTCTTGAAGGCGAAGTAGGTGGAGCTTACACAGCACAACGCGATGTGAAGAAAGTACTTTTAGTAGTAGTTACTTCTAACAGAGGTTTGTGTGGTGCTTTTAACTCTAACGTAGTTAAGGAAGTTAAAAACCTTACCGACAAATATCAAGGGGCACAACTAGATGTGTTAACTATTGGTAAAAAAGGAAACGATGTGTTGCGTAAAACACATAACGTAATTGCGAACGAAAGTACAATTTTTGATAATTTAACTTTTGATGCAGCGGCTGCTATCGCTTCTGAATTGACTGAAAAATTCATCGCAGGACAGTATGATAAAATTGAGTTGGTATACAACCAATTTAAAAACGCAGCTACGCAAATTGTAAAAGCAGAACAATTTTTACCATTAGCACCCATTGCTAAATCTGAAGCTGCTGCAGGTGATTACATCTTCGAACCATCGAAAGAAGAAATCATCATGACTTTAATTCCTAAGTCATTAAAAACACAATTGTACAAAGCTATCCGCGATTCATTTGCTGCAGAGCACGGAGCGCGTATGACCGCGATGCACAAAGCGACAGATAACGCTACAGAATTAAGAAACCAATTGAAGTTAACATATAATAAAGCGCGTCAAGCTGCTATTACTGGCGAGATTTTAGAAATCGTAGGTGGAGCAGAGGCGTTGAATGGATAAGATTCGAAAAACAGAGTTTTTCAAATCCATTCAAAGCGAAAAGAATAAACTTAGTTTATTTATTAAGGTTAACTAGATATTCGTTAATAGTTTTAAAAGAGTCACAATTTATTGTGGCTCTTTTTTTATTTTTATAGTATGGAATTAAAAGAACTCACCACCCTCGAAGAAATGCTGGCGCATATAGACGCCATCCGTCATTTATATCCAGAAATGGAAGAAGAAAAATATGTGAATTATTTATCGCTAATGATACCACATAATTATAAACAATTGGCCGTGTATGATGGAGACATTGTAGCTGGGATTACAGGTTTTTGGAAAGGTGTAAAATTATGGAGCGGTCCTTACATGGAAATCGACAATTTTGTAGTGCACCCTGATTATCGTAGAAAAGGTGTGGGAACTTTAATGACGGATTATATCAATCAGAAGGCGGAAAGTCTTGAGATGAATATGATAGTTTTAGACGCTTATGTAGAGAATTTCAAAGCTCATCGTTTTTATTATAATCAAGGGTATGCCCCTAGAGGCTATCATTTTATTAAAATCCTTCAGCCAGATAGATTGAGTAAGTAAAAACGTTGAGATTTATACTATTTTGGAACATTATTTGTTTTAGATTGATATATCTTTCATTAAAAACAGTTGTATATGGAAACCTTATTTTTATTCATTTTTTCTTGCTTGACCCTTCAAACGTGTAGCAGTCAATTGTCCACTCCTATCAAAGAAGCCTATACCCAAAGTTGGACTGGCGGGGTACGTGGAGGTGGTTCAGGTACAGGTTTTTATATCACTTTTCAAAAAGCTTTACCGGAAATCGTTGTAGTTGAACAATTGTATTATCGTAACCAAGTGGCAAAAGTTCACACGATATCCGAAACAGAATTTCTTTTTAGTTTTGTGGGGGCATCGAATTGGAACAGGGGTGGCGATGAACCTACAAGTGATGCTCCGCATATAAAAACGGTTAAGGCACCCGTAACTATTACAGATAAAGAGGCTCTTTTGCAGTACACCTATAAGGGTAAAAAGCGGTATTATAAAATCACTCATATAAAAGTAAAAGAAATGTTAGCATATCCTTCGGCACGACCTGATGGAAATGAGAAAAATTAATACTTTTGTACGTTTCAAATACTAAACTATTTTGAGTCTTTATAAAAGTTTATTCAAGCAAACACTTATCTACGGTTTGGCAACTGTTTTGCCTCGTATGATAAGTTTTTTATTAAATCCGTTATATGTGCATGCATTGCCAAAAGCTGAATTTGCCGATGTATCTATCATCTTTGCTTATTTGGTTTTTTTCAATGTGATTTTGTCCTATGGCATGGAAACGGCTTTCTTCCGTTATTATAATTTAGAGGAGAATAAGCAAAATGTAACCAAAACATCTTTGGTGTCCATTTTTTGGACCTCTTTTATTTTTCTTGCCATAAGTTTACTTTTTAGAGAAAGTATTGCGCATTTTATTAATGTAAAAAAAGAATACATCACCTATACGATTTGGATATTGGTATTAGACGCTTTGGTTATTATTCCTTTTTCAAAACTTAGAGCTGAGAAAAAATCAATGCGTTATGCTTTGATTAAAATTGGTAATGTGACTTTGAATTTGGGTTTAAATTTGTTTTTCCTTCTAGTTTTACCCCACATTTCTAAGGACAATCCTATCAGTACGTTGTATTATGAAAATTTCCAAGTAGGTTATATTTTTATTTCCAATGTTGTTGCCAGTTTATTGACTTTAGTTGTGCTTTCTGGACATTACATCAAACGCGAGGGACAATTTGATAAAGCACTTTGGAAGAAGATGATAAACTATGGATTGCCGATTCTTTTCGCAGGAATTGGTTTTGCCATCAACGAACATTTTGATAAAATCTTATTAGAAAAATTACACGTTTCTAAAGCAGACATTGGTGCCTATTCGGCATGTTATAAATTGGGGATGTTCATGGTGTTGTTCCGTACGGCTTATACCTTAGGTATCGAACCTTTCTTTTTTAGTCACGCACAAAACGAAAATGCCCCGCAAACCTATGCTACCATTACAAAGTATTTTGTAATATCGGGCTCGTTTATTTTACTTTTCGTCATTGTATTTATTGATTTACTAAAAGGATTGTTAGTGCCCAGTCAAGCGTATTGGGATGCTATAAAAGTCGTGCCTTTAATAGTTTTAGCTAATTTCTGCTTGGGGATTTACACCAATCTTTCAGTCTGGTACAAGTTGATTGATAAAACACACATAGGCGCAATTATTTCCTTAATAGGAGCTGGATTAACGTTGCTTTTAAATTATTGGTTGGTGCCTACCATGAGTTACTACGGTTCTGCGGTGGCTACCATAGTCGCATACGGAAGCATGATGCTTATTTCGTATTATTGGGGACAAAAGAAATATCCTATCCCTTACGACATAAACCGTATAGCGAGTTATATGGGCATGTCTGTGGTTTTAGCAGGTGTCTCTTTTTACGTTCCAAAATTTAGAGAAAGTTATCTGTTTGGAATATTTGCCTTAATCGCATTTGGTTATTATATTTATCGAAACGAAAAAGAAACCATATTGAAGATGGTGAAAAGAAAATAAAATTTGTAAAATTTTACTCCTTTCAAACACTATTAAAGGATAAGAAAATCAAATTATGGAAATCAGAATTATCAATAAATCAAAACATCCATTACCACATTACGAAACCGATATGTCGGCAGGTATGGACTTACGTGCCAATTTAGATGAAACCATCACCATCCCGCCTTTAGGCAGAGTGTTGGTAAAAACAGGATTGTTTATCGAATTGCCTCAAGGATATGAAGCCCAAGTGCGTCCTCGAAGCGGATTAGCCTTCAAAAAAGGAATTACAGTACTGAATTCACCAGGAACTATAGATGCCGATTACCGTGGGGAAGTAGGCGTAATTTTAGTTAACCTTTCTACTGAATTTTTCGATATTGAAGACGGTGAGCGTATAGCACAATTGGTCATTGCGAAACACGAACGTGTGTTTTGGCATCCTGTCGAAGTGCTATCTGAAACCGATAGAGGTGAAGGTGGTTTTGGAAGTACTGGGGTGAAATAGAAGCCCCCTAACCCCCAAAGGGGAATGACAAAACGAAGAAAAATTATATAAATAAAAAAACTACGCCCTCGGTAGTATACCCCTCCTTTGGAGGGGACAGGGGAGGCTTTTATATGAAAATAATCGTACCTATGGCTGGACGTGGTTCGCGTCTTCGCCCACATACATTAACTGTTCCAAAACCATTAATTCCAGTGGCTGGAAAGCCTATCGTACATCGATTGGTAGAAGATATTGCAAAAGTTTTAAACCAACCTATTGACGAAGTTGCTTTTGTGATTCATGAAAGTTTTGGAGAAAAAGTTGAGCAAGATTTGATTGCTATTGCCAATAAAATTGGTGCTAAAGGAACTATTTATTACCAAAATGAAGCACTAGGAACTGGTCATGCTATTATGTGTGCTAAAGAGTCGCTTTCAGGACCAGCGGTGATTGCTTATGCTGATACGTTAATCCGTGCGACTTTTAACTTAAATCAAGATGCGGATAGCGTGATTTGGGTAAAACAAGTGGAGGAACCAGAAGCTTTTGGTGTTATCAATTTGAACGAAAATAACGAGATTGTTGAATTAGTAGAAAAACCAAAAGAGTTTGTTTCTGATTTGGCAGTTATTGGAATATACTATTTCAAAGATGTAGCCGTTTTAAAGAATGAGTTACAATCGGTGCTTGATAACAATATTATTCATGGAGGCGAATACCAAATTAATGATGGGATTAAGCAAATGATGGCTAAAGGAATGAAGTTTGTTCCTGGAGAAGTAGACGAATGGATGGATTGTGGAAACAAAAATGTGACCGTTGATACCAACTCTCGTATGTTGAATTTCTTGCATCAAGATGGAGAAAATTTAATTTCTGATTCGGCTAAAATTGAAAATTCAACCATAATCCCTCCTTGTTTTATAGGGGAAGATGTAGTTCTAATCAATTCAACGGTGGGACCTAATGTATCTTTAGGGAAAGCTACGCATTTGACCAATGTGACTATCAAAAACAGTTTAGTACAAACGCATGCACATATCAAAAATGCTATCTTAGATAATTCAATGATTGGTAACCATGCGAGTTATAACGGGGAGTTTACCAGTATCAGTATTGGGGATTATAGTGAATTAAATTAAATTATATGGAAATAATTCTAAATGTAATTTTAAGTGTTTTAACTGGATTAATTTCCTCTTACCTTTTTCTTAAATATTATTTGAAGAGGAAAAGACCCGTGATATCAATATCTAAATATATTAGTAAAGTTAATATCAATGGAGAGAGCAATTATTTTTTTAAGTTTGTAAATAATACAGATGTTGAAATATTTGATGTTCATATAGAATTGACTTTTTATAAACCTTTTGGAGATTTTGCTGGGAGGAATTTACAAGGTAAGGATATACAGCTAAAAGATAACTTTATTTCTTATATCCCTTTTGCTAAGGATAACGATTTACATAATTTACATGCAATGAGGATTAGAACAACAGAAGATTTGGAACAGAATTGGGAGGATGAATCCTCGTTCATCAGACTGACTATCATTGCTAAACATTCTTTATCTGGGTTTAATAAGGTTTTTGTTCATGATTATCTTACGAAGGATTGTATAACAGAAAAGAAATTTCTGTCTGGTGATGAATTGAATGTTAATTAATTTCTGTTTAATTGAAAAAGGTATTATATTTGATAATATATTTTATTAATTAAAAATAGTAGAGTATGAAAAAAGATGTTATAGTTGGTTAATCCTAAAAAATATCAAAGTCAGTTAAAAGCTGACTTTTTTTAATTTAAAGTAGTCTCAAAAAAATGAAGATAAAGTTTTTTTTTGTTTCTCTATGTTTATCACATTCTTTATGGAGTCAAACAAATCCTGAAGATATCGCCCTTGAAGCCGATAGTTTTCAAGAAGCCTATTACGAAGCGTTAAAGCAAAAGGCCATTGAAAATTACGATAAAGCGATTATCAGCTTAGAAAAATGTTTGGATAAGCAACCAGAAAACGATGTCATCAATCACGAGTTGGGGAAAAATTATTTTTTCATGAAGCAGTATTTGACTGCCGAAAAGTATTTTACCAAAGCCACTCAATTGGTTCCAAAAAACAAATGGTATTGGATAGATTTGTACGAGGTGTATTACCAAACAAAGAATTACAATCAAGGGATTGCTACCTTACATCGCATCATCCCATTAGATGCGAAATACAAAGAAGACTTACTGGCATTGTATATGTATTCCCGCCAGTACGATAAAGCACTTTTGCTTATCAATGAGTTAGATGAAACCGATGGGAAGACCGAACGTAGAAATCTATACCGTGCCGAAATAAACCGTCAAACAGGTTCGAACGCAGGGAACAAAAATGATTTGGAAAAAGCTATTACTGAAAATCCATTGAATGAAGAAAACTATCTGTCCTTGATTACTAAATATTCTGAAAGTAATCAAGAAGAGAAAGCACGTGAATGGATTGAGAAAATGCAAAAAAACATTCCGAATTCTGAATGGGCACAGGTGTTTATTTTCAAATATCACATCAATGATGGTAAGGGTACCGAAGCCTATCAAGCTCTTGAAACGGTATTAAAAAGTCGCAAACTGGATAAGAAAATCAAAATCAAAATGTTTAATGAGTTTCTGATTTATGTGACTAAAAATCCAAGTTTTGAAAATCAGCTGACCACAGCGACGCAGTATTTTGAAGGTGACCCTGAGTTTGATGTGTACAAAGAAGTGGGCAAATTTTATTATAAGAAAAAGCAATGGGATTTGGCGATTAAGCATTTAGAAAAATCGGTGGTGGCTAAAAAGAACGATACTGAATCGGCTATATTTTTATTAGCTTCTTATGAAGAGAAAGGGAATTTTACAGCAATTCAAAAATTAGCGGTAGATAGTATCGATTTATTTCCAAACCAACCCGAATTTTACTATTTTGCAGGCAAAGCGAATTACCAACTTAAAAATTTTAAAAAAGCCAACGAATATTTAGAGATTGGCTTAGATTATGTAGTGGATAATCCCGATTTGGAAATGGATTTTTTAATCCTAATGAAAGAAGTTGCTTCAGCTTTAGGAAATGCTAAAAAAGCAGAGGAATACCAAATCAAAGCTACGAATCTGAAAAATAAGAAAAAATGATGAAAAATATAGCAAGCATGCTTGTAGTAGCTACATTATTACTGTCTTGTAAAGCAAAACAGAAAGCAGTAGAAACTATACCTGTAGTTACTCCAGTGGCTAATGAAACCACAAATAATATTATTGCTAATCATAGAGCGTTGACTGCAAATTTTAAAACGGCTTTGATTAAAACGTATGTTGATTATAAAGATGCTCGTCAGTCATTAAGTGTCTCAGCGGATATTAGAATAAAAAAAGATGAAGTAATCTTGGTTACGATTAAAATGTTTGGGTTTACTGGAGCTAAAGCGTTAATTACACCTAAAGAAGTTAAATATTACGAAAAGGTTAGTGGTAAATATTTTGAAGGTGATTATCAAATGTTAAGTGATTGGTTAGGAACTGAGTTGAATTTTCAGAAAGTACAAAATATGCTTTTAGGTCGTGCGGTTGATGATTTAGCATTAAAGAAATATGATTTTTCAATGGAAGATAATGCACCTAAATTAGACGAGGTTACCGATGGAAATATTGCAACGTCATTTGTATTTGATCCTAATTTATTCGTCTTAAAGAAACAAGAAATTAAACAAATACAACCTGATCGAAAAATGGTGGTGCAATACAATAATATTCAATCGTATCCAGAATGTATTTTGCCTATGGAGCTTGCCATTTTTGCTATGCAAGGTCAAAAAACAACTTCCATAGCAATACAAAACAAGCATATTTCGTTTAATGAAAAGATGAATTTCCCTTATAATGTACCCAATGGTTATGAACAAATTAAAATTAAATAAACTTCAAAAATTACCTGTCAAACAGATATTAACTTTTGTTTTGCTTTTTGCAAATTTTATTTGCTGGTCACAAGAGGAAGATAGGCAAAGAAGACTTGAGGAACAAAAAGCCAGATTACAAGAAGAAATCCGTCAGAAAGAACTTCAATTGGGGATGCAGCGCAAAAAAGAAAAGGATGTTTCTAAAATTGTGGCTAACCAAAAGGAGAAAATCGGATTGCAACTCAAATTAATTCGCACTACCGAAAAGCAAAAAAAGGTATTGGGAAACAGTATGTATATCAATCAAGTTAAGGTAAATCAACTTAAAAATGATTTGCAAATCTTAAAAGAAGATTATGCTGAAATGATTGAAAAATCATATAAAAGCCGCTCAGAACAAAGCCGTGCCATGTTTATCTTATCGGCTGACAATTTCTTACAAGCTTACAAACGTGCCCAATATATGAAGCAATATTCAACGTTTCGTAAAATGCAAGGTGAGGAGATTAAGGATAAAACAAGTCAACTGGAAACGTATGGTGCTAAATTAGGTGTGCAGAAAAAAGAAAAAGAAAAACTGATTGCAGAAAGCGAAAAAGAAAAGCAAGATTTAGAAAAAGAACGTCAAGAACAAGAGCGTTTGCTCAACAGTATTAAGAAAGACAAGAAAAAAATTATTGCCGAAATTCGTAAAAAACAAAAAGAATCACGTGCAATTGAAAAACAAATTGAACGTTTGATTCGTGAAGCCATTGCGGCTGCAAATAAAAAATCAGGGAATGCTTCTAATACTACAACTTTCGTTTTAACTCCAGAGGCAAAAGAAATGGCTAATGATTTTCGATCAAACCGTGGTCGTTTGCCTTGGCCAGTTGAAAAAGGAGCCTTGACCAAGCGTTTCGGGCGTCAGCCGCACCCGCTAGAACCCTCTATTATGATTGAAAGTAGTGGTGTTGAAATTTCATCCGAAAGAGGAGCACAAGCACGTGCGGTTTTTAATGGAGAGGTAAGTGATGTACAGATGGCGCCTAACGGAACGGCAACTGTAGTAATCCGTCATGGGGATTATTTGACCACGTATTCCAACTTGAGTAATGTGAGTGTGGGTAAGGGACAAAAAGTTTCAACCAAACAAGCTATAGGTTCAATTCATTACAATAGCTTTACAGGCAAAGCAGTTTTGAAGTTCTTAATCTATCAAAACACGAATAAATTGAATCCACAATCTTGGATAAAGAATATGTAAAAAAGAAAAGTCCCGCGAGGGACTTTTTTATTGCTATTAATTCAAAATTTAATCGTGAATAAACAAAGCTTTTAATTCAGTAGCTTCGTCGGGATGCATTTTACCTGCCAAGACTAAACTTAATTGTTTGCGTCGTAGTGCAGCATCATAACGTTTTTGTTCTTCCTCAGTTTGAGGTACAATTTGAGGTACTTCAACAGGTCTACCCGTATCATCCACAGCGACAAAGGTATAAATAGCCTCGTTAGCTTTAGTTTTGTTGCCATTTTCACGGTCTTCAATCCATACATCCAAAAAGATTTCCATAGAACTAGTGAAGGCTCTCGACACTTTTGCTTCAACCGTAACCACACTTCCTAGTGGAATGGCGCGGTTAAAAGCTACGTGATTCACAGAAGCAGTCACCGTATGACGACGTGAATGACGACGCGCTGCAATACTCGCTGCACGGTCCATACGTGCTAACAATTCACCACCAAATAAATTATTTAGAGGATTGGTTTCTCCAGGTAAAACTAAATCCGTTAAAACAGTCAAAGACTCAGATGGAAATTTTGGATTCATATTTTTAAATTTTTTACAAAGGTATAATGTTTATATTGAATATTAATTAAAAATGCCTTCCGAAATGAAAGGCATTTTGCGAATTATAAATTTTTAATCAACAACCAAGCTTCTGGATTATCCTTCTCTTGTATTGTGGTCAATTGGTATTGTGCTTCGGTATAAGTTGGGTAACTGCCATAGAAAACGGGATATAGTCCTTGTTCGTTTTGTGGCATTACTTTAGCGTCTTCAAAACCTTTTGCTTTTAATTCTGACACTGCTCTATCTGCATTAGCTTGACTTCTGAAAGAAGCTGCTACTAAATGAAAGGCTAAGGTTTTTTTCTCAGGAGAAGTGGAAATAGGATTGTCAATAAAGAAAGTTGCTTCTTGTAATTTCGTTTCTACCTCTTTTTGAACTTCTTGTTGTACTAACAAGGTTTGTTCTTGATTTTGTTGGTTCATGTAACCTAAATAGCCAGCAGTTCCACCACCAACACCTAAAGTAATTAAGGCTGCATAACGCATAAAACTGCGGAACGGATTTTTCTGTACAGGTGTAGCGATTGCGATGGTTTCGTTGATTTCTTCGGCCACTAAGGTTTCAACCACTTCTTCAGTAACAATAGTTTTTAAAACTTCTCTTTTAATGGTAGGTGATACAATACTACTTAAGCCAAAAGACGCTGTCAAATAATTGGTATGTTCAAAGGCTTCAAAAACAATATTGTTTTCGGTATTGTATTTTAAAATCCCCACGTTTTTTAAAACGATAAAATCACGATTCTGTAGTTTAGTCATCCATTCTTTTACCATGTTTTCTAAACGATGTACCGCTTGGTCGTAACTAATATGTTCCGTGGTAGCTATATGATTGGCTAATAAACCATCATTGTTTTTAATGTAAGTATTAAATGAAACTACTTTTTTAGGAGGGCAAAAGGTATTCGTGTTTTCTTGAAAAGTAGCCGTAACTGTTTCCGTCAAAAAGGCTCCAAAATTTGGAACAATTACACATTGGTAACGATATAATAATTGCGATATATGCTGTTCGATATTCATGTGTTCAAAATATATTTATGGTATCGCTAATGTTTATAATGTTGTTTTTAATAACAAATTACAATGGCGATTTCTAGGAACAAAATTATAGAATACAAGGCGAAATAAAAATTTTATTAACAAATGTTATTAACAATTTTAAAAAATCCTTATCTTTAGGTATTTAAGATATACGCCATGTTACAACACGATTTATTATATGCCTTAGCCTTGCTAAAAGCAGAAGGCATTGGTGATGTTATTGCCAAACGATTGATTCATCATTTAGGTTCTGCCGAAGAAGTTTTTCGTGCCAAAAGTATTCAACTTGCTCGTATCGAAGGAATTGGTGCTACCCTCATTCAAAAACTTCAAAATCCAAATTTACTTATCGAAGCGGAGAAAGAACTCGAATTTATCCACAAAGAAAAACTAGAGGTATGGTACTACCAAGATGCGTTATATCCAGAACGGCTCAAGCAATGTTATGATGCTCCAGTACTTTTATTTACTTCGGGAAATATACATTTAGAAAACAGAAAACTCATTAGCATTGTTGGAACGCGACAAGTTACCGCTCATGGTACTGAGTTTTGCAAGCAACTTATAGCCGATTTAGCTCCTCATAATCCAGTTATCATTAGCGGTTTTGCCTATGGTGTGGATATCGTGGCACATCAAACCTCCTTAGAGCATAATTTGCAAACCATTGGGGTATTAGCACACGGTTTGAATCAGATATATCCTAAGAATCACAAAAAGTATATGCGAAAGATGGAGGAAAACGGTGGGTTTATCACAGAATTTTGGAGTACTTCCAATCCTGATAGAGAAAATTTTGTCAAGCGCAATCGCATCGTGGCGGGTATGACTGAAGCTACTATTGTCATAGAAAGTGCTGAACAAGGCGGTTCCTTATTAACCGCCCAAATGGCTGATGAATATAATAGAGACGTTTTTGCAGTACCAGGTCGTACAACGGATACCTACAGCAAAGGCTGTAACGAATTGATAAAAACAAACAAAGCTCAAATGCTTACTCATGCCACTGATGTGGTATGCCAACTCAATTGGGATATCCCAAAAAGCCCTAAAGGGATTCAGAAACAACTGTTTATTACGCTAGAAACTGAGGAACAAATGGTCTATGATTTTTTGAAAACCAAGGGCAAAGAACATTTAGATTATATTGCCCTTCAATGTGAGTTGCCTGTGTATAAGCTCTCTTCGCTATTTTTAAATATGGAATTGAAAGGTGTGGTGAGACCTTTACCAGGGAAATATTTTGAGATTATCTAAAAATCAATAAATTTGCACCCGAATTCTTCCATTTAGAATTCAAAAACATTTTGTAACATTTCTCACTTAACGTTTATAGCATGCAACTGTATAACACTTTAAGCGCAGAAGAAAGAGCGGAGTTGATTGACCAAGCGGGGAAACAACGTCTTACCATTTCTTTCTATCAATATGCGCACATCACTGACCCGCAACAATTCCGTAACGATTTATTTTTAGCTTGGGACAAACTAGAGGCTTTGGGACGCGTATATGTGGCGACCGAAGGAATTAATGCACAAATGAGTGTGCCAGCTGAAAATTTTGAAGCTTTCCGCGATACCTTAGAAGCTTATGATTTCATGAAAGGCATCCGTATCAACGTAGCCGTGGAGCATGATGACCATTCTTTTTTAAAATTAACCGTTAAAGTACGTCACAAAATCGTTGCCGATGGATTAAATGACGCTACTTTTGATGTAACAAATAAAGGGGTGCATTTGGAAGCTGCTGCTTTCAATGCGATTTTAGACGACCCTAACACGATAGTGGTAGATTTTAGAAACCACTACGAAAGTGAAGTAGGGCATTTTAAAGGGGCTATCACGCCTGATGTAGAAACTTTCCGAGAATCGTTGCCTATCATTAATGAGCAATTACAAGAATTTAAAGAAGATAAAAACCTAGTAATGTATTGTACTGGGGGAATCCGTTGCGAAAAAGCATCAGCTTATTTCAAGCACCAAGGATTCAAAAATGTGTACCAATTAGAAGGTGGAATTATCAACTACGCACGCCAAATCAAAGAGCAAGGGTTGGAAAGCAAATTCATTGGTAAAAACTTCGTATTTGACCACCGTTTAGGAGAAAGAATTACTGACGATATTATTGCGCAATGCCACCAATGTGGAAAACCGTGTGACAATCATACAAATTGTGCTAACGACGGTTGTCATTTATTATTCATACAATGTGATGCCTGTGCTGAAAAAATGGAGCATTGTTGTTCCACCGAATGTTTAAAAACCACACATTTATCGTTAGAAGAACAAGTAAAACGTAGAAAGGGGATTAATGTAGGTAATAAAATTTTCAGAAAAGGAAAATCGGATAGTTTGACCTTCAAAAAATCTGGAGTTTTAGAAGGTATTAGTTTAGCTAAAGCCACAGAAGAACTGCCGAAGCCTAAAACTTTACGCCAACGTATAGCGGTGAAAAAAGTGATGGTGGCAAAAGGAGAACATTACTATTCTAAATCACAAGTAGGACAATTTACGATGACCAATCACGAGTTGAAGGCTGGGGATAAAGTGATAATCCAAGGACCTACTACGGGAGAACACCATTTAGTAGTTGAACAACTTTTTGTCAATGGGCAACAAGGAGCCACTGCTAAAATGGGAGATAAAGTTACTTTTACCGTACCCTTTAAAGTGCGTCCATCGGACAAATTATTTAAAGTATTGAGCTAGTCATTAGGTACTTTTAACTATAAAATTGAGTTCGATTTATAATTTTGTGATATTTAGTGTTTCCCGTCTGTTCGAGTATTTTTTGTGTAATAAAATGGAACAGAAAATGTATCGAGAACTTATTTGATGACACTTCTCGATATAATTTTCCTTCGTTTCACTACGGAAAATCACTCGAAGAGACGGATAATCAGACTAAATTTACATCGAACTCACGTTATAAAATAAACCCGTTATGTTTTTATGTAACGGGTTTTTGCTTTTTTGAAAATTGTAATTTGAGTTTTGTAATTTCAAAATATGTATCTTTACACACTAAACTAATTTGGCAGTAGTAGTCCGCTATAGCGCGACGACCAATATATATTCAAATTTTATGGCATGTACAAGTTGTTCAACCTCGACGGGCGGTGCGCCTAAGGGGTGTAAAAATAATGGCACCTGTGGAACGGACAGTTGCAACAAACTCACTGTTTTTGACTGGTTAGCAAATATGTCGCTTCCGGGAGGTCAAGACCCTTTTGACTGTGTAGAAGTGCGTTTTAAAAACGGGCGTAAGGAATTTTTCAGAAATGCTGAAAAACTAACGCTTTCTATTGGCGATGTGGTAGCTACCGAAGCTTCACCAGGTCATGATGTAGGTATTGTAACTTTAACTGGCGAATTGGTTAAAGTGCAAATGAAGAAAAAAGGCGCTGACTATACTGGAGAAGTTCCTAAAATTTACCGTAAAGCCTCTCAAAAAGATATCGATATTTGGCAAGATGCCCGAGATAAAGAAGCGAGTATTCAAGTTAGAGCTCGTGAGCTTGCCATTGCGTTGAATTTAGAAATGAAAATTTCTGATATTGAATTTCAAGGCGATGGTTCTAAAGCGACTTTTTATTACACGGCTAATGACCGTGTCGATTTTAGACAATTGATTAAGGATTATGCTTCGGCATTCAAAATCCGTATCGAAATGAAACAAGTAGGTTTCCGTCAAGAAGCAGCTCGTTTAGGCGGGGTAGGTTCTTGCGGTCGCGAATTGTGTTGTTCGACTTGGTTGACTGATTTTAGAAGTGTAAATACGTCTGCGGCTCGTTACCAACAACTTTCCTTGAATCCGCAAAAATTAGCAGGTCAATGTGGGAAGTTAAAGTGTTGTTTGAATTATGAGTTGGATACCTATATGGATGCCTTGAAGGATTTTCCAGATATGGAAACCAAATTGCTTACAGAAAAAGGAGATGCTGTTTGTCAAAAAATTGATATTTTCAAAGAGCTAATGTGGTTCTCTCATCCAGATAGCATGGCGGTTTGGCATGTTTTGCAAGTGAGTGAGGTAAAAGAAATCATGGCTTTGAATAAACAAGGAAAACGTATTGCAACCTTAGAAGATTTTGTTTTTGAAGAAGAAAAAGAAGAGGTTGAAAAAACGTTCCAAAATGCGATGGGGCAAGATAGCTTAACGCGTTTTGACCAACCTAAAAAACGTAATAAAAATAATAAAAAGAAAAAGCCTGTAGTAGTTTCTAATGAGGCGCAAACGGTTTCGAAACCTGAGAATGGGAAACCTAGAAACGAAAATCAGCGTCCAAAATCTGAAGGCGGACAACGTCCACGTCCTGAGGGGCAAAAACCAAAACAAGAAGGCAATCGTCCTAGACCAGAAGGTGGAAAGCCGAAACAAGAAGGGAACAGACCACGTCCGGAAGGTACTAAACCAAGACCAGAAGGGCAAGCGCGTCCACGTCCTGAACGTCAGGAACCCAAAGGAGAACAGGTAAATCCTGATGCGACAACTCCTGAAAACAACAAACTAAGAAACGAAAATAGAAAACCTAGACCAAAAAATAATAGGCCAAAAAATAGAAATGATAAGAAAGATTCTAACAACTAGTTTTTTTGCATTGCTTTTAGGCATAACGACGGTTTCTTGCGATGAAACCCAAGTTTTTGACGAATATAAAACCTTCGAAGACGGTTGGCCTAAAAAAGAAGCAGTGCGTTTTGAGTTTGAGCAAGAGGCTTCAAAAAAACCACTGAACCTGTTTGTTAATATTCGTAATAATAATGATTACGAGTTTAGTAACCTGTTTTTAATTGTAAAATTAGAACAACCCGAAGGGAAAATTCTAGTGGACACTTTAGAATATCAAATGGCTAACCCAGACGGTACCTTAATGGGCGAAGGTTTTTCGGATGTTAAAGAAAGTAAACTTTGGTATAAGGAGAACTACCAGTTTCCCGTTAAAGGAAAATATGCCGTAACCATTCAACAAGCCGTGCGTCAAAACGGAAAGTTAAAAGGCGTAGAAGTGTTGAAAGGAGTTACCGAATTAGGTTTTAGAATTGAATCAACAGCAACAATTAAATAATTTATGTCTCAAAAATTAAATACCCGCAAACCTGATTTTTCACCTTATGTGAAAAAGTTTTGGAAATACTTTATGTATGCTTTTGGTGGCGTATTCTTGTTTTTCCTTTTTGCCTCTTGGGGGCTTTTTGGTCCTATGCCTTCGTTTGAAGAATTAGAAAATCCTGAATCTAATTTAGCTACCGAAATTATCTCTTCAGATGGTGTGGTGATTGGTAAATTTTTTAATGAAAACCGTACGCCTGTTAACTATGAAGATTTGCCTAAACATTTGGTAAATGCTTTAGTTGCTACTGAAGATGAGCGCTTTTATGAGCACTCAGGAATTGATGGTAAGCGTACATTGAGTGCAACTTTAACCTTAGGTAGTCGTGGGGGAGCATCTACATTGACACAACAGTTGGCTAAATTACTATTCCACGGTGAAGGTTCTTCTTTCAAATTGTTCCGTTTGGTACAAAAAGTAAAAGAATGGATTATAGCTATTCGTTTAGAACGTCAATATACTAAAAACGAAATCATTGCCATGTATCTAAATAAGGTTGATTTCGTCAATACCGCAGTAGGAATTCGTTCGGCAGCAAAAGTATATTTTGCCAAAGAACCCAAACAACTTACTGTAGATGAATCGGCTATGTTGGTGGGGATGCTTAAAAACCCTTCGTTGTTCAATCCATTAAAACGCGAAGAAAAAGTTCGCGACCGTCGTAATGTGGTATTGAAACAGATGGAGAAAAACGGTTTCTTAACTACTACTCAAAAAGAAAATTACCAAGCAAAGGCGATTAAATTAACTTTTTCACCTGAAAAATATAACGAAGGAACGGCAACCTATTTCCGTGAGTATTTGCGTGACTTTATGAAAAAATGGGTGGAAGAGAATAAAAAAGAAGATGGTTCCGATTATAATATTTATTCTGACGGCTTAAAAATTTATACCACCATCGATTCGCGTATGCAATTGTATGCAGAAGAAGCCATGAAAGAGCACTTAGCGAACTTACAAGAGGAATTCTTTGCAGAACAAAAAAACAATGAAACAGCTCCTTTCGTAAAAATCAATCAAACTGAGATTGATAAAGTAATGGACCGTTCCATGCGTACAACTGAGCGTTGGAGAATTTTATCTGAAAATGGAAAAGACGAAGAAGACATCAAAAAGTCCTTCTTTATCAAAACAAAAATGACGGTTTTCACTTGGAAAGGCGACCGCGATACGGTTATGACGCCTTACGATTCTATTCGTTATTACAAGCATTTCTTACAGCCAGGTATCATGTCTATGGAACCACAAACGGGTCATGTAAAAGCTTGGGTAGGAGGTATCGATTACCGTTATTTCCAATACGACCACGTAGGTTTAGGCGCTCGTCAAGTAGGTTCTACTTTTAAACCGTTTGTGTATGCAACAGCTATCCAACAATTAGGAATGTCACCTTGTGATACTATTTTAGATGGTCCTTTCATGATTCGTAAAGGAAAACACAATGTAACGGAAGACTGGGAACCTCGTAACTCTGATAGAAAGTACCGTGGAATGATGACTTTGAAAAAGGCATTGGCGAACTCGGTAAATACAGTTTCTGCAAAATTAATTGACAAAACAGGGCCTGATGCGGTGATTGCCTTGCTAAGAAAATTAGGGGTAGAAACAGAAATTCCATCGCAACCTTCTATTGCCTTAGGTGCTGTAGATATTACGGTTCGTGATATGGTGGCCGCTTTTAGTTCGTTTGCAAATCAAGGGATTTATATCAAACCGCAAGTAATTTCAAGAATTGAAGATAAAAATGGCAATGTGATTTTTGAGCCTAAGTTAGAATCAAAAGATGTGTTGAGCAAAGATGTATCGTACGCTGTTATTAAATTATTAGAAGGAGTAACAGAGTCAGGTTCTGGAGACCGTTTGCGTACCCAAGGTGGCGGATGGAAATACAACCGTGTAACAGGCTATCCGTATATGTTTACTAACCCAATTGCGGGTAAAACAGGAACTTCGCAAAATCAATCGGATGGTTGGTTTATTGGTATGGTGCCTAATTTAGCCACAGGAGTTTGGGTAGGTAACGAAGACCGTTCGGCTCACTTTAAAACACTTGCTTCTGGACAAGGAGCTACGATGGCTTTGCCTATTTGGGCATTATTTATGAAAAAATGTTATGCTGACCCAACTTTAAATATTTCAAAAGAAGCCTTTGAAAAACCAGCAGATTTGAATATTAAAGTAGATTGCTACTCGGCGCCTTCTTACAGCAGAAGAGAAACCGATAGTACAGCTACCGATTCGACAGGCGTGAAACCTGAAGAACAAAATACAGATGAATTTGGATTATAAACACAACTATGATATCAAGAAAAGTTAACAACGTACAAGAAGCTTTAGAAGGAATTCAAGACGGAATGACCATAATGTTAGGTGGTTTTGGACTTTGCGGAATTCCAGAAAATAGTATTACAGAATTAGTAAACAAAGGCGTAAAAGAGTTGACTTGTATTTCTAACAATGCAGGAGTAGACGATTTTGGTCTGGGTTTGTTATTACAAAAACGTCAAATTAAAAAAATGATTTCTTCTTATGTGGGAGAAAATGCTGAATTTGAACGTCAAATGCTTTCGGGAGAATTAGAAGTTGAATTGACTCCCCAAGGAACTTTAGCTGAAAAATGCCGTGCCGCACAAGCAGGTATTCCCGCTTTCTTTACACCAGCAGGTTATGGAACAGAAGTAGCTGAAGGGAAAGAAGTGCGTGAATTTAATGGGAAAATGCACATTTTAGAACATGCGTTCAAAGCTGATTTTTCCATTGTAAAAGCGTGGAAAGGTGACGAAGCAGGAAATTTAATTTTCAAAGGAACCGCAAGAAACTTCAATGCGCCTATGGCAGGTGCAGCAAAAATCACTATTGCAGAAGTGGAAGAATTAGTTCCAGCAGGTACGTTAGACCCTAATGAAATCCACATCCCTGGTATTATGATTAACCGCATTTTCCAAGGAGAAAAATTTGAAAAACGAATTGAACAACGAACGGTAAGACAAAAGTAATTTATTGATTCTTTAATTTGAAAATTTGAAGATGAGAAACGATAAAGATAATTTAATTGTAAAATTAACTTTTGAATTTGCATTAGAAATAATTAGTTTCTCTGAGGAAATTAGAAAAACAAATCGTTTCGAAATGGCATCTCAGATTTTTAGAAGTGGTACATCAATAGGAGCAAATATTAGGGAAGCTCAAAATGCTGAAAGTAAGGCTGACTTTATTCATAAGTTTAAGATTTCAGCAAAAGAGGCAGATGAGTTACAATTTTGGTTAGAGTTGTGTAAAAATTCAGAATTCTATCCAAATCCTAATGAAGAATTATTCAGAAAATTACAATCCATAAATTTGATTATTTCAAAAATTATCGCTTCATCTAAGAAAAAATAATTTCAGAATTATCAAATTTTCAAATCATCAAATGATATATGGCATTAGATAAAAATCAAATAGCACAACGCATAGCTAAAGAAGTAAAAGACGGCTACTATGTAAATCTTGGAATCGGGATTCCTACGTTAGTGGCGAATTATGTACGTGAGGATATTTCTGTTGAATTTCAGTCTGAAAACGGAGTTTTAGGCATGGGGCCTTTTCCTTTTGAAGGCGAAGAAGATGCAGACATCATCAATGCAGGAAAACAAACCATAACGACTCTACCCGGAGCGAGTTTCTTCGATTCGGCATTTAGTTTTGGAATGATACGTGCACAAAAAGTAGACTTAACCATTTTAGGGGCTATGGAAGTAGCTGAAAATGGAGATATCGCGAACTGGAAAATTCCAGGGAAAATGGTCAAAGGTATGGGGGGTGCTATGGATTTAGTCGCTTCTGCCGAAAACATCATTGTGGCCATGATGCACGTGAACAAAGCGGGTGAATCTAAAATTCTAAAAAAATGTACTTTACCTTTAACGGGGGTAGGTTGCGTGAAAAAAGTAGTAACCGAATTAGCAGTATTAGAAATCACGGCTAACGGTTTCAAATTATTAGAACGCGCGCCAGGGGTATCCGTTGAGGATATCATCAAAGCCACTGAAGCAGAACTTATAATTGAAGGCGAAGTGCCAGAAATGTTTTTTTAATTATTTTTAGGTAAATATTTGAAAGGCGGTAGGAAACTATCGCCTTTTTGTTTTTCATCGATTTTTTAGGTGATTTATCGATTTTTAGTTGAGGATGTTAAAATTTGTTAATTTAATATCAAATAATTATTAAATTCGGTAAAAATTTTTATTTAAAACATTTTTTAATCCAACCTAACTATTATTATGAAAAAACCACTACACAACGTTGCTGCTATCATGGCATTGTCGTTGTTTACGTTTTCTTCTTTCGCACAAGAGAGTAGCAGATTTGTAAACAAATTAGAAAAAAATGAAAATGGAACTCCAGGTTTCGTAACTTTCAAAGACGCTTCTTCTTATAGAAGTTCTGATGTTAGAACACTTTTTAAAGAGCAACTTGGTTTAAAATCGAATCAATATTTTTCTAAAACAAAATCAGAAACAGATGCTTTAGGCTATACGCATGACAAGTATCAATTGTATCATGAAGGGATCAAGGTAGAGTTTGCTACTTATGCTTTGCATTCTAAAAATGGTAAAGTAAATGCGATGCATGGTGAGTACTATGACTTAGCTAATGTGAAAACAACTCCTTCATTAAGTGCTGAGGCTGCTTTTTTAAGAGCGACTGCTCATGTTGGAGCATCGGAGTATTTATGGGAAGATTTTGCGGAAGCTTCTATTTCTAAATGCAGTAAACCGAAAGGAGAAATGGTATTGTTGCCTATAGGGAAAACAGCGCGTTTAGCTTATAAATTTGATATTTATGCAAAAGCACCATTAAGTAGAGGTAATGTTTATGTAGATGCTCAAAACGGAGAAGTTTTGTTGTATAATGCTACTATTAAACACGTAGGTGAGCATGCTTATGGAAGCAAAGGTAAAGGATCGCATTTAGATTTGTTTAAAACAAATAGTTTGGCTTATGTAGCAGCTAATGCGGCTACGCGTTATAGCGGTACTCAAACTATCGAAACTACTTTAAGTGGTACATCCTACATACTTTCTGAAACAGGAAGAGGAAATGGTATTCAAACTTATAATATGAAAAAGGGTACTAATTATGGTTCTGCGGTTAATTTTACTGATGCAGATAATAATTGGACAGCTGCCGAATTTAACAATACCAATAAAGATAATGCCGCTTTAGATGCGCATTGGGGTGCTGAAAAGACATATGATTATTGGAAAAATATTCATAACAGAAATAGTTATGATAATGCAGGTGCAAAAATTAATAGTTATGTGCATTACAGCACAAATTATGATAATGCTTATTGGGATGGAACTCGTATGACTTATGGTGATGGTAGCGGCACTTATTTCGATGCTTTAACATCATTAGATGTTTGTGGTCATGAGATTGGTCATGCAATCACGGAGAAGACAGCTGGATTAGTTTATCAAAAAGAATCAGGTGCTATGAACGAAGGTTTCTCAGACATTTGGGCTGCTTGTATTGAAAGTTATGCTGCACCTAATAAACAAATTTGGTTAGTAGGAGAAGATATTGAAAGACGTTCTGGACATGTTGCTTTACGTTCTATGAGTAATCCAAATGCAGAAGGACAGCCTGATACTTATGGTGGTACTTATTGGAAAAACCCAAGTTGTACACCCACAAGTACCAACGATTATTGTGGTGTGCATACTAATTCAGGTGTGTTAAATTATTGGTTCTACTTGTTGTCAGTTGGAGGTACAGGAACTAACGATATCGGGAATGCTTTCAATGTAACTGGAATTTCTATCACTAAGGCTGAAAAAATTGCTTATCGTACTGAAACTGTTTATTTATCGGCTAATTCAACTTTTGCAAATGCTAGAACTGGAGCTATTCAAGCTGCAACCGATCTATACGGTGCTGGGTCTCCAGAAGTAATTGCAACTACAAATGCTTGGTATGCAGTAGGTGTTGGTGCTGCTTATTCAGGAGGAACAACAACAGATACAACTGCTCCTACGACACCTACAAGCTTAGCAGCATCAGGAACTACTTCTACTTCAACTACTTTATCTTGGACAGCTGCTACTGACAATGTAGGAGTAACTGGATATAATGTTTATAATGGTACTACTTTGGTAACTACTGTTACAGGTACATCTGCTACTGTGTCTGGTTTAACAGCTTCAACAACGTATTCATTTACTGTTAAAGCAAAAGATGCTGCTGGAAATGTATCTGCAGCTAGTAATGCAGTTTCAGTAACTACCGCTGCAAGTGGAGGTACAACGCCTACGTATTGTGCTTCGAAAGGTAATAGCCAAACGGATGAATGGATTGATTATGTAGCTTTAAATGGTATGACGAATACTACTGCTGCAAATGCAGGTTATGGAAACTTTACTGCTAAAATAGCTCCACTTCCTTACGGATCTAATACAATAACTTTTAGTACAGGTTTCAGAGCAACAGCTTACACAGAATACTGGGCTATTTGGATTGACTATAACAAAAATGGTACTTTCGAATCAACTGAAAAAGTGGTTTCTGGGTCATCTTCGAGCTCTGGTAATTTAACTGGTACATTCACAGTGCCTACGACTGCTTTAGCAGGTCAAACAAGAATGCGTGTTCAAATGAAATATGGTTCGGCTCCTACTGCATGTGAAACTTTCTCTTATGGTGAAGTTGAAGATTATACAGTTAACATTGGTGCTACGGCAATTGTTGCGTCTAATACTGGCTTAGCTGGTGAGCGCATTGCTGATGAAGCTAACAATTATGAAATGCAAATTTTCCCTAATCCAACAGAAGGGGTTTTAAATGTTCAGATGTTAGATAACAGAAGTGTTACTTACAAAGTGTATAACTTGATGGGTCAAACATTAAAAGCTGGTAAATTAGATCAAGAAATTAATGTTGCTGATTTGGCTTCAGGAATGTATGTTTTAGAAGTTAATGACGGTCAAAAAACATTGACTAAGAAATTTGCTAAAAAATAATTTCTAAATAAAAACCATTGATTCTAAATGGAATTGATTGTAAAATAATTGGATTAGGAAGAGACCGAATGTATTCGGTCTCTTTTTTTATATTTACATTTGCAAAAAAATAAAATATATGAGTTTCCCTAAAGTTATTTTAAAGAAAGGAAAAGAAAAATCTATCCTACGTCGTCATCCTTGGGTGTTTAGTGGTGCTGTTTATGGGGTTACCCAAGAAATTGAAGATGGAGCCATGGTGGATGTGGTTGATGCGGATAACCAACACTTAGGAACAGGATATTTCAGTGATAAAGGAAGTATCGTGGTGCGTTTGTTAACTTTTGCTAAAGAAACTTTTTCAACTACTTTTTGGAAAGACAAATTGCAATTAGCTTGGGAACTTCGTTTGCAGTTGTTAGATCTAGAACAAACCAATGCTTTTCGTGTTATACATGGAGAAGGCGATGGGGTGCCTGGTTTGATTATTGACTATTATAACAAATGCTGGGTGATACAAGCACATGCTACGGGTATTTACCAGCAAATGGATGCTATTGCTACGGCTATCAAGGAAAATTTCCCTGCCTATTGTGAGGTAATTTATTGTAAAAGTAGTGGAACTTTGCCTAACACAGGCACTGATTATTTCTTGTATGGTGACCAAGCTGAAACGGTAGCTAAAGAAAATGGAATTTTATTTGCGGTGAATTGGGTCGAAGGCCAAAAAACAGGTTTCTTTTTAGACCAACGCGATAACCGTCAATTGTTAGCTACGTTCTCAAAAGGAAAAAAAGTACTGAATACGTTTTGTTATACAGGTGGTTTCTCCATCTATGCCATGAGTGCTGGTGCAGAATTAGTAACTTCGGTGGATATATCACAAAAAGCCGTTGATTTAGCCGCTAAAAATATGGAATTAAACTTTCCAGCTTCGAATCATAAAGCTGTGGCAGATGATGTTTTCAATTTTATGAAAGAAAATCATCAAATTTATGATGTCATTGTATTAGACCCACCCGCTTTTGCTAAAAGTATTAAAAGTAAACATACCGCTACCCAAGCTTATAAACGTTTGAATATTGCAGGTTTAAAAGCCTTAGCGCCTAAAGGAATTTTATTTACTTTTTCTTGCTCGCAAGTGATTGATGATGTACTGTTTTATAACACCGTTGCAGCAGCAGCTATTGAAACAGGACGTAACATTCGTGTGTTGCATAAATTAGAACAAGGTCCTGACCATCCCACGAATATTTATCATCCAGAAGGACATTATTTAAAAGGATTAGTATTGTATGTAGAATAAAATATAATGAAGCCTGTCGTTAGATGGGCTTTTTTTATCTGACATGATATTGAAAAGAGAATGGAATTTAAGGTTTAATCTGTAGATTTTAGTGAGTTATAGAAAACAAAAAAGCTCCCTTTTGAGGAGCTTAAGTGCGGGTGATAGGACTCGAACCTACACGTCTTGCGACACCAGATCCTAAGTCTGGCACGTCTACCAATTTCGCCACACCCGCGAAATTTTCAATCTTTAACCGTTATTGGTTGCTGATTGCGAGTGCAAATATAGGCATATTTTTTAATTCGCAAAGCATTTGAAAAAAATATTTTTAAAAAAATAGAACTCCAACTGATTTCATCAAAACTTAAATTAGAAATTTTAGGTAGAATTCCTCATTTTACTATCTTTGGTTTTCTTTTTTACAACACAAACATGGAAAATATCAAACAATACGTTCAAGAAAACAAAGAACGTTTTATAAATGAATTAGTCGATTTATTAAAAATTCCTTCGGTGAGTGCTGATAGCGCTTATGCTCAAGATGTCATCGATACGGCTAATGCAGTGAAAGCAAGCTTAGAAAAAGCAGGTTGCGATGTAGTAGAACTTTGCGAAACACCAGGATACCCTATTGTATATGGTGAAAAAATTATAGATAAAAATCTGCCTACAGTATTAGTATATGGTCATTACGACGTACAACCTGCGGATCCTATTGAATTATGGGATTCTCCCCCTTTTGAGCCGGTAATCAAAACGACAGAATTGCATCCTGAAGGCGCAATTTTTGCCCGTGGTGCTTGCGACGATAAAGGTCAAATGTTCATGCATGTAAAAGCTTTTGAATACATGATTCAAAACAACTGCTTGCCTTGTAACGTGAAATTTATGATTGAAGGCGAAGAGGAAGTAGGTTCTAAAAGTTTAGGTTGGTTCGTAGAAAGAAATCAAGATAAATTAGCAAATGATGTCATCCTTATTTCTGATACAGGAATGATTTCTAATCAGCAACCATCTATCACCACTGGTTTGAGAGGTTTGAGCTATGTAGAAGTTGAAGTTACAGGTCCTAATCGTGATTTACATTCAGGTTTATATGGTGGTGCTGTAGCTAATCCTATTAATGTATTGACCAAAATGATTGCATCGTTGCACGATGAAAACAATCATATCACTGTTCCTGGTTTCTATGATAAAGTACAAGAACTTTCTTCTGAAGAAAGAGCACAAATGGCTAAACGTCCTTTTAGCCAAGAAGCTTATAATAAAGCTTTAGACATAGCGGAAGAATATGGTGAAGCGGGTTATACTACTAACGAACGTAATTCTATCCGACCAACATTAGATGTAAATGGTATTTGGGGTGGTTACACAGGAGAAGGTGCCAAAACGGTTATTGCTAGTAAAGCCTACGCTAAAATATCGATGCGTTTAGTACCTAATCAAGATTGGGAAGAAATCACTCAATTATTTCAAACCCATTTTGAAAGCATTGCTCCTAAAGCGGTAAAAGTAAAAGTAACACCACACCATGGCGGTCAAGGTTATGTAACTCCTATTGACAGCATAGGCTATCAAGCAGCTTCAAAAGCCTATGCAGATACTTTTGGAGTAACCCCTATTCCGGTTCGTTCAGGAGGTAGTATTCCGATTGTAGCCTTGTTTGAACAAGAATTAAAATCAAAAACCATCATGATGGGCTTTGGTTTAGATAGTGATGCGATACACTCGCCAAACGAGCATTATGGTGTTTTCAATTACTTAAAAGGTATTGAAACCATTCCTTTATTTTACAAGTATTTTGCTGAAATGTCTAAATAAAGAAATGTGAGCCGTAAAAAATTTATATCCGAAGTCTTCAAATCTACAGGAACTATAGGTGCTTTGTCACCTAGTTCCTCATTTTTAGCAAAAAAAATGTTAGCACCTATTGATTTTGATAATGCCAAATGCATTGTTGAATTTGGCCCAGGTACTGGCGTGTTTACTAAAGCTCTTTTGAAGAAAATGAGTCCTGATGCGAAATTGTTAACTTTTGAAATCAACACCGCTTTTATAGACGAATTAAAAACCATAGAAGACCATCGTTTGGAAATTATCAATGATAGTGCGGAAAAAATAAAGCAATATATCGAGGCAGCAGGTTTTACTTCTGTCGATTATATTGTTTCTTCCTTGCCTTTTGCTGTGATTCCAGATGAAATTGTACATCGTATTTTAACCAATTCTGACGACAATTTATCGGAAAACGGTCGGTTTATTCAATTTCAGTATTCTTTAAATGCAAAAAAGAAATTGGAAAGTTATTTTAGTGAAGTAAAGATCAACTTTACCCCTTTCAATCTTCCTCCAGCATTTGTTTATAATTGTAAGAAATGAACCGTAAAATCCCTTTTTATCTAATTTGTTTGTTGTTTTTAAATTGTAAAACCAACCAAACGATTAACGGCAAAAGAGAGGGGGGGTGGATTACCCAATTTGCGTTAGATAGTATAAATAATAAAGGTATCTATAAAACCAAAGAATATTATAGAAGAGGAGTGCCTATCAGGACTTGGAAAGTTTATTTAGATGGCAAATTGACCAAAAAGGAAAAATATCGCAATGATTCTACCTCAATTGTTACCGAATATTATCCTAATGGTAAAATTATGAAAAGTGGTGGTGCAAAAATTCAATATTCCAAGAAGGAGATACATTGGTTTTATTCTGGTCCATGGAAATATTTTGATGAAAAAGGTAAGTTATTTTGTATTAAACATTATGAAAATGGATTGGAATCGAAAATAGATTCTATCCGATAAAATAAAGTAAAAGAGCCCGAAATTTCGGGCTCTTTGTTGTTTATAAATGGGGTGTATTACCAAATCTTGATACGATCTTCAGGTTTTACGAATAATTTATCCCCTTCTTTAATATCAAATGCTTGATAAAAGGCATCCACATTTTGTAAAGGCACATAGGCACGATACATACCTGGAGAGTGCGGATCCGTTTTAACTTGGTTTTTGATTGCTTCATCTCTCATCTTAGATCTCCAAATAGTTCCCCAAGAAATAAAGAAACGTTGTTCTGGTGTATATCCATCAATATTTGCTGGACGTCCATTTTTTTGTAAAAATAATTGTAACCCATCATAAGCAGCATTCACACCGCCTAAGTCACCAATGTTTTCACCTAGTGTAAATTTACCATCAACGAAAATACCTGGAAGTGGCTGCAAAGCACTATATTGTCCAGCTAACGAACCTCCTAAAGTGGTAAATTGCTTTAAGTCTTCATCTGTCCACCAATTTTTTAAGTTACCATCAGCATCAAAACGAGAACCAGAATCGTCAAATCCGTGTGAAATTTCGTGACCAATTACAGCACCTATTCCACCATAATTTACCGCTTCGTCAGCTTTATAATCATAGAAAGGAGGTTGTAAGATTGCTGCAGGGAAAACAATTTCATTATACATTGGGTTGAAATAAGCATTTACTGTTTGTGGTGCCATTCCCCAACGTGATTTGTCTACTGGTTTGCTTAAATCTTCAATTTCTTTAGCGTAAGCCCATTTTGTTACATTTTTGATATTCTCAAAATAGTTACCTCCGTTTTCTTGTGCAACTATATCTAATTTTGAATAATCTTCCCATTTGTCAGGATAACCAATTTTGATCGTTGATTTGCGTAATTTGTCAATGGCTCCTTTACGAGTGGCAGGAGTCATCCAAGGTAATTTATTGATACGATTTTCAAAAGCTAAGAAAATATTGTCAATCATTGCCTTAGCTTTAGCTTTAGCTTCAGCAGGGAATTTTTGCTCTACATATAATTTACCTAAAGCTTCACCTAAAGTACCATTCACAACTTGTAAAGCACGTTCTTCACGAGGTCTTTGTTTTAAAGCGCCTTGCAAAGTTTTGCTGTAAAAATCCCAGTTCGCTTTTTCGATATCTGTCGTTAACTCGTTTGCATTTTCATCGATTAACATCCAACGTAAATACGCTTTCCAATCTTCAATTTTATTAGCTTTGAAAGTAGCTTCCATAGCCTCCATATATTTAGGTTGCGAAACGACTAAAGTGTCTACTTTTCCAAAACCAGTACCTTGTAAATAAGCTTCCCAGTTAACTGAAGGGGTTAATTTTTGCAAATCTGCAACCGTCATCGGGTTGTAACTTTTTCTAGCATCACGACGTTCTACACGAGTAAAACGAGGTTTAGCCATTTCGGTTTCTAACGCTAAAACTCGCTCAGCACTTTTTTTAGCTTCTTCCGGCTTTTCACCTAAAAACTGTAACATACGTGCTACGTGAGCTACATATTTTTGACGTTTTTCTTGTGAATCTTTATCTTCTGAAACATAATAATCTCTATCAGGCAAACCTAAGCCTCCAGGTCCAATATACACTACGTTACGATTAGAGTTTTTAGCATCAGGACCTACACCAGCACCATAGAAACCTAATCCCCCTTCTGGAGTTGTTTCTGTAATTAATTTGTTTAAATCCTGTACGGTTTTAATAGCATTTATTTTAGCCAAATAAGGTTTCAAAGGAGTAATTCCTCTTTTGTTTCTAGCTATAGTATCCATGTATGTCTTATACACGTTTACAGCCTTGCCTTGGTCCGATTTAGGATCTAATTTTCTAGATACAGCTTCCTTAAGAATTGCTAAAACATCCTTATCTGTATTTTGACGTAATTCATCAAAACTTCCCCAACGGGTTTTATCCGCTGGAATTTCAGTTTTGTCAAACCAAGTTCCGTTTACATAACGGAAAAAATCATCCCCTGGCTTCACCTTTTTGTCCATGTAATTCAGGTTGATCCCTGGTTTTTCTTGCGCTACTGCCATTCCTGAGCTTAAACTCAATAATGCCATTGCACTCCAAACAGTTTTTTTCATATGTGTTTTTATTGATGGTTGTTTTAATTATTTGAGATAAGTATCATTTTTAATAAAAACGTTACAACTCAAATTCAAAATTAACCTTTCTTGTTAGTCAAATTTTAAATTTAACATAGGATTAGCAATTAATACAATAATAGGATATGTAACTTTGCACAAAGTATTAATATATGTTTGATCGTTTAATAAAATATCGTCTTTTCTTAGGAACTCTAGGGATTATCTCCGTTTTATGTATTTTTTTGTTTTACATGGTTCTCAAACCCAAAAAAGCACTTCCTGTTTTCACCCCTTCAATGGTTAATCCTGAATTGGTAGATACCACTGTGCAACACATCGCTAATAAGCACACTATAGCTGATTTTGCTTTCACCAATCAAAATGGAAAACTAATAACACAAAAGGATTATGAAGGAAAAATTTATGTAGCCGATTTTTTCTTCACCACTTGCCAAACCATTTGTCCGTTGATGACAAATAACATGTCGTGGTTGCAGGAGCAAATTAAAAACAATCCAAAAGTTATGCTATTGTCACATTCTGTCACGCCGGATATTGATAGTGTGCCTGTGTTGAAAAAATATGCTTTGGAAAAAGGGGCTCTAGAACACAAATGGAATTTGGTAACGGGGAATAAAAAAGACATTTACTACATCGCTAGAAAATCCTATTTAGCTGTTAAGACAGGCAAACCCGAAGAAATGTATGATATGGTGCATACCGAAAACTTTGTATTGGTGGATCAAAAAAGAAGAGTTCGAGGTTTTTATGATGGCACAAAAAGGGAAGAAGTAGAAAAATTATTGGAGGATATAAACTTTTTATGTTCAGAGTCTAAATAGTGGATTTTTGATAAAAAAGTTTATTTTTACAAAACCCTAAATTTACATTTCAATGAAAAAATTTGTCCAATTTTTACAAGTTTCTTTTTTTGCAATTTGCCTCAATGCCTATTCTCAAAGCAATCTTCGTGAAGAAAATGATTTGTTTTGTGATAATCCAGCAACGGTTAAGATCTTAAATCTGTCGAATAAACAAATGACTAAATTGCCTCCCGAGATTGGAAATTTCATCAACGTTGAAAAGATTTTCTTGCAAAACAACCAATTGGTTTCTATTCCTATTGAAATTACAAATCTTACCAAATTAAAAGAACTTTATCTGACCAATAATCAGATACAAAGGTTTCCTATTGAGATTTGTAAATTAGTTAGTTTGGAGCGTCTGGAGTTAAACAAGAACAAAATGGATTATGTTTCTCCGTCTGTTGCTAAATTGAATAAACTTAAAAAATTAGATTTAAGTTTTAATAAAATATCAGACCTCCCAGTGGAAATGGCTGGGATGATTAATTTGACTGAATTAAATTTTTCAAACAACACGATAAAGGCTTTTTTTCCTGGAATTGAAAACCTAAGAAATTTAAAAGTGCTCAATGCTGAGAATAATAAAATCGATATTTTTCCTATTGAAATTGGTGCTTTGTCAAACTTGGTAACTTTAAAAGTCAATCAAAACCGAATTGCAAATTTACCTGACGAAATAGGTAATTTAGTAAAACTTACTTACTTGAATGTAGAGAAGAATTTGATCAAGAAACTACCTGCAACAGTGGGGAAGTTAGTAAACTTAACTTATTTGGATTTAGATGTGAACCAAATGCGAACTTTACCTGAAGAGCTGAATAATTTGGTTGTATTAAAAGAACTCTATTTAGCGACTAATCCTTGGGTGTCTTTTCCTGAATCCTTGAAACCTTTGATTGAAAAAATGCTTTATGGACAGTCTGATGAAGTAAAAAAGATTATTTCTAAATAAGATAAATTATAGTTAAGAGCCGATTCATAATCGGCTTTTTTTATTGAAATTAGTATCTTTACCCTTTAAAAATTTACAAGAATGGACTTTATATACCAAGATCCGTATCCGATTTTAAAAGACGATACGCAATACAAAAAATTAACTTCTGATTATGTAAAAGTTGAACAGTTAGGCGATCGCGAAATTTTAACCGTTGACCCAAAAGGGTTAGAATTATTAGCTGAAGAGGCAATGAAAGATGTTTCGTTCATGTTACGTGCCACACATCTTGAAAAATTAAGAAAAATTATTGACGACCCCGAAGCTACCGATAACGACCGATTTGTAGCATATAACTTATTACAAAATGCTGTTGTAGCAGTTGAGGGTGAATTACCTTCATGTCAAGATACGGGAACAGCGATTGTGATGGGGAAAAAAGGAGAGAATATTTACACTGGGGCTGACGATGCCGAGTGGTTATCGAAAGGAATTTTCAATACCTACCAAAATCGCAATTTGCGTTATTCGCAAATCGTTCCTATTTCAATGTTTGAAGAAAAGAATTCAGGTTCTAACTTACCTGCTCAAATAGATATTTATGCCAAAAAAGGAAATTCGTACGAATTTTTGTTTTTAGCAAAAGGAGGTGGATCCGCAAACAAAACCTTTTTGTACCAAAAAACAAAATCGTTGTTGAATGAAAAGTCGATGGACGAATTTATTCGTGAAAAAATTATGGATTTAGGGACTGCAGCTTGTCCCCCTTACCATTTAGCGATCGTTATTGGCGGTACTTCTGCCGAAGCAAATTTGGCAGCTGTTAAAAAAGCCTCTGCTGGTTATTATGACAACTTGCCTACCACAGGAAATATGGCAGGTCAAGCTTTCCGTGATTTAGAATGGGAAGCAAGAGTGCAACAACTATGTCAAGAAAGTCATATAGGGGCACAATTTGGCGGAAAATACTTAACACATGATGTGCGTGTAATCCGTTTGCCTCGTCACGCTGCTTCTTGTCCAGTAGGAATGGGAGTTTCTTGTTCGGCAGATCGTAATATCAAAGGGAAAATTACTAAGGAAGGGATTTTCTTAGAACAACTAGAAACGAATCCAAAACGTTTCTTGCCTGAAACAGCGCCACATCTAGAAGAGCCTGTTACTATAGACTTAAATCGACCAATGAAAGAAGTATTGGAAGAACTTTCTCAATATCCAATTAAAACACGTTTGAAATTAAACGGAACTTTAATTGTCGCACGTGATATTGCACATGCTAAGATTAAAGAATTGTTAGATGCGGGCAAGCCAATGCCTGAATATTTCAAAAATCACCCCATCTATTATGCTGGTCCAGCTAAGACTCCTCAAGGAATGGCTTCTGGTAGTTTTGGGCCAACTACGGCAGGTCGTATGGATGTGTATGTGGATGAATTTCAAGCGGCTGGTGGAAGTATGATTATGTTAGCGAAAGGAAACCGAAGCAAAGCAGTGATGGATGCTTGCAACAAATATGGAGGTTTCTATTTAGGTTCTATTGGAGGACCAGCGGCGATTTTGGCAAAAGAAAATATTGTTTCGGTTGAAGTAGTAGATTTTGAAGAATTAGGCATGGAAGCGGTGCGCAAAATTGAAATTAAAGACTTCCCTGCTTTTATAATAACAGATGACAAAGGGAACGATTTTTTCACAAATTTGTAGAATTTTTTTAAAACACAATTGTTTTAACATTTATTTCATGAGGATTTGATAAGTAATATCTATTTTTGTTTATTAAATCCTCAAATAATGAATAAGATTACCTACTTTTTTTTATTGTTAACTTCTTTGGGTTTTGCGCAACACTTAGAGCAAAAAGAAGAACGAATTGCTGCTTTAGAGATGAAGGCCGCAGCTAAGAAAATGAATTTGAAAGTAAATCCTAACACTCAAAACTATGATTTAATGAGTGGTAAATTAGAATTTACTGTAAATCCATCCGTTTATAATATTTCTGGAAAAGTAACATTAACATTTAAGGCATTAGCTAATATGAATACTGTTACTTTTGAATTATCTAAACCTCTAGTGGTTTCCTCTGTAAAAAAAGGAGCGACAAGTTTGGTTTTTGTTCATAACGCTAACGGTGATTTAGTTGTCACACTGCCTTCAGTATTAGCAACAGGAAATACTGAAGTCTTAGAGATTAACTATAGCGGTTCACCTGCTACAACTAATCAAGCTTTTACAAGTGATGTTCACGGAAGTACCCCAATAATTTATACACTTTCTGAGCCTTATGGTGCAAAAGATTGGTGGCCATGTAAACAAGATATGAACGATAAATTAGATAGTATTGATGTTTATATTACTGCTCCTTCTCAATATGTAAGTGTTTCTAATGGGGTTAAACAAAATGAGGTAACAAATGGAGCAAATAAAACAACCTATTTTAGACATAACTATCCAATAGCTGCTTATTTAGTAGCAATAGCTGTAACCAATTATACAGTTAAAAACACCGGAAATGCTGGTGGGAATAATATACCTGCAACACCTACATTTCCAATTATAGATTATATCTATCCAGAAAATGATACCCAAGCGGAAGCTATAAATCTAGCCAGAACTATTCCTATCATGAATTTTTTTGAGACTAAAATAGGGGCTTATCCTTTTAATAATGAAAAATATGGTCATGCGCAGTTTGGTTGGGGTGGCGGTATGGAACATACAACTATATCGTTTATGCAAGATTTTAGTAGAGATCTAATTTCTCACGAAATGGCGCATCAATGGTTTGGTGATAAAATAACCTGTGGTTCTTGGAAAGATATTTGGCTAAACGAAGGTTTAACAGAATATATGTCAGGATGTACTGTTGAGCAATTTGACGGCGCAGCGAGTTTTTTGAATTGGAAGGCTAGTAAGATAAGCAGTATAACTAGTGCGACAACAGGGAATTTATACTTATATGACTCCCAGTTAACTGATGTAAATCGAATTTTTAGTTCGAGACTTACTTATAACAAAGGTTCTATGGTAGCTAATATGTTGCGTTATATGTTAGGTGATGCTAATTATTTCCAAGCTTTAAGAAATTATTTGAACGATCCTGTTTTAGCTTATAAATACGCACTTACCCCACAGTTTCAAGCGCATTTGGAAGCGGTTTACGGAAGTAGTTTACAGGAGTTTTTTAACGATTGGGTGTATAAAGAAGGCTACCCAATTTACACTATTACAGCATCAAATACTGGGGTAAATCAAGCAAGAGTTCAGATTAACCAAACTCAGTCGATTACAAATGTAGCTCAAACTGGGTATGTTTCTTATTTTGAAATGCCAGTACCGGTACGATTAAATCTTAGTAATGGTACTAGTATGGATGTGAAGTTAAACAATACTTTCAGCGGACAAACTTTTACAGTAAGTTTGCCCACAGGAACAAACGTAACAGGAGTAGTTTTTGATCCTAATAAAGATATTATTTCACGTGGAAGTACAGCTACACTTGGATCAGAGGATTTTGAATTGAGTACTGCAACTAATTTATATCCAAACCCAAGTAGTGATTTTATAACCATTGAAGTTCCTGATACAGCAACTTTACAATCGGTTAAATTTATTAATACCCTTGGACAAGAAGTAATGCATTCTAACCGTGCTACTATAGCGGTTTCAGGACTAGCTGAAGGACTTTATCAAGTTATTATTGAAACAGATAACGGGAAAGCTCTTAAAAAATTCATAAAAAAATAAGAGATAACTTTATAATATTAGGAAAGTAAGGCGAAAGTCTTACTTTTGCTTTTTATAGAAAAACTAAAATTTAAAAATGGATACACTTATTCAGGTTGCACAGCTCATATTTATATTGTCTGTCTTGGTTATTTTACATGAATTTGGACATTATTTACCAGCGAAATGGTTTAAGATTCGTGTTGATAAATTCTATTTATTTATGGATCCTTGGTTTTCTTTAGTGAAAAAGAAAATTGGAGATACGGAATGGGGAATTGGATGGTTGCCTATTGGGGGTTATGTGAAATTGGCTGGAATGATCGATGAAAGCATGGATAAGGAGCAAATGAATCAACCCGCTCAACCTTGGGAATTCCGTTCTAAACCTGCATGGCAACGTTTGATAGTAATGCTAGGAGGTATTATTGTGAATATCATTTTAGCTTGGTTTATCTTCGTTATGCTTTATGTAAACTACGGTGAAAAATACGTAGCAATGAGTAAAATTCAAGAAAATGGAATTGCTTTTAGTGAAGTAGGGCAAAAGATTGGTTTTAAAAATGGCGATAAAATTGTGAGTATCGATGGGAAACCTGTAAATGACAATTACAGAAAAGCTTCCATTGATATTTTGTTTGCTGAAAATGTAGTTGTGGATCGTGGAGGAAAACAGATTCAAATGACTATAACCGATGCACATCGTAAAGAATATATTTCTGCGGATGGTAAAAGTTTTATCAGACCAAGATATACTGCTGTTGTAGACTCAGTAACGCCTAATTCTGGAGCAGAACAAGCAAGATTAATGAAAGCTGACAAGATAGTTTCTTTTGAAGGAACGAAGATTCATTATTTTGACGAATTAGCATCGGCATTGTCTTCTAAGAAGAACAGTGTCATTTCAATAGGTGTGGAAAGAAATGGGGGTCTTTTAGATTTAAAAGTTAAAGTAGATCAAGAAGGGAAAATTGGGTTTAAGCCATTAGCGCTTTCGGAAACTGAATTCAAAGAAAAATACTTGGTGGTAAATGAAATAGGTCTGATGCAAGCAATTCCAATGGCGGTTAAAGAATCGTATGATCAAATTGTTTATAAAATCAAAGAATTCAAATTGGTATTAACACCATCTACAGGAGCTTATAAAAAAGTAAAAAGTCCGATTGGAATTACAAAAATGTTACCAGTAGTTTGGGATTGGGAATTTATTTGGAGTTTTACAGCTATGTTTTCAATTGGATTAGCATTTATGAACATACTCCCTATTCCTGGTTTAGATGGGGGTCATGCCTTATTTACCTTAGCAGAAATGGTTACTGGTAAAAAATTAAATGACAAAGCTGCCGAAATTGTGCAAACCATCGGGATGGTTATTTTATTGAGTCTTATGGTGTTAACTTTTGGCAAGGATATTTGGGATATAATAGCACAAAAATTTTTATAATTTTTTTCTAAAAAGTGTTTTGAAATTATAAAAACCGTCTTATATTTGCACTCGCTAAACGAAAGTAACCTTCCTCCTTAGCTCAGTTGGTTAGAGCATCTGACTGTTAATCAGAGGGTCCTTGGTTCGAGCCCAAGAGGGGGAGCAATCGTTAGCGAAAAGAGAATTTACCTTTTAGGTGATTCCTCCTTAGCTCAGTTGGTTAGAGCATCTGACTGTTAATCAGAGGGTCCTTGGTTCGAGCCCAAGAGGGGGAGCAAAATTCCAAACTCAGCATAGAGTCTAAAAGCAAAAAAAATATTAACCTATAAGGTTATTCCTCCTTAGCTCAGTTGGTTAGAGCATCTGACTGTTAATCAGAGGGTCCTTGGTTCGAGCCCAAGAGGGGGAGCAAAAGCTTAGCAAATCGCTAAGCTTTTTTTGTTTATATCGGTTTGTGATTAATACGGATCAAGTCCAAAACGGGGATCAAGTCCAAAACCGGATCAAGTCCAAAACCTGTGGATTTGATAAATTAGGCATATAAATTTGTAAGTCTAAAAAGAAAGAATTCTATGTTTCTTACGCCTCTAAATTTACTTCTAAAAGCCTTTATTTTTGCATTAAAAGATTCGGCTGAAGCATTGGTACTTCTGTTGTCAAAGTAATTTAGTATTGTTTTATAATGATTTGTTATTGTTCTTGATATTGTATTGAATGATTTAAAATTTGATTGACTTACTTTTTCGTGCCATTTTGCCAATTTTGTATATGCGTAAAGTTTGTTTGTTGTATTTTGAAAGATGTTAGCCAGTTCTATCGAAAGTTGATAAGCAAGTTTTAAATCAGGGTAGATTTCGAAAAGTATTTTAGCTCTTTCTTTTTGATTGTATGTCCATTTATTTTCTCGCTTATATAGTAAATATCGACTTCTCGCAAGGAGTTGTTTCTTAGTTTCACCATTGGCTAATATCTCAGGATTATATTTTCTTTTTTGTGTTTTAGCTTTTTCTAATAAATCATTTTCTTGGTCGATTGCTTCCCATCTATGCTTTATTCTTATTTCTTGCAAAGCTTCAATGGCTAGTTTTTGAACATGGAACCTATCGGTAACTAAGGTTGCGTTAGGGAATGATTTTTTTACAATGAGTTCCATATTTGGAGCCATGTCTAAAGTCATCTCTTTAACTTTACTCCTTATTTTTAAAGGTATTTTATTTAATACTTCAATAACACTTTCTGCCTTTGTTCCTTTTACAACAGCCACAATACTACCTTTTCTACCTTTGGCTTTTTTGTTTGTAACTATAGTATACAATTCATCATAAGACAAAGCAGTTTCATCAATTGAAAGGTATTCTCCTAGGTTTTCAGGATAAAGCAACCAATCTTTTGCATGAGATTTTTGTTTCCAAGTTTTAAAATCACTTAAAAAATCTTTGTATTGTTTTTGCAATAATTTTCCATTAACACCATAAAAAGTAGCGATGCTTTTTGTGTCATGAGCGTTAGTGTCGATTGATTTCTTTTAAAAAAGAGGCAAACTCTTGTGTAAACCGAGTGCCTTGCGCTACTAAATTCCAGTCTCTAAAAACAACTTGATTAGTGGTTAAATTGAGCCACCTTCTTCTTTTTATATGTAGATAAACCTTAAGCTCTCTAATTGGAAAGTCTTGAACGGTAATGCTTTCAAAAAAACCTTTCGATTGCAATTTATCCTGAGAATATTCAATAGGAGGCTTATTGATTTCCTCTAAATATAAATGAAGTATTTCTTGTTTTTTATCTATTAATGTTAACTCAAAATATTCAATAATATATTCAGGTAGTAAAAGATGAACTAAATTATTAAAGGAAGAATCCATACTGAAAATTTAAAATACAAAAGAATGTATTTTTTAATTTCTCCACAACTTTTTAGCTTGAGCCCCCTTTAATCCGACTTGATCCTACAAAAATCCTACAAGTAAAGAAACAAAAAATCCTTAATCATCTATTTAATAGATTATTAAGGATTTTAAAAGTACCCGGAGTGGGAATCGAACCCACACACCTAAGTACACGAGTTTGAGTCGTGCGCGTCTACCAATTCCGCCATCCGGGCTTATTGAAATTGTGAGTGCAAATATAAGGGGATTTTTTACAATTCCAACAAAAAATAATGAAAAAATTCCTTTCACCCTTGGATTTTATTCCTAACTTTGCACCGCATTAAACGCAACACAACACATAACTAACTACTTCTTAGGTTTTTAGTTTTTAAAAATACTTTGAAAAGCTTCAAGAAATTTTTAAAAATTTTAGATTTAAGAACAAAAACTACAGATTGATGTCATACATAGAGCCAGAAGCAAAAATATTTGCTTGTTCGCAAAGTGTTTATTTAGCTGAGAAAATTGCCGAGAAATACGGTACTCAGTTAGGAAAAGTTACGTTCTCACATTATAGTGATGGTGAATTTCAACCTTCTTATGAAGAGTCTATTAGAGGTTTACGCGTATTTATTGTTTGCTCAACCTTCCCAAGTGCTGATAACTTGATGGAGTTGTTGTTAATGATAGATGCTGCAAAAAGAGCTTCTGCCAGACATATTACTGCGGTAATACCATATTTTGGTTGGGCACGTCAAGATAGAAAAGATAAGCCGAGAGTTCCAATTGGAGCTAAATTGGTAGCTAAATTATTAGAGAGTGCTGGAGCTACTCGTATTATGACCATGGATTTGCATGCAGATCAAATTCAAGGATTTTTCGAAAAACCTGTGGATCATTTATTTGCTTCAACCATATTCTTACCTTATGTACAGTCTTTAAGGTTGGAAAATTTGACCATAGCTTCTCCAGACATGGGAGGTTCGAAAAGAGCTTATGCGTATTCGAAATTCTTATCATCTGATGTAGTGATTTGTTACAAACAGCGTAAAGCTGCTAACGTAATAGAATCAATGGAATTGATTGGTGAAGTAAAAGGGCGTAATGTAATTTTAGTTGATGATATGGTTGATACCGGAGGTACATTAGCTAAAGCAGCTGATTTAATGTTAGAAAGAGGTGCATTAAGTGTACGTGCTATTTGTACACATGCCATTTTATCAGGAACTGCCATCGAAAAGATAGAAGCTTCGAGTTTGACGGAATTAATCGTAACTGATTCAATACCATTAAAACGTGAGTCTTCAAAAATTAGAGTAGTAAGCTGTGCTGAGTTGTTTGCCGATGTGATGCACATGGTACATAACAACAACTCAATTAGCAGTAAATTTATCATGTAAATTATTATTAATTTTTATATTTTTTTAAATGAAATCGATTACAATTAAAGGATCTGAAAGAGAAAGCGTGGGTAAAGTATCTACTAAAGCCTTGCGTAATGCTGGAATGGTTCCTTGCGTGTTATACGGAGGAGATCAGCCAGTACATTTTGCAGCTGAAGATAAAGCTTTCAAAAACTTGGTTTACACTCCAAATGCACACACAGTTGTGATTGAATTGGAGAACGGAAAAACTTTTAACGCTGTGTTACAAGATATCCAGTTCCACCCAATTTCTGACAAAATTTTACACATTGACTTCTACCAGTTATTCGAAAACAAAGAAGTAACTATGGAAATCCCTGTTAAAATCGTTGGTAACTCTAAAGGTGTTATGGCAGGTGGTGTTTTACGTTTAAACCAACGTAAATTGAAAGTTAAAGCTTTACCAGCTAACTTACCTGACTTTATCGAAACTGATATTTCAGCTTTAGAAATGGGTAACAAATTGTACATCACTAAATTACAAAATGATGCTTACAAGTTCTTACACCCAGATAACACTGTAGTGTGTCAAGTAAGAATTTCTCGTGCGGCGATGAAAGCTGCTCAAGAAGCTGCAAAAGCAGAAAAAGGTGCAAAAGGAAAGAAAAAATAATTTCTTTAACAAATACACATCAAAAGCGTTCACACAAGTGGACGCTTTTTTTATTTGCTTGAATTGCGTTACTTTTGCAATCGTCAACAAGTGAAATTTATTTACCAATATAAAATAATGAAGAAGTTTTTAATCGTAGGCTTAGGTAATATAGGTGCAGAATATGTAAATACCCGTCATAATATTGGCTTTAAAGTAGTTGATTTTTTAGCTAAAAAGCATAATGTGGAATTTAATACTGCAAAATTAGGTGCTTTAACAGAGGTAAAAATTAAAGGGAGAACCTTATTTCTTTTGAAGCCCAATACTTATATGAATCTAAGTGGAAAAGCAGTTCAATATTGGATGGAAAAAGAAAATATTGCAAAAGAAAACATCTTAGTAATTACAGACGATTTGAACTTGCCATTTGGTACGCTTCGCATAAAACCCAAAGGTTCTGACGGCGGTCACAACGGACTTAAAAATATTCAACTGTTATTGAATTCTACTGAATATCCACGCTTTCGATTTGGTATCAGCGATGATTTTAAAAAAGGTAAGCAAGTGGATTATGTGTTAGGCGATTGGGATGAGGATGAGAAAGAGAAATTGGTTGAACGCTTAGAAGTGTGTTCGAATGCTATAGAATCATTTGTTTTAGCTGGATTAGGTAATACTATGACTGCTTTTAATGGTAAATAATAGCAATATTTTCAAACAAGATCTAATTGTTGAAAATGCTAAAAGAAATACACTAACGTACTGCAAATAACAATATTTCCGAAAGTTTATTGAGATTCGTTTCGATAAACTTTTTTATTTATAATTTAAAAAACATATGTTAGTCCTATTCCAATAATTTGCTTTACTTGCAATTTTGGCCCCACAGTTTGAAGTACACCATCAATTTCTTCTTTAGCTTTTACATCATCATCATACACTAAATGTGTGCCTACATTAGCAGTTAAATATTTATTAACCACCATGTCGACCTGTATTTGCCAATTGATATCAATATTTCCAAAATTATTCAAGTAATCACTGTACAAATTAGCCCTGTTTTCAATAAATACATTCCTAAAGACTTCATCTTTGTGATATGCAGAAACAAGGAAACCAATCTCGTTACGATATTTTTTACCTTTCTGAACCCCAAAAGCACCTTCATTAGACAAATCTGTATCTAAAACAAAAGTAGATTTTTGTGTTAAAGGGGACAGGTATATTTTTAAATTTTGTTCTTTATTAATGTATTCTGCACCGGCTCCTAAAAAGAGATAAGCAGGCGCAAAAAAGCTTGAAATTGCCTTGTTCGTATTTGGGTATTGGTATCCATTAGTCAGTTGTGTATTGAAATTAAATTTCGCCGAATAAAACCAATTTGAGATAGTGTCTGTTCTAAAACCAAAAGTTGAATTTAACACTAAGGCATCATCCGTTTTACGAATGCGCAAACCATCTTGCTTGTTAATTCCGTAACGAAAAAGCAATTCGTTATGCCATTTAGTATTTTTGTATTGATAAATTCGCTTGATATCACCTTTTAATAATCCTGAAATGGAATTCGTTCCTCCTGCATTCCAGTTTACAAATGAAATCTGATTGATATCTATTCCTAGTTTGTGTTGTTTTTTCCAATGTGAAATAGTATCGGGCAAAGCTGTTATTATTTCTTGAGAAAGCAAGTTTTGTGAGAACAGCAATAAGAAAAGAAAAGGCAGTACTTTTTTCATCGTAAAGAATACTATAAAAAAACGCCTCGAGGAATCGAGACGTTAATGGTTTTGGTTTTGGTTTTGGTTAATTTGTGGAGAATATCGGAGTCGAACCGATGACCTCCTGCGTGCAAGGCAGGCGCTCTAGCCAGCTGAGCTAATCCCCCATTTAGTTCTTCAAATATAGTATTTTTTTGTAAAAAAATACTGTGTCTTAAAATTTTAACGTTTTTCGATTAAAATTTTGTGGAGCATACCGGATTCGAACCGGTCGCCTCTACGCTGCCAGCGTAGCGCTCTAGCCAAATGAGCTAATGCCCCAAAGTTTTGCCAAATTTAACTTTTTTCTTGAAATATGCGTATTTTTGCCAAAAAAAATTACATGTCTACAGATATCACCATAAAAATTACAGACCGAGAAGGTGTAACCCACGAAGTACAAGCTCCTACCGATATGAATATGAACATTATGGAACTAGTACGTGCCTACGAACTTGCCGAAGAGGGGACGATAGGAATTTGTGGTGGCATGGCCATGTGTGCCTCTTGTCAATGCTACATACTAAACGACACGCCACTTCCTGAGAAAAACCCAGATGAAGAAGCTATGTTATGGGAGGCGCTTAACGTCAAAGAAAATAGTCGTTTGGGGTGTCAAATTGCAATTACTCCAGAATTAGACGGATTAGCATTAGAATTGGCTCCTGCGGAGTAAGTGTAACTTTTTTGAAAAAGTTACGTACAAGTAGTGTAACTAAAAAACGCAATGCAATCCAATTCTAATCTCTTAGGGCTACACATCTTATTAACCCTTGCTACAGAAAATACTTTTAAGCTAACTTCTTACGAAGACTTTGCTCTTTTTACTAATGACTTATTGGTAAGATATCATCTAGTAAAAGTTGGTGAAGCATCCCATATTTTTGATAACGGAAGCTTTACGTCATCCATCTGTTTGATGGAGTCGCACTTGTGTATTCATACTTGGCCAGAGATAAAGCAATTGACTGCTGATATCTACCTTTGCAACTACTCGCAAGACAACACCCAAAAAGTAAGAGATATCGCCGTTGCTCTAAACGAATATTTTGAAGCCTCTATTGTTAAACAAACTGAAGTAGCCCGATGAATAGCAGTATCGATTTTGCATGTCCTAAGTGCCAAGTCACGACAAAAATTAGTCAAGAAATTGACTTTATAAGCTTTGGATGCCCTGAGTGTCAAACTGTTTTCACTAAAAATAAAGACGATAAATTTGAGTGTCTTAAAAAACAACAGTATACATTTCACGATTCAATTTTACCTGTAGGAGCAAAAGCTAGTTTCAAGAATCTTCGTTATGAGATTATTGGTATCATTGTTAAAAAAACAGGTGGAATTTATTACTGGCGTGAATATACGTTAAAATCCGTTTCCAGTGATGATTATTTATATCTTTCTGAATCCAATGGGCATTGGATATTGTTGGAAGAAGATAATTCTTTAACTGGGATGAATCAGCAAGAATCGGTTTTTACCGATTCAAATGATATTACCTATGATAAATACGGAACTACTTCCGCAGAAATAGTCGGTGCTTATGGTTTTTTCGATATTAAAATCCCTCAACAGAACACCAAAGTATTAGAATATATTAATCCTCCATATATTATTTCTCGTGAAAATATCAATGGTGTTTACACTTATTATAAAGGCGTTCACATAGCTAGTTCAGCTATAAAAGAAGCATTTGGTGTTTCTGATTTACCCTTTAAAAGCGGAGTTGGAATAGTTCAACCCTATTTTTTCAATTTGTATCAGACGGCAATCATTTTCTGTGCGACATTATTAATCATCTTAATTTCTCACAAGGTCATGAATCTTGAACGCTCTGACAAAGAAGTTCTAAATGAAGTCCTATCTTTTAGCGAATTCAAGAATAAAGAATATCTATCGCCTAGTTTTAATCTCCAAGGCACTTCTGCACCGTTACGTATCGATTTATCAACGCCAATTTCTAATTCATGGGCTTATGCAGGTGTTTCTGTTGTAAATGAAGATACGAATGAAGAAATTTTTGCCGAAAAAGACATCGAATACTACAGTGGTGTCGAAGATGGTGAATCTTGGAGTGAAGGCAGTCCAAGTGAAAATTTCTATATCTGTGGATTAGGTCCTGGTCGTTACCATCTGTCAATTTCGTTATCGAAAGAAGAATTGAGTTACAATACAAACGCCATCTCTGTAAAAGCCCGCTGGGAAAGTGCTTCTAACTGGAATTTTGGTTTTATTGTGATTACGATGTTGGTTATCTTTGGGATAATTGCATTAGGAAAACGTTTGTTTGAAAAATCCCGCTGGAGCGATAGTGACTATTCACCTTATGAAACTGATACCTATTAATATGGAAAACAAAGCAATTGATTTTATCATTAAAAATAAATGGGCGCTACTCATAAGTGTTTTAGGGTATTTATTTTTTATGTATTTTTCATACGAAGGCAACCGCATTTGTGATTGTGCTTCTACTCAAAATTATTCAAACGGCGATACATCGCACAGAGGAACACATATTAACCGTTTTTATCATAAATAAACTATGGAACTTATTCAATTACAACCAATCGTAAATTCTATTCTTTTTTCTTTTGTTGGCGTAATCATATTGATATTAGGCTATCTTATCATAGAAAAAATAACACCCGAAAACACCTGGAAAGAAATAGTGCATAATAAAAACATGGCATTGGCAATTGTTTTCGCAGCACTTATCATTGGAATTTCCTTAATCATCAGTGCGGCAATACATGGGTAAAAATCTCCTTAAATTTGAATTTTTATTATTAACAGCCGTTTTCATTATTGCCACCTGCGGGCTCATTTATGAATTGGTGGCAGGAACTTTAGCCAGTTATCTTTTAGGAGATTCGGTCAAACAGTTCTCTTTTATAATAGGCGTCTATCTCTTTTCTATGGGGATAGGTTCTTATTTTTCAAAATTTATAAAAAAAAATCAGCTCAATGTTTTCATTGAAATTGAAATTTTAGTGGGTGTCATTGGTGGATTAAGTTCTGTTTTATTGTTCGTCTTATTCGAACAAGTAGACTATTTTCAATTTATTTTATATTTATTAGTATTTACTACGGGCTGTTTAGTAGGTTTAGAAATTCCATTACTAATGAATATTTTAAAAGACCGCGTTGAATTTAGCAATTTGGTTTCTAATGTATTCACTTTTGATTATATAGGAGCTCTACTGGCTTCAGTGCTTTTTCCACTAGTTTTAATTCCAAAATTGGGCGTTATGCGAACCTCTTTGTTTTTTGGCATGATAAACGTTTCAATCGCCATTTTACTGGCTTTTGTACTCGCAAAAGAAGTTCGCAACTCATATTGGCTTAAAGCAAAAGCCATTTTTTCTTTTCTGCTTTTACTTGTAGTTTTCTTATTTTCAGAGCGTATACTATCGTTCTCGGAAGAAAAGTTATATGGAGAAAATGTGGTTTTTGCACATACGACGCCTTATCAACGCATCGTATTAACGCATACAAAAAACGACTACAAATTATTTTTGAATAACAATTTGCAGTTCTGTTCCACAGATGAGTACCGATATCATGAAGCCTTAGTACATCCAGCTATGGAATGTGCTCAAAACATTAACAAAGTACTTGTTTTAGGTGGTGGCGATGGCTTGGCAGTACGTGAAATTTTAAAATACAAAGACGTCAAAGAAATTACTTTAGTGGATTTGGATGAAAAAATGACCTCCATGTTTACCACCAACCCCATTTTGAAAAACTTTAATAAAAGTTCTTTTTCTAATTCAAAAGTTAAGGTATACAATCAGGATGCTTTTTTATGGGTAAAAGCTAGCAAAATCAAATATGATGTAATCATTATCGATTTTCCTGACCCATCAAATTACAGTTTAGGCAAATTGTACTCTAAAAAATTTTATGATTATTTAAAACATACTTGTACCCCAGAAACTGTTGTTGTGGTTCAAACAACTTCACCCTATTTTGCACCTAAATCATTTTGGTGTATCAACAAAACCTTGCAAAGTAGTTTTCATAATACTGATGCCTATCATGTATATGTACCTTCTTTTGGCGAATGGGGGTATTCCATTGCGTCCTTAGACAAAGTCAATTTCAAACAAGTCAGAAGAAAACTTCAAGATTTACGATTTTATCAACATGACTTCTCAAAGCTAAATTATTTTTCAAAGGATATGCAAGCTCAAAATTTAGAAATTAATCGATTAGACAATCAAATTCTTGTACGCTATTTTGATGAAGAATGGGGTAAATTATAAGAATATGCAAAGACGTAATTTTCTAAAATTAGGATTTGCAGGTTTACTGCTAACACAATTTCCTGCTTTGTTAACGGCTTGCAAAGAGAAAACGATACAAATTATTTTCAAATTAACAGGAGCCAATGCAGTTTTGGGGCATCGATTATGGAGTAAAGATTTCCCAAAACCTTCCAAGACTGTTGAAATTCCTATACTTATTATTGGTGGGGGCATTGCTGGATTGTCAGCGGGAAGACGTTTACTACAACGTGGAATTCGTGATTTTCAAATACTCGAAATGGAACAACGCATAGGTGGCAATTCAGGTTATGGTTCAAATTCCTATTCACAATACCCATTAGGTGCCCATTATTTGCCGTTACCAAATCCTGAAGACAGGGAGCTTTTAGCCTTTTTGGAAGAAGCTAAAATCATTACGCATTATGAAAATGGCTTAGCTGTGTTTGATGAAGAACAATTGTGTGCTGACCCTAAAGAAAGATTGTTTATCCATAATACTTGGCAAGAAGATTTGATTCCTAAGTATGGTATTTCTGACGATGCTGAAAAAGAGTTTCATCGTTTTTTTGCTCGTGTAAAAGAGTTACGCGAGGAGAAAGATAATTTAGGGAAATATTATTTTGACATTCCTATCAAGAATGTTTCACAAAACCCAAAATACAAGTACTTAGACAATCAAACTATGGCATTTTGGTTAAAAAAGAACCAATTCTATTCAGAAGAATTATTAGCCTATGTAGATTATTGTTGTCGTGATGATTTTGGATTGGGTATTGAAGCTATTTCTGCTTGGGCAGGCTTGTTTTATTTTTGTGCTAGAAAAAATCATGCGTATCAATCGGATGCTGTTTTAACATGGCCAGAAGGTAATGGGCGTTTATTGAAACATTTAAGAAAAAGCCTATCTCCTTATCTTGTTAAGCAACATTTAGCTTACGATGTTAAATGTAAAGACAATAGCGTTGAAGTTTTGGTATTTGATGAAGTTCAAAAAACCTCAATACGTTATAAAGCCCAAAAAGTCATTTGTGCCACCCCTCAATTTGTTAATCAATATTTGATTGAAGGACGAAAAGAATTAGCTTCTCACTTTGAATATGCTCCTTGGTTTACCGCCACAATTGTTCTGAAAGATGCATTTTATAATGACACATTTCCGTTATGTTGGGACAATGTTATTTATAAATCAAAAGGACTTGGTTATGTGTACAATCAACATCAAGAAATAACACAAATTCATGACAAAAAAGTAATTACGTATTATTATAGTTTTTCAGACGAGAACACTAAATTAAGCCGAAGAAGGCTGTACAAACTATCTGAAGACGCTTTAAAAAAAATAATTATAGAAGATTTATCCATTGCGCATCCGTACATTGAAGCAAGCATTGAACACATAGCAATCTATCGACTAGGTCACGGTATGATTAGTCCTAAACCTAATTTCATAACAGGTCACGCAATTAACATGGCACGGGAAAACATTCAAAACAAAATCTTTTTTGCACATTCCGATTTATCTGGCTTATCCATTTTTGAAGAGGCATTCCATCAAGGGATAACTGCTGCTAATCAAATAGAATACTCATGAAAAAGTACTGGCTTCATAATTCACTTTTTGATACTATATTCTTGTTGTCACCGCCATTTGTTGTGCTTTTGGCTCTCTTTGCATTCCAATCTAAAATTTCTTATTTAGAAACCCATTACTCGTTTTGGATTTGGCTGTTCTTTATTGTATGTATTGATGTAGCACACGTATACGCAACCTTATTTAAAACCTATTTCAATCCCAATGAACGTAACCGTTTAAAAAAAGAATTGACGTATATTCCCCTACTTTGCTTTTGTATTAGTTTTTTCTTGTACTCTTTGGGATATCAACTATTTTGGTCGGTTTTAGCCTATATAGCTGTGTTTCATTTCATAAGACAACAGTATGGTTTTTTAAGGCTTTATTTACGAAAAGAGACAAACAACATACCGTTCATAGAACATCTTACCATTTACAATGCGACTATTTTTCCTATGTGCTATTGGTTTTTTGGACCTAAAAGACATTTTGATTGGTTTGTTGAAAATGAATTTATACAAATTGAAAGTCCAAAATGGTTAGCCGTATTAACAATACTTTACTGGGGTATTCTTATTAGCTATCTATTTTATATTTTTTATTCATCTATAAAATTTAAAACCATTAATGTCCCTAAATTGATTTTGGTTTTAGGCACCTACAGTTCGTGGTATATGGGAATCGTATATTTCAACAATGATTTTGCATTTACTGCACTCAATGTAGTCAGCCATGGAATACCCTATATAGGATTAATTTTTATCAACCAAAGAAAAGAAGAACATCTAAAATGGATTCCGAAAATAAATCATTGGAAAGGCATTGCTTTCTATTTGGGATTATTGTTAATCTTAGCTTTTGCAGAAGAATTAATATGGGAGTTAAGTGTTTGGCAAGAGCACTTCAATTGGGATTTTTTGGACATTCCATCCAAATGGCAATTCTTTTTAGTTCCTTTATTAATGGTACCTCAATTTACCCATTATGTTTTGGATGGGATTATTTGGAAAAAAACGTAAAGTGTTAAATTTTGATATTATTTCTTTCACAAAATTAATAGATTTTAAATGTATGTTCCTTGCGACTTATAAAACGTAAGTTAGGATGTATTTCTTTGGCTTATATATGCTTGATATTTATTTTTTTGCGTCTAAAATATACTTGATTGTCAATAAGCCATCTTTTGACTATTTTACAAAAATGATCAAAAGTTTGAATTTAAATTTTTTATACATTAACATTTATCAAGGTGTAAAAAGTTTTAAATTACTTTATAAAATGTAATTTCTGTCACAGTTATTCGATCGTAAAAAGTTATATTTTTTTATAACGGATACTACAATTTCTGGATTTGTTATATTTGTGAGAAAAGTATTTATTAGTTGGAAACAAAAATACAATTGAAATTTTTAAAAAATTTTGTAAAAGATAATGGTGTCGTTATAAGAGATAGAAAGTGATATTCCTGGAAGGTCTTCTTGCCTTTTGTACTTCTCTACAAGTTTTCTGGTTAATTTGTTTTCTTTATCAAAGCGCAACTGTGAGTAGTAGGATATTGATAAAAAACTTAGTAAGATAATTAAGAGACGATTCATAAAAAGCAGTGTGGAGGAGGAGTAATATCAGTGTTCAGTATTCGGTATTCAGTGTTCATCAACTGAACACTGAATACCGAATACTGAACACTAAAAAAACTATTTTCCTTCAAAAACGGGTCTACGTTTTTCTAAGAAAGCTGTGGTTCCTTCTTTGAAATCAGCTGTACCAAAGCAGATGCCAAAATTTTCAATTTCAGTTTCAAAACCATTAACACCATCCTTAAAATTTGCATTAATCGCTTCAATCGCTTTTCCGATAGCCACCGGTGAATTGCGTTGAATTTTATCAGCAATACCCATGTAGGTAGCGAACAAATCGGCTTGAGGTACTACGTGGTTCACTAAACCAAATTCCTTTGCCGATTGCGCATCAATCATCCCCGCAGTCATTACCATTTCCATGGCGCGACCTTTGCCTACTAATTGTGCTAAACGCTGTGTGCCTCCATAACCTGGAATGACACCTAAAGATACTTCAGGTAAACCCATTTTAGCATTATCTGAAGCGATACGGAAGTGACATGACATTGCTAATTCTAAGCCGCCCCCTAGAGCAAAACCATTAACAGCAGCAATAACAGGAGTTTTCATGTTTTCTACGAAATCAAAAAGCAACTCTTGTCCTTTTCTAGCCAATTCAGCGCCTTGTTTTTCTGAAAAATGCGCAAATTCTGAAATATCTGCTCCCGCAACAAATGCTTTCTCTCCACTACCCGTAATAATAATGGTTCTTACATTTTCGTTAGTTTCTAACAAGCTTAAAACATCATGTAATTCCTGAATCGTTTCTTTGTTTAAAGCATTTAATTTTTCAGGACGATTAATAGTAATCGTAGCCGTTGCTTTTTCGTGTTCAACTAAAATATTTTTTAATTCCATAGTTATTGATTTATAATGGGAAGGATAACTTTAAAAGTAGTTCCCTTATTTAATTTTGATTCAAATGTAATGTTTCCGTGGTAATTTTCAATAATGTTTTTAATAATGGCTAAACCTAGTCCCATACCGCTTGTTTTAGTGGTAAATTTAGGTTCAAACACGCGGTCAAAATCCACTTCAGCTATTCCCTTACCGTTATCTTTTACACTAATGATAGTTTGGTTTTGCTCCTTTTTTACGGATACCCAAACTTTCTTATCCATTTGTTCGTCAGGTATAGCTTGAATGGCATTTTTAACCAAGTTGGTAATTACCCGAATCAGTTGGGTACGGTCTATTTTTGTAATGATTTCTTTAGTACTTGGGAAATACTCTATATAATCTTCATTAAAAATATCGAGCGCCAACTTAACCACATCCACCACATTAAGCGTTTCGTTTTGCTGGGCAGGCATCGAGGCAAAGTTGGAAAAGGCTGTTGCTACCGCACTCATGGTGTCAATTTGTTGTATCAAAGTTTTTGAAAAATCAACCACTTTGGTTTTTATATTTGGGTCTTCAGGATTGAAACGCATTTCAAAACTCTGAACCGTCAATCGCATAGGAGTAAGCGGATTTTTGATTTCGTGAGCTACCTGTTTGGCCATTTCACGCCACGCACTTTCACGTTCACTTTGCGCTAGCTTGTTGGCACTTTCTTCTAATTCGTCTATCATCAAATTATAAGAACCAATCAACTGGTCAATTTCGGCACTATGAGTTACTAAATCAAGTTTTTTGTTTTTTTCAGTGAAACTAGTTTCAGCCATGTGGTGTGAAATAGTTTCAAGCGATTTAGTGATGTACCTAGAAAGGTAAAAAGCTAGCCAAATTGCTAATGTGAACATCCCGATATAAACCGCACCAAAAATGGTTAAAAAATTTTCTACTTCTTCCTTGTAATAGCTATCGTCTTGCTTGTAAGGTAATCGTAAAATCCCAATGGGTTTGTTTTCTATATGATCCATCAAGTAGCTATAAGAAAAGTTATAGGTGTCACCGCTTGATTCGCCTTCGCCTATTAGACGTTTGCTTTCTGAATTCTTCAGTTGTTGTAAAAGATTATCTGCTAAATTTATTGTAATTTGTCCCTTTATTCGTTTGCCTTTAGAGTTAATTATAAGACGTCCATTCAGATCATAGATATCAATTTCTAAATTATGAATATCCGAAATTTCGAAAATTTTATTCTCAAAAATAGATTCTAAATTACCTGTGATTAATGGATGAGGCGTGGTTTCTAACACATATTCCATGTGTTGTTTGATTTGTTCCTCTTTACGAAGTAATCGCTCTTTGTGATATTCCTGACTTTCATATTGAAAATGGAGTATAGAAACCAATGCGATTAAGACCGAGGAAATCAAGGTGATTAATAGCATGGCAAAGAAAATCCTTGTTCGCAAAGAAAGGTTTTTACCCCAAAAGAAGACGTTTAGCATTGGTTTTTCTCGCGTATTTTTTTGTAAAATTTATATCCTAACATTAAAAGTACGGAAAAAAGGATAATTCCCACTACCCCATAAATCCAATTTACTGCATTTTTTAGGATGACTAAAAATACTACGGCAAATAAAATGATGGTGGCACCTTCGTTCCAAAGTCGGAAAAATCCTGAGGTATGTTTTACTTCATTTCTTTGCAATTGCAAAAAGATTTGATGGCATTTCAAATGGTACAAATACAACAAGAATACAAAGCTTAATTTGACATGCATCCAGGATTGTGTTAGCCATACCTGTCCCACGTCGGTAAAAAGTAACATCCAAAACGCAAAAAAACTGGCTAAAATAGCACTAGGCCATGTGATGATATACCACAAACGGTATTGCATCAACTGGTATTGTTTGATTAAGATGCTTTGTTCTGGTTCTGTTTTGTCTTTAGCTTCGGCATGATAAACAAACAGACGGACAATGTAAAACAAGCCTGCAAACCATGTGATGACAAAGATGAGGTGTAGGGATTTCAGGTATTCGTACATTTTAAAGTAATTTTTTAATTTCTATTTTTTCTCTTGCTTCTGATAATAAATTGTGAATTTTAGCTTCAAACTGTTGTCTCGGAAGTAATTCTGTCCAATACTCCGCAACCATAATTCCGTCTTTACCCATTTCTAGTAGTTCTATTTGTTCTCGACTACTTTCTGCGCAAAGGATTAAACCTATAGGCGGATTTTCGTCATCTTGTCGTTCGTTTTTATCTAACCATTTTAAGTAAAGTTCCATTTGACCTTTGTGTTGCGCTTGAAATTTCCCAATCTTTAATTCAATAGCAACCAATCGCTTTAATTTTCTATGATAAAAAAGTAAATCTAGATAAAAATCCTCATTGTCTATTATCATTCTTTTTTGTCGCTCTATAAAAGCAAATCCTTTACCTAATTCTAAAATGAAAGATTCTAAATCCATCAATATGGCTTTTTCTAAATCTTTTTCTAAATAAGAGTTATCCAAGTCAAGGAAATCTAATAAATATGGGTCTTTGAATGTGTTTTTTGGGATTGTAGTTTCTGTGTTGGCTTGAATATTAGCAATAGAAATACGCTCGAAAGTTTTGGTGGCAATTTGTTTTCGCAATTCCCTTACACTTAAACCTTGAGTGCTTATTTGATTTATATAGAAATATTTTGCTTCCTTTTCTTTTAACGGTAATAGTAATAAAACATGTGACCAACTTAATTGTCGTGACAGTGTAACGACAATTTCATAATTTGAAAACTGTTCAGCAAATTGGAGCATTCTTCGTAAATTCTTCTCCTCAAAATTTCTACCGTATTGCCTGGTTAATTCTCGTGACAGTGAAACGACAATTTGTTTTCCATAATTCCCTCTTTTATTTTCTAAAATAGAATGGTTTATTTTAGTCCCAACGCTCCAAAAGAGTTGTGTTAAAAGACTATTACTTTGAACAATAGCTTGGTGTTTACTTTGTTCGATTAACAAAGCAATTTCATTAAGTAGGTTGTCTAAAGGAAAAAGCTTGTCTGTTTCTGTCATGAGAAATTAAGTATTTAAACTTTTTGAAATTTAAGTCCTAAAATTATTTAGTTTGCCCAATCCTTTATCCAATTTGCAATCGTATCCATCCATGCTTCATCTTCATTCAAGCAAGGAATAGCTTTAAAGTTTTCACCTCCGTTTGCTTTAAAATCTTCATCAGCACGCATGGCAATTTCTTCTAGAGTTTCTAAACAATCTGCTACGAACGCTGGGGTTACTACGGCTAAGTTTTTTATCCCTTTGGCAGGCATGTTGTTAATTTCAATATCCGTGTAAGGCTCTAACCATTTGTCACCCGCTAAGCGCGATTGAAAGGTTTCGCTGTATTTATCTTTTGGAATTCCTAATAATTCTACAACCTGACGCGTGGTTTCAAAACACTGGTGACGGTAGCAAAACTCGTGTGCAGGCGAAGGTGTAACACAACAACTGCTGTTGATTTTGCAATGTGAAGTCGTTACGTCTGATTTTCTAATATGACGTTCTGGGATACCATGGTACGAGAATAGTAAATGGTCGTATTCAAAACCTTCTAAGTGTTTTTTGATAGAATCCGCCAAGTTTTGGATATAATCCTTTTTGTTATAAAACGAATTAATCACGGTAAATTTCATTTCAGGGAAATGCTTTTTGCGAAGCTCTTCGGCTAAAACAAGTATGGTTTTAGTTGATGCCATGGCATATTGTGGATACATAGGCAACAATAAAACTTCAGTAACCCCTTTATCTTTTAATTCTTGTAATCCTTTTTGAATAGTCATCGAACCATAACGCATGGCTAGCGCCACGGGTAAGTCCACACGAGTTTGAACTTTCTTTTGAACATTTTTAGAGATAACCACCAAAGGGGAACCTTCTTTTGTCCAAATTTTACCATAAGCATGTGCTGATTCCTCGGGTCTTTTACGTAAAATAATCCCACGAACTAAAAAAGCTCGCAATAAATACGGAACATCGATGACGTATTTATCCATTAAAAACTCATCTAAATAAGGTTTAACGTCTTTTGGGTCTGGACTTTCAGGGGAACCTAAGTTTACTAATAATACTCCTTTCATTTTTCTTATTGACTTAATGATTTTAAGATTTAAGGACAATATGGCAATCTTTCAAACCTTTATTGTTTTTTGGTCCTTCAATCTATTTTTTAATTACTTTTTTCTAACAAATATTTTTTAGGCGTAGTACCAAATTTCTTTTTAAAAGCGGCAATGAAATGGCTTGCGGTGCTGTAACCTATTTTTAATCCGACTTCATTAACATTATACGACCCACTGTCTAATAAGCTACGGGCATGTTCCATTTTATAGTCAAATAGAAAACCATATACGGTATCGCCATAAATTTGTTTAAAACCGCTTTTAAGTTTTTTCAAATTCAAACCCACTTGGTCAGAAAGTGCTTCTAATGTTGGAGGTTCTGCCATGTTGGCTATGATGATTTCCTTAGCTTTCTTTAGCTTTTTTACATTTTCTTCATCTACTAAAAAAGGGCACTGTTCAATATCTGGGTCTTCATTTTTGTTAAAAAAAAGACTCAAAAGCTCATAACCTTTTCCTTTGTAATAGAGGTTTTTAATAGTAGGGTTGAGGTTGTAATGAAACATTTGGTTTAAAACAATAGCCATAGAAGGCGTAATGTTTTCTTCTCCGTAGTATTTTTTATCCCGATTTTGCTCACTTAAAAAAGGAATATGTGCGGCATCTGAGGTAAACAAACCATGGAATTTTTTGATAGAAATTAAGATGCTGATTATCCAAGTTTTTGGCGCAATATCAAGATGTAATGGCAATTCTTTTTCGGGATTATAAAAAAGTAACGATTTTTCGTCTTTCAATTCCAAGGCATAATTTCCTTGATTAAAACTAAATTTCGCTTTTCCTTTTAATCCAAAGTGAAATTGTATTAATCCTGTTTTTACGGGACGCTCATAGCGCATTTCTTCGTCTGAATCATTTTGGAAACGAATTAAGATAAATTCGTCGTCTACTCTAATTTCCTCCGCTGAACTCATAGCGTTACTTTTTAGCTGCTGTTTTCTATTTTGAAAGGAAGTTCTTGGAGTTTTTTATTTAGAATGATTCTATGTAAAAACATCCGAACGACCCAATTTCACTACAAAAATACTAGAAATATCGCTAGAAAGATATTTTTAGTATCAAAAATACTTATAGCGACACAAATTGCACTTATAGCGTTATTTTTATAGTTGATGTCTAATGTATTTTTGTAGGGTTAAATTGATTAGGATTCTAATGACGCAAAATACACCTACCAAGCCTGCTTCGTTTTATGCCATAGGGTTAAGCTATTTGAAAGCAGATGCCGAGATGAGAGGGAAATTCAGTTTGGATGATACTTCTAAGATTCAGCTGATTCAACAAGCTAAGAAAGAAGGCATCGAAAGTTTGATTGTGACTTCAACCTGTAATCGAACAGAAATTTATGGCTTTGCCCAACATCCGTTTCAACTAATCAAATTACTTTGTGAAAATAGTCAGGGAACCGTTGAGGATTTCCAAAAAGTGGCTTATGTATACAAAAGCAAAGAAGCTATCAACCATTTGTTCCGTGTAGGAACGGGTTTAGATAGTCAAATTCTTGGCGATTTTGAAATCATTTCTCAAATCAAAAACGCTTTTATCTTATCTAAAGAACACGATTTAGCCAATGCTTATATGGAACGTTTGGTGAATTCAGTGATTCAAGCGAGTAAGCGAGTGAAGAATGAAACGGAAATTTCGTCTGGAGCTACTTCTGTTTCTTTTGCTTCGGTACAATATATTTTTAAAACTGTTCCTGATATTGCCGATAAAAACATTTTGTTGTTCGGTACAGGGAAAATTGGTCGTAATACTTGTGAAAATTTAGTAAAACACAGCAAACACGACCATATCACCTTAATCAACCGTACCAAAGATAAGGCGGAAAAATTAGCTAAGAAATTGGACTTAATCGTAAAAGATTATGCCGATTTGCAAGAAGAAATTCAAAAAGCCGATGTGTTAGTAGTGGCGACTGGAGCTCAAAACCCAACCGTTGATAAAACCATCCTGAATTTGAAGAAACCTTTATTGATTTTGGATTTATCGATTCCTAAAAACGTAAATGAAAATGTTCAGGAGTTAGAAGGCGTTACCTTGGTACACATGGACCATTTATCGCAAATAACGGACGAAACCTTAGAAAATCGTAAAAAGTTTATTCCTCAGGCTGAAGCCATCATTCAAGAGATTTCGGAAGAATTTATCACTTGGACGAAAGGACGTAAATATGCACCTACTATCCATGCACTGAAAGCTAAACTAAATGCTATCAAGGAAAAGGAAATGCAAGCCCACAAAAAGAAAGTAGCTCATTTTGATGAGGAACAAGTCGAATTGATAAGCAATAAAATCATTCAAAAAATCACTAACCATTTTGCAAATCATCTGAAAGACGAAAATACGTCGGTGGATGAAAGTGTGGATTGGATTCAGCGTGTTTTTCAACTTTAGTATTGCTAAATAAACCATTAAGAGATTAAGATACATTTAGTATATGACCAAAAAAGAAGTTACAAATTTGTCTTATAAAATTGTTGGATATGCAATCAAAGTCCACAAAGAATTAGGTCCTGGTCTTTTAGAAAGTGTTTATGAGCAATGTTTGAAATTTGAATTAGAACGAAATGGTTTTGAGGTTAAGCAGCAACTTGTGATTAAAATTGAATATTCTGATTTGGAATTAGAATCTACATTACGTGTTAATTTATTGGTAAATGATTGTGTAGTAGTTGAATTAAAAGCGATTGAAAATATTTTACCCGTTCATGAAGCTCAACTTTTGACTTATATGAAGTTACTAAAAAAACCACAAGGATTATTAATTAATTTTAACACAACAAATATTTCAAGAACTTTAAAACCTTTTGTAAATGAGTATTTTTCAGATTTAAGTGATTGAACTTAATGAGACTTAATTTCTTAATGGTTTTAATAGAAAATTAAAAATGGTTAAAAGGAAAATAAAAATAGGTACCCGTGATAGCGAGTTAGCCCTTTGGCAAGCCCATACTGTTGAAAAACAATTAAACGATTTAGGGTATGCAACCGAGATTGTAGCCGTAAAATCACAAGGAGACATCATTCTTGATAAACCTTTGTATGAACTTGGGATTACGGGCATTTTTACCAAAACGTTAGATGTCGCTATGATTGCAGGGCAAGTGGATATAGCCGTGCATTCAATGAAGGATGTGCCTACAGCTTTACCACAGGGTATCGTTCAAGGGGCGGTTTTGGAAAGAGCGAATACAGCAGATATTTTGGTTCATAAAGGCAATCTGAATTTTTTAGCACAAGCAAGTACTATTGCTACAGGAAGTTTACGCCGTCAAGCGCAATGGTTAAATAAATACCCACAACATAAAACGGTTGATTTACGTGGTAACGTTAATACCCGACTTCAAAAACTACAAGATAGCGATTGGGGTGGGGCTATTTTTGCAGCAGCAGGATTAGAAAGGTTATCATTTTCAAAAGATAATTCCAAATCAATCGAAATCAAAAGCCCTTCTTTTGGAGGGGTTGGGGAGGTTCTCGATTGGATGATTCCAGCGCCTGCGCAAGGTGCTATGATGGTGGTAGCCATGGCGGAAGATTCATTTGCGTTAGATGCTTTACAAGAGTTAAATCATATTGAAACCGAAATTTGTACGTATATCGAGCGTCAGTTTTTGCGTACTTTAGAAGGTGGATGTACGGCTCCTATAGGTGCTTTAGCAGTGTATAATGAAAAAACCGACGAAATTGATTTCAAAGGTGCGTTGTTCTCTATTGATGGTGAACAAAAAATTGGTATTGAGCGTTCATTTCCTATTTCGGAATGGAAAAAGTTAGGAATGACTTTAGCTCAAGAAATATTAGCCAACGGAGGAACAACTTTGATGGCGGAGATTAAAGCACAATTAAAAAAGTAAGACAGTGTCAGCAAGTATTCGCGTGCTATCCACTAAGAAGTTGCAAAGCAATCAAAAACAATATTTATTGAATGCTGGTTTTGCGGTGATAGATGCGGATTTTATTAGCATTGAACCTTTGCCTTTTTCTGTAGAGGCGTCTTCCTATGATATGTTGATTTTTTCAAGTCAAAATGCGGTGGAGCAAGTACTTTGTATCCAAGAAGAAATAAAGGATAAAGCTGTACTTTGTGTAGGCGAAAAGACTAAGAAAATGCTTGTAGAACATGGTTTTACTGTTGTTGCTCAGGCATTATCTGCGGAAGAATTGATAGGTTGTATTGAAGACAAGTATTTTGCTAATCGTTTTATTTTCTTTTGTGGTAAGCAAAAATTGGATACGATACCCCATTTTTTGAAAACAAAAAAGATACAGCATACGTTGGTGGAAGTGTACGAAACACACACCAATAGCTTGACCATATTGAGTAAGGCCGATGTACTCTTGTTTTTTAGTCCCTCGGGTGTGAAAAGCTTTTTAAAAAATAATAAAATTACAGATGAAACTTGTTTTTGTATTGGTCAAACCACCGCAAAAGCTTTGGAACATCTAACAAATAAAATCATCATCGCAAGTCAACCCAGCGTGGAGAATGTGATTGTACAAGTTATAAATTATCTAGGTTGCCAAGCCTCAAAAGGGCAGAACGGCAATGCTTAAATAATTTGTAGAGAACAGAAATAAATTATTAAAAATACAAGTAAAATATGAACGATACCAATATTCCCCCTTTGGGGGCTAGGGGGCTTAAAAACGACCTATTCTTAAGAGCATTAAAAGGAGAAACTGTAGAACGTCCACCGGTATGGATGATGCGTCAAGCAGGAAGATATTTACCAGAATTCAGAGCCTTACGTGATAAATATGATTTTTTCACGCGTTGTGAGACCCCTGAATTAGCGGCTGAAATTACGGTTCAACCTATCCGAATTGTAAAACCAGATGCGGCGATTCTATTTTCAGATATCCTAGTAGTTCCAAGAGCTATGGGAATTCACGTGGAATTAAAGGATAATTTAGGGCCTATTATTCCACATCCTATTCGTACAATGGAGCAAGTGGAACAAGTTTTTATCCCAAATATTGAAGAAAGCTTGGGTTATGTGATGGATGCCATCAAATTGACTAAGGAAATGCTGAATGACGAAGTGCCTTTGATAGGTTTTGCAGGTTCTCCATGGACCATCTTTTGTTATGCTGTAGAAGGAAAAGGGTCTAAAAGTTTTGATACCGCTAAAGGTTTCTGCTTCTCAAATCCTGTTGCAGCACATAGCTTATTGCAAAAAATTACCGATACGACCATTTTATACTTGAAAGAAAAAGTAAAATCAGGGGTGAATGCGGTGCAAATTTTCGATTCTTGGGGCGGTATGTTATCACCAGTAGATTACCAAGAATTCTCTTGGAAATACATCAACCAAATCGTGGAAGCATTAGCTGAAGAAACAGAAGTTATTGTTTTCGGAAAAGGCTGTTGGTTTGCGTTGAACGAAATGTCAAAATCAAAAGCATCCGCTTTAGGAGTGGATTGGACGTGTTCACCTACTAATGCTCGTTATTTAACAGGTGGCAACATTACGTTACAAGGAAACTTCGACCCATCTCGTTTGTTATCACCAATACCAACCATCAAGAAAATGGTACACGAAATGATTGACGAATTCGGAAAAGATAAATATATTGTAAATTTAGGACACGGTATTTTGCCAAATATTCCTGTGGACCATGCGAAAGCTTTTATTGAAGCAGTGAAGGAGTATAATCAGTAATCAGTTTTCCTGCAAGGTTTTCAAAACCTTGTAGGATTCTAAATATATAAATCCAATAGGGAAATTATATCAGCAATCCTTTAGTACCAACAGATGAAAATCAGTTACATAATTTTATCATGGTTAATTCGGAAAGATTAAAATATTATTTCCCAATTACTTTAGCTCTAAATACAACTTTAGAAAAGATTAAAGATATATTGCTGCTAAGACAAAAAGTATTGGAAATAAATGAAAAATAAATTTTATACTTTTATATAAATTCTGGAAATCATAGTTAAATATATCCTGCAAGGTTTTCAAAACCTTGTAGGTCTGAAAATTTAAAATCAGAAGTTTTAGAAAAGGATTGTTTTTATCATATATATAACCGTGGAAATAACGGGGAAACTATTTTCATTACCGATGGAAACAAATCTTATTTTCTAAGATTAATGAAGAAGTATTTTGAAAATGTTTTAAGTATATATTCCTATTGTTTGATGGATAACCATTTTCATTTGGTTGTTCAACTAAAAGAAGAGGAAAAGGTGGTTACGCAAAAATTATCTAATTTTTTTAATGCCTATGCTAAAGCTTTTAACAAGGAACAAAATAGAACAGGTAGCTTATTTGAAAAGCATTTTAGAAGGATAAAACTGAATGACGAAGAGTATTTGAAAAATCTTATTATTTATATACATCTAAATCCAAAGCATCATTTAGATGTTGATTTTGAAACTTTTAAATTTTCTTCGTATGCTTCAATTTTGAGTGATAAACTGACTAGTTTGAAAAGAGAGGAAGTGATTGAATTGTTTGATACTGTAGAAAATTTTATATTTTGTCATAAACAAAAAGCAATGCAGTTATCTGAAAAATATACTTTTGAATAAATTAAAAAAATACCTACAAGGTTTTGTAAACCTTGCAGGATTGCAAAATGGAAAATAAATTTAAGAATTTTGATATCAATCCTTTAGTACCATCCGATGTAAATCAGTTGCATGATTTTATTATGGCTAATTCGGAAAGATTAAAATATTATTTTCCAGTTACTTTAGCCCTAAATACAACTTTAGAAAAGACTGAAGAATATATTGCTACTAAGACTGTAGAGATTAAAGCTAAAACGAATTTTACTTTCGCAATTCGGAATAGTGTCAATCAGCAAATAGCGGGGTTAATGATTATTAAAAAAATTGATTGGAAAGTAAGACAAGCTGAATTTGCTTATTGTATAGGCGCAGAATTTGAAGGTCAAGGATTAACATCTTTTGCCGTAAGAGAAATGTCTAAATTTGCTTTTGAGAAGCTTGGTATTCAAACCATTCAAATAATAGCCCACAAAACCAATCGAGCTAGTTGTAAAGTCGCAGAAAAAAACGGTTTTATTTGGCAACGCACGTTATTGAAGGAGTTTACTCCTGTAAATGAGGAACCATTAGATATGGAACTGTATGAATTGTATGAGTTTGTTCGTCAATAAAGTTTGAAATAGAAAATGGGAAAGTTAAATTTTCCTAATAATCAATATACTTGAATTTAAATATGAAAATATTTCGTTTTTTTTTAATTTTAATTATTAGCATTCAAACATTTGCACAAAAAGTGACTAATGGTAGCCAAGGGTATCAAGTTACTATTGCGACTAAAAATTTAAAAGCTCAGAAGTTGCTTCTATTTATGAAATACGGAGTGAATAATCAAGTGGTTATTAGCGATAGTCTGACAATAAAAACGAACGATCAAAAAGTGGTTTTCAAGAAAAACCAAAATCTATTAGGGGTTATTTATTTTTTAAAATTAGCCTCTCAGCCTCAGGGAATTATGTTGGCTTTAGATAATGGTACTCAAGCCAGTTTAGAATTGTATGATGCAAATGTTGAAAACATTAATTGTGTGCAGAGTAATTTGAATAAGGATTTTATAGCCTATCAGCGACTAAAAAAAACAGAAAATTCAAGTGTTCAATTAAAAATATTGCGAAACACTTTACTTCCAAAATATCCCAAATCAATAGTTAATCTTTATTTGAGAATAGAAGATAAAATTCTAGAAAATGCTCCCTCCACTATTGAAGAAAAAATAAAGTTTAATCATAGTTTTTTTACCACGATAGATAAGAGTGACCAGAGAATTTATTTGTTGCCCAATATTAACCAGTATCTCTATGCATTTACAATATCTACTCCTGTAACGGATGACTATTATAAAAAAAATATAGATTATGTTTTGAAAGGTATGGATTGTAAATCCAGAAATTATCAGGTATATGCTCGTTGGTTTCTTTCTAATTTAAGTTATTTTGAATCTTTTAATCTGGATCTATCCTTTAATCATCTTTTTAAAAATTATATTGAATCTAATTCATGTAAATTGTTTTCAGATAGTGAATTAGTCACCTTTAGAACCAAATCGATAACAAATACGTTGTTACCCAATTATATCAAATTGCCTTCAATCTCTTTTGTTGACAAGGAAAATAAGACTTTCAGTTTAGAAACTTCTTATGCTAATTATGATTATACATTCTTGGCGTTTTTTAGTCCTAGTTGCCATCATTGTCAACAAACTATGCCTATAGCAAGTAGTACTTTTGCAGCTTTAAAATTAAAATACCCAAATAAAAAAATTCAATTGATTACTGTTTTAAATGATGCGGACGAATCGCAATGGCAGCAATTTATAGCCGAACGCAAGTTGAGCGGATGGCTGAATTTAAAATCAGATGACCCTAAAAGAAAATATCAAAGTGAACTAAATGCTTTTTCAAATCCCAATTTTTTCTTAGTCGATTCAAAAGGACATATTCATTTAAAGTCTTTTAATCCAAAAGCAATAGAAGAAATTTTTTTGAAGAAAATATAGTTTAATTTTGTAAAAAATAAAGATGAAAGAACAATTCTATAGCTACATACAAACCCTTCAAGACCAAATTTGTAAAGGACTTGAAGATATAGACGGAGTGGCAAAATTCCGTGAAGACTTATGGGACAGACCTGAAGGCGGAGGTGGTCGCACACGCGTGATTGAAAACGGAGCTGTTTTTGAAAAAGGCGGTGTAAATATTTCGGCCGTTCATGGCAAATTACCCGACACCATGCAAAAAATGTTCGGGGTAGGTGAAGCTGATTTCTTTGCTTGTGGACTGAGTTTGGTTATTCATCCTAAGAGTCCTATGGTGCCCACAGTACATGCCAACTGGCGTTATTTTGAAATGTATGACGATAACGGTACCATAATCAATCAATGGTTTGGTGGTGGACAAGATTTAACGCCTTATTATTTGTTTGAAGAAGATGCTATTCATTTTCATCAAACCTGTAAAACGGCTTGCGATAAACATAATTTGGAATTTTATCCCAACTATAAAAAGAAATGCGACGAGTATTTCTGGAATGCACATCGCAATGAAGCTCGTGGTGTAGGTGGGTTGTTTTTTGATTATTTGAAAGCGACTGATGCTATGAAAATGGAAGATTGGTTCAATTTTGTAACCGAAGTAGGAAATTCTTTCCTGCAAGCGTATGTTCCTATTGTACAAAGAAGAAAAGATTTGCCATTTACCCAAGAGCAACGCACCTGGCAAGAAATTCGTCGTGGTCGTTATGTCGAATTCAATTTGGTTCACGACAAAGGAACTTTATTTGGACTGAAAACGAACGGAAGAATAGAAAGTATACTAATGAGTTTACCACCGCATGTACAATGGGTATACGACCATCACCCAGAAGCGGGAAGTGAAGAGGAAAAATTACTAGAAGTTCTAAAAAATCCTAAGGACTGGTTATAATACGATGCGATATCTTTTTATGCTACTTTTAGTGATTGGAAATGGTTTTTTACTTGCTCAAAACAGAGTGGGTGAAATAAACCATGCAGAACACTATAATTACAAATTAGATTACCGTGTAAACTATTTTGATAAAATGATTTTCAAAGTAGATGTCAATACGGATATTGATAATTTTTATATCCCAAAATTAAATTATACAAACGATAGACGAAGTATTTTTTCGCCTGACGAGCAGTTAAAACTTAGATTCTCATTTGATTATAAGTTTCTAGGTATAAGTTATTCATTTTCACCTGATTTTATACCTGAAAATAATTACAAGAAGGCTGATACCAAGACACTTGATTTGAGTTTTAAGTTTTTTTATTCTGACCGTTTGCGTCAAGAAGTTATATTTAAACAAGTAAAAGGGTTTACATTAAAGAATCCGGATGATTTGTCGCCCATTGATGTTTTTAATGATTTGCAAATCAATACGCTGGGAGGGAAAACATTTTATATTATGAATAATAACTTTTCCTATCGCGCTTATGAATCTCAAACAGAACGGCAATTGAAAAGTGCAGGAACTTTTATGCCTTCTTTATCGTATTATTTGAATAATTTATATACAAATAACCCCAATCATAATATTGAATCTTTAAGTCGAATTCGTTCCTTTGATTTACGATTTCAGTTTGGGTATATGTATAATTATGTGATCAATAAAACATGGTTCGCCACAGGAGGTTTACATCCAGGTATAGGAATTAATGCGTCTAAAAGTTATTATGAAAACTCAGGCTTTACGCGTGAAGAAAATAACCCTAAAGTATTGCATTACAATTTTGATTTTAATTTTTCTTTAGGTTATAATCATGAGAACTTTTTTTCAGGAATAAGCGCTAATTATAAAAATTACCAATACGATAATAGCAAAATAAGTGATATTATGAGCACTAAATTTAATGCTTTACTTTTTATTGGTTATCGTTTTAACGAGGTTAAGGGGGTTAAAAAAGTTTTTGAAACCCTAGAAAAGAAATTGCATTTATAAAAAATAAAAATATGTTTCCATTACACAGAGGTAGAAGATTACGAGTGAACGAAAGTATCCGTTCCATAGTTAGAGAAACGAGTTTGAGTCCAGCCGACTTTATGTTTCCTATGTTTATCATGGAAGGGGAAAACACAAAAGTAGAAATTCCATCAATGCCAGGAATTTTTCGCCGCACACTCGATTTAACGGTAGAAGAAGTTAAAGAATTATTTGCTTTAGGCATTCGTGCTGTGAATATTTATGTTAAAGTAAATGACGATTTAAAGGATAATACAGGAAAAGAAGCTTGGAACCCAGAAGGTTTGATGCAACGTGCCATTCGTGCCATTAAAAGTGCTTGTCCAGAAATGTTGGTGATGCCAGATGTAGCTTTAGACCCTTATTCGATTTACGGTCATGATGGAATTATTGCAGATGGGGATGTAGCAAACGATGCTACCAATGAAGCTTTAGTAAAAATGGCTGTTTCTCATGCCGAAGCAGGCGCCGATTTTGTGGCGCCTAGTGACATGATGGATGGTCGTGTGTTGCGTTTGCGACAAGGGTTAGATGCTGCAGGTTTTCATAACGTAGGAATTATGAGTTACTCGGCTAAATACGCTTCGGCTTTTTACGGGCCATTCCGCGACGCCTTAGATTCTGCACCAAAAGATGCGGATGTTAAAGTACCAAAAGATAAGAAAACCTATCAAATGGATTATGCAAACCGTATAGAAGCGGTTAAAGAAGCTTTGTGGGATGTAGAAGAAGGTGCTGATATGGTTATGGTTAAACCTGGAATTGCTTATTTGGATATCGTTCGAGAAGTAAAAGACGCTGTTGATGTACCCGTAACGGTTTTCCATGTTTCGGGTGAGTATGCTATGATTAAAGCAGCTTCAGAAAGAGGTTGGTTAGACCATGATAAAATTATGATGGAACAATTGATGTGTATTAAACGTGCGGGTGCGAGTTTGATTTCTACCTATTTTGCTAAAGAAGCTGCAATTTTGTTGAATGATATATCTCATAGATAATACTATCTCTTGGAAGTAACTTTGAAATAAAAAATGAAAAAAATTATAGCCACTCTTATCGTTTTAAGTTTGTTTTCTTGTAAAAAAGAAAATCAAGAAAATTTTGGAAAGCCCTCGGAAACAGTAACCGAGACTGCCGCTCAAAAACCTGTAGATTTAGGGAAAGAAATTTTTGAGGGCAAAGGGACTTGTTTCAGTTGCCACAAAGCTGAGGTAAAAACAGTAGGACCTTCCTTGAAAGATATTGCTAAAATTTACAAAGAAAAAAAGGGAAATATAGTGGCTTTTTTACAAGAAAAGAGCGAACCTATTGTAGACCCAAGTCAATTTGCGACTATGAAAACCAATTTTGCTATTACTAGAAATCTTCCTGAGGAAGAACTAAAAGCCTTAGAGGCGTATATTTTGAGTTTTTAAAATTTATTTAACTGCAGGTTACACAAAGTAGTTATGCAAAGTATACTTTAGTTTGTGCGCTTTGTGATAACTTTGTGTACCTTGTAGTTAAAAATCATGGAAATAGCCTTTATACATTCTCCCCTAGGTGTCACCAAAATTGAAGGGGATAAGGACGGTATTGCTATGATTTCTGTGTTGGCAGATGGAGAGGTTTCTCCAGTAATTCCTGAAGCACTCAAAGAAGCGGTACAACAACTACAAGAATATTTTGAAGGGACACGAACCGAGTTTACTTTCAAATTAAATCCCAAAGGCACTGAATTTCAACAAAAAGTTTGGAAAGAATTACTCAATATTCCTTTTGGGAAAACGACTTCATATCTAGAATTATCTAAAAAATTAGGCGATGTTAAGGCCATTAGAGCGGTTGCTTCTGCCAACGGTAAAAACCCATTGTGGATAGTGGTGCCTTGCCATCGTGTAATCGGTTCTGATGGTTCGTTAACCGGTTATGCTGGAGGATTATGGCGTAAACAATGGCTGCTGGAACATGAAAATCCAAATAAACAACAGCGTTTGTTCGGATAATTGACTTAAACAATTTTTATATTTAACTCAATTTACTATCTTTCGTTTGAAAATGTAATCTATAAAATAAGGTTTCTTATGATTGAAAAAATCCAACTCGAAAATATTTTATTTCTTGACATTGAAACGGTTCCCGAAGTGGGGCAATTTTCAGATTTGGATGATGTTAAAAAGGAACTTTTTGCCTTAAAAACGCAATACCAACGTAAAGACGATTTTACTCCAGAAGAATTTTATGATCGTGCGGGTATCTGGGCTGAATTTGGAAAAATCATTTGTATTTCTGTTGGTTTCTTTACTTTTAAAAGTGATATTAGACATTTTCGTGTTACCTCTTTTTGGGGCGATGAAGTGAAAATTCTCAGCGATTTTTCAAATCTATTGAATTCGCATTATAGTCATCCATACAATCTGCTTTGTGGACATAATGCTAAAGAATTCGATTTTCCATATATAGCACGTAGAATGATTATCAATCAGTTGCCTATTCCTCAAAAACTAAATCTTTTTGGCAAAAAACCTTGGGAAATTCCTCATTTGGATACTTTGGAATTATGGAAATTTGGTGACTATAAGCATTACACGTCACTTAAATTATTAACCAATGTGTTGGGCATCCCTTCGCCCAAAGACGATATTGATGGTAGTGAAGTAGCACGTGTTTTTTACCAAGAAAAAAATATTGATCGCATCATTACTTATTGCGAGAAAGATGTTGTTGCTGTTGGGCAAATCCTTTTACGCTTACGTGGTGAAGAACTCTTGATTGATGATGAAATAGTCTTTGTATAACAAATCTTATATTTCCTTTTACATTAATAATCTACTAAAAAATTGTTCCATGAAAAAGTTGCTTTTTAGTGTGTTTGTCTTTTTGACTTTTTTGCACACACAACATGCTCAGGAGTCAAATGTTGAATCTAAAAAATACCGTTTTGTTTTTCAAATGGATAACCGATTTTCAAGTCTTCGCGGTGTTGATATTTCTATTTTAGGCGGAAAGTTAGGCTTTCAATACAAAAAACTTTTTCGTCTAGGTTTAGGAACTTCTTTTATACTATGGCCTGTGACTATTTCTTATGTAAATAAAAAAACACATACCGTTACGGATAACAAAGTGAGTTTTTGGTATGTGAGTGTTTTCAACGATTGGATTTTATATAAAAACAAACATTGGGAATGTTTTTTGACAGAACAGGTTGGTTTTGGAAAACCGAGTTTTGTTAGGGAGGTTAACGATGCAGTTGTGAGTGATGTAAATATTCCGTTGTATGTTAATGAGGTTTCTGGTCAGGTAAACTATAAAATTACCGATTGGATAGGTGTAGGTACAGGTATTGGTTATAGGAACATATGGAATCAGAAAGCGGCTTTAAAAGCCACTTTTGACGCTCCCATTTATATAGGGAAAATAATAATTTATCCAGAGGGTTTGTTCGGTAATTCAAAATAGATGCCGCTAATTATAGATTTGTCCCTCTTAGTTGATTTGGTTAACCGGTTATAAAATAGTTACATTTACAAAAATTTACATTTATGGTTTTAAGCAGATTTTGGCTCGTAATATTCATTTCTTCAATTACTTTTATAGTAGTGAGTCTTTTCACAGGGAGTAATTATTCAACCGATTTTATTTTAAATGGAAAAAAAGACGACCCTGTTTTAGTGTCTGAGAAATATTTGAATCAAGTTCCAAAATTTGTTGCGGATAGCATTGAGAAAGCTCCAGAAATGACGCTTGTGGTTAATAATGACACTTTGAATGCCGACACAACCTACGTGTACAAAAACCAAACGGTTAAGTTATACAGCGGCGTGCAAAAAACAGATGGTTTATTACCTACCTGTAAAAACAGCTTGATGGATTTGATTCTGCCTTTGATGGCTTACTTAGCTTTCTTTTGTGGATTGATGGAGTTGCTTATTATTTCAGGAGCTTCGGAGAAATTAGCAAAGAAATTAAGTCCTCTTTTTGCTCAAGTATTTCCTTCTATTCCTAAAAATCACGAATCAATTTCATACATGACTTTAAATTTTGCAGCTAATTTCCTAGGTCTAGATTCGGCAGCAACACCTTTTGGATTAAAGGCGATGCAAAGTTTACAAGAGTTAAATCCAGAAAAAGATAAAGCGAGCGATGCACAAATCATGTTTATGTGCTTGCATGCCGCAGGACTTACTTTAATTCCTACCTCTATCATTGGTTACCGAGCGGCCGAAAATGCTGCGAACCCTGCCGATGTGATGTTGCCTTGTATTATTACCTCTTTTATCGGTACCATTGCCGCTTTGTTAATTGTGGGCATCCGTCAGCGCTTGAATTTCAAGAGTGTTGGCTTGTTAGCCGCTTTAATGGGCGTGATAGGAGCTATCGTTGGTTTATTGTTTTACATAAACGGTTTGGACTTGATTGGTAAAAACATGTTTACAGGTAACTTATCCGGATTGATGTTGATTGCGATTATTGGATTTACCTTGGTTTTTTCATTCATCCATGAGAAGAAATTCACTGAAGCTGGTACAACCATTTTTGATACGTTTGTTGAAGGCGCACGCAATGGTGTGAATACCGGAGTAAAGATTTTTCCTTATGTAATGGGAATGTTAGTGGCAATTTCATTTTTTAGAAACAGTGGTTTATTTGAAATTATCAGTAATGGCATCAGTTTTGTGTTCTCACAAATTGGTGTGAGTAAAGAAATTACCGATGGTTTGCCAGTAGCCTTATTGCGTCCGTTTAGTTCTGGTGGTTCGCGCGGTTTTATGATTGATGCCATGCGAAACTCTGGGGTAGACTCGTTTACGGGACGTTTGGTGTGTATTTTCCAGTGTAGTGCTGAGACTACGTTTTATGTTATTGCCGTTTATTTTGGTTCAGTGAATATAAAAAACACGCGTTATACATTAGCCACCATGTTATTGGTTGATTTTATTTGTGTACTAGCGGCTATAGCGGTAGCTAGTTGGTTTTTTATACGATAAGATATGCGCTACTGGATTTTCATTTTCATAAGTTTCCTTTTTAGTTGTAAAGATACACCTAAAAAGGTGGCAAAGTCAACTGCTCAGCCTGTTTCAAAAACTAGTGAGAAAACTGTTTTAAGCATTGATACTATTGCTTTTTCGCAGGGAAATTATGTTTTGGCTAAACTTTTATCTAAAACATATAGTAAGGACAGTATTTGTGATGCGACTTTTGCCCTTGAATTTAATTTTAAAAAGGAACCTAAGGCAGTTACTAAACTATATATAAAAGGTTTTGATGAAGGTTCTGAGTGGTATGGCAATTATGTATTAGACTCTGTTTATTCGCCTTTAAAAGAAATTTCTTTGGGTTATCCTGCCTGTGGCTATACGCGCAACCACTATTTATTTCATTTGAATAAAAAGAAACAACAGTTGATTCATGAATGGTACAGCATGGGCGACAGCGGATGGAGCAGTGGAGGCGAAATTGTGGGTGGTACTCAAAATCATATCATTTTCAGAAATGAATCTTTCCTGCCTGACGAGCAGAATACCGATTCTGAAACAGACGAATGGGGAATTAATGGGTTTTCCGATTCGATACATTTGGACTACCAAAATGGTACTTGGGTTAAGAAACTCATTACTCCTAAAGATAAGGTCTATCATTCGGTTAGAAAATCTTTTGAAGAGTATCATAAATAACATTCTCTTAACTCAAATGACATTTATCGTATCTAGATGAATTATATTTCTTATTTTTGTAATCTTAATTCAATCTAAATAAAATAGATGAAAATTAATTTGTCCCAATTAATCCAAGGTCAGAAAGGCATCATCGAAGATTTTGATATCGACCATGTCCCTTTAAAATTATTAGAAATGGGCTGTTTGCCTGGTAATGAAGTACAATTACTTCAGGTGGCTCCTATGGGCGACCCTTTGTATTTATTGGTCAACGATTCGCATCTTGCTATTCGTAAAGAAACGGCGCAAGCCATTCAAGTAACTATTTCTGACGCAAGCTAATGAAAGTTGGAAATATTAACATCGCATTAATCGGTAATCCCAATGTGGGGAAAACTTCAGTTTTTAATCAACTGACCGGCTTGAATCAACAAGTAGGAAATTATCCTGGAATTACTGTAGAGAAAAAAGTTGGCGTTTGCAAATTAGCCTCCAACCTAAAAGCCACCATTCTCGATTTACCAGGAACCTACAGTTTAAATGCAAGTTCGTTGGACGAAAATGTGGTTATCGAACTGTTGTTAAACAAAAACGACAAAGATTATCCTGATGTAGCCATCGTAGTTACGGATGTAGAAAACTTAAAAAGAAATCTTCTTTTATTTACGCAAATTAAAGACTTAGAAATCCCGACTATTTTGGTTGTCAATATGGCGGATAGGATGCGTTATAAAGGAATTTCTTTAGATATACCTTATTTAGAAAAAACATTAAAAACAAAGATTGCTTTAGTAAGTTCCCGCAAAGCAGAAGGCATTGAGGAATTAAAAAACTTAATTGTCAATTATAAAAACTTGCCTACTGAACCTTGCTTGAATGCTTCTGAAATTGACCCAGAATATTTCGGCAACCTGCGCAAAGCTTTTCCGAATCAATTGTTATACAAACTTTGGTTGGTAATTACACAGGATGTTAATTTTGTAAACTTAGACCGTAAGGAATTACCGAATCCTTCGTTTACCAAGTCGAAAGATCATTTAAAAAAATTACAACATAAAGAAACCATCAAACGCTATCAGTTTATCAATGATACCTTGAAACGTGGACAAGCCATTGATATTCACCAAGCGAAGGACCTAAGAAGCCGATTAGACCGTGTTTTGATGCACAAAGTGTATGGCTATGTGATTTTCTTTTTGGTATTAATGCTCATTTTTCAATCCATTTTTGATTGGGCGAGTATCCCGATGGACTTTATTGACGGTACTTTTGCTACACTGTCAACATGGGTGGCTACTCAAATGCCCGCGGGAATTTTAACCGATTTAATCACTCAAGGGATTATTCCAGGCATAGGAGGAATTATTATATTTATTCCGCAGATTGCCTTTTTATTTATGTTCATTTCCATTTTAGAAGAAAGTGGTTATATGAGTCGTGTGGTATTCATTATGGACAAAGCCATGCGCCGATTTGGCTTGTCTGGAAAAAGTGTTGTTCCATTAATTTCAGGTACAGCTTGTGCTATTCCAGCCATTATGGCCACCCGAAACATTGAAAACTGGAAAGAACGTTTGATTTCTATTTTGGTTACTCCATTTACAACCTGTTCCGCACGTTTGCCTGTTTATGCTATCATTATTTCCATTATAGTGCCTAACCAGCGAATTTTATATATCTTCAACATGCAAGGCTTTGCACTGATGGGCATGTACCTCATCGGATTTGCAATGGCTTTAATTTCTGCTTGGATATTACACAAAACATTAGACATTCGTTCTAATTCGTATTTTGTGGTTGAAATGCCTAATTACAAGTTGCCTATGTTTAAAAACGTAGCCATCAATGTAGTTGAAAAAACAAAATCCTTTGTATTAGGCGCTGGTAAAATCATTTTGGCATTATCTATAGTGTTGTGGTTTTTAGCGTCGTATGGTCCTGGTAAAGACTTTGATAATGCGGCTCAAATTATTACTAGTCAAAATCCGTCGGGCAAAGATGTAACAGCTAAAATTGCAGCTTACAAATTAGAAAATTCTTATATAGGTCATGTGGGTAAAACCATAGAACCTGTCATACAACCTTTAGGATACGACTGGAAAATTGGTATTGCCTTAGTATCCTCGTTTGCGGCACGAGAAGTTTTTGTAGGTACCTTAGCCACCATTTATAGTATTGGTGATTCGGAAGACCAAGATAATACGGTAAAAAACAGATTAGCACAGGAAGTAAACGCGCAAACAGGCGATAAGCTTTTTAATACCGCTACTGGGGTTTCACTCTTGTTATTTTATGCTTTTGCAATGCAATGTATGAGTACATTGGCGATAACGAAAAAAGAAACTAATGGCTGGAAATGGCCGTTAATTCAATTGGTTTTTATGTCAGGATTTGCTTATACCGTAGCATTTATAGCCTACCAATTATTAAAGTAATTGTTACTTAATACTAAATTTGAATTGAAAACAGTAACTTATTTATTAAAAAAATAAAATGTTTCAACAGATTGTTGCTTTTGGATTACTGATTGTCGCATTAGTATATCTTGCGAAGAAATTCTTGTTTAAGAAAAAATCAAATAAGAAAAACTGCGATAACGATTGCGGTTGTCACTAATAACCCAATTCAATTTTATAGTCCTTTTTGTCAAGAGGTTTTTTTTGAGAAGGACCAGGTGTTACCACAACAGACTGTAATGCTTTTTTTGTTTTAGGCAATCGCTTGGCAAACCAGGCAATAATTTCTTCTTGATTATGCGGATTAAGGGTCAATTGTGTTTGTTCAATTAACTTTTGATGATCATAAACGGCAACTGCTATTGTAACTTCGCCCGCCCATATACATTGTACCCCTTCTGGACAACGTGAATCGTTAATGACCTTCTCTAAGACAATTTCACGGGTATCTTTGGCGTCTAATTTTTGGTCTATTTGAGTGATATGCTGAGCTGAGCTACAGGAAGTGAGCGCAGTAATAAAGCTAAAAAGGGCTATAAATTTTTTCATAAAAATGGATTATTCAAAGATACAGGAATTGTAACAAAATTTATGCTAATTTGAATAATCCACCAAAAATATTTCAATTGTTAATCTATTTTTACAATGTACAATGGAATTGAGATGGAGTGTCGTAATTTATCCACTGTAGTTCCGAATAAAATGTCTTTGTATCCGGTATGTCCATGTGTACCCATTACCAAAATATCATAATTGCTAGCGTTTACAATTTTGGCTATGGCCCGAGTGGGTTTGCCAAAACCTAATTTAACCTCTATTTTGTACCCCAAATGCACCAAATTTTCCTTGTACATATTCAAAAGTTTTTCATCTATTTTGGTCTCTTGGTCTTTGATATTTTTTCCATACATAATGGCGCCAACACTTTCTACCACGTGTATTAAAGTATAGTTCGCTTCTTTTCCACCTAATTCTAAAGCATGGTTTAAAGCTAACTCATCGGCATTTGAAAAATCAAGAGCAATAGCAATATTTTTTCTGCTTATTTCAAAATTTGGATTAAATTCAACACTTACATGATGCATGGAATTTTCTTTTTTGTCTATTTCCCCTTTTCTAATAAAAGGTTTGATTATAATGTATAAAAGTAGTAGTGCAAAACCTACCGCAATGGGTACTACAATCAAACCTGTGAGTGTGGGGTATTCCGCATTTTCAATAAGATTTTGAATTTCACCCACAACTAACTTTGCATTCAACCCTACAATCACCAAGGCAATTAACCAAGCAATGATTTGTGTTATTTTACCAATTTCAAAACCATTCATTTTTTCTTTATCACTTACAAAATGAATTAGTGGAATGATTGCAAAACCGAGTTGCATGCTCAAAATTACCTGACTAAAAATTAACATCTTACCGGTTACTGCCTCTCCAAAAATGGAAATAACAATCACAGCGGGCACTATGGCAATTAATCGTGTCAAAATACGACGTACCCATGGTTGAATGCGTAAATTCAAATACCCTTCCATCACAATTTGCCCTGCTAAAGTACCCGTAATAGTAGAGCTTTGTCCCGCGGCAATCAACGCAATTGCAAATAAAGCAGCGGCCCATTTAGTACCTAGCATTGGTGCTAATAATTGATGCGCATCCTGGATTTCAGCCACATCATATAATCCATTTTTATAAAAAGTTGCCGCTGCCAAAATCAAAATGGCTGCATTAACAAAAAAGGCTAAGTTGAGAGCGATGGCTGAATCAATAAAATTATATTTAATAGCTTGACGAATTCCTGTTGAGCTTCTGTCAAATTTACGTGTTTGTACTAAGGAAGAATGCAGATACAAATTGTGTGGCATTACCGTTGCTCCTATAATACCAATGGCAATATATAAAGCATCTTGATTTTGAATACTCGGGATTAAACCACTAGCTATTTTACCGAGTTCCGGTTGCGCGAAGAGCATCTCAAAAATGAAAGAAACCCCAATAATGGCCACCAAAACAATTATAAAAGCTTCCATCTTTCGGATACCTTTATTGATTAAGAACAAGAGTAAAAAGGTATCTAAAACCGTTATAGCAACGCCTTGCAACAAGGGAATATCAAATAACAAATTAAGCCCAATGGCCATACCTAACACTTCGGCTAAATCGCATGCTGCTATGGCTATTTCCGCTAAAATATACAGCAAAATATTTACAAAGGGTGAATAGGTTTCACGAGACGCTTGCGCTAAATCTCTTTGGGTAACTATGCCCAAACGTGCACTCAAACTTTGTAGCAACAAAGCCATCAGATTACTCATTAATAATACCCATAACAAACTGTAACCAAATTGACTTCCTCCCGCTAAATCTGTTGCCCAGTTTCCTGGGTCCATATACCCTACACTTATTAAGTAAGCTGGCCCTAAGAAAGCTAAGGTACGTTTTAACCAACTGGTTTTATTCTGGGTCGAGACACTTTCGTGTACTTCTTCTAAGGACTTACTCATGATTGTACTGGTTTTACAAATAAATTTTCAGCGATTTTATGAGAAATAGTTAATGGCTTTCCGCTTACTTCAATATGTAACGAAGCATCAAATTCCTCTTTGCTGACAATGTTTAGTATAACTCCTAGCGAAATATTCTGTTTGTCTAAATACTGTAGGAATTCAACCGAAGAATTTTTTACCCCAACAAAGAGGTAGGATGAGTTTGTAGTAGCTTCACTTAACACTAGTTTATGCATCATTTTTATTTCTCCATTCTTGTTGGGTATGGGGTCACCGTGCGGGTCAAAAGATGGGAAATCGAGAAATTCATCTAATTTATCGGTCAATTTTTCAGATTGTATATGCTCTAATTCCTCAGCGATTTCATGCACTTCATCCCAAGCAAACCCCAGTTTTTTGACCAAAAAAACTTCCCATAAACGATGCTTACGGATAATCATTTTTGCGGCAAGCAATCCCTTTTCTGTTAATGTTACTCCTTGATATTTTTGATAATCGACTAATTCTTTTTCAGCCAATTTTTTCAGCATATCTGTTACTGAAGAGGCTTTGGTCTCCATCATTAAGGCAATGGCATTGGTATTAACCCCTTTGGGAGTCGCTCCATGTAGATGGTATATAACTTTTAAATAATTTTCTTCAGAATGTGTCAAACCTATTTTTATTAAATTTATAACAAATTTAGTGATTTTTTACAAATACAAAAAAATAAAATTAGACGTGACTAAAAAATGTAATTATATGAAAATCTTTTGGTTAGCCTTTTTGTTTAGCTTGAACGGCATTGCTCAAGAGCTTCCCATTCAACCCGAAGAAACACCCTATTTACTTAAACCTTGGCAAATTCAATTAGAAAACAGTTTAACCTTACGAAATGAAACAAAAACTACAAACACTATTATACTTCCCAATACTCTTTTCAAAATGGGAATTTTAAAAAAATTAGAATTCAGATTCGGGCTAGAACACCAACTCGTACACATCGAAACGCAACAAAATGGTTTCAATCCTTTTATTGTGGGCTTTAAAACGAAATTATGGAAAGAATATAAAGCGCTCCCCGAAGCAGCGCTTGTGGCCCAAACAACCATACCCAAATGGGCAACTCATGAATTCCAACAAGACCATTGGGCACCTGAACTTCAAGTACTACTCCAGGGAAATTATACCGAGAGTTTCTCTATGAATTACAATTTTGGCACAAAATGGGACGGCTTTACCTCTAATCCTTTTTATACTTACAAAATAACAGCGGGCTATATGCTAACTAAAAAGTGGTGTTTATATGCCGAAGTTTTTGGACATCAACATGTAGAATCCCCTTCTCATGTAAGCTATAATAATGGGTTGATGTTTCAAATAAATGAAAATATGATGCTGGATGTATCTGGAGGATTGGGAATAAATAAAGAAGCACCACGAAGCTTTTGCGCCCTTATTTTTTCCTTTCGTTTATAGTAAATTGTTAATAGTTTAGGTAGATATTTATTTATTTTTTAGCTTTGTCTAAAAATTATTTTTTAGATAATGAAAACATGTTTTATATATTTCCTATTGTTACTTCCTTTTGGAGCACTACAAGCACAATATAGCTTGGAGGGGCGTATAATGACCGACACGCTGAGTATGCCCAATACGGTTGTGAAATTAAACAACCAAAAAAAGACAACTACAGACCTTAACGGGATGTTTCGATTTGAAAATTTACCTGCTGGGAACTATGAAATCTGTGTGAGTGAAAAAGGTTTTAAAAAATTCAAAACAAACATCGCGTTAGAAAGCAATCAATTTATCACGTTAACATTAGAACCCGAAGAAACTAAATCAAATTTAATTGATGAAATTGTGGTGACAGGCACTCTGAAACCTATTAGTCGTTTAGAGAGCGCTGTACCCGTTGAAGTTTTTAAACCTTCATTTTTCAAAAAAAATCCTGTTTCAAACATTTTTGAGGGCCTCCAAAATGTTAATGGAGTGCGTCCACAACTAAATTGCAATATTTGTAATACTGGCGACATCCATATCAACGGTTTAGAAGGCCCCTATACTTTGGTACTTATTGATGGCATGCCGATAGTAAGTGGATTATCAACAGTGTATGGCTTATCGGGAATTCCTAACGCATTGATTGAAAGAGTTGAAGTGGTAAAAGGACCTGCTTCGTCATTGTATGGAAGTGAAGCGGTAGGTGGATTAATAAACATTATTACTAAAAATCCAAAAACAACTTCGCCTTTTTCGGTCGATATGTTTACCAACAGTTGGGGAGAAACCAACGTAGATTTTGGCGGTAAATTTGAAAACAATCATTTTTCTGTCTTAACAGGAATCAATTATTTTAATTATACAAATCCTGTGGACAATAATCACGACAATTTCACAGACGTAACTATTCAAGACCGTATATCTGTTTTTCAAAAATGGAATTTAATTCGAAAAAATCACAAGCTATTTTCACTAGCCGGACGTTACTTTTATGAAGACCGCTGGGGTGGTGAACTACAATGGAATAAATCGTATCGAGGGGGGAATGAAGTATACGGTGAAAGTATTTATACGAGTCGTTATGAAGTATTAGGGTTATATGAATTTCCAACGGTTGAGAAATTGAAATTAAATTTTTCGTATACCAATCACAACCAAAACTCTGTCTATGGAACAACACCTTTCTTAGCACAACAAAACATAGGGTTTGCTCAACTTACCTGGGATAAAAACATAAAAAAGCATGATTTCCTCGTGGGAATTGCTGGGCGCTACCAATTTTATAACGACAATACACCTGCTACAGCACTGGCTGATAGAAATTGGATTCCAAGTATTTTTGCCCAAGATGAATTAAAACTGAATGAAAATCACAATATCCTACTGGGTTTTCGATACGATTATAATAAAAATCACGGAAATATTTTCACCCCACGATTTGCTTATAAATGGAAACCTAATAACCAAACCGTAGTACGACTAAATGCAGGCACAGGATTCCGAGTGGTAAATTTATTTACGGAGGAACATTCGGCGCTAACAGGGTCACGCAAGGTAGTTATAGCAGAAGATTTGCTACCAGAACAATCCTATAATATCAATGCTAATCTATTGAAAAAATGGTATCTAAAAAAAGGAGGCTTCATTAGTTGGGAGAATTCAATATGGATAACCCATTTTACAAACACCATTTTACCCGATTACGAAACCAATCCTGATGAAATTATTTATAAAAATCTTGATGGATTTGCGCGTTCTATGGGATGGAGCACAAACTTAGATGTGATTTTAGGTAATGGACTTAAAGCTACTCTTGGGGCTACTTTTATGGATGTTTATCGCAAAGAAAATGGAGTTAGAAAAAGTCAATTACTTACGGAGAAATTCTCAGGTACTTGGTCTATTTCTTATGCCATTCCAGAATGGTTTCTTTCGTTGGACTATACGGGTAATGTTTATGGTCCAATGAAATTACCGTTATTAGGTACTTTAGACCCAAGAAAACCCTATTCGTCCATGTATAGCATTCAAAATATTCAGTGTACTCTTACAAGAATTAAAAATTGCGAAATTTATTTAGGCGTAAAAAATCTATTAAATTGGACACCCAATCGTGGGAATCCTTTCTTAATTGCCCGTGCGCACGACCCGTTTGATAAAAACGTACAATACGATAGTCAAGGTCAAGTAATGGCTACTCCTGAGAATCCTTATGCCTTAACTTTTGACCCAACCTATGTATATGGACCTAATCAAGGATTGAGAAGTTTTATTGGTATTAGATATTCTTTGTAAGATAGTATATCTGTTGCTCATACATTTAAAAATATGCTAAGAAAACTAATAATGTCCATGATTCTAATCACTATGCAATTATTTATAGGTTGCGCTAGTTTTTCAAAAGAATCGTTTAAAGATGAAATGATGTATTTGTCAGAAAACAACTTCACAAATATTAATGGAAGCTATAAGACCTATCCATCAAAGGTATACGAAGAGGATATGAAGAAAATAATTTCCTCAAAAATGTTAACAAAAACAAATACCTATAAGTTATTCAATCTTAATCATAAAGTTAACTCCCTTGACTCTTTGAGTTTAAATAACAATATTGATAGAATAGAAATCATTTTTGCTAATTCAAAAGAATTTGAAGTCAAATATTTCATCGGTAAAACAATGAATTCAAACATTAAAATGTCTGGTGAGCTTAAAAATGGATTTTTTTACTTAGACGATAAAATCTCTAATAGTTGGGGAATTCCTTTGCTTTTTGGCGGGTATAACAGCCATAAACGACGAATAGGCCTCTCAAAAAAAGGGAATCTAATTTTTAATTCAGTTTATGATAAAGGAGGAGGAATGCTTTTTATTTTTTCAAATGGAAGTAGTTATAATATTTCTTATGAAATTGAAAAATTAAAGTTATGAAAAAACCTAGATGCATCCTCTTTGATTGTGATGGAGTACTAGTAGATAGTGAAACGATTGGGAACCAAATTTTACTTGAAATGGCTGGTGAATACGGATTCCAAATGACTAACGAAGAAGCACAACATCATTTTAATGGGAAGAGTTTAAAGTCAAGTTTTGAATATATTGAAAACAAAATCCAGAACAAACTTCCCAGTACTTTTGAAGCTGATTATAGACAACGCAGTTTTGAAGCTTTTCGGATGAACTTAAAAGCTGTTGAAGGTGTTAAAGAATTCCTTGAAACACTCGATATTCCATTTTGTGTAGCTTCAAGTGGTCCTGTTGAAAAAATAAGATTAAACCTGACTAGCACGGGACTGATTTCCTTTTTTGAAGGTGCTATTTTTAGTTCTTACGAAATCAATAGTTGGAAACCTGAACCCACTATTTTTTTACATGCCGCATCACAAATGGGATTTACACCTCAGGAATGTATCGTAATTGAAGATAGTGTTTCTGGAGTAGTAGCTGGAATTACGGGCGGATTTATGGTGTATGGACTAGCTAATGATTACAATGCTACTAAATTGCAGGAAGCTGGTGCCTTAACGTTTAGAAGTTATAAAGAGCTCAACAAAATGCTCAAATTATAATCCCCTGATCTATCGAATAAATCAGGGGATTTTTGGTAGTTATTCTTCTTTGTTTTTTAAAACCATTAATAAAGTATATGCATCTTTAGTTACTATCGTTTTATCTTTAAAGTCTAGGGCATTCTTTACTTCGGTAAAATCCTTGTTGCTTTGTCCAAGAATTACAGGTGTCATTTGATATTTTTCTTGACTTACTTGAATAAACAAATAGTCTTTTCCTTCATAAGATACTATGGCTTGATTGTTTATAGTTTTTGCTTCAGGAATTGTGGTTTCAATTTCCGCATTCATATAATTGCCTACCATTAATCTGTTTTTAGGATTTTGAATTCGTGCTACTATTTCCATTGCATTATTTTCATTGACACTTTTATTTATAAATAAAATTTGAGTCGCATATAGTTCTGAATTGGAATTGCTATAGGCTTTTATTTTTTGACCTGTATAAAGATGAGCAGCATCTTTGTCAAAAACATTCAATGTTAAAAATAAAGAGTGATTGTTTATAATTTCAAAAAGCATGTCTGTAGGGTTTACATACTTGCCTAGGTTGATATTGGTTTTTGATACGATTCCGCTGATGGGAGCTATCAGTTGTACCGATTTTGTGATGGAATTAGCCGTTAGTGTCTTAGGATTAATGTTTGCCAAACGTAATTTTTCTTCTAACGATTTGAGTGCGATGCGCTGTTTGGCCATTTCATTTTGAGCCATTTCAAAGGTTTTATCGCTTACAGCTTTACTTGCATTTAGTTCTTTCTGACGCTGGAAATCTTTATACAAAAAAGCCAATTGTTCTTTAGTAGTTAAATAATCCTGTTGTAATTGTACGTATTGCACATCTTCTACAATGGCTAAAACTTGCCCCTTTGCTATTTGCATGCCTTGCATGACATTTATGTTTTTTACGTAACCTCCTAATGGTAAGCTTACACTAGCCATAGCTTGTGGAGCTAATGTGATTTTTCCGTTTACTTTTAGCGTGGTGCTAAGCGGTTGTTGAGTTAAAAAACCTGTTTCAATTTGGGTGTTTTTCAATTGCTCCTTTGTGAGCGTAATTTCTAATGCATTGGTTGTTTCCGAATTTTTTGCGGTTTCAGTCTTGTCTTTGCAAGCAAAAAATAAAAGACTTATAGTATATAGGAAGATGAATTTTTTCATAGTATTTTAATTGGTATATAACATTTGAATCAGTGTGTCGTTGTGTATTTTCACAACTTCTAAATATTGTAATTGTGTGCTTATTACCTGATTAGTTAATAGGCTCCAATCCATAAAGTTAATTTCACCTTTTGAAAATTGAAGCTGTGCGGTACTTGCAATTTTTGAGGCCTCAGGCAAAAGGATTTTTTGGTAATGATCTAAAATCGATTTGTTCGACAGGTGTTGTATTTCAAACAATTTCAACTGGTTTTCGAGTTGTTGTTTTTTAGCTTCTGTTTGATAATTTAAAGCAGAATTTTCGATTTTCAATGCTGCTCTTCGAGCTTTATTAGCTTGTTGAAAAACAGGAATTTCTAGGTTAACTTGTATTGAATGAAAACGGTCGCGACTACTATACGTTTTATCGTCTGAACCTGTTCCTTGCATGGTTGTACTAAAATAGCCTAAATTAATCTCAGGAAAGTTTAGTGTTTTTTCAACCGCTATACTTGCTTGGTTTATCTTTTTGTTTTGTTCTAATAAAGTTAACTCTAAGTTGTTTTTTACAAAATCGGTTGAAATGCTTTCAGAAAGAATTAAAGTATTAGGAATGATTTTCTTATCAACTTGTAACCATTGTTGTAATTGAAACTGTAAAGCATTGGTCTGTTGTAATACAGCATTCCATTGTTGTGTCCATTGGGCTCTATTTAATTCGGCAGAAGCTTTTTCTACTAAATTAGTTTCGCCAAGTTTTAATCGTAATTGTGCTTTGTTGATAAACTGAGCATAAATAGAATCTGCTTTTTTGTAAATTTTCTCCTTTTCTAACTGGTTGGCCAAATCGGAATAAGCTTGAGTAATCATTTTTTTCAAATCATTTTCACTCATTTTATAATTTATCTGAGCTGCTTGATATTGATTTTGTAGCAAATCCCTTTTTTTAGGTTGGCTGACTAAGAAATTTAAATTTTGGCTTACACCAAATTTGTTGTCTATATAAGCACTATTTATTTGTCCATATTCGGCACTCAATGCCAGCATTGGAATTTCATTGGCTGATTTAATTAAGGTTTTACTGCCTTGGACTCTTTCTTTATCTGCTTTTAGGAGTAAGCTATTCGTTATACCTAAGTCTAAAGCTTCTTTTAGCGATAAAGGGGTTTGTCCGTACTGACTAAGTGTACAGAAAAATAACAAGGGAACAACTTTTTTTATACTTGGAAAAGTAAACTTTCGGTTTTCAAATTGCATATACAAAATGGGTAATAAGAATAGGGTTAAAAAAGTAGCGACTAGTAAGCCCCCGATAACCACGGTAGCTAAAGGGCGTTGTACTTCAGCTCCAGATCCGTTGCTAATAGCCATAGGTAAAAAACCAAGCGAGGCTACGAAAGCAGTCATTAAAATAGGTCGTAATCTTTTCTGAGTTCCTTTTAAAATGATCTCTTGAATTTGTGTTACTCCAGCATTTTTTTGGGCATTAAATTCAGCTAAAAGAACGATACCGTTAAGTACAGCTACACCAAAAAGAGCAATAAAACCAATACCCGCACTGATACTAAAAGGCATACCACGAAGTGCTAAGAAGGCAATTCCGCCAATCATGGATAGCGGTATGGCACTATAAATTAATAACGCTTGTTTGATAGAATTAAATGCAAAATAAAGCATGAGCAAGATGAGTAGTAAGGATACGGGTACAGCTACCATTAATCTACTTTTGGCTTCATTTAGGTTTTCAAAACTACCGCCATACGTTATGGTGTAACCTTCCGGTAGTTGTATTTGTTTTTCAACTTTTTGAGTTAATGTTTCTACCAGTGTTTGTACATCGGTATCAGCATTAAAACCTATTACGATGCGTCTTTTCGTATCTTCACGTTGTATTTGGTTCGGACCATTGATTATATTTACATCTGCCAAAACATAAAGAGGTACCTGCGCTCCTGAAGGTGTAGGAATTAATACATTTTTAATATCCTCTAAATTTTGTTTTGCTGTAGCATCGAGTTTAACCACAATATCAAAACGTTTTTCTCCTTCAAAAAGTTTTCCTGTGCTTTGACCTGCAAAAGAAGTGTTTATAATCCGATTAATATCTGTTATGTTTAATCGGTACTGGGCAACAGCGTTTCTATTGTATTGAATAACTACTTGTGGCATTCCTCCAATAGGCTCTACATATAAGTCTTTTGCTCCTTGGATTTTTGAAACAATTCGGCCTACTTTATCAGCGTATTTTGATAAAGTGTCTAGGTTTTCCCCATAAATTTTGCAAACCACATCCTGTCTTGCGCCCGTCATAAGTTCGTTAAAACGCATTTGTACGGGATATTGAAAACCGAAAGTAGCACCAGGAACCGCTTGTAGGGCTTTGCTCATCTGTTCTGAAAGTTCGTTAAAAGTGCTGGCTGATGTCCACTCGCTTTTATCTTTTAAAATAACCATCATATCAGCAGCTTCCATAGGCATAGGGTCAGTGGGTACTTCACCGCTACCTATTTTTGTTACTATTTTTTCGACCTCAGGAAATTGTGATTTCAAAATATCGGCAGCTTTTTGTGTACTGTTTATTGTGGTATTTAGGTTACTACCCGTTAGTACCCGTGTTTCAACCGCAAAATCACCTTCTTCTAAAGCAGGGATAAATTCACCGCCTAATTGACTTAAAACTAACAAAGATAGTGTAAAGGCTATCAGTGTTCCTATGATGATTTTTTTCTGATGGTGCAGCACAAGTAATAATCGGTTTTGGTATATTTTTTCTAAATAAGACATCATGCGTTCTGAAATACTAGAAGGATTGTGTTTGATGTTTTTTAAAACCAAACTGCTCATCATGGGAATATAAGTAAGTGACAAAATGAAAGCGCCTAAAAGGGCAAAGGCTACGGTTTGCGCCATGGGTTTAAACATTTTTCCTTCTATTCCTTGTAAAGTGAAAATTGGGAGGTACACAATAAGAATAATAATTTGTCCAAAGACAGCACTATTCATCATTTTTTTTGCAGACGTTTGTACTTCGTTATTTACATTTTCTTGAGTTAAATGTGCTTGTGTTGTTTTTTTATGATGCGAATGAATTTGATGAATGACGGCTTCAACTATTATTACGGCTCCATCTACTATAAGTCCAAAATCTAAGGCGCCTAAACTCATTAAGTTGCCGCTTACCCCAAAGGTATTCATTAGTATAATAGCAAAAAGCATGGCTAGCGGTATAACAGAAGCAACCAGTAAACCTGCTCTAAAATTTCCTAAGAATAAAACTAAAACAAATACAACGATCAAAGCACCTTCAATCAGATTTTTTTCCACAGTCCCTATGGCGTTATTTACCATTTTAGTTCGATCTAAGAAAGGTTCAATTACAACTCCTTTGGGTAGTGTTTTTTGGATTTGAGCGATACGATCTTTAACGTTTTGAATGACTTCACTACTATTTGCTCCTTTTAGCATCATGACAATGGCACCAGCAACTTCGCCATCAGTATTAAAAGTCATGGCGCCATATCTGGTGGCATAACTAATTTTTACAGTAGCTACATCACGCATTAAATAACTGCTACCATTCTTCGAACTGTTAACTACAATGTTTTCAATATCAGTTTGGTTTTTAAGGAGACCTTCGCTACGTACAAACAGTACCGAAGCCTCTTTTTCTATATATGCCCCTCCAGTATTTTGGTTGTTTTTTTCTAGAGCATCAAATACATCTGTTATTGTAAGACCTAATGCGTTTAGTTTGTTAGGATGAATGGCAATTTCTAATTGTTTTAATTTCCCTCCAAAACTACTTACTTCAGCTACTCCTTTTACCCCTACAAGTTGCCTTTTAATCAACCAGTCTTGGATGGTTCTAAGGCTTGTAGCATCGTATTGTTTTTCATATCCTTTTGCAGGTCGTACCACATATTGGTAAATTTCACCTAGACCAGTGGTTATAGGGCCTAAACTGGGAGTTCCCATGCCTTGAGGAAGATCGTTTTGAACTTGTTGCAAGCGTTCAGCTACTTGTTGTCTTGCCCAATACACATCGGTAGCGTCGTCAAAAACTAGAGTAACTAGCGATAATCCAAATCGAGAAAAACTGCGTATTTCCTTTAATCCAGATATGTTTGCATTAGCTTGCTCAATAGGAAAAGTAATTAGTCGTTCAATATCTGTGGCGCCAAACGAAGGAGCTTGTGTAATGATTTGAACTTGATTGTTTGTAATATCGGGTACAGCATCAATGGGTAATTTGGTCACATTATAGATACCAAAACCAATGAGCACAAAAGTAAATAAGGCGATAATGAGTTTATTCTTAACAGAAAACTCTATGATTTTATTTAACATTTTAAAATAAGCTTAATTAATTTAAATACATAACTATTCTTTCCAATCAAAAAAGGTTTAGAAGCTTTTTTTGAAAGGGGCTAGTTTGCGGGTATTAATTAAGTTAATTTAGGGGGTTGCCATATGGCATATTGAGGACTCGTAACTGCGTGAACTAAATATTTGAAGTTAGGTCTGAATTCTTCTTTAAATTTGATAAGAGGCTCAAAAAGAGGTGCTTCTTTAGGTAAGGCTAAAACAATGTTAGGATGATTGTCTTGAAAATTCTTGAATGGCAATTGCATGTCTTTCTCGTAGTCAGAATCTTTAAGATTGCCTTTTAAGTAATGGAGTTCGAGAAAACCAATGATTGTTAAAGATTGATTTTTTTGTTTGTGTTCTTTGTAATGCTCTAATAATACGGGCATTTTCAACAACTGATGAAGCTCAGTAGTCGAAAAAATATAGCCGAATAGTAATATGTAGAGGATAAACTTTCTCACTTCACAAACTTACAAAAAATAAGTACTACAAATAGCGCTAAGATTAATAGAATTTCTAAATTTGCCATTGTTAAAAATTATAGTATGTTACAAATAGCAGTAATTAGAGAAAACCAAGAAGCGGTAATCAAAGCTTTAGCAAAAAAGAATATCGATGCTACAGCAATGATAGAAAATGTGGTAGCTCTGGACGAAAAACGTCGTGCTACTCAAGTGGAGTTAGATAATGTTTTGGCGGAATCTAATAAACTGTCCAAGGAAATTGGTGCGATGATGAAAGCAGGCGAGAAAGCTAAAGCCGAAATCATCAAAGAAAAAACTACTCAATTACGTGATAAAAGTAAAGAGTTAACCGAAGCTCTAAATGCTATTGCGGAGGAATTAACCCAGCAATTATATCAATTACCCAATACTCCTACGGAAATCGTTCCTGAAGGGAAAACTGCCGACGATAACCTAAATGTTTTTGAAGAAGGCGAAGTACCTAGCTTACACGAAGGAGCTATGCCACATTGGGAATTGGCTAAAAAATACGATATCATCGATTTTGAATTAGGAACCAAAATAACGGGAGCTGGTTTCCCTGTGTATAAAGGAAAAGGGGCTAAACTACAACGTGCGTTAATCAATTATTTTATTGATAAAAATACAGAAGCGGGTTACCAAGAGGTACAAGTACCGCATTTAATTAATGAAGCTTCGGGGTATGGCACAGGACAGTTACCAGACAAAGAAGGGCAAATGTATCACGTAGGTATCGATGATTTATATTTGATTCCAACGGCTGAAGTACCGGTAACCAACTTATACCGTGATGTGATTTTGCAAGAATCAGAATTGCCTGTACAAGTAACTGGATACACGCCTTGTTTCCGTCGTGAAGCAGGTTCGTATGGTGCACACGTACGTGGATTGAATCGTTTGCATCAGTTTGATAAAGTAGAAATTGTTCGTGTTGAGCATCCAGATAATTCTTACCAAGCGTTAGATGGTATGGTAGAACATGTAAAAGGTATTTTAAAAGAATTGAAATTACCTTACCGTATTTTGCGTTTATGCGGTGGCGACATGAGTTTTGCTTCTGCGTTGACTTATGATTTCGAAGTCTTTTCAACGGCACAAGACCGTTGGTTAGAAATTTCTTCGGTTTCTAATTTTGAGACTTTCCAATCGAATCGTTTGAAATTACGTTTCAAAGGGAAAGATGGAAAAACGCAATTAGCCCACACGCTTAACGGAAGTTCATTAGCTTTACCGCGTGTATTGGCTGGTATTTTAGAAAATTACCAAACGCCAGAAGGCATCGTAATTCCAGAAGTTTTACGTAAATACACAGGATTTGATATTATCGACTAATTGAACTAACAAGTAGGTCTTAAACTAATGATAAAATGTACTAAAGTGGCAGAATAATTGCTATCTTTAGTACATTCTTTTTTAGTGAAAAATGAAGAAAATAGCTCGTTTACTACTCTTGCTTACTGTCTCAGTTTGGGGACAAGAATACACGGTTACGCCTCCTATTGGTGGGAATCCGCAAGCGCACATGCCTCAAAATAATACTGCCAACGAGTATTTAGCTCAAAATTATTTTGACCGCGGAGAATTTGACAAAGCCGTTGTCATGTATGATGAATTAGTTAAAAGACAACCTAATAATTACCAATTTTTTCAAAAACAAATTGCCTGTTACCAGCAATTAAAACAATTTGACAAAGCAGAAGAAGTAATTCAATCGCGAATCACTCGTTTAAAATATCCAAATTTGTACGTTGAATTGGGGTACAATTACCAGTTACAAAAACAACAAGATAAAGCCGATAAAAATTACCGAATTGCCCTCGATAAAATCAAAGAAAACCCTAACAATGTTTACACCATTGCGAGAGATTTTGAACAAAAAGTGCTTTTAGCGCAAGCTGTAGAAGCATATACTTTGGGGCAAAACCTCAACCCACAAATCAATTTTGACTATCAAATTGCTTTATTGCAAGGACAAATGGGAAATATTGATTTCATGATACAGTCGTTATTGGATTATGCCTTCAAAAACCCAAGTAATTTGGTGTTAGTTCAAAATCAATTAAACCGCTTTTTAGCTGAAGACCACACTAAAGTTTTTGCTGATACCTTGCGAAAATCATTATTGCTAAAGACGCAAAAAACACAGGAGCTTTTTTGGAATGAGTTTATGAGTTGGTTTTTTATCAGCCAAAAAGAATATGGCAAAGCTTTCATACAAGAAAAAGCCATCTACCGTCGTAACCCTGAAAGTTTTAATAATCTTTTCAATTTAGTCCGCTTAGCCTCGCAAGATAATGACCGAGAAACCGAACGTGCGGTGCTGAATTTTATTCTAGAACATGCCACGCAATCTGATGTGATTTTAGATGTCAATTACAACTTACTCCAATTAGATGTTGAAGACGCAAAGAAAGAAGAATACCTCATCATTGCTGACCGTATCAATAAATTATTGGATGCGCATGGTTACACGGCTAGTACGGTTAAATTGCAAATTCTGAAAGCACATTTTGAAGCGTTTTACCTTAAACAGTTTCCTTCAGCAATACAATTGTTGCAAAAAGCATTAGAGTTACCATTAAACACTTATGCTAAGGCAGATGTAAAACTAGAATTGGCCGATATTTTACTCATCAACGAAAAGTTTAATCAAGCCATCATTTACTATGCACAAGTAGAGAGTGATTTAGAGAATGATGCGGTGGCTCATGAAGCCAATTTAAAAATGGCTAAAGCCAATTATTTCAAAGGCGATTTTGAATGGGCAAAAAAACAGTTTGAAGTATTAAAATCAACCACGTCTCAGTTAATTGCCAATGATGCTTTAGAACTTTACCTATTGATTACTGACAACACGGTAGAAGATTCGACTCAAGTAGCTTTGAAAAAATTTGCTCGTGCAGATTTCTTACTTTTTCAAAATAAAAATGATGATGCCTTAACTGCATTCAAGGAGATATTAGCACAACATCCAAGCGAAAGTATAACGGATGATGTTTTGATAAAAATGGCTGAAATTTACGAAAGAAAACAGTTGTACCCCGAAGCATTAGGACATTACCAACAAATTATAGAAAAACATAATGAAGAAATTTTCATTGATGAAGCCTATTTTTTTAGCGCTGAAATCTATCGAAAGTATCTCAATGACACGGACAAAGCCAAAGCTTTCTACGAAAAAATCTTGTTCAATCATCCGGATAGTATTTACTTTGTAGACGCACAGCTGAATTACCGAAAACTGAGAGGTGATAATAACCTTTAAATTTGAAGAGTGCTGTAATCAGTGGTCAGAACTCAGTGTTCAGTGCTCAAAAATCTAATATCAAAATTTAATATCAAATGATAATTTACAACGTAACCATCAACATACACGAAAGCGTTCACGACCAATGGTTGGACTGGATGCAAAACAAACATATTGCGGAAGTAATCGGAACAGGTAAATTTACCTCAGCAAAAATGGTAAAGGTATTAGTGGAGGAAGAAATGGGAGGCGTAACTTACGCGATTCAATATTTTACTGATAGCAAAGAAACTTTACAACGCTATTATGACGAAGATGCTCCTGCTTTACGCGAAGAGGGCTTACGTCTTTTTGGTGACAAGATGTTAGCTTTCCGTACCGAATTAGAAATAATTTCTGAACACTAAGAGTGATGCAAGTTACGTTTCAGACAAAGGAAGAAAGTAATAGACAACAACGCGAAGCATTCTTGAAATTATCAGGAGCTGAACGTGTATTTGCTTTTATTGAATTATCGAAACAAATTAATGCCTTTCCTACGAAACACAAACCTGAAAAATCGAATAATTTTATTATTGATTTTACTAAAAAATGATAGAAAATTGGGATAACGAAATTCAACAATTCATTAAACTCTGTAATGAATGTAAAGTAAGAATGTTAATGGTAGGCGGTGGAGCAGTAAATTTCCATGGATATCAAAGACATTCAGCTGATGTTGATTTCTGGATAGAAACAACAGAAGAAAATTTTAAAAAACTAGTTGATGTTTTTAAGCAAATGGGATTTGAAATTGACGATTTCCCAGCTGATGTTAAAAGCCAAAATCAAAATATATCAATTAAATTTTCTCCTACTAGCTTGAATATAGAACTCATAACAAGATTTTCTGTAAATAGGACTTTTGAAGATGCTTACAATGAAAGTGTTCATGCCATTGTGGAAGAAAACAAACTTTTAAAATGGAATGTTTTATCTTTAGATGATTTAATCATAAGTAAGGTTAAATCAGGAAGACCCAAAGACCTTTTAGACATTCAGCAATTAAAAGAAATAAATGGTAAGCACTAAGTCTAACCTGAAACTTTTCACGTAACACAAGCTAACGTGAAACCTGAAACAAAAAATAATGGATAAAGTAAAAGCAAAAAAACACCTTGGGCAACATTTCTTAAACGATGAAAACATTGCCTCAAAAATAGCCGATGCCTTAACGCTAGAGGGCTATCAAAAAGTATTGGAAATTGGTCCAGGAATGGGTGTTTTAACCAAATACTTATTGGACAAACCCATTGACACGTATGTGATTGAAATCGATACCGAATCGGTGGAATATTTGCAAACGCATTATTTAAAACTTTCCAATAAAATTCTTTCGGAAGATTTCTTGAAATTCGATTTGACCCAAGTTTTTGGTAACGAACCTTTTTCTGTGATTGGTAATTTCCCGTATAATATTTCTACGCAAATTGTGTTCAAAGTATTGGAAATGCGTGACCAGATTCCTGAGTTTGCAGGTATGTTTCAAAAAGAAGTTGCGGAGCGTATTTGTGAGAAAAAAGGGAGTAAAGCTTACGGAATCCTGTCCGTTTTAGCACAAGCTTTTTACGATACTGAATATTTGTTTACAGTATCAGAACATGTTTTTACCCCACCTCCAAAAGTAAAATCGGGCGTGATGCGTATGCGTCGCAAAGAAAACTACCAATTGCCTTGTGATGAGAAATTATTGTTCAATGTTGTCAAAACCGCCTTCAACCAACGAAGAAAAACATTGCGAAATAGCTTAAAAAGCCTGAATTTGTCGGATATGTTGCGAGAAGATAGTATCTTTGACCTCCGTCCGGAACAACTTTCGGTAGAACAATTCATAGAACTCACTCAAAAAATCCAAGCCGATGGAGTTTAAAATTAGCCCAGAATTTATCGCTCAAGTAGAGCAACTCATCAGTGAAAACAAAGCGCAAGAGTTAGAAAACTTATTGCAGGATGTCCATTTTGCTGATATTGCCGATATTTTAGATGAGCTTGATGAATTTGGAGCTAATTATGTATTTAAACTACTAGATTCTGAAAAAACCGCAGATGCGCTTTTGGAATTGGACGATGAGGTTCGTGTAAAAATCCTTAAAAACCTTTCTGCTAAAGAAATTGCAGAAGAAATTGACGAGTTAGACACGGATGATGCGGCCGACATTATTGCCGAATTACCCCAATCTAAAAAGGAGGAGGTAATTCTTGAATTAGAAGACGTTGAACACGCTAAAGACATTGTAGAATTATTACGTTACGATGAAGATACAGCGGGTGGTTTGATGGGTAAAGAGTTGGTAAAAGTCAATGAAAACTGGAATGTACTAACGTGTGTTAAGGAAATGCGTATGCAAGCCGAGCACGTTACCCGAGTGCATTCTATTTATGTGGTAGATGATGAAGACCGTTTAAAAGGACGACTTTCCCTTAAAGATTTGTTGACTACATCTACCAAAACACCCATTAGTGAGGTGTATATTAAAAAAGTAGATTATGTAAAAGTAGATACGATGGACACGGAAGTAGCCCGTATCATGCAAAAATACGACTTAGAGGCCATTCCTGTGGTTGATGAAATGGGACGCCTGGTAGGTCGCATTACCATTGACGATATCGTAGATGTTATCAAGGAAGAAGCCGATAAGGATTACCAGATGGCGGCGGGTATCTCACAAGACGTTGAGGCGGATGACAGCATTTTAGAACTCACCCGTGCGCGTTTGCCTTGGTTGGTTTTAGCTTTATTAGGAGGATTTGTAACCGTACGAGTTTTGGGCTTATTCGAACCGGCAATGAAAGAACATCCACAGTTATTCTTTTTCACACCGCTTATTGCTGCTATGGGAGGAAATGTGGGCGTACAATCTTCAGCTATTATTGTGCAAGGGTTAGCTAATAGCTCTATTAGCGGTACACTTATTCAACGTTTGCTAAAAGAATTGTCGTTGAGTTTGTTAAATGGTTTGATACTTTCTACCATTTTACTTTTAGGAAGTTATTACTTGTTAGGGTTTGAAATACATATTGGACTTACTGTAACGACAGCATTACTTTCAGTTATTGTCATAGCTTCCTTAATTGGAACTTTTATTCCAATTGTTTTGAGTAAAAATGGGGTAGACCCTGCTTTAGCTACAGGTCCTTTTATAACCACAAGTAACGATATTTTAGGGATTTTAATCTATTTTACCATTGCGCGTTTGATATTAGGTTTTTAATGACTCATAGCTAAAAGTTATCGTTCCCCGTTCCATTCACCATAAAACTGTTCCAAAAATTGCTCCATGTATTCGTGTCTTTGTTGTGCAATTTTCTTGCCCGTAGAGGTGTGCATACGGTCTTTCAATAACAACAATTTTTCATAAAAATGATTGATAGTAGGTGCTGTTGAATTTTTATATTCTTCTTTAGACATTGCTAACTTCGGGGAAATAGCAGGGTCATAAATCACCCTATTTTTATAGCCACCATAATTAAAAGTACGTGCAATTCCTATAGCTCCAATAGCATCTAAGCGGTCAGCATCACGTACAATATCTAATTCGATAGAATTGAATGTTGTTTCAAAGTTTCCTCCTTTAAATGAAATGTTCGCTATAATTTGTACCACGTGTGTTATCGTATCTGTTGAAACACCTTGTTTTTGAAGAAAATCAGTCGCTATTCTCGGTCCTACACTTTCATCACCATTGTTAAATTTGCTATCGGCTATATCATGTAATAAAGCACCTAGTGCCACTACTTCTTTATTACACATTTCCTCTTTAGCAATCAACATTGCGTTTTTGTATACGCGTTCTATATGAAACCAATCGTGACCACCTTCGGCACCTTTTAATTGATCTTTGACAAAATCGATTGTCTTCTGAATAGTGTTATCCATAAAATAAAATTATAAAACCAAAACTATTTACATTTGTTTATTTTGAGATGAAAGCACAAAAAAATCACCTCATTGGTGATCTTTTCTATTTTAAGTTAAAGGTTTATTAAATGCCATCACTAGAATAAGCCGCTATAATTTCCTCAAAAACTTCAAGTAAAGCATTGTGGTCATCAAGTGTGACCAACTTTTGTCTGTGGTCTTTAAAATGTGGAATTCCTTTAAAATAATTGGTATAATGACGTCGCATTTCAACTATGCCTACACGTTCCCCTTTCCATTCCATGGACCAAATTAAATGATTGCGCGCCGCTTGTACACGATCGGCAATGGTAGGTGCATTCATTAATTCACCTGTAGCAAAAAAATGTTTGATTTCATTGAAAATCCATGGGTAGCCAATGGCTGCACGACCTATCATTATACCGTCTAATCCGTAGGTGTTTTTGTACTCCAACGCTTTTTCAGGAGAATCAATATCGCCATTTCCAAAAATAGGAATATGAATCCGAGGGTTATTTTTTACGCGTGCGATATGTGACCAATCCGAATGACCCTTGTACATCTGTGCGCGGGTACGTCCGTGAATGGTAAGGGCATGGATACCTACGTCTTGCAATCGTTCGGCTACTTCATCAATGTTGATAGAAGCATCATCCCAACCCAAACGGGTTTTTACCGTAACAGGTAAATTGGTACTGTTGACCACAGCTTTAGTCAAACGTACCATCAAATCTACATCTTTCAAGACCCCAGCTCCAGCTCCTTTGCAAACTACTTTTTTTACGGGACATCCAAAATTGATATCTAACAAGTCAGGTTGAACGGTTTCTACAATCTTAGCACTCATGGCCATGGCTTCTTCGTCACCCCCAAAGATTTGAATACCCACGGGACGTTCATAGTCAAAGATGTCAAGTTTCTGACGGCTTTTGATAGCATCACGAATGAGTCCTTCGCTCGAAATAAATTCGGAGTACATCAAATCAGCTCCATGCATTTTACACAAACGACGAAAAGGAGGGTCGCTCACATCTTCCATAGGGGCTAACAATAAAGGGAAATCGGGTAATTCTATCTTGCCTATCTTAACCATTGAGACTATATTTTGGCGCAAAATTACGATAATAAACCCAATCGCAAAAGCATATTCCTAGTTTCAACTTATCAGTGCTTTGAAACTGACGATTTTAAACTATATTTGCATATTAAATGCGTTAAGGATTGTAGCGGCATCCTTTTAAGGGCATGGTGAAACCAAATGCCCTTAAAAGATAGAGCGGAAAGCCTGACCCGCAGGGGAACGCCCTGAAACTGATACGTCAGTGGTGACAAAATGATATTTAGAACGATGAAGAAAATTAGAAATTTTTGCATTATTGCACATATTGACCATGGTAAAAGTACCTTGGCCGACCGTTTATTAGATGCAACACAAACTGTAACGGCTCGTGAAGCCCAAGCACAGTTGCTCGATAATATGGACTTAGAGCGTGAACGTGGAATTACCATTAAAAGTCACGCCATCCAGATGGAATATACTTACAAAGGAGAACAATATATTTTAAACTTAATTGATACTCCTGGACATGTGGATTTTTCTTACGAAGTATCCCGTTCGATTGCTGCTTGTGAAGGGGCTTTGTTGATTGTAGATGCGGCACAAAGTATTCAGGCGCAAACTATTTCCAACTTATATTTGGCTTTAGAAAATGACTTAGAAATTATTCCAGTGTTGAATAAAGTGGATTTGCCAAGCGCTAATCCTGAGGAAGTAAGCGATGATATCGTAGATTTATTAGGATGTAAACTAGAGGATATTATTCATGCTTCTGGTAAAACAGGCTTTGGTGTCGATAAAATTCTAGAAGCTATCGTGGAGCGTATTCCTGCTCCAGAAGGGAATCCAGAAGAGCCTTTACAAGCCTTGATTTTTGATTCGCATTACAATCCGTTTCGTGGGATTGAGGTAATTTTCCGTGTAGTTAACGGTGAAATAAAAAAAGGTCAGAAAGTAAAATTCATGGCAACAGGCAAGGAATATTTTGCTGACGAAATTGGTACCTTAAAATTGAACCAAGTACCGAAACAAACGGTTTCTACAGGGGATGTTGGGTATTTAATCTCAGGGATAAAAGAGGCGAAAGAAGTAAAAGTAGGGGATACCATTACGGATGCTAAAACGCCAACTACGAATATGATTACAGGTTTCGAAGATGTGAAGCCGATGGTATTTGCGGGTATTTACCCTGTTGATACCGAAGATTATGAAGAGTTACGCGCTTCGATGGAGAAATTGCAATTGAATGATGCTTCGTTAGTTTTCTCTCCAGAGAGCTCAGCGGCTTTAGGATTTGGTTTCCGTTGTGGATTCTTAGGAATGTTACACATGGAAATTATTCAGGAGCGTTTAGAGCGTGAGTTTAATATGACGGTGATTACCACCGTTCCCAACGTATCGTATTTGGCTTATACTAAAAAAGAGCCTACGACTCCAATCATAGTAAACAATCCGAGTGATTTACCAGATGCTACTAAATTAGACCGTGTAGAAGAACCGTATATCAAAGCAACTATTATTACCAAATCGGATTTTGTGGGTAATGTAATGAGTTTGTGTATTGAGAAAAGAGGGCAAATTACAAATCAGACGTATTTAACTACGGAGCGTGTGGAATTGAATTTCGATATGCCACTAGCCGAGATTGTATTTGACTTTTATGATCGATTGAAAACGGTTTCTAAAGGATATGCTTCTTTTGATTATCATCCTATCGGAATGAGAGAATCAAAATTGGTAAAAATGGATATTTTACTAAATGCGAACCAATTAGATGCACTTTCAGCATTGATACATGCGGATAATGCATATACTATTGGTAAAAAAATGTGTGAGAAATTAAGAGAATTAATTCCACGTCAGCAATTTGAAATTCCTATTCAAGCTTCTATTGGGGCTAAAATTATTGCCAGAGAAACCATCAAAGCCTTACGTAAAGACGTAACTGCTAAATGTTACGGTGGTGATATTTCTAGAAAGCGTAAGCTTCTTGAAAAGCAGAAAGCAGGTAAAAAGCGTATGCGTCAAGTGGGTAACGTAGAAATTCCTCAAGAAGCATTTATGGCGGTATTGAAATTGAACGATTAATATTTTTAAAGAGGCTTATGCCTCTTTATTTTTTATATTGTATTAAGATTTTAAATTAATGCAGAAGACTAACGGAACAACTAAACTATCTTAATATGATCACTTCTCTTGGATTACTGCTGTTTTCAATTTTTGCTTTTTTAGGAGCAATACACCTTTACTGGGCTTTTGGTGGCACATGGGGCACTACTGGCGTATTCCCTAGCAAGAACGAGCATGAAATTCCCCCAATGCCAGGTAAAGTCCCTACGCTCTTTGTAGCCTTTATACTTTTGCTTTTTGGCCTATTGATTTTAAAAAAATCAGATATTTTATTTTTTGACCTTCCAAGTCGGCTCGATGCCTATGCTTTGCGCATACTTACAGGCGTATTTATGGTACGTGCTATAGGCGATTTTAAGTATGTGGGCTTTTTTAAAAAGATTAAGCACACAACTTTCGGGATAAAAGACCGCAAGTATTACACCCCTTTGTGTGCAGTGATGGCTTTTCTACTATTGGTACTGCATGTGTTAACCGCTTAAGTGTATTTTTTAGTAAATAATTCAACCACAAATACTCAAGGCAATGGGCATTTGTGGTTGATTAGCTAAAAAGTAGCTTGAGGTTGTGTTTTTTATTTCCCCATTAAGAGCAACTCGCTTACTACGATTTCCGTGCTTGAACGTTTCTCTCCGTTTTTATCTTCCCAGTGGCGGTAAGTAAGTTTTCCTTCAATCATGATTTCTTTGCCTTTGTTTACAAACCCTTCAATCACTTCGGCGGTTTTGCCCCAAGCGGTCAACTGATGCCATTGGGTATCGGTAACTTTTTCTTTGCGGTCGTTATAATACACCTCGTTAGTGGCTAAGGTGAATTTGGCTAATTTTTTGCCTCCGTCAAGGATTTTGATTTCAGGTTCTTGACCTACGTGACCGATTAACTGTACTTTGTTTCGTAATGCATTCATGGCGTATAAATTTTTAAAGTTATTGTGTATAGACTGTCGCAGTGTGTTGTTTACTTTCGACAGGACAAAGTTGCACACTTTCGCAAGGAGGATTCGGTAGTAAAACATTTACTGTCGGATGTAAATGTTTGTTGTCGGTTGTTGTTGAATAAATGCGTATATTTGGGTGTTATGCGAAATTTGTAAAAAAATGAGTCGATTAATAAAAGTTCTTTGGGTTTCTTCGATCCTTCTTGGTTTATATCTTTTAATAAAATTTGTCACATATACTTTTTCCTATTTTTCACTATTGTACTATAATGAAAGGTGTGTTAATCTTGAAAAATTTGCACAAATAGGTGATTTTATAGGTGGTTTGTAGGAACTATTTTTTCTTTTGTGGGTTTAATTCTTCTTATTGATACATTAAGAAGTCAGCTAAATGATTCAAAAATTAATAGAGAATTAATTCAAATACAACAATTTGAAAATACTTTCTATGAACTATTAAATCTGCATAATAGAAATATTGAAGCAATTGAATTTTATGATGTATTTGGATATCAAAAAAAAGGGAAATTATTTTTTGATAGTAAAAAAGAGGAATTGTACAATACTTTTAATGCAAGTTTTTCACTATCCAAAAACAAAAGAAATGCAGTGAGTAATTTTGAACTTATTTACAATATGCATGAAGAAATATTTTCAACTTATTTTAAAACATTGTATCAACTCTACAAATTAATTGATAAGGAGGATATTCCAAATAAATATAAAGTAAAATACTCTAAAATTCTAAGAGCGCAATTATCAAACTCAGAACTCTTTTTTATACGCTACAATGCACTATCCGAAATCGGAGACGAATCAATCCCTTATTTAAATAAATATAATTATTTAAAACATTTATCAAATTTTGAATTATTGGAGTTTAAAAAGTGGTGGATTAAATTAGATAAATTTGAGAAGAATGGTTTAGGACACATTTTTAAAGATTTGAAATATCTGCTAAAAAATATAATTGACGATAGAAATACTGATACGTTAGAAAAGATTTTTAAACAGAGTAAATATAAAATTATCATTAAGTCAAAGGAGAAATTTGAATTAGAAATAAAAATCATCATCAACAATAACATTAATCCTCAAGGCAAATTTTTAATTGATGGTTTAGATAAATTTAGTGTTAAAGAAATTGAAATTCTTTTTAAATATGTTGTTAGAGAATACCTTATATATTCCAACTTTAACCGCTTCAATGTGAGAAGACAATTAGATATAAGATCATCAATAAATGGAAATGAAATCACAATTCAAATTGAACAATTTTTGAAAAAAAGAATTAATTTCTACAACAAAAGCTTCACATAACAGTTAAGGTTTCGTTGGGCTCAAAGAGCCAACAATGAATTACAATCCCTGAACACAAAAAGAAACAAACCAAGTGAAGTAAACCAGTATTGAAAGCAACCATTCTACTTCCATTATCATTGCAATTGATTTATAGGATATTTTTCAAAAAACTATTTTGGTTATCTTAGGGGAAGTTTGTGCAATTTTTTACAGATTTACGTTATGTGATATTTTTAATAAATTGGTCTTTTTAAGCCAATAAGTAAAAATAGGCTTAAAAAGACCAATCGTTCTTTTTTAAGTATTTACTCTACGTACTAACCATATATAATATTGGCAAAAACACAAAATTGGTCAAAAAGAGGCAATTATTTAAAAAAGGCTTTTTTTGACCAATTTTATTTATATTTGGATAAATCTCATTAAAATAATGATAGCAGTAATTACAGGTGACATAATAAATTCAAGAAAAGTAAATTCTGAAATTTGGCTTCCAAAACTTAAAGAATATTTTTCAAAGATTATATCAGACCCCGAAAAAAGGGAAATATATAGAGGTGATAGTTTCCAAATTGAAGTTAGTTTGGAAAGTGCGTTAGAAATTGCACTATGTATAAAAGCATTAATAAAGTCTAGCAACAAAATAGACGTAAGAATGTCAATAGGTATAGGAGAGAAAACTTTTAAAGGAAAAAAAATAACAGAATCCTATGGTACTGCATACATAAATTCTGGAGAAAGTTTTGAAAATATTAAAAATACCACTTTAATTTTAAGAAGCCCATTCAATGAATTTGACGATTATTTCAACCCAATATTAAAATTATTAAGCTTCATTAGCAACAATTGGAAACCAGTAACCTCTGAAACTATATACTATACTTTAACACACCGTGAATTAATGCAAAAGGAAATAGCTGAAAGATTATCAAAAGATAAAACTACAGTAAATAAAGCTCTAAAAAGAGGTGGTTATGATGAAATATTAGAAATCCTAAATTTATATTCTAAAAAAATGCAGCAATGTTTGAACTAATAATAAAAATTACCTTAGCTCATCTAGTTGGAGACTTCGTGCTTCAAACCAAAAACATGGTTGATGACATCGAAAGCAAAAAATTTCAATCGAAATATTTGTACATACACGCAATCATCCACTTATCATTAATTTTAATGATTACAAAATTCGAAAAGCAATACTTGTTACCTGCAATTGTATTGTCTATTCTGCATTTAAGTATAGATATAATAACAAAAATATTAATCAAAGATAAAATCAATAAGGTTAGCAATTTATTCCTTGATCAATTACTACATTCAATCACTATAGCTTTATTTATAAAATACTTCCATAATTATGAAATAGATTCTAACATAATATTTAATTCCAAAAACTATTTATTACTCATCGCTTTAGTCAGCGTTACATATGTTTCTGCAGTTTTAATGAAAAAAATAATGGAACTATTTAACTATCCTTTACCGAATGATGGAATTGAAGATGCTGGAAAATACATAGGAATGCTAGAGCGTCTATTCATTTTTGTATTTGTAATCACATCTTTTTGGGAAGGAATTGGATTTTTATTAGCCGCTAAATCAATTTTTAGATTCGGAGACTTAAAAGAGAATAAAGAGATTAGGTTAACTGAGTATATATTGATTGGAACTTTATTAAGTTTTGGAATAGCAATTTTAATAGGTGAAATATATCTAAAATTTAAAAACCTCACATGAGAGCTAAGATTCTGTTGGGCTCAAAGAGCCAACAATGAATTACAATCGCTGAACACCAAAAAAAAACCAAGCGAAGTAAACCAGTGCGGTACGAAAACAGAAACTCAAAAAGAGGCATGCTATGGAATTTAGTATTCGAAATCCGTTTTATAAATATTTCAAAAAATTAAAAACATACTTCCAAATCAAGAGCCTAGTCATAAATGATTCCTTAATTTTACCACAAACCTAATTCATATCATGCAAGTTAAACCGCTCCACCTAAGCTTCCTCGAAACTGAAAGACTACTGTTGATTCCCTATACCCAACAAATGTGTGAAAAGCTACTAAAGAGTGATTTTAGCGATGTAGAGCATCTAAATTTAAAAAGAGGACTAAGTTGGCCCGACGAGGATGTTATAGAAACTCTACCTCGCATAGTGCTTAATTTAGCAAAGGTTGAAGCACCCACGGGTTTTGAGTCCTGGATGATTATCAAAAAGGAAACGCGTGAAATTATTGGCGATTTGGGATTCAAAGGGTTCAATGTAGCCGAAGGCACCATCGATATTGGTTACGGAATCATCAAGGAGGAACGACGTAAAGGTTTTGCCGAAGAAGCCGTGAAAGAGTTGATGCAATGGGCATTTTCAAACGATGAGGTCAAAGAAATTACGGCTAGGTGTTTGATTGAGAATACAAATTCTATAAAGTTACTTACTAAATTTAATTTCACCGAACAAAAAACAGAAAACGGGATGAAGCATTGGCGTTTGTTGAATCCTAATAAGTAACACATGCTGAATTTATATAGTTGCAGAGTTAGTAAGAGAATACCTATATTTACATACCAAAAAACAATATTCCATCTGCAAATTCTTTTTATATGCTAGAGCGACTAAAAAATTACACCATACAATTTACCAAAGAAATCATTCCTGTGATTGCGGGTATTTTGATAGCTTTATTTATTGATAATTGGAATAATGACCGAAAGGATAAGAATTATATCGACCAAGTATTTTCTACCATTAATAGTGAATTAGAGGAAACCCAACAAGAAATTAAACGTGATATTCCCCAGCAAAAATCCTTAGTAGATTCGCTGGCTCATTATGCTAATAATCCAAAGGTTACGGTATTAGACGTTGCGATGAAATGCGGTGGAATTCAAATTCCCAACATCAAAATGAATGCATGGAAATCGGTTTCAAATGCTAAAATTGATTTGATTGGGTACAATAAAATTACCTCCTTATCCAATATCGAGGAGCTAAAAGGCGTGTTGAAGGATAAAACAGATTTTTTAATGCAACTGTTGTATTCTAATATGTACACGACGGAGAAAGATAAAAAGCAAACGTTTAAAATTGTGGTGCTGGATATTATGTCTACCGAACAAACCATACAAAAACATATACAAAAATTCAAAAAAGAATAAGCAAACGGGCTGAATTTTATTTGAATTTAGATACTTAGGTCGTTACTTTAAGAATGTTTTAAGAGTATTGGTTTACAACCAAGGTTTAGTTTGCGTATCTTTGAGATAAACTAAAAGTATGCAACTCGAAAACCTAAAATTCCCCATAGGAACTTTTGAATATAATCCGAATGACCAACCCCAACCCATCCAAAAATGGTTGGATGTCCTTCGTGAATTCCCACAACATTTGGAAACCAGTGTGCAGGATTTGACGCCTGCGCAAATGCATTGGCGCTATCGTCCCGACGGTTGGGCCATTTTGCAAGTGGTACACCATTGCGCAGACAGCCACATGAATAGTTTTACCCGTTTCAAGTTGGCATTAACCGAGGAAAATCCTGTAATCCGCCCTTATGAGGAACATTTATGGGCAAACATGTCGGATGAACTTACGGCAGATGTTTCCAGTTCCATGGCTATACTCAAGGGCGTGCATCAACGTTGGGTGTATTTCCTAGAGCGTTTGTCCCCCGACGAATGGCAAAAAACGTTTGTGCATCCCGCCAGTCAGAAAACCTATACACTAGTTGAAGCTTTGGGCTTGTATGCTTGGCATTGTGCGCATCACTTGGCGCATATTCATCAGGCTATAGCACACCAAGGGGAATTTGGAAGTCTTGAAAATGAAATCATCCGTTAAACTTTGAAATCCTCACTATGCTGGTATCCTTTAATAAATCATTTATTACCCAAAACATACTTTTACGGATTGTCTCCTTGAGGGGAATTGGTGTTATAATGATGGTGTTTTTTAGAGGAAATTCAAGGTTAAAAGGATATAATTTATGAAGTATATTTCAGTAAAAGTAAGCAACAAAAAATGAAAGCCTGTTTAGAATGTGGTGAGAAAATTTTGGGTCGCGAGGATAAAAAATTCTGTAGCGACGGTTGTAGGAATACCTATAACAACAAAATGAATAAAGATAGTACTAATTTGATGCGCAATATCAATAATAAACTGCGTAAAAATTACCGTATTCTTAGCGCATTGAATATTGAAGGGAAAACCAAAGTCAACCGGAATAAACTCGTGGCACATGGTTTTGATTTTGACTACTGTACTTCGGTGTACACTACTAAAACAGGAAATGTATATTACTTTTTATATGACCAAGGCTATATGGCATTAGAAAATGAAGCCTACATCTTGGTAAAAAGAGAATCTTAAAATATGAAACAACAACAAACCCTTGCTGTATTAGGTTGTGGGTGGTTAGGATTGCCCTTAGGCAAACGTTTAGTTGCCAACGGATATACCGTAAAAGGTTCGACCACCACAGCAGATAAACTGCCTCTTTTAGCGTCCGCTGGACTGCAAGCTTTTCCTATCACGCTAACCGCTGATGCCGAAGCAATACAGGCAGAAACTCTCCGTGCTTTTTTAGAAAATGTATCGGTATTGTGTATTGATATTCCACCAAAATTGAGAGTATTACCTGCTGAAAATTTTGTTGCCAAAATAGAAAATATTATCCCATATATCGTCGAGGCTAAAATTTCAAGAGTAATTTTTGTAAGCTCTACTTCGGTTTTTGCAGACCAAGTTGGTTTTCCAACGATTACGGAGCAAACACAACCCAATCCTGATACCGAAAGCGGAAAACAATTATGGACTACCGAGCAACGACTACAAGCACAACCGCAATTTGAAACCACAGTAGTGCGTTTTGGTGGGTTAATAGGTCCCGAAAGGCATCCTGTAAAACATTTGGCGGGTCGTAAAAATGTTGAAAATCCATTGGCTCCTATAAATTTGATTCATCTAGAAGATTGCTTAACCGTTTTAGAGAAGCTAATAACAAATGACAAAACTGCTGGACAAACGTATAATGTGGTCGCTCCTTTTCATCCCAGCCGAGAAACCTATTATACAGCAAAAGCTAAAATAAATAATTTGCAAGCGCCTGAGTTTACGCATACGGAACAGCAAGTGGGAAAATTAATTGAGGCTGATTGTATAAGCACAACGTTAGAAGTTACTTTCAATACCGAGTTGTATTAAGGAGCGTTATAAACCCATCCTAAACCGCACAGGTCTTCAAGACGACTTAGGTTTATAAATTTAAATAAATGAAACCACTACAAAAAATAAAATCGTTAGGATTGCCCATGTTAGCCCTTTTGTGGGTTTGTTTTTTTTGGGGTACTACTTGGTTAGCCTCTAAAGAAGGAGTACAGCACATGCCCGCTTTGCAATTAGCAGCCATCCGCCAGTTTATAGGTGCGGTTTGTTACCTTTCCTTTTTTATGTTCAAAAAAACGCCTTGGCCTAAGGGGAAGCAGTGGCGCACCATTTTTATTTTAGCAATTTTAAATTTTGTATTAAGCAACGGACTAAGTACTTGGGGGGTGAAATATATTTCCAGTGGACTGGGTGCGGTTTTAGGCGCTATATTCCCCTTGTGGATTGTGATTATTAGCTTGTTTAATGGCGAAAAATTATCACGTTTATCCATAACTGGATTACTCGTAAGCTTTGTGGGAGTTTGTATCGTTTTTTCGGATTATTTGTCTGATTTGATTCAGCCGGATTTCCAATTGGGCATACTGCTTTCTATTACTGCAACCATTACTTGGGCATTAGGTAGTATGTACACTAAAAAGAAAGCTAAAAATTTCAATCCTTATTTTAGTTTGGGACTCCAAATGCTGATTTCGAGTATCCTGCTTTTTGCTTATACAGGTGCTACGGGTACTTCAGTTCCTATATTAGCTATTCCAGCCCAAGCGTGGTGGGCTATTGCTTACCTCGTCATTTTTGGTTCTATAACCACTTTTGTTGCTTTTATTTATGCCTTGCAACATTTGCCTACAGAAATAAGTAGTATTTATGCCTATATCAATCCACTAATTGCGGTACTATTAGGAGCCATAATTTTTGGAGAACCCTTGACCGTTGTACTCGGTATAGGGATTTTGGTGGTATTGTTCGGAATTTATTTGGTGAATAAAGGGATAAGTGTTAAAAAGTAATAACGATGTAACAAACTACCACTCAATAACTACCAATAGTATAAAATCAATCAATCTAAATATGAAAAGAATAATTTTAAATGGTCTTCTGTTATGTGCTATAGGAATTCAAGCACAGGACAAGAAAAATCTGGTTTTGCCCAACGAGAATTTAATTGCTGAAAACATTGTTCCGATTTCAAAAGAATTGGCACAAAAGGTAAAGAAATATGCCGAATCGCGAGGTGCATCCTTAGTCAGTGTGCATCCAACCAAAAAGGAAATCATTGTGAGTACTCGTTTTGCCTCGACCAATCAATTGCATAAAGTGGTGCAACCCATGGGCGCACGTAAACAAATTACTTTCTTTGATGAACCTATCGCAGGTGCGGTGTACGAACCAACTAAAGGAGACTATCTTATTTATTCGCGTGATGCTGGTGGAAACGAATTTGGTCAATTGTATAAATTAGATTTAAAAACCTTACAATCGACTTTATTGACCGACGGAGGGCGTTCGCAAAATGGAAATATAACTTGGAAGAAGGATGGTTCTGGGTTCTTTTTTACCTCTACGAAAAGGAACGGGGGCGATAGAGACATTTATTATATGAATCCAAACGACCCCAATACGACCAAATTGATTTTAGAAGTAAAAGGCGGTGGCTGGAATATTCAGGATATTTCAGAAGATGGCAAACAATTAATCATTGGGGAATCTATCTCGGCTAATGAATCTCATTTGTGGTTGCTCGATGTGCCTACAGCTAAACTGACTGAAATTACCAACCGTTCAGAAAAAAGTATTGTACAAGGTGATGCTTCGTTTGGAAAAAATCCTAATGAAATTTGGTTTACAACCGACAGGGATAACGAATTTCAGCGCTTAGCTACGATGCATTTGCAAACCAAAAAAATCACCTATTATTCATCATCCATCCCATGGAATGTAGAAGGCTATCAACTGTCAGAAGATAAAACTAAATTAGGTTTTATTACCAACGAAAGTGGTTTGCATAAAGCTTATATGATGGATACGGCGACTAAAAAGTTTAAAGTAGTCCCTAATTTGCCCATAGGTCTTTTTGGAGGTATGCATTTTACAAAAGACGGTCAAGGTATCTTTTTTGCACAATCTACCTACGATAGTACCAGTGATGTGTATTATTTAGATGTCAAAACAAATACTGTTACCCGTTGGACGGAAAGTGAATTAGGCGAATTTCAAAAAGCGGATGCTTCGCAACCTAAATTGATTGAATGGAAGAGCTTTGATGGCTTAAAAATATCAGGTTTTTATTATCCTGTTGCTTCAAAATTTACGGGTAAACGTCCTGTAATGATTAATATACACGGAGGGCCTGAAGGACAATCGCTGGCAAGCTTTTTAGGCGCAAGTAATTATTATACCAATGAAATGGGGGTAGCTATGATTTTTCCTAATGTACGTGGTTCCTCAGGTTTTGGAAAAACGTATTTGGCAAAAGACAACGGTTTTCTAAGAGAAGACTCGGTAAAAGATATTGGCGCTTTACTGGACTGGATTGCCCTACAACCAGAATTGGATAAAGACCGCATCATGATAATGGGAGGAAGTTATGGGGGGTATATGACCCTAGCTACGGCTTTCCATTTTGCCGACCGTATTCGTTGTAGTGTAGATGTGGTGGGAATTTCTAATTTCAATACGTTTTTGAAAAACACAGAAGAGTATCGTCGTGATTTACGTCGTGTGGAATATGGTGATGAACGTGACCCAAAAATGTATGAATTTTTAGATAAGATTTCACCGTTGAACAATACCGATAAAATCAAAAAACCAATGTTCATCATTCAAGGGACTAACGACCCTCGCGTACCTGTTACGGAAGCTACGCAAATGCGCGATAAACTAAAAGCACAAGGCAATACCGTATGGTATCTGGAAGCTAAAGATGAAGGGCATGGTTTCCGCAAAAAAGCTAATGTTGATTTTCAGCGCTTGGCAGTCATCCGTTATATGGAAGAGTATTTGTTGAAGTAAGTCAATACAAAGATTTCCAAGGCATTTCTGAGAGTTGTTAGTTTTTGGAAATGCTTTAAAAAATAATTCGCCACTATTTCGAATTCAAAACAAGGTTTAATTGTACCTGAAAGGAATTTGAAATTAGTGGCTATTTTTATCTGAGAAAACGTAATTATTTTGTTAATTTCAAATCTTTAATGATCTTAAAAGCTTTATCAACTACTTCTTCATCCACTAAAACAGTAAACTCATTTGAGGTTGATATTACTTCATAAATTACGATGCCTTCCCAAGCTAATCGTTGAAAAATAAAGTAGTAGATTCCAGGTGTAACTGTATTTTCTTTAGGAAGTTTAACAGTAATTGATGAAAGGTTTTCTAATTTTTGAGTCAGTCTTTCATTTTTAAAATGCTTTTCAACTAAACCGCATAGCGATTCACTAATAACTATATTCGTTTCATTCACTCCTCTAGATGATGTGAAAAAGGCATCTGGATGCTGGTTAATCTCAGAAATCAGTTCTGCTTGTCTTTGAAAAATGGTATCCGAAACTAAAAAAGTATAATCATTCAAGGAGGAACGTACCGTTATTTCTCCAATACCTCTGAGTACTTTGGTTACTTTATGATTTACTTTAAAACTCAAATCTTCTGATAAGCGCTTCAATGCCATAATCACAGCTCCTTGCTTTACATCTTTACCTAATTCTGACTCTAGTTCCTCGGTCATTACACGAGCTAATGAAGTCAGGTTAATAATACCTTGTGCCAACGCATTTAAAAGAAATGGCTTAGACTTGATATAATTTTCAACTACAGAAGAAATTGTTTTCATGTGATACGAATTTTAATAACATTAAATTCGTTTTTTAGTTTTGCTTATATTTATTTAAATATAATTGATTATTTGGCAAATATATTTAAATATTTAAGATATTTTCTCTGGTAAATGGTTAAATTTCTTCTACAAAACACTCTGTTTGTTATATTTAACTTTAAAAATGATAAAAAGCATCTTCCAAATGCTCGATAGTATATTCATTCCCTTTTTTAATTACTGAAATAATATCAAAACGAATATCTAAATCAATGTCAGTTTCTTGCACAAATTCATCTATGGCTTTTACCAATAATTTTATTTTTTTCTTATCTACAAAATCCTCTGGATTTCCAAAATCTGCTGAAGAACGTGTTTTGACTTCCACCACGATTAACCAATCGTCTTTTCGTGCAATAATGTCTATTTCCGCTTTACGAGCTTGATAGTTGGTTTGTATTATTTCATAGCCTTTCGAAATAAGATACTCTACTGCAACCGCTTCACCTTGTTTTCCCGTTTCGTTATGTTCTGCCATTTTGATTTTCGATTAATGATTTAAGATTTTAGAAAAAACTCGTAAAGCCTCCTCATTCAACAATCTTACTAGTATTCAAAAACTACTTTACTGCATTCTGCAGTTACATTTATAGATATTTGGCTGCCAAAGGGTAAAGCCCTATTGTCTTTGATATGACCCGCTGGGAAATTATAAATAATGGGAACATTGTATTTTGCCGTCACATCTTGAATAATTTGCAATGCATCTTTTCCCCAAGGGATGTCGTTATCGCGCATTTTTGTCATTCCGCCCACTAAGATGCCTTTAATACTTTCTAAACAGCCGTTGCGTTTCAAATTCATCATCATACGGTCGATATGATATAAGTATTCATCTAAATCTTCGATAAATAGTATTTTATCATTACAGTCAATGGCAGAAGGAGAACCAAACAAACTGTACAAAATGGATAAGTTTCCTCCCACTAATTCGCCTTTGGCATTACCCAATTTGTTCATCGGATGAGGTTCTAAATCATATTCTAAACGTTCTTTCCCAAATAAGGCTATACGCAAGCTTTCTTTTGCTTCTGATGTAGCCTTAGCCACCGTAACAGGCATAATCCCATGAATGGATTGGTATCCCATGGTATTTAAATGACTGTGTAATACCGTTACATCACTAAACCCAACAATCCATTTCGGATGCTGTTTGAATTTTGAAAAATCTAGTAAATCTATCATACGCACAGTACCATAACCACCACGTACGCACCAAATCATTTTAATATTCGGATTGTCTAATTGGTCTTGGAAATCCTTGGCTCTTTGCTCATCAGTACCGGCCAATTGGTTTAAATCTAATCCAATGGAACTACCTATTTTTACTTCTAATCCCCAACTTTTAAGTAAATCAATTGCGGGTTTTAAATTATCATCAACATTTTTACGCGCAGTAGCTACTATAGCCACCGTATCGCCTTTTTGTAAGTAAGCAGGTGTAATCATTTGCTTTTGAGAATAAGAATAACAAAAGGTTAAAAGAAAAAATATATAAAATTTCATATTTTTGTTTGAAACTTTTACGCAAAACTAATTTTTAACAAACATAAGCTAAAAAATTATGAGAAGAATATACCTTGCTTTATTTTTATCTTTATCCTTAATAGGAACGGCTCAAACTACAGCTAAAAAGAAAACTGTGGCTACAACTAAAACTACCGCTACTAGCAAACCTAAGACAACTACAACAGCTACAAAGACAACCGAAGTTGCTAAAACAAGTTCGCAAAGTACTTCAAGACCCACTTCAACTAAAGCCCGTTCTAATTCAAACTACCCTTTAGGGATTGGGAAAGTACAATTAAATGCTGGAGCAGGTGCAAGTACTTGGGGATTTCCTGTATATGCAGGTATAGATGTGGGATTAACTAAAGACATCTCTTTGGGATTTGAAACTTCATATCGCGTACATGATTATGGGCGCTATTCAAACTACTATTATTATAATGTCAATCAAAAGACAACTGTGTTAGGTTTTATGGCAAATGGGAATTACCATTTTAATAAACTTTTAAAACTACAGAAAAAATTTGATGTTTATGCAGGGGTATCTGCAGGGTATTTGCTAAGAATTGATGATAATAAAAATGAATTATACAATGGTGTTTATTATAATTACACCTCTCCATATGCATCTGGGGTAAGCGCTAATGTACAAGCTGGAGCACGTTATTTTCTAAACGAAAATCTTGCTATCCATTCGCAAATTGAAGCTGGGAATTTAAATCAGGCTTTTAAAGCAGGTATTACCTACAAATTTTAATCGGTTCTTATTGATATAAAAAAACTGCGATTGGGTTATAATCGCAGTTTTTTTATGTATATCCGCTTTACTTTTTTAATTATAACAAAATAGAATAGTATTTTTGCACCTTTATTGTAAGGTTCTTTTCAAAGCGAAAAGTAACCAAAATAGTTAAAGAACAATTTTATGATTGCAAATCCAAAAAGATATACCATTACAGCGGCACTTCCGTACACTAATGGTCCCATACATATTGGTCATTTAGCTGGAGTTTATGTACCTTCAGATATTTATGCCCGTTTTTTAAGATTACAAGGTAAAGATGTGGCTTTTATTTGTGGAAGCGACGAACACGGAGTAGCTATTTCGATGAAAGCTAAAAAAGAAGGCATCACACCTCAGGAAGTAATCGATAAATACGATGGAATTATTCGTAAATCATTTGAAGATTTCGGGATTTCCTTTGATAATTATTCACGTACTTCAGCTGCTATTCATCACGAAACAGCTTCTGCTTTTTTCAAAAAAATGTATGATGAAGGGAAGTTTATTGAAGAAACAACCGACCAATTGTTTGATGAAGAAGCACAACAATTTTTAGCAGACCGTTTTGTAACAGGTACATGTCCTAAATGTGCCAATGAAGAAGCTTATGGTGACCAGTGTGAAAAATGTGGTACCTCGCTTAATGCAACTGATTTAATCAACCCAAAATCTACCATTACTGGTTCGACTCCTATACTAAAATCTACCAAACACTGGTTTCTACCTTTAGACCAATATGATGCATTCTTGAAAGAATGGATTATTGAAGGTCACAAAAACGACTGGAAACCTAACGTGTACGGACAAGTGAGTTCATGGCTAAACGATGGTTTAAAACCTCGTGCTGTAACCCGTGATTTAGATTGGGGTATTGATGTACCAGTAGAAGGTGCTGAAGGTAAAAAACTATATGTTTGGTTTGATGCGCCTATTGGTTATATTTCATCTACTAAAGAATGGGCTCAGAGAGAAGGTAAAGATTGGGAACCGTATTGGAAAGACCAAGATACCAAATTGGTTCATTTTATTGGAAAAGATAATATTGTTTTCCATTGTGTGATTTTCCCTGCGATGCTAAAAGCTCATGGTGATTATATTTTACCAGACAATGTACCAGCCAATGAATTCCTAAATTTAGAAGGCAACAAATTATCGACGTCTAAAAACTGGGCGGTATGGTTGCACGAATATTTACAAGATTTCCCTGAAAAACAAGACGTATTGCGTTATGCTTTAACAGCTAATGCCCCAGAAACAAAAGACAATGACTTTACTTGGAAGGATTTTCAAGCAAGAAACAATAATGAGTTGGCGGCTATCTACGGAAATTTCATCAACCGTGTGGTGGTATTGACGCATAAATATTATGAGGGCATCATCCCTACACCTAATGCGCTTACTGAAGTAGACGAGCAAACGTTAACGGAATTGAAAGCTTATCCAGCGGTGATTGCTTCTTCTATTGAAAGATACCGTTTCCGTGAAGCTTTGAGCGAATTGATGAATGTAGCTCGTTTAGGAAATAAATATTTAGCTGACGAAGAACCTTGGAAAATGGTTAAAACCGACCCTGAACGCGTAAAAACTCAAATGTATGTTGCGCTTCAAATTGCGTCGGCTTTAGCAGTACTTTCCGAGCCTTTCTTACCGTTTACTGCAACTAAATTAAAGCGCATTTTAGAAATTCCTGCCGATGCGCAAGCGCAATGGAATGCGATTAGTCAAGGAATGCCTATTATTGATGCGAATCATACCATTGGTCAAGCAGAAATATTGTTTGCTCAAATTGAAGACACCGAAATTCAAAAACAGATTGATAAATTAGAAGCTACAAAATCTGCAAACAAGGCAGAAATAGCTTCCACAAAAAATACCGTTATGCCTCAAAAAGAAGCAACAACTTTTGATGATTTTGCAAAAATTGATTTGCGTGTAGGAACCATTATCGAAGCAGAGAAAATGCCAAAAGCAGATAAATTATTGGTATTAAAAGTGGATACTGGAATTGATGTTCGTACCATCGTTTCAGGAATTGCTGAACATTTTACACCAGAAGAAGTGATTGGTAAACGTGTTACAGTATTAGTCAATTTAGCGCCAAGAAAACTACGTGGTGTAGAAAGTGAAGGTATGTTGTTATTGACAAATAATGCTGAAGGTAAATTGGTTTTTGTAAATCCAGAAGCTGATGGAGTGGAAAATGGAGCTTTGATAGGGTAATTAGGTACTAAATAAATTTTTAAAAATAGGTTGTCTTTTTGGCAACCTATTTTATTTTATAAGAAAATATTTTTAGCAAGTTTATAAGAAAGTTCATTAGTAATGAAACAAATTGGGGTATCTAATATTTGAAGGGTGCAATTATGTACTTACAAATTCTAAAATGAATTTGTGGTTAAATAGCTAGTAGCAGCTGTTTATGTTAAAACTCAAAACGCAATTGTACGACAATTGTTTTTTTGATTTCTGTGTTTAAATTTGAAAGCGAAATTCCGAGTAAACGTACCGAATCTTTCATACGGTCTTGATATAGCAATTCTTTTGCAGTTTCAAACAATAAACCTTTATCAGCGATAAAATAGGGTAGCGTTTTACTGCGTGTTTGTTGTGTGAAATCGGAGTATTTAATTTTTAAGGTCACCGTTTTTCCTGATAACTTGTGTTTGTGGAGTCTTCGAGAGAGTTCCTCAGCTATTCGGTTCAGTTTTTCTTCCATAAAAATTTCCGAGGTCAAATTAGTGTAAAAAGTATGTTCCGCGGCTACTGATTTTGTAGCGCGATTGGGTCTCACTTGGCTATTAGAAATTCCTCTTACAAGATAATAATAATGGCGACCGCTTTTCCCAAAGTGTTCATCAAGGTATTCTAAACTTTTTGATTTTAAATCGGATCCGGTATAGATTCCCATTTGGTACATCCGCTCGGCGGTAACTTTGCCAATGCCGTAAAATTTTTTAACATCCAAGCCCTCTAGAAAGTGTTCAACTTCATCAGGATTGATGGTTTTTTGCCCATTCGGTTTGTTGTAATCGGATGCTATTTTAGCAACAAATTTATTGATGGAAATTCCAGCAGAAGCGGTAAGTCCAACCTCTTCATATATTCGTTTTCTAATTTCCTGAGCTATAAGTGTGGCGCTAGGATTCCCCTTCTTGTTTTGCGTCACATCTAAATAGGCTTCGTCTAAGGAAAGAGGTTCTACTAAATCGGTATAATCGTGAAAGATTTTGCGAATTTTTTTGGAAATTTCTCTGTAACGATCAAAACGAGGCTTGACGAAAATCAATTCAGGACACAATCGCTTAGCTTGAGCGCCACTCATAGCGCTGCGCACCCCGTATTTTCGGGCTTCATAACTCGCTGCCGAAACCACCCCTCGTATTTCATTGCCACCCACAGCTAAGGGTAATCCTTTAAGTTCAGGATTATCCATTTGTTCAACAGAGGCATAAAACGCATCCATGTCAACATGGATTATTTTACGAGTATTGGTTTCCATTTTGTAAAAATACTATCTTTAAGGCATGATTGAAATAGAAAGAAAATTTTTAGTTAAAAACAATGATTTTATTGCTCAAGCCACTCGACAAGTTCGTATAGTGCAAGGGTATTTGAGCGCTAACCCAGAGCGAACTGTTCGTGTGCGTATAAAAGGTGATAAGGGGTATATTACTGTGAAAGGGAAGAGTACTGGATCTGGTATAAGTAGAATGGAATGGGAAAAGGAAATTACAGTAGCTGAAGCTGAGCAGTTGCTGGCTATTTGTGAGGCGGGTGTAATTGATAAGGTAAGGCATGAAGTTCCTGTTGGGAATCATCTTTATGAAGTAGATGTTTTTACTGGAGATAATGAAGGGTTGCTTTTAGCAGAAGTAGAGCTTCAAGAGGAGAATGAGTGGTTCTTAAAACCTGATTGGTTAGGGGAAGAAGTGAGTGCTGATGAGCGCTTTTATAATGCTTATTTGAGTGTGAAACCTTTTAAGTATTGGACTAGTTAAAATAGTTCTCCCTGGATCCCACGCGAATCCTTTAGTGTGGTAAGAAGATGTAACATAATTATAACACAACAAATCCAGTGCATTTTAATCACTGGATTTTTATATAACAAAATAGTATATTTGATAACAACAGGGGATATATATCCCTTTTTTAAAGAACACAATTCCACGCGAAAGGATTCTTTCGCGAGCGTTGGTTATACTATCTTTATATATTTAGAAGTTAATTCAATAATATTTAAAATTTGTTCCTCAGTTGGATAATTTATATTATCAAACCCTAGAAGATTATTGGCTTTATTTAAGCTTTCTAGGCTAATCAAATTTCTCTGCAAAAAAAAAACACTATCCTTGTGTCGTTTGTCACTTTTAATAAATTATTAAGTATATCAACTATCAAAAAACAAGTTGTTGTGTTTCCTTTAAAAAAATTAATATAATTGCCATAAAAAAAAAGTTGTTCTAAATATATGAAAGATATATTTTGATGCTCAATAATCAAAAAAACACTCCATAATTCATCGTCGTCTAAAGGGAATTTTAATAAATCCATTGGAAAATATGGATTATCTATAATGTAATTACTTCCTTTTCCAAGGCATAATATTGAAGTAGAAAACAACTCATTATGATTCTTTAAATTATTTAATAATTCATTTACCTCATTGGTATTTAGGGTCTGCTGAAAAACTAACTCAACGTAAAATCCTATCATTTTCTACTAAAAATCTTCAATTTTAGTAACTTTTGAAAGTTATTAATTCTATTAGAGCTTGTAAATTTGAGTTTAAAAATTATAAATTGCAAACATTTGATTTTTTGGTGCAAGGTTTTTGAAGGTGTTTGTGTAGAAACCTTGCACCTAATAATAAAATTCAAGCTCTGAATTACTGGTTTTTATGAGGATTATAGTTTTTCAGCAGACCCTATTTAATGTTTTTTGATGAAATTTAATATCATTATATAACTCAGTCAAAAATATTTCGTCTCTGTAATTTATCATTTCACAATTTCTCTACTACAAATTAAACTAATTTTTCGATAAACTGCCTATTTTGACTTTTAATAAAAACTATAATGTAAAAGCTATTGCTTTAATTATCTTATCGCAAAATCAGGAGACTTTTCTGAGCATGTGTATGAGTAAGGTGGTGAAGTAAGTGCTGATGAGCGTGAAACCTTTTAAATATTGGAGATGTTAAAATAGTTACCTCTATTAGAAATGGATTATTTTTTCAAAGCTATTTCAATTTTAACACGCATTTCTCCGCCTCCATTGCCATTAGCCAAATATTTAAAGGCTTTTCTTGATAAGTCTATTTCTCTGCCTCTGTGATGAGGACCTCTATCATTAACTTTTACTATAATGCTACGACCGTTTCGTAGGTTAGTTACTCTAAGTTTAGTGCCAAATGATAATCTTCTGTGTGCAGCAGTAAGTTTGTCGCTATAATAACGTTCGCCACTAGCAGTGCGTTTCCCATTAAATCGATTAGCATAATAAGAGGCAGTTCCTTTGCTTTTGTATAATTTGTAGTTGTATAAACCAGTTTCTATAGAAAGACTATCAATGGTTAAGCTATCCTTCAGGCTGTCTTTTTTTACGGTATCCAGAACAATAGATTTGTTTATAAAAGCATTGCTTTCAAAAGTCTTAAAAGAGTATTTTGAGGCTAATAAAGTTGCAATAATCAGCGTGAAACCAAAAAGTATTCTATTGATCATAAGTTTGTTTTTTGTTAAATATAAACAAATATCGTTCCTTAAAATGAAAAGAGCCCTATAAAAGGGCTCGAAATTTTTCTATGCTAACCATGAAGACCATGGGATTCTTGATAAAATTAGGACTAATCCTATAGAGTAAAAAATGGCAATTTTTTTGAATTTGTCAACATTGGTTTCCATTTTTTTGTGTTTAGACCATCCTATGGTGATTAATGCGATAGCTATTAAATTAATGAAAGGATGTTCTAATGAGGTTAATCGCAATGCGCTGTCTTTCATGTTGAAACCTGCCATTCCTAAAGGTGAAATGAAATAAAGAATAATACCTATTAAAAACTGCGTATGTGTTGCAATAAGGGCAAATAAAGCAATTTTTCGGTCTTTAGCAGTGAATTCTTTGTTGGATGAACTTCCTAAAAAGCTGTTCACAATAGCTACAACTAACAGGATCAAAGTTAAATAAGCCCATCCTGAATGAAATTTTTGTAAAAATTCGTACATATTATTTAGTTTTGGTGGTTATTACTTGGTTGAAGCTTGTTCTTCATTCAATTTTCTTTCTAATTCTGCCTGAAATTCTTCCATTACAGGTTTAACAGTGCTCTCAGGTAAATCAGCAATACGAATGTACATCAATCCGTCGATAGCGTTGTTAAACATTGGGTCAACATTAAAAGCAACTACACGAGCATTTTGCTTGATGTATTTTTTGATCAAAACGGGTAAACGCAAATTTCCTGGTTCAACTTCGTCAATGATTTTGTCAAATTTGTTCAAATCTGATTCAGCTTCATTAAATACAAAATCTTTGTCAGCATCTTTTAGTTTAACTTTATATTCTTTTTTAGGATGAATATATTGCGCTATATAAGGATCGTAAAAATTAGATTTCATGAATTCGATCATCAAAGATTTAGAGAATTCAGAAAACTGATTACTGATGCTAACACCTCCTATTAGGTATTTGTGTTCTGGGTGTCTTAAAGTTGTATGTACAATTCCTTTCCATAAAAGGAAAAGAGGCATGGGTTTTTGTTGGTACTCATTGGTAATAAAAGCACGACCCATTTCGATTGATTTGCTCATCATGTCGTACAACTCGGGTTCAAAGCGAAATAGATTTTGAAGGTAAAAACCGTCAATGCCGTATTTAGCAAATATTTTTGAACCTAATCCCATGCGGTAGGCACCTGCTATTTTCTTAGCATCATCGTCCCATAAAAACATATGATGGTAGTAGTTGTCAAACTCGTCTAAGTCAATCGACTCATTTGTTCCTTCCCCTACAGCTCGGAAAGTAATTTCCCTAAGACGACCAATTTCGTGTATGATGTTCGGAATTTCTGATGCTTCGGTTAAAAACACTTCGTAGTTTTTGCTTTGCAATAAACGAGCGTCTTTTTTGCGAAGTTTCTCAACTTCTTCAATCATTTTCTCTTGGTTTGCACCTGTTACAATGGTTTTTGCAGGTTTTGTAGCAGGCTTTAAAATAGGAGTTTCAAATAATTTTTTCTCTTCGGAAAAACCATTAGCAAGCATATAGGTTTTTTTTCTCAAAAACTCCGTGTAGTCCTCGAGTGTAGTGTATTCGTTTTGCTCTGCTACTGAAATAGGTTTACCGATACGAACTTTAATTACTCTGTCTTTTTGTGAGAGCAATTCAGAAGGTAATTTGGCAGTACGTAAAGTGCCACTTATTTTTGATAAGAAATAAAATAATTTGCTGTTTTTAGCATGGAAGTAGATAGGAACTACAGGGACTTGTGCTTTACGAATCACTTTAATAGCGCCCTCTTCCCAAGCTTTGTCAACTACTAATTTGCCATCTTTGTAAGTTGAAACCTCACCTGCTGGGAATATTCCTAGAGGTTTTCCATCGCTTAAATGACGGAAAGTTTCTTTTAAGCCTATCACACTCGATTTAGCGTCCTTATGAGTTTCAAAAGGATTAACGGGCATGATATAAGGCTTTAACGGCTCTATACGATGGAGTAAAAAATTAGCAATGATTTTGAAATTTGGCTCTCTCTCAAGCATTAATTTCAATAGTAAAATCCCGTCTATCCCTCCTAGAGGATGGTTAGAAATAGTAATGTAAGGCCCTTCTTTAGGTAGCCTTTTCAAATCCTCCTCGGGTATTTCGAATTTAATTTGAAATTCATCTAAGATAGCATTAAGGAATTCTACATCACTCATATGTTTATTCCTGTCATAAATATCATTTAAGGTTGATATTTGAAGTATCTTCATTAACAACCAACCCGAAAAAGTTCCTAATGGCCCGTATTTGTCCGTATTGATTGCTTTGGCAACTTCTTTTGCTGTAACTAAACCCATTTATTATTATTATGATTAATGCAAGTTGCAAATATAGAAAAAGTTCAAAACATATTGCAGTCGTTTTGGGTTGCTTTCCAAAATTGACTAGCTTTTTTAACAATAATCATGTTGAATCTGAATCATTTGTTAATTGTTTTAAAAAAAGATAAAAATGCATCTAAATATTGCATATTTTTGAACAAATCGAGCGCAATGAAACTAGAGATGCTTGATGGCTTATAAACTGTTATTTACGAGACAATGAAGATTATTTCTTATAATGTAAACGGAATTCGCGCCGCCATTACTAAAGGATTTTTAGAATGGTTGCAAGCTGCAAATCCCGATGTAATTTGTTTGCAAGAAATTAAAGCAACACAAGATCAAGTTCCTGTTATGGATATACAGTTAGCAGGATACCCTTTTCAATATTATTTTCCAGCGGAGAAAAAAGGATACAGTGGGGTGGCTGTTTTTTGTAAAAACGAACCCAAAAATGTAGTTTATGGTACTGGTATTGAGCATATGGACAAAGAAGGTCGAAATTTAAGAGTTGATTTTGAGGATGTCTCTGTAATGAGTTTATATTTGCCTTCAGGGACCAATAGTGATCGATTAGACCATAAATTTATGTATATGGATGATTTTCATGATTATGTTGATCAACTGAAAAAGGAAGTGCCTAATTTAATCATTTGTGGTGATTACAATATTTGTCATGAAGCCATTGATATACATGATCCTATTAGAAATGTTAAAACGTCTGGTTTTTTGCCTGAAGAAAGAGCCTGGTTGGATAAGTTTATAAAGTCTGGATTTATGGATAGTTTCAGGCATTTTAATACCGATCCCCATCATTATAGTTGGTGGAGTTATAGAGCAAATGCAAGAAACAATAACAAAGGGTGGCGTATTGATTATTGTTTAGTACACGAACCCTTGAAATCAAGAATGCAACGAGCTTACATTTTGCCTGATGCTAAACATTCAGATCATTGTCCAGTAGTTGTAGAAATTGAATAACCCCAAGTTTAAAAATATGATTAAAAAAACCTCAATAGGATTGTTGTTACTTGCTTTAAGTACTACATCATGCGTGTCAAAAAAGATTTATGCAGATTTAGAAAATAAATTTGCTGAAGTAAAGAAAGAACGTAATGCGTTAGCAGATGAAAATGAATTGTTAAAATCGGGGAAAAGTCAATCAGATTTAGATTTGACTAACGTGAAGTCTGAATTAGATAAAGTGAAGGCAGAGCGTGATAAACTGTCAGCTGATTATGCGGCCACTTCTAATAATTTGAAAACGCTTCAAAATTCGTATAATGCTTTAGAGAAAAATAGCGATGAAGCGCTTAAAGCAAACATGGATAAAAACCGTGAATTACTCGCACAACTAGAAGCAAAAGAAAAAGCACTTGCTGCTGAAAAAGCACGTTTGGATAAATTAAGTCAAGATTTTAAAGACCGCTCCGATCGTGTGGCGGAATTAGAAAAACTGGTTGAGGCTAAAGAAGCTTCAATGAAAAAATTGCGCGAAACTTTATCAAAATCTTTAAAAGCTTTTGATGGAAAAGGCTTAGTGGTACATCAAAAAGATGGAAAAGTATATGTTTCTATGGAAAATAAGTTGCTTTTCGAATCAGGAAGTTGGACTGTAGGTACTGAAGGGAAAAAAGCCGTTGATTTAGTAGCAAAGGTTTTAGCCGATAATCCAGATATTTCAGTGCTTATAGAAGGGCATACTGATAACGATAAAATCACAGGAGCACTAGGTGGCGGAGTGGAAAACAACTGGGACTTGTCTACAAAGCGTGCTACGGCTATCGTAAATATTTTATCTTCGAATGCAAAAGTGAAGAAAGAAAATCTTACCGCTGCTGGACGAAGCGAATACAATCCTTTAGTGTCTAATGAAAATGCTGAAGGAAAAGCTAAAAATAGAAGAATTGAAATTATTCTTACCCCTAAATTAGACGAATTAACTAAGGCATTAAATGAAATTTAATTAATAAGTTTAAAATGATAAAAGCTTCAGGAGTTCTGGAGCTTTTTAGTTTTACAAAAATTGAAAAAGTAAATTGCAAATGAAATACATTAAACTACCTCATACCGACTTAGAAGTAAGTGATATTTGTTTAGGGACTATGACTTTTGGGAATCAGAATTCAGAAACCGAAGCGCATTACCAAATGGATTATGCTTTTGAAAGGGGTATTAATTTTTTTGATACCGCTGAGATGTATCCCATAGGAGGGAATGCTCAAATTTTTGGAAATACGGAAAGATATATTGGGAGTTGGTTTAAGAAATCGGGTAAAAGAGAACGAATAGTATTAGCAACCAAAATTGCAGGTCCTAACCGTGGTTTGGAATATATCCGTCAGCCTTTGGATTTTTCAAAGAAAAGTTTAGAAGAAGCTGTTGATTTGAGTTTGAAAAATTTGCAAACGGATTATATCGATTTATATCAAATGCATTGGCCAGAAAGGGTTATGAATATGTTTGGTAAACGCGGTATTACACATACGGACGCACAATGGCAAGATAATATTTTAGAAGTGCTAACTGTTTTTGATGGGTTGATTAAGGCTGGTAAAATCAAGCATATTGGGGTTTCTAACGAAAATCCTTGGGGAGTAATGAAGTTTTTGAATGAAGCCGAAAAACACAATCTGCCTCGTATTAGCACCATTCAAAATCCATATTCCTTATTAAACCGTTTGTTTGAAGTAGGCCTTTCTGAAATATGCATGCGTGAAAACGTAGGTTTATTAGCTTATTCGCCTTTGGCTTTTGGCTTTTTAACAGGCAAATACCTCGAGGGGACACCAGCGGATTCACGTATGGGGTTATTTCCTAATTTTGTACGTTATACGAATGAAAATTGTTATAAAATTACCCCAAAATACCAAGAGTTAGCACATTGTTTAGGATTGACACTAACTGAATTGGCAATAGCTTTTGTATATCATCAACCTTTTGTTACTTCTACAATTATTGGAGCTACAACTATCGACCAATTGGAAGAGAATATTAATGCTTTCGAAGTTCGATTGACAGATGAAGTGATTGAAGCGATCAATAAAATTCACGAATCGCAACCTAATCCTGCTCCTTGATTTTAGTATTCAGTTTTTTTCAGTATTCAGTGTTCAGTGCTGAATACTGAGCACTGAACACGGATCACTTTATAAATTCCCTATCGTCTTATCCTTCGGATATTTGACTACATAGCTAATTCTAATTTTTTTGGTTTCATTAGACTTTAAATTTAATTCCCAAGTTAAAATGCCTGTTTCGGTATTTACTTTTGCACCGTCTTTTTCTAATAATTCAATTTCTATTTCCTTGTCGGTTGATAAGGGATATTGGTCTTTCAATAACATATATACCGCCTCTTTTTTATTGTTGCGAAGGGTGATGTCATAGGTAAAGGTTTGTTCTTTTTTAGAGGATAAGAACTTAGTCCCCGACTTGTCAGCTACTTTCTCTCTTTTTACCGATACTTTTTTATCTCTTCCTAAACTTAAATTCAATGTGTCAGCGGTTTGATTTGGGTTGATATAGGTTTTACCCACATACATACCTTCAAAAATAATGTTGGCTTCACCTGCTAGTAAGTTATATTTGCCATAATCGTTGATTTCTGCCATTAAAAAAGCTTCTTTTTCCACTCTTGGAGCCGAATAATATTTGAATGTGGCAGGAATTTTAAAATCTTTCAGGGCTACACTATGCGCTTTTCCGTTCGATAAAATATCGTAAGGAATATCAATATCAAAGGAAATATTAAGTTGACTTTCTACTATATCTACATAACCTGATAAACTCGAAGTTGACATTTCTTCTTTTAGTGCATCATTTTGGACTTGTACCCCCGCAGCTCTACTTTGCAACTGATTCATGACGCCTTTTTGTTTGTAACTATAATTCGGGTTGGCATAGTTTAAAAACCACGAACTCAAAATAGGCGCTTGGTTGTTCTGATTAGGATTGCCAGAAGATAAGGTCAACTTAATTTTTTTCCAGTCCAAGCCCGTGTTTTGTACCACTTGTGCTTTATACATCATTTGGATAGGTTCTTTTACGTTTTCAGCCCGTAGCTCGTAAAATGGATTCCAACTGGCATTCGGACTGATGTATGAAATTTCCAAAGGGACATTCCCAGCCGAAGTATTCATAAGTTGTAAGACCAGTTTGCCTGTTGTTGTTTTTTCCTCTTTGCTACTGTCTATTTCTAATTTTGCATTCAAACGTTGCAAAATCGTGTTCAGTTTTTTCTCTTTTTCTTCTAAAACGTTAATGGAATTGCTGATTTCAGTTCTTTTGTTTTTATAATAATCCACCATCTTGGATAATTCTATCACACTTAAACCTGAATTTTGTCCAAATACTTGTTGGTTTTTATCTAATAATTCAATGGTTTTTTGCTCGGCAGTTTTCGAGTTTCCTAATTTGATGATTTCTTTTTGTACGAGTTGAATACTATCGCGCACTTTTTTGATAGCTGGCGAGTTCGCATCCAAATCATATTCGGAAATATAATCGTTGGTGTATTGCACGGAAAGGACAGTAACCGTAGCAGGTGCGCCTATTTGAATGGAGTTTTCATTCAAGTAATTGGCAACATTTTTAACTACCACTTCACTAGTACCGTTAGTCAGGAGTACATGAGCTTGGTGAACCATCTCGGCCGAATTAAAATAAACGGTAGCTTCTTTTAATTTGGCATTGGTAAAAATAGGTTTTTGTGCCAGCAACTGAGCCGACACAAAAACCAGCATGGAGGTTAGTATAGTCTTCATCTTTTTGATTTTCGCTTATATTAGATAAGAGTACAATTTAATCAAAAAGGTTGGGAAAGATGTTTAAATTAATCTAAAATTTCTTCAACTGGAGCTAAAATACTATCTTTTGCAATGCTATCTTGTGGGATTTTGATGCGTAAAAGATTTCGTGCACGACCCGAAATATAAACAGGTACTGATTGTCCAATGGTGTCATCAACAGTAATCAATGCACGGCGTAGCATCAAGTTCTTGATAAATTTCTGATGTTTTTCTGCATAGGATTTCTGATTGCCTTCTTCATTGAACTGATACATGAATTTTTTAGGCTTTGGCACTATAGATGCCAAAAATAAACATTCATTCAAACTCAATTGTTGCGGTGTTTTTTGGAAATAGTATTGCGATGCTTCGCCTATACCATATACATCAGGCCCCCATTCAATAATATTGAAATATACTTCTAACATACGTTGTTTAGAGGCAATACGGTTGTTTTCTAAAATATAGACTAACAAAATTTCTTCTAATTTACGTGATAAGGTTTTCTCACGGGTCAAGAATACGTTTTTGACTAATTGCATACTAATAGTACTGGCGCCTCGGGCAAAGCGTTTGGTGCGTATGTTTTTAGTGATTGATTGTTTGAAAGCTTCCGAAATAAATCCACGGTGGCGCATAAATGATGGGTCTTCACTAGTGAGGACGGCATCTTTTAAATAAGACGGAATAGAATCCAAGGGGGTGTAATTCGGGTTAGCGTTGCCCACCCAAACCGCACGTTGTGGTCTACCATTTTCGATAGCACGGTATTTGAATTCAGTATTCAATTTCTCTAAATTGGCTTGACCGTATTTGCGTATGCGTAGATTGTTTTTGTTGAATTTACTATCAAAAACCAATTGATGTGGCTTGTTGATATTGACTTCAAAATTCAAAAGATAATCAAATTCTCCCTCAGCTTCCATGCCTTCAAAATGCGAAAATAAACCTTCAGGCAATGAAGAAATGAAATCCTGTGCTTTCATTTTCTCTAAGTTGAGTTTCATTTTGTAAATGGTATCCTTGGCGGTATTGTATTCTAAAAACGGTTTAACTTTAATTTTGTTGAGTTTAGCAACCGAATTTTCACTCAATGAAATGAAGTCACTTCCTAATACAAATTGAAAATCAAATTCCGCATCGCGAACAATAACGTCTTTACTAGCAATTTTTGGATGATTTACAGTCAAATTAGCAATAGAGGCTAAACCATTAATGTTGAGCTCACCAAAATTCATTTCTATTTGGTCTACTTTCAAGCGTATTTTATCGAAACTGGTTTTTAAACCAAAACGTTTTTCTATATATGGAATTTGAATTTGAGTGGTATCGGCAGAAGCAAATATCAAATCGGTTTGTTTTTTTCTGGCGTTAGCATAGCCTTGAATATTCCATTTTTGCGAAAAATCATCGGCTGTAACTTGAATCTGCGTCTGTAATTGGTCTTCTTTTAAGCTTAAATCATTCATATAAAATGCCACTTTTCGATGCATATCTTGTATGCGAAGCGACAATTTTTGAAGATGCATTTGCGTAGGAATAAGATTTAAGGCTTTGTTCAAAATGCGATTTGCTAATTGTGCATAATTCCTTTTGTCAGTAACTATTTCTTCTTCATCCTTATTTTTTTTAAGAAAAGCATCAAAGTTTCTACCTTTTTCGTTTTTAACCAATTGGATAAAACCGTTTTGCATTTCTAAATTTTGCAATTGCAAATCGCCCGTGACTAATTTAAATAAGTTGATTTCGGTTTTGATTTTTTCTACCGAAAGTAAAGTGTCTTTAGCAATGGGAATAATACAGATATTTTCCATGGCTACACTCGAGGCACCAATGAATTCGGCTTTACCAATATGGAATTCGGTGTTATAATCCGTTTTGAATTTATGTTGTGCTTTTTGCACAGCTTGTTGCAATAAGGTATCTCTAAAGAAATATAGACCTGCAATACTTAGTAACATGATACCTCCTAAAATTTTTAAAACTAAAAATAACCACTGCTTTTTTGTTCTCATTTTGTTTGGGGATTATTGCGACAGCGAAACTACAAAATCTTCCACTTCTTTTTTCTGTTGTGCATATTTTTCTTGTAGGGTAGAGCCTTCCCCCATACGTTTGTAGTATTCTAAAGCTTTATTCGCAAAAAAAAGTTGCTTGTCATCCGCTGGGCTAGGAATGTGTGGGAAGGTTTTGTGAAATAACATTTCGTAGTAGGCTTGCCATTCGCGCTCGTTTTTATCCATGACGAGGGTTTCAGGTGCTTTTTGAGCCACGTGTATCATTTCGTGTGCAATCAAATTCAGCATGAGTTTGAATTCAAAAGCAAAAGTATTTTCAGGAATGCGAATGATTTGTGGTTTGCCGAATTCCCCTTCTGTAGTCATCAAAATAAATTTGGGTTCCGCTTTTTCACGCAATTCGAAACTACCAAAATTAGGATGTTTGATGCCAAAGGTTTCAATCACATAATTCGCACAAGCGATGGTTTCTCCCAGTTCGTGGTAGGTATGAACGGTTTGAAGGATTTCTTCGAAGGATTTCATAGGATATTATTTTAGACCTAACAGGTTTTCAAAACCTGTTAGGTGTTTGACTGAACGTAAAAGTTAATTATCCAAACAATTCACTCACCACATCTTCAATTTTAGCGACCAATTTAACTTGAATAGCAAAATCTTGAGTCGTGATTTTATTATATTTTGAAACAAATATGGTGGAGAAACCTAATTTTTCGGCTTCTTGTATGCGTTGCTCGATACGGTTTACTGGGCGAATTTCGCCAGAAAGTCCTACTTCGCCTGCAAAACAAATGTCTTTGCCTACAGGAATGTCTTCGTTGGAAGAAAGGATGGCACCTACAACGGCCAAATCAATAGCGGTATCATCAACGGTGATACCTCCTGTTATGTTCAGGAATACATCTTTAGCACCTAATCGAAATCCAGCTCTTTTTTCTAATACGGCCAAAATCATGTTGAGTCGTTTCGCATTGTATCCTGTGGTACTACGTTGCGGTGTTCCGTACACAGCGGTTGAAACTAGGGCTTGAATTTCTATCATAATCGGTCGCATACCTTCCATAGTAGTGGCAATAGCTGTTCCGGATAGTTCTTCTTCCTTGTGAGAAATCAGAATTTCAGAAGGGTTAGCGACTTCTCTTAGTCCTGAACCTTGCATTTCATAAATGCCTAATTCAGCCGTAGAACCAAAACGGTTTTTCAATGAACGCAAAATACGGTATATGTGATTACGGTCGCCTTCAAACTGCAAAACCGTGTCGACCATGTGTTCCAAGATTTTAGGTCCAGCAATGTTTCCATCTTTAGTAATATGACCAATAAGAATCACGGGAGTATTCGTTTCTTTGGCAAATTTGATAAGCTCTGCAGTACATTCTTTAATTTGAGAAATGCTCCCTGCCGAGGATTCAATGTAATCGGTTTGTAAGGTTTGTATCGAATCGATGATGACCACATCGGGCTCGATAGCCTCAATTTGACGGAAGATATTTTGTGTCTTGGTTTCGGTTAAGATATAGCAATTGTCGTTTTGAGTGGTTATGCGTTCGGCACGCATTTTTATTTGCTTTTGACTTTCCTCTCCTGAAACGTATAGCGTTTTGTAGGGTAATTTTAGAGAAATTTGCAAAAGTAAAGTACTTTTTCCAATGCCAGGTTCACCGCCTAATAGCGTTAAAGAACCAGGTACAAGACCACCACCCAATACGCGATTCAATTCACCGTCGGTCGTATTCATGCGAATTTCTTCGGTCGAATCAATTTCGTGTACTAAAAGCGGTTTGGCTACTTTTTTGGTAGGGGAAACGTCGGTTTTCCAAGCTACTTTTTCTTCTTTTTGGATAACTTCTTCTACTATGGTATTCCACTGTTTACAAGCAGTACATTGTCCCTGCCATTTAGAAAATTGAGTGCCACAACTTTGACAAAAAAAAGCGGTTTTTACTTTGGCCATTGTTTACTTGGAATATTTATATGTTTTTTTATATGGGAAAGACTTGAAAGGGGAATCCCATCAAGTCTTTGTGTTTTGTAATTATAAGAAGTGTTAGTCTTGTTTCTTTTCTTCTTTTGGCGTTTCCGCTGGCGTTTCCGCAGGAACTTCTTCTATGATTTCTTCGGCTTTTTTATCTTTAGCTTTTCCGCCCTTTAACTTGTCTTTTTTAGGAAGCAAGGCTTTTAATTCTTCGGCTTTATTCATCATGAAATCCTTAGTGATATCGCCAATTTCTGCTTTTGAAAACGAATCTTGGTAAAATTTCAAGGCTTTTTTTGTCTCGCCACGTTTTTCCCAATACATTCCCATGTGGTATTCGTACAACATGGTTTTTTCATATTGTTGTCCCGAAATTTGAGCTAGTTGCTCGTATTCATACCAGGCTTCGTTTTTCTTGATAGCCGATTCTATGGCTTTCATATCATTCAAACGCATTTTCATTTTAACCCCTAATGCTTTTTCAATCTGTTCGTATTTTTTGTTTAAATACTCTACATAACCTTCTTTAAGAACTACAATTTTTTCTTGATATTCTATAGAACTGATAGGTTGATACACTGCAAAGATTTGATACAACGCACTAGGTATTGCATTTGGAGCTATTCCGTAATGAGCAATGCCTTTGAAATCATCAAATTTATAATTTAACAAATCATTTTTGATAGTTTTGATGTTCGTATCTAAGATTTTGATGTTTTTTTGAAATTTTCTCAAATCGCCATCAGATGTAGCTTGGTAATAGTGTAGCGGCTCTTTAGTTTCAGCTAGACGCGCCGCTATCCTGCCTTCCATGCCTAAAGCTAAATCTGGACTCATCGAAATATAACCAGTGAATAATGGCGTTTCTTTGTATAAAAAAGAATTGATAAAGCCTGCAGTAGTATCTAAACCAGCGATGATTCTGAAGGGTGAAATTCTGTATTTTTTTTCTAAATGTGGTAAAAGTTCAGTGCTTATAAATTCAAAGAAAGCGGCACCTTTACCCGTGGGTAATCCTGTAGATTCATCCATTTGTGAATCAGCATATCTTTCATCGTTTTTGTTTTGATGAATACCGACCAAGATTACTTCAGGCATATCGTCCCAATAATTTCCATATTTTAAAGTGCCTTCAAAAGGAGCAAAAAGGAATTCGCTGTCTAATACAAGAATCATAGGGTAGGAGCGATCAGGATTCGCTTGATATGACTCAGGGAGTTTTACAGTTATGTCACGCTTCGTGTTAAGTTTTATAGAGGCAAAATGATCTACTGTTGTCTGACAAGTTGCGATGATACTGGTAAACAGGGCAAAAGCCAAGATTATTTTTTTCATAGTGAAATATGACTTGAATTGAAGAAGCAATTTAGTGAATTATTTTCTACGATTCACTAATGGTAAAGCTAAAAACCCAAATAACCCTAAGAATACAGTTATGATAAGTTGAGAAATCCAAATTATCCAACCCAAAGCAGTACCTGCTTCTTCAGGGATATGGTAAAGAATAAGGATTTTTGAAATTAGAGCAGGAAAAAAACCAAAACCTCCATTAGTGAAAGTCATAACTAATCCACCAATAACAAAAGCTACTATAGTAGTACCTAAAGTCATGTTTTGAGTGGCATCAAGAGATTGAACGGTTAAGTAGAACATCAAGATATACGAACCCCAAATAAGTAAGGTGTGGAATAAAAATGGCCATTTGTTAGGCATGTTGAAGATGGTTAACACCCCTTCATTAAGCCCTTCAATTTTTGATTTCAACTGGATTATCAATTTCCATTTGGAATATTTATAGAGATAAATAGAAGTTAAAAGTCCTAGAAAACCTAAAATAGCCAAAATTAGTAACAGTGGAATAGGAATGTTTTTTAAAAGAAATTCTTTTAAGGTGTTAAATTCCAATGCTACTGCTGTTAAAATAAGCAGTATTAAAATAAAGAAATCGACTATGCGTTCGGCTATAATGGTTCCGAAAGCCTTGTCAAAAGGAATTTCTTTATATTTTTTTAGTACTAAGGCTCTGGATACTTCTCCTGATCTAGGGATGCCAAGATTAACCAAATAGCCTATGCTGACCGCTAAAAAATTGATGGTAAAACCTGGGTAGCTGCCTATCTCAGCTAAAGTGTATTTCCAGCGATAAGCTCTAAAAACATAGCCTAAAAAAGCTACAAAGAGCGCCATTGCTACAAAATTGTAATTTGCAGTAATAAAATAGCTTTTCATTTTAGCTAGCTGAGCTGGCGTAAATGAGGTGTAGATATAATATGTCAACCCTGCTCCAAGCAGAACAGGAATGGCTACACTGGCCACATTGCGTAATTTAGTACTGCTCACTAGGTCTTATTGTAATGAGTTGTTCTCTTCGTTAGGGAAAACAATTGAAGGTTTGAAATTTTTTGCTTCACTCATTTCAATACTGCCATAAGAAATAATGATAATAATATCCCCTTCGTGCACTTTTCGAGCAGCAGGACCGTTTAAGGTAATTTCACCACTATTTCTTGGTCCAGTAATAGCGTATGTTTCAAGTCTTTCGCCATTATTGATGTTAACAATAGAAACTTTTTCGCCTTCAAAAATATTAGCGGCTTCCATTAACGCTTCGTCAATAGTGATACTTCCGATATAATTTAAATCGGCACCGGTAACCTTTACGCGGTGAATTTTTGATTTTACAACTTCAATTCGCATAGTGCAAAGTTATATTATTTTAGTGAAATGTTATCAATCAAGCGGATATTGTTTACAAAAACAGCAATAAAAGCTCGGTAGTTTTTGTTTGACTCTTTTGTGTTGCATGTCAAGAGTGTTTCCTCTTCTGCAATTTCAAAGTACTCTAATTCAAAATGCTTTTGATTTTCAAAAACTTTAACTACCCATTCATTTACCGATTGAGGTGTTTCTGTTTTAAAAAGTTCTTTTGCTTGATTTAAGGTTTTGTATATTATAGATGCCTCAGCGCGTTCTTCTGCAGATAAACGTTCGTTGCGTGAACTCATTGCTAGTCCGTTTTCTTCTCTAAAAATTTCGCAACCCACAACTTCTACTGGAATATGATGTTTTTCAACTAGTTTTTTTACAATTTGTAATTGTTGAAAGTCTTTTTTTCCAAAGTAAGCCCGGTTGGGTTGAACGATTTCGAATAGTTTTTTTACAATAGTTCCTACACCGTCAAAATGACCTGGGCGATGTTTGCCTTCCATTTGAAATTCTAAACCGTCATAGTCAAAATGAGTAGACTCTGTTTTGTTAGTGTAAATATCTTCGATGCTAGGAGCATAGACTATAATGCTATCGTCTAATTGATTTATTTTATTCAAATCACTTTCTAATGTACGAGGGTATTTTTCTAAATCTTCTTGGTTGTTAAATTGGGTGGGATTTACAAAAATACTTACTACTGTAAAGTCATTATTGTGTTTTGATTGTTCCATTAATGATAAGTGACCTTGATGTAAGGCACCCATAGTAGGAACAAAACCAATGGTTTTATTAGCGGCGATTTGTGCTGATAAATAGTGCTTTAAGTCACTTTGTTGTGTGTATAAAGGCATACGAATATTTTGAAAATATGTGCAAAATTACTATTTTAGTCGTTATCTCCATAAAATTTTGTAATTTTGCGTGATTTGTGTCCAATAAACAAAACAGGAAAATAAGCATGGAGGATAAAAGGATTTTATATGTATCATCCGAAGTAGTACCGTATCTACCCGAAAATGAGGTTTCTCAAATGTCATTCGATTTACCAAAAATGATTAATGATCAAGGTGGTCAAATTCGAATTTTTATGCCGAGATACGGTAATGTAAATGAAAGAAGACATCAGTTGCATGAGGTAATACGATTATCAGGAATGAATTTGGTGGTGAATGATGTAGATATGCCATTGATTATCAAAGTTGCTTCTATACCCAAAGAGAGAATTCAGGTATATTTTATTGATAATGATGAATATTTTAAACGTAAATCTACGTTTTCTGATGAGGAAGGAGTTTTGTATCCTGATAATGATGAACGCGCTATTTTCTTTGCTAAAGGAGTGGTAGAAACGGTTAAGAAGTTGAATTGGGTGCCAGATATTATCCATGTTCAAGGGTGGTTAGCTTCTTTGTTACCAGTTTATATGAAGCATTATTATAAAGATGATGCTTTGTTTTCAGAGACGAAAATTGTGACTTCTATTTTTGGTGAAGGTTATCAAGGTGAATTGGATATGGAAATGTCTAAGAAAGTACAGTTTGATGGCGTGCCACAAGAGGCTGTTGCGGATTTAGATACGCCAAGTTATGAAAACTTGATGAAAGTAGCTATAATGCACTCGGACGGGGTTGCCCAAGGGTCAGAAGAAATTTCTTCAAATTTAACAAAATTTATAGAAGCTTCTGGAAAACCTTTTTTACCTTTCGCTGCGAAAGATGTATTAGCAGATGCTTATACACAATTTTATAATACACATATATTAGGATTGTAGATGAAATATAATTGGATTAAGAAAGTTGCTTTGGTTTTGACTATTGGAACTTTAATTTCATGCGATAAAGATTATAATACTATAGGTTCTGAGTTGCTTGGGACTCAAACCTTTGATTTTTTAGCTGGGGAAGATAAAAGTGATCTTGTATCTTTTGAGAATATAGAGGCCTCTAAGGTTCAAACTAATAATTTATTGGTTAATCAATTGGGGGTTTATCCAAATGAAGATTTTGGAACTACAGAAGCATCTTTTGTTTCGCAATTAACTTTAGCTGAAAAAGGGGTAGTCTTTGATAAAACTTTGAGTCCGTCTATCGATAGTGTGGTATTGAGTTTGCCTTACTTTAGTACAAAATTATCTACAGATTCAAATGGGAAAAGTACTTATCGATTAGATTCAATTTTTACGAATAAAAAAGATTATTATACGGATTATAGTACTACTAAATTGCCAAAGATAAAGTTAGAAGTATTTAGAAATAATTTTGCTTTGAACGATTTTGACGCTAATAATCCTCATTTAGGTGCAAAATATTATTCCGATCAAACTAATATATTATCTCAGGTAGGTGAAAAGTTAGCTAATGTGGATTTAGAATTTAATCAAGCTGAGTTTGAACAGCCAAAAGTTGATGCGAATAATGTTTTATTGGATATTAAAGGGAAGCCAGATAATGTTCAAGCTCGCTATTCTCCTCGTGTTCGTATTAAATTAGATAAAGATTTTTTTAGTGCAAATGTTTTAAATGCGCCAAAATCAAATTTAGCAAATGATGATGCTTTTGTGAATAATGTGAGGGGGATTACCCTTAAGGCGTCTCAAATTGGTGTAGATGGTGCTTTAGCAATGTTAGATTTTAAAAAAGCTGATGTTACTATTTATTATAAGCAAAAGAAAGCAGCATCTGATCTTGATAATGCTGTAAAAGATATGAAAACTTTTGTTTTGAAATTGTCAGGAAATAGTGTTAATATCAGGCCTACAGTGCCTGTGGTTAAAGATCCTTCTAAGGTTTATTTAAAAGGAGGTCAGGGTTCTATAGCTACTTTGTTAATTAAGGATGAGTTAATTAATGAATTAAAAGCTAAAAAGGGACTCTTGAATGATGCAAGTTTGTATCTTACAGTTGATCCATCATTCGTAGCTAAGTTATCGGCAACTGGTTCTAAATCGTTTAATTATTTGAATCCAATGCGTTTGTATTTGTTTGATTACGATAATAAAACTTCTCTGGTTGATTATTTTTCAGATAATACAACAGTTAGTAGTTTTCCTAAAAAAAACAAAGTAGTTTTTGGTGGACAATTATTAAAAGTTGGTGATAAATATATGTATCGTATCCGTATTACAGATCATCTTAATCGATTGTTGACTAATACTACAGGGGCTTACAAGAATGTGAAATTGGGCTTAGCGATTACGGAGGATATACGTTTAGTTCCAGAATCTTTAGGGAATTTAGCTTTTTCGACAGCTTTTGTAAATGGTAAAGAATCTTTCTTTCCAATGTCATCTGTTTTGAATCCTTTAGGAACGATTCTAGGTGGAACAACAGGTGCAGATAAAATTCAATTAAAAATTAGTTATACTAAACCTAATTAAATATGTGTGGAATAGTAGGTTATATTGGACATAGAGAAGCGTATCCTATTGTAATCAAAGGATTGAAACGCTTAGAGTATAGAGGCTATGATAGTGCTGGAATTGTGTTGTATGATGGAACTGACCTAAAGTTGTCAAAAACAAAAGGTAAAGTTTCTGATCTAGAAGCTAAATCAGTTAATGAAATTACTCTTAATGGAAATATTGGAATTGGGCATACACGCTGGGCTACGCATGGCGTGCCTAATGATGTGAATTCTCATCCACACGTTTCTAATTCAGGTGATTTAGTTATCGTGCATAATGGTATTATTGAAAATTATGAGCCGTTAAAAAAAGAATTGATCAAAAGAGGCTATACTTTTAAGTCAGATACTGACACGGAAGTTTTGGTGAATTTGATTGAGGATGTGCAGAAAAATGAAGGTTTAAAATTAGGTAAGGCTGTTCAGGTAGCTTTAAAGCAAGTTGTTGGTGCATATGCTATTTGTGTGTTTGACAAAAAAAAGCCAAATGAAATTGTAGTGGCTCGTTTGGGAAGTCCATTAGCAATTGGTATTGGTAAAGATGAGTTTTTTATTGCTTCTGATGCATCTCCTTTTATTGAATATACTTCTAATGCTATTTATTTAGAAGATGAGGAATTGGCAATTGTAAGTTTGGAAAAACCACTGAAAATAAGAAGAGTTAAAGATGATTCTTTAGTAGATCCTTATGTTCAGGAATTACAAATGAACTTAGAGCAAATTGAAAAAGGAGGTTATGATCATTTTATGCTTAAAGAGATTTATGAGCAACCAAATGTAATTAAAGATACTTACAGAGGGCGTTTGTTGTCTAATGATGGTATTGTGAAAATGGCTGGTGTTGAAGATAATATAGATAAGTTTACAAATGCTAATCGCATCTTGATTATTGCTTGTGGTACTTCATGGCATGCTGGTTTAGTTGCTGAGTATATATTCGAAGAGTTTGCTCGTATCCCTGTTGAAGTGGAATATGCTTCGGAATTCCGTTATAGAAATCCTATAATTTATGAAAATGATGTTGTAATTGCTATTTCACAATCGGGTGAGACTGCAGATACATTAGCTGCAATCAAATTAGCAAAAGAAAAAGGAGCTTTTGTGTTTGGTGTTTGTAATGTAGTAGGTTCTTCAATATCTAGGGAATCTCATGCTGGTGCTTATACTCACGCTGGTCCCGAAATTGGAGTGGCTTCAACCAAAGCGTTTACCACTCAAATTACTGTTTTGACTATGATGGCATTGCGTTTAGCTAAAGCTAAGGGTACTTTGTCTACTTCAGATTTTTACCGTTATTTGTCAGAGTTAGAGTTAATACCCGAAAAAGTGCAAGAAGCGTTATTAACTAATGATGTTGCTAAACAAGTGGCAGAGGTTTACAAAGATGCTACAAATTGTTTGTATTTAGGGCGTGGGTATAATTTCCCTGTGGCTTTAGAAGGTGCACTAAAATTAAAAGAAATCTCCTATATACATGCCGAAGGGTATCCAGCTGCTGAAATGAAGCATGGTCCTATTGCTTTAATTGATGAGCACATGCCAGTGGTTGTTATTGCGCCTAAACAAGTACATTATGATAAGGTGGTAAGTAATATTCAAGAAATCAAATCACGAAGTGGTAAAATCATTGCTATTGTGACTAAAGGTGACGAGCAGGTAAGTGCTTTAGCGGATCATGTTATAGAGATACCAGAAACTTCAGATGCATTATCGCCATTATTGGCAACTATTCCATTGCAATTGTTATCATATCATATTGCTGTATTGCGTGGTTGTAATGTAGATCAACCTAGAAATTTAGCTAAGTCTGTTACGGTAGAATAAAAATATTTCAAAGTATAGATTAAGAAAGCAGGAATTTTTCCTGCTTTTTTTATTTTTAAAGTATTAAAGATTAGTGCTTTTGTGTAGTATTTGTGTTAAAATATAGGTAAAACAGTTTGTCAATTGTTTGAAAAAAAGGAGAGCAAATTTTATTAGTTAAAAAAAAATGTCGTAATTTGGTGATATAAACCAATCAAAAATTTAGCGAATGAGAGTCTATTTTACTTTTTTGTCATTGCTTTTTAGCATTTTGACATTTGCTCAAAGTTCTATTTCTGGGAGTGTTACTGATGATAAAGGTCAGCCTGTGCCAGGAGCAAATGTTAAAATTGTTGGAGCTTCTTCAAGTACGTCTTCTGGTTTTGATGGGAGATTTTTTTTGAAAAATGTATCAAATTTTCCTTTTCAAATTGAAGTAGTAATGCTTGGTTATGGAAGTCAAACTGTAACTGTTGAATCTAAAGAGCAGGTAATTGCTATAGTGTTACGAGAACAGTCAACAAGTTTAAATGAAATTGTGGTATCTGCATCTCGTGCTCCAGAACGTGTTATTGAGTCGCCAGTAACGATTGAACGTATGGGGTTGAAGGAAGTTAAAAATACAACCGCTCCCTCTTTTTATGAAGGATTAGAGAATTTAAAAGATATTCATTTTAATACATCAAGTTTTAATTTCAAATCGGTGAATACTCGTGGTTTTGCAACTATTGGGAACACACGTTTTATGCAGTTAGTTGATGGAATGGATAATTCTTCTCCAGCATTAAATTTTGCTGTAGGAAATTTATTAGGTGTTTCTGATTTAGATGTGGCTAGTGTTGAGATTTTGCCAGGAGCTTCTTCTGCTTTATACGGTGCTAACGCTTTTAATGGAATCATGTTTATGAACAGTAGAAATCCATTCAATAAAGAAGGTTTGTCTGCTTATTTTAAATATGGAGTGACTTCACAAGATGTTGCGGGTACTAATAATTTTTATGATTTAGGAATAAGAGGGGCTAAACGTTTTTCAGATCATTTTGCTGCAAAAGCGAACTTTACTTATTTGCAAGCTACGGAGTGGATGGCTGACGATCGTAGAAGTTTAACTACTGGAGGTGTGGGTCATGCGGTGAATCGTAATTATGATGGATTGAATACTTATGGTGATGAAATCAGTGTGTTTATTCCAGGTGTGGGTCAAGTGAGTCGTACGGGTTATGCTGAAAAAGAATTATCTGACGGTAAGATTAATAGTGCAAAACTAGATGCCTCGGTGCACATACGTCCTTGGGCTACTACCGATTCTAAATTTGCTAAAAATATCGAATTTATTGGACAGTATAAAGTAGGTATTGGTAATACGCTTTATCAAGGAGGTAATCGTTATGCTTTGAAAGATTTCTTTATGGATCAGATTAAATTTGAAGTAAAAGGAGATAATTTCTTTGCAAGAATTTACCGTTCAGGTGAAGATGCAGGTAATTCGTATAACTTAGGGTTTGCGGCATGGAATGTGAATCGTGAGGCTAAGTCAGATCCGGCTTGGTTTAAAGATTATGCTACTGCTTATATTATGTCAAACACTGTTTTAGGGCTGCCGGTGGATCAAGCGGATCAAAAAGCAAGAGCCTTTGCTGATTATAATATGGCGATTAGTCCTTTTGTGCCTTTAGCTCCAAGTGGAGGTGTTCGTTTAGAGCCTGGGACTGCTGAATTTAATACAGCATTAACAAAAGTGAAATCGAGTGCCGATTTGACTAAAGGGGCTAAGTTAATAGATCATTCAAGAATTCATCATGTTGATTTGAATTATAATTTTAAAGACATGATCAAGTTTGCGGAAGTGCAAATAGGAGGCTCAGGTCGTCGTTATACTATGGATTCAAAAGGAACGATATTTACTGATAAACCAGGTGAGCCGCTAACTTATAATGAATATGGTGTGTATACACAATTGCAAAAGAAATTAGTAGACGATCGTGTTAAAGTTACGGCTTCTGCACGTTATGATAAATCGCAAAATTTTAAAGGGAATATTTCGCCAAGATTATCGTTATCGTATGCAGCGGGTAAAGAGAAACAACATAATCTTAGAGCTTCTTACCAAACGGGTTTCCGTAACCCAACTACTCAAGATCAATATATTGGTCTAAATGTAGGGCCTGTTGCTTTTGTGGGTTCTGCGGAAGATAATTTATTGCGTTATAAAGAGGTTATTCCGTTAAGTCAAGCTGGTATTGATGGAGGTTTTGGTCAAACTGCAACTGTAACAGCTTATGATGCTTATTATAATTCATTTACTTCGGCTTCGGTAGATCAATACAGACAGACGTTGAATAAGGCAGATTTGAAAATAGCAACCGTAGGATTAGTGAAACCGGAACGTGTGCAGGCTTTTGAAGCAGGATATCGTTCTATTTTTAAAGACATTTCATTCGATTTGAATGCTTATTATAATGTTTATAATGATTTTATCAGTAATTCAAATGTGGTGAAACCTTTGTATGGTGATGTACATACGGATATGACGGGTGCTGAAACAGCAATAAAAAATTCAGATACTAGAAAATTCCAAGTGTACACCAATTCAAAATCAGAGGTTACTTCATTGGGAGTAGGAGTTGGAGCAAGTCGTAAGATTGGTAAATTCAATGTGAGTGGTAGCTATAATTATTCGGATTTTAAATATGATAATAGTCAAGACCCAGATTTTGAGGCAGGATTCAATACGCCTAAGCATCGTGCTAAAGCATCTTTAGGTAGTGACAACTTGTTTATGGGTATTGGGTTTAATGCAAATGTTCGTTACAATTCAAAATATTTATGGGAATCTACTATGGTGGATGCTATAGTACCAGAAAACGTGGTGTATGATGCGCAAATTAATTCTGTAATTCCGTTCTTGAAGTCAATAATCAAAGTTGGAGGTACAAATTTATTTGGTAAAGATTATATCCAAGTACCTGGTGCTGGTAAAATTGGGCGTCAGTATTATATTTCTTGGACAATCAATCCGTAATGTTTAATTTAAAGTAGAGAATTATGATTAAAAATATAAAATGGGTTTTGTTAGCTTCATTTGCTTTTATGGCATGTGATAAAGATTTGGAAGAAGAAGTAGTGGCTGATGTTCCTGTGACAGCGGGTGAGGCAAACTTTTCTAAATATGTAGCATTAGGAGATTCTTTTGGTGCTGGTTATAGTGATAAATCCTTGTTTGTTGCTGGGCAATTGAACTCGTATCCTGAACAAATGGCACGTCAATTCGCAGCAGCAGGTGGTGGAGTTTTTAAATCTCCACTTATGACCGATAATATTGGAGGTTTGTTAGCTGGAGGTGCGCAAATACCTGATTTTGATACAAGATTATATTTTGATTTTGCTACACAAGGTCCTTTGCCTGTGGGAGGGAAGATAGTTAATGATGTTTTTCCAGGAGTTGCTAATTTGGGGCCGTTTAATAATGTGAGTGTGCCTGGGGCGAAATCCTTTCATTTGACTTTTGCAGGTTATGGTAGTCCTGCGGGTTTAGCAACTAAAACCGCAAATCCTTATTATGTTAGATTTGCTACTTCACCTAGTACAACTATGTTAGCGGATGCTGCTTCGCAAAATCCTACTTTCTTTTCTTTGTGGATAGGCGGAAACGACGTTTTGAGTTTTGCTACCTCTGGTGGTGTTGGTGTAGATCAAACAGGTAATACAAATCCTTTAACTTATGGAGGTTATGATATTACAGATCCTAATGTCTTTGCAAATGTGTATAGTGGAATAGTAGACCAGATGACTAAAAACGGAGCAAAAGGTGTGGTGGCTAATTTGCCATATGTAAGTACATTGCCTTTGTTTACTACAGTTCCATTTAATCCAGTGCCTTTGGATGCTGCTAAAGTAGCATTGTTAAACGATGCATTTACGGGCACTCCTACTTCGCCAAAGTATAATTTAGCTTTGTTGTCAGCTGTTAAAAATGGTTTGATTACGCAAGCTGAAGCTAATATGAGAACAATTGTGTTTAAAGTTGGCCAAAATCCTGTGGTTATAGTTGATGAAAATCTTAAAGATTTATCGGCTTATGGTATCCCTTCTTATAGACAGACTACAAAAGATGATTTTATCTTATTGCCGTCTCGTACATTTATTGGGACAACTGTTGGTGGTAATCCATTGTTGATTAATGGTTTGTCAGTGCCTTTGGAAGACAAGTGGGTATTAACGTCGAAAGAGGCAGAGTTGGTTAAAAATGCTACTGATAAATACAATCAAACTATTCAGGCTGTAGCTAATGCTAAAGGCTTGGCTTTCTTTGATGCGAAAGCAGCTATGGATCAGCTTTTAGCGGGTAATGTGCGTTTTGGTGATTATAGTTTAACGGCGGACTATGTAAAAGGGGGAGCTTTTTCATTAGATGGAGTGCATCCAGGTGCAAGAGGTTATGCTTTTATTGCTAATAAAATGATCGAGGCTATCAATGCTAAATATAAATCTACAATTCGTATGATTGATATAGGTAAAAAACCTGCGTTGTATCCGCAAACAATTCCTGCTAATAATTATGTGAATTAATACATTTTTCACAACCTAACAAGACCGACTATTAGTCGGTTTTGTTGTTTTAAAGAGGTTTGGAGCTTAAGAATTAAAAAAACCAAAATTTTGTATTGGAATTCACAATATTAAAATTATCTTTGCACTCTGAAAAAACACAGCGTTTTTTATAACTAAATAGCTATTTAATAAATACATAAGTATGTCTAAGGTAATAGGAAAAGTTGCGCAAATCATTGGTCCCGTAGTAGACGTGGTTTTCAATGCTGCAGAAGTTGAACTTCCAAAAATTTACGATTCATTAGAAATCACTAACCAAGATGGTACAAAACTTGTTCTTGAAGTACAATCACACATCGGAGAAAACACAGTACGTACTATCTCTATGGATTCTACTGACGGTTTAAGCCGTGGTGTTGATGTAGTAGCTACTGGAGCTCCTATTCAAATGCCTATCGGTGGAGATATCTATGGTCGTTTGTTCAATGTAGTAGGTGACGCAATTGATGGTTTAGGTGATTTGCCTAAAGAAGGTGCTAACGGATTGCCCATCCACAGACAAGCTCCTAAATTCGAAGATTTATCAACTTCATCGGAAGTTTTATTTACAGGTATTAAAGTAATCGACTTAATTGAGCCTTATGCAAAAGGAGGTAAAATTGGATTATTCGGTGGTGCTGGTGTAGGTAAAACAGTATTAATCCAGGAGTTGATTAACAATATTGCTAAAGGTCACGGTGGTCTTTCTGTATTCGCAGGAGTAGGGGAAAGAACACGTGAAGGAAATGACTTATTACGTGAGATGTTAGAATCAGGGATTATCAAATATGGTGATGATTTCATGCACTCTATGGAAAATGGAGGATGGGACTTGACTAAAGTTGATAAAGCTGGAATGAGAGATTCTAAAGCTACTTTCGTATTCGGTCAGATGAACGAACCACCAGGAGCTCGTGCTCGTGTGGCATTATCAGGTTTATCTATTGCTGAGTACTTCCGTGATGGAGCTGGTACTGACCAAGGAAAAGACGTACTTTTCTTCGTTGATAACATCTTCCGTTTTACTCAAGCGGGTTCTGAGGTATCTGCGTTATTAGGTCGTATGCCTTCTGCGGTAGGTTACCAACCAACGTTAGCAACTGAGATGGGTGCTATGCAAGAGCGTATTACATCTACTAAAAAAGGTTCAATTACTTCAGTACAAGCAGTATATGTACCTGCGGATGACTTAACTGACCCAGCGCCAGCTACAACTTTCGCGCACTTAGATGCAACTACGGTATTATCTCGTAAAATTGCCGAGTTAGGTATTTATCCAGCGGTAGACCCATTAGATTCTACTTCTCGTATCTTATCTCCAGAAGTTTTAGGTGCTGACCACTACAACTGTGCTCAAAGAGTAAAAGAAATTTTACAAAAATATAAGCAATTACAAGATATCATCGCTATCTTAGGTATGGAAGAATTATCTGAAGAAGATAAATTAGCGGTATCACGTGCTCGTCGTGTACAACGTTTCTTATCGCAACCATTCCACGTAGCAGAACAGTTTACAGGTATCCCTGGGGTGTTAGTAGATATCAAAGATACTATCAAAGGTTTCAACATGATTATCGACGGTGAGTTAGACCACTTACCTGAAGCTGCTTTCAACTTGAAAGGTACCATCGAAGATGTTATCGAAGCAGGTCAAAAAATGTTAGCTGAAGCGTAAAATAGTAACTAGTGATTAGTGAAAAGTAATTAGCTTGTTTTTTATATTAACTATTTACTATTTACTATTTACTAATAACTCAAAAAGTTATGATTGTAGAAATAGTATCACCAGAAGCTACATTATTCAAAGGAGAAGTTACTTCGGTAGCGGTTCCTGGAGTAAATGGCGAGTTCCAAATGTTAAACAACCACGCACCTATAGTGTCGTTGTTAGGAAAAGGTAACGTGAAAATTGAAGGTTCGAATATTAAAATTGCTAAAGAATTTGTAAGCAAGTTTAATAAAGTTAATGAACAAACATTTTGGTTGCCTATCAATTCTGGAACTATCGAAATGAATGATAATAAAATTATTGTTTTAGTGGACTAAAACAGTAAGAAATATTAAGAAAGCCAAACAGCAATGTTTGGCTTTTTTTGTTATTTTAGTTCCCTCAAATCGTATCATTATGAAGGCAAAATTTTTTGTATGGATGACCGTTCTCGGTTTTTGGATGAATGCTTTGCAAGCGCAAGGATGTACTTTGATCTTGACAAATGTAAAAACGAATAAGAAAATCAATATATGTGTGCCCATCGACCCTGATAAGGTGGAAGCTATTTTGGGCAAAGCCATTACTTTAGATAAAGAAATTCAAGAGAAAGGTGAGCCAGCCGTATTTTCATTTACTTACGACGGATTAACCATGCTCATGCAGGACAATCGATTTAAAAATGTGACGATTACCAATAAAAAATGGAAATTGAACGGATTTACCATTGGTACTTTGTTTGAAGATATCGAAGCCAAACATGAACAAATTAAAAAGATTTATTTTGCCGACTTCAAATTCAAAATTAAAGAGAGTAATGGGTTTTTGTTTATCGATGTGGATAAATTGAAGAATGTGAAACGTATAGGGGTGGAGTTTTAATGTCTGTGAATTTACCAAATAGCTTATTAGAAAAGCTTGAAGTACGTCAGCAAAACAACGCCTTACGCACTTTACCTGTTTATCAAGACCGAATCGATTTTTCTTCAAACGATTATTTAGGTTTTGCTCAATCTGAAGCTATTTTTGATGCTACGCATACGTTTTTAGTTGAAAATGGGTTTAAACTAAATGGGGCTACCGGTTCGCGTTTAATTTCGGGGAATCATGCCTTGTACGAAAAAGCAGAACACTGTATAGCGCAATTTCATCAAGCTGAATCTGCTTTATTGTTTAACTCGGGTTATGATGCCAATGTCGGTTTTTTTAGCTGTGTACCCCAGCGCAATGACGTTATTTTGTATGACGAATTGTGTCATGCTTCTATTCGTGATGGGATTCAATTAGGACACGCCAAATCTTATAAGTTTCAGCATAATGATGTGGAAGATTTGGAGCGTTTGCTTTTGAAGTTTACCGACCAACATCCAACACCCCTCACCTCTCATCCTTCATCCCTCTATATCGTTATTGAATCGGTTTACTCTATGGATGGCGATTCGCCTCCTTTAGAAGAATTGACTCATCTATGTGAGCAGTATGGCTGTTATTTGGTGGTTGACGAGGCGCATGCTTTAGGTGTTTTTGGCGAAAAAGGAGAGGGTTTGGTGCAAAGTTTAGGCCTGCAGGATAAAGTATTTGCCCGAATTATGACCTTTGGAAAAGGGTTGGGTTGTCATGGAGCTGTTATTTTGGGTAGTGGCTTGTTGCAATCGTATTTGGTGAATTTCGCCCGTAGTTTTATTTATACCACAGGGCTTTCTCCGCATGCGGTGGCGACTATTTTAATAGCTTATCAGTATTTAGAACAATCTACCCAAGCTATGGAATTGTTGAAAGCCAATATTATTCAATTCAATCAATGTAAGCAACTTTTAGGGTTAAAACCACTATTTGTGTACAGCAAATCCGCCATTCAATGTGCCATTGTTTCGGGTAATGAGAAAGTAAAAACTATTGCTCAGCAATTGCAAGCAAAAGGTTTTGAGGTGAAACCTATTTTATCACCTACAGTGCCTGAAGGGCAGGAACGTTTACGTTTTTGTTTGCATGCCTACAATACGCCTGAGCAAATAGCTGTAGTTTTGGAATCTTTAATGCAATTAATCCTATAATTTTATGAATGCTACATTCAAACAAGTGGCTTCGTTTCAGTTTTCTTCTGAAGCGATTATCGTTAAAGGTAAATTAGAATCAGAACAAATTCCTGTTTTATGTTTGATAATTACACCATTGATACCGACCCGATGGTGAGTCATGCCATAGGAGGTGTTAAATTGTTTGTTAAAACAGAAGATTTTGATAAGGCTGTGTTGGTTTTGGAATCCATCAATAAGTATGCAATGACAGATGATGGGAAAAATATTAGTTGTCCACAATGCCAAGGAAAAAAGGTAGATTATTACACTACGATTAAGGATATCAAATCCCTATTGAGTTTCCTTTTTTCTTTTCTGTTATTTATGTTGCCATTTTATACCAAAAGAAAATACAAGTGTACTGATTGTAGTTTTGAGTTTGATGTGCAATAAATTTTATCTTTCTGAAAAATCAATTTTATCTCGTTTAGAGAACTCTACGGCAATGATGATTATACTCTTTGATGTTTCTTCAATCAAGTAGTGAATGTGATAAGGGAATTATCTGATTTTATGTAACCTGACATTTTTATAAACAATGTCATCACCATAGGGATTTGTAGTGATATAGTTTTTACCTTCTTTAATACGACTAAGGAATGCTTTAGCTAAACTCTTAGAGATAGTTTTGTAGTAACTATTCGCTTTTGTCAAGTCATTTTTAACTTGTGGAAGCGCTACAATTTTATATCTCATTTTCTAAATCATCTAGAAGTTGGTCAAAATCGATTCTAGTTTTTGGATTTTGTTTTAAATAAGCTAAGCGCTCTTCTAAAAGTTGTTGAGTTGTTTCTGAGGGTTCTGAATAGTTTTCATTTGAAGGTAGAATGATAACTTCCACACGTTTGGCTCTAAAATCATCTGGAAGTATGACCTCGAATTTTTGGTCTTTTACATCAATAAATTGCCTGATTGCATCCATGATTTTTATTTTTTTGAATAAGTGATAATACAAATATAAATAAAAGATAGGTGTAGAAATGTTAAGGTGTATTTTTAAAATTTTTTCAATTTTCTTGTAACGTTTCTACATTTTGAATACTTACTTCTCAAACTAGCGTTACACAGTTATTGCGTTTATCCTAAAAGGTTTTGAAAATAAAAGAACAAGAATTTTTAGCCCGTATAGAAAATCATAAAGGAATCCTGCATAAGGTTTCCAAAATGTATATGGACAATCCTGACGACCAGCAGGATTTGTTCCAGGAAATTATCTATCAGCTTTGGAAAGCCTATGATAGTTTTAAAGGCGAAAGTCAGTTTTCGACATGGATGTATCGTGTGGCTATCAATACGGCTATTGTTTTTTTAAAGAAGGAGAAACGCAAAGTGGATACGCATGAAATTGCTTCTGAAAATATCAAAGATGAAGACGAGGATTCGCTTGTCAAAGAAAGTCAACTGGACCATTTTTATCGCGCCGTGCAAAAGCTGGATAAAATTGATAAAGCGATTATTTTTTACCAATTGGAAGGCTATTCACATAAAGAAATTGGTGAAAATTTAGGGATTTCAGAAGGGAATGCTCGAGTGAAATTGAACCGAGCGAAGGAAAAATTAAAAGAAATTATTAAAAATCAAGGTTATGGATTTTAACGATATTGAAAAAGCTTGGAAAAACGAAAAGACGCCCGAAATGGCTCTTCCTTCCAACTTAGACAAACTAGCAAGTGTCAATATGCCATTGGATAAAATCAGAAAAAATTTGAAAAATGAGTTAATCCTGCAAGCGATTTCTGTGGGTATTATTGGAGGCTTGCCTTTTTTATATCGTTTTTCAGGCGATTTAAAGGCTGTGTTTTATATGTTGTTTTTGCCTTTTGTGGCAATTTGTAGCTATTTTTTAATCAAATTATACCAGTTTTATAAACGATTGCCCAAACAACAATTAAGTACAAAGGATAGTTTGTATGAAACGTATTATGATATTTTATTGAATATCCAGTTGTATAAATCTTTTACCTATTCGCTGGTGCCCTTTGCGTTGGTTTTTGTAGGCATGATAATGTTGCATGACTTTCAAGGGGTGCTTACAGATTTTTTTAATCCAGAAAAAAATAGAAAAGCCATTGGTTTTGCAGTTGGTTTTTTTATTGGGATGACCGCAAGTATCGGTTTTGTTACAGAATGGTGGGTCCATAAATTTTATGGTAAATACGCTAAAGAAATTCGAAAGGTCTTGGATGAATTGAAGGAGTAAAAAATCAAGAATTAAATTTATTTAGTGTTCTTTGTGATGGCTTCGGGTTCCTTGTGGTTAAATAAACCATAAAAGCGTTGTAAATTTCATCTTTTCTTACCGAACTTTGCCCAAAAAAGTTACCATGAAACTATTTATAACGGGTATAGGTACCGATGTTGGAAAAACAGTAGCCTCAGCTATTGTTACTGAAGCGTTGGAAGCAGACTATTGGAAACCTGTACAAGCAGGCGATTTAGATAATTCAGATACAGATAAAGTCAAGTCAAAGGTAAAAAATACAAAATCAAAATTCTTTGATAACGCGTATGCGCTTACAACGCCAGCCAGTCCGCATCTGTCTGCACTATTAGATAGTGTGACTATCGATTTAACTAAAATTGAGACTCCTCAAACGGATAATCATTTGGTAATAGAAGGGGCAGGAGGGTTGTTTGTCCCTCTAAACGACACTGATTGTGTTATTGACTTAATACAGCCTGATTATAAAGTTATCGTTGTTTCTCGTCATTATTTAGGAAGTATCAATCATACCTTACTGACCATTGAAGCCTTGAAAAATAGAAATCTAGATATTGCTGGAATTATTTTTTCTGGAGATGAATATCCTTCTACGGAGGATGTTATCCTGAATAAAACAGGGTTAAAAATGTTAGGTCGTATTGACAATGAACCCTATTTTGACCAAAATGTGATTAGCTATTACGCGGATAAATTCCGTGAGAATCTTTTAAATTTACAAGGAGAATAGAGTAAAGATAGATAGTTAAAGATAGATAGTTAAAGACAGATAGATAAAAGACGGATAGATAAAAGATATAAGCAGATGTCTATCATCCATCATCCATCATCCGTCATCCGTCATCCGTCATCCATCATCCATCATCCATCATCCATTCTCTTCTAAAAACATAATTATGAATACTAAACAAATTTCCCCTTTGGGGGTTAGGGGGCTGTTATCAGAAAAAGACAAAAAATACAACTGGCATCCCTATACCCAACATCAAACAGTAAATGACTTTCCAGCCATTGTAAAAGGGAAAGACGCATTATTGTGGGATGAAAATGACAAGGAATATATTGATGCGATTGCTTCGTGGTGGGTCAATCCGTTTGGACATTCGAATACTTTTATAGCGGATGCGATTTACAAACAGCTTACAACATTAGAGCACGTGTTGTTTGGTGGTTTTACCCATGATAAAGCGGTTGCTTTAGCGGAGAAATTGGTCACTATTTTGCCCTCGAATCAAAAGAAGTTTTTTTATTCTGACAATGGTTCCACGGCGGTTGAAGTAGCCATTAAAGCATCGTTTCAGTATTTTTATAACAAAGGAATTAAAAAAAATACCATCATTGCATTTGAAGATGCTTTTCACGGCGACACCTTTGGTGCCATGGCAGTGAGTGGGGTTGGGTTGTTTACGCAAGCTTTTCAAGATGATTTGATTACGGTCATTCGTATTCCAGTGCCTGTAGAAGGCAAAGAAGGAGAAAGTTTAGAAGCACTGCGCAAGGCCATTCAAAATGAAAAAGTAGCCGCTTTTATTTTTGAACCTTTGGTGCTGGGTGCTGCGGGGATGGTGATGTATGAGCCTGAAATTTTAAATCAACTCCTTGCAATTTGTAAAGAAAATAACATTTTTACTATTGCTGATGAAGTCATGACGGGTTTTGGAAAAACGGGCAAGTATTTTGCTTGTGATTATCTGACGCAACAACCTGATATGATGTGTCTTTCGAAAGCCTTGACAGGTGGAACGATTCCGATGGCTATCACTTCGTTTACCGATGCTGTTTTTGAAGGATTCAAGAGTGAAAATATTAATCATGCATTTTTTCATGGGCATACTTTTACGGCCAATCCCACGGGTTGTGCGGCCGCTTTGGCAAGTATTGAATTGATGGAGCAAGCGGAGACCAATGAAAACATAAAACGTATTCACGAAGCACACCTTGCTTTTCAAGCTAGAATTGAAAAGCATCCCAAAGTAAAAGCTACTCGTTTGCGTGGGGTGATTTTTGCATTGGAAGTAGTTACTAACGGGGAAACTTCGTATTACGGTTCTATTCGGAATAAACTATATAATTTTTTTATTGAAAATGGTGTTATCCTCCGCCCTGTAGGGAATATTGTTTACATTTTGCCGCCTTATATCATTACCGATTCGCAATTGAAAAAAATCTATCAAACAATAGAAAACGCCTTGGAAATTGTGTAATAAACTTGCGGTCTCGATAAAACTTTGCGAACTTTGCAGTCCCAAAAAAGAACGGACTGCATTGCTTTTCGCTATTACGTATGAAAGAAAAAATTGCCATTACCTCGTTAGTTACCCTGTCAGCTTTAGGAAATCAACCTGAAGAAATTTGGCAAAACTATTTGTCGGATAAGACTTTTATTACGAAAAGACGAATGAATAATGCCGATGAATACGTTGCTCCATTGTCTTTAAAATCTAAAGCTTTATTGGAGGAGTTGCGTCTTTCAGAACAAAAATACAAACCATTAGACGAAACCGTTTTGATGGCTATTTTGTCCTCTAGAGTAGCGGTAGAAAAAGCAGGCTGGGGAGCTGGGACTGATTTTGGAATTAATATAGGCTCTTCACGAGGCGCTACGCAAATTTTTGAATCTGCTCATAAAACCTTTTTAGAGACAGGGAAAACTCCAACCTTAACTTCGCCAACTTCTACTTTGGGAAATATTTCCTCTTGGGCGGCACATGATTTGAAAAATACAGGCTTGGCTATTTCACATTCCATTACCTGTTCGACTGCTTTACATTCTTTGTTAAATGCGGTGGCATGGTTGCAAGCGGATATGGCTGATAAATTTTTGATAGGAGGAAGTGAAGCACCTCTTACCGACTTTACACTAGCACAAATGAATGCTCTCAAAATCTATTCAAAAGAGCAAGGGGCTTATCCGTGTCGTGCTTTTGATTTTGAAAAGAAAAAAAATAGCATGGTGTTGGGTGAAGGAGTTGCAGTGGCATGTTTAGAAAAAGGGAATCCTAAAAACACGCTTGCTTTTATTGAAGGTGTGGGGTATGCCACCGATGAATTGCAGCATAATATTTCTATTTCCGAAGAAGCGATTTGTTTTCAAAAATCCATGCAAATGGCGTTAAAAAATACAAATCCAGCGGAAGTAGATGTTATAGTGATGCATGCACCTGGAACGTTAAAAGGGGATACTTCGGAGTATAAAGCCATTCAAAAAGTTTTTAGTGAAAAAGTACCCATGCTAACGACAAATAAGTGGAAAATGGGACACACTTTTGGTGCTTCGGGTTTGTTGAGTGTTGAATTAGCGGTATTGATGATGCAGCACCAGCAATTTATAGGAATTCCTTATTTAAAAATACCCAATCAAAAAATGCAGATTAAAAAAGTAATGGTCAATGCCGTAGGTTTTGGAGGTAATGCGGTGAGTGTGCTTTTGTCGGTGTAACTTACTCGTTTTCCATTTTTCCCAATTCCTCTAATTTGTCAAAAATGAAATGACTCTCGTAGCCTTTTCGGTATAGAAAGTCACAAAACTTCTTCTTTTTCTTTTGTGGATTACTTTCTTTGATGCTGTTCCATTCCTTTTCTGCCAATTCATGAAAGTTTTTTTGGTAGTCCTTTTCTGTTATTTCTTTCAATGCTGTTTCAATATTGAATTTGGAAATCTGTCTAAATTTCAATTCGTTAGTGATACGTAACCGACCCCATTTTTTGATGTTATGTTTGCCTCTAGCGAAGGTACAAGCAAAACGTTCCTCGTTCACAAAGTTGTGTTCTATGAGATAAACTAAATAAGCGTCAATTTCATCCGAAGGTACTTTAAGTGCAATTAGTTTCGATTTAACTTCTTCGTGACAGCGTTCTTGGTAAGCGCAGTAGTGTTCTATTTTAGAAATTGTACTAGGAATAAGCATGTTTGTATGGTATTGTATATCAGCTTTTTGTTAAAAAGTTTGGTCGCTAATTTTTAAATCTCTAAATTTAGTAAACCCTAAGTTTACAATTTACGAGGTTCAAATAACTAAAAAAACTGCTTATGAAAAAAATTTTATCTTTAGTAATTTTTATTCTTACTATTCAATCTACTTTGTATGGGCAGTGTAATCTTACATCAAATACAAATGCAAGTACATTGACCTGTGGAACGGCTCCGTTAACGGGTTGTGGCGGGATAGTATATGTTGGAGACGGTGTTACTCCTATGACATTATCTATGAATGCAAATTTAGATTTGACGTGTTTAGGTGCAATACGTTTTATAGTAAGAAATAATGCTGTTTTAGATTTTGCTCCTTTTAATGGTGCAAATTTTGATTTATCATTGGGTGCGGGTTCTTCAATTGAGTTTGAGTTAGGTGCAAATATCAATGGCGGTAATTCTGGAAGTTGTAGTAATTCAGATCGGATTACTATTGGAGGAGTAGTTATAGCAACTTGTCAAGGCGGTGGGACACCTTTGAGTTTTGTCGAACTAGTTGCGGCTGGAGGTTTTACTCCTTTTACAATTGTTGCTAGTCCAAGTTCAGGATGTAGTCCATTAGCTTCGACTATAACAGTGACACCAAACTCTCTTCTTTCAGGTGTTACTATAAATTCTGTTAAATGGTATACTGTTTCTACAGGTGGTACTGCTGTATATACTGATAGTACTTCTCCTTATTCGTATGCTTTAACTGGATTAATATCTACAACTACTTATTATGTAGAAATGGTTACTTCAACCTATACTACCGTTAGAATTCCAATAACAATAACTGTAAATGCCAATAACACAGCTGGCGCTGCTTCATCGAGCCCGTCAGTTTGTATCAGTACGGCTATCCCTACTATTACGCATGTAACTACAGGAGCTACGGGTATAGGGGTAGCTACGGGTTTACCTACAGGAGTTACGGCATCATGGGCTTCAAATACCATTTCAATTACAGGTACGCCAAGTGTAGCAGGTACTTTTAATTACAGCATACCTTTAACAGGCGGTTGTGGAAGTGTTTCGGCTACGGGGACAATAACGGTGAATAGTTTGCTAACAACACCAACGATTGGTGCAATTACACAGCCAAGCTGTGTTAATGCGACAGGTAGTGTTGTGTTGGCTGGTTTGCCATCTAGTGGAACTTGGACTATCAATCCTGGTGCGATTTCAGGTACAGGCACTTCAACGACTTTAACAGGATTAAATCCTAATACTTATAATTTTACGGTTACCAATGCCAATGGTTGTGTTTCATTACCTACTTCAAATTTGGTTTTAAATAGTGTATTAACAAATACTTGGAATGGTAGTGTGTGGAGTTTAGGAGCCCCGCCTACGATTACTCAAAGTGTTGTGATTGCAGGAAATTACAATACGAATTTAGGTAATTTTAGTAGTTGTAGTTTACTGATAAATCCAGGTGTTACAATAACAGTAAATAGCAACCAATACATTGAGGTTGACAATGGAATAGTAAACAATGGAACTTTGTTTGTAGATGATGATGGCTCGTTGATACAAAATAACAATGCCTCAGTTAACTCTGGTATAGGGACAAATACAATGGTGAGAAAACCGACTAACTTGCATCTATTTGATTATGTCTATTGGGCTTCTCCTTTGGTTTCTACCCCTTTTAGTATGATTCCAAATTCGAGATATTATGAATGGGTTCCTGATTTTGCTAACCCTGTTGGGTATGGATATGGAAATTGGGTTACGCCTTCAGGGTCAAATATGACCGTAGGGAAAGGTTATATTTTTAGAGTGCCAAGTAATTTGAATCAGGATGTAACTTTTACAGGTGGGCAATTCAATAATGGAGTGGTTACAGCAACAATTAAAAAAGGACCTTATACAGGTGTTTTCTTGCCCCCACCTGGGATAAATGGTCCTATTACGATTTATGATGATAATTATAATTTAATAGGAAATCCTTATCCTTCAGCTATAGATGCGATACAATTTGTAACCGATAATAGTGCCGTTCTGGAAGATGGTTCGGTGAGTTTGTGGAGACATTTAACGTCTATTTCAAATTCCAATTCTAGTCCTTACTATCAATCATTTTCATACAATTACTCGGCTAATGATTATGTTATTTATAATGCTTTAGGTTCAAATCCACCTGGCGCTTTTGACGGAAAAATTGCTTCGGGTCAAGGGTTTTTTATTGTAATGAAAGATAATAGTAGTGTGCCTTCTAGCTCTAGTGTAGTATTTAACAACGGGCAAAGAAGTAAAACATATGATAACAGCCAGTTTTATAAATCTACTAGAGATAATAAAGTTTCAGTTCCTGAAAAGCATCGTATTTGGTTAGATTTGGTGGATAGCTTTAAAATGGCTACGGGACAATTAATTGGTTATATAGATGGAGCCACTAGTGGGGTGGATTTTCTATACGATTCGAAAGAAAGTTTGGCAGAAGGTTTCAAATTCTATTCAATTTCAGGAAATGATATTTTTAATATCCAAGGAAAAGGGTTGCCTTTTAATAACGATGATCAAGTAAAACTGGGATTAATAGTGCCTAAAGATGGGAATTATACTATAGCTATTAATGCTGTGGATGGTCGATTCTTGCAAAATGAAAATAAAATTTATCTAGAAGATAAGAAGATGGGTATTATTCATGATTTAAAACTTGCTCCTTATACTTTTACAATCAATAAAGGAAATACAGTTGATCGATTTGTGCTGCGCTATACTAACAATAAACTTGACATTGCAACAGGAAATAAAGTTTCAAATGTTTTGAAGGTTTTAAGAGATCAAAATACTATAGAACTTGTTTCGGAACAATTGGGAATTAAAAAAGTGCTTGTTTATAATTTATTAGGTCAATCGGTTTATAAAAATGAAAAAGTAGAAGCTAAAAATTGTAAAATTCAAACCTCTGATTTGCAAGATCAGATGTTGATTATAAAAGGAGAATATGAAGACGGAACCAGTTTTGTTCGAAAAATTGAACGTTAATATATTTTTTTAATTTGATAAAATATAGCTGTTTTTTAGATTTTTATTGTTCATTCGGTAACAAAAATATGTTTTGAGTAAATCATAATGATAATTTAATAATTACAAGGTATAGCTTGTAGAAAAAATTCTATAAATTTGGACGCTTTTCTGGAATTTAAATCATTGATTTTCAGAAAGGCGTTAAATTTTATAGTATGAAGATAAAATTAATGTTACTTGGGTTATTAGTAAGTGTTGTAACTTTTGGGCAAACTACTATTGCAAGTCAAAGTTTTGAAACAGTTCCATCATCACCGAATTGGGCTTATACAAAAAATGGAGGGACTGTGTCAACTACAAATACAGGAACTCCAACAAACCAGAGAATTCGAACAGGAGCTAAATCATTGCAGTTTAACAGTGAATCTGGTGACATTACGTTCAATGATATTTCGGTTTCTTCTTATAGTTCAATTAAGATCACCTTGAGAATTTCAAGTATATCGGGGAATAGTGCTAATGGTGCAGATGGAGGTGATTATTTGAGAGTTTTTACTAAATTAAATAATGATTCCTTTAAAGTTAATTCAGAAGCTAACTCAGAAATTACCGTAAAAGGGGATACTAATGCTAGATGGGGTTTTAATGCTTCAGGAGTTACCACCACAGCAGGAGTTAATACGGTTGTATCAGGAACATCAGGTACTAATCAAGGAACTGTTTATTCAACTCTGACCATAAATATACCAGATGGTACATCTAAAGTAGGACTTAGAATTAATGCCCTTAATGATGCTAGTAATGAGTTTTGGTGTTTAGATGATATTGAAATTACGGGACAAACTTGTTCAACTTACCCAACAGACCCAGTGGGTTCAATCACTGTTTCTGCAAATCCTGCCTGTGGATCTGCTACCCTAACGTATCCTTCAGGTTATTATTGGCAAACATCAGCCACAGGAGTTAGTACTTCCTACCCAACTTCTTCAAACTATACCGTTTCAACTACAGGTACTTATTATGTTAGAAACTATAACGGGACTTGTTGGAGTACAAACGCTTTGAGCTCAGGAGTTGTTGCAATTAATGAGTCAGCATCAATTAGTATTCAACCTTCAAATATTAGTGTTAGTAATGGAGGAAACACAATAGTTACAGTTGTTGCATCAAATGCTTCTTCATACCAATGGCAATTAGATACAGGTACGGGGTTTGTAGATTTATCAGAGGGTGGAATGTATTCAAATACAACTTCAGCAAGTTTATCAATTACAGGTGCTACTATAGGTATGAATGGTAATAAATATAGGTGTTTAATAATATCTAATGCTCCTTGTGGCTCAGTTATTTCAAATGAAATGGAACTTACTGTTACGAATATAACGACTACTGTTTTCAAACCTGGTGAATTGCTTTTTGTTGGTTTCGATGCTACAGCTGAATGTGTTTCAGGTTCAGCCATGGATAAATTTTATTTAACCTCTTTGGTTGATATTAAACCAGGAACAGAATTTTCAATTATAAATTCAAGGTATGAAGCAGGAGCTGGTGCAAATATTAGGACAAATAAATGGTATGGAGGAGCTGATGATCCGTTTCAAGATCTAGGAATTTTGACTTTTATATGGAATGGTTCTAGTAATATCCCCGCAGGATCTATCATTTCATTCAATGTAAAAGCATTCACAATATCAGATATTAGTATCAATAATATTATAACAAATAGTTTTTCAACAAGTACAAATTCAAATCAATGTAATATTTCATCTTCAGATTCTGATCAAATTTATATAGTCCAAGGTAATTTTACAGCATATGGAACCGTTGGTTCTAATCGTTATAATTTACTGAATGGGAAAGTGCTTTTTGGATTGACGAATGGTATTTCATGGGTTCCCTTTACAAGTGCTGTTTCAGGTGGTGCTACAAGAGAATCAAGATTGCCTGAAGATTTGCAGTGTTTTAATATCGAGTTAACCTCGATGGATGGTGTACGTTATTATAAAAACTCGGCTATTCATAATGGTTCGAAGAATGCAATACTTGGGGCAATAATGAATAGTTCAAATTGGGATACGCCAGTTAATGATGAATGTTTGAATATTACAGAAGATTTTACATCACCTTATACTAATATCGCAATTGGTAAACTGTTTGTTATTACTAATGGTAATCCTGATGGTTATTGGACTGGGAATGATGATACAAATTGGTTTAATTGTAAAAACTGGGAAGGGCTATATGTTCCTACCGAAAGTACTGATGTAACTCTTACTGATAAATCGAAAGAGCCTTCCATTGGAAGTGCAACTACAAAATATCCGAACGGAGCTTATGCTAAGAATTTACTAATTGAAACAGGTTCTACTTTGAAAATGAACAATTCGTCGAGCAGACTTCATTTGTATGGTAACTGGACTAATAATGCTGGGAACTCAGCTTTTTCAGAAGGGAACGGAACTGTTTATTTTGAAGGCACAAGTTTGCAAGTTATTAATAATGTATCTCCAGAAGGAACTGAAGTTTTCAATAATGTCATTCTGAACAATAATTTCAATACTTCCGTTTCTAATGATTTGCAGGCTAATGGCGACTTAACTTTAGCGACTAATAAAACCTTAACTATTGCTTCTAACGATTATGTGCAAGTAGCTAAAAATGTAACAAACAATGGTAGTGTTGTCATTGAGGACAATGGGTCATTAGTGCAAACAGATGATTCGGGAACTTACTCAGGTGCTGGGTCTAATTCAATGTCTAGAAAACCAACTAATTTGCACACATTTGATTATGTGTATTGGACATCCCCTCAAGTTACTACCTCATTTGCCACTATTCCGAATTCAAGATTTTATGAATGGAAACCAGATCATTTTAATGGGAATGGGTATGGGTATGGAAACTGGTTTGTACCTACAGGAACAAATTTTAGTCCAGGAACGGGTTACATATTTAGAGTGCCGAGTAGTTTAAATCAGGACGTGAACTTTTCGGGAAGCCTATTCAATAATGGCGTTGTTAATGTAACTATAAAAAAAGGAGGATATACTCTTTTAGTGCCTCCACCACCAGGTATAAATGCGCCAATTAATCGTTTTGATGATAACTGGAATTTAGTTGGGAATCCGTATCCTTCAGCAATTGATGCTGTTGAGTTTCTGACGGATAATGCAGCTGTATTAGAAAATGGATCAGTCTGTTTATGGAGGCATATCAATACTATAAGTAATGCTAATCCCAGTCCTTATTATCAAACATTTGGATATAATTATTCAGGGGACGATTATGTAACATATAATGGTACAGGGGCAGTTCCTTATGGTAAATTTGATGGAAAAATTGCTGCAGGACAAGCCTTTTTTGTAACCATGAAAGACGATGTCTCTGTTCCTACAACGGCTACCATGCAGTTTAATAATTCCCAACGCTCAAAAGCACATAATAATAGCCAATTCTTTAAGACGAGTAGTAATGAGAAACATAGAATATGGTTAGATTTGATAGATTCTTCTAAAAATGCTACAGGTCAATTGGTGGGGTATATAAGCAACGCTACGAATGAAGATGATTTTATTTTTGAATCAAAAACGAGTTTGCAATCTGGTTTTTCATTTTATTCCTTGATAGATAATACAGCTTATTCAATCCAAGGGCGTCAATTACCTTTTGATGAAAATGATAATGTGCCATTAGGAATGATTGTACCTGCTGAGGGTAAATATAGCATTGCTATTGCAAATGTAGATGGTCGATTTACAGATCGCTCACAAGCGATTTATCTTGAGGATAAAAATACAGCTGTTCTGTATGATCTTACTAAAGCACCGTATGAGTTTACTGTAAGCAAAGGAATTACAAACAATCGTTTTGTTTTGCGTTATACTGATAAAAAATTATCAAATACTGCTGTTAATATGGAAGATAATGAGGTAGCAGTATTTGTTTCGCAAGATGTGATAAAAATAGATGCCAATGAAAATACCATTACAGAAATAGATGTTTATAATGTGCTTGGTCAAAAACTCTATGGTCAAAAAATTAGTAACTTGAGGCAATTACAAATTAACACGATTACTAAAAATAATCAAGGGTTGATTGTAAAAGGAACCCTCGAAAATGGGAAAACCTTTACTAGAAAAATTATTTTTTAATTCATAAAAGAGCCTCAGTTTTTCTGAGGCTTTTTTGTATCAATTGTAGTTTGTTTTTTCTTAAAATGGATCATCGATTTCTATAGTTTTTCTAATAATTCCTGTGCTTTTGTATAATCTTCCTGATCTTCTTTAATTTGAAGTAAATAGTTTTTACAATCTTCTAAATGGTTTTGTTTTAATTGCGATAAAGCTAAATACCAAGTGGCTTTGTCTTTATAAATTGAACTGCCTTTTTGTAAAAATTTAAGTTCGTTTTCGGCATCCGTATATTGATTGTTTTCTATAAGCGTTATGGCATAATAAAAATGGATTTCAGGTGTTTTTTGTGAACTTAAAATCTGTCTGAAAATGCCTTCCGCTTTTTTGTAATCTTTTGTATTGAATGCTTTTTCGGCATTTTTAAACAAAATATTGCTTCCCCCTCTTTCAGTAAAACTAGCCATTTCATGCTGGTCATAATCGGTATAGTTAGGGTTTTCATGTTGCATTAAAAACCAAATCCCGACTGCGAAAACTACCGAAGCTGCCATAGCTAACCAAGGGCGTAAAGTAATAATTCTTGGAGCTTTTTTCGAAACTGTTGGAGAATGTTGTTGGGCTATAGCACGTAAATTTGCTTTGAAAGCCAGAGTATCTGGGCTGTTTGTGGTTTGCAAATAAGCTTGTGTTTCTTGATACAAGTTAAATGCCGTAGCAAAATCAGCATCTTGAGTTACTCGTGTTTCAAATTGATCTTTTGCAACTGTATCTAATTCGTTATTCAAATATTGATCAAATAACAAGTACATCGATTCTTTCATGGCATTACGATTTTAAAAGTTTGTACTTAGCCGATTGTTGAATCATTTCTGTAAGTTGTCCTGTGCATAATGATTTTTTCTTGCGAACATATGCATAACTCACGTTGAGCATTTCGGCTACTTTTTCCATAGAGGGAATTGAGAAACTTAATTGCAGGACTTCGCGACATTTTTCGCCCAATTGCTGAAACATTTCGTCAAACAATTGGCGTTTTTGGTCAAAAAGGGTTGCTTGTTCCACCATTTCCAATAGGTTTTCATCTTTAAATACAAACTCTTCTGTATTTGTTACCCCTGTACGTGTATTTTTTTTGAGCTCGTTAAGCCATTTTCTTTTGCAAAGCAAAAAGAAAAAAGCATCAAATGGACAAGTGAGTTCAAAATCAGGTTTCTGTGCCATGTGATACAAACTAATCAACACTTCTTGAACCACATCTTGTGCTTGGTCTTCATCACCAGAATTGTTCTTTATATAATAAATAACTTTTGGGACAAAATTCTTGTATATCGCATTGATTATGGCAGAATCATTCGTTGCCAAACCTTTGATGTATCTATAATCTTCATGCATCATAAAAATTTTTTTCAAAAAATGAGGTAACATTATTTCATAGAAGTTGATATAACTATAAATCAGCTTTTTCAATTCAAGTGTAAGTTACCATTAAAAAATAAATTGACAAAACGGGGTAACAAAAAGAAAAGGGAGTTGATATAGTAAAAAAGAGAATTAATAAACAAGAACTTTAAAATTTAGAAATCATGAAAACTCAAATTAAAATTTTAGGATTGGCATTCGTAGCAAGTATATTGTATGTAAGTTGTAGTACTGATGATGTGGTAACGGATATACCGCTAACGCCTCCATCAGCGCAAGAAATGAAAGATTTACGCGCTGCTGCATTGTCTAAACATTCACAGGTTTTTACCCTTTCAGCTCTTGATAGTATCAAGCAGTTTACCTCTCCCAAAGGCGTTAAGTTTACGATAAAAAGAAATAATTTACGCCTAAATGGAAATCCTGTTACAGGTGATGTAACTATAGATTATGCCGAAATTTTTGATGGTGGAAGTATGCTAACCACTCACAAAACAACTATGGGTGATTTAGGAGGTGGTGTAATGGGAATGATTATTTCTGGTGGTGAATTTTTCTTAAATGGAAAAGCCAATGGAAAACAGCTAGATTTAATAGCACCAGTTCCTTTCATTATTCCAGCAAATTTAACCGGACAAGCTGATCCTGCAATGCAACTTTGGAATGGAAATATTGATAATGACGGCAATATTGATTGGGTAAGAAAAGATGTGGCTAATGGCGCTGCGGGCGGTGTAAAAGTAGACGGACAAGGATCAAATGCTAATTATTTTGCTACTTTTTCGCAATTTGGCTGGACTAATGTAGATAAATTTTATAGCGATCCAAGACCCAAAACCACCATTCAAGCGACTGTGCCTTCGGGATACACTAATTCTAATTGTGCTATTTATTTGCACTATGATGGAGAACCTAACGGATTAGCTTTATTAGATACTTACAATTCGAGTACTGGAATTTTCAGCGAGCATTATGGTCAAATTCCTATAGGATTAGCTTGTCATATCATTTTTGCAACAGAAGAAAATGGGCAATGGCGTTATGCTATCAAGGCGGCAACCATTACAGCAAACGCTACTTATAGTTTTACTTTAGCAGAAACAACAGTCGTGAGTGAAGCTCAATTAGTATCGGCAATTAATGCACTACCATAATACCTATCGTTTTTAATTATTCTTGGAAAAAGCGGCTAGTTCTAGTTGCTTTTTCTTACATTTATATAGGCAAACTATTAAAAATCAAAAACATGACTAAGTTTTTTACCTCCATTTGCTTGTTAGGTTATAGCTTGTTGTTTGGACAAGTTACATCTAAAGATACAGTGACTAGAAAAGCCAGCATAACTTTTGAAAAAAAGGGAAATCAAGTTTTCTTTGTGCCTCAAGTACCGCCCTTATTGCAAATTTCAGGTGCTCCTAAAGCTTATTATTCTTATTTCTGGGAGTTGGGCGATGGGAATTATAGCAGAGAGGAAAAACCCAAGCACGTTTACAAAAAAACACCTAAAAAAGTCAATTTAAGTGTGACTAATAATTATGATTATGGGAAACCACCCAAGACACGTCCCATTTCTTTTACTATTGATGAAATTACAGAACTTCAATATACAGAACTAGCCTCCTTGCAAGATACGGTTCAAATTAAAATGTTTAATACTAGAGAGCCTGTTCCAGAAGAAGAAATGATAGTCGTAGTCAGTTATAAAAACCCATTGGATTATGTAGCAAGTGGTAAATTGTATTTGTTCTATAACGATAAAGAATTTAAAAATGATAATTTTCAGTTGCAGGAAGCTCGAACTTATTTTGATGAAAAAGAAGTCATAGAAGATGGCTTGACCGTGCATTCAAATTCTACAAATCAGTATTGGAAAGATTTGGCTGATCAAGACAGCAATCGACTGTTTAAAAATGATTTTATCAAAGAAGACAACTTAGATATAACCCTCCTAGATGCCAAAACTAATTTTAAGAATTACAAAGTCTTTGAAGTCAATGCTGTTAATCCGAACGAGACCCGAAATGTGTTTTTCTCTTTTAAGACCACTCCAGAAATGATTAAAGATACCACTGCCACAGTTCGCATGCGTAGTGTGTATGTGCCTGATAGGAGTTATAAAAATCATAAAAAGAAAACCTTAGAAATGCAGATTGTTACTTCGCACGACCCTAATAAGATGTCTAGTAATGCTACATTTATGAATTATAGGTTAGTACGATTTAAAAAATTAAAATTTAAAACTCAATTTCAAAATGATGGTGAAGGACCAGCCAGAACCATTCGTTTAGAAACGGATATACCTGATATGTTTGACAAACGAACTTTGGAAATTTTAGATTCTTATCCACAGTGTCCCATTTGCCCTAAAAATGAAGAAGTACGGTATAGCTGTTTAGATACGATTATCAAGCAAAAACAAATACATTTTACTTTTAAGAATATTTATTTACCAGGCAGTAATCAAACTAATGTGACTGAAAAAGACAGTACCAAAGGGTTTGTGCGTTATACATTAAAGTTTACTAAAGATTTTCATAAAATTAAAACCAAGAGTAAAACAGCTATATTTTTTGATAAAAATGAACCTGTGATTACTAATTATGCCGTTACTCGATTTAAACCAGGACTTTCAATAGGTGGAAAAGTGGGGTATAATTTTTTTCCAAAATTAGAAAATTCAAAAAGCTATTTTACTTCGGTTACTTTTTCTCCCTATAAATCGTATCGTTGGTATTGGCAAGCCGAATGGCAAAATAGTTTGCATCAATTTAATAGTGCGGCTACTGTGAGTGAATCTAGTATTGTGGGCAATAATGGCGTGAAACAATTGCAACGCATAACCACTCAATCAAATACCAAACAAATTACTATGGAAATCCCAGTTTTAGCAAGATATAACATCAACAATTATGTGGGGCTAGGCGCTGGAATGACTATGGGGGTTAATGTGTCAGCTAAAGAAACCGTTAATACCACTAAAGAAACATTTGAAAGTGGAAGAAGTGTATTGCTGAATACTAAATCAGATCAGCAAGAAAACGACAAAGGATTTTCCACCTTTCAATCTGGTATGCTAGTCGAAATTACGGCAGGTTTTGCACGTATAGGACCTAGTTTAGGGGCTCGATATGTCTTTAATTTCCAAAAAGATTTCAATTATGTGCAACTGTATGGGATTTGGAAATTTTAAATACGTAATATTCTTATGGATTACTAGTATTGCTTTTTCCCAGCAAAAAATATTTTGGGAAGACCAAATTTATGCGGTGACTGATGCTTTAGTGGCTCTTCCTAATGCAAAAAATATGGAACAGGCTGAAATCTTAGAAACGCAATTTTATCAGTCTGCTCAACCCAAATCGGTTAATTCGTATTTAGCTTTAGTGATTCTGTATTGTAACAAAGCATATTATCAAAACCAGTTGGGAAGACCTCTTGATGCGATTGCTACGTACGAAAAAGCTTGGCGACTTTTTGCTTCGAAACAATTAGATCGTTATGATATTGTTGAGTATTGTTATAAACCTTTAGGGAATCTATATCTGCAAACAGGTCAATACAGCCTTGCTGAAAATTGTATCAAACAATATTATTATTTAAGTACCAAAAATAACAATACAGCGCAAAAGGTAAGCGCTGTTATTAATTTGTCAATTGTGTATCAAAACACAGGACAAGCCGAAAGAGCTTTCAGTATGCTTGAAGAAGCATTAGAAAAGGAAAGCATGACGCTTGAACAGCGTTGTAAAATTTGGAACAATTTGGCAACTAATGCCATGTTGCTCAAAAAATATGCAAAAGCTAACTATTATCTGGATCAAATACTCAATGCGCATCGAAATGATGACTTACATTGGAAAGCACTCAGGAATAAGATGCAAATGTATTTAGAAACGAATGAATCTGAACAAGCCCTACAAACTTTAATAAAAGCGGAGCAAATCAGCCTAAAGTTGTCTAACATAAACAAAAGAGATTTCGCTCGTTTTTGTTACGAAAAAGCTGTGGTTTGGGTACAACTTCAAAATACCATCCAAGCCAAGAAAGCACTTAATGAGGTTTATGATTTGCTTTTACCGCAATTCAGTTCTAAAAATAGATTTCCCAAGGCTAGTGACTTGTATTTAGATACTTTGTTTTTAGATGTATTGGATTTGCAAAAGCAGATTTTATATGCTGAACATCAAGTTGAAGAAGCGTTGCAAGTAGCGCAACAAGCATTTTTATTTGAAGAAAAATTAATGCGAAGTTTAGCTTTCGAGCAAAATCAATTGATTCTTCAAAGTCAAAGTCATAAGCGGGTTGCGTGGTGTTTAGACGTATATTTAGAATTGTATGCAAAAACCAAGAAAAATAATTGGTTGGAACAGGCTTTTCTTATGTCAGAAAATCATAAGTCAGCCATGCTGTTGCGTAACCAGCAGAAATATAGTACGCCTTCAGTAAAGGAAAAAAAATTATATCAGGAAATCAATACGCTTGGGCTTTTAATCGAAAAAGAACAGCAAAAGTATGCTCATGCGAATATCAACGCCATCAATCGTTGGATTGTACAACAATCGGACTGTGTTTTAGCATTGAAAACCATGCAACAAAAAGCTGAGGTGGGTATTCAATGGAATTTGAAAAGTATATCCCAGTTTTTGCAAAAAAACAAGCAGACTTTAGTTAGTTATTTTATGGGCGATGAGCATACGTTTTTTTTCAAATTAGAAAATGGAAACTTGAGTTGCTCTAAATTATGTACCTCTGAGATGTTGAAATCTAAAATTCGATCCTATTTAGCATATTACACCTCCCCTGAAAAAATTACAAGTCATGTGACTCAATTCACTACAGAAAGCCATAATTTGTATCTTGCTTTAGGATTGCGTGCTATTCAGAATAAGAAAATAATAATCATTCCTGATGGACTTTTACGGTTTTTACCTTTCGAATCTTTGGTGGTTTCAAAATCTGCCAGTACAAATTTTACAAAAATTCCGTTTTTGGTTTTTAATAAGGAAATTTCTTATAATCATTCCATAAACACTTTGAAATCCGATTTTAAACGGTATAAATCTCCTAAAGTATTGGGAGTATTTCCTGTTTTCAAAGGTTCTGAGCAAGAGTTGGTCTTTTCAAATGATGAAAAAAACGATTTGCAAGATAAATTTGAAGGGAAGTATGTTACAGGGGTAAATGCAAATTTTATAACATTTGTAAAAGATGCAAAGCACTATCAACTGTTGCATTTGTCTACACATGCATCTGCGGGTGATTTAGAAACGTCAGCCTCTATAAAGTTTATTGATCGTGACGTGTTTTATTCTGAATTATATGGTTTGAATTTGCATCCTGATTTAGTTGTATTAAGTGCATGCGAAACGGGTTTAGGTAAGTTGTATTCAGGTGATAGTCCGCTGAATGTAGCAAGAGGTTTTCAAGTTGCTGGTGCTTCAAATTTAGTTTTTACCTTATGGAAAGTAAATGATTTTACGACTTCAAAACTCATGAGTCATTTTTACGATCAATTGAAAAAGGGAAGGCATTACGAGCAAGCATTGCATTTGGCCAAGTTGGATTTTTTAAAAGATGCAGAGGTTTCGAATGCAAAAAAATCACCCTATTATTGGGGAGCATTTGTATATTATGGTCAAGTAGAAAAGTCAGAAACGAGTCCTTTGTTTTTTGTGTTGGGGGTTATTTTGTTAGTGGCGATTTTGATTTTAGAAATTGGTCAACTATTTTTTAAAAATAAAGAGTAATCGTGCTAACCAGCAGGTGTGACACGATTACTCAAATTTTTATAAAATTTCACCCGTTGGAAGGCATTCCGCAATAGGTAATCCTGTTTTTTTCAATTCACTTTGTATGTCTGCGCCTTTACCCACTGCAAATACATGGCAATTATCGGCAAGAAAAAAGTGTTGAGCCACACGTAATACGTCGTCGGTGGTTACCCGATTCATATTCTCGATATAGTTTTCATAGAAATCAGAGGGTAAATTTTGAATTTCGGTATGCAAAGCATAACGCGCAATGGCTTCTGGTTTTTGAGATTGCATGATAAAATTACCGATATACTTCGATTTAGCTAATTGCAAATCGGCCTCACTTACTAGAGTAGTGCGAAGCAATTTTATCTCTTTTAAGATTTCAATGATGGCATCGCCCACTACATTATGACGAACTTGAGCCGATGCTTTGAATTTCTGTGTGTATTTGCCAGCACCAATAGTTGAATAGGAGCCGTAAGTCCAACCGTGTTTTTCTCTTAAATTTAAAAACAAACGCCCGTCAGCACCACCGCCTAAAATTTGATTTGCAATGACTACTGGGAAATAATCTGGGTCATTCATGGGTAAATCCATCGTGTTCACAACGCTAATGTCGGTTTGTACGGCATGGTCCATATTCACCCACGTAATTTGTGTTTGAGCAACAGTGGGAGGGATTTCGTAAGTAGTAGTAGGATAGGGGTTGGCTTTCCAATCGGAAAACAAAGTGGTGACTTTGGTTTGTACAGTTTCAAAATCAACATCACCTATAATGACTAAATAAGCTTGTTGTGGGTTGAAATAGTTTTGATAATTTGCTATTACGTCTGCTAAAGTCACATGATTGAGTGTTGCTTCTGTGGTAAATTCTCCTTTAGGATGGTTTTCGCCAAAGGTTACCAAGTTTTCAATACGAGCCAGTGTATGCTGTACGTTTTTTTCATTGGAGCGTAATGCTTCAATTAATTTGTTGCGTTCCTTGTCAAGTTCTTCTTGAGTAAAATTAGGATGCAAACAACCTTCTGCAAATAATTCCAGCATGCGTCCAGCGTATTTAGATAGACCTTCTGCTTTAGCACCTGAAGCATGGAATTGCATCTCTAGTCCTAAAAAATCAATTTCTTCAAAAAATGCTTCTTTAGTAATATTCAGACTGCCTTTGCCTAGTAAGGCAGAAGTTAGGCTATCTACGCCTTTTTTATCACCTTCTGTAAAGAGGGGATGGTCAATTTGTAGTTGGAATGTAACACGGGGAAGCTTATGATTAGCCACGACCAATACTTTTAATCCATTTGTTAAAACAAAAGTTTGCGGTTTTTGAAACTTTAAGGAAGGCATTACGCCTCCTTTTGGTTGATTTGTAACGATGGTGTTCATGTGGACTAATTTTGTGTTTTTGGATTGTAGGCTAATTCTAAACGTTGCTCTGTTTTTAAATAAGTCTGAGCAATTTGCTGAATGTCTTCGCGCGTGATGGTGTCATAGTGTTGTGCCTCCGTATTGATGAGGTTAACTTCATGATGTAAGAGATAAAAGGTGGCTAAATCATGCGCTATATTTTCTAAACTAGCTCTGCTATCCACCATGTGATTTGCCTGTTTGTTTTTGAGTTTTTGAAAATCAGTTTCGCTAATGAGTTCATTTTGAAGCTTGAAAATTTCTGCATCGATTTCTTTTTTCAAATCTTCTAGTGATACTCCAGACATAGGAATCCCATACATAATATACATGCCATAATCTTCCTGCGAATGGTTGAAAGCCCCCATTTGTAAAGCAATTTTCTTTTCATCTACCATTTTCTTGTATAATTTGGCGCTTTTTCCATCGCTCAAATAAGCTGAAATTAGGTCTAAAACTCGAGCTTCATGGTTTTTCATAGAAGGAGTTCTGTACGCTAACACCAACATAGGAATTTGAATGTTGTTATCTTCATAAGTCGCATGAATGGTTTGTGTGATTGGTTTTTCTGCTATGGGAATACGCGCAATTTCACTTCCCTTAGGAATAGAACCAAAATAAGTGTCAATCCAAGATTTAGCTTGTTCTATTTCAAAGTTGCCTGCAACTACTAAAACAGCGTTGTTAGGTATGTAATATTTTTTGTTGAAATCTTGAAATTCTTCTAGGGTTGATGCGTCTATATGCTCCATTTCTCCAATCGTAGTATTTTGGTACGGATGTTGGGCGAACAAATGCTTTTTTACTTCAGCTAAAAGCATTCCGTACGGACGGTTGTCATAGCGCATCCTTTTTTCTTCCTTTACTACTTCTTTTTGAGTATCAACGCCTATTTGGTTGATAACGGGATGTTTTAATCGGTCGGCCTCCATCCATAAAGCCAATTCGAGTTGGTTAGCTGGAAAAACTTCATAGTAATAGGTACGGTCATCAGAGGTATTGGCATTATTACTTCCGCCATTGGCGGTAACGAGTTTGAACCATTCTCCGCGTGGGATGTTTACGGTGCCTTCAAAAAGGAGATGTTCAAAAAAATGAGCAAAACCACTACGTCCCTTAGGGTCGTCCTTGGCACCTACATGATACATGATAGAAGTGACTACGACAGGCAAACTATCGTCTTGATGTAAGATGACATGTAAGCCATTGGACAAATCGTATTCTGTAAATTGAATTTCGGCAAGTTGTAAATTGCCACCTAAGGAAGATATATGTTGTTGCATGAGTGCTACTGTTTGTGATCAAAAATACTAAATAGGATTTATTGAGGGTTTGTTTTTTAAAATATTTAGTGGATTTATGCTGGGTATATTTGTTAATGAAATTATGAATAGAACCACTGAAACTGAAATTTTATGAAAGAAGCTTTATTTATCGTTTATAATGACAGTTAGACGATATTTTTTGTGAATAATTGAAAAGTGAATTAGTTTTGGAAGACCATTACATAAGTAGGTTAAGTTATGGTAGATTTGGGGCAAAAAGGGTAGACTAGGTCTACCTTTTTTATTTTAATACCTTGGGTTTTCATCCTGATGCAATAAAATATTTTGAGTTGACAAACACATTTAGGTTGTTTTAAATGTTAAAGAAATTGTAAATAATGTATTTCGTCGGGAATTTATGTAGTTAAACGTTTTTTTGCTGTTTAAAGAAAAGCAGGTTATATATTTGACTCACCATTACAATAAGTAGGTTAAGTTTATGGTAGATTTGGGGCAAAGAAGGTAGACATGGTCTACCTTTTTTATTTGTTTTTAATTAGTTTTTTAGCAATATCAGTGAGAAGCTGACGGTTTTGATCTATATAAGCTAATCCCGCTTGAATAAGGGCTTCAATGTTTACCACTGAAGTGTCGTCCATTTCGGGTGATGCATTATTCAATTCAGGCATGATTCTGTAGTAGTTTTTCTGATTCCTAGGGCCTAAATCATTATACATTTGTTGGAGATAGTAGTCAACCGTTTCTGCGTTTGAAGTAAGCAAAATATCAATCAGCGGACTAATCCATTTGAGTTTTCCTGCATTTTCAAATTCCTTGAAAGTATAGGGCTTGAGTACTTGCCCAGTACCAATTGATACCATAAGTATATCATTGACATTTGGAAAATCTACTTTATCAGGATGGTTAAGAATTTTTGAAAAATCTAATTTTCGCGCTTCGGCGAAAGCACACATAGCAGGGTTGTTAGCATAAACGCCTCCATCTACTAAAATAAATTCTTGATTGTATAAGGATTTAATTTTTGCAGGTTCAAAGTAAGTGGGTGCAGCACTTGTAGCTCTGCAAACATCTTTAACATAAAAATTTTCCAAGCCGTCATGAGCCTCATGACTACAAAAGAATTTAGCTTTCCTTGAATTAATATCGTATGCTGTGATTAGACAGGGTTTGACAAGGTTTTTGAGCTCTAAATTATTAAAGACTTCATCAAGTTGTTTTTCTATGTTTTTTTGAGATATTTTCTCTTTGAATAAGCCAAAAGGGTTTAATAAATGCTCCCAAAAATGGACATTGAAAATTTCTTCTCCTCTTTTTGCATACAAATCTAATGCATCTTGTATAGAAAATTTAGCTTTATTGGTTTCATCTGGAAACAGTATTAATGCTACAATGATGCCTCCAGTGCTTGAGCCTGCGACTAAATCAAAATAATCGCCTATACGTGCTTGGGGGTGATCAAGTTTTTGAAGTTGTTCTTCAATATATTTAAGAATCACACAGGTTATAATACCTCTTATACCTCCACCATCAAGGCTTAGAATTCGAATTTTATTTTTCATGATGTTTAGTTTTTGTTTGTCGAAATGGAGTTTCCAAAAATAAGTATTTTTTGAAATAAGGATTTGCAGAAACCATTTTTATTCTATTTAAACATAAAAAAACCTACAAGCTCTCACCTGTAGGTTCCTTAAAAAATATGTACTGTTTACTGAAAACGAAACACTATTTCTCAATCTCCTTCAAACTCTCCATTTTCTTATGCGCTAAGAAACCTTTAATGTCTTCAAAATGTTCTTTGACACGTTTGTTCCCAAATTCGAAAACCTTCTCAGCTAAACCATCCAAGAAATCACGGTCGTGCGATACTAAAATTAAAGTCCCATCAAAATCTTTTAGCGCATCTTTGATGATATCCTTAGTTTTCATATCCAAGTGGTTCGTAGGTTCATCCAGAATTAATACATTTACAGGTTCTAACAATAATTTAATCATTGCCAAACGCGTTTTTTCCCCACCTGAAAGCACCTTAACTTTCTTTTGAATATCATCACCTTTGAACATGAATGCCCCTAAGATATTTTTAATTTGGGTACGGATATCGCCTTCTGCAATACGGTCTATGGTTTCAAAAATAGTTGCTTCACCATCTAATAACGAAGCTTGATTTTGAGCAAAATAACCTATTTGTGAATTGTGTCCAATTTCTAATTTTCCACCATCGATGGCTATCTCATTCATGATAGCCTTAATCATGGTCGATTTACCTTCACCGTTTTTCCCCACAAAAGCAACCTTTTGTCCGCGTTCAATTACCATATTGGCATCTTTAAACACCACATGGTCACCATATGATTTGGTCAAATCTTCCACCACCACAGGGTATTGTCCTGAACGTGGCGATGGAGGGAACTTCAATTTCAAAGCTGAGGTGTCTACTTCATCCACCTCAATAATTTCAAGTTTTTCTAACATACGTACACGCGACTGTACTTGTTCCGTTTTTGAGAAAGTTCCTCTAAAACGCTCAATGAAAGCTTGATTCTCGGCGATGAATTTTTGTTGCTCATCGTACGCTTTTTGCTGATGAATTCTTCGGTCTTTACGCAATTCTAGATAATCCGAATACTTCGCTTTATAATCGTAAATACGTCCCATAGTTACTTCAATGGTACGATTTGTTATCGCATCTACAAAGGCTCTATCGTGGGAAATCACCATAACGGCTTTAGCTTGATTAGTCAAAAAATCCTCTAACCATTGAATACTTTCCATATCTAAGTGGTTCGTAGGCTCATCTAACAAAATCAAATCGGGTTTTTTCAATAAGATTTTAGCCAATTCGATACGCATACGCCATCCTCCAGAGAACTCCGAAGTTTTACGAACAAAATCCTCACGCTCAAAACCTAAACCTTTTAATACTTTTTCGACTTCCGCTTCATAGTTTACCTCTTCAATCGAATAGTATTTTTCAGATAATTCAGAAACTCGCTCAATCAACTTCATGTACTCATCACTTTCATAATCCGTACGAATGGTTAATTGTTCGTTGATATCGTCAATCTCTTTTTTCATATTCAAAACATCAGCAAACGCTTTAGATGTTTCTTCCATTACAGTACAATCGTCTTTGGTTAATAAATGCTGAGGTAAATACGCAATTACGGCATCGCTAGGAGCCGAAATTCCACCGCGTGTAGGCTTGTTTTCTCCAGCTACAATTTTAAGCAAAGTTGATTTTCCAGCACCATTTTTACCCATAAGGGCAATTTTGTCATTTTCATTAATCGCAAAAGTTACGTCGCTAAAAAGCGTAGTTCCGCCAAATTCAACGGCGATATCGTTTACTGTAATCATAATTTGAGTTTAAAAGTTTAAGGTTTAAAAGGTTAGAATTGTCCTTAAATTTTTGAAGTGCAAAGATAAGATTTATGTGCGGATTTGAAAATGTGATAATTTGAAATTAGTTATTCAAAAGTAACTTTATTTCTTTCTGGAAATCTGCATTATCATTGATGCCAATATGACCTTGCTGTTTTAGCACAAAAAGATGGTCTTTTGGGTTGAAATATTGCTTTAATTGGATTGAATTTTCTAATCCAATCAGATGGTCTTCATCCCCATGAAATAGGTAAATGGGACAGGTGATTTTGTGCCATTTTTTGTCCGTTTCAAATTGAAATTTCTTCAAATAATTAGGAAAATACGGCACTTTTGATTCTGTCAATTTCATTAAATTAGCATAAGGCGCTTGAAGTATCAGGGAGGTGCATTTGCGTACTGAGGCAAGATGCGAAGCTATACCTGTACCAATAGAATAGCCGATTAGGACTTTTTGGGAATAACTTTTTGTGATTTTATCAAATACAATTTGAACATCTTTCAATACTTGCTCTTCATTTTCAATTTGCCCTTCACTTTTCCCAAAGCCTCTATAATCCAAAATAAAAAAATCGTATCCTAAAGAAGTATAAAACTCGGAAATAGTGCCCCAAGTAGCTAAATTACCCGCATTACCATGTAGATAGAATATAATTCCTTTAGGCTCATTGACTTTAAACAGTAAACCATGTTGCTTTTTGCCATCAAAAGAAGAAATACTCTTTTCTTCAAATTTTTTCTCAAAATCAAACATATAATCTTTGCTTAAAGGTGCGTTCATAAATACCATTTCAGCCTGATTAAAATATACATATCCAACATAAAACAGATAAATGCTTACGAATAATGCTAGCAAAGGAGTGATTATGAATTTGATTTTATCATTCATTTATTATTTCATTTTTTTAGGATTTTGACGCGTATCAAATATCGCTAGTATTCTAATTTCGCTTTCAGAATGAACTTTGTAAACAATTTTATAATTCCTCACAATCATTCTCCTGTAAGGTGCTCCCAAAATTTCATCTACTTGATATTGCTCAGAAAAATGAATGCTTTTAGTTTGAAGAAGTATGTCTGCTACAACATTTTTTGCACCTTGTAGGGACTTTATTTTTAAATAATCAAAGATGCATTTTAAATCGGATTTCGCATTTGTATCCCATAAAATTTTAATCTTTTTAGACATACTACCAATTTTCAATTTCTCTTTCTAAATCTTCCATGGTGATAAACTGTCCCGAAGAAATACGCTCGTCTGCTTCTTTAACCATTTGAATATATTCTTCTCTATCAATTGGATACCCATTTATGGAAGTAGCTACAGCTTCTTTATCCAAAATAGTTTTAAGTGCTATAACTTTTTTAAGTTTAGCTTCATCATTGATATGAAGCAACCAATCCACTAACTCTAATTTTTTTAATGCCATATCCATAATGCAAATTTTATTCAAAAATACTATAAAATTAACAAAAGACTGCTCTAAAACAGTCTTTTACATCTTTTATTCTCTAAAAAAAATTCAATTCTACATTTATATTGATTTTTATAATGCAGATAAAATTTTGAGAGATAAAATTAGGAAACCATTTTTGAAACTATCAATTTTGCTTGAATCACATCTTTTTTATCAACCAAGACATCCACAGCCAAATCAGCAGTGCCAAATCCCGCTAACACCGCCGATTGAATATGATTTTGCAACCGAGAACCGATACCCAACTGATGCAACTCGGTTTGTATTGCTTGCGCAATAATTTCTGAACCTGAAAATATTTTTACGTATTCCATATTCTTTATTTTAATATCCCACCGCTTTATCATCTCCGCGACTGTCTGCACCACCTTCCAGTTTACCTTCTGGAAGTACTAAAATAGCATCTACTTTTCCTATAATACGGTTTTGCTTTTCATTGATATTATATCCTTTCAATTTTAGGTTTCTGATTAAAATTTCTGAAAACTTATTAGGTTCAAAAACTACTTCATCAGGCAACCATTGATGGTGAAAACGAGGCGCATCAACTGCTTCTTGCATCGTTTTTCCAAATGCTGTAACATTTAAGAAAGTTTGCAATACCGAGGTAATAATGGTGGAGCCACCTGGAGTACCCACAACCATAAAAAGTTTTCCATTTTTGTCAACTATGGTAGGTGTCATGGAACTTAACATTCTTTTGTTAGGTTGAATTGCATTGGCTTGTGCACCTACCAAGCCATACAAATTAGCTATACCCGGTTTAGCACTAAAATCGTCCATTTCATTATTGAAAAAGAAACCCAACTCATCCGAATAATGCTTGCTCCCAAAATTATCATTCAATGTTGTAGTCGCTGAAACCGCATTTCCATAAGCATCTACAATAGAATAATGAGTGGTTTCTGTACTTTCTTTGAATTCAATTTTTCCATGAGCAATATCACTTGACTTTGTCGCTTGTGCAAATGAAAAATTAGCCATGCGTGTTTTTAGATAATCAGTATCCAGCAACACTTGTTGCGGAATAGTTACAAAATCAGGGTCGCCTAAAAAATGATTCCTATCGGCATACGCTCTGCGTTCAGCTTCCACAAGTAATTGGATGGCTTTTTCAGAATTATGCCCAAAAGTCCCAATGTCGTAGGGCTCAATCATTTTTAAAATCTGAGCTAAAGTAATACCACCACTGCTAGGAGGAGCCATAGTGGTAAGGGTGTATTCCTTGTATTTTACTTGAATCGGTTTTCTCCAAACGGCTTGATAATTTTTTAAATCTTGAAAATCTATAATCCCCCCTCTATTCTTAATGAAAGCAACCATTTTTCGGGCGGTTTCACCTTCATAAAATTCTTTTTTTCCTTTTTTGAGTATACGTTTCAAGGTATTAGCTAATGCCTGCTGACGTAGAGTATCGTATGCTTTATAGGATTTTGAATACAAACTGTTAACGCCGTTGGCTTGAATAAGTTCTTCTCGGTAATTTGCAAAAGTAGTTTGGTTTTTAGGGGTAACCACAAAACCTTTTTCAGCTAAAGCAATGACAGGCTGGAAAATAACAGATAAAGGCAATGTTCCCATTTTTTTATGCACTTCATATATCCCTGCTATAGTACCAGGCACCCCAATAGCTAATCCTGAATGTGTACTTGCCCGTGCTATTACATTTCCGTCCTTATCTAAATACATGTCTTTATGCGCATGGCGAGAAGCTTTTTCACGATAATCCAAACTCCCTATACTTCCATCAGCTTTGCGATACACCATAAAACCTCCACCGCCTATATTACCCGCTTGCGGATAACAAACTGCCAAAGCTAATTCGGTTGCTATCATAGCATCAAAAGCATTGCCACCCATTTGTAGTACCTGTGTTCCAATTTTTGAAGCTTCTTCTCTTGCGGACACAACCATGGCTTTTTCTGCAACTAATCCTTTTGTGTGTTGCGCCAGTGCAAGATGGTTGCTAAGAAAAAGAACCAATAAAAATATAGATTTTGTTTTCATTGAATGCGTATAATTTTGAAAGCGAATTTATTACTATTTTCTAAAAAAGAAACAATCTGTATGTAACAGAATACTTACAGATTGTTAAATTCATAGGTTTTTACTGCTGTGACCGTTTTCGATGTCGCGTCTGCATATAATCTTCTATTGCTTTTCGGGTGGTATACCAAGTACGTCCTTCTTTGTGAGCGTCTATTTTGCCTTGACGCGCTAACAAACTGATATATTCTTGCCCATACTTCATTTCGGGTTCGTTGACAATATTTGCAATAGTATCGTATTCCTGTGTAGCCTCTGGTAAAGCACTTAAATAGATGTTGAGCGTACGCTCTACCGCTTGACACATTAAGAGCATCAAGCGTTGATAGTTGCCATTGTTAGCTTGATTTAATGCTTCGTAATATTTTTTTCGGTCTTCTTTTAAGATAATCGCTGGCGGAAAACCACTACGCATTAATAGTAAATTCATTGCCAGTCGAACCGTTCTTCCATTTCCATCAAAAAAAGGGTGAATCCAAACAAATTTATGATGGAAAATAGTAGCTAATTCTATATCATTTAAACCTAATGGGTTTTCATTTACAAAAGTTACCAATTCATCAATCAAATCAGGGACTTTGTGCGCTGAAGGAGGAATAAAATTTGCGCCTGATATACGCACACCTCCATTACGAAGCCTTCCAGCATATTCATCTTCTATGGTTCTTAAAACATAGCCATGCAAAGAAAGGATATCCAGACTTCTTAAAACATAGCTATCATTAACAATTTGATAGAGATATTCGATGGCTTTTTCGTGATTTTTGGCTTCAAAATGTTCTCTTAAAGAAACTCCTTTTATAGTAATCCCTTCTTGCAATACCATTTGAGTTTCTCTTAAAGTAAGTGTGTTCCCTTCAATACTATTAGAGTTGTATGTCCATTCAACAGAAAGAGCTTCTTTAATTTTAGCCATTGCCATTTGAGGTAATGGTCTAGCTTTTACTAGCATTTCCTTTTTTTGTTGAAGTCTTTCAAAAGTAGCCTCAAATTCTGAAAAGTATTTTCTATCAATTTCCCACATACCCAAAGTTACAAAATTATCGGTAAAGGTAAAATTTATTCTATCCGATATTATTTTCTTGTGTATTTTATGTTTTTTGTAAGTGTTTAAATTTGCTATGTTGTATATCTTTGTACCATGATAAATGATTACCCTAAGATAGAGAAACTGAAAAGTAGATCTCAGATTAATTTGTTGTTTACTGAAGGAAAAACAGTTTCAAAATACCCTTTGCGATTGGTGTATGCTGAAATAAATGATCTTGAACAAACAGATATTAAAATAGGAGTTTCGGTTTCAAAAAAGTATTTTAAAAAGGCAGTTGATAGGAATTATTACAAGCGAGTGCTGCGAGAAGTTTATAGGTTAAATAAATTAATCTTATTACCTGCATTATGCCAGAAAAAATATGCTATTATGTTTTTATATCAAACAAAAGAGCGTCTTAACTATGAGGAAATAGATGTTAGAACAAAAGAGTTGTTTGAAAAATTTGTTAAGCAACTTTAATCTTATCTGAGGAAGGACTATAAGAAACAAATAATTTCATAAGAAATTGAAATGTGTAAAAAAGCCGATTCGTTGAGAGAATCGGCTTTTTCGTTTTATTCCCCGTCAGCTTCTTTGTAGTCAGGGTATAAAAAATTATTATATGGGAAGCGTGTAATATGAATTTGTCTTACCGCTTCATAAGTTTTTTCTCTAAATTCTTCGAAATTATGTTTTTCCGTTGCTGAAATGAATAAAGCATTGTTTTCACCAAGACGATTCATCCAGGTTTTTTTCCAGTCCTCTAAAGTGTAATGTTTGGTAGTTTTTTCAGTGATCAAATCGTCATCAGCAATCGTAAGATGTTTGTAAGAGTCAATTTTATTGAAAACCATTATCGTTGGTTTGTCTACACTTTTTATGTCGTGTAAAATTTGATTTACGGATTCTATATGGTCTTCAAATTCAGAATGCGAAATATCAACCACATGAAGAAGTAAGTCGGCTTCACGGACTTCGTCTAGTGTGCTTTTAAATGATTCAACAAGTTGTGTTGGTAGTTTTCTAATGAAACCAACCGTGTCAGAAAGTAAAAAGGGAAGGTTTTTGATAACAACTTTTCTTACCGTAGTATCAAGTGTTGCAAAAAGTTTGTTCTCAACAAATACTTCGCTTTTGCCAATAGCATTCATTAAAGTTGATTTTCCAACATTAGTATAGCCTACTAAGGCTACGCGAACCATGGCGCCACGATTACTACGCTGGATAGCCATTTGTTTGTCTATGGTTTTGATTTTTTCTTTTAAAAGCGAAATTCGATCGCGTACAATTCTACGGTCAGTTTCAATTTCGGTTTCTCCAGGACCACGCATACCAATACCTCCACGCTGGCGTTCTAAGTGCGTCCACATACCTGTTAAACGGGGTAGTAAGTATTGACATTGAGCTAATTCTACTTGTGTGCGAGCATAGGAAGTCTCTGCTCTTTGAGCAAAAATATCTAGAATTAAGTTTGTTCTATCTAAGACTTTACAATCTAATTCTCGGGTGATATTTTTCTGTTGAGCTGGAGTTAGCTCATCATCAAAAATAACAGTTTTAATATCGTTTTCTTTGATGTATGTGTTAATTTCTTCAAGTTTTCCTGTACCTACAAATGTTTTAGGATTTGGTTTGTCCATTTTTTGTGTAAAACGTTTCACAACCTCTCCGCCTGCTGTAAAAGTAAGAAACTCTAATTCATCTAAATATTCGCGTAGTTTCTCTTCGTTTTGGTTTTGAGTAACGATACCTACGATAACCGTTTTCTCAAATATGTGTTTTTCTTTTTCTAGCATTACTAATAATTGAATTGCAAAATTAAGGAAATATAATAAATCAAGCTATTAAGTTTGAAGTTGAAGTGGGTTGTTTTTGTTTTTTTGTTTTTAGGGAATGTGATTTGAATAGGGAAAGAGGTTTTCTTAAAGGGGCTGATATAGAGTGAATTAATAATTTTAATATTTTTAATACATCACTTGTGCGTTTGTATAGAATTTGTATATTTGCAAACTTAAATTAATTAAACATATTGTTATGTACGCAATCGTAGAGATAGCAGGGCAACAATTTAAAGTAAGCAAAGACCAAAAAGTATTCGTACACCGTTTGGCTACAGAAGAAGGTTCAAATGTAACATTTGACAAAGTTCTTTTGTTAGACGATAACGGAAACGTAACTTTAGGCGCCCCAGCTATAGAAGGAGCTTCAGTAGAAGCAAAAGTTTTACAACACTTGAAAGGTGACAAAGTAATCGTTTTCAAAAAGAAAAGAAGAAAAGGTTACAAAAAAAGAAATGGTCACAGACAGTATCTTACTCAAATCGTAATTGAGGGAATCAACGCTTCTGGAGCTGCTCCTAAAAAGAAAGCTACTAAAGCTAAGAAAGAAGAAGGTACTAACGAATAATATTAACTTATAAAAACCATTACGTCATGGCTCACAAGAAAGGTGTCGGTAGTTCTAAGAATGGTAGAGAATCAGAATCGAAACGCTTAGGTGTTAAGATTTTTGGTGGTCAAGCTGCAGGTGCAGGTAATATCATTGTAAGACAAAGAGGTTCAAAGCATAATGCTGGTGAAAACGTTTATATGGGTAAAGATCACACTTTACACGCTAAAGTTGACGGTGTTGTTGCATTCCAGAAAAAAAGAGACAACAAGTCTTATGTTTCTGTAATTCCATTTGAAGCATAGTCTTTATAGAACATAAAAATTCAAAAGCGTTCGCATAGCGAGCGCTTTTTTTATACTTTTGCCCTAAGTTTTTTTATTATGAGTAAAATTCGAATTACCAAGCAATTTAATTTTGAAACCGGACATGCTTTATTCGGTTATGATGGAAAATGTAAAAATGTACACGGACATAGCTATAAGTTGTCGGTAACCGTTATTGGTACACCTATTACAGACCGTTCAAATGTTAAGTACGGCATGGTAATCGACTTTTCGGATTTGAAAAAAATTGTCAAAGAAGAAATTGTCGACCTTTTTGACCACGCAACCGTTTTTAATGAAACCACACCGCATTTAGAACTGGCCAATGAGTTAAAACAACGTGGACACCACGTTATTCTGGTAGACTATCAGCCTACCAGTGAAAATATGGTGATTGATTTTGCTTCAAAAATTAGAAGGCGTTTGCCGGTTGGAATCGATTTGCATTCTTTGAAGTTGCAAGAAACTGATTCTTCTTTTGCGGAATGGTATGCTTCGGATAATTTGTAATTATTTCCATTTTAAAGACTCCATTAGGATTCTTAAGTCGTTTTTTATGTATTGTGCTGCAGGTAAAACGGAATCAAAGTTGGGTTTTGCATAGAAGTAAATGGAGCCCATTAGGAAGTTTTTAGTGCTGTCGGTTACGTAAAATTGTGATTGAGATGCTGCATTTCCACCTACTTCGTAAAACATTCCAAATTTTCTTTCTTTGTTATTGATGAAAGGTTGCTCGGTAATGTTATCGGCCTTAACCACATGTTCATAAGTTAGTTTTTGAGCATCACGTAATAAGATGTCAATGTTGTTTTGAACAGGGCGGTAATTTAGAAAGACTGTGGCTTTTAGTCGTGGGTATTCTATGTGAAAACTGTTGTTCCCTTTGTTTGTAATTTTACCTAAACTATTATAGTTAAATTGATAATTGCTTGCGTTGTCAAACTTTTGGTAAGCTGCTTCTGGGTATTCTAATGCAAGATAAGCTTTTGGTTTAGGGAGTGCTTCATCTTTACAACTAGTGATATTAAAGATTAAGGCTAATAATGATAAGGTGTAAAAAAAGTTTCTTTTCATTTTAAAAGGGTAAATCGTTTTCAATTGGGTTGTCAAAAGTAGCGCTTTTTGGTGTCTCTGTTGTGTTTTTAAACGATTCTGAATCTTTTTTTGTGGTTAAAAAAGTAAATTCGGAGACTTGTATTTCTGTAGTGTATTTCGTTGAACCGTCTTCGGCTTGCCATTGACGTGATTTTATGCGACCTTCAACGTAAATTTTATCACCTTTAGTTAAGTATTTTTCGCAAATTTCGGCAGCCTTGTTTCTTACTACTACGTTGTGCCACTCTGTTGAGGTTATTTTTTCTCCTGTGGTCTTGTTGATATAAACATCATTTGTAGCGAGAGGAAAACGTCCAATACAATTGCCTCCGTCAAAATAATGCATTTTTACTTCATCGCCTAAATGCCCTATAAGCATCACTTTATTTAATGTACCGTTCATGTGGCTTGTATTTTGTGAAACTCAAATATATGAATTTTTTTAATATGGATTGCGTTCAATGAAATTGTGTAGGACTATCGGAGTGGGTAAATTTAATAATTCTTGATGAGTGAGCCCTTTATTGTGTTTGTGGTCAATGGTAATTTTCCAAAATTCTATTTCTAAGTGTTGGTGGGATAGTTTGTGGGTTATGGATTCAGACTTTATATGTGTAATCGCAGTGTTGTTAGGGTGATATTCTTTTATCTTTTGAATTAAACTTGTTTCTGAGTCTTTTTCTTTTGTTTCTATATGTGGAAGTTCATATAGGTTTTGCCAGATTCCTTTTGAGGTTCTTTTAGAGGCGGTAGCTCTGTTCTCCGAATCTAAAATCAATAAATAATTAAGAAAACGTTTTTTAACCTTTGTTTTCTTAGATTTTATGGGAAGATTTTCGATTTCGTTGTTAGCTAGTGCAAAACAAGAATTGTTTAGTGGGCATTTTGTGCAATCTGGTGATTTAGGGGTGCATTGCAAAGCGCCAAATTCCATAATGGCTTGGTTGAATAAGGCTGGGTTGTTTTTGTCGATTAATTGATTTGCGGTTTCAAAAAATATTTTTCTTGCACTTGAATGACTGATATCGGTTGTTATTCCTAGATAGCGAGATAGGACACGATATACATTGCCATCAACTACAGGGACAACTTCGTTAAACGTAAAAGAGGCTATTGCTGCGCCTGTGTAATCACCAATTCCTTTTAATTTTTTGAGTTCATTAAAGGTTTTAGGGAAATTTCCTTCATATGATTCGCAGATTGTTTTTGCGGTTGCGTGTAGGTTTCTAGCTCGTGAATAATAGCCTAAGCCTTGCCATAATTTTAAAACTTTTTCTTCGTCTGCAGTTGCTAAATCTTTTATTGTGGGAAAGTTTTTTGTGAAGCTTTCGTAGTAGGGAAGTCCTTGGTTTACACGTGTTTGTTGCAGTATAATTTCTGATAACCAAATATGGTAAGGGTTGTTGGTTTTGCGCCAAGGAAGATCTCTTTTGTTGTTTTGATACCAAGTGGTAATATGGTGGCTGAAATTCATGGTTTTGTATTGGCTTGCAAAAATAATTCTTTATGTGATTAAATTTTAATCGATTATAGTTGAAATATTGTTTTTTTTATTTCTATATTTGCACACTCAAAAAATGCGATAAACTTAATAAGGATTATAAAATGACAAAAGCAGATATCGTAGCTAAAATTGCTGACAAATTAGGCTTAGAAAAAGGAGATGTTCAGGCTACAGTGGAGTCTTTTATGGACGAAGTGAAAAGTTCGTTAGAAACGGGTGATAATGTTTATTTAAGAGGTTTCGGAAGTTTTATCATCAAAACAAGAGCTGAAAAAACAGGAAGAAACATTTCTCAAAATACAACTATCAAAATTCCTGCTCACAATATTCCTGCTTTCAAACCTGCAAAAGTATTTGTAGAAGGTGTTAAAGCTAAAGTTGACGTAGATACATTAGTAGAATCGAAATAATTATTAACATAAAACCAACAAAGTTATGCCAAGTGGTAAAAAAAGAAAAAGACATAAGGTAGCGACTCACAAACGTAAAAAGAGAGCGAGAGCTAATCGTCATAAAAAGAAAAAGTAGTTCTTAAACTACTTTTTTCTTTTTAAAAAGTTCATTGAAATTAGGATTTTTGATTACAGATTAATGTTATTAGATTTTTGAAGTTTTTCTACTTCTAAATTCTGAATTCTGAATTCTAAATTATTAAATCCTTACGGGTACGCCTGTAAAAAATGTTTAATCCATCTGTAAAATAAGCTGGAGGATGGAGGATGGAGGTTGGAAGATGCTATCTTACACCCATCATCCATCATCTCACATCAAACGTTACAGATAAAAATTTACGCCGTGAATAAAGAGCTAATTATTAGATCAAGTCAAAACGCTGTAGATTTTGCCTTATTAAAAGATGGAAAACTAATTGAATTACACAAAGACGAAGAGGATGCTGGTGAATTTCATGTTGGTGATATTTTTATTGCCAAAATACGAAAACCAGTAGCAGGATTAAATGCTGCTTTTGTGAATTTAGGTTTCGAAAAAGACGCCTTTTTACATTATCATGATTTGGGGCCTAATCTCTCTTCTCAGTTGAAATTCATCAAACAAGTATGCGCAGGTAAATTAAACGATTTTTCCCTTAAATCATTTCAATTTGAACCTGAAATTGATAAAAATGGCGTGATAACAGATGTTTTAAACGCCAACCAATCGGTTTTAGTTCAAGTGGTTAAAGAACCTATATCTACTAAAGGACCTCGAATTAGTTCTGAGTTATCCTTAGCGGGTAGGTATATTGTTTTAGTGCCTTTTTCTGAAAGAGTTTCTGTTTCTCAAAAGATTCAGTCTAGGGAAGAAAAAGAACGATTAAAACGTTTGGTTCTATCTATCAAACCCAAAGGGTTTGGGGTTATTGTTCGTACAGTAGCCGAAGGCAAAAAAGTAGCCGAAATTGACAAAGATCTACAGAACTTGCTAGACAAATGGTCTGCAATGTGCAAAAGAATTCCAACGGCTCATCATCCTTCAAAAGTTTTGGGAGAATTAAACAGAGCATCTTCTATTTTAAGAGATGTTTTTAATGATTCTTTTACTGCTATTTTGTCGGACGATGAACAGTTATTACAAGAAACAAAGGAGTATTTACAGGAAATTGCTCCGGGGAAAGAATCAATCGTTAAACTTTATAACTCTAAGGAAATTCCACTTTTTGAAAAGTATGGAATTGAGCGTCAAATCAAAACTTCTTTTGGTAAGACCGTTTCCATGAGCAAAGGTGCTTATCTTATTATTGAACACACCGAAGCTATGCATGTCATTGATGTGAATAGTGGAAATCGTTCCAATAAGTCAACTTCGCAAGAAGATACAGCACTGGAAGTAAACTTGATTGCTGCGGCTGAAGTTGCACGTCAATTGCGTTTGCGAGACATGGGAGGGATTATTGTAGTCGATTTTATTGATATGCAAAATCCAGATAATCGAAAAGTATTGTTTGATTTCCTGAAAGAGGAAATGAGTGACGATAAAGCAAAACACAAAATCTTGCCACCAAGTAAATTTGGTCTGGTGCAAATTACCCGTCAAAGGGTGCGTCCAGAGGTGAGTATTAAAACTCGTGAAGAAGACCCTAACAATGAAAATGGAGAAGTTGACGCTCCAATAGCTTTGATAGATAAAATTGCTTCTGAGTTGGAAAGAATTATCAAAAAGCAACAAAAGGTGCGTTTGCACGTGCATCCTTTTATTGCAGCCTACCTTACCAAAGGTTTTCCATCAATACGTTCAAAATGGTTTTTTGAACATAAGAAATGGGTAAAAATCATACCGCGCGACGCTTTTACTTATTTAGAATACAAGTTTTTAGATAAAGACGGAAATTCTATAGAAGATTAATAATTAACCGCCTTGAGTTATCTTGGCGGTTTTTTTATATCCTGAAATATTGTTTAGAATGAATACAAATAAAGCTTCATTCATCGATTTTTTTCTACAAAAATTGATATTTCACCCTATGCCCTTATCTTTGTAGCTTGGATTAATTATATAGAATTATGCAATCAAATCAACTGGATTTTATACCTATTTTAATGCAAGTAGGATTAGCTGTTGGGTTTGTAGGAGCTACCATCTTCATCTCGAGTTTGTTAGGACCTAAACGTCACTCAGCTAATAAAGATAAAAACTTTGAGTGTGGTATCGAATCGGTAGGTAATGCCCGTATTCCCTTTTCTGTAAAATATTTCTTAGTAGCTATTCTTTTCGTTTTATTTGATGTCGAGGTTATCTTTATGTATCCTTGGGCTGTAAATTTCCGCGAAATGGGCATGGAAGGATTATTGAAAATGGGAATTTTCATGTTTCTTTTAGTCGTAGGTTTTTACTACGTGATTAAGAAAAAAGGATTGGAGTGGGAATAAAGATTTAAGAATGATGATTAACAATTTTTGATTAACGAAGTACCTCTGAAATCAAAAATCTAAAGTCATAAATCATAAATTAAAATGAGTGATTCTTCAAAATATACAACGGTAGCTCCTCCAGATGGTTATGCTGGGGAAGGTTTTTTTGCTACCAAATTGAGCGATGTGGTAGGTTTAGCTCGTGCAAATTCGATGTGGCCTTTACCCTTTGCGACTTCTTGTTGTGGTATCGAATTCATGGCAACAGCAGGAGCACATTATGACGTGGCACGTTTCGGTATGGAGCGTATGAGTTTCTCCCCTCGTCAGGCGGATATGCTTTTAGTAATGGGAACCATTTCTAAAAAAATGGCACCTATTTTACGTCAAGTGTATGAGCAAATGTCTGAACCTAAATGGGTTATTGCTGTAGGTGCTTGTGCCTCTTCGGGTGGCGTTTTTGATACTTATTCTGTTTTACAAGGTATCGATAAAGTAATTCCTGTAGATGTATATGTGCCAGGATGCCCACCAAGACCAGAACAAATTTTAGACGGAATTATGCGTTTGCAAGAAATTGTAAAAAATGAATCGGTTCGCCGTCGTAGTTCTGACGAATACAAAGAATTATTAGGTTCTTATAACATCAAATAATATGGCATTAGAGAACGCTGTTATTCAACAAAAATTAATTGACCAATTTGGATTAAAAGTATCTGAATTTGTTCAACTTCATGATATTTTGACTTTCGAAGTAGCTTCTGATGCTATTGTAGAAGTCATGAAATTCTTAAAAGAAGACGCTACCTTGCGTTTCAACTTTTTAACCGATGTGTGTGGTGTGCATTACCCAGAATATGAAGCTAATCGTCAACTAGGTGTTGTGTATCACATGCACAACTGGATTGATGGTGTTCGTATCCGCATCAAATGTTTTCTTCCTATAGACAATCCTGAAATTGACTCGGTTACTTCTTTATTTTTAGGAGCCAACTGGCAAGAGCGCGAAACCTTTGATTTCTACGGAATCATTTTCAAAGGACATCCTCAATTAAAACGTATTTTAAATATGGACGAAATGACCGTATTCCCAATGCGCAAGGAATTCCCTCTTGAAGATGGTGGACGTACGGATAAAGACGACCGTTTCTTTGGAAGAACTACTCATAATTGTTAATAAAACTGAAAATCAATGTCAGAGTTATTATTAAAACCAGAAGAGCGTTACGCTAGCATCATCGAACAAAGAAGAAACGAAGATGGTAGCGAACTAGCCATATTAAACCTTGGTCCTACACACCCTGCTACCCACGGTATTTTTCAAAACATCTTATTGATGGATGGGGAAAGAATTATTGATGGGGAAGGAACTGTGGGATACATTCATAGAGCTTTTGAAAAAATTGCAGAAAATCGTCCGTTTTACCAAATCAATGTATTGACTGACCGTATGAACTATTGTTCATCGCCTATCAATAATATGGGATGGTGGATGACGGTTGAAAAAGCTTTAGGGATAGATATTCCTAAAAGAGTACAATACATGCGTGTGATTGTAATGGAGTTAGCTCGTATTGCAGACCATATTATTTGTAACTCGATTTTAGGCGTAGATACAGGAGCTATGACAGGTTTCTTCTACGTATTTGAATACCGTGAAAGAATCTACGAAATCTATGAGGAAATTTGTGGTGCTCGTTTAACAACCAATATGGGACGTATTGGTGGTTTTGAAAGAGATTGGTCTGCTGAAGTTTGGAAAAAAATTGACGCTTTCTTAGCGGATTTTCCAGCGGTTTGGTCAGAGTTTGAAAGTCTTTTAAACCGTAACCGTATCTTTATGGATAGAACCATCAATGTGGGACCTATCTCTGCTGAAAAAGCCATGAGCTACGGATTTACAGGGCCAAATTTACGTGCCGCAGGTATCGATTATGACGTGCGTGTAGCACAACCCTATTCGTCTTACGAAGATTTCGAATTTGATATTCCAGTTGGAAAATCAGGTGATACCTACGACCGTTTTTGTGTGCGTAACGCAGAAGTTTGGGAAAGTATCAGCATCATCAAGCAAGCATTAGCAAAAATGCCTGAAGGACCTTTCCATGCAGATGTTCCTGAATATTACTTACCTCCAAAAGAAGATGTATATACTACAATGGAATCGCTAATTTGGCATTTCAAAATTGTTATGGGCGAAGTACCAGTTCCATTAACAGAAGTATATCAAGCGGTTGAAGGAGGAAATGGTGAGTTAGGTTTTTATTTAGTTACTGATGGAAGCCGTACCCCATATCGTTTACACTTTAGAAGACCTTGTTTTATATATTACCAAGCATATATCGATATGGTAAGAGGGCAAAATCTATCAGATGCTATTGCTACTTTATCAAGTTTGAATGTTATTGCTGGAGAATTAGACGCTTAATGCTATGGAAAAACACGATTATACCCATTATAAACAAGAAATAAATATTACGCCTGAGCTAATGACTCGCATTAATGAATTAACTAGTCATTATCCTGAGGACAAACGTAAATCTGCATTAATTCCAGTACTACATGAAGTACAAGATGCACACGACCATTGGTTAAGCTATGCGTTGCAAGACAAAGTAGCGGAGATTTTAGGAATCAAACCCGTGGAAGTTTACGAAGTGGTTTCTTTCTATACCATGTTCAACAGAAGACCTATTGGTAAATATATGTTTGAATTTTGTCAAACCTCTTGTTGCGCGACTCGTGGTGTAGAAAATTTAATGGATTACACTTGCGATAAGTTAGGTGTGAAATTAGGTGAAACTACTCCTGACGGATTATTTGAAGTTCGTGGTGTAGAGTGTTTAGGTGCTTGTGGTTATGCTCCTATGTTACAGTTAGGAGATTTTTATCACGAACATTTAACGAAAGAAAAAATTGACCAGCTTATCGACGATTGTAAAGCTGGTAAAGTACAAATGTTAGATAAATAATACTATGGGAAGAAAAATATTATTAGAAAAAATAAATATTCCAGGTATTAAAACCTACGAAGTATATCGTCAAAACGGTGGATATGCTTCGGTGGAAAAAGCGTTAAAGCAAATGACCCCTGACGAAGTTACTGAGGAAGTAAAGACTTCAGGAATTCGTGGCCGTGGAGGTGCAGGTTTCCCAGTAGGGATGAAATGGAGCTTCATTGACAAAAAATCAGGAAAACCACGTCATTTAGTTTGTAATGCCGATGAGTCGGAACCGGGAACGTTCAAAGACCGTTTCTTAATGGAATACATTCCGCACTTATTAATCGAAGGGATGATTACCTCTTCGTATGCTTTGGGCGCTAACTTATCTTATATCTACATCCGTGGAGAATATATGTGGGTTTTCAAAACGCTTGAAAGAGCGATTAAAGAAGCTTACGCTGCGGGTTGGTTAGGAAAAAATATATTAGGAACTGGATACGATTTAGATTTACACGTACACTGTGGTGCAGGAGCTTACATTTGTGGTGAGGAAACTGCCTTAATCGAATCGTTAGAAGGTAAAAGAGGAAATCCTCGTATCAAACCACCGTTTCCAGCGGTAAGTGGTTTGTGGCAAAATCCAACGGTAGTTAATAACGTAGAATCCATTGCTGCGGTGCCTTGGATTGTTTTAAATAAAGGAGAGGAATACGCTAAAATTGGTATTGGTCGTTCTACAGGAACAAAATTAATTTCGGCTTCTGGACATATTAAAAATCCTGGGGTTTACGAAATTGAATTAGGTCTTTCGGTAGAAGAATTCATGAATTCTGACGAATATTTAGGCGGAATGATGGATGACCGACCGTTAAAAGCGTTAGTACCTGGAGGTTCTTCGGTGCCAATTTTACCACAGCATTTAATTTACAAAACTGCCAATGGTGACGACCGTTTAATGACCTATGAATCTTTATCTGATGGAGGATTTGCTACAGGTTCTATGTTAGGTTCAGGAGGATTTATAGTGTACAATGATACTACTTGTATTGTTCGTAACACTTGGAATTTCTCACGTTTCTACCACCACGAATCTTGTGGGCAATGTACCCCATGTCGTGAAGGAACAGGATGGTTAGAAAAAATCCTTTGGAGAATTGAAAACGGACAAGGACGTGAAGAAGATATCGAATTATTGTGGAGTATTCAATCTAAAATTGAAGGAAACACGATTTGTCCATTAGGTGACGCGGCATCATGGCCAGTAGCTGCGGCGATTCGTCATTTTAGAGAAGAATTTGAGTACCACGTTCGTTTCCCTGAAAAAATTAAAAATAGAGACCACTACGTAAATGAGCCTTTCGAAAAAGTAAGACATTTAGTAGCCAAGCAAACTGTATAAAGAGCCCCTCCCAACCTCCCCAAAGGGGAGGAGAAGGAGAATAGATAATATTAATTTTAATTTCCCGATTCCCCCTTTGGGGGTTAGGGGGCTGATAATATGAAAGTAACCATAGACGGACAATCGATAGAAGTCGAACCAGGAACAACTATCCTGCAAGCGGCTCGTATGATAGGAGGCGAGAGTGTGCCCCCTGCGATGTGTTATTATTCGAAGTTAGAAAAAACTGGTGGTAAATGTCGCTGTTGTTTGGTGGAAGTGACCAAAGGTAGTGATGCAAACCCTACTCCTATGCCTAAACTTGTTGCCTCTTGTGTAACAGGTGTTATGGACGGTATGGAAGTGAACAGTAAAAACTCGACTCGTGTGGAAGAAGCACGTAAATCGGTAACAGAATTTTTGTTAATCAACCACCCATTAGACTGTCCTGTTTGTGACCAAGCGGGTGAGTGTGATTTGCAAAATTTAAGTTTCCAACACGGTAAATCGGAAACGCGTTTTATTGAAGAAAAACGTACGTTTGAACCAGAAGATATCGGTCCAAACATTCAATTACACATGAATCGTTGTATCTTATGTCAACGTTGTGTAGCAGTTGCTGACCAATTAACTGACCACCGTGTACATGGTGTAATGGATAGAGGTGACCATGCAAATATCTCAACTTGTATTTCTAAAGCTATCGACAATGAAATGTCAGGAAATATGATTGATGTTTGTCCAGTAGGTGCTTTAACAGATAAAACATTCCGTTTCAAATCGCGTGTTTGGTTTAGCAAACCTTATGATGCGCACAGAGATTGTGATAAATGTTGTGGAAAAACAACAGTTTGGATGTTTGGTAATGAAATCCAACGTGTAACTGGTCGTAAAGATGAATTCCATGAAGTAGAAGAATTTATCTGTAATACATGTCGTTTTGACAAAAAAGAAGTTAACGATTGGACAATTGAAGGACCTCGTAAATTCGAAAAATTCTCGGTTATCAACCGTAACAAATATGCGCTTAATGCTCCAAAAGTGGAAATTCAAACGGAAGACCACATTTTATTTGGACGTGAGCAAGACCGTAAGAAAATTAGTATGACCAATGTTCCTTTAGAGAACAACGATAATTCAAATCAATAAGCAATGGAACAAGCATTAATTATAGAAAAAGGAATTATCATCGTAGCTGTTTTTGCCATCACTATGTTGGCAGCTATGTACACTACTTTAGCAGAACGTAAAATCGCAGCGTGGTTACAAGACCGTATCGGTCCTAACCGTGCGGGTAAAGGAGGTATTTTACAACCTTTAGCCGATGGTTTAAAACTATTTGCTAAGGAAGAGTTCATGCCTGATACGCCTAATAAGTTTTTATTCATATTAGGCCCTGCAATCTCTATGAGTATGGCATTAATTACTAGTGCTGTGTTACCTTGGGGGGATTCTATCCAAATTTTTGGAAGAACGGTAATTCTTCAAGCGGCTGAATTAGATGTATCCATCTTATACGTATTTGCTGTGTTATCTATCAGTGTTTACGGAATTATGATTGGTGGATGGGCATCAAACAATAAATATTCACTAATGTCTGCTTTACGTGCATCATCGCAAATGATTTCTTATGAAGTTGCTATGGGATTATCCATTATTGCAGTAATTATGATGAATGGCAACTTAAGTTTGCGAGAAATTGCCAATCAACAACACGGTATGAACTGGAACGTGTTTTACCAACCTTTAGGTTTCATCATTTTCTTAGTATGTTCTTTTGCTGAAACGAACAGAACTCCTTTCGACTTAGCAGAATGTGAAGCTGAACTTATTGGTGGTCACCACACAGAATATTCATCTATGAAAATGGGATTCTATTTATTTGGTGAATATGCGGCTATGTTTGTTTCTTCAGCTATTATTTCTATCTTATATTTTGGAGGATACAATTATCCATTTATGGATATGGTTGCTGAAGCTTTAGGGCAAAATGCTGCCAACATCATTGGAATTATGGCTTTGTTTGCTAAAATATTATTTTTCATCTTCTTCTATATCTGGGTTCGTTGGACTATTCCTCGTTTCCGTTATGACCAGTTGATGAATTTAGGTTGGAAAATGTTAATTCCTTTAGCGATTGCCAATGTAGCAATAACAGGAATTGTGATTGTATTAGCTGATAAATTGTAAAGAGAGATGTCAATAGAAAATATTTCATTATCAGGCAGAAAAAAGGAGGTCTCTAATAAAAAGATGACTTTCTGGGAAAGCTTGTATCTGGTTGCGATTGTGAAAGGATTGTTTACAACGATTCGTCACTTGTTCAAAAGAAAGGTTACCATTAAGTATCCAGAACAAGTACGCCCGTTCAGTCCAGTTTATCGTGGACAACATATGTTGAAACGCGATGAGCAAGGTCGTGAAAATTGTACGGCTTGTGGTATGTGTGCCGTAGCTTGTCCAGCAGAAGCAATTACCATGACAGCAGCTGAACGTAAAAAAGGCGAAGAGCATTTGTATAGAGAAGAAAAATATGCTTCAACGTATGAAATTAATATGTTGCGTTGTATTTTCTGTGGTTTATGCGAAGAAGCTTGTCCTAAAGATGCGATTTATTTGACAGAATCAAAAGTGATTGTAAAATCAGCATCAAACCGTGAAGACTTTATTTACGGAAAAGATAAATTGGTAATGCCATTAGATATGGCTATTAAGAACTCAAAAACAAACTAAAATGTCGATAATTACACTTTTCTATATTTTAGCGGCGATTACTCTTGCTACTGGTTTCATGACTGTAGTGAGCAAAAATCCTATCCATAGTGCCATTTATTTGGTATTGTGTTTTTTTAGCATTGGTGGGCATTACTTGTTATTCAATGCGCAATTCTTAGCCTTAGTACACATCATTGTATATGCTGGTGCTATCATGGTTTTGATATTGTTTACCATCATGTTGATGAACTTGAACAAAGAAAATGAACCCAATAAGGATATGTTATCCAAAATATCCGCTACACTTGCTTTTGGATTATTATGCTTTGTGTTGTTAGCTACTTTTGTAAAGGCTATGCCTAAAATTCAGGAGTATAAAAACACAGGAGCTGATTTCCAATCTATCAAAGTTTTGGGTAAAGTATTGTTAAATGAATACATGGTACCGTTTGAATTTGCTTCTGTATTGTTATTAGTAGCTATGATTGGTGCGGTATTATTGTCTAAAAAAGATGAATCAGTTCAATAAGATGGAGAATATTTTATCACAAATAGGAATTGAAAATTACATATACTTAGCAGTATTGCTGTTTAGTATTGGAGCTTTCGGGGTATTGTACCGTCGTAATGCGATTATTATGTTTATGTCGGTTGAAATTATGTTGAATGCGGTTAACTTATTGTTAGTTGCTTTTTCAACCTATCATCAAGACGCACAAGGGCAAGTATTCGTTTTTTTCTCCATGGCTGTAGCGGCTGCCGAAGTAGCTGTTGGATTAGCTATCTTGGTTTCTATTTTCAGAAACACAGGCTCGATTGATATAGATAATTTAAAGAATTTAAAAGGATAAATACTAATGGAAAAAAATTTAGCTTTAGTATTATTGTTAGCGCCTTTATTTGGATTTTTAGCCAATATATTTTGGGGTAAAAAAGCAGGTAAAGGATTTGTAGGACTGTTAGGAACATTATCTATTTTAATCTCCTTCTTTGCTACCACGTATTTTTTCACGTTAATCCAATCGACTGGAAAAGGAGTGCAAATTGATTTATTCCAATGGATTGCTTTGGAAAAATTCAACATTAACTTTTCGTTCTTGTTAGACCAATTATCCGTATTATGGTTACTATTCGTAACGGGTATTGGTACATTGATTCACATGTATTCCGCAAGCTATATGCATGACGATGAGAATATGCATAAGTTTTTTGCATACTTAAATCTATTCGTATTCTTTATGATTATGTTAGTAATGGGTAGCAACTTATTGATTCTTTTCATTGGCTGGGAAGGTGTAGGATTATGTTCTTATTTACTTATCGGATTTTGGTATAAAAACCAAGAGTATAATGATGCTGCTAAAAAAGCATTCATTATGAACCGTGTTGGAGATTTAGGTTTATTAATTGGTATCTTCATCTTAGCTTTTGTTTTTGGAAGTTTAGAATATTCAGAAATCGCTAATGGTATTTTTGAAAAAGGATTAGCAGTTAAAAATGCTGGATTATTATCGGTTGCCGCTTTATGCTTATTCATTGGAGCAACTGGTAAATCAGCGCAGGTGCCTTTATATACTTGGTTACCTGATGCGATGGCGGGACCTACGCCAGTTTCGGCCTTAATCCACGCTGCAACCATGGTTACCGCAGGTATTTTTATGGTAACGCGTTTGAACTTCGTGTTTGATTTAGCACCATCGGTTCAACAAATCATTGCAATTATAGGTGCTGCAACAGCAGTTTTAGCCGCAGCTATTGGTTTAGTACAAAACGATATTAAAAAAGTATTGGCTTATTCTACCGTTTCTCAATTGGGATTAATGTTCTTAGCTTTAGGTTTAGGAGCTTATGAAGTAGCCGTTTTTCACGTAATTACACATGCTTTCTTTAAGGCTTGTTTGTTCTTAGGTTCAGGTTCAGTTATTCATGCATTACATGGTGAGCAAGATATGCGCAACATGGGTGGTTTGAAAAAAGTGATGCCTATTACGTATATGACCATGATGATTTCTACCTTAGCCATTTCAGGTATTTTCCCTTTTGCTGGTTTCTGGTCAAAAGACGAAATCTTGATGACCGCTTTCCATGGGAATAAAGCTTTATGGGTAGTGGGTTCAGTCGCTTCAATAATGACCGCTTTCTATATGTTCCGATTAATGTATTTGACTTTCTTTGGTGAATTTAGAGGAACAGAAGCACAAAAGAAACATTTACACGAAAGTCCAAAGTTAATCACTATTCCTTTGATGATTTTAGCAGCTTTAGCTGTAGTGGGTGGTGCCATCAACTTACCTGGTAGCACTTGGTTATCGCATTATTTAGCTCCATTATTCCACAAAGCACATGAGGCGCATCATTTAGATGGTACTGCTTATATGTTAATGGCAATTGCTACAGTAGGAGCTTTAGTTGGAATTTATTTAGCGTATTCAAAGTATATTGCCAAAAAAGAAGTGCCTGTTCAAGACGAGCAGTTACAAGGTTTTGCTAAGGTTGCTTACCATAAGTTCTATGTAGATGAAATGTATGAAGCGGTTATCGTAAAACCTATCTATCAATTATCACATTTCTTTAGAAAGTATACAGAAGTATTTATTTCAGAATTTTTATTTGGTTTGGGTAAAGTTGCACATGCTTTGGCTAATCAAGGAAAATTGATTCAAAATGGAAATATAGGAGTGTATTTATTAGCCTTTGTAATAGGACTATCTTCTATTTTAGTATATATATTTTTAGTTTAATACAATAGTACAATGAATATATCATTTTTACTTGTTTTATTATTATTTGGAGCTGTTGCCACGTATTTATCGGGCAACAAGTGGGCCAAAACTGTTGCACTGGGGGTTAGCTTAGCTGCCACTGTGTTTTCATTTTACACGTTGAATTTACACAACCTTGGAAAAAATCCTAGTTTTATCCAACAATGGATTGATTATCCCAATGTATATATTGCTTTAAAAGTAGATGGTCTGTCGTTAGCCATGATTTTGCTATCAACCGTATTAACTTCTTTAATTGTTTATTCTTCTTTTGGGAATAAGTTTGAAAACAGCAAAGTTTTTTACGCTCTAATCGTATTTATGAACTTTGCCATGGTGGGTACTTTTTTAAGTGTTGACGGTTTAGTGTATTATATTTTCTGGGAATTAGCCTTGATACCTATTTACTTCATTGCTTTATTATGGGGTAACGGAGATGCTGAAGAACGCAAAAGAGCAATTATCAAATTCTTCGTGTTTACTTTAGCAGGTTCATTGTTCATGTTAGCCGCTTTCTTGTATTTATTCCAAAAAGCAGGTTCATTGTTACTAATGGATTTATATGCTATCCAATTGACAGAAACAGAGCAATTATGGGTGTTTTTAGGATTCTTCTTAGCTTATGCTATTAAAATTCCAATTTTCCCTTTCCATACTTGGCAGGCTAATACGTATCAAAAAGCACCCGCTGTAGGTACGATGTTATTGTCAGGGATTATGTTGAAAATGGGATTGTACAGCGTTATCCGTTGGCAATTGCCTTTAACTCCGTTAGCGGCTAAAAAATATATGACGATATTTTTAGTGATGAGTATTATCGGTGTGGTTTATGGTTCTATTATTGCTTTAAAACAACGTAACTTAAAAAAGTTATTGGCATATTCCTCTTTAGCGCACGTTGGTTTAATTGCGGCGTCTACCTACACTCTTTCGTTAGACGGATTAAGAGGCGCTGTATTGCAAATGATTGCACACGGGTTCGTGGTAGTAGGTTTATTCTTTGCTGCAGAAGTGATAGAACGCCGTTTCCAAACACAAGAAATTGCGGAAATGGGTGGTATTCGCATTCAAGATTCTAAGTTTGCTTCGATGTTTATGATAGTGATGTTAGCATCGGTAGCATTGCCATCAACCTTCAATTTCATTGGTGAATTTACAGCCTTATATAGTTTATATAATGTAAATATTTGGTTTGCTGTAATTGCAGGTACTACCATCATTTTAGGTGCTTTTTATATGTTAAAAATGTTCCAACAAGTAATGTTAGGTGATACAAATGCTAAGGCTTTTACAAGTGTAACTGTACAAGAAGGTGTTGTTTTTGTAAGTATTATAGCGTTCTTATTGTTCTTTGGTTTGTACCCAAAACCAATCAACGATTTGATTACGCCAGCATTGCAAGAAATTGTAATGAAAATTAATAGCTAAGAATTTAAAGTAAATTTTAGACAAAGATTGAAAAATCTGAAATCTGAAATCTAAAATATAAAATATACAAATGAATACATTAATTGCAATATCAGGATTAGGAGTTATTGTTATGCTTGCAGAAATGATGAATGCAAGAAAAGCAATTGTACCTGTTACCATTTTAGGATTATTGGGGATTTTAGGCTTCAATATTTCTGAATACAATGCATTAGGCGTTTATTTTAACAATATGATGTTTGTAGACCGTTTTTCGGTGGCATTCTCAAGTTTATTTATCGTAATTGCTATTTTCTTAATTGCCATGGGCGGCGAATTTTACAAAGATAAAATGTCGCGCATCTCTGACTTTGTTTCCATAAAAGTGTTTATGCTTGCAGGTGGTGTTGCCATGGTGTCTTTTGGTAATTTAGCAATGTTCTTTTTAGGGATTGAAGTACTATCTATTTCATTATACGTTTTAGCGGCTAGTAACCGTTTGAACTTGAAAAGTAACGAAGCTGGAATGAAATATTTCTTGATGGGTGCTTTTGCTTCAGGAATCATTTTATTTGGTATTGCTTTGATTTATGGTGCTACAGGAAGCTTTGATATTCAAACCATTTACCAAACGGTGCACACCATGAATTATCCACAATGGTATAATATTGGGTTAGTATTTTTATTGATAGGGATGTTGTTTAAAGTTGCAGCAGCTCCTTTCCATTTCTGGTCGCCAGATGTGTACGAAGGTGCTCCAGCCTTAACAACTGCTACTATGAGTACTTTGGCAAAAGTAGTATCGTTGGCTACTTTGTTCAAATTGATTTCGCTATTGGTACCTTTCCAAACTTATAATTTCCAAATTGTATTAGTGGTTGTAGCCATTGCTTCTATGTTCATTGGAAACATCATGGCATTACGTCAAAATAATGTAAAACGTATGTTAGCATTCTCGGGAATTTCACATGCTGGTTTTATGCTAATGACCTTGTTAATTACTAATTTTTCTGCTAATATTTTATTGTATTATGCCGTAGCTTATGCGGTAGCTGGTCTTTCTATGTTTGCTGTAATTCTATATGTAATGCATGGGAAAGACAATGAAACGATTGATAATTTCAATGGTTTTGGAAAAACAAATCCATTAATGGGAATTGTAGTTACAGCATCTTTATTATCGATGGCGGGTATTCCGGTTTTTTCAGGATTCTTTGCTAAATTCTTCTTGTTAAATCAGGTAATGAGTTCAGGTTGGGTAATTTTAGTAATTGCAGCAGTACTTGCTTCTGTGATAAGTGTGGGTTATTATTTTAAAATCATTTTAGCCATGTACACTAAAAATGCAGATGGCGAAAAATTACCAGCTATGCCTATAGTATATCAAGTTTTAGCGCTTTTAGGATTGCTTTTAAATATTGCCTTAGGTTTGTATCCAAAAGTAATTTTGAATTTGATATAGTTTAAAAATTCAATAGTATAAAAAAAGCCACTCGAAAGTGGCTTTTTTTATGAATATATTTTGCGTTTTTTTAATTTTTAGCTTTTATCAAAAAGGCATTGCTGTATTTTTTTTGCAACTCTTTTACTTTTTTTTCAGCTTCTATTCTTGTTTTGAAATTACCAACCCAAACTTTATAAATTGGGGTATGAAAAACAATAGTGGCATCTATATTTTGATTTGCTTTTCTAAATTCTGTTAAGGTTTTTTTTGCTGCTTCATTTTCTCCTGTAAAAATCTGAATTTTAAATCCTTCATTTTGATTTAAGGTGCTATTTATCTTTCTTTTTTCATTTAAAAGTTGCTCAAAACGAGGGTCTTGCGTAATTTTTGGTTTAGTGGTTTGCGACCAAGAAAAAGAGGTGAAAAATCCTATTAAAAACAGTTGTGAAATGTTTTTATAAAATGTTAAAATTTTCATAACGAATTAATTTTTAAACAAATGTAAGTCTTAGGAAACAATAATGCTAAGTAAAATTATTTAGAACAATTATAAATTAATATTTAAGATATATTTAAGGTTTTATGAATACTTCATATGTCGTATTTTTGTCGGAGTTTTTTAAATGGTGTATTGTATTCTATGCAGAAATGTATCGAAAAAAGTATGCCAAATTTAGATGATAACCATTTAATTTATGAAAAAGGTGGGAAACCATAAATCGTTTTTAAGAGTAGTTGCGCTAAATCTAGCGTTTCTATTGTCCGTTTCTTTAAGTACGTTTGCTCAAGATCCGGCTGCTGCGGCACCGGCTGCAGATGCTGCTGCGGCTCCTGCTGGGGCTGGCGATGCGGCTGCAGGTAAAGCTTTGTTTAATGCTAACTGTGCGGCTTGTCACAAGTTAGATGCTAAAATGACGGGTCCTGCACTACGTGGTGTAGCAGAACGTCGTGATAGAGCTTGGTTGGGTCAATGGATTAGAAATTCAAAAGCTTTGATTGCGTCAGGTGATGCAGATGCGGTTAAAGTATTTGAAGAAAATGAGAAAAAACCTATGACGGCTTTTCCTCAGTTATCAGATGCTGATATTGATAATATTTTAGCATTTACTTCACAACCTAAAGAAGAAATTAAAATTCCTGCTGGAGGGCCTGCTGCTGGTACTCAAGGTGGTGAATCTACTGGAATTTCTAACAATGTAGTGTTAGGTTTGTTAGCGGTAGTTTTAGCAGTTTTAGTAGGTATGTTGTTCATGGTGAATAATACGTTACGTAAAATTTCTGCGGCTAATGGAGTAGTAGTAGAGGATAAAAAATTCTCTTTATTACCATTGTGGAAATCTTTTGCTAAAAATCAATTCTTGGTGTTAGTATCTACTATCTTATTGATGTTAACAAGTGCTTATTTTGCTTATGGATACTTAATGCAGATAGGGGTTGACCAAGATTATGCGCCTATTCAGCCTATCCACTATTCTCATAAAATTCACGCAGGTGATAATGGTATCGATTGTAAATACTGTCACTCTGCAGCTCGTACAAGTAAAAATGCAGGTATTCCTTCATTAAATGTTTGTATGAACTGTCATAAAAATATTTCTGAATTCCAAGGTGATAAAGATTCTACGTATGTAGAGTATACTAAAGAATTCTATACTGCTGAAATCCAAAAATTATACGATGCAGTAGGATGGGATAAAACAGCTCAAAAATATACAGGTAGACAAAAACCAGTAAAATGGGTTAGAATTCACAACTTACAAGATTTCGTATATTTCAACCACTCACAACACGTTTCTGTAGCTGGAATTGAGTGTCAAAAATGTCACGGTCCTGTAGAGACTTTCGAAATCATGAAGCAACATTCTCCATTAACTATGGGATGGTGTGTGAACTGTCACCGTGAGACTGCGGTTAAAGTAGAAGGTAATGCTTACTACGAGAAAATCCATGCTGAGCTTTCTAAAAAATACGGTGTAGACAAGTTGACTGCAGCGCAAATGGGAGGTTTAGAATGTGGTAAATGTCACTACTAATAATTTATTAAGAAGCTAATTTTTATATATAATATGTCATCAAACAAAAAATACTGGAAAAGTGTTGAGGAGCTAAACGAAAATAGCTCTATTGTTGAGACGCTTAGAAATAACGAGTTTGTTGAAGAAATTCCAACAGATGAGTTTTTAGGTGATGCTGCCACGTTAGCCTCGTCTAATACAACACGTCGTGATTTTCTTAAGTATGTTGGATTCAGTACAGCGGCTGCAACTTTAGCTGCTTGTGAAGGTCCGGTACATAAGTCTATCCCTTATGTAGTTCAACCTGAGGAAATCATTCCTGGAACAGCAGATTATTATGCTACTTCATTCTCGGATGGTTTTGATTTTGCTAATATCTTAGTGAAGACTCGTGAGGGTCGCCCTATTAAGATTGAAAATAACAAAATAGAAGGGGCTAATTTACATGCTAATGCTCGTGTTCACGCGTCTGTGTTATCGTTGTACGATAGCTTACGTTTGAAAACTTCGAAAATTGCTGGTAAAGATGCTTCTTGGGCAGATGCTAACGCTAAAATTAAAGCTAGCGTAGCTGAAGCTAAAGCAAAAGGTGGTAAAGTGGTTTTATTAACTAATACAACGGCTTCACCTTCTACAGATAAATTAATCGCTCAGTTCTTAGCAGCTAATCCTAACGCTAAACACGTAGTGTACGATGCTGTTTCATCTTCTGAAGCTTTGGATGCTTTCCAAGCGGTTTATGGTGAAAGAGCTTTAGCTGAGTATGATTTTTCTAAAGCTAACGTAATTGTTTCTATTGGTGCTGATTTCTTAGGTGATTGGCAAGGTGGTGGTTTTGATGCTGGTTATGCACAAGGCCGTATCCCTCAAAACGGTAAAATGTCTAAACATTACCAATTTGAAGCTAACATGACATTGTCTGGAGCAGCAGCTGATAAGCGTGTTCCTATGACGGTAGCACAACAAAAACAAGCTTTAGTACAAGTTTATAACATCGTTACTGGTGCTGCTGTAGGTAGCGCAAATAATCCTGAAGTTGCTAAAGCGGCGCAGCAATTAAAAGCGGCTGGAAGCAAAGGGGTATTAGTTTGTGGTATCGATGATAAAAATGCACAATTGTTAGTATTAGCAATTAACCGTGCGTTGTCAAGTGAAGCTTTCAATACAGGTAATACACGTCAAATCCGTAAAGGTAATACAGCAGATGTTAAGCAATTAATTGCTGATATGAATTCAGGAGCAGTACACACTTTAATTATGAGTGGTGTAAATCCTGTATATTCATTACCTAATGGTACTGCTTTTGCAGAAGCATTGAAAAAAGTAAAAACTTCGGTTACTTTCTCTATGAAAGAAGACGAAACTGCTTTAGCTTCTTCAATTGCTGTGGCTACGCCTCACTATTTAGAGTCTTGGGGTGATGTAAGCATCGTAAAAGGTAGCTATGCTATCACACAGCCTACTATTCGCCCATTATTTGATACAGTTCAATTCCAAGATGCTTTATTATCTTGGACTGGAAATGGTCAATCGTACTACGATTATATCCGTGGTGCTTATGCTGGTGCTAAAACTTGGAACCAATTAGTACACGATGGTGTTGAATTTACAGCTTTACCATCTACCTCTGGTGCAAGTGCTGATTTCAATGCAGCTGCAGCGGTTTTAGCAAATGCTAAGTCAGCAGGTATGGAATTAGTGTTATACACTAAAACGGGTATGGGTGATGGTCAACAAGCTAACAACCCTTGGTTACAAGAGTTTCCAGACCCAATTACACGTGCTTCTTGGGATAACTATATTACTATGTCTAAAGCTGATGCTGAAGGTTTAGGAATTGAAAACTGGAATGTAGCTAATGGTGGTTTGAATGGTCACACGGCTAACATCACAGTTAACAATGTGAAGTTAGAAAATGTACCTGTAATGATTCAACCAGGTCAAGCTAAAGGAACTATTGGTTTAGCTTTAGGTTATGGTCGTAAAGCTTCATTAAAAGAAGAAATGCAAGTGGGTGTAAATGCTTATGCATTATACACTAACATGACAAATATTCAAAATGTTTCTATTGAGAAAGGTAACGATGAGCATGAGTTTGCTTGTGTTCAGTTACAAAAAACTTTAATGGGTCGTAACGATATCATTAAAGAAACGACTTTAGAAATCTTCAATACTAAAGATGCAGCAGAGTGGAATGTAATGCCTGTAGTCTCTTTAGACCACAAAGAAGTACCTGCTACGTCTGTAGATTTATGGGAATCTTTCGATAGAACTATCGGTCACCACTTCAATTTATCAATCGACTTGAATGCTTGTACAGGTTGTGGAGCATGTGTTATTGCATGTCACGCTGAAAACAACGTTCCTGTAGTAGGTAAGTCAGAAGTAAGAAGAAGCCGTGATATGCACTGGTTACGTATCGACAGATACTATTCTTCTGAAACTACTTTCGAAGGTGATAACGAGAAGAAACATTCAGCTTCTGGATTATTAGATTCAAGAAACAAATTCATCGAGTTAGAATCTGCATCTGAGAATCCTCAAGTAGTATTCCAACCCGTAATGTGTCAGCACTGTAACCACGCTCCGTGTGAAACAGTATGTCCAGTTGCAGCAACTTCACATGGCCGTCAAGGTCAAAACCACATGGCGTACAACCGTTGTGTAGGTACTCGTTACTGTGCAAACAACTGTCCTTACAAAGTTCGTCGTTTCAACTGGTTCTTATATAATAAGAATGAAGAGTTTAACTACCACATGAATGATGATTTAGGTCGTATGGCATTAAATCCAGATGTAAACTTACGTTCTCGTGGGGTTATGGAAAAATGTTCAATGTGTATCCAAATGACACAGTCAACTATCTTAAAAGCGAAAAATGAAGGTCGCGTAATTAAAGATGGTGAATTCCAGACAGCATGTTCTAATGCATGTACGTCAGGAGCTATGGTATTTGGTGATGTGAATGACAAGGAATCTCAAGTAGCTAAATTAGCAGCAGGAGAGCGTTCTTACCATTTATTAGAGCATATCGGAACACAGCCAAATGTGGTTTACCAAGTTAAAGTTAGAAATTAATATTAATTGAAATAAGATAAAGGATTATGTCGTCTCATTACGAAGCACCTATCAGAAAGCCTTTAGTACTTGGTAGCAAAAGCTACCATGATGTAACGGTAGACGTAGCTCGTCCTGTAGAAGGAAAAGCGAACAAACAATGGTGGACAGTATTTTCTATCGCATTAGCTATGTTCCTTTGGGGAGCTAGCTGTATGCTATACACAATCACCGAAGGTATTGGTACCTGGGGATTAAACAAAACAGTAGGTTGGGCTTGGGATATTACCAACTTCGTATGGTGGGTAGGTATCGGTCACGCGGGTACCCTAATTTCTGCCGTATTATTATTATTCCGTCAAAAATGGAGAATGGCGATTAACCGTTCTGCTGAAGCGATGACTATCTTCTCAGTAGTTCAGGCAGGTTTATTCCCGGTTATCCACATGGGTCGTCCTTGGTTAGGTTACTGGGTATTACCTATCCCGAATCAATTTGGTTCGTTATGGGTGAACTTCAACTCGCCTTTATTATGGGACGTATTTGCAATTTCAACGTACTTATCCGTATCATTAGTTTTCTGGTGGACTGGTTTATTACCTGACTTTGCTATGTTACGTGACCGTGCGGTAACTCCATTTACAAAACACATTTACTCTGTATTATCTTTCGGATGGTCAGGTAGAGCAAAAGACTGGCAACGTTTTGAAGAGGTTTCTCTTGTATTAGCTGGTTTAGCTACTCCGTTAGTACTTTCAGTACACACGATTGTATCATTTGACTTCGCTACTTCGGTTATTCCAGGATGGCATACAACTATCTTACCTCCGTACTTCGTTGCGGGTGCGATTTTCTCTGGTTTCGCGATGGTAAATACGTTGTTGATTATCATGAGAAAAGTGTCGAACTTAGAAGATTATATCACTATTCAACATATTGAGTTAATGAATATCGTTATCATGATTACGGGTTCAATCGTAGGTTGTGCGTACATCACTGAGTTATTCGTTGCTTGGTATTCAGGAGTAGAGTATGAGCAATATGCTTTCTTAAACCGTGCTACAGGTCCTTACTGGTGGTCATACTGGGCGATGATGACTTGTAACGTATTCTCTCCACAGTTCATGTGGTTCAAGAAATTAAGAACGAGCATCATGTTCTCTTTCATCATCTCTATTGTTGTAAACATTGGTATGTGGTTTGAGCGTTTCGTAATCATCGTAACTTCATTACACCGTGATTACTTACCATCTTCATGGACAATGTTCTCTCCAACATTTGTTGATATAGGTATCTTCGTAGGTACAATTGGTTTCTTCTTTGTATTGTTCTTATTATATTCTAGAACATTCCCTGTAGTTGCTCAAGCAGAGGTTAAAACCATCTTGAAAACATCAGGTGATAACTACAAAGCAGATAGAGAAAAAAATGGTCATAATCACGATAATCACTAATAAGTCATGAGTCATAAAGTTATACATGCACTATATAATGATGATGATGTGTTAATGGATGCTGTAAAAGCTACCCGTAAAGCACACCACCATATCGAAGAAGTCTATACTCCATTCCCGGTTCACGGTTTAGATAAAGCAATGGGGTTAGCACCAACAAGAATTGCTATTGCAGCTTTCTTATATGGATGTACAGGTTTATCATTTGCAACATGGTTATTAAATAATATCATGATTAATGACTGGCCTCAAGACATTGGAGGTAAACCAAGTTTCAGTTACTTACAAAACATGCCGGCTTTCGTACCGGTAATGTTTGAAGAGACAGTATTTTTTGCTGCTCACTTAATGGTTATTACTTTTTATATGAGAAGTAAATTATGGCCTTTCAAAGAAGCTGAAAATCCAGATGTACGTACTACAGACGACCATTTCTTAATGGAAGTTGCTGTAAATAATAATGAAGACGAATTAATTACTTTCTTCCAAGGTACTGGTGCTGTAGAAGTTAAAGTAGTAGAAAAGCATTAATAAGATTATGAGAAGAGTAGTATATTCCTTAACAGCTATAATGGGGTTATCTTCATTACTGTTTTCATGTAAAAGTGATGACAAACCGAACTATCAGTTTTTCCCAAACATGTATGAGTCGGTTGCATACGAAACTTATTCTGAATCGAATGCTTTCAAAAATGGTAAAGAAGGACAGTTACCTGCTCAAGGTACTATCAAGAGAGGTTTTGTTCCTTATGAATTACCAAACACACCTGCGGGTTATGAAGCATCAAAAGCTTTGCAATCGCCATTAGACACTACAGCTGTGAATATGGAAAAAGGTAAAGAATTATTTGATATTTACTGTATTTCTTGTCACGGTGAAAAAGGTGATGGTAAAGGTAAGTTAGTTCAAAGAGAAAAGTTCTTAGGTGTTCCTAGCTATAAAGACCGTGCTATTACTGTAGGTAGCGTATTTCACGTAGAAACTTACGGTTTAAATGCCATGGGGTCGCATGCTAATCAGTTAAACAAAACAGAAAGATGGCAAGTGGCTGGTTACGTAATGAAACTTAAGTCTGAATTAAAATAATAAAATACGCGATTAAGTTATGTATACATTTTCAAGCAAATTAAGAACCATATCGTTCGTCCTAATGACTTTAGGTCTTTTAGGAATTGGATACGGTTTTTTCACTGCACCTAAGACTACTGAGGACGTAGAAAAAATATTAGCAGCTGATGCACATGGTGAACACCATGCTGCACCAGCACATGCTGAAGCTAAGCACGAAGCGGCTCCTGCACATGCAGAAGAAGCTCACGCTGAAAAAGCTGAAGCAAAACACGAAGCAACTGCAGAAGGTTTAGATTCTGTAGCTAAAGAAGTTGATGCTACGCATGCTGTAGCAACTCACGAAGAAGCTAAACACGAAACTAAAGCTGAAAAGCATGAAGCAGTAGCTCATGAAGAGGTTGCTTCTCATGACGAGCATGCAGCGCATGTTGAGCATGTGTTTCACCAATTACAAAACAAGCCATGGGCTGCATTATATGTTGGTGCTTTATTCATTTTCTTAATTTCATTAGGAGTATTAGCTTTTTATGCTATTCAATGGGCTGCTCAAGCAGGTTGGTCTCCAGCGTTATTTAGAGTGATGGAAGCTATCACTGCTTATATTGTACCAGGAGGTATTGTTATATTTGTTTTATTAGTATTATCTGGTTTCCATTTCAACCATTTATTTATTTGGATGGACCCTGCTGTAGTAGCTGAAGACCATTTGATTCAAGGAAAATCAGGGTATTTAAATGTACCTTTCTTCTTAATCAGAGCAGCTATCTTTTTAGGTGGTTGGATGTTCTACCGTCACTATACTCGTAAAAATTCATTAGCTTTAGACGAAACTAAAGATTTGTCTTTCTATAAAAAGAATTTCAAAGCATCTGCAGCATTCTTAGCTTTCTTCTTAGTTTCTGAATCTATGATGTCTTGGGATTGGATTATGTCTGTAGACCCACACTGGTTCTCAACTTTATTCGGATGGTACGTATTTGCATCTTTCTTTGTAAGTGGTATTACAGTTATTGCGTTAATCACTTTATACTTAAAATCTTTAGGATATTTAGAGTTTATCAACAACAGCCATTTCCACGATTTAGCTAAATTCATGTTTGGTATTTCTGTATTCTGGACTTATTTATGGTTCTCTCAATTCATGTTGATGTGGTACTCAAACATTCCAGAAGAGGTTACTTATTTCAAATTTAGAATTGAAAACTACAACTTACCATTCTTTGGTATGGTGGCTATGAACTTCATTTTCCCATTATTGATTTTAATCAATACTGATTTCAAACGTGTGCCTTGGATTATCACTATGGCGGGTATCGTTATCTTATGTGGTCACTATTTAGATTTCCACAATATGATTTTCCCTGCAACGGTAGGTGACCAATGGTTTATTGGTGCAGCTGAAATTGGTTCTGTTGCTTTCTTTGCTGGTTTATTTATTTATGTTGTATTTACAGCATTATCTAAAGCGCCAATGTTAGCGAAAGGGAATCCTTATATCGAAGAAAGTAAACATTTTCATTATTAATAATTAAATAGGAAAAAGATGACAACTTTGTTGGTTCTAACGGTTTTAGTCTTATTATCAGTTGCTATTTGGCAAATGACTAAAATTTTCGACTTGACTCAAGTGGGTAGAAAATCTGATGATTCACAGATTTCTAATAATAATGATAATAAAGTACAAGGCTATTTGATGCTTGGATTTTTAGGTTTCTTTTATGCTTTTTTAGTATATGGATTACTTAAATGGGGGCATTTAGCTTTAGGAACACCAGCTTCTGAGCACGGTCCTGATTATGATAATTTGATGACAATCTCTTTTGTAATCATTTTCATCGTGTTGATTTTAACACAAGCTTTGTTACACTACTTCGCTTTCAAATACAGAGGTGAAGAAGGTAGAAAAGCATTATACTATGCTGACAACGATAAATTAGAGTTTATCTGGACCATTATTCCAGTTATTACATTAGCGGGTTTAATTCTTTATGGATTATACACTTGGACAAACATTATGTTTGTTGATGAGAATGAAGAAGATGTAATGGTTGTGGAATTATACGCTAAACAGTTTGCTTGGGAAGCACGTTATTCAGGTAAGGATAATGTGTTAGGTAAAGCTAACGTACGTTTGATTGAGGGTGTTAATACGATGGGGGTTGATGTAAATGATCCGAATGCGCAAGATGATATTGCTGTTCAAGAATTACACATCCCTAAAGGTAAAAAAGTATTATTTAAATTACGTTCACAAGATATCATTCACTCAGCGTATATGCCTCACTTTAGAGCGCAAATGAACTGTGTACCAGGTATGGTTACTGAATTTGCTTTCAGACCTACTTTGACAACGGATGAAATGCGTCAAGATCCTGCTATTGTTGAAAAAGTTACTAATATAAATAAATTGAGAGCTAAGAAGAGTGCTCAGTTAGTAGCAGAAGGTAAAACGGCTTTAGATCCTTATACTTTTGATTACTTATTATTATGTAACAAAATTTGTGGTGCATCTCACTACAACATGCAAATGAAAATTGTAGTGGATACTCCAGAGCAATTTGAAGCATGGATGAAAGATAAAGGTACTATTGTTAAAGCAGTAAAAGAAGAAAAAGCAGCTAAAGCTGCTGAAGCTGCAGGAGCTAAAAAAGAAGTTCCTGCTGCACAACCCGCTGATACTGCAGTAGTAGCTGAAGTTGTTGATTCAACAGCTGTGAAAAAGTAATTAATACTAATCAAGAAATTTAAATAGAAAACTATGGCAGCAGCACATGAGCACGATCACGCACACGATCACGATCACGCACACCACCATAAAGATACTTTCATTACTAAATATATTTTTAGTATTGACCATAAAATGATTGCTAAGCAATACTTGATTACAGGTATTATTATGGGAATCATTGGAGTAGTAATGTCGTTATTATTCCGTATGCAAATTGCATGGCCTGAGGAATCATTTGGTATCTTCAAATTCCTTTTAGGCGAAAAAATGGCTCCAGGAGGAGTTATGCGTAATGATATTTATCTAGCGTTAGTTACAATTCACGGTACTATCATGGTATTCTTCGTGTTAACCGCTGGTTTATCAGGAACCTTTAGTAACTTACTTATTCCATTGCAAATTGGAGCAAGAGATATGGCGTCTGGATTTATGAACATGGTTTCTTACTGGTTGTTCTTCCTTTCAGCGGTAATTATGATTTCATCTTTATTTGTTGAATCAGGACCGGCTTCAGCAGGATGGACAATTTATCCTCCGTTATCTGCATTACCACAAGCTATTCCAGGTTCAGGTACAGGTATGACATTATGGTTAGTATCTATGGCTATTTTCATTGCTTCTTCATTAATGGGGTCTTTGAACTATGTAGTTACAGTTATCAACTTAAGAACTAAAGGGATGTCAATGACAAGATTGCCACTTACAGTTTGGGCTTTCTTTATTACTGCTATTATTGGTATTATCTCTTTCCCTGTATTATTATCAGCAGCTTTAATGTTGATTATGGACAGAAGTTTTGGTACTTCATTCTTCTTGTCTGATATCTTTATTTCAGGAGAAGTGTTACATTACCAAGGTGGTTCTCCAGTATTATTTGAGCACTTATTCTGGTTCTTAGGTCACCCTGAGGTGTACATTGTATTATTACCAGCTTTAGGTATTACTTCTGAAATTATAGCAACTAATGCTCGTAAACCAATTTTCGGTTACCGTGCCATGATTGCTTCTATGTTAGCAATTGCATTTTTATCGACTATTGTATGGGGTCACCACATGTTTATGTCAGGTATGAATCCATTTTTAGGGTCTGTATTTACATTTACAACCTTGTTGATTGCAATCCCATCTGCGGTTAAAGCTTTCAACTACATTACTACTTTATGGAAAGGTAATTTACAAATGAACCCTGCGATGTTATTCTCTATCGGATTAGTATCTACTTTTATTTCTGGTGGTTTAACAGGTATCATTTTAGGAGATTCAACGTTAGATATTAATGTTCACGATACATATTTCGTGGTTGCTCACTTCCACTTAGTAATGGGTATCTCTGCATTATATGGATTCTTTGCTGGGGTGTACCACTGGTTCCCTAGAATGTTCGGTAGAATGATGAATAAGAACTTAGGTTATATTCACTTCTGGGTAACAGCTGTTTGTGCTTACGGAGTATTTTACCCAATGCACTTTATCGGTATGGCAGGTTTACCACGTCGTTACTATACGAATTCAAACTTCCCATTGTTTGATGATTTAGCTGATGTAAATGTTGTAATTACTATGTTTGCCTTAATAGGTGCTGCTTTCCAAATTGTGTTTATGTTTAACTTCTTCTATAGCATTTTCTTTGGTAAGAAAGCGGTTCAAAACCCATGGAATTCTAACACTTTAGAGTGGACAGCTCCAGTAGAGCATGTACATGGTAACTGGCCAGGTGAATTACCTACAGTACACCGTTGGCCTTATGACTACTCTAAGCCAGGTCATGATGAAGATTTTGTGCCTCAAACGACTCCTATGAAAGAAGGAGAAGAAGAGTTACACCACGCTTAATTATAAAAAGTTTCTTAAAATGCCTCTCAATATTGGGAGGCATTTTTTTATCTTTATCCTCTCAGTTGTATCTATGAAGTATATTTATTTTTTAGTGTTTTTTTCTTCTTGCTTGACGTTTAGTCAAGATCAGGAGCAACCCGAAATAGAAGTAATTGATTCTTTGTATCGTGAAGATCAGTTTTACTTTGGTATGACTTATAATATCCTTAAAAATAAACCTACAGGTTTGTCGCAACATTCTTTGTCTTCTACGATTAATTTTGGGTTTTTACGCGATTTTCCCATTACTAAATCACGCAGAGTTGCAATTGCTCCAGGCATTGGTTTTTCGTATTCTAATTTTAAGCAAAATTTAGTAATCTCTGATTCCTCGTCAGGGACTTCTTATGAGATTATGCCTGCGAATACAAATTTTGATAAAAATAAATTTTCTTTTTTAGCAGTTGAATTTCCTTTAGAACTTCGTTGGCGTAACTCTACTCCACAATCGCATAAGTTTTTTCGTATTTATGGTGGTGTAAAAGCGAGTTATGTTTTTTATAACTATTCTTTTTTCGGATCTGATTCTAAAAGTTATTCGATTACCAATAATGCTGATTTTAATAGTTTGCAGTATAGTACTTATTTGGTTTTGGGTTATAACTCTATCAATATTTTCGCTTCCTACGGACTTAACGATTTTTTTAAGCACCCTATTATTAAAGATTCAGACGCTAAATTGCGTTCATTGAATTTAGGTTTGATTTTTTATATTTTATAAAAAGTATACAATTGCCATTTGAGGAACAGCTCCAATATAAAAACCTTGTATAAGTTCTTCATAAGTATGTGCTCTTAAGGCTAATCGTGATGAAGCGACTACGCCGTTTAAAAGTAACAAAGAAGCTATCATCATGAAGTTATTAAGTTGGAAAGCTTTTGATGTTATGATTATAAAAACGGTCATTGAGACTATGCCTAGCATGTGCAAACTTATTTTTTTCTTCCAGAATGTCAATAGATATGCACTACTACTACTTACTGCGCTTGCTAGTATAAAATAGAATAACAAAGGCGTGTTTTCTAGGGTAAAGGTTTTGATAACTAACGACAAGAATAAGAGTGTTTGTAGCAATAATGGAATTCTGCGTTGCGTAACTTTACCTGCCATAATAGTATCTATTTTTTTATAGGTTACTAGAAGATAAAAAACAGCTAACGGAATTAAAAATGTAATGAGCAGTGTTTGTTTGAGATATAAGTAGATGCTTTCTGTTAGGTAATATTCACGTGTTACACTAAAGTAATAGCAAATAGTATAAAAAGGAATAAAGATGGGGTGAAAAATATAGGAAAATACGGGTAGAATTTTTTTCATGATAAGTTTACAAATATGCTGATTTTAAGGGAGTATAGCTAAAATACAAAATAGTTTGGTATACTGTAAACAGGGTCTGCAGAAAAACTCAAATCCTCATAAGAATCAGTGATTCTGAATTAGAATTTTATAATTAAGGCAAGTTTTTTACATCAAGACCTTCAAAAACTGTGCTTCTAAAAATCTAATTTGCAATTTATTTTTTTAAAGTCAAATTTACAAGCTCTAATAGAATTATTACCTTTTAAAAGTTATTAAGAATGAACATTTTCAGGGGAATATGATAGTATTTTTACATTGAGTTAGTTTATCAGCAGACCCTAAGTATAGATAGATATTTAAAGTGGCTATGTGAAAGTGTATTTTTTTATAGAAGTCTGTTATAAATAAAGAGGCTTGGAGTTTAGTCCAAGCCTCTTTAATAATTTGAAATTAAAACATATTAATAATTTCCAAAGGTGTAGCGTAGACCTGCTCCTAGGTTATATAAAATTCCCGTGAAGGAGTTATTTACATTTCCTGTTGATGCATTTTTTCCATCAAAATTAAAATGTTGTGATTCATTCATCATTACTGTAGCGTCTACTAATAAATCTAAATTGTCTACAATTTTTAGTTTAGGAGTAATTCCACCAATTAAGCTTAATGCTTTGTCATTACCCTGTTGAAGTGTAGTGGTGATATTTGTTAATCCTACACCCGCATGTAATTCTACATTGAAAATAGAATATCTTGCGCGTCTTGAATCAGCCAAATTGGTTAAATCTATTATACCTTGAAGTGCTACTGTTTTTTGATCAATTCCTGACTCTACATTATTTTGTGTACTTCTGAAAGAAAAATCTGAATATTCAGCTTTCAAGCTAAACTCGTTTGAAAATTTATAACCTAGAGCAAAGTTTTTAGCTTTAAATTGATGTATTGATGGTTCAATTACTCCATTTAAACCCATTTTACCTTCTAAAAAAAGGCCTCTTTCTTGAGCCACTACCGATGTGAATTGCAAGGAACTTAGAAGTAACGTGCAAAAAATTTTCTTTTTCATTTTAAGTGTTTTTTTATTTTAGATTTAGAATGCTAAATTAATTGCTTTTGTTCCTTTTTTTAGTTAATATTTTGTACAAACTTTTCTACATTTTAGATTTAAATAGTTGTATTTCAATGTGTATTGTTTTTGTGGTTGTTGATAAATTAATAATTATAGTTTTCAAATTGATTTGTTTGAAATCACTTTGAAATTCGCCAAGGTGGGTTTTTTCTGTTATCGCCCGCAAAGAATAATTTTATTTTGTTATGGTCTGGGTCTAATAAAATAGCTTCACGCCATAAATAACGCTCATCGGTTGGGAATTGTTCAAAGGATATTCCTTTCTGAATCAAATCTGCAACAACTGCATCTAATTTTTCGGTTTCAAAATATATCGTGGTACCCTGATGTACAACGGAATCCGCTAAAGCAATGGAAAACGTACTATCTCCTTCAGGACATTCAAAACGGGCATAATGAGGCGCTTTGACAATAAGTTTTAAACCTAGGGTTTCGTAAAAAGTAATCGACTTTTCGATATCTGTAACACTAACGGTGACTTGGTTGAGATTCATAGTTGTGGATAGATTGTGATGTTTAAATGAAAAATGCCTTCTAGTAGAAACTAAAAGGCATTTAAAATAATTATATTTTCTTGCGCATTCTTGCCACAGGAATATCCAGTTGTTCTCGATATTTAGCAACCGTTCTTCTCGCAATAGGATAGCCACGTTCTTTTAAAATGACTGCCAATTGGTCGTCAGGAAGCGGTTTGTTTTTGTCCTCTTCGGCGATTACCTGTTCTAAGATTTTTTTGATTTCAATGGTCGAAACTTCTTCACCTTGGTCGTTTACCATGGCTTCGCTAAAGAAATCTTTGAGTAATTTAGTGCCATAAGGGGTGTCTACATATTTACTGTTTGCCACACGAGAAACGGTTGATATGTCTAAACCAATTTTATCTGCGATATCTTTTAGAATCATCGGTTTTAACTTGGTTTCATCTCCATCTAAAAAATATTCCTGTTGGAATTCCATGATGGCGCTCATGGTTACATATAAAGTTTCTTGGCGTTGTTTTACAGCATCGATAAACCATTTGGCAGAATCCAACTTTTGCTTGATGAATTGTACCGCATCGCGTTGCGCATTCGATTTGTCTTTGGTGTCTTTATAAGTTTTCATCATATCTTGATAATCCTTAGACACAAAAAGCTCAGGAGCATTACGACCGTTAAGTGAAAGTTCTAATTCATCATCGGTAACTCGAATGGTAAAATCAGGAACAATGTGCTCTGTAATTTTAGAACTTCCTGAAAAAGCACCACCGGGTTTTGGGTTTAACTTTTCGATTTCATCGATGGCTTTCTTCAATTGTTCTTTAGTGATTGCAAATTTTTGAAGTAATTTTTCATAATGCTTTTTAGTAAAGGCATCAAATTGGTCTTCAATAATTTTAATGGCTAAATCTACCGATTCTGTTGGGGTTTTGTGTTTGAGTTGTAACAACAAACATTCCTGTAAATCACGGGCACCCACTCCAGAAGGTTCTAACTCGTGGATGATGTGACAAAGGATTTTGCTCACCGCAGATTCTTCGGTATACAAGGCTTGGGTAAAAGCCATATCGTCTACAATATCGCTGATGCTACGGCGTAAATAGCCATCATCATCAATACTACCTACTAAAAATTCGGCAATATCTCTTTGCTCGTCACTTAAAACGAAAGTATTTAATTGATTTATTAAGTCCTGATGAAAACTTACCGTTGCCACAAAAGGTATGTCACGGTCTTCATCATCATCGCTATAATTATTGGTTTGAGTTTTATAATCAGGCGTTTCGTCGTTGCTTAAATACTCGTCAATGTTGATTTCATTGGCATCAATACTTTCGGCATCGTCAAAATCGTCATATTCATCGGTGTCAAATTCATCTTTTTCAAACTTATCCTCATCTTCTAAAGTGCCTCCTTCTAAGGCTGGATTTTCATTCATCTCTTCCATCAGACGTTGCTCAAAAGCCTGTGTAGGCAATTGAATAAGCTTCATCAACTGGATTTGTTGAGGAGAAAGTTTTTGAGATAATTTTAAGTTTAAATTTTGTTTAAGCATAATTTTTGTTTCAAGTTAAATTTGTTTCAAGTTTCAAGTTATGTCATGAACTTGAAACTTGAAACCTGAAACTTTATTTTAGAATTCCGCGTTTTGTGGTGTTCTTGGGAAAGGAATTACGTCGCGAATGTTAGTCATACCCGTTACGAATAATACCAAACGTTCAAAACCTAATCCGAAACCAGAGTGTACCGCAGAACCGAAACGGCGGGTATCTAAGTACCACCATAATTCTTCTTCTTCAATACCTAAGGCTTTCATTTTTTCGATTAAAACGTCTAAACGTTCTTCTCTTTGAGAACCTCCTACAATTTCGCCAATTCCAGGGAAAAGGATGTCCATAGCGCGAACCGTTTCTTTTCCAGGCTCGGTGTTTTCATTCAAACGCATGTAAAAAGCTTTGATTTTTGCTGGATAATCAAATAAAATTACAGGACATTTGAAGTGTTTTTCTACTAAGAAACGTTCGTGCTCACTTTGTAAATCAGCACCCCATTCGTCAATTAAATATTGGAATTTCTTTTTCTTATTTGGTGTAGAATCCTTTAAAATGTCAATAGCTTCGGTATAAGAAACGCGTTTGAAGTTGTTGTCTAACACAAAGCTTAATTTTTCTAATAAAGCCATTTCACTGCGTTCTGCCTGTGGTTTTTGTTTCTCTTCGTCTAACAAACGGCCTTCTAAGAATTTTAAGTCTTCCCCACAGTTGTCCACCGCATATTTGATAACATATTTGATGAAATCTTCCGCTAAATCCATGTTATCCGCCAAGTCATTGAAAGCAACTTCGGGTTCAATCATCCAGAATTCCGCTAAGTGACGAGAAGTATTCGAGTTTTCAGCACGGAAGGTAGGACCAAAGGTATAGATTTGTCCTAATGCCATAGCATACGTTTCTCCTTCTAACTGTCCTGAAACGGTAAGATTAGTTTCTCTACCAAAAAAGTCTTCTTTGAAGTTTATTGTACCGTCTTCGTTTCTTGGTGCTCCATCAAAAGGAAGCGCTGAAACGCGGAACATTTCACCAGCACCTTCAGCATCTGAACCAGTGATGATAGGTGTGTTTACATAGTAAAACCCTTTTTGTTGGAAATATTGGTGTACGGCAAATGATAAAGCGGAACGTACGCGCATAATCGCTCCAAAAGTATTGGTGCGGATACGTAAATGTGCATTTTCACGTAAAAACTCTAAGGAGTGTTTTTTAGGTTGCATAGGAAATTTCTCAGGGTCGCTATCGCCAAGAATTTCCAATTTCGTTACTTGGATTTCATATTTTTGACCAGAACCACGACTTTCCACTAATTCACCCGTTACGGCTACAGCCGCTCCAGTTGTAATTCTTTTTAAAGTTGCCTCAGCTGTATTTTCAAAATCAACAACACACTGAATATTATGTATAGTCGAACCGTCATTTAATGCAATGAACTGGTTGTTTCTAAAAGTTCTTACCCATCCTTTAGCAGTCACTTCGTGCAAGGTCTTAGTGCTGTTTAATAAATCTTTAATTAAGGTGTGTTTCATTTCTTTTTTATATTGTTGTATTTATGTGAAATGGAACGCAAGCGTTTCATTTAAATTTAGAAATCAGAATCTGAAATCCAAATACTTTTAATTATAATCAGCAAATATAGTGGATTTGATTGAATAGCGAAAGTGCTAATTTTTTTAGGAACTATTTTGTAGATATAAAAAAGACCTAACAGGTTTTCAAAACCTGTTAGGTCTAAATGTAAAATATCTTTTTCTGTTGGTTAGTACGAATTCTAGGTAAACTATTTGTTTTTCTCTATAGCATCCACTTCCTCATCGCTGGCTTCTAGGATATCAATAATAGGCTCGCGTAATTCCTGTTCGTTAGCTAAGGTTTTATTTAAAGATAGGACTAAAGATGGTAATAAAACCAAGTTGGACAACATACCAAAACTTAAGGTTAAGGCTACTAAGCCTCCTAGTGCTACCGTACCTCCAAAGCTTGAAAGCATAAAAACGGAGAATCCAAAGAAAAGTACGATTGAGGTGTAAAACATACTGATTCCAGCATCATCAAAAGTAGCGAAAACCGATTTTTTGATTTTCCAATCGTTGCGTGATAATTCCAAACGGTATTGTGCCAAAAAGCGTAAGGTATCGTCTACCGACATCCCAAAGGCAATACCAAAAACTAAAATGGTAGAAGGTTTTAGTGGAATTCCTAAAAAGCCCATCAAACCAGCCGTCATTAGTAACGGTAATAGGTTAGGGATGATGGATACCAATACCATTTTGAACGAACGGAACATGATGGCTACTAAGCCAGCGGTAAGTCCAAACGCCATTAATAGTGACGAAAGTAAGTTGTCTAATAAATATTTAGTGCCTTTTTGGAACACCGATGGTTTTCCGGTAATGACTACTTCGTAGCGTGGCGATGGAAATAATTTGTCAATTTTAGTGCGTAATTGCGCTTCAATGGCTTCCATTTTTTCGCCATTTTCATCTTTTATAAAAGTCGTAATGCGTGCATATTGCCCCGTAGAATCTACATAACTTTTCATCAAGTTATCTTTAGAGTTTTTGGTTGCATTTTTTGCATACGAAAGGATAAATGCTTGTTCTTGCGCGGTAGGCAGTTCGTAGAAATCAGGGTTGCCATTGTAATACGCCTGTTTAGAGTATTTTACTAAACTTACTACAGATAAGGGCTTGGATAAATCTGGAATTTCTTCAATGGTTTGCTCCAGTTCTTCCATGCGTTTTAGAAGCGAAAGTTTCATGACTCCTTTTTTGCGTTTGGTGTCAATCATAATTTCTAAAGGCATTACTCCGTCAAATTCTTTTTCGTAAAAACGGATATCATCAAAGAAACCCGTTTTTTTAGGCATGTCTTCAATGATGGAACCTGAAATTTTGATTTTATGAATCCCTATCATACCTACAATCAAGAGGAGTACAGCAACACTATACACGCCAACTTTATTGTTTTTAACCGTATGTACAATCCATTTAAAAAAAGAAGTCAAGTATTCTCGTTCCAAATGTCCCAAATGTCTAGCAATGGGCGCAGGGATGTAGCTGAAAAAGACAGGGATAATCAGCATACACAATACGTAAATTGCTAAGATATTGATGGAGGTAACCACGCCAAATTCTACTAAAAGCGTATTGTTGGTAGCGATGAAAGTTGCAAAGCCTAAGGCAGTGGTTAGATTAGTCATTAAGGTTGCCGTACCAGTTTTGGTGATTACTCTTTGTAACGCTTTGGCTTTATTCGCATGTTTGTAATATTCTTGGTGGTATTTGTTGATTAAGAAAATACAATTCGGAATACCAATAACAATAACTAAAGTAGGAACAAGTGCTGTTAACACTGTAATTTCATAACCTAGTAGTCCTAGTAATCCAAAAGACCACATTACTCCAATAATCACAACGAGTAATGAAATAGCAGTGGCTTTTACCGAACGGAAAAAGAAAAAGAAAATGAGTCCAGTAGTAAGTAAGGCGGCACCTATAAATAAGCCTATCTCGTCGATAATCGTTTTAGCATTCAAGGTACGGATGTAGGGCATCCCTGAAACTCGTAAATCAACTTTGGTGGTATCTTCAAATTTTTTGATTTCAGGAATTAATGAATTTAGTACATAATCTTTCCGAGCTTTTGTATTTACAATTTTTTTATCAATGTAAATGGCTGAACGGATGGTGCCTGATTTTTTATTGAAAAGTAAGCCTTCATAAAATGGGAGGTTATTTAAAAGCTCTTTTTTAATTTGGGCAAGGTACTGAGCGTCTTGAATTTTGTTTGTGTTGATTAACTTTTTAAGTTCAAACGATTGAATGCTGTCGTTTTTTTGTAAAGTTTGTAAATTATCGACAGAAATCACCAAAACCACTTCTTTGTGTTTTTGGATGTTTTGCATCATTGTATTCCAGGCTTGGAAAACTTTAGGGGTAAATAGTTTAGGGTCTTGCGTGCCTAAAACGATAAGATTACCTTCTTCACCAAATTTAGCTAAGAAATTATCATAGTCAATATTTACTTTATCATCTTTAGGAATCAAATTTGCCTCCGTTTGTGTAAAACGGATGTGCTTCCATTGTGATGCGAATCCAATAGTTAAAAGAATGACTAGGCTTATAATAGCGATACGGTTGCGTAAAATAACACGGGCAATAAACTCCCAAAAACCAAGGCTTAATAATTTTTTCATGCGTACAAAAAAGTACTGCAAAGGTAGCAATTCCTTTAGAAATATTAGTCTTTAATTCAGGGAGAATCCTAAGGTGTTTTTTGTAGAATTAATTTTTAGAGGTCATCAATTAACTACATACTAATTCCTTTTGATTAATTTTATCTGCCTTTACCATTTTATTAATCAAATTGTGAAAGATTGATTCTTTATTTTGAGAACGATTTATTCTGTAACAAAACTCGTTAAAATAACGCTGAATATTTCCATCACTTACCCAAGAATGAGTCGTTCTAATCCAAGTTTTAACTTGATGAATCATTGTGTGTAAAGCTTTGAAGTTGGAACCATTTTTACTAAGAATTTGAGTGATATTATACTCTTCTGAAATAGGTGCGTATCCTTTCCACTTGTCAGTGGTTATTTTTGCTTCTTTTTCAATGTGTTTGTCAAAAATTTGACGAAGTGATTTTGAAGAAAAGTCCTTTATTTTAAGAATGTAAAATCGTTTAACTTTCCCGTCTTCTGTTAATTCTAGGGCGCAAACAGCCTTTTTCTTCTTGCTATCATAACTTCTTCCCTGTTTAGTTTCTTCATGACCTCCTACAACAAATTCGTCGACATGAACAATACCATCCATTGGATGATTTTCACTAGATTTCATGGATTCTCTAACTTTATGCATAAACAAACGAGCGGTGTTTTCCTGAACTCCATAACGTACACTCATCTGCAGAGCAGAAAGGCTTTTAGTAGTGGTAGCCATTTCAAAACAGATAAAAAATGCTTTTCTCAAGCCAAATTTACATTTGTGAAAAAGGGTATTGGCACTACTAGATTCTGTATGACTACAAATATTACAAGTCCTAGAAAAATCTTTCCGAATTTGACTAGCTGTATGACCACATTTTCTACATAAAAAACCTTCTTTCCACTTCAAATCTGACAAATATTTTTTGCAATCTTCATCTGTTTTGAAGCATTCAGCAAACTCTAAGAGGTTTTGTCCTTTAAAAATTTCCATTTTTCTCAGTATTTACAATACTTTAAAGATATGAAATTATCTAATGACCTCAATTAATTTTATATAAAATCTTGTTGAACCTATTTCAAATGAATAGTTTATTCACCATATTTGTTGGCAAAAATTTGGTATTTTAAGATACATGAAAAAGCTAAAAAACGCAATATTTTATTTCACTGTAACTAGTGTATTTACAGCCTTGATGTATTGGGTGGGACAACAAGGAAAAAACTTGGAAATAGGAAGAAGAGTCATTGCAGCAAGTTCAAAAGATTCTTTGTGGAATCAATTTTTAGAGTCGTTGATGCATAATGTCAAACATCCGTTAGCTATTTTGTTAGCTCAAATCATCACCATTGTTATTGTAGCTCGATTCTTTGGATGGATATTTAGAAAAATTGGTCAACCTTCTGTAATTGGGGAAATTATTGCGGGAATTTTTCTAGGACCGTCTTTAGTGGGGATGTACTTTCCCGAATTTACTGCGGCGGTTTTTCCTACAGAGTCTTTGGGTAATCTTCAATTCTTGAGCCAAATCGGTTTGATTCTTTTCATGTTTGTCATTGGGATGGAACTCGATTTAAAAGTACTTAAAAATAAAGCTAATGATGCGGTGGTGATTAGCCATGCCAGTATTATTATTCCTTTTGCTTTAGGGATGGTGTTGGCTTATTATGTGTACAATCAGTTTGCTCCACAAGGAGTTGAATTTTTGTCTTTTGCGTTGTTTTTAGGAATCGCCATGAGTATTACCGCTTTTCCAGTATTAGCACGTATTGTTCAGGAACGTGGTTTACACAAAACTAAATTAGGAACTATTGTAATTACTTGTGCTGCTGCTGACGATATTACGGCATGGTGTTTGTTGGCCGCTGTGATTGCTATTGTAAAAGCAGGAACTTTCGCTAGTTCGTTGTATATAATTGCCTTAGCAGTTGTTTACGTTTTAATCATGTTGTTCCTAGTAAAACCATTTTTGAAAAGAGTAGGGGACTTGTATGCGCATAGCGAGAGTTTAAGCAAGCCAGTAGTGGCTATCTTTTTTCTGACGTTGATTATTTCTGCGTATTGTACTGAAATCATAGGGATTCATGCGTTGTTTGGTGCCTTTATGACCGGGGCTATCATGCCAGATAATTCTAAATTTAGACATATATTTATAGATAAAGTCGAAGATGTTTCATTGATTTTATTATTGCCTTTATTCTTTGTATTTACAGGTTTACGCACGCAAATAGGATTGATAAATGAGCCGTATTTGTGGAAAGTGACAGGATTTATTATTCTTGTGGCTGTCACAGGAAAATTTGTAGGGGGAGCTTTAACCTCAAGGTTTGTGGGACAATCTTGGAAAGATAGTTTGACCATAGGTGCTTTGATGAATACCAGAGGGTTGATGGAACTTGTCGTGTTGAATATAGGGTACGATTTAGGAGTTTTAACCTCTGAAATCTTTACCATGATGGTCATTATGGCACTAGTAACCACTTTCATGACAGGCCCAGCTTTAGACTTCATCAATTTTATATTTAAGACTAAAGATGTGCTTGTGCCTGAAATTGAAGAAGCAGTACATAAATTTAAAGTGCTGATTTCTTTTGGGAATCATGAAAAAGGAAAATCATTATTGAAAGTTGCCAATGCGCTGACCAAAAAACAAAAAGAATCTTCTTCTATTACCGCTATGCATTTGTCGGTGAGTGACGAAATGCATGGGTATAGCATTGAGGAGTACGAGCAGGAATCGTTTATTCCTATTTTGGAAGAATCAAAGGTGTTGAATCAGGAAATTTCAACCATTTTTAAAGCTACTGTCGATATTGAAACGGATATTGCAGAAGTGGCTGGAAAAGGGGATTATGATTTGTTATTAGTAGGTTTAGGAAAATCAATTTTTGAAGGGTCTTTTTTAGGGAAAGTGATAGGTTTTACTACACGACTAATAAATCCAGACCGATTGTTAGATAAATTAACCGGAAAAGAAGGTCTTTTTGGAAATGCCATTTTTGACGATAGAACACAGCAGATTATATCTAAAAATAAAACCCCTCTGGGTATTTTAGCGGATAATGATTTGCAATCGTTAGATAAGATTTTTGTGCCGTTTTTTACAGCTGAAGATGCATTCTTGGTAGATTATATTCAGAAGTTTGTGTATAATAACAATTCCAAAGTGAATGTAGTGGATGTGAAGCATCAATTAGAAAATAACTTTTTGATTAAAAATGCTGTAGATTCGTTAGATAAATCCTATCCTGATAATATTGCTATAGTAGCCGAAAATCAGGTAAACAAAGCCTTTTTAGTCAAACAAGACTTGATGTTAATCAGCTTAGAAAGTTGGAAAAAACTAGTAGCTTCTAATAATTTGTGGTTGAGTAATTTGCCTTCGGTGTTAATTATTAAGCCCTAAAAGTATCATGTGTTTAAAAAATGCTGTCCAAACAACTTTGAGCAGCTTTTTTTGTTTATTAATATCTCTTAGTGTTTTAAATTTTGAAAACAGATTGTATAAAAAGGAGTTATCTTTTGTAAGAGTGCTTACATGAATGTGGTTTGTTCTTTTTTAAACAGTATTTTTAGATCTAGCTGTTGAATGGATTTTGGAGTATTAATAAAATTAAGTTTTATATCAATAAAAAAAGAGCGATTTTAATCGCCCTTTTATGCCTTTCAGATTTTATTTTATAGCTGTAAATAAACAAACATAAACCTAAAATTACAAAATCTACCTAAAATCATTTAGCATTAACTTATAAGTAAGATAATTTGCTAAAAAATTACTCTCTAAAAAGCCTTTTTTTCTGTATAGATGGATTGCTGGTAAATTATCTTTGTTGGTATATAGGCTTAATTCGTTAGCTTTAGTAGCAACTGCAAAGTCTATAGTAAAGTCCAGTAACCTTTCACCTATTCTATTTCTTCTATATTCGTCTTTGACACACAAATAGGCAATGTGCCAATCATAACTTAACTTAGTAAGTATATTTCGTTTTGCAAGTAAAACAATAAAACCAGATACCTCTTCGTGCACTTGGGTAATGAAAATTTTACATTGATTGCGCTCCAGTTTGTACTCTAATAAAGCTAAAGACTGGTTTCCTCCCATGAATTCATCTAGGATTAAACCTGAATCGGCTATTATTTGTTTAACTTTTCCAAACTCTTTTAATCCTATCTCACGGATTAAATGATTGCTATTGTTCATAAAAGGTGACTAATAACTTTTATGCAAAAAACGATTTAATAATATCAGCTTTTTTATCTTTTCGTTCTTTAACCACCAGCATGATTAATAAGTAGGATAACCCAGCTCCTATGACAGCAAAACCCACATTTAAGGCAAAGTTGGTTGTATAGCCGAAATGATGTACAACATACATACTTAATTTTGCGCTTATTAAATGAGCTAAACCATAACTCATTTGGAAATAGGATAAAAATTTTGCCTCAAGATTTTTGTATGATCTTTCTAAAACGAAGTCAGTAGCAAACGGGAAGGTAAGCATAACCCCAAAACAAATAATCATCAGAGATACAAATACGGCATAGATTGAATTGAAAGCCATTAATACTGCGTAACCAATTGCCATACACATCAGTCCAAACATGATTGCATTTAGGGTACGAATTACTTTTCTTTTAACATAATTAACAACGGCCATTTCAAAAATGAATAACACTGTTCCGTAAAAAACTAAGGCATAAGTATTAAACGTATTGGCTAATTTTAGAATATCTGTATAGTATAAAGGCAAAACTGTGAAGATTTGAAAAAATACTATTCCTGTTAAAACTGTAATTAAGCAGTGTAATAATAAAAGGCGATCCTTGAAAAATACAAGTTTTTCGGTTTTTATGGTGTGTAAGTTAAGTTTGTGTAATAATTTCTTCTCTTTTACAAAAAAGGCAAATAGCGAAATTGCTAATATTGATGTCATTCCGTCGATCCAGAATAATAAGTTGTAACCAACGGTTGCTATTGCAATACCAGCAATAACGGGTGAAACTACAAATCCGAAGTTTGAAGCAGTACGGATTAATGAAAAAGCAGATACTCGATCTTCTTTTTTTACATAATCCTTAAGAGTTGCAATCATAGAAGGGCGGAACATATCGGCAACAACATTTAGCATAAAAACGGTGAAGCACAATGTGTAGAACTCTGTTACAAATTGCAACATAAAAATAATTGCTCCGTTAAAAAACATACTGAAAAGCATGAGTTTATAAGGTGATATTTTCTTGGTTATTTTTCCTACTAAAAAGGTTCCTATAATTGAACCAGCACCAAAAAAGAACATAACGGTACCAATTTGCGTGTAGGAGTATTTTAGATCTTCGTATAAATACTTAGACATGAAGGGAACAACCATAGCTCCCATACGGTTAATGAGTGTCATGGTTACAAATAACCAAACTTCAACGGGAAGGTTTTTACAGTCTTTAAATAAGTTTTTCATCTGCTAAATGATTTTTGATTTGGAATTAGACAAAATTACTAACTAACTTGCAGATAATCAGTATTTAATTTATAGAAATGTTTCTACAGTGGTATCTCGATTATAATTATTATTTTTGTAATAAATTAGTTATAAACCCAAATTATGAGAACTAAAAACTTATTTGTTAATTTAATTTTTGTTTTGGCGTCTGTGGTGTTTTTCGCGCAGAATAAAAATTTATATGGTGGTATTGAAATTGGTGGAAAAGGTATAAAGGTATCTGTTATAGATGTAGATAATATCAAAAAAGGCGATTATGAAATAAAAGCTTTTTGGACAGATAATGTAGGTATAGCAAAAGGGATTTCTATTGATGGTAATTTAGCGCAAGATGATATTTTGAAAGCTACAGAAACGGTTACTGCAAATTATCTGAAACTTAAAAATGAATTTAAAGTTCCTGTTGAACAGATTTTTACTGTAGGATCTTCAGGTGTAGCGATGGCTAAAAACACCAAAGAACTTATTGATAAAGTAAAAGCCGCTATTAATAAAGATTTAGAGTTTATTACGGCTAATGACGAGGGTAAAATGTTATTACGCGGTTTGATTCCTGCAGAAAATTATCCAACATCGATGGTGTTAGATATTGGCGGAGGTAATACAAAAGGAGGGTATGTAGATGTGTTTAATAATAATACTTTTGTGTTCTTTCCCGTATCTTTAAATTATGGTTCAATTACGTTGACTGAAGCCATCAATAAAAAAACAAAATCGAATAGTCTTTCAGAATATAACGAGAAAGCTTTCGGATTTTTACCTGAATTAAGAACTCAAATTTCTGAAATGTATAATTCTAGAAGCAAAGCTCTTGAAAAAGAGAATTTGTATCTTTCTGGTGGAGCTGTTTGGGCATTTTATACTTTATACAATGGTGTTGCGAAACAGAATTTCAATGAGTTTAAGCTTGAAGATGTGATTTATTATGATGCAATTTTGAAAAATAATTTCAAAAAATTTGAGGATTTAGCTAAAACGGATCCAGAAATTGAAAAAGTATTAAAAACCTATTCTCAAAAGCATTTGATTTCAGGAAGTAATATTTTAATTGTGGCTTTAGAAGCGATACCAAATATTAATGCTAAAAAATTGTATTTTGCTAAACAAGGTCAAATTGCTTGGTTAGTATCTTATGTTGCTGAGCATTCAAATAAAGTGAAGAAAATTTGGTAATCTAAAAAACTAAGTAGTTCTTTACTCTTTTGAAAAATTAAATTATGTTTGAAAATAAAAAGCAGCTTGTCTTTACGATTTTAGCGGGTATATTTATTACTAATGCAGTTGTTGCCGAATTGATAGGAGGTAAACTAATTCAGATCGGACCTTTTGTGATGAGTATTGGTATTTTGCCTTGGCCTATTGTTTTTCTTACAACGGATTTAATTAATGAATATTTTGGTCAAAAAGGTGTAAAAAAATTATCCTATATTACTGCGGGTTTAATTGCTTATGCCTTTTTGATTTTAACTCTTGCTATTCTGGTTCCAGCTGCAAAAGGGATAAGCCCTGTTAATGATGATCAATTTATAGCTGTTTTTGGGCAGAGTATGTGGATTATAATTGGTAGTATTATTGCTTTTCTTTTCTCCCAACTTATTGATGTGATGGTTTTTCATTATGTTAAAGAGAAAACAGGAGGAAAAAAAATATGGTTGCGATCTACAGGATCCACGGTTATTTCACAACTCATAGATTCATTTGTAGTGCTAGGTATTGCTTTTTGGTTGCCCGGTAAAATGGATTTTCCCACATTTATTACTTCTGCTTTAACAGGTTACACTTTTAAACTTTGTGTGGCGGTTGCTTTAACACCTGTTATTTATTTAGGTCATAATTTAATTCAGAATTATTTAAAAGATAGTTAAAATACGTGTCTGCGCATTTTAAAAGTTTAATTTTGTACAACTAAAATTAATCAGATGGCAAACGTATTAAAGGATTTTGGGGAACAATTAGAAAAAAATATTCCGGGTTTTATTGCAATAAGTATTTTAGATATTTATAAAGGAATTAACTACTACTCTAAATCTAGCAAAGATTCAAATTACGATATTGATCAAGATTCAAATTATATTTTAGAGATGGTCAGAGCGCGGCTAAATGGCATAGCCGCTACTCAACAAGACCAAAAAATAGACGATATAACAATCACTCTGACCTCACAATTTCATATCATTAATATTTCAGGCGATCATAACTTTATGTTCTATTTAGTCGTAGATGCTACTGAGGCCAATTTGACCATGACAAAGGCATTGTTGCAGAAATATAAAAAAGAAATAAGTATTTGATAATATTACCTGAACAATACATTAGCAATTTTTTGTTTTATTTGTTCTCTTTCTTTTTTGAGTATTCTGGCCAGTAGGAAGCAAAACAGTATTCCTATTAAACCAATTGCCGTGTTGAAAAGCCAATTGGTTGCGAACGAATAACGCTGAGTGATGCTAAGTCCCATTTTTGAACTTACTACATGTGCCAAGCCATAGCTCATCTGAAAAGCTGACATATAGATTCCTTCGTGGTTTTTTAAGCTTCTCTTCATTACGATTCCACTGGCAAATGTGAAAGTAAGCATGTTTCCAAAAGTCATTAATAACATAAAGATCCATAAATAATTTTTATCAGGTAAGAAATAAAGGATTGCATGGGCTATTGTAAATAAGAGCAAACCAAATGCAATGGTTAGGGCATCATTAGCTTTCTTGTATTGAATTTTATGAATCGTTCTTACTTCAAACAGAATAAAAAGTAGCCCGCTAAAAGCAAATAATAATCCAGTGTCTATTTCGTTCAAGTTAAATTGATGTTTTTGGTAAAGCGGTAATAAGGAAAAAACTTGAAAATACAGATAACCTGTAATTAAAGCAATAACCCAGTTGATCAAAAACGGGAAATCTTTTAAGGGAGCCAAACGGTCTTGTTTTCCTTGAGTTAGTTTTAGTTTAAATACCGTTTTCTTTTCTTTTATGCCTAATATTAGTACTAGCGCGGCTAAGATACATGTTACACCATCAAGAATAAATAACGCTTTGTAGTTGAAGCTATGTATTATGAAAGCTCCTATAACAGGACCTATTACCATCCCAAAATTTGAAGCTGTTCGGATTAAAGAGAGCGAAGGTAGTTTTAACTCTTTCGAAGTGTATTCGCTAACTAAGAGCATCATTGCTGGTCGATACATATCTGCAATGGTTGTTAATAGAAACACAAAGATGCACAAGTTTGCAAAAGTTTGTACATTCATAAGTATCAGGAAAAATATGCCATTGCCTAGCAAACTTAACCACATAATTCTGTAGGCTCCAAATCGATCGGCAAGTTTGCCACTTAAGAAAGTTCCTAATAAAGATCCAAGTCCAAAACACATCATAATCCACCCAATGTGCGAATAGTCTAGTTGAAAACCTTCTTTGAGGTATTTAGACAAAAAAGGAACCACTACGGCTCCCATTCTGTTGATTAAGGTAATTACAGCTATGATTTTTATTTCTTTATCAAATTGTATTGACGAAGGTTTTAGTAGGTCTAGCATAATTTAGTTGTAGTTTAAAAGAAATTTAGTTTGTTGTTAAAAAAACGATTAAAAAAACCACTACGCATTTCTTCCATGCTTTCTGCAGTTTGTTGTTGTAGTTCTTCTTCTTCTTTTTCTGCTTGTTCTTGCGCATCATCTACCATCAATTTGGTAATTAATTGCACATAAGTTAATCCTAGTTCTTCTAGGTAACCTGTTAAAAATTTCTCACTACCTTCTATACCCCGTACTTCCTCAATTTGCAATAACTTTTTGTATAAATTTTCAACTTTGTCAATCACACCTTGCGGGACAGCTTTGCGTCTTGCAATATATTTTGTTATTATAGCATTTTCATCAACTACGTAATCAAAATCGGTTATTACCCAATAAAATTTACCGGATTTTGAAAGGTTTTTTACAATACCGTGGAATTTTCTTCCAGCTTTAATGTTTTCCCACATTACTTTAAAAACAATTTGAGGCATATCTGGATGTCTTACAATGTTGTGGGGTTGCCCAACCAATTCAAATTCTTGATAGCCTGAAACTTCTACAAAAGTTTCATTGGCATACTCAATTGTGCCAAAAACATCCGTCTTGCTAACTATTGTTTTTTCAGTGTCCCAAATAACCGCTTCATTCAGTGGTTGGGGTTTTTTAATTTCAGTTGTCATACCTAAATACCTTTTGCTTATTTGTAGAGCAAAATTAGAATGAATAAAAATTGAAAAAACTGATTTTTGTCATTCAGTTTGGAAAATATAATTCTATTTTAATATGTGTATTGAATTGAATTTCAGTTGAGTTTGTATTTCGTCGATTATTTATAATTGTAATAAATTTAACATTTTTTTAGCATTTTGTTAGATTTGTTTTTGCTTTTTGTTTAAATTAGATAGTACAAAAACATAGTAAACATTAACCCTAAAATTACTTGATTATGTCTGATTTTTTAAAACAATTTGGTGAAGACCTTAGAAAGAACGTTCCTGGATTTATTGCTGTAGCTGTAGCAGAAATTAAAAGTGGTATTTCTTATTTTACAGAAAGTGCTGTTCCTGGATTTGACCCTGAACTTGCTTCGGCATTTAACTTAGAAGTAGTAAAAGCAAAGTTAAATGCGATTAATGCATTAGGGCTTAAAGAAAGTATCGATGATATTATGATTAATTTGAAAACCCAAATTCACATTATTGATATTTCGGATAATAATGAATATTTTATTTATTTGGCAGTCGATTCAACAAAAGCGAATTTAGGTATGACAAAAGCGTTACTTAATAAATACAAAAAAGAAATTGCTGGGAAAATTTAATTTTATTTTTAAACTCCTCGAAAGAGGAGTTTTTTATTTCTGTATAATTTCAAAACTATAAAGCCCTGACAGAATATGTATTTCTAACAGGGCTTTTTAGTTGGTAATTTTATTGTTTACTTGTTTCGCAAATCATATTCAAAGGAAATATAGTTAGCGATGAAATTATGTTCTATAAACCCCATTTTCCTGTATAGTGCATGAGCTGAATAATTTTCTTTTGAAGTGTATAAAGAAATATTCTCTGCTCGAGTTTTAATAGAAAAACCTAGCACAAAATTCAGTAATTTCTCTGCGATACCCAAACGTCTAAATTCTTTTTTAACATATAAATACGCAATATGCCAGTTGTACTTTAAAACTGATATTGGATTTTCTTTTATTGTTAGAACAGTGTATGATACAAATTCATTTTTAGAATTTCGTACAGCAAATACCTTGTTTTTATTTCTATTGAATTTATTCCTTAAAAATTCAATTGCTTCGTCATAATCACGCAATCCATTTTCTATTAATTCTGATTCAATTATTAAATTAGCAATCAGTTGGAATTCTGTTTTGCTAATTTCACGTATTGAAAAATCATTATTCATATTTGGTAAATCAAACATTTCTTTCATGAGTAAATTAGGAGTTGAATTCAACAAACTAGCCATTTGTGATGCAAAAGAAAATATACTTTGATGCAATTGATTGATAGCTAATCTTTAGGCTTAAAAATTGATTTTATCATGTCTTCTTTTATTTTTCTTCTTTCTTTTAACATATGTTTGACTAAGTAAAAATTGATGCTTATGGCTAGTAAACCTAGTGCTACGTCTAAAAACCAGTTGGCTCTAAACCCATAGGTATCTACGACTAGCATACCCACTTTTGCGCTAAAAATGTGAGAAACAGAAAAACTTAATTGAAATATGGCCATGAATATGCCTTCTTTATTTTTATGCGCTCTATCTAGTGCAAAATCGCTTGCAAAAGGGAAATTAAATATGACACCTATGGATATTAATATAATAAATAAAAAAAGTGCAAAAATACTTTGACTCAAGGCTAGTGCTAGGTAGCCAAGGGTGATAAACGTTAAACCGTAAAGTACTGCTTGTAATTTTTTTATACGCTTCATCTGAAAATAAAAAACTAAATAGACTTCAAACACGAACAGAATCAATCCGTAGAGGCTTAAAAATAAACCAGAATAGAAATCATCTAATTTTAGAACTTCTTTTTGATAAATAGGAAATATGGTAAATAGTTGAAAGAAAACGATACCTGTGATGATATTAACAAAACAATGTAAAAGGAATGTAGAATCTTTTAAGAAAGGAAATTTATCCTCATCTAAGTTTTTAAACTTCAATTGATAAAGGAGTTTTTTTTGTTTTACCTTCCAAGTAAAGAGTATGACAGCTAAAATTGAGGTAATACCATCGATAACAAATAGGTACTGATAACTCCAAAAATTGATGATGGCTATGGCTAAGAAAGGCGAAACTACAAAACCAAAATTAGACATTGATCGTATTAATGACATAGCCTTGACTCTTTCAGGTTTTGTGACATAGTCATTTATGAGTACAGACATTGAAGGTCTGACCATGTCAGCAAAGAAAGTTAGCACTAATACTCCGATACAAAGTAGCCAAAAACTGTATAGAAATTGTAAAAGGAAAAGAATAATACCGTTAATAAGTAATGCTGAAACCATGACTTTATAAGCACCAAACTGTTCAATAATTCGACCGCTCATTAAAATACCAAGAAAAGATCCGATTCCAAAAAAAACTAATATCCATCCGATTTCTGGAAGCGAGAAGTCTCTTTCGTCGTGTAAGTATTTAGATAAAAAAGGGACAACCATAGCGCCTATACGGTTAATAAGTACTACCAAGGCAAAATACCAAGCTTCCACTGGAAGCCTTTTTAAGGTCTTCAGGTAAAGTTCTACTTTCATACAATATGTTTTTAGGAGATTCTGTTATAAATTTAATGAAAATTATCGAATTATCGATTTTTATTCCCTGTTAGTTTTTCCTTATATTTGCACAGCAAATAAAGTTGTAATGAAATACAAAAGAATACTCTTAAAATTAAGTGGCGAAGCTTTAATGGGTGAGCGTCAGTACGGTATAGAACCTAAGCGTTTAGCAGAATATGCTGAAGAAATAAAAAAAATCCATGATATGGGCGTGGAAATCGCTGTGGTAATAGGTGGAGGAAATATATTCAGAGGTGTAGCTGGAGCCAGCAACGGAATGGATAGAGTACAAGGTGATTATATGGGTATGTTAGCTACTGTAATCAATGGTATGGCATTACAAGGGGCTTTAGAAGAAAAAGGAATGCTAACTCGTTTGCAAACTGCTTTGAAAATTGAAGCTATTGCAGAACCTTATATCAAACGTCGTGCAGTAAGACATTTAGAAAAAGGAAGAATAGTGATCTTTGGTGCAGGTACAGGTAATCCTTATTTCACTACAGATACTGCTGCGGTATTAAGAGGTATTGAAGTAGATGCTGATGTGATCTTGAAAGGAACTCGTGTGGATGGTGTTTATAATGCTGATCCAGAAAAGAACCCAGATGCGGTTAAATTTGATTACATCTCTTTTGATGATGTGTTAGCAAAAGGATTAAACGTAATGGATACCACTGCTTTCACACTAAGTCAAGAAAATAAATTACCTATCATTGTTTTTGATATGAATAAAGAAGGTAACTTATTGAAAATTTGCCAAGGCGAAAACGTAGGAACTGTTGTAAATATATAAGTTTAGACATTCTGGACTACTTAGATAATAGATGTTTAATCAATGTAATATCTTAAAACTAGGTAAGTCTTAAAGTCTATAAATCTAAAAATCTGAAAAATGACTGAAGAAATTAACTTTATTTTAGATAGTACTAAAGAATCTATGGAAGGTTCTTTGGCTCACTTAGAAAAAGAATTTTTAAACATCAGAGCTGGAAAAGCAACTCCTCAAATGTTAGGAGGGGTATTTGTTGAATATTACGGTTCGCAAACGCCACTTTCGCAAGTAGCGAATGTAAGTGCACCTGATGCACGTACTATTACGGTGACTCCTTGGGAAAAAAATATGTTGCATCCTATTGAAAAAGCAATTATGATTGCAAACTTAGGATTTAATCCTATGAACAATGGGGATAATATTATTATTTCTGTACCCCCTTTAACTGAAGAGCGTCGTAAGGAATTAGCTAAACAGGCAAAAGGAGAAGCTGAAGATGCAAAAATCAGTGTGAGAAATGCACGTAAAGATGCTAATACAGATATTAAGAAGTTAGAAAAAGAAGGTACTTCTGAAGATGTATGTAAAGTAGCTGAAGAAAATGTACAGAAACTTACGGATGCTTACATAAAAAAGGTTGAAGAACTTTTGGCTGCTAAAGAAGCTGAAATAATGAAAGTGTAAGTTTTTATTTAAAAAAGAAATGAAAAGCAATGATTTAACTGACAAAAATCATTGCTTTTTTTATGGCGTAATTGTATCTTTACATATCTCCTATTGTAGATTTCTTTCTACATCAATGTTTCAAAAAAGGCATGTAACTTGCACTATATTTTTGAAAGATATTAAACCTAAAAAAAAATACATATGGAAATTAAAAAATTACTTTTTTTCTTATTCATTTTCTTTAATCAATACGTGTTGGCTTCTTATGATGATAGCCTGTTTGGTGGTATTGAAATTGGTAGTAAAGGAATTAAAATTTCAGTTCTTGATGTAGATAATATTAAAAAAGGCGATTACGAAGTAAAGTCTTTTTGGACAGAAAATGTTGGTATTGCAAGAGGTATAGCCATAGATGGAAAACTGGCGCAAGAAGATATTCAGAAAGCAGCTGAAACGGTATATAGTAATTATTTGCGTATTAAAAACGAGTTTAAAGTTGCTGATCAAAATATTTTTATCGTTGGGTCTTCGGGCGTTGCCATGGCATCAAATACAAAAGATCTTGTTGACGCGGTAAAAAAATTAACGAATAAAGAGCTTGACTTTATCGATGCTCAAGCAGAAGGCAAGATGCTTTTGAAGGGGTGTATTCCTCCCATGAATTATCTTAATTCGACAGTTTTAGATATAGGTGGAGGAAATACAAAAGGCGGTTATGTAGATACTTTTAATAATGATAATTTCGTTTTTTTTCCAATTTCTTTTGATTACGGAAGTATTACCTTGACTGAGACTGTTAAAAAGAAAACCAAAAACGAGAGTATAGGAGAATATAATGAAAAGCTTTTTGGTATAACACCAATGCTTCGCGAACAGGTTAAAGCTATGTACAATTCTAAGCCACAAGCTATGGAGAAAGAAAAAGTATATATGTCAGGTGGTGCTGTTTGGGCTTTTTATACTTTGTATAATGGTAGTGAAGCAAAGGATAATTTTAATGAGTTTACTCTAGAAGATGTGATTAATTATGATGCTATGATTAAGAACAACTATGCGAAATTTGAAGAATTAGCTAAGAAAAACAAGGAAGCAGAAAAGGTGTTGAAAACTTATTCTCAAAAGCACTTGATTTCAGGAGCAGCACTGATTCTAGTTTCATTAGAGAATATTCCTAACATTAATGATAAAAAACTTTTTTTCGCTAAACAAGGTCAAATTGCGTGGTTGGTTTCTTATATTGCTGATAGATCTAAAAAGGTTAAAAAGATTTGGTAAATTTAAAGGTATAATTTGTTGTTTTTATGAGGGTCTCTTTTGTGTTATTTTTTCTATTAGCTTCATTTGTTCTTGTTTCTGCTCAGGGCAAACTGGGAGGTGTTGAGTTTTCAAGTAATGAAATCAAAGTGTTAGTAGTAGATTTGAAAAGTAAAGAAACAAGGGATTTTAGATACAGAAATAATTGGCAGCAGAAAATTAAAGGAGAAAATGAAGTAGATTCTTTGAAAGTGAAGCTTTTAGAAGGACTTAAATTAAGCATCAATAAATTATTGCTTGAAAATGGAGTGGCTAAAGATAAAATTTACTTGATGGGTTCGAAATCAAGTTTTGATGATCTGGAATATAAATTACTCAATAAAAAAAATATTGAAGGGTTGAAACATCCGATAAAAATATTTAATGAGTATGAAAAAAGTTATTTCTTGCTGGATGGTCTTTTCAAAGGGAGTAATCAAAATAATGGTTTTCTGATCAATTTGGATAAGTTTGATTCTTACTTTACTGAATTTGATTTCAGAGATGTTAAAAATACAAAACATATAAGCTACTCCTTGAATAAGTGTGGTTTTGAAAGTGTTAATCAAATTGTTCGTAACGATTTTTCGAATCTAACAGAAGGGTCTAAATGTAATGTAGCAGCTGAATCATTTTACTATCAAATTCAGGATATTTACAAGAAATTCCCTAATCTTTCTAAGATTGAAAACATTTATCTGACGGGTGACGCAGCTTGGGCTTTTTTTGTTCTATATAATGGAGGAGTTGTGAATTCTGATTTTAATGAGATTAAGCTAGATGAAGTTATTAAGCATCAGCAAAATTTAGATCGTAATTTTTCTAGATATCAAATTTTAGCCACTAGTAGTGTTGAAAGTGAGAAAGTTCTTAATATGTATACTCAGAAAGAACTTCTCGCTAAAAATGCATTGTTATTGCAGTTTTTGAATCAAATTCAAAATATAAGTTTAAAAAAAATATATTATTGTAAAAATAATAATAAGGCTACTCTGCTTAGTTATTTGATAAACAGCAACTAAATTAGTAATTGTTTGCTATCGAAATGTTTCTACATGCGATTCTCGTGATTATGAATTACGTTTGTAAAAAATATATATATAAATATGAAAAAAAGATTATTTTATCTAATCCTGTTTTTATGTGTAGGACTTTCTAAGGTTACAGCACAAACAAGAGTTATAGGTAATGTACATTCTGATAAAACAGATGAGAATTTATATGGTGTAAAAGTTATTTTGGCCAGCCCTGATGAGAAAGTTTATTATGATCAAACATTTACAGATCTTGTAGGGAATTTTTCTCTTAAATCAAGAGGTACTAATGCAAAATTAATTTTAAGATTATCGGGTTATAAAACTTCATACATTTTTACTGAAACGGTTAATAAAAGTACGGATATAGGTACGATATTTATGGAAGAAGAGATTGTTAAGCAAGCTACTAATGAATCATCTTTAGTCGATTTAGCTGTAATTAGAAAATCTCCTATTTCTTCTGTTACGTTGCTCGAAAACCAAGGATTTAATACGAATTCAAACAAAGATTTCATCGAACGCACTTCTAATATTGCAGGTGTTTATACAACTACAATGGGGGGAGGCTATAGTGATGCTCAAATGCGTATGCGTGGTTACAACCAGGCAAATATAACTCCTATACTTGATGGTATTGCGCTTAATAATCCTGAAACGGGTCTTATTAGTTGGAATTTTATTGCTCCTAATGCCGATGCTTTGCAGTCAGTGCAGTTGCAAAAAGGGCTTGGGGCTTCTAAATTAGTAAATGCCTCAGTAGCAGGAACTATTAACTTCATGTTAAAGGATCCTTTTGTAGATAACGGTAACTATTTTTCACTTTCTACGGGTAATAATGGTGCTTACAAATACGCTATTAATGGTTCCTTAGGGAATATTAAAAAAGGTTTTGGTTTGAATTTAGCGCTTAACCATACTAATGGCGTAGGTTATATGAATAATACAGGTTTTAATGCTACTGGGTATTATTTAGCTATGGGTTTTACAAATGAGAAAAATCGCTTTGTATTAAAATTGTTAGGCAGTCCGCAATGGCATGATATGAATAATAGGATTGAATCTTTAGGAAAAATAACGGCTACAGATGGTTCTATTGATGCTTACTATAATCATAACTCAGGTATGTATAATGGACAAGCGTTAAATATGTATACTCAAACTAGTCATGTACCTACCTCTACTTTAGAATGGGAATATAAGCCAAATTCGAAAAATAGTATATCCTTAAAAGCCTATAGTCAGCTTGGTTTTTCATCACAAACAGACATCGTAGGTGAAAACCCATTTCTGAGCTACTCTCCTTTTCAAACTAAGGATAGACAGATTGACTTTGATTATATTAGAGGTTACAACACTAGGTCAGTTTATTATAAAGATAGTAATAATAATGATGTTCCTTATTATAACTGGTTGTATGATAATGGTCAATGGATTGCTTATGCGAGAAGTAAAGTTGCAATCCCTAATGGAAAGCTTTTATTCTTGAATTCTGGTTATAATACACAGCGAACTACAGGGTTATCATTAGTTGAAAATTACAAAGGGACTAAAGTTTTTGGAGGGTTATTAAATTACCAAGTGCAACCTTTTTCTTTTATGAAACTTAATGTAGGTTTGGATTTCAGACGTTCTACTTACACTAACAAACGTTTTGTAAATAATTTATTTGGAGCAGATGGATATCGTTTTGATCCACAACAAAGTAGAACGGCATATACGACTGATCTTTTCAATGCAAAAGATCATATGTTTGATCCTTTTTATAAGCCAAAAAGTGCTGCAGTAGATTATAATAATGATAATAATATTACTTATGGTGGTGCGTATACACAGGTTGAATTTAATTTTAATAAATTTAACATCTTAGCTCAAGGTGGTTATAACAGAAATGAATATTATAAACGTAGTTATAATTTGTTCAATTCGGAAATATCTAATGATTCTGAAGTGGTAAAACTGGATGGTTACAATGCTAAAATTGGGGTGAACTGGAATATTAGTAAAAATCATAATGTTTGGGGTAATTTTGGGGTAGTTTCTCGTGTTCCTATTTTTAGTTATGTTTTTGAGACGTATAGTATTAACCCTAATCAGCGTTACATAAATGAGAAATTTAGAGCGGCTGAAATTGGATATACATTCTTGTCTAAAAAAGTTAATTTCAATGTGAGTACTTATGCTAATCGATTGCTTGATTCTGTTGAGCCATTTGCCGATAGTGATGGTTTTTGGGGGATAAGTGAAGGGATTACAAAGGTTAATTATGGAATTGAATTAGACGGGGTAGTACAGTTAACTAAATTTTTAGATGTATTTACTAGTCACAATTTCGGGGTTTGGAAATACGATAGCGATGCTTCGTTTACTAATTTACAATATGACCCTCAAGTGGATGTTTATCCTGAAGTAAGTACTTTATATGTTAAAGATGTGAAAGTAGGTGGAGCACCACAATGGATGAGTAGTTTAGGGGTTAATGTTAAGCCTTTCAGAGGATTTAATGTTAAGGTAAATGCTAAGTACCATGATCTTTTTTATTCAAACACAGCTGTTGAGCAATTTGATCCTATTTGGTACGAAACAGCTTATGCTACTAAAGAAATGCAATTACCAAGTTTTACACTCTTAGATGCATCTATTGATTATGAATTAAAATTAAAAAATAACCAACGTGTGTTTTTAGGATATAGTATGAACAATGTTTTAGATACACGTTACATTACTGAATCTACCACAAGTTTTGGTAATGATCAAATTAAACCGAATACTAACACTACCTATGGTCAGGCATTTCCAAATGGTTTTAAAGATATAAATGGAGCAAATACAGCTTTTTTCGGATTTGGTCGTACATGGAATTTCGCTGTGAAATATAAGTTCTAAGTTTTTTAACGAATATTTAAACTTTATTTAAAACCGTAGAAAACAATCTACGGTTTTTTTTTTCTGTGCATACTTTTTTTTTGTTCTTTTGTTTAACTCAAATCTATTGTATATGAAAGTTTTAAAAATTTATGTATTCGTTTTAAGTCTTTTAGCAGTCGCTTGTCAAAAGGAAGAATTGCCTAAAGATCCCGTTTCGGATTCTCAGGTAATATCAGTTGGTAATTGTTTAAATTTGCCGAAAAATTTAAGAGCAGGAGATCAATACGTTGATCCATATACTGAAGGGGTTACTTATAATTTGAGAGCTAATCGAAATATACCTTTAGTTTTTAATATTATAGAAAGTGAAGGAGGGCGTAAGATCGATGCTGTAACAATTGAAAAACAAATTGAAATTCTTAACTCTATGTTTTCAGGAACTGATGCTGATTTTAGTGAATACACTTCTACAGTATTTCAGTCGTTAGCAGCAGGTGATACAAAACTACGCTTCTATTTAAAGAAAGTTAATAGGATACAGTCGCCTTATGGTATTCAACTTGGAAAATCGGAATGGTTTAAAACTTCACAGTACGGAATCGTACCTACAACTCCTAATAAATGTATAAATGTTTATATTTCTGATAAGGTATATGATGAAGAAGGATCTTTTTTCTCAGGGTATTCTTCAATTCCAGGAGTTGATAAGTCTACAGAAGGGGTTGTAGTTAATTCTCTTTGTTTTTATGATCCTGCCCCTACTAATGTAAGTATTAAAAATAACGGTCTGTCTAAAGGGAAATTATTAGGACATGAAATAGGTCATCTTTTAGGTTTATGGCATACTTCGGGTATGTATGGTGACTGTTCTTCGGATAAAGTTTCTGATACTCCGCAAAACAGTAAAGAACACATGGGAATAGTTTATGATTTTATCTACGAAACATGTGAAGGGGAATCACGAAAAATACTTTTCTGTAATTATATGGAATATGTTTATGAAACGCAAAGAACGATGTTTACTAAAGGACAAAAAAATAAAATGCTTTATAACTTTAGATCAGGTGGCACGCATCAATTCTTAGGGTTTTAGATTTAAATTCTATTTTTTTAAAAGAATAATATTTTTTTTAATTTATTTTAATACAGAGTAAGTTTATAAATATATATATGTAATAAATACTTATAGTAAAAAAACAAAAACCATCCTTATTTCGGGATGGTTTTTTTATTGCTCAAATATATATATATATCATTAGATTTCTTTATATGATTTTTTTATATTTGTTAGTAAATTAAAATTGTAATTATTTAATATCGAGACTGTATAAGTTGTTACTTTTTTGTATAAGACAAATAGCAACTAAAAATGATTATTCTTTGCATAGCAAGACAAATTGATTTTAATAGGTTGTTATTTTAAAAACCCTTAAAAAAAAGAATGTTGTAACCTAAAATATAGCCTTTTCATATATTATTGCGATGGTTTGCTTATTTAATTATGTTAAAAAAAATCACTTTTTCCTTTATCTTGTTTTCTTTATCGGTTTTTAGTCAAACTAAATTTGCAGGTATTGAATTTAATACTAGAGAAATTAAAGTTTTAGTGATTGAAACCAAGTCTGAAAATGCTAAGGAATTTAAACTTAAAAATTTTTGGACCGATCCTACGTATGTGATTCAAAACGAAGATCGTTTGATAATGGTAAGGAAAATAACAGAAGGTCTAATTGCTAATTTTCAGAAAGCTAAGTTAGAACAGAATGTTGAAATCGATAAAATATTTATAATTGGAGAAGTAGCCCTTTTCTCAGAGAGTGAAATGGTTGCCATTCAAAAAGATTTGCTTAAAAATAAAATCTCAAATATTGATTTTCTTGATAATAAGAAATCTTCAAAGTATTTATTCGACGGATTATTTGCAAATGTTAATAAAGAGGATGTTTTTTTAATTAATAGCAACGAAAATCAAACCACTTTTTGTGGCTATAATAAAAAAAATGAGTTTGTAAGCGGATCTCTTCAAAATAGTAGTTTTTCTAAAATAGACTTTTTACTAGATGCAACTAAAATTACAGAGTACACTAATTTGAATGATAATATAAAGCAATTATTTTATTATCATGATAATTTGAAAGATAAAAGCGCGATGTATTTAAGTGGAGAATTTGCTTGGGCTTCTTATACTTTGATCAATGGTGGTAGTATAGACAAGGAGTTCAATCCTATAGAACTTGGAGATTTAGAAAAGCATCAAAATAGCTTAGAGAAAAAGTTTAATCGCTATGAAGTTTTAGCTTCTGCTAATATAGAGGCGGAAAAAGTAATGTCTTATTATACTAAAAATGAGCTTACGGTTGGGAATAAATTATTAATGGAAATCTTAAAGAATGCTTCTGTTTTTAAAGAGACAGTACAATATTGTAAGCACGCACACAGAGCGAAATTGGCTAATTATTTGAGTTGCAAAATTCAATGATTCATATTCAATGTTAACAGTTTTAAGATGTAGTTGCTGATTAGAAATTATATTTAAAAAAACAAAACTGAAAAACCTCAAAAAAACAATACGGTAACTATTACTGAAACCTATAATTAAAACCTATGAAACAAAAATTACACTTTTTATTATTACTTAGTTTGTTTTATTACGGAACAAGCTCAGCTCAGTACCGAATATTCGGTAATATACGAAATGCAAAAGATGAAAATGTCTTTTCTGTAAAAGTGATTCTAACTACAGCAGATGAGAACAATTACATTCATCAAGTGTATACGGATAAGTCAGGTAATTTCTCGTTAAAAACAAAAGAGAAAACGGGTAAATTGATTCTTAAAGCACCTGGATATCAAACTTTGTATAAGTTTGTAGAAATTACAAACAATAAATTAGATGTAGGAATTCTTTACCTAGAAGAAGATTTATTGAAAAATTTAGAAAGTGAATCGGCCTTAGTCGATTTAGCTTTTCATAGAAAATCACCAACAGCTACAAATACTATTTTGGAGAATAATGAATTCAATCATAATAGCAACAAAGATTTTATAGAAAGAACGAATTTGTTACCTGGTGTGTATGCTAACCCTATGGGAGGGAGTTATGCGCAAAGTCAGATGCGTATGCGTGGATATAATGAAAATAACATTACGCCTCTTTTAGATGGTATTTCGTTAAGAGATTTTGAAAGTGGAGAAGTTAATTGGTCGTTTATAGCTCCAGCTAGTGATGCTCTCGATGCGATTCAGATTCAGCGCGGTCTTGGATCTTCTAAAATTGTTAACTCCTCAGTTGCGGGTACTGTAAACTTATTATTGCGAGATCCATTTGCTAAATATGATAATTATTTTTCAGCTGAAACAGGTAATAATGATTACAAAAAATACAGTTTGAGTTTGAACTCAGGCAATACTGACAAGGGTTTTGGGATTAATTTTACACTTTCTAATACTTCCGGAAATGGCTATTTTAGCGGAACTGATTTTAATGCCATTGGTTACTATTTAGGATTAGGTTATAAAACTCAAAAACATAAATTCACTTTAAAAGTATTAGGAGCACCTACATGGAATAACTTGAGAAATAAGATTTCTTCAATCAATGACATTTTGCAAGCAGATAATAGTATTGATACCAGATATAACCATGCTTATAATACTTATAATGGGCAATCAATTAGTTTAAACAGTAACGCTAATCATACTCCGTTTTCAAGTTTTGAATGGCAATATGCAATTAATAAAAATAATACGTTGGCCGTTAAAGGGTATGGGATTTATGGATACAACGCTTTTAAAGATTCTTCAGGAGCTGAAATTTATAGCGGGGTAAGTTCGTTTACAAATACTGATAATAATGTTGATTTTGATCGTATCAGATTGTATAACACAGCTGCGTTAGTTAATACCATTAAATTGTTAGATGGTTCTTTAATACCCAGCTTTTTAAGAGAAACGTATACAGTAGATGGTAAAAAACTGTTTTTAAACTCAACCGAATGGGATACTAAAACTTCAGGAGTATCGCTAGTTGAAACTGTGAGTCAGAAAAAAGTGTACGGAGGTTTATTGAACTATGCGAGTAATTTAACGTCTAAGTTGAAATTAGATGTCGGATTAGATGCTAGAAAATCGGTTTCTAGAAACACAAAATATCTTAATAATTTACTAGGAGCTGATGGTTATTTGATTGATCAGTTGCAAAATAAGACTCAATTTACAACTGAAACTTTTAGTTTGAAAGATAATTTGTTTAATGTATTTAAGCCTATTGATGCTCAAAAAATTGATTTCGATAAGGAGAATATTAGTTTGTATTACGGTGCATTTGCTCAGGTACAGTTGAATTTGAAAAAAATTAATTTCTTATTGCAAGGAGGTTACAGTCAGAATGATTTTAGTAAACGTATGATTGATGTTCTTGATCAAGGAATTTCTGAAGAGTCTGAGCATGTACGTCTGGATTCTTACAATGTGAAATTTGGCGCAAACTGGAATATGACTGCTAAAAGTAATATTTGGTTTAATACAGGTTTAGTATCAAGGGTTCCTATTGCTAATTATGTTTTTGATTTTTATACGAACAACATCAATGCAGGTTTCAAAAACGAAGATTTTAAAGCAGTTGAGATGGGGTATACGTTCTTGTCTAAAAAGTTTAATTTGAATTTAATTGCCTATGGTAACTTCTTGAGTAACTCTACTGAACAGTTATTTGAAACAGGTTATGGGATTACAGGATTTACGCATCAACTTAGTAAGCGAAATACTGGTGTTGAATTAGATTTTACGTATAAACCTTTTAATAGATTAACATTTTATTCAAGTCATTCTTATGCGCAATGGCTGTATACTAAAGACGGTAAGTACACGGAGTACGAAAATAATCAAACTACTGATTTGTACATCAAAGATACTAACATTGGGGGCGCTCCACAGTGGATGAGTAGTCTTGCTATAATGGTTGAGCCGTTTAAAAACTTAACTTTTAATGTGAGTGGTAAGTATCATGATAATTTTTATAGTAATACTCCAGCTGAACAATTTGACCCAATTTGGTATCCAAACAGCTTTGCCAAGTCTGATTTGAAACTTCCGTCATTTGTGTTGTTTGATGCAGCTTTGAAGTATAAAATCAAATTATTAAATGAACATCTTGTAAATATTGGTTTTGCTATGAATAATGTTTTTGACACGGTTTATATTAATGAATCTACTAGAAGTTTTAATAACAATCAATTTGTGCCAAATAGTAATATGAATTATGAAAGTCAATATGGTAGCAGTTTTAAAAATGTGAACAATGCCAATACAGCTTTCTTTGGTCCTGGACGTACTTGGAATTTTGCAGTACAATACAGATTCTAAATACCATTATTTTACAATTTTAAAAACCATCTCTGTTTCGGGGATGGTTTTTTTATTTCTGAAAAATTTCTACAACATAAGAGGGCTCAATAAGAATTTTTTTATATTTGTGTGTAAACTAAAAAAAAACTATGATGACTCAAAGACTAATCAAGCTTTATTTGGCAGTGCTTTGTTTCTTTTCCATACAAAATATATATTGTCAAGGACTTTATGCTGGAATTGAAATTGGGAGTAAAGGGGTGAAGACGTCGGTACTCGATGTGGATAACATCAAAAAAGGAGATTACGAAATCAAATCATTTTGGACTGAGAATGTCGGAATTGCTAAGGGGATTGCAATCGATGGCAAATTAGCTGTTGAAGATATTAAAAAGGCGGGTGAAACGGTTTTAGCTAGTTATCTTAAAATTAAAAATGAATTTAAAGTTCCAGAAGATAATATTTTTATAGTGGGGTCTTCTGGTGTAGGGATGGCTTCAAATACGAAGGATCTTATAGATGTAGTACAGAAGCTTACTGGTAAAGATTTAGATTTTATCGATGCTCAAATGGAAGGGAAAATGTTGTTGAAAGGTTGTATTCCTCCAGTTGATTATGCTAATTCTACCGTCTTAGATATCGGGGGAGGAAATACTAAAGGTGGATTCGTTGATACTTACAATGATAACAATTTTGTTTTTTTTCCGCTTTCATTCAATTATGGTACTATAACTCTTACCGAAACGATCAACAAAAAAGTGAAGTCTGATAGCAATGCTGACTTTATTGAAAAACTTTTTGGTACACTTCCTAGCTTGCGAGAAAAAATAAAAAATATGTATAATTCAAAGCCTCTTGCATTGGATAAACCAAATTTATACATGTCGGGTGGAGCCGTTTGGGCGTTTTTTACCTTGTATAATGGGCAAGAAGCTAAGAATAACTTTAGTGCTTTTACACTTGAAGAAGTTATCAATTTTGATGCGATGATTAAAAACAATTTTTCAAAATTTGAAGAATTAGCAAAACAAAATAAAGAAGTGGAACGTGTACTAAAAACGTATTCTCAAAAACATCTAATTGCTGGGGCTAATTTAATACTAGTGTGTTTAGAAGATATTCCAAATATTAATAATAAGAAACTTTTTTTTGCTAAACAGGGTCAAATAGCGTGGCTAGTGTCTTATATTGTTGACCGTTCCAAAAAAATTAAAAAAGTGTGGTAAAACACACTTTTTTAGCTCTCAAATAAACTAACTATACCTAAACGATTACCATGAAAGTAAAGACTAATTTATTTGTCTACTTTTTTACTTGCTATTCATTATTACTATCTGCTCAAGAAAAAATGGCATGCATTGCCTTTGATGAAAATAAACTAAAAGTACTTTTAGTGGAAGTCAAAGATCGAAAAAGTAAAGATTTGCGAATGCGGAATTTTTGGTCAGAAAGGCTGAAAACACAGCCTATTTCTTCGCTTACACCTAACGATATTGCTGATGCTTTAATTGAAAATATAAAAAAACTAAATTTTGAAAGTAGCATTTCAAATGATAAAATTTATATCCTCAGCGAAAGTCAACTTTTTGACGAAACCGCTATAAAGCAAATCCAACAGAAATTAAGTTTAATTCAATTTAAGAATATCAATTTTATTGGGCCTGCTGAAAACTGTAAATTAGTTTTTGAAAGTTTGCAACTTCCAGATAAATCAATGGTAATTGATGCTAATTTTGAACATACTTATGTAATAGGTCATTCTGTATCAGGTGTTTCTAAAAATGGTTTCGGTGGGATTGAGTTGAAAAACACAGACTATAAGTCGATAGAATCTGGTGTATTGAATTTAGAGGCCTATAAAACAAATTTAAATAGACATGTAAACGACTTGTTTTTGGCTAATGATTTTTCAAAGAAAAATGAAGCAATTTATCTTACAGGTGATTGGTCATGGGCCTTTTATACACTGTTTGGTGGAGGATCTCTTCAAAATGAATTTGCCGAAATTAAACTCGAGGATCTTCAAAAACATCAAGTTACTTTGGAACAAAAGTTCTACCGTTATGAGAGTTTAGCTACTGCCAATATAGAGGGTGAGCGGGTGCTTAAAAATTTTAATAAAGAGCAACTTCTGGTAGGTAATTCAATTCTTCTTAGTCTTCTTGATCATTTGAAGGATAGCAAGGACAAGCGTCTGTTTTATGCTCAAAATTTTGCTAAAGCTAAAATGCTATACTATTTAAAAAACAAACTATAATCATCTTTTTATACATTATTATACACCTATGAGTTTAATGAAAAATATCTATTTATGCTGCATGATACTTGTGTCTGGTTTATTTCAGGCTCAATATAGAATTATTGGTAATGTAAGAACCGAAAGTAATGATCAGAATTTAGCCAATGTAAAAGTGATTTTTTCTAGAGGTGATGAGAAAACTTTTTTCGATCAAACCTTTACGGATAATAATGGAAATTTTGTGCTTGAATCTACTGATAAATTAGGGAAGCTAATTTTTAGACAAAAGGGGTATAAGTCTGTTTACAAATTTCTTGAACTAAAAGAGCCTACTACTGATATTGGAACCTTTTATTTAGAAGAATTGTTAGTTAAAGAATTAGAAAGCGAATCAGCCTTAGTCGATTTAGCTTTTTATAGAAAATCACCTACAGCAACTTCTACTTTATATGAAAGTCAAAATTTCAATACTAATTCAAATAAGGATTTTATAGAAAGAACCGCTTATTTACCGGGTGTATATACGACAACTTTAGGAGGTGGTTTTGCTGACGCCCAAATTCGTATGAGAGGATATGATGAAACCAGTATTACCCCCATAGTTGATGGTATTTCATTGCGAAATTTCGAGACTGGTACTATTAATTGGAGTTTTATTGCTCCTATATCGGATGCTTTAGATGCAATTCAGATTCAGCGCGGTTTGGGATCATCTAAACTTAATGCTTCAGTTGCGGGTACTATGAATTTTATATTGAGAGATCCTTTCAAAGCTAATGGTAATTTTATAGCAACTGCTACTGGTAATGATGGCTATGCTAAGCATTCTATTAATTTATCTTCTGGTGAAATTAAAAAAGGTTTTGGGGTCAATTTTACTTTAACAAGTACTAAGGGTGATGGTTATGTTCGAAATACGGATTTCAATGCTTTAGGGTATTATTTAGCTTTAGGTTACAAAGCTCAAAAAAATACATTTGTTTTTAAATTATTAGGAGCACCTACACATAGAAATACCAATAATAAAATTGCAACTATTGATGCTTTGTATAAATATCATGGAGGTGTTGATAATCGTTATAATTTCACATACGGTAATTATAAAGGACAAAAGATTTCGTTGTTCGAAAATACAGTCCATATGCCTATGGCTACTTTAGAATGGAAATACGATATTAATGCTAACAATACATTAACAGCAAAAGGATATGGAATTTTTGGGGTTTCAGGACAAACCCGTTATGCTGGAACTGACCCTTCCTTTACTACAGGTAATTTTTATACCGCTAATGGGACTTTAGATTTTGATTTTATTGAAAGATACAACCGCGGTTTAGCTACTAATACCATTGAGTATGAAGATATGTTGATCCCTGATTATTTGCGTACTACTTTAAATGATTCAAATGGTAATCCAAAATTTTTAAATTCGATAGATTGGGAAACGGAAAGTTCTGGATATTCTTTAGTTAACTTGTTAGAGAAGAAAACAAGTTATGGTTTACTACTGAATTATACTACTAAGTTAGATACTCGCTTTAAATTAGATACAGGTATTGAGGCACTTCGCTCAATGGCTACCCAAACTAAGTATTTAGGAAATTTATTCGGGGCAGATGGTTATATAATTGACCCGAATACAGCTAATACTTTTACTACGGAAACCTATAATTTGAGTACAGATTTGTTAAATGTTTTTGAAAAAACGGATAAGCAAAAAATTGATTTTTATAATAAGAATTATGCCGATTATGTAGGGATGTTTTCACAGTTAGAATTCAATACGAGTCAGTTTAATTTTCTATTGCAAGGAGGTTATAGTTTTAATCAATATTATAAAACTTCATTCGATTTATACGATAATGCAAAACAGGAAGATTCTAAAAAAGTTAATTTAGATAATTTTCATGCTAAATTTGGAGTTAACTGGAATATCAATAGGACTAATAACATTTGGTTGAATCTTGGAATTGTAAATAGAGCACCTATTTTTAATAGTGTTTTTAAAATGAACAATGCAGAAACGACTATGATGTACGGTAAGGAAAAATTTAGAGCTGCTGAATTTGGATATTCTTATATTGCTAAGCGTTTTAATTTGAATTTTGCTACTTATTATAATGCGCTTTTCGATTCAACGCTTCCGTTAAATGACATTACCTTAGGTTACATTGGTGTTACTGATCGAATTAATAAAACTAATATTGGAGCAGAATTAGATTTAACATTTAGGTTGTTGGCTAATTTAACTATAGCGTCTAGTAATTCATATGCGCATTGGTTATATGATACTGATGCACAGTATGTTGATTTTGATCCCAAAAATCCTACAACAAATTTATTTATAAAAAATAAAGAAGTGGGTGGAGCGCCACAATGGATGAGCTCGTTGAGTTTGTTGTTTCAGCCATTTAAAAATTTCACATGGACCTTAGCGGGAAAATACCATACACATTTCCATAGCAATACAGCTCCTGAACAATTTGACCCTTACTATTACCCAAGATCATATGCTTCTGATTTAATTGAATTGCCTGATTTTACACTTTTTGATACAGCATTGAAATACAAATTGCAATTAAAGAATAAGCATGCTGTAATGTTTGCTTTGGCAATGAATAATATACTTGATACTTTATATATTAATGAATCCACAAGAAGTTATGCAAATAGTCAAGTGAAGCCTAATGGGACTACTTACGGGGAGTTCACTTCAAATCGTTTTAAAGGTGTTAACGGAGCTAATGCTGCTTTCTTTGGTTTAGGAAGAACTTGGAACTTTGGAGTGCAATATTCTTTCTAATTCAAAAAATTAATAATTGCTAAAAAACCTCAATTTAAATTTGAGGTTTTTTTGTGTTTTTATTAAAAAAAAGTAAAATATTCAGCGGTCATAAGTGATGCATTTTCAAATTGTTATAAATATTTAAACTTGTTAAAAAATGATTGTATAATTCAGAAAACTATTAATTTTGTATCTCAAATAAAAACTAAAAAAAATGCTCCAAAAAATTTTTTTAACCGTTCTTTTGATGTTGCTTACTCCCTGTTTTTTAAACGCTCAAGGCTTGTATGCAGGTATTGAAGTTGGAAGTAAAGGAATCAAAATCTCTGTAATAGATGTTCAAAATATTAAAAAAAGTGTTTATACTGTAAAGGATTTTTGGACGGAGAATGTTGGTATCGCTAGGAGTATATCGATAGATGGCAACCTTGGTAAAGAAGAGATTGAAAAAGCCAGTAATGTAGTTTGGAAGAATTACCAAAAACTTAGAGATGAATTTAAGGTTGATGATTCCAGAATTTTTATCGTGGGATCTTCAGGGGTAGCTATGGCTAAAAATACCCAAGTTTTAGCCGATAAAATAAAAGAAACTACTCATAAAAATATTGAGTTTATCAACTCTAAATTAGAAGCTAAATTATTGCTAAAGGGGGGTATCCCTCCGAAGTATTTTACCAATTCATTAATTTTAGATATTGGTGGGGGTAATACTAAAGGTGGCTATGTAGAAGAGTTTACTGAAGAAAATATTGTATTCTATCCACTTAATTTAGATTATGGTACAATAACTTTGACAGAAGCTATCAATAAAAAGACCAATACAGGTGCTAAATATAGTGAGTATGTAGAGGCTAACTTTAAGCACTTAACTACGCTTAGGGAAGGTGTAATAAAGATGTATAACGAGCACCCAAACGCACATAATAAAACAAATGTTTATTTTTCAGGGGGTGCGGTATGGGCTTTTTACACTTTGTATTTTGAGATGGGCGCCAAAGATAATTTTAATGCTTTTACTTATGATGATTTAGTCAATTATAATTTTATATTACAAAATAATTTTAAAAAGTTTGAACAATTAGCGTTAACTAATCCTGAGGTTGATAAAGTTATAAAAACGTATTCTCAAAAACATTTGATTGCAGCAAATAGTATCTTGTTAACTAGTTTGGAGGAATTGAAGAGTTTTAAATCGAAGAAATTGTTTTTTGTGAAACAAGGTCAAATAGCTTGGTTACTGGCTTATGTGGCTGACTCTGCAAAAGGAGCAAGGGTTATTTTTTAAAGGGCTTAAAAAAAAACTGCTTTTCATAATTGAAAAGCAGTAATTGTAGGTTTAGGGCAAAAAAGGCGGATTACATTTTTTTAGTAATATCTTTCTTGTATTTGTTTAATAGGGCTTTAGTCATACCTAAGTTTGCACGAGTTGAATCTACAGCTAAATAAATAAAATATTCATTGTTTTCAGAGATATCAATAATGTGAATTTGTGATTTTAGATTAATCATGATATCTTCAATCGATTCATTTAATCCCAATGCATTAATCGCATTCAATTTAGCTTTTACAACTTCTAAGTTAAAAGCAGAAGCTAATTCAGGATCAAAGTTTGGATCAGCAGATAAAGTGTAATACGAGATTCCGCTTTTAATTTCTGCAATTGCTACCGCTACAAATCCTGGAACGTTTGTTTTTAAATCTTCACCAAATTGTTTTAAAAAATCAGACATGGGTTTTGTGTTTTATGTGTTAAATTTACTATGCAAAAGTACGTCTGATGTTATTTTTTTTAATAAAAAGTAGTGTAGAAATAATTCTACGATGTGTTGTTTTTACTAAGTCTTAATTAGTAGGTGGTTTTTTTTTTGGTTTTTTTCGATGTTTCTGGAATTTTATTAGGTAAAAACAAAGGCTACCCGAAAAGGATAGCCTTCTATTTAAGAAGCAATTTCTAAACGTTTCAATAAATTTTTGTTTAAAGCGATTTCTACATACTCTTGGTCAATATGCAAGGTTTTCTCTTCCGAACTTGGAATTTCATACATCGCATCGGTCAAGATAGCTTCGCATAACGAACGCAAACCACGTGCTCCTAATTTGTATTCTAAGGCTTTGTCAACAATAAAATCCAAGGCTTCCTCTGTTATAGTGAACTCAATGTCATCCATTTCAAATAATTTCTTGTATTGCTTGATTAAAGCGTTTTTAGGCTCTGTTAAGATTGCACGTAAGGTTTCTTTGTCTAACGGGTCCATGTGTGTTAAAACCGGCAAACGACCAATGATTTCCGGAATCAATCCAAAATCTTTGATGTCTTTTGGAACTACGTATTGCAATAAATTAGTTTCATCTATTTTATCCGTTTCCATAGAAGCACCAAATCCCATAGCTTGACGGTTCAGACGTTTTGAGATAATACGCTCAATTCCGTCAAAAGCACCACCAGCGATGAATAAAATATCTTTTGTATTTACTTCCACAAATTTTTGGTCTGGATGCTTACGTCCACCTTTTGGCGGTACATTTACCACCGTTCCTTCTAAAAGTTTCAGCATGGCTTGTTGCACACCTTCCCCAGAAACATCTCTTGTAATGGAAGGATTGTCGCTTTTACGAGCAATTTTATCAATCTCATCAATAAAAACGATACCTCTTTCTGCTTTAGCCACATCATAATCAGCAGCCTGTAATAAGCGAGTTAAAATACTCTCAACATCCTCACCTACATAACCAGCTTCTGTTAAAACCGTAGCATCCACAATAGCTAAAGGAACATCTAGCATTTTAGCAATAGTTTTAGCTACCAATGTTTTTCCTGTACCCGTTTGTCCTACCATGATAATGTTTGATTTTTCAATTTCCACATCATCTCCTTGGTCTTGTTGCATCAATCGTTTGTAGTGATTGTAAACCGCAACAGCTAATACTTTCTTGGTTTGCTCTTGCCCAATCACATATTTATCTAAAAACGCTCTAATTTCTTTAGGTTTACTCAACACCAAATCAGAAGCTTTTTTAGATATGCCACTGGCTTTTAATTCCTCCAAAACAATCCCATGAGCCTGCTCAATACAATGGTCACAAATATGCGCATCGATACCTGCAATCAATATATTGGTGTCGGCTTTTCTCCTCCCACAGAAGGAACATTCAAAATTTTCTTTCTTTGCCATTTTTTTACAGTTATCAGTTATCAGTTGTCAGTAATCAGTTACGTGTTGTCATCACTAAAAGTTGCATATAGCGAACACTAAGTGCTGAATACTGAACACTAAATACTGAATACTAAATTTATCTTCTTAAAACTTCATCAATCATTCCGTATTCTTTCGCTTCATCGGCTTTCATCCAATAATCGCGCTCTGAATCTTTGTATACTTTATCGAAAGGTTGTTTAGAGTGTTTTGAAATAATTTCATACAACTCTTCTTTTAACTTCAACATTTCTTTTAAGTTAATTTCCATGTCTGTAGCTACCCCTTGCGCTCCACCTGAAGGTTGATGAATCATCACACGTGAGTGAGGTAAGGCAGAACGTTTTCCATCGGCACCGGCACATAATAACACAGCTCCCATAGATGCGGCCATACCTGTACAAATAGTAGCTACATCTGGTTTTACAAACTGCATTGTATCATAAATACCCAAACCAGCATATACACTTCCTCCAGGAGAGTTGATGTACAATTGAATATCTTTAGAAGCATCTACACTTTCTAAGAATAATAATTGCGCTTGAATAATATTAGCTACATAATCGTCAACTCCTGTCCCTAAAAAGATAATTCTATCCATCATTAAACGCGAAAAAACGTCTAATTGTGAAATATTTAATTGTCTTTCTTCAATAACATAAGGCGTCATACTTCCTACGATTTTGTCGTAATACATACTGTTTACCCCGTGATGCTTGGTAGCATATTTTTTAAATTCCTTTCCGTAGTTCATTTTTTATCAGTTTAAAAGTTTAACGTTTGAAAAAGTTTACATCGGCTTTTTTCAAATGGATTAAACGAATTACAATTTTTAGACCTTTTTCTTTTTTGTGACAGTTTGTCAATAAAAAAGCGCCAAATGAAACATTTGACGCTCAAACTTACGTATTTTTTTAGATTTACGCTTGTGTAAAAACATAAAAAATACAAAAGTCAGTCCTTCTTTTTTCTATTTAAAAAAATAATAAAAGAAAAAGGTAAACCTTATATCAATTACATTTCACCGTAAGAAGCTTTTACGAAATCTTCGTAAGTTACCTCTTTAGTTGTTGCATTTAATTTTTCTTTGAATACGTTTAATAATCTTTCGCTCATTACTTGCTCAGACAAACGACGTACTTCATCTTGGTTAGTCATTACACGAGCAACGATGTTATCAACATCTTCTTGTGTAGGGTCCATTTGACCAAATTGAGCCATTTGTTTTCTGATGATATCACCAGCATACGCTTTTAAATCATCAAAAGTCACTTGTAAATTGTTTGAAGTGATGATTTTGCTTTCGATTAATTGGTAACGTAAACCGTTTTCAGAACGAGCGTACTCTACTTCAGCTTGCTCAGCTGTTAATGGCGTTTCACCTACTGTTTGAATCCATCTTTTTAAGAATTCAGCTGGTAATTCTACTTGGTGTGCGTTGATTAAGAATTCAGTAGCATCGTTGTAGAATTTTTGGTCAGCGTGTTGAGCAAACGTTTTCTCAGCATCTTCTTTGATTTTAGCTTTCAATTCATCTGTAGAAGTAACTTTTCCTTCACCAAATAACTTGTCGAATAACTCTTGGTTTAATTCTGCTGGTTCAGTTGTAGTAACTTCTTCGATTTTGAAATCAACATTGATATCTAAACCATGAACATCATCGTGACCAAGACCCATATAATCCATTAATTTATGGTCGTCGTTGAATAATCCTTTAGTAGGAACAGCAACTACATCACCTGCTTTTTTACCAATGAAAGACTCTGCTACGGCTTTGTTTTCAAAGATATCTAAAGTGATTTGAGCTGGTTTGTTGATTCCTTTTTCTTCGTTTACAAAAGTACCACGGATATCATCACCTTGTGCTACTTCCGCTTTAGGAGACATTTTTCCGAATTGTTTTTGAATTCTTACTACTTGCTCGTCTAATAATTTATCATCAGCCACAATGTTGTAGTACGTCAAATCATTTTTACCTTCTAAGTTTACGTCAAACTCAGGTGCTAAACCTAATTCGAATTCAAATTTGAAATCATCAGCATCCCAGTTGAAATCTTCAGTGAATTTAGGAAGTGGATTTCCTAAGATATCTAATTTTTCTTCAACTAAGAATTTATTTAAACTTTCTTGGATAAGCTTGTTTACTTCTTCTGCTAATACTGCTTTACCGTATTGTTTTTGTACTAATGACATAGGCACTTGACCTTTACGGAATCCAGGGATATTAGCGTTTTTACGGTAGTCTTGCAAAACTTTCTCTACCTTTTCTGCATAATCATTTTTTGCAACTTCTACAGTTACCACTGCGTTTAACGCATCGATATTGTTTTTTGTAATATTCATTTTGTATATTTTTTACGCAATAAAATTGGGTGGCAAAATTACATATTTTCTACCACCCAACAAATTTTATTTTATTAAAATCAACTTACTCGTAGTTAGTCTTTTATAAATTGATTCAAGACCCACTGCGAAACGGACATCAGGATACTAAAAATAAATGCCGTTCCGAAGGATGCGATGTCAAAACCATCGACTAATACATCACACAGCAACACCATACCCGCATTGATTACAAGCAGGAAAATCCCTAGTGTAACTACGGTAATAGGCAAGGTGAAAAACACCAAAATAGGTTTTAAAAAAGTGTTTAACAATCCTAAAACTATTGCCACAATTACTGCGGTGGTAATTTTATCTACTTCAACACCCGTTAGAAAATAAGACAAGGCTAACACGATAACGGTTGAAATAAGGAGTTTTTGTAAAAGTTTCATCTTAAATATATTTGATTAGTTAGTTCTTTAAAAAACGAATAGATTGCTCGAAAAATTCCACAGGATTTTCGGCATGTAACCAATGTCCAGCATTGGTAATAGTTTGAATGTCTGCTTCTGGAAAATGATGGTAAATAGTTTCAAAATCGGCATCTAAAATATAATCCGATTTATCTCCACGCAAAAACAACGTAGCTTTGTTGAAATGATTTTCAAATGGTAACGCTTCGCCAATCACACTTGGATTATCAGTAAATAATTTTAAATTAAAACGGAAGCCTAATTGCCCAGGCTCAACCCAATATAGATTTTTTAATAAAAACTGACGAGTTCCAAAATCAGATATATACCCGGAAACAATCTGTTCTACTTCTGCACGAGAAGGTTTAACCGAAAAATCCACTGCATTCAACGCTTGCAAAATGATTTGATGGTGAGGCGCATAATATTTAGGTCCAATGTCAGCCACTATGAGTTTTTCGACTAAATCAGGGTAGGTTGTTGCTAAAAGCATGGCAATTTTCCCACCCATCGAATGCCCGATTACAGCAATCTTTTCTAATTGCTGTTCTTGACAATAACTCACTACATCTTCCACCATATAGGCATAACCCCAGTCATTCGAATGAAAACTTTTTCCGTGGTTACGCATGTCTAACGCATGCACCTGAAACCCTTGCTCCGCATATTGATTCGCTAATGTTTTCCAATTGTCAGACATACCTAAAAATCCATGAATAATAATAAGAGGTAGTCCATTAACCCCCGAAGCGGGAATTACGATGTTGCTGTGTATTTTTTGGTTCATTATTTATTAATACTACTTTTTAAAACTTCTTGATTCAAAAATTGTTAATCTTCAATCAAAAATTACTTTAGTTTCTGTAAATACATCTGCACCACATTCTCCATTCCCAAGTACAAAGCTTCAGAAATCAAGGCGTGACCAATTGACACTTCTAGTAAACCTGGGATATTTTGATTGAAAAACTCAATATTATCCAAACTTAAATCGTGCCCAGCATTAATCCCTAAACCTAATTCATTAGCCAATTCAGCAGCAGCAACATAAGGTAAAATCCCATCTTTGTTGCCTAAACCATACTGATGCGCATAAGCTTCTGTATATAACTCAATGCGGTCAGTTCCTGTAGCTTTAGCGCCTTCAATCATAGCTAAAACAGGGTCAACAAATATAGATGTACGAATCCCATTGCGCTTAAACTCGGCAATTACTTCTTGCAAATATGATTGATGCGTTATGGTATCCCAACCCGCATTGGACGTCAAAGCCCCTATAGCGTCTGGAACTAAGGTCACTTGCGTAGGTTTACACTCTAATACTAAATCGATGAAATTATGTTGCGGATTTCCTTCTATGTTGTATTCAGTATGGACTACTGAGGTCAAATCGCGTGCATCTTGGTATTTAATATGACGCTCGTCTGGGCGCGGATGAACCGTGATGCCCTGTGCACCAAAATTTTGGATGCGTTTAGCAGCTTCAACGACGTTAGGCGTTTGGCCTCCACGAGAATTCCTAAGCGTTGCAATTTTATTGATATTGACACTTAATTTGCAGTTATTTTGAGTCATTTCGACGAAATTTTAATTTGAGCAACAAAAATACGAACTTAACAAAGGTAGTTTGTTTATTTTTTAATTATTTTGCATAGAGACTAACGGTATTTTTCTTAACACGTATATATGAACATTCTTTCGGATTATATCAGCCATGATTTTGAGCCTTTACAAAGTAACGATGAAGTTGCTGTGGCGCAAGATTTTTTTATCGATGTTAATTTTTCGCATTTTCCTGTTATGGAAAACGGAATATTTGTAGGTAGCGTTGCTGCTGAAGATGTTGATGGATTTGATTTTAGTAAAAATCTTTCCGATTATAAATATACGTTTGATACTTTTTTTACTAGGACCAACTCGGTTTTATTGGATGTTTTGGATGATTTTGCCAAACATGAAACCAATATAATTCCAGTATTGGATGAAAACAACAATTATGTAGGGTATTACGAACTTGAAGATGTAATAAAGCAATTTAACGAAACTCCTTTCTTTAAAGAATTAGGAGGAATTATTATTGTAGAGAAAGGAATTAATGAGTATTCATTCAGCCAAATTGCACAAATTGTTGAAGGAAATAACGGAAAATTATTAGGAGCTTTTATTTCAAACGCCGATGACCAAAAAGTTCAAGTTACAGTCAAATTAGGTGAAGGTGGTGTAAATGATATTATTCAAACTTTTAGAAGATATGAGTATGAAGTCTTATCTGAACATCAAGAAGACGAACATTTAAAAACCTTAAAAGACCGTTCCGATTATTTGGACAAATATTTGAATATCTAATGAAAATCGCAATTTACGGTCAATATTACCAAAATACCACTTCGCCCATTATGGAGCGACTTTTGAATTTCTTGCTATCTCATCAAATCAGCTTTGCTATAGAGGCTAACTTTTTGAAGATGCTTCGAGATAACAACTCAGATTTTCTTGATATGCCTGCTTATGCTTCGCATCAAGAGTTGGATGCAAGTTACGATATGTTGCTAAGTGTGGGGGGCGATGGTACTTTTCTACGTGCGGCAACGTATGTTCGAAATTCAGGAATTCCAATTTTAGGGATTAATGCGGGGCGTTTAGGGTTCTTAGCCAATGTACAACAGGAGAATATTGAAAAATTCTTACAACTAGTTTTAGAAAAAAAATACAAAATTTCAGAGCGCACTTTATTAAGTGTTTGTTGTACTCCGGAAGTTGAAGCACTAAAGGATATTAATTTCGCAATGAATGAAATTACCGTAAGTCGTAAAGATACCACCTCGATGATAACTATCGAGACTTATTTAAATGATGAGTATCTTACTTCCTATTGGGCAGATGGACTTATCATTTCAACGCCCACAGGTTCTACAGGTTATTCCTTGAGTTGTGGTGGCCCTATACTAACTCCTGACACCGCAAGCTTGGTCATTACACCCATAGCACCTCATAATTTAAATGCGCGACCTATGGTTATCCCTGATTCCACCGAGTTAAAGTTAAAAGTAACAGGGCGTGAAGAGAATTATTTGGTTTCCTTAGATTCTAGAATTATATCGGTTAAAAATGAAAGTATTTTAACGCTAAAGAAAACTAATTTCAAAATAAAAATGGTTGAAATTACCGAAGAAACCTTTCTGAAAACCTTAAGAAAGAAACTTTTGTTTGGAGAAGACAGACGGAATTAATTTTATGAATACTACATTTAATTTTTTTTCGTTTTCTAAGAGATATAAGTGTATTCTTTTGAACAAAATTATAATTCACTTTGTGAAGTGCTCATAATTACTATATTTGCAACCTGTTATAAAAAATGAAAAAGTTAGTATATCTCGTTTTAGCCTTGTTGACTTTCAGTCATTTCAACGCCCAAATACACGAAGTAGGTGTTTTTGTTGGGGGAAGTAATCCTATTGCTGATGTGGGTAAATCAAGTTATATAGCGCCTAATAGCTTAGCGTTAGGCTTGTTGTATAAATGGAATAAAAGCAAAAGACATGCTTGGCGATTCAGTGTGATGAGTTCTAATATTAAGGGCAATGATGCAGATTCAGATATTTTGAGCAGAAAAGAAAGAGGTTTTGAATTTGAAAATAGAATTACCGAACTATCAGCGGGATTAGAGTTTAACTTTTTCGATTTTGATTTGCACCAAAGTAAATTTGCCGCTACACCTTATATTCACTCTGGAATTAGCTATTTTAAGCATGATAATTTATATTATTTAAAAAATGTAGCCCATGCAAAAGAAAGTTCATGGAACTTTAGTATTCCTATGACTATTGGGGTGAAAGCAAAAATTACACCTGCTGTAATAGTTGCTCTTGAAACTAATTTTCATTACACTTTTGTAGACGATTTAGACGGAAGTTTTCCTAAAAATCCTGACTTGAAAAAATATGCTGTGGGTAATATACAAAGTAATGACTGGTATACATTTACTGGAGTTTCTTTAACCTATACTTTTGGAGAAAATCCTTGTTACTGTAATAAATAATGAGTTTAAAAGATAAAATAAATATAGAAGGGCTGCCCCAACATCTTGCGATTATTATGGATGGTAATGGGAGATGGGCTAAACAGAAAGGTATGTTAAGGGTTTTTGGACATGAAAATGGAACCAAATCAGTACGTACTACTGTGGAAACTTGTGCTCGTTTAGGGATTAAAAACCTTACTTTGTATGCTTTTTCTACTGAAAATTGGAATCGTCCAAAATTAGAAGTAGATACGTTAATGAAACTTTTAGTGTCTTCATTAAAAAAAGAATTAGATACTTTTAATAAAAACAACATCCGTTTAAACAGTATTGGAAATTTGAATAGATTACCAGATTCTGTTCGTAAAGAACTTTTGAATGTAATCGAAAAAACAAAAGATAATACTCGTATGACTTTAACTTTAGCTTTGAGCTATGGTTCAAGAGAGGAAATCTTAAATGCTGTTAAAAACCTTGCAGATAAAGTTAAAAATAACATAATTTCAACAGACAGTATTGATGAATCAATTTTTAATGAGCATCTTTACACGCATAACCTCCCTGATGTGGATTTAGTAATTAGAACTAGTGGGGAGCATAGAATAAGCAATTTTCTTTTATGGCAAATTGCTTATGCTGAATTCTATTTTACAGAGGTGTTATGGCCTGATTTCAGCGAAGAGAACTTATATGAAGCCTTATTAAGCTATCAAAATAGAGAACGTAGATTTGGAAAAACAAGTGAACAGATTAAATAAAATTATCAAAATGAAAAACAGCATGAAATTCATGTTGTTTATTGCAATAACAGGATTATCAACTTCCGTTTCGGCGCAAGAAAGATTAACTCTTGAAAACGGAAAGAATTACATATTAAAAAAAATAAACGTAACAGGGAAAGTTTCTTATAATGAGGAAACGATTGTAACCTATACGGGGCTAGCTAAAGGTCAAACCATTAGTGTGCCTGGTGAGGAAATAAGTAATTCGATTAAAAAATTATGGAAACTTGGGTTTTACAACAATGTAAACTATTATGTTGATAAAATTGAAGGGGATAGTATTTCGTTGGAATTAAATTTGAACGAATTACCTAAAATAGCTGATGTAAAAATTACAGGAGTTCGAAAAGGTGCTCAGGAAACTTTGAAAAAGGATAACAATTTAGATGTGGGGAAAATTGTTAACGAAAACCTTATTGCAACTACCAAATATTATATTGAGAATAAATATAAAAAAGAAGGCTACTATAATACAAAAGTATATATAACTACTACTGAAGATCCTAATACAAACAATCAAGTGAATATGCTTGTACGTGTTGATAGAGGGCGTAAAGTGCGTGTTAAGGAAATTGTTTTTGACGGGAATAAAGAATTAACAAATGCTCAATTGCGTGGTGCTTTAAAAAATACCAATCAGTTAAGTTTCGTTAACTTCTTTATGATGCGTTCTATGAAATTTAAAAAAGACAAGTACAAGGAAGATTTAAACAGTCTTGTTGATAAATTCAAAGAGAATGGTTTTAGAGACGCTCGTGTGATATCGGACACCGTAAATTATAACAAAAGAAGCAATACGGTAAGCATTAAGCTTAAAGTGGAAGAAGGAAAAAAATATTATTTTGGGAATATCGATTTCAAAGGAAATACCGTTTACAGTGATCAAATGTTGTCTCGTTATTTAGGGATTAAAAAAGGTGACGTGTATAATGGAGTGCTTTTAGATAAGCGTATTGCTGATAAATCGAAACCAGATGGTGAAGATATTACAAACTTGTATCAAAACAATGGATATTTGTTTTCGAATATCAACCCAGTTGAGGTGAAAACAGATAACAATCAGATAGACTTAGATATCCGAATTATTGAAGGGCCTTTGGCACATTTTAATAAAATTAGTGTGGTGGGTAATGATAAAACGAATGATAAAGTAATTTATCGTGAGTTACGTACCAGACCAGGAGAAGTGTACAGCAAAGAAAATTTAGTTCGTACTATCCGTGAAATTGGACAACTAGGTTTTTTTGATGCAGAAGCAATCAAACCTGATTTTGAAAATGTGGATCCTGCTGCAGGAACAGTAGACATCAAGTACCATGTGGCTGAAAAAGGAGCTAGTCAAATTGAGCTTCAAGGAGGTTATGGAGGAGGAGGTTTTATAGGGACCTTAGGGCTTTCATTTAATAACTTTTCAATTGGAAATATTTTCAAAAAGCACGCTTACAAACCACTACCAATGGGTGATGGTCAAAAACTTTCTTTGCGATTACAAGCAAGTACCTATTTCAGAACGTACAGTTTTTCTTTCTCTGAACCTTGGTTAGGCGGAAAAAAACCAATTCAGTTTTCAGGGTCATTATCGTATAGTCAGCAGTTTGCTAATAATTATACAACCTATCAAGTAGATAAATCTAGAAGTTTTAATGTGTTTACAGCTTCTATAGGTTTAGCTAAAAGATTACAGAAGCCAGATGACTTTTTTGTATTGTCTCATGCTGTAAGTTATCAGCATTATGATTTGAATAACTACAATATTGGTTTGTTTACTTTTGGTAACGGAACTTCAAGAAACTTAGCTTACACAGTTTCATTAACTAGGAACAATAAAGGGGTTAATCCTATTTTCCCAACTTATGGTTCTGAGTTCAGTATTACAGCTAAATTAACGCCTCCATATTCCTTAATAAATAACGTGGATTATAAAAATTTAGGGAACATGGCTGAAAATAAATATACCGCTACTGAGGCTTCCTATGTATTAGGGGTTAAAAAATATGATGTAGGTGATTTATTAACCTACAATCCATCTACAGGGACTTTTACAAAGGCAAATTCTTTAGAGGAAGCTACTGCTGATCCAGCTAAAGTGGATCAAATTAAATTCAACTGGCAGGAGTATTTTAAAATCAAATTAAAAGCGGATTGGTATACTAAGGTGTATCAAAAATTAACATTACGTACTTTAGGTGAATTTGGTTTCTTAGGAGCTTATAACCAAGACAGAGGGGTGATTCCATTCGAACGTTTCCATTTGGGAGGAAGTGGTATGGCTAATTTCACTATGGATGGGCGTGAAACCATTCAATTGAGAGGGTACCCTGACGGTAAAATTTCTCCAATTATCACTAGTGGTGAAAGAAAAGGAGATCCTATAGGAGCGACAGTGTACAACAAATTCTCCTTGGAGTTAAGATACCCTATTACCTTAAAACAATCTGCTTCTATTTACGGAATGGTGTTTATTGAGGGTGGAAACGCATTTGAAAACTTCAAAACTTTCAATCCGTTCGATTTAAAACGTTCAGCAGGTGTTGGTCTTAGAGTGTTTATGCCTGCATTTGGTTTATTAGGAATCGATTTTGCACATGGCTTCGATTCTATAGTTCCTAATGGCGCTCCTTCAGGCTGGCAAACACATTTTATCATTGGACAACAATTTTAATTATATTTGACGTTATATTATAAAACCATCTTAGAAACACTTAAAAATAAATTAAAGCTAACATCAAAATTAGACTTGATTTAGTTTTAAGTGTTTTACTAAAAAATAAACTCGAGTATGAAAAGAATCTTCTTATTAATTGTTCTATCTGCAGTCAACTTATTGAATGCACAAACCAAAACAGGCATCAAAATTGGATATATTGATATGGAATATATCTTAGAAAACACGCCTGATTATAAAGAAGCTTCTAATCAACTAGATGAAAAAGCCCAAAAGTGGAAACAAGATATTGAATCTAAAAAAAATGAGATAAATAAGCTCAAGGAAAGTTTGAAAAGTGAAAGTGCGCTTTTAACTAAAGAGCTTATTTCTGAGCGAGAAGATGAAATTAAGTTTCAAGAAGGGCAATTGATCGATTATCAACAGAAACGATTTGGGCCTCGTGGTGATTTAGCTATACAAAAAGAAGCAATCCTTAAGCCTGTTCAAGATCAAGTTTTTAATGCCGTTCAGGATATTGCTGAGGCTAAAAAATATGATTTTATTTTTGATAAATCTTCTGCTCAAATGACCATGCTTTTTTCTGCTAAAAGATTTGATATTAGTGAGCAAATTGTACGCGTTATAACTAGAGCAGAAAAACGTGAGGAACTTTCTAAAAAGCAACAGAAGGCTTTAGAAGAAAAAGAAGCTAAAGAGGATGAAGTAAAAGATAATGAAGGTTTAGCGGAAAGAAAGAAAATCTTAGATGAGAAAAAATCACGACGCGAACAAATTCTAGAGCAACGTCGTTTAGAAACTGAAAAAAAACGAAAAGATTACGAAGAAAAACGTAAACAATTGTTGGAAGAACAAGCAGCTAAAAAATCTGGCACAACAATTGCTACTCCGTCTTCACAAGGGGTGCCTACTTCAATACCGTCAAATACAGAAAACGCTAAAGTGTTGAAGCCACAGGTTAAAAAGAATAATCAAGATTCTTTAAAAATTGTAAATGAAATTGCGAGACAAGAACAAATTGAGAAGAATAAAAAAGCTTTAGAAGATCGAAGAAAAGCTTTGGAAGAAAAACGAAAAAAAATCCTAGAAGAAAGGGAAGCTTTGAAAAAAGCACAAGAAGAAAAATTGAAAGCAAAAAAGAGTACTAATTAATATTTTTAAATACTAAACACTAAAAGAAGATGAAAAATTTAAAATCTTTATTTGTTGCGGCGTTACTATTTTTAGGAGCAAGTGGAATGAATGCACAATCAAAAACTGCACATATTGACGTTCAAGCTTTATTGTCAAAAATGCCTGAGATGACTGCAGCAAAAGGACAATTAGAAACTTTAAGTAAAACATTAGACGCCGAGTATTCAAAAATGGTAACAGAATACCAAACAAAAATGAAAAAATACGAAGGCGAAGCGCAAACTGCGGGTGATGCTGAAAATGAAAAAAGAGCTAAAGAAATGCAAGATATGGGGCAAAGAATCCAACAATATCGTGACAATGCTCAAAAGCAAATTTCTGACAAAGAAGCTGAAATTGTAAAGCCTATCATGGAAAAAGCGAAAGCTGCTGTTATTAAAGTAGCTCGTGCTAAAGGTTTTCAATATGTTATGGACTCTTCTGCTTTAATTTTAGCTGATGGACCTAACTTATTTGAAGATGTAAAAAAAGAATTAAAATTCTAATTTATAATAATTTCCTTTTATAAAAACTGCCTTGTTGTGTATCACAAGGCAGTTTTTTTATATTTTTGTTTTATGAGTAATTCTAATCCTATCGGACTTTTTGATTCAGGTATAGGTGGTACTTCTATTTGGAAAGAAGTTCATGCTTTACTGCCCAATGAAAATACAATTTACTTAGCAGATAGTATAAATGCTCCCTATGGGAAAAAAACAAAAGATGAAATTGTATCATTGTGTTTTAAAAATGTCGATTTCTTGCTTGACAATAATTGTAAACTGGTAGTGGTGGCTTGCAACACGGCTACAACGAATGCTATTAAAGAAATGCGTGCTAAATACAGTGTGCCTATCATTGGTATTGAACCAGCCATAAAACCTGCTGCAAATTTATCTGAAACCAAAACTATTGGCATACTTGCTACAAAAGGAACCTTAAATAGTGAGCTTTTTAATCAGCAACTTCAAAATTATTCTAACGTTACATTCCTTGAACAGGTGGGATACGGGTTAGTAGAACTTATTGAGGCAGGTAAAATTGCTACCGAAGAAATGCGAAATTTACTCAAATTGTACCTTCGTCCTATGATTGATGCGGGTATTGATTATTTGGTGTTAGGTTGTAGTCACTATCCTTATCTAATTACTGAGATAAAAAAAATAGTTCCTAATACGGTTCAAATCATTGACTCTGGTCAAGCGGTTGCTCGTCAAACTAAAGCAGTGCTTGCTCAGCATAATCTTTTGAATACCAGTAAAGAAAAAGGCAAGGCTGTTTTTTATTCAAACAGCGATGCCCAAGTTTTGAAAAATATTTTAGGATTTGAAAGTGGTGTATTCCAAAATGATTTTTAGTTTTCTTCTTTAAACCAGCTAGAATACATGATGTAATTGTTAGAAATTCGTTCAATTTCGCCAGCAAAATCACTTTGATTTAAGTCTTTTACTTTTTTAGCTGGAATGCCTGCATATATGCTTCCAGCTTCAACAATAGTATTTTGAGTTACTACTGAGCCAGCAGCAACTATGGCATTGCTTTCTACAATGCAACCATCCATTACTATAGCACCCATTCCTATCAAAACGTTGTCCTTTATTGTACAACCATGAACTATAGCTTTGTGACCTATAGATACATTATTGCCTATTTCTGTTGGATGTTTTAAGTAGGTGCAATGAATTACCGCTCCATCTTGTATGTTGACTTTGTTGCCTATTTTAATGTAATGTACATCTCCTCTTATCACAGCATTAAACCATACACTACAGTTTTCACCAAAAACGACATCTCCTACTATGGTAGCATTTTCTGCTACATAACAATCGGTAGGAATTACTGGTGATTTTCCTCTAACTTCTTTAATTATCATAGAAATATGTTTGAAAAAATACCCGAAATATCGGGTAGGTATTAATTAACAGATGGGCAATTGCAATCAAATTTCTCACGTTTGCAACCAAAATCAAAACCTAAAGTGAGTTGGTGAAAACCGCCAGTTTCAAACTTTACATCACCTACAACATAGGAGTACGCATAAGCTAGTAGGAATTTTTTATAGTTTACTCCTACTAGTGGCGTAATGTATTGCAAACGCTGATTTTCTATGCTTGCATTGCTTGAGTATTGTGTTCTGTCAAAACTTGTTCTATAGGATAAACCTGCCCAAATTTTACCAAAATCAACGGATTTATAAGCTTTAAAGTTAGCGTCAATAGTTTTTTCTTTCGTTAGTTCAGCAAGTTGAAACATTACAGAAGGCTCGTATAAAATACGCTCGCGATCGCCAAATACATAGCCTAAATTTAATAGGTATTTTCTTAAGTTACCCGATTCTACATCAGTATATATGTTTCTACTTTTGAATATTGCATTTTTTACGGTTGCGTGCGCATAAAAATCTAAGAAATTATAGGAAGCTCCAAAATCAATGTTGAAATAAGAAGCGGATTGTACCCCTCCACCAATTATCGGATCAAAAGTTGGTCCAAACTCTGTTTCATCTAACTGTAATTGGCTAATTCCTGCATTCATACCAAACGATAATCTATTTAAGTCAACTTCATTTCTTGAAAATAAGATATGATGTGCATAGGTAGCTTTGAAACCTTTGTTAGAATGATAGCCATTACGATCATTGTATATTATTACTCCTACGCCTGATTTTCCGTCACGATCTATTGCTCCATTAATACTTAAGGTTTGTAACGAAGGAGCTTTATCATTACCAAACCATTGCTGACGTCCAGTAGCTCTAATTTTAGCACAACTAGATGCTCCGGCCATAGAGGGGTGTAATAAATAGTAATTATCTGTAAGATAATCAGAATATACAGGTATGTCTACTTGTGCTGAAATGGGGATAATAAAGAATAACAGTATGATGGAAAAATATTTCATGTAATCAAAAAACTTTTAAAAGTCAAAGTTAACCTTTTTTAAAAAAATAGTTTACAAGTTCTACCTACAAATGTTATACTAAATAAGTTAAATTTCGCATAAGTTTAGCCGTTTATTGTTATATGCTCATTCTGTTTTATAAATTTGCAGTTGTATATGATATGTGAATGCGAATATTTTTTAAATAGGATTCGTATTTTAACCTTAATTAAAAACACATGAAATTAATTACAATAAAAGAAACTGCTAATCCATCTATATTAAAATTTGAATTTTCATATTTTATATGTCCTAATCAAAATTATGAATTTAAAAATGTAGATGAATGTGCTGATTCTCCTTTAGCTAAACAATTGTTTTATTTGCCATTTGTTAAAACAGTTTATATTTCGGGTAATTTTATTGCTATTGAAAAATTCAGTATAGTAGAATGGGATGATGTTAAATTTGATGTAGCTGAACAACTAGAGAATTATGTTAACGCTGGTGGTGAAGTTGTAATTGCTAAAGAGCAAAAGAAAGTTGCGGTAACTGTATATGCTGAAAGTACACCAAACCCTGCCGTGATGAAATTTGTAGCAAGTAGATTACTGACAAAACAAATTTTAGAATGCAAAAATATTGATGAAACTGCTGCCTCTCCATTAGCAAAAGCATTATTCAGTTTTCCGTATGTGAAAGAGGTTTTTATTGATGAAAATTATGTTTCAGTTACTAAATATGCTGTTAATGAATGGCAAGAAGTGACTAACGAAATTCGTTCTTTTATTAGAGAATTTATTGAAAATGGAAATATTGCTGTTGATGAAACTAAAATTAGTGTTTCTGAAAAACAGGAAAAACAGCAAATTGCTAATTTTGATCATTTAGATGTTACTTCTCAAAAGATAATTAATATCATCGAAGAATATATAAAACCAGCGGTGGCTTCTGATGGAGGGAATATTTTGTTCGACTCGTATTCTGAAACCGATAAAAGAGTAAAGGTTGTTTTACAGGGTGCTTGTAGTGGTTGTCCTTCTTCAACTTTCACACTTAAAAATGGAATTGAAAACATGCTTAAGGAAATGTTACACGATCAAGATATTGTAGTTGAAGCCTTAAATGGCTAAAAACTGCAACCTCATGTTTTAGGGTTTATTGAATATTAAGATGATATTTTTTATCCATAAGATATAAGTTCTTCTTTTTCCCGATAAAGACAGCTGTTAATTTTTATGCATATTTTGATTAGCTTAAATGTATACGTTTAAAATTATATTAAAATTGCAGAAAAGTTTCTACAGAAAAAAACATTAAAAATACGTTTCAAAAAGAAACGTATTTTTAATTTTACCTCATATATTTTTTGTAATATTACATTGATAATTAACACTAAAACAACAAAATAATGGGAATTGGAAGTTTTTTTAAAGACCTACTTGGTTCAAAAAAAGTAGAAGAAGTAGTTAATCAAGTAGAAGATTTTGCCGAGGATGCGATTGCAAAGGCAAAAGAAAGTGCAGCACCGTTAGTAGACAAAGTGGAAGATTTTGCAGAGCAAGCAGGTGATAAAATTAAAGAATTTGCGCCACAGGCAGCTAGCGCAATCGATAGCGTTGTGGATACGGTTAAAGAAAAAGCAGGTGTTGCAATTGACAAGGTTGAAGAGCTTGCACATTCAGCAGTAGATACAGCAAAAGAAAAAGTTGCAGATCTAACTGAGGGAGCAAGTGATGCTGAGGCAGAAAAAAAATCAGAATAAATTGCTATAAATAGGATGAGCATAGTGCGAAAATTTATTTGACCACTATGCTTTTTTTAATTAAAGCCATTACATTTGTCAAAAAAAATGCAATGGTTACTATAAATACGCTAGAAACAATTAAAACTTATGCCATAAACTATGCTTCTAATATAGTTATGGCTTTACTAATTTTTATAATAGGGAGTTGGCTATCTAAATTTATTACTCGCAACATAAAGAAGATTTTACTAAAGCGAAAAATTGAAGTAACTCTAGTTGAATTTCTTGAAGATCTAATTTATTGGACCATCAGAGGTCTTGTTTTTATTGCTGTAATTTCTAAGTTAGGGGTTGAAACTTCTTCTTTTGTAGCCATCTTTGGTGCAGCTGGTTTAGCAGTTGGACTTTCATTACAAGGTTCGCTAGCTAACTTTGCAGGAGGTATTTTGATTATTCTTTTTAAACCTTTTCGGGTGGGTGATAAAATTGAAGTGCATGGCGAGATAGGTAAGGTGGAAGATATTCACATATTTTCAACAAAATTAATTACTTCACGCAATCAAGTGGTTTATATTCCAAATGGTATGCTGTCGAACGGTAAAATAAAAAATCATTCGCAACGGACTATTAGCAGAAATGATTTTGAAATTAAATTTGATGATAAAAATAATATTCAAGCGATAAAAAATAATATTGAAAATAGTATTTCTTCGCATGCTTTAGTTCTAAAAGACCCTAAACCAGAAGTGTTTATTAGCACAGTTGAACCCGATTCATTTACCTTGTTAGTCCGAATATGGAGCGATAATGATCATGGTACTTTAGTTAAATCGGATATTCTTAAAAGTATTTAAAATAAGAAAGAAGCTGTCGTAAATAACTCAGCTTCTTTTTGTATCTAAAAGTACCAAATTTTAAGGGTTGATGATAAATTCAACTCTTCTGTCTTTTTGATAGTCTGCTTCTGTACAATTTATTTTACAATTTGAAAGTAATTGGGTCTCACCATACCCTTTCAAAGTTAATCGATTGGGAGCGATCCCTTTTTGAATAAGATAACTAACAGTCGATTTAGCCCTCTTTTCGGATAATTGTAAATTGTATAAGTCGTTGCCTTTAGAGTCTGTGTGTGCATTGATGGTAATTTGCATCTCAGGATTAGCATTTAGTACTTGAACAATCTTATTTAGCGATAGCGTCGACTCTGTTTTAAGGCTACTTTTGTTAAGATCAAAATATATATTTTCGATGACAATTTTTGTAGGTGTGACGATGGCTTTAAGTTGATCTAATTCAATTTTTGAAAAATGATTTTCATTTGTAGTTGTTATTGGTAAACTTAGTGGTTGATAGCCTTCTTTTAGTATTTCCAAAGTGTAATTCTCTAAAGGAGATGTTTCGAAATTAAAGTTACCTAAATCATCGGTTTGCAATTCATTAACGAGTTCGCCATCGCTATTTTTCAAGGCTATTTTAGTATTGGGTAAAGCTATTTTACTTGTTTTTTCTACGGTTTGTCCATTTAGTTTATAAATTGATTTTTGTAAACTAAACTGGTAAATATCGTTTGAGCCTAGACTATTGGCACGATTTGAAGTTAGATAACCTCTATTTTTATTGGCTAAAATAAAGGCAACTTCGTCTGAATTTGTATTGATTGTTTTACCTAAATTAATGGGAGTGGAATAATGTTTTTTATAAATTCGTGAAATAAAAACGTCAAATCCTCCATAACCGTCATGTCCTTTAGATGAGAAGTAAAGTTCTTTATGAGGTGCAACAAAAGGGAAGTTTTCATCATTTGGAGTATTAATTTCTCTGCCTAGGTTTTGTATATTGAAAAGTTTGCCTTCATTGTTTATGTCGGCTACATAAATATCGTAACCACCATATCCTCCAGGCATATTTGATGCAAAATATATTTTTGAACCATCTGTACTTATACAAGGATTTTCAATAGAGTAATCGTTGCTGCTCAAGTCTAGCAATTCTTTATTTTGCCACATGTTTTTGCAGTTGCAATTTTCATCAAAAGTAGCTTTGTAAATTTGATAATTTTTTGGGTTTTCAGGGCGACTATTAGTGAAATAAACGGTTTTTTGATCGGGACTAAATGCAATACCGCCTTCATTCCCATCTTCATTAAGTGCGCTTGCAAAAAAGTAAGGGTGTGATAAATTTCCTTTATTATCTATACTTATGCAGTATAAACCGTTATATGGTTGGTTTGTGCTGTTGTCTTTTCCAGCTCCAATGGCTCCCGTTTTTCGGGAAGAATACATAATATATTTGTTTCTGAAAAAAGTAGCTCCTATCTCAGATAAGTTTGTGTTTATACCGGTGTGATCTACTTGGAAGCGATCATTTAGTTCTAAGAAAGTTTTTTTTTCAATACTACTATTGTTGTCGTCAGTCATAAATTTATCCTGACTATAGAGGGTTATGCTTATCAGTAAAAGAGATACTGAATAAACGAAATTCTTCATAAAATTGGGTTGTTTTTTGGATATTTTACCGCAAAACTATGATGAATCACTCGGTTAATTGTAATTTTATTGATAAAAACACAAAAAAACTCGATAATGTGAAATAGTATTGAATATTTTTAATTTTAAGAAAGTAAAATCTTACATTTTTTGAAGACTTAATAGGTTTTCAAGATATTCTCTTGAGTTTGAGAGTCTTGGTATTTTGTTTTGTCCTCCTAATTTGTCTTTTTGTTTAAGCCAATCATAGAAAAGGTTCTCTCTTGCTACGTTAATTTTTAGCGGATTTAATGTCATGTTGTTATAACGCTTGGCTTCGTAATCAGAATTTAAGGATTGGATATTTTCATCCAAAAGCTGACTAAAACGTTCCAAACATTCTGGTTTCTTTTTGAATTCAATAATCCATTCGTGTGCGCCTTTTTCTTTTCCGTTCATAAAAATAGGTGCAACGGTATAATCAATTACTTCGGTATTAGTTAGTTGGCAGGTTTTAGCTATTGCCATATCGGTGTTTTCCACCATTAGCTCTTCTCCAAAAACATTGATATGGTGTTTGGTTCTGCCGGTAATGCGAATGCGATAGGGATTCAATGAAGTAAAACGAACGGTATCGCCTATCAAATAACGCCATAAACCTGAATTCGTGGTAATAACAACTGCGTAATTTTTATGTAATTCTACTTCGGCTAAACGAATCACTTTTTGTTCCGAAGTTCCAAAAGTTTCCATAGGAATGAATTCATAGAAAATACCATAATCGAGCATTAACAATAAATCATTAGAGCCATTTTGATCTTGGATGGCAAAAAAACCTTCCGAGGCATTGTAGATTTCATAATATTTGAAATCGTTTTTAGGAAGTATTTTTTTGTATTGTTCTCGATAAGGTTCAAAACTTACCCCTCCGTGAAAATACACTTCTAAATTAGGCCAAATTTGGAATAAATTCTCGTTTCGAGTTTCTTCCAGTAATTTGTTTAATAAAACCATCATCCAAGAAGGAACCCCAGCAAAACTGGTTACATTTTCAACTTTAGTTTCATTGACGATAGCCATCAACTTGGTTTCCCATTCGCTCATCAACGAAGTTTTACTAGATGGTGTACTGCTGAATTCTGCCCAAAATGGCATATTGTCAATTAGAATAGCGGACAAATCGCCAAAAAAAGTATTGTTGTCTTCGTATAATTGTTTGCTACCTCCTAAGCGTAGACTTTTCCCTGTAAAGAGTTGCGAATTTTCATTGTTGTTTAAATACATACAAAGCAAATCTTTGCTGCCTTTGTAATGACAGTTTTCGAGTGCTTCGCTACTTACAGGGATGAATTTGCTTTTCGCATTAGTTGTACCACTCGATTTTGCAAACCATTTGATGGGCTGATGCCAAAAAACGAATTGCTCGCCTTTACGAGTGCGCTCAATAAGTGGTTCCAAATCTTCATAGTGAGATATAGGAACACGCTCTTGAAAAGTATGATAGGTTCGTACGTTTGCAAAATCATATTGTTTGCCAATTACCGTATTTTCTGACTGACGAATTAGGTTCATTAATAGTTCTTCCTGAACTTCATTGGGGTATTTTAAAAACAACTCGATTTGATGAATGCGCTGTTTTAAAACCCAAGAAGCAATAGAATTTATAATAGGTAATGGCATGTGGGAAAAATTAAATTTTTGAAAGATAATTTAATAAAGTTTTAGCAATCATTTCCTGTCCCTCTTCGGAAGTAAGGTACGTTGCATCATTTTTGTTACTCAAATAACCAAGTTCAACAAGCATGGTAGGGACTTCACTTTTATTAAGGATTAAGAAGGGGGCTTTGTGTACACCCAAGCTCCTTAAACTCATTTTATTCTCGAATTCGGTCAATAAGTTTTGAGCTAATTGTAATGATTTTTCAGAGACGTGGTTTTCGTTTTTTGAAATAAAACATTCGATACCTGATTTTGTCGTGTCTTGGTTCGCGTTAGTGTGTAACGAAATGACTAAATCAGGATGTAGGTTTTTGATTAATTCTACTCGTGATGTCAAACTTAATTGCTTGTCTTCTGTACGTGTAAAATGGATTTCGATTTCAGAATTTGTGTTTAGCTGTTCTATTTTAGTTCCTATTTTGGCAACGATGTCTTTTTCTAAATGATCATTAATCTTTCCGCCAAAATCTTCTCCACCATGACCTAAATCAATAAGTACTCTCGTCTTTTTAGTATAGGATTCGAAAGACATGATCCCCAGTGTAGAAACAAGTAATAGTGATAAGATAATTTTTTTCATGATAAATTGGGTTTAGATTTTAGCTTTCAGTTTTCCGAATTTTGATTTAACTTGTAATTAAATTAGATTTAACTTTACAGTCTTTTCAAAAATAACAAAATAATCTAAAATTTAATATCTAAAATAAAAAATCTACATGCAATACGAAGGGGTTTTAACCAAAATGCAAACTGAATTTGCGCAACCAATTGAGTATTATTTGGTTTTCGAAAATGCTTTTTTACATCTTAATCAATTGTTAGGGAAGCCGTTGGAAATTATCCATCAAGGGTATCAATGCTTGGAATGTGGTAAGCCAAAGAAAATTTTTAGACAGGGTTGTTGTTATGACTGTTTTATGAGTAGTCCTTCGGTAGGAGATTGGATAATGAAACCCGAATTGAGTACAGCACATTTGGATATTGAAGACCGTGATTTAGATTATGAAAAGAAAGTGCAATTGCAACCACATATTGTGTATTTAGCCTTATCCAGTGAAGTAAAAGTAGGAGTAACCCGTAAAACACAAGTGCCGACACGATGGATTGACCAAGGTGCTGTGCAGGCTATTCCTATCGTTGAAGTGCCTAATCGCTATTTGGCAGGAATTACAGAGGTCGCTTTGAAAAATTTGTACGCAGATAAAACACATTGGCAAAAAATGTTAAAGAATGAGGTTCCTGAAGTGGATTTGATTGCGGAGCGTAACGGATTGCTACAAGCATTGCCTGATGAAGTAAAAGCGTATTTTCATCCTGAAAGTCAGGATTTATATCAATTGCAATATCCTGTACTGGAATATCCTAAAAAAGTTACAAGTTTGAATCTTGAAAAAACGCCTGCTTTTTCTGGGGTTTTAAAAGGGGTGAAAGGGCAGTATCTTATTTTTGAAGATGGTACAGTTTTTAATGTGCGTACCTATGAGGGGTATGTGGTAAGGATTTCACTTTGATTGGCATGCGCAAATAAAAAAAACCTGTCGAAAATCACGACAGGTTTTTTTTGTTGTTATTTCTTCTTGCCAAACAAACCTTCTAAAACCTGATTAGCTGTATTTTTTATAGCGTCTTTTTTGGGATCGCTTGTTTTGGTAGAGTCTTTTTTCTTGCCACCTCCTAAAATATTTGACAAAGCATCAGCACCTTGGTTTAAATATTTGTCTTTTTGTGCTTTAGCTACTTGTACCGCTAAATTTGCAGTAGCTTGCTTTAAATCGGTAGTGACTTTTGGGGATTTGAAATTACCAGTCATTAACGCCGTTAAAGGAATACTTTCAATCTTAGCCATTTCAGCAGTTGAAAGTTTTGCTAGAATTTTATTAGCATCTCCACCCAAATATTTAGCAGGTACATCAAGCTTGATATTGTAATTCATGTTTTGATCAAAACCATGAGTCCCACCCACTTCAGCTACTATATCCTGATATTTTACTTTGAATGGTTTGACAACTACACGGCCTTTTTCAAAAGTAAGGGCGGCTTTAAGATCATTTAAATTTAATTTTTTAAAATCTAAAAATTTCAACTCGGAGGTCAAAGCTGTTAGTGTTTGCGAATTGCTTGAATTGATCGAAGTAGCCAATAGCTGCCCTAGTAAATCCCCTGTTAAGCTTTTTAAATCAGGAGTCATTTCTATAGCATCTAAATTTCCATTCAATTTGATGTTAGAGTTTAGTTTGCCCGAAACCACACCAGCAATTGGTGCAATTTTTTTCAACATTTCTAATTGGGTAAATGACTTAGCGATATCCACTTTGTTTAGATTTAAATTCATGTTGAATGTAGGGACATTTCCTTTAGTAGAAACCAAACCGTTAAAGCCAATGATGCCATCAAAAATATTGGTTTTAATATCTTGTAATTGTACGGCTTCATTGCGAATTATCATTTTACCCGAAACATTTTTCAAGTTCAAATTATCATACACTACTGTCGAAGCTTTAGTATTTATGGTGCAATCTAAAAAGGCAGGAATTTTTACGGCTTCTTTTTTAGTAGCTGGTTTTTTATTACTTCCGCTTGCTGATGTTGAAGTATTTGTTGTTGCCGATTTATTTACAGGCGTTGGCGCCATAAAGTCAGCCACTAGAAACTGGTTTGAATTCAAATTGAAATTTCCTTTCAAGGTTTGTTTTCGGAAAATAAATCCATAGAAATTTTCTAGGGTTCCATTAGCTTTAATATCCGATTGTCCCGTTTTCATATCCAGCTGGTTCAATTTGATTTGGCTATTGTTAAATGCCACTTGTGCTAAATTTACCTGTACGGGTTTTGCCATTTCAGGACCTGCATAATTAAAACCTGTTAGACTTAGCGTACCCGCATTTTGTATTTTTTCGTACTGGTTTTTTTCCACGGCTTGCATATCAAACTTAGTGGTAATATCTGCCTTAAGTATTCCTGATAATGGCTTGTCCAGTTTTACGGGATAGGCTTTAGTAAAATTACCCAAATTGATAGTTCCTTGTAAAGCGGCATCAACTAAGGCATTTGACATAATGTTTTTAATAGAAGCTTTTGCATTAAATACATCTTGGTCAATTTGAAACGATAACTTGTCTAAATTTACATAAGTATCCGTCATGGCACCACTATCATTTATGATTTTAGTATCAATCACAATATTTTGAACCGATTTTGGTAAATCAGGATATTGGAACGAGGCATTGTTAGAAGCAATGGCAATGTTGAAGGTAGGGATTAAATGGTCGGTTAATTTTCCTTTTACTTTTCCATTTACAGAAAAATCACCAGAGGTTTTCACCGTTTCTAAATTACCCGAATATTGAGCAGGAACTAAACCTAAAAAGTTTTTGAAAGAAGAGGTCGGCGTTTTAAAAGTCAAATCATACTCTTGTCCGTCTTCAGCCATTTTAATAAAACCGTCAAATTCTAAAGGGAGCTCGTTGATTTTCGCTTTGTTTTGTTTGAATGTGTATTTGTTTTGTGCTAAATCTATACCTAAAACCGCATCAAGAGCCACAGAAACATGATTCATATAATTGGTTTTATCCATATCAATAGATACTTTGGCTGTAGATTTGGTGTCTAAATCTAATTTTTGAGTACCGAAATCTCCTTTACCTTCGTGGTTAATACTATCTAAAACCATTTTGATTTTCGAACGTTCGTCATAGTATTTAAAACGGAAATTTTCAAGCGCATAATTTTTGATGTTCATTGAAAAAGGTTCGCTCTTTTTTTCTTCAGTAGGCGTTTGTTCATCCTTTTTGGCAATATCAAAATTTCCAATGCCGTCTTTATTAAATAAAATATTAGCTTGTCCATTTTTTACAGAAATTGCTTCCAAAGACATCGGGTCTTTTTTGTCTTTCCAGAGCTCGTTAATAGCCATTTCTAAATTTAGTTCGTCAAAAGCGACTAAAGTATCCCCTTCAAAAGGTGCGTTATTAATGATGACAAATTTTTCTAATGTAATATTGGCTTTTGGGAAGCTTTTAAATAAACTCAAATCGGCATCCGTAAAGGATACTTTGGCGTTTACCTTTTCATTGATGGTTTCTTTAATTTTTTCCTTGATGGTGTCTTGGAAAAACAAAGGAATGCTCACTAAAACCCCAGCTAGAGTAACAAGTGTAGCGCCAAGACCGATTAGAATTTTCTTTTTCATTTTTTGAATGCTTTTATGGAATTATCGAATCAAAAATTATTCCGCTTTTCTTACAAAATTACACAAAAAAAATCCGTCTTGTTGCCAAAACGGATTTTAAGATTGTAGAAATTTTTGTTAATTTATCTTTAATTCATAAGGCATAATCACTTGCATCCCTTTACGACTGTTCATGCGTTTGATTTGATTTACCATTTCTAAGCCTTCTTCTCCCAATTGCTCTTTTAACAAAGCTTCGCGGGTTTTGAATAAGCTTACAAAACCACTTTCTTCTAACTCTTCGAAGAAACTTTTTTCATATTCAGGGTACGATACGGTACTGTAATCTTTAACTTTAGCCAAACCAGCAGCATAAGCGATAGCGTCGTCTAAACCGCCTATTTTGTCAACTAATCCTATTCTTAAAGCATCTTTGCCACTCCATACACGCCCCTGTGCTAAAGCATCAACTTGAGCAAAGGTCATTTTACGACCTGTAGCTACACGGTTTACAAAGGTTTTGTAAATGGTTTCTACACTTTCTTGTGTAAAGTTTCTGAAATCTTCATCTATAGGTTCAAACACGCTGTAGCCCGCTGCATTTTTGTGTGTTTCCACAGTTTCGGTATTAATGCCATAACGGTCGCTTACTTGTGACAAGTTAGGTAACATACCAAAAACACCGATGGAACCTGTAATAGTACTTTCTTCCGCGAAAATTTTATTTGCGTTACAAGAAATGTAATACCCTCCAGATGCAGCTAAATTCCCCATAGAAACCACCACTGGTTTTACTTTTTTGGTCAATTCGATTTCTCTCCAGATTAAATCTGAGGTTAACGCACTACCTCCAGGGCTGTTCACACGTAAAACTATAGCTTTGATGTCTTCATCCTCACGAGCTTCTTTTAAGGCACGATTCATAGAACCTTCTCCTACCGTGTTCACATCACCTTCTCCTGAACCAATTTCGCCTTGCGCATAAATTATGGCAATTTTCTCTCCTAGTGCAAATTCTTCAGATTTAGCAACTTCTTTTGAATAATCCAACACATCAATTTTGTTGTAATCTTCGTCATCAGCCACTTCTAGGCGTTTTTTGATATCGTTGTGATATACATCTTCATAAGCTACCACATCCACTAAATGGTTTGCTTTAGCCATTTCAGGTGTACGAGCTAATAAGTCGGTTGCAATTGCGTTCAATTTTTCAACAGGAATGTTTCTCGATTTAGCAATATCAGCGACCACTGAACCCCAAATGGAATTTAAAAATGTGCTAATTTGGTCACGGTTTTCAGGGCTCATCGTATTAGTTAAGAAAGGTTCCACCGCACTTTTGTATTTTCCGTGGCGAATTACTTCCATTTTGATACCTGTTTTATCTTGGAAATCTTTGAAATACATTACTTCGCTGGATAAACCTTTGAATTCTAAATCACCTACAGGGTTCAAATACACTTTGTTGGCTACAGAATTTAAGTAGTATTCTTTTTGAGAAATTACATTTCCATACGATAAGACGAATTTTCCAGATTTTTTAAAATCTTCTAATTGGTCACGCAAGGCTTTGGTTTGCGCTACACCTAAGTGTAAAGTATTGTTTAAAATCGAAATTCCTTTGATATTGTCATCCGATTTTGCTTTTTCAATCGCATTTAAAATATCAATTAATCCTTCACCTGCTCCTTTTTCATTCAAAAACGGCATGTCTTCGTAGTTGAATTTTCCTCCGTAATCTTCTTTTACGCGTTCTAAGTTTAATTCTAAAACAGAATTTTCTTTTACTTCAATTTTATCTTCTCCGCCAAATAAGGCGCCTATTAGGATGATTCCAAAAAAGCATATAAAACAGAAAGTAAATAAACCTACTATGGTTGCTAATACATTTTTTAAAAAGTTCATTTTAATAATCATTTTTAAGATTAGTAGTGTTTTGAAATAAATTGTTACAAAAAACAGGAAAGTGTTTTGTTTTTGTGAGAAAGCTCTGAAGCTTTGTTTCTTGCAAAGAAGTTATCAACACCAGCGCAAATATACTTCTATTCTCCAATTCTTTTTAGTTACTTTGCCCTTTATGAGCATGCAGAAAAAAGTTGTACTTTCATTAGGTAGTAATCAAGGGAATCGTCTTGAGCATATTTCCAATTGTATCCAACAAATTCATCAGCGAATTGGATTGGTTCTGCGTGTTTCTAAGTTGTATGAAACTCCTGCTTGGGGGTTTGAAAGTGACGCTTTTTATAATTGTGCGGTTTTAGTGCATACGGCATTTACACCCGAACAAATTCTTAGAAAAATTTCTTCTATTGAAAAGGAATTAGGACGTACACGTAAAAAAACCTTAGGATATGAAGCGCGTTTGATAGATGTTGACATTGTTTCCTACGAAAACCAAATAGTCAACACCGAGCATTTGCACATTCCGCATCCACACATGCAGGATAGAAGGTTTGTGTTGCAACCTATGGCAGACTTGAAATTGGATTGGGAACATCCTGTATTACATAAAAAAGTAGCGCAACTTTTGCAAGATTGTACTGATGAAAGTCCATGTGAAGTAGTAAGCGAATTAACTTCGCCTATGCAATTAGGGCATATCAATACGGTGAATTATATTGCTATTGAAGGGAATATAGGTGCTGGTAAAACTACTTTGGCTACAAAATTATCAGAGGATTTTAATGCTAAGCTGGTTTTAGAACGTTTTGCAGATAATCCATTTTTGCCAAAATTTTATAAAGACCAAAATCGATATGCTTTTCCTTTAGAGATGTCGTTTTTGGCAGATAGGTATCAGCAATTAGCAGATGATTTATCGCAATTTGATTTGTTTGCCGATTTTGTAGTGGCAGATTATCATATTTTTAAGTCTTTGATTTTTGCCAAAGTTACTTTGCAAGAGGATGAATTTCGTTTGTACAAAACGCTTTTTGATATCATTTATAAAGAAATGCCTAAGCCCGATTTGTATGTGTATTTGTATCAAAATACAGATAGGTTACTCAAAAATATCAAGAAACGTGGGCGTAGTTACGAGCAAGAAATTCCTGCAGAATATTTAGATAAAATCAATAAAGGTTATTTGGATTTTATTAAAACCCAATTGAATTTAAACGTCTTAATTATTGATGTTTCTGATTATGATTTTGTAAAACGCCAAGAGGATTATGTGTCTATATTGGAACAAATACACTCAAAATTGAATACAAAATAGACTACTTAGACTTCTTAGATGGTTAGATTGTTAGATTAGTCTAAACGTCTAAGAAATCTAAAAATCAAATAATCTTTCTTATTTTAGTTTACAAAACAAATCCCAAACTACAATTCCAGCGGTTACAGAAACATTTAAGGAGTGTTTGGTTCCTAATTGAGGGATTTCAATTGCACCGTCACATAGTTTAACGGCCTCCTGATTGACCCCGAAAACTTCATTTCCAAAAACAATAGCGTATCGTTTATTTGCTTCTGTTTTAAAATTGTCTAGAAAAATAGCATTTTCCACTTGTTCAATGGCATATACTGCTACTTGCTCTTCTTTTAAATTTTGAATGACTTGTAATACATCTTTTTGATATTCCCAAGCCACCGTGTCCGTTGCGCCTAAAGCTGTTTTGTTGATTTCCTTATTGGGAGGTGTAGCTGTAATGCCACATAAATATATTTTTTCGATTAAAAAGGCATCGCTGGTTCTGAATACCGAACCAATGTTGTGTAAACTTCGAATATCGTCTAAAACAATGATGATAGGGGTTTTATCTGCCACTTTAAACTCTTCAACCGTCTTGCGTTCTAATTCGCTATTTTCAATTTTTCTCATGGTGCAAAGGTACATTAATCTTTTAAAGCGGAAAAGGGAATGAAATAGAGTGTGGGTTTGATGTTGAGGAAACTTTTTTTAATTCCTTCAGCGGAAATATATAAACCTTGGTCTGTGGCTGTGATGCCTTCTATTTGTCCTAGTTTTAAAACCGAACCTAGTCGGTGTTTTTTTAATGGTTTTGAAAAAAAGAGTTTTCCGTCTTCCAGTTCAAAAGATGATAAAAAACAACTTCCGCTACGAGTATAGCCTATGAGGTAAAGTGTGTTTTGATGGATGTAGGCATCAGTGACCAAATAATTTGTAGCATAGTTTTCTAAAGCTTGTAGATTTTGTACATCAGTTGATAATGATGAAAGACTATAATGCGTAGTCGTATTTGATAGCCAGTTTTTTGTGAAAATGTGAATTTGCTGGTTGTGATATACCATGGCTTCGCAATCAAAATCGTGTTGATAAGGTGTGAGATTGTCGGTTTGATTTTGATATGTAAAACGGATTTTACTAAAAGTAGCGGTGCTATCCGTTGGAGTTTTTATTTTAAAAATTGTAAATACGTCTCGTTTTCCAGAATTATTTCCAAAATCACCTATATATAAGGAGTGGTCGTCAGTAGTAATAGCTTCCCAATCGGTGTTGGGGAAAGGTAAAGTTATTGTTTGAATAATTTTTCCAATGCTATCAAGTGTGTATAAATGACTCGGATTGCCACCATCATTTATACTGAAAAGGATATTCTGGGAAGAGGCTAAGCCCGAAGTCTCATACAGAGGAGCTTCGATGGAAGCAACTTTGAACTTTTTCAATTTCAGTTTGCTTTTGGTTTGACTAAATCCTGAGAAATTGAGTAGAAATATGAAAAGGAAGAAATAGCGCATAAATAAAAAAGCTCTCGTAAAGAGAGCTTAAAATTATGTTTTTATATGTTATTGAACTGTAGGTCCGTTAGGTTTAGCTTCTAATGGACTTGCAGGTGCAGGTTTTGCATTAACCATTCCTTTAATGAAAAGGATTTTAGTTGGATTGTCTTTAACATTTGTAGTTACCGTAACTGATTTGCTAATCGCTCCTGGGCGGTTCGTGTCATACTTAACACCAATTACCGCTTTAGCTCCTGGAGCAATTGGTTCTTTAGGGAAAGAAGGTACCGTACAACCGCAAGAACCTTGTGCATTAGTGATGATTAAAGGTTCAGTACCTTTGTTTACGATAACGAATTCTCTTTTTCCATCAGCACCTTGTTCGATAGTACCATAGTCAATGGTTTCGTTTTCTACAAACATAACTGGTCCACCAACTTTTGAAGCATCAACTTTAGTAACTTCATATTTTGGAGTTTCTGCTTTTTTAGCAACTTCTTTAGTTGCTTCTTTCTTTGCTTTTTTTGTTTTTTCTTGAGCTGTAGCGTCTAGGTTTCCTAAGAAAGCCAATGCAGCTACTACTAGTATAACTCTTTTCATAATTGATATCTAATTAGTTATATACAAATGTATAAATATTTACTCAAATATTGCGCCAAAATAAGTAAATTCGTCGCCAATAATCAAAAAAATTAACGTTTTGTCAACTAAAGCAAAAGCACCGAAGGAAACTCCTTTAATGAAGCAATACAATGAAATCAAGGCTAAATACCCTGATGCTTGTTTGTTATTTCGTGTAGGAGATTTTTATGAAACATTTGGAGATGATGCCGTTCGCGCTTCTAAAATTTTAGGAATTACTTTGACGAAAAGAGGAAGTGGGACAGAAAGTGAAACAGCTTTGGCGGGTTTTCCACATCATTCGTTGAATACTTATTTGCCTAAATTGGTAAAAGCGGGTTTGCGCGTGGCTATTTGCGACCAATTAGAAGACCCTAAAATGACTAAAACGATTGTGAAACGAGGAGTTACCGAATTAGTAACGCCTGGTGTTTCTATGAACGATGAGGTTTTGGTTTCTAAATCAAATAATTTCTTGGCTTCGGTTTTCTTTGGTAAGAAAAATTTGGGTGTTGCTTTCTTGGACGTGTCAACGGGCGAGTTTTTAACTTCGGAAGGAAATGCGGAATATGTTGATAAACTATTGCAGAACTTTAGTCCGAGCGAAATTTTAGTTCCTAAGCAAAATAAAAAAGATTTCCTTGAACAGTTTGGAGATAATTTTCATGCGTTTTATTTAGAAGATTGGATTTATAAAGAAGATTATGCGGTTGAAAGTTTGACCAATCATTTTCAGACGAATTCCTTAAAAGGTTTTGGAATTGAAGAACTAGCGCACGGAATTATTGCTTCGGGAGCTATTTTGTACTATTTGTCAGAAACCCAACACAATAGAATACAGCATATTACTTCCATTCATCGTATTGCAGAAGATGCTTATGTATGGATGGACCGATTTACGATTCGTAATTTAGAATTGTATCATAGCTACAATCCTAATGCGGTAACGTTATTAGATGTTATTGATAAGACGCTTTCGCCTATGGGCGGACGATTGTTAAAGCGTTGGTTGGCTTTACCTTTAAAGGATATAAATAAAATCAAAGGGCGTCATCAAGTAGTGGCGTATTTAAAAGAAAATCAAGAAATTTTATTCCAGATACAGCATCAAATCAAACAAATATCCGATTTAGAGCGTTTGATTTCTAAGGTAGCTGCGGGACGTATTTCACCAAGAGAATTGGTGTATTTGCGTGAGTCGTTAGATGCCATAGTGCCGATAAAAGAATTGGCATTAAAAAGTCCGCAAGAAGCGGTAAAAGTTATTGGGGATAGCTTACATGCGTGTGATTTGCTACGCGAAAAGATTTTGAAAACCTTAAATCAAGACGCGCCTGTTGCTATCAATAAAGGAAATGCGATTGCTTTTGGAATCAATGAAGAATTAGATGAATTGCGAAATATTTCCAATACTGGTAAGGAGTTTTTAGAAGCGATTGAAAAAAGAGAGTCTGAAGCTACGGGAATTCCTTCGCTTAAGATTTCTTTTAATAATGTCTTTGGATATTATATAGAAGTTCGAAATACGCACAAGGATAAAGTCCCCACGGAATGGATTCGCAAGCAAACCTTAGTAAACGCGGAGCGTTATATTACGGAGGAGCTTAAAGAATATGAAGCCAAAATTTTGGGTGCTGAGGAAAAAATCCACCAATTAGAAACGCAATTGTTTGAGCAGTTAGTGGCATGGGTGGCTACGTATATTAAGCCCGTGCAACATAATGCGAATTTGGTTGCGCAGTTGGATTGTTTAGCTTCTTTTGCACAACAAGCCATCGACCAAAATTATATATGTCCAGAAATTAATGATTCGTATGCATTGGATATAAAAAATGGACGTCATCCAGTTATCGAAAAGCAATTGCCTATTGGAGTGCCGTATATTGCTAACGATGTGTATTTGGATAGAGATGCGCAACAAGTGATTATGATAACGGGGCCTAATATGTCGGGTAAGTCTGCAATTCTGCGTCAAACAGCGCTTATCGTTTTGTTAGCGCAAATGGGGAGTTTTGTCCCTGCAGAAGCTGTTACTATGGGAGTAGTAGATAAAATCTTTACTCGTGTAGGGGCAAGCGATAATATTTCGATGGGAGAATCGACTTTTATGGTGGAAATGAATGAAACCGCTTCCATATTGAATAATATTTCTGATAGGAGTTTGGTGTTGTTAGATGAAATTGGCCGTGGAACGAGTACGTACGATGGTGTTTCGATTGCATGGGCAATTGCTGAATTTTTGCATGAAAATCCAGCGCAACCTAAAACCTTATTTGCAACGCACTATCATGAGCTAAACGAGATGACCGAAACCATGCCTCGTATTCAAAATTATAATGTATCAGTAAAAGAATTAAAAGATACCGTACTTTTTATTCGTAAGTTGGAAAAAGGAGGTAGCGCACATAGTTTCGGTATTCATGTAGCAAAAATGGCTGGGATGCCCCAAACAGTGATTCAAAAGGCGGGTAAAATTTTAAAGAAATTAGAAAAAAATCATTCTGGAGAAGTATTGAGTGGCGTAGGAAGTCAAGAGGAAATGCAGTTGAGTATCTTTAATATGGATGACCCTTTGTTAGAAGAAATCAAGGAAGAGATTGTAAATTTAGATATAAATACATTAACACCAGTAGAAGCATTAATGAAATTGAATGAAATTAAACGGATGCTGGTAAAAAAATAAATTTTTAAAGAACTGTGTTTTAATAAATTGTAAAAAAGTTGTTTTTTTTTGATTCTAAACACTTGCAGAAATCGATTCTTGTTGTATATTTGCACTCGCAATACGGAAGTAAAGCAAAGTTCTTTAAAAGAATGCGAAAATAGCTCAGTTGGTAGAGCGCAACCTTGCCAAGGTTGAGGTCGCGGGTTCGAACCCCGTTTTTCGCTCTTACTACAAAATTAACGCTCGAGTGGTGGAATTGGTAGACACGCTGGACTTAAAATCCAGTGAACATTAGTTCGTGCGGGTTCAAGTCCCGCCTTGAGTACAAAGTTTCTTAGAATTAGAAACTTCTTAACGTTCAAAAATAGACTGTTCAATAAAATATCTGCTCGAGTGGTGGAATTGGTAGACACGCTGGACTTAAAATCCAGTGAACATTAGTTCGTGCGGGTTCAAGTCCCGCCTTGAGTACAAATTACTCTGGTAAAAACGGATAGTCTTACATGGTGAAATTAAGTTTTGATTTTAATTAGTTGAAATCAAAAAAAACTGCGAAAATAGCTCAGTTGGTAGAGCGCAACCTTGCCAAGGTTGAGGTCGCGGGTTCGAACCCCGTTTTTCGCTCTTACTACAAAATTAACGCTCGAGTGGTGGAATTGGTAGACACGCTGGACTTAAAATCCAGTGAACATTAGTTCGTGCGGGTTCAAGTCCCGCCTTGAGTACAAAAGCTCCTTATCTTTGATGAGGAGCTTTTTTCTTTTAATCTTTCTTGTTTTGAAAATAGTATTTTATAATTGTTTCTTAGTTTCTTTTTGTATTCGATAGACTGGTATTTGGGTTTGATATTGTGTGTTGTTAGTGTTCAAGGTTTGTAAGGTCTTGTGAATGTTTGTTATTGGGGCTACCAAGTGTGTGGTGGTTTATTATGGTGTTTCTTGTTGGTAAGTAGTTTGAGTTCTTTTGTTTCATGTTTTTTAAACTATTGAGATTCTTAATCTTTTTATCTTGAGATTTTTTGTTGTTTTTAGCTTTTTTTGATTTCTTGATACTGGAAATTTATTTTTTTTAAATCTTTTATGTTTGATACTGAGTTTGTTGTTAATTTGATGGTGAAATTGTCTAAAAAAGAACAAGTTTGATTTGTTTATAATAAAAGAAATGTTTTATATTTGCACTCGCAATACGCAAGTATAGCAGGTTTAATGGTCCATGGTGTAATGGTAACACTACGGTTTTTGGTGCCGTCTTTCTAGGTTCGAGTCCTAGTGGACCAACAAAAAAGCTCTGAGGAATCAGAGCTTTTTTTGTGGATTAAAGTTTTGTCTTTTGTGATCTATTATGATAGGGAAAAGATGTTTGAAATTGCAAACTGTTTTAGTTATATAGGTTTTATTTCGTTGAATTTATTATCTATATAGCGTATGGTGAAAAGGGAATGTGTTAAGGGAGGATAAAGAGAAATTGCCTTTAGTAAAGTTGTTGAATTTTTGAATAGCATTTTTAAAGCGAAATAAGTTCTAATTGTTTGATTGGTAGTGGTGTAGTGCTTTGTGATTCAGAAGTTGTTGTTTTTTTGAATTTGGTAAGCTAATGTAGGGAACAAAAAAATGTAAATTTGATTTGTTTATAACAAAAGAAATGTTTTATATTTGCACTCGCAATACGCAAGTAGAGCAGGTTTAATGGTCCATGGTGTAATGGTAACACTACGGTTTTTGGTGCCGTCTTTCTAGGTTCGAGTCCTAGTGGACCAACAAAAAAGCTCTGAGGAATCAGAGCTTTTTTATTTTCATATATTTTAATATTGTTGTATGTTAAAGTGATAAAAGAAAAGAGACATACCTGTTTTGTGATTATGATTTTGTTTTTTTAATTATTAATATCTTTTCGATACTTCTGTGAATAAAAAAACCGTCAGGTTATGACGGTTTAGGATGATTTTGAAAGCAGTAAATATTACTGCATGAATTCTTCGGCTTTTGTAACCATATTTGAACTTCCGCAAAATAAAGGTGCTCTTTGGTGTAGTTCTGTTGGTTTAATCTCCATGATGCGTTGTTTGCCATCTGATGCTTTTCCTCCAGCTTGTTCTGTTAAAAATGCCATTGGGTTACATTCGTATAGTAATCGTAATTTTCCATTAGGGGCTTTAGCTGTAGAAGGATATATGTAAATTCCTCCTTTGATCATATTTCTATGGAAATCGGCAACTAAACTTCCGATATAACGTGAAGTGTATTCTTCCGTTTGACAATATTTTAGATAATCTTTTACACCTTGAGGGAAATGTTTGTAATTTCCTTCGTTTGTTGAGTAAATTTTTCCATCTTTAGAGAATTGCATATTCGGATGCGATAAGTAAAAAGTTCCGATTGCAGGGTTAAGCGTGAATCCATTTACACCATTTCCTGTAGTGTAGACCAGCATAGTTGAGGTTCCGTAAATTACATATCCAGCAGCTACTTGCTCAGTCCCTGGTTGCAGGAAGTCTTCCAATTGTACAGGAGTTCCTACAGGGGTAATGCGTCTGTAAACCGAAAATATTGTACCTACAGATACGTTTACATCTATGTTTGAAGATCCGTCTAAAGGATCCATTAACACAACATATTTATTACTATGACTATTGTCTGCGCCAGCAATTGTAATAAAATCATCGTTTTCTTCACTTGCAATACCGCATACAATTTCTCTATTAGTTAAGGTTTGGATAAAGACATCGTTAGCATAAACATCTAGTTTTTGTTGGTCTTCTCCTTGTATATTGGTATCACCTGCTGCGCCTACTATATCTACAAGTCCAGCCTGAGTAACTTTGTGATTTACTACTTTAGCAGCTAATCGTATTGCATTTATGATTTTTGATAATTCTCCCGAAGTATATTGGAAGTCGTTTTGTTTTTCAATGATAAATTCGCCAAGAGTTCTGTTGCGTTCTTCCATTTTGTCAATCTATGTAGTTAGTTATGCAAAGATGTGATTTATTTTTTAAATAATCTTTTGCATTCTGGTAATTAATAAAGGATTGTTTTTCTGTAGAAATATTTTAAGGGTATTGGTGTTGGGGTTTCGTTAAAAGTTCTATTATCTTTGTTAGTGAATTGTTGTATAATTGTAACAATCAAAATGTAATAGGCTACAGCTTGTATTGCTGTAGAAAATAGTAATGTTTATGATTTTTAATAAATAAATTTTAAAACTATGAAACAAGTTAAAATTGTATTAGGACTTTTGTGTTTGATGCCATTGAGCATGCACTCTCAAATAAATTTAGGAGAAAAAGCTTTAGGAGCATTACAAAAGGGGGTTGCTGGTTTTACATTCTCTAATGAAGATGCTGCGGCTTTATCTAAAGCTTCTGTTGAAAAAATGGATAAAGAAAACCCAATTGCGGGGCCTAAAGATTCATATACGTTGCGTTTAAATAAGTTGTTTGGGAAGCATAAAACAGAAAGTGGATTAATATTGAATTTTAAAGTTTATAAAGTTAAAGAAGTAAATGCTTTTGCTTGTGCTGACGGGAGTGTTCGTGTTTTTCAAGGGCTTTTAGATGTTATGGATGATAATGAAGTTTTGGCGGTAATTGGTCATGAAATTGGTCATGTGGTAAATCAAGATACAAGAGATGCTATCCGTGCGGCTTATCAAAAAGAAGCATTGATGGATGCTGTAGGATCACAAGTAAAAGGTGTTTCTGAAATCAGTGAAAGTTCTTTGGGTAAAATTGGTAATGCTATGTTGGATAGTAGACATAGTAGAAAACAAGAATCGGAAGCAGATATGTTTTCGTATGAGTTTATGAAAAAACACGGTTATAATGTTAATGCTGTTGAATCAGCTTTCACTATATTGGCTGGTTTAAGTAAAGGTGCTGATTCTGGTTTTTTATCTCGTATTATGAGTTCGCATCCAGATCCAGCCGATAGAGCTGCAATGGCTAAACAAAGAGCAGAAGCAGACGGTTTGTATAAGCCGTATGTGCGTCAATTGAAAAAAGCTACACCTGTTAAGAAGAAGAAATAAGATGCTGATTCGAAGAGGTAGAAAGGAAGATATGAAAGCGGTTCTGCGATTGATTCAGGAACTTGCTGTTTATGAAAAAGAGCCAGAGGCAGTTGTGGTTACAGTTTCAGATTTAGAACGTGATGGTTTTGGTGATCATCCTCTGTTTTATACTTTTATTGCTGAAATAGCAGGTGAAATTATAGGAATGGCTTTGTATTACTATCGTTATTCAACCTGGAAAGGCAAAACAATTCATTTGGAAGATCTGATAGTAACCGAACATAGGCGTGGTACTGGTGCTGGTTTTGCTTTGTATAAAGAAATAATAAAGCAAGGTGAACTTGATGGTGTGCGTCGAATTGAGTGGAATGTTTTAGATTGGAATACTTCTGCAATTGACTTTTATGAAAAAACAGGAGCTAAAGTGTTTGATGATTGGCGTGTGGCGCAAATGGATGAAAATGGTATGCAAGATTTTTTAAATCAATAATATGTTTCTTGATTAATTTATTGCTCTTTAAATCGATTTTTTGAAGAGGTTGTATAAAAAAAGCTGTTCCATTGGAACAGCTTTTTTATTGAAATGAGTTTAAATTAATTTTTAAATAATTTAAATGTTTGTGTGCCTTCTTCTGTTTGTACTTTTAATATGTAAGCGCCATTTTGTAAAAAATCAGTTGTTAACTCAATTTGATTTGATTGAGTAGCTTGTTTGATTACTTCCGAGCCAAGTAAATTGTAAACGCTTATTTGTTTGATTTCTTTTTCGTTTTTAACTACAATTTGAGAAGTAAATGGATTAGGACTCACTACCGATTTATGTGTAATTTGATCATCTGTGCTTAAAGTCGTGTCTTCAATTAAATTGATGTTATCAACGTATAATTTGAATTTATTAGCATCTGAATACGCTTGAAAACCTAAATAATATACCCCAGTAGTTTGAGCTGTAAATGTTCCAGTTCCGTTTTTTAATGTTGCACCGGTTACATTTGGATCATCAACTAAAACAGTGGTCATATCAACTGCATTTTGAGTTGTACCTACGGCAACTTTTAGTTTTTCTACAGTATTGGCTAAGTTATTTCCATAATCAAAAGTAACTTTGTATTTTTTTCCTTGCTCAAGGTTGATTCCTTTTGTGAAAAACCATGTGTTTGCAGGAGATGATAAGTTGTATGAATACTGTAAAACAGTAGTGGTGAATCCGCTACCAGGGTTTGTAGTCACATCCCAAATATTTCCCGTACCGTTATTTGTGATTTTTGTACATGTAGGGGCAAGGTTAGTAGGTTGTGTTTCAAAATTTTCCACGAAAGGAACATTTGTTGGTGTGGTACATCCTGTTAAGAAAACAATAGGACTAGTCCATATACTAGATTCCGTTGCGCTACAAATAGCTCTAACATATAATTTATAATAAGTCCCTTCGGTTAGGTTGTTTATAGATAATGAATTAGAAGTAGTTGTTGTGCCTGAAGTTGGTGCTGCAGCATTGTAAGGTGTAACTGCGTATTCCCATTGTGTCTCGTTATTTCCAGCTGTCCAGCTTATGGTTGCGCTAGTTGTTGCTGGTGTTGCCACTGCATTAGTAGGTCTTGGGCAAGGAACAGTATAATCGAAACCTATTACAGGTCTTCTCGTGTTTGACGTTGATAACGTGTTTCCAGGAATACTTGACGAGTTGCTAGATATATATTTTATATTAGCTACGCTAGTCCCTAAACATGCTGAGCCAAATTCATAAAACCAATCGATACGTGTTGCGTTGGCTGCTGTATTGCTGTATTCAACTAGTACCATTAAACTTTGATTGGTGTAGTTAAAAGGTGTAGACATGCTAAAATCTTTGTAACCAGCAGTATTACCTACAGCTGTAGTAGGATTTGCGTCATATACTTTAGTAGCGCCAGCTATCTCTGTAGCCCAATCTAAATTTGCTGATCCTAAATCAGTTAAATTAGTTTCTTTTAAATAAATTTTAGCGGTAGGATTTCCTCCTAATGTTCCTGATGCCGTTGCACGTTTGAAAAAAATCTTGGTTAACGACTGGTTTTGTAAGGCAGTAAGCTCGGAAGCTTTGTACAACATAATGTGTCTGTTTGATGTTGAAGTGCCTAAATTGGTTGTGTTCATTGGTCCGTAAGTGGTAGTAGATACGGTAGCACTACATTCATTTACTTTCCATAGTTGCGCTTTTACTTGCCCAACAAATAAAAGTGATAGCAAAATAATTTTCTTCATGTGTTTAATTTTAATTTTGCGCAAATTTAAAATTAAATTTTAGTTGTTAAGTCTTAATTGATAATTTGTTCTTTATTAAGAGGATCAGTTTTCTTTTTTTATTTCAAACATCCCTTATTCTATTTTAAGTAAGTGAAATTGGATAATTGTTATCCTAGTCGTTTTAATGTAGAAATTATTTTTAGCGTGGTTTGAAAATAAAATGAATCTTTTTTTGATTAAATCTTCATTCATGGTATGCGTGCATAGTATATTTTTTGTTATATTTGATAAAATTTATTCAAAATGGCAAAACCATCTTTACAGGATATATTAGGTATTAAACACCCAATTATCATGGCTCCCATGTTTTTAGTTTCAAACACTGCTATGGTTATTGAAGGAATGAAATCAGGAGTAGCAGGCTGTATTCCAGCATTGAATTATAGAACACTTGACGAATTAAGAGCTGCTATAAAAGAATTGCAAGCTGCAAAAGTTGTTGGTGGAAGTTTTGGTTTTAACTTGATTGTTAACAAATCGAATTTAAAATACAAAGAACAATTACGTGTGTTGTGTGAAGAAAAAGTCGATTTTATCATAACTTCTTTAGGAAGTCCTGAAGAAACTATAAAAGAGGCTCATAAAGTAGGAGTGAAAGTTTTTTGCGATGTCACTGATTTGAAGTTTGCAAAAAAAGTAGAAAGTCTAAAGGCTGATGCAGTAATTGCTGTTAACAATCAAGCAGGTGGACACAGAGGAGAATTAGGTCCTGAACAACTAATTAAGGAGTTAGATCAACATATAAGTTTGCCTGTTATTTCAGCAGGTGGAGTAGGTTGTAAGGCCGATTTAGACCGAATGATTAGTTATGGTGCTGTAGGTGTTTCTTTAGGAAGTATTTTTATCGCCTCTACAGAAGCTAATGTATCTGATGAATACAAACAAGCGTGTGTTGATTACGGCGCTAAAGATATTGTAATGACTGAAAAAATATCTGGTACGCCTTGTACGGTGATCAATACACCTTATGTCCAAAAAATAGGGACTAAATTGAATTGGTTAGAGCGCTTTTTGAATACAAATAAACGACTTAAAAAGTGGGCAAAACTTATCCGTTTTATGATTGGTAATAACGCAGTGACTAAAGCGGCTACTCAAGCAACTTACAAAACGGTATGGGTTGCAGGGCCTACTATAGAGTATACAAAGGCTATCTTGCCTACTCAAAAGATTATAGAGAATTTAATTCATTAATACTCCATTTTGGTTTGGTTAAAATGCAGGATGACTTCTTTCTGCATTTTTTGTTTAGAGTATTTGTATCTTTGCGGGTATATACATTATAGAGAATTTACAACATGCATTTTATATCTGAAGAATTAGAAAATTATGTGGCACAACATAGTGAAAACGAGCCTGAGTTATTAGCTCGTTTGAATAAAGAAACCCATCAAAAAATACTGCAACCACGTATGCTTAGCGGTCATTTTCAAGGACGCGTATTGAGTATGCTATCTAAATTAATTCGTCCTAAAAATATTTTAGAAATAGGGACCTATACAGGTTATGCTGCTTTGTGCCTTGCAGAAGGATTGACAGAAGAGGGTGAGTTGGATACCATCGATAATAACGAAGAACTTTTTGATTTTCAAAAAAAATATTTTGACCAATCCCAATGGGCTGGTAAATTACACCAGCATTTAGGAAATGCTCTGGAGATTATACCTACTTTAAATAAAAAGTTTGATTTAGTTTTTATTGATGCCGACAAAGAAAACTATATCAACTATTTTCAGATGATAGTTCCGTTGATGAACAAAGGTGGGGTAATTCTGTCTGATAATGTTTTATGGAGTGGGAAAATACTGGGAGAGGTAAAATCAAATGATAAAAGTACTAACGTCTTGCTAACTTACAATCGTTTGCTAAAAGAAGATCCGAGAGTGGAAACTGTTTTATTACCCATACGTGATGGCTTGACCGTGAGTAGGGTTTTGTAAAAACTAATGTATCCAGTCCTGAGACTGGATTTTTTATGTAAAATTTTTAACAAAATGTACGGAAAAACCGTAACTCAAAATCTTTTTTTTTTTTTTGTTTTGCTCCCGTTCGAACAAATAACATTTATTAAAAAATTAAAATTTTAAAACATGAAAAAATTAGTATTTACGGCATTGGCTGTAGTAGCTTTTTCGGGAGCGGGAATGGCGAAGACAAATTCTTTAAATATAACAAAGAAAAACCAGAACATTAAAACTACTATTGTTAAAAAGACATGTAAAGAGATTGCGATCGAATTTTATGAAATTATTGTTGGAGACGGATCTGATGATATAAAATTATTAAATCGACTGTTGTCATATTGTAGTTAATATAGCAAATGTGCCGCAACATAATTAAGTTGCGGCTTTATGTTATCTTGAAAACAATTAATTTTTTAATATTTAATATATTTGAGTCAAAACTATCTATGAAAAAAGAATTTTTAGGCATAATCTTGTTTCTTCTTTTTATAAACTCACAATTGTTGTTTTCTCAATGTGGGAAGATTAATTATAAAATTTCTGTTACAGAACCTGAAATTAAAAGTGCAGATGTGAAAGAAAGATTTTCTGGGCTAATTGATGAAGCAAGGAAACAAAATTACGAGCTAAACTTTAATGGAACTGCATCTAGCTTCGATGTTATTAAATCGATAGCTTCAAATAGTGAACAGGAAAATTATTTTTCTGACATAGCAAGATTAGCTTTTGGGTCAAGGTATAAAACTATAGTTGACAGACAAAACAATATTGTATACGAATTAACGGATGATAAAAATGTGTTAAAAACAGAAAATGCTATGCCAAATTGGAAAATTTCCAGCGAAAGTAAGCAAATAGAACAATATTCCTGTTACAAAGCTACTTATGAAGAGTTTTTTATAAATAGGAAAGGGATAAAATCAAGTAGAGTAATTACAGCATGGTTTGCTCCATCTTTACCGTATAGTTTTGGACCTAAATCATATTTTGGTTTACCAGGGCTTATATTAGAGTTAACCGAAAACAAAACAACTTTTCTTGCTACAAGAATTAATTTAATTGAAGGTTTAACTAAAATAGAACTGCCTAAGGGTAAAACAATAACCCGTGAAGAATATGATAACAAACTAAAAGCCCAAATGGGCATGTAACACGAAAAAATTGTTAAAGAAATTTTTAACAAAATATACGAAAAAACCGTAACTCAAAATCGTTTTTTTTGTTTTGTCTCCGTTCGAACAAATAACATTTATTAAAAAATTAAAATTTTAAAACATGAAAAAATTAGTATTTACGGCGTTGGCTGTAATATGTTTCTCAGGTGTAGTAAATGCAAAACAGCCAGCTAAAAATGTAGCCGTAGCGATGTCTTGTATGCAACTTTATATGGAAATTTATGATATGATGACTGATTTAGGTGCTTCGTCTTCTGATGCTCATGAGTTTGCAAGTGATTGTTATGGAGGTTGTATTGCTAACTAGTATATCATTATTAGATGAAATTTAGGGGTATGCTGTTATTAAAAAAGAGATATGTAAAGGGACTTAAAAAATCCCTTTACATATTAAAGTTGATGACTGTTTTTTTTAGTGTTTTTAATGTATGTTATGCACAACAATCTGGTAATGTTCAATATAAAATATTTCCAACTGGAGGGACATTTGAAAATTTAGATAAAGTTAAAAGTTCAAGTTTGTCAGGTTATTTTAAGGGAATTGATGATGCAATCAAGTCATTGATTGCTGAGCTGAATTTTAGTGATAATAAGGCTTATTATAATTTACTCCCTAGTATGAATATCGAGGATAGAATAAATAAAGCTGCAAGAAGTTTTGCAGGTAATGGTGAATATTTTTATACTAAGACGGGCGAATACATACATAAGAAATCACTACTTGGAGAAGAGTTTTGTGTTAAACATAGGAGTGATAATGACTGGAAATTAACTTCCGAAAGTAAAATTATTAGTAACTATATTTGCTATAAAGCAACGAGAATTAGGACCAATAATGTTAAAGGTATTTTGAAGAAATATGAGGTAGTAGCTTGGTATTGTCCAAAAATACCGGTTAATTTCGGACCAATTGGATATGGGAATCTGCCTGGACTTATTTTAGAATTGCAAGAACCGACAAAAACTTATTGTGCTTTTAAAATAAATTTGGAATCAAAAAAAATAGAAATAAAAAAAATAAATTGTGCCCCCATTTCAGAAGAGGAATTTGAAATGAGATATAAAAAAGTACTCGATGATCACTATAAATAAATGAAAGTTTTTGAGAATTTGCAAATTTTATTAATACTATTATTGTCATTTTTAGTTTTAACAGTTAAAGCTCAAACAAACAATGGGGTGATCGAGTACGGAGTTGTGGTTAATATGGAGTTGACCAAAGATAAAGAACTAGAAGATCTTAATGAAGATATTTTAAGGATGAAAACTAATGATACTCTAGTGAATTATAAGTTGCATTTTAATACTAATGAATCCTGTTTTTTTGTTGAGCCCGCTATATTGAATGGTTATGATTCATCCGAACAATTTAGCTCGATGATATTAGTGCAACCCAAACATTATATTCATAAGAAAGATAGTATCTTTAAATTTTATGAAAACCATAAGCTATTAGGACAATATACCATTGCCATGGAAAAAGAGGCAAGATGGACAATTACTAAGGAAAGTAAAATGATTAATGGGTTTTTATGTTATAAGGCTATAACGCCATTCTATAATTATGGAGGTTGGCGCGATGAAGAACGTCATTTAGATGTAACCGCTTGGTTTGCCCCTCAAATACCAGTCCCTTTTGGTCCCAATGGCTATCATGGACTTCCAGGGTTGATACTCGAAATTCACACAAAAGTAAATAGTTTCTATATTAAAAATATCAAATTGAATTTAGAACCTGAGCCCAAAATAGATAATTTGTCACAATACAAAACCATCTCGTTAGGACAAAAAATAAAAGGGATGCGTATGATGTTGACTAAAGAACAGGAAGAGTTTGTAGACAAAAAAGAACAGGAAAAAATGCAAAAAAAATAACTTTTACTAAAGTATAAACGTTTTTTTAATTAAAATGTCTTTTTAATGCGACTCCCACTTCTATTTTTATTCCTTTTCCTAAGTTTTAAGGTTCAAAGTCAAACGCTCACGGGTGTTGTTTCTGATTCCATACATCGTCCATTACCTAATGCAAATATAATAGCGGTACCTTATCAAAAAGAAGCTTCTTTAAAGTTTGCTATAGCCGATGAAAAAGGTCGCTACCGTTTAGAGTTCGAAAAAGAACTAAAATACGAAGTAACCGTTTCCTACATAGGGTATAAAGAGGCGAGTATTATTATTGAACCTAACAGTGCTATCAAAACACATCATTTTAAGTTAAAAAGCACAGGGCAGCAGCTCAAGGAAATTGTGATTAAACACGAATTCAAACCTGTTATCATCAAAAAAGACACCATGACGTTTAACGTCAAGAGTTTTGCTAACGGTAACGAACGCAAAATGAAGGAAATTCTTGAAAAACTCCCCGGTGTAGAAGTAGACAAAAAAGGGACAGTTACCGTGCAGGGCAAGAAAGTGACCAAAATGCTTGTGGAAGGCAAATCGTTTTTTGGCGGAGGTTCGAAACTAGCGGTAGAGAATATCCCTGCCGATGCATTAGATAAAATTGAAGTGATAGACCATTTTAACGAAGTGGGGTTCATGAAAAAAGTTTCGGATAGCGAAGATTTAGCCATGAATGTTAAACTCAAAGCAGATAAAAAGAAATTTCTTTTTGGGGATATAGAAGCTGGAGCAGAAATAGCTAATGACAATGGTTTTTATCTTGCGCATGCGGGTTTGTTTTACTACAGCCCCAAAACAACTTTTTGCTATATAGGCGACAGTAATAATATAGGAAGACATACTTTCACCTTTGAAGACCTGATGCGTTTTGAAGGAGGGTTTAGTAGTTTTTTATCGGGTAGAAAATCAATGAACAACCTGATGCAACTCACCCAAGACAATACTGATATTGCTAATTTTCATTCTAATTTCAATGCCATTAATTATAGCTGGGAAACAAATAAGAAACTTTCGGTGACAGGCTATGGGTTGTTTTCTAAAAACAGCTTTAAGACCTCTACCCTAACGGAGAACCAATACTTACAAAATACACAATTGACCTTTGAAAAAAGCAATTTGACTAAAAATAACCTCACTACTTTGGGGCTTTTGAATACTAAATTAGATTATAGTCCGAACCACAAAACCAAATGGTTTTACAACATTCAAGGGCAAGCCAGTACGAGTACAGGAAAAAGCATGCTAGCTTCGCAAACCCTAGCTAACAACAACCTTTTCGAAACTTTACAAAAGGCAGACAACACCAGCCTCAAACAATTTATAGAAGGGCATAAAAGCATTAACGAAAAGCATACTGCGACGCTTGTTATCAATCATAGTTGGGATAAGCAAACTCCACTAACGGTTTGGAAAAACAATCAAGTCTTTTTAACTGGTTTACTTCCTTTACAAAACGACACTACATATACCTTAGAACAAATTAAGCGTACTACAAATAACTTCTTGGACGGTTTACTAAAACATTATTGGATAATCAATAATTTCAACCATTTATACACTAATATTGGCAACAATTACGGTATGTCAAAACTCGTTACACAAGAACAACAACTCTTGACTGATGGAAGTCAAAATAATTTTGAAACGGCTGGTTTTGGCAATGATATCGGTTATCATTTAAATGATTTTTACGTGGGCTTAGAATACAAATTCAAAATTGGAAAATGGGTCAATAAACCAGGGATTTATTGGCATCAATATGACTTGACCACTGAGCAATCGATTGTCCATCGTATCCACAAATCGTTCCTACAACCGCAATTTAACAGTGAATATGAATTTAGTCAAGCTGAAAATTTGAGCTTCACCTATAAACTGAACAATACTTTTGCCGACATATCGCATTATGCAGAAAAATATGCTTTACAAAATTATAATTTGGTTTTCAAAGGAAATGCTTTATTAAATAATGAGCAGTTTCATACGGCTTTATTACGATATTCGCGAACCAATATGTTTCGAGGTATCATGATGAATGCGATGGTAAATTATACTCAAAAAACAAAAACCATTCGAAGTGAGATTCAATTAGAGGGTATCAATCAAATTACCATGCCTGTGCAAACTAATAATCCTGAGACCACTTGGCGACTAAACGGAATGTTTTCTAAAAAAATATATCGCTTTACTTTTAAATTTTCACCAAGTTTGAACTGGTTTGAATACCTACAAAAGATAAACGACATCACAAACACAACCCAGCGAAATAGCCAAAATTTAGATTTTTCTGTAAAAACGTCCTACAGAAAATGGCCTGATTTGACCATAGGCTACAAAAAAAGTTTTAATCAATTTAGAGGTATTACAAAAACACAATTTGAAACAGATGCTTTGAATGCTGATTTAGAATTTTCTTTTTTAAAATCATTTACTTTCAAATTGGAATATGAGAATTTCAGAAATGAAAATTCATTTTTTGAAATAGCCCATACTTCCCTAAGTTATCAAAGGAAAAACAAGCCTTTACGTTTTGAAATTTTTGCGAATAACCTTTTAAATAATCAAGCAAAAGTTTCTAACTCCTTTTCGGATTATATCGTTAGCCAACAACAAACTGTAATTTTGCCTCGGACCCTAATGCTTCAGTTGAGTTATAAATTATAACAAAAAGCACATTCAAAAACCAATGAATGTGCTTTTTTTGTATGTTTCAAAAGGATTATATCGTAAATTCTGAATTTTTAATCATTTTTAAATATAATTTATAAAATAAGAATCCAAAAAGCCCCCCTACCGTATAGCCTGTTAAAATATCTAAAGGGTAATGCAAACCTAAGTAAATACGACTGTATGCGAATAATAATGGGAAAATGAAGACTAAAAAAGCATATTTATAATATTTTCTAATCAATAAGAAAATAAAAGTCATTGTGGCCATAGAGTTAGAGGCATGACCAGAAAAGAAACTAAATGTATCGCTACTTTTTACAATTCTAATGATCCCAGATAACTCGGGTTCGCTACAGGGACGTAAACGTTGGAAGTAAAATTTTATAACATTGGTAAATTGGTCTGTGAAAAGAACAATTATGCTTATACTTACTAGTATATATATTAATTCTTTTTTTCGATTTAGCTTGGTATAAACAAAATAAAGTATAAGTAAGAAAAAAGGAGTCCATCGAACTTGTTTAGTGATGAATTCCCAAAAAGGGTCAAACTTTGCAGCACCCAATCCGTTTAAAAAAATAAAAATATTTTTATCTAATTCAAGTATTTTTTCCAACATTACATTTGGCGTTTGATAGGTCCTGTTAAATCTTCAAAATTTTCCTTTACTTCATTGATCTCTTTAGTAATATCCAAAGGGTTTTCAATAGGAGTATCTTTCATAATTCGATTTTGAACATTTTGTTTGATATCCTCTACTTCTTTTGAAAAATCAGAAGTCAATTGTGTTAACTCTTGACCTGTTGCGCTATTTTGAATTTCTGATTTAATATCATTAGTGGCATTTTTTAATTGCGCCATACCTTTTCCTAGCGTTCGTGCAATATCAGGAATCTTATCGGCTCCAAATAACATTAACGCAATAAAAATGATGAAAATTAATTCGCCTCCTCCAATTCCAAACATACTTAATCGTTTTTATTTTTTACAAAGTTAAAGAAAAATGATGTACGGGGGTAAAACTATAATAAAACAAATGAATTCTTGTGTGCTTCTATTAGTCAAGAAGTTCTAACTTCTTCACTAATAGTTTTCCGTTTTTCAAAGTACCTGAAACCTTAGCTTTTCGAATCGCGTTACAAAAACCGTTTTTGGCATGTGCATCGCCATGTTTGTCAATGTCAGTACCAACTACACTATATACAGCACCTTCGTAACGAATGGCTAATGCGCAGTCTTTGTCTTTTGCACCAAATTGGCACATGCCACACGAAGCTTCTACTTCTTGGTCTTTGAGTTGTTTTTTCTTATTGTTTTGAGCAGATAAATTAAGTGAGATTAAAGTAAGAAGTACAAAAAATAGTTTTTTCATTTTCAAATGAGGGTTTAGTATAAATTTCACAACGACGATTAGGTCCGCAACCTAACCTTCTTGGGCCGCAAGAGAGTAGGGCGGAGCTAATCAGAAGTGTGAATAGGACTTTTTTCATTTTAATAGATGTAATTACAATCTTATGCGTTTACAGTGACTAAGTTAGCCGTTTTTTGGGCACGCTCCACCATTTCTTCTATGGAAGTTGACGTTAAAGTTTCGTTAACAAGAACCACGCCCATTCTGCGATACGGTCTGGAAGTCGGTTTTCCAAATAGTCTAAAATCAGTTTTAGGCAAACCAGCAACGGCCTCAATACCCGTAAATGTTGGGTTTTCTGAATTTTCAGATGCCAGGATTACCGCACTTGCGCCTGCTTTTTCTAAAGTGATTTCAGCGATAGGCAATCCTAAAATAGCTCGCAAATGCAATTCAAATTCGTTGAAATTTTGTGTCCCTGCAAGCGTCACCATACCTGTATCGTGAGGTCTTGGAGACAATTCAGAGAAATAAACCCCTTCATCGGTTAAAAAGAATTCAACGCCAAAAATTCCTGCTCCGCCTAAAGCTTCCGTAACTTTACGCGCCATCTCTTGTGCTTCGGCTATATCTTTATCTGAAACTCTTGCAGGTTGCCAGCTTTCTTGATAATCACCACGTTCTTGTCGGTGACCTATAGGCGCGCAGAATAAAGTGGGTAAGTTATTATTTTGTGTTACCGTGAGCAACGTAATTTCTGAGTTGAATTTTACAAAAGCTTCTACAATAACTTCTACTATATCACCACGTGAACCTTCTACGGCATAATTCCAAGCTTTTGCGATGTCTTCTACTGTTTTTATGGTCGATTGTCCTTTGCCTGACGAACTCATTAGAGGTTTTACCACACACGGAATGCCTATTTCTGCTACGGCTTTCTCTAAGTCTTCTTGAGAAGTCGCATAACGATAGTTAGCCGTACGTAATCCTAATTCTTTAGCGGCCAAATCACGGATGGCTTTGCGGTTCATAGTAAAGTTAGCAGCCTTGGCCGAAGGCACTACAGTAATCCCTTGTTTTTCATAATCGTAAAAACGTTCGGTACGAATGGCTTCGATTTCTGGAACAATAAAATCAGGGTTGTGTTTAGCTACAATTTTGTCCAATGCATCACCATCAAGCATATTGATGATTTCACGTGCATGCGCCACTTGCATAGCGGGAGCGTTATCATAACTGTCTACGGCTATCACGTATTGCCCAATGCGTTGTGCTGCAATCACAAATTCTTTTCCTAGTTCGCCTGAACCTAAAAGTAATATTTTCTTTTGCATGTTGTTTAGTAAAATAAGGTTTCCAAAGTTAAACTATTTTGAATCATACCCGTGTTTTCATTGTTTTTTAATCCATAAGTTGAAAGTAGGGATAGAAATACGGCTTTTTTGGTTTTAGTTTCGGTTTTAAAGACAGCGATTTTGTTTAATAATTCTAGCATATACTTTGATGTTATTGTATATTCTTCTGTGCTAAATTTTATTTCAAAAACATTGATAATTTGGTCCTTTCGGTCAAAAATTAGGTCTATCTGGGCATTTTTTTCTGCTTGATGGGTTTGCCAAGCGTAAATATTGGTATAAACTCCTTCTATGCCTAATCCTTTCTTGATTTGTTCAGCATGTAATAGACAAACCATTTCAAAGGCATATCCACTCCATGCTTTAATTTTGGCGCTGTCGAAATTTTGCAACCAAAAATTGCTGTCTGTTTTTTTTGAATGAATGAAATTGTAATAAAATAAGCTATAAGCATCTACTAATTGATAGAGTACATCTCGTTCCTTTTTGCCTATTGCGTTGTATTTTCTGATAAAACCTGAGAGTTCTAAATCTTGTAAGATTGTGCTTAGACTGCCTCCTGTGTTTAGGGGTATGTGTTTTATGATTTCATTTCGAGTAAGTCCTTTGTTTTTGCTTGCTAAGACTTGAATTACTTGAATGTAGTTTTCTGGGTTTTTAAATAAGGAATGATACAGATTGTTGAATTCATTTTGGAATAGACTTTTGTCTGCAAAAAGAAGTTCGTTAATATTTTGGTCAATACTTTTTCCTGCTTTTAGGTTTTCTAGATAAAAAGGAACGCCACCAAAAACCATATATGCCTTGACGATTTGGTATTTGTTCCAAAATATTTTTCGTTTTATTAAAAACGCTTCAGTTTCTTTTAACGTAAAAGGTTTTAGGTATATTTTGTTGGTGACACGATTGTGTAAGCCACCTTTGTTGTTAAATATTTTGTTGACTATCCATGAAGTGGCTGAGCCGCATACAATAAGTATAATGTCTTCTCTGGCTGATGCCCAATGATTCCAAAAATGCTCGAGTGCCGATAAGAAATTAGATTTTGAACCGTGTAGCCATGGGGCTTCGTCTAAAAAAACAATTTTCTTTTTCTTTCTTGATTTTTCAAGAGTTTTTTGCAAATTTTCAAAAGCATCAAACCAGTTTTTAGGAGGTTTTATGCTGTTATTTTTAGAAGTGTTGATTAAAGATTTGTGAAATAGTTGTAATTGTTGTTTGTTGTCGATATTAGCAACTCCTGTATGGTAGAAATCAAAGGTTTTGAAATGGTTTCTAATGAGATATGTTTTTCCAATTCTTCTGCGACCATAAACGACTATGAAACTGGATTGTTTTTTGCTTACAATCTCTTTGAATTCAGTTATTTCTGTGTCTCTTCCAATGATATCCATATCTGTTATATATAGCCATAAATATATAAAAAAATGTACTTATGGCTGAATATAATTTTTATTTTTCTATATTTTTTTATTTTTAAGCGGGTGTGTAAGTAGCCATAAATATGTGAAAATTTATACTTATGGCTGCGTATGAGTTTGTTTTTTCATAAAAAAAATCCCCGCCATTTCAACAATGACGGAGATTTGTGGAGTTTTTGTTGTATTATTAAACTAAAGCTTCTTTAATGCGTTTTATAGCTTCTCTCAACACTTCTTCGCTTGTAGCATAAGACAAACGAATACAATTTGGATTTCCGAAAGCATCACCCGTTACTGTAGCTACATTAGCTTCAGATAAAAGATACATAGCAAAATCGTTAGCGTCTTTAATTTCAGTGCCTCTTAATGTTTTTCCAAAATAAGCTGAAACATCAGGGAAGAAATAAAAAGCGCCTTCAGGCATCGTTAATTTGAATCCAGGGATTTCAGATAATAATTGATAAACTATTTCTCTTCTGCTTTGGAAGGCATCCACCATGTATTTGATGGCTGATGGATTAGCTTCGACAGCCGCTTTGGTAGCTCTTTGTGCAATGGTGTTAGCGCCACTAGTTACCTGCCCTTGCATTTTAGTACACGCCTTAGCGATAAATTCTGGAGCACCTATGTAACCAATTCTCCATCCTGTCATGGCAAATGCTTTAGCTACACCGTTTACGGTAATAGTGTTGTTTTCCATACCAGCAATGGAACCGATACTGCAATAGTTGCCCGTGTAGTTAATATGCTCGTAAATTTCGTCAGAAACTACATAAATGTTAGGGTGTTTCTTCAATACTTCTGCTAAACCTTCTAATTCTTCTTTGCTGTATACAGAACCTGAAGGATTACAAGGCGAACTAAACCACATCATTTTTGTTTTAGGTGTGATGGCAGCTTCTAATTGCTCTGGTGTGATTTTGAAATTTGATTCTACTGACGTAGGCACTTCAACAGGAACACCACCAGAAAGTTTGATGATTTCAAAATACGAAACCCAGTACGGCGCTGGTAAAATTACCTCGTCACCTTCATTTATCATTACCTGAGCAATGTTATATAAAGATTGCTTAGCTCCTGTAGAAACTACAATTTGCGAAGGTGTATAATTTAAATTATTATCTCTTTTGAATTTCGCACATATTGCTTCTTTCAAATCTGCATAGCCTTCTACTGGTGGATAAGCAGAAAAATTATCATCAATTGCTTTTTTAGCAGCTTCTTTAATAAAATCAGGGGTGTTAAAGTCTGGTTCTCCTAAACTTAAACTGATAATGTCTTTTCCTTGAGCTTTAAGTTCTCTAGCTAATGCCGCCATTGCTAAAGTTTGTGAAACCGCTAAATTGTTAATTCTTTCTGATAAAATGTGGTTCATTGTGTTGTATTATTTTATTTCGTCGATAGTTCTTTGTAATTTAAAGCCTTATAGCTAATCACTTTTTACTTATCACTAATTACTTACTACTATTATGCTAATTGTGGTTTTTGACCAAGTTCTTTCAAATGTCTAAAGTGAGAGGCAATTGCAGCTGTCATGGTTTTATACTCATAGTACGGCAAGTTGCATTCTTTTGCGGTTTGTTTTACAATTTCAGCAATTTTATTGTAATGAATGTGACTGATGTTAGGGAAAATATGGTGTTCAATTTGATGATTTAAACCTCCTGTGTAATAGTTGATTAGCCAATTTTTAGGGGCAAAATTAACGGTTGTAAACAATTGGTGAATCGCCCAAGTGTTTTCCATTTCTCCTTCTTCTGATGGGACAGGTGTTACAGTATCTTCAATAACGTGCGCTAACTGGAAAATAACACTCAAAATAAGTCCAGCGGTGTAATGCATTACTACAAAACCTAAAACTACTTTCCACCAAGCTATTCCTAACGCCATTGGGATAACTAACCAAATAGAAAAATAAATAATTTTTGTAATAACTAAAGTTGTCCATTGAATGGCAGGGCTTTTGAATTCGCCATACGATAATTTACGCTTTAAATAACGTTTCATTTGCATGAAATCGGTAGTAATAGCCCAGTTGAACGTTAGTAAACCATAAAGAAATACCGAATAGTAATGTTGGAATTTATGGAAACGGTGCCATTTAGCCGTTTTGCTAAAACGCAATACTCTTCCAGCTTCTAAATCTTCATCATGCCCCGGAATGTTCGTGTAGGTGTGGTGTAAAACATTGTGCTGTACTTGCCAGTTGTACACATTTCCGGCTAAGATGTAAATACTTCCTCCCATGAATTTATTTAACCACTGTTTGTTAGAATACGAACCGTGGTTGCCATCGTGCATCACATTCATACCTACGCCTGCCATTCCTATACCGATTACTACATTCAATAATAGATATACCCAAAAAGGCATTTCCATACCAATTAGGAAAAAGTAAGGGGTTAAGAAAATGGCGAACATCACTATAGTTTTTAGGTATAGTTTCCAGTTGCCTGTTTTTTGTATGTTGTTTTCCTTAAAATAGTTATTCACTCTAGTGTTTAAGGTTCTGAAGAACTTCATCGAGTCGGTTCTTGAGAAGATTGGTTCATTTGTTTGCATAATTCTTAAAAATGTGTCCAAATTTAATTATTAATAAATTGAATTGATAACGAAAAGAGATAATTTTTGAACGCTAAAATGTTTAATTTTGTAAAAAAAATAAAAGATGGAGCAAATCCTTAAGTATTTTCCTAACTTATCGGAAACACAAATCCAACAGTTTCAGGATTTAGAAGTCCTTTACAAAGATTGGAATGCCAAGATTAATGTAATTTCTCGAAAAGATATAGACGAATTGTACGAAAAACACGTATTACATTCCTTAGCGATTGCTAAAATTCAGCAATTTAATCCAGATAGTACAGTGATGGATGTGGGAACTGGTGGTGGTTTTCCTGGAATTCCTTTAGCTATTTTGTTCCCTGAAACCCAATTTTATTTGATAGATGTAATTGCTAAAAAAATAAAAGTAGTTAACGAAGTAGCAACAGGCATTGGCTTGAAAAACGTAAAAGCTGAGCAAAAGAGAGCGCATACCGTTAACGAAAAATTTGATTTTATAGTGAGTCGTGCGGTGACTAATATGCCTGATTTTGTGGAATGGGTAAAAGGAAAAACCAAGAAGCACAACGGGCACGCTGATCGTAACAACGGTATTTTATATTTAAAAGGTGGCGATTTGACCGAAGAATTGCAAGATTTTCCAGAAGCTATTCAATATGATATCGCTGACTTTTTCTCGGAAGAATTTTTTGAAACAAAGAAAGTGGTGTATTTGCCGATGTAAATTTTAATTAAAAAAAAACGAACTAAAATAATCAGTTCGTTTTTTTTTTTTTTTGTAATTCCAGTAGTAAAAGCTATAGGTTTGTAAAAGCAAGAAAATGCAACTGGGATTGTTTTTGAAACTTTTGTTTGAATCTTAGTTTGTTTTTTTGTTTCTGTATCACGAGTTTTTGCCACGTAAAAATGATTTTTTTCTTTAAAAAAAACTCCGGTAATCAGCCGGAGTTTCAATCATCAATCAAAAAACGAACAGTCGTAGACTGTTGTTGTCGTATATAATTTGTAATTATAATCTTAGAAGAGGATGCAAAGTTAAGAAAAATTTAACTTATCCTAAGTAAGTTTTTAAGATTTTACTTCTAGACGTATGCTTTAATCTGCGAATCGCTTTTTCTTTAATTTGACGTACACGCTCACGAGTTAAATCGAAAGTTTCACCAATTTCTTCTAAAGTCATCGGGTGTTGGTCGCCTAAACCGAAGTACAAACGCACTACGTCAGCCTCACGAGGTGTTAAAGTTTCTAATGAACGTTCAATTTCTGTACGTAAAGATTCGTGAATTAATTCTCTATCAGGATTCGGTGATTCTCCAGAACGTAATACGTCGTATAAGTTTGAATCTTCTCCTTCCACTAAAGGTGCATCCATCGATAAGTGACGACCTGAGTTTTTCATAGACTCTTTTACGTCATTTACCGTCATGTCTAATTCAGCAGCAATTTCTTCTGCCGATGGCGCACGCTCGTTAGATTGCTCTAACAAAGCATACATCTTATTGATTTTGTTAATCGAACCAATTTTATTTAAAGGCAAACGTACAATACGTGATTGTTCTGCTAATGCCTGAAGGATAGATTGGCGAATCCACCATACGGCGTACGAGATGAATTTGAAACCACGCGTTTCGTCAAAACGTTGTGCTGCTTTAATTAAGCCTAAATTTCCTTCGTTAATTAAGTCCGGCAAGGTTAATCCTTGATTTTGATATTGTTTCGCTACTGATACTACGAAACGTAAGTTTGCTTTTGTTAATTTCTCTAAAGCTCTCTGGTCACCTGCTTTGATGCGTTGTGCTAATTCCACTTCTTCATCGGCAGTAATTAAGTCTACTTTACCAATTTCTTGTAGGTATTTGTCTAGGGAAGCAGTTTCACGGTTAGTTACCTGCTTAGTAATTTTGAGCTGTCTCATTTAAAAATCTCCTTGCTTTTTAAAAGTTGTAATGGTTATACGTATGCCATCGATAAAAAGTTACAGAAAAATAAAAAAACCTCGAAAAAAATTTTTTCGAGGTTTCACCTTATTGAATTAATAGAACTAATTAACCTTGGGGATTTTCTTTTTTAATCTCTTTCTTCTCTTCGCGAGGAGGACGAGGTAATAATTGTTTTCTTGAAACTTTTTCTTTTCGGTTTTTAGGGTCAATACCTAAATATTTCACCATAAATACATCGCCCATATTCACCACATCTGTTGGTTTTTCTGTGCGTTCCCAAGCTAATTCAGATACGTGTAATAAAACTTCGTTTCCTGGAGCTTTCGTATATTCTACTACAGCACCAAAATCTAACATTTTGATTACTTTCACTTCGTAAGCTTCGCCTAATTGTGGTTTGAAAACCATGGCTTCAATTCTGGCTAAAACAGCATCGATACCAGCTTGGTTTGTTCCTAAAATTTCCACAATACCTTTGTCGCCTTCTTCAGTAAGTACAATGGTTGTTTCTGTAGCTTTTTGTAACTCTTGAATGTTTTTACCACCAGGACCTATGAAAGCACCAATCATACTCGCTGGAATAGAGCTCATAATGATTTTTGGAGCTTTTGGTTTTACTGAAGCTCTTGGCGCATCAATAGTTTCGATGATTTTGTTTAAGATGTGTAAACGACCGTCACGAGCTTGAGATAAAGCTTGTTCCATAATGTCGTAACGTAAACCGTCAATCTTAATATCCATTTGACAAGCCGTAATACCATCTGCAGTACCTGTTACTTTAAAGTCCATGTCACCTAAGTGGTCTTCGTCTCCTAAGATGTCAGATAATACGGCAAATTTTTCACCGTCTGTAATTAATCCCATAGCAATACCAGAAACTGGTTTTACCATTTGAATTCCTGCATCCATTAAGGCTAAAGTTCCTGAACAAACCGTTGCCATAGAAGAAGAACCGTTAGATTCTAATACTTCAGATACCACACGAATAGTATAAGGACAATCGGCAGGAATCATATTTTTTAACGCACGTTGTGCTAAGTTTCCGTGTCCAACCTCACGACGTGAAGTACCTCTTAAAGGTTTCGCTTCACCGGTTGAGAATGGAGGGAAATTATAGTGTAAGTAGAAACGCTCTTCACCTTGTTCAGATGGTAGGTCAATAACGTTAGCTTCTCTAGATGTTCCTAAAGTAACTGTTGCTAAAGCTTGAGTTTCTCCACGAGTAAATACAGCTGAACCATGTGCACTTGGTAAGTAATCTATCTCACTCCAAATAGGACGGATTTCTGTAGTTTTACGTCCGTCTAAACGGATACCTTGTTCTAAAACAACATTACGAACTGCAGTTTTTTGTGTTTTGTAAATATACTTGCCAACTAATTCTTTTAAATCTGCATTTTCAGCATATTCTTCTTCTGAGAATAAGGCTTTAACTTCTTCTGCGATTAAGGCGAATTTCTCACCTCTTTCACTTTTTGCTGAAGCTTCTTGGGCTACAGCATAGTATTTATCATAAGCGAAAGCTTTTACTTTTGCATAAACAGCTTCGTCGTTTTTCTCAGCTTCGTACTCGCGGTATGTTAAAGTTCCAATTGCCGCACGCATTCTTTCTTGCGCTTCGATTTGAACTTTAATTGCTTCGTGAGCAAATTTGATAGCTTCAATCATTTCGGCTTCTGAAATTTCTTTCATTTCACCTTCTACCATACAAACAGAATCTTTAGAAGCGCCAATCATCATGTCGATGTCTGATTTTTCTAATTGTTCTCTGTTGGGGTTGATAACCAATTGACCATCTACACGTCCTACGCGAACTTCAGAAATCAAGTTGTAAAAAGGAATATCTGAAACTGCTAAAGCGGCAGAAGCAGCTAAACCAGTTAAGGCATCAGGCATTACATTGTCGTCATGAGACATTAATTGAATCATGATTTGTGTTTCAGCATGGTAGTCATCTGGGAATAGTGGACGCAATACGCGGTCAACTAAACGCATCGTTAATACCTCGCTGTCGCTTGGGCGTGCTTCTCTTTTGAAGAAACCTCCAGGGAAACGACCTGCAGCAGCAAATTTTTCTCTGTAATCAACAGTTAAAGGTAAAAAATCAATTCCAGGGTTTGCTGTTCTTGCTGATACGGCAGTTGCTAATAACATAGCATCTCCCATACGCACAACTACAGACCCATCGGCTTGTTTGGCTAATTTCCCGGTTTCGATAGTAATGGTTCTTCCGTCCCCTAAATCGATCACCTCTTGAAATACTTTTGGGATCATAAATTTTCTTTTGTTAAATTAAACAATGGGTTAGTGTGTGTTGTTGTTGTGTGTTGTTGTGTAGTTGTTTGAAACCCAATGAAAAACCAAACTTTTGTTGTGTAAAATATAAAAACAAAAAGAGGCGCGCAGGCACCTCTTTTCATCTGGATTATTTTCTGATGTTTAATTCTTTAATAATCGCACGGTATCTATTGATTTCCGTATTTTTTAAGTAGTCAAGAAGAGATCTTCTTTTACCTACTAATTTCACTAACGAACGCTCTGTGTTGTAATCGTGACGATTAGCTTTTAAGTGTTGTGTTAAGTGGTTGATTCTGAAAGTAAATAATGCAATTTGACCTTCTGCAGAACCAGTGTTCTCAGCTTTACCTCCGTGTTTAGCGAAGATTTCAGCTTTCGTTTCTTTAGTTAAATACATGCTAATATTATTTAAATAATTGTTATGTACGATTAGGTGTGTCCTAATTCGAGTGCAAATTTAGTTTTATTTTTTTAACTGGCAAATTTATTGTTGTCCGTTTTTGTTTTTTAAATAGGTAACCATTTGGTTTTCTATGTATTTAGAAGCTTTTGGGGTAACAATAAGCTGATTGACCTTCGTGAATTCTCTTTTAGATAAGGCCGTTGTGTTGTACCAACCGCCCATGCCATCGTTTTTTTTAGTAAGCACTTGTTTTATGCTTGTTATTGTGGCTTTTTCCCATTTCATTTGGTCAAAAGTGTTATCAATACGCACTTTAAATGACTCGTAAATTTGGTCTTTTTTAAACCGAACAATGCATTCTGACCAACTGTGATTTCCTTTTGTAACCACTTTTCCTTCAATGTTTAATGTCTTTAATAAGCAAATAAAAGCCATTTCACGTTCGCTACACCAACCAAAGGTTTTGAAATCACCCAAAAGAGGATGGTTGTATTTGGGCGTTTCGCTTACTAAATCGGCTAGGAATAAACTTGGAATTCTGTCTATATCCGCGTAGGATTTGTATTTTGAAAAGTTTTTTGGAGTTTTTACTTGACTTAATTTCTCATTAGTTTCCTTGTAGATGATTTCGTATCTTGGGTTAGGGGTTACCCAATGCCAAAAATAGGGGATGCTTATAATTTCGCCTCGGGATTTGTTGGTCGCATTTTTACTTGTAAATAATAAATGTAAAATTTTTAAAGTATAAAAGGTTTTGCGATTTTCTTGGTTTTCTTGGTCTAAGCCATGCCTCTTTACAAATTCCGAATAATCAGCACTATCTAACCGATGAAAGTTTGCTTGGTGATTTTTGATGAGTTGTTGGAAAAACAAGGGGAGCTTTTGATTAGGGTAGCTGTTCTCTTGTAAAGTGAGGAGTGCTTCTTTTTCTTTTGATTTAGGATTGCAACCAATTATGAAAATAGATAGAATAATAAATAAGTTTTTTCTTATTTGTGTAAAATTATTTTCATTCATAATTGAGTTGCTTTCGTAATGGGGAAATATAATCAAGATAGCAATTGACGTTGGGGATTTTTTAGCATCCTTTGTTAAACTCCTCCCAATCAAAATTTATATTCGTTGGATATTTTTTGTTTATATAATCTTTCAAAGTTTGTTCCAATGTTTGTGAGTTGAAACCGTATATTTCATTTAGTTTCTCGTACCCACTTTTCCATAGTTCTTTAAATTTTGAGATGCCATAGTTATCAATTAGAAATTTTGATATAAATGCACTTTGTGTATAAGCAATCATGTCGGGATATGCGTAAAAATCTTCAGATAACTTGTCCATAGAAATCAATTTATTACTTTGAATAAAATATTTATAAATCTCTTCTAGGGAGTATTTAAAGCAGGTTGCACCAGCGTAAGTTGCTAATCCTTCGTTCATCCAAGTTGAAGAATTAGGAGGAGTCCCCCATTTATACATAGTTATCATATGCATCATCTCGTGTTTTATTGGAGAACCTTTGTCTTTAAGCAAAGTAAAAAATACATCTCTATCGGGATAAGCTAAACCTTGAGCAGCCATTCCTCCATATTTTAGCATTTCTTTTTTTGATTTTAAGAAATCAATATCCATCTTATTCTTGAATTCTGTTTCTCCAATAAGTTTCAAATTTTCATCAATTGCTTTTTGACATTCTTCGATTGCTAGATTTCTACGTGGAATTTCAACTTCGGATGGGAAGTAATATGTTATATTGCCTATAGTTTTAGTTTCTGTAACAATCTTGTTCCAATTTTCATTGTTTGTTGCTTTTTTCTGTGCACTACAACTGTAAAATGATGCTATTAGAAGTAAAAAAGTAAGTTTTCTAGGATTCATTTTTATTGATTGTTTATTTATATGTTTTTCGATGTTAGTATCCTTATGCTAAAAATATTTAATTAAAAAGCTTAGCTACTTCTTCATTTACAAATTCTAAAAAACGTTCGTCTGCTTCTGTAAAAGGGTCTATCACGTGACTGTCGATGTCAATCTGACCAATATTAACTCCGTTTACAAATAAAGGTACTACGATTTCAGATTTTACCGTGAAACTACAAGCAATATAATTGTCTTGTGCTTTTACATCGGGAACCACAAAATTTGCATTTGATTCGGCTACTTGACCACAGATCCCTTTTCCAAATGGAATAACGGTATGGTCTGTTTCCGCACCTACATAAGGCCCTAGATGTAAAGTACGCGTTTCATGGTTAGCAAAATAAAATCCTACCCAATTATAATACGCTATATGGTCTTGTAAAAGTTGGCAAATGGCTAAAAGTTTTTCATCACGCGTGATGGTTTCTTGCGTTGTGATAGCCGTGATTTGAGGTTTTAGATTTTCAAATGACATATTTATTGGTTTTTTGACAAATGTAATGCGTTGAAATTTTAAAAATTATATAATTTTGTTAAAAATCATTATGATAGAACTGTTTCGGAAATATAAACCTTTTTTACTTTTCTTAGGAAAATTCTTTGTTTCCTACGGGGTGTTGGTGTTGGTATATCGCCTTTTCTTTATTCAGTCGGGGAGTACTATCGATTTTTTTACCGAAAATGTTTCCTTAAGCACCGAGCAAATCGCTCAAAATCTAGGAATGGATTATGTGGTGAAAAAAGATGTTTCTCAGTATCAAGTTTTTTATAACGAAAAGTATATCGCCCGAATAATAGAAGGATGTAATGCTGTAAGTGTTATTATATTGTTTGTTGCGTTTGTGATTGCTTTTTCGGGTAAATGGAAAACGACGTTTCTGTTTGCATTAGTTGGGAGTTTGTTAATCTATTTTTTTAACATACTCCGAATCGTTTTTTTAATTCATTTGATAGATGTTTATCCAGCACAAGAGCATTTCTGGCATGGGGTTCTGTTTCCTTTAGTGATCTATGGTTTCGTTTTTCTATTATGGGTGTATTGGGTAAATAAATATTCACACTATGCCTCTCACTAAAACGTTTTTTTTAAAAGGGATTCAAATGTGCGGTATTGTTCTAGTACTAGCATTGATTCGATTGTTTGAATCAGAGTGGTTTTACGACCCTTTTATAAATTATTTTAAAGGAGAGTTTATACAAAAGCCATATCCAGAAATTAATGTGTTGCATTTGTCTTTGCATTTAATGTTGCGTTATTTTTTAAATGCCTTACTCACATTAGCAATGATATATGTGCTTTTTAGAAGTAAGTCTATGCTTAAAATGACTGCTTTTTTACTTATATTGTTTTATTGCGTTTTATTCATCGCTTTTTTTATTCTCCTTTTTTTCTTTGATGAAAGTCATGCAATGACTCTGTTCTATGTACGTCGATTTATTATTCAACCTCTTTTTTTACTCTTATTTGTTCCAGCTTTTTATTATCATAATTTGGTTTTAAATAGTCAGACATCTAAAAAATGATTGTTTTTTAATGATTATTATTAGCATTTTTGGATTAGTTTGAAAGTGTTAGAATTTAGTTTTGTTTTTTTTGTATTTTTAAGGCTATAAAACTGACTAATGACTAACGAATATAATTTTGAAGAGCGCATTCGTGTGCTTGAAAAGGAGCTCGAATACCATAAAAAAAGGGATTTGTTGTATAGTAATTTTGATTATTTTTATAATGAAACTTCTGATTTAATTGCTACTGCTAATCTCGATGGGTATTTTTTACAGTGTAATAATGCATTCGTGTTAACTTTGGGGTATACACAAGAGGAATTATATGCTAAGCCTTTTCTTGAATTTGTTTATCCAGATGATCTTGAAAAAACGCTACAAGAAGTAGCTAATTTGGGTAAGGGGAAAAATGCTGTAAATTTTTGTAATCGCTATGTGAAAAAAAATGGAGATTTAGTTCATTTGCAATGGATGGCGACTATTAATTTAAATTCTCAAATTATTTTTGCAACGGCCAGAGATATTACGGTTATCGAGATTACTAAAGATAGGTTGATTACCAGTGAGCGCTTATTGAATGAAGCTCAAAAAATGGCAAAAATTGGGAGTTGGGAGTTTGATTTAGTTTCTCAAGATTTGATTTGGTCCGTGGAATTGTATAATATGTTCGAAATAGAGCCGGGTGTTAAAGAAAATCTGTATGAATCTTATCTGGGGAAATTTAATGAATCAAATATCAATGCCTTAAATGCTAAGATTAATGCAGCGATTAATGAGCGGGAGAGCTACGAAATTGAGCATTATTTTTATTGTAAAGATGGTTCTAAAAAATGGATTTTAGGATATGGAGAGCCCGTACTGGATCGACTTGGCAATGTGTGTAAACTTAGAGGTATTGCTAAGGATATAACGGCGCAGAAGGTTCATGAAGAAATGCTCAAAGCTAAAGAATATGCTGAGGCAGCTAATCAAGCCAAATCCGATTTTTTGGCAAATATGAGTCATGAAATTCGTACCCCTTTAAATGGAATTATAGGTTTTTCAGATTTATTAGTCAAAACTTCGTTAGATCCAAATCAAATGGAGTATATGCATAATATTAGTCAATCGGCTAATCTACTTCTTGAAATTATAAATGATATTTTAGAGTTCTCTAAGATTGAATCAGGAAAACTAGAATTGTTTGTAGAACCTCTTTCTTTAGAAGAATTGGCTAGTCAAGTGATTAATTTTTTTAAGCCTCAGGCTGAAGCAAAAAAATTGAAGTTGAGACTGCATTATGATTCAAATATCCCTAAAATGATTGCTGCAGATGGTTTGCGACTCAAGCAAATATTGGTCAATTTGTTAAGTAATGCTGTTAAATTCACTGATTTTGGAGAAGTGTTGTTGCAAATTGATTTAGTCGAAATCATCAAAAATCAGTTTGTTAATTTGCAATTTTCAGTTGTAGATACTGGTATCGGTATAAAAGAAGAAAATATGGATAAGATTTTTCAGTCTTTTGTACAAGAAGATGCTTCTGTTAACAAACGTTTTGGAGGTACAGGTTTAGGATTAGCAATTGTGAATAATATTTTGAAATTTTCTAACAGTCAAATTCATGTAAAAAGTATTTGGGGAGAAGGGAGTAGCTTTACTTTTAGTCTTACTTTTAAAATAGAAAAAGATAAGAAATCTGATTTTGAAGTTGTTTTGCCTGAAATGAAAGAGGAGGGGATACTAGAAGCTTGTTATGATGAAATCTCTGTGCTAATCGTCGAAGATAATCCTATTAATATGCTTTTGGCTAATAAAATGATTCATAAAATTCTTCCAAACAGTAAGATCTTAGAAGCTATAAACGGTGAAGTAGCTATGGATCTTTTGAAGAAAAATGCAGTTGATTTAGTGTTGTTAGATATACAAATGCCTGTGAAAAATGGGTATGAAACCATTGTTGATATTCGTGCTCAGGAAAATCTTAAAAATCTTCCTGTTATCGCACTTACGGCAGGTATTATGAAGAACGAAAAACAAAAGTGTTTAGATTTAGGAATGAATAATTATATTTCAAAACCTATTAATTTAAATGAATTAAAAGGTGCTATTATGCGGTATCTTTAATTTTTTTGATTTTCAGAGGCGAAAACAAGCTAAAATACTTTGATTAAAGAAGATGTAGTTTTTTAGCTTGTTTTGTTGATTGGAGTAGTTTTTTAGGGATGTATAGGTTTTCTTTTGTTCGAATACGTTACATAAGCCTCGTCGTTTATTAGGTTTTGATAAATTACATTTCTGGCATTTTCTTTTAAAACTTTTTTGTCCTCATGTTTGCAATTGTTTGTAGTAATAAAAGGATCTATTGTAACGCGTAAAGTTCCAGGTTTTCCACTTAAAAAAGTATAAGAAAATAATTCTTTATTATCAAAAAACGTCATAGGAACGATGGTGAGTTTGTGATCTATTGCGATATTGAACGCGCCTGCTTTAAATTCATCTAAAAGTACACTTTCATCATCAGGGACTTTGCCTTCAGGGAAAATACAAATGCTTAAGCCTTGATCAATTCTTTTCTTGGCTCTTTCGTAAACAGCGGTTCTACTTTTAATATTCTCCCTGTCAACCATGATAACTGCTCTTTTGTAAAAAAATCCGAAAATAGGAATTTTAACTAATTCTTTTTTTCCTACAAATACAAATGGGTTTTTGGTGGTCACCAGCATCAGCATCACATCAGTCATGGAAGTATGATTTGCTATAAATATATAACTGTGGTTGGGTAAAATGGGTTGGTTTTGAGTGATTTTGTATCGGAACCCCATGCCAAATAATATAATCTTAGCCCAAAGTCTTGCCATTTTAAAAAAGTAAGGATAAAAGGCGTCTTTCGATAAAGAGAAGATTAGAAAGGGGGACATTAATAAAATTGGGATCAATATGAGTAGGTAAAACCAGATGCGCCATATTACCCAAAAAAGAATTTTAAAGATTCTCATACCTGTTTACTGATTTGCTTTTAAAGTTGTTCAAAACGTTTACCTTTGCGAAAATATCATTTTTAAATTAATAATGGCAAAAATACTTACAGGAGTTCAAAGTACAGGTACTCCGCATTTAGGAAACTTACTTGGTGCGATTATACCAGCTATCGAAATGGCAAATCAACCTGGTAATGAATCTTTTTTGTTTATCGCTGATTTACATTCGGTTACGCAAATTAAAGATGGTCAAACGCTTCGTAATAATACTTATAGTACCGCTGCAGCTTGGTTAGCCTGTGGTTTGGATATAGAGAAAGTGGTTTTTTATCGTCAAAGTGATGTTCCTCAAGTGGCTGAATTATCTTGGTATTTGAGCTGTTTTTTTCCTTATCAAAGACTTACTTTGGCGCATTCCTTTAAGGATAAATCAGATCGGTTAGACGATGTTAATGCGGGTTTGTTTACTTATCCAATGCTTATGGCTGCTGATATTTTAGCTTATGATGCAGAAATTGTTCCTGTAGGTAAAGATCAGTTGCAGCATTTAGAGATAACGCGTGATGTTGCCGCTCGATTTAATCATCAAATGGGTGATACGTTTGTGTTGCCTCAGGCAAAAACAGAAGAGAATTCAATGCTGATTCCTGGTGTTGACGGTGAAAAGATGAGTAAATCGAGAAATAATATCATCAACATTTTCTTAGATGATAAAGCGTTGATGAAACAAATAAAAGCTATTCAAACAGATAGTACTCCTTTAGAGGAACCTAAAAATCCTGATACCTGTAATGTCTTTGCTCTGTATAAGCTTATAGGAACTCAGGAGCAAATTGATTCGCTTAGAATTAAATACTTAGCTGGAAATTTTGGTTTTGGTCACGCTAAGCAGGCATTGTTTGATTTGATTGTTTCTCGTTTCGCTGTAGAAAGAGAAAAGTATACTTATTATATGAATAATTTAGGAGAGTTAGATCAAGCATTGCAAATTGGGGCTTCTAAGGCGGCAAAGGTGGCTAATGAAGTAATTCAAAGAGTTCGGGTAAAACTAGGCTTTGAATAGTTTGAAAAAATAATCAAATTATTTTTTATTATAATTTAATTATTTTGGGTTCTGTTGAATTATCTTCAAAATTAAATCTTAAGATCGCTTTATGATTGATAAAAAAATGTTAAAATTGATATTTTGTTAGATATATTTCAGAACTCGCTATATATTTGCATCATAATTCTGAGGGGTGGTTCCCTCATGAACTAAATAAATTTTCATAATTTATAGTTTTTTGGTTGGTTAATAGCATAAAAACTCAAACTTCATAGTTTGGGTTTTTTTGTTTTTTATTACTTTTGGAATGGAAATTGTATTTAGCCTCTAAACAAAAAATATAATACAATGAAAAAAACTGTCCTACTTATTTTAAGCGCCTTTTTATTCTCTTTTCAAATGGAAAATAATAAACCAGAATCCTATGGCGTGGGTGAATGGTTGAAATATAGAATTCATTATGGAATTGTAAATGCTGGTTATGCAACTTTAGAGTTGAAAGAAGCTTCTCGAAACAATAGAAAATGTTTTTATGCTGTGGGCCATGGTTACACAACAGGGATGTCTCGTTTTTTCTTTAAAGTAGATGATCATTATCAAAGTATTTTTGATCAGGAGACAAATAAGCCTTTCCAGTATTTGCGTAAAATTGATGAAGGTGGTTATACAAAAGATCAAGAAGGTTTTTTTAATCAAGATAAAAATTCTGTTTTAGTAAAAGATTATAAAAACAAAACTGAAAAAAATATTCCTGTTACAGAAAATATACAAGATATCGTTTCGTCTTTTTATTATTTAAGAAATCATCCACGTGTTCAAAAACTTGCCGTAGGTGAATCTATAACGATTGACATGTTTTTTGATGATGAAATTTATAAATTTAAAATGCGTTTTTTAGGGCGTGAAACCATAAGTACAAAATTTGGCGAAGCTAAAGCTTTGATTTTTAGACCACTGGTGCAGTCGGGGAGGGTTTTTAAAGAAGAAGAAAGTTTGACGGTTTGGGTAAGTGATGATGAGAATAAAATTCCGTTGCGTATCAAAGCTAGTTTAGCTGTAGGATCACTTAAAGCAGATTTAGAAAGTTTTAAAGGTTTGAAAAACCCTTTTTTAGTAAATAAAAATTAAAAAATGAATAATTTCGAAGATTTAGTAAAAGAAATTGATTTAAAATATAAAGCAATCGACCAGAAAACTGAAGCTCATCTTGAAGGGCTTCTTTGGTCAAAACCAATTACCTATTGGGATTATATACAAACGGATGCTCTCTTGAGTTTGCAAAATCAGCGAACGGTTTTTCCTGATGAGAATGTGTTTATTATGTATCATCAAATTAATGAATTGTTGTTTAAGATGATTCTTTGGGAAATCAAGCAAGTATCTTATGCTAAAGAATTGACGACTGCTTTTTTTTCGGAACGATTAATGCGTATTAGTCGTTATTTTGATATGCTAACCACATCGTTTACCATTATGGGCGATGGCATGGAGGTAGAACAATATATGAAATTTCGACATACTTTAACACCTGCTAGTGGTTTTCAAAGCGCGCAATATCGCCTTATTGAATTTTGTTCTACAGATCTAATTAATTTAATCGATTATAGATACCGTGCAACTATAGATCGTAATACTCCTTATAGTCATGCTTTAGAGCATCTGTATTGGCAAGCAGCAGGCAAAGACTATAAAACAGGTGAGAAGTCTTATTTTTTAAAGCAGTTTGAAGAAAAATATAAAGGTCTTTTTCTAAGCACTATGGAAGAGTATAATACAATCAATCTTTGGAGGAAATTTAAAGAGTTGCCTCAAAATGATCAAGCAGATCCTGAGTTGATAAAGGCTATGCGTCATTATGATTATACGGTTAATATTACTTGGGTTATGGGGCATTATAAAGCGGCTCAAAAATATATTGACAATGGGCAGGGCGATGGAGAAGCCACTGGGGGAAGTGATTGGAAAAAATACATGCATCCTAAATACCAAAGAAGAATTTTCTTCCCTGAATTATGGTCAAAGGAGGAGTTGGATAGCTGGGGTGAGCATGTTTAATAAAAATTGGTTCCTGATATTTAAAAACAAAATTGTATTTTCGCCTCCCGTTTTTATATAGTCTTATCAGATTGTATTTTTAGATTTAATACATAGTAATAACATTAATAAATTATGAGTTTTCCGTCAGTAAATCCTGTTGAAACAATAGCTTGGAGTAAGTTAAAACTTCATTTCGATGAGATGAAGTTCGTGTGCATGAAGGAGATGTTTGCAAATGATACTGAACGTGCAGATAAATTTCATATTCGTTATAACGATTTTCTTTTTGATTATTCAAAAAATAGAATAACTGAAACAACGATGCAGTTGTTGCTTGATTTGGCAAATGAAGTTGAGCTAGATAAAGCAATTACAGGATTATTTACTGGTGAAAAAATTAATCAAACAGAAAATAGAGCGGTTTTGCATACGGCATTGCGTGCAAATTGTGATGAAACCATTTTTGTAGATGGTAAAAATGTCATTCCTGAGATTCTAGAAGTAAAAAAGAAAATCAAAGCATTTTCTGAGTGTGTTATATCAGGAGCTTTTAAAGGATATACCGGCAAGGCTATAACTGATGTGGTTAATATAGGTGTGGGAGGTTCTGATTTAGGACCTGCAATGGTTACTGAAGCTTTGCATTATTATAAGAACCATTTAAACCTGCACTTTGTTTCTAATATTGATGGTGATCATGTTAATGAGGTTCTGAAAAAATTAAATCCAGAAACAACGTTGTTTATTGTAGTGTCTAAGTCGTTTACTACACAAGAAACATTATCGAATGCCTCAACTGTTCGAGAGTGGTTTTTGCAAACGGCTACTCTAAAAGATGTAGAAAAACACTTCGTGGCTGTTTCAGTAAATTTAGATAAAACTACTGAGTTTGGAATTCTGGATGCTAATGTTTTTCCTATGTGGGATTGGGTAGGTGGACGTTATTCGTTATGGAGTGCTGTTGGTTTAATTATTGCTCTAGGAATAGGATATGAGAATTTTGAGCAATTATTACTAGGGGCTCAAAAAATGGATAAACATTTTCAATCAACACCATTTGAAAAGAATATGCCTGTAGTAATGGCGTTATTGAGTGTGTGGTATAATAATTTTTTTGAAGCCGAAAGTGAAGCGGTTATTCCTTATTCGCAGTATTTGCAGAAATTTACACCCTATTTGCAGCAAGGAATCATGGAGAGTAATGGAAAAAGTACTTCAAGGGTAGGGGATTTTGTAAATTATCATACAGGTACCATTATTTGGGGGGAGCCTGGTACTAATTGTCAGCATGCATTTTTTCAGTTAATTCATCAAGGTACTAAGTTGATTCCAGTTGATTTTATTGGATTTAAAAAATCATTGCATGGAAACTTGGAGCATCATAACAAATTAATGGCGAATTTCTTTGCGCAATCTGAAGCATTGCTAAATGGGCGATCGCAAGATGAGGTTTTAGCGGAAATGCGTGCCAAATCTACCGAAGAAATTCAGCAATCCATAGTTGTACCTCATAAGATATTTAAAGGGAATAAACCTACTAATACGTTGCTTATTGAAGTGTTGACACCTGAAAGTTTGGGTGCTTTGATTGCTTTATATGAGCACAAGACTTTTGTTCAAGGTGTGATTTGGAATATATTTAGTTATGATCAATGGGGGGTTGAATTAGGGAAGGAGTTAGCTACTAATATTTTAGAAGAATTTAACACAGCCGTTGTGGAAGAACATGATTCATCTACGCGCTTTTTGTTAAAGAATTTTTTGAGTTAAAGGTTTTTAGTTTGTAAAATGATAGTAAAAGATGGTTGTTAGCCATCTTTTTTGTTTATTTTTCAATAAGATCAGTCGTTATGCTTGCATAATATTTTGAAAACTTAACCTTTTCTTAACATTGGAGAGTTAAAGAAATGTGAATTTTGTAGGGTATTTTAATCTTAAAATTAAATAAGAAATGAAGGATGCAAAACAATGGCTATTATTAGCCTTTATGTTTATCAGTGCAAGTGTACTTGCTCAAGGGAAAATTACTGGGAAAATTCAAGATGAAAGTGGTGCTTTGCCAGGAGCGTCAATTTTATTAGAAGGAAATAGACAGACTGTATCATCTGCTTTTGATGGGAGTTTTGCTATGCAAACTTCGGTTAAAAGTGGGGTGATTGTTGTGTCTTATTTAGGGTACACTTCAAAAAGTATTCCTTTTAAAATTGAAGGAGGGGTTTCAAATTTAGGAACTATTGTTTTAAAGTCTCAAGGGAATGTTTTAGGTGAAGTGGTAATTACTTCTACAGTTATTGATGTTGCTAAAGATAGAAAAACTCCTGTAGCGGTTTCTACTATAAAGGCTGCTGAAATCAGAGAAAAACTTGGTAATCAAGAATTTCCAGAAGTTTTGGTTAACACACCATCTGTTTATGCAACTAAATCAGGAGGAGGTTTCGGTGATTCTCGTGTTAATATTCGCGGTTTTAGTCAAGAGAACGTTGCTGTTATGATTAATGGTGTACCTGTTAATGACATGGAAAATGGACGTGTTTTTTGGAGTAACTGGGCTGGTTTGTCAGATGTAACAACGGCTATGCAAGTTCAGCGTGGTTTAGGTTCTTCTAAGTTGTCAGTTTCTTCTGTAGGGGGAACGATAAATGTGCTAACAAGAAGTTCTGATGCTAAACAAGGTGGTAGTATGTCTACTACTATAGGTAATAATGGATCTTTTAAAAATTTATTCTCATATAATACTGGTAAACTTAAAAATGGTTTGTCTGCTTCATTTTTGTTAAGCAATAACGAGGGTAGTGGTTATGTTGATAATACTGCATTTAGTGGTCAAAATTATTTCATAGGTTTAGGGTATGAGTTTAATGACAAACATAGTGTTCAATTTACTTTTACAGGTGCTCCACAATGGCATCATCAAAGATTTACAGCGAGTAAAATTTCTGATTATTTGAAATATGGAAATGGTGAAGATCCTAATTTACAATATAATCCAGATTGGGGTTATTTAAATGGCGGTGTATTTAATACAAGTTCTAATTTTTATCATAAACCTGTTATGTCTTTAAATTGGGATTGGAAAATTAATGATAAAACGAAGTTATCTACAGTCTTATATGGTTCTTGGGGTAGAGGTGCTGGTGCAGCTACGAATGTTGGAAGAATTAGAGGGTTGCAGTCAAATAATGCTGCTTTTAGGTTAGCGGATGGAACTTTGGATGTGCAGAAAATTTATAACTGGAATTCAGGTGTGCCAGTATTGATTAATGGTGTTTTACAGACACGTCAAAAAACGGATGGTTTGTTTGTTAATGATAATAGTACAAGTTCAACAGCAAATAATTTTTCAGGTATTTCTAAAGTGAATTCTTTTAATTCACACGATTGGTATGGTGGCTTAGTTAATTTGAGTAGACAATTAGGGAATTTTGCAATTGATTTAGGGGTTGATGCTCGTTATTACCAAGGAATGCATTTTCAATCTATCAATGATTTGCTAGGTGCAAATGCTTATATAGGTAAGTATATGCCTGGTACTGCTACTACAGCAAGTTATAATGATATTAATGATCCTACGCGTGTTCCTTTGACGGAGGTGTATGAAAACAAGCCTAGCTATAATCCATTTAAAGATTATGGGTATCAAAATAAAGTGAATTATAACAATGACGGATTTGTAAACTGGTATGGAGCTTTTGGTCAAGTTGAGTACTCAAAAAATAATTTGACTGCTTTTGTTCAGGGTGCGGTTTCTCAGCAAGGTTTTAAAAGAGTAGATTATTTTAAATACCTATCAAATGATCCGCTTTATAGTACAGATTATAAAAAGATTTTAGGAGGTAATATTAAAGGAGGTGTTAATTACAATATTAATGCTAGAATGAATGTGTATTTGAATTCAGGGTATTACTCAAAACAACCTAATTTCAGAGCGGTTTATCCAAATAATCAATCTGTGGTTAATCCTAATTTGTCGAATGAAAAAATATTCGGTTTCGAAGCTGGTTATGGATTTAGATCTTCGAAATTTACTGCTAATTTGAATGTGTATCATACAGATTGGTCTAATAGATACGATAGAAGAACTATTACTTCGGGTCCTAATATCGGTGGGTATATTGATTTTCCTGGGATGAAAGAAGTTCATGATGGTGTAGAGCTTGATTTGAGTTATGTTCCTGTAAAAATGATTAAGCTTAATGGGATGTTCTCTTACGGGGATTGGTATTACAAAGGTAATGTAGATGCGAATGAATATAATCAAGCTGATTCTTTTGTAGGAAAATCTACTTTATATTTGGATAATGTTAAGGTTGGTAATGCAGCGCAAATGACTGCTTCTATGGGAGCAACTGTAGAGCCAATTTCTAATTTAAAATTTGATGCAAATTATAGATATGCAGATAATCTATATGCTAATATTAATACACAAAACTTTGGTTCTCCAACAAATAAAGGAACTTTGAAATTACCTGCTTATGGGTTGCTAGATGCGGGTGCGTCATTAAAAGTTTATAGAAATAAAGGGGGAAAAGATTCTTTTAATTTTAGAGTTAATGTGAATAATGTTTTGAATACGATTTATATAGCAGAATCTAATACGAATATTTTTGCTGATGATAAAACATCTACTGCGTCTAACGCTCCTACTTATGAGCAAGCTAATAAGTTGTACAAAGGTGTAGCTGTTGATAATGCTGTTTTCTTTGGTTTCGGAAGAACTTGGAATTTTACATTTAGATATGATTTCTAATACATTTATATAAATTAATCGGAAAAGCTGTTCTTCTAGGACAGCTTTTTTTATTTTAAAGATTTGGAACTTGTCAGGGTGTTTTTGTGTGTTTCAGTCTCAGAAAGCATATTAAAATTTAGTCAAGCTTCTTTTGTACATTCAAACAAAAAAGGGTGTTCGCTAAACGAACACCCTTTTTTGTGTATAATTCCTTTACATTTTCAAATAAAAATCTTTGGTCAATTCTTTATACTCATCGGTATAATCATGTCTAGCTATTTCAATGATTAGCTCATTTATAATTGGCTCTTGTTGTATTCTGGTAAATGCCATCAAAGAGCGTTTTATCTCACTTGCAGGGGTGCCTTTAACGCGTGTTATTTTTATCGGAAAAAGTTCTCTTTCTAAGCATAAAGAAAGTATTTTTTCTTCTTCACTAAAAGGGATGATGATAGAGAATATGCCGTGGTCTGATAAAAAGAAATCGGCAGCTTCTACGAGTTCTTCAAAAGGGAGTGCGTCTTCAAATCGGGCTAAATCTCTCGATTCGTTATTTGATTTATATTCGGCGGTATAGAAAGGAGGGTTTGATACAATCAAATCATACAGTTCTTCAACTTCGTCAACAAATTCATCTAATCCTGCATGGTAACAGTATAAACGGTCGTTCCAAGGCGAATTTTCAAAATTGTCTACACATTCTTCATAGGCATTTTCGTCTATTTCTATTGCGTCTATTTGTTCCGCTTGCGTTCTTTGTGCTAACATGAGGGCTATAAGCCCAGTGCCAGCACCAATGTCTAAAATGTTGAATGGATTGTTGATAATAGGTGTCCAAGCACCTAATAAAACGCCATCAGTACCTACTTTCATGGCAGTTTTTTCTTGTTGTATTGAAAATTGTTTGAATTGAAAAGACATACGATTTTTTTTGTATACAAATATACACTGAATAAGACTTTGCCTATCAGTGTGTGTATTTGTATTTAAATGTTAAAGTTGAAATTAACCTAAGTAAAGATCTACTAATCCTACGGGAGTGTTAAGGGTGATGCTTTTGTCAGCTCGGTTTACTGTAACAATAAACTCGTCGATCATTGGAACTAATATTTCAGTGCCATCTTTATCAATTTCAAATAATGCTTGAGCAGCACTATCGTTTATAGCTACAATTTTACCAATATTGCCCAAGCGTTGATCAATTACATCAAAACCTATAACTTCGTGGAAATAAAATTTGTTTCCTTCCAGTGGTGGAAGCATGCTTAAAGGTAAGTAAATTTCGCGGCCTAAGAGCTCCTCAGCGGCCTCTTCGGTTTCTATGTCTTCGAATTTTACTTTCAGAAAAGTGCCTTTATGAAGTTGGCTCTTTTCAATAAAAAATGGAACCAAGTCCTTGTTGTGAGCAACAAAGACCGATTCCAAATCTTCATACATTTCGGGTTCATCAGTATCTAAATAGATTAATAATTCCCCCTTGAAACTAAATTTTTTAGCGATTTTACCCAAATAGAAACAATCGTCTATACGCATATCGCTAGTTTTAATTAAGCTTCAGTTTCTTCGTTATTAGCTTCTTCAACTGCAGGAGCTTCCTCAGCAGTTTCTTCTGTAGCTTCAGCAGCTTTAGCAGCTTCAACTTGTGCAGCTAAACGTTTTTCGTTAACTTCTTTTTCAGCTTTTAAAGCATCAGCTTTAGCATCAGCTTTAGATTTTGCTAAACCATCTTTTTTAGCGTTAACTTTAGAAGCTTTTTCTTCTAACCAAGCAGTGAATTTAGCTTCAGCTTGTTCAGCAGTTAAAGCACCTTTGCGTACTCCGCCTTCTAAGTGGTGTTTTAATAAAGCACCTTTGTAAGAAAGGATAGCTCTTGCAGTGTCAGTAGGCTGAGCACCGTTGAATAACCAAGTAACTGATTTGTCAACGTTTAAGTCGATAGTTGCAGGGTTAGTGTTTGGATTGTAAGTTCCTAATTTTTCTAAGAATTTACCATCTCTTTTTGAGCGAGCATCTGCTGCTACGATCCAGTAAAAAGGTTTCCCTTTTTTACCATGTCTTTGTAATCTGATTTTTACTGACATAATCTTGTGATTAAATTTGAGGTTCTCGACCTCGGTTAATTAAGACTGCAAATATATAATTTTATTTTTAGTTCTAAGTCATTAATATGTAATAAGTTCATTTTTATAAATTCATATTTTGATTTTCATAATTACTAGTACATTTGCAAGCTGTATTTGGATCATGCTGGTTAATAAGAATTAGTAATAGAGTTTCAAATCACTTTTTTAAATTAATAGCTGTTTTATATGAAAAAAATAGTAACCGCCTTTTTTTGTTTCGTAAGTTTTTTATCATGTCAGGATGAAGTCACTTTTAGTAATCCTGGATTTCAAGCAATGATCAATAATAAACCTTGGAAAGGTACTTATTTTAAGGCTCAGGTGAGTAAAAATGGTGCGTTAACACTGGAATCAGGGGGTTCGAATCAGGTTATGGTTTTAAAAACTTTGAGTAGTAAGCCTGGGAATTATGAATTGGGTACGGTTAATCAATCTAATTTCATACAACTGAACTCGCTTCAAAGCAATGGGTTTAATTATTCTACAGGAATCACTGCTGGTGCTGTTAGTGCTTTACAACTTGTTGAATCAGGAACGGGTTATGTAGACGCACAATTAGTTGAAACTCTTGAAGGGAGTGGTACAGGATTGAAAGTGAATGTTACAACGACTTTAGGTGGTGAAATTAATGAGGTTAAGTTGAATTTGCCTGGTAACGGATATAAACCGGGTGATCTAGTTAAGATTAAAGGTGGTGATAATAATGCATTTCTTGAAGTTTTAACGGTTTCAAAAAGTGGTGGTGTCATTACCGTAACTGAAAATACGGGAAATACGATATCAGGTACTTTTCATTTCAATGCTTTTAATAGTAGTACAGGAGAAGTGCTTTCGTGTAAAGAGGGTGTTTTTTATAAAATACCTATTCAGTAGTTTATAGTAGGTTATTAATACAGTCGTTTTTAAAACGACTTTTTTATTGGTTTTTAATTTAAATTTGCAACCAAGTAAAGCTTTTTTTAATGATATTGACAGATACACACACCCATTTATATTCTTCTCAATTTGCTGACGATCGTGCAGCAATGATTCAAAATGCAATAAATAAAGGAGTTACTCGTTTTTTTGTGCCCGCAATTGATTCTACCTATATAGACAGAATGTATGACTTAGAAGCGCACTATCCCGAAAATGTATTTTTGATGATGGGATTGCATCCTTGCTATGTAAAGCCCGAGAGTTTTGAAAATGAACTGGCAAAAGTAGAAGAGGAACTTGCTAAACGTAAGTTTTATGCTGTTGGCGAAATTGGTATCGATTTATACTGGGATAAAACCACTTTAGAGATCCAAAAAATTGCTTTTCAAAAACAAATTCAATGGGCTAAAAAATATAATTTACCCATTAATATTCACTGTCGTGATGCTTTTGATGAAATTTTTGAGGTCTTAGAACTTGAAAAAGGTGAAGGTTTATTCGGGATTTTCCATTGTTTTTCTGGAAACTATGAGCAAGCTCTCAAAGCAATATCTTATGGGTTAAAATTAGGAATAGGAGGGGTGGTTACATTTAAAAATGGAAAAATTGATCAATTCCTCAATCAAATTGATTTGTCTCATATAGTATTAGAAACCGATTCGCCTTATCTAGCTCCAGCGCCTCATCGCGGTAAGCGTAACGAGAGTGCTTATGTTGAGCTGGTTGCTCAAAAATTAGCCGATATATACGGTTTGCAGGTTGCAGAAATTGCTAGGATAACCACCGCCAATGCGCAAGAAGTTTTTGGAATTTAAAATTTTACCGCAAAGGTATTTCAAACTATAATCCGGAATTTACTATTTGTTTACCCTAAATTGTTAATTTTTTTGTTCTTTTGTAAGAGAAAATTGAATTTGAAATGTCAAAATTTGATGCCATTCGACCGTATTATGATGCCGAGGTCAATCAAGCCTTACAACAAGCGGTAAATCACCCTATTATTAGGGAAATTATGAATTTTGCTTTTCCAAATACGGATGAAAGTATTTGGAAAGAACAGTTATTGCGTACCCATTCGATACGCGATTTTCAATGCAATTTTTTATACCAAGCCATACAAAAAGTACTAGAAAAAAGCTCCGATGGTTTATCTACTTCGGGCTTTGAAAAATTAGAGCCTAATACTTCTTACCTTTTTATTTCTAATCACAGAGATATTATACTCGATACTTCTTTGTTAAACATTGCCTTGTTTGATCATGGTTTAATCATGACCGCATCGGCTATTGGAGACAATTTGGTTAAAAAAGATTTCCTTCGCTCCTTATCGCGTTTAAATAGAAATTTTATTGTGCAACGTGGGCTTTCGCCTCGCGAATTATTGCAAAGTTCACAGTTGATGTCAGAATATATCGAGCAATTGCTTTTACGTGAAAATCGTTCGGTTTGGATTGCCCAACGCGAAGGAAGAACAAAAGACGGCAACGATGCTACGCATACTGGTGTTTTAAAAATGCTTGCCATGGCAACTGCTAACCAAGATGTTATTTCGTATTTCAAAAAAATAAAAATTGTACCCGTTTCCATTTCTTATGAGTACGATCCTACAGATGCTTTAAAAATGCCTCAATTGATGGCTGAGGCTAATAATGAAATTTACAAAAAAAGTTCTAATGAGGATTTTAATAATATCTTAAGTGGAATTATTGGTCAAAAAAAACACATTCATATTCATATAGGTGATGTTTTGAATGAAGAATTAGAGACTATTAAAGCTGAAAATTCGAATACGAACAAACAAATTCAAGCCTTAGTACAGCTTATTGACGACAGTATTTTACAATCCTATCATTTATGGCCTACTAATTTTATTGCCTACGATTTGTTGTATAAAACCGATAAATTTCAAGAAAAATATACCCAACAGGAAAAATCATTGTTTGAACGTAGACTAGAAATGCGAATTGATAGTAAAAATCAACAAATGCGTGAGAGTTTTTTGGCTATGTATGCTAATCCTGTGGTCAATAAGTTGAATTATGATAACAAGCGCTAAACCTAATATATTACTTATTTACACGGGTGGTACCATCGGGATGGTTAAAGACACTGAAACAGGTGCTTTGAAAGCTTTTAATTTTAGTAAAATATTAAAAAACATCCCCGAGTTAAAACTTTTAGATTGTACTATAGCGACTATTTCTTTTGAAGTGCCCATCGATTCATCAAATATGAACGTTGATGGTTGGATAAAAATGGCAGAAATCATCGCCTCTAATTACAATGATTATGATGGTTTTGTGGTGCTTCATGGTTCTGATACCATGTCTTATTCTGCTTCTGCTTTAAGCTTTATGTTAGAAAATCTAGGCAAACCTGTTGTTTTTACAGGATCGCAATTGCCCATAGGGGATTTGCGTACTGATGCAAAAGAAAATCTAATCACAGCTATTCAGGTTGCGGCATTGCAAGAAAATGGGATGCCTGTAATCACCGAGGTGTGCTTGTACTTTGAGTATAAATTGTACCGTGGTAATCGAACTACTAAGATAAGTGCAGAACACTTCAATGCTTTTGTGTCGCCTAATTTTCCTTTTTTGGTAGAATCTGGGGTGCATTTGAAAGTACGTGAGGAATATTTGTTAAAACAACCTGTGCAACCATTGAAAGTACATACACATTTTGAGACCAATGTTGCGATTGTAAAGATTTTTCCAGGAATATCAGAATCGGTTATTAGCGCCATCTTTTCAATACCTACGCTTAAAGGTGTGGTTATTGAAACCTACGGTTCAGGAAATGCGCCTACTCAAGACTGGTTTATAGCTCAATTAGAGGTTGCTATTCAAAGAGGGATTCAAATTGTTAATGTGACTCAATGTTCTGGAGGTAGCGTAAGCATGGGGACTTATGAAGCCAGTTCGCAATTGAAACAAATTGGGATTATCTCAGGAAAAGACATTACCACTGAAGCGGCTATTACTAAACTAATGTATTTGTTAGGGCAAAACATTGGAAATTCCGTTTTTAAAACTATCTTTGAAACGCCTATCCGTGGAGAAATGGAATAACAAATAAAGAGAGGTGTCCGAGTGGTTGAAGGAGCAAGCCTGGAAAGTTTGTATGTGGGTAACTGCATCGAGGGTTCGAATCCCTTCCTCTCTGCTATATGAAAACTAAAATGATTTAAAGCCCCTTCAGAAACTAGATTTTGAAGGGGCTTTTGTTTTAGGAGTTTTGAAAATTGAGCAACTAATAGCTTTCAATGTTGAATTTGCTTTTTAAACTAATTTTCGATTTATACCACAAAAGCACCCTTTTTATAGAGTGCTTTTTTTATTCATTTATTAATTAGGGTCTGCTGAAAAACTATAATCCTCATAAAAACCAGTAATTCAGAGCATTAATTTTATTATTAGGTGCAAGGTTTTTGAAGGTGTTTGTGTAAAAACCTTGCACCAAAAAATCAAATGTTTGCAATTTATAATTTTTAAACTCAAATTTACAAGCTCTAATAGAATTAATAACTTTCAAAAGTTACTAAAATTGAAGATTTTTAGTAGAAAATGATAGGATTTTACGTTGAGTTAGTTTTTCAGCAGACCCTACTTAAGTACGCATCAACTCTTGATTTAAAAGTTTTACCTCCTACCGTATATGGTACATGGTATTGAAAAGAATGACGATATTCATGAAACAAAACACCAGCAAAAAACAAATTATTTTTTGTAGATAATAAAGATTTATTCAGATGTACTGTAGTCTCTGTTGTGGTAGCATATTCTCCAGAACCATCAGCATCAAAGGCATGTGCGGGGCTTCCTCCATCTTTATGAGCCAGACTTAAACCATCAACATTATCATGCAAGTTAGCTATACCTGCATCTGAAACGTCTGCCTTTTGAAAGGCAAGAGATTTATTCTTGAATCTAGATAAAAGGGTTCGTCTTTGGTCTATTTTATGCATTGCGTGATTAAGCCCACTCACCATACCACCTATCACAACCCCTTCCCAGAAGTTACCATCAGTAAGCGCAGCACCTATGCCACCGCTAATAGCCCCAAAACCTATAGTACCTACTGCAGAATGTGCCGTTACAGGTGCAATAGCATTAAAAGCACTCGCTCCTAAACTCCCAAAAAAACCTGCCACCGCAGCTGACTTAAATTCACCTCCTTGCATCAGCGACAACACCCCTTGTGTAACCGCATACACGCCGCCTTGTACCACCGCTAAGCCTACTGTACCTATAGCACTTTTAACACTCGACGCAAAAGCGGTAGCCGTACCCGCTGCAGTTGAAAAAATACTGCCTCACCCAGAAAATAGCTTTAATTCAAAACTATAATTCTCAATATACCTATATCATTTATTTGTCTACATTTGGACATTCTCTATTCTTGCTCTTTCCCGTTTCTTGAAACTCTTCTCTCGGTTTTTATTAGCAATAAAAACAAAACTTAAAGACATTAAAACTATAAACCCGATAATTGCATAACCAACTTTTTTGTCAGGCTTAAAGTTATATTCTAAAAATATTTTAGGTTTTATTATGAACCAATAATTTAAAAGTCCAATTACTATTAATGAAATTATTACAGAAGTTTTGCCATATGGTGTGCATTATCATCTCAACGAAAGAACGAAAACTATTACTGTTCTTGGGGTATTTCATACTTCAATATCGCCCGATAAATGGATGAAAAGATTGTAAAATAACAAAACCCGAGCAATGCTCGGGTTTTCTGTTTAATAATTATGATTAAGACAACTAATTATTTTTTTTTAATTTTTAATAATCTCAACTCATTCTGTCTAACAGAATCAATATATATATTTAATTCTGTGCTTGTATAGAGGTCTAAACATTTCATTAGTATCAAACTATTATTCGGATCATGAGATTTATATTTTTTGTTTTGCCACTTTTTAATCATAGCCCAATAATTTTTATCATTAATGATATAAACACCCTTAAGATTAATAATCTGAGTATAGGTTGAACCGTCATTATCAATATCATCGCAATTTTGATATAACTCTTCTATGCAATCACAAACTGCCTGTTTTTTCAATTTTTCGAGTTCTTTTTCAATTGCGCTACTGTTTTTTTGTCCAAAAATTGTGTAACATGAAAGAAGTATAAACAGAATTAAAACATTTTTTTTCATAAAAAAAATTTAAAATGAACATTTTGTAGTACTACAATTAGGATAAGAATGAATTCCAATACGGTTATAAAAAAACACATCAACATGTCCACTAGCATCACTCCAACCACAACCTGTTTGTATAATTAAGCCATAATTTTTCATACTTGAACCAAAATTATATGTTTGCATCAAATATGGCCCCATATATTTAGTAGCAAAATAATAGTTTAAGTTGTTTTTACCTGACATGGTATAATCTGATTTTGCAATTGTAAAACCTGAATCATTTAACGCTTTACTTAATCTAAAACAACAAGTATTTTTATATGAGCTTTTAAGAGTGCCGTTCTTTTTGAGTCCGTTTTGTAAAACATCTTTATAAATATCTCCTCCAATAGTTTTATACAATTCAAGTGCAGACATTTTATCAGCTGTGGGATATGCGTCCATAATTTTTTTAATATCTGCCTCTGACAATGATTTTTTAAGAGTCGAAATATCTATACCATCCTCTTCATAAGCCATCGAATGCATCACATGATTCAACCCAGCAACAGAACAACCATCCCTCCAATGACAACCCCTTGCCAGAAATTACCGCCACTAAGTTCAGCACCTATACCCCCGCTAATCGCCCCAAAGGTAATAGTTCCTACGGTACTTCTAGCAAAATTACCTCCAATAGCACCAAAAGCACTAGCGCCTAAACTTCCAAAAGCACCACTCAAGGCTGCACTCCAAAAATTACCTCCTTGAACACTTGATAATACACCTTGGGTTACTGCATGAGCTCCTGCTTGAACTACTGCCAATCCAGCACCTCCAGCTACCCCCTTAATACTCTCAGCCAAAGCTGTTGCTGTTCCTCCAGCTGCTGAAAAAATACTACCAACACTAAAAGTCACAGCACCACTAAAAGCTCCATAAATAGCAGACACATACGCATCACCTAACTTCCAATGTCGCAAACTTCCATCTCGTGCATAAATTGTAACCGTATAACTTAACACTGCCACTAGAGCTCCTATAGCTATAGCCAAACCTACAGCATACTCCCCATCAGGATCGCTAAACATAAGCGGGTTATTCATTACATACCCGTACTTATTATAACATTGGGTGTTGGTAGGATCTTGTATGTTCTCGTCGGCATTTAAAAAACGACGCAGCATAGGGTCATACAACCTTCCGTTCATGTGTATCAGCCCCACATCCTGCAAGTGTTCATGGCTTGTATACCCTCTATCCAACACCTGCATACTGCCATGCGTCAAATTCCCCCAAGCATCAAAATGGCGTTCTTCTACCACCGTACCTTTCTCATCCGTAATGGCTAGCAGCGTCCCCAGGTAATCTTTATGCAAAAATAAGGGTTTTGCCTCGGTTTGTGCAAAATTTTTCACATAAACCACATTTGCCTCATAAGGCGTACCGCCCCGATCGCGCAGATCTACCCAAAGCATTTCTTAACGCAACAGATTACTATGATTAAAGCAAACAATAATTGTTAAAATTTTCAACTGTTTTTTGCGAATAATTCAATAACTTTAAGTTGGAAAAACACAAATAAGTCTTGCGAAGGGGAAGAAGTTTTTTTACTTCTTTCCTTTCAAAAGAAAATATATTTAATGTCTTTTTAAGCTACTTCCCTTATTATATAATGTCTGTTTTGTCTCACACAGGCACATATAATATGAATAAGTTTGTTTCTTACATTGTTTAATACAAGCATTTTATTTTTTCCTTCTTCCACTTTTCTATTAAAATAGGCTTTCATTTCTGGATTATATGTTATACTTGACAAAGCACACATATGTAATTGTTTCTTTAGCTTTTTATTTGCCATATAATGAACCTTTGGTTTAGCCCTCACGCTTTTTCCAGAAGTATATTCAAAGGGGACTACACCACAATAACAAGCCAGTTCTCTTGGTTTTTCAAATGTTGAAAACTCATTTGTGAAGCAAATTAAAAATAAAGCTGTAATTTTACCTATACTTGGAACAGAAATAATATTGTTGTACATTTTTTCAAGATCCGTGTCTTGAGAAACAAGATTTTCTAATTCTTTTTCATTTTTTGATATCTGCATTAATTCCTTTAATAGCTTGTTTTTGATGCTTTTGTGTTATGTTATAAATTTCTTTGTCAAATGATTTTAATTCATTTTCATTTTGTTTCAAAGAAGCCCTAATAACAACTAATCTTTCTCGTAAAGAAAGTAATGCTCTAATTTTCTCTAAAGATTTTTTGGGAGCTTTAAAAAGAATTGTTTGATCTTGATTTTTAAAAGCATAATTGGCAATTCTTTCAGAATCAATTTTGTCGTTTTTCCCTCGTTGAATCCCTATACTTCTAATAATTCTAAGAGACATTTCTACCCAAAGATTACAATTGTTAGCTACGAGTAAACTCGATAATAATTTTCCATACATACCTATATGTTCCATACAAATCAAAGTGTCTTCTATTAAGGCATTTTCTTTTTTAAACCATTTAATAAAATCCTTCACACCCTTGGTGGAATTAGAAAATTGATTGTGCTTACGATTACCGCTTTCTAACAATAAAAAAGTATCAAAATACTCTTTTGAAATGTCAATTCCAATGAAATGTTTAAATTTGTTCATAGCTATAAATTTAGTATAACCAATTACTGAAATCATTCGAAACCTTGATAATAGGCCTAAAGCCTTAATTACTATTCTGAAGCTTTTCAGTAAAACCTAACAAAGTCCTAATCGATGATAAGTCCTAAACTTTGTTAGCGCAAAGGTTCACTTTGTTAGGTTGGTTATTTTTATTAAAATTTACGAATTTTTCAAAGAACAAATCTAAAGGCTAGCGCGAGCATCTTGCTCGTGCCCACAAAAAAAAATCAAATTAAGCCAGTTTTTAAAATGTTATGGTTATTATTACTATTGTAATTACTGTAACCACCACACTGCAATGTGTACGAACAAGATGCTTGAACGAGACGCAAAATCATATTTCATCGTCTAAAAACGCCCGCACCATCCCAAATGATCGGTATAATTGTAAAAATACATTACTCCGTTTTCCATTTTTACAAATCCCTCCGCATGGGGTACAAAAGCTAAATTGCGATCAACAACTGATACCCACCTTGCAAGTACTGCGTCGTGGTTTGCACGGGTGCAGTAGCAAAGCAGTCTCTTGTAATGCCTCTGGTAGTACTACTTGTTGTTCTCATGCTCTCTGCTCCCTCATCTCTACAAGGTACACGTATAGTGGTCATACTAAATACTTTTTTAGCTAATTTGTTGCCTGTTGCGTCGTAAAGATACTCAATTTTGGTTTGTTCGAGGTTTATAAGAAAGCTGTAATCGTTTCAAAAAAAAAGACTTAGTTAATTTGACTAAGCCTAATTTTATTGTTTTTTTACATTTAAAGTTTACCACCAACCACCTACATTGTAAGTAACTGATTTAGGTTGACCATTACCCCAAGCCACACCTATGTCGCGCATAGCTTTTATACGTTGTTGTTCTAGGCCTAGCTCTGTGTCTACTTTTAGTTTCCATTCTCTGCCATCAAGTTCTTTTACGCGTTTAGCAACTGTGGTTACAAATGTTTTTACTTCTGCATAGCAATTTGCTCTAGAGTCAATACCGCTTAGCATTTCAGACACAGCATTAGCACCTTCTGTAGTTGGGTTAGCTGCCCAAAGCAATTTCGCCTCTTGCAATTGTGTTTTACAGTCAAAATTTATTTTCTTTAAATATGCGCTTTCAGCTGCTGTCATAGCTTTTGTATAGCATGAGGTGCAAACGTCGGGTACAGAAGTTAATCTATATAGTGCTTCGTCATATTGATTTTGCATTTCAAGCATTTTGGCTTCTTTGATAATAAAATCACAACGTGTGTTGTAAAAGTTAATTATTTTTTCTTTTCCTTTTACAATAAAGTTTTGTAGGTCTTTATCGGCTGAATTTATCATTTTAAAAGCGTTAGACATAGCTAATGATTCATTGCTGCCAACACCTTTAACCGTTTTTGTTATAGAGCCAAATTTTGTACCATCAATACCGTCGCCTATATAAAAAGTTACATCCATAGTGTAAGCAATCGTGGTAGGTGCAGTTCCTAAAACATCTTTAGTTCTTGGGGTTACATTAGCTGTTAAGATAAATCTTGAATAATTACTAGATAAACCACTTGCGCTTACAATTTGATTCAACTTGTTCATCAATGCATTTGTAGCCGCTGAAGTTTGGGACTCAACAGATGAATCTATATAAGTGGCTAAAGCAATTAGCTCGGTATTGTTTTTGGTTTGAGCTTGAGCTGTTGTATTCAAGAAAGCGCAAAAACTTACTATTGATAAGAATAATTTTTTCATAATCGGTTTTTAATTTATTTGTCTCCTAAAACAAGTACGGCTTCACCTAAACCTTTGCTCATTAATTTTACATTGATGGCATAAGGAGCTGTTTGTAAGAATTTTTGTAAATTTTTCACAAATTTTCTTGCATCAGTAGCATTACCTTTTTCATCATATAGAGGGATTCTTGCTTGTTCAAAAAGCATCATATTTTCGGTAGCAGTTGTAGTATTGAATCTTCCTTTTACTGTATTAGCTGCCATCCATTCTTCCACAACTTCGCTTAGTTCTTTACCTGCATATTCTTTTTCGAAATCGCCATCCCAAGAGTTGAATTTTTTCAATCTAATTTTGATTTCTCTTCCGTTTGCAAACATGTCATCAAAATGAGTTTGTAGCGAAGCATTGAATTTATCAATATGATTTAAGACCGCTTCTTCTAATAAAGTAGAAACTTCAGCGGAAAAAGAAGGAGCGCCAGCACCACCAGCAGAAGCTACTTCTTTGTTTGTGTATGAATCTAAGCCTTGTAAGGTAAATTCAACTAGTTTTTTAGGGCCAGTTTGTTTAACCACCCAAGTAAGTTGCATGATAATATCCGCTTTTGCATTTTTTCTAAGCTTATCAATAGGGCTTTCAGCTACCTCTGCTCCATTTTTTGAAGTTAATAAAGCGTCTTCAGCACTCTCAGCTTCTAATGATTTAATTTCAGATTCCAGATTTTTTAAAGGAAACCCGCGTTGAGCCATCAAGCCATTAATTTTACTAATTACAAGTAATAAGTCTGAATTTTCTTGAAATGCTCTTTTATAATCAGGTACATTAATTTGTTCTTCCTGGTTGTAAAATGTTTTCATAAAGCCATTTTGATTGCACCAAACATCACTTGGAACAATCATAATTGTGGGTTTCTTAGCTTGTGCATTTACTGTTGCACTAAATCCAAGCATACAAATGGCTATAACGGCATAAAATAATTTATTGATATTTTTCATTCTTTAGATTGATTTGATAATTCCCTCTTGTACTAATTTTTGTTTTAAATTGGATAGTAACACTTTTATAACAACCCCTTTTAGTGTGCCCTGTATACTGTTATGGGTTTTTTGGATTTCTTTATCTAAAGCGACTTCACGGGTAAAAAGTACATACTTGTTATAATCTCCATTTTTAGAGAAAAAATTAGAGAAAAAATTCTCGTTTTTTTCTTTTGCATTGACTTCAAAGACTAAAGGTTTGATTGCGCAACCTAGTTTGCCAGCAGTAATCCCTTTAAAAATAACATCATTTAAGGCGTTTTTTATTGCTTGTTCTTGTGCCTCTTGCGCATTAGCTCCTGTTCCATAAGCCACTAGATTTTGTGTACCTTCAAGTTCTGAACCTATACAGGTGGTTGTGTAATTGTAGTACATTGCTGTAGATTTTTTAGTTCTACATGATGTAAGTGTTAGGATTAAGCTTGCGATTAATATACTTTTTTTTATCATTTGTTGTAGCTTTTTAGAAACCTGAGCTTAAACCACGTACGATACCTGCTGCCTCAAGATCTTTGCGTAGGGCGTCTTTCATAACGGAAACTACAACGCCTATTTTGTATTCTTTTCCTACTTTTTTGCGATCATCAGCAGAAATCATTCCATCAGATGAAACAGATACGTATTTCATGTAATTACCACCGTCTTGAAAGAAAGTATCAAAAAATTCTTGTTTTTCAGTTTCTACATTAGGATCGTTAGCAATTGCTTTTTGTGAAGCGCATCCTCCTTCGCCTGGAAAACCTTTGAACACAATGCCGTGTACTGCATTTTTTTTCGCTTGTTCGATAGCCACAATGCCTCTTTTTGAATACGACCAAACTTTTACCAAGTAAGTGCCATCTTGTCCAACGCCTGCGCATTGTAACTCGTATCTGAATTCATCAGTATCTCTATCGGCTTTTCTTCTTGCTTGTGCATTTGTGGCCAAAGCGATAAAGCTAATAGCCACTAAAATTAAATTCTTCATATTTTGAAAGTATTGAATTAAATGATTTAAAAGAATCGCCTAAAATATAGGATAGTTATTTTAGGCGATTTTTATGGAAATTATTTCCCTTTTCTTTGTACTAAAAGCATACCTGGGAAAAGATCTTTACCGCTTACTTTCTTGAAATAAGTGCGATCTACTTTACTTTCTGGGTGCTCTTCTTCAGCGCCATAAGTATTGTCCCAAATAGGGAAATCAGTATCTACTTTAACTACACCAACTTTGTTGTATTTGATTTTTCCATTTTCGTCTTCAACCTGTTCTAATACATCAAATGAGGATTTTTCAGTTACCCCTTCTTTTGTACCAATTTTCGCTGTAATTGGTTCTACAGTAAAGATTGGAGTTTTAGTTTTGAATTCGTCATGATTTTTTTGTAAAGCCACAATGGTTTTATCAATTGATTTTAAAGTAGCTCTTTGTACTAATTCTTCATTGGTTTTCTTGGTAAAGATGGTTGATTGAATATCTGCCCAAGAAACATCTGTTCCAATGTATTTTAATTTGAAAAATGTAGATTCGTCAAATGCTCTTTTCTTTTCAGGTGTAATTGTAGCATCATCAGCCCAGTAATCTTTGTAGAATGTAGCCGCTGTTTCTTCATCCCAAACTAATTGGTATAAATACCCTTTCGTTTTAACGACATAACCTTTTCCAGCCACTTCTAATCCAGCTCCAGCTGTTTCAGCGATTAAACTTGCATTAGAAACTCCCATAGCACTACCAATGCTTCCTGCAGCACTTAAAAAACCAGATGCTTTTTTAGCTACCTCTTCTTTGTCTGTGTATTTGAATTCATTAATTAGGACGAATGTTTTACCTATCAAATCTTCTCCTGCATCGGCCAGTTGATCTAATCCTCTTTTACTAGCTTGTGCATTTTTTATATCTAAGGCACTCGCATCATAAAAACCTCTTTTTTTGATTAAATCCATGTTGAAACCACCTTTTGAAGAACGATTAAACCATTTGGCTACCATATCTCTTGCAATTTCATTTAAAATTGCTGGGGTAGTACCGTCTGTAGGTAACTGATCTGTCTCATAGACTCTTTTGCCTAAATTGTGGTCGTTGAATTTGTCAGGTACAGGACTTGATTGGAAATGTTGTTTAATGACATCAGCATATGGAAGTTTCGGCTGATTAATCATTACGGTGTAAATAGAACTTCTTCTGTATTTGCTCTCAATTACATCTTTGTTTTGTGCTTCCGCTTTGAATAAGGCTGAAACAATTAATAAAGAGCAGAAAAATTTTCTCATAGTTTATATATTTATTTGTGTTACTCAATTGTCTAATAAACTAAATACTTTTTGTGTGAAGTATTTGTTTTTTAGTTTTTTACGTGTAGTATGAGAAAGGGTAAGATTGGGATGACAAAAAAAATAATATTCATGCATAGAATTTCATTCTAATTGTACTATTTTTGAACTAATAATTCTTATTATTGAACTAAACAAACTAAAACGATAATGATTTCTTCTCCTGAGCGAAAGTTAAAGCAACTAAGGGAATATAAAAACTATTCTCAAGAGTATATAGCTACTCAATTAGGAATAAGTATAAGAGCTTATTCAAAAATTGAAAATGGTGAAACGCAACTCACTTTTAAAAGATTTAACGAAATTTGTGCTATTTTAAAAATGCAACCTGAGCATCTTTTAGGGCTTAATGAGGAAAGCCTCTTTGGTTCATTCAAAGGCAAAATAAATGATGCTAATACGGATTTAACCCCAAAATTAATTCAGCAATATGAGGAAACTATATTAGCATTAAAGGAGCAAATAGGTTTACTCAAATTAATGATTGAAAAATAGCTTATGCGCTTTTGTTTTGAATTGCCAAGCGGAAAATGATTTTGGCTTAAATCAGCTTTGTCAATTTAAAATACCCTTTTTTGTAAAATACAAAAGAACATGTATTCAAATTCCTGAAAAATTCATAGTTTTGAGGAACAGTCATTCGAAAGCAAATTCTTGAAAAAGGTGTTGTTTAGGTACTGGAGCAATTTTAATAAGTCGTAGGAATGAAAATATTTAAATTTGGTGGTGCATCAGTAAAAGATGCGGCAGGAGTAAGAAACGTATATGAAGTATTACAAAAAGTAGGATTTGAAGAAGTATTGTTAGTGGTTTCGGCTATGGGTAAAACCACCAATGCTTTGGAAGAAGTAATCAAGCATTATTTTGACAAATCACCACAATTGAATGCAGCCGTTCAAGAAGTGAAAAAATACCATAATCAAATTCTGATCGACCTTTTTGAAGAAGAAGGACATGAAGTGTTTTTTGAAGTAAATGAACATTTTGCTGATTTTGAATATTTTTTACGTAGTAACAAATCGCCCAATTATAGTTTTGTCTATGATCAGATTGTGAGTTTTGGAGAACTCATTTCCACTACCATTGTTTCGCATTACATGAGTTATAGAGGCATTCAGTCGCAATGGTTGGATGTGCGCAATTATGTGAAAACGGATAATAATTATCGCGATGCTAATGTAGATTGGGATAAAACACAAAAAGCAATCACTAAAATAGCTAAGAAAAAACAACTCTTTGTAACTCAAGGTTTTTTAGGTTCTGATGAAAATGGGTTTACAACAACTCTAGGGCGAGAAGGTTCTGATTATACCGCAGCTATTTTTGCTTATTGCCTGAATGCTGAAAGTGTAACTATCTGGAAAGATGTACCTGGAGTTATGAATGCGGATCCTAGGTATTTTGAGAATGCTAATTTATTGAATCAAATTTCTTACAGAGAAGCTATAGAATTAGCTTTTTATGGTGCAAGTGTTATACACCCTAAAACACTACAACCTTTACAACGTAAAGAAATTCCTTTATTTGTCAAATCGTTTATAAATCCACTATTGGCAGGAACGAGCGTATCTAAAGGTGAAGATTTAGAACCAAAGTTGCCTTGTTTTATAGTTAAAAAAGGGCAAATTTTATTGTCATTATCTTCAATTGATTTTTCTTTTATTATGGAAGAAAATATTAGCGAAATATTTGCACTACTACATAAGTTTAAACTCAAAGTAAGTTTGATTCAAAATTCAGCTATTAGTTTCTCAGTATGTGTTGAAGATAAATATGCTAATTTTTCTGAGTTGGTAAAAATCTTGTCTAAAAAATTTAAAGTAACTTATAATGAAAATGTTGCCTTATATACAGTAAGACATTTTGATGACAATGCCATGAAAACAATTGAAAAAGATAAGGCGGTTTTAGTGCGTCAAATGAGTAGAGAAACCTTACAAGTTGTGGTTAAGGAATAGTTTTTTTCTGACTATTTTTTTGTTTTAGATTGCGAATTTCATTTCTTTGAAAGAAAAGTTGTATATTTATGTATTAACAGCTTTGTTTACAGTTGATTATGCGATTCTTTTTTGTAATGAAATTCGTGATTTTCTTTTTTATCATGGGACACATTTCTTTAGCTCAAGATAGGAAGATACGTGTTTTTGAAAAAAAGCTTGACTTGAGTGTTGACGCATCTAATTATACTACAGCCGCACTTTTTTTAGTTGTGTTTCCTTCAAAAGACAATTTACTAGTTTTTATTGATCAGAATAAAGCTTGGGAGGTTACTGAAGTCAATTGGCAAGAATGGCAAGAGCTTCCTGAGAGTACACTTATAGTGGTACAACCATTGGTAGAAGGAAGTCTTAAAACGATTAAGCGTATTCCTGAACCTGTTCGATTAGGAAGTTTAAGTCTTAAGGATCTTAAAATAACTGCAAATCAAAATCCTGCTGCATTCTCACTAACTTGGTCTATGGATACACTTTACCCTGCCGAAACAAGTGTGCAGACTTCTCGAAAAATTGAATTGAGTAATTGTTGTGATAAAGGAACTTGTTCTGTTACAGTTTTTTTTGAACGAAAAAAAGAGCATATACAATTGTATACTTCGCGATGAATTTGATGATTAAAACTGTATATGATTTATAGGTTCGTTATCAAGATGTAATACCAATTTGCTATTTAAATTTTGCACATTGAAGGGTTTTGTAATATAATCGGTAAAACCCAAGGCTTGTGCTTTGCTGATGTCGTTGACAAAATTGGAAGCAGATATAGCAATAATAGGTATAATTTTGTTTGTCTTCCGAATCAAAACCGTGCTTTCGAAGCCATCCATTACGGGCATTGATAAATCCATAAATATCATATCGTAATTATTTAATATGCATTTTTCATAACCGATTTTGCCATTTTCCGCTACTTCATAAGTAATATCCCAGTTGCTTAAAATTTTTCCTAAAATTTTTACATTGATTAAATTGTCTTCGACAATAAGTACTTTATAGCCGTTAAAGCTTTTCTTTTCGTCAATTTTTTCAACTTGTAAGCTTGGTGTGTCAGATAAAGGTAATGTTAATTCAAAATAAAAAGTAGAACCTTCATCTTTTTTGCTTGCTACATTGATTTTGCTTTTATACAATCGTAGCAATTGGCTTACAATAACAAGCCCCAAGCCTGTTCCACCAAATTTCCTTGTGGTATTGTATTCCTCTTGGGTAAAAGGCTGAAAAATCTTTTTTAAATTTCCTTTTTTAATGCCTATTCCGGTGTCTTTTACTTCAAAATAAAGAGTTGCACTATGTTCGTCTCTGTGTTTTTCTCTTAAAGTTACTGTTATTGACTTTTTTTTGGAGAATTTACTCGCATTAGAAATTAAATTGGTTAATATTTGATTCAAACGCAATGGGTCTCCTATCAAATTATACTCAATGGCAGGGTCAATGTTGATATGTACTGAATTGTTGTTGCTTTTAAAATTGTATTCTTGTGCTTTGATAATATCATTTAGCAATGAGTTTACAGAAAATGGGATGTGTTCTAAATCAAGTTTGTTAGCTTCAATCTTATTAAAATCAAGAATATCATTAATCAACATCAATAAATTACTCGAAGATACTTTTAAGATTTCAAGGTGTTCTGCTAATTGATTAGCATCTTTGTTTTTATCAATAAGGTATAGTGAGCCAATGATGGCATTCAAAGGTGTGCGAATTTCATGACTCATTACTGATAAAAAATTCGATTTAGCTTCATTGGCTTTTTCGGCTTCTGTTTTTGCTTCTAATAGACTTTTTTGGTATTGGTTGTTAATTACAAGTTCTTCTTTTAATTGATTATTAATTTTGGTAAATTCTTCATCATTTAATGTGGTGGCACGCTCAAAAAGTTTGATATCACGTTCGTAATTTCTATAGGTGTCGTTTATAGTATCTAGAAATTTACACATAGACGCATCATTCCAAATGTCTCTTTCGGAGAAGTGCCTTTGTATCAATCGGTTTAAATGTGGATGTAATTCTTTATTGTTCATAAATACTAGTAATCGTGATGGTCTGATTGTATAAATCACAAGGTGAAAAATTACCATCCGGGGCGATTTCTCCATAAGAGTAAAAACCCGTTACCGTTGGTTTTATCTCAGCATGTTCATAATGTTGTAGCGCCAACTCTAACTCTTCATCGTGACGGCTTCCTAACACGATTTTGCGTCCCACACAGCTAATCAAAAAAATGAGTTGGGGTACAGCGTCTTTAAATGCGGTTTTGTTGATGGCTTCTTGTGCGGCATCGAGTAATAAATCTTTATTACTTTTCATAAAACGGACGGTACTACCTTGTGGGACATCACCAGCAAAAGTCATAGATTTGTTGTTCTCGTTTATGCTTAATACGGTACGTACAAAAAAACGGTCGCCATCAGGACTCTTTACAGACAATGGGAAATATAAGGAGGAAGCGGGAAGCATCGCGGAATATTCTCCCAAATATTCTTTGTATAAATCTAAGGCATTTTGATGGCTAAGCTCGAATAACGTGTTCTTATAAGATGATGTAATAGTGCGTTCTGGACCGAAAACATGCCATCCTCCTTCAATCCCAAAATTGAAGTGTATGTCTTTACCTATAAAACCGATGATAACTATTTTAGGTGTGGTTCCTAGCACGTTGATTCCTGCATAGGTTTTTTCAAAGCGTTCCATATCTGCAGTCATGCCCCCAAATACGGGAACGTTTTTAGGATTGCAAGTCGCTAAACAGGAAGTGAGTTCTGAGCCATTGGTAGAACTTCCTTCCGATAGAACTAAAACCGCTTTTATATCGGGCATGTTAAGAAGGTCTTGGACTTTACCGTGGGAAGGATGCTCTTTATCCGTAAGACAAGTGGCTTCTAATTCAAAAATTTCTAATTTGGTTTTTTCAAAACTCACCCCAGTAATCACTGGTTGGTCAAATAAAACTTCTTGGTTTGAAAAATGCCCTGAAGTCGTGCCAAAAACTACCGTTGCATTTGGAAATTTGGTTTGGGTCTGTTGGATAACTTCGTTGGAGAGTTGTAAGCGGTCAGCAAAAATAAATGCCAATTGTGCTTTTGAATGAGAAAATTCTTCGGATTCGCTTATGGGTATCAAAGCGCCATCCCAAGTAAATTGAGCCGTCTTAATCATAGTAGGAAGTTTCCTTTAAAATTATATATTTTTTTTAAAAGAAACAACCTGATGTTGTAAAAAATGTTTTATTTTTTGTTAATATGTAAAAATATTGTGTTAATTATAGTGAATAATGTGAGTTTATTAATTTTTTTTAACACTTGCTAAGATTTCTTTTAAAAATGTATTCAAATCTATGTGGTCGTATCCTAAACGCACCACCACCATATTGTGAGAAGGGATAATAAAAACACGTTGTCCTTGAAAACCATCAGCGTAATAAATATCTTTAGGGCAGTCAGGTAATTTTCCACAGGCATTTAACCAGAATTGTGCGCCATATTCTTTATTAGAGGTAGGAGTGGGAGTTGCAACGTATTTAGACCAAGTGGATTCAAACAATTGCTCGCCATTCCAGTTTCCGTTGTGTAGATAAAGCAAGCCGAATTTTGCCCAATCACGCGCGTTAGCCCAAGCATAAGAGGAACCAATATAATTTCCTGCTAAATCGGTTTCAATTAACATCGAATGCATACCAATTTTATCAATCAAAGCCGAGTACCAAAAATCTAAATATTCCTGATGGGTTTTAAACTGGTTGCGGATGATACCAGAAAGTAAGTTGGTGGTTCCTGAAGAGTAGTTCCAGGTAGCATTGGGTTTGCCCACTAAAGGTTTGTGTATTTGCGATTGGGTCATGTCGCTTTCTTGGAAAAGCATTTTGGTTGCATCTGAAATAGTGTTATAATTTTCTTCCCATTCCAGACCCGAATTCATTTGTAATAAATTGTGAAAGGTGATGTTTTTGCGTTCATCGTTTTTCCAAGCTGTAATTGGAGCAGGTTGATTAATATTTAATTTTCCTTGTTTTTGAAGGATGCCTAACATGGTTCCCGTAATACTTTTGGTCATGGACCAGCCCAATAATCTTGAATTCTTTGAAAATCCAGGGGCGTATTTTTCAGCAATAATCTGGTCGTTATGCACTACAACCACCGCACGAGTGCATTTTTTGCCTTCGTTACTCGGTGCAAAAGCAAAATCTACCGCCTTCTGCAAACGTTTGTAATCTACATTAGGTAAGGGCGTAGTAACAGGTTCACCATCACCGTAAGGGAATGGGATTTTAGTGTTTAAAGTAAAGTTTCTTTTAGGAACCAAATACGGTTTTGAAGCATCGTATTCGTCATTGACTAATACGGCACCTAAGCCTTCACGGTAAACGGCTTTTCGTTTTTTAAAACCATATACAGTGGCTTCGGCTAAATGTCCGTTTTCATCTATAGTATTCGACGCCAAATCAATTAAGTTAATGTCGTTGTCGCCTTTTTCAATAATGTCTAACGAACGGTTGTCTAAGAAATGACCCGATGCTACACTTTTAGCTGAAAATCCAGAAATTAAATCCAGTTTAGGATAGTTTTTGTAACCTATAAAACCCACAGTTCCTAGGACTAAAAGGCTGATAATGCCGATTGTTTTTTTCATTCGATTGATTTTGATGCAATTTAGTTTTTTTTCATGTGAATATAAAATCAAATTAGTTGATTATATTTGATAAAATTGATTGTATGAATAACATTTTTACTTTGTTAAAGGATAAGAATTTTATCACGCCTGAGCAGTATAAAGCTATTGAAGCTTACCAAGAGCTAGGCTTGTTTTCTTTGCGGAATGAACTTCTTTTTTTATTATACATTTCCATCTTGCTTTTTACTAGTGGAGTTGGTGTTTTGATTTATAAAAACATTGATACACTTGGGCATACTGTATTACTGGTGTTGTTAGGTCTTGCAACATTGGTGAGTTTTTATTTTTGTATTAAAAAAGCCAAAGGATTTACCAAACAGGAAGTCTTGTTTGAAAATCCTTTATACGATTATTGGGTGCTTTTTACTGCTATTTTGAGTTGTACATTTATAGGCTATTTTCAATACAATTTGAATTTGACTGCGACCAATTATAATATTACTTCACTCTTGTCTGCTTTGGTTTGTATTGCGATGGCCTACTATTTTGACAATAAGAGTGTTTTAGTTCTTGGCATTACGGCTTTGGCAAGTTTTGTAGGACTGTCATTACAAGTGCAGACTTTCTTTGCAAATGAACTGTTCCATACCTCAACGTTAATTTTTTCAGGCTTACTGTTTGGGGTTTTCTTGTTGTTGTGGCAAAGAGTGATTGAGGTCAAAGGTGTAAAGTTTCACTTCAGTTTTGTGTTGTTAACATTTGCCTTTCATACCTTGGCATTAAGCTGTTTGTCAGGAATAGGGAACGATGATAAAATTTGGTTTTTGTATCTATTGGTATTGATTGCTGTGATGTATTTTTTCTATAAAAAAAGTTTGGCTTTAGATGCTATTTCTTGGTATGTTTTTGTGCTTTTCTATGGGTACATTGGGTTGAATATTTTTATTTTCAAACTGTTGGAGATACTAGATGCTTCGCAATTCTATGAATTTATCATTTTTCTCTCTCCTTTTTATGTGATTAGTTCTATAGTGTTGTTTATCAAAATGATTAAGGATTTTAAAAAGAATGTTTATGTTAACTAATAATTTCACCGCTATTCAAAATCATTTTCTTTTGGAAGAAATGGAACAACTTGTAGCTAATGGGACAGTGAGTGAAGAACAGTTGCAAATGATGAAACACAATCATCCAGCTACCAAGACCAATAATAATATTTTGGTGCGCATCGGTTTCTTTTTGTTAGGAGTTTTCTTAATCAGTTCGGTGGTTGGTTTCTTATCGCTATTTGTAGCCATCAGTGGTGGTGCGGAAGGTTTTGCCCTAATAAGTTTATTGATGGCAGTGGGATGTGTGATGGCAACCGAAATTTTATTCAGTAAGAATTATTTTGCTTACGGTTTGGATGATGCTTCTGTGCTAGGGATTCCACTTTTTCTAGCTATAACGGTGGGGATTTTTAGTGAAGAGGAGCATGCGGTGTTGCTAGTTCTTTTCCTTGGAGCTTTGTATGGTGCGGTGCGATACGTCAATGTCCCTGCAACCTTTTTCGCTATCCTTTTCATGGTGAGTTTCGTTGGCTTTACGATTGTACACGATAAAATTTTACCGAGTAGTGTATTGCCTTTTGTGATGTTTGGTCTAGGCTTGGGACTTTTCTTTTTGCAGTGGAAATTAAAATCCAAGACACCGTTTTTTATCTACAAAAATATAGGGTTAACAGTTGAAATTCTTAGCCTTTTGTTGCTATATGCTTCTATGAATTATTATGTAGTTCGTGAATTGTCGGAGGAATTGTTAGAAATAACCATTGCCAAAGGTGCAGATATTCCATTTGCGTTGTTGTTCTGGATGCTTACGTTTTTGATGCCTTTAGCCTACCTCTTTTTTGGGGTTAAGTATAAAAACCGCATTTTTATTTGGTGTGGATTGGGCTTGTTAGGTTTGGCTTTTGCAACGTTTCGTTATTATCATGCCGTTTTGTCTATTGAATATGCTTGTTTGTTAGGGGGGAGTATTTTATTTGTTCTGGTTTATATTTCTATTCAAAAATTAAAAGATAAAAGTTCGGGCTTAACTTTTAAAGAAGATGTGCAATTGCAACCTGTAGCATTTGATTTGGTTAAAACCATTTTAATTAATGCCAATGCAAATATCGCGGTACCCACAAAACCCGAGTCACCTATGCCTTTTTGTGGTGGCGGATTTAGCGGTGGCGGTAGTGGGGATAATTATTAGTTATGCCGTTTTAATTTTGTATGGTATTTAATTCAAAATGGTGAAATATTTTTGGGTATCCTATTCATAATAAGATTTTAAAACTACTCAAATTTGCAAATAGATTTCATCTATAGTATATTGTAAAAAGAAATGTGAATTTGTTCGGGAATTCGTAGCTATTTAATTACTTTTGCATTTAGAATTTTTCTAAATAAGATGTTTGATATTCAAAAGATTAGAGCTGACTTTCCAATTTTGACGCAAAAGGTCAACGGAAAACCCTTAATATATTTCGATAACGGGGCTACGGCTCAAAAGCCTAAAGTGGTTATCGATGCGATTACAAAATACTACGAAGAGATAAATGCGAATATTCATCGTGGCGTACACACCTTAAGCCAGTTGGCCACTGACGCTTACGAGGAATCGCGTGAAAAAGTGCGTGCACACATGAATGCAACGCACCTTCATGAAATTATCTTTACCTCAGGAACTACACAAGGAATTAACTTGGTGGCTCATGGTATGGCATCATTGATTCAAGCGGGCGATGAGGTAATGGTTTCTGCTTTAGAACACCATAGTAATATTGTGCCTTGGCAGTTTTTATGCGAGCGCACAGGAGCAAAATTGGTGGTGATTCCCATGAATGAAAAGGGCGAACTTATCATGGCTGAATTTGATAAGTTGCTTTCTGAAAAAACAAAAATCATAGCGGTTAATCATATTTCTAATGCTTTAGGAACTATTAACCCTATTGAATATATCATTGAAAAAGCACATCAAATGGGAGCTTGGGTGCTGATAGATGGTGCTCAGGCTACACCGCATTTGCGACCAGATGTACAAGCCTTGGATTGTGATTTTTATGTGTTTTCAGGACATAAAGTTTGCGGACCTACCGGTGTTGGAATTCTCTACGGTAAAGAAGCCTTGCTAAATCAGTTGCCGCCTTACATGGGTGGGGGCGAAATGATTAAAGAAGTGACTTTTGAGAAAACAACTTATGCCGAATTACCTCACAAGTTTGAAGCGGGAACGCCTAATATTGCTGATGGGATTGTATTAGGAACTGCCTTGGATTATTTGAATGAGGTAGGTTTTGATAACATTCAAAAGCAAGAAAAAGAATTGTTAGCTTACGGTACCGAAAAACTTTTAGCAATAGATCGCTTAAAAATTTACGGTACTGCTGAAAATAAGACCTCCGTAATTTCTTTCAACATTGAGGGGATTCATCCTTACGATATTGGAACAATTATTGATAAGTTAGGAATAGCGGTTCGTACAGGACATCATTGTACACAACCTATTATGAATTTCTTTGGAATTCCTGGTACGGTACGTGCAAGTTTCTCTTTTTACAATACTAAAGAAGAAATTGATGTTTTTGTTGAGGCTGTTAAAAAAGCAAAAATGATGTTATCATAAAACTATAAGTTATGAAAAAAGTTTTTTTGACCCTATTTACTTTAACAGTAATATTGGCTTCTTGTAAATGTAAAAAAGCGGTTCTTGAAGAAGATAAAGCAGCTGTTGTGATGAGTTCCAACGAAAATTTGAACAGTAGTATGGGAAGTAATCAAAAAGAAACAGATAAGCAACAACAAGGAACCTTAGTGAAATATAGTGCAAACTCACGAGGTTATCATTTAGAAGTGGTTTTTAGCGAAGCAGGTTTGTCGTTTACAACAATTCGTGATAGTAAAGATTTTAAATCAGTTAAAATCAGTCAGAAAGACCAAGATGAGCTTGTTAGTTTAGTGAAACAAATCAATCCGGAGGATTTGCAAAAGTTGGAAGCCCCTACCATGTTGCGTTTGCATGATGGAGCAGCACATGCCGATTTTCAAATGATAAAAAATGGGATAACTTATAATTCTACTGGTTTTGACCATGGTCACCCGCCTGCTAAAATTGAAAAATTAATTAATAAATTAGTATCATTTACAGAATAATGTACTGTAAATAATGTTTTGAAAATGACTATAGAAGAAATTCAGAATGAAATCGTTGATGAGTTTTCCATGTTCGACGATTGGATGCAACGTTACGAATACATCATTGAATTAGGGAAGACACTTCCTTTGATTGATGGACAATATAAAACGGATGACAATATTATTAAAGGTTGTCAATCTAAAGTATGGGTGCATGCCGAAGAAAAAGAGGGTAACATCGTTTTTACAGCTGATAGCGACGCTATTTTGACCAAAGGGATTATCGGTATTTTAATCCGTACCTTTTCAAATCAACCTGCACAAGCCATCTTAGATGCTAAAACTGATTTTATTGATGAAATTGGGCTTAAAGAGCATCTTTCGCCCACACGCGCCAATGGCTTGGTTTCGATGATAAAACAAATTAAAATGTATGCTTTGGCATTCTTGAGCAAAAATTAAAAGTAAAGTTAGCAGTAACAGTAATCAGTTTACAGAGCTGCAACTGAAAACTATAATAAAAATGGAAGAATTTAACGACAACATTAATTTAGGAGAAGAAGTGGTAAAAGTGTTAAAACGCATTTATGACCCTGAAATTCCTGTAGATATTTACGAATTAGGTTTGATTTACGACGTTTTTGTCAATGAAGATATGGATGTGAAAATCTTGATGACTTTGACTTCTCCAAATTGCCCTGTAGCTGAGACCTTGCCTAATGAAGTAAAGGAGAAAATTGAAAAATTAGAAGCTGTAAAATCGTGTGAAGTAGAAATTACTTTCGATCCACCTTGGACAAAGGAGTTGATGAGCGAAGAAGCAAAATTAGAATTAGGAATGCTTTAATTTAGTATTCAGTGTTCAGTATTCAGTGTTCAGTAAAGCTGAATACTGCACACTGAATACTGATCACTATAAAAATGGAAGAAATTGTAAATAAAGTAGCCTCGAGTGCTTTAGAGGTTTTTGATTTAGAAGATTATTACCAAGAGGGTATTCGCACAGGAATAGATATCAGTCAATGGCTTGTTGAAGGGTTTTTGTTAAAAGAAAAAGACTTTAGAGAGGCACTTAAACAACACGATTGGTCGCAATATAAAGACCATTTTTGTGCTATTTATTGTAGTACTGATGCTATTTTACCTACTTGGGCGCCTATCTTAGTGTCCTCTTTTTTAAATCAATATGCTAAAAAAGTAATAGTTGGGAATATTCAAGAAATTGATGTAAATTTATACATAGAAGAAATTCTACGAATAGATTTCAGTAAATTCCTTGACAAACCAGTAATTTTGAAGGGTTGTTCAAGGAAGCCTGTTCCGAAAGAAGCTTACATCATGGCGATGACACAATTACAAAAAGTGGCAAAGAGTGTCATGTTTGGTGAAGCTTGTTCGGCAGTTCCGATATACAAGAGAACCAAATAAAAATTATATCTATGAAAAAGACATTACTTTGCTTAGCATTAGTAGGATGCCAAGCGCTATTGAATGCACAAACTAACGAAGGGGAACTTATTAAAAGAACTGCTGAAACTGAAAAAAAAGCAGCTGACAATTCAAACTTGGGTTGGAAAAAAGTGGGTAATTTTAATTTTTTATTCAATCAATCTGCTTTTAATAACGATTGGAGAGCTGGCGGAACTTCAAGTGTTGCCGGTAATCTTAATCTGAATTATGATTTTAATTTCAAATCAGAAAATTTAATTTGGGATAACAAAGTAATTGCTGCTTATGGATTGACTAAATTGAAAGATGCCAATGTGCAAAAATCAGATGACCGATTAATGTTTAGCTCTATTTTAGGTAAGAAAGCTTCAGGATATTGGTTTTATTCTGCCTTTTTAGATTTTAAAACACAAATGGATTCTGGTTTTGATGGTAAAACGGGAGCTAAAATTTCACATTTTTTCTCTCCTGCATACCTTCAAGTTGGTCCAGGTATGATGTGGAAAAAACATGATAACTTCAAATTTAATATTGCTCCAGCAACGGCTAAAATGGTGTTGGTACATTCTCATTTTACTGAATTGGGTTCTTCATTTGGAGTTCAACAGGGAAAAACTACACGTTTTGAATTTGGAGCAGGATTACAAGGATACTATAAATGTAAGTTAATGGATAATATCACTTGGGAAAATATTTTGAATTTGTATTCAAATTATCTTGATAAACCTCAAAATGTTGACATTGATTATCAAGCTAATTTATCTATGAAAGTGAATAAGTATATTACTACAAATTTAGCTTTTCAAGCAATATACGATGATAATGCAGTAGGGGCATTTCAAGTTAGAGAAGTTTTTGGTTTAGGTTTCAATTATGCTTTCTAAATTAGAGTTTTAAAGTTTCACAAATATTAAAAAGGGTTTGCAGTTGTAAACCCTTTTTTTATGGCTTATAATTTTTAGTATGTATGATTCTAAATGTGTTAATTGTGATGCTAATTGTGATGCTAATTGTGTTCGTTCTATCATTTGAACTTGAAATGGCTTGAATTACAAAAATTGAAGTTCTTGATGCTTTTTTTTTTGTTAATAATAAAAAAATCAATGGTAAGTAATATGGATGTTAGAAAGTAATGGGCTTACTTTCTAAGAATTTTATTTTGATTTTTAGAATAACTATCTTTGCAGGATGCAAACAGAGAAAAAAGATATCCGTTCTTTGACTAAAGAACAATTGCGTGACTTTTTTGTAAGTCAGGGTGATAAAGCTTTTAGAGGCAATCAGGTGTATGAATGGCTATGGCAAAAGAAAGCGCATAAATTTGAAGATATGACCAATGTATCCAAGTCAACTCGGGATATGTTGGAAGCGAATTTTGTAATCAATCATATCCAAGTTGATCAAATGCAAAGAAGTGAGGATGGTACTGTAAAAAATGCGGTGCGTTTGCATGATGGATTGATTGTAGAATCGGTTTTGATTCCAACAGAAACCAGAACTACAGCTTGTGTTTCAAGTCAAGTTGGTTGTAGTTTGGATTGTAATTTTTGTGCTACAGCACGTTTAAAGCGTATGCGTAATTTGGAACCAGGAGAAATCTATGACCAAGTTGCTGCTATCGATTCAGAAAGTCGTTTGTATTATGGTCGTCCATTGTCCAATATTGTTTTTATGGGTATGGGTGAACCCTTGATGAATTATCCAAATGTGATGAAGGCCATTGACAAAATTACCTCTGTTGAAGGTTTAGGAATGTCTCCTAAAAGAATCACGGTCTCCACTTCTGGAGTTTCAAAAATGATTAAAAAAATGGCTGATGATGAGGTGAAATTTAAATTAGCCGTTTCGTTACATTCGGCAGTAGAGGAAATTCGAAATCAAATTATGCCATTTACAAAAAATTTCCCTTTGACTGAGTTGAAAGAGGCTTTAGAATATTGGTACAAAAAAACAAAAAGTAAAGTTACTTACGAATATGTAGTTTGGAAAGGTATTAATGATGATAAACGATCTATAGATGCGCTAGTAAAATTTTGTAAATATGTGCCTTGTAAAGTCAACTTGATTGAATACAATCCAATTGATGATGGTGAGTTTCAGCAAGCTTCGGAGGCTTCAATAAATGCTTATATCAAAGCCTTAGAAGCTGTTGATATAGTAGTAAAAGTAAGAAGAAGCCGTGGTAAAGATATTGATGCCGCTTGTGGTCAGTTAGCTAATAAGGAAGGTTAAAATAATAAAAAACTCTCGAGAGATCGAGAGTTTTTTATTGGTATTATTTTCTTAAATATATATCGTAACTAATTCCGTTAATTGTTAATATTGCTTTGTTGTCGCAAGCTCCATTTCCAAAATCTAAAGTTGCGGTTTTGTCGTTTTTAACAAAAGTGATAATTCCTTTTACTATTTCTCTAGATGCACAACTCATTTTAATATTTAAAGCGCTTGTGATTGTTGCAGTTCTAGTCGCTCCGTTAGGGAACACGGTTTCCCAACTTCCAGTAACAGCATATACATTGTCAGAAATATCAGGTGTAGCTTCACCTTCTACAATCTCTCTTTTTTTATTTCCTGTTATTTTTAGGATTTTTCCGTTAGGAAGAGTAACTGTAACGTTTAAGTTGATGTAGAAAGCTAAATGAGTTGGATTTACATTGTTAGGTTCTACTTTGATAGTTATAGTTCGAGTACCGTCTAATTTAATTTCATTGTGGTAGAAATTTTCAAAAGTATAAGTAATCTCGTGGCTAGTAGCTTTAGGATGGTAATAAAAACTAATGATGATTTTACCTTTTAAAGTATTTCCATTTGGTAATACACAGCCTGTAGTACCATAGTCAATGGTTTTAGTAACCTTGTCGCCATCAACTAATGGAGTGCCTATAGCAGGAACTCTTGTAATAGTTGCACAAGTAGGGGCAGGTGCTGCTTTATCAGTTTGAGCTAAACGTGAAGGAAAAGCATCTACACTGAATTGTTCTAAAATGATTGCTGAAGCGTCATCTACTGCTGCATCTGACTTAGCTGAATAGCTCACGTCGTCTTGAGTAATTTCAGGGGTGAAATCATCCGTTTTTTCTTTGTTGCAACTCGTCAGGAACACAAATGTACTTACTAATGAAGCAATTAAAATTCTTGTTCTCATAATTTTAAAGTTTTAAGGGTTTAAGGGTTAGACTAAAGTAATAAAAAAAGGTTTAATTTAATTTGAAAAAAAATGTTTTTTTTCATTCATTAAAATTCTTTTATCTTTGAAACCCTGATGGATACAACTACTTTAATTAAACAACCGATACGGACTGAGATGGAAATTTTTGAAAGAAAATTCCACAGTTCTATGTCTTCAAAAGTTGCCTTGCTCAATAGAATTACGTATTATATTGTGAACAGAAAGGGAAAACAAATGCGTCCTATGTTTGTTTTTCTAACAGCTAAAATGATTTCTGGAGGTGATGTTTTAGAACGTACTTACAGGGGAGCCTTGGTTATTGAATTGATACATACCGCGACCCTTGTGCACGATGATGTGGTTGATGATAGTAACCGTCGACGTGGTTTTTTCTCAATCAATGCTTTATGGAAAAATAAAATAGCCGTATTAGTTGGCGATTATCTTCTTTCAAAAGGGTTGTTGCTCTCTATAGATAATGGTGATTTTGATTTGTTGAAAATAATATCTGTTGCCGTACGTGAAATGAGTGAAGGGGAATTATTACAAATTGAAAAAGCCCGTCGATTAGATATTACAGAAGCGGTATATTATGAAATTATTCGTCAAAAAACAGCTACATTAATAGCAGCTTGTTGTGCCTTAGCTGCTTGTTCTGTAAAACCTGATGACAAGCAATTAATTGAGGATATGCGTAAATTTGGGGAGTTAATAGGTATGGCGTTTCAAATAAAAGATGATTTGTTCGATTATTCTGAAGAAGCTATTGGCAAACCTACAGGTATAGATATTAAAGAGCAAAAAATGACGCTTCCTTTGATACATGTTTTGAACAATTGTACTTCCAAAGAAAAATCTTGGTTAATCAATTCTATTAAAAATCATAACAAAGACAAAAAACGAGTTAAAGAAGTTATTCAATTTGTTAAGGATCAAAATGGTTTAGCTTATGCTGAAAAGAAAATGTTTGAATTTCAACAACAGGCTTTAGCGTTACTAGAAAAATTCCCTAATTCTGATTATAAAAAAGCTTTAATTTTAATGGTTAACTATGTGATTGAAAGAAAAAAATAATTTTTTTTCAACTCCATGCAACCTTTTTCTTTTTATTATCGTCTCTATTATTAGAAGCGATACAGTAATCTATACTTTAATATTTGGGGACAGTGAAAGTAATCCATCTGCATCAAGAAGAAAAAAAAATCATTGAAGAGGCCGTTGTTCAAAACAGGCAGGCACAACATAAGTTGTATGTTAAATATGCACCTAAAATGTTAAGTGTTTGTAGGCAGTATATTAAAGATTTGCAACAAGCGGAAGATGTAATGATTACGGCTTTTATGAAAGTGTTTGTTAATTTGAAATATTTTGAACATAAAGGGAGTTTTGAAGGGTGGATAAGAAAAATTATGATTCATGAATGTATTTCGTATTTACGGGTAAAAAAGGAAATGAAATTTGTAGAGGATGAAGAGTTTACGCACGAAATGCATAACAATATTGAAAGTCAGTTTTCTGTAGAAGCTATTCAATTTTTAATAGATGCTTTGCCTGATGGGTATAAAATGGTTTTCAATTTATATGTAATAGAAGGGTATAAGCACCATGAAATTGCAGAAATGTTAGGAATTAGTCCAGGAACTTCAAAATCACAGTTGTCAAGAGCGAGAGAAGTTTTGCAAACCCAAATCAATTCACTTAATAAGTTTAATCATGGAACAATCTAAGTTTGAAGAACAATTGCAACAAAAAATGCAAGCCAGAGAAATTATGCCATCAGAAACAGCTTGGGATCGTCTAGATGCTATGCTGAGCGTTACTGAGATGTCTGTAGTGCCTGCTAAAAGAGAGAAAAAAGGGTTTGTAATTGCGGCTTCAATTCTGTTAATGTTGAGTCTAGGTGTTCTTATTTTGATGGTGCGAACAAATGATTCAATAAAAAATGAAGTTGTAACTAGCGATAGGGCTATACCCAATAAAGCAATTCCTAAAAATAATGTTGATGTAATAGCTTGTCAAATAGTTAAGTCACATTCAGAAAATGAATCCTTGTTAAAACAAAACAAGAGTACACATAAAACGGAACTTGTACAGATTGAAGTTGTAAAGACAACTGACAAAAATAATAAGGAAACATTAAGTGCTGTTGCGGTAAATACTGAAACGATTGAAAGTGAGCCTGTTTTGATGCTAGAAAAATCAAGTGATGAAAGGCGAAATGATTTAGCACAATCAGAAAAATTGGAGTTAAAAATAGATGCTCAGGCATTGTTAAATCAGGTTGACGGTGAAATGCAACAAACCTTCAGACAAAATGTTTTTAAAAGAATAAAAAAAGATTATAACAATGCAAAAGAAGTTTTAGCTTCTAGAAATCAAGAATCATCAATTAATCATTAATCATAAAACGAACAGTATGAAAAATTTTATTATTTATTTAGGGATTTTAATTATGGCTGCCACCATTAAAGTTTTTGGGCAAGAGAGTTTTGAACATAGAGCTAAAATTATTGCTTTGCAAATTGAAAAAATTACTCAGGAAGAGAAGGTAGCATTGAAAGAAAAAATTGCTGCGGTTAATACGCAACTAGAACAAGGAAAGTTAACTAGCGAACAAGCAGATGAAGAAAAATTAAAATACGCTCAAGAATCTGCAAAAATTATAGAAGAGCGTGTGTTAGTAGAACAAAATAAATTGACCATTTTAGTTAAAGAAAAAGTAGATGGAGAAATTGCATTGACTGATACAAGTAGTGCTAAAAAGAAAATTACTATCAAATGGAATAAGAAAAAGGATAAAATTTTCGGTAATGAAAAGCGCAACATTACAGAGTTCGTTTTTGCTATGGGACTCAATAACGTAGTTACAAATGGAGCTGTGGCAAATTCAGATTTTAGGTATTATGGGTCGCATTTTTATGAAGTAGGATTGATGATGAATAGCCGTTTGTTGAAGAGTAATAACTTGTATCATTTGCGCTATGGTTTGACACTTCAGTATAATAACTTGCGACCTACTGATAATCGTCAGTTTGTAGAGGTTAACCAAAACACGGAGTTACAAAATGCACCTTTCGAGTTAAAAGATTCAAGGTTTAAAAATGTAAATCTTGTTGCACCTGTATATTTTGAATTTGATTTTTCAAAAAACAAAAAAATTGATGGCAAAGAGTTTTTTAGAACTCATCAAGGAATACGAGTTGGGTTTGGTGGGCATATAGGATTGAATGTGTCTTCGAAGCAATATTTAGAATTTGAACAAAATGGTCATGATTTTTCACAAACAGAATGTGGTAATTTTAATACTAATAAATGGGTATATGGTGTAGGGTGTTACATAGGTCATGAGGATATGAGTTTGTATCTCAAATATGACTTAAATCCTGTTTTTACGGCTAACCCTGTAAAGCAAAATAATATCTCACTAGGAGTCCGATTTGATTTTAATTAATTATTTTGGTATGATTTTTGAAAAATGTCTCATTATGAGGTTTTTTTTAATTTTATTAACAATAGAATAATATAATAACTTTGATATTATTAAAACTAAGGTTAATTTTGTAGCCTCTTTTTTTTAAAAAAAATTATACCATCAGAAAATGAAGAAAATTGTACTAGGGTTGGTTTTATTTGGTTCGATGTCCTTAGCGGCACAAAAAAATCAAGGAATTGTAGGTGACTTTAATTGGTTTAGTAATTGGACTAATTTTAAGCCTAAAACTACTGAGTATGCTGCGCCAAGTAGGATTATAAATGGGGAGATTTCTGAGAATACTACACTCAAAAAGGGAACTTATTCCTTAATGGGGTCCGTTTATGTAACTAATGGAGCTGTATTAACTTTAGAACCAGGAGTGGTTGTGCGTGGCGATACAGATTCTAATGGAACTTTGATTGTAACTAAAGGTTGTAAGTTGATGGCTGTGGGTACTGAAACAGATCCTATTGTTTTTACTTCTGGCAAATCTTCCTTTGATAGAAAGGCTGGTGACTGGGGTGGGATTATTTTATATGGTGATGCCTCTGTAAATCGTTGGGGAGGGCAAATAGCATCTATTTATGATCCAAATCCTAAATATAATTTATTTGGAGGAACAAATGAAAATGGTAGCGCAGGTATGTTAAAATATGTGCGAATTGAATTTGCAGGTAAAAAAGTTAACGAAAAAACCATGTTGAATGGTTTGACTCTAGGGGCTGTTGGGAAAGGTACAAAAATTGAGTATTTGCAAATCAGTTTAGCTAAAGATGATGCAATAGAAGCCGTAGGAGGAAATTTTGATATGAGTAATATTATTTCTTTTCAGAATGCGGATGATGATTTCGATTTTTCTATGGGGACCCAATGTGTAATGAGTAATTCGATTGCAATTCGTAATCCTTATATTTCAGATAATACACGCTCTCGAGTATTTGAAATCGATTCATATGATAAGTTAGAAAACTTCGATCCTACAAAGAAAAAAACGGTTATTAAAGCTGTTAATGTGACCATGGTGAGTAATGAGGATAATGCTATGGGCTTAGTTAAAGAGGCTGTTTCGCTTAAGTATGATTCTTTTTTTGAAATGGACAAATGTGTTATTTCGGGGTTTGCATGTGTAGTCGCTTTGGATGATAAATATTTGCAGGGCGAAAATTACAAGCAATTAAAAATGAAAAATTGTTTAATAGATAATTGTCAGGAGCTAATAACTAATGAAGCTTTAGTTAAGTCTGAAGTCCCTTCGGACTGGTTTTCTTCTAATGATAAATTAAATTTTGTATCGCGCGTTGGTTTGTTAGAGTTGTTTAAAAGTAATGACGTGAAAAAGAAACCTGATTTTAGATTGAAATAAAAAATATAAACGCTTCCCTACGGAGGCGTTTTTCTTTTCTGGGAAAACCGTATATTTGAAACCCTTTTTATTTTTTTATTGTGATTTCCAAGAATACTATAGAAACTGTTTTTGAAACCGCTCGTGTAGAGGAGGTTATTGGTGATTTTGTGCAACTCAAAAGAGCGGGTACGAATTTGAAAGGGTTGAGTCCTTTTTCTGATGAAAAATCGCCCTCCTTTATGGTTTCGCCGGTAAAACAAATTTGGAAAGATTTTAGTTCAGGTAAAGGAGGAAATGCAGTGACTTTCTTAATGGAGCACGAGCATTTTTCGTATCCTGAAGCCATTCGGTATTTAGCTAAAAAATACAATATTGAAATTGAAGAAACAGTGCAATCGACAGAGCAAATTGCAGAAGCGAATGACAGAGAGAGTATGTATTTGGTCTCGGAATATGCACAAAAGTTTTTTCAGGATAAGATGCTGACTTCCGATGAAGGTCAGGCTATCGGCTTGTCCTATTTCAAAGAACGGGGTTTTACTTTAGAAACTATCAAAAAATTTGGATTAGGCTATTCGCCAGAAGCTTGGGATGTGTTTACCAAAGAAGCGTTGGGAAAAGGATATAAACTGGAGTTTTTAGAGAAAACAGGATTGACTATACCCAAGGAAGATGGTAGGCACTTTGATCGTTTCAAAGGTCGCGTGATGTTCCCTATTCAGAGTATGTCGGGGCGCGTGCTGGGTTTTGGTGGACGTATTTTGACCAATGATAAAAAAGTAGCTAAATATGTCAACTCACCCGAAAGTGAAATCTACCATAAATCGAAAGTGCTTTATGGCATTTTCTATGCAAAACAAGCCATAGCTAAGCTGGATAATTGCTTCCTGTGTGAGGGGTATACCGATGTAATACAAATGCATCAGGCAGGGATTGAAAATGTTGTGGCTTCTTCAGGAACAGCCCTTACACCAGATCAGATTCGATTAATCAATCGATTGACTAAAAATGTTACGGTACTTTTTGATGGCGATGCCGCAGGTTTGCGTGCTTCCATTCGTGGAATTGACTTAATTCTCGAAGAAGGGATGAATGTAAAAGTATGTACTTTTCCTGATGGTGATGATCCTGATAGCTTTGCAAAGAAAACCCCTCAAGATCAGCTTGTAAAGTATTTGGAAGAGAATGCAATGGATTTTATTCAGTTCAAAGCATCTTTATTGATGAAAGAAGCCAAGAACGACCCGATAAAAAAAGCTGATTTGATTCGCGATATGGTTACTAGTATTTCTAAAATACCTGATCGTATCAAACGTGAAATATACATCCAGGAATGCTCGCGTATTATGGATATCTCAGAAGAGGTATTGTTTAATACATTGGCACAATTGGTGCAAAAAGAAATTGTTGACACTGGAAAAAAACTTAAACAGGAACAAAAAGAAAAAGTATTTGAGGTTGTAAATAATCAAGCTGATCAAGTTCAATCTAAAGTGGATGTGCAAAATCAGTTGGAAAGAAGACTCATTGAAATTTTACTTTTATATGGTAATGCCGAAGAAGAGTTTGCTGATTATGTGTATAAAGCTGCCGATGATGGGGAACTGAAAGAAGTTAAGGAAATGAATGTATATAAAGTCTATCAACGTATCTATTTGAGTTTACAGGAAGATGAGGTTGAATTGGCAAATCCATTGTTTCGATCTATATTTAATGAGGTGATAAATTATTACCATCAAAATGAAAAATTTGAAATTGAGCATTTTTTAATGCAATTAACATCAGAAATGGCTCAAGAAGTAACTTCTATTTTGATGGAAGATGAAAAGATGAGTTTGCATAATTGGGAAGTAAAGTTGATTTATGTTAAGCTAAAAGATCAAACTATTGGGCAATATGTTACAGAAACTATATTGACGCTACGTTGGTATCTAGTAAATAAAATTATTGAGGAAGTAAAACACCAAATATCTCCTGATCCCAATGTGGATAATTCGGAGATATTAGCATTAGTCATGGATTATTCCAAGCTTGTCGGTAATTTTTCAAGTAAACTCGGGAGGGTAATGTCCCGCTATAGTTAAACGATTTCTAATGTTTTGGCTTTGTTAACTAAGTCAACTAAATTGGTTACATTTAATTTAGCTAGTAATCTTAATTTATAAGTACTAATTGTTTTCTCATTAAGATTTAATGCCTCAGCTACTTCCTTGTTCTTTTTTCCGTTTGATAAATAACGCAAGACCTCAATTTCACGAGAAGAAAGTTTACGGTATAAACGTTCAGACTTTGATTGTTTTGAAATCAATGCCATGTTGCGCTTCACAGCTTCACTAAAAATCACCGCGCCTCGATTGACTTTTATAATTGTTGAAGCTAAACTTTCTAATTTTTCTGTCTTTTCGACAAAAGAAGATACGCCTGCTTTAATTGCATTTGGAGCGTATACCTGTTCGTTTAAACTTGAAAATAAAATAATTTTCAGTTTGGGGTGATTTTGCAACAACGTTTTTATCGCGTTAATACTCGTCAGACCATTTAATTCCAAATCCATCACTAAAACATCTAATTCCTTACGTTTTAGCATTTCCTCTACCATATCAAAGTTGTCGACGATTCCAACCAAGGTAATGTCTGAATGTTCTTTGAAATAGGCTTTAATACCATAGTGCACCACCGGATGATTATCCGCAAGACCGATCTTTACCATACCTCATCGATTTAAAATTGTGTAAGTACAAATTTACAAATAAAAATATAATTAACTGGAAATCAATCCGAAAAAATGTTTTTTCGTTTGGGTTCCTTAAAAATAGGTTTCAAAAAATATGCCATAAATTCTTACTTTTTGTAGAAATAAATGGAAGTGCATAATTGTGGAAGGCTTTTGTCTTGTAAGCGACATCTTTGTAGATGCCTATTTTGGGATTCAAAATAACATTTTGAATCCCAATTATTATATCAAGTCACTATGTGAGTGATAAAAATCGAAGTTGCTTATTTATACTCCTCAGGAATCACACATACTGGAATCGGATGCATTTTGTGTTGGTTGATGGTATTTAAACGTTTGTAAATATCGAATACTTGTTTTTCTCTACCTTCAAAATTTTCTGACTTTTTCCCAGCTTCCATTTGTGCCATTGCCCATTCTAACTCTTCGTAATTGGCGCCTAATTGGTCTTCGTCGCTGCGGTCATCGCCAAATAATCCATCGGTAGGTTTGGCTTCTAATATCGATTGAGGTACGCCCACATATTTTGCTAAAGCGCGTACATCACTTTTTAATAAATCAGCTATCGGACTTACATCGACACCGCCATCGCCATATTTAGTAAAGAAACCTACTCCAAAATCTTCTACCTTGTTACCAGTTCCTGCAACTAAATAACCATGTAAACCTGCCAAATAGTATAACGAGACCATACGCAAACGCGAACGGGTGTTGGCTAAAGAAAGGTGTAGTTTGGCGTCATTATCCGAGCTTGGGACTTCTGATTTAAAAGTTTCAAAAACAGGGGTCAAGTCTACACGGGTATCGGATACATTCGGGAAACGTTCTTTAAGTTGGTTGATGTGTTCGTAAGCTCTATTCACATGACTAGGAGCTTGATGTATCGGCATTTCTACACATAAGGTAGGGAAACCAGTTTGTGCACAAAGTGTAGAAGTTAAAGCGGAGTCTATTCCTCCAGAAATTCCAATCACAAAACCATTTACTTTGGCATTTTCGGCATAAGTTTTAAGCCAGTTCACAATATGGGAATTAACTTTCTCTACATTAATAGTGCTTATTTTTTGCATAACGATGATAGTATTAAAAACGAATGTATATTTGCAAAAATAATAAATTTAAATCCATTTCGTTTCTTCAAAATGAGAACGATAAAATTGAATAGATGAAGAAATTTTTCACCATAGCTTTATTGGGATTAACCTTGTTTTCGTGTAAGAAGAATGACAAAGTGAAAGCCGAAGCAGAAGAAATTAAACTTGCGGTAACTGTTGACCGTTATGACCAAGCTTTTTTTGAGTCTAAACCACAAGATTTGCCAAAATTGAAAGCGCAATATCCTGATTTTTTCCCTCAAGGAATTGACGAACGCTTTTTGATGGATAAAATGCAAAATCCAATGTGGCGTCAGTTGTATGCTGAGGTGCAAAAAAGATATAGTAATTTTGATTTGGAAAAAGAGAATCTGGAAAGTATTTTTAAGTACTTACAGTTTTATTTTCCAAAAACGCAAGTGCCTAAAGTGGTTACTGTAATTCAGGATATGGACCCAGAATACAAAGTAATCTATTCGCCTCAAAAAAAGGTTTTAATTATTTCTTTAGAATTGTATTTAGGGAAAGAACATAAGTTTTATGAATTTCCTGATTTCATGAAAAAAACGTTTGAACCTGCGCAAATGATGCCTGATGTGGTGGATGCGATTGCGTTTACTAAAGTAAAACCACCAACGGATAGAGATTTTCTTTCACAGATGATTTATGCGGGTAAGAAATTGTATTTAAAAGAGGTGTTGTTGCCTAAGGTTTCTGATGAAGATAAAATGTGTTATACCACAGAAGAGTTGAAATGGTGTGAAGAGAATGATGAAAATATGTGGCGCTTTATGGTGGAGGAGAAGTTGTTGTATGATACAAATCCAATGTTGGTAACCAAATTAATTGCGCCAGGGCCTTTTTCAAAATTTGGACTTGAAAGTGATAATCAAACCCCTCCTAGAGTGGCTACCTGGATAGGTTGGCAGATTGTTAAAGCCTATATGGATAATAATGAGGTTTCAGTGGCAGAGTTGATGACTAAGGATGCTAAAGAAATCTTCCAAAAATCAAAATACAAGCCAGTTAAGAATTAGTGTTCAGTAATCAGTGTTCAGTGCTCAGTTGCTGTACTGAGTGGAATATAGTAATCGAGAAAATAGTAATAAATATAAATCAAGATTCGGAGTTTGGTTTTTTGTTGAATTCAGAAATCTAAAATCTAAAATCTAAAATCTAAAATCTAAAATGTCAATAGTAAAAACCTCAGATATTAATTTTAAAATTTCATTAGACGAGAATCATGTGCCAGAAAAATTACATTGGACGGCTAAAGACGGTGGCGTAGCTAATGAAGAAGCAAAAGCTATCATGTTGAATATTTGGGATAGTAATGCTAAAGAAACCATGCGCATTGATTTATGGACTAAAGATATGCCTGTGGATGAAATGAAAGTGTTTTTCCACCAAACTTTAGTAGCAATGGCAGATACATTTGAGCGTGCTACTGCTGATGAAAAAATGAGTGCTACGATGCGTGATTTCTGTGAGTATTTTGCTGAGAAGTTAGAATTGCAAAAATAGTTCTAAGAAATAGTTAAACAAAAAAAGGAATCCGTGAAGATTCCTTTTTTTGTAAGTGTTGTACTAACGATTATACAAAATCATCATTACTGAATATTTCCTGATTTACACTGTCAATGTAATTTAATACTTCATCACGTCCCACAGCATCTAAAGAAGAGGTTACAAAGTGTTGTGGCATTTCTTCCCAGTTGTTCGCTAGTAATGCTTTGCGGTAGGCCGCAACATGTTGTTCGGTTTTTCCTTTGCTAATTTTATCAGCTTTGGTGAAAATGATGCAAAAAGGAACACCTGCTTCTCCTAAATAATTGATAAACTCAATATCGATTTTTTGAGCTTCATGACGGATGTCAATTAATACAAAGGCACATACTAATTGTTCTCTTTTTTCAAAATAATCAGTAATGAATTTCTGGAAAATTTCCTTCGTTTTTTTAGAAACTCTCGCGTAACCATAACCCGGTAAATCCACTAAAAACCAATTGTTATTGATTTTAAAGTGATTGATTAATTGGGTTTTTCCAGGACGCGACGAGGTTTTTGCTAAGTTTTTATGATTTGTTAGCATATTGATTAAGGAAGATTTTCCAACATTGGACCTTCCAATAAATGCATATTCAGGAATACGGTCTTGTGGGCATTTGCTCACTACGGAATTACTGACTATAAACTCGGCGGTATTGATTTTCATAAGATACTTATTGTAATATAAAACAAATTCCCCTTTCAAGAAAAAGGGGAAATCATTAATGTTTATGTTCTGCTTTGGTTGCTAACCATTCTTCCAGAATTCTGTTGAATTCGTCAGGATGTTCCATCATGGCGGCATGACCGCATTGGTCTATCCAATATAAGGTAGAATTAGGGAGTAAGCGATGGAATTCTTCGGCTACATCTGGAGGGGTTACTTTATCTTGTTTGCCCCAAATGATACCCGTAGGGACATGCATTTTTGGCAAGTCTTTTGCCATATTGTGGCGAATAGCACTTTTGGCAATCGTTAAGGTTTTTAAAAGTTTGATACGGTCGTTTACGGTAGCATACACTTCATCTACAATTTCCTTAGTGGCAACCTCTGGATTGTAAAACACATCTTGCGCTTTTTTCTTGATGTATTCGTAATCCCCACGTTTCGGATAGCTTTCGCCCATAGCGCTTTCGTATAAGCCAGAGCTACCGGTAATCACTAATCCACAAACTTTTTCAGGAAAAAGCTTTGTGAAATATAATCCTATATGTCCTCCTAATGAGTTTCCAACTAAAACCACCCGGTCATACCCTTTGTAATCGATGAAATTTTTAAGGTAAACTGCAAATGCTTTTACATTGGTTTTTAATATGTTTTGTGTGTATAAGGGCAGTTCAGGGATAACCACTTTGTATCCTTTGCTGGGAAAGTATTCGGCTACTCCGCCAAAATTACTTAAACCTCCCATCAAACCGTGTAAAATAACAATTGGAGTCCCTTCTCCTGCTTCGAAATATTTGTACTTGCCGTCTTCTATTAAGTGCTCCACTTTAATTTTTTATGCAAATATAATGTTTTATGATTTCTTAAGTGTAAATAAATTATTTCAAAAGTAATTTGTTTATATAATTTGTATAGATCGGAATTTCATTTTTTAAAGCATTTTTACTACGAATATAGTTGAAGAAGTAGTAAGGCGGGATTTGTTGTAAAATACCTTCTGATTTATAAAAGTTGTAGACCTCTTCTATTGAATTTAAAATATAGCTCCCTTTTGCTGTTATCGCTAAAAGTTTTCCATCTATGTTAAGGACAGCATTTTCATAGGGTAATAATTCAGGATCGTTAACTGATTTGAGTTCTCCAGGGTGTGCAATTAAATAGCTCAGGTAGTTGGTTTGAGCTCCGTGCCTAATAGTTGAATATGGTGAACTATGTCTTCTTCCCAAATGGTTATTGGTTTTTTTTAGTCGCTCTGTATCGCTAAATAAAGCAGCAGTGGTTAGTTGATTAATAGTTGAAAGTTCTTCAGGAGTGTTTGCTAATATTCGAATGTTTTTTTTTAGTAAATCATGCATATCGTAATCTCCTGTGTAAAGACTTTTGGTGTTTTTTGTTTTATTAAGCTCAACTAGGGCACTTTTTTCTTCATTAGTTACGGTCCATACTTTTTTGAGTTCAGGTATTTCGCTTTGATCATCTTTTTCACGATGTCCTATAAAACCTTTGAGCTTTTCAAATTCCGAATCTTTGATATTGTACGTGTAACTTGTTCTTCTTTCTTTTATTGATTTATCTAATACATCATGACCTTTGCACGGGTTTCCATTTTTGATTCTTGAAATAGTATGTTTCCCTGCATTTCGAAGTGTGAGTGTAATATTGTTTTTTTTACAGTACTCTTCTATACCTGTAAAATGCTCATATACTATAAAACCTTGTTCTTCTACAGTTCTTTTATTTGTAATAGGCGATGGTTTTTTGAATGGAACAAGTTGATCCATTGTTTTAATGACATTCAAGCGTATTTCTTCTACACTTAACGCCTTGGATTTAGTATCGTAACTTTTAGTTGTTGTATTTATTTCATCTGCTGAATTACAGCTTAAAACTAAGGATATAGACGCAAGAATAAGTTTTTTTTTCATTTTATTTTTTTGTTCCTAATTCACTATTATATTTTCCTTTTTGGAAAAAGTATCTCATTCTATTGATTTGTCCGTTGGTGAAAAAACATCTTACATCATGAGGAGTATAATCCATATAGTTCATAAACATCTGATTGAAGTTTTGACCGTGACAATTGTCAAAATAAGGATATTTTAAATAATCATAATGAAAATATGCCTGAGTAGGGGTGTCACTAACTTTATCGTCACCACAATTTACCTCATTAAATTTACTATCTACTCCTGTCATGTGGTACAAGCCTAAACAATGACCCACTTCGTGTGTTAGTGTTTTAGATCGGTTGTGCGTTTTGTAAGTTATATGAGACTCTTTTTCATAGAAGAAAATTTCTCTGGTTGTCACCACACCAAAATCTGATTTACTAGAACTGTTGTCAACCCCTGGGTTGATCGCAAATCCTGTTATTTCTTCATCATCATCAAGTGACGGATCAGAAATTGCGTCTAAAATCCAGATGTTTAGGTAGAAGTTACCATTTCCGCCCATAATCCCATCACCCAGTTTATAGTCGTTGCCGTTAGCATCCCAAACTTTTATACGCGTAGTTTTTCGATTTATTTTTTTAACAAAAAAACTTATTCCGGAAGGTTCAGACATCCCAAATCGAATGAAAGGTAATGGAAGATTAAAAGGGATTTCAGGATCCTCTCCTTTGAAATTTTGATTCAATATATCTACTTGTTTTTGAACCTGTGCATCCGTTATTTTTTTAGTTTTTGCAGTTTCAAGAATATTGAAAATTAAACCTATTTTTCGTACTGATTTTGGGTATATTTTGGTTGGGTTATAATCATACTCCACCCAAGGATCAATTTTTCGCTCCGTTGATTCGTTGTTAATCTTGTCTGTAAGACAAAACTCATTCCCTTTTATATTTTGATCTTGTTCGGTAGGTTGTTCGGTAAGTTGTTCTTTGTTACATGACAATTGTAAACAAGTTAAAGCTAATATTGATGTGTTTTTAATGTAGTTTCTAATCATATTCTATATTTTAACTATTTGTAATCGAAACACTTATTTTGGAAGTGTTGCTGCCATTAATTTTCGTTCCGCATTTTTACCCCAAAAACTTTGTCTCCACATTCTTTCCGTTTGCCCTTTTGTAAATATGTATAGCATACTTTCGTCTGAATAATCCATGTAGTTAACAACCATTTGATAGTTGCTTTTGCCATTGCAGGTCTCTTTGAATGGTAGTTTAAATGTGCCTTTATGAAGTTTCTCTGCTGGAGGGGTATCAGCCACAAAGTCATCACCACAAGGCATTTCTTCTTTTCCTATTAGATGATGTAAGCCGAGGTAATGGCCTACTTCATGTACTAAGTTTTTTCCTTTTTGGTCCTTCATCGTTTTTATTTTTCCGCTTATCGGGTTTAGGAAAGCTCTAATACCTCTATTTGTCTCTGGGAACGTAACACTGTTAATAGCTATACCATCCCACTCAGCTCCTGCGTCAATGGGATTTGAGCTTAATCCTAGATTTATGCTGCTAGTGGGAAGAACATCATTTTCATCAACTACTATAAGACCATCTATTACCCAAATATTTAAATTTTTCCATGGATTTACAGGATCTAAACCACCTTCTGATTTTTTTCTTGGATTGGGATATTTTTTAAAATCATTCCAAAACGACCAAATTTTTTGATTTGTATGTTTTGCTTCCGCCTCTTCGAGTACAAAACGGATTTTTGTGTCTTTGGTTTTTACACTGTTGAAAATTACATTGATTAAAGGTGAACCTCCATGATCCTTCCCACTAAACGCTTTATTCAAGGCATCCATTTGTGCTCTAATATCAGAACTTGTTATTTGAGGGATTTTTGAATTATATAAAATGTGAAAGTAAACGGGTATGGTAACCGTTTTCATATTCTCTAAATTAAAAATATCTTCGTCTGGTTTGTTGTTTTTTTCTGTTCCTTTTTGTGGTAGTACTTTACAGTTACCTATTAGGGGTTGGTTTGTTTCAAAAACGGTGAGCTCATCTTCCTTTTGGCAGGAAAGAATATAAAAAGATATTAGAAATATTTTTACAATTCTTTTCATTCTATCATTTTCTTACGTTTCGCATCTGTTCCATAAAAGCAAAGTTTCCACATTTCATTTACCTGCCCTTTGGTAAACATATATCGAATTTCATCGTCTGTATAATCCATCATGTTCATAAACATTTGAAAGTTTGCTTTGCCATCGCATTTTTCAGTAAAGGGGAGTAGTGGTTTACCTGAATGAAGTTTTTGAGCAGGTGGAGTATCTTCTATGTCATCATCACCACAAGGTATATCAAGTGGGCCAAGTAAATGGTCTAAACCTAAATAATGACCTACTTCGTGTGGTAGAGCTCTACCTAGCCTTGCTGATATTGTTTTCTTTTCATTGGTAAATGGATTTATGAATGTTCTGGTTTTTTCCTGTGCATTAGGAAGTCCTAAATTGCTTAGTAATATACCGTCATAATCAAGATTTTCAGCATCAAATGGACTGGATGATTTTCCTAATGTAAATGCTTTATCGTTTGGGTTGTAAGTTTTGTCAAGAATCATACCTTCCAGCACCCAAACGTTAATCGTTTTTTCTGGTGAATAAGGACGTGATCCCCCTTCAGATTCATTTTTTGCATCTGAGTATTTTTTGAATATTTTTAAACCTGACCATACATTACTATTTGTTTTTTTAAAACGTATACCTTCTAGGATAAATCGTATTTTGGTATCTTTAGAGCGTACGTTTTCAAACCTTACATTGGCTAATTTTGCTGCGCCCGTTGCTTTGCCACTAAAACATTTGTTTAGTTCCGTCATTTGCAGTTCAATGTCTTTTGCTGTTACCGTTGGGGTTTTACCACTGTATAGAATATGAAAATACACAGGTAAAGTAATAGGCTTTTGTTTGTTTATGTCAAAAGTTGCATCTGCTAAATCAGTTGAGGTTTGTTTGTTTACTTTTTCTGTGCAATTAGTGTTTTGAATTAGTGTTCCTTCCTGAGGTGTTAAAGGTGATAATTCATCTTCCTTTTGGCAGGAAATAATTAAGAGTAAGGAAAAGGCTAATATGGTTTTTTTTAATTTCATGAGCGCAGTAAAGAAAGTTAAACGGAGAGATTTTAAAAAAAGGACCTCATAATTGTACAACTATGAGGCTTTTTTATATTAGAATTTATACATAAGTCCAAAAGTGTCAATCATAAATATACTCTGTATATTTCCTATATTGGTTTCGAATTTAGTTTTATGAGTTTGATTGTTGTTTTGATATGTTATGGTATAGTCGTTATACTGTATTATATCATTTAAACCTACTGTCAGTGCTAGTTTTTTGGTTATAAAATAACCTGCACCTATAGATAAGGTTGCTCTAGTTCCTTTTGTATTAAAACTTGTTGCGATATCGTTTGTGTTAGATTTCGATCCAACAACTCCCGCATCTAAATCCATATTTACAAAATATCTAGTTTTGTTTAATGGAATATATCTTGCAGATAGTAAGTAGCTATTTGTACTTTCATCTGTTTTTTGAGAATTTGCCTCATTCGAATTATCTGTTGAGCTCTTACTGTAAAAACTTAATTTTGCTCCTAATTGAAAATTGTCACTTATTGAATAGTGAAATTGAGGGGCAAATGTAATACTCGGCTCAGCACTGCTTTCTGTTATTTTTCCGTCTACCGTTTTGGTCGTCTTTTTTGAGTTGTAAATTAAACTAAAAGCTATCGTTTTATTACCCTTCTCAAAAGCTTTTGCTGGTTTTTCTATTTCTTTATTAGGACTAACTTCTATATTAGAAACAACTACTGGATTTTTTTCGATTATTTTTTCAGTAACGATTTCCTCTTTAGTTGTTATTGTTTCAGGTTTTTTTGTTATTTCTGTTTTAGTAGGTACGGCGTTTTTTGTTGGTTTTCTTGTTTGTGCAGTTACAAAGTTTAAACTGCTTAAAATCAATAATGCAATTGTAAATTTTTTCATTAGGCTAATTTTTAAAATTTGGGATGTGCAAACTTATACTCTTTTTGAATTCTTTTGTTTCTCAGTTTTGTAGAAATATTTCTATTAATCTTTTGTTAAAAAAGCTAAGGTAAGTTGTGAAAGTTGTGCTTACTTTGACAACCCAAATTTTTTAATATGAAGAAAATTTTATTCTCACTTTTTGTGCTGACCATGCTTGGTTGCGAAGCAGATTCTGTCAGTATCGATCGAACGTCTCAGGATGCAACACCAGTAGAAGATAATAACAGTCTTTTTAAAACTCTGGAAGATTTGATTACTCCAACTCCTAAGCCTCCAATTTCTATAGGGGATCCGGTTGTTGTTGATCAGGATGATAATTATGAATATCTAGAACAGTTAACAGAAGAGGCAGATGCCATTCCTGAAGTTAATTTATTAGACTCTAAGTCTGATATTTTTTATCCGGGTGCTTTGTTTGATGGGCAAAGTGTTTTAGATGCTCGTTATGAACCTATTGTTGTGCCACGTAATAAAATCACAATTTCTACTTCATTAAATGGTTCCGGAAATGTTGTTACTACAGAAGTTGAAAATCCTAAATTGTCAACCGTAAGGCAAGCTGTAAATAAATTAATTACACAAGATTTTGATGTGCCTCCTGCTAATATGAGCTATGATATATCTGAGGTTCACGATGAAAATCAGTTGCGCATTGCTTTAGGTGCGGCCTATGAAGGAGGAATTGGGAGTATTAAAGGTAGTTTTGATTTTTCTAAACGTAGCAAGGTTTCAAGAACAGTTTTTAAATTTAAGCAAATATATTATACGTTAGATTTAGACTTGCCTAAAACTCCTGCTGACTTTTTTACTTCTCCTTTGGAATCCTCAATTTTTAAAGGGAAAACGCCTGTTTATGTTTCTTCGGTGACTTACGGTCGTCAAATTTATTTAATGGTTGAGTCATCAATGAGTGCTCTTGAGGTTAAAGCTTCGTTACAAGGGATGTTTAGTTCATCTGTTGGTCAGTTTTCGGCATCTGCTGAAGCTGAATTTAATAAATTGTCTTCTAAATCATCTATCAAATCAGTTGTAGTTGGTGGTGGAGCAGGATCTGCGGCTTCAAATATTGGTTCTCTAGCTGATTTAAAAACTTTGGTTTCTGATGGTGGTAAATTTGGTAAAAGTAATCCAGGAGTTGCTATATCATATACTTTAAGAACTTTGAAAGAGAATAAGAAATTTGTAACGGTATTAGGGGCTAAATTTAAAAAGGCTATTGCTAGACCTAGAAAGCCTAAAGCATTTAATTGTGTTGTGCGATTAAATAAAGTTGAGGATACTTTTGGATATGAAATTGGGTGTAGTCCTTTTGCATTAGATAAATTTATTGGCTCAGAATTGGTTTCTACCAAAGATACAGATGTGAGGAAAAATGAATATTTATTAAACGTATCTTATGAAAATGGAAAAATTGTATTCAGGAGTAAAAGTGTTTTTATTACTGGAAAATTGACTTTTTCTATTGATAATGAAGAGTTATTTAAGAAATATTATGAAACTAAAAGCGGTGCTGTTTTTCCTGATCCAGGTATTCAGGTAAAAGGGTCGTATAATGGAGGACTTTCTTCATATTCTGCTTATATAACGGTACTGAATTATGAGCCTATTTATGAATAATTTTTTATTTTTTAATTTAAAATGTGTGTAATGAATATTAGATATTATTTGTTTTTAATGGCTTCACTTTTATTGTCTTGCGAAGCTGATAATGTGGATGCATATAGTCTTCCAAAAGGAGCCTCGGATGAAGCTAATAATGAAGTAGTTGCTAAATTAAATGATTTAGAAAATCCACCTATTCAAGCTCCCATACCTATTGGAGATCCTGTTAATGTAGGTGAAGATGCTGAGAACTTGTTCTATGAGCAGTCTTATGAGGAAGCTGATGATATACCAGAGTTGAATTTGTTGGATACTAAATCAGATATTTTTTATCCTGGAGCTTTATTTGACGGACAGAGTGTCTTAGATGCACGCTACGAACCTATTGCAGTGGATCGTAACAATATAATAATTTCAACATCTTTAAATGGTTCGGGGCAAGAAGTGTCAGTTAATGTGGAAAATCCAAAATTATCTACGGTGAGGGCGGCAGTTAATAATTTAATTTCACAAGATTTTGATGTGCCACCAGCAAATATGACTTATGATATAACAGAAGTGCATGACGAAAATCAATTACGCATTGCTTTAGGTGCTGCGTATGAAGGTGGGATTGGTAGTATTAAAGGGAGTTTTGATTTTTCTAAAAGAGGTAAAATATCAAGAACAGTTTTTAAATTTAAGCAGATTTATTATACATTAGATTTAGATTTGCCTAATAGTCCTTCTGATTTTTTTAAAGGTGAACTAAATCCTGAGGTTTTCAAAGGGAAGACTCCGGTTTATGTCTCTTCTGTAACTTTTGGGCGTCAAATTTTCTTAACGGTTGAGTCATCAATGAGTGCAACAGAGGTCAAAGCTTCTTTACAAGCAATGTTTAAATTTGGTGGTCAATTTACGGCAAACGCTGAAGTGGAATTTTCTAAAATATCAAGTTCCTCTTCAATTAAATCAACTGTTGTTGGAGGAGGTGCCGGATCAGCGGCTACAAATATAGGCTCTTTGGCTGATTTGAAAAGTTTAGTTGCTGAGGGAGGAAAGTTTGGTAAGGACAACCCAGGGGTTCCTGTTTCTTATACGTTACGTACATTGAAGGATAATAAAAAATTTGTAACGGTTCTAGGAGCCAAATATAAAAAAGCTTTTTTTAGACCTAAACCTTTCAAATCTTTTGATGCAAGATTTAGAGTAATGGATATAGTTGATACTTTTGTGGATGATGTTGCTCCTTCAAATTTTGATCTCGTTAAAGTATGGGGTAATGGTTCTAAATCGTCTGAAAACACTAGAAAATTCAGTTATGTTTCCTTGAAGCAAATCAATTTTGATGACGAAAAAATTTATTATAAGGCTAATTTGCGTGGACAAGATGTTTATTTTTTTGTTCCTTTTAGTAAGATTAAAAATAAATATGATAAATGTAAATGTGATTGGTTATTCACGGATTCAGAACCTTTAAGGATTCAGGGTGAAAATGAAGCGGGTGTCAAAACTGAATTTTATTTGAGTTTAGAAATTTCAAGTTTTAAGGCGATCTACTAGTTTTTATAGGTTTTATTCTTTGAAAAAGAAAAGGAAGCATACGCTTCCTTTTCTTTTTTTTTATAATTTATCAACAAAGTGGTAGTTTGTGGTAAAATGTGGTAAAAATATTTCTATCTTTGTCATTATTCACTACAAAGTGTAACTCCTTGAATACCATAGTAGGAACATATGAATGTAAGGCAGATGCTAAGGGCAGGTTAATGTTACCGGTGGCTCTCAAGAATCAATTGGCCGCATCGTTGCAGGATGGATTCGTGCTAAAACGCTCTGTTTTTCAGCAATGTTTGGAGTTATATCCTATGAGTGAATGGAACGTAATGATGCAAAAAATTAACAAGCTGAATCGTTTCAATAAAAAGCATAACGATTTTATCCGTCGTTTTACAGCGGGGGTTCGTATGGTGGAAATTGATGCAACAGGACGTTTGTTAGTGCCTAAGGATTTGGCGGTTTTTGCAAATATTACAAGCAATGTAGTCTTGTCTTCAGCGGTGAATATCTTGGAGATTTGGGATAAAGAGTTGTATGATAAAGCTATTGATGATGCAGAAATTGATTTTGCAGATTTGGCTGAGGAAGTAATGGGGGATTTAAATTTTGATGACAATGGAATATCATAATCCGGTTTTATTAAAAGAGACGGTAGATGGTTTGAATATCAAACCGGATGGCATATATGTAGATGTAACCTTTGGTGGTGGTGGGCATTCGAGAGAAATTTTATCTCGATTAGGTCCTAATGGAAAATTGTTTGCCTTTGACCAAGATGAAGATGCTTGGGCGAATGCTATAGACGACCCGAGATTTACCTTAATAAAGGAGAATTTTAGATTTTTAAAAAATTTCCTTCGCTTTCATGGGATTCGTAAAGTAGATGGGATTTTAGGTGATTTTGGTGTTTCCTCTCATCAGTTTGATGTGCCCGAAAGAGGATTTTCTACTCGTTTTGATGGAGCTCTTGATATGCGAATGAATCAAAAAAGTGAATTAAGCGCATACACAGTAGTAAACGAGTACGACGATATCAATTTACGTCGTATTTTTTTCGAATATGGTGAGTTGAAAAATGCTTCTGCCTTGGCTAGAACCATCATTGAATCTAGAGACCAAGAACGTATCGTGAATACGGAAGATTTAAAGCAGGTACTAGCTAAACATTTGCCAGGACATAAAGCGAATAAAATTTTAGCACAAATTTATCAGGCTATCCGTATAGAAGTGAACCAAGAAATGGAGGTTTTAAAAGAGTTTTTAGAACAATCTTTAGAAGTTTTAAATGTGGGCGGTCGTTTGAGTGTGATTTCGTATCATTCGTTAGAAGATAGATTGGTGAAGCGTTTTGTTAAAAACGGTATGTTTGAAGGAGAGCCTGAGCGTGATATGTTTGGTCGTTTTGAAGTGCCTTTCAAATCTATAGGGAAATTGATAGTGCCTACAGAAGAAGAAATTAAGATAAATAATAGAGCACGTAGTGCCAAATTGCGCATTGCAGAAAAGATGTAATCGATAGCTTTTACAATGAAAAATAAAATTTTCAACATACTAAAAGCGCGTTATCTTCTGAATGAAGACGCCTCCAAAAACTGGATTTTCATCCTGTATTTGTTGGTTTTGGCTATTGTTATGATTGCAAATACGCATAGTTATGAAAAAAAGGTGTTCCGAATTGCTGAATTGAATAATGAAGTAAAAGAACTACGGTCTGAATTTGTAGACAGACGTTCGGAATTAATGAAAATAAAAATGGAGTCGAATGTAGCGGATAAAATGGCAAAATTACAAATTGTGCCGTCATCAGTTCCTCCAAAAAAAATTAAAGTAGCAAAAGAAAAATCGGCTTGGGAAAAGCTATGGCAGTAGAAGACAGAAACATATTAAAACGTATTTATGTGGTGGCATTCGTCATTTTGATGATGTCATCAGCTGTTGCTATTAAGCTAACCAATATCCAGTGGGTTGAAGGAGATTATTATCGAAAATTAGCACAAGAGCGTACTATCAAAAACTTCGTAATTCCGGCTAATCGTGGTAATGTGTATTCTTCTGACGGGAGTTTGTTAGCTACTTCCATCCCAGAATATACCATCCGTTTTGATGCTTGTGCACCCTCGCAAGAGAATTTTGATAAGCATATTAAAGGATTGTCTGATTCATTGGCAGTAGTTTTAAAAAAATCGAGTAGTGTTTTGCTAAACGATTTTCGCAAAGCACGTGCACACAAGAATCGTTATATGTTGGTGGGACGCAAATTGAGTTATACCGAACATGCCACTATTAAAGGTTTTCCTCTTTTCAATCTAGGGGCTTACAAAGGCGGAATTATCATTGAGCAAGAAACGGTACGTGAACATCCTATTGGTAAAATTGCTGAAAGAACCATCGGTTACGAACGTTTTAACGATGCTGGTTTGCTAACGCGTGTGGGTATTGAAGGGGCTTTTGGTCAATATTTAAAAGGAAAAGACGGAAAAGTTTTAAAACAAAAAATAGCTAAAGGTCAGTGGAAACCTATTCGTGATAATAATGAAGTAGAACCCGTAGATGGTTACGATGTGGTTTCTACCATAGATGTATATATACAAGATATAGCGCACCATGCGTTGCTTAAACAATTAGAGTTATACGAAGCGGAACACGGTTGTGCGGTGGTGATGGAAACCAAAACAGGAAACATCAAAGCGATTTCAAACTTAGGGCGTGCAGGCGATGGGTCGTATTATGAGACCATTAATTATGCCGTAGCGGAATCGCACGAACCTGGTTCGACCTTTAAATTAGTGGATGTTATAGCGTTATTAGAAGATAAAAAAATAGATACAAGCAAGATTTATAATACCTATGGCGGACAAGTAACGTACCGTAACCGAAAAGTACGTGATTCGCATGAGGGCGGGTATGGTAAAATTTCATTAGCTCGTGGATTTGAAGTGTCTTCTAATACGGTGTTAGTGCAAGCGGTGTATGAAAATTACAAAGAAAACCCAAGTCAGTTTGTTAATCATATCAACCGTTTTGGGTTGAATCAGTCCTTAGGCTTGCCTTTTAAAGGAGAAGGTAGACCAAGGATTCCACAACCTGGTGAAAATGGTTGGAGTCGTATTTCATTACCTTGGATGGCTATGGGTTATGGGGTTGCGGTTACGCCTTTACAAACATTGACCTTATACAATGCTGTAGCGAATAACGGGATAATGGTGAAACCAAAATTTGTGCAGGAAGTAAAAGAATGGAATAAAATTGTTAAAACTTTTGATACAGAAGTAATCAATTCTAGAATTTGTTCTGACGGAACTTTGAAAAAAGTACGTGCGATGTTGCAAAATGTGGTGAAAAGAGGAACAGCTTCTAAATTGTATTCAAAAGATTTTTCGATGGCGGGTAAAACAGGTACAGCACAGATTAATTACCACAAGGGCGATACACACATGTATTATGCATCTTCGTTCGCAGGTTATTTTCCTGCCGAAAATCCAGCCTATTCTTGTATTGTAGTCATTCACAAACCGAATACGTCTAACAATAATTATTATGGAGCGGATGTAGCGGGACCTGTTTTTAAGCGTATTGCTCAGAAAGTATTTACCGATGTGCCTTCCACGGATGTGATTAAAACATTGCAACGTAAGGTTAAAAATCAAGAGAAAAGTTATATCACTTATAACGATAAATTGAATAAAAAACCAACCGTAATTCCTAATCTAAAAGGGATGCCAGGCATGGATGCCGTAGCCTTGTTAGAAAATTTAGGGATGAAGGTAAAAGCCGTTGGTTTTGGAAAAGTAAAAAAACAATCTATTCAGGCAGGACAGCCTATTAGAAAGAATAATATAATCGTATTAGAATTGTCGTAAATGAATTTAAAAGACATTTTATATAAAGTTGCTATCGAAGCAGTTCATGGTTCTACAGAGGTGGAAGTGAATCAGATTCATTTTGATTCTCGAAAAATTGAGAACAATGATGTCTTTGTAGCTATCAAAGGAACCTTGTCTGACGGACACACGTTTATTGATAAAGCGATTAGTTTAGGCGCTACGGTGGTAGTTTGCGAGGTTATGCCGAATAATCTTTTAGCGCAAATTACCTATGTGCAAGTAAAAGATACCAATGAAGCTTTAGCGCATTTGGCTACTAATTATTACGATAATCCATCGGCAAAATTGCAATTGGTAGGAGTTACAGGAACGAATGGAAAGACAACCATTGCTTCGTTGTTGTACCAAATGTTTAAAAAAGCAGGTTATAAAGTAGGATTATTATCTACCGTAAAAATCATGGTAGATGATGTTGAACATAAAGCAACGCATACTACGCCTGACTCATTGACTATAAATTATTATATGGAGCAAATGCTAAAAGCAGGTTGTACCTATTGTTTTATGGAAGTGAGTTCGCACGGGGTGCATCAAAAACGTACCGAAGGCTTAACTTTTGCAGGTGGCGTTTTTACTAATTTGTCACATGACCATTTGGATTATCATGATACGTTTGCAGAGTATCGCGATGTGAAAAAGTCATTTTTCGACCATTTGCCAAAAACCGCTTTTGCCTTGGTGAATAGCGATGATAAAAATGGGCCAGTCATGTTACAAAATACGCAGGCTAGAAAATTGACTTATGCTTTGAAAACCTATGCGGATTATAAAGCACTTATTTTAGAGAATCAATTGACAGGCTTGCAATTAAAAATCAACGACCAAGAAGTTTGGACACGGTTAATTGGAAACTTTAATGCCTATAATTTATTGGCTATTTATGGTGTAGCGGTAGAATTAGGCATCGAAAAATTAGAGGCGTTACGTTTATTGTCAGAATTAGAAAGTGTTTCGGGGAGATTTCAATTTATTGTTTCTAAAGAAAAAATCACGGCTATTGTAGATTATGCACATACGCCCGATGCTTTAGAAAATGTGTTGCACACCATCAATGATATTCGTACGAAAAACGAACAATTGATTACTCTTGTGGGCTGTGGTGGAGACAGAGATAAAACCAAGCGTCCTATCATGGCAAAAATTGCTACAGAAATGAGTACGCAAGCCATTTTGACCTCTGATAACCCACGTACGGAAGACCCAGCAGTGATTCTGTCAGAGATGGAAGCGGGGATAGCGCCTGAAAATTTCAAAAAGTTTATCACTATCCAAGATAGAAAGCAGGCCATTAAAACGGCTTGTCAAATGGCGGAAAGAGGAGATATTATCCTTATTGCTGGCAAAGGACATGAAACTTATCAAGAAATCAACGGTGTACGTCATGATTTTGATGATATGCAGATTGTAAAAGAAATGTTAGAACAGTTTAATAAATAATTTGTTTAATGTTTAAAGTTTCATGTTCCAAGTTATTGGAGGAAACCTTAAACCTTGAACCTTAAACAAAATAGAACAATGTTATATTACTTATTCGAATATTTAGACAAAGTACTTGATGTTCCAGGAACGGGGGTATTTCAATATATTACGTTTCGTTCGGCTATAGCCATCATTATGTCGTTATTGCTTTCTACCATTTATGGGAAAAAAGTCATCGGCTATTTGCGTAAACTTCAAATTGGAGAAACCGTGCGCGAATTAGGGCTAGAGGGACAAACACAAAAAGCGGGTACGCCTACTATGGGAGGTATCATTATCATTTTTTCTACGTTGATTCCCGTGTTGTTATTGGCACGCTTAGATAATATTTATGTGATATTGTTGATAGTTTCTATGCTTTGGATGGGATTAATTGGTTTTTTAGATGATTATATCAAAGTATTCAAAAAAGACAAAGAAGGCTTAAAGGGGATTTTTAAAGTATTCGGGCAAGTAGGTTTAGGGGTATTTGTGGGAGCGGTATTGTATTTCCATCCACAAGTAACGGTTCGTAAAGAGGTTGCTAAAGCGAAAATTGAAATCAACGATATGCAAAATACCATCAAACCAATGATGGTGGAAGAAAAATCGACTGCGACGACTATTCCTTTCTTTAAAAACAACGAATTTGATTACGCTGAACTGATTTCATGGGCGGGTGATGACTACCGTGATTATGCTTGGTTAATTTTTATTCCTGTGGTAATTTTTATCATCACGGCAGTTTCTAATGGAGCAAACCTTACTGATGGTATCGACGGTCTTGCTGCGGGAACATCAGCTATTTCTGTCATCGCACTTGGAGTGTTTACGTTTGTATCAGGAAATATCATTTTCTCTAATTATTTGAACATCATGTTCATTCCGCATTCTGGGGAAATGACCGTTTTTATCGCCGCATTTGTGGGGTCCTTGGTTGGGTTTTTATGGTACAACAGTTTTCCAGCAGCAGTTTTTATGGGCGATACAGGAAGTTTGACTATTGGTGGAGTCATTGCGGTTTTAGCTATTGCGGTTCGAAAAGAAATGTTGATTCCTGTGATTTGTGGGATTTTCTTAGCCGAAAATTTATCGGTGGTGTTGCAAGTTGCCTATTTTAAATATACTAAGAAAAAATATGGCGAAGGACGTCGCATCTTTTTGATGTCGCCTTTGCACCATCATTATCAGAAAAAAGGGTATCATGAAAGTAAAATTGTAACCCGTTTTTGGATTGTAGGAATTTTATTAGCCATTGTATCAATCATAACGTTGAAACTTAGGTAATTTAAAATTCAAAATTAAAAATGAAAGAAAATCTAATTCAAAAAAAGTCTTTCGCTTTCTCAGTAAGAATAGTTAAGCTCTATAAAAATTTAGTTGAAAATAAAAGAGAGTTTGTGCTTAGCAAGCAATTGTTGAGAAGCGGTACTTCGATAGGAGCTAATATAGAAGAATCTATTGGGGGGAGGTCAGAAAAGGATTTTTTATTCAAAGTAGAAATTGCATATAAAGAAGCTAGAGAAACAATTTATTGGTTGAAGCTTTTAAAAGAAACAGATTATATAAGTGTTGAAGAATTTAATGAGGTACATAATCTTGCAGATGAAGTTTGTAGGATATTGGCTAAAATTATCATCACAGTAAAAAATAAGGTCTAGTAATTTTTAATTCTTAATTCTCAAATTTTAATTGATGAGTAGACTTGTAGTATTAGGTGGAGGAGAAAGCGGTGTTGGTACCGCCATCCTTGGCAAGAAAAAGGGTTACGAAGTTTTTGTGTCTGACTTCGGAAAAATAAAAGATACTTACAAAGAGGTTTTATCGCTTCATAAAATAAAATTTGAAGATGAAAAACATACGGAGGACTTGATTTTAAATGCAGATGTGGTCATGAAAAGTCCCGGTATTCCAGATAAAGCTCCCATTGTAAAAAAATTACTAGAGAAAAACGTTCCTATTCTTTCTGAAATCGAATTCACAAATCAATATACTGAGGCTGTAACGGTGGGTATTACAGGTAGTAATGGAAAAACCACCACGACCATGCTAACCTATCATTTGTTAAAACAAGGTGGGTTAAATGTAGGTTTGGCTGGGAACATCGGTAAAAGTTATGCCTGGCAAGTTGCCGACGGGAAATACGATACTTATGTATTGGAGTTGAGTAGTTTTCAATTGGATGGCGTAGAAACTTACAAACCTCATATTGCCATTATCACGAATATAAGTCCTGACCATTTGGATAGATATGAATATAAATATGAAAATTATATTGCTTCCAAGTTTAGGATAACCATGAATCAAACCGAAGAAGACTATTTGATTTATGATGCAGATGATGAAGCGATAGGGAATTGGTTGAAAAATAATACGACTAAAGCCCAACTGATTCCGTTTTCGATTTCACAGCAATTAGAATTCGGAGCCTATTTAGAAAACGATAAAATAATATTCAAGATAACAAACGAAACATTTGATATGTCAGTAAACGAATTGTCATTAGAAGGAAAACATAACGTAAAAAATGCTATGGCAGCAGCTACAGTAGCCCAATTATTAAAAATTAGAAAATCGACTATCCGTGAGAGTTTGTCTGATTTTCAAGCTGTAGAGCATCGTTTGGAAAAAGTATTGAAAATTAACAATGTGCAGTATATCAACGATTCTAAAGCAACTAATGTCAATGCTACTTTCTTTGCCTTAGATAGTATGACGACGCCAACGGTTTGGATTGTTGGTGGTGTGGATAAAGGAAATGATTATGCTGAGTTATTGCCTTTGGTAAATGAAAAAGTAAAAGCTATCGTTTGTTTGGGTGTTGACAATCAGAAAATCAAAGAAACATTCAGTAATATCGTTGATGAGTTAGTAGAAGCTGATTCGATGAACGAAGCGGTAAAATTAGCTTACCGTTTAGCTGAAAAAGGAGATGCGGTTTTATTATCGCCTGCTTGTGCAAGTTTCGACTTGTTTGAGAATTACGAAGATAGAGGACGTCAGTTTAAACATGCTGTGCAAAATTTGTAAAAGAGTTTTTAAGCGTTTAAAAGTTTAAAAGTTTAAAAGTTTAGAAGTTTAGAAGTTTAGAAGTTTAGAAGTTTAGAAGTTTAGAAGTTTAGAAGTATTAGGGATAAACAGCTATAAAGTTCAGTCTATTAAACGGATAAACTACTAAACTTATAAACTACAAAATGATATTTATGAAAAAATTACTACAAAAATTAAAGGGAGATAAAGCGTTATGGGTGGTACTCATCCTGTTGGCGTTATTTTCCTTTTTGCCGGTGTACAGCGCCAGTAGTAATTTGGCGTATTTAGGAAAAGGAACTGGGAATACCTTTGGTTATTTGTTAAAGCATTTTGTGCATTTATCCTTAGGGTTTGTTATTATCTATTTTGTACATAGAATTCCTTATCACTATTTCAGAACGATTTCGCGGGTATTATTGCCAGTTTCGTGGTTGTTGTTGCTTTTTGCTATGGTTCGTGGTACCGTAATCGAAGGGGCTAATGCTAGTCGTTGGATTCAGTTGCCGTTAGGGATTTCATTCCAGCCTTCAACTTTTGCATCCATTACGTTGTATTTGTATGTGGCGCGTTATTTATCCAAAACAGAAATTGCCGATATGACTTTTCAGAAGTCTTTACTTGGACTTTGGTTGCCAGTGTTTGTAACGGTAGGGTTGATATTTCCATCTAACTTTTCCACTGCGGCTTTAGTGTTTTCCATGGTGTTGATGATAACCTTTGTAGGGCAATATCCAGTGAAAAATAGTGCAGTAATAGTTGGATTAGGAATGGGAGCGGCATTGTTTTTTATTGTTTTGGTAAAAGCTTTCCCAGGAGCATTTCCTAACCGTGTGGATACATGGATGAGTCGTATTGAAAACTTTACCTCAGACAAAGTAGACCCCGATGAGGATTATCAGATAGAACGTGCTAAAACTGCCATCGCAACGGGTGGGGTGTATGGTATAGGTCCAGGAAAGAGTGTGCAACGTAATTTCTTACCACAATCGTCTTCCGATTTTATTTTTGCTATCATCATCGAAGAATATGGACTAGCGGGTGGCTTTTGGGTGATTTTCTTGTACTTGGTGTTGTTTATTCGTTTTATGATTGCCTCGTATAAAGCGCCTACTTTATTCGGAAAATTGGTAGTGGTAGGACTTGGAATACCTATCGTTTTTCAAGCCTTTATCAATATGGGAGTAGCAGTACAATTGTTGCCTACTACGGGACAGCCATTGCCTTTGATAAGTAGTGGGGGTACTTCCATTTGGATTACCTGTGCGGCATTAGGAATCATTTTAAGTGTGACCAAGAAAGAAGAGGAAATTGCTCAAGAGAAAATGGAAGGTGAAAAAAGAGAGGAAGCCTTACAACGCATTATTGATAGAGAACTAGAGAAGGAAGAAGCTATTGAAGGGGAAGATTTTTCTATAGAAGAAGCTCAAAATCCTATGCAAGCAGTTATGGGTAAACCCTAAAGGAGAATATAAGAATCAAAAGTTAAACCAATGAATCAAAAACCAAAATTCATAATCAGCGGAGGAGGTACAGGGGGGCATATTTATCCTGCTGTGGCAATAGCGAATGAAATCAAGTCTCGTTATCCTCAAGCGGATATACTTTTTGTGGGTGCCAGTGATAAAATGGAAATGCAAAAAGTGCCTCAAGCGGGTTATCCTATTGAAGGTCTGTGGATTGCGGGGATTCAGCGAAAATTAACCTTGCAAAATGCGATGTTTCCATTAAAATTGGCATCGAGTTTGCTAAAATCTTTCAGAATTATCCGACGTTTTAAACCCGATGTGGTGATAGGAACGGGTGGTTTTGCCAGTGGTGCAGTTTTGAAAGTGGCTTCTATGTTAGGAATTCCAACGGTGATTCAAGAACAGAATTCATATCCTGGAATTACAAATAAATTGCTGAGTAAAAAAGCAAACAAAATTTGTGTAGCATACGAAAATTTGGAACGTTTTTTTCCAAAAGATAAAATGATTATCACGGGCAATCCGGTACGTCAGGATTTGTTGGAGGTTGCAGATAAAAGAGCGGAAGCTTTGTCGCATTTTAAACTGGATGTGACTAAAAAAACCTTGTTGGTTTTAGGAGGAAGTTTAGGAGCTAGACGAATCAACCAATTAATTGCAAAAGAATTAGATTTTATTCGCTCGCAAAACATGCAAATCATTTGGCAATGTGGTAAGCTTTATGAAGAAGAGTACAAACAGTATGATGGAAAAGAAGGTGTTCAGGTAGTATCCTTTATTGATAGAATGGATTTGGTGTATGCAGGAGCAGATGTGGTCATTTCGCGTTCGGGAGCTTCCTCGGTTTCGGAATTATGCTTGGTAGGTAAACCAGTCATTTTTATTCCGTCGCCTAATGTAGCAGAAGACCATCAAACTAAAAATGCTCAAGCCATTGTAGATAAAGGCGGAGCAGTTTTATTAAAAGAAAAAGAACTTGATGAACAGTTTGAAAACGTGTTTCAAAACCTGTTAGCAGATGCATCAAGACAAGAGCAATTAGGAAAAACCATCCAAACTTTGGCACTGCCTAATGCAACCAAAGACATTGTGGATGAAATAATGAAATTAATAAAATAAATTCCCCCTTTGGGGGTTAGGGGGCTTATGAATCTAAATCAAATACATAACGTTTATTTCATCGGTATCGGAGGTATCGGAATGAGTGCGTTAGCACGTTACTTTAAATACATTGGTAAAAACGTGATGGGCTATGATAAAACGCCTACCATGTTGACAGATGATTTGGTTGCGGGAGGTATTGCTATTCATTTCAACGATGATGTGGCAAATATTCCGGCTGGATTTACCAAAGAAAATACATTGGTAATCATTACGCCAGCAGTGCCAAAATCGCATACAGAGTGGAATTATTTTTTAGACCAGGGTTATGAAGTAAAAAAACGTGCAGAAGTATTAGGAATCATTACAAAAGATACCTTCTGTTTTGCTGTTGCAGGAACGCATGGTAAAACCACGACTTCCAGTATTTTAGGGCATGTGTTGTACGAATGTGGTTTAGATGTGACGGCATTTTTAGGAGGTATAGTGGAAAATTATAACTCCAATTTAATTGGAAATGGAAAGACAATTACTGTGGTAGAAGCGGATGAATTTGATAGGTCTTTTCTATATTTGCACCCCAATATTGCTTGCGTAACCTCTATGGATGCTGACCATTTGGATATTTATGGAGATGATGAGGCGATAAAGGCTACGTTCAGAGAATTTGCAGATAAGATAGAGGATAAGTCTAAGTTGTTCATTACCGAAGATTTACCGCTTGAAGGTGTGGTTTGTAAAGTTGATTATACCACGGCTGTTTCCACTACGGATGCGGAAGCTGTGTTTAGAGCGTACAACATTCGAATTGAAGAAGGTTGGTATGTTTTTGATGTAGCAACTCCCTCTGAGGTTATAAAAGAGGTGAAGTTTGCTTTGCCAGGAAAACATAATTTAACCAATGCGTTGATGGCATTAGCGATGGCAAAAACCTACGGAGTAGAAACTTTGGCAATTGTAAATGCCTTAGCAACTTTCAAGGGAGTGAAACGTCGTTTTTCGTTTCAAATTAGAAAACCAGATTTTGTGTATATCGATGATTATGCACATCATCCTACGGAAATAAATGCCGTACATCAAGCAGTACGCGAGTTGTATCCAGGCAAAAAAGTGTTGGCCTTATTTCAGCCTCATTTGTTCAGTCGTACCAATGATTTTGCAGATGATTTTGCAAAAAGTCTGTCACAATTTGATGAAGTATTGCTAATGGAAATTTATCCAGCGCGCGAGTTGCCTATGCCAGGAGTTACCTCGCAGTGGTTGTTGGATAAAATTGCGAATCCAAATAAAAAATTGGTTCAAAAAGAAGAAATAATAGAACTATTGAAAGCTTCAGATGCGCCTGTAATCGTAACCATAGGTGCGGGTGATGTAGGTGAAATGGTTCCAGAAATAAAAAAAGCGTTAGATGCGTAAAAATTGGGTGTTAAATATTCAGCTGTTGGCCATTTTTGGTGTGGTTGTTTTTCTCTATGCGTTTGCTTCGGGCAGAAACCAAAAGAGAGAAATCACTAAGCCAGAAGTGGAAATTGTGGATAATAACAATCCTTTTTTAACCCCAGAAATGGTTAATAACTTGTTGAAAGAAAAAATGAGGGGCTCTTTCTCGGTTGCTAAAGAAGATTTAGATTTGAGAATTATAGAAGAAGCTATCAACAACCACAAGCTTGTCGATTCGTCGGAAGTGTATGTTAGTGTTGACGGTAGATTAAAAGCTATAGTTACCCAAAAGACCCCAATCGCTCGAGTTTTTGACCATAACGACACTTATTATATTGATTATAAGGGTGGTAAAATGCCGTTGTCTGGCAATTATAGTGCACGTGTACCTTTGGTTTATGGGAGTATTACCAACTCCTATAGCAAGGAAATCGTGGGCTTATTGCGTTTGATACACGATGATGAATTTTTGAAAAAAAATATCATCGGGTTGCAAATTAAGACGGACGGTAGTGTGGTTATGAAGAACAGAAATTATAGTTATGATATAAATTTTGGAAGAACCATTCACATGGAGCGAAAGTTTAATAACTATAAAGCTTTTTTTCAAAAGGCAGTGCAGGATACAGTTTTAGATGCGTATAAAACGATTAATCTAAAATTTATTAAACAAGTAGTTTGCACCAAATAAAATGAGTATGGAAAGAGAGAATATAGCAGTAGGACTTGATATTGGTACGACTAAAATCGTGGCCATGTTGGGTAAGAAAAATGAATATGGAAAGCTGGAGATTTTAGATGTAGGTAAAGCCAAAAGTCTTGGAGTGGCACGTGGAGTGGTAAACAATATTATGCAAACCATTCAGTCCATTCAAGAAGCGGTAAGTCTTGCTGAAAAGGATTCAGGGTATAAAATAAAAGACGTAGTCGTTGGAATTGCGGGACAACACATCCGCAGTATCCAACATAGCGATTATATATCAAGACCTAATGCCGAAGAGGTGATTAGTGAAAAAGATATCAACGAACTGATAGCACAGGTTCAAAAATTGCCAATGCTACCAGGGGAAGAAATAATTCATGTGTTGCCTCAAGAATTTAAAATTGATGGTCAAGAAGGAATTAAAGAACCTATTGGGATGTATGGTGGTCGTTTAGAAGCAAGTTTTCACGTCGTGTTAGGACAAGCTTCCTCGATTCGCAATGTAGGTCGTTGTATCAAAAGTGCTGGTCTGGATTTATCTGGATTAACTTTAGAACCGTTGGCATCTGCTGATGCAGTTTTAAGTCAAGAAGAAAAAGAGGCAGGTGTTGCCTTGATTGATATAGGTGGTGGAACTACCGATTTGGCTATCTTCAAAGATGGTATTATTCGTCATACGGCGGTGGTGCCTTTTGGTGGTAATGTAATTACGGAAGATATCAAAGAAGGTTGTTCTATTATTGAAAAGCAAGCCGAATTGTTAAAAACAAAATTCGGTTCTGCATGGCCAGGAGAAAATAAAGACAACGAAATTGTTTCTATTCCTGGTTTAAGAGGTCGTGAGCCTAAAGAGATTTCGTTAAAAAATCTATCTAAAATTATCCACGCTCGTGTGTTGGAAATTGTAGAACAGGTATATGCCGAAATTAGAGCTTATGGTCATGACGACCCAAGAAAAAAACTAATTGCAGGTATCGTGCTTACTGGAGGTGGCTCTCAGTTAAAACATATCAAACAATTGGTTGAATACATCACAGGTATGGATACGCGTATTGGTTATCCAAACGAACATTTGGCAGGGAATTCAGGCGAGGAAATTTCCAGCCCATTGTATGCTACAGCGGTTGGTTTGGTAATGAACAGTATTCGTAACAACACCATGAGTGCTGTACCACAAGAAGATTATGTGCCTGAACCTGTTTTGGTGCAAAAACCGACGGTGGAAGAGCAAAAAATTATCGAAGCCGAATTGGAAAAAGAGAAAGAAGAAGCGAAAGTGGCTGAAACCGAATCTACCGAAAAAACCATTCGTCGTTCGTTTTTTGATAAATATATAGATAAGATAAAAGATTTTTTAGATAACGCCGAGTAATCGTTTGTTGTCGATAGTAATACAAACACAAAGTAAATACCAAATAGTATGGAAAGCAACTCAGGATTTGGAAGTATTTCATTCGATTTGCCTAAAACCCAATCGAATGTTATCAAAGTAATTGGTGTAGGAGGTGGCGGTAGTAATGCCATCAATCACATGTATAAACAAGGAATCAAAGGTGTTGATTTCATTGTTTGTAATACCGATTCGCAAGCATTAGAGAATACGAATGTTCCTAATCGTATTCAATTAGGTGCTAATTTGACGGAAGGTTTAGGAGCAGGTGCAAACCCTGAAGTAGGGCATCAAGCCGCTCTTGAAAGCATTGAAGAAATCGAAAAAATGTTGGATAACAACACTAAGATGGTTTTCATTACCGCGGGTATGGGTGGTGGTACTGGTACAGGTGCTGCGCCAGTAATTGCTCAGTTGGCTAAAGAAAAAGACATCTTAACGGTTGGTATTGTAACCATTCCATTCCAGTTCGAGGGGAAAATCCGTTCGGAACAGGCTTTATTGGGTGTTGAAAGATTAAGAAAACAAGTGGATTCTTTAATCGTTATCAATAATAACAAATTGCGTGAGGTGTACGGAAACCTAGGTTTCAAAGCAGGTTTCTCAAAGGCAGACGAGGTTTTAGCGACTGCTTCTAGAGGAATTGCCGAAGTAATCACGCATCACTATACCCAAAATATCGACTTAAAAGATGCTAAGACGGTATTGTCTAATAGTGGTACAGCTATTATGGGTTCTGCATTGGCAGAAGGTGAACAAAGAGCTAAAGAAGCTATTGTAGCAGCTTTAGACTCTCCATTGTTAAATGATAATAAAATTACAGGTGCTAAGAACGTTTTGTTGCTTATCGTTTCGGGTACTAATGAGATTACTATTGACGAAATTGGAGAAATTAATGACCACATCCAGGAGGAAGCAGGTTTCAACGCCAACATTATTATGGGGGTTGGTGAAGACGAAACTCTTGGAGATAAAATATCGGTTACAGTTATCGCTACAGGATTTTGTATAGAACAACAAGCAGGATTTGTAAATGCTGAGCCAAAGAAAATCATTCATTCTTTAGATGATGAACAAAGAATGGTGCATAATTTGACGCAAAAATTTGAAGCACAAGGTTTTGATTTTAATAAAGTAGTTACGCCAGCTGAACCCGTAGCAGAAGTACCACCAACGCCTGTAGTGCCTGAGCGTGTAGTGTATACTTTAGAAGATGATACGGTAGTGCCTCAACAGCCTATAGCTGCGCCTGTAGTTACTCCAGCTTATGTGCCACAACCAGAAGCGGTACAACCCGTAATGCCTCAGCAACCTGTAGTGCCACAGCAAACTATAGCGCCACAACAGCCTGTACAACCGCAACAGCCACAAGCTATGCAACAAATGCCTGTACAGCCTCAAATGACGCAACCGTTAGTGCCAGCTATGGATTTGGTAGCTTCATCAGAGTTTATTAAAAATTTGGATGTGACTTTTGAAATCGTGAGTCCAAACCAAATGCAACATAACGAGTTTTATATCACAACTCCAGAAGTAAGAGCTATGGAAGTGGTAGAACCTCAATTTGTATCAACACCGGAGCCAGTAGCATTCACTTTTGATTTGCCGGTAGCGCGTAAAGAGCCTGTTAGCATGCCAGAGCGTACTGCTTTCGATTTTTCGCAAGAGGTAAATAACATCACCGTAAATCAAGCGGTTGAATTTGTGCCGGTAACAGAAGTTGCACAAGATGGTGTGATTCGTCATTCTTTGGAAGAATTTATGGAAAATGAAAATCCATTTTTTCAATCTAAGAAAGTAGAACCTGTGGTAGAAAAAGTACCTGAGGAATTAAACATCACGATGAAACAAGCTGAAGAACCAGTTGCGCCTCAACAGCCGTTGTATACTTCTAACGATGTTTCGCCTGTTGAAATGTCTATCGAAGATACTTTACGTTTGAGAGCAGAAGAGCGTCGTCGTAAGATGAAAGAATTTAACTACAAGTTTCATAACAATGCGGCGCGTGTAGATGAATTTGAGAAAGTGCCAGCATACAAAAGAATGGGATTAGATGTTACCAATAACCCTGTTCAAAACAATCAGTCAAGATTGTCATTAGGTTTAGATAGTAATGACGAAATTCAGTTGCGTTCCAACAATTCGTTTTTGCATGATAATGTAGATTAATACACAAATACCATAACCAAATGACCCGAAATTTCTGCTGATTTTTCGGGTTATTTTTTTAATTTCGCATTTCTTCTTCGGAAGTATGGAAAAATAAACGATTCAAAAAAAATAAGTACTAATAAGTATAGTTTTTAGCAGTTCAGAAATCTAAAATCTATGCTCAAAAATCTAAAATACAATGAGTTTATCAGCACAAATCATGGTGGAAATGAAAGAAGCCATGAAAGCAAAAGATGCAGTTGCTTTAGAGGCATTGCGCGCTATCAAGTCGGCAATTTTATTAGCACAAACCGAAAGTGGTGCTAAAGAAGAATTATCGGCTGATGATGAAATCAAATTGTTACAGCGTTTAGTAAAACAACGTAAAGATTCGGCTACAATTTACACGGAACAAAACCGTGCAGATTTAGCAGAACCTGAATTAGCGCAAGTAGCCGTGATTGAAAAATTCTTGCCTGCACAATTGTCAGAAGCAGAAGTAGAAGCGGCTGTGGCTAAAATTATAGCGGATGGTGGATTCTCAGGAATGGCAGCTATGGGGCAAGTGATGGGACAAGCATCGAAAGCTTTAGCTGGACAAGCGGATGGAAAAACCATTTCAAATGTTGTAAAAAAACTTTTAGCATAAGAATGCTGAATGAAGATTAACGATTTTAAATTTTAGAAGTTTTTATCTTCATAAGTCGTTAATTTAAAATCAAAAATTTTAAAAAAAATTATCCCTTAATTCCCCCTTTGGGGGTTAGGGGGCTTAGGCTCCATAGTTCAATTGGATAGAATATCAGATTCCGGTTCTGACGATTTGGGTTCGAATCCCAATGGGGTCACTTTTATAACAATTCTAAAATTGTTGCATACAATTTCATAATTTTACAGACACCTACTTTAGGTGTTTTTTTATTTTCATGCGAAAGATTTTAGTACAGCTGTTAGGTTTTATTTTTATGCTGTTTTTTATGGTTTGCCAATCGCAAACAGTAAAAAACGGAAAAGATAATGCTGTGAATATACCAGCCTCAGCAGTTCATTATGATAAAACGGTTCAGTTAAAAGGTAATTGGGATTTTTATTTTAAACAATACGGTACTTCAAAACAGTTTTTGAAATCGCAATCCAAAGAAAATGTCGCAATTCCAGGAGGATGGCGAGGTAATTACTATTTACCCAATACACATTCAGCGAAAGGATATGGAACGTTTTATAAAAAAATTAGTTTCGATAAAATTCCAAGTGATTCGGTTGGGATACTTTTTCCAGATATCAACGCCGCGGGTGAAATTTGGATAAATGGAGACTTTGTGACTGAAAAAGGAAATTTTTCGCTTAAAGAAAATAAAAATTTAAGTCTGATAGAACCCATATTGTTACCCTTGCCTAAGGTTAAAGAAATCGAACTATTTATACCCATTTCTCACTACAACCATCGCATGGGAGGAGGTATGTTGCAGGCGCCTATAATTGGGAATTATTTTCATTTGCAACAACAGCTAAAAAAAGACTTAATTTATGAGAGTATATCGACGGTTATTGTTTTGATAATTGTCATTTTTTCATTGTTAAAATTCTTTTTTATCACCCGTAAACGAACCTATTTGTATTTCGGGTTGATGTGTAGTATGGCAATGTTGCGTCAAATTGCCATCGGTTCAGGATTATTGACCATCCTGTTTGGTGAAGTTGATTTTGTTTGGGTTCAAACCTTTCGATATATTGGTTTTTACTTGGGTACGGGTTTTGGGGCTTTGTATTTTTATGAACTTTTTCCAAATTTTGTAAAACGCAGTAGAGTACGATTCGTATTTATTGCTTCTGTTGTGGTATCGGTATTTGCTATAGTTGCTAATAAGTTTTACGCTTCGTATGGAACAATTTTATTTCAAATCATTGGACTTCTCACTACTGTTTTAGTTTTCGTGCGTATTCAAGTTTTTTTGGTTAAAAAAAATGACGAAGTCTCTCGTTTTACCATTATTTCTTTGGGCGTTTTCTTGTTGACCGTTATTAACGATATTTTATATACGCAAATGCTTTTGCCTACGCGTCATTTGCAACACATCGGATTTTTGTTGTTTGCCTTGATACAATTGTATGTACTCATGTTGTATTACAAAAATCAAATGTACCAAATTGAAAATTTGAGTAAGACCATTGAGGAAAAAGATAAGGTGATTGAATTTAAAGACCGCGATATTGATTATCTGGCCTTGCATCATCGTGATAAAATGCAATCCAAAAAAGAAATTATCGAGGAGCTTACGAATCTTCTTAAAAATGCCGATGTAAATCAGTTGGCAGAATTGAAGAAAACCATACAGGAGTACAAACGTGAAATTCTAATAGAGGAGCATGCTTCCAATGCTGTAATTGATGCTGACTTGGTACGGTCGGAATTTGTAGATAAACTTCAAACACAATTTCCAATGTTGACCAAATCGGAAGTGGAAATTTGTTTACTTATCCGATTGAATTTGTCAACCAAAGAGATTGCTTTGAAACGTAAAGCTACCGATGCTTCCATCAAAGTAGCTAAACATCGTATTCGCGCTAAGGTAGGAGTGAAGTCTACCCAAGAGCTAGAAAAACTACTGGTTTCTTTGTAGTTTTATAAAAAAATGTAACCCTTGTAACCTTTTGTAACCCTTGATTTTATTGGGGTTGTTGAATGTGTATGTACTATTGCTTGAAATTAATTTTCGAGCAAAAATTGGAAGAACACATGCTCATAGAACAACTTATACAGGCCAACCACCAGGCCTATGTGTACCTTTTGGAGCAATACGAAAAGAAGGTTTTTAACTTATGTCTTTCTTTTATTCCAAACAATACCGATGCCGAAGATGTCGCTCAAGAAGTTTTTATAGAGGTGTTTCAATCGATAGGAAAGTTTAAGAAAAACGCCAAATTATCCACGTGGATTTATGCGATTACTAAAAATAAATCCTTGGATTTTATCCGCAGTCAAAATGCTAAAAAACGTAAATCTTTATTGCATACTATTTTTATGGACGATGCTGAACGTTTTGATAATTTGTTCGTAGAGTTTGAACACAGTGGGGTGGTGTTAGAGAACAAAGAGAATGCGGAAGCTTTGTATAAAGCGATTAATTTGCTTCCAGATAATCAACGGGTAGCATTTACCCTTCATAAAATGGACCACATGAGTTATGAAGAAGTGGCGAATGTTATGGAAACATCCTTGTCTTCGGTAGAGTCTTTATTGTTTAGAGCTAAAGGGAATTTAAAAAAATCTTTAAAAAATTATTACAAGGAAAATTTTTAGCGCAAGTTTTTGTAAAACTTCCCGTCTAAAAATACAAACACAAACGGCAAAAGCTATGGGAAAGAAAATAGATGACATTTTGGACAGTATGGATAAAGTATCTGAACAAAGTCCAAGTGCTTTTTTCAAGGAAAGAGTACTCAAAACCTATTATCGGCATCAAGAAGCATTGGGCTCGCGTTTTGAAACGTGGTTTCCGTGGTTAAACCCTAGATTCCACATGGCATTTGCAACAATGGTGTTGTTGTTAAATGTGTTTTTAGTGCAAGCAGCTAGTCGTAAAATAGCGTATGAACAAGATGTGAAAACATTAGAAATGGTTTTTAATGCCGCAGGAAATGAATAAAAGGGATAATCTATATTATGTGGTATTGCTCATGCTGGTGCTCAATGGCTTTTTAGTTTTTAAGCTATTTAGTATGGATTGTAATAAGCCTATGGAAATGCGAAAACCACCGCATCAAATTTTAGTTGAGCGTCTGCATTTTACCCCAGAACAGGAAATGAAATTGCATGAAATTTATGGGAGTAATGAACAGGAATTACATGTTTTAGAACGACAAATGATGCAATTGAAAAATGAATTGTTTAATTATTCCAAATCAGAAGCGTATTCAGAAGCGAGAGTGGGACAATTAGCCATTCGTATAGGCGATACGATGCAAGCTATGGATATCAAGGTTTTTCATTTGATGCATGGAATCCGAGAAATTTGCGATGCGCAACAGAAGAAAAAATTTGATGCCATATTCAAAGATGTTTTTCATATAGAAGGACGAAAAAGACATCTGCAAGCCAGTCAGAACTTGAATTAAAGAGCTTGTAATTTTCTTACTTCTAAAAGAAATCAAAGTAAATTAAAGATTAAATGGAGTTGTCCAGTTTGTTGTTTATAGTAATTATGATGAATGCGAAGTTGTTTTGTATATTCAAAAATATATAGTTTTCAACTTGGTTAAACTCAAGATAAAATTGCTCTCAATTTTGGTATAACCCTAAAAGGAATCCTATCTTTGCCACAAATTTTTCAACTATGTATTCGGATACGGATTTTATAACTTCAAGCTATACCATTTCAGTGACTGAGGGACGCTTTCAATGGAGTGCGCCCAGTAATATTGCCTTAGTAAAATACTGGGGGAAGAAAGATAAACAAATTCCAGCTAATCCCTCTATAAGTTTTACGTTAGAAAATTGTAAAACCATTACTCAATTGGATTTTTCAAAAAAAGAATCTAATACTGATTTTTCATTTGATTTGTTGTTTGAAGGAAAACCAAAAGAAGAATTCAAACCTAAAATTCAAAAATTCTTTGAGCGTATCTTTGAGTACTGTCCGTATTTAAAAGATTTTCATTTTATTATTAATACTGAAAATACCTTTCCCCATAGTTCAGGAATTGCATCATCGGCTTCAGGGATGGCTGCTTTGGCTATGAATATCATGAGTTTAGAAAAAGCATTGTGTCCAGCCATGACCGAGGACTATTTTTATCAAAAAGCGTCTCTTTTGGCACGACTGGGTTCAGGTAGTGCTTGCCGAAGTGTAAAGGGACAAGTGGTGGTTTGGGGAGCGCATGAAAATACTGCGGGAAGTTCCGATTTATTTGGCGTTGAGGTAACGGATATTCATCCGAATTTTAAGAATTACCAAGACACGATTTTATTGGTTGATAAAGGTGAGAAGCAAGTTTCGAGTACTGTGGGGCATGAATTGATGCACAACCATCCGTATGCGCAACGTCGTTTCGAACAAGCCCATGAGAATTTGACAGCTATCAAAACGTTGTTAGCAACAGGAGATATTGAAGCCTTTATTAAAATCGTGGAAAGTGAAGCTTTAACCCTTCATGCCATGATGATGACTTCTATGCCATATTTTATTCTGATGAAACCAAATACCTTGGAAATTATTAATAAAATATGGGCTTTCAGAAATACAACACAAATTCCAGTTTGCTTCACACTCGATGCAGGAGCCAATGTGCACCTGTTGTATCCTGAAAATGTAAAAGATAAAGTTTTAGAATTCATTAACAAGGAGTTAGTTGGATTTTGTCAAAACGGTCAATATATTTGTGACCAAATAGGAATGGGGGCAAAAGCGATACAATAATTTTGTATCTTTAGCTAAATTTGAGGTGATGGACATTCAATTCGAGAAAATACAGCTAATGAAGTTACTTCTGGAAACAGAGGATGTCTCGATTATTGAGTCTATCAAGCAGGTTTTTCAAAAAAAATATCACGATAAGGAGGATGATTTGCCTGAGGCTTTAAGAGAGTCTATAGATGCAGGTTTGAAAGATATAGCTGAAGGTAGGGTAGTGCCTTATGAAGAAGTGAAGAAAAAATATGGATGGTGATGAGAGAATTTGAATTTTCTCAAAAAAGTCTGAAAGAAATAGATACGATTGCGGAGTATTTAGCATTTAAATGGTCAACACGAGTTCGAGAAAAGTTTCTGAATGATTTAAATAAGAATTTTCAATTTATAGCATCCAATCCAGAAATGTTTCCAAACGGGAATTATAAAAAAATAAATAAATGTGTGGTCTCAAAACAAACTACTATTTATTTTAAATTTGATACTAAAAAGATTACTATTGTTACTGTTTTCGATACACGTCGAAATCCAAACAATATATAAGACGTAAATAAATATTAGATAAAATCTATACATAGATTCAAAAACATAAAGAATAAAAAATGAAAGGACCGTTGTTTTACTCAAAAATTCTTCTTTTTGGAGAGTACGGAATTATTAAAGATTCTAAAGGATTGGCTATCCCGTACAATTTTTATAACGGGGCACTAAAAATTGAGGAAAATCCTTCGGAGGAAGCGATAAAATCCAATCAAAGTTTACAGCGTTTTGCGCAATATTTGAAAGAGTTGCAAGAAGAACAACCTGCATTGGTTACGTTCAACTTCTCAGCTTTAGAGCAAGATGTGGCTCAAGGAATGTATTTCGATTCGAGTATTCCACAAGGTTATGGTGTGGGGAGTAGCGGTGCTTTAGTGGCATCTATTTACGATAAGTATGCTTTGAACAAAATTACGGTGTTAGAAAATTTAACCCGTGAAAAATTATTGCAGTTAAAAGGGATTTTCTCACAAATGGAATCGTTTTTTCATGGGAGAAGTTCAGGTTTAGACCCTTTAAACAGTTATTTAAGTTTACCTATTCTGATTAATTCGCAAGATAATATTGAAGCTACAGGGATACCTACACAAAGTGCTACGGGTAAAGGAGCAGTTTTCTTGTTAGATTCTGGAACTGTGGGTGAAACAGCTCCTATGGTGAGTATTTTTATGGAAAAATTGAAAGAAGAAGGTTTCCGTAAAATGCTTAAATCTGAATTCATCAAATATACGGATGCCTGTGTGGAGCATTTCTTAAAAGGGGAAGTTAAAGCTTTATTCAGCAATACGAAGGAATTGTCTAAAGTGGTATTAAGCAACTTCAAACCGATGATTCCTGAGCAATTCCACCAAGTGTGGCAAAAAGGTATTGATACTAATGATTACTACTTGAAACTGTGTGGTTCAGGTGGAGGTGGGTACATTCTTGGTTTTGCTGAAGATTTTGAAAAAGCAAAACAAGCCTTGAAAGAGTATAAATTAGAAGTGGTTTATCAGTTTTAATGGTAAGGTTTAAAGTTTAAAGTTTCAAGTTCAAAAGTTTTGAATTTGAAACTTTTTTCTTGTTCATCATTTCAAAAGATTTTAATAAAAAAATTTCACCTAAAACTCAAAGGAAATTTTATCTGTGTTAACCCGAAAATCCAAATATCTCCTTTTAAAAATACTCAGTTTATTCTCCGTGGTTCGTGGGTATAATATTGCTATTATTGTATTGGCTCAGTATTTATCATCCATTTTTATTCTAGCGCCAGAACGTCGGGCGTTGGATGTTGTATTAGATTGGCGATTGTTGCTATTGGTTTTCGTGTCCACCTTAGTAATTGCCTCGGGGTATATTATCAATAATTTTTACGATTCAGAAAAGGATTTGATTAATCGCCCGAATAAGTCGATGTTGGATAGATTGGTAAGTCAAAAAACAAAATTGCAAGTATATTTCGCGTTGAATTTTTTAGCAACGGCTTTAGCTTTTATTATCTCTCTTCGCGCAGCCTTGTTTTATTCGGTATATATTTTTCTAATTTGGTTCTATTCACATAAATTAAAAAAATATCCTATAGTGGGTAATCTTACCGCTTCCTTGCTGGCGGTTTTGCCATTCTTTGGGATATTGCTGTACTTCAAAAATTTCTATCAGGTCATTTTTGCGCATGCCTCTTTTTTGTTGTTGTTGATTTTGATTCGTGAAATGGTCAAAGATTTAGAAAACATCAAAGGCGATTTGGCAACTAATTACCAAACGATTCCTGTTCGTTTTGGAGAAAAAATTTCCAAGTACATCATCACCATCTTAACGTTGGCGACCATAATCCCTATTTATATTTTGGTTGAAAAATTTAATGTAGGTTATATGGAAGTCTATTTTTATGTCAGTTTGCTTGTTTTAATGGCTTTTCTTATCAAACTTTGGCAGTCTAATGCACACACCGATTATGTGCGTTTGCATACAGCTTTGAAAGTCCTTATCGTTGCGGGGGTATTCAGTATTATACTTATAGAGCCTTTGGTTTTGGTACACGGGAGGCAAGTCATTGGGGTTTAATAGTTTTATATTTTACAGAACAGCTGTTTTTTTCATAATTAACTAATATCTTTGCAAAAAAATATTCGCGATGATTAAAGGAAGAGGAAATAATAAAAAGACATCAAACAAACCGTCTTTTGGAAAAAGAGATGGAGGAAATTCGAAACCTAATTTTAAAAAATCTGGTCCCGCAACGGGTAAACCAAGATTTGAGAAAAAACCTAAACCGGTGACTTCATTAAATGAGGAAGAAATTCGTTTGAATAAATATATTTCTAATTCTGGAGTTTGTTCGCGTCGTGATGCAGATATCTACATCCAATCGGGTAATGTGCGTGTAAACGGTGAAGTGGTTACAGAAATGGGATACAAAGTTAAACCTGGTGATGTAGTTAATTTTGATGGGAGCGTAGTTACCCCTGAAAAAAAAGAGTATCTTTTACTAAATAAACCTAAAGGTTTTACCACTTCAAAAGAAGAGGATGCTAATGCTAATAACGTACTTGATTTAGTTCGAGGTGTGTCCAAATCACGATTAGAACCAGTAGGACGTATGGATAAAACCACAACAGGATTGTTGTTGTTTACCAATGATACGGATATGATTCGTAAATTTACCATTCCTAATCAGCGTACAGCAAAAATATACCAAGTATCTTTAGATAGAAACTTGAAATTTGAAGATTTAGAAAAAATCCAAAAAGGATTGTATATTAACGAACACAAAGTGTTTGTTGATGAGGTTTCGTATATTGAAAATTCACCAAAATCTGAAATTGGGTTACAAATCAAAACGGCTAATGTGAAAGTAGTACGTTCAATTTTTGAACATTTAGACTATAATGTGTTAAAAGTAGACCGTGTAGTTTTTGCTGGATTAACGAAAAAGAATTTACCTCGTGGTAACTGGAGATTCCTAACGGAACAAGAAATCATCAACTTGAAGAATATCTAAAATAGAGAATTTCAATATAGAAATATCCGTTGAGGTCATTTCGAAGTTTATGTAGTGCACATAGTTTCGGAATGATTTTGACGGATTTTTTTGTTTTATATCGCTGAAATTGTTTTGATAATGTTATTGTATAGCGTTTTTGTAAATCAAATCTGTAACTTTGTGGGTTATTAAGTTAATTACTTCTTTATTACTATAATGTTCAAAAAAATTAAAAAAATACACTGGATTATTATCGCTGTGCTGTTGTTAGTTATAAGTGTCGTGAGTATCCCGTTTTTGTTTCCTGATTTTATTACCCAAAAAGTCAAAGAATACGCCAATAGTCATTTGAAAGGAAACTTAAATTTTAAGGACGCACATTTATCTATCATCGAGCATTTTCCAGCGCTAACTTTATCGTTGGACGAATTCCATTTAACTGGAGCACAGCCTTTCGAGAAGCAAGATTTGATAGCTTCAAAAGAAATTGCTTTTGGTATTGATATCAAAGAGTTGTTAGCAGGAAAAATCCATATCAATAAAGTGTTTTTGGATAATGCGGAAATTCATGTGTTGGTTGATAAACACGGGAATGCCAATTATAATGTGTATGAGAGCGAACCTCAAAAAGACACCAAAAAAGAAGAGGAAACAAGTATTGAACTAGAGGAAATTGTTATTAATAATGCCCATATTAGCTATGATGATGCTTCTGCTCAGGTGAAAATGGATGCGCAAGGGTTTGATTATATTGGGAATGGTAGTTTGAAAAATAATATTTTTGAAATTAAAACAAAAGCCAAAATAAATGCTTTCGATTTTGTATTTAAAGGAGAAGAATATTTGAAAGACAAATCAGTAAATGCGGATTTAATTACTCGTGTGAATACGAAATCCCTAGCCTTTGTTTTTGAACAAGATGATTTACTTATCAATAAATTACCTGTAGACTTTACCGGAAATTTTGATTTCTTGCCTAATGGTTATACCATGAATTTTTTAATAAAGACGGATAAAAGTAATCTAGAAGATATTTTTACTGCTTTGCCTCCTAAGTTAGTTACTTGGATGGAACATACGCAATTGAAAGGAGTAACGGATGCTGTTTTAGCTTTGAAAGGTGATTTTATAGCGGAAACGAATAAAAAGCCTGATATGACGCTGGATATGAAAATCAAAGATGGTTTTATTCAGTACGATGGAGCTCCGTTTCCATTAGAGCAGTTTAATATGGATTTGCATGTAAAACTACCTCGTTTAGACCCAGAGTTGTGTGAAGTAAATATGCCTCAAATACAATTTGCCGTTGGAAAAGACTATTTAAAAGGAAATTGGTTTTCAAGAGGGGTTGCAAAGCCTTATGTGAAGTCAGATTTGAATGCAAATTTAAATTTGTACAATTTAACCAAGGCATTAGGAATCATGCCTGAATATGGAATTAAAGGACAACTTGCAACGCAACTAAAAGTAGACGGGGTACTCGATACAAAACAGAATGTACTGCCTCTGACGTTAGCTAAGTTAGATTTGAAAAATGGTTTTTTACAAACGCCTCACTATCCTAATCCTATCCAAAACATCCAGGCACAGTCGGTGGTTACAATTCAGAAGAATTTAGAAACAACACGAGTAGTTCTGAAACCGTTGCGTTTTCAGTTTGAAGGACAACCTATGTTTGTTGATGCGGATATCAAGAATTTAGTGGATGCGCAATACAATGTTAAAGCTAATGGAGGCTTGGATTTTGGGAAGATATATAAGGTTTTCGGTGTCAAAGGACACACGGTAGAAGGCTATGCAAAAGGCAGTGTATATCTTAAAGGAAGGCAAAGTGATGCGCAGGCAGGTCGTTTAAATAAATTGGTTAATAAAGGACAGTTTTATTTGCGTAATGTAAGAACGACTACCGAAAATTTACCGTTGCCTTTTTATATCCATCAAGGTTTATTCAAATTCGATAACGATAAACTGACATTTTCTAATTTTAAAGCGCGTTATGGTCATAGTAATTTGAATTTTAATGGATATGTGCAAAATGTAGTGAATTTCTTGACTTTGAAAAATGGAGTTTTAAAAGGTACTTTTGATATGAAAAGTCCGTATTTGAATGTCAATGAATGGATGGCTCCAGTAGGAAATACAACTAGTAGTACTTCCAAAAAAGTAGATACCAAAGGGGTAGTAGTGTTGCCAAAGAATTTTGATTTTGAGTTTACTACCGCTATAGATAAAGTACTTTTTGACGATTTGCAAATTCGTTGTTTAGAAGGCAAAACGACTTTGAAAAAAGGGGAAGTGGTACTCACTGACGGTAAATGCATGATTATTGATAGTCCGTTTCGTTTTGGAGGAAATTATAAAGCTAAGAATGCCCGTCGTGCCCAATTTGGAATGGACATTGCGGCTGAAGAATTTGATGTGCAACGTGCTTATAAAGAAATCAAATTATTTCGTGATATGGCGTCATCGGCTTCGGATGCTGAAGGAATTATTTCTTTGAATTATCAATTAAAAGGAGTTTTAAATGATGATATGTTCCCTATTTTTCCATCTTTACAAGGTGGAGGCGTGGTAGGCGTGAAGAAAGTGAAATTGAAAGGATTCAAATTGCTTAAAGCTGTGGGAGGCACCACGGGTCATAGCGGTTTTGATAGTGGCGAAGTTAATGATTTTGAAATTAAAACCTGTATTCAAAATAATCTGATTGAAATTGACCGATTTAAGTTTAAAATAGCAGGCTTTCGACCTCGAATTGAAGGGACAACAAGCTTTGATGGTAAATTGAGTTTGAAAATGCGTTTGGGATTGCCTCCTATGGGAATTATTGGTATCCCTTTGAAAGTTGAAGGAACGAAAGATAAACCCAAAGTTAGAATAGGAAGCAAAACACAAGGTATTCAAGGGGAACAGTATAATGAAAACACAGAAGATGCGGATTAATTCCGCATTTTTTATGAAGTTTTTTTAGTTAGAAAATTGTTAAAACATCTGTAAATGTTTAAATAAATTATAGATTTACTAAAAAATATGATTCAAATGAATAACTTAAGAACCCCAATACTCTCTTTGTCATTTTTATTGTTAACGATTAGTTGTAAAAAATCAGAAGTTGATTTTAAAAGTTTGACAGCTGATTACTTTAAAGATAAAAATATTCTAGATCCATTGAATGCAACTTTAAATGGACAATCGGAATTAAATGGTGATTTTGTTTATGAAATGACCGACTCACATCGTGCTAAGCAAAAGGAATTCATAGCTAAATATGAAAAAAATCTGGAGCAAGTAGATTTTGAAAGTTTAACCGAGGAAGAAAAATTGAGTTATGAAATCATACAATGGGAGTTAGGTATTCAAAAAGATTTGTTGGCTACAAAGGTCAATTTGATGCCTATTCAGCAGTTTTGGGGTACACATCTTACCATGACTCAATATGCTAGTGGTACAGGCGCACAACCTTTTAAAACTGAAAAAGATTATAAAAATTTTGCCAAGCGTATGGAGTCCTACAGTAGTTGGATAGACTCCGCTATGGTATATATGCGTAAAGGAGTTAAGGAAAAAATGGTGTTGCCCAAAGCGCTTACGCTTAAAATTATTCCTCAATTTGAAGAGCAAATCACACCGGAGTTAAGGGATAATATTTTTTATTCGACTATTAAAAATTTTCCTAAAGACTTATCAAGCGATTCAAAAAAAGCCATAACTGCAGAATATACGGAGGTTATTAATAAGAAATTGATGCCTAAATATAAAAAAATGGTATCTTTTTTAAAAAATGAATATTTGCCAGCAGGTAGAACCACAAGCGGTATAGGAGCTTTGCCTGAGGGAGATAAATTATACACTGTCCTAGCTAAACAATGGACCACTACGGATAAAACACCTCTAGAAATTCATCAGTTGGGTTTGCAAGAAGTAGCGCGTATCAAAGCGGAAATGGAAAAAGTAAAAACGCAAGTGGGCTTTAAAGGAACTATTGTCGAGTTTTTTGATTATGTGCGTAATAAGAAGGAATTAATGCCTTTTAAAAAGCCAGAAGAAGTAATTGCTAATTTCAATGCTATTCATAAAAAAATTAAGCCCAATGTAGATAAATTATTCTCGTTGCAACCTAAAACCCCTTTTGAAGTGCGTCGTGTGGAAGCTTTTCGAGAAAAAACAGCCAGTGCTGAGTATGTTCAGGGCTCTGCCGATGGGACACGTCCGGGGATTTTTTATGTGCCTATTCCTGAGGTAACTAAATATAATTACTATGGTGATGAAGATTTGTTTTTGCACGAAGCTATTCCTGGGCATCATTTTCAAATAGCTTTACAACAAGAAAATGAACAATTGCCTGACTTTAGAAGATTCAATTGGTTTGGGGCTTATGGAGAAGGTTGGGCATTATACACCGAAAGCTTAGGAAAAGAATTAGGATTGTATCAAGACCCCTATCAATATTTTGGGATGTTAGGGAATGAAATGCACCGTGCTATTCGATTAGTAGTCGACACAGGTATGCATTATAAAGGCTGGACACGTGAGCAAGCGATTAAATATTCCTTAGAAAATGAAGCCGAGAGTGAAGCGAGTATCGTTTCGGAAGTGGAGCGTTATATGGCCATACCTGGACAAGCATTATCGTATAAAATAGGGCAATTAAAATTGTTAGAGCTTAGAAAAAACGCCCAAGAAAAAATGAAAGATAAATTTGATATTAAAGTTTTTCATCAAAAAGTTTTAGAATCTGGGGTGTTACCTCTAGCATTGTTAGAACAAAAATTAGCGCAATGGATTAAGGAATAAAGTATCGAATGATTTCTACAAGTATTCTTACATAAGTTCATCATTTGTTAGTATCTTTATAGAACTAAATTTATTTCAATTGAGTTATGAAAAAAATAATTGCATTTTTAGGAACGTTTTTATTAGGCAATCTGAATGCTTTTGCACAAGAAGTTACGACTCCTGTAGTTGAAAAAACTACCGAATTAGTTAAACAAGATTCTTTAACTAAGTTAAAACAAATTGAAGAACAGCGTGTACTGGAAGCTAAAAATTTAGAAGCTAAAAAAATGGCTGAAGAAGCTAAACTAGAAGCAGCTAGAAAAAAGGCAGAAGAAGATAAAGCAAAAGAGGAACAACGTCGTTTGGCTAAATTGGAGAAAGAAAACAAACGCATGGAGAAAGAGCTCAAGCGTGCTGAGAAAGAACGCGAAGAAGCTATGGAGGCTAAAGAAGATCTTGCAAAAGCTAGAGAAAAGCAACAAGATATTTATGACGATATTGAGAAAGCTCAGAAAAAATTTGATAAGTTAAATCAAAAAGGAAAACTTTCTCCAAATGATATTGAAGATTGGAATAAAAAAATTGCTCGTTTGAAAGAAAAAGCAAGCGATCAAGAGAAGAAAATTAAAAAAGCACAACGAGAAGTAGAAAAACTATAGTATCATCTCCTCATAGCGCAAAATAATATCATACCCTTTAGCTTGAAAATAAGCTGAAGGGTTTTCTTTTGAAACAACCATAACAAAATCGCCTCCCCAAGCGCCAAGACTTTTAATAGTCCCTTCAAAATCCGCAAATAGATAGGATTGTACCGTGGGCGTTTCAAGCACCCTGCTCATCAGTGATTCGTGAGCTGTAAGTATATTTGAAAACTCTTCTAAAGTTTTAGCCTCAAGGATATTTTGGGTATAGGTGTTGATTTGTGTAATTATAGAGGCTATATCGTGTCTTTTCTCACGATAATTAGCAATAGCCGATCTGGAATTCTGTTTTTGATTCAAATAGACAAAATAGATGTTTTCTTTGAAATCAGGTAGAAAAGTCACTGGGGTAGCTAAAGGGGTTTTATCTGATAACTGATACGTGATAGGGCAGTCGTGTTGTGCGCAAGCAATGTCATAGCCACTACCTCCAAAACTATTGTGTAACAATTCAAACGCATCCACCGCTGTCCACTGTGCAATGTTATTGATAAGGGTAGAAGAGGTGCCTAATCCCCACTGTCTCGGAAAAGTAAGTTGCGTGGTTACTTTGTACCCCGTTGACGCTGTTAAAAAATCAGGATTTAAACTATAGGCATGGTGTAAAATAGCGATAAGCGTTGTTTTGATAGCGTCATTTTCAAAGTTTTCTTTTTGAATAACCGAATCAAAAGTAAACCTGCTTTCAAACCATATACTGCCATCACTATCTTGGCTGGCCCATTCTATAAGTTGGTTTTCGCCTTTTTCAATCAGCAAACGCTGACCGTATTTCGTGGGTAATGCTAAAGCTTTAGCGCCATCCAATACGGTATATTCTCCAGTGATTAATAATTTTCCGTTGCTGTAGAAGGATGCTTGCATGTTTTAAAAGTGTTTACTAGGTTTTAACGCAAAATTATGAATTCAAATATGATAAAGCTGTAAACTCATCTTTAAATTTGTAATAGGAATATGTTTGATTCAGGATTATATGAAATTTGTTTTTTTATCAGTTCTACTTTTTTTTACATCTCACATGAGTAGTCAATCAATTACCGCCTTGGAGGAAGTAGTTGTCAGAAATAAAGTAGATTTTTCTAAAATTTTAAAGAAAATAAAAAGTAAGCTTAACGAGAAAAGCGATACAGTTGGTGTTTATTATAACTTAAAAATGAATTTACTTCAGGATGAAAAAACGTTAATTGATATTGATGATACATTGCAATTGAAGATGAAATCAATGGGGTGTTTATCAAAGCTAGGCTTTTCTAAAAAGTATGCCAATAAGATGGAGTCATTAATTGCTGAGAAGTTTAACACTTTTAAATATCGGGATTCTCCTTTGCATTGGATAGCTGAATTTCCTTTAAGAAAGAATTTGAATGTTTCAAAACTTGATTTTTTGAACAATTTAAAAGAATACAGGTATGAATTAGTTGATGAAAATTCTATGGAAAATGGTTTAGTTTTTGTTTCTGACTCTCTGTATTCAGGAAAGATGGTATATAATAAACAAAGTAAGGAGCTTGTGTCTATTATTTATGAAAACGTTACTCCATATCGTTTTTATAATATCGTAGCAGTTAATGCTAGAAAATATGATGTGGAACAGAGCAATTGGAAGTATCTGAAGGAAAAAGTGATATTGAAATTTTCAAACAAGAATCCAAATGTAATTGAAACATTAAGTATAGAAGAGACAATAGATAATTTCAATTCGAAACAATTTAATAAAAAAGGTGAAGTCGAATTTTCCTTGTTAAATGATTATAAAAGTATATTCAAATTGACTAGATTGACCGATAGTATTAAAGGCTAGTGAGTTTTTTCTCTAGCCTTTGTACTTTTCTTACTTTCTAATCTCTTCCAAATATTCCACAACCGCACTATGCGATACGGTATTTTTTTCAAAATGTTTTACCACTTGCTTGCGTTCTTCCTCATTCGCTTGAAATTGATTTAAAATATTCATCAAGTGCATTTTCATATGTCCTTGTTGGATACCTGTGGTAGTCAAACTGCGTAAGGCGGCAAAATTTTGCGCTAGACCCGCCACCGCTATAATTTGCATCAATTCCTGAGCAGAGGGTTTTTCTAGCATTTCTAAAGCCACTTTTACTAAAGGATGTAAGCTGGTTAACCCACCTACCGTTCCTAACGCCAATGGAATTTCCATCCAAAAAGTAAAGATGCCCTCTTCAATTTTAGCATGCGATAAACTAGCATATTGACCCTCACGGGAAGCATAAGCATGTACACCTGCTTCCACGGCTCTGAAATCGTTGCCTGTAGCAATTACCACGGCGTCAATACCATTCATGATGCCTTTATTGTGGGTTACGGCACGATAAGGCTCAATCTCGGCTATGCGAACGGCTTGAACGAATTTTTCAGCAAATTCTTGTGGGTTTTCAATGTGTTTTTCAGCCAGCTCTTCTACTTTGCAAGAAACTTCAGCACGCACCAAACAGTTAGGGACATAATTAGATAGGATGCTCATCACTACGGTGATTTCTTTTTCCGTTTCGGTAAAGCTTTCGAACTGTAAAGCCTCCTCTTTCAAAGTTTTTGCAAATTGCTCCAAACACGAATTGATAAAGTTGGCTCCCATCGAATCCTTAGTTTCAAAAGTGGCATGCAATTGGAAATAATCGGCTAAGTCGGCCGTTTTATCTTTTAAAATAATGTCTAAAATTCCGCCTCCACGTTTTTGCATGTTTTTAGTAATGCTCTCCGTTTCTGAAAAGAATTTGGGTTTGATATGGTTGAAAAACGCGGTTAACTTTTCTTTATCTCCTTTGTAAATAAAGTGAACTTGACCAATTTTTTCAGTATTGATAATGGTGGTTTTAAAACCTCCACGGTTTGCCCAAAATTTAGCGGATTTACTGGCAGCGGCAACTACAGAACTCTCTTCTACAGCAAAAGGAATGGTGTAATTCCTACCATTGATGGTAAAATTAGGAGCTACGCCTAAAGGGAGATAGAAATTGGTAATTGTGTTTTCAATGAATTCGTCGTGTAATTTTTGCAAAGCCGCATCATCGTTCCAATATTGGGTGATGATGTGTTTAGCATGTTCCGCATTTGAAAAATGAGTAGTTACTATCCAATTGATTTTTTCTTCTTTTGAAAGTTTTGAGAAACCTGACACTGATTTGGGCATTTTATTTAATAGGTATTTTTGTTTTTAATTATACCAATAATTGTTATGAATTTTTCTTTTTCATCAATTTCATAAGTAATGGTATAACCTTTATGAATATAATCTCGATATAAATAGCTATCGAAGTAAGTTGATTTTTTATAATTGTACGGAAATTTTAAATCTTTTCTTATTGATTTCAATAAATCAGTCTTGAATTTTTTAGATGCTTGAGGTTTGTCTTTAGCGATAAAATTGATTATTTCGGTCAATAAAAAATAAAAATTTTCGGAAAATTTAATCTTCATGTTTAGATATAGTTTTTTCTAACATAGCGTCAAGTTCATCTATATCGTATAACTTACTTTTACCAGATTTTATATCTTCTACTTCTTTATGTAATTTGTTTCTATATTCCAAAAAAGAAGAATCTTCATTAACTTGATTGTCTTCTTCAATGATTTGCAATTCATTCTTAGAAAAAACTTGAAGCAAAGCTAAAAGTTTATCTTTGATGTCAGGCTGAAATGCTATTTTAATAGTTTCCATAACAGAATTATTTTGAATAACAAAGGTATAAAAAAAACACGCTCTCCGTTTTTTGAAATGTGATTAGCGTACTAAAACATGGAAATTAACAAAAAAATAAGTCTATGTTTACTTTTTTTTTACTAAAATTGGGCAATTTTTTATATAAATCAAAAGATGAGAAATAAATTAACGGCACTTTTAGTGTTGGTTTTGACATCCATTTCTGGACTTGCTCAAAAACAAATAACCTTAGATGAAATTTGGAATGGGACTTTTAGAGCTAAAGGCATGACCGCTTTAGAAGCCATGAAAAATACAAATCAGTACACAGTATTAGATTTTGACCGTGCTTCACAATCATCGCAAATTAATTTGTATGATTTTGCAAGTTTGTCTAAAGTCGCTACACTTATTGATTCTAAAGATTTTAAGGCTCTAGATGGTATTGATAGTTATGTGTTTAGCAAAGACGAGAAAAAGTTGTTGATTGCTAATCATACGGACCAAATTTTCCGTCATTCGTTTGTTGCCGATTTTTTTATTTATGATATCGCTACCAAAACACTGACTAAATTAGCCGATTATAAGGTGCAAGAACCTACTTTTTCTCCAGATGGTTCTAAAGTGGCTTATGTATATGAAAATAATATGTACTTGTACGATATTGGTTCAAAAAAACATACCCAACTAACCACAGATGGTAAGAAAAACAGTGTGATTAATGGTGTTACAGACTGGGTTTATGAAGAAGAATTTGCTTTTGTACGTGCTTACGATTGGAATTTAGGGTCTGATAAAATTGCGTTTATTCGTTTTGATGAATCGCAAGTGCCTCAGTTTTCTATGGATATGTATAATGAAGGTTTGTATCCTTCGCAGTCTGTTTTTAAATACCCTAAAGCAGGGGAGAAAAACTCGGAAGTTTCGCTACATATTTATGATGTAAAAAAGGGTTCTACTCAAAAAGTGACTTTAGGGAACTACAATGATTTTTATATTGCTCGTATCAAATGGACTAATGATGCCAATGTGTTAAGCGCGCAAGTACTCAACCGTCATCAGAATAATTTGGATTTACTTTTTGTAGATGGTACATCAGCTACTGCTAAAGTGGTTTTAAACGAAAAAGATAAAGCTTATGTGGATGTGTCAGATAATTTGACATTTTTGAAAGATAATAGTTTCATTTGGACTTCTGAAAAAGACGGTTTCAACCACATTTACCATTATGATAAAACGGGTAAATTGAAAAAACAAGTAACCAAAGGAAATTGGGAAGTAACGTCTTATTATGGTTTTGATGAGAAAAACAGTACCATTTATTACCAATCGGTGGAGAATGGTTCGATAAATCGTGATGTGTTTGCGGTAAAATTAGATGGTAGTGCTAAAAAACGTTTGACGACGTTAACAGGAACAAACACAGCCACGTTTAGTCCAAATTTTCAGTTTTTCATCAATTCGTTTTCAAGCGCAACGCAAGCACCTCGTTATACTTTGAATGATTCTAAGTCAGGAAAAGAGCTTAAAGTGATTACTTCTAATGAAGAATTAGAGAAAAAATTAACAGATTATCAATTATCAAATAAAGAATTTTTTGAACTAACTACGGAGAAAGGACATCAATTAAATGCTTGGATGCTTAAGCCTTCAAATTTTGATGCGAATAAGAAATATCCTGTATTTATGTTTCAATATTCAGGGCCTGGTTCACAGCAAGTGGCTAATCAGTGGAATAATTCTAACGATTACTGGTTCAAATTGTTAGCACAACAAGGTTACTTGGTGGTTTGTGTAGATGGTCGTGGTACAGGCTTTAAAGGTGCAGAGTTCAAAAAGTGTACCTACAAAGAATTAGGCAAGTATGAAGTAATTGACCAAATTGATGCCGCAAAGGTAATTGGTAACTATTCTTATGTAGATAAAACTAGAATTGGTATATTTGGCTGGTCATTTGGAGGATTTATGGCATCCAACTGTATTTTTCAAGGGGCTGATGTGTTTAAAACGGCTATTGCCGTAGCGCCTGTAACGTCTTGGCGATTCTATGATAGTATTTATACAGAGCGTTTTATGCAAACTCCTCAGGAAAATGCAAGTGGTTACGATATGAACTCGCCTATCAATCATGTGAGTAAATTAAAAGGGAATTACCTTTTAATTCATGGTACAGCCGATGATAATGTGCATGTTCAAAATACCATGAAAATGATTGAGGCATTGGTTCAAGCCAACAAGCAGTTTGATTGGGCTATCTATCCTGATAAAAACCATGGCATTTACGGTGGAAAAACCCGTTTGCAATTGTACACTAAAATGACCAATTTTATTAAAGAGAAATTGTAATTTATTTAAATAAAGAATCACCTTATAGTGATTGATATTAACAACCAAAACCAAAATTAAATATTTAAAAATGAGCGAAACAGCAAAACAAGGACACCCGAAAGGTCTTTATTTCCTTTTCTTCACTGAAATGTGGGAAAGGTTTAGTTACTATGGAATGCGAGCTATTTTCATTCTATTCATGACCAAAGTTTTATTAATGAAAGATGCCGAAGCTTCTGAAATTTACGGAAGTTATACTGGATTAGTATATTTAACACCATTGTTAGGTGGGTATCTTTGTGATAAATTCTTAGGAAACCGTAGAAGTATCATGATAGGTGGACTATTGATGGCTATCGGTCAGTTTTTTATGTTCTTGAGTGCTACCACAGGTGCAAACGGTGGAGTAGCTTTAATGTGGATGGGTTTAACCGCTATTATTATTGGTAATGGTTTCTTTAAACCAAATATTTCAACGATGGTAGGACAATTATATCCTGCTAACGACCGTCGTATTGATAGTGCCTTTACCATTTTTTATATGGGTATCAACTTAGGGGCATTCTTCTCGCCATTAGTATGTGGTTCTATGGATTTCAAATGGGGATTCTTAGCGGCATGTTTAGGGATGGTAGCGAGTTTGATTTTCTTTGTATTATACCAAAAGAAATATTTGATATCTGAGGAAGGGAAAGAAATTGGTTTACCTGTTAAGAAATTAGATTTAATTAATACGTTATATGTAGTAGGGTCAATTGGAATCGTATTTTTTATGTTGAACTTTAAGCAGTTATTCAATACAGATACTGACGTTATTGGGTACTTTATTTACGGTTCGATGGTAGTGATGCCTTTAGTGATTTTAACAGATAAAAGTTTGAATAGTGTTGAACGTAATCGTATCATTGTTATTTTCATCTTGGCTTTCTTCGTGATTTTCTTCTGGGGAGCTTTTGAACAAGCAGGTGCTTCTTTAACATTATTTGCAGATAGACAAACAGACAGAAATTTGATGGGATGGGAAATGCCAGCTTCTTATTTTCAATCGGTAAATCCGTTAGCGGTAATTTTGTTAGCTCCTGTGATGTCTATGGTATGGGGCTTCTTATACAAAAGAAATGCGGAGCCAGCATCTCCTAAAAAAATGGCTATTGGTTTAGCTTTAGTGGCTTTAGGTTACGGCGTAATTGCAATAGCTGTTAAAGGTTTAGGAATGGATGAAAAAGTATCAATGTGGTGGTTAATTGGATTATACATTATTCACTCTATTGGTGAGTTATGTTTATCTCCAATTGGATTATCTATGGTTTCTAAATTAGCACCTTTACGTTTGTCTTCTTTATTAATGGGAACTTGGTTCTTAGCGAATGCTGCGGCTAATAAATTTGCAGGTACACTTTCGTCATTAATTCCTCCAACACCAGAAGCGGGTAGTACTACACCAGTAGTTTATCCTTCTTTTTTAGGATTCCAAATCACAAACTTATATGAATTCTTTATGTTGTTTATCTTAATGACAGGTATCGCAGCAGGAATTTTATTTGTATTAAGTTCTTGGTTGCAAAAAATGATGCATGAAGACCACAAAGAAGGAATCGATTTGTCTGTAGAAAACAGATAGTCGTTTTTCTTAAATAAATTTTATATCTTTCAAGCCCGTAACCATCGTTACGGGCTTTTTTAATATATAATTTATGAAAAACAAACACCCTAAAGGATTATTATTTTTGTTTTTTACTGAAATGTGGGAACGTTTTGGTTATTATCTCATCATTGGAATTTTTGTTTTATACATGATTGACCCAGCAGCTACGGGCGGGCTAGCATTTACAGACAAACAAGCCGATGATATTTTTGGTAGTTTTATTGCATTGACTTATTTGACTCCGTTTTTAGGAGGTTATATGGCCGACCGTTATTTAGGCTATTTCAAATCGGTATATCTTGGTGGTGCATTGATGGGATTAGGTTATATCGGACTTGGTTTTCATAGTCTTACCGCTTTTTATATTTCCATGGCATTAATTGTAATAGGTAATGGTTTTTTCAAGCCTAGTATCTCGACATTAGTAGGAAACTTGTATTCGGATGAAAAGTATAAAGCTAATAAAGATTCTGGATACAATATTTTTTATATGGGTATCAATTTAGGAGCTTTCATCTGTAACATTATTGCTGCTTTTATGCGCAATCAATACGGTTGGAGTGCGGCTTTTACCACGGCAGGAATTGGAATGTTTGTAGGATTAATCGTCTTTACTCTAGGGAGGAAGCATTTAGAGCATGCCAATGTAACCAAACCGGTTCAGGAAGGTGATATTTCGTTAGTAAGTATTTTAGGAAAAGTGTTTGTGCCCGCTATTATTTGTGGGGCTATCGGTTGGATGATACCAGATAATATTTTCAAATCAGATTCTACCGATGCTTTTATTTTTGCATGTATCCCAGTCGTTATTTTCTATGTAAGTTTATATGTAAAAGCGAATTCAGAAGACAAACGTCCGTTAGGTGCTTTACTGGCAATTTTTGCAGTGGGTATGTTATTTTGGGCGGTTTTCAAGCAAAATGGTACAGCTTTAACACGTTGGGCAAATTATTATACTGACCGTCAGGTTACAGGAACTACGGAAAGTGCTTTGTCTTCAATTTATTTGGTTGACCAAAAAGATTATGTGACTAAAGAAGTTCAGAAATACGACCATCAGTTTCAAGCGGAAAAGGACGATAATGGCGAACCTATTAAAGTGCAAGGGAAAGAGGTGTATTTCCAAAATGAAGCTCCTGAAAAAGTGGCTGTTTTAGAAAATAATCCTGACCAAAAAGTTTCGCTTATCAACACTGAATTATTTCAGTCGGTTAATCCAGGATGGATTATCTTGTTAACGCCTGTGGTAGTTGGTTTCTTCATGATGTTACGTCGAAGAGGGAAAGAACCAAGTACACCAACAAAAATTGTTTTGGGATTATTTATCTCCGCTTTATCGTGTTTGGTCATGGTAGCTGCGGTTTATGCAGGTAGCAATGGTGCAGTAAAAGTATCTCCTTTATGGTTAGTAGGAACGTATGGCGTGATTACTATAGGAGAATTATGTTTATCGCCTATGGGCTTGTCAATTGTTTCTAAATTGGCACCGCCTCGTTTAACAGCCTTAATGATGGGTGGTTTCTTTTTGTCTATTTCCATTGGTAATAAATTGTCTGGGGTGTTAGCAAGTATGTGGTACGATTATGAAAACAAAGCCAATTTCTTTATCGTTAACATGTTGTTGTTGCTTTTTGCTACAGCATTAGGGCTTTCTATTTTGAAACGTTTGAATGCGGTAATGAAAGAGAAAGGGATGAATTAATTTGAGAACATGAATAAAAATTTGCCAGATAAAATACTATTTGCTGATATTTCGAATTTAATACAGGAAAGCAAACAACAGGTAGCAAGTACTATTAATGCAGCTATTAGTATTTTATATTGGCAAATAGGGCATCGTATTTTGTCCGATGTTTTAAACCATCAAAGGGCTGAATATGGAGAGAAGATAGTCATTGAACTTTCTGTCCAATTAACAGAAAATTTCGGAAAAGGATGGAGTGAGAAACAACTCCGACAATGTATCAAATTTGTTGAGGTTTTCCCTGAAATGGAAATTGTATACACACTGTGTAGACAATTAAGCTGGTCACACATTAGACAAATTATGTATATCAATGATTCTTTAAAAAGAGAATTTTACATTGAAATGTGCAAAATTGAAAAATGGAGTGTTCGCACATTTAAAGAGCGTATCAATTCTATGCTATATGAACGAACAGCCATTAGTTCAAAACCAGATGAATTAATTAAGTCAGAATTAGCACAGCTTAAATCAGCACAAAAACTCTCGCCTGATTTAATTTTTAGAGACCCTTATGTGTTGGATTTTTTAGGGTTAAAAGATACGTATTCTGAAAAAGATTTAGAAGATAGCATCTTATTCGAGCTTGAAAAATTCATCATTGAATTAGGGTCGGACTTTGCGTTTATGGGCAGGCAAAAAAGAATCACTATTGATAATGAAGATTATTATATTGATTTATTGTTCTATCATAGAAGATTAAAAGCGTTGATAGCTATTGAGTTGAAACTCGGTAAATTTGAAGCTGCTCATAAAGGACAAATGGAATTATATTTAAGATGGTTAGAAAAACATGAAACTCTAGAAGGTGAAAATCCGCCCATAGGATTAATCCTTTGTGCTTCAAAAAATAAAGAACATGTGGAGTTGCTACAATTGGATAAAAGCAATATTAAAGTCGCTGAATATTTGACACAATTGCCCGATTTTAAATTAATTGAAAACAAACTCCATCAAGCCATTAAAAAAGTTAAAAATAAAATAGACAATCAAGAATAAGATGCAAACAATAGAAGAAATTCAGAATTTTAAAGGGAAATACCCAAAACAATTGTGGTATTTGTTTACGGTGGAAATGTGGGAACGTTTCTGTTTTTACGGTATGCGAGGAGTGCTTACTTTTTTTATGGTCGACCAGCTTAAGTTAGCTGAAGATGTATCTAATTTGCAATATGGAGCCATTCAAGCTTTTGTGTATGCCTTTACTTTCATTGGCGGTATTTTTGCAGATAAAGTACTAGGGTTTAAAAAATCATTAGTTTTTGGAGGTATCGTAATGATTTTAGGGAATTTGCTTATCGCTTTCTCTCCCCAAACGTTATTCTACTATGGGATTGCCTTTTCAATCATTGGGACTGGTTTTTTTAAACCTAATATTTCATCCATGGTGGGTGAGTTATATCATACTGACGACCCAAGACGCGATGCGGGTTATGGAATGTTTTATGCTGGAATTAATATTGGTGGTTTCCTAGGGGGAATTTTATGCATTTATTTAGGTAAATTTTATTCTTGGCAGTTGTGTTTTCTATCGGCGGCTATTGTTATGTTTTTAGGATTGGTAACTTTTATGATGACCAAAAAGCATTTAGGGCCAATTGGTGATTCACCTTTAGTACAATTAACGGATAGCAAAAGAAAAATGAGAGAAATCTCAGTTTATGTAGGTTCAATATTGAGTATTCCTCTAATTTATACCATGGTACGTAATACGGCATATACCGATTATTTTATGTACACTATTGGAATTGTTGCGTTGGCTTATTTTGCTTTTGAAACGTTCAATATCAAAAATATAAGTGGTCAGAAAAAACTCATTGCTGCTTTTTCATTTATCTTTTTCTATTTCTTATTCAATGCTATTTATGAGCAAAGTGGTGGTTCTTTATCGTTGTTTGCTAAGGATAATTTGAGTAGTAATTTGTTAGGTTTTACCGTTGACCCCAATGCGGTGAATAATAGCTCAAATACTTTGTTTGTTATCTTGTTGAGCCCAATTATTGGGTTGATTTGGTTGTGGTTAGCAAAACAAAAGTTGGAACCTAATACATTAATCAAATTTGGAATCGGATTTTTGTTCCTTTCGGCATCGTTCTACATCTTTTATTATACACGTTTCTTTGCTGATGTAAATGGAATTACATCGCTTAATGTATTTACTTTTGCTTATTTCATAACTACTATTGGTGAGTTGTGTTTAGGACCTATTGGAATGTCCATTATAACCAAATTATCCCCAAAAAGATTATTCGGAATGATGATGGGATTATGGTTTTTAGCCAGTGCTTTTGGACAATTGGCTGCCGGTAAGTTAGGTGCAGAGATTTCACAATCAAATACGGGTACAACTTTATTATCTAAATTACAATCTTATACAGATGGGTATTATACTTTAGCAATTTACGCTTTAGTGGCGGGTGTTATTCTGATTTCGATTTCTCCTTTGATTAAAAAGTTGATGCAAGACGTGAAATAATTTTGTAATTTCGGCATTGTTTTTGTTGATTGAAAATTAAAAAAATAACGATGAAGAAAACTTTACTCATATTATTATTTACTCTCGGAGGATTTACATTATACGCCCAAGAAATTAATTGGTTAACTTTGGATGAAGCTTTAGCAAAGCAAAAGCGTGCTCCTAAACCTATTTTTATGGATGTTTATACCGAATGGTGTGGGCCTTGTAAACTGATGGACAAAGGGACTTTTAGAGATGCCGAAGTGGTGGATTATGTCAATAGAAATTTTTATGCGGTAAAGTTTAATGCCGAAGGGAATTCGAAAGTAACGTATTTGGGCAATAGTTTTGCTAATCCTAACTACGACCCAGACCGCAAAGGGCGTAACAGTGCACATGAATTGACTAAATTTTTAAAAGTACCTAGTTATCCAGTTATGTACGTTTTGGATAGTAGAGGTAATGTGAAAGAAATTATTGAAGGGCCTAAAGACCCCGCAGATTTATTACGTTTGTTAAAAAATTAAAAGAGTATTCTTATGAAGCTTATTCAAAATAGTTGTTTGGCGTTATTAGCCTTTTTAATGGTGAGTTTTGGTGAACTTCCTAAAAAAAGTACGAATACTACCGAGTGGCATACCGATGTTGCTAAGGCGGTTGAAATAGCTAAAAAGAAAGATAAACCTTTGTTTTTCTTTTTCACAGGAAGCGACTGGTGTGGCTGGTGTATACGTTTGCAAAAAGAGGTTTTCAAAACCCCTGAGTTTGAAAAATGGGCTAAGGATAATGTGGTTTTAGTCGAGTTAGATTTTCCTAGACGTGCAGAACAAGCGGAGAATATTAAGGCTCAAAACGCACAACTGCAACAACTGTTTCAAGTAAGAGGCTATCCTACGGTATGGTTTGTGCAAGCGCAAGACAAAGAAGGTAAAATCAACTTTCAACAGTTAGGAAGCACGGGTTACGTAGCTGGTGGCCCAACCGTTTGGATTGATGGTGCTAACAAGATTATTGCGAATTATGTTTCGAATAAGAAAAAGAAAAAATAAGAACAGTTTAATTCAATCGATAGAATCCCTTTTCATACGTGCTATGGAAAGGGATTTTTAGTTTTGCACAAGTTTTTTTACTCCAAGCAATATAGTTTTTATAATTTGACGCATCAGCTATGACTAGTTTTGGATGATAACGTTGGAGGAAACGTTCTAAATTTAGCTTAGGAGAATGGCTTAAAATAAGAATATCTAGAGAGCTGACATTCGGATAAATCTTAGGGTTGTTCAGTATCAAAATGCGTTTTTGTTTTTGAAAAAGTACATTTTTCAATGCTTTTTTTGAATGCACTTCTGTAAAATTATCCATGGCATAATCGTCTATCATACGTGTTTCAAAGCTTTCTTTTTCGATGAGACTGTCAGAATAAATCGTGAGTTGTTTGTTTTTCTGTTGCGCAATCAACGTTTGCTTTTTTGCATGAAACACGATAAGTTCTTCCTTGTTTTGTGTGAATTGTTTCTGCATCCATAGTAATTGAAATGCGAGTAGCGTGAGTAAACTGTAGAGTGCTGTATTAAATTTGGGCTGATGTAGCCAACGAAAGAATAGTAGCAATAGTAGATAGGCAACTACCAGTAAACCTATGGTAAAGGGGATTTTGGTTAGTACGAATGTATCCCAAGAAGCCAATTGATTAATAATTAAATTCATCCATTGGATGCTTTTCGCTAAACCGTCGGTCATTATTTTAGGAACGATGTCAAAATATCCTAAGACTACCACTAGAGCACCCAAGGGCATAATGATGAATTCTAATAAGGGAATGACGACTAAGTTGGCTATAAAAAATAAACTTGGAAACTGGTGAAAATAATACAAACTCAACGGTAATGTACCTAACTGTGCCGCAACGGATACCGTGAATAGTTTCCAGAAAAATCGTGTGATTTTGTGTTTTGGTTTATAAAAAGCAGATAAAATGGGTTCAAGGCTAATTAAGGAAAAAACGGCTAAATAACTTAATTGAAACCCGATGTCAAACAAAAAGGCAGGTTCGAATACAAGAATGATGATTAAAGAGGCTACGGTTGTATTATAAATATTTGTTACGCGTTTTAAGTGCAACCCAATGGCAATGCAACTGAACATGACCGTAGCACGAACTACTGAAGGGGCGAGTCCAGCCACGCAAGCAAAACTCCATAGCCCAACTAAGGTAAGTAGCAATTTGCCGTAAGTCCCCAAACGATTTTTAGGGAGATAATTTAATATAAAATGAAGAAAATAGAGTAATATGCCTACATGGAGTCCGGAAACCGAGAGGATATGTACCACTCCAGTAGATTGATAGGATTTTAAGGTTTCTGGGGCTATATCTTGTTGTTGTCCTAAAATTAAGGCATTTACTACGGCTAATTCTTTTTCAGGAAAATTTCGTTTTTCTAAATTGGTTTGTATGCGTTGTCTAAACTGGTCGGTGTAAAATCTGAAATCACGAATAGGATAGGGAAGTGGTTTGATATCTTGAAGTGTAGAAAATAGTTGCCCATAAATGTTTTTGTTTTCTAGATAACGTCCATAATCAAATTGATTAGGATTGGTAGTTTTGAAATGCTTGTGTATGTTGCCGTGCACGAGTAAGACTTGCCCGACATAAAAGTTGTTTTGTAGTTCCGATTTTTTAATGTTTAAAACGATTTTTCCAGAAACAGTTTGCTGATTCATTTTTTGTATCGTCAAGATATAACGATGGTATTTTGTACTACTTTTTAGTCGTTCCGTAATATGAACTTTTAGGTTGGTGTCTTTTTGATAATTGAAATGTGTGAAATGATTGGGTTGTAAATCGTCTTTGTGTATTTGACTAATGAAAATACCTGTAAAGACAAAAGTAAAGGTAATGGCAATTGAAAATAGCAAATGATTTTTAAGTTGTTTTCTAGAAAGGTAATGGCCCAAAAAAGCAATACCAATACTTCCCAGAAGCATTACTATGGTTTGAACTATTGAAATGCAGAGGTAATGGGAAATACTAATGCCTAGTATAAACCATACCGCAATTTTTATCAATGGAAATTGATAAAGCTTCATGAAAAAATATTGTTTAGTTTGCGTTTGTTTGTGCTGTTTTTTTGACAGTCTTATAAATTTAGGAATAAAATTTTATTTCAGGAAATTAAGCCGTTGTTTTTTAATACGAGACCTAACAGGTTTTAAAATCCTGTTAGGTCTAATGTTAGATAAAAAAAGAAATCGCAACAGAAATTAAGTTGATTTCTCTTGCGATTCTGAAGTATATTTTGAATTTTTTAATGGAGCAATTAAACTTTTAAACTTGAAACAATCAATTTTGCAGTAGCATCACTAGCGCCACTTCCACCAAGGAGTTGTTGTAAGTTGTTAAAATTTTGAAGCATTTTTTCTCTTTCTGAACCCTCTATTATTTTTGCTAATTCCGCTTTGATGTTTATAGTATTGCATTCATTTTGAATCAATTCGGTCACAATAGGAGCGTCCATTATCAAGTTGACTAACGAAATGTATTTCAAGGTAATAATACGTTTGGCAATTTGGTAGGAAATCGTACTTCCTTTGTATAGTACTACTTCAGGTACTTTAAACAATGCGGTTTCTAAAGTAGCGGTACCCGAGGTAACTAAGGCAGCATGAGCAATACTGAGCAAATCGTAGGTTTTGTTTGAAATGAAATTAATGTTTTTTCCATTCAAAAATTGTTGGTAAAATTCGAACTCCTGACTTGGTGCTCCTGCAATCACAAACTGATAATCCGGAAAGGCATCTACTACGGATAACATCTCGGACAACATTTTTTTTATTTCCTGTTTACGACTACCAGGGAGTAATGCGATAATAGGTTTGTCTGACAAATGATGTTCAGCTCGGAAAGCTTTTTCATCGGTATCTGGTCTGTTTTTAATGGCATCTAATAGAGGATGTCCCACAAAAGATACCGGGAAATTGTGCTTCTTTTCATAGAAATCTTTTTCAAAAGGGAGTATGACATACATTTTGTCGACATCTCTTTTGATAGCATTGATGCGATTTTCTTTCCATGCCCAGATTTGTGGAGAAATATAATAGTGCGTAGGGATACCTTTCTCCTTGGTCCATTTGGCAATACGCATGTTGAAACCAGGATAATCTATAAAAATGATAGCGTCAGGGTTGAAATCCTCAATGTCTTTTTTGCAAATTTTCAAGTTATTCAAAATGGTTTTCAAATTCATTACCACTTCTATAAAACCCATAAAAGCCAAGTCACGGTAATGTTTTACCAAAGTTCCTCCAGCGCTTTGCATCAAATCGCCACCCCAAAAACGAATATCGGCTTTTGGGTCTTCTTTGTAAATCCCTTTCATAAGGTTGGCACCATGTAAATCACCTGAGGCTTCACCTGCAATAATATAATACTTCATTTATACAAACAATGTAATTAGTGTTAGAATAATAGTGGCTAAAATTACACCTCTAGCCATTAGTTCCTTATTTAGTTTTAAGAGTCCAAAAAAGCAAATAAGGTTCATTACAGCTCCCATGGTAATCACTTTGCCCAAGAAACCCATGCTTTTCATGTGCTGAACGCCTTCTGCAAAATGATATGCAGTGAAGCATTCAAAAAATAAAAAAGTTCCAACAAACGTAGCTATAAACCCGATGATAGTCCCGTAAAGTAAATCAATCTTTTTCATGGAATTCCCAGTTGTTTAGTTCTTGGATATAATGGTGTGCGGTCAAATCAAACTGCACAGGAACAATAGAAACATAACCTTGGTTTAAAGCCCACTCATCGGTATCTTCTCCTTTGTCTTCACAAACAAATTCACCTGCTAACCAGTAATAATCTTTCCCAAAAGGAGATTGGCGCTTGTCAAAACGCTCAATCCATTTGGCATTGGCTTGACGACAAATTTTTATTCCTTTAATTTCTTCGGCAGGGAGTTTTGGAATATTTACATTCAAAACTACACCTTTAGGTAAACCATTTTCTAAAACTTCTGTAACGATTTTTCGTATGTAGGGTTTTACTGCTGAAAAATCGGCTCCCCATGAAAAATCACAAAGGGAAAATCCAATAGAAGGAATTCCTTCGATACCTGCTTCAATCACAGCGCTCATCGTACCGGAATAGATAACATTAATGGCTGAATTAGAACCGTGATTGATGCCCGAAACACACAAGTCAATTTTTCGATTCAAGATTTCATACTTAGCCATTTTGACACAATCGGCAGGTGTTCCAGAAGTTGTATACTCAGTTACAGGAGCATTTTCGGGTGATATTCTGTCTAAATGTAATGTTTTGTTAACGGTAATTGCGTGTCCCATACCGCTTTGTGGACTGTCAGGAGCCACGACTATAACTTCACCAAATTCACTTACAATATCAATTAAAGTTCGTATGCCAGGAGCGGTAATGCCATCATCGTTGGTTACCAGTATTAAAGGTTTTTTCATTGAAAAAATAAATAATTTCTACGGCTAAAATAGGGATTTTAAATTGTAGATGCTAATTTTACTGCTTTAACAAAAAATTATCTAAACCGTTGTGCATTGGCATAATTTTTTATGTACTTTAGTAACTATGAATGCAATCTGGATGTTTATGAGAAAGAATTACAAATTACTGCTAGGTGTTGTAGCGGTATCGGCAGTTTTGTGGAGTTTTAAGCCTAATTTTAAAACAGAAGATCCCGAAAAGGATAAAGCTTTGCTGGAAATGATTACTGTGGTAATCGATAATTTGCATTATAATCCAGCAGCAATGGATGATAGTTTTTCGAAAAAAGTTTTCGAAAATTTTATTGATGCCCTAGATCCTTCAAAACGTTTTTTTATTGAATCTGATATTCGTGAATTCAAAACTTATGAGCTGGATTTGGATGATATGATTCGAGAAAAAGATTTGTCATTTTTTAACTTGATCTATGATAGATTGCAAAAAAGAATGACTGAAGCAAAGGTTATTTATAGAGCGTTGAATGACAAACCGTTTGATTTTAATGTAGATGAAACCTATAATATTGACACTGATAAAGTTGAATTTGCAAAAAATTATAACGAATTAAAGAACAGATGGCGTTTACAAATTAAGCTTTCAACTCTGGCTTCTGTAGTTGATAAACAAAAGTTAGAAGACGAGAAGAAGGCTAAAGATGCTAGTTATACAGTAAAAACGATTGAACAACTCGAAAAAGAATCAAGAGAATCTGCTATTAAGAACTTGGATGAATACTTCGAGTTTGTAAGCGATTTTGATAAAGAAGATTGGTTTAATGTTTTTTTGAATTCTATAGTAGTTCAGTACGATCCACATACTTTTTATTTTGCTCCTGAGGAAAAAGAAAAGTTTGATATTAGCATGAGCGGAAAAATGGAAGGCATTGGCGCACGTTTGCAAAAGAAAAATGATAATACGGAAATCTCGGAATTAATCTCGGGAGGTCCTGCTTGGAAAAGCAAAGAACTAGAGCCTGGGGATGTGATTTTAAAAGTTGCACAAGGAAGTAGTGAGCCTGTTGAGGTTTCAGGAATGCGTTTGGATGATGTGGTTAAGAAAATTAAAGGACCTAAAGGTACCGAAGTTCGTTTAACTGTTAAAAAAGTAGATGGATCAATTAAAATTATACGTTTGATAAGAGATGTGATTGAAATCGAAGAGACTTATGCTAAATCAAGTATTATTGAGAAAAATGGCAAAAAGTTTGGTTTGATACATTTGCCGAAATTTTATATTGATTTTGAAAATGATGACAACCGTGATGCTGCTAAAGATGTTGAGGCAGAGGTGTTGAAATTAAAAAAAGCGGGTGTTGAAGGGATTGTAATGGACTTGCGTGATAATGGAGGCGGTTCTTTGAAGACGGTTGTTGATATTACAGGTTTGTTTATTCAAGATGGGCCAGTTGTACAAGTGAAATCATTAGGTGATAAAAAAGAAGTGTTGGTAGATCATAACCCTAAAGTGCAATGGGATGGTCCTTTAGTGGTGCTTCAAAATAATTTTTCGGCTTCTGCTTCTGAAATATTTGCTGCTGCAATACAAGATTATAAGCGTGGTATAATTATAGGAAGCAAACAGTCTTATGGAAAAGGAACTGTGCAAAATGTTATAGATTTGAAACAGTTGAAATATCCTGGAATTTCCAACTTTGGTGAAATTGGGGCTCTGAAATTAACGACTCAGAAATACTATAGAATTAATGGTGGAGCAACGCAGTTGTTAGGGGTTGCCAGTGATATTGTAGTGCCAGATCGATATTCTTACATGAAAATAGGTGAGCGCGATGAGAAAAGTGCATTGGCGTGGGATAAGATAGATGCGGCTAATTATCAAGCTTCGGGGTCAATATTAAATTTTGGACAAGTAGTAGCAAATAGCGCTAAGAGAATAGCTGAAAATCCACAATTTAAATTGATTGATGAAAACGCTAAATGGATTAATGATCGTAAAGATGATGATATTGTTAGTTTGAAAATGGATAAATTTATAGCTGAGCAAAAAAACATTGAAGAAGCGACAAAGAAATTTAAAGAAATCACGAAATATAAAAATTCGCTTTCAATTTCTAATTTGATGGAAGAAGCAGAGCAGCTGAAAAAAGATCCTACTTTTGCTCAAAAACGTAAAGATTGGTTTGAATCGCTTTCTAAAGATGCTTATTTAGATGAAGCTATAAATGTGTTGAATGAAATTAAAACACCTGCAACTATAAAGGCTTTAGCTGTTAAAAAGCCAAAAGTTTTGGTTAAATCATAAGTTTTTTTAAATATCTAGGAAGACCATTTTCGAAAGATTATGGTCTTTTTTTTGTGCTTTAAAAGAAATTTAGAAGTGTTTTGACGGTTAAAGTGTATATTTTATCGATGTTTTTTGTAAAGAAACATATTAACAAGAAAATAGTGCCTAATTTTGTAAATATTTTGAGGCATTATGTTGAAAGCTCCCTTTTTTAAAATAATTTACTATTGTTGCCTTTACTTTATCTTTTTATTTATTGTAAAGCCAACTGTTTATGCGCAATGTGCTGGTGGTGACCATGAGATTACTATTTGTGATATAACGAACCCCACTAATACAGCGGTTAATCTATTTAATTATATTCAAGGTCCATATCAAACTGGAGGAACTTGGACAGATGACATGTTAAGTGGTGGCTTAAATAAGACTACCGGACTATTAAATGTGCAAGCTATCAATGAAAGCGGAACATATACGTACACATACACGGTTTCTGGGGTAAATGGATGTGCTGATAATACAGCTACTATTAAGATTAATGTAGGTCCTTATGCTGGTGTTTCAAGCAAAGCATCTGTCTGTGGTGAAGCTTCGAGCTATAATTTGTTTAATATATTTGATACTAGTGGTTCTAATTTGAGACCTCAATCAAATGGACATTGGTTTAATGTGACTTCTGGAATTCCTATTTCTGGGAGTAACTTTAATCCTTCTGCCGTAGTACAAGATGACCCAGTTACCATTAAATTTACGTATACGGTTGATCAAGTAGACACTTGTCCATCTCAAAAAGTAGATTTAGAATTGACAGTACATCCGCCTGCTTTTGCAGGTACACCTGTAGATATCAATTTATGTAGTACCGATGATTTAACGAAATTCACCAACGTTAATTTATTTGATCAACTTATAGGTGAGGATGAAGGAGGTAAATGGCACGATGATAATGCAACTGGAGAAATTACTTCGTTATTGGATTCTACTATAAACGTTGAAGAGATTTATAAGAAGTTTGGTCAAGGCGTTTATGGTTTTACTTATACAGTAAGTCCGAAAAACAAGTTCATCTGTCCTGACAGAAGTAAAACCGTTTATGTTAGAATTGAGACCTATATTGATTATGCCAATATAGATCTCACTATTAATCCTGAAAAGATATGTTTTAATGAACTAAATCAAACAACTTTTAATGCAACCATACGACAGAACCCTGTAAAAATGCCAGATGGAGACTATGTTATTAACATAGGGCTAACAGGCTCAGGCGGGAGTACTCGGGTTTTGAATTTTAACAACGGAATTGCAAGGTTTGAAGTTCCCAAGAATAATTTTCTGCAACCTGGTATTTATACATTAGCGATTGTAAATATTAAATCCGTAAAAGCATTAGATATCTGTGATAATAATTTTGTTATAATTGAAAAGTCGATAAAATTAAATCCTATTCCAAATATGGATACGGCAGTATTGAATATTGATGAAGTTTGTCAAAAATCAGATGCTACTGTATTAGTCGAAAACGCCTTAGGTTTGATAGATGGAAATTATACAATTACCTATTCACTTTCTGGAGTAAATGCAGTTGCAGGTCAATTAGCGCAACTGGTTGTTAAAAATCACCAAGGGTTTTTTGTGATTCCTGGTGATTTTTTATTAAAGGATGGCAAAACAAATATTCAAATAACATACGTGTTAAATAACGATACGGGTTGTGCAAATACAGTAAATTTAAATAAAGATTTTGTTGTGAAACCACGTCCCGATGTCTCTAAATTAAACATAACTGCAAGTAGTGTATGTTTAGGCAATGATGTAAAAGTGATTGTTACGGGGTTGGGTACTTTGATAGATATTAATTTGAAATATGTGCTTTCAGGGGGTAACAATGGAACATACGATGCATTGAATTTAAAAGTTACAAATGGAGAAACCTTTTTTCTAATTTCTGAAAAAAAATTAACAAATATTGGTGAAACAACCATAGCTGTTGCCTTAATTGAGAACATTGCAAATTTATGTTCTAGTACTGTCGATAATATAAAAATTACATTTAAAATACATCCTATTCCTTTAATTCCTGTGGCCTCTGATCAGGTTTTTTGTGAAACGCAATCAGCGACCATTACCGATTTGTCTCCTAAGGGGAATCAATATAAATGGTACACTTCTCTAACTAGTACAAATCCATTATCTTTAGCTGATCCCTTAGTAGAAGGTAGTTATTTTGTGAGTCAATATAACAGTGATACTAAATGCGAATCCGATAGAAAAGAAATAAAAGTTTCAATTATAAAACTAAATCAACCAGCTTTAATTGCGAATGGTGATCAATTTTGTGGAAAAACAAAACCGAAAATTTCTGATTTATCTGCAAATACGAATATGGTGAATACGATTGTATGGTACGATGCCCCAGTAAATGGTAATTTATTCCAGTCAGATGATTTGTTAGTTGATCAAACGATATATTACGGTTTTGATAAGGACTTAAATTCTGGTTGCTTGTCAAAATTGTCTTTACAAGTTCTAGTTTCTCTTTCTAATTGCGATGATAGTAATTTTTATGTTCCTGATGGTTTTTCACCGAATGATGATGGAATTAATGATACTTTTCATATCCCTGATATCGAATTTATTTATCCTAAATATACTATTGAAATCTACAATAGGTATGGTAATTTGTTGTTCGAAGGAAATAAAGATCACTTGTGGGATGGCAAGAACCATAATTCAAATTCATTAATGAATGGAGTGGTTCCTAATGGTGTCTATTTTTATGTATTGTATTTTAATAAAGATAATAAACCTACAAAACAAGGACGTTTGTATTTGAATCGTTAAATGAATATGAAAGAGATGAAAAAAATGCATTACATATTAGGTTTGTTCCTTTTTTGTCAAACAATCCTTGGTCAACAAGATCCTCAATATACGCATTATATGTATAATATGGGTGTGATTAATCCTGCTTATGCTACTGCAAAAACTGCTATGTTAGATCTAGGGCTATTATATCGATCTCAATGGGTTGGGGCTGTAGGTGCTCCAAAAACATTAACGGCTTTTGGACATTTACCTGTTGGAAAAAAAATAGAACTCGGACTTTCTTTTATTTCTGATGATATAGGAGATGGAGCAAAAAAAGAAAACAATGCTTATGCTGATATTGCTTATGTTTTACAATTGAATGGAAATCAACGTTTGTCATTTGGTGCAAAAGTAGGTTTTACTAATCTAAGTACTAATTTCAACGGCTTTAGGTTTGAAAATGAAAACATAAGTTCGGATAAAGCTTTTGAGCAAAATTTGAATCTTTTTAAAGGTAATTTAGGATTTGGAGCATATTACTTTACAGATCATTATTATGTGGGTTTGTCTGCGCCAAATATTTTGCCTTCAACACATTTGGAAGAAAAAAACGGCATTAAAGCATTGGGTTCAGAAAATATACATTTATTCGCCACAGCTGGATATGTGTTTGAGGTCAATGAAGATTGGAAGCTAAAACCCGCTATGATGGCTAAAATGATTAAAGGCACACCTATTTCATTGGATCTTTCAGCTAATGTATTATATGATAACAAATTTGAATTTGGATTGGCATACAGACTTAAGGATGCTGTAAATGGATTGGTAGGAATGAAAGTTGCTAAAGGTTTAAAAATAGGGTATTCTTATGATTATACGCTGTCTAATCTTGGGCAATTCAATTCGGGGACACATGAGGTGTTTCTGTTATTTGGATTGGATTTGTTAGGGAAAGGCTATGATAAATCACCTAGATTTTTCTAAACCTAAATGTATTTTTTTGGAGTGCAGATTGTTCAACCTGTTTGTGCTAAATTAATTTTTTGACCGATGAGAAAAATAATATACTTCTTCGTTTTATGGCTTTCTGTGCAATCCATATGTGCGCAAGAGGGTGATATGGAACGCGCTAATCGTTTTTTTGAACGTACTTATTATAGCGAAGCTATCCCTTTATATGAAAAAATAGTAAAAGAGAATACCTCAAAAGAAGTTGTTCGAAATTTAGCAGATGCCTATTTTTATACCAATGATTTAAAAAGCGCACAACGCTACTATCGATTCTTTATTAAGAATTTCGGTAAAGAATTAGATGAGGAGTATTATTTCCGATTTTCGCAAACCTTGAAAGCTACTTCTAGTTTTGCCGAAGCGAATGAAGTAATGCTGAATTTTTATAAGAATAAAGGAGATCAGGCTATTGCTGATAAATACACCCGTGATTTAGTTATTCTTGAGAATGTTACCGCCATAGGGGAACGTTATAGTTTGCAAAACTTAGAAATTAATACTGATAAATCAGAATTTGGAGGAGTGGTTTTTGGGAATCATTTGATTTATGCGGGTGCTAAAAGCAATCCTAATGCATTGGATAAAAAGTACAAATGGAACAATGAAACCTATCTGAATTTACTGTCAATTCCAATTGCAAATAGTGATAAGAAAGATTCACTAGCGGTTGATTTTTCAAGTGAATTGAACTCAGTTATGCATGAAGCTTCCGCTGTTTTTACTACGGATGGTAAAACGGTTTACTTTACAAGAAATTTCACTAAGCCAAGTGGGAAAAGAGCGAAAAACGAAAAGAAGGTTTCTGTTTTATATATCTATCAAGCTGAATTGGTCAATGGTAAATGGGCAAATATAAAAGCGTTACCATTTAATAATCCTAATTACTCTATTGCACATCCTGCTTTAAGTCCTGATGGTAGAAAAATGTATTTTAGTTCTGATATGCCAGGTGGATTTGGTTCTTACGATCTCTATGAAATTGATTATAATGAAGGGGCATGGGGAGATCCTAAAAATTTAGGACCTTCTATTAATACTTCCAGAAGGGAGCAATTTCCATTTTTGGCTAATGACAATAAACTATATTTTTCGTCTAATGGACATCTTGGGTTTGGATCGCTGGATGTTTTTGTTTCAGAAGTCACCAAAAATGGTTTTACACAACCAGTAAATGTAGGTCTGCCTTTAAATTCAGGTACTGATGATTTTGCATTTTATATCAATTCAGATACTCAAAAGGGTTATTTTTCTTCTAACAGAAAAGGAGGAAAAGGAAGTGATGATATTTATGCTATTACACAATTAAAGCCATTGGTTGTAGAAGATTGTATGCAATATATAGCTGGTGTAGTCACAGATGAGAGTACAAAATTGCCATTAGATAAAGCTAAGGTAACTTTAATTGATGCATATACTTCTGTGGTAGTTGATTCGGTAGAAGTGTCTGAATCGGGTAAATACAATTTTAAAGTACCTTGTGAAAAAGGATTTAAAATAAAGGCTTCGAAAGCAGATTACAATGAAATTGAAAAGAGTATATTTCTACAAAAAGAGCGCAATAAGATAAATAGTGTTGACTTCGCATTGAAAACTTTGGCAAAAATTAATGAAGAAAATTTAATTGCCCAACAAAACAAGGCTAAAGCAGAAGCAGAAGCTCAGCAGTTAGCGTTAGAAAAAGAAAAACAGTTAGCGGATGCTAAATTGAAGGAAAATGAATTAAAGAAAAAAGCAAGAGTCAAAGAGCTGTTGAAAAATGAAAAAGATGTAGTTGAAGAACAAGATAAATTATTAATCAAAACAGAGCCTATCTATTTTGATTATGATTTGTGGTACATCCGTCGCGAATCGAAACCCGTTTTGGATAAAGTAATCGCTATGATGAATAAGTATCCAGATATGAAAGTAGAAATAGGTTCACATACCGACATTCGTGGTGGGAGAACTTATAATCTTATTCTTTCAGAAAATAGAGCAAGAGCCACTAGGGGTTATTTTATAGATAAAGGCATAGATCCGAATCGTATTTCTTCAAAAGGATATGGTGAATCTCAACCTATAATTAAATGTACTACTGAGGAATCATGTAACGAAGAACAACATGAGTTGAATAGAAGAAGTGAATTTGTGATTAAAGACTTGTAAAATTAGGTTTTAAAATAGAAAGACTCTTTAGCTTTTGGTTAAAGGGTTTTTTTATGCCATTTTAACTTTAAAATTACCAAAATTCAAATGTCTTATGAAAAATATTATTTGTAGTACAATAGCATAATTTTGATCAGTGTCCCCTTGAGGGGACTATAGGGGGGAAGAATTGTTCTTTTTTAAAAGGAAAATTCAAAAATGAAAACGGTATCAGATTTTAAGTTTCGATTGCTTTCCCAAAAGGCACAAAAAAAACCGCTTCTAAGCGGTTTTTAAGTGGTACCTCCAGGAATCGAACCAGGGACACACGGATTTTCAGTCCGTTGCTCTACCAACTGAGCTAAGGTACCATTAATTTTTTGAACGTAATCACTTTTGTGATTTGTGGTACCTCCAGGAATCGAACCAGGGACACACGGATTTTCAGTCCGTTGCTCTACCAACTGAGCTAAGGTACCAATAATTTTTTTTTTTTTTTTTTTTTTTTTTGAACGTAATCACTTTCGTGATTTGTGGTACCTCCAGGAATCGAACCAGGGACACACGGATTTTCAGTCCGTTGCTCTACCAACTGAGCTAAGGTACCATTTCTTAAAGCATCACTGCTTCTCGAATGCGGATGCAAATATAGGCGTGTTTTTCGTTTCTGCAAAATATTTTTTTAAAATAATCTCTTTGTATCTTTGTAAAAAGACTTAATTGCAGATGGTTTTAATAGTTGATGTAGGAAATACTAGAGTTAAAGCGGCTGTTTACGAGAAAGATACGTTGACGGAGTTGCTTGTTTTTAATGTTGAATTTTTTTTAGAAGAAATTGAAAAAATTTTAAAAAAATATTCAAAAATCAAGGAAATGGTGCTTTCTAGTGTGGGTAATCTAAAGGAAGATACATTAATGGAGCTTCGAAAAGTTGTAAATATTCATGTCATTACTCGAGATTTGAAATTTCCATTTCTAAATAAATACGCTACACCTCAAACATTGGGAATAGATAGAATGGTTATAGCGGCTGGTGCAGTTTTGCAGTTTCCTCAAAAAAATCGATTGATTATTGATGCAGGAACCTGTGTAACTTATGATTTTGTAGATAGTAATGATGTGTATCACGGTGGGGCAATTTCGCCAGGGTTACGTCTTAGATACGAAGCCATGCATGCATACACGGCAAAATTGCCGTTACTGACTTTGCAAGAGGTTGAAGTGTTAATTGGTGATACAACTAGTTTAGCTATGCATTCGGGGGTTGTAAATGGTTTGACTTTTGAAATTGATGGTTATATTGATCACTTGAAAGGAGCACGCGAAAACTTTATCATAATTTTAACGGGTGGGGATGCTAATTTTTTGGCTAAACGATTAAAAAATACCATATTTGCCAATTCAAATTTCTTAGTGGAGAGTTTGAGTAAATTATATCAATATCAAATTGGCAATGTTTAAAAAAATAATTTTAGGAAGTTTTTTTCTTTTCTCATTACATAATCAAGCACAAGAGGGTACTGCTTCTGCATACTCGGCTCATGGAATTGGAGAAATTAAGTTTAAAGGTACAGCTGAAAACCGCTCAATGGGAGGGATGAGTGTTTTGAATGATAGTATTAATATTAATATTCAAAACCCAGCGGCACTAACCTCGTTAAAACTAAGTAGTTTAACGGTTGGGGGAACATTTGCTTTTAGTGATTTAGTATCAGGCTCGGTTGCAGAAAAAACTCAGCGTACGACTGTCGATTATTTTGCAATGGCTTTTCCAGCAGGAAAATTAGTGGTTAGTTTAGGGTTGTATCCGTATACCAGTATAGGGTATAAGATAGATAATGTAGCAAATGGCCTAAATACAAGAGCAATAGGTTCTGGAGGTTTGAATCGTTCTTTTGTGGCTGCTGGATATCAGTTGAATAAGAAGTTTTCTGTGGGAGCGGAGTTTAATTACGATTTTGGAAAATTTGAAAAACAGGCTGTAGTTAGTAATTCAGAAAATGCTAATGGTACTTTTGAGAAGAAAACAGGACAATTGTCGGGAACTAATTTTAAACTAAGTACTTATTTTAAGACTAAAATTGCTAAGTATGATTTAGTAAGTTCGGTGTATTATTTAATGCCTTTATCGTTGACTTCAGACTATAAAGTTAATCAAGGTGTTTTTTCAACGTTAAATGGTACAGAGACAAATTCGACAGATCCTCGTTTTAATGTTGAAAATAGACTTAATTTAAGAAATCAGGCGGTGCTATCTTTTGGCTCAGGTGTTGGTTTAGATAAAAAATGGTATGTAGGTTTTGAGTCTCAATTCCGTTCTGCTGGTGATTTGATGCAAGGAACTGTTGCTGGCGCTGACTTAAATCCGTATTTTGAAGCTTCTTCTAAAATTATTTTAGGAGGTTATTATACACCAAAGTATAATTCATATACTAATTATTTGAGTAGAGTAACCTATAGAGCTGGAGTGCGTTATGAAAACTCTGGATTAGTAATTAAAGGTGAATCTATTAAGGATAAAGCTTTTACACTAGGTTTAGGTTTGCCATTTGGAAATGGGTTTTCAAATTTGAATTTTGGAGTAGAATTTGGTAAGAAAGGAACAACAGTAAATGGTTTGCTTCAGGAAAATTATACCAATCTTTCAGTAGGGTTAACTTTTAGTGACAGATGGTTTGTTAAACGTAAGTATGACTAAAAAAAACAACAATATATTAGTGGTAAAAGTGTGGCTGTTTCTTACGGCTTCACTTTTTTTTATTTCTTGTGAAAATAGTTTGAATGAAGTAAGGAAAATTAATTTAAAAGAAATTAATCCTACTGGGGTGGCAAAAGATTTTAATTTGAAATACACGGATTCAGGGAAAATTAAAGCGGTTTTAATTTCACCTGAAATGTTAGATTTTTCAACCACTGAATTTCCTTTTAATGAATTTCCACAAGGATTGAATTTGACCTTTTATGATGAAAATGGGAATAAAAATTTTGTAACAGCTAAATATGCGGTTTCTTATGCGGCTACTTCCTTATTTGAGTTGAAAAATCAAGTGATTATTTCTACTTATGATGGGAAACGATTAGAAACAGAGCAGTTGTATTACGATCAAAAAAACGAATGGTTTTTTACGGAAAAACCTTTTAGGTTTACAGATCGAGGGAGTGTTATTAACGGAGTTGGAATTGATTTTAGTAAGAATTTTGACTTTTTGGATACCCAGCAAATTCAAGGAAATTATAGTTTGTAAAACATAAAATATAAAATATGACATACATGAAATACACGCAATATGCGTACTTAATTGCAGCAGGATTTTTATTCTTTGATGCCTATTCAAAAATGAATTCAGGGACAGATACTCCTTATTTGAGTTTGATTTTAGGAATGGGTGCTGTAGCAATGTTCTTCTTTCGTAGAAAATTTGCTAAAAAATATGATCCCAAAAATAATAATCAATAAAAATTTAAACTTTAATTTAAAATAAAAGCGAACTTATTTTATTATTTCATAGATAATTGTATTTTCGCCATCTGAATTAAAAAATTAATTATAAAAATGGCAGTTTTATCAAAAATCAGACAGCGTTCTTTATTGGTAGCTACAATAATCGGATTGTCGTTATTTGCATTTGTAATTGGTGCATTAATTGACAAAGGAAGTTCTTTATTTGCTTCAAGAAATGCTGGAACTATTAATGGTGTTGATATTTCATTTGAAGATTTTAGAAACAAAGTTGATGCTATGCAAAAAAGTCAGCAAGGTGTTTCATTAACCCAAGCTGGAAATGGTGTATGGGAACAAGAGATTAAAAGAGTACTTCTTGACGAGCAGTTTGAAAAAACCGGCTTACGTATAGGTGACGATCAATTAATCAACGTAATCAAAGAAGATCCGCAATTTGCTCAAAATCCACAGTTTTTAAATGCCGCTGGAAAATTTGACAAGGCTAAATTCAACGAGTTCTTAAACTCTATGAAAAAACAACCTGCATCTTGGAATCAGTGGTTAAACTATGAAAAACAAATTGCACAATTTGCTAAAGAGCAAATGTACAATAGTATGGTTAAAGGTGGTTTCTACACTACTCAAGCGGAAGGAAAATTCCAATATGCTTTAGAAAATAATAAAGTTACTTTCGATTTAGTTTCTGTACCTTATTCTACTATCGAAGATAAAAAAGTTGAATTGACTGACGACGAAGTAATTGCATACATGAAAAAGAATGAGAAAAAGTACAAAGCGGAACCTTCTCGTGAAATTGAGTATGTAATGGTTGAAGATAAACCGTCTGCAGCTGATGAAAAAACAGTTAAAGATAAAGTAAATGCTTTAATGAATGCTTCTGTAGTGTACAATGCTAAAACAGGTAAAAATGATACTGTTGCTGGTTTCCGTAACACTACTGATGTGATTGGCTTTGTTAATGCTAACTCTGATATCAAATACGATTCTACATACATTGCTAAAAAAGATTTACCTATTGATCATGCTGAAGCTTTATTCAACACCCCACAAGGTGCTACTTATGGTCCTTATGTGTTTGGTCAATACTACTGTATTTCTAAATCTTTAGGAAAAGAGGCAGGAATCAATGCTAAAGCGAGCCATATCTTATTGTCATTCAAAGGTTCAGCTGGTCCACAAGCTAACAGAACTAAAGAAGAAGCGCAAGCTAAGGCTAATGCTTTATTAGCGCAAGCACAAGCTAATCCTAGTGCATTTGCAATGTTAGCAATGACTAACTCAGACGATAATTCGAAACAACAAGGTGGTGATTTAGGATATTTTTCAAAAGGTCAAATGACTAAAAACTTCGAGAACTTTGTGTTCGGTAATCCTGTAGGTAAAATTGGAGTTATAGAAACTGAATTTGGTTACCATGTAATTCAAGTTACAGATAAGCAAGACGGTATCCGTATGGCAACTATTGCTCAAAAAATCTTACCTTCTGAAGCAACAAGTGATGCTGCATTTACTAAAGCATCTAAATTTGAAATCTTAGCTAACGAAAAAGGATTTGAAGCGGCTGCTAAAGCAGAAAAAATGACAGTAGCACCAGCTGCAAGAGTAATGGTTTTAGATGAAAATATTCAAGGTGTAGGACCTCAAAGAGAAATTGTTCGTTGGGCATTTACAGCTGATAAGGATGATGTAAAACGTTTTCAAACACCAGCAGGTCACATTATTGCAAGAGTAAAATCAATTAACGATACTGGCTTAATGGCTATCGAAGATGCTAAAAACATGTTCGGTTACAAATTAAGAAATGAGAAAAAAGCTAAAATGCTAGAAGCTAAAATGACCGGTACTACTCTAGAAGCTGTGGCTAAAGCTACAGGAACTCCTGTAAAAGCGGTTAAAGATGTAACTGCAGCGGGTTCATTTATCGAATCTGTAGGTCCAGAGCCAAAAGTAGTAGGAGCAGCTTTCTCTTTAAAACCAGGTGTAGTTTCTCAAACGATTGCTGGAAATTCAGGGGTTTTCAAAATTAAAGTGAAAGCAACAGCTAAAGCTCCAGTAGCTAAAGATGTAAAAGACATCGTTTCAAGAGTAAACGGTCAGTCGAAAGGTTCCGCTACAGGTAGATTATTCTATTTGTTAAAGCGTGATGCTGATATTGAAGATAACAGAGCACAATTTAACTAAAATTATCTGTCTTAAATATAAAAAGAGCTTACAGTGATGTAAGCTCTTTTTGTATATTTGTATTACGTTGTTGTAGGATTACTACCCTTTTGGTAGCTTAGTACCAAATCGTCACGGTAGCTCATCTTCATATCGTTACGGGTTTAATGGTATGGAGAAAGATGATGAATTAAAGGGTGAAGGGAATTCGTAGAACTATACTTTTAGAATGCACGACCCGCGTGTTGGACGTTTCTTCTCGACAGATCCTTTAGAGAAAAAATACCCTCATAATTCACCATATGTATTCTCTGAAAATAGAATTATGGATGCAATAGAATTAGAAGGCTTGGAGGCTTATATGCTTCACGGCACTGGTACAGATTGGGATGCCAACATATATTTCGGGCCTAAATTATCTAATAATTTGAAAAATGATTTCGGAGGATTTAAGTCATTAGCTTGGTCAGGGAGTATGTGGAGTGGGGATAATAGTATGAATAAATCCTTAGGTGGAGGGAGAATTTCTGAAGGTCATAGATTGGCAAGAGAAAAAATAATTCCTGATATAGAAAGAAACATAGTAAATGGGAAGTATATTGGAAAAGGGATAGTGATAGGAGGACACAGTCACGGTGGTAATGTAGCTCGAGTTGCTACAAATGACGTGTACAGCCATTTACAAGGATTGGTTAAGTTTGGTAAACTAGATAAATTACCTACAATTAATTTACTTATGGTTAATACACCTGTAATTGATGGTCCTGACAGGAATAAAGCTTATGAGTTTTCATCTGATGCTCAGAAAAACATTAATATAGTTCAAATTGATTCTAAATTAGATTTGATGGCAAGTTTAGGCAACACTTTATCAGCTGGAACTGATCATTACATTTGGGGGATTGTAGCAATGCCATTTGCTTCTGCCAAAGAGTTTAACCTGATGCAGATTACAGAGTTGAATATGAAGACCAGTATTCTGGTTGGCATCCTAGTGATTGGGGTAATCATTTAGGGCAATATGATAAAAATGCGGATATATGGTATAAAGCAGCTAGTTCTGTGTTGAAAAAAGAAGAGAATAATGATAAAAAGAGTAAGAAGTAGATTAGTTATTATATTTTGTTTGTTTCATTTACTTTCTTGTCAAGAAGGAGATAGTGACTTTGCAGAAATGGAATTTATTCGACTTCCCAAAGAAGTACAAGCGGAATTTAATAAATTGTATGATTATGTTAATAGGAATAATACCAATTATCTTCCTCCATTTAGTGAATGTGCAAACATAAATGCCAAAGGTGATTGTAAAGTTGAGTATAAATATCACAATCCATTTTTAACAGTTTTTATACCACAGAAGTTTATAATTAGTTCAAATAAGAGAAAAGCAGAGATTCCTTTTGGTACACTTGAACGTATTTTTGTGATTAAAAATGATTCCGTATATTATCCTTTTACATTGAATGGAGGTATGACAGCAATGGGGGAACCAAGATCAAGATATATAAAAATAGATACCGTTATGTTTAGGGCGAAGAAGATGTTTAAAGAATAAGGAGATACCCCCCCCCCCAGCTCTTCTAAGTCTGAGCCATTATTTTAAGATGCGTATGCTACGCGAATGTCGCAGTTGCAATTACATATGGAGTAGCTCAGACTGGTTATGGAATTGGAAAAATAGCACTTGCTCATAAAGGTAAAAGCGACCCAAGATTTGATAATTCAAATAACATACTACAAATGGCTGGTAATGACTTAGAAGCCAAAGGTACTCCGTATGCTGGCGATATTGGCTATTATACAGGGGAAGCGATAGATATTTCCTCAAATTTGGCAGCTGGTTTTTACAAATTGACAGCTAAAGGGAGTTCTCTCTTTACTAGGTATAGAGGTGCTGCTAAAATTAGTAAAAATTTCACTGAAGCTGTAAACCTTTCAGCTCAAGCTTCTTATGATGTCTTTGTAGCAGATGCAAATAGCAAAATAAGCGATATTACAAGTTTGAAAGCTAAAATTGAATTTATTGAAACTGAAACAGGTGTTGATATTATTTCATATTTTGAAGCTTCAAACAATAAAGGAGATCGAATTGAGCAGACAAATAAAACTACAGTCAAATATCCAGAAAATAAAGGAGGAACAACAACGGTAAATGATAACAAAATTGAAGATAAGCAAACAGAACTTAAAAATTAAAATATGACATATAAATTTAATGTTACAACTAAAATAAGTTTTTTTCAATATTTAATAACGGTGTTATTTTTTTTAATATCTATATTTTTGTCTTTTATAGGATTTAACTTTTTAAGTTTTATATTTACTTTTCTCTTGTTTTATAAGGCATATAAAATATATTTAAAATTTAAGTATAAAGTAAAAGAAATTGAAATTGATGGTGAAATGGTTAGGTTATATAACCTAGAAAATAAAATCGTCTTAGAAGATAATAAAGCAAACTTGATTTTTGATGAACTAGGGAATGGATTGTATGGTTTAAATTCTAAATCTTCAAAAACTATTTATTTGGATTTTTTAGGTAAAGACAACGAAGTAAAAGAAGTGATAGGACAGAAGTCTTTTTCTAAACTAAAAAAAGAATCGTATTTTAGTTTAGATAGTATTTTGGATATTATAGATTTATTTAGATAAAAACCCGTCACCCCAGCTCTCCTAAGTCTGAGCCATTATTTTAAGATGCGTATGCTACGCGAATGTCTCCTGACTTTGCGTTACGATAAAATAAAAGGGTATAAAAACAAAACACGCTTACGGGCGTGTTTTTTTGTAGATTATTGTAATAAGGTTAGTGACTGCGTCATTTAAACGATGAAACATGATTTTAAGACTGGTTCTGCACTTGCTTATATTATAAAGTAAAATTTATACCCGCAAAATGTAGCTTCAAAGCAAACTAATTTTTATCTAATGTTTTTAAGTGTAAATAATTGCTTAACTTTATGGTTGTAAGTGATTTAAAGATGAAAGTAACTAAGCATTCAGGAGAAGTGGTTGAGTTCGATATTGAAAAACTTCGTCTTTCACTTTTAAAGTCAGGAGCGGAAAAAGATATTGTAGCAGCAATTGTTGCTTCAGTTCAAAAAAGTCTTTTTGATGGGATAACGACTAAACAGATTTATACCAGAGCATTCGAGGAATTAAAAAAACATAAACGTTGTGATGCCGCTAGGTATAATTTGCGTTCGGGACTTGAAATGTTAGGTCCAGCAGGTTTTTATTTTGAAAAATATGTTTCACGTCTTTTTGATTATTTAGGTTATCATACGCATGGTAACCTGCTACTTCAAGGTAAGAGTGTGACTCATGAAATTGATTTAGTAATTCAAAAGAAACATCAAATTAGCATTGTAGAATGTAAATTCCATTCAATCAGAGAATCAACAACTGATGTTAAAGTACCCATGTACATTTTGTCTCGTTTTAATGATTTAAAAGGCAATGTTTACTCCATTTTTTCTAACTCGGATTATATTGACTCCTGTTTGATAGTGACTAACACACGATTTTCTGAGGACGCTATTATTTTTTCTAAGTACTATGGTTTAGAATTGTTAAGTTGGGATTACCCCTCAGGAAATGGATTGAAAAAAAAAATAGACGATTCGGGATTGTATCCTATAACTTGTTTGACTTCTTTGTCTATTGAAGAAAAAGAGGCTTTAATGATGCGAGACATTATTGTGGTTAATCAACTAATCGGTGCTAAGTCAATTTTGGATGTTGTTGGAATTAGTCCATTGCGGTTTAATAGAATTGAAGGGGAAGTAAAAGGATTGTGTAATTTAAAATAAACACTATGAAAATACAGTTTTTTGGAGCAGCTGGAACGGTTACGGGGTCAAAGACATTGATTGAATCTAATGGGATTCGAATATTAATTGATTGTGGATTGTTTCAAGGTAGTAAGGAAACGCGTCAGCTCAATTGGGAGTCGCTAAGTGTTTTGCCATCAAGTATAGATTATGTATTGCTTACTCATGGACATTTGGATCATTGTGGATGGTTACCTCGATTGGTCATGCAAGGGTTTGAAGGGAAAATATATTGCACGAGACCTACGAAATCAATTGCTCAATTAATCTTGTTAGATTCTGCTAAAATTCAAGAAGAAGAAGCGGAAAAAGCAAATAGAGAGCAATTTTCAAAGCACCATCCCGCAGAACCTTTATATACTGTGCAAGATGCAGAACGGGTTTTTCCTTTTTTTCGGGTAATTCAACTTGAAACCGAGGTGAATTTAGATGCCGAAATTTCTGCTCGTTTTTTCTACGCTGGACATATTTTAGGGGCATGTTCTATAGCATTGCAATTAGAAGGTAAAACCTTAGTTTTTTCGGGTGATATAGGAAGAGATAATGATGATTTGATGTATCCGCCTATAAAACCCCGTAAAGCAGATTGTGTTTTTCTTGAAAGTACTTATGGTGATCGTTTGCATCCTGATAGTGTGCCTTTAGAAGATTTAGAGGATTGTATTAATGAAACAATTGCCCGTGGAGGAACTGTGGTAATACCAAGTTTTGCTGTAGAACGTGCCCAAACCATTATGTATTTAATATGGCAATTAAAAAAGCAAGGTCGTATACCAGAAATACCCTATATCATTGATACACCTATGGGAATTAAAGTGATAGATCTTTTTACAGAAAATAAAAAATGGCACAAGTTGGATTTACAAGAGTGTGATGCGATGTGTAGTATGTTTGAATTGGTAACGGATTTTGAAGAGACCATGGAGACTATTGCTAATGATTTTCCTAAGGTAGTAATTGCGGCTAGTGGTATGGTTACAGGGGGGAGGGTATTAAGTTATTTGGAAAAATATATTTCAAGTTCCAAAAATACAGTGGTTATAGTAGGTTTTCAAGCCGAGGGAACCCGTGGAAGAAAATTAATAGAAGGCGTTAAAGAAATAAAGATTTATGGTCATTATTATCCCGTTGAAGCGAAAATAGTTGAATTGGAAGGTTTATCTGCGCATGGAGATCAAGAAGATTTGTTATTGTGGTTGTCAGAGATTGACCCCAAACCAGAAAAAATATTTTTAGTGCACGGGGAAACCAATGCTTTAAAGGTTCTAAAAGAAAAAATTGAAGAAAAGTATGGGGTGTTTTGTGAATTGCCTTTTATAGGTCAGCAGTTTGATTTCGATTAACAAATAATTAGCATATCTATTAGTTTTAATTATTTACTTTTGCGACAATGAAATTTAAAATACACATAAATGTTTTATTAGCCATACTGGTTTTGGTCTCCAATACTGGCTTGGCATTCAATGTGCATTATTGTGAAGGAAAAATTTCTGGAATTTCATTTAACTATCAAGTTGCTGAACCTTGTTTAGAAGAAAAAACTTGTGAGGTAAAAGTTGAAAAATCTTGTTGTGCGGTTGCTGATACACACGAAAGTTGTTGTGAAAACAGTAAAGTAGACATAAAAAAAACTACCACCGAGCAAGTATTATTGAAAACGATTCAGTTGGATTTACCTTTTTTTGTGTTGGCAGAATCATGGCGAACAACTTTTACTACAATCCCAGTAACTGAAAAAAAGGGGACAGATGCGCCAGCGTATTTCTGTGAGACGCACGCACCACCACGGTACAAACTCTATTCGCAATATTTATTTTACGATTCTATAATTAGTTAAAACCCTTTGGGAGTTTCGACTCCATTTCTTATTGTTTTACTAATTATTTATAAAAATGAAATCTTATTTTATAGGGATTTTGTTCTTAGTAGCTGTGCCCTTAGTAGCGCAAAAGCAAGATACCTTGCAAGCTATAAAAGTGGAAGCTAAAAGAGGAAAAATCCAAAAATCGCTTATCAAAGCTACTAATACGACAGTTTTGTCAAGTAAAGAATTGCTCAAAGCGGCCTGTTGTAATTTAGCCGAAAGTTTTGAAACCAATCCTTCCATAGATGTTAACTTTTCGGATGCATTAACTGGTACGAAACAGATAAAGATGCTCGGCCTGACCTCACCTTATTTGTTGATAGCTGAAGAAAATATTCCTTCGGTTCGTGGCGCTTCTCAAGTGTACGGACTTTCTTTTACGCCTGGGACTTGGGTGGAAAGTATTCAAATTACCAAAGGTGCTGGAAATGTGATTAATGGCTATGAAAGTATTTCGGGACAAATTAATACGGAATTGTTAAAGCCTGCCAAAGAAATTCCGTTCTATTTAAATTTTTATGGTTCAACCGATTCACGTTTTGAATTGAATACTCATGTCACGCAGAAAGTGAATCCGCATTGGGCTACCACTTTGTTAGCGCATGGCAATATGCGAGTGGCTAAAAAAGATATGAATGACGATGGCTTTTTAGATAATCCCTTAGGACGTCAAATCAACGTGATGAACCGTTGGCAATATGCTAATCCTGAAAAAGGATGGGTAGGATTTTTTAACGCTCGTTTTATGCGTGATGAAAAGCAAACAGGTGAAATGACTTTTAATCCTAATACGGATAAACTTACCACTCAAAAATGGGGTTCTGAAATTATGACGGACCGTTTCGATTTTTCGTCTAAAATAGGGTATGTTTGGAAAGATATGCCGTATCAAAGTATCGGTTTTCAAAATGCTTTCAGTTCGCATCAGCAGGATTCTTATTTTGGTTTACGTACGTATAAGATCAAGCAAAATAGCTTTTATTCGAACCTGATTTTTAATTCGATTATTGATAATACGCTCAATAAGTTTGCTACAGGATTAAATTTTACTTCGGACGATTATAATGAATTTGTTTTTTCCAATGATGTGAGTCGCAGAGATAACTCCGTGGGGGCATTTTTTGAATATACGTATGATAATGCCGATAACTTTAGTATTATTTTAGGAGGTCGTGCAGATTTGCATAATCGTTTAGGTTTCTTTGTGACGCCTCGTTTGCATGGTCGTTATAATCCTTGGAAAGATGCAGTATTGCGTTTTTCAGCCGGTAGAGGTAAGCGTTCAGCAAATATTTTTGCGGAAAATCAAGCGTTTTTAGGGAGCAATAGAAATTTTAATATACTAGATACTAACGGGAAAATTTATGGATTAAATCCTGAAATTGCCTGGAATTACGGTTTTGGTTTTTTACAAAAATTCAGATTATTCGGAATGCAATCTGATGTTGCAGTCGATTTTTATCGTACCGATTTCCAAAATCAAGTGGTGGTTGATGTCGTGCAATCGGCTCAAGAGGTTAATTTTTATAATTTGAAAGGAAATTCGTTTGCCAATAGCTTGCAAGTGGAGTTTAATACGGAAATCATCAAACATTTGAATTTTCGCTCGGCCTATAAGTATTATGATATTCAAACGGATTTTCAATCAGGAACAATGCAACGACCGTTACAGGCTAAACATCGTTTCTTTACCAATTTAGAATTTGAAACTCATATTAAAGACAAAGGGCAACAATGGAAGTTTGATTTTACCTTGAACTGGACAGGGAAACAGCAATTGCCTAATACAGCAGCTCAGTTGCCTGATTTTTCGCCAGCTTTTGTGGTGATGAATTCACAAATTACCCGTACCTTTTCATCCACTTTTGAAATGTATACCGGTGTGGAAAATTTAGGGAATTATAAACAAAAAACAGCTATCGTAGGAGCGAATAATCCTTTTGGAATAAACTTTGATAGTAGTGTGGTGTACGCACCTGTTTTTGGACAAATGATTTATGCGGGTTTGCGTTTTAAAGTGAAGTAGATTTTTTAGTAAAAAGTAAAAAGTAAAAAGTAAAACTCAAGGTAATACATAAGATATGAAAAGAATAATTTTAATTTTAATGTTGATGATAGGTTTATCGACAGTAGCACAAGAGAAGAAAAATAAAAATGCAAAATTCGACATTGAAGTCAATGGGAATTGTGGGATGTGTAAAAAACGTATTGAAACGGCTGCTTATTCTGTAAAAGGGGTAAAAAGTGCTCAATGGAATTCAGAAGATGGCGTTTTACATCTCATGTTAAATGAAGAAAAATGTACTTTATCCGAGGTAGAAAAAGCCATAGCAAAAGTAGGACATGATACTAAAAATGTTAAAGCAACCCAGGCAGATTACGATAATTTACACGGTTGTTGTCAATATGAACGAAAATAAAAATTGCCCGATTCTTGTCGGGTTTTTTGTTAAATAAAAATCAACTTAATTTGTTTCTTACAAAGAAAACAGTATTTTCGTCCTCGTGAAATTTCTTTTAAAAATAGTAATTATACTCTTTTTAGCCTTTCAGTTTCTACCGGCTATAGTGTCGTGTATGGATAAAGAAAAAGGCGAGAAAATCTCCTTGGTATTATTAGACGAAGACGAGGATGGTTCCGAAGAATCAAAAGAAATTAAAGAATTTAAGGAGTTTAAGGCTGAATATCTTCCCTCTCAATTGGAATTACAGTTTGTTAATTTTACTTCGGACAAGCTTCAAGCTGCAGATACTTATCGTTTAAATACATATACTACAGTTACCGTTTTACCCGTATTGCCACCTGAATTTGTTTAAATCAATTGGTTTTTAAGCACTATTTGTGCTTGATATTTTATGGATTTAAATTTAATAAGGATGACAAAAAAGAATTCTATTTTTGGAAGCCTTAATTCCGATTTACCAGCGGGATTAGTGGTTTTCCTTGTGGCATTACCTTTATGTTTAGGTATTGCCTTGGCTTCTGGAGCCCCTTTGTTTGCGGGAGTAATCTCTGGAGTAGTGGGAGGTATTGTGGTAGGTGCCTTAAGTAACTCACCGCTATCCGTTTCAGGGCCAGCTGCTGGTCTCACCGCAATTGTGTTGACAGCTATTACTGATTTAGGGGCTTATAACGCCTTTTTATTGGCCGTTTTTATAGCTGGACTTTTACAATTGGTTTTAGGTTTTGTGAAGGCTGGAACCATTTCTAATTATTTTCCTAATAATGTAATTGAAGGAATGTTAGCGGGTATTGGGGTAATTATTTTTACCAAACAATTGCCGCATGCCTTTGGATACGATAAAGATTACGAAGGTGATTTAGCTTTCTTGCAACCCGATGGTGAAAATACTTTTTCGGAGTTATTTTCCATGATAGGTAATATTCATTTAGGTGCTACGATAATTGCAGTGGTTTCTATAATGATTTTGATTGGTTGGAATAAAGTGCCTTATCTTAAAAACTTAAAATTAGTTCCTGCTGCTTTAGTGGCAGTTGTATTTGGTATTCTGTTGAATCAGTTGTTTGTAGCTAGTGGCACTTCCTTAGCCGTTTTAGATGCTCATTTAGTGAAATTACCAGTACCGAATTCTTTTTCTGAGTTTAAAGAAAGTTTTGCGCTCCCCGATTTTACACAATTCACGAATCAAAAGGTGTGGATGGTTGGTATTACCATTGCTATTGTAGCTTCTATTGAAACTCTGTTGTGTATTGAAGCAGCTGACCGTATGGATAAGCACAAGCGTTATACGGACACCAATAGAGAACTAAAGGCGCAAGGCGTTGGTAATATGGTGAGTGCCTTGTTAGGTGGTTTGCCTATGACCTCGGTAGTGGTACGAACTTCGGCTAACGCTAATGCAGGGGCAGAATCAAAAATGGGAGCTATCTTTCATGGGGTTTTATTGATTGTATGCGCTATCGCAATTCCTAGTGTTTTGAATATGATTCCGTTAGCAACTTTAGCAGCGGTGCTTTTGTTAGTAGGATATAAGTTAGCGAATCCTAAAGTAATAAAGCATTTCTACGAAAGAGGAAAGTATCAGTTTATCCCTTTTATAGCAACCATGTTAGGGGTAGTGTTTACAGATTTATTGAAAGGTGTAGCTTTAGGATTAGTAATCAGTGTGATTTTTATTCTAAAAGGGAATATGCAACGAGCGTATCATTTTAGAAAAGAACAAATCCAGGATGGCGATGTAATTCATATCGATTTAGCGCAAGAAGTGTCGTTCTTGAACAAAGCTGCTATCAAACAAACTTTATCTAATATTCCTGAGAACTCAAAAGTAATTATTAATGCAGCAGATACCGTGTATATTGCCCATGATGTATTGGATTTGATTAAAGAATTTAAAAAAATCAGAGCTAAAGAGGGAAATATCAAAGTAAAATTAATTGGTTTTAAAGAGGCCTACGAATTAGAAAATACAGGAGAAGAAGAAAAACACGTATTCGTTGAACACAAAAACTAAAAAAATCATGAGAACTTTAAATAAAGAATTACAATCACAAATTTCTCCTAGAAAAGCTTTAGAAATTTTAAAAGAAGGGAACCACCGCTTTGTAAACAACCTGAAATTACACCGCGATTTATTGGAACAAGTAAATGATACGCGTGATGGACAATGGCCTTTTGCTACCATTTTAAGTTGTATTGATAGCCGTACTTCGGCAGAGTTAATTTTTGACCAAGGATTAGGAGATGTGTTTTCAGTACGTATTGCTGGAAATGTCGTGAATACTGATATTTTAGGAAGTATGGAATTTGCTTGTAAAGTGGCAGGTTCTAAGTTAATTGTCGTCTTAGGACATACTAAGTGTGGTGCTGTAAAAGGAGCTTGCGACCATGTTGAAATGGGTAATTTGACGGAGTTGTTATCAAAATTGCAACCAGCCGTTTACGAAGAGCAAACAACGACAGAAGATAGAACTTCTATGAATAGTCAATTTGTTGAGAATGTAGCTGAAATCAATGTGAAACGTACAGTGAAATCAATTATCCAAAGAAGTTATGTGTTAGAACAAATGATTGAAAATGGAGAGATAGGTATTGTGGGAGGGATGTATAATATTGAAACGGGAGTAGTAGAGTTTTACCCAGAAGCAACTTTTATCAAAGACGAATTAGCAGTGGAATTGTCCTTGAAAGAATTTTCTAAGTAAGCTTTATTTTTATACTATCTTTGTTTTAATGGAATAGATATGACCGATTTTTATAAAAAGTTATTAGAAAATAATAGCCATTGGGTGGAAAAGAAACTAGGAGAAGACCCTAATTTCTTTAAGGATTTAGCCCATGGACAACAACCACCTTTGCTCTGGATAGGTTGTTCTGATAGTCGTGTACCTGCCAACGAGATTACAGGGACAAAAGCAGGAGAAGTTTTTGTGCATCGTAATATAGCTAATATGGTAGTGCATAGCGATATGAGTATGTTGAGTGTTTTAGATTATGCCGTCAACGTGCTTAAAGTGCGTCATATAATTGTTTGTGGACATTACGGTTGTGGCGGTGTTAAAGCCGCTATGGGCAATGGTTCGTACGGTATTATTGATAACTGGATTCGTCATATTAAAGACAGTTACCGCTTTAATAAAGAAAAATTAAACGCAATTGAAAACGACGACGAACGATTTAATAAATTTGTAGAGTTAAATACCAAAGAACAAGTGCTTAACCTAGCTAAAACCTCCATCGTTCAAAATGCATGGAAAAACGGTCAAGAGCTCTACTTGCACGGTTGGGTGTATGGATTAAATTCCGGATATGTGACTGACTTGGAAGTGAATTTTTCTTTTAATACCGATTTGCACGAAATGTATCAATTGGATATTTAAAAATTTAAGAATAAATTAGAATAAAATTATTGAGGCGAATGTACCAAAATGAGTACCTTCGCCTTTTTGTAAAAAATAATAACAGTATTGATGAAAGATTTTAACTGGTTGCAATTGTTAAACCCAGAGTTTTATATATTATTAGAATTCGGTGGAATCAAAATTGGATTAATCGTTGTGTTATTTATTGTTTTTGCTGAAACAGGCTTGTTGGCGGGTTTTTTCTTGCCAGGGGACAGTTTGTTGTTTTTAGCTGGAATCTATAGCGAAACACTAATGAGTCAGATTTCATTAGGTAGCGATTTTTTAAATGTAACCGTTTTTGCAGCTTTGGTAGGATTGATGGGGGTTTTGGGTAACATGACTGGCTACTGGTTTGGTGCTAAAAGTGGGAATTACTTATACAAACAAGAAGATTCGTTTTTTTTTAAGAAAAAATACTTATACCAAGCAAAAGCCTTTTTTGATAAATATGGAAATCGAGCTATTGTTTTTGCTCGTTTCTTACCCATCGTTCGTACGTTTGCCCCTGTAGTGGCAGGTATAGTAGAGATGGATAAGAAAAAATTTATGTTCTATAATATCTTAGGGTCTTTCCTTTGGGCATTCTCTATGATTTTTGCAGGACATTATCTACATGCTTTATTCTTAAAGAGCTTCGGAATCGATTTAAAACATTATATTGAATTCATTGTAATAGGTATTGTTGCTTTTACGACTTTTCCAGTATTATGGAAATTGTTTAAAAAGGAAGTGCATATTGAATAGGTTAAAAATGAAAAAGTACTATTTCTTTATTGTCGTTGCACTTTTTGGTTTGCAAAGTTTTTTTGCGCAAGTCAAATCCACCAATGAGAATGTTTGGTTGCATTATGTAGGTAAAAACATGCTTACCAAAAAGCTATCTTTTACTCTTGAGGCTACGATGCGATATGCAGACGGTTTTAATCAAAAACAACAATATTTTATTCGCCCTTCTGTAGATTATCAATTTACAAAATCATTTAATGGTAGTATAGGCTATTCGCATTATGAAACCTATAGTTATGGAGAGGTACCTATGAATAAAATTACCACACCCGAAGATCATATTTGGATTCAAGGAACCTATGCTAAGACTTGTGGGGATTATAAATTTACCCACCGCTTACGCGATGAACACCGTTGGGTAGGAATTTCTGGTAAAAACGCTAATGGCGAGTTAGTCATAATGGATAAAGAATACAGAAACCGTTTGCGTTATATGTTTTTAGTAAATTATACGTTGACTAAAAAAGACGATAAACCCAAACTCTTTGCGCTTGCTGGCGATGAGGTTTTTATGAATATAGGCGTGGAAAATGCAAAAACTTTTGTGCAACAAAACCGTGTTATTGCTGGCTTAGGCTATAATATCAATGCCCACCATCAGCTGCAAGTAAGTTATGTACATCAAAACGTATGGAATTTAGGCAACACGATACAAGAAAACAATCCTACTGTTCGATTGTCTTATCTGACTAATTTTGATTGGTATAAGAAAAATGATTAAAATTTAACCTCGAATTGTTCGAGGTTTTTTTTTGGAAAGCATCAAGAAAACTATCTTTGCACTCAATTTAATAAATAATGATGAAAAAACTTGTATTAGGGGTTATGGCTACAATGTTTGTTGTGGCAACTGGTAATTCCCAAATGAAAATGTCGCCTGAATATTCGTATAAGGTAAGTGAGCCCTACCGCGTTTTTGACGCTAAAGAAAAAATTTATTTTTCTAGAGGTAATGAAGTTATGGCTGTCAAATTAGATGGTAAAGAAATAATGATTCAAAAATTTGATTCAAACAAGCCTGCCTTTGTAAAAGAAAATAAATATGAGAAAATTTTTCCTAAAAATTACTCTTTTGAGGATATTTTAGAAATTGACAATAAATATTTTCTGTTCTATTCTTCTTGGGATGGTGATGCTAAAAGAGAACAATTGTTTTCAAGAGAAATCGATTTCGCTAAAGGAGAATTTATGCCTGAGTCAAAATTATTATTCCAAGTTGAAGGTAAAATTGCGGGTACTTTAGCGGTAGGGGGTATGGGTTTCTCTTTTTCAGTTGAAGATAAATTTGATTTTTATCAATCCAATGATAAAGGCAAATTGTTGATTCAATACCGAAGAAAACCTGAAGTAAAAAATGATAAAAAGAGCTATGATATTATAGGGTTATATTCTTTTGATAAATCATTGACAAAATTATATTCAAACGAAGTGACTATGCCTTATACAGAGCGTAGAATGGAAAATTTAGATTATCAATTGGACTCAAAAGGAAATCTTTTTATGTTAGAAAAGGTGTATCATGATGATTCGGAAGATGATAAAAAAAGAAGGAAAGATGCCGAAGCTAATTATCATATTGAGTTGTTGACAATTAAAGCAGGTAGTGATAAGATTAATATTACTAAATACGATAATGCGAATAAGTTTGTAAACAAACTATGGATTTTAGACAATGCTAAAGACCAATTGATTTGTGGTGGATTCTATAGTGAAGTAGTGCAAGGGAAATCTGATTTTGATGATATTGATGGGATGGCTTTAATCAAGTTTGATAGCGAAGGTAAAACTATTTCTTCAACTTTTCAACCCATTCCATTAGAGGTTTTGAATCAGTATGAAAGCGCTCGTACAAGAAAAAGAAACGAGCGAAAAGAAAGAAAAGGTGATGATCCTCAATTTACAGACTTGGTTTTTAGAGATATGAAATTAAACGCTGATGGAAGTGTTGTTTTAATTGGTGAACAATATTATATTGTAGCACATCAATCATCGGGAATGAATGGAGGTATGGGACGTACATATTATACCTACCATTACTGTGATATTTTAGTGTCTAAATTGAATGCTGATGGCTCACTTGCGTGGATGAAGAAAGTGCCTAAAAACCAAATGGGAGTTTCGGGTAGAGGAGGAATGTCTTATAAATATTTCAATGCTGATAACAAGCATTACTTAGTGTATTTAGATAACGTTAAAAACATCGATTTACCTATGGATAAAGAACCAGCTCGTCACAATGATGGTAAAGGAGGATATTTGACTTCAGTTAAAATTGATGATGCTACAGGAACATTGACTAAAGGTTCTATCCTAAACTCAAGGGATGTGGAAGATTTTAAAATTTATCAGTTTTCAACGAATAGAATTGTAAAAACCGCAGAAAATGCGTTTTTGCTTGAAGTTTATAAAAAACAAAAAGAAGATATTATGATTAAGGTAGATTTAAATTAATTTTTAAATAAATCCTTAAAATAAGCCATCTCAATAGTGATTTTTGGGATGGCTTATTTGTTTAATACAAGTTATGTATATGACATTGTAGAGATGATGACAAGAGTAAAAATTGACAAACAAAGTTTAAACTGATTTTTTAAAACACTACCTAATAAGTTCTCAAGGCCTGTTAGGTTTTTTTAAAATCATCTCTTCGAGTCTCCATAGTAAAGCACTGTATGAGTCCCGTAAATTTTTATATCTAAACCGTGAAACTTCATATGAGCATCGTGAATTTTATATAGGTATCGTAAAAAGCTATATAAACACCGTTAGTTACTATATTCGCTCCGTAGGCAATTTGAATCTTATAGTTACCAACTCGAAAAATTTATATCTTTTTAATTTTGATTATACTTTATTCTATTAATACATCTTCAAAAGCAACTAAAATTATGTTTAGCTTTCGATTTGCTTCGAACTCCAGCTGATTTTTGTTTTATTAATCATCCCGCAAAGTCAGAGACGTTTGCGGAGCATGTTAATCTTAAAAATATAGCTCAGACTTCGGAGAGCTAAGGGCTTATTTGTTTAATACAAGTTATGTATATGACATTGTAGAGATGATGACAAGAGTAAAAATTGGCAAACAAAGTTTAATCTGATTTTTGACACTATCCAAACAGGTTCTCAAAATCTGTTATTTTTTTTAAAACCATCACTTTGTCTCTCTGTCGTAAAGAACTGTATAAGTGGCGTAAATTTTTATATACGTATCGTAAAACTTTGTGTTTGAACCGTAAAACTTCATATGGGCATCGTAAAACTTCATATGAGCATAGTAAAAGTTTATATGAGTATTGTAAATTTTTATATACGTATTGTGAAACGCTTTATAAATACCGTAAGTTTCTATACTCGCTACGTAAGCAATTTGAATCTTATACTTACGAACTCGAAGAATTTATATTTTTTAAATTCTGATTACTCTTCGCTGTATTAGTACATCATCAAGAACAACTAAAATTAAGCTTAGCTCTCGATACGCATCGCACTCCAGCTGATTTTTGTTTTATTAATCATCCCGCAAAGTCAGAGACGTTTGCGGAGCATGTTAATCTTAAAAATATAGCTCAGACTTCGGAGAGCTAAGGGGAAAAGTGTAATGTAAAATTTTTCAACTCTTTTTAAACCAATGAAACAGTAGCTTTTATTAATTTCCAATTTCTTAGAATCGGGGGTTTTATATTATTCCAGTATCCATTTTATCAAACCTTCTCTTTCCACTAAATTCCAAGTATGTGGATTCCTAGAGCCATCGGCGCGGTAGCCTCTATTGTTGGGAATTACACACTCCGAATTTTTAGCACCTAGTCCTTGTAAGGCTTTGTGCATCTGTTCCAATTGATAGGCATTCAATTCTTCATAATCCCTTCCTGAATCTTTTTTGTGGTATTCCAGCGCAGGTTCGTAGTAAAAACGCGTTTTGATGTCTTTTAAATAGTACAGATTCTTTATAGCATGGGTAGATAAGGTATAAGGTGCCAGCGCTTCGTAAGTAGCCCTATGCTGTTCTGGTTTGCCTAATTCTTTTTCTAGTAAATCAATAATAAACTTCCCTTCCTCTATTGCTTCGCTATTGCTATTTCGTTTCAAATCCATTTTGGCATTCCAATAAAGTTGCTCCACGTCAACGGGCGAATCAATGGCAAATACTCCTTTGGGCGTTAAGGCATTTTGGGTTGCTAGTAGGTGATTAGCGAGGAGTAACGAGACATTACCTCCGCTGGAAAATCCGCCTATAAATACAGCTTTTTTATCCAATTGATGCTTGTCGAATATCCGGTTGATGGTTTGCGTATACATTTTTTTTTCAGCCTCCGATAAATAGAGTCTTTGGTTAAAATCCATTAAAAGAGTTGAAATGCCTTCTTGGTCTAAATCTTTCAAAAATTTAGCCTCCGCTTTAGTATAGGCAATATCGCACGGAAAACAGGGAAATAACAGTAATGTTGCTTTCGAGTGGGGTGCAACCCTTAGTTCATAATGTTCTCCTTTTTCTGTAACACTTTTGTTTTGACAACCTAGCCATAAGAGACCAGCGCAGAATAGTACAATTTTTTTCATCCGTAAATTTTAATGTTGTTGTATATCGTTAAATTGCCACAGGACATTCACTAATTTCCAATTCCCATTGAGTTTCACGATGTGCATATAATCAATCCATTGGCAATCAATTTAACCGATGCCGTACGGGACGAAACATCTAACAAAATAACGTCCTTTTTAGGATGAGGCGGAAAAGCATCTCCTTTTTTGTTATAACTTTCCGCTAGTAAAATCATTGATTCTGTTGTGGTTTCACGAATGTAGTCTTTGCCAGTACCTTTATCTTTCCAAAAAGTACGTTTCACCATTCTTGGATGCAGGGCGCGCTCCATTTGTTGCGGATTGGAATTGTGTTGTGCTTCAATATAGTCTAAAGCGACTTGTTTGATAGCAAGTGTGTCTTGTTTGTTTTGTCCCAAAAATAGGTTTGAACATGATAATAGTAGTAGTAAACTTAGTTTTTTGAGTGACATATTTGGTTGTTGTTTTTTTGTTGTTATATGTCAAACTTAGTAAAACACTCAGGAACGGAAACCTATTTTAGCTTTTTATTAAGAAGAAAAAAGCCATTCGAGACGCAATCTCCCAAAAAAACAGTCACAATTTTTTGGGTTGCATTTCGAACGGCTTTACTATTTAGTTATCGAGCCTCTCGACTACATCATTCCTGGCATACCGCCACCCATTGGCATACCACCAGCAGGAGCTTCTTCCTTAATGTCAATTAAAGCACACTCGGTTGTTAAAATCATTCCTGAAACCGAAGCCGCGTTTTCTAAAGCTACACGAGTAACTTTTTTAGGGTCAATGATTCCTGCTTCCAGCATGTCTACATACTCATCCGTTTTAGCGTTGTATCCAAAGTTTTCTTTACCTTCCGCCACTTTAGCTACAATTACCGAACCTTCTAAGCCAGCATTTTCAACGATAGTGCGTAATGGCGCTTCAATAGCACGAGAAACAATTTGAATTCCTGTAGCTTCATCACCATTTTCAGCTTTGATGTTCGCTAAAACCGCTTTGGCTCTTAATAAAGCCACACCACCACCAGCAACGATTCCTTCTTCCACCGCAGCACGAGTTGCATGTAAGGCATCATCCACACGGTCTTTTTTCTCTTTCATTTCCACTTCAGAGGCAGCACCAACGTAAAGAACTGCAACACCACCGGCTAATTTAGCCAAACGCTCTTGTAATTTTTCACGGTCGTAGTCAGAAGTTGTCGACTCCATTTGTGCTTTGATTTGGTTTACACGATTTTTAATCATTTCGTTGTCACCTGCACCGTTTACAATCGTAGTATTGTCTTTGTCGATAGAAACTTTTTCAGCAGTACCTAACATTTCTAAAGTAGCGTTTTCTAAAGTATATCCGCTTTCTTCTGAAATTACGGTACCTCCAGTTAAGATAGCAATATCTTCTAACATGGCTTTTCTACGGTCACCAAAACCTGGAGCTTTTACCGCAGCAATTTTCAAAGCACCACGCAATTTGTTTACTACCAAAGTAGATAAAGCTTCTCCATCTACATCTTCCGCAATGATTAATAACGGTTTAGAAGATTGTGCCACAGGCTCAAGAATAGGTAATAATTCTTTTAAAGAAGATACTTTTTTGTCGTATAATAAAATGTAAGGTCTTTCTAATTCCACCTCCATTTTCTCCGTATTGGTTACGAAGTAAGGTGATAAATACCCTCTGTCAAACTGCATACCTTCTACTACATCTACATAAGTATCTGTACCTTTTGCTTCTTCCACAGTGATAACGCCTTCTTTACCTACTTTACCAAAAGCAGTCGCAATTAAATCACCAATCACTTCGTCGTTATTCGCTGAAATAGAAGCTACTTGTTTGATTTTATCGGTAGATGAACCTACTTCTTTAGCTTGTTTGCCTAAATCCGCCACGATAGCCTCCACCGCTTTGTCGATACCACGTTTTAAATCCATTGGGTTAGCACCTGCAGCCACGTTTTTCAAACCTTCTTTAACGATAGCTTGCGCTAAAACAGTAGCCGTAGTCGTTCCGTCACCCGCTAAATCATTGGTTTTAGAAGCTACTTCTTTTACCATTTGCGCCCCCATGTTTTCCAAAGTGTCTTTCAATTCCACTTCTTTCGCCACAGAAACCCCGTCTTTAGTCACGTGAGGCGCACCAAACGATTTAGAAATAATTACGTTACGACCTTTAGGCCCTAAAGTTACTTTTACTGCATTGGCTAATGCATCTACACCACGCTTTAAACCGTCACGTGCTTCAATATCAAATTTTATATCTTTTGCCATTTTAATTTTTTTTTAGTGATTAGTGATAAGTAATAAGTGAACAATCCTTTTGAAATTTACTTTTCACTATTTACTTTTAACTTTTTACTATTTTTAGATGATTGCAAGTATATCTTCCTCGCGCATGATTAAATAATCTTTGCTTTCAAATTTTAAATCAGTTCCAGCATATTTTCCATAAAGAACCGTGTCGCCAACTTGTACTGTCATGGGTTGGTCTTTTTTTCCGTTTCCTACAGCCACCACAGTTCCTTTTTGAGGTTTTTCTTTTGCGGTGTCAGGGATGATAATACCAGAGGCTGTTTGTGTTTCGGCAGCCGCAGGTTCCACGATAACGCGGTCTGAAAGTGGTTTAATGTTTAATGCCATAATTATTTTAATTTATGTTATTATTAAATTTTGTTTCTATTTTGACAGAAATTGTGCCAAGCGGTAAAAGCTGTCAAAATTGCAAACTAAAAATGCCAGCGCTGACAGGCTGGCATTTTTAAATCCGTATGTTGGAAATTATTTTTTCTCTGGTGTCATAGGTTTTGCTGCATCAGATGGTGTAGCTGCTGGAGCCGCAGGAATAGCTGACTCGTCCATCACTTTAGACTCAGTGTTGCTACCTGTACCTGTAAAACTTAAGCTAGATAAAAGTATTAATACTAATAAAGCACCTGCTAAATACCAAGTGGATTTGTCTAAGAAATCCGTTGTTTTTTGAACGCCACCTAAAGTTTGTGAACTTCCAAAAGTAGATGATAATCCTCCGCCTTTAGGGTTTTGTACCATGATAACTACCACTAATAAAAAACAAACTATAGTGATTAATACTAAGAAAATTGTAAATGTACTCATTGTGTTTATCTGTTGTTATTTTGTTGCAATTCTTTAATATCCAAAATTCGGTCTGCAAATAAACTACTTTTTTCTGGATATTTCAAAATTAAAATTTCATAAGCTTGTATTGCTTTGGTATATTTTTTTTGTTCTAAATAAATTTTTGCCAAAGTTTCTGTCATTAAGTAAGGACTGTCGGGCTTTTTGGCGATATAGCTCGGTGGCGGAATATTATCTTTTACGGGTGCAATTTTAGGATTAGTTTCGATAAATTTATCAATTAAATCCATTTTTGTGTCTTTCAAAGGTGCTTTTTCCTCAGTCGTTTCAACCAATTCTGTAGGTGTGTCCGTAGTTGCATCAGCTAAAATGGGCTGGTCTGTATTCTCCTTTTCAACTTCGTTTTCTGTTTTTGGAACTACCAATTCTGATCGTTCAATTGGTTTGATCTTAGAAATTTGTAACCATTGTTGAAACGATAAAGTGGCTGATTTTACATCTTCCGTCGTGTGTGAAATTTCTTCTGTGGTATGCGATGAATTTTCGTTGTTTTCAACATTAGAATCTATTTTGACCTCTACAATTGCTGGAACCTCATAATCTAAATTATCTTCTAACCATGATGTTTTTTCTTTGAAAACGTCATGATTTGATTGCGATACATGTTCATCTCCTGCGGCTTTTTCTATTGAAGATAGAATAGATTTTTCCAATGGGTTTTCTAATTGTATTGCGGGTATATCTGTAGCAACTGTCTCTTCTTCGTTGATTTTCTTTTCATTGGCAATAAGAATAGAATCTAAAACTGATTTTTCTAGAGGTGATTCAGGAATTATATCTTCAGAAAGTATTGTTTCAGTATTTGGATTCACTACTTCTGATTGGTTTATTGAATCGACTGAAACAGCTTCGGTGTTTTCGTTTTCATGTACAGTTTCTGCTTCTATTTCAAAATTCTGGTTTGAAATAGGATCGTTTTCTAAGTCAGTTAATGCTTCTTGTTCTTCCGTTTTTTGTTTTTGGGAAATAATTTTAAAATCTTCAGAATGAATAAAGTCAAATAAAATGCTTCGGTCTGTGGTATGAACCGCTGTAAGTTTTAATTGAGAGTTAAATTTGAAATTATTTTGTAAATGTAAACTTTTTAGGTATAAACTGCGGGCACACTGAAAATAAGGGTATTCTTTAAGTACCGATTCTAGTTCAAGACTTTGTGAGCTGCTTGTTGATTCGGGATTGTTTAAAAGATATATGAATTCTGCTGTGTTCATAATATTACCACTTGGCTAAGGTTTCTGTGAATATGTCCTGTGTTATTCTTGAAAATATTTCGTCTAAGGCTGTTTTTAGTCGACTACCATTGAGTTGTTCATCGGCAGGGTAATCGTAATAAAAAGAGAAGTTTTTTTCGAAGTTATCCTCGGCTTTGTTCTTATTTGAAAATCTTAGATTAACGGTAATGGAAACACGGTTTTGAGCGGCTTTTAAATCAGCCGTAGTAGTCATTGGACTGATACGATAATCAATGATTTCCCCTTCATATGTCAAGTCAGCGTTTGAATTGGTTAAATTTAAATTGGTTTGATTTTGGATTAAGTCTTGTAGTTTTAATGTGAAATTTCTTTCAATTCCTGGCTCTACGAGTTCAGAAATGTTTTGAAATGTTTTTACTTGAAACGTTTTAGCATTTATTGCTCCGGCGCCAGTAAAATTGTATATACCACAGCTACTCATTAATAGCGCTACAAGTAATAAGGAAATCGTTTGTTTTAAATTTATCATTGGTTTCTTAATCTTAAAATCAAAAATAGCAGTTTTCAACTAAAGTAAAAGGGTTTATAAATCAAATTGTTTGATTTTACGATACAATGTGCGTTCAGATATACCTAATTCGTCCGCGGCTGCTTTGCGTTTGCCTTTGTTGCGTTCTAAGGCTTTTTTAATCAATTCAATTTCTTTTTGGTCTAAACGCAACGAGTCTTCCTCGTCTATAGCATCTGCAAAAATATAATTAGCATCGTCATCTTCATCATCTAAAAACTCTTCTTGTTGTACAGCAGAAGGTTCGTTGGAAGGAATGACAGAAACTCTGGTTTCTTCGTTAAAGAAAGGGGCAGGTTCCTCGTTTTGTCCATAAATACGTTGAATAAGCCCTTTGTGCGATTCTTGAACTTTTGAACTGCCACTTTGCATCAATTCCAAGGTGAGTTTTTTCAAATCGTTCAAATCACTTTTCATATCAAAAAGGATTTTATATAAGATTTCTCTTTCCGTTGAAAAATCACTTTCTGATTTTGGTCCCACCACTTGGGGTAGGTTAGTACCTTCGTTAGGTAAATAGTGGATAAGCGTTTGCGCAGAAATGTCTCTGTTGGTTTCTAATACCGAAATTTGTTCGGCTACGTTACGCAACTGACGGATGTTTCCGCTCCAGCGGTATTTGGTTAAATAATTTACCGCCTGTTCTTCTAATTTGATGGGAGGCATCTTGTATTTATGAGCAAAATCGGCAGCAAATTTTCGAAACAGTAAGTGTATGTCTTCCTTGCGGTCGCGTAAAGCGGGTAAGCCTATTTCAACCGTGCTTAAACGATAATATAAATCTTCGCGGAATTTTCCTTTTTCAATGGCTTCCTGCATTTTGACATTGGTCGCCGCTACTATGCGTACATTGGTTTTCTGTACTTGTGAAGAACCTACTTTGATAAATTCGCCATTTTCAAGTACACGAAGTAATCGAACTTGGGTAGTCAGTGGCAATTCGCCCACCTCGTCTAAAAAAATAGTACCGCCATCGGCTACTTCAAAATAGCCTTCGCGTGTATTAGTAGCTCCAGTAAAAGCGCCTTTTTCGTGACCAAAGAGTTCACTGTCGATGGTTCCTTCAGGAATGGCACCACAGTTTACGGCTATATATTTACCGTGTTTGCGATGCGAGAGCGAATGGATGATTTTAGGAATACTTTCTTTACCCACACCGCTTTCACCTGTAACCAATACCGAAATATCCGTAGGGGCTACTTGAATGGCTTTTTCAATAGCACGGTTTAATTTCGGGTCGTTACCGATAATCTCGAATCGTTGTTTTATATTTTGAACGTTTTCCATTTTAAAAAGTTTAAAAGTTTAAAGTTTAAAAGTTTAAAAGAATCTCTTCGCAATCTTGTTTTACACTCGAAAGGAGAATCTAGTAATCTTATTTTAAACTTTTTTTAATGTTTAATGATTTGAATAATAAGGCTAAATCATTAAGTTGTTCATTGTTTAGATTTTCTTTTATAATTATTCTGGCGTTATTTGTGGATTGAAATAGTAAATAAGCTGTTTTTGTTTCTATTATTTTTGAAAATTCATTCCAGCTAAATTTTATTCGAAATGTTTCTCCTATTTCTTCATAAAAAGAATTATTCAAATGAATTTTAATTTCTTCTTTTATTTTAGGGTTGTCCAAGGCTCGCTTAGCTAAAATGTATGATGCGACAATAATTATTGTTGGAAAAATGAAAAAAGGAAAACAATTATTAATGAAATCGCCAAATGATAATTCATTCGTCAGAATAAATAGTGCTAAGTTCAATAGAACTATTAAACTAAAAATGAATAACAAAATTCTTGTCAAAATCCTTCTGCTATAAATATATAGATTAGCTTTAAAATATTCTTTGAATGTAAAATTGGGTGTAAAAACTATTTCCTTTTCCATTTAAACTAATATATTTCGATATCATATTCCCCCTTTGGGGGTAGGGGGCTACTGCATAACTTCAGAATATCCTACAGCTTCACCTATTAGTGTAGCAGCCGTACAATCGGTTACTTTTACTAAAACGAAATCACCTGGTTTGTAATTTTCTTTAGGGAAAACCACTACGGTGTTTTGAGAGTTTCTGCCGCTCCAGTGTTGGTCAGAACGTTTAGAGTCTTTTTCAACTAATACTTCTACCGTTTGTCCCACAAATCTTTGGGTGCGTTGTAATCCTAATTTTTGTTGTAAGTCGATGATTTCATTCAAACGACGTTTTTTAACTTCTTCAGGAACATCATCCTCCATCTTACGAGCCGCCAAAGTTCCAGGTCTTTCAGAATACGCAAACATAAATCCGAAATCGTATTTACAATGCTCCATCAAGCTTAAAGTGTCTTGGTGGTCTTCTTCAGTTTCTGTTGGGAAACCTGCAATCATATCTTGTGATAAAGAAATTTCAGGGATAATTTCATAAATTTTATCCACTAAAGTCAAATACTCTTCACGAGTGTGCTGACGGTTCATTTCTTGTAAAATACGGGTGCTTCCTGATTGTACGGGTAAGTGAATGTATTTGCAAATATTATGGTGTTTTGCCATGGTTTCAATCACTTCAATATGCATGTCTTGCGGATTTGACGTCGAGAAACGGAAACGCATTTTAGGATATTGCGTAGCACACATGTCTAATAATTGTGCGAAATCAACCGCTGTCGCTTTTTGCATTTCAGTCGCCTTAACGAAATCTTTTTTCAAGCCACCACCATACCATAAATAACTGTCTACGTTTTGACCTAATAAAGTGATTTCTTTAAACCCTTTATTCCATAAATCTTGAATTTCTTCCATGATGCTGTGCGGGTCACGGCTACGCTCACGTCCACGAGTGAAAGGAACGACACAAAACGTACACATATTATCACATCCGCGGGTAATAGATACGAAAGCATTTACCCCATTGGAATTTAAACGAACAGGTTGAATGTCGCCATAGGTTTCCTCTTTAGAAAGAATTACGTTTATAGCGTCACGACCTTCTTCTACTTCTTTTAATAAGTTTGGAATGTCTTTATAAGCATCAGGACCTACTACTAAGTCCACAATTTTTTCCTCTTCTAAGAATTTTTCTTTCAAGCGTTCCGCCATACAACCTAAAACGCCCACTTTCATACCTGGGTTAATTTTTTTGATGGCGTTGTATTGTTCTAAACGCTTACGAACGGTTTGTTCTGCTTTATCGCGAATGGAACAAGTGTTAACCAATACTAAATCGGCTTCTTCTAAATTTTGTGTGGTGTTGTAGCCTTGTTCCGTAAGTATGGAAGCTACAATTTCACTATCGGAGAAGTTCATTTGACAGCCGTAGCTTTCAATAAACATTTTTTTAGTATTGTCTTGATTTTGGTTTAATACCAAGCTTGTTCCTTGTTTGTTTTCGTCGATTACTTTTTCCATAATTAAAGCCTTTCGTATTTTAAGCCTGCAAAGATAATACTAAATTTGATATTCTGACAAGATGGCAGATTTCTTTAACATTTGTTTTTAGTATAAATAAGCTGTGCATGTGGGTTTTTATGGTTTGAAATCCAAATTTTTAAATTTTGAAAACACATTTTTGTAACAAAAGTTGTAGAAAAAAAACTAAAAAAATAGAGTTTTAAAAAAAACCGCTACTTTTGTCCCATAATTAATACGTGTAAATGGCAAAGAATTTAGTAATCGTTGAGTCGCCTGCCAAGGCGAAAACCATAGAAAAGTTTTTAGGGAAAGACTTTCAGGTGGAATCAAGTTTTGGGCATATAGCCGATTTGCCTTCCAAAGAAATGGGAGTGGATGTAGAAAATAGATTTAAACCGAAATATGAAGTTTCTCCTGATAAAAAAGCTTTAGTAAAAAAACTAAAAGATTTGTCTAAGACCGCTGAAATGGTTTGGTTGGCATCCGATGAGGACCGCGAGGGAGAGGCTATTGCATGGCACTTGGCGGAAGAATTAAAATTAGACCAAAAGAAAACAAAACGTATTGTATTTCATGAGATTACTAAAACGGCTATTCAAAAAGCAGTCGATAATCCACGTACAATAAATTATAACTTAGTTAATGCACAACAAGCGCGTCGCGTGTTAGACCGTTTGGTTGGATATGAATTGTCGCCAGTACTTTGGAAAAAAGTAAAAAGTGGACTTTCCGCTGGACGTGTACAATCGGTTTCTGTTCGTTTGATTGTGGAGCGTGAGCGTGAAATTCAAAATTTCAAAACAGAAGCTTCTTACAGTATTACTGCTGAGTTTGTCAATGAAGCAGGGAAATCCTTTAAAGCTAAATTGTCTAAAAATTTTGGTTCCAAAGAAGAAGCAGAGCAATTTTTAAATCAAAATATTGGTTCTCAATATAAAGTAGCTGATTTAGAGACTAAGCCTACTAAAAAATCGCCAGCAGCCCCTTTTACGACTTCAACGTTACAACAGGAAGCAGCTCGTAAGTTGTATATGCCTGTGGGAATCACGATGCAAATTGCACAACGCTTGTACGAGGCGGGGTTGATTACCTATATGAGAACAGACAGTGTGAATTTGTCTCAAGAAGCGATGACAGCGGCACAAGCGGAGATTTCGAACTATTATGGTTCTGAATTTAGTCAACCGCGTAACTATGCGACTAAGTCTAAAGGAGCGCAAGAAGCTCACGAAGCCATCCGTCCAACGGATATGACTCGACATACGGTTGATTTAGACCGTGACCAATCGCGTTTGTATGACTTGATTTGGAAGCGTACTATTGCTTCACAAATGAGTGATGCGCAATTAGAGCGTACCAATGTGAAAATTCAAGCGAGTAACCATAAAGAAATTTTTGGAGCAACTGGAGAGGTTATCAAATTTGAAGGATTCTTGAAAGTGTACCTTGAGGGGAACGATGAGGATGAAGAACAAGAGGAAGGAATGTTGCCAGCTTTGAAAATCAATGAAAGTTTACGTAATAATTATATAAAAGCAACCGAACGTTTTTCAAGACCAGCGTCTCGTTATACAGAGGCCTCTTTGGTTAAAAAATTAGAAGAATTAGGTATCGGTCGTCCTTCTACTTATGCGCCAACGATTTCTACCATTATCAATAGAAATTATGTTGAAAAAGGGAGTTTTGAAGGTGCTGAAAGAAAATATACGCAAATTGTATTGCAAAACGGAGCTGTAGTAGCTCAAGTGCTTACTGAAAAAGTAGGGGCGGACAAAGGAAAGTTGGTGCCAACGGATATTGGTACGATTGTAAATGACTTCTTGGTTAAAAATTTTGAAACTATTTTGGATTATAATTTTACTGCTAAAGTAGAACAAGATTTTGACGAAATTGCCTTAGGAAATAAGGAATGGGAAAATATGATGTCTGATTTTTACAATCATTTTCATCCCAATGTGCAAGATGTTGAAAAAAATGCCGACCGTGAAAGTGGCGAACGTATTTTAGGGGTTGACCCTGCTTCGGGAAAACCCGTTTCGGTACGTTTAGGGAAATTCGGGCCTATGGTTCAAATTGGTGATGCGGAAGACGAAGCTAAGAAATTTGCAAGCTTACGCGCAGAACAAAACATTGGAACGGTAACGCTGGAAGAAGCTTTGAATTTGTTTTTACTGCCTAAAATGTTAGGTACATATAATGGTGAAGAAGTAGAGGTGAGCAATGGTCGTTTTGGACCTTATGTTCGTTTTGGAAAAACTTTTATTTCATTACCTAAAGGGGAGGAACCTTTAGATGTGACCTTGGAGCGTGCACAAGAATTAATTGATGCAAAAAATAGAGCAGATGCTCCAATTGGGCAATACCAAGGACTAGATATTCAAAAAGGAGTAGGGCGTTTCGGACCATTTATCAAATGGAACGGGATGTTTATAAATGTGAGCAAGAAATATAATTTTGATAATTTATCTCAGAATGATTTGGTAGAATTAATTCAGGATAAATTACAAAAAGAAAGTGATAAGCTTATACATCATTGGGAAGACGAGGGTATTCGCGTGGAAAAAGCACGTTGGGGGCGTTCGGTTATCTTAAAAGGTAAGGTGAAAATCGAATTGAGTAAAGATATTGATGCTACACAATTAACTTTGGATAAAGTCAAAGAAATGATTGAAGCCAAAGCGCCAGCTAAAAAAGCACCAGCCAAAAAAGCGACAACTGCTAAAAAAACAACAACCAAAAAGAAATAAATGATGGTGTTTGATTTTTTGCGCCCTATTGATGTCGATTTGATGATTGATTTACAGAATCAGTCAGAAGCTTGTTTGGCTAAAAAGGTGGTGTTTCATACCGAAGAGGCATTTCCGAAATTAGAAGAGGTAAAGCTTGCTATTATAGGTGTGCTAGAGGTAAGAGGTGCAGAACAAGATAATGTAACGGTTGATTTAGATTCGGTTCGGAAAGAGTTTTATAAATTGTTTCCAGGGAATTGGAATGCTTCAATAGTCGATTTAGGTGATATAGTTGCGGGTGAATCGATTGAGGATACCTATTTTGTTTTGAAAGAAGCTGTTGCTCAATTGGTCAAGCAAAATATAATTCCTATTGTAATTGGCGGTTCACAGGATTTAACCTATGCCATGTATCGTGGCTACGATAAGCTAGAGCAAATGGTTAATGTGGTTTCGGTAGATTATAAATTTGATTTTGCGCGAGAACATTCAAGTTTAGCTGACTCTTATTTGATGAAAATGATAGTCGATGAGCCTAATAATTTGTTCAATTATAGTAATATCGGTTATCAAACGTATTTCAATGCACAAGAAGAAATTGATTTAGTCGAAAAACTATATTTTGATGCGTATCGATTGGGGGAAGTGGCTAGTAACCCTACCATAACAGAACCCGTTTTTAGGGATGCCGATTTAGTTTCTATAGATATGCGTTCTGTAATGAGTGCTAATTCAGGAAATTTTATTACCTTTATGCCTAATGGATTTTCTGGTAAGGAAATTTGTACATTTTCGCGTTATGCGGGTATCAGTGATAAGGTAACCAGCTTTGGAATTTTTAATCATAATAATTCACAAGCAGAAGCGGTTTTAATTGCACAAGTCATTTGGTATTTTATAGAAGGATTTCATTATCGTTCTAATGAGTATCCTTTTGGGACTAAGAGTAATTTTATTAAATACATCGTTGCTCAAGAAGAAGAATTGATTTTTTATAAAAGTGACAAAACAGAACGCTGGTGGATAGAAATACCATTTTTGTCGAATAGTCACAATAAACTAAAAAAAGCTACGTTACTACCTTGTACATATGAGGATTATTTAGAGGCCTGTGCGGGCGTAGTACCTGAAAGATGGTGGAAAGCACAAAGGAAAAATCTTTTGTAGAAATTTTTCTCGGTCTTTTTTTTTGATATTTTTTTGCAATTTTAAAAATAAATAGATAGGTTTACAATCTTAAAAGAGGAATGAATACATACATAACCCAAATTTATATGAAGAAGTTCGTTTTATTAGCAGTTCTTGTTCCGTTTATATACAGCTGCGGTTCCAAAGATAATGGTCAGCTTGTAGGTGTTAAAGGAAAAGCATGGCACTCAGAAAAGCCATACGGAATGACTTTAGTTCCCGGAGGTTCTTTCATCATGGGTAAATCTGATGATGACTTGGCAAATGTTCAAGATGCGCCTACTAAAACAGTAACAGTACGTTCATTTTATATGGATGAAACTGAAATCTCTAACAGTGAATATCGTCAGTTCGTTCACTGGGTACGTGATTCTATTGTGAGAACTAAATTGGCAATCGCTGCTGATGAGTTAGGTCAGAAAAATGACGATAAAAAATCATCTAAAAAAGGTGGTAGTATTGGTGATTATGCATTTTTAGATGCAGATACCACTAAAATGACCGTGTATGATAAGTATATGTATGACAATTACTACAGTGTAGGAACAGGTGATGATCCTTACGCAGGTAGAAAATTGAATAAAAAAATTCCTTTAAAATGGAAAACCAGCGAGTATCCAGATGCATATTATGCAGAAGTTATGGACTCGTTATACATTCCTACTGCTGAAGCTTATAATGGATTAAGAACATTGCGTTCTGAAAAATTAGAGTTTAAATATTCTTGGATGGATATTCAAGCAGCTGCAAAAGCAAAAGTGGGTAAAAGAACTGATTTTATCAAACAAGAAAAAGTAACTATCTATCCTGATACTACAGTTTGGATTAAAGATTTTGCTTACTCATACAATGAGCCAATGCACAATGATTATTTTTGGCATCAAGCGTATGGTGATTATCCAGTAGTAGGTGTTTCTTGGAAACAAGCAAAAGCATTTTGTGCATGGAGAACTTTATATCACAATGGGGCTAGAAAAAAATCGCATAGAGATAATGTAAATGCTTATCGTTTACCGACAGAAGCTGAATGGGAATATGCAGCTCGTGGAGGTCTAGAGTCAGGAACTTTTCCTTGGGGTGGGCCATACGCTAAGAATGACAGAGGATGTTATTTAGCAAACTTTAAACCGTCACGTGGTGATTATGCCGCTGATCAAGCTTTATATACAGTAGAGGTAGATGCTTACGAGCCTAATGATTATGGGTTGTATAATATGGCAGGTAACGTAGCTGAATGGACTGATTCTTCATACGATCCTACAGCTTATGAGTTCTTGTCAACTATGAATCCAAATGTGTCTGATCAGAAAAATATGCGTAAAGTTACTCGTGGAGGATCATGGAAAGATGTTGCTTATTTCTTACAAGTAAGTACTCGTGATTTCGAATATGCTGATTCAGCTAGAAGTTATATAGGTTTCCGTACTATTCAAGATTATATGGGAACTGATGTGACTGGCAACGCAAAAAAATAAACCAAAATTAATTACCAATCGAAAATTATTAACTTAACTAAATTTATTTATTATGGCACTATTAAGCAAAAAAACTATGAATTTCGCTTACGGTATGGGAGCGGCTGTTGTAATCATTGGAGCGTTATTTAAAATTACGCACTTTCAAATTGGTCCTTTAACAGGTACTTTGATGTTAACAGTAGGTCTTGTTACGGAAGCATTAATCTTCGCGTTATCAGCATTTGAACCTGTAGAAGATGAATTAGACTGGACTTTGGTGTATCCTGAGTTAGCAGGAGGCCAACCTACAGCTAAAAAAGCTAAGAAAGAAGAACCAGTAGAAGCGCAAGGTTTATTGTCTCAAAAATTAGACGCAATGTTAAAAGAGGCTAAAATTGATGGTGACTTAATGGCTAGTTTAGGTAATAGTATCAAAAATTTTGAAGGTGCTGCTAAAAATATGGCTCCTACAGTTGATGCTTTAGCAGGTCAGAAAAAATATGCAGATGAAATGTTAGCTGCTGCAAACAACATGGAATCTTTAAATAAATTATATACATCTCAATTAGACAGTGCTACTCGTAACGCTGAAGCTAATAAAGAAATTGCAGATAATGCAGCTAAATTAAAAGAACAAATGCAATCAATGACTGCTAATATCGCTACTTTAAATTCAGTTTATGGTGGTATGTTATCAGCAATGAGCAATAGAGGTTAATCAGCCATTTTCTTTACTATTTTTTAACTTATAAACTAAAAAGAAATTTATGGCAGGAGGAAAATTAACCCCTAGACAGAAGATGATTAACCTAATGTATTTGGTTTTCATCGCAATGTTAGCAATGAACATGGGTAAGGAAGTTTTATCAGCTTTTGGCTTGATGAACGAAAAATTTGAAGGAGCTAATGATTCTTCAAAAGCTACTAATGAGCAAATGTTAATGTCTTTAGATCAAAAAGCTTCTGAAGCTAAAGGTGAATTCGCAACCGCTGCAATTACAGCTCATAAAGTTGAAGCGGCAACTAAAAAGTTTTTTGACTTTGTTGCTGGTCTTAAAGCTGATGTAGTACAAGGAATTGAGCCTGAAAATGGTAAATTACCTTACGAATCTATGGATAAAGCAGATAATTTAGATAATAAATTATTTCAGGGTGAAGGATATGCCGCTCGCGGAAAAGAAGTAATTGCTGCTATCGAAGCTTATAAAAATGATATGAAATCGGCTTTAGGGTCTGAAAAGAAGTATGCTGCTATCTTAAACGAAGTAACAGGTAAATTTGACTTGTCTGACGTTGCTAATAAAGAGGGAATTAAAGTGAAATATTTAGATTATCATTTTAAAGGTTTCCCTGCAATTGCATCTTTAGCAAAATTATCAGCTTGGCAAAATGATGCTAAAAAAGCAGAATCAGATGTAATTAGTGCTGCTTTAGGTAAAGCTGCAGTTCAAGCTGCTTCTTACAGCAATTATCAAGCTATTGTTGTATTAGAGAAAAATGCATATTTCCAAGGTGAAGCCGTAAAAGGTAAAGTAGTTTTAGGTCGTTATGATGAAAATACAAAACCTACATCTTTCCAAGGACCTGGACGTTTAGAAAATGGTCAAGCGATTATTTCTACTACAGCTGGTGGTGTTGGCGAGCAAAATATTAATGGTCAATTTACGTTCTTAGAAGATGGTAAAACGATTCCATTGAAATTTGCTGGTAAATATGTAGTTGTTCCTCGTCCTAATTCAGCGACTATCTCTGCTGATAAAATGAACGTGGTTTACCGTGGTGTTCCTAACCCAATTTCAATTTCATTCGCTGGAGTAGCAGATAATAATGTAAATGCATCTGCACCGGGTATGTCAAAAACTGGAAATGGTAAGTACATCTTAAACCCTGGAGGTGGTGCTTCAGTTATGATTAATGTAAGTGCTAAGTTACCTGATGGTAAAGTGGTTTCTGATAAAAAAGAATTCCGTATTAAAGGTTTACCTGCACCAACTGGTAAAATTCGTGGAGAGGTATCTGCTAAAGGTTCTAAATCTAACTTAGAAATGTGTACAATTTCAGCAGTTATGGAAGATTTCGATTTCCCAGTTTCTGTAAACGTAACACAGTTCAATGTTAAAGTACCTGGACAACCTACAATAGTTGTTTCTGGTAGCAAAATGGATGCAAGAGCTAAAGCTGCTATCCAGAAAGCACAAAGAGGAGATGTGGTAGTAATTTCTGAAATCAAAGCTAGTTTCTCTGGTATTGATCAAGTTGCTAAACGTGTTTCATCTTGTACTTATGAAGTACAATAATAAATATTAAATTTCGTTTAAATTTTAAACGCCTCAAATAGTAAAATATGAATTGGAGAAATTTATTATTAGCAGTTTTTGTTAGTGGGAGTTTTGCAACTTTCGCACAATCAAACTTATTGAATGCAAAAAAGCCTCAAGATATAGGGATTAAGTCTGCAGCTCAATTGTCTAAGGATAATGATAAACCATTGGAATATGGTTATGTAGATGATCGCGATATTTTGATGTCTAAAAAAGTTTGGGAAATAATCGATCTTGATGAGCGTATTAATTTTCCATTATATTACCCAATAGATACAGTGAGTATTGGTCCTGATAGACGTTCTTTATATGATGTATTGGTAAAAGGGATTAAGTCAGGAAAAATCACGGAAGTGTATGGTGATAGTTATTTTAGAGAAAAGAAAACATTAAAAGATATTAATGCTTCTTTAACTAAGATTGATACAACTGATGCTGGTCGTGAAGAGATGAACTCAGATATTAATGCTTATAGAAGTCGTACTGTAGAAGTGCCTGTATATGAAGGTACAGGGAAAAAACGTAAAAAAGTGGGGGTTGAAACGAAAGTTGTTCCAGCTTCAAAGTTTATTTCTCCTGAATATATCAATAAAACTGATTTAGCTTCTATAGATGTATCAGATTACAAAATAGTGGGCTTGTGGTATTTTGATAAAAGACAATCTGATTTGCGTTACCGTATCTTAGGTATTTGTCCAGTAATACCAGATGTTTATACTATGGGTAAATCGGAAGAAGAAAAAGATTATGTTGAACTATTCTGGGTTTTTTATCCTGATGCAAGAGCAGTACTACATGATTATAAGGCTTTTAATGAAAAGAATTCATCAATGCCTATCTCTTTTGATAGATTATTAAATTCAAGAAGATTCAATTCTGTTATTTACAAAGAAGAAAACGTGTATAATGACAGAGATATTGCAAAATATATGAAAGATAATTCATTGATGCAATTGATTGAAGCACAGAAAGTTCGTGACAAAATCCGTGATTTCGAACAAGATATGTGGACATATTAATTGTAAATTTCTCCAATTTTATAAAAAACTCCAGGCATTCGGCTGGAGTTTTTTATTTTTGTATTATGATAGATTTTTTGATTGTTGGTGCAGGTATTGCAGGAATAAGTTTTGCTGAAATAGCAAGACAAAATGGGAGAACTGTTGTTTTAGTGGATGATTATTCTACTAATTCGTCTCGAATTGCAGGTGGTTTATACAATCCAGTTATTTTAAAGCGTTTTAGTGAAGTATGGAATGCAAAATTACAGTTAGATTTTAGTATACCTTTTCTTAAAGAAATTGAGCGTAAATTACAGACTCAATTTTTGTATGAGTTACCTGTACTTAGAAAATTTGCTTCTGTAGAAGAACAAAATAATTGGTTTGTAGCTTGTGATAAACCTAGTCTTAGTTCTTTTTTATCTACAGAGATTATTCATAAAACGTATCAGTCGATAACTTCGAATTTTGGGTTTGGACAGGTGTTTCATACAGGATATGTTGAAATTTCAATACTGATGGATGCTTATATCAATTACCTTAAATCTGAAAATGCCTTTTTGAATGAGACATTTGTTTATAATCAATTGGCTATCGAATCGGATTTTGTTGTTTACAACGATATTTCTTACAAACAGGTTGTATTTGCTGAGGGGTTTGGTTTGAGAAATAATCCTTTTTTTAATTATTTACCACTTGATGGTACAAAAGGTGAATTGTTGATTATCAAAGCACCTCTATTGAATCTTGACGTTGTTTTAAAATCAAGTATTTTTATTTTACCAATTGGAAATGATTTGTTTAAAGTTGGTGCAACTTATAACTGGGAAGATAAAACAGATCTGCCCACGGAAGAAGGGAAGAATGAGTTAATTGATAATTTGAAGGAACTTATTGATTGTGAATTTGAAATTGTGAAGCACTTTGCAGGGGTTCGACCTACAGTTAATGATAGAAGACCACTACTGGGGACACATCATCTATATAAACAATTACATATATTGAATGGTTTAGGAACTCGTGGTGTTATGTTAGGACCTTGGTTAGCTAATGGTTTGTTTGAAAGTATTGAGTCTAAAAATGATTTAGATCCAAATATAACTATCCGTCGTTTTGATAAACGTTTTGGTATAAAAAAATAAGTGCTAAAGCACTTATTTTTTTAATATGGATTTCCAGTTTTTATCATAAGAAACAAAAAAATTAATCCATATGTTTCTTGATATCCGCATGATTAATGGCATTGCGAGTAATAATGTCAAGCAAATTCCAATGAAAGCTGTTTTTAGATTTGTTTTTAAGAAAAAATAGAAAATTATAAATGAAGCGACTCCAAAAGCAACACCTACTGCGTAACTTACATACATTGAACCGTAAAAGAAAGAAGGTTCCATAACATAGTGTAAACCGCAATGACTACACTTTTCATTCATTTTGATAGTATAACTCGGATGATACAAGTTTTTGCCTGTATACATACTTTCTTGATGGCATCGAGGACAACTTCCTGTTAAAATGCTATTGATTTTCAATCCTTTTTTTAACATTTGCAAAAAATTTTCTCAAAGGTAGTTTTTTTACGCTTTTGAGTATGTAATTAAAGTCACATTTATATGCTAAATATACACAACTTATCAATTTCTTTTGGAGGAACCTATTTGTTTGAAGAAGTAACCTTTCGTCTAGGTGCAGGTGACCGCGTGGGTCTTGTTGGGAAAAATGGTGCAGGTAAGTCAACCATGCTCAAAATTTTAGCGGGTGACTTCAAACCTGACTCCGGTGATATCGCTACTGAAAAAGATGTGAAGATAGGTTTCTTACGTCAGGATATTGATTTTGTCAAAGGACGTACCGTTTTAGAAGAAGCTTATATGGCTTTTGAGGAAATCAAGCGTACCGAGTTTGAAATTGATAAAATCAATCATGAATTAGCTACACGTACAGACTACGAAAGTGATTCGTATACGGAATTGATAGAAAAATTAAGTGACTTGCAACATCGTTACGAAATCTTAGGTGGATATAGTTACGTAGGACAAGCAGAACGAGTATTGTTAGGACTTGGTTTTAAACGTGAAGATTTCAATAATCAAACCGATACTTTTTCCGGGGGATGGCGTATGCGTATTGAGTTAGCAAAGTTGTTATTGCAAACCAATGATATTTTATTACTCGATGAGCCTACCAATCACTTGGATATTGAAAGTATTATCTGGTTGGAAAGTTTCTTGAAAACCTTCCCAGGGGTAGTGGTTATCGTATCGCACGATAAAATGTTCTTGGATAATGTGACTAATAGAACTATTGAGATTTCTTTAGGTAAAGCCTATGATTTCAATAAACCCTATACTGAATATTTAGTTTTAAGAGAAGAAATCCGCGAAAAGCAGTTGGCTACCCAAAAGAACCAGCAAAAGAAAATTGAGGAAACTCAAAAATTAATCGACAGATTCAGGTATAGTGCTACCAAATCTTCTATGGCGCAGTCACTCATCAAAAAATTGGATAAAGTGGAGCGCATCGAAGTAGATGAGGATGATAATTCGGTTATGAGTATCTCGTTTCCCGTTTCGATTACTCCTGGAAGAGTGGTCGTAGAAGCTGAACACGTGACTAAGGCTTATGGCGACAAAGTGATTCTAAAAGATATTTCGCTTTTAGTCGAGCGTGGCAGTAAAATTGCTTTTGTGGGGCAAAATGGTCAAGGAAAATCGACTTTTATTAAAGCGATAGTAAACGAATTTAAATACGGCGGAAGTATAAAATTAGGACACAATGTGCAATTAGGTTATTTTGCTCAAAACCAAGCCGAGTATTTGGATGGTGAAAAAACGTTGTTAGATACCATGCTCGAAGCGGCTACTGATTCTAATCGAATGAAAGTGCGTGACATGTTGGGAGCATTTTTGTTCAGAGGCGATGATGTCGAGAAAAAAGTAAAGGTATTGTCGGGAGGGGAAAGAAACCGATTGGCGTTGTGTAAGTTGTTATTACAGCCTATAAATGTCCTGTTAATGGACGAGCCTACCAATCACTTAGATATTAAATCAAAGAATGTCTTGAAAGCGGCTTTACAGAAATTTGAAGGGACACTTTTACTGGTGTCGCATGACCGTGATTTCTTACAAGGAATGGCGAATAGGGTTTATGAATTCAAAGACCAAAAAATTAAAGAATACTTAGGAGATATTAATTTCTTCTTGGAGCAACGCAATGTGGATAATTTCCGTGAAGTTGAAAAACGTGAGGTAGAACAACCTCAAGCGACAGCATCAAAGCCTCCTGTTAAGAATTTAAGTTACGAAGAACAAAAAGCTAAGAAAGCTTTGATGAATAAGTTGTCAAAAGTTGAGAGTCAAATTCAAGAGCTTGAAAAACAAATTCAAAAGGATGATGCAGCACTTGCCGAGAATTATGAAAAAATGTCTCAAGACGCTTCTTTTTTTGCGGCTTATGAGAAAAAGAAAAAAGATTTGGATGCCTTTCTTGAAGAATGGGAAATGATTCAAATCGAGATTGAATCTTAAAATATGTAATGAGACACAGTTTTTACCGTAATGTTATGAAATCGGTAAATACTGTGTCCTGCAACTGCCCACTGAATACTACTCATAGCGTTCCTCCGCAAGCTCCGGTCGGGCTGTCCGCTGTATCTGCCGTCTGGCTATATAAGATTTCGGTTTCAAAAGAACCTTCTCAGCCATCCGTCAGGATGCCGCTTCCATCCCTAACGCAAGTATTCGTGGGTTTGAAAGTACCCCGTTCTATTACATATATTATATATAGGAGTGTTTTTTAAAAAATTCTTGTCATTCGTGTTATTCGTGTTTGTTTGTAGATAGAGTTAATCTGTTTCCTCTGTGCGCATTTGTGTTTAATTTGCGGTTAATTAAATTCGTGTCATTCCTGTCATTCCTGTTTGTTTATAGATAAAGTTAATCCGTGTCCTCTGTGCTTATCTGTGTTTTATATACGGTTTTCAAATTCGTGTTCATTCGTGTCATTCGTGTTAATATAGGTAAAGTTAATCTGTGTCCTCTGTGCTTCTCTGTGTTTAATATTCGGTTTTCAAATTCGGTTTTCAAATTCGTGCTCCTTCATGTCATTCGTGTTTATATGGGTGAAGTTAATCTGTGTCCTCTGTGCTCCTCTGTGTTTAATATTCGGTTTTCAAATTCGTGTAATTCGTGTCATTCGTGTTTGTTTATAGATAAAGTTAATCTGTGACATCTGTGCTTCTCTGTGTTTTTATGTGTTTCTCTGTGTTTAATATTCGGTTTTTAAAGAAATTTCACGGTTAACTCTTTGGTTTTAAAAGGATAGCAAAAAACTTTTAAAAAAGTCCTTCAAAAGTTTTGGAAAAAAGAAAAAAACGGACGTATCTTTGCACCCGCAACAGCGAAGTTCTTTAAGATAATGTTAAGATGTTTTTAGAAGCTTACTTCAAAAAAAAGTTTTCAAAAAAGTCTTGCAAATTAAAAAAGAAGTTTTACCTTTGCACCCGCTAAGACGCTAAGTCAAAAGCGAAAAAAAGTAAATAAAAAGTTCATAGACATATTGGATTGACAGCACGTTTTAATAGCAATATTAAAACAAATAAAACTTAAGAGAGTAAGAAAACCTAGCCTTCTTTGTCCACAACATTTAGCTGAAAAGCTATAAAAAACATACGATGAAGAGTTTGATCCTGGCTCAGGATGAACGCTAGCGGCAGGCTTAACACATGCAAGTCGAGGGGTAGAAGGAGCTTGCTCCTTTGAGACCGGCGCACGGGTGCGTAACGCGTATGCAATCTACCTTGTACAGGGGGATAGCCCAGAGAAATTTGGATTAATACCCCATAGTATCTTCGGAAGGCATCTTCTGATTATTAAAGTTCCAACGGTACAAGATGAGCATGCGTCCCATTAGCTAGTTGGTGTGGTAACGGCACACCAAGGCAACGATGGGTAGGGGTCCTGAGAGGGAGATCCCCCACACTGGTACTGAGACACGGACCAGACTCCTACGGGAGGCAGCAGTGAGGAATATTGGTCAATGGACGCAAGTCTGAACCAGCCATGCCGCGTGCAGGATGACGGTCCTATGGATTGTAAACTGCTTTTGTACAGGAAGAAACACTCCCTCGTGAGGGAGCTTGACGGTACTGTAAGAATAAGGATCGGCTAACTCCGTGCCAGCAGCCGCGGTAATACGGAGGATCCAAGCGTTATCCGGAATCATTGGGTTTAAAGGGTCCGTAGGCGGTTTTATAAGTCAGTGGTGAAAGCCAGCAGCTCAACTGTTGAACGGCCATTGATACTGTAAGACTTGAATTACTTGGAAGTAACTAGAATATGTAGTGTAGCGGTGAAATGCTTAGAGATTACATGGAATACCAATTGCGAAGGCAGGTTACTACGAGTATATTGACGCTGATGGACGAAAGCGTGGGGAGCGAACAGGATTAGATACCCTGGTAGTCCACGCCGTAAACGATGGATACTAGCTGTTTGGAGCAATCTGAGTGGCTAAGCGAAAGTGATAAGTATCCCACCTGGGGAGTACGCTCGCAAGAGTGAAACTCAAAGGAATTGACGGGGGCCCGCACAAGCGGAGGAGCATGTGGTTTAATTCGATGATACGCGAGGAACCTTACCAAGGCTTAAATGGGAAACGACAGATTTGGAAACAGATCTTTCTTCGGACGTTTTTCAAGGTGCTGCATGGTTGTCGTCAGCTCGTGCCGTGAGGTGTCAGGTTAAGTCCTATAACGAGCGCAACCCCTGTTGCTAGTTGCCAGCGAGTCATGTCGGGAACTCTAGCAAGACTGCCGGTGCAAACCGTGAGGAAGGTGGGGATGACGTCAAATCATCACGGCCCTTACGCCTTGGGCTACACACGTGCTACAATGGACGGTACAGAGAGCAGCCACTACGCAAGTAGGAGCGAATCTATAAAACCGTTCTCAGTTCGGATCGGAGTCTGCAACTCGACTCCGTGAAGCTGGATTCGCTAGTAATCGCAGATCAGCCATGCTGCGGTGAATACGTTCCCGGGCCTTGTACACACCGCCCGTCAAGCCATGGAAGCTGGGGGTACCTGAAGTCGGTGACCGCAAGGAGCTGCCTAGGGTAAAACTGGTAACTAGGGCTAAGTCGTAACAAGGTAGCCGTACCGGAAGGTGCGGCTGGAACACCTCCTTTCTAGAGACAAAAAAAGAAGCTGATTTTAATTAAAAATTAAAGATTCGAAATTAAATTTAATTTTTAATTCCAATTTTTTAATTAAATCTTACTCTCGCTGTTAGTTCAAAACAAAAAAAGCTTAAAATACAGAGTCTCGTAGCTCAGCTGGTTAGAGTACTACACTGATAATGTAGGGGTCGGCAGTTCGAGTCTGCCCGGGACTACTTTTTAAGAGTTATAAATTATAAGTTATAAGTTGAAAAAAAGAGAAAATTTTAAGTTTAAAAGGAAATTCTAGAAGTTGAAAATTCAAAAGTTCTGAATTCTAATTTCTAAATTCTAAATTAAGAATGGGGGATTAGCTCAGCTGGCTAGAGCGCCTGCCTTGCACGCAGGAGGTCATCGGTTCGACTCCGATATTCTCCACCAAATTGATTTGAAAATGAATTGATTTGAAAATTTGAAAATGATGATCATTTTCAAATTAACGAATCTTAAAATCTTCAAATTGAGTAAAGTTCATTGACATATTGAGATAAACATACAAACAAGTAGAAAGAACACTTTAGTAATTAGTAAAGAGTGAATAGTAATTAGTCTTAGGACTAGTCACTAATTACTTAGAGCTAATCACTAAAAAAAAGAAAACAATAAGCAAAATAAGGGCGTATGGGGGATGCCTAGGCTCTCAGAGGCGAAGAAGGACGTGATAAGCTGCGAAAAGCTGCGGGGATTGGCACATACAAGATGATCCGCAGATATCCGAATGGGGCAACCCACTATGTTGAAGACATAGTATCCGATAGGAGGCGAACCCGCTGAACTGAAACATCTAAGTAGGCGGAGGAGAAGAAAACAAAAGTGATTGCGTGAGTAGTGGCGAGCGAAAGCGCAGTAGCCCAAACCAGTGTTGTTACGGCAATGCTGGGGTTGTAGGACCACGATATTTCTTGTAAACTGAATTAGAATAACCTGGAAAGGTTGACCAAAGAGGGTGATAGTCCCGTATAAGTAAGGAATATAAAGAATAGTGGTATCCTGAGTAGGGCGGGGCACGTGAAACCCTGTCTGAATCTGGCGGGACCATCCGCTAAGGCTAAATACTCCTGAGAGACCGATAGTGAACCAGTACTGTGAAGGAAAGGTGAAAAGAACCGTGAATAACGGAGTGAAATAGAACCTGAAACCATACGCCTACAAGCGGTCGGAGCAGCATAAGCTGTGACGGCGTGCCTTTTGCATAATGAGCCTACGAGTTACCGTTGCTGGCAAGGTTAAGTGATTAAGTCACGGATCCGTAGCGAAAGCGAGTCTGAATAGGGCGCTTGAGTCAGTAGTGGTAGACGCGAAACCGTGTGATCTACCCATGGACAGGATGAAGCTGTGGTAACACATAGTGGAGGTCCGAACCCGTTGACGTTGAAAAGTCTTGGGATGATCTGTGGGTAGGGGTGAAAGGCCAATCAAACTCGGAAATAGCTCGTACTCCCCGAAATGCATTTAGGTGCAGCGCTGTGGTCTAGTTATATAGAGGTAGAGCTACTGATTGGATGCGGGGGCTTCACCGCCTACCAATTCCTGACAAACTCCGAATGCTATATAATATACACAGCAGTGAGGGCTTGGGTGCTAAGGTCCAAGTCCGAGAGGGAAAGAACCCAGACCATCAGCTAAGGTCCCCAAATGTATGCTAAGTTGATCAAACGCGGTTTGATTGCATCGACAGCTAGGATGTTGGCTTGGAAGCAGCCATTCATTTAAAGAGTGCGTAACAGCTCACTAGTCGAGCGATCGAGCATGGATAATAATCGGGCATAAGCATACTACCGAAGCTATGGATTTGTACACTGTACAAGTGGTAGGGGAGCATTCTAACATCGCTGAAGGTGTCTCGTGAGGGATGCTGGAGAGGTTAGAAAAGAAAATGTAGGCATAAGTAACGATAAGGGGTGCGAGAAACACCCCCGCCGCAAAACTAAGGTTTCCGCAGCTATGCTAATCAGCTGCGGGTTAGTCGGGTCCTAAGGCGAATCCGAAAGGAACAGTCGATGGCCAACGGGTTAATATTCCCGTACTACTTATAATTGTGATGGAGTGACGCAGTGGTGAAAGTACCGCGAACTGACGGAATAGTTCGTTAAAGCACATAGCTATAGGCCCGGTAGGCAAATCCGCTGGGACTGGTGAAATGCGATAGTACTCGGAGTCTTCGGACAATGGGATAGTGTACCTAAAGGCTGCCAAGAAAACCTTCTAAACTTAGATTATAAGTACCCGTACCGTAAACCGACACAGGTAGTTGAGGAGAGTATCCTAAGGCGCTCGAGAGATTCATGGCTAAGGAATTAGGCAAAATAGACCTGTAACTTCGGGAGAAAGGTCGCCAGCGCAAGCTGGCCGCAGTGAAAAGGTCCAGGCGACTGTTTATCAAAAACACAGGGCTCTGCAAAATCGTAAGATGAAGTATAGGGCCTGACACCTGCCCGGTGCTGGAAGGTTAAGAGGAGATGTTATCTTCGGAGAAGCATTGAATTGAAGCCCCAGTAAACGGCGGCCGTAACTATAACGGTCCTAAGGTAGCGAAATTCCTTGTCGGGTAAGTTCCGACCTGCACGAATGGTGTAACGATCTGGACACTGTCTCAGCCATGAGCTCGGTGAAATTGTAGTATCGGTGAAGATGCCGATTACCCGCAGTGGGACGAAAAGACCCTGTGCACCTTTACTATAGCTTAGTATTGGTCTTGGATAAGTGATGTGTAGGATAGGTGGGAGACTATGAAATGGCGTCGCCAGGCGTTGTGGAGTCATTGTTGAAATACCACCCTTTGCTTATCTGAGATCTAACCCGCCCCTGGCGGGGACATTGCTTGGTGGGTAGTTTGACTGGGGTGGTCGCCTCCAAAAGAGTAACGGAGGCTTCTAAAGGTTCCCTCAGCACGCTTGGTAACCGTGCGTAGAGTGCAATGGCATAAGGGAGCTTGACTGAGAGACATACAGGTCGATCAGGTACGAAAGTAGAGCATAGTGATCCGGTGGTTCCGCATGGAAGGGCCATCGCTCAAAGGATAAAAGGTACGCCGGGGATAACAGGCTGATCTCCCCCAAGAGCTCATATCGACGGGGGGGTTTGGCACCTCGATGTCGGCTCGTCACATCCTGGGGCTGGAGAAGGTCCCAAGGGTTGGGCTGTTCGCCCATTAAAGTGGCACGCGAGCTGGGTTCAGAACGTCGTGAGACAGTTCGGTCTCTATCTACTGTGGGCGTTAGAAATTTGAGTGGATCTGACTCTAGTACGAGAGGACCGAGTTGGACCAACCGCTGGTGTATCTGTTGTTCCGCCAGGAGCACCGCAGAGTAGCTACGTTGGGAAGGGATAAGCGCTGAAAGCATATAAGCGCGAAACCCACCACAAGATGAGATTTCTTTTAAGGGTCGTGGAAGATGACCACGTTGATAGGCTATAGATGTAAAGGCAGTAATGTCACAGTCAAGTAGTACTAATAACCCGTAAGCTTATTGTAAGAGCCCCCTAACCCCGCCGAGGCGGGGAACCTCAGGGGGCTCGTAAAATTCTTTCCAAATTGAATATTTATCTCAATATGTTAAAATATAGCAGCAAAGCTGCGTTTGAAGTTCCAAGTTTAAAGTTCCAAGTTGTCTAACTTGAAACAAATAAAACTTGAAACCCCAAACCAAAACCTTAAGGTGGTTATTGCGGCGGGGCTCACCTCTTCCCATTTCGAACAGAGAAGTTAAGCCCGCCTGCGCCGATGGTACTGCATCCTGTGGGAGAGTAGGTCGCTGCCTTTCTTTATTCCAAAAATATATTGGAATCTAACATAAAATTCCCCTGCAACTCAGGGGATTTTTTATCTCAGCAAAGCAAGTACGTTCCTTTTACTATTGAAATCCAGAGTTTTTAAATTTTTGAAAAAAAAAGTAAAAAAACACTTGGAAATGCTAAAAGAAACACTACCTTTGCGCCCGCTAAGACGATAAGTCAAAAGCGAAAAAAAAGTAAATAAAAAGTTCATAGACATATTGGATTGACAGCACGTTTTAATAGGAATATTAAAACAAATAAAATTTAAGAGAGTAAGAAAACCTAGCCTTCTTTGTCCACAACATTTAGCTGAAAAGCTATAAAAAACATACGATGAAGAGTTTGATCCTGGCTCAGGATGAACGCTAGCGGCAGGCTTAACACATGCAAGTCGAGGGGTAGAAGGAGCTTGCTCCTTTGAGACCGGCGCACGGGTGCGTAACGCGTATGCAATCTACCTTGTACAGGGGGATAGCCCAGAGAAATTTGGATTAATACCCCATAGTATCTTCGGAAGGCATCTTCTGATTATTAAAGTTCCAACGGTACAAGATGAGCATGCGTCCCATTAGCTAGTTGGTGTGGTAACGGCACACCAAGGCAACGATGGGTAGGGGTCCTGAGAGGGAGATCCCCCACACTGGTACTGAGACACGGACCAGACTCCTACGGGAGGCAGCAGTGAGGAATATTGGTCAATGGACGCAAGTCTGAACCAGCCATGCCGCGTGCAGGATGACGGTCCTATGGATTGTAAACTGCTTTTGTACAGGAAGAAACACTCCCTCGTGAGGGAGCTTGACGGTACTGTAAGAATAAGGATCGGCTAACTCCGTGCCAGCAGCCGCGGTAATACGGAGGATCCAAGCGTTATCCGGAATCATTGGGTTTAAAGGGTCCGTAGGCGGTTTTATAAGTCAGTGGTGAAATCTGGTCGCTCAACGATCAAACGGCCATTGATACTGTAAGACTTGAATTACTTGGAAGTAACTAGAATATGTAGTGTAGCGGTGAAATGCTTAGAGATTACATGGAATACCAATTGCGAAGGCAGGTTACTACGAGTATATTGACGCTGATGGACGAAAGCGTGGGGAGCGAACAGGATTAGATACCCTGGTAGTCCACGCCGTAAACGATGGATACTAGCTGTTTGGAGCAATCTGAGTGGCTAAGCGAAAGTGATAAGTATCCCACCTGGGGAGTACGCTCGCAAGAGTGAAACTCAAAGGAATTGACGGGGGCCCGCACAAGCGGAGGAGCATGTGGTTTAATTCGATGATACGCGAGGAACCTTACCAAGGCTTAAATGGGAAACGACAGATTTGGAAACAGATCTTTCTTCGGACGTTTTTCAAGGTGCTGCATGGTTGTCGTCAGCTCGTGCCGTGAGGTGTCAGGTTAAGTCCTATAACGAGCGCAACCCCTGTTGCTAGTTGCCAGCGAGTCATGTCGGGAACTCTAGCAAGACTGCCGGTGCAAACCGTGAGGAAGGTGGGGATGACGTCAAATCATCACGGCCCTTACGCCTTGGGCTACACACGTGCTACAATGGACGGTACAGAGAGCAGCCACTACGCAAGTAGGAGCGAATCTATAAAACCGTTCTCAGTTCGGATCGGAGTCTGCAACTCGACTCCGTGAAGCTGGATTCGCTAGTAATCGCAGATCAGCCATGCTGCGGTGAATACGTTCCCGGGCCTTGTACACACCGCCCGTCAAGCCATGGAAGCTGGGGGTACCTGAAGTCGGTGACCGCAAGGAGCTGCCTAGGGTAAAACTGGTAACTAGGGCTAAGTCGTAACAAGGTAGCCGTACCGGAAGGTGCGGCTGGAACACCTCCTTTCTAGAGACAAAAAAAGAAACTAGACTATTCTAAAATCTGAATTCTAAATTCTGAAATTAGAATCTTACTCTCGCTGTTAGTTCAAAACAAAAAAAGCTTAAAATACAGAGTCTCGTAGCTCAGCTGGTTAGAGTACTACACTGATAATGTAGGGGTCGGCAGTTCGAGTCTGCCCGGGACTACTTTTTAAATGATTTCAGATTTAAGATATTAGATTTGAGATTTAAGAAGTAAAAATTTTAAGATAAATGGAAATTCTAGAGTTGACAAATCACGTTACTCATTTGGATGTAAGGTAAAGTTACTGAAAACTGAAAACTGAACACTGCCAACTGAAAACGGGGGATTAGCTCAGCTGGCTAGAGCGCCTGCCTTGCACGCAGGAGGTCATCGGTTCGACTCCGATATTCTCCACCAAATTGATTTGAAAATGAATTGATTTGAGAATTTGAAAATGATTATCATTTTCAAATTAACGAATCTTAAAATCTTCAAATTGAGTAAAGTTCATTGACATATTGAGATAAACATACAAACAAGTAGAAAGAACACTTTAGTAATTAGTAAAGAGTGAATAGTAATTAGTCTTAGGACTAGTCACTAATTACTTAGAGCTAATCACTAAAAAAAAGAAAACAATAAGCAAAATAAGGGCGTATGGGGGATGCCTAGGCTCTCAGAGGCGAAGAAGGACGTGATAAGCTGCGAAAAGCTGCGGGGATTGGCACATACAAGATGATCCGCAGATATCCGAATGGGGCAACCCACTATGTTGAAGACATAGTATCCGATAGGAGGCGAACCCGCTGAACTGAAACATCTAAGTAGGCGGAGGAGAAGAAAACAAAAGTGATTGCGTGAGTAGTGGCGAGCGAAAGCGCAGTAGCCCAAACCAGTGTTGTTACGGCAATGCTGGGGTTGTAGGACCACAATATTTCTTGTAAACTGAATTAGAATAACCTGGAAAGGTTGACCAAAGAGGGTGATAGTCCCGTATAAGTAAGGAATATAAAGAATAGTGGTATCCTGAGTAGGGCGGGGCACGTGAAACCCTGTCTGAATCTAGCGGGACCATCCGCTAAGGCTAAATACTCCTGAGAGACCGATAGTGAACCAGTACTGTGAAGGAAAGGTGAAAAGAACCGTGAATAACGGAGTGAAATAGAACCTGAAACCATACGCCTACAAGCGGTCGGAGCAGCATAAGTTGTGACGGCGTGCCTTTTGCATAATGAGCCTACGAGTTACCGTTGCTGGCAAGGTTAAGTGATTAAGTCACGGATCCGTAGCGAAAGCGAGTCTGAATAGGGCGAGATTCAATCCTCGGGATTGAAAGCGTATTTATACGCTGAGTCAGTAGTGGTAGACGCGAAACCGTGTGATCTACCCATGGACAGGATGAAGCTGTGGTAACACATAGTGGAGGTCCGAACCCGTTGACGTTGAAAAGTCTTGGGATGATCTGTGGGTAGGGGTGAAAGGCCAATCAAACTCGGAAATAGCTCGTACTCCCCGAAATGCATTTAGGTGCAGCGCTGTGGTCTAGTTATATAGAGGTAGAGCTACTGATTGGATGCGGGGGCTTCACCGCCTACCAATTCCTGACAAACTCCGAATGCTATATAATATACACAGCAGTGAGGGCTTGGGTGCTAAGGTCCAAGTCCGAGAGGGAAAGAACCCAGACCATCAGCTAAGGTCCCCAAATGTATGCTAAGTTGATCAAACGCGGTTTGATTGCATCGACAGCTAGGATGTTGGCTTGGAAGCAGCCATTCATTTAAAGAGTGCGTAACAGCTCACTAGTCGAGCGATCGAGCATGGATAATAATCGGGCATAAGCATACTACCGAAGCTATGGATTTGTACACTGTACAAGTGGTAGGGGAGCATTCTAACATCGCTGAAGGTGTCTCGTGAGGGATGCTGGAGAGGTTAGAAAAGAAAATGTAGGCATAAGTAACGATAAGGGGTGCGAGAAACACCCCCGCCGCAAAACTAAGGTTTCCGCAGCTATGCTAATCAGCTGCGGGTTAGTCGGGTCCTAAGGCGAATCCGAAAGGAACAGTCGATGGCCAACGGGTTAATATTCCCGTACTACTTATAATTGTGATGGAGTGACGCAGTGGTGAAAGTACCGCGAACTGACGGAATAGTTCGTTAAAGCACATAGCTATAGGCCCGGTAGGCAAATCCGCTGGGACTGGTGAAATGCGATAGTACTCGGAGTCTTCGGACAATGGGATAGTGTACCTAAAGGCTGCCAAGAAAACCTTCTAAACTTAGATTATAAGTACCCGTACCGTAAACCGACACAGGTAGTTGAGGAGAGTATCCTAAGGCGCTCGAGAGATTCATGGCTAAGGAATTAGGCAAAATAGACCTGTAACTTCGGGAGAAAGGTCGCCAGCGCAAGCTGGCCGCAGTGAAAAGGTCCAGGCGACTGTTTATCAAAAACACAGGGCTCTGCAAAATCGTAAGATGAAGTATAGGGCCTGACACCTGCCCGGTGCTGGAAGGTTAAGAGGAGATGTTATCTTCGGAGAAGCATTGAATTGAAGCCCCAGTAAACGGCGGCCGTAACTATAACGGTCCTAAGGTAGCGAAATTCCTTGTCGGGTAAGTTCCGACCTGCACGAATGGTGTAACGATCTGGACACTGTCTCAGCCATGAGCTCGGTGAAATTGTAGTATCGGTGAAGATGCCGATTACCCGCAGTGGGACGAAAAGACCCTGTGCACCTTTACTATAGCTTAGTATTGGTCTTGGATAAGTGATGTGTAGGATAGGTGGGAGACTATGAAATGGCGTCGCCAGGCGTTGTGGAGTCATTGTTGAAATACCACCCTTTGCTTATCTGAGATCTAACCCGCCCTTGGTGGGGACATTGCTTGGTGGGTAGTTTGACTGGGGTGGTCGCCTCCAAAAGAGTAACGGAGGCTTCTAAAGGTTCCCTCAGCACGCTTGGTAACCGTGCGTAGAGTGCAATGGCATAAGGGAGCTTGACTGAGAGACATACAGGTCGATCAGGTACGAAAGTAGAGCATAGTGATCCGGTGGTTCCGCATGGAAGGGCCATCGCTCAAAGGATAAAAGGTACGCCGGGGATAACAGGCTGATCTCCCCCAAGAGCTCATATCGACGGGGGGGTTTGGCACCTCGATGTCGGCTCGTCACATCCTGGGGCTGGAGAAGGTCCCAAGGGTTGGGCTGTTCGCCCATTAAAGTGGCACGCGAGCTGGGTTCAGAACGTCGTGAGACAGTTCGGTCTCTATCTACTGTGGGCGTTAGAAATTTGAGTGGATCTGACTCTAGTACGAGAGGACCGAGTTGGACCAACCGCTGGTGTATCTGTTGTTCCGCCAGGAGCACCGCAGAGTAGCTACGTTGGGAAGGGATAAGCGCTGAAAGCATATAAGCGCGAAACCCACCACAAGATGAGATTTCTTTTAAGGGTCGTGGAAGATGACCACGTTGATAGGCTATAGATGTAAAGGCAGTAATGTCACAGTCAAGTAGTACTAATAACCCGTAAGCTTATTGTAAGAGCCCCCTAACCCCGCCGAGGCGGGGAACCTCAGGGGGCTCGTAAAATTCTTTCCAAATTGAATATTTATCTCAATATGTTAAAATATAGCAGCAAAGCTGCGTTTGAAGTTCCAAGTTTAAAGTTCCAAGTTGTCTAACTTGAAACAAATAAAACTTGAAACCCCAAACCAAAACCTTAAGGTGGTTATTGCGGCGGGGCTCACCTCTTCCCATTTCGAACAGAGAAGTTAAGCCCGCCTGCGCCGATGGTACTGCATCCTGTGGGAGAGTAGGTCGCTGCCTTTCTTTATTCCAAAAATATATTGGAATCTAACATAAAATTCCCCTGCAACTCAGGGGATTTTTTATCTCAGCAAAGCAAGTACGTTCCTTTTACTATTGAAATCCAGAGTTTTTAAATTTTTGAAAAAAAAAGTAAAAAAACACTTGGAAATGCTAAAAGAAACACTACCTTTGCGCCCGCTAAGACGATAAGTCAAAAGCGAAAAAAAAGTAAATAAAAAGTTCATAGACATATTGGATTGACAGCACGTTTTAATAGGAATATTAAAACAAATAAAATTTAAGAGAGTAAGAAAACCTAGCCTTCTTTGTCCACAACATTTAGCTGAAAAGCTATAAAAAACATACGATGAAGAGTTTGATCCTGGCTCAGGATGAACGCTAGCGGCAGGCTTAACACATGCAAGTCGAGGGGTAGAAGGAGCTTGCTCCTTTGAGACCGGCGCACGGGTGCGTAACGCGTATGCAATCTACCTTGTACAGGGGGATAGCCCAGAGAAATTTGGATTAATACCCCATAGTATCTTCGGAAGGCATCTTCTGATTATTAAAGTTCCAACGGTACAAGATGAGCATGCGTCCCATTAGCTAGTTGGTGTGGTAACGGCACACCAAGGCAACGATGGGTAGGGGTCCTGAGAGGGAGATCCCCCACACTGGTACTGAGACACGGACCAGACTCCTACGGGAGGCAGCAGTGAGGAATATTGGTCAATGGACGCAAGTCTGAACCAGCCATGCCGCGTGCAGGATGACGGTCCTATGGATTGTAAACTGCTTTTGTACAGGAAGAAACACTCCCTCGTGAGGGAGCTTGACGGTACTGTAAGAATAAGGATCGGCTAACTCCGTGCCAGCAGCCGCGGTAATACGGAGGATCCAAGCGTTATCCGGAATCATTGGGTTTAAAGGGTCCGTAGGCGGTTTTATAAGTCAGTGGTGAAATCTGGTCGCTCAACGATCAAACGGCCATTGATACTGTAAGACTTGAATTACTTGGAAGTAACTAGAATATGTAGTGTAGCGGTGAAATGCTTAGAGATTACATGGAATACCAATTGCGAAGGCAGGTTACTACGAGTATATTGACGCTGATGGACGAAAGCGTGGGGAGCGAACAGGATTAGATACCCTGGTAGTCCACGCCGTAAACGATGGATACTAGCTGTTTGGAGCAATCTGAGTGGCTAAGCGAAAGTGATAAGTATCCCACCTGGGGAGTACGCTCGCAAGAGTGAAACTCAAAGGAATTGACGGGGGCCCGCACAAGCGGAGGAGCATGTGGTTTAATTCGATGATACGCGAGGAACCTTACCAAGGCTTAAATGGGAAACGACAGATTTGGAAACAGATCTTTCTTCGGACGTTTTTCAAGGTGCTGCATGGTTGTCGTCAGCTCGTGCCGTGAGGTGTCAGGTTAAGTCCTATAACGAGCGCAACCCCTGTTGCTAGTTGCCAGCGAGTCATGTCGGGAACTCTAGCAAGACTGCCGGTGCAAACCGTGAGGAAGGTGGGGATGACGTCAAATCATCACGGCCCTTACGCCTTGGGCTACACACGTGCTACAATGGACGGTACAGAGAGCAGCCACTACGCAAGTAGGAGCGAATCTATAAAACCGTTCTCAGTTCGGATCGGAGTCTGCAACTCGACTCCGTGAAGCTGGATTCGCTAGTAATCGCAGATCAGCCATGCTGCGGTGAATACGTTCCCGGGCCTTGTACACACCGCCCGTCAAGCCATGGAAGCTGGGGGTACCTGAAGTCGGTGACCGCAAGGAGCTGCCTAGGGTAAAACTGGTAACTAGGGCTAAGTCGTAACAAGGTAGCCGTACCGGAAGGTGCGGCTGGAACACCTCCTTTCTAGAGACAAAAAAAGAAGCTGATTTTAATTAAAAATTAAAGATTCGAAATTAAATTTAATTTTTAATTCCAATTTTTTAATTAAATCTTACTCTCGCTGTTAGTTCAAAACAAAAAAAGCTTAAAATACAGAGTCTCGTAGCTCAGCTGGTTAGAGTACTACACTGATAATGTAGGGGTCGGCAGTTCGAGTCTGCCCGGGACTACTTTTTAAATGATTTCAGATTTAAGATATTAGATTTGAGATTTAAGAAGTAAAAATTTTAAGATAAAAGGAAATTCTAGAGTTGACAAATCACGTTACTCATTTGGATGTAAGGTAAAGTTACTGAAAACTGAAAACTGAACACTGCCAACTGAAAACGGGGGATTAGCTCAGCTGGCTAGAGCGCCTGCCTTGCACGCAGGAGGTCATCGGTTCGACTCCGATATTCTCCACCAAATTGATTTGAAAATGAATTGATTTGAGAATTTGAAAATGATTATCATTTTCAAATTAACGAATCTTAAAATCTTCAAATTGAGTAAAGTTCATTGACATATTGAGATAAACATACAAACAAGTAGAAAGAACACTTTAGTAATTAGTAAAGAGTGAATAGTAATTAGTCTTAGGACTAGTCACTAATTACTTAGAGCTAATCACTAAAAAAAAGAAAACAATAAGCAAAATAAGGGCGTATGGGGGATGCCTAGGCTCTCAGAGGCGAAGAAGGACGTGATAAGCTGCGAAAAGCTGCGGGGATTGGCACATACAAGATGATCCGCAGATATCCGAATGGGGCAACCCACTATGTTGAAGACATAGTATCCGATAGGAGGCGAACCCGCTGAACTGAAACATCTAAGTAGGCGGAGGAGAAGAAAACAAAAGTGATTGCGTGAGTAGTGGCGAGCGAAAGCGCAGTAGCCCAAACCAGTGTTGTTACGGCAATGCTGGGGTTGTAGGACCACAATATTTCTTGTAAACTGAATTAGAATAACCTGGAAAGGTTGACCAAAGAGGGTGATAGTCCCGTATAAGTAAGGAATATAAAGAATAGTGGTATCCTGAGTAGGGCGGGGCACGTGAAACCCTGTCTGAATCTAGCGGGACCATCCGCTAAGGCTAAATACTCCTGAGAGACCGATAGTGAACCAGTACTGTGAAGGAAAGGTGAAAAGAACCGTGAATAACGGAGTGAAATAGAACCTGAAACCATACGCCTACAAGCGGTCGGAGCAGCATAAGCTGTGACGGCGTGCCTTTTGCATAATGAGCCTACGAGTTACCGTTGCTGGCAAGGTTAAGTGATTAAGTCACGGATCCGTAGCGAAAGCGAGTCTGAATAGGGCGAGATTCAATCCTCGGGATTGAAAGCGTATTTATACGCTGAGTCAGTAGTGGTAGACGCGAAACCGTGTGATCTACCCATGGACAGGATGAAGCTGTGGTAACACATAGTGGAGGTCCGAACCCGTTGACGTTGAAAAGTCTTGGGATGATCTGTGGGTAGGGGTGAAAGGCCAATCAAACTCGGAAATAGCTCGTACTCCCCGAAATGCATTTAGGTGCAGCGCTGTGGTCTAGTTATATAGAGGTAGAGCTACTGATTGGATGCGGGGGCTTCACCGCCTACCAATTCCTGACAAACTCCGAATGCTATATAATATACACAGCAGTGAGGGCTTGGGTGCTAAGGTCCAAGTCCGAGAGGGAAAGAACCCAGACCATCAGCTAAGGTCCCCAAATGTATGCTAAGTTGATCAAACGCGGTTTGATTGCATCGACAGCTAGGATGTTGGCTTGGAAGCAGCCATTCATTTAAAGAGTGCGTAACAGCTCACTAGTCGAGCGATCGAGCATGGATAATAATCGGGCATAAGCATACTACCGAAGCTATGGATTTGTACACTGTACAAGTGGTAGGGGAGCATTCTAACATCGCTGAAGGTGTCTCGTGAGGGATGCTGGAGAGGTTAGAAAAGAAAATGTAGGCATAAGTAACGATAAGGGGTGCGAGAAACACCCCCGCCGCAAAACTAAGGTTTCCGCAGCTATGCTAATCAGCTGCGGGTTAGTCGGGTCCTAAGGCGAATCCGAAAGGAACAGTCGATGGCCAACGGGTTAATATTCCCGTACTACTTATAATTGTGATGGAGTGACGCAGTGGTGAAAGTACCGCGAACTGACGGAATAGTTCGTTAAAGCACATAGCTATAGGCCCGGTAGGCAAATCCGCTGGGACTGGTGAAATGCGATAGTACTCGGAGTCTTCGGACAATGGGATAGTGTACCTAAAGGCTGCCAAGAAAACCTTCTAAACTTAGATTATAAGTACCCGTACCGTAAACCGACACAGGTAGTTGAGGAGAGTATCCTAAGGCGCTCGAGAGATTCATGGCTAAGGAATTAGGCAAAATAGACCTGTAACTTCGGGAGAAAGGTCGCCAGCGCAAGCTGGCCGCAGTGAAAAGGTCCAGGCGACTGTTTATCAAAAACACAGGGCTCTGCAAAATCGTAAGATGAAGTATAGGGCCTGACACCTGCCCGGTGCTGGAAGGTTAAGAGGAGATGTTATCTTCGGAGAAGCATTGAATTGAAGCCCCAGTAAACGGCGGCCGTAACTATAACGGTCCTAAGGTAGCGAAATTCCTTGTCGGGTAAGTTCCGACCTGCACGAATGGTGTAACGATCTGGACACTGTCTCAGCCATGAGCTCGGTGAAATTGTAGTATCGGTGAAGATGCCGATTACCCGCAGTGGGACGAAAAGACCCTGTGCACCTTTACTATAGCTTAGTATTGGTCTTGGATAAGTGATGTGTAGGATAGGTGGGAGACTATGAAATGGCGTCGCCAGGCGTTGTGGAGTCATTGTTGAAATACCACCCTTTGCTTATCTGAGATCTAACCCGCCCTTGGTGGGGACATTGCTTGGTGGGTAGTTTGACTGGGGTGGTCGCCTCCAAAAGAGTAACGGAGGCTTCTAAAGGTTCCCTCAGCACGCTTGGTAACCGTGCGTAGAGTGCAATGGCATAAGGGAGCTTGACTGAGAGACATACAGGTCGATCAGGTACGAAAGTAGAGCATAGTGATCCGGTGGTTCCGCATGGAAGGGCCATCGCTCAAAGGATAAAAGGTACGCCGGGGATAACAGGCTGATCTCCCCCAAGAGCTCATATCGACGGGGGGGTTTGGCACCTCGATGTCGGCTCGTCACATCCTGGGGCTGGAGAAGGTCCCAAGGGTTGGGCTGTTCGCCCATTAAAGTGGCACGCGAGCTGGGTTCAGAACGTCGTGAGACAGTTCGGTCTCTATCTACTGTGGGCGTTAGAAATTTGAGTGGATCTGACTCTAGTACGAGAGGACCGAGTTGGACCAACCGCTGGTGTATCTGTTGTTCCGCCAGGAGCACCGCAGAGTAGCTACGTTGGGAAGGGATAAGCGCTGAAAGCATATAAGCGCGAAACCCACCACAAGATGAGATTTCTTTTAAGGGTCGTGGAAGATGACCACGTTGATAGGCTATAGATGTAAAGGCAGTAATGTCACAGTCAAGTAGTACTAATAACCCGTAAGCTTATTGTAGAGCCCCCTAACCCCGCCGAGGCGGAGAACCTCAGGGGGCTCGTAAAATTCTTTCCAAATTGAATATTTATCTCAATATGTTAAAATATAGCAGCAAAGCTGCGTTTGAAGTTCCAAGTTTAAAGTTCCAAGTTGTCTAACTTGAAACAAATAAAACTTGAAACCCCAAACCAAAACCTTAAGGTGGTTATTGCGGCGGGGCTCACCTCTTCCCATTTCGAACAGAGAAGTTAAGCCCGCCTGCGCCGATGGTACTGCATCCTGTGGGAGAGTAGGTCGCTGCCTTTCTTTAGAAACCCTTCATCCGAAACGATGAAGGGTTTTTTGTTTTATACGCATTTGTGCTATCAAACCGAAATCACGGATCAAGTCCAAAACCTGTGGATTTGATAAATTAGGCATATAAATTTGTAAGTCTAAAAAGAAAGAATTCTATGTTTCTTACGCCTCTAAATTTACTTCTAAAAGCCTTTATTTTTGCATTAAAAGATTCGGCTGAAGCATTGGTACTTCTGTTGTCAAAGTAATTTAGTATTGTTTTATAATGATTTGTTATTGTTCTTGATATTGTATTGAATGATTTAAAATTTGATTGACTTACTTTTTCGTGCCATTTTGCCAATTTTGTATATGCGTAAAGTTTGTTTGTTGTATTTTGAAAGATGTTAGCCAGTTCTATCGAAAGTTGATAAGCAAGTTTTAAATCACGCGTGAGCGGGCGTAGCAAGCTACCGTGTAGCGCGAAGCACGCGACCCGCCGAAAGAGGAAACTCACGCCAAAGGCTGACGAAAGTTTTGTTTGAGGCGGGGCACGCCCAAAAAAAAATCCTCAAAACTAATTTGAGGATTCCGTATGAAATGTATTGGTTTAAAGTTTTTCTAGTATTCTTTCGAGTGCCATACCTCTTGAACCTTTGATGAGGATGGTTTTGTTTGTAATGGGGTCTAATATGTGATTTAGGAAATCTTCATACGATTCGAAATAATTGAGGTGTGGCTGTTCGATTTTGGAGGTATAAAAATCTTTGCCTATAAAATAGAATTGGATATTTGTTGTGTTAACGATGCTTTCTATAATTTTTTTGTGCTCGTCTAAGCTTTCGTTACCAAGCTCGAACATATCACCTAAAAAAGCGATTTTAGAGCCGTCTAGTTGTTGGAAATTGGTTAGAGCGGCAGCCATGCTACTTGGGTTGGCATTATAAGCATCTAAGATGATTTTATTGCTGTTTTTTTCGATAAGTTGCGAGCGATTGTTGTTTGGGATATAATTTTCGATGGCATCCTTAATTTCAGAATCAGCAACGTTGAAATATTTCCCGATGGTAATCGCTGCATTGATATTATTAGCGTTGTAAATGCCGATAAGGTGTGAATTTATGCTCGTATTGTTGTAGTTTATGGTTGCTAAAGGATTTGCTGAGCAGTTTGAGATATAAACATTTGGTTTATTCTCTATGTTTGTGCTGAAACTGTATCGATTGGCTGTTGAAGTTTTAGTAAGCTGTATAGGGTCGTCAGCGTTGATGAAAATGGTTTTATGATTCTGGATAAGATAGTCGTACATTTCGCTTTTGCCTTTGATAACTCCTTCGATGCCTCCAAAACCTTCTAAGTGTGCTTTGCCAAAATTAGTGATGTAACCAAAATCAGGTTCGGCGATGGCACACAATAATTCAATTTCTTTTTGATGATTAGCACCCATTTCAACGATAGCGATATCCGTGTCTTCTTTGATAGAAAGTAACGTTAATGGAACACCAATGTGATTGTTTAGGTTACCTATTGTAGCAATCGTTTTGTACTTTTTAGAAAGCACTACGTTTATTAATTCCTTAGTAGTTGTTTTTCCGTTGCTGCCTGTGAGTGCAATTACGGGAAGTCCTAATTGATTGCGATGGTAATTAGCAAGTTCTTGTAATGTTTGTAAGACATTGTTAACAAGAAACATTTTATTTTCGTCGGTTAAGTATTTTTTTTCATCAATAACGGCAAAGAGTGCGCCTTTATTTAAGGCTTCTTGAGCAAATTCGTTAGCATTGAAATTATCTCCTTTTAATGCAAAAAAGAAGCTGTTTGGAGTTATCTTTCTTGTGTCGGTAGTTATGCCGTCACATTGTAAAAAACATTGGTATAATTCTTCTATTCTCATAAGACGAAGGTAATAAAAAATAAAATCCCGCAAAAGCGGGATTTTAAGTTGAAAGTATGAATTTTTTATTTTCTATTTCTAGGTGTTTTCTTGAAGTCTGATTTTGGACCTACTCTAGACATAGCACAACGGAAACCGATGTAATCTGTAGCGATATCTTGATTTAAATATCTTCTAGAAGCAGGGTCTAACCAATAAGCTCTGTCTTTCCATGAACCTCCTTTGTATACTCTTACGTTGTCACCTACTAAAGTAGTGCGTTTGTCAGATTTATCAAATTTACGATCAATTTTTCCAGTGCTATCTGCTGCAACTTTATGGATTGGAGAATCGTACATTCTCTTTTTGTCTTTTAAATTACCGCCGTCTTCATCACTACCGGAACTAAAGAATCTTGAAGATTGTTTGTCTCCATCTCTAAAGCCAATGTTGTTGCTTTGAGAGAAGTTTTGTCTTAAATAAGTTTCATTTTCATCAACTGGAACTTGAGCTATTTCTCCTGGTTTAGTTCTAGCTACTACTTTACCATTGCTTAAGGTGTCGTATTTGATGGTTTCTGAAGTTACGAATACAATTTTACCTTCCTTATCAATTTGGTTTTTTGTATATACGTTACCACGGAAATAGTTGAAGTCATTAGCTTCGTCATCAACGATAGGACGGTAAACATCTTGTACCCATTCCGCTACGTTACCTGCCATATCATATAATCCGAAATCATTTGGTTTGTATGATTTAACTGGAGCAGTGATGTCTGCATTATCGTCAGACCATCCAGCAATTCCTCCGTAGTCTCCTTTTCCTTGTTTGAAGTTAGCCAATTGGTCACCACGAGTTACTCTGTTTCCAGAACGAGTGTATTGTCCTTTCCAAGGGTATTTTTTCTGACCTCTATAGGTATTGAATTCTCTAGTTCCTACGTCAGCAGCGGCAGCATATTCCCATTCAGCTTCAGTTGGAAGTCTGTATTCAGGTAATAATAATCCTGATGTTTTTTGTGCATAAACATTTTTAGGTCCTCCATCTGCACTTGCTGTAGCGTCAGTAGCAGCGTCTGCTTTTTTGCTTTTCTTAGCTGAGGATCTCCCTGCTGATCTGCCAGGTTGTTTTTGAAGGATGATTTCTTCATTTCCGCCAAATGAGGTAGAAGGGGAAACTAAATAAGCTTCTGTGTCGAAGTTGTTGTTGCCATCAACGTCTACTAATTTAGCACCTTTTTTCATATATCCTTCACGCTCTAATAATGACTCATTAACGCGATTTGTTCTCCACTTTGCAAATTCTGTTGCTTGTAACCAGTTAACACCAACTACTGGATACTGTGAGTAAGCAGGATGACGTAAATAGTTGTTAGTCATCGTTTCGTTATATCCAAGGCGATTTCTCCAAACTAAAGTGTCTGGTAAAGCACCATCATATATGTGTTTGTAATTTTCTTCTGTAGGGGGGAATACTCTTTTGATCCAATCTAGGTATTCCATATACATAATATTGGTTACCTCAGTTTCATCCATGTAGAATGATTGCACATGTTGTTGGGAAGGAGTATTGTTCCAGTCATGCATTACGTCATCTTGGATTTTTCCCATTGTAAACGTTCCACCTTCAACTAATACTAAACCAGGGCCTGTTTCTTGTTTGGTAAAGTTTGAGTTGTACTGGAAACCACCGTTAGGGTCGTTGATTTTCCATCCAGTAGCAGCCGAAGTGTTCTTTGTGCTTGACTTTTTACTACAACTTGTAGTAAAACCTAAAAGCACCATCGCAGATAAAAGCGCTCTTACCGTCATCGTTTTGTTTACTTTCATACTATCAGTAGGTAATTATTTATGTGTCGCAATATAATAATTAACAATTAAACAGCAACACTAGTTGGTGATTTATTTTAAAAATGTGAAAATATTCTACAAATATAATCTAATAACGCTTTAATTTGCAATTTATTGTTTGCTAAACTCTTTTTAGGAAACAATATTTTTTACTAATTTACGTTTTTTTGAGTGTATGAGAAAAATTTTTACCTTAAGTTTTTTGGTCTTCAATTTGTTTTGTTTTTCGCAAAACAAAGGTCATATACTTTTAAATTGGAAATTAGTTAGTGTAAAAGATGATTACGGAATAGTTTTAAATAATTCACAATTTGTAGATACTAATTTATATTATGCTGATGCTTCAAATAGTTTAGTCTACGGCAAGAAAGTGAGTGATAATGTTTTTGCTGATACGACAAGCTTGGAAATTTCAAATTTGAATACGATTGAGATTTCTGAAAATGAATTTTTAAATTTAGAAAAATCTAATAAAAAATCCGATCCGCATTTTAATCTGTCAAATGTTTATTTTGGAGATTTACATAATGTTTATCTTTCGTTTAATCCTGTATATCAAGAGGGTAGTCGCTATTTGAAAATAGTTTCTTTTGACTATACCTTTAAAACGAAAACTTTTGACGAAAATAGGACTCAAAAATTGGTTGGAGGTCCTTTGAAATCGGTTCTTTCTAGTGGTGATTGGCGTCGTTTTTATGTCGAAAAATCAGGAGTATATAAATTGACTAAAAGTTTTTTAAAGCAAATAGGGGTTAATGTTAATGTTGATCCTAGAACGCTTAAAGTTTTTAGTTACGGTGGTAAAATGTTGCCACTTAAAAATAGTCAAAATAAGTTTTACGATTTGCCTGAATTAGCCATTCAATTTGTTGGAGAATCTGATGGTGTATTTGATGATACGGATTATATTTTGATGTATTGTGAAGGAATCGAAAATTGGAGTCCTGAAAATTTGACGCATAGAAATTTATATGCGGATAAGGCATATTACTATGTTACATCTAGCGCTGATTTAGGTAAGAGAATTCAAGATTTTGTTCAGCCCACAGAGGTTGCAATTGCTAATTTTAATACCTATGATTCCTATGCTTTCTATGAAGTTGATAAGCTTAATGTGGGGGCTTTAGGACGTAAATGGTTTGGTGAAGATTTGTCATTAAAGGCTAGTAATGATTTTGTCTTAACGTTGCCTAATTTAGATTTGACTCAAACTATTTCTTTACAACTTAATTCTGCTACAGTAAGTAGTACCTTTTCAAATTTAAATGTAAATGTATATGGGACTTTAGTTTCTAATGTCAATTATTCATCGATTACTAATAGTGCTATTAAATATGTAGAAGGATTTTCAAGTGTTAATAAAATAACCGCCGTATCTGATAATTTAGCTGTTTCATTAATTTATAAGAATGGAGGGAATCCAAATGCTAAATGTTATTTGGATTATTTAGCAGTTCAAGGGAAATCTTTTTTAAAAGGCTATGGTAAACAATATTCTTTTAGGGTTAAGCAAATCTTGGAAAAAAATGGGGTATGCCAATTAGATTTTACAAATGTTTCTACTGTAGCTCAATTTTGGGATGTTACTGAGCTTTCGGAGGTGAAAACCATTCGAAAAGCAAATGAGAGTAATTTTTCATTTAAAGTGCCAGGGTTGCAAGTAAACGAATTTGTTTTAGTTGAAAATACTGATTTTTATGAGCCTAAGTTCGATAATTCAACCGTAGTGGCTAACCAGGATTTGAAAGGTCAGATCTTTTTAGATAATCAAAACAAACTAACAGCTTTGGATTATTTGGTGGTTTGTCCTGCTAATTTGCAAAGTCAAGCGGAACGATTGGCTGATTTTCATAGGAATTATTCAAAACTAAATGTCAAAGTAGTTTCGTTAGATAAAATATATCAGGAATTCTCTTCAGGGAAACAAGATATTAGTGCTATTAGGAATTTTGTTAAATATATTTATGAAAATAATCCGAATGGTGCTAAACTTAAATACTTGTGTTTATTTGGTGATGCATCATTTGATTACAAAGATCGTATCAAGAATAATACGAATATAGTTCCAGTTTTTCAGTCTTTAAATAGTAGTTCTTTAGCGGGCACTTATGTTTCTGATGATTTTTTTGGAATGCTTGATGCTAACGAAGGGGATTTAGTAATAGGTAACCAAGGTGCTGATGTAGCTGTTGGACGCATTTTAGTAAGTAATTTGCTTCAAGCCCAACAGATGGTTGATAAAATTATAGAGTATCATAGTGAAAATGCTATGGGGAAATGGAGAAATAATATTGTTTTTTTAGCAGATGATATTGATAAATCTTCTGACGCTACTTTAGAGCAAAATTTAAATGCAATGTCAGATGAAATTACAACGAATAAACCTTTTTTTAATTCTAAAAAAATATTTTTAGATGCGTATAAGCAAGAAATTACTTCTGGAGGGCAAAAGTATCCAAAAGCAAAAGAGGAATTTTTAACTGCTTTTGAACAAGGAGCTCTTGTGGTTGATTATTTGGGGCATGGCGGTGAAATTGGTCTTTCGGCTGAACGTATGTTTGAATTGGCAGATGCTAAAGCTATCTATAATAGGTATAAATACCCTCTGTTTGTTACTGTTACTTGCGAATTTACTCGATTTGATAATCCGCTTGCAGAAACAGGAGGAGAGGTGGCATTTCAGAATCCTACGGGAGGACCTATTGCATTAGTAACTACTACCAGACAAATAGGTCAGGCAAATGGAGAAGGGTTTAATACGGATCTTGCTAAATATTTGTTTGCTTATGATGGTAATTCTAAAATGTCGATTGCTGAAGCTGTACGAAGAACAAAAGCGGAATCAATGGATCCAGGAGTGTATTTAGTTAGTTTTATAGGGGATCCAGCAATGCATTTAGCCATTGCAGATCCTGAAATAAAAATAACAAAGATTAATGATGTTCTTTTAAAAGACTTTTCAGGTGCTCTTGAGGCATTAGGGAAGGTGAAAATGACGGGGGAAGTTGTAGATGAAAATGGGGCGTTGCTTTCTGGTTTTAACGGTGAGTTGTTTGTAAATATATATGATAAGTTTATGGATAAAACAACTTTAGGTAATGATGGCGATTCATTTTTGATGAAATTTAAAACTCTAGGAGAAACTATTTTTAGAGGGAATGCTACTGTTAAAAATGGTGTTTTTGAAATAAATTTTGTATTACCAAAAGATATTATGATTCCAGTGGGTGCTGGAAAAATTAGTTTATATGCGAAAGAAACAGGGAGTTTGAGAGATAGAACGGGGGCTGAATTAAGTGTTAAAATAGGTGGTGTCAATGCTAATGCACCTGTGGATAAAACCCCTCCTGTGGTTAAGCTTTTTTTAAATGATAAAACGTTTGTGTCTGGTGGTATTGTGAATCAAAATCCAATTTTGATTGCGGAACTCAGTGATCAAAATGGAATTAATACGGCTAGTGGTATCGGACATGATATAATTGCCTATCTTGATGGGAATGAGACCAAACCAATTGTTTTGAATGATTATTACAATACACAAAAAGATGATTTTAGCAATGGAGTTGTTAAGTTTCAATTCAGGAATTTAGCACCGGGAATGCATACTTTGGTGTTCAAAGCTTGGGATGTGTATAATAATTTGGTTACTTCTGAGTTATCATTTGTAGTCATTGATAATTCAGAGCTAGAATTAACGAATGTGCTTAACTACCCGAATCCTTTTGTTAATTATACCGAATTTTGGTTCAATCACAATAAAGCCAATGAACCTTTGGAAGTTATAGTGCAAGTAATGACTGTTACAGGTAGATTAGTTTGGCAGAAAAACACTACTATTCTTAATACGGGCTTTAGGTCTAGAGATATAGTGTGGGATGGTAAAGATGATTTTGGGGATGCTATAGGTAAGGGGGTTTATATATATAAATTGACTGTAAAATCAACCTTGTCAGATAAAAAAGCTGAAAAATTTGAAAAATTAGTGATTCTTTAAGAAAAGAAATTATATTTGTGGACTTTTTATTATAACGAAATGAAAAAAATTAGTATTGCATTTTTGAGTTTATTTGTAGGGGTAAATGCTTTTGCACAAACCGAAGAAACTCCGATAACTACGGCTGTACCCTTCTTGATGATTGCGGCGGATGCTAGAGCAGCAGGTATGGGTGATATGGGGGTAGCTACTTCACCAGACGCTTATTCGCAACAATATAACCCTGCTAAATATGCCTTTTCGTTAAAAAAGCAAGGTGTTGGGTTTAGTTATACGCCTTATTTAACGGCTTTAGTAAATGATATCAATTTAGCACAATTAAATTATTTTAATCGTTACAATGAAAGAAGTGCTTTTGCCTTAAGTATGCGTTACTTCGGTTTAGGTGAAATTGAATTGCGTGATATTAGTGGAAATTCTAATGGAATTGCTAAGCCAAATGAAATGGCAATTGATGGTTCTTATGCTTTGCAATTGAGCGATAAGTTCTCGATGGCAGTTGCAGGACGTTATATTCGTTCTAATTTAAGATTAGGGACAGGAAATGTTGATGCAACGGCTGCAAATACTTTTGCAGTGGATGTGGCTGGTTATTATGAATCTGCAGAGGTTGCTTATAATTCTTTCAATGGTCGCTGGAAAGGTGGCTTTAATATTCAGAATTTAGGACCTAAAATTTCATACGATAAAAATGTTGAAAATAGTTCGAATTTTTTACCATCTAATTTGAAATTAGGAGGTGGTTTCGATTTTATTTTTGATGACTATAATAAGTTAAGTACTTCGTTAGAATTTAACAAGCTTTTGGTTCCAACTCCTGCAATTAAAGATTTAAACGGAGATGGAGTAATTGATTCGAATGAAAGAACTCAAGCGGCTGCGGATTATAGAGGTATCGGTTGGGCTTCTGGAGTGTTTAAATCTTTTGGTGATGCACCAGGTGGATTTAGTGAGGAGTTAAGAGAAACTACTTGGGCTGCGGGCTTAGAGTATTCCTACCAAGATTCGTTTTCAATTCGTGGAGGGTATTTTAATGAAAGTGAGACTAAAGAAGCTAGAAAATATGCAACTTTAGGTGCAGGTTTCAAATATACTTCATTGAAATTAGATGTTTCGTATTTGTTCTCAATGTCGAAAGTAAAAAATCCATTAGAAAACACACTTCGTTTTTCATTGACTATCAATTTTGGTGATGATTACGATCAGTATTAAAAAAAATATTTATTAATTGTGAATCCAAATTTCAGTAAAATGAGATTTGGATTTTTTTTCCCCTTAACACAAGAAGATGAGAGAGATTAAAATTGACACGCAACTGACAGTTTTTGATGGAATTACGGAGTTGCAGGATGTGGCTAAAACGTTGATGGAAAAAGCGGTGCAAGCCCGATTAGATGCTTATGCGCCTTATTCAAAATTTAAAGTTGGAGTAGCTTTATTGTTGGATAATAATGAAATTATAATTGGCTCTAACCAAGAAAATGCGGCTTATCCTTCTGGATTATGTGCAGAACGCGTGGCTATTTTTTATGCTGGAGCTAAGTATCCCAACGCTAAAATTTTAAAAATGGCAATTACAGCGGGTTCGACTACTACGGTTACAGATAAGCCTATCCCACCTTGTGGAGCTTGTCGTCAGTCGGTTTTTGAATATGAATTTAAACAGGATTCTGGAATAGAAATTTATTTTATGGGTGAAACGGGTGAGGTGTATAAATCAGATTCTATTCAAAATTTATTGCCATTAACCTTTGATAAAAACTTTTTATAGGTCAAAAATTACGTTTTAAATTTTAGTACTTACTTGGAAAGTTTTACTTTTGCAACGCATTGAAGTGGGTTTGCCCTTTTTTAATGTATTTATATAGAGAATTTTTATGCCTTAAGTCGTTAAGGTATAATTAATAAAGCAAATATAAGCTACGTATGAAACCAATTACAAAAGAAGTCTACCTTAAGTGGTATGAAGACATGCAGTTTTGGAGAAAGTTTGAAGATAAACTGGCTGCCTTGTATATTCAACAAAAAGTTAGAGGATTTTTACATTTATATAATGGACAAGAAGCAGTTTTAGCTGGGGCTTTACATGCTATGGACTTGTCTAAAGATAAAATGATTACCGCTTATCGTAATCACGTACAGCCTATCGGTATGGGGACTGACCCTAAAAGAGTAATGGCTGAATTATTAGGAAAAGTAACAGGTACTTCTAAAGGTATGGGAGGTTCGATGCACATTTTCGATAAAGAACATGGTTTCTACGGAGGTCACGGGATCGTAGGTGCTCAGATTCCTGTGGGAGCTGGTATTGCTTTTGCTGACAAATATTTTGAAACGGGTGGTGTTACCTTAACTTATTTTGGAGATGGTGCAGCACGTCAAGGTTCATTACACGAAGCATTCAACATGGCAATGAACTGGAAATTGCCAGTAGTTTTTATCGTTGAGAATAATGGATATGCTATGGGTACTTCGGTAGAACGTACAGCAAACCATACTGATATTTGGAAATTAGGGTTAGGATATGAAATGCCTTGTGGTCCTGTAGATGGGATGAACCCAGTAAAAGTAGCTGAAGCTATGCATGAAGCTATTGATAGAGCACGTCGTGGTGATGGGCCAACGTTTTTAGAAATGAAAACTTACCGTTATAGAGGTCACTCCATGTCGGATGCTCAGTTATACAGAACCAAAGAAGAGGTAGAAGAGTATAAAAAAATTGACCCGATTATTCAAGTGTTAGATATCATCAAAGCGGAAGGTTATGCAACTGAAGCAGAAATCGAAGCGATTGACCAACGAGTGGTTGAATTAGTAGCAGAATGTGAAAAATTCGCTGAAGAGTCTCCATTCCCTACGCTTGAGCAATTATACGACACCGTATACGAAGAACCAAATTATCCATTTTTACCTCATAAATTATAAGAAATATGGCAGTAGTAGTTACCATGCCACGCTTAAGCGACACGATGACCGAAGGAACAGTGGCAACTTGGCTTAAAAAAGTTGGGGATAAAATTAAAGAAGGAGATATTCTTGCAGAAATTGAAACAGACAAAGCAACCATGGAGTTCGAGTCGTTCAATGCAGGGGTATTATTACATATAGGAATCGAAGCAGGACAAACAGCTCCTGTAGATTCATTGTTAGCAATCATCGGTCAAGAAGGAGAAGATATTTCTTCTTACTTAAATGGTGGTGCAACTGCTAAAGCAGAAACGAATGAAGTAGTAGTAGAAAATAGCGCTGCTTCATCAACTCCCCCTTCGGGGGCTGAGGGGCTCATCCCTTCAAATGTAAAAGTAGTGACCATGCCACGCTTATCAGATACCATGACTACAGGAACTGTGGCAACGTGGTTGAAGCAAGTGGGTGATGCGGTTAAAGAAGGTGATATACTTGCCGAAATTGAAACGGATAAAGCGACGATGGAGTTCGAATCTTTCAACTCTGGAACTTTATTATATATTGGTGTACAAGAAGGTGAAAGCGCTCCTGTAGATAGTATTTTAGCTATTTTAGGACCTGCTGGAACAGATGTTTCTGGAATTGTGGCTAATTTCTCAGCAGGTGGTGCAGTTGAAACGCCTAAAACGGAAGAAGTGAAAACCGTTGCGCCAGTAGAGGTAACTTCAAATACTCAGCTTCCTACAACAAACAATTCAGGAAGAATTTTTGCTTCTCCATTAGCTAAAAAAATTGCTGAAGAAAAAGGAATCAATCTAGCGCAAGTAAAAGGTACTGGTGAAAACGGACGTATTACTAAAGCAGACGTAGAAGGATTTACACCTCTAGCAGTGGCTGCTCCTGTAGCTGTTGAATCTCCAGCGCAAGCAGTGGCTCAAGCAACTGTTGAAGTTCCTGCGGTGAAACCATTTGTGCCTGCTGGCGAAGTGTACCAAGAAGAGGTAAAAAATTCACAAATGCGTAAAGTAATTGCGAAGCGTTTGTCAGAATCTAAATTTACTGCTCCGCACTACTATTTAACTATCGAGTTAGATATGGACAATGCGATTGCATCACGTAATATGATTAATACTTTACCTGGAACGAAAGTTTCTTTCAATGATATGGTTATCAAAGCTTCGGCTATGGCATTGAAAAAACATCCTCAAGTAAACTCTCAATGGAAAGATGATGCGATGATTTTAAACCATCATGTAAATATTGGGGTAGCTGTGGCTGTAGAAGATGGTTTAGTAGTGCCTGTATTGAAGTTTACAGACCAAATGACTTTGTCACAAATTGGTGCTAATGTAAAAGATATGGCAGGTAGAGCTAAAGTGAAAAAGATTATGCCTAACGAAATGGAAGGAAGTACTTTTACGATTTCTAACTTAGGAATGTTCGGAATTCAATCGTTTACTTCTATTATCAACCAACCTAATTCGGCTATTTTATCCGTAGGAGCTATTGTTGAAAAACCAGTAGTTAAAAATGGTCAAATTGTAGTAGGTAATACCATGACGGTTACTTTAGCTTGTGACCACAGAACTGTGGATGGAGCAACAGGAGCACAATTCCTTCAAACGTTTAAAGCGTTTATGGAAAATCCAGTAACGATGTTAGCCTAAGCAATCAGTTAAATATATTTTAAATCCCGAGTAGATTACGCTCGGGATTTTTTATTTTTATGCCATGAATAAAATACTAAACCTTGTAAAAATTGTTTTAGTGGCTTGGCTCTTGCAAAATTGTCAATCTGCTAAACAAATGAATAAACATATTGACTCCGAAATTTCGGTGAAACGTTTGCATAAAGATGTTGATTTTGTGCACAAGAAAATTTTCAAATTGCATCCCGATTTAGATAGGTATATTACCAAAGAAAAACTGACTTTTAAATTTGATAGTTTAAAAAAGTCGATACAACAGCCTTTAAAACCTAATGCATTTTTCTTTGGAATAAGTCAGGTCGTTGGGAGTATTCGCCAAGGGCATGCTACCATTCAGCCTTTGCAAAAACAGTACACTACCAAAGAATTAAAAATACTGAATAAACGAGGGAAGTCCCCTTTGTCATTGCTTTCTTATGCTTTTGTTAACGAAGAATTACTCATTGCCAAAAATTTTGGAAAAGATTCAACTTTAAAAGTGGGAACCGTGATTAAAAGTGTAGCTGGAATTACACCCCAATTTCTTTATACTAAATACCGAAAAACGGAAGCTTCTGATGGCTATAATACCACGTATTTTCAAAGAGGTTTTGCAAGGAAGTTCAACACTTTGCTTAATCTTGAACGACCAATGGCGGATAGCATCCCCATAGTATTTAGTTATAAAGATAGCATTTTTGAAAAGACATTAACTAGAACTTCTGAAAAAGCTAAGGTGAAAAAGAAGAGCGACAAAGAAACTAAGGTTGCTCCTGTAGTAGTTTCCAAAGAAGCTAAAGAGAAGCAGTTGTTAGCTAAAAAAGCGCTGGAAAAGAAAAAGAAAATCTTTGGATACGACGAAGTAAGAAAGGAATTTACCCGTCATTTGTCCTACATTCCTTCGGATTCTTCCATTGCCGTTTTGAAAATCAAAAGTTTTACAGGTGGAAAAGAAAAAGTAGCCTATGCTCATATTTTTAAAGAAATTGAACAAAAAAAAGTAAAATCTTTAGTGATAGATTTACGAAACAATGGCGGAGGTAGTTTACCCGAAATTATCAATTTGTACCGTTATATCGGTCAAGATTTTACCACATTTGTCGATACGATGAAAGTCACTAATCGTACAGGGGTGGTGTATAATCGTTATCGCAATGTTCCCAAAACCGCTATGGTGATTGCCTCGCCATTAATTACCTATTTGGCGGTGAAAGAATTATGTTCGATTAAAAAATCACCTTTTGGGTATTATTATCAAAAATCAAAATTGACTAAAAGAATCCAACCGCGCGATAATAATTTTCAAGGGAATGTTTATGTATTGATAAATGGAGCTAGTTTTTCAGCTTCAGCTGTTTTTTCAGCTAATCTAAAACATCTTAAGCGTGCCACTTTTATTGGTGAAGAAACAGGTGGTGCTTCTAAAAGTACAGTGGCTGGTGTGTTGCCCATCATGAGATTGCCTCATTCTAAATTAAAATTGCGTTTTGGGCTTATGGAAATTGCCGTGCCCCATAAAACCACGGTAGAAGGGCATGGCGTTTATCCAGATATTACATTGCTACCCACTAAAGAAGATTTTGAAAAAAATAGTGACCCTGAATTAGAATGGGTAATTCAGAAAGAAAATGAGTTGAAAGCGAAATAAAAAGGAAACCAAGAATGTATTTTGGGTTAAATTAGATAATCTATTTTATCTCATAGTCTATTATCTCATGGTCTATTCTCTCATAATCTATTCTCTTTCCTATAAATATTGAAATTTTAAATAAACAAAATATGCGTAAATTTTTTATTACACTAGCTTGTAGTTTTTTCGGCTTTTCAAATGCGCAAGAAGTAAAAACTATTTCTTCGCTAGAAGGTATTGAAAAAACCTTAAAGTTTTTAACCGCTGACGAGAGAAAAGGACGTGAACCTGGTACACCAGAAATGGAACAAGCCATGGCTTATTTAGAGCAGATTTTCATCGACTATCAGGTCAAACCGTATTACAGTTCGTATAGAGACCGTATTGGGAATTATGATAAACCTTCGTTTAATATTGTAGGTGTGATTGAAGGCATTGACCCAGTGTTGAAAAATGAAATTGTTGTGATAGGTGCGCATTATGACCATATTGGGATGAGTAGTCTATTGAATGGTGATGCGATTGCGAATGGTGCCAATGACAATGCCGTGGGGACTACTGCCGTAACAGAATTAGTGAAATATTTTGCTAAAGCTAAGAATAATAAACGTACGATAGTATTTGCCCTTTTTACAGCTGAGGAAAAAGGCTTGTTAGGTTCATATCACATGGCGGAGCAAATGCAAAAGGCGCATAAGGATATTTATTTTATGTTTAATTTTGAAATGATTGGCGTGCCTATGAAAAATAAGGAGATGCTTGTGTATATGACAGGGATTACTAAGTCTAATATGGCTAAAAAAATGAACGACTATGCAGGTGAAAAATGGGTAGGTTATATTCCTGTCGAGTCGCATTATCAACTGTTTAAGCATTCCGATAATTATCCGTTTTATAAAACGTGCAACATTCCTGCGCACACCATTTCAACTTTTGATTTTGAGAATTACGAATTTTACCATCATGTGGACGATGAATATGAAAAAATGGATATAAAACACATGCAACAAGTAATAGATAAAAGTATACTTGCTTTAGAACAAATGATAAATGCCCCAACAAAAGAAATTCAATTAGATGGAAAATAAAAACATAATTATTACAGGAACTTCAAGAGGAATAGGATACGAGCTTGCGCTACAGTTTGCTAAGGCAGGACATAATGTGTTAGCCCTTTCAAGAAAAACGCCTCAAGCATTATTGGAAAACGAAAAAATCACGTGCTTGTCTGTTGATTTGTCATTGGAAAATGAGTTGCAACAAGTGATTCAATTTTTAGAAACTACTTGGAAAAAAGTAGATGTGATAATCCATAATGCAGGAAGTTTATTGCACAAACCGTTTGAGCAAATCACTAGTGCCGAGTTTGAAACTATTTATAAAGTAAATGTGTTTGGAGTGGCCTCCTTGACAAGAATTTGTGTTCCTTTTATGGTAAAAGGGAGTCACGTGGTAACTATTAGTTCCATGGGTGGAATTCAAGGAAGTATGAAATTTCCTGGGCTCTCGGCTTACAGTTCGAGTAAAGGGGCGGTAATTACATTGTCTGAATTATTAGCAGAAGAATATAAAGAGCGCGGAATTGCTTTTAATGTATTGGCATTAGGAGCGGTACAAACCGAAATGTTGCAAGAGGCTTTCCCAGGGTATCAAGCACCTATTTCGGCTCAGGAAATGGCGGATTACATTTTTAATTTTGCACTAACGGCTAATAAATACTACAATGGCAAAGTGTTACAAGTAAGTTCTACAACACCTTAAAATTTTGTATATTGTACTGAATTTTAAAAATATACGCCATGACTAGAGTAAATGCCATTCAGCTATTTGAAGAAAAAAAAGTGAGAACCCTTTGGGATACCGAACAAGAAAAATGGTTCTTCTCGGTTATTGATGTTGTAGAAGTTTTGACTGCTTCAGAACGTCCTAGAAAATATTGGGCTGATTTAAAAAGTAAACTTCATAAGGAAGGAAGTCAACTGTCCGAAAATATCGGACAGTTGAAAATGGAAGCACCCGATGGGAAAATGCGTTTGACCGACGTTGCCGATACCGAGCAATTGTTTCGATTAATTCAGTCGATTCCTTCGCCAAAAGCGGAGCCATTTAAATTATGGCTCGCACAAATTGCATCTGAACGATTAGAAGAAATACAAGACCCAGAATTGTCTATTGATAGAGCCTTATCACAATATCTTAAGTTGGGCTATTCAGAAAGTTGGATTAATCAACGGTTGAAAAGTATTGAGGTTCGTAAAGAGTTAACCGATGAATGGAAAAAAAGAGGGGTTAAAGAAGGTCAGCAATTTGCTACTTTAACCGATATTATTACCCAAGCTTGGTCAGGAAAAACAACGAAAGAGTATAAGGTTTTAAAAGGTTTAAAAAAAGAAAATCTTCGCGACAATATGTCAAATACCGAACTCATTTTGAATATGCTTGCAGAAGCATCTACAAAAGAGATATCGGTTGCAGTACATCCAGAAACTTTTGAAGAGAATGTAAATGTGGCTAAACAAGGGGGAAATGTAGCACAAGTTGCACGTAAAGAACTAGAAGCTAAAACAGGAAAACAAGTAGTTACTAACCTCAATGCAAAAGATTTGCATACAACATTGAATCTAGAAGAAAACAATGGCTGAAGTACTTTATAAATATCTTCCTGAACATTCAGTGCCCATGTGTTTTGAACTTATCAAAACCAATCGGGTGCATCTAAAAATTGTTAATGAACGTGTCACACGTCATGGCGATTACCGTAGAGAATTGGACGGAAGACATGTGATTACGGTGAATTATTCCCAAAATCCCTATCGTTTTTTAATTACTTTAATTCACGAAATAGCACATTTGGTTGCTTTTGAACGTTATGGGAGGAGTATTAAACCTCATGGAGACGAATGGAAACTCACGTTTCAACGTTTGATGGTGCCTTTTATACGTCCTGAAATTTTTCCGCCTTCGTTGTTAAGCCTTGTGGCGAGACATTTTCGTAACCCTAAAGCCAGTAGCGATACAGATGCGACGTTGGCTTTGGCACTAAAGCAATTTGACCCAGAAAATGATAAACATTATGTGTTTGAAATTCCTTTTGGGAGTACGTTTCGAATTCATAATGGGAAAATATTTAAAAAAATTGCCCTTCGTACTAAACGTTTTGAGTGTCTTGAACTTCACTCAGGTAAAACTTATTTGTTTAATCCCAATGCGGAGGTTGAGTTGCTGTCAAATTAATTTAGAATTTAGAATTTTGAAATTAGAAATAGTAAAGACGAGAAGTTATTTTTTATTTTTAGTGTTAGCATTGGTTTTTCTTATGTTTTCGCTTTTTAGGATAAGTGATGATACATTAGATATAAATATACATGATACTTATTATGTGATTGCACATAGTCATTTGCAATTGATGAATTGCTTCATATTGTTTACTTTTTTTTCTATTTATTGGAGTTTAGACAAATTGAGGTTACAAACAATTCGTATTTTGAGTAATATGCATATTTATGTTACCTGTCTAACTGTCTCAGGGATATATTATCCTTATATTTTTCTTTTTCCAATTTTTTTCGAAGATTCAATGAATCTATTAATTGCAATTTTAGGTTTGTTGTTAGTTGCTGTTCAAATAGTATTTGTAATAAACATTGGAATTGGAATTTTTAGGATGATACCTAAAAAATCTTCGTAACTTTGTGACCTTGTTACTCGGGAACTTTTAAAATATGAACAAAAATTATTACGCAATTATCATGGCTGGGGGAGTAGGTTCTCGTTTTTGGCCTGTATCAACTACTCATTTTCCAAAACAGTTTCACGACATGTTAGGAACAGGGGAAACCTTGATTCAAAAAACTTTCTCGCGACTTTCTCAAGTAATTCCTAAAGAGAATATCTTGATTTTAACTAACGAAAGTTATAATGACATCGTGTTAGAACAATTGCCAGGTGTAAAACAGGAACAAGTGGTGCTGGAACCTGCCATGCGTAATACCGCTCCTTGTATTTTATATGCCACGCTAAAAATTAAAAAACAAAATCCTAACGCAGTTGTAGTGGTGGCACCTTCAGACCATTGGATTGAAGATGAAGTGCAGTTTTGTGCCAATCTGCAATATGCTTTTGACTTCTGCGAGCGCGACGAAAACCTGATGACTTTAGGGATTTTACCTACATTTCCTAACACAGGTTATGGGTATATTGAATATGATAAATTAGACACCCGTACCATTAAAAAAGTCAAGCAATTCCGTGAAAAACCAGACTATGCAACGGCTCGTAAGTTTGTGCAAAGCCGTAATTTCTTGTGGAACGCTGGAATATTTGTATGGAGTGCGAAGAGTGTTTTAAAATCGTTCGAAGCTTTTCAACCTGAAATGTATGCGCATTTTATGAATGGATACGATTTTTACAACACGGAAAATGAAAATGCTTTTATTCAAAATAATTATCCTTTAGCAGAGAATATTTCTGTGGATTATGCCATTTTAGAAAAAGCAGAAAATGTGTTTGTATTGCCTGCTACCTTCGATTGGAATGATTTAGGAACTTGGGGTTCGCTTTACGATAAATTACCCAAAGATGAGCAGGATAATGCGGTAGTTAATGCTAATGTGTATTTAGAAAATGCCAATAACAATATCATCCGTACCGAAGGAAAAAAATTAGTGGTGATTGACGGTTTAAAAGACTATATCGTAGTGGATAAAGACGATGTGTTATTAATTTATCCAAAAAATAAAGAACAAGATATTAAAACGGTTGTAGCTAAACTACAATCTTAAGTTATAAAGTAGTTATACTCCTAAAAGCATCCTCGAAAGGGATGCTTTTTACATTGTATTAATCTGTAATTAGAGAAGTTAACATAGACTCAGATAAGTTAAATATTTGTTTAGCTAAACATCGTTTTGAATTAAATTTAAGCTAAACTCAGCGGTATAGTTTTGCACGAAAATATTTATAAAATGAAAAAACTACTACTGCTTTTCGTGGCTATAGCCTTTGTTTCTTGTTCGGAAGAGAATTTGTTTTCCATTGAAAATGCTGAAAAATCAAATGCGCGATTAAGCACCACCACCGAATCTTTGTCGGTAATGAGTTACAATGTGTATCAGTTGCCTAGTATTTTGCCTCAGTATAAAAGTAAGGAAAGAGCTTCTGAATTGTTCAAGTATATTACCAATTTAGGTGAAAATACACCCGATGTTTTGGTTATTGAAGAAGGTTTTAATGTTCGTTTTGGTGATGAATTTTTGGCTAAAATTAAAATTACCTATCCTTATGCAACACCTTTGTTAGGTTTGTATTGTAATTCTAAAGGAGGTACTGCTCTTTATCCTAATAATTGGGATGGGTATTATGGCAATTGTGGAAATACCTTGTTTAATGTTAATGGAGGTATTATGATTTTGAGTAAGTATCCTATTTTGAAAAAATACCAATGGATTTTTCAATCGCAAATTAATTCTGCTGAGGGACTTTCTAACAGAGGGGTGGCGTATGCGGTGATTGAAAAGAATAATAAGAAGTATCATATTTTTGGTACTCATACGGCGTCGGAACAGCCTAATTATCCTGGAAGAGCAACGCGTGAAAAGCAATTTACAGAAATTAGAAACTTTAAAAATTCGTTTAATATTCCAAGTTCAGAAGCGGTTATTTATGCGGGAGACATGAATGTGGAATACACTTTATCGGAGGAATATATGAAGATGAAAACCTTGTTAAACGGAACAAATAATTATTTCTTCAATCCTTTGCAAGAGCGTGGAACCTACTCAAACCAAAATACAGTAGTGCAATACCAAGGATTTAAAGGGTATAATGATACGCTGGATTATATCTTTTTGGCTAACGAAAACAAACAGCCTCTAACGATAAGTCCTACCCAACATTTTATAGCAAAATATTTTGGTGGCGATATTTCTGACCATGACCCTGTGTATGTCAAATATGCGTTTCAGTATTAGTGGTCAACTTGTGTGTTTTTAAAAAAAGCCCTGAGTTCAATTTACTCAGGGCTTTATGTTTGATTTAATTTTATAAACCTTCTTTCAAAACGGCTTCTCTTACTTTTTTAAACAATTCAGAAGAATACACAAAGTCGGTTACTGCTTCGTTGTCTGTTTTGAAAATTTGAGTTTTATCGCCTTCCCAAGCTTTCAAACCATTTTTTAAGAATACAATTTTATCGCCAATTTCCATTACCGAGTTCATATCGTGGGTGTTGATGACCGTAGTGATATTGTATTCCTTAGTGATTTCCTGAATCAAATTGTCAATGACAATCGCCGTTTTAGGGTCAAGACCCGAGTTGGGTTCGTCACAAAACAAATATTTTGGATTGTTTACAATCGCACGGGCAATAGCCACACGTTTTTGCATCCCTCCTGAAATTTCAGAAGGTTTTTTATGATGAGCATTGATAAGGTTAACACGTTCGATAACAAAATCCACACGCTCTTTGATTTCTTTTTTGGTTTTGTTAGAAAACATTTTCAATGGGAAACCTATATTTTCCTCCACCGTCATGGAGTCAAATAGGGCACTGCCTTGAAATACCATGCCAATTTCAGTGCGGAGTTCACGACGTTCATCGTCATTCATACTTTCGTATATGCGTCCGTCAAAAGAAATAGAACCGCTATCCACTTTGTGAATTCCTAGCAAGGATTTTAAAAATACAGTTTTTCCAGAACCTGATTGCCCAATGATGAGGTTTGTTTTTCCAGCTTCTAACGTAGTACTGATGCCTTTTAAAACCATTTGTTCGCCAAATGATTTTTTAATGTCGTTAACTTCAATCATAATTAATTCGTTAAAAGGAGTTGCGTTAGAATATAATTACACAAAATGATAACTACCGAGGTCCAAACAAAGGAAACCGTACTGGCTTTTCCTACTTCTAAAGCACCACCTTTCATGTAATAACCATGAAACGAAGGGATGGTAGCAAGCAAGAAAGCAAAAACAAAAGTTTTGATAAAAGCATAAACCACATGAAACGGAATAAATTCAGATTGTAAACCCGACATAAATTCGTCGGCTGTGGCAAAACCACCATACACCGCCGCAAGCCAGCCTCCAAAAACGCCTAAGAACATACTCAATCCAATTACAAAGGGATATAAAAGCAACGCAATCAGTTTTGGAAAAACTAAATAATTTAGTGAATTTACACCCATCACTTCCAAGGCATCAATTTGCTCGGTTACACGCATAGTACCTATACTCGAAGTGATAAAAGAACCCATTTTTCCCGCCATGATTATCGAAATAAAGGTAGGGGCAAACTCCAAAATTACCGATTGACGCGTAGCAAAACCTATTAAGTATTTTGGAATCAATGGATTGGTTAAGTTTAATGCGGTTTGAATAGCAACAACTCCACCTACGAAAAACGAAATAAACGATACAATTCCAAGGGAATCAATAATTAAATCGTCTATTTCTTTAAAAATGAGGGTTCGCATTACCGACCATTTGGTAGGTTTCTTGAAGATTTCCTGTAACATTAAGAAATATCTTCCTATTTGCGATAAGTATCGGATTAACATCATTCTAATTTGTATAAACAGCGAAATTAAGCAAAAGCCCCCTAACCCCCAAAGGGGGAATCGAAAACTTTAAAATTGTAAGTTTATTTGCGGTGCGTTAAGCCCCCTTTGGGGGTTTGGGGGCTATCTTTTCTTTCATCTTTTTCCATCGATACGCTTTTACAAACTTCGCTTGCTCAGGAGTAACCAGCATGGTTTTATTTTCGGCTTTGGCTTTCCAAAACCCTTTGATGTAATCAATAAATAAGAGCGGTTTGCCTTTTCGCATGGCTAATTTCAATGAAGCAACGGCTGTGATGAAAAAGCCATAACCCAGTGTGTAAAAAGCTTCTCCTTGTTTGTAGCGTGACGCTTGGTTGTAATTCGCTCCAGTAGGTTTTAAATGTTTTACCTTTAGAGATTCGTCGGTAACGACTTTCCAATTGTAGAATTTACAAAGTAATTCATCTACAGTATCCCAACCCATAGCAGGTTTTAAGCCACCAATTTGTTGGAAGGTTGCTTTGCGATACGCTTTAAAAGCTCCTCGAATATGGTCTTTGTCGGTTAGGTTCTCTAAAATCCACTCCCCATTTTTTTCAATATAAGCAAAACCACCCGCCATACCTATTTGTGGGTCACTTTCAAAATGCTTGATGATGGTTTCGAAATAATGCGGAGGAAAAATCAGGTCAGAATCCCCTTTGACCATAAGGTCGTAGGCTTCATCCAAAGTGGCTAATCCTGTTTGAAAAGCTTGAATAACCTTGCTTCCCGGCAGGTGAATCGCATCTGATTTTTTTTCAACCAAGGAAATCCAAGGATGTTTTTCGATATACGATTGTACGATATTAGCCGTTGCATCGGTAGAATTATCGTTTACAATTACTGCTTTTTTTGGTAAAACCGTTTGATTTACTAACGAATCTAGGGTTAAACCTATAAATTTTTCCTCGTTATGAGCTGGTATGATAATATAATAGTTCATTGTTTTGAGTAAGTGTATGCAAATATCTTTATTTTTGTGCGAAGTTTGAATACTTTATAAGACTTTTAACCGCAAAGTTCGCTAAGGTAAAGCAAAGCTCGCTAAGAAAATTTTAGCTTTGTGTAACTCTGTGTTAAAACTTTGTGTAACTCTGTGTAATACAACTTGAAAAAGAAAATAGCCTTTATCGAAATGGAAACCCACTCGGCATTGCTCGAACAGTGGTATTTGTTAGTCAAAGAAATGGCAACTATCGATTTTCATTTTTTTGTGAGTCAAAAAGTATTTGAAAAATTAACCGCTATTCCTCAACAACATCTAACGATAATTAAAACCGTTGCTACTACTGATTTTTCTGTTTTTGATAGTATCATAGTCAATACCTTGCATCGGAATTATGATGACTATAAAAAGTTGTTTGCAGAAAAACCTGTTTTATGTCTGGTGCATAATTTGAATTATAGTCTCTTTTTTAAATCTATTTCTCTAAAAAATATTTTCCAAAATCCTGAAAGATTCACTTATTTTCTAAAGTTGTATTTGAAGGAAAAGGTAGGAATCCGTCGAAAAGAAATTTTGAAAGCGCAACAATTCGGAGTATTGTCTGCGTCGGCTTTGGAAACGATTAAAAAAGAGGGAAAGTATACCGACAAAACGCAATTGATTCAAATGAATTATTGCAAGCAGTTTGAATTTTCTTCAGCTACAACCATTCAAATCGTAATGCCTGGTAATGTGTCGAATAAAAGGAAAGATGTCGATTTAGTTTTTAGAGTATTGAAAAATCTTCAGCCTGAAAACAAATTGCATTTTACGTTTTTAGGAAAACCAGAAAACGAGCAAGTGTTACATCAATTAGAAAATTTGAAAGCTACTTGCCATCAAAACATAAGCATAACGCATTACCATCAGTTTATTCCGTGGGAAGAATATTCAAAAGTAATTGCAAAAGCACATGTACTGCTTTGTCCTATCAAGCAAGAGACTTCTTTTTATTGGGTAGATGAGGTGTATGGACAAACCAAAGTGAGTGGTGCCGAAGCGGATTGTATGTATAACGGTAAAATTGGAATTTTTCCTTCGAGTTATCCAAAAATGGATTGGTACAATTGGTATTATACCGATGAAAAGGAACTAACCGAATTACTTCAAAATATAACTCTGGGGGATTTAAGAAATGAATATCAAAAGTTACTGCCTTACACAGAAAAGTTTGCTTTTGAGAAGGTGAAAAATGAATTGGAAATAAAATTAGCGATGTAGAATTAATTCTACATGTAATGTGTTTATTTTCAGGGTTTTATTTTGTAATTTTAATTGAATTAAAATTGCAAAATATGAAGGTTGGTCACTTGTTTCTGTTGTTCTTTTTTGTGAATAGTTTTTCGCAACAAAATAAACTGGACGAAGAGAAAGAATCGTTTGATTTTGAATTAAAACATCAAAGCAAATTCTGGTTTAAAGCTATGAAGCCTGGAGCTGATTATTTAAGTGTTAAAAAGGAATTTGATGATTATTTTTATAAGAATAGGAATGAAGCAAGTAGGTCAAGACAAATAGGTGAAGATTGGGTAAAGACTTCTGTTTTTTATCTTGATGAGAATAATATCGTTCAACCTGAACCGATATTGTTTAGAAATAAACAAATAAATGAAAAATTTGCAAGTTCGACTACTACACAAATCGGAACTTGGACACTTTTAGGTCCTGTAAACAGTGCTTCAACGGGTTATTCATCAAATGGTAGTCATGGAGGGTACGCTAATTTGGTGAGGATTTCTACTGTAAATCCTAAAAAAATTTATAGAGGTCATCAATTAACTACATACTAATTCCTTTTGATTAATTTTATCTGCCTTTACCATTTTATTAATCAAATTGTGAAAGATTGATTCTTTATTTTGAGAACGATTTATTCTGTAACAAAACTCGTTAAAATAACGCTGAATATTTCCATCACTTACCCAAGAATGAGTCGTTCTAATCCAAGTTTTAACTTGATGAATCATTGTGTGTAAAGCTTTGAAGTTGGAACCATTTTTACTAAGAATTTGAGTGATATTATACTCTTCTGAAATAGGTGCGTATCCTTTCCACTTGTCAGTGGTTATTTTTGCTTCTTTTTCAATGTGTTTGTCAAAAATTTGACGAAGTGATTTTGAAGAAAAGTCCTTTATTTTAAGAATGTAAAATCGTTTAACTTTCCCGTCTTCTGTTAATTCTAGGGCGCAAACAGCCTTTTTCTTCTTGCTATCATAACTTCTTCCCTGTTTAGTTTCTTCATGACCTCCTACAACAAATTCGTCGACATGAACAATACCATCCATTGGATGATTTTCACTAGATTTCATGGATTCTCTAACTTTATGCATAAACAAACGAGCGGTGTTTTCCTGAACTCCATAACGTACACTCATCTGCAGAGCAGAAAGGCTTTTAGTAGTGGTAGCCATTTCAAAACAGATAAAAAATGCTTTTCTCAAGCCAAATTTACATTTGTGAAAAAGGGTATTGGCACTACTAGATTCTGTATGACTACAAATATTACAAGTCCTAGAAAAATCTTTCCGAATTTGACTAGCTGTATGACCACATTTTCTACATAAAAAACCTTCTTTCCACTTCAAATCTGACAAATATTTTTTGCAATCTTCATCTGTTTTGAAGCATTCAGCAAACTCTAAGAGGTTTTGTCCTTTAAAAATTTCCATTTTTCTCAGTATTTACAATACTTTAAAGATATGAAATTATCTAATGACCTCAAAAAATTTATACAAGTTTTCTAACTGGAGGGCTATGGGTAACGGAAAATGGAGGAAGCAGTTGGACATTAACTGATAGCTCTTTTTCAGATGATATCTATTTAGATATAGATGAGTGTGTAGCGGATTCGCAAGTTGTATATGCTTTGAGTAGCTCTCAATTGCTTAAGTCTGTAGATGGTGGATTAAATTGGGGAACTACTAGTTTTAACAACACCGTTTTTAGTGGGGCTATGTATGATATTGCTGTGAGTCCAACAGATTCTAATGTGGTTTTAGCGCGAGTGGGAAGTACTTTAAAACGCTCGATTGATGGAGGGGTTAGTTGGTCAAATATTTTGACGGGATTGCCTAATGCGGTAACAGGTGGTGCTAGGAATAGTGAAACTTTGGATTGGGATTTGAATACGAAAACGGATGTTTATTTTATTACAACGTCAAATAATAATAAATATACTATTTATAAATCTACTGATGGAGGTATATCGTTTAATATATTAGCTGATGTTACTTTGCCTTTAACAGCTAATTCACAGGTAATAGCGTGGTGCAAATTATTTTTACCTACAAATAATACTACCTCTTTTTATGTTGCAGTGGGGACAGGTACGGATACTTATGCTCATAGGGCTGTGCATTTGTATAAGTTTAATAAAAATACAGGAGCCGAAGAGCTTTCTCGTATCAATATGTTAAGCGGTATTGGTGATCCTTATAAACATGGCCCAATTTTACATCATGGCGATATGATGATGGATAGAACTAATGAAAATAAAATAGTATTCGGAAGTTATGGAAATGAGAAGCTACAATATTCAATAGATAATGGACAAACATTCAATTTGTCAAATACACCAACCCATCCAGATATTCGGGCAGTTGATTTTGTAAATGGACAAGTTGTTGTTGGTTCTGACGGTGAAGTTGTTTACTCTGCGGATTCAGGTGTTACATGTAAAACGATTTCAAATAGCATAAGTAATCATGAATTATGGGGGTTTGGTTCTGCTCATAAATCAAATTTGGTAGCTTCTGGAAACAATCATGGGCCTGTGATGATTAAAGAAACTTACAATGGTTTTGATTGGTATAATGGTTCGGGAGCCGATCAAGGAAATACAGATGTAAATCCATTAGATGATCGATATATTTATAGTAATGGATATAGTAATTATCGCTATTTTAGAACTGGTCCGCATGCATTGCAAAATGAAGTAAATTTATTAGATAATGGAGGTTTTTATAGCTATTTTAATCAAATGGAATTCCATCCTAATAAGTATTATACCTTAATAACTCATCATGCAGGACAATTTCCTAGTGGCAATGCGAATCTTTCAACTTGGAAAAATTCTCTTATTAAAACTGAGGATAATGGACAATCAATAGCTGTTGTTAAGACATTTAATAAGCAAGTATTTAGAGAAAAGATTTCGATGCGTAATCCAAATGTGATGCTCGTGGTTGAAGGGATATCGGCAAATAGTTTGTGGAAAACTAATGACGGAGGTGTTACTTGGGTAAATATTACACCTTCTACATCAGTAACTATAGGTTCAAAAAATATTTCAGATATCGCAATTGGAGATGTAAATCCACAAGAAATATGGGTAACTTATAGTGGTGTACAATCAGTTTGTAAAGTCTTAAAGTCAAATGATGGAGGATCTACTTGGACTAATTTAACAACACCCGTTTTGACTACTTCACCTATTACAAAATTGATTTATCAGCGAGGTACAAATGGAGGTGTTTATGTGGGGAACAAAGCAGGTGTTTACTATAGAAATAACACAATGACAAATTGGGAGATGCTAGGTAAAGGTTTACCTATGTGTGATATACGATTTATGCATATAAACTATAATGAAGGTAAACTTAAAATAGGTACTTCTCGTGGTGCTTTTACGAACGATTTGTACGAAAAAAGTTTAACGCTTGCTCAAATTTCAGTAAATACTAACAAGGTGACTTGCGGTGTTGGAGAACCACTACGATTCAAAGATTATTCTGTAGTGAAAAATGCTTCGGCAACTTGGCAATGGAGTTTTTCAGGAGGTGTTCCTTCAACTTCTACAGAAGAAAACCCTGTAATTTCGTATGCTAATGCTCCTAACGGATTTTATGATGTGACGCTTACAGTTACTGATGCAAATGGAACAAGTACACAGACATTACCTAATTTTATAGAAGTAACAAATATTTGTGGAACTTCAGTACCTGATAAAATACCTGGTAATTCCGTTTTATTAACTGGAGCAGCTAGTACTGATTATGTTAAAATAAACGATTATATATTTAATAAAAATTCTTTTACTTTTTCTTGTTGGATTAAACCTAAAGGGATTCAAGCAAATTATAGCGCGGTATTTATGAGTCAGAATGATTTAAACCCTTTCGGGCTTAATTTTTTAGGGAGTAATAATACTTTAGGTTTTCATCCTGCCTGGACTTGGAGTTCGGGTTTAATTGCTCCAGCTGATAAATGGTCACATGTGGCTTTGGTAAGTAACGGTACGAATGTTAAAATATATGTAAACGGAAAAGAAAGCGTTAATAGTACCGCAATGACTAATGAAATATTTGCACAATTAGACTTAGGAAGATACGGACGAGGAAGAGGTGATCGCTATACTAATTTAGAAATGGATGAAGTAGCCGTTTGGAATCGTGCTTTGACAATAGATGAAATCAGAAAGTGGCGTCATTTGACAAAAAGTATAGCAGGTGACCCGATTTTGAACGGATTGGTTTATTATTTCCAATTTAACGAAACAGCAGGAAATATTACTGTAAGTAAGAATAATACAAGTCGTTTTGCAACTTATGCTGGTACAGGGTATTCTAGACCTATTTCTAATGTTCCAGTTTTTGAAGGAGTTAGTGAAAAAATAGCGGTTAACTCTTCAGGAGTAAAAGATTTTACAACTACTGGTTTGGCTTTGGAATTTTCTTCTGGGACTTATCCAAACGGTGATGTTTGGGTGTCAAGAGGTTCAATTAACCCTGATCAATTGCCTACAGCAAATACAAATTATGGTTATTATACTATTGTAAATAATTATGGAACCAATGCAACTTTCAGTCCATTAACGGCGATGTCTTTCTACGGGACTGCAGCTTTTGAGCAAAATACGACCCCTGCTGATTACAAATTGTATAAACGTGGTAGTAATGATTTTGGAGCTACTTGGGGATCTTTTATAGATACAGCAGATAGTGTAACTGGTACTGGTTTGAATACAAAAGTAATCTTTAATTCAGGGTTAAATGTGACTGGTTTTAGTCAGTTTGTTTTAACTAATGAAGTAGCTTTAGGAACTGATCAATTAGGAAGCAAAACGCTACGATACAGCATTTTTCCAAATCCAATACATATTGGGGAGTCTTTACATATCAATTTGAAAAGTGAAGTGCATTCGGAAGTTAGTTTATTTGTATATGATAGTAATGGAAAAAAAGTTGCCGAAACAACACTTGAGAAAAGCGAAAATCAGTTATTATTGAATCTGCCTCAAGGTATTTATTTAGGAGTCTTGAGCGAAAATGGAAACAAGCAAACGTTGAAGATTGTGATAAAATAAATTTTTAAAGATCATTTGAAATGGCTGGCTTATTAGTCAGCCTTTTTTGTTTCATTTGTTTACCTTTGAAACCTATTGTTGAAAATATAACCACAAAGTAGCACAAAGTGGACACAAAGTATCACTAAGCTTTGTGTAACTTTGTGCAGAACTTTGTGTAACTCTGTGAAACCTTAAAATGAAATTTTTAATCAACCTAGCTTACAAATACTGGAAATCTTTATACAAAAAAAGATATTACAAAACCCTAGCTTCATTGGCAACGGGAAACTATACATGCGAACCTGAGTTACTTTTAATCCATCAGTTATTAAAAGAGGATTCGGTTTTTGTAGATATAGGAACCAATAAAGGGATTTATTTATACCAAGCCGAAAAGAAAATCAAATCAGGAAAAATTTACGGATTTGAACCTAATAGAAGTTTGGTGAATTACATCCAACCGTTGTTTCCTAAAATTAAATTATTCCCTTTAGCTGTTTCTTCAAGTACAGGAACATCGGTATTACATATTCCAAAAATAGCAAACGGATTACAAGATACTCGTGCATCCTTAGAAGCGATGGGCGATGCTGTTGAAAAGATAGAAATTCAAACCATCACTTTAGACGATTGGGCAAAACAAGAAAATGTTTCAAAAATTGATTTGGTTAAAATCGATGTGGAAGGTCATGAGTTTGATACCATCAAAGGATGTAAAACGATTCTAGAAACCATCAAACCTACCTTCATTATCGAAATTGAATTGCGTCACGCGAAATATCCTATCAATGAGATTTTTGATTTCATTAAAGGCTATGGGTATGAAGTGTTTTATTTTGATAGAAGTTTGTTAAGCATGAAGCCGTTTGAGGTATCGCAAATGGCAGAATTTCAGAAGGATGAGTATTTGAATGATTTTAATAAATACATTAATAATTTTATTTTTAAAGCGATTTAACCACTAAGTTCAAAAAGAAGGCACAAAGAGCGCCATGTTTTTGACTATAGAATTCTTTACGAACCTCGTGTTTTACTTAGTGATAACTTCGTGGTTAATAAAAAAATATAATGAAACTACTTCAAATAACTTCCTTATCCGAAAATCAAAAGCTACAATTATTTCAATTGTGGAATGCAGAATATCCAGTTAATTTGTCGTATGTTTCCATAAATGATTTTGAAAACTATCTTTCAAAATTAGAAAAGGCAAGACATTTTCTTTTTGAATCGGAAACAAATGAAATCAAGGCATGGGCTTTTACATTCGATAGGGAAAATGAACGCTGGTTTGCTATTATTTTGAGTCAGGATATGCAGGGCAAAGGTATAGGGAAACAACTTATGGAGATAATCCAGACTCAAGAAAATGCGTTATCAGGTTGGGTTGTTGACCATAATAACTATACTAAAACCAATGGTAAAGCGTATGTGTCACCGTTAGGGTTTTATGAAAAGTGCGGATTTACTTTAATTTCTCATACCCGTTTGGAAATGGAAATGATTTCAGCGGTTAAGATTTTTTGGAAAAAATAAAACGTTTTCCCAATGGCAGGTATTTTTGATTTATTCGGGTGATTTTTTTTTAAGTAATTAAGTAAAAAGATTTGAGTTTGAAAGTTGAATCGCGATTGGAAAATATTTAATAACTTTACAAAAAATGATTAAATGAGTTACACAGAAAAACATATCATCGAAACCTATTCGTCTTTATTTGACGGATTAAGTTCATTGACTAAGATTGAACTCATTGAAATTTTGACTAAATCTTTGAAAAAGGAAAAAACAGTGAAAAAAGATGCATTCTTCAAATCTTTTGGCGCTTTTGGTTCAGATAAAACAGCTGAAGAAATAATCGAAGAAATTAAATCTAGCAGGAAGTTTAGAGATAAAGAAATTAAATTTTAATGCAGTATTTACTAGATACCAATATTTGTGTTTTCTTTTTACGAGGGAAATTCAAGTTAGACGAAATTATTAAACAAAAAGGAAAAGAAAATTGTTTTATTTCCGAGATTACTGTTTTTGAATTACGTTTTGGTGCTGAAAACAGCGAAAAGCCATCTAAATCTCATAAAGCTGTTGATTCTTTTGTTAGCGGAATATCCGTTATACCTATTTATAGTTCCATTAAAAAATACGCCAAAGAGAAAGTTCGTTTAAGAAAAATGGGGAAACCCATGCATGACGAATTTGATTTACTTATTGGTGTAACTGCCGTTGAAAATAAACTAACTTTGGTTACTGATAACGGTAAAGATTTTCAAAATATAGAAGGAATCAAAATAGAAAATTGGTTCAGATAAAACTCATAATTCATAACTCATAACTCATTCTAGCATGAGTGTCGTAGCCCGTCAAAGCATAAAATACAGCATCGTAGGATATTTTAGTACCTTAGTAGGTATAGTGTCAACCGTTTTTTTATATCCCCACGATTTAGATTTTTCAGGAAAATTACAGTTTGTTTTTCAAACCGCTATGTTGATTCTACCCGTTGTTGCTTTGGGGATTATGCATGCCAATGTACGTTTCTATCCGCAGATGGCAGAAGAAAATAATCAGCAAAATTTATTCAAATTTTCGGTGGGTTTTGTATTCGTAAATTTCCTTTTTGGAGTGCTATTACTTTTTGGGGCTTCATTATTATTTCCTAGTTTAAAACAAATGGATTTTTGGGTGTACAGTTCCTATATCCTAACGGTTGCCTTGTTGTTGGCATTGATACAATTAACTTCAAAATACATTTCTATAAAAAAGCGTATTGTAATCCCTAATATTTTTGAGAACTTATTTCCTAAACTGGGCATGATAACAGCTTTTGTGTTGTTTTTTTGGAAGCAAATCAATGAAGCAAAAGCCATTTGGGTATATGTAGCCTTTTTTGTTCTTGCTTGTATCGGAATGTTTTTCTATCTCAATCGCTTGGAGAAAGTAGAAATGCGATATTCAGCTACTTTTTTAAAGCAAAATAATTTCAGAAAGGAACTGATAGAATATTCGATATTTACTTTTTTAGGAAGCATGGGTTCGGTAGTGGCTTTAAATATTGATACCTACATGATAGGTGAAATGTTGACCTTTAAAGAAGTTTCCATTTATAATACTTCTTTGAATTTGGTGCGTATGATTACCGTGCCTGCATTGGGCGTTTACACAATTTCAGCGCCTATAATTGCTAAATATATAGCAGAAGATAAGATGGCTGATTTAAAAGCCTTGCATCATAAAACGTCTTTGTACTTGTTTGTTATCGGAGCTGTATTATTCGGGTTAGTTGCCACGGGTATAGAAGATTTGTTTCTCCTGATGACAAACGGCGATAAATTGATGAAAGGTATTCCTGTATTGTACATTATGGGATTTGCATTACTTTTTGATTTGGCTACAGGCTTCAATGGCTACATTATAACCAATTCAAAATATTATAAATTTAATAATACAACTACCATTGCTTTGGCATTTTTGACCATTGCCACCAATTTAATTTTCTTGTTTTGGTTCAAAATGGGCATCGTAGGCGTTTCTATTGCTACAGCCACTTCATTGACTACCTATAATTTGATTAAAATTTATTTCAATTATAAAAAATTTGGCGTGCATCCGTTTGGTTGGAAGTTCCTGCATATACTAGCAGTTTTATTGGTTGTTATTTTGCTTGGTACTATCTTGCCTAATACACCTTATAAGTTGGTGAATTTATGTTATAAACCTTTTATAGGGCTTTTAGTTTTTATTTTATCGAACCATTTCTTTAAAATAATTCCTGTAAAAGAAGTGTTGCCTAAATCGTTGATGAGGTAGTTCTTTTTAACCATATAAGTCATGTGAGTTCAGATAAGTGAGGCGTTAAATATATCTATAAGTTTGTTGTTATCTTTTTATAATCTGAATTCTATTCATAATCAAAGCAACTTTATCAGAAGCAATAGGAAGATGTATATTTTTATCAATTATTACATATCCACCATCAGATTTAGTGTAGCCTTTGATAAAGTGTTGACTATATACGATTTGTGAATGCGTATATAACGGGAATCTTCGCATAAAATTTAAGTTTCGGCTTACTAAATCAGTTGAAATATATTCATTACAAGGGCAGAAAGTACTTGAAGCGAAAAATACTTTTTTAAGTGTTGAAAGTCTTGATGCAGGTGTTTGCTTTTTGCGAGTTGAAGATGTTCAGGGCAATATTGTTACTCAAAAGTTATTGAAGAAATAATTTTAAACTCATAAAATTAGTGAAATCAATATTTTAGTTGATTTTGTAAATTAAAACCGTATACTGTATTTGAGTGATTGTGGCTTAAGTATTTTATACGGTTTTTGTGTGATTTGTAATGAAATTGTTTTGTAGTTGTTTTGTTTGAATAAGCTGACAATTGTCTTTACATTTGAAGGAAATTGTAACTATGAAAATCAAAATTATAGCCGTTCAATTAGCTGAGATTATAGATGTAAAACGGGTTAGGAAGGCTGTTGACCGTACTAACAAGAGTTATGCTAGCTCAGAGTTTTTTTTCCAGGTAGAACCCCACAAATTTTTATATATGCTAGATTATGGGGTAGTTGTTTTTGCTAATTTCTCGAAAGAAGAAGAGATTGAATGGATTGCTAAAATTCAAGAATTTCTTGAAAATCCAATAGATTTAAGGTTGAAAGAAAAATATTTTATTGAAATTCAAGAGGGCGCCCAAACGTTGGAGGTACGAAACAACGTAGTAGTTTTACCCGAAATGAATGTGCAAGCTTTACGAATTATTATGCTGAATGTAGCGCAATCGGTAGCTTTAGAATATTATGAAATTAGTACAGGAAGATTGATTTCGTCAACGAAAGAGTATATTTTACAATTGGAACATTTTGGGAAAATACACATATCTAAAAAGAATCTATTGAAATATATTGGGCAAGTATTAAATGTTAAAAATAGTATTGTAGATAATCTTTATATACTTGACGACCCCAATGCGGTTTGGGAAAACGAAAGATTGGATATTTTAAATAAGAAATTGAAATCAAATTTTGAGATTCTCCCACGTTTTAAAGACCTTGATTACCGTTTGTCTATTGTGGAAAATAATCTGAAATTATTTACGGAAGTGCTAAATGTAAAAGAGAGTTCTCGTTTAGAATGGATTATTGTTTTGCTAATTACTTTTGAAATAATAATGTCATTTGTGAGATAGTTTTTTACCATATAAGGCATATAAGTTATTTAAGATTAGCTGTCTTTATGGCTTAGATGTCTTATATGGTTCAAAAAATTAATAACGATACACTATAGCATTAATATTCATGCCTGAACCCACTGATGCAAAAATAATCACATCGCCTTTGTTGAGTTTTTGGTTGTCGAGTTTTTCATTTACAATTAAATCATATAGGGTAGGAACAGTTGCTACACTCGAATTTCCTAATTTGTGTATGCTCATGGGCATAACACCTTCAGGAGGTGTTTGTTTGTAAATTTTATAGAAACGTTGGATAATGGCTTCATCCATTTTTTCATTGGCTTGATGAATGAGTACTTTTTTGACTTCATTAATCGAAATACCACTTTTTTCTAAGCATGATGCCATGGCTTTAGGAACGTTGTTTAATGCAAATTCGTATATTTTTCGGCCATTCATTTTGATGTAGCGCACATCAGGGTCATGGTCTTTGTTAAAGGAATTTCCAAAATACAAATAATATGCCTCGTCATAGGTAAATGTAGCGGTTTCGTGTGCTAAAATACCACCGTCCTCCTCGGTCGCTTCTACTATAGTAGCGCCTGCACCATCAGAATATATCATACTGTCACGGTCGTGTAAATCAACCACACGTGATAAAGTTTCTGCACCTATAACCAAACATTTTTTAGCCATTCCCGCTTTGATGAAAGCTTGGGCTTGTATAACGCCTTCTACCCACCCGGGACAACCAAAGAGCATGTCGTATGCCACACATTTTGGGTTTTTAATGCGTAAATCAAATTTTACGCGAGTGGCTAAACTGGGTAAAATATCGGTTTGAATGGCATCTTTTTTTACGTTACCAAAATTGTGCGCAAAAATAATGTAGTCCAATGTTTCAGGGTCAATGCCTGCGTCTTCGAGAGCTTTTTTTGAGGCTATGGTGGCTATATCAGAAGTCAATAGGTTGTCGGTCACATATCTGCGTTCTTGTATGCCTGTGATGTCGTGAAATTTCTCAGTGATGGTTTCGTTAGGCAATGGAAATGGTGTGCCGTCATCGTTTAAAAAAACATGTTTGGCAAAATCAGCATTGGTTACGATTTCTGTCGGGATATAGCTTCCCGACCCTGTGATTTTAATATGCATTGCGATTGGGGTTAAATGGCTAAGTTAAAAAAACTTAACGTTAGAAAAGTGATTATGTTTCATAAATGTTGATTTTTCTGTTATAATTTAAAAAAATAAATTCAAAGTTGGTGTTTTTTTGTTTTTTTAGAAGTTATTTGGAATATTGGGATTGGTTATCAATCACTTTATTTGCTTAGAAACCTAACTAGAAACCTAACAGGTCTCAAAGACCTGTTAGGTTTGAACCCAGAGTTTTGTCTTTTCCATAAAAAAACAGCCTCTACAAAAGTAAAGGCTGTTTTAAAATTATATTATTACAGAACTAGCTTTCCATATAAGCCTCGATAGGCGCACAAGAACAAACTAAGTTTCTATCGCCATAAGCATCGTCTACACGACGAACACTTGGCCAGAATTTATTTTCAGCAATATATTCTAATGGATAGGCTGCTTTTTCTCTTGAATATGGTAAATCCCAAGAATCTGCGGTTAACATCGCTAAGGTATGTGGCGCATTTTTCAATGGGTTGTTTGGATTTTCAGCGTTAGCTTCTGCAATTTCTTTTCTAATCGAAATTAAAGCGTCACAAAAACGGTCTAATTCTGCTAAATCTTCTGATTCCGTTGGTTCTACCATTAACGTTCCTGCTACTGGGAAAGATACTGTTGGCGCATGGAAACCATAATCCATCAAACGTTTTGCAATATCACCTACTTCAATGCCTTGTTGTTTGAATGAACGACAATCTAAAATCATTTCGTGAGCTGCACGTCCCATTTCCCCAGAATATAAAACTGGATAATGTTCTTCTAAACGTGTCTTCATATAGTTCGCATTCAAGATAGCGTGTTGTGTAGCTTCTTTCAAACCTTCTGCTCCTAACATCGTGATGTAACCGTAAGAGATTAAACATACTAAAGCCGAACCGTAAGGAGCTGCTGAGATAGCTGAGATAGCATTTTTGCCACCTGTTGCTACTACTGGGTTCGTAGGTAAGAAGTCAACTAATTTTTCGTTTACACAAATTGGTCCTACACCAGGCCCACCACCACCGTGAGGGATAGCAAATGTTTTATGTAAATTTAAGTGACAAACATCAGCGCCAATAGTTGCAGGATTTGTTAAACCTACTTGCGCGTTCATATTTGCACCATCCATATATACTAATCCGCCGTTTTCGTGGATTAAGTTGGTGATTTCAATGATAGTTGATTCGTAAACACCATGTGTAGAAGGATATGTCACCATCAAACAAGATAAGTTAGCTGCGTGTTCGATAGCCCTAGCTCTTAAATCTTCTACGTCAATGTTTCCTTCAGGAGTTGTTTTCGTTACGATGATTTTCATTCCCGCCATAGCTGCCGATGCAGGATTTGTTCCGTGAGCCGAAGAAGGAATTAAACATACATTTCTGTGACCTTCCCCACGTGATTCATGGTACGCACGAATAGCCATCAACCCAGCGTATTCTCCTTGAGCTCCTGAGTTAGGTTGTAACGATGTACCTTTGAAACCAGTAATCACATTTAATTGTTCTTCTAGTTTTTTAAGCATCGTTAGGTAGCCTTGTGCTTGGTCAGCAGGAGCAAACGGGTGCATATTGTTCCAGTTGCTTTGGCTTAAAGGTAACATTTCTGCCGCTGCATTCAATTTCATCGTACAAGAACCTAATGAAATCATCGAATGGTTTAACGATAAATCTTTACGCTCTAATTTTTTGATATAACGCATCAACTGACTTTCTGAATGATGATTGTTGAATACATCATGGTCTAAGAAAGAAGATGTTCTGATTAAGTTAGAAGGGATGTGTGTTTCAGTAGCTAATTCAGACACGTGAATTGCCGATTTACCAGCTGCTTCAGCAAAAATGGCAATAATCGTATTGATGTCCGCTAATGAAGTAGTTTCGTTGAAAGAAACACTTACGCAATGTTGGTTCGGATAGAAGAAGTTGAATTCGTTTTTCTCTGCAATTGCTTTTACTTTTTCAGCATCTGCTTTTACTAAAAGCGTATCAAAGAAAGATGAATTTACTTGGTTAATATCTAAAGAAGCTAAAGCTTTTGCTGTAGTTACTGCCGAAGCATGTACTTTGTCAGCAATATATTGTAATCCTTTTGGTCCGTGATAAACGGCATACATACCAGCCATAACGGCTAATAATACCTGAGCTGTACAGATGTTTGAAGTAGCTTTTTCACGTTTGATGTGTTGCTCACGAGTTCCTAATGCCATACGTAAGGCGCGGTTTCCGTTTACGTCAATAGAAACGCCAATGATTCTTCCTGGCATCGAACGTTTGTACTCTTCTTTTGTCGCGAAGAAACCAGCGTGAGGTCCCCCGAATCCCATTGGGATACCAAAACGTTGTGTAGTTCCTACTACAACATCAGCACCTAATTCTCCTGGAGATGTTAATTTTGCCAATGATAAAATATCAGCTGCGAAAGCTACTTTAATGTCTTTTGCGTTAGCATTAGCTACAAAAGTGCTATAGTCATATACTTGACCGTATTTTCCTGGATATTGTACTAAAGCTCCGAAGAATTCTGTAGAAGCTTCAAAAGTTTCGTGGTTACCCACTACTAATTCAACGCCAATAGGAGTTGCTCTCGTTTCTAATACAGATAAAGTTTGAGGTAATATTTCTTCTGAAACGAAGAATTTATTAGTGTTGTTTTTCTTTTGGTCACGAGTACGAACGTCAAATAATAACGCCATGGCTTCTGCTGCTGCCGTACCTTCGTCTAATAAAGAGGCGTTGGCAATTTCCATTCCAGTTAATTCGATAACCATAGTTTGGAAATTCAATAAAGCTTCTAAACGGCCTTGTGCAATTTCTGCTTGGTAAGGCGTGTAAGCCGTGTACCATCCTGGGTTTTCAAAAATATTACGTTGGATAACGGGTGGTACAATCGCTGGATGGTAGCCTAAACCGATATATGATTTAAAAACTTTGTTTTTAGCACCCAATTGTGTGATGTGAGTTAGGTACTCATATTCTGTCATAGCTGGGTCAAGAGTGATATCTTCTTTCAAACGAATTCCGTCAGGGAAAGTTTCATATAGAAGTTGGTCCATGTTCTTTACTCCAATGGTTTTGAACATGTGTTGTTGGTCTTCTTCTCTTGGACCAATGTGTCTTAAAGCAAAAGCATCTGTTCTCATTCAATCAATAATATATGTGTGTTGTTTTGAGTGCCACAAAAGTACTATTATTTTAAGGAAATCAGTAGGGGTTTCACGAAATTAATTTTTATGTGAAATTTTATATTAAAACCCTTACATTTACGTTAGTCAATTATTCAAACTAATGTTTTTTCATCTATGAAAATTTCCAAACTGCTAGGCTTTTTCTTGGCGCTTTCCGTGTTGTTCTCTTGTGGGAAAAGAGGGAACGATTTTGATTCCAATTTTGAACTTTTTAAAGATTATGTCTCGGCATTTACCTCGGGTTATGTCTCGGTCAAGTCAGACATTCGAGTACAATTAGCTTTTAACAATCCGAGTTGGAAAGTTAATCAAGAATTAGATGCTGATTTGATTGACATTTCGCCGAGTGTCAGTGGTAAATTAATCGCTTTATCTCAAAATACAGTAGCGTTTGTTCCTAATGACAAATTAGACCAAAACACCTTGTATCAAGTGTCTTTAAAATTGGGTGAAATCAAAAAAGTACCCAAGGAATTAGAAGATTTTAATTTTTCTTTAAAAACCATCAAGCAAGATTTTGTGGTAAAGATGGACGATTTACAATCGACCGATAAAGAAACCTATTATATGAATGGAACGCTCAAAACTGCCGATGTGCTTGATTTTGAGGAGGCGGAAGATTTAATTGAGTCTACTCAAAATGGTGATGATTTGGAAGTTAGTTTTGATAAAGAGGCGAGTACTGCTACCGAATTCAAATTCCGAGTGAAAGGCATCAAACGATTTGAAGAATCCAGTAGCATGGAATTGGAATGGGATGGAGATTCCGCAGATATTGACCAAGAAGGTACGTTAGTAGTTGAAATTCCTGCAAAAAATGATTTTAAAGTGATGTCTGTGAAAATCGCTGACGAGAACAATCAATCACTATCGATTAACTTTTCAGACCCTCTCAAAAAAGACCAAGATTTTAGCGGTTTGGTGAATATTCAAAATACCGATGGGGTAAAATATGCTACGATTGGCAATGTCTTGAAAGTATTCTTTAACAACCATCAGCCTGAAGAAAAAGTGCAAGAAGTTGTACTAGCGGAACCTGTAGAAGCGGTTGATTCCGCTGCTGTTGCGGTTGAAGATGCCTCAGCTCTGGTAGATTCAGCAAGTGTCGATTCGGCTGCGGTTGTGGTTGAGGAAGCTGCCGCCACCGCTGTGGAAGCTGCCCCAGTAGAAGAAGAAACTTCGTATGAGGAAGAGGAAAGTTATGAAGAGCCAGTAACTGCTGAAAAAGTGGATGGAACTAAAGTGGTAGAGATTTTTCAAGGGATAAAAAATATTTATGGAGATGAATTACAAACAAATTATACCAGAAACATTGACTTTGACCCTATAAATCCCGCCGTTAAATTCTTGAAAAATGGAACGATTTTGCCAAGTTCAAATGATATGCGTGTCAATTTTGAAGCTGCAAACTTGAAAAAAATTGATGTTAAGATTTATAAAATATACAAAAACAACATCCTTCAGTTTTTACAAGATAATGAAATTAATGGCAATCAGAATTTGAAAAAGGTAAGCCAGCCCGTTTCAAAAACCACCTTAGAACTCAAGCAAAATGAATTGTTGGATTATACCAAATGGAATACTTATGCCTTAGATTTAACTAAAATTGTGCAAACAGAGCCAGGAGCAATTTATCGTGTGGAGTTGTCATTCAAAAAAAGTTATTCGTTGTACAAATGTAGCGGTGAAAATGAAACGGTAACGCAAGAGGAAGACGAGGTTGAAGAAGATGATGTGAATTATAGCGGAAATAGTTACGATTATTATTATGAGGAAGATTATGAATGGCGTCAAAGTCAAGACCCATGTACTGATTATTACTACTACAATACTAAAGTAGCGACCAATATTTTAGCGACGGATTTAGGGGTGATTGCTAAAAGAGGGAATAACAAAAGCGTTTCAATTGCGGTGAGTGACATTGTTTCGACGGACCCTGTGAGTGGTGCTCGAGTGGATTTGTATAATTACCAACAGCAAAAATTAGCGACTGGAGCTACCAATTCAGACGGGATGGTATCTTTCGATTTAAAAAAGTTTGCCTATTTCGCGGTGGTGACCCAAGGGAAAAACACGACTTATGTTAAATTAGATGATGAGTTGTCGTTATCGCTGAGTAATTTTGATGTGTCTGGTGAAACCCTTCAAAAGGGATTAAAAGGCTATATTTATGGAGAAAGAGGAGTTTGGCGTCCAGGGGATTCTATCCATTTGGCGTTTATTTTAAATGATAATGCTAATAAAATTCCTGAAAATCATCCTATAAAATTCCGTTTGAATGACCCAACAGGCAAAACGGTGTATCAAAGCCTTACACGCAGTAATGCGCTGAATCATTATAAGTTTGGAGCTGTGACACAAGCCTCAGCCATTACAGGAAATTGGGAAGCAGTGGTAAGTGTTGGTGGAGCAAGTTTTTACAAAAGTGTAAAAGTGGAGACCATCAAACCGAATCGTTTGAAAATTAGAAATAGTTTCAATCAAAGCATAATGTCAGCCTCTAGAACAAATGCCAATGTGGTAAAAGTGACTTGGATGCATGGCGCAGTGGCTAAAGATTTAAAAACGGAAGTACAGGCTAAATTTTCGCAACAGACTACTACGTTTAAAGGATATGATAGTTTTGTGTTTGACGACCCTACACGAAGTTTTTCTACGGAAGAAGTTAATATTTATTCGGGTAAAATTAATGCTCAAGGACAAGCAAGTTTTAGCATAGACCCTAATTTGCAAGGACAAGCACCAGGAATGTTGAACGCGGCCTTTATTACTAAAGTGTACGAACAAGGAGGTGATGTGAGTACCGATGTAAGTGCGGTAAAATACTCTCCTTATGCCACCTATGTGGGGATAAAAACACCTGAACCTAACAAATACGGTTTATTAGAAACAGGAAAAAATAACCGCTATGAATTTGTGACTTTAAATGAAAATGGACAACCTAAGTCGGTGCGTGGTTTACAAGTACGTGTGTACAAAATAGACTCAAGATGGTGGTGGGATGAATCTTCAGACAATTTATCTAATTATAATACCAGTACTTCTACTACCGCTTATAAAACCTATGTAATTAATACAGATGCCTCGGGTAAAGGAGATGTTGTTTTTTCAGTTCCTGAAGACGAATGGGGTAGGTATTTGGTGCGTGCTATCGACCCTAATGATGGGCATGCAACTGGGAATACGGTATTTTTAGATTATCCGTATTGGTCAGAACGTTCAAAGAATACCGATGGTAAAGAAGCAACCATGTTGCGTTTTTCAACCGATAAAAAAGAATATAATGTAGGCGAAACAGCCAAAATTTTCTTTCCTTCCAGTGCCGGTGGACGCGCGTTGATTTCTATTGAAAATGGTTCTCGGGTGGTTAAATCGTTTTGGCATAAAACCACTGAAGGGGAAACACAAGTCGATTTAGATATTACAGGTGCTATGGCGCCAAATGTGTATGTAAACATTACCATGTTGCGTCCTCATGCCTCTACTAAAAATGACGCGCCTATTCGTATGTATGGTATTGTGCCTATTAGTGTAGTAGACAAAGCGACCTTGTTGAAACCAAAAATTGTCATGCCAGAAGTCATGCGTCCAGAAACTACGGTCAATGTAAAAGTAAGTGAGGAAAACGGCGTAGCGATGACCTATACACTTGCCGTGGTTGATGAAGGCTTGTTGGATTTAACCCGATTTAAAACGCCAAATGCTTGGGATAGTTTTTATGCTCGAGAAGCTTTAGGCGTGCGTACCTGGGATATTTATGATAATGTGATTGGGGCTTATGGTGGTCGTGTGAACCAAATATTCAGTATTGGAGGTGATGTAGACAAAGGGGCGGCCAGTGCAAAAAAAGCCAATCGTTTTAAACCTGTGGTTCGTTATTACGGTCCTTTCAAATTAGGTAGTGGCGATTCGCAAACACATGCCATCAAGTTGCCAAAATACATAGGTTCAGTAAAAACCATGGTGGTCGCGGCCAATGCGGATAAAGGAGCGTATGGTATGGCTGAAAAAGTAACCGCAGTGAAAAGTCCGTTGATGGTTTTAGCCTCTTTACCAAGAAAAATGTCACCTTCGGAAAAAGTGACTTTACCCGTAACTCTTTTTGCAACGGAACAACACATTAAAAATGTGACGGTTCAAGTAAAAACAAATAATAAAGTCCGTTTGTTAGGAAGTGCTGTGCAAAAAGTGCAATTTGCATCACCTGACGAAAAAATGGCGTATTTTGATTTAAGTGTGGGAAGTACAACAGGCATTGGAACCATTCAAGTCATTGCTACTTCTGGTAAAGAAAAATCAGTTTATGAAGTTGAGGTTGATGTGACCAATCCTAATCCAGTTACGTCTTTAACCACCGATGATTTACTCCCTGGAAGCACTCAAAAAGCATTGACTTGGAAATCGTTTGGCGTAGCAGGAAGTAATAAAGCTATGATAGAAATATCGTCTATTCCAACGATTGATTTTGGTAGACGTTTGGAATATTTAATTCAATATCCGCATGGTTGTGTGGAACAAACAACTTCTTCAGTTTTTCCACAATTATATCTAGCAGATGTTGTGGATTTAGAAGAAGCTAAAAAACAAGCCATTCAAAAAAATGTGACCAAAGGAATGGAACGCTTAACGAGCTTCCAATTGCCTAATGGCGGGATGAGTTATTGGCAAGGCAATACTACGGCTGACGACTGGGGAACCAGTTATGCGGGACATTTTATGATGGAAGCCGAACAAAAAGGCTACGCCTTGCCGTTGAATTTTAAATCGAAATGGATTGGATATCAGCAAAAAATAGCTAAGCATTGGCGAATGGATACGGATTATAATACCGATTTGAATCAAGCCTATCGTTTGTACACCTTAGCTTTGGCAGGGGCTCCTGATTTAGCATCCATGAATCGTTTAAGAGAAACCAAAGGTATTGGTAATGAAACCAAACTCCGATTGGCTTCGGCTTATGCCTTAGTGAAACAAAACACGGTAGCCATGAGTTTGTTGCGCCAAACCAATATTAATGATACTCAGCGTGGTTATTTTTATAATTATGGTTCTGAGGATAGGAATCGTGCAATGACCTTAGAGAGTTTAGTCTTGTTAGGACAAAAACAAAAAGCTTTTGGTACCGCTGTTACTTTGGCTAAAAGTCTTTCCTCTGCCAATTGGATGAGTACACAAACTACGGCTTATGCTTTATATGCGATGGCTAAATTTGCTAAATTCAATGGAGGAAAAGGGATTGAGGTTCAATTGAACAATGGTGGAAAAGTGATAAAAATAAGTTCGTCAAAAGCGATTGCACAAAGAACTCTTGTAACTCAAGGAGGCGTTGGTAAAGTGATTCTTAAGAATGCAAAAAACAATACGCTTTTTGTGCGCATTATCAATAGTGGTATTTTGCCTGTAGGTCAGGAAAAAGTAGCGTCAAACAATGTAACCGCTTCCGTGATTTTCAAAGACCGAAAAGGTGCGGTTGTGAATGTTTCAAAAATTGCCCAGGGAACCGAATTGATTGCTGAGGTTGTTTTAAGGAATACTAAAAATGAGTTTGTGCCTAATATAGCCTTGACACAAATTTTGCCTTCTGGTTTTGAGATTGTCAATACGCGTTTCACTGATTTTGGAAATGCTACTGAAAATAATGCCGATTATATTGACATCCGTGATGATAGAGCAAACTATTATTTTGGATTAAAATCGGGGGAAACTAGAGTATTTACAATGCTGTTAAACGCCTCCTATTTAGGAACCTATTATTTGCCAGGGGTACAATGTGAAGCGATGTATGATAATAGTTTCATGGCGAGAAGTAAAGGACAATGGGTGCAAATTGTGAAGTAAATTTTATTATTCCACAAAGACACTCAAAGGAGACACAGAGTTTTATGAAGTTTTTTATATCATGAAACTCTGTTGTAACTTTAAGATTTACTGATTTTGTGTCCCATTAAGTGATTTGAACTCTATGTGTCTCGGTGAAATTCTGAGTATTTCTGAGTATTGAATTTTGCATTTTGAAAAGTCACAGAATGGTGACGTAGAGTTTAAAGAAGTTTTTTTCTAAGGTGAAACTCTGTTGGGACTTTCAGATTTACTGTTTTTTTGTCCCACTAAGTAATTTTAACTCTGTGTGATTCTGTGAAACTCTGAGTATCTCTGTGAAATAAGTAAAACCTGTTAGGTCTAAAATATACAAAAATGATTCAATTTAAAAATTTATGCACGACTCCACTAGAGGAAATAGTTCGTGTTTTTAATCTTGCTTTTTCAGATTATTTTGTTCCAATAAAAACCAGTGAAGAAGCTTTACAACGTAAATTTTTAGTAGAAAAAGTACGTTTAGATGTATCGGTTGGTGCTTTTGAAAACGACCAATTGGTTGGTTTTGTTTTGCATTTTGGAACAATTGTAAATGGTGAGAAAATACTTTATAACGGAGGAACTGGTGTGATTCCTTCGCATAGAGGTCAGAATTTGACCTGTAGAATGATTACTCATTGTTTGCCCTTGATAAAAACAGAAGGTTTTTCTAAAATTAAATTAGAAGTTTTTGCAATTAATAGTTTTGCTCTTAAAGCTTATCAAAAAATGGGTTTCAAAGAAATTCGTCTGCTAAATTGTTTCAAAGGTAAATTACTTGAAGGTCAAAAAAGAAATGAATCCGTTAGAGTCGCTAAAATGGAAACTATCGATTGGACAGTTTTAAAATTGTTTTGGGATTTAGAACCCACTTGGCAAAATGCTGAACATACCTTAGTGAGTTTGGGAGAAAAAATTGATTTTTATGGTGCACTTCTCAAAGAAGAATTGGTAGGTTATGTTGTTTTTAATCCTATGGAACGAAGAATTCATCAATTGGCGGTAGCACCCAAGTATCGCAAACAAGGGGTTGCGAGTGGTCTATTACAAGACATAGCCGAAAAAGAAAAAGAACTCGTTAGTTTTATTAATATCGATACTAGGATTGAAATAGAAGGAGTACTGGAGGAGTTTGGCTTGGAGAATTTTGCACAACAATTGGAGATGGAATTGTTGCTGACGGATTAATTATTTTGAATAGTATGTTAATCTCGGGCTTTAAGACCTAACAGGTTATCAAAACCTGTTAGGACTTTTCTGAGGGAGATAAAATAATTTTGGACAAGATGATACAACGGGTTTAAATTTTAATTATTTGAAGAGATGTAATGAAACAAGAGGTTTTCGAATGTGATGGGTATTATCATATTTACAATCGAGGTAATAATTTTGAATCTATTTTTATAGAAGAAAGAAATTATGCTTATTTTCTTCAATTGGTTGCAAAATATCTGTTGCCGATTGCTGAAATTTATGCCTACTGTTTGATGAAAAATCATTTTCATCTAGTTTTAAAAATTAAATCAGAAGAAGAATTATCAGAAAAAGTACGACATAAAATTCATTTGCCTTTTTCTAATTTATTCAATGCCTATACCAAAAGTATTAATAAGTACTACGGTCGTTCAGGAAGTCTTTTTCAAGAACATCTCAAAAGGAACAAAATTTCTGACGAGGAATATTTGAGAAAATTGATTCTATATACGCACCTAAACCCTGTGAAACATGGTTTTGTAGAAGACTTTAGGAATTACAAACATTCTTCGTACAATATTTATTTGTCGGGATATGAAACCAAATTAGAAAGAAAATTTATTTTGTCACTTTTTGATGGTATTAAAAATTTTGAAGAAGCCCATCTATTAAGACAGACCGAAGTTTTGACAATGATTGAATGGTATGACGAATAAAAATAAAATTTCAAATACAGACCTAACAGGTTTTCAAAACCTGTTAGGTCTAAAAATAAAATTGAAAAAAATAATATATAATCGATTCATAAAAATAAAACAATGGATACTTTCCAATATAAAAAAATCGATTATTGGTTTCGTCCTGTTGCTTATATATTGTTTTTCGTTGCCTCGAACCTTATTCGTTGAGCCTTTTTCAACGGTTATTGAAAGCGACACGGGAGAATTGCTAGGTGCTAAAATTGCCAGTGATGGACAATGGTGTTTCCCAGAAAACGACAGTATTCCTGAAAAATTTAAGCAATGTATTGTCAATTTTGAAGACGAACATTTTTATTGGCACTTAGGATTTAACCCTGTGGCTATGGCTAAAGCTGTTCAGCAAAACCGTGAGGCGGGTCGTGTGGTGCGTGGAGGAAGTACCTTAACGCAACAAGTCATTCGTTTGGCACGGAAAAATCAGAGGCGTACCTATTTTGAAAAAATCATCGAAATAGTTTTGGCAACCCGATTAGAATTTCGTCATTCCAAGGAACGAATTTTAGAGCTTTATGCTTCACATGCGCCCTTTGGAGGAAATGTTGTAGGCTTAGAAATGGCCTCTTGGCGTTATTTCGGGATGCAACCCCATCAATTATCTTGGGCAGAAAGTGCCACTTTAGCGGTTTTGCCCAATGCGCCCAAATTAATTTATCCAGGTAAAAATCAGCAAATCTTACTCAAAAAACGCAATCGTCTGTTGAAGAAACTTTTGGATAATGGAACCATTGATAAAATGACCTTTGATTTAGCCATCACAGAACCTTTGCCCCAAAAACCTTATGCTTTACCGCAAATTGCACCGCATTTATTGCAAAAAGTTGCCAAAGAAAATCTAGGAAAAAAGATAGTAACCACCATTGATATTTCGTTGCAAAATAGGGTCAATCAAATTGTACGTCAGTATTACAGTCAATACAGTCAAAATGAAGTACACAATATGGCGGTAATTGTTTTGGATGTTAAGAATAGAAATATTTTAAGCTATGTGGGCAATACCCCCACAGATGTCCTACACGATAAAGATGTAGACATCATTACAGCGCCTAGAAGTACAGGTAGTGTATTGAAACCATTGCTGTTTGCCTCGATGATAGATGATGGTGAACTATTGCCCAATACATTAATAGCAGATGTACCTACGCAGATTTCGGGGTATGCACCCCAAAATTTCAATCTGACTTTTGATGGTGCAGTTCCAGCGCAACGCGCATTGTCTAGGTCGTTAAATGTACCCGCTGTACTCATGTTGCAAGAACATGGGGTACATAAGTTTTATGAGACGTTGCAATACTACAAATTGAAAAATATCAACAAGCATCCCGACCATTACGGACTGTCTTTGATTCTTGGGGGTGCGGAAAGTAATTTGTGGGATTTAACTCGGACGTATGCTAATTTAACCGCAACCTTGAATCATTTTACTAACTATAATACTTATCGGGAAAAGGAATTTTGTGAGTTGAATTATCAAAAAGGGATGGAGCAAGATTTTGGTTCTGAGGTTTCTCAAAAAATATGCCTTGGAGCAGGAGCCATATATACCACTTACAATGCCATGAAAGAAGTGAATCGTCCCGAGGCCGATGAAGCATGGCGTTTTTACGACTCCTCTATTCAGTTGGCCTGGAAAACAGGAACGAGTTTTGGTAATCGCGATGCTTGGGCGATAGGTACTAATAGTGATTATGTAGTGGGTGTTTGGGTAGGTAATGCTTCTGGGGAAGGACGTCCACAATTAACGGGACTGGATAGTGCTGGGCCTGTTTTGTTTGATGTGTTTAATTTGTTACCTCGAAAAAAATGGTTTGCGCAACCAAACGATTTAATTGCGACGGATTGTTGTGCTTTGAGTGGCTATTTAGCGAAAGAAGGTTGTCCGAAAGTAAAACAACTCATCCCAAAAAGTGGCACCAAGACCAAAGTTTGTCCTTATCATAAAACCATTCATTTGGATAGAACGGGGCAATTTCAAGTAAATAGTACCTGCGAGGATGTCAATTATATGCAAACCAAATCGTGGTTTGTCTTGCCTCCCGTAATGGAATGGTATTATAAGAGTTTGCATATTGATTACAGACCGTTGCCTCCTTATCGCTCCGATTGTCAAGGAGTACAGGCAACCGCAATGGGATTCATATATCCAAGACCTCAAAGTAAAATTTATTTGACTAAAAATTTTGAAGGAAAGGTACAGCCAGTTATTTTTAAAATTGCTCATGCAAACAAAGAAGCAAAAGTGTTTTGGTATGTTGACAATCAATATAAAGGGACTACACAAACTTTTCACGAAATGCCTATTATCACTTCAACGGGCAAACATTTGCTGACTGTGATAGATGAAAAAGGAACCGAAATTAAACAATATGTAACCATAGAAAATGAGTAATTGTCTCGTTAAAACCCTCGATTTTTACATCACCAGCAGTGTGCATGTCGCCTTGTCGGTGTATGCGCTGGTGCGAATCACGCTGATTGATTTTCAGTTGCCCTATGACGAATCGGTTGCTTATTTTGCTTTTTACGGAACCATTGTGGGTTACAATTTTATTAAATATGATGAATTGGCTAGAGTTAAAAAAGTTGTTTGGCATACACAATTGAAATTGATAGCCTTGTTAAGCCTTGTTTCGGCTATATGTTGTGGGTACTATTTTCTTCAACTTAACCAAATAACACAAATCATCGGGATAGGTGCGTTACTTTTGACGGGATTTTATGCTTTACCTATGGTGCCTAAAAGAACTAATTTTAGAAATTGGAGTGGGGTTAAAATTTATTTGGTGGCATTAAGTTGGGCAATCGTTACGGGAGTCCTACCTGTTATGAATGCGGAAATTGAGTTAACCAGCTCGATTTGGATTTATGTTTTTCAACGATTTTTAATTGTTTTTGTTTTGATGCTCATTTTTGAAATAGTCGATTTATCTAAAGATGATTTGAGTTTGCAAACTATTCCACAGCAATTGGGTGTGTCCAAAACAAAAAGATTGGGTTACGGATTGTTATTGGTTTATTTGGGGTTGGAAATCGCTCGGTATAATCTTAATGATAATGTCCAAATTCAATTAATACCATTGCTTTTTGTACTCGTAATTGCGAGTGCTCTTTTTTTTGTCCATCCAGCTCGTTCAAAATATTATTCTTCGTTTTGGGTAGAAGCGTTGCCTATTTTGTGGTGGATGTTAAGCTAGTTAAAGAAAAAAACACCTCGATTGGGTCGAAGTGTTTTATAAAAGACGACTTTGGGTTAAAAGTGTGCTTTTGTTAAGTAGGTTGTATGTGTAGATTAATATTTTAATGAAAATATGCTCTCTTTTTTAGTTTATACTCAAATTTATAAAAATATTTAATAAAATTATTACGGTTTTTCCGTAAATTTTATTAAAATTTTAACTTTTTTAAAATATTTTTGCTAATAGATTGATAAGCAGGTGTTTGCTGGTGGTAATTTTGTTCTAAAATGTTTTTTAATTCGGGATGAATCCAGTCAAATTTTCTTCCGAGAACATATAAGGCTTTGATGGCATATACTTTTGAAGCAACTTTACAATCACTAATCAACCAATCGAAACAATTTTCAATAAGCAGGCTTTCTTGTAATTGTGTTAACTTAATGCCATTAGCGCGATGGTTGCTTTTAGCTAAAAATAATGTAATTTTTGAAGCAGGACGAATGGCAGATTCGTTTTTCAATTTGGGCAGAACTTCACAGAATTCATCTATATAAGGAAGGAAAAATTTTAGTTTTTTCTCACAAACTAATTCCAATATCCAAAAAGCTTTAAAATGATTTTTATCCTCAATGGTAAAAGCAAAGGAGGTGAGTTCGGGTAATAACTCGGTTTTACGAAGCACTAAATTTCTGTATTTCTCTCTCTCGGCTCTAGAAGCGCTACTGTTTTCTACTTGAAGATAAAAATCCGTTTTCATCTTGCAAAGATAGCTTAATCAGCTCGTTTGCGATATACTATTTTTTTTGTTGGTACAACTAGTATCATTCGTTAGATTGTAAAATTCTTAATTCTTAATTCTTAATTCTAAAATCTAAATAGTATCTTTGCCGTTTATTTTTAAATGCAACCCAAGGGTATGGAAATTAAGTTACACGATAAATATTTCAAATCGTTTATCGAAGCACAAGAGCTTGATTTTGCGATTGCTAATGTAGCGCAACAAATCAAAGATGATTTTCAAGATGAAGTGCCCGTGTTTGTAGGGGTACTTAATGGTGCTTTTATGTTTATGTCGGATTTGATGAAACAGTACGATGCACCTTGCGAACTCTCTTTTGTAAAATTGGCATCCTATGAAGGGACACAATCAACCAATGAGGTTAAGCAGTTGATTGGTTTAAATCAAAACCTGGAAGGACGTAGCGTAATTATCGTTGAAGATATCGTTGATACAGGAAATACGATTGAGGAATTGAAAACTATTTTCAAACAGCAAAAGGTGAAGCATTTAAAAATAGCAACTTTGTTTTTTAAACCAGAAGCTTATACTAAAGATATCAAGCTAGATTATGTAGGAATTCGAATTCCAAACAAGTTTATTGTAGGCTACGGACTAGATTACGATGGTTTAGGAAGAAATTTAAAAGAAGTCTATCAATTAGCTGAATAAAAAAGAAACAACATTAACAATAAAAATAATTTTAATACAAAATGATTAATATCGTTCTTTTCGGAAAACCCGGAGCAGGAAAAGGTACTCAAGCTGAATTTTTAAAAGAAAAATACAATTTAACACACTTATCAACAGGTGATATTTTTCGTTTCAATATCAAAAATGAAACAGCCTTAGGAATGTTAGCTAAATCGTATATGGATAAAGGTGATTTAGTGCCTGATGAAGTAACGATTAATATGTTACAATCAGAAGTTGAGAAAAATCCTGAATCTGCTGGTTTTTTATTTGACGGTTTTCCGCGTACCATTGCTCAAGCTGAAGCGTTGGATGCTTTTTTAACTGGAAAAGGACAAGGAATTACAGCTACGATTGCTCTAGAGGCAGATGATGAAATCTTAGTACAGCGTTTGTTAGAAAGAGGAAAAACTTCAGGGCGTGCAGACGACCAAGACGAAGAAAAAATCAGAAACCGTTACCAAGAATACAACGAAAAAACGGCACCGCTTATAGGTTTTTATCAAGCGCAAGGTAAGTTTCATGCCGTGGATGGTATTGGAACAATAGAAGAAGTAACAAAAAGATTAAGTAACGTAATAGCTAGCTTATAAGTTTTGTTCAAAGTTTAAAGTTACAAGTTCAAAGGTTAAATATTATATTTGTATATACTGTTTTGTGAGAACAATAACTTTGAAACTTAAACAAATCAAACTAAAATCATAAATGGAAATAGTCATAATCCTCTTGTTGATATTGTTGAATGGAGTCTTCTCTATGTCAGAAATCGCACTCATATCAGCAAGGAAAAACAGGTTGGAAACAGCCGCAAAAAAAGGAAATACGAGTGCGAAAACAGCATTGGATTTAGCTAATTCACCCAACAAGTTTTTATCTACAGTACAAATAGGGATAACCCTTATTGGTATTTTAACAGGTATTTACTCTGGTGATAAAATTACTACTGATGTACAAGCCTTTTTTGCTAGTTATACATTAACAGCACCTTATTCTAATAGTATTGGGACTGGTGTAGTGGTGGTGGTTTTGACTTTTTTTTCATTAATATTAGGTGAATTATTACCGAAGCGTATCGGTTTAAATTATCCTGAAACAATTGCTAAAGCAGTGGCAGTACCCATGAAAATGATTTCCGTTGCTACCGCTCCTTTTATTTGGCTCTTAACGAGTTCAACGGATTTTATTTTGAAAGTTTTTAATATCAAACCTACAGCTGACGGAAAAGTTACTGAGGAAGAAATTAAAGCCATTATTAAAGAAGGTACTGAAGGAGGAGAAGTTCAGGAAATTGAGCAGGACATAGTGGAGCGTGTGTTTCATATTGGCGACCGAAAAGTTAATTCATTGATGACACATCGTAAATCGGTAGTGTATCTTTCTTTAGAGGATGATGTTAAGGAATTAAAAGAACAAGTTTTAGGTGAATTGCATTCTATTTATCCTGTTTGTGAGGATAACTTAGATAATATTATAGGAGTGGTATTCCTGAAAGATTTGTTTGCCAATTTTGAAAAGGCAACAACTTTTGATTTGCGAAGCATTGCTAAAGAGCCTGTTTATTTTATAGAGCATACATCGGCGTATAAAGCTTTGGAAATTTTCAAAAAAACCAAAGTGCATTATGCTTTTGTAACAGACGAATATGGAGTGTTACAAGGGATTATCACGTTGAATGATATTTTAGAAGCTTTAGTGGGTGATGCCGCAGAGTTTTATGAAGAAGAATTTCAATTAGTTGCACGTGAAGATGGAAGTTGGTTGGTCGACGGGCATTACTCGTTACACGACTTTTTGACGTATTTTGATATGGACGATTTGATTAATGATTATGAAGTGACAACGGTTAGCGGCTTAATCATGACTGAATTGGACTCTATTCCAAAAGTAGGCGAGAAGCTCATTTGGAATAAAATGGAATTTGAAGTAATGGATATGGACGGTGTTAAGATTGATAAAGTCTTAGTTCGTAATTTGAAAGAAATAGATTAATGTGTGGTCAGCAATCAGTATTTGGGAGTAATTTCTGAACACTGAACACTGAACACGGAATACTTATAGAATGACAGAAGGGAATTTTGTAGACTACGTAAAAATATATGCTGCTTCAGGTAAAGGAGGGAAGGGGTCTTCTCACTTACACCGTGAAAAGTTTATTGAAAAAGGTGGTCCTGATGGTGGTGATGGTGGTCGTGGAGGGCACGTAATTTTAGTGGGTAATAAGAATTTATGGACTTTGTTTCATCTGAAATTCTTACGTCATATTAAAGCGGGTCACGGAGGTGATGGTGGTTCTTCGCGTTCTACAGGACATGATGGAGAAGATAAATTTGTTGAAGTGCCTTTAGGGACTGTGGTGAAAGATAAAGATACTGATGAGGTATTATTTGAAATTACCGAGCACGGTCAGAAAGAGGTTTTAGTAAAAGGAGGTAAAGGAGGTTTAGGAAACTGGCATTTTAGAAGTGCGACCAATCAAACCCCTCGTTACGCACAACCGGGTATGCCTGGTAATGAAATTGATGTGATTTTAGAGCTAAAAGTTTTGGCCGATGTTGGTTTAGTAGGTTTCCCTAATGCGGGTAAATCGACCTTATTGTCGGTGTTGACTTCAGCAAAACCAAAAATCGCAGATTACCCATTTACAACTTTGAAACCAAATTTAGGAATTGTAGCCTATCGTGATTTTCAATCTTTTGTTATTGCAGATATCCCAGGAATTATTGAAGGTGCCGCAGAAGGTCGTGGTTTAGGACATTATTTCCTACGTCACATAGAGCGTAACTCAACCTTGTTGTTTTTGATACCAGCTGATGCAGATGATATCAAAGAGCAATATGATATTTTGTTAGACGAATTGCGCCGCTTCAATCCAGAGTTGTTAGACAAAGACCGTTTGATAGTGATTTCTAAATCGGATATGCTGGACGATGAATTGAAAGCAGAAATGAAAGCGCATTTAGATAAGGACTTTGCAGGAATGGAGTATATGTTTATCTCTTCAGTGGCTCAACAAGGCTTGATGGAGCTGAAAGATAAATTGTGGAAGATGTTGAATGTGTAATGCATTTTGTTAAGATAGTAAAAAGCCGTTTCAAATTTTGAAACGGCTTTTTCATTTTTATCGTTCTAATTTAAAATTATCTAAGACTTTAGGTCTTGCGATTTCATTGGCAACTTTCCACGAAGTTCGGTACATCCATTCGGTCATTTTGAATAGTTTTTTGAAATTGATGTTTTCCGATTCATCTTGTGGGGTGTGGTATTGATGATGTAACACCGAAGTAAAGAAAATAGCTGGGATGCCTATTCTTGCATAAGGTGCATGGTCGCTTCTAAAATAAAAATATTCTGGATGTTCTGGTAAATCCCAATCTTTTAAAAATCTGAATTTAGTGCTTTCATTATTTGCCTCTAATGCCATTTGAACCAATTCTTCTGAGTTTTTGTGTGGTGCTTCACCACCTAATAAGGCTGCTTCGTCCAATTCGTTTCTACCAATCATATCCCCGTTGAGTACCGCTACAATCTTCTCTTTAGGTACTACTAAATGCTGTGCGTGGTAACGAGAACCTAGTAGCCCTCTTTCTTCTGCACCATGAAATACAAATAAAATACTTCGTTTTGAAGGTTGTTTTTGATACGCTCTAGCCATCGCTAACATCGCCACGCAAGTACTGGCATTGTCATCCGCACCATTGTAAATACTATCGTTCATGACTACGTGACGAATACCATCATGGTCCTGATGTCCACTAATTAATACATATTCGTCTTTTAACTTTGGGTCAGTGCCCTCAATTTTACCAATTAAATTGACTGAAGGGTATTGGTAAGTTTCGGTTTCTAAGCGGATTTCAATTTCAGGGTTGCTTTCGTACCAGTTTTTGTTAACCTTTTTAGTCCAGAAAATAGGTAAAGTATTTTCAACTTTGTCGCGCAAACCTTCTATGCCGTACATGCCACGTGTCATTTGTGGTAATACTTCCGGCCAACTTTTTTCTGAAATGTCATCCGTGATAAAAATAATTCCTTTGCCTCCCAGTTTTTTAACTTCATTGTAATATTTGGTTTTGATAAACCCTGGGTAACGTCTTTCAAAAAGGGTCATTTCTTTTTGGATATTGGCATCAGACACTTCAATAGCCACTACTTTTCCTTGAATGTTTTTGGATGCTAAATCACTAGGTTATACTTTGCCTACAAAAGCAATGTTAGTTTTAAAATCAGCATTCACTACATCAGCAACTAGAATGTCTTTCCACAGGCGTAGCGTAGTACCACCAATTTTTATATAACTGTTAGGGCTAATTTGATGGCGGTACATATCGAAAAATTGATAATACGTACCAAATTCACCCGCGGGTTGCATACCTGTTTCTTGCATTTTTTTGGTAAACCAAGTAGAAACTTTCAGTTCGTCTAAGGTGCCTGCTTCACGACCTAAAAATTGGTCGCCTGCCAATTGATACATATCAGTACGTAAGTCTTTTTCTTTAATAGCTTCAACAAGCGGTTTTTTGTAAACTTGGGCTTGTGTTGTCAATGAAGCCAGATAAATCCATATAAATTTTTTCATGGAGTAGGGTTGTTAAATTAAAATCCTTGTTTTGAAATAATTAAAAGTTAATTAATCCATTTGGAGTGCTAATTTCATTAAAAAATAGCTAATAAAAAACGAAACCTCTTGAATTTTGTATGTTCTTCTGTTTTAATTGTTAAAAAAAACTTAATAAAGTAGTTAAAAGAAGGGGCTATTTTTAAGATAGTGTAAAATTAGGTTATATTCGCAACGCAAAAAATTATAATTAACACTATGAAAAAATTAGTTTTATCTCTAATTGCTGCTTTAATGCTTGTACCTGCAAGTGTAAAAGCTGATGAAGGGATGTGGTTTTTGATGTTCATCGAGCGTTTGAACCACCGCGATATGCAAAAAATGGGACTTCAGTTGACTTCTGAAGAAATTTACAGCATCAACAACAACAGTTTGAAAAACGCTATCGTACAGTTTAACGGTGGTTGTACTGCTGAAATGATTTCAAAAGAAGGTTTAGTATTAACAAACCACCACTGTGGTTACGATGCAATTGCTGAATTATCTTCTGCTGAAAAAAATCACTTGAAAAATGGTTTTTGGGCAAATTCTAAAAAAGAAGAATTAAAGCCTTCTAGCTTATTTGTACGTTTCTTCGTTCGTATGGACGATTGTTCTAAAAGAATTTTATCAGTTGTAAACGATAAAATGACGGAAGCTGAGCGTGAAAAAGCTATCAACGCTGAGATTTCTAAAATTGAAAAAGAAAACAACGAAGGGGGTAAATATGTAGTTTCTGTACGTTCTTTCTTTCAAGGAAATGAGTACTACTACTTCGTGTACCAAGATTATAAAGATGTTCGTTTAGTAGGTACACCTCCTGAAAGTTTAGGAAAATTTGGTGGTGATACAGACAACTGGGAATGGCCACGTCATACAGCGGATTTCTCTATGTTCCGTGTGTATGCAGATGCTAACGGAAATCCAGCAGAATACTCTGAAAACAATGTGCCTTTAAAACCAAAACACCATTTACCAGTTAATTTAGGTGGGGTGAAAGAAGGTGATTTTGCTATGATTTTAGGATACCCAGGTCGTACGAACCGTTGGATGCCAGCAGGTGGAATTGAGCAAAACGTAAAATTTGCTTATCCAGCGTGGGTTGAAGGTGCTAAAACGGGTATGGACAACATGAAGAAGTATATGAATCAAAGTGATGCTTTGAACTTAGTGTATGCTTCTAAATTTGCTTCAACAGCAAACTACTGGAAAAACCGTCAAGGTATGATTGATGCGTTGACTAAATTTGGTACAGCTAAAACAAAAGCGGCGCAAGAAGCTAAATTCAATGCTTGGGCTAACAAAGCTGAAAACAAAGCACAATATGGAAATGTAGTTGAGACTATCAACAATTTCTATAAAATGACGAATGAAAAATCACGTCATGATAATTATATGATGCAAATGTTCCGTACGTCTAACTTTGCTGCTATTGGTAGAACTATCGGTAAACAATTAGAAACTTATGTTAAAGCTGATGCTGCTAAACGTGCACAATTAGCTCCTGCTATTATAGAAATGACGGATGAGTTGTACAAAGAAGTACATATTCCAGCTGAAAATGACATCTTAGCTGCGCAATTAAAATTATATAGCACTAAAGCAGTAGGATATGCTATTGCTCCAGCGGTTGAAAAAATCAACAAAGAATACAATGGCGATTTCGCTAAATATGTAAATGCTGCTTTCGAATTAAGTATTTTTACTTCTAAAGAAAGAATCAAAGCATTCTTAGATTTACCAACAGAATCAGTATTGACTAACGACCCGTTATACACTTTGTCAAATGATATGTTAACACATTTTTCATCTAAATCAGATGCGATTGCAAAAGCGCAAAACGATTTTGGTGCGGCATTCCGTAAATTGGTTCAAGGATTACGTGATTCTAAAATTGGAGATATCAAATATCCAGATGCTAACTCAACGTTACGTTTAACGTATGGTAAAGTTCGTTCGTTACCAGCAGATAAGCGTAATGATGCGACTATCAACAACTACACTACGTTAGCTGGTCAAGTTAAAAAATACAAAAAAGGTGATGCTGAATTTGACTTACCTACGCGTGTATTAGAAATGAACAAAAACAAAGATTTCGGTCGTTATGCAGATAAAGATGGAACATTACACGTAAACTTCTTATCTGATAATGATATTACAGGTGGTAACTCAGGTTCTCCAGTATTAAACGGAAAAGGAGAGTTAATCGGTTTAGCTTTTGATGGTAACATTGAAGCTATGGCTGGTGACGTAATCTTCGATAAAAAATTACAAAGAACAATCAACTGTGACATCCGTTATGTGTTATGGGTAATTGAGAATTTCTCAGGTGCTAAACACATTGTTGACGAGATGACTTTAGTGAAATAATACAAAACTTGTTATTCTGAACTTGTTTCAGAATCTTAAAACCGAACTCAATCTGAGTTCGGTTTTTTTATATCTTTACCCCAAGCATATACAAATGAGAAAGATATTATTTGGGGTACTTCTTGGGCTGATTTTTTCTTGTTCTAAAAAGGAACCTGCTAACCCCGCTTTTTATTATTGGAGGACACAATTTAAACTTTCTGAGACCGAAAAAAAGTGTTTGGCGACTAATGATGTAAAGCAACTTTTTGTGCGTTATTTTGATGTCGAATTGCGTCATGGGCAACCTTTTCCTGTGGCTCCCATTCATTTTAGTCATGTGGTAAAAGGCCAACAAATTATTCCTGTTATATTTATCAAGAATGAAGTTTTTTTGTCAAAATCTACCGATGTTGCAGATTTGACAACTAAAATGCTCCGATTAATTCATCAGATAAATAAGGTGAATCATGTTGCTGTAAAGGAGATTCAACTTGATTGCGATTGGTCTTTAGAAAGTAGGGATGCTTATATGAAATTTTTAACACTGATAAAAAAGCAAAGCAAACTTAGGGTTTCTGTTACTATACGTCTTCATCAAGTTAAATATTTTAAAGAAACTCGAGTACCTCCTGTTGATTATGGTGTATTGATGTTTTATAATATGGGACAATTGACGGCAAAGGGTACTAATTCAATTTATGATATTTCTATAGCAAAGAAATATTTGTATCATTTAAAAGATTATCCGCTTAAATTATCAATTGCCTTGCCTATTTTTTCTTGGTACGTGCACAGTAGAGCAGGCAACGTAGTACAGTTAATTTCAAAATTGGATAAAAAAACATTTGAAAATAATGTTAATTTTGAAGTAAATGGAAATACTATTCTTGTGAAGCACAATGTCATGTTTGAGGGTTTCTATTTTCAAGCTAATGACCAATTGCGATTAGAAGAAATAAGCAAAGAGGCCTTAGAAGAAATGAGCGACTTGCTCTCTGATAAGTTAAGTGATAAGCCTGAGCATATATTATTTTACGATTTAGATTACAAAAACATAAAAAACTATCCAAATGAATCTTTTTTCAAAACCATTGCAACTGATTTTTAGTTCTATACTTCTTGTTTCCGTACTGTTTTCTTTTTGTTCCGAAGGCGAATGGGATTGGTACACTGATATGTCGAGTTTTGCCCCAGAGGCTTATATACAAGACAAGTCTTATAACGATTTGTTTTACAGTAATCACTTGTTTTATTCCAGTTTTGATGGGTGGGATGAACCCGAAGACGGTTTTTATTTAGACCTTGGTCAAAAAACTATAATAGCAGATTGGAAAAAATATGTAGGTACTAAATTAGCCGAAAAAGACCTTAAATATTTTATGTTTTCTGATTCTTCAAAAGCGGATTTTAGTTCGATTACAAAAGCAATTTCCTCTAAGGATACTAAAAGTAAATTGGTAAAGAAGTATAGTTTGACGGACCAAAATGTACGTCAATTTTTCTTGTTTTTAAAATTAGCCAAAGCGGTTGAACCGTATGCTACTACATCACCTTCTTGGGATTACGATACGAATACTATGGAATCTGTAGAAGCCATGCCACTGAAACAAGCAAAAACGGTGGAAAGTGTTTACCAAACGGTAAAAGACCCTTTTCTTAAATCAAGATATTGGTTTCTTTCAATGAAGTCTTATTTCTATTCTGAAAAAAGAACCGAATGTGCTACTTTTTTCAATAGAACACAAGCCTCAATTGCTAAAGGCGGATTATATTATCGTGGATTAGCTTACGTTGCGGGAATAGCTCATCAAGCTAAAAAGTATGCAACAGCTAATTATTTGTATGCGGTGGTATTTGATAATAGTCCAGAAATGCGAACTACTGCAACGTTTTGTTTTCATCCTCAAAACCAATCTGATTTTGAGCAAGCACTCACAATGTGTAAAAGTAATTCACAAAAATCGGCGGTATGGGCACTCTATGGTTATTATGGCGACGAAGTAGATGCCATGGCACAAATTTATGCCCTAGAACCATCTAATGCGCATCTGGATTTGCTGTTAACTCGTGCTATAAATAAAGCAGAACAAAATGTGAATGCTACCGATTCGTATTATGAGCGCAAAGTTGGTAGTATTTATAAATCCGAAGCGCTTAGTCCCAAACTCTTTGACCTTATCGCAAAAATAGCCAAAGCGGGTAATACTAAAACACCTTATTTGTGGAATATTGCGTATGGTTATTTGAATACGATTAATGGTAATTATACGACTGCCTCAACTTGTTTTGCACAAGCTGAAAAATCAATTCCCGCAACTGGACTAGCTAAACAACAATTAAAATTATTTAAAACCTTCAATGAGATTGCTTCGGTAAAAAAGATGGATGAAACTTCTCAAAAGAAATTATTACCGTTATTAAAATGGGTGTATAGTCTAAAAGAAGAAGGGAATAAGGAAAAAAACTTAAGATATGTGTTTTTGAGCGATTGGAGTAGAACACACATTGCATCTTTATATAAAAAGCAAGGAAATACCGTTTTTGCGGAGTTATTTTTCCCACAAGAAGATTTCTATTTAAATCCACAACGTTTGGAAAAAATGCAAACCTATTTAGAAAGCAATCCCTCTTCTGAGTGGGATAAATTTGCACTTTCCCTGTATCGAATAAAGCTGGAAGATATTTATGAATTTAAAGCCATAAAACTAGCCTATTCTAACAAAATTAAAGAAGCAGTTGTACAAATGGAATTAGCCGAAGGCAACAAAGATACTTTGTTGCTTGGAAATCCATTTAATGGAAAAATTAAAGATTGTATCGATTGCGACCACAATGCTACTCAGAAAACAAAATACTCTAAAATTGATTTTCTAAAAAAAATAGATGAAATGCAAGATATAGTGGCGTCTGGTGGCGATGTTTTTACAGATACGATGCTATTAGGAAATGCTTTTTATAATATGTCTTTTTATGGAAATGCACGTCTTTTTTATGATAATAAAATTATTGGTCAATATGGGACAAACTATATCAATGATACCTATAAAGGGATGTTAGTAAACGATAAGATAGCGGGTAAATATTACCAACAAGCCTTGGCTATTGCCACTAATGATGAGCAACGAGCTAAAGCAATTTATATGTTAACCAAAATAGAACGTAATTCGTTTTATCAGAGTCCATCGTTCAAACCCTATGAGGTTGATTTTGTTTATTTTGGAGGGTTTAAAACTTTAATTGCAAAATATTCACACACTAGTTATTATCAGGATGTGATTAATGAATGTGGCTATTTTAGAAAATTCGCTAATTAAAATGAAACACTTTTGGTTTTTAGTTTTTATAGCTCAAGTCTCTTTTGCTCAAACCACCTTTGAAAAAGGATTGAAGTATTTAGAGCAAAAAAAATATGCTTATGCTAAAAGTACTTTTGAATGGTTGATAAAGGAAAATCCTAAAAATATCGATGCCATTGACAAACTGGGTGAAGCTTGTTTTTTGATGCAGGAATGGGATGTGGCTGTCAAATGTGGAAAAAAATTAGTAACAGCCGACCCTCAAAATGCGGAATACTGGTTTAAGTATGGGGGGGCTTTGGGCATGAAAGCCAAGTCGGTCAATAAACTAAAAGCCCTTGGGATGATTGGGGATATTCGTGAGGCCTTTGAAACTTCCGCCCGTTTAGATAGTAAACACATCAATGTACGCTGGGCATTGGTACTATTTTATATGGAATTGCCCGCAATTGTTGGAGGGAGCGAAACGAAAGCTCAAAAATATGCCAACGAATTAATGCAATTGTCTAAAGTAGATGGGTGTTTAGCAAAAGGCTATATCGATGTGTATAATGGGGAATACGAAAAAGCTGAATTTTATTATAAAAAAGCTTACGAAATAGGACATTCGAAAACAACTTATGAAAAATTATACGAGCTGTATTTGAATAAAATGAAGAATAAAGAAAAAGCCCAAAAATTGAAAAACGACTTCTATTAAATAGTAAACCTAACAGAACTCCGTGAACTGTTAGGTTTTTTAAATTTCTTAACTCAGTTGAGTTGCTTTTTCTTTATAAGCTTCCCAATCCGTTTTTGTCATTTCAAATTTTATTTCATCCCCTTGCATGCCTACAGCGTTCCAATTGGATTTTCTATAAAAAGTTTCTGCTCGGGTTTCAGGAGTAGTACTCAGCCAAACTGTGGTTGTGGTTTGCTCAAAGTACCAATCGAGCATCATATCGTGAAGTTTTCGCCCGATGCCCTTTTGTTCATAATCAGGATGTAGAAATAATGCCCAAATGTTATTTTCCACTAAATCGGCTATAGCAAATCCTACTAGGGTTCCATCAATCTCACAAACCCAACCTTTACCTCGTTCAAACATATATTCCGCACAATCGTTGTCTGTTACTAAATTAGGGTCAGACAAAGTGTTTTCTTTTACGGAGTTTCGTACAAATTGAATTTGTGGAATATCTTCCCGTTTTACTTCTCTAAAAATCATGATAGTTCGTTTTGTAATCGTTTGTAAATGTAGTAAAATACAACATATTTAAACCTAACAGGTATTTAGGACCTGTTAGGTTTCTTAATTAACTTACTTTGTAATACTTATTTTTTGTGAGCTACTATGGGTACTAAATTCTGGAGCATACATGCTTTGCAGAGTGACGATACCATTATTGAACACACCTAAATTATTAACTCGTAGCTCGTATTCTAGTACATAAGTGCCTTGTTTGATATTGTCAAAAAAGAAATGAGTTGCCGTGTCTTTCGTACTCATATAATACCCTAAGCCTGAAGAATTTTTATAAGTTGAAATAACATCAATAGGTTCCATGCACGAAGCTCTCAAATCTTTTAGATGGACAAATTCTAAATCTGTATTGGAAGAGATTTCTAATCGGATGCTGACTTTGTCACCAACATTTAATGATGTTTCGTTTAATGAGATTAATCGTTCTCCATTCGCATCTTTTATTTTTTTATAAACCTCTTTTTTAATCTGTAGTGTAGTATTAGCGTTTGATTTTATATTTTCTAAATGTTCAAAATACTGCCAATATGCTCCGCCAAAATGAGGCAAGTCATTTTTATTTTCGATGGTAATCGTTGCTAGCTCTTTTGTTATTTCTTCGGGTTTCCATTGTAATTTAAAATACCCCGTAGCCGTTTCTGTGTTAGCAGAAGCTAATTTTTTGTTCAATAATTGTGTGTCGCCTATTGAAAAATTAGTCATATTTTTTTGTTCTACTACTTTGATTCCATTAGATAGTAAAGCATATACCGCTTCGGTGGTTGCCTTGGTTGTGCCCCAGTGTTCCCTTTGTTTTTGATGAATTAACCAAGCTTTTAAATTGTTTATTAGGATTGGGTCATGTTCTATTTCTGCAAAAGTTTCAATTAATAAAGCTTGATTTTCAATAGGAGCATCAAACCAATAATACCCTTTTTTATTTTCTATCCAATACATCCCTTTTTCAGCATCTTTAATAGCTGTTTCTTTTAAATGCGTCACAATTTTTTTAGCATACACACTATCGCCAAATCGTTTTGCTGAGAGAGCTAGCATGGCTTTTTGTCCCAAGCCTAAAGATAGCCAGTGAGTTCTGGTTTGTTGTATTTGGTATTGAATCGCTTTTTTCAACGAATCGTTTACAATAGGGTATTGCTTGGTATAAAAACTTCGACTGTATAAATATTGTAATTCAGTATTGGTAATCGGTCTTTTTTCCTTGCGTTGGGTTTGCGTATTGGCTATAAACTTTGTGTCGATAAATGGAATTCCTTTTTCGGTAATCGTATTTAAATCGTTCGATGGAAACATTTTATTCAAATGTCCAATACCACTAAGAATATGTTGGGTTACATAATAGTTTTCCTGACCGCCATCAAACCAAGCAAACCCTCCGCTATTTTTTTGTTTTTCTTCTAATTTTTTCAAAGCTGATGCGCTGTTTTCTTTCAATTTCTGTAAATCGAAAAGCGTCGCCACCCGTCTGTTTTTTTCTGTTTCATCAGCCTCTAAGAACCAAGGTGTTTCTCTTAAAACAATTGATTTTAATTCCTCATTCATTTCCAGTTTCGATTTTTTGTTAGGTTCCTTACGCCATTTATCAAAAACTTCGGCAATTTTGGGCTGGCTATCTATAATTTTTGATGCCAATGTATTGGCATAAAATCTAGCAAAAGTTTGCTCGGCACATTCATGTTCAAACTCTATTAAGTATGGCAATGACTGTATGGCTAACCAAGTAGGATTAGAAGTGTACTCAAAAGTAAATGATTGATTCTTTAAGGTTTTTGAGTCATTATTTTTTAAATTTTCAAAAACAAATTCTTTTTTAGTGTTTTCACGAACCCAAATAGGCAGAGCTTCGGTAACTAAAATTTTGTTACTCAACACGGGTAACATGTTTTCTTCACCATCGCTAAAGTTGCCCGATTTTGCAATTACCTTATATTGTAAACCTTGAATCCCTTCAGGAATAGTGATTTTCCATTCTAAAGCAATACTTTCTTTCGCTTTGCAGTTAAAGGTTTTAATGTTATTTGAGTTTAAACAAACTGCATCTATAGGATTTCCAGTTACGGCATCAAACAATTGTAAAACAGCATTTCCTGATTTTTCTTCAGAGGTTAAATTAACCACTTTGCTCGATAAAGTAATGGTATCTGTCTCTCTTACAAAACGAGGCATGTTAGGCATAACCATCACGTCTTTTTGCGAAATGATTTCCGTTTCAAAAGTACCAATGTTTGATTCTTTATCATGGCCTAATAAACGTAATTTCCATTCGGTTAATGATTCAGGAGTGGTAAAATTAAATGCAAATTTTCCTTTACTATCGGTTGTGATATGCGGATAAAAGAAAGCCGTTTCGTTAAAGTTGGTACGGGTTTTAACGTCACTCAATGCTTTCATCGCATTTTTAGTAGTGATAATAATAACACCGTTTGCGCCTTTTGAACCGTATAAAGCAGTTGCTTCTTTGTCTTTTAAAATGGTAATGCTAGTGATGTCATCTTGTGAAACTGCATCAACATTTAGATTGTCTCTGATTTCTCCATCGATTACCAATAAAGCTTTTTCATTTTCTTTTAGAGAACTAGAGCCTCTTATTACTACGCTTTCAACGTTTGTAACAGAATAGGCTAATGATTTTTTTACAACTCTTGATTCATTTTCTTCGTCTTCAAAAAGTTGTTTTCTATATTTCTTGAAATAACTCAAATCTTTATCATTTGAAGTGACAACAATAATATTAGGATTGTAAGCTCCTTCTTTCTTTGTAATCCCAAAAGCTGATACCACTACTTCACTTAGCTTTTTAGATTCATCTTGAAGTACAGTATTTATAACGTTTGAAGTTCCAACAGTTTTAGAAACATCACGCATGCCCAAAAAAGAAAATACTAATATTTCACCTTCCTTGACATTTATGGAATACGAACCGTCAAAACCTGTAGAAACTCCAATTTGTGTGTCTTTAACCACAACATTTACTCCGGGTAAAGGACCATTACTATCAGATGCTGTACCTGTGACAGTTTTTGTTCCTAAGCGTATAACTTGTTGTTGTGCTACGCTTTGTTCGTATTGTTTTTGGATGTAATTGTTTTTTGGATTAGTGAAACTAAAACCGAACCATTGGAATTGCGGAGCAAAGCTAATTTTATGATAATATATTTTTTTTCTTGTTCTGGATGCAAAATAAACATCTTCGGTATTGTAATTACTTACATTTGGGTAATCAGGTGATGCATAACTGTAAAAAGATGGTTTCTTCCAGTTTTCTTTAGCAAATAAATCCAAAGAAGTATCGTACATAGAGGCTAATACTTCGGTTTCTAGTTTGTTGTCGGTTAGTTTAAACGACCAGTTTTCTTTACTTCCAGGTTCAATTTTGCTTCTAAATGCAACCACTTCAAAATCAAATTTTCTGGTTTTGGCTTCTTTGGCTAAAGTCACATTTTGAGCATAGCCCATGTTTTCCCATTGGGTTGAGAAAAAGAAACTATAATCGTATTTAGGGTTTTTTAATTTGTCGAAACTAACCATCCCTTTTCCATTTTTTATCAACGTAATTTTTTCTTCAACTATATTTTTTCCGCAATAAAAGCGTGTGGTTATGTATAAGTCAGGAATACTAGTGTTGATTTCTAAATGAATTTGTTTATCATCGTCGTAGTTGATTCTTTTGTATACAAATAATCTTTCTTCAGTAGATGGATTAAGTTTAGACTTAATTTCAAAATGATTTTCTTCCTTTACGGGAGTTCCTTTAGTGTCTACAAGAGAAGTTACGGTTTTATAGTAGCCTTTTGTTAATTTAGGCAATACTATATCATTTCCGTTTTTGGTGTCAAAAACTAGAGAGTCTATCAAGGTTAATCCATTTAGAGTATCATCTTTATAGGGTTCATGCGGAAATAACTTTTTGAATGTGTCTTCCGAAATATTTTGGATTTCAGGCGTTTGAAAAGCTCTAGGTTTTAAATGGTAATTTCTTTCTTTTTTATAGATGGCAATTTTACCTTGGTAAGGAATAGGATGTTCATCAAGATTAGTAATTTCAACATTAAAATTGTTTTGGTCTTCTTCAAAGGCGTTATATAAATTTTTGGTTTTAATTTTTAAGGTGTTTGGATATACAACTATCGAGTGACTTTTACTACGCGTTTCTCCATTGGTATCGGTGACATCGATAGCGATGGTAAACGACATGTCTCTTAGTAAATCATCTTTAACATCATTTACCGTAAAATGTAAAGGGATGCTAAAAGTACCCTCAGTATCTGTGGTGATTTCTTTTTGAATATAATTTTTGTCATTTGATGATTTGTAATCGTTAGTATAATAACTACGGGTAATGCTATATTTTACTGTTGCATGAGTCAAATTGCTTCCTGCTAAAGTTTTAGCATATCCAGTTAATACTACTGAATCACCCAAGCGGTAGGCTTCTTTTAGTTTGTCTATCGTGATTTCAAAGGTAGGACGTTTGTATTCTTCTACTTTGAATTCAAAATTATTGTTTTCAAAATCTACATTTTCCCAAAAAGCGTGTTCTTCTTCTTTTTTGTTGTAATATTTTTTGTCTTGTGCCAAGAATTTTTCTTCGGGTTCCTCAATTTCAATAGAAAATTCCCCAGTCATACAGTTTTTAGGAATATCAAATTCCCCAGAAAAGGAACCAAATTCATTGGTTTGTAAATCAAATTCTTTTATCGTTTCATTAGAGGCATCGTCGACGGTAAGGTGTACAGTCACAAAAGGGACGACACTTTTTTTGTTGTTTTTGTCTTGAAATACAATCCCTTTGAAATAAACCTTTTGTCCAGGACGATAAATAGCACGGTCTAAATACAACATGGCTTTTGCCTTGAAATCTTCATCTTCGTCGTCCTTGCTGTCGTATTTTAATGGAACACTGTAATTAAAAGCGATGCTGTCTTTTTCGTGTACGAGATAAGTTTCTAGGGTGTTTTTGGAATCTTTAGATTCTTTTGGATAACTGATTTTACCCAGGGCATCAGCTTTAATTTTCTTTTCTTTATTGACAAGATAGGCATCGGTCAAAGGTTTGCCTATTTTTCTATCCAATAAATAATATAAATCGTGTGAATCATTTTCGTCGTCCACATAAGTTATATTAGTCACTTGATAAAAACTGTAATTTTTATCCAATTGGGTATTTGCTTCTTTATCGGTATCTTCAAAAGAAATGATATAATACCCTAAAGGTAGTTTGTTCATCAAAATTTCAGTCGAATATTGATAGTGATTTTTAGGATTTCCAAGGGATTTTACCGTTTCTAAAAAAGGTTTTTTGTTCTGAATGTGTTTTTCAATTTCAAGTTCTCGGTCTTTGTAATTATTGAAAAGTCTCAGATAATCTTTTACAGAAAGTTTGTAGTAATTAACTTTTAGTTGGTCAATGTTTTTAAAATCAATGTGGGCACGTGTGTTTTCTCCTTCATAATTTACTCGGTTGAGTTGAATATGAAGAAATTTATTTAAAATGTTTTCTTTTTCTAATTGCGCTTCGGCGGTAGTATATTCATTAGGATTTGATTTTATGATTTCATTTAATTGCGCAACAACTTCTTTTAAGGCATTTGGATTATCATTTTTGTTGCTTAGCGTAGCTATACGTTTCACTCTTTTAAGATACAATTCGTTGCGAAGCGTTTGGTTTTTGGTTTCCTTTTCTAAAGCATCTAATGTTGGGAATAGTAAATGAGGCATGTGAAACAAACCATCGATGATTTCCAGACGTTTGTAATAAGATGCATCAATAGACGCAGGATTGTTTTTCAATTCAAAATCTTCTTTGGATTGAAGTATGTTTAAAAAGTTTTGAAACGAAGTCGTATAGGTGTTGTCTTTTACAGTAACAAATAGGTTGGTTTGGGAATATAATTTTTCAATTTGTTCAGCGGTAAAAGGCAAATCCTTTCTGTAAGTATAGTGAGAAAGACGTTGGCTGTATTCTTTGGTGATTTCATTACATAAGAGTTCATATAACGTATAGTTTTTGCCATCTACATAGGCTGGGATTTCAAGGATTTCGCGGTAATTGTTTATGGGTGTTTGATGGAGTAATTCTTTGTTCGCAAAAACCTCAGTAAAGGTCTTGTTGATTTCATTGGTGAAATTTTCTAACGACCAAGTAGCAATCTCAGGCGATAAAACACCTTGAACAGTGGAGATTTTTTGAATGTTGTAATAATGATATGAAGAAAAATCCATTAAAATTTTACCATACACATAGTTTAGTATGGCCTTAGCTACAGGTTTTGCCGTCGCAATTTCTTCCCGCAATTGTTTGATAATAGTGACTTGCGATTTTTCATCAAAAGTTTGTCGAAATTTTGAAATATAAAAGAAACACTTTATGAGTTGTACTTCATCATTCTGTTTTTTAGCAATTGTATAAATGTTTTGTACTTTTTTGGAAGCACTTTCAGTCTTTCCATCCAGTTCATCCTGTATGGTTTCGCTCCAAAGTGTTTTGTAATCTTGTGAAAAAGCAATCGTGCTACATAATAAAAGGAAAATTTTGAAATACTTCATGATTTGGTTTGTTTCTTATATAGAGGCTTAAAATGCGGAAATGGTTGGGAGGGATAGTAATTTTTTTCAAAGATAATTTAATCATAAAATTTTTTTGAAAAACATTATAACTTATATTTGAACAAGCTTAAAAAATAGTAAACAAATCCTCCCAAACCCTTCTAAGGAAGGGCTTGATAGAGGATATTAAAATATAGAAATGAATACAAATCAAAACGTTCCCCCTTCGGGTGCTAGGGGGCTACACTTCATAGCCATAGGCGGTTCAGCCATGCACAATTTAGCATTAGCCTTACATAATAAAGGATACAAAGTAACAGGTAGCGACGATGCTATTTTTGAACCCTCAAAATCGCGTTTAGAAGCTAAAGGACTTTTGCCAGCGGAATTGGGATGGTTTCCTGAAAAAATTAGCACAGATATTGAAGCAGTCATTTTAGGAATGCACGCCAAAGCTGATAATCCAGAATTGCTAAAAGCACAAGAATTAGGATTGAAAATTTATTCCTACCCTGAGTTTTTATACGAACAATCGAAAAATAAAACACGCGTAGTGATAGGCGGAAGCCACGGTAAAACGACTATCACTTCCATGATTTTGCACGTGATGCATTATCATAACATCAAGGTGGACTATATGGTGGGAGCTTTGTTAGAAGGTTTTGATACCATGGTGCATTTGACAGAAGAGAATGAGTTTATCGTTTTAGAAGGTGATGAATATTTAACTTCTCCAATTGATTTGCGACCTAAATTTCATTTATACAATCCAAATATTGCATTGATTTCTGGAATTGCGTGGGACCATATTAATGTGTTTCCAACCTATGAAAACTATGTGGAGCAATTTGAGATTTTCATTCAGAAAATTACCAATGGAGGTATTTTGATATACAATGAAAACGATGCTGAGGTAAAACGTGTATCGGAAAATGCCGACAATCCTATTCGTAAAATTCCATATTTCACCCCAGAATATGCGGTAGAAAATGGAGTGACGTTATTAGAAACCCCTGAAGGACCTATGCCAATTGAAGTTTTTGGCGAGCATAACCTGAATAATCTGGCAGGAGCCAAATGGGTGTGTCAATGTATGGGGGTAGATGAAGCCGAATTTTATGAAGCCATTGCATCGTTTAAAGGAGCCTCAAAACGTTTAGAAAAAATAGCTGAAAGCTCAAACAAAGTAGCCTACAAAGATTTTGCGCATTCACCTAGTAAAGTGTCAGCAACGACCAAAGCGGTAAAAGCACAATATCCCGATAGAAAATTAGTCGCTTGTTTAGAATTGCATACTTATAGTAGTTTAAATGCCGAATTCCTAAAACAATATGAAGGCGCACTCGATGCTGCCGATGTTGCCGTAGTATTTTATTCACCCGATGCGGTAAAAATTAAAAAGCTAGAAGAAGTAACCTATGATCAAATCGCACAATCATTCAAACGTGATGATTTAGTGATTTACACCAATCCAAGTGAATTTAAAGAATATCTGTTCAGTCAAAACCTTGATAATTCAGCCTTATTATTAATGAGTTCTGGTAATTATGGTGGTTTGGATTTTGAAGAAGTGAAAGGGTTGATAGGGTAGTTTATTACGTTACGTCATTGCGAGGCACGAAGCAATCTCTACCAGCTGAGGCAAGATGAAGTAATCTCTTCCTTGCTAAAGTACATTGAAGCAATCTAATAAACAAATTAAACGATGAAGCCTGGCTTTATTTACATTATTACAAACAAAAATAATACAACCTTGTACGTTGGGGTTACCTCAAATTTACCCCAACGTATTTTAGAACATAAAGAGAAACGTTATCCAAATTCCTTTTCAGCTCGGTACAATCTCAATAAGTTGGTTTATTACGAATCTTTTCAAATGATAGGCGATGCCATTGGCAGAGAAAAACAAATCAAAGCAGGTTCACGACAAGATAAAATTGATTTAATTTTGAGCATAAACCCTGAATGGAAAGATTTGTATGAGGAAATACTTGGTATCATGAGTGTTTATTAATTGCGAGGAGGCACGACGAAGCAATCTCCAAGTAGTGAAGTGTAATGAAATGCCCTCATGCGTTTTTACTGACTATGTCACCAATGGTCACAATGATAATTATTTCGTCGTATCTCCTGGTAATGTCCTTGTGTTGAAGTGGAACTACTTATTCCTAATTCCAATTAAAAGCTAACATTTCATCTATCAAAAAATTATGTATATCACTTTTTGATATGTTAATCAGTAATTGCAATTCAAACAGTTCCACTCGGTTTATCATGATGATAAAATTATCTTGGGTCGTGGGAATTGGAATTTTCTTTTCATACACAGAATTTTCATATTCTTTTTCCCAATAGTCAGGTTTAATGCGACTTAAATATTTCTTTAGCGCTCTTAATTCGCAGTTTGTAAGACTAAAGTTCAAATTGTTGTAGGTCAATTGGTATTTATTGCATCCGTTTAGATGTATCAACATACCTTTGTTTGTTTTGTTTAGGATTGAGAAGTTGCAGCACATAGTTATTTGTTTTTGCGTCCCCACCAAATCAAGAATCCTGTTACAGGAAGTGAAGCGATGAGAAGACTGATTAAAAATGCAAATGTTTTTCCAGCTAATCCTGCAATTGCACCCGTGTGGATATCATAATTCATACGCAATAGTTTATCGGAGTTATCTGCTTTTGCAAATCTTCCCCACACAAGGTCTACACTTTTTTCTTCAAGAGTATATTGGTCAAAATAGCGATAATCAGTTTTCCAATACGTTTCTTTCTCTGAATTAGCATTACAGGCAATAGAAGTACTGTCTGTTTCTGGAGGATGAATCTCAATGGATTTAGCTGACTGATATTCCACTTTCATTATGTAAAACGCCTTGTCAATTGAAGGAATACTATCTATAGTTTTTTGTTTTGACGATACTGGGTCGACATATAATACTGATTTTTCTCCACCAATGGCTTTATAATATAAATATCCAAACCATGGAAACCCCCAAGCCAATCCTGTGATGATGAATATTAATGCGAGTAGCGAAACGTAAAAACCGATGATGCTATGTAGGTCAAAATTTTTTCGTTTCCATTTTATATCTTCTTTCCAGCGAAACCAAACTCTTTTTTTAAGTTCTTTTTTTCTTTTAGGATACCACAAAACGAGCCCTGTAATAACCAAAAATAAGAACAGCAAAGTTGCTGTAGCTGCCACGATTTGCCCTAAAGCTTGTGGAAGCCATAAATACATGTGTCCTTGAAAAATGAAATGAAAAAAACCTTCTTCTTCATTTTTTATATGCAATACTTTACCACTATAAGGATTTAAGGAAACGATATAATGATATTTAGGTGCTGCATTATAAAGAATAACTTCTGCGGGCTCAGTAGCTTCATGATATTGAATAGCATGTACTTTCTTATTAGGGATTTCCTTTTCGACTATAGATTTTAATTTACTAGGGGGGAGTAATTTTTTTTCTTTAGAATCAATCAAATGCTGTTCTTTACATACCGCTTCAATTTCATTTTTAAAAGCATATAAGGCACCTGTAAGAGCGACTATAAAAACGATTAGCCCTGAAGTTAAGCCTAACCACAGGTGAATTTTTCTGAATTTACCTTTAATTGTATTTTTCATTTCAGATATATTTAGGGGCTTTTCAAACCTTTATAGCTAATGGATGAAATCAAAATTTGTTTAGTTGTTTTTCAAAGCCCCTTTGAGTTTAGAATTTATAGCTTACTGTTGCTTTCCAGTTTCTACCAGGCTCACTTTGCCAGTAGGCAATAGCACCCGCACCAGAATCGGGTAAGAATCCTCCAGAGTACAAATAACGATTGAGAAGGTTATTTGCATTTACAGCGATGTTAAATCCTTTGTATTTCCAGTTGATGCCACCATCAAGTCTGAAATAATCAGGCAAAATACTTTTGTTGTCTGTCCCCCAATTAGATGTTGAACGGTCTACTAAGTACTGGTAGCCTAGAGTTACTCCAAAACCTTTGAACATAGTGTTGTCCTTGAAATTATAATTCAACCAGCCATTAGTAGTATGTTTTGAATAGCCTTCTACCTTTTTGCCTACATTAAGTGGATTAGTATCTGCAACTACTTTTGCCTCTGTAAATGCATAATTAAAAACTACATTCAGTTGCGGTGTTAGTTGCCCTTGTGTGTCAAATTCTATTCCTTTTGATTCAATTTCGCCCACTTGTATTTTGAAATTAATATCTGTCGGGTCGCTTACCAGCACATTTTCTTTATTTATTTTATAAGCAGATAGAGTAGTTTTTAATTTATCATTAAAGAACGATTTTTTAAGACCCGCTTCTATGTTTTTAGAAGTCTCAGGGTCAAAGGTTTTATTTTCTTTGCTCATCCCATAATTTGGATTTATTGAATTGTCATATTGCGCATAGGCGGTAAAATGGTTTGTAATATCAAAACTCAATCCCAAACGAGGGGTGATTTTTTTTATGGTTGAATTTTGCTTGTAATCATCATTTGTTTTTCCATTAAAATAACGCCCTGCAAGGGTCAATCGTAGCCTGTTGTGGAGTGTCCATAGCTCATCTTGAGCAAACATGGAAGCATATTCTGTTCCGCTCCCTACGTTAGCAAGACCATGACTTCTGTCCAAAACTGGAAATACAGCATTCCCGTACACAGGATTTGACACGTTGAATGGAACGATATCATACGGAAGCGCATTTGACCAATCATATCGACTATCTAATCTTTTGTAATCAATTCCACCTAACAATTTATGAGTAATTCCCCAAAAACTTACTTCTCCGTTCAGGTATAATTGTGCTATTTTATTAATTGCTTTGGTATCAAAATTATGCAAATAGCGTTGAGTCAACCCAAGCGGATGCATACCATATACCCAGGTAGTATGCCCCAGTTGCTTGTATTGCATAATCATGTATTGCGTGTGTAACGACCATTTGCTGTTGAATTTATGATTAAAATCTATAAATAAATTCACTTCCTCCAAATTAGAAGTAGGGTACCCTTTGTCAATATGTGAAATGTCGCGAGGCAAACTCCCTAAACCATTTTGTAAAGGAGCAAAAACATAAGATGCACTCAACATTTGTTTTGCTTTTTGATAGGTAAACTCGGTTGTTAATGAAGTCTTGTCAGAAAACTCATATTTGAAAGATGGCACTATACTGTATCGGCTGTTTTTTTCAAAATGTCGCTGCGTTTCATTGCTTTGATACATGGCGTTAAAACGGTATTGAAATTTACCATCAGGGCTTAAGACACCTCCAGTATCTAAGCTTCCTCTATAAAAATTGAAACTACCAGTCGTAAAACTCACCTCGTTTATATTTCTTTTAGTAGGTTTTTTTGTTACTACATTATATATCCCACTTGGAGCTCCCACGGCCGTCATAAAGCCCGCAGGTCCTTTGATAAACTCTATATTCTCCACCATCGATAGGTCGGTAGCTAATGGACCATAGCCAATATCAATGTTCATTCCATTTCTAAAAGAAGGCAGTTTGAACCCACGCATATAAATATTAGCATAATTGCCAAAATGTTCATTCATCTGTGCGCCACTAACATTTCGAGTAACATTATCCATCATGTTCGTAATATTTTGGCTTTTCAGGAGTTCAGCCGTGACTACTTGAATGTTTTGGGGGAGTTTAGCAATTTCGGTTTTTAGTCTCAAACTACTAGAAACATTTTTGGAGGCAAACTTGTTAGCTGTTCCATTTATCGCAATTTCTTTTAGACTGTTAATAGAATCTTTTTTGGATTGATTCTTTTTCTGAGCTTGTACCGTTGTCATTCCTAAGAAGCAAAGCAAAGCCACATGTACTGCTTTATTCATTTATTTAGATTTAATAAAAATAACGGTACGAAATTATAAGGTTTTTCTTGATTTGCAAAATTTATTTAGAATAAATAAAAATAAAAATGATTCTTGATGTTCTTGAAATTTATTTTGTAATTTTAAATAATTAAAAGCCAGTCAATTATGTTTATGCCAATCAACCAGTGGGCCGAGGATGACCGCCCACGTGAAAAATTCCTGTTAAAGGGCAAAGTCGCCCTTTCTGATGCCGAACTTTTAGCCATTCTTATCGGCTCGGGCTCTCGAAATGAAAGTGCCGTTCAATTGTGCCAACGCATTCTTGGTTCGGTGCATAACAATCTCAATCAATTAGGGAAACTATCAGTTCAGCAACTCACGCAGTTTAAAGGTGTGGGTACGGCAAAAGCCTTAACCATAGCCTCAGCGCTGGAGTTAGGTCGCCGACGCCGAGAGGAAGCACAGGAAGAACAACCCAAAATAACCACCAGCGCTGAGGTTTTTCACCTCATGCATCCGCTCATGGGGGAGTTGCCTCATGAGGAATTTTGGGTTATTCTATTGAATAATTCCAATAAAGTAATTTATAAAAGTCAGGTGAGCAAAGGCGGTATTACAGGAACCATTGTAGATACGCGCTTGGTGTTTAAACTCGCCTTCGAGCATTTTGCCACCGGAATTATCCTCCTGCACAACCATCCGTCTGGGAAATTGCAACCCAGTGATGCCGATGTGCAATTGACCAAAAAGTTTGTCGAGGCGGGAAAACATTTGGATATTTTAATCCTCGACCATTTGATACTCACCGAAAAGACGTACTTTAGCTTTGCCGATGAAAATCTGTTATAAATGATACACGTACAGGAATTACAATATACGTATCCCAATCAAAAAACCATTACGTTTCCTAATTTTAGCTGTGAGGCCTCGCAAGTCATGTTGGTTACTGGGCAATCGGGGGTGGGCAAAACCACCTTGTTGCACCTACTGTCGGGCTTGTTAGTGGCCGAAAGTGGTCAGATTAGAATAGACGCTACCGAGATAACTCAATTAAGCCCTAAGCAAATGGATGCTTACCGTGGACAACACATAGGAGTGGTGTTGCAACAAAATTATTTTATAGAAGCCTTAACCGTTCTGGAAAATCTAGAGATGGGAGGGTATATGGCAACTTCACACAAGCAAACGCAAAAGGCAAAGGCGTTATTGACGGATTTAGGTTTAGCATCGCAAGAACATAAATACCCGCATCAATTGAGTGTTGGACAACAACAACGCTTGAGTATTGCGCGGGCGTTTATGAACAGTCCTAAAGTGGTGCTGGCCGATGAACCTACTTCCAGTTTAGATGACGACAATGCGTTTATTGTTGCGGATATGCTGGCGCATATTGCTAAAAATCATCAAACAGCATTGATTGTAGTTACTCACGACTCGCGATTGAAACAGCGTTTTAACCATCAAATTGCCTTAGTATGATAGTCAAATTAGCTTGGAGAAACATCGTTTACAAACCCCTCAACACGGCTTTGAGTGTTATTTTGTTGGCTACCAGTGTGGGGATTATCACCTTGTTAGTATTGTTACAAAAACAGTTTGAAGAACAGTTTACGAATAATGCCGATGGAGTCGATTTGGTTTTAGGAGCTCAAGGGAGTCCGTTACAGTTGGTTTTGTCCTCGGTGTATCAAGTGGATGCGCCTACGGGAAATATAGACAATGATTCGGCTCAGGTTTGGATGCGTCACCCTTTTGTGCAAAAAGCCATTCCGCTGGCTTATGGCGATAATTATTTAGGGTACAAAATGGTGGGTACCACAAGGGATTATTTGGATAAATTTCAAGCCCAGGTGGTCAGAGGAAAAATGTTTGCGCAATCCTTAGAAGTGGTTTTAGGGCACAATGTGGCTCAAAAAAGTCAATTGCAGGTAGGGCAGACGTTTTACAGTATTCATGGGGAGGCTAAAGAAGGAGAAAAACACGAATCGCAACCGTATAAAGTGGCGGGGGTTTTAGCGCCTACGGGTAAGCTTATTGATAATTTAATTGTTTCGAATATAGCAAGTGTTTGGGCGGTGCATGAAACGCACGGAACGGATGAAGCACACGAACACGAACACGAATCGCCTAAAGAAATTACTGCGGTATTGCTTAAATTTCGCAACAAAATGGCGATAATGATGTGGCCTCGTGTGATTGCCCAAAATACCAAAATGCAAGCCGTTTCGCCCGCTATCGAAATCAACCGACTGTTTACGCTTTTTGGGGTGGGCATAGAAAGTTTGACTTATTTGGCACTGGGTATCATGTTGATTTCGGGGATTAGTATTTTTATTGCGCTGTACAATCGATTGAAGGAGCGTAAGTATGAATTTGCCTTATTGCGTTTGCAAGGAGCGTCCCGCTTTCAAATCATGAGTTTAGTACTGTTAGAGAGTTTGATTTTGTGTGTGCTAGGTTTTTGTTTTGGAACGATAATTGGTAGATTTGCGCTGATATGGATTTCTAAGCTGGCTCAAGATGATTTTAAAATTGGTTTTAATCCGTATGAAATCATTTGGGACAAAGAAATTTGGATTTTGGTAGCTACTTTGGCTATCGGAATGGTTTCGGCAGTATTGCCAGCGGTGAAAGCTTATCAGATGAATATTTCAAAAATTTTAGCTAATGCGTAAATATATACTAGTGTTTTTAGGACTTGCCCTAGGTTTGGTAAGTTTTCAGAAGAAAGAAGATTCCTTTCATACATCGATAACGACTAACAAGGTTACGAACGATACGTTGACCTGGAAAAAATTAGGGTACATTAAGTTTGTTAAAAAACAGCATAAGGATTATGGCATGGTGGATTATCCCGTTATTAGTCCTGAGATTAAAATGCGGAACAACAAGCGTGTGTTCTTGTCGGGGTTTATCGTGCCTATTGATAATGTCAATTATGCTATTAGTAAAAACGTGTTTGCCTCTTGTTTCTTTTGTGGAAAAGCAGGACCCGAAACCATTGCGGGTTTAAAATTCCGTGGGGGTAAAATGAAATTGCGCACCGACCAATACGTTACTTTGTCTGGGGTTTTAAAAATCAATGAAACCGATGTGGATAACTGGATGTATAATTTGGAAGATGTGGTTATTGTTAAAGGGAATTAGATAACTTGTTATTGATTGTTTAATTTAGAATTGGAATTTTGAAATTTAGCACAATTAAACATGTTTTTTTCGACCTAGACCATACCTTATGGGATTTTGATAGAAATTCGAAACAGGCTTTTGAAATAATTTTAAATCCGTTGTTTCCTCAATTAGATATAGAGGTCTTTGTGTCGGTTTATAATCCCATCAATCAAGCGTGTTGGAAGTTGTATCAGGTTGATAAGCTTACCCACGAAGAACTGCGTTACAAGCGGTTGAAAGATTCCTTTGAAGTCTTACAAATTCCTATTACCGATGCGCAAATTTACCAACTTTCGGATGCTTATATTGCTCATTTGCCTACGAGCAATCATTTGATGGACGGCTGTGTGGAAGCGTTGGAATATTTGCATCAAAAATACAGCTTGCATATTATTACTAATGGTTTTGCTGAGGTACAATTTAAGAAATTGCATCGTTCAGGGATAGCGCATTTTTTTGACACAGTTACCCATTCGGAAATGGCAGGTGTGAAAAAGCCTCATCCAGCGATTTATGAAATGGCATTAAAGCAAGCTGGAGCGGGTAAGGAAGAAAGTATTATGATAGGCGATTGCCTACAAGCGGATGTGCAAGGAGCTATGGATTTTGGTATTGAGGCTTTGTTTTTTAATCCTGAAAATATGGTTGTAGCTTCAGAAATCAAACAAATTAATAACTTAGTAACTTTAAAAAACATATTGTAATATGAAAAAAATAGTTTTATTACTACTAACCGTAATTTCTTTTCAAGGGTTTGCGCAATCCTTGAACGATTATAAAACGGTACTAATTCCTGCAAAGTTTTCTTTTCAAAAAGAGGAGAATCAATATCGCATCAACGCAACTGTTAAAATGTATTTAAAGCAAAAAGGATTTGATGCTTATTTGTCTTCAGATAAATTACCAGAAGGTTTTATGGAATATAATTGTAATAAATTGTATGTAAACGCTATTACGGAAGGGAATATGTTTTCAACAAGAATTAAATTTGAATTCAAAGATTGTAAAGGGAATGTGTTGTTTACAACTGATTTGGGTGAGAGTCGTGAAAAAGAGTACGCAACTGCTTATAATTTAGCGACCATAGAGGCTATAAAGACATTTGATAAAGCTAACTACAAATACAATGGGCGTGATTTTGATGAAGAGATTATTCAGGCTAAATTAAAAGAAATGAATAGGGAAGTAGTTACAGAAACTAAAGTAGTTACCGAAAAAACGGAATTGTTTTATAAAGTGACGGATAAATTGTCAGGAGAAAATATGATCTTGTATAAAACTTCTAATCCTTCAGTTTTCTTGACTACATTTAAAAATAGAAGTGGTATGGTTGTACGTAAAGATACCACTTGGTTTTTCGAATTTATTGATGGAGAAAAAGTGAGTGCTGAAAAAATTGATGTAAATTTTTAATTGAAAATCCTTGAAAATCTTTTGTTTTCAGGGATTTTTAAATTTTAGATCTTTCTTTTATATCTTCAATAATTTTATCGCTATTGGGATTGAAATTATCCCATAATTTCCATTGGCCGTTTATTTTTTTTATGAAATATACCTGTTCATTTGTGAAATTAACTATTTGGGTATTAGTGCCATTGCGATTAGTAAGTGTCAAATTCCAATATTCATTAGTAGATACGATGGCTGATCGCTCTTCTTTAGAAATAATCTTGAAGTTGAAAATTTCATAATTAGAATGGTTGTTTTCGTGGTTGTAAATATAACCCTGAACGACAAGTTCATTGAGATTTCGAGTAATTCTTTTTAAGATAGGACTATCAAGATCTACAATTCTATAAAAATCTTCGGGTTCATAATCAGGGATTTTTTTTATACTGTAAAGCTCTATATAGCAAAAATCTTTTATAATAGTATAAAGTGCTTCATCACTAATGAGGCTAGCAGTTTCAGGTGCTTCAAGTAAAATGTTAGTAGCGTTAGTTGCAATTTCGTTTTCTGTATAGGTTTTTTTTGTGATGAAATCATCTAAGCTTATGTAGCCTAAGAAAATAGCCAGTTTATCCAGCGTTTTTATAAAGCGGATATCATCTGTGTAAACTTTGTTTTCGTCGCATTCAAAAATCCTTTTTAAAGTACTGGCTGAAATTGTAGTCCCTATTTCAATTTTTTTTCTATCGTCAATTAATTTGGTTTTTTTTAACTCAAATTCAATGATTTCTGAGAGATAAACATAATGTGCTCGTTTCCAGGTCTTGGTGTTGTTGAGAAAACTATTTGTAATCTTTGGATCTCCTAAAATAGATAAGATTAATAATTCTACGATCTCTTTCATTTTTTTGAATGCTGGTTGGGTTGGGTAATGTTTTACAAAATTAACGGGTTTAAAGTGATATTTAAAATGTTTAGCGCTATTTTATGAGTTATTTGTAATTTATGGTTAATTTATGATTAATTTCTGTTTTTTTTAAATCGTGTATATTTTTTTTATTTGCATTGTTGTTAACCCCAAAAATAATGTTAAAATGAAAAAGAATTTGTTTTTTAAAAATGTAAAGAGGTCATTTTATGTAATGACGTCTTTGTTAGTTATGGCATCTTGTCAAACGGAGAAGTACGCGGATGATGCTAAAAATGAAGAAGTAGCAAAATTGGGAGTGCCTGAGTTTTCAGAAGCTTATTTAAAATCGATAGATCCATTAACACCATCAGAATACGAGCGAAGCATTTCTACTTTTCGCCCTGATTTGTCTGCAGAATCTATGAAAGCTGCTGCTGCGACAGTTCCAAGTTCATTTATGCTTCCAGCAATGCCTATCGGTGATCAAGGTAAGGAAGGGTCTTGTGTGAGTTTTGGAGTAGGGTATGCTGCACATAGTATTACAAGATATATTAATAACCCCGTGAGTAATAAAGACTGGGGTATTGCTACACGTAGTGCATCCTTTGTGTATAATCAAATAAAAATTTCAGATTGCGCAGGAGGTTCATATCCGCAAGATGCAATGAATTTGTTGAAAAATAAAGGAGAATGTAGTGCAAAGCAAATGCCTTATGCTGAAGGAGCTTGTTATACAATGCCTAATGCAAAGCAAATGCAATATGCGGCAGAGCGTAAAATTAGTGGTTGGAGAAATATTTCAGCTACTAGTGTGGAAGATTTGAAATACTATTTAAGTAAAAATTATCCAATTCCTGCTTGTTTTAATTATAATGCTTCGTTTCAGGCAATTTCAAAAAATAATTTTGTTTGGGATAAAGTATATGGGAAGCGTACTGGTGGACATTGTGTGTGTATTGTAGGTTATGACGATGCTACAAAGATGTTTAAAGTTCAAAACTCTTGGGGTAAATCTTGGGGTAAATCAGGTTATTTTTATGTAACTTATGATGCTATTAAATCAGGTGCTTTTGTTTGGACGGCTATTATGTTCCCTAAAACTGAAAAAGAATACCCACAAGGGATATAATATTGAATTAAAATAGTTTTTTAATATATTGGTGATTGAGTAGTTTAACTGCTTTAGACGTATGCTTTTGATTAGTTTACGCTCTAAAGCAGTTTTCTCGTTAATAGCCATATTTATCTTTCCATCTGTTTTTTAAAAACTGACGTAATTCCCTTTCCCTGGCGTTATCTGCTGGTTCGTAAAATTTAGTGGTTGATAGGGCATCAGGAAGATACTCTTGTGCTGTAAAATTATTAGCATAATCGTGGGAATATTTGTATTCTTCACCATAGCCTAGTTCCTTCATGAGTTTAGTTGGTGCATTACGTAGGTGTAAAGGCACCGGTAAATCGCCTGTTTGCTTTACGAGTTGTTGTGCTTTACCAATAGCCATATAGCTTGCATTACTTTTAGGAGAAGTGGCTAAATAAATGGCACATTGACTTAATAAAATGCGACTTTCAGGATAGCCAATAGTGGTTACCGCTTGAAAAGTGTTGTTAGCCATTATTAAAGCCGTTGGATTGGCATTACCTATATCTTCACTAGCAGCGATGAGCATTCTGCGCGCTATAAATTTTACATCTTCGCCGCCCTCTATCATACGAGCTAACCAGTACACAGCTCCATTAGGGTCACTACCACGAATAGATTTGATAAAAGCTGAAACGATATCGTAATGTTGTTCCCCAGTTTTGTCATACAAAACCGTGTTTTTTTGAACCAGTTGCATGACTTTTTCATTGGTAATACTAATTTGCGATTCGTTAGAAGCGTTGATGATAAGCTCAAAAGTATTTAACAGTTTTCTTCCATCGCCACCCGATAAGCGTAACAGGGCTTCGGTTTCACGGAGTTCAATGTTTTTTTCTTTTAAAAATGTATCGGTAGCGATGGCACGATAAAGTAGGGCTTCTAAATCGTCTTTTGTAAACGGATTTAAGATATATACCTGACAGCGTGACAGTAATGCGGGAATCACTTCAAAGCTTGGGTTTTCAGTGGTTGCCCCTACAAGAGTTACCCAGCCTTTTTCTACGGCTCCCAGTAAAGAATCTTGTTGTGATTTGCTAAATCGATGAATCTCATCAATGAATAAAATTGGATTTTTAGCGGTGAATAAGCCACCACTTTGTTTGGCTTTATCAATCACTTCGCGCACTTCTTTTACTCCCGAATTAATGGCGCTTAACTCGTAAAATGGACGATTACTGCTTGTGGCAATAATTTGTGCCAAAGTAGTTTTACCTGTACCAGGAGGTCCCCATAAAATTAACGAGGGAATGATTCCTTTTTCGATTTGATGGGTCAAGGAGCCTTGGTCACCTACTAAGTGGGACTGACTGATATATTCCTCTAAATTCTTTGGTCGTATTCTTTCGGCTAAGGGTTGCATCGAAATTAATTTATCTAAAATTAACATAAATTACGGTTTTTCCTCAACTTAAAAATTAAAGGAAAATATTACTTTTGCGCAAAATTAAAAATCTTAGAATGAAAAAATTTATTTATCTATTTATTTATTTTGGCTTCCTGTGATAGCCAATTGGATGATGTAAGTGGTAACACAGGTGTTGTGTTTGATTCGGAAAATAACTTGCTTGTTTTTGATAATAAAGATGTATTGTCAAAAGCTATTAAGGGTGAAAAAATTGATGATGATCTTATAGGAGGCTTTTACAAAGAAAGCAACTTTCCTTTCTGAAGCATATGAACGAAATGAGTATCATGCAATTTATGTACCTTCAACAGATGAATATATTTATGCTGCAAATAAAGACAATTATACTTTTATACCTGTGTTGAAAGAAGAAAAGCCAATGGTGAAATTTGATTTTGATCATCTGTTTAATGGGAATACAAATAAAATTTTAGTAGTAACACTGATAGAGCAAGAAGCATCAATATCCGATACCGATATTCTTAAAACAATTTATAAAGCCTATGAAGATTTTGCCAATAAACGGAAAGATGTTGGTATAGTTGTGGTAGGTAAGTCTGTAGAGGATAATGTTGAAGATGCTAGGATTTTGGCTTATTCTACAGCCAATGAGTTGTTTCAATCTAAAGGGAATGCAATTATAAATAGAACTTTTGATATTCCTAGAGAAATTAAATTGAATGAGTTGACTTTTGGTTTTACTAATTCAGGGAATGGATCAAGATATGGTTTCTCGCTTGATATGACGGTAAAAAGAGTTGATAAATACGATGTTTCGATTGAGAGTGGTGCTTTGTTTAATGGGCAATGGGGTGGTTCTAAACTTCGAGTTGTAAATAATTAATTAATTAATAGCAGTTTTAAATACAATTATAAATGAAAAAAATATTAGCTTTTATTTTGTTTTCTAATAGTTTGATTTCTTTTTCTCAAGAAAATGAAATTGCACTTGAAAACCTTATTAAATTAAATGTTGGAACTCAAGGTGCAGATGTAGCCGTTGAAATTCCAGTTGCTAAACGTTTGTTAGTTGATGTTTCCACGGGTTTTGGGGGGTATAATCTAGCAACTAGGAGTTTGGATGGTTATGAGTTTTCTAATAAGTTAGGGTTGGCATATTTTGCAAAAGGTGAATTGAAATATTATATAAGTCGTAATCGTAGGTCACGTAAAGATCATGATTTGGTTAATAATGCAGGGTCGTTTATAGCTTTGCAATCAAAATTTAATAACAATAACGCTAATTATGGTAAAATTATCTTAAATGAGTTTCATTTTGGTCAGCAATTACCTTTGAGTGATAATTTATTGTTTTGTTACCATGTAGGTTTAGGACGAATTTCGAACTTAGATTATACATATAATAAAGTTATGCCTACAATAGGATTAAAGATGGCCTATGTTTTTGGAGGTTTTTAAAAAAGCTTACTCAGAGAGCCTCCTTAGGGAGGCTTTTTTGCGTCAAAAAGTCATGTTTTTTTGTTTGGATATATTTTTGATGAAGTCAATGCATGAAAGAAACAGAATTTAAATTTACACCCTCGGTAATTTTATTGCCTTTATATTTTGTATTGATACTTTGGCTTGTTTTTTGGGTCGAACAACAGTTTAAAATCAGTTTAACGGAGTTTGGTATCTATCCTCGAAGTTGGACGGGATTAAGAGGTGTTTTGTTTAGTCCGTTCTTGCATGGCGATTTGGGGCATTTGTTTAATAATTCTTTGCCCTTATTGTTTTTAATAGCCTGTTTGTGTTATTTCTATAGAGTCCATGCTTTTCAGGTTTTAGGCTGGGGGATATTGCTTTCGGGTTTAGGGACTTGGTTAATAGGGCGGGAGAGTTATCATATAGGAGCTAGCGGACTGGTGTATGTATTAGCTTCTTTCATCTTTTTTAAAGGAATTCAAACCAGATATTATCGTTTAGTAGCGCTTTCATTCACGGTGATTTTATTGTATGGAGGTATGTTTTGGTATATTTTTCCAAGTGCGGAAGAACATATTTCTTGGGAAGCCCATCTATCGGGATTTGTAGTAGGATTGTTGTTTAGTTGGCTTTATGACGCACCTGTATATCAAAAACCATTAGTGTACGAATGGCAACAACCGTATTATGACCCTAAAAAAGACCCTTTTATGAGACATTTTGATGAGGATGGGAATTTTATTTCAAGTTCAAAAATGCGTCAAATGGAGTTGGAAAAATGGGTGTATTTTGTAGCGAATCTTCCTGTTATTTATGAAATAAAAAAGCCCGATGAAACACCGAGCGATTATTTGTAAAAGTTTAAAAGTTTAAAAGTTTAAAAGTTTAAAAGTTTAAAAGTTTAAAAGTTTAAAAGTTTAAAAGTTATATGGGCTAAACACTAGTCTGAATTCTAAATTCTAAATTCTAAACTCTAAATTCTAACCTCTTAAATAGTTTGTCTTTGTCTTACTGTTTCGTATAAGAAAGCACCACATGCCACCGAAACATTTAAAGATGAAATGGTGCCAAACATAGGAAGTTTCGCTTTCTCATCAACAATTTTCAAAACCGATGGGTTCACACCTTTGTCTTCGCTACCCATGATTATAGCTAGTGGTTCTTTTAAATCAATATCGTAAATGTTGTTTTCTGTTTTTTCAGTGGCCGCCACAGTTTTAATACCAGAACCCTGTAAATAGAAAACAGCATCTTTAATGTGATCTACTTTACAGATAGGAATATTAAACACAGCTCCAGCTGATGTTTTTACAGTGTCACCATTCACAGGAGCAGAACCTTGTTTTTGTACAATGATACCATCTACACCAGTACATTCTGCAGTGCGAATTATCGCACCAAAATTACGGGCATCACTCAATTGATCCAAGATTAGTAACAGCGGTGTTTTTCCATTTTCAGTTACTTTTTCAACTAAATTTTCTAAGCTGATAAATGAAATAGGAGCAATAGTAGCAATAGCACCTTGGTGATTATTGCTGGTCAAACGATTCAGTTTTTCCACAGGAACATAACTGAAGTTAACGTTGTGCTTTTTCAAAGTTTTTAATAGTTCATGCATCAAGTCTCCCTGTGCGTCTTTTTGAACAAAAACTTTGTCTATTTCTTTTTTTGCATGTATAGCCTCAAGGATGGCTCTGATTCCGAAAATTTGGTTGTCTTTTTCCATGGGGCAAAGATATGAAAAAAACCACCAAAAGGTTTCCTTTGGTGGTTTTTAGGTGGATTTGTTAATTGTTTTATTTCCCAAGAGCAGGGTCTCCTTGTAACCAGAATGGCATATGTTTACTGTTTACATCGTAAACTTCAGCTTGTGATACATTTGGAACGTTAGCGGAGTTAGCTACATATTCTGAAATAGGATATATTAATCGCTTAGGTCTAGAAGTTTGAGTTGTACCTTTAGGCATAGGGTTTAAAGGGAAACCAGTTCTAGTATTGTTAATGTAAGCTTCAATAGCATTACTGTTAAGTGTTGCTATCCATTTTTGATACATAATTGCATGGTAATTTTCTTGAAACGAAAATGTATCGCTATAACCAAAATTAGATTTTGTGTTGATTGTTGCAAGATAGGTTCCCATAGTTGATTGGTAGAATGGGAATGTAGCTGTTACTGCATCGTCAAAACTTGTTTGTGCATTTGGTAAATTTAAATCGGCAAAAGCAGCAATACCATTTGTAGATAACAATTTAGCCTCTGCTTGTAAAAATTTTGATTCCGCAGCAGTCATTACATATCCTTTAACTTTAGCGTAGAAATTTCCAGTTCCAGCATTCGGGAGTGAAGTTCCATTTCCAGTTTCGTTATATGGATTGAACATAGCTGCTGAAATTTTACTAGGTTGACCAATGCTTGAACCTCCAGGTTTGTATACGTCTACTGTAACACTTCCTTGTGTAACTGCTTTGTGATAAGGTGCATTTGAAGCAGCTGTTGAAAAAATTCTATATCTTCTTGGATCTAGAACATCTGGATATTTAACTCCTTTGTTAAGGATGATTTCTTGTTCAGATGCATCAGCATAATTAATGTCGCTATAAGGGTTTAAACACTTAGCTAAATGTCCAGATAAGCAATATAAATTTCTTCCTGTTACAACGGCTCCAGAATCATAACCAAAAGTAGCAACAAATGGATTTACTCTTGCATCAGCATCATTTATGTAGCCTGGATTAATAGTTAAATCTTCGTTGATAAAGTTCGTATTGCCTTTAAGCGCCATGTTCTTAATACGTTGGTCTCTCCATGCTGCAACTGCACCAGTGTTTTTAGACATGCGTAAAAGCATTTTTAGTTCTACCGTATTAGCAAAAAGTTTCCATTTAGCTAAATCACCACCTAGCATTACATCTGTTGTTACGCTTTCAGCTTCAATTGTATGGTTATCTATTTTACCGATAATTGTACGTGCTTCATCTAGTTCTTGGAGTAATAATTGGTAAACTTCTTGATCGTCATCGTATTTTGGTGTCGATAAAACTCCTCCTTTAAATGCATCTTTATAAGGGATATTTCCATATAAATCTACTAAATATTGCATGTAATATGCTTTGCAAATTTTAGAGATCGCCTTATAACCATCATATTTGTTGGTGCCATCATTGTAATCTATAATTTTTTGAAAGGTATATACATTCAAATATAAATTATCAAAGATAGTGTTGTAAAATGAGTTTGTTATATTGAATTGAAACTCATCTGTGAATGGACTAGCGAAAGACTGAACATTTCCACCAGCTGCATTTCCAAATAAAAGTCCTAAACGATTCATTGTAGTTGCCTGAACTCTATATGAGCCTACCTGTGCTGCTGCTAAATACTGATCGGGTTTAGCTTGATCAGTATGAAGTTCGTTAGGGTTTTCATTGATATCAAAATAATCACTACAAGATACTGTCGAGATTGCAATGATACTTGCGATTAAATATTTTATTTTTTTCATAATTCAAATTAAAATGTTACACTTAAACTTGCGCCTAAAGTTCTGGTAGTAGGATATTGTCCAACATTTGAGTATCCTTGTGCATTGTTAGTTGCATTTGAAGCTTCTGGATCTGTATAACCTAAATTCTTTCTTCCATTTCCATTGTCTAAGAAGAATACAAATGGATTACGAGCATTAACACCGAATTTAAAATTAGTTATTCCTGTGTTTTTTAACATACTTTTTGGTAAAGTATACGATAAAGCAATTTCTCTAATCTTAATAGCTGAAGCGTCTACTAATGAATATTCTCCAATAGTACTCAACGCTCTGTAGTAATTTGCTTGTTGTGCTGGAGTAACAGCTGTTGTGTTAGGAACATAGTTAGGTGTTGATGGTAAACTGTTATTAATAACTGTATTTGGAATTAAATACGGTTGTTCTCTGTCAAATTCAGCCGAGTCAACAGTAAAACCAGGTTGTAACATACGGTTGTATGTTTGAGAATAAACACTATGACCTGCTCTTAAGTCAGCAACACATGTTAAGCTAATTCCTTTGTAAGAGAATGTATTAGATAGATTAACAATATAATCAGGGTTTGCTTTTCCAACTTTGTTTAAAGTAGAAGTAGGGATTGGGATACCAAGTGAATTTACAATGATATTTCCATTAACGTCTCTTTGGAATTGTGTAGCTTTAATTGTTGGGAATTCTTCTCCCTTAACGGCAAAAACACCTACACTTGCAGTAGAAAACATGTTTACTTCGTCAACTCCCTCAGCTAATTCTTTTACAATTGTTTTGTATTTTGTAAAGCCAGCTTTTATATTCCAATTGAAACCATTTTCATTTCTGATAGGGTTTAAGCCTAAATCAATTTCAAAACCTTTGTTTTCAAGTTTACCTGTGTTACTTAATCTTGTGTTTAATCCAGATGCTCTTGAAGTTGTAGCGTTGGTGATTAATTGGTTCGTATCAGTGATGTAGTAGTTTGCATCTAAAGTAATTCTGTCTTTTAACCATGCAGATGAAAAACCAACTTCTTTAGTTATTACAAATTCAGGTTGAATATTTGGATCTACATCGCCTCTTCTAGGAATGAATGACAACTGTCCGTTGAATGGGAATCCAGCACCTACTTTAACTACATCTGTAAGGTCGTAAGAAGAAACAGCAGTTGTGTTACCTACTTTACTGAAGTTAGCATAAAGCTTTAAGTAATTTAAAGTATTTTTATCTTTAAGTGCATTGATAGCTTTTGTAGGGATGAATGATACACCAGCTGATGGGTATATGAACCATTTAGGCATAACTGAGGACTTTTCATATCTTGCAGTTGCGTTTAAGAACAAATAATCTTTATAACCTAAGTCGATATTTCCAAAAAATGACGTTCTTCTTACATGATAAACTGCATTTTCTAAATCAGTGATTGTAGCTGGATTAATAACGTTTTTAATGTTGTACCATCCTGGGATTTTCAATTGTGTACCACCTTGTTCAGACACACTTCTAAAATTATCTTGAATATTATTTCCAAGGTTTGCTTTAAGGTTTAGATTTTGAGTTAAATCGTAATCAAAATTTAATAAGAAATCATTATAGTAATTTCTTGAAGAATTATTTTTAATGAAAAAATCTGATTTTTCGAAGTTTTCTGCTCCTCCCATTGCTGAGTAATGTTCAGTAGGTCCATTTGCTTCAGATAAAGTAAATGGTGAGTAATCTACTATGTAATCTTCATTAAATCCATCATTGTGCGATGTGCTAATAATGCTGTTAGTTTGAACATTTGTAGTATTGCTAGCTGAAATGTGCTTGTTGAATTTATATTCAAATCTAATGTTTCCGTTGAAATTATTGGTAACATCTTCAAATCTTTTTCTATTGATAACTTCCCAAGGATTCAAAATATATGCAGACCAGCTGCGTGCATATCCTGAATTTTTGAATTTTGTAATATCAATATGTGTTGGGGTTTGAAGTAATTCATCTAATAAATTAGAGTCTGTTTGTTGTACTGTTTGATTTGTATAGCTTGCTATACCATCTACTTTTAATTTACCAAAAGATTTTCCTGCTTTAAATAAAAAGTTGTTTCTTTTTAATTTATCATTTTCAACAATAAAATCAGTTCTTAGGTTACCCATGTTGAACATAGCATATCCATCTTCGTTACCTACGTTGATGTTTAAACCAGTTTGAAATATTGTTCCAGTTTGATAAAAATCTTTAATATTATCGTAACCTCTACTTTCGTACTTTTCAGTAATTATCGTTCCGTCTGCTTGTGGTAAACCAACAGGCACTGTGGTTCCTGTCCAATTAGAATTTGAGTAAGATGGTCCCCATCCTCCATTTTCCCAAGGAGAAAATTGAGTGTTCCCGTTTCTAGGGTCGTTTCCAGGGAATAAAAAGTCGTAGTTGTCTACCACCCATCCTTGTCCGTATTTGTCTTGTCTTTTAGGTAAGTATGATACGTTTTGAAAGTCAATAGAAGAGTTTAAAGTTACTTCTAATTTAGAAGATTTAGCTCCTTTTTTTGTAGTAACTACAATTACACCATTTGAACCTTGTTCTCCGTATAGAGCGGCGCCTTGTTGTCCTTTAATTACGTTCATTGATTCAATAATTTCAGGAGGTAATTGTTGTAATGTGTTAGCATTAGAAATAGCTCCGTCAATAACAACTAACGCTTCGCTGTTACCAGTTAATGATCTAGTTCCTCTAAGTACAATTCTACTTGTTGGATTTGCACCGTTTGAAGAGTTGTTTACTTGTAAACCAGATACCTTTCCAGCTAATGCTTGTAAGGCATTTGGGTTTGAAGCCTGCGTTAACTCCTTTGTTTTGATTTGTTGTGAAGTTGAAGTGATTGCGTCAGTTTTTTTCTTAATCCCTACAGCAGTAACCACTACCTCTGTTAATACTTTAGAGTCATCTTGTAAAATAGTGTTAATTACATTCGATGCTCCTACTTCTTTTGAAATTTCTTTCATTCCCATGAAAGAATAAACAATAGTTTCTCCTTCTTTGGCTTTGATGGTGTATTTTCCGTCAAAACCTGTTGAAACTGCTCTTTTAGTTCCTTTGATCGTAACGTTAGCCCCTGGGATTGGCCCGTTTGCGTCAGATACAATTCCTGTGATTGTTTTCTCTTGAGCAAAAGAGAACTGCATTGTAAACGCTAATAAAAGCGTAAAAATCCATTTGAATTTTGATCTCATAAAATAATTTATTGATTAGTTAGCGCAAATATGTTGATTTTTTTTGAGATTGTGATAATATTAACACTTTTTTTTTAGTCCTATAATAGGAATTTTGTTTTTATCTGAAATAATCCATTTTTTAAATTAAAATCTTGTTGGTTGTTTTTAGGGATTGCGTAAAGCAAATTGATTAAGGATTTTTTAGAAAGGAAGTAGAGTCCTAGTCCTAGGCTGTAAATTTGATTGCTTTGGGTTTGATTACTGTCTTTAAAATGAGCAAAATCGGCAACGGTGTGTATCGTAAATCCAGTGTTTATGGTGTAGCTGTATTCGGTTTGTAGTGTGCTTAGGTAATTGGCTTGTAAGCTGTTTTCTCTAAATCCTCGGATCGAATTGAATCCTCCGAATCGGAATAATTCATTGGTTAGATAATGATCGCTTATCAAATTGAAATTTTGATTCTTCATGTTTAGCGCATGTTGGTTATTTATCTTGAAATGATGTTCGATTAAAAGGTTGAGTAGAGTTTGTTTTTGTTTTTGGATGTCATCTGTTCTAGTTCCATAACCCATCTTAAAAAGGACTTGTGTTTTGTTTGGGTAGAGTAGGTCGTAGCTGTTTTTTTTTGTATATAAATAGGAGAGTGTATAAAAATGGTTTGTGAAATCACTTAATAGAAGTGAAGTGTTCTTTTGAAAACTGCTGGATTCGGTTTCTTGGTAGCCTAAATATAATCTGTGATTGTAGTTTAGGTAGTAGCCCAGTTCAATTTCTGTTTTGGTACGCTGAAATAAACTGTCTTGTCTGTAGATATTTAAGTTACCTTTTAATGCAAGCTTGCTTTTAAATAGGTAAGGGAGTTCAATGTTAGATTCGAAAGTTTTTTGTTTATTCTCGTCGTTTTTCCAATACACATTGAATTTTTCACCCGAGTTCAATAGGTTGGTGAGTTTTAAATCTAAATAGCCGTTAATTTTAAATTGATTGTTTGTGTTGTTAAAACCTATGTAGCCGTCAAAAGTGTTGCTTTTTTGTTTTTCTAAGAAGTAATAAATAGTTGTTGAGTCTTTAGTGAATAAAATTTCTGCTGGTTTTGTGGTTTTGCAAAAAGGGTATTGGTTAATTTCTTTAGTAATGTTAGCGAATGTTTCTGTGTTAAATGTTTTTTTTGTGAAAGTTTTACGGAGAATAGTAAGGTGATTTTTTGGGAAATTAGGGTAGTTTTTTATGTTGATATTATTTATTTTTCTTGGGATTTCTTTAGAAATGTGTAAGTTGGAGTAAAGTTGGTTGCTTTTGGTCTTAAAATCGGTTGCTTTGATTTGTGATAGCGAATAGCCTTTGGTTTCGATGATTTTTAATAGTTGAGTAATTTCATGCTCAAATTGACTGTATTTTATTTTCAGTGTGTCCTTATTCTGGTTTAATAATGTTTTGTGTGGTTTTATATATAAATGTACATAAGTGTATCGTTTTCCAAGGTTGAGTAAGACGCTATATGTGCTGTCATTTTTTTGAGTGGGAGTGGAATGTGTTAAATCAATAAAGCCTATTTTTTTTAGTACTGAAGTAGTTTTGGTTAATTCAGAGGAAAGACTTAAATAATTTTTGAAAATTCGCTCTTTATAAATTGAATCTATTACTTTTTGTTCTGATGAGTTACTGCTTGTTATTTTTAAATGCAGATTTTGTCCTGTGAAATTAGGATTGAATAAGATAATGAAAATGATGCTAAAAAACTGTTTCAAGGTTTTGTTTTTGAAGTAAAAATAACGCAAAAAAACGAGATAGATTGTTCATAAAACAAGGGTGCTGAAAATTAATGTTTTAGAGTTTGTTTTTTAGAAAATTATATATACATTTGCAACCCCGTAAATAGCGGGATTTTATAAACTAGTAAATAATTTAGTATTAATTATGCCAACAATTCAACAATTAGTAAGAACTGGAAGAGCCAAATTAACTAAGAAGAGTAAATCGGCTGCTTTGGATTCTTGTCCTCAAAGAAGAGGGGTTTGTACGCGTGTGTATACTACTACGCCTAAAAAGCCAAACTCAGCAATGCGTAAAGTTGCGCGTGTGCGTTTGACTAATGGTAATGAAGTAAATGCTTACATCCCAGGAGAAGGACACAATCTACAAGAGCACTCGATAGTATTAGTTAGAGGTGGAAGGGTAAAAGATTTACCAGGAGTTAGATACCACATCGTACGTGGTGCTTTGGATACTGCCGGAGTTAACGGTCGTTTACAAAGAAGATCTAAATATGGTGCTAAACGCCCTAAAGACAAAAAGTAATTTTTAATTAAGTAAAGAGTGAAAAGTGAAAAGTAGTTAGTGAAAAGCGAAGAGTGAAAAGTGAAAGTTCTTAAGGTGGTGTTATACTTGAAACCTTAAACTTGATACTTGAAACTTGAAACTTGAAACTTTTAAACTTTTAAACTTCAAACTTCAAACTTTAAAAAAGTAACAAAAAGAAATGAGAAAAAGACAGGCCAAAAAAAGACCTCTTTTACCAGATCCAAAATTTAACGATCAATTAGTTACACGTTTTGTGAACAACTTAATGTGGGATGGTAAAAAATCGACTGCTTTTGCAGTATTCTACGATGCTTTAGAGATCGTTGAAACTAAAAAGCAAGATGCTGAAAAGACATCATTAGAAATTTGGAAAGATGCTTTAACTAATGTTATGCCTCACGTAGAAGTTCGTTCTCGTCGTGTAGGTGGTGCTACATTCCAAATCCCAATGCCTATTCGTCCAGATAGAAAAATTTCTATGTCGATGAAATGGTTAATTCTTTATGCTAGAAGAAGAAATGAGAAATCTATGGCAGCTCGTTTAGCGTCTGAAATCTTAGCTGCGGCTAAAGAAGAAGGTGCTGCTGTTAAGAAAAGAATGGATACTCATAAAATGGCGGAAGCTAATAAAGCATTCTCTCACTTTAGATTTTAATTCGTAAAGAAATGGCAAGAGATTTAAAATATACTAGAAATATTGGTATTGCTGCTCACATCGATGCAGGTAAAACTACCACTACAGAGCGTATTTTGTTCTATACAGGTAAGTCTCACAAAATTGGTGAGGTGCACGATGGTGCTGCTACTATGGACTGGATGGCTCAGGAGCAAGAAAGAGGTATTACTATTACTTCTGCGGCTACTACTTGTACTTGGAATTTCCCAACAGATCAAGGAAAAGCTATTGCTGGTTCAAACCCGTACCACTTCAATATTATCGATACTCCAGGTCACGTTGACTTTACAGTAGAGGTAAACCGTTCATTACGTGTATTAGATGGTTTAGTATTCTTGTTTTCTGCGGTTGATGGTGTTGAGCCTCAATCTGAGACGAACTGGAGATTAGCTGACCAGTACAGAGTTCCTCGTATGGGATTCGTAAACAAAATGGACCGTCAAGGTTCTAACTTCCTTAATGTGTGTCAACAAGTTAAGGATATGTTACGTTCTAATGCAGTAGCTATTACGTTACCTATCGGTGAGGAAAATGATTTTAGAGGGGTAGTTGACTTAGTGAAAAATCAAGCTATTGTATGGCATGATGAAACACAAGGTGCTACTTTTGATATTATCGATATTCCTGCGGATATGGTTGATGAAGTAAAGCATTACCGTTCTATCTTAATTGAAGAAATCGCTTCTTATGATGAAAACTTATTAGATAAGTACATGGAAGATGAGAACTCAATTACAGAGGAGGAAATCAACAATGCATTACGTGCTGCGACTATTGATATGGCTATTATTCCAATGTTATGTGGATCTTCATTCAAAAACAAAGGAGTTCAGTTCATGTTAGATGCAGTTTGTAAATATTTACCATCTCCTTTAGATAAAGAAGGTATCGAAGGTATTCATCCTGATGATGCAGATTTATTAGAAGAAGATCAAAAGAAAATTTTACGTCGTCCAGATGTAAAAGAGCCTTTTGCTGCTTTAGCATTTAAAATTGCTACTGACCCTTATGTAGGTCGTTTAGCATTCTTCCGTGCTTATTCTGGTCGTTTAGATGCTGGTTCTTATATCTTAAACACGCGTTCAGGAAATAAAGAGCGTATCTCTCGTATCTACCAAATGCACGCTAACAAGCAAAACCCAATCGAATATATCGAGGCAGGTGATATTGGAGCGGCAGTAGGTTTCAAAGATATCAAGACAGGTGATACAATGTGTGATGAGAAAAATCCTATCATCCTTGAATCAATGAAATTCCCTGATCCAGTAATTGGTATCGCTATTGAGCCTAAAACTAAGGCTGACGTAGATAAAATGGGTATGGCTTTAGCTAAATTAGCTGAAGAAGATCCAACGTTTACAGTTAGAACTGATGAGGCTTCAGGTCAAACAATTATCTCTGGTATGGGTGAGCTTCACTTAGATATCTTAGTAGATCGTATGAAACGTGAGTTCAAGGTTGAAGTTGATCAAGGTGAACCTCAAGTTGAGTATAAAGAAGCTTTCACTAAAACTGCTCAACACCGTGAGGTTTATAAAAAGCAATCAGGTGGACGTGGTAAATTTGGTGATATCGTTTTCCGTTTAGAGCCTGCTGAAGCAGGAACTGTTGGATTAACGTTTGTTAATGAAGTTAAAGGTGGTAACGTTCCTAAGGAATATATTCCAGCTGTTGAAAAAGGTTTCAGAGAAGCTATGAAGCAAGGTCCTTTAGCAGGATATGTGGTAGATAGTTTAAAAGTAACTTTATTAGACGGTTCTTACCACGCGGTGGATTCAGATGCTTTATCTTTCGAATTAGCTGCTAAATTAGGTTACAAAGAAGTAGCAAAAGCTGCAGGAGCTGTAATCCTTGAGCCAATCATGAAAATTGAAGTTATCACTCCAGAAGAAAACATGGGTGATATCGTAGGTGACTTAAACCGTCGTCGTGGTCAAGTAAATGATATGGGTGATAGAAACGGTGCTAAGACTATTAAAGCAAACGTTCCATTATCAGAAATGTTTGGTTATGTAACTACTTTAAGAACTTTGTCTTCAGGTCGTGCTACATCAACAATGGAATTCTCTCACTACGAAGAAACTCCATCTAACATTTCAGAGGCAGTAATTAAGAAAGCTAAAGGTAACGCTTAATTTTTAAGAAAATGAGTCAAAAAATCAGAATAAAATTAAAATCTTACGATCATATGTTGGTTGATAAATCAGCAGAAAAAATCGTAAAAACTGTAAAAAGTACAGGTGCAGTAGTTACTGGTCCAATTCCATTACCTACTAACAAAAAGATTTTCACTGTGTTACGTTCTCCGCACGTAAACAAAAAATCAAGAGAGCAATTCGAAGTGAGTTCATACAAAAGATTGTTAGATATCTATTCTTCATCTTCAAAAACTATCGATGCTTTAATGAAATTAGAGCTTCCAAGTGGAGTAGAAGTTGAAATTAAAGTGTGATAAATCACTCAAATTAAAATATTTAAGCATTATGTTTTGAAATTCAAAACATAATGCTTACTTTTGCGCACTCAAAATTAGAGTTTTATATATTATTAATAATTAATTATTTAAGTATGTCTGGGTTAATCGGAAAGAAAATCGGAATGACTAGCATCTTCGACGAGAACGGGAAAAACATCCCTTGTACTGTTATTGAAGTTGGTCCTTGCGTTGTTACCCAAGTCAGAACCAATGAGGTTGACGGGTATGAGGCTCTTCAACTTGGTTTCGATGACAAATCTGCAAAGCACACTACAAAAGCTGCTGAAGGTCACTTCAAAAAAGCTGGTACGGTTGCGAAAAAGAAAGTTGTTGAATTCCAAGGATTTGAAACTGAGCACAAATTAGGTGATGTTATCACTGTAGACTTATTCGCTGAAGGTGAATTCGTAGATGTTCAAGGTGTTTCTAAAGGTAAAGGTTTCCAAGGGGTTGTTAAACGTCACGGATTTGGTGGTGTTGGACAAGTTACTCACGGTCAGCACAACCGTTTAAGAGCGCCAGGTTCAGTGGGTGCTTCATCTTATCCTTCTAGAGTATTCAAAGGAATGCGTATGGCTGGAAGAATGGGTGGAGACAATGTTAAAGTTCAAAATCTTAGAGTTTTAAAAGTAGTTGCTGAAAAGAACTTACTTGTTGTTAAAGGATGTGTTCCTGGTCACAAAGACTCTTACGTAATCGTTCAGAAGTAATGGAAGTAAAAGTATTAGATATCAACGGAAAAGATACTGGAAGAAAAGTTCAACTTTCTGATTCAGTTTTCGCAATTGAGCCTAATAACCATGCTCTTTACTTAGATGTGAAACAATATTTGGCTAACCAACGTCAAGGGACACACAAAGCTAAAGAAAGAGCTGAAGTTACTGGAAGTACTCGTAAAATTAAAAAACAAAAAGGTACTGGTACAGCTCGTGCAGGAAGTGTTAAATCACCTGTTTTCAAAGGTGGAGGAACAATTTTTGGTCCAAGACCAAGAAACTACTCTTTCAAATTAAATAAAGCATTAAAACGTTTAGCGCGTAAATCTGCTTTAACTTTAAAAGCGAAAGAATCTAACTTAATCGTATTAGAAGACTTCGGTTTCGAAGCTCCAAGTACTAAAAATTTCATTAACGTGTTAAAATCGTTAGGGTTAGAAAACAAAAAATCATTGTTCGTTTTAGGTGGTGAAAACAAAAATGTTTACTTGTCATCTCGTAACTTACAAAAATCTTCTGTGATCACTAACTCAGAATTAAGTACTTATGCGATATTAAACGCAAACAATTTAGTTCTTTTAGAGGGATCTTTAGAAGGAATCGAACAAAATTTAAGCAAATAATAGGCCATGAGTATCATTATAAAACCTATCGTTACAGAAAAAGTAACTAAAGACGGAGAAGTATTCAACCGTTTTGGTTTCGTTGTATCAAAAAAAGCGAACAAAGTAGAAATTAAGAAAGCTGTTGAGGCTGCTTATGGTGTTACTGTTGTTAACGTGAATACAATGAATGTACGTCCTGATCGCACTACTAAATATACAAAAAGTGGTATGATTGCAGGAAAAACAGCTTCTTACAAAAAAGCTATCGTACAAGTTAAAGAAGGAGAAACAATAGATTTTTACAACAACTAAGTAAAAAAAGATGTCAGTAAGAAAATTAAAACCTATTACCCCGGGTCAGCGTTTTAGAGTTGTTAATGGTTTTGACGCTATTACAACTGATAAGCCGGAGCGTTCATTATTAGCTCCGAAAAAAAACTCAGGAGGTAGAAATAGTCAAGGAAAGATGACTATGCGCTATACAGGCGGTGGTCACAAACAAAGATATCGTATCATCGATTTCAAAAGAACTAAAGATGGAATTCCAGCTACAGTAAAATCAATCGAGTACGATCCAAACAGAACTGCTTTTATCGCGTTATTAGCTTATGCTGATGGTGAAAAAAGATATATCATTGCTCAAAATGGTTTAAAAGTAGGGCAAACTGTTATTTCAGGTGCTGATGTAGCTCCAGAAATCGGGAACACTATGCCGTTAAGCAAAATTCCTCTAGGAACAGTAATTTCTTGTATTGAGTTACGTCCAGGTCAAGGTGCAACAATCGCTCGTTCGGCAGGTACATTTGCTCAGTTAATGGCTCGTGATGGTAAATATGCTACTATCAAAATGCCTTCTGGAGAAACAAGATTAATCTTATTAACTTGTACTGCTACAATCGGAGCAGTTTCTAACTCTGACCACCAGTTAATCGTTTCTGGTAAGGCAGGTAGATCTAGATGGTTAGGTAGAAGACCAAGAACTAGACCAGTAGCAATGAACCCTGTTGATCACCCAATGGGTGGTGGTGAAGGACGTTCATCTGGAGGTCACCCACGTTCAAGAAAAGGTTTACCAGCTAAAGGTTATAGAACCCGTGCTAAACAAAACCCGAGCAACAAGTATATTGTAGAACGTAGAAAGAAATAATAAGATATGGCACGTTCATTAAAAAAAGGACCTTTCGTACACTATAAATTAGAGAAGAAAGTATTGGAGAATGCTGAAGCAGGAAACAAGAATGTTGTTAAAACTTGGTCTAGAGCTTCAATGATTACTCCTGATTTCGTAGGACAAACAATCGCAGTTCACAACGGTCGTCAATTTGTTCCAGTATATGTTACTGAAAACATGGTAGGACACAAGTTAGGTGAGTTTTCACCAACTAGATCTTTTAGAGGTCACGCTGGAGCTAAAAATAAAGGTAAAAAATAAAAGAAGACATGGGAGTTCGTAAAAGAGAAACAGCAGAGGCAAGAAAAGAGGCTAACAAGTCTATCGCATTTGCTAAGTTAAATAACTGCCCTACTTCACCTAGAAAAATGCGCTTAGTAGCAGACTTGGTAAGAGGTCAGAAAGTTGAGAATGCACTAAACATATTACGTTTTAGTCAAAAAGAAGCTTCAAGAAAATTAGAAAAACTTTTATTATCTGCAATCAATAACTGGGAGCAAAAAAATAGTGAAGGTGATGTAGCTGAAGCAGGCTTATTTGTAAAAGAGATCAAAGTGGATGGTGGTGTGATGTTAAAAAGATTACGCCCAGCACCACAAGGTCGTGCACACAGAATTAGAAAACGTTCTAATCACGTAACAATCGTATTAGGATCAATTAATAACACACAAAGCAATTAATAAAGATGGGACAAAAGACTAATCCAATCGGAAATCGCCTTGGTATCATCAGAGGATGGGATTCTAACTGGTATGGTGGTAATGACTACGGTGATAAAATCGCTGAAGATTACAAAATCAGAAAGTATATCCACGCTCGTTTATCAAAAGCTAGTGTATCTAAAGTAATCATCGAGAGAACTTTAAAACTTGTAACCGTTACTATCACTACTGCTAGACCTGGTATCATTATCGGAAAAGGTGGTCAAGAGGTAGACAAGTTAAAAGAAGAACTTAAGAAAATTACTGACAAAGAGGTTCAAATCAACATCTTTGAAATCAAAAGACCTGAGTTAGACGCTTATTTAGTTGCTAACAGCATCTGTCGTCAAATTGAAGGTCGTATTTCTTACAGAAGAGCAATCAAAATGGCTATTGCAGCTTCTATGAGAATGAACGCTGAAGGTATCAAAGTAATGATTTCTGGTCGTTTAAATGGTGCTGAAATGGCACGTTCTGAGAATTTCAAAGAAGGACGTATTCCTCTATCAACTTTCAGAGCTGACATCGATTATGCTTTAGCTGAAGCACATACTACTTACGGTAGAATGGGAGTTAAAGTATGGATCATGAAAGGTGAAGTTTACGGAAAAAGAGACCTTTCTCCACTTGTAGGTATGGATAAAAAAGCTGCACAAGGTGGTAAAGGTGGTGATGCTCCACGTGGTGGAAAATCAAACGGTAAACAAGGAGCTCGTAAAAGAAAGTAATTTTTAAATTAAAGAAAAATGTTACAGCCTAAAAGAACAAAATACCGTAAGGTACAGAAAGGTAGAATGAAAGGGAACTCTAATAGAGGTCACGAACTTTCAAATGGAATGTTTGGAATTAAATCAGTTCACGAAACTGGTGCTTTCTTAACTTCACGCCAAATCGAAGCGGCTCGTATTGCAGCAACTCGTTTTATGAAACGTGAAGGGCAATTATGGATCAAAATTTTCCCAGACAAACCTATCACTAAGAAGCCTCTTGAAGTACGTATGGGTAAAGGTAAAGGTGCAGTTGAATACTGGGCTGCTGTTGTTAAACCAGGAAGAATTATGTTTGAGGTAGGTGGTGTGCCACTAGCAGTTGCAAAAGAGGCTTTACGTCTTGCAGCTCAAAAATTACCAGTAAAAACTAAATTCGTCGTTGCTAGAGATTTCGAAGCATAATATATAAAATTATGAAACAGTCAGAAATTAAAAATCTATCTGCAGCTGAGTTACAAGAAAAGCTAGTTCAATTGAAAAAGACCTATGCCGACTTAACAATTGCTCATGCTATTTCTCCAATTGAGAATCCACTTCAAATTAGAAGTTTAAGACGTTCAGTAGCAAGAATTGCAACTGAATTAAGCAAAAGAGAGCTTCAATAAAATTCAGCTGAAAAGATGGAAAAAAGAAATTTAAGAAAAGAAAGAATTGGTGTAGTTACTTCTAACAAAATGGATAAGTCTATTGTTGTTTCTCAAGTAACAAGAGTAAAACACCCATTATATGGTAAGTTCGTGTTAAAAACTAAGAAATATGTTGCACACGATGAAACAAACGACTGTAACATTGGTGATACAGTAAAGATCATGGAAACAAGACCTTTGTCTAAATCTAAATGTTGGAGATTAGTTGAAATTATTGAAAGAGCGAAATAATTATGGTACAACAGGAATCAAGACTAAAAGTAGCAGATAATACGGGAGCTAAAGAAGTTTTAACTATCCGTGTTTTAGGTGGAACAAAAAGACGTTACGCCTCAGTTGGTGACAAAATTGTAGTAGCTATCAAAGATGCAACTCCTAACGGTAACGTTAAGAAAGGTGCGGTTTCAACTGCAGTTGTTGTTAGAACTAAAAAAGAAGTAAGAAGAGCAGATGGATCTTACATCCGTTTCGATGATAACGCTTGTGTATTATTAAATGCAGCAGGTGAAATGAGAGGAACTCGTGTATTCGGTCCTGTAGCTAGAGAACTTCGTGAAAAACAATTCATGAAAATTGTATCATTAGCACCGGAAGTGCTTTAATTATTATTATGATGATGAAGCTAAAATTAAAATCAGGAGATACAGTAAAAGTTATCGCTGGTGACCACAAAGGTGCTGAAGGTAAAGTTTTACGTGTAATCCGTGAAAAAAACAAAGCGGTAGTTGAGGGTGTAAACATGGTGTCTAAACACACTAAGCCAAGTGCTAAAAATCCTCAAGGTGGAATCGTTAAAATGGAAGCTCCTATCCACGTTTCTAACTTAATGTTAGTAGATGCTAAAGGTAATGCTACTAAAGTTGGTTTTAAAGTAGAGGGAGATAAGAAAGTAAGATTTTCAAAAAAATCTAATCAAGTATTATAGTAATGGCTTATATACCTAGACTAAAAGAAGAATATAAGAGCAGAGTAATTGCTGCTCTTACAGCTGAATTCGGTTACAAAAACGTAATGCAAGTTCCTAAATTGGAAAAAATCGTTTTAAGTAAAGGAGTTGGAGCTGCAGTGTCAGATAAGAAACTTATCGATTACGCTGTTGAAGAGTTAACGAAAATTACTGGGCAAAAAGCGGTAGCTACTATCTCTAAAAAAGACGTTGCGTCTTTCAAATTGAGAAAAGGGATGCCAATTGGTGCTAAAGTAACTTTACGTGGAGAAAGAATGTATGAATTCTTAGACCGTTTAATCACGGCTTCTTTACCGCGTGTAAGAGACTTCGGTGGTATTAAATCTACAGGTTTTGACGGTAGAGGTAACTACAACCTTGGTGTTCTTGAGCAAATCATCTTCCCTGAAATTGATATCGATAAAGTGAATAAAATTACTGGTATGGATATCACTTTCGTAACATCTGCTCAAACAGATAAGGAAGCAAAATCATTATTAGCTGAATTAGGTTTACCTTTTAAAAAGAATTAAGACATGGCTAAAGAATCAATGAAAGCCCGCGAGGTGAAAAGACAAAAAACGGTTGAAAAATATGCAGAGAAAAGAAAAGCTTTATTAGAAGCTGGTGATTACGCTGCATTACAAAAATTACCGAAAAATGCTTCGCCAGTTCGTTTACACAATCGTTGTAAATTAACAGGTAGACCAAGAGGGTATATGCGTCAATTCGGAATTTCTCGTGTTACTTTCCGTGAAATGGCAAATTCAGGATTGATCCCAGGAGTGAAAAAAGCTTCTTGGTAGTTTAAAAAAAGTTTTGTACTTTTGCAAACTGAAAATAATTAAGTTTAACGGGTTATAGGTTCAACTCACTAAAAAGTGAGTTGAAAACCATAACCACAATTTTGTTTATATGTATACAGATCCAATTGCGGATTTCTTAACGCGAGTTAGAAATGCATCGAAAGCTAACCACAAAGTGGTTGAGATTCCTGCATCTAAGTTGAAAAAAGAAATCACAAAAATCTTATTCGATCAGGGTTATATCCTTAGCTACAAATTCGAAAATGAGACTGTTCAAGGAACAATCAAAATCGCTTTAAAGTATGATAAAGATACTAAAGAAGCGGTAATCAAGAACATTCAAAGAATTAGTAAACCAGGTTTACGTAAGTATGCAGGTGCTTCTAAATTACCTAGAATCTTAAACGGTTTAGGTGTTGCTATCGTGTCAACTTCTAAAGGAGTGATGACTGACAAGCAAGCTAGACAGTTAAATGTAGGTGGTGAAGTAGTTTGTTACGTATACTAAAAAAAGTTAAGAGATGTCAAGAATAGGAAAAAGTCCAATCGCCATTCCTGCTGGGGTAACTGTAGAATTAAATGGTTCAGTTATCACTGTAAAAGGAAAATTAGGGCAACTTTCTCAAGAGATTACTGACAACGTAACAGTAACTGTTGAAGAAAATCAAGTTCTTGTTTCAAGAGCTGCAGATAGCAAAGTAGAAAGAGCGCAACACGGTTTATACCGCGCTTTAATCAATAACATGATTACAGGTGTTTCTACTGGTTTTACAAAAGAATTAGAATTAGTGGGTGTAGGTTACCGTGCTTCTAATCAAGGAAATAAACTTGATTTAGCTTTAGGGTACTCTCACAATATTATTTTAGAAGTAGCTCCAGAGGTAACTGTGGAAACTGTTTCTGAAAAAGGTAAGAACCCAATTGTAAAGCTAACTTCTTTCGACAAACAATTAGTAGGTCAAGTTGCGGCGAAAATCCGTGGTTTCCGTAAGCCTGAACCGTACAAAGGAAAAGGTATTAAGTTTGTAGGTGAAGTATTAAGAAGAAAAGCAGGTAAATCAGCTTAAAAGATAAGATTATGTCATTAACAAAATCTGAAAGAAGACAAAGAATACAGTACAGAGTTAGAAAAATTGTAAGCGGAACTGCTGCAAGACCTCGTTTATCTGTATTCAGAAGTAACAAAGAAATCTATGCTCAGCTTATAGATGATGTGAATGGTGTTACGTTGTTAGCTGCTTCTTCTCGTGAGAAAGAAGTGGATACAAAAGGTACTAAAGTTGAAGTTGCAGCAGTAGTTGGAAAATTAGTTGCTGAAAGAGCTTTAAAAGCAGGTATCGAAACTGTAACATTTGATAGAGGTGGTAACTTATACCACGGTCGTGTTAAATCATTAGCAGAAGGCGCTAGAGCGGCTGGATTAAAATTCTAAGAAATTATGTATCATAATTATAAAAACGTAGAACTAGTAAAAGCAGCTGGTCTTGAATTGAAAGATCGTCTGGTTAATGTAAATCGTGTTACTAAAGTTACTAAAGGTGGTAGAGCATTCGGTTTCTCAGCTATCGTAGTAGTAGGTGACGAGAACGGTGTAGTGGGTCACGGTTTAGGGAAATCTAAAGATGTTTCTGAAGCTATTGCTAAAGCAGTAGAAGATGCTAAGAAAAACTTAGTTAGAATTCCTTTAAGTGGACAATCTGTACCTCACGAGCAAAAAGGTAAATTCGGTGGAGCTAGAGTATTATTAATGCCTGCTTCTCACGGTACTGGAGTAATTGCTGGTGGTGCTGTACGTGCGGTTCTTGAATCAGTAGGTGTTCACGATGTATTGTCAAAATCTCAAGGTTCTTCTAACCCTCATAATGTGGTAAAAGCAACTTTCGATGCTTTATTACAAATGAGAAGTGCTGCTACTGTAGCTAAACAAAGAGGAGTATCTTTAGAGAAAGTATTCAAAGGTTAATTCAACGAAATTATGGCTAAGATATTAGTAAAACAAGTAAGAAGCAAAATCAATTGTCCTCAAGATCAAAAGAGAACAATCGAAGCTTTAGGACTTCGTAAAATGGGTCAAGTAGTTGAGCATGAAGCAACTCCTGCAATCCTTGGAATGGTGAATAAAGTTAAACACTTAGTTTCTGTTGAAGAAGCTAAATAACAATAGATTGTTATGAATTTAAGTAATTTACAGCCAGCTGAAGGTTCAACGCATAACCAAAACAAAAGAGTAGGTAGAGGTGAAGGTTCTGGTAAAGGTGGTACTGCGGCTCGTGGTCACAAAGGAGCTAAATCACGTTCTGGTTACTCTAAGAAAATTGGTTTCGAAGGGGGTCAAATGCCTCTTCAAAGACGTGTTCCTAAGTTTGGATTCAAAAATATTAATAGAGTAGAGTATCAAGGTGTAAACTTAGATACATTACAAACTCTAGTTGATAATGGTATTGTAACAGATTCAGTAGATTTCACTACTTTAGTTGCAAACCGTTTGGCTACTAAAACTGAAGTTGTTAAAATTTTAGGTAGAGGTGAGCTAAAAGCTAAATTAAAAGTTAGTGCACACAAATTCACTGCATCTGCAAAAGCAGCTATCGAAGCAGCTGGTGGAGAAGCTATAGAATTATAATTTTCTAGACACGATGAAAAAATTTATTGAATCGTTACAAAACGTTTGGAAAATTGAGGAACTAAGAAACAGAGTCCTATTTACTTTAGGACTTCTGTTAGTTTATCGTTTCGGAGCTCACGTAACATTACCGGCAATTGATGCAACTAAGTTGCAAGGGTTAACTAATCAAACCGATAAAGGTATTGGTTGGTTAATTAACGTGTTTACGGGTGGTGCTTTTTCACAAGCATCAGTGTTTGCGTTGGGTATTATGCCTTATATTTCAGCTTCAATTGTAGTTCAGTTAATGGGAATTGCGGTTCCTTATTTACAAAAATTACAAAAAGAGGGTGAAAGTGGTAGAAAGAAAATGAACCAAATTACAAGATGGTTGACGATTGGTATTACTTTAGTACAAGGTCCTGGTTATATCTATAACTTATACCGTACTTTACCTGCTGATGCTTTCTTATTAGGATTCAATTCATTTGCTTTCTTATTCTCTTCTGTTCTTATCCTTGCTACAGGAACTATGTTCGCTATGTGGTTAGGTGAAAAGATTACAGATAAAGGTATTGGGAACGGTATTTCTTTGTTAATCTTAGTAGGTATTGTTGCTCGTTTACCACAAGCATTTGCTCAAGAGTTTTCATCTGCTGTTTCTCAAAACAACGGAGGTTTAATGAAGATTGTTGTAGAAATCATCGTGTGGTTATTAGTGATCATTGCATGTGTGTTAATGACTATGGCCGTTAGAAAAGTTGCGGTGCAATATGCACGTCGTAGTGTTTCTGGGGACTTAGAGCAAGACTTAATGGATGCAAACCGTCAGTTTATTCCATTAAAGTTAAATGCTTCTGGGGTTATGCCTATCATTTTTGCGCAAGCAATTATGTTTATTCCTGCAGCTGTAGCTGGTTTATCTTCATCGGAAACAGCTCAATCTATCAGTACAAGATTTCAAAACATATTCGGTTGGGAGTATAATTTGTTGTTTGCTACGTTAATCGTAATTTTTACGTACTTTTACACAGCAATTACAATGCCAACGAGTAGAATGGCTGATGATTTGAAAAGAAGTGGTGGTTTCGTACCAGGGGTTAAACCAGGTATTGAAACAGCAGACTTTTTAGATCATGTGATGTCTTTAATTACTTTCCCAGGAGCTATATTCTTAGCATTACTTGCTGTGTTCCCAGCAATCGTGCAAGGAGTGTTAGGTGTACAAACACAATGGGCTTTGTTTTTTGGAGGTACATCACTATTGATTTTGGTTGGAGTTGCAATCGACACTATTCAACAAATTAACTCATACTTGTTAAACCAACAGTATGATGGTTTGATGAAAACTGGTAAAAACCGTAAAGCAATAGCTTAATATGGCAAAACAATCAGCAATAGAACAAGACGGATCCATCATTGAAGCATTGTCAAATGCGATGTTCCGTGTAGAATTAGAAAATGGGCATGTGGTAATTGCTCACATTTCAGGAAAGATGCGTATGCACTATATCAAATTGTTACCTGGTGACAAAGTGAAACTTGAAATGAGCCCTTACGACTTGTCAAAAGCAAGAATTACTTATAGATACTAAAATGAAAGTAAGAGCATCAGTAAAGAAGAGAAGTGCGGAATGCATTATCGTTCGCAGAAAAGGAAGATTATACGTTATTAACAAAAAGAATCCTAGATTTAAACAAAGACAAGGATAATTATGGCAAGAATAGCAGGGGTAGATATACCTAAAAATAAGAGAGGTGTCATTGCTTTGACATATATCTTCGGAATTGGAAAAAGTAGAGCAATCGAAATTTTAGAGAAAGCTCAAGTTAGCCAAGATAAAAAAGTGTCTGAATGGAATGACGATGAAATCGGCGCAATCCGTGAAGCGGTTTCTTATTACAAAATTGAAGGAGAATTACGTTCTGAAACTTCATTAAACATCAAACGTTTAATGGATATCGGATGTTACAGAGGTATCCGTCACAGATCTGGTCTTCCTTTAAGAGGGCAAAGAACTAAGAACAATTCTAGAACAAGAAAAGGTAAAAGAAAAACTGTTGCTAACAAGAAGAAAGCAACTAAATAATAATTAGTAATATGGCGAAAGCAAATACAAAAAAACGTAAAGTTGTTGTTGAGTCTACTGGTGAGGCACACGTAAGTTCAACTTTTAACAACATCATCATTTCTTTAACAAACAAGAAAGGTGAAGTTGTAGCTTGGTCATCTGCTGGAAAAATGGGTTTCAGAGGTTCTAAAAAGAATACTCCGTATGCAGCTCAAATGGCAGCAGAAGATTGCTCAAAAGTTGCTTTAGAAGCTGGTCTTAAAAAAGTGAAGGTGTTCGTTAAAGGACCTGGAAACGGAAGAGAATCAGCTATCCGCTCACTACACAACTCAGGTATTGAAGTTACTGAAATCATCGACGTAACTCCTATGCCACACAACGGTTGTCGTCCGGCAAAAAGACGTAGAGTATAATGATTGCTGAATTTATTCAGCATTCATTATAATTTTATAATTTAAGTATAACTAGGTTGAATATAGATTATCGGAGGATAAGTAAGACCTGAATTCATAATCTCAACCTTAAAAATTTATTAAAATGGCAAGATATACTGGTCCAAAAACTAAAATTGCTCGTAAATTTGGCGAAGCAATCTTCGGAGACGACAGAGCCTTCGAAAAAAGAAACTACCCTCCAGGGCAACATGGTTTAGCTAAAAAAAGAGGTAAAAAATCTGAATATGCTATCCAGTTAATGGAAAAGCAAAAAGCTAAATATACTTACGGTATTTTAGAAAAACAATTCAGAAATTTATTCGAAAAAGCTTCTGCTGCTTCTGGTGTAACAGGTGAAATCCTTTTACAATTATGTGAATCTCGTTTAGATAACGTAGTTTACAGAATGGGTGTTGCTCCTTCTAGAAGAGCTGCAAGACAAATCGTAACTCACAGACATATTACAGTAAATGGTGAAGTGGTTAACGTTCCTTCTTACCATTTAAAACCAGGTGACAAAGTTGCTGTTCGTGAAAAATCTAAATCTTTAGAAACGATCGAACGTTCTTTAGCTGCTGCTTCTCAAGTATATGAGTGGATCGTATGGAACAATGATACTAAAGAAGGTACTTTCGTATCAGCTCCTAAGAGAATTCAAATTACTGAGAATATTAAAGAACAACTAATTGTCGAATTGTACAACAAATAATAATTGACACCAGTCGAAATTTATGGCAATATTTAATTTTCAGAAGCCCGATAAAGTTATCATGATCGATTCAACTGATTTCGAAGGAAAATTCGAATTCAGACCGCTTGAACCAGGCTACGGATTGACTGTTGGTAACGCTTTAAGAAGAGTATTACTTTCTGCTCTTGAGGGTTATGCAATCACTTCTATTCGTATTGAAGGAGTGGAGCATGAGTTCTCTACAATTCCTGGAGTAGTTGAAGATGTTACTGAAATTATCCTTAACTTAAAACAAGTGCGTTTCAAACGTCAGATTGAAGATATCGATAACGAATCAGTAACTATATCGCTTTCAGGTAAAGACCAAATTACTGCTGGTGACTTTCAAAAATTCATCTCTGGATTTCAAGTTTTGAACCCAGAATTGGTAATTTGCAACTTAGACAGTGAAGTAAGCCTTAACATGGAAATGACTATCGAGAAAGGTCGTGGTTATGTGCCTGCTGAGGAAAACAAAAAACAAAATGCTGCAATCGGTACTATTTTTACTGATTCAATCTTTACTCCAGTAAAGAATGTGAAGTACGCTATCGAAAACTTCCGTGTTGAGCAAAAAACAGATTACGAAAAATTAGTTTTCGAAATCAAAACGGATGGATCTATCCACCCTAAAGATGCTTTAACCGAAGCTGCTAAAGTATTAATTCACCATTTTATGTTATTCTCTGATGAGAGAATTACTCTTGAGGCTGATGAAATTGCTCAAACAGAATCATATGACGAGGAATCGTTACACATGAGACAGTTACTAAAAACTAAATTAGTTGATATGGACTTGTCTGTTAGAGCGTTAAACTGCTTGAAGGCTGCTGAAGTTGATACATTAGGCGATTTAGTATCGTTCAATAAACACGACTTAATGAAATTCCGCAATTTTGGTAAAAAATCATTAACTGAGCTTGATGAATTAGTAGCCAATAAGAACTTAACGTTCGGAATGGATTTGTCAAAATATAAGTTAGATAGAGAATAATTTGCTTCATATTTTGCTCTCCAAGGTGGATTGATGCAAGATGAAGTGTAAAATAGCAATGTCATGAGACACGGAAAAAAAGTAAACCATTTAAGCAGACAGACTGGACATAGAAAAGCTATGTTGGCTAATATGGCTTGTTCGTTAATCGAACACAAGCGTATTAACACTACTGTTGCTAAAGCTAAAGCGCTTAAACAATTTGTTGAGCCTTTAGTAACTAAATCAAAAGAGGATACTACTCATAATCGTCGTACAGTTTTCGCTTATTTAAGAAGCAAATATGCGGTTACTGAATTATTCAGAGATGTAGCTGCTAAAGTAGGTGACCGTCCAGGAGGATACACGCGTATCATCAAGTTAGGTAACCGTTTAGGAGATAACGCTGATATGGCAATGATTGAGTTTGTAGACTTTAACGAAATCTACAACGGTGGTAAAAAAGAAGTTAAAAAAGCTAAAAGCCGTCGTGGTGGTGTTAAAGCTAAAAAAGCTGAAGGTGCTGCTGAAACTCCTGCAACTGAAGAATCTTCTGAATCTGCAGAATAATATGATGCTCAATTCATAAATATAAAAAAGGATGAACTTATTGGTTTATCCTTTTTTTTTTGAATAAATTTGCCAAACTTTTTTAAACAATGCAACACACAACAAAACAGTCTGCTATCTTATTGCTTGCAGACGGAACAATTTTTCACGGTAAATCTGTAGGAATATCAGGCAAAACTTTTGGAGAAGTTTGTTTTAACACAGGGACTACGGGTTATCAGGAAATTTTTACCGATCCTTCTTATTTTGGTCAAATCATGGTTACTACTAATGCACACATTGGGAACTATGGTGTAAATGCAGAGGAAGTAGAATCTGAAAAAATTATGATTTCAGGCTTAGTTTGTAAAAATTTCTCTAGTTTTCATTCACGTCCAAATTCTGAAAGTAATTTATTTGACTATTTTCAAAAGGAAAATCTGATTTGTATCTCAGATTTAGATACTCGTGCTTTAGTAAGTTATATTCGTGACCATGGTGCTCAAAATGCAGTTATCTGTACCGATGGAACTCCAGTAGAAGAATTACGAAAAGAATTAGCCGCTATTCCAGATATGAAAGGACTAGAATTAGCTTCTAAAGTTTCTACTACTGAACCTTATTTCTTTGGTGATGAAAATGCAACGTATAAAATTTCAGCTTTAGATTTAGGAATCAAAAAGAATATCCTACGTAATCTTGCTAAGCGTGATTGTTATATCAAAGTTTTTCCTTACAATGCTTCTTTTGAAGATTTAAAAAGTTTTAGCCCTGATGGGTATTTCTTGTCTAATGGGCCTGGTGATCCAGATCCATTGTATAGCGCACAAGAAGTAGCACGTCAAATCTTAGCCGAAAATAAACCCTTATTCGGTATTTGTTTAGGACACCAAGTAATTGCATTGGCTAATGGTGTATCTACTTATAAAATGTTTAATGGACATCGTGGAATTAACCACCCTGTAAAAAATATTTTGACAGGACGTGGCGAGATTACTTCTCAAAATCATGGTTTTGCCGTGAATAGAGAAGAATTAGAGCAACATGGAGAGTTAGAAATCACACACGTACATTTGAATGATGGTACTGTAGCTGGGATGCACATGAAAAACAAAAATTGTTTTTCGGTACAATATCACCCAGAAGCAAGTCCAGGACCTCACGATTCGTCGTATTTGTTTGATCAATTCATAGAAAATATTAAATCAACTAAATAATTTTAGATTGGAAAAGTCTCTTTTCTTAAAGATTCTAAATTCTAAATTCTAAATTCTAAATTTTTAAAAAATGAGCATAATTATAAAAGTTCACGCAAGACAAATCTTGGATTCAAGAGGAAATCCAACAGTAGAAGTTGATGTAATTACAGAAAACGGAATTTTAGGTCGTGCGGCAGTTCCTTCTGGTGCCTCTACAGGCGAGCATGAAGCTGTAGAATTACGCGATGGCGGTAATGCATTCATGGGGAAAGGTGTTATGAAAGCTGTTGAAAATGTAAATACAACTATTGCAGAAGCTTTAGTAGGTACTTCTGTTTTCGAACAAAATCTTATCGATAAAATCATGATCGATTTAGATGGAACAGCTAATAAATCTAAATTAGGAGCTAATGCTATTTTAGGAGTATCCTTAGCAGTAGCTAAAGCTGCGGCTAACGAATTGGGCTTGCCTTTATATCGTTACGTAGGTGGGGTGTCAGGAAATACGTTACCATTGCCTATGATGAATATCATCAATGGTGGTTCGCATTCTGATGCGCCTATTGCTTTCCAAGAGTTTATGATTATGCCAGTAAAAGCAACATCTTTTACGCATGCCATGCAAATGGGAACTGAAATTTTTCATAATTTAAAGAAAGTTTTACACGACAGAAACCTTTCTACCGCAGTTGGCGATGAAGGTGGTTTTGCACCTAACTTAGCGGGTGGTACTGAAGACGCTTTAGATTCAATCAAATTAGCAGTTGAAAAAGCAGGTTATACTTTTGGTGATGATATTATGATTGCTTTAGACTGTGCCGCTTCTGAGTTTTATGTAAACGGAAACTACGATTATACCAAGTTTGAAGGCGAAACAGGAAAAGTGAGAACATCTGCGGAACAGGCAGCTTATTTGGCAGAATTATGTGCTAAATACCCTATTGTTTCTATCGAAGATGGTATGCAAGAAAACGACTGGGACGGATGGAAATTGTTAACCGAACAAGTGGGTGATAAAGTGCAATTAGTAGGTGACGATTTGTTTGTGACTAATGTAGAGCGTTTAGCTACAGGAATCGAAAAAGGAATTGCTAATTCTATTTTGATTAAAGTAAACCAAATTGGTACGTTAACCGAAACAATTGCAGCGGTAAATATGGCGCATAACGCTGGATATACCTCTGTAATGTCTCACCGTTCGGGAGAAACTGAAGATAATACGATTGCGGATTTAGCGGTAGCATTAAACTGTGGTCAAATCAAGACAGGTTCCGCTTCACGTTCGGACCGTATGGCAAAATACAACCAGTTATTGCGCATAGAAGAGGAATTAGGTGATGTGGCTTATTTTCCTGGGAAAAATGCTTTTAAGGTAAAATAATTTATTTTTTTTTAATATTTAGAAAATCCTGAGTGCTAAGAAGTGCTCAGGATTTTTTTGCATTAAATGTAAATAATCCCAGCTCCCCAAAGTCTGAGCCGTAATTTAAAGATAGATTGCTACGTAAAAGTCTCCTGACTTTGTGTTAAGCTAGTAATGTAATTCTATTTTACATCTTTGCTTTTTCATTAAAAATCAAAATAAGAGATTTATCGAAAAATCGTTTAATTTGTGGTAGCTCAAAGTCGGGAGACTTTGCGCAGCTGAATATTATTTTACTTTTAAAATGAGCGACAAGGCGAATGATGTTGATCTTAAAATTGGTGATGTTGCACCATGGTTTAATAAAAATGCAAGTTTGGCTGGTGAACAGATAGAATTTTCAAAAAAGCTTCATACACTGGATATAAGTTATTTTGATAATATTGAGGCACAAGTAAGGATAAAAGGAGAATGGAGGAAATGTATAATGGAAGGGAAGTCAGTAGTTACTGAGGTTCAAACAGCTCTTAATAAATTACCAAAAAATGTTGCAGATGATATTGTAAACTATATAAACATTGATAAATCTGGAAAGAGATTAATGTATTTTAAAAATGCAGAAAAATCAGGTAAATTAGATAAAACAATTGAAGTATATCAACTATTTAAAAAGAATAAAATAAGAGATATCCTATGTTCTTAGCATTAGATAAATCACATGTTTTTCAGTCAAAATATCATGATATCAAATTAGTTGCAACCGAATTTGATGAGCCACATTATGGCCTTACACTCTGGCGATTTAAGCTATATTGTAATAGTGAAATTTACTATCATGAGTTTTTAGATTATGAAAATAAATTTTGCGGACTGCCATCTAATCTTGAAAATTTTATATTTGAATCTTCTAAAGGGGACTATCTTTTTATACCCTATGGATTGCTAGTTCTAAATACAAAAAATCTATATTTGGATAAGTATGAAACACAAGTGGGGGCTAACAATGATTTTATTGCAAATATTTTCATTGAAAAACATCTGGTAGTTTTAAGAGAACGTGGTATATATATTGTCGATTTGATAAATAAAAAAATGGTTCAAAAATTATTTTTGTTTGAGGAATTAAAATTTGAAAAGATATGGAGTGTAAAAAACAATGCGAATTTTTTATACAAGGACAAAATATCAGGAGAAACAAAAATTATGATGTATAATTTAGAAAAAAAAGAATTTGTAAATGACTGAATTTAAAAATATTGCATTATTTTTTTGTTATTATTAACAAATTTAGCTTTTACTCAATCTTGTAATTTTGATGATTTAGTAAGAGATCTTTCTTCAGAAGGGAGTTCTTTCAAAAAAATTGTTGAACAAGAAAACGGTTTCCAAGCATGGAGGATATTAGCTGTTGAAGCTCCTGATTTTAGAACAAATTTAGACGAAATAGATTTAGTTTCTAAAAATTTGGCTGCTATAAAAAATGCGGGGGGGTATAGTAAATGGAAAAATGCTATAGGAGCAGGGAACTGGATTACATTAGAAAATAAACTTATTTCTAAACTATCTTCTACCATTGATGGAACGACTTTAAATAAGATGATTGCTCAAATGAAGAATGCTGGGGATGATGGAATGAAATTAGCACTTCGCATTGAAAAAGGTAATTTAGAAAGTATTGACGGTTATACTTCATTAATTAAGAACTCATCTGTCGATAACCATTCAATTAAAGCTGTAAATCAAGCATTGGATAAAGCTGATAATTTGGTTGTAAATGGTAAAAGTAAAGAATTGCTACGTTTTGAAGATAACCCTACAGGTTATGAAATAGATTTAGGTGTTAAAACTTCACCGAATTCAAGCACCTATTCAGAAGCGTATCAATTTAAAACAAATACGACCTATCTTTCAAAAAGTTCTATACAAGGTGCTTCAAGTCAGTTAAATAATGCACCTACTACTAAAAGAATCATCGAATTTAAACTAATTGATGGAGATAATATCAATATAATAAAAAATAATGAAGCATTAAAAACTGAATTCAAATTTCAATTATACGATAAGAGGTTGAAGCCTACCAATAATATTGTTATTGATGAATTTCATTTGTTATCAAATACTGGCGAAAAAGTAAGGGTAGTTTATCAAGACGGCAACCTTCAGTTTATTAGTTTTTAATTATGAAATTATACATATCGAGAAAAATAAGGGGGCATAGGCATTTTGATAACAGTAAGGGAATTTATGATTATGAAAATGCTCCATATACTGAAATTTTAGATGTTTTAAAAATTATATTAGAGGAGTTGGTTAAATCAAAAATGCTTATTCCTAAAAGAATAAATGGTATAGAGTCAGACTTAGAATACAGTACCGTTGATGAATTAGTAGATAAAATTTTTAAAAGTAATTTATTAGAAAATACTTTTGAATTTGATATCACTGGAGATACTATAATTTATACAAATACAGGAGAGGAACTTCATTCAGGGATCTTCGAATTGAATAGTTTTCGAACATTCCAACAATGTTTTTCCATTTTAACTAAATCTGATATATGGCTTCCAATGGCATTTGATGAAGATAGCAATGCGTTTGTTTGGAATATTGAGCGGTATAATTTGAACTACCAAAGATTACCTAATGTTTTAAATAAAATTAATGAATTATTGCATTGGGAACCCTTTCCAACTAAAATCGTCTACAATGAAATGGGTGCTTTACAAGTTAAATCAGATATATTTTTGAGTGAAGAAATAATTACACGAGAATTTAATTCTAACCCTAATACCAATTTTAATTTGATTAACTATATTTCCAAATTATCAAAAAGTCAAATTTGATTAACTATATTTCCAAATTATCAAAAAGTCAAATTTGATACACCCTATGGCTCGGATTTACACAACCCTATCGCTCGGATTTACACAATCCAAATCTAAGCGTCTAGTTTTCAACGCAACAGTTAGCACAGAATTGCATTCTGTGCCCCGCTGCCCGAAGTCTCAGTCATAATTTTAAGATAGACATGCCGGCAAATGTCTCCTGACTTTGCGTTAAGCTAGTAATGTAAAACTATTTTACATATTTGCTTTTTCATTAAAAATCAAAATAAGTGATTTAGCAAAAAAGTTTAATTTGTGGTAGCTCAAAGTAATCCATTTATGAGTCAGGTTTTAAACCTTCTAGAAAAAAAACTGCATATGTAGTATTTTTTTCTTTTCTAAAATTGTAAACTTATTGCAAAACATTTATTAAATTTGAACAAAAGCATAGGGTATGTTTTTTAGTTTAACTGCAAATCCCTATTTTTGTTCAACTTATTAATACGATAAATTCCTATATTATATTATGTCAAAAACTGCAATATTAGAGTATGATGGCAAAAAGTACGAATTCCCAGTAATGGTGGGGAGTGAGAACGAAGCTGCTATCGATATTGAAAAATTACGCGCCTTAACTGGGGCAATTACTATAGATCCAGGGTATAAAAATTCAGGTTCTTGTACCAGTGAAATTACTTTTTTAGATGGTGAAGAAGGAATTTTACGTTACCGTGGCTATGCTATTGAAGAGTTAGCAGAAAAAGCAAATTTCTTAGAAGTATCTTATTTGATTATTTTTGGGGAATTGCCTACACAAGCGCAATTAGAAAAATTTGAGAATGATATCCGTAAATATACTTTAGTTAGTGAAGAAATGAAAAGCATCATCGATGGTTTTCCTAGAACTGCGCACCCAATGGGCGTATTGTCTTCATTAACTTCGGCTTTAACAGCCTTTAATCCAAAAGTGGTTAATGTTGAAAATGAAGCAGAAATGTACGAAGCGATTTGCAAAACTATGGGGAAATTCCTTGTTATTGCAACTTGGACCTACCGCAAAATGATGGGCTTCCCGTTCAATCATTATGATAATACCAAAGGGTATGTAGAAAACTTCATGCGTTTGATGTTCGAATTGCCTACAGGACCTTATGCAACCAATCCAACGGTTATTAATGCGTTAGATAAATTGTTTATTTTACATGCCGATCACGAGCAAAACTGTTCGACTTCAACGGTGCGTATTGTAGGTTCTTCGCATGCTGGTTTATTTGCTTCTATTTCTGCGGGGGTTTCTGCTTTGTGGGGACCTTTACACGGGGGAGCTAATCAAGCCGTATTAGAAATGCTTGAGCAAATCCAAAAAGATGGAGGTGATGCACAAAAAGCCTTAGCAAGAGCTAAAGATAAAAATGATGATTTCCGTTTGATGGGATTCGGACACAGAGTGTACAAAAATTTTGACCCTCGTGCGAAAATTATCAAAAAAGCTGCGGATGAAGTATTGGCTGAATTAGGGGTGAATGATCCTATTTTAAATATCGCTAAGCAATTAGAAGAAGCTGCTTTAAGTGATCCTTATTTCGTAGAGAGAAAATTATATCCAAACGTAGATTTCTATTCAGGTATCATTTACCGTGCTTTAGGAATTCCAACGGATATGTTTACAGTATTATTCGCAATTGGTCGTCTTCCAGGTTGGATTGCGCAATGGAAAGAAATGCGTATTAACAAGGAGCCAATCGGGCGTCCACGTCAGGTATATACAGGTTATCCTTTACGTTCATTTGTAGATATGGATAAAAGATAGTTAACAATAAGTTTAAAAAAGCGGTGAGAAATCATCGCTTTTTTAGTTAGGAGTTGTAAGAGAAAAGAGAAGAGATAAAAGAGAAAAGAGAAGAGATAAAAGAGAAAAGAGAAGAGATAAAAGATGATAGACAACAGATAAAAGATAAAAGATAATAGATGATAGAAAACAGAAAACAGAAAACAGATAACAGAAAACAGATAACCGACAACAGATAACCGACAACAGATAACAGATAACCGACAACCGATAACCGATAACCGACAACAGACAGCTATTCCCCTAAAAATAAATTTCTCTAATTTTTTCCTAGCTTCAAAACCCTTTTTTATATTTGCTACCGAACAATTTTCGCTTTTTGTAGAAATGTTTCTATAAGTATCGTTTTTACAATTTCGAGCCAACCCCAAAACATATGAGTAAGTCGATTACTTTTTTAATTAACAAATCTGAAATTACAGCAGGCACCCGTGGTGCTTCATTAGGTCCAGATGCGATTATGACTGCTGCAAGAAAAAAGGAAAGTTACATTTTTGGTGAAAACCAAGTGGAAAAACTTCAAAATGTAAATACATTCTTAGATAAACCCACTCAATATCCTTATGCAAAACGTATTGATGGGTTATTAGCAATTTATGAAGCTTTAAATGAAAAAGTATCTTCGTTGCTTAAAAGTGATCAATTCCCTATTATTTTAGCAGCCGACCATGGATCAGCAGGTGGTACTATTGCAGGGATAAAATCAGCTTTTCCTGATAAGCGCATTGGAGTGGTTTGGATTGATGCACACGCGGATATTCATACGCCTTACACAACTCCGTCCGGAAATATGCACGGTATGCCTTTAGCCTCTGTGATGAATATTGATAATTTGGAAAGTAAAATCAATAAGGTTGATGATAAAACCGTGGCGTTGTGGGAACAATTAAAAAACGTTGGTGGTGTAACCCAAAAAATTAATCCAGAAGATTTAGTGTATATTGCTGTTCGGGATACTGAAAAACAAGAAGAAGCCGTTATTGAACGTCTTGGTTTGAAATGGTATACCGTACAAGATGTACGTAATTTAGGCGTTTGGACACTAGTGAATAATATCAATACGCAATTAGCAAATTGTGATGTTATTTATGTTTCTTTTGATGTAGATTCCATGGATCCTGAATTAACATCTCATGGGACAGGTACTCCAGTGCCTCATGGACTAACGCCTCAAGAAGCTCAGGATTTATTAGTGCATTTGACATCTAACCCTAAAACAGCTTGTGTGGAAGTGGTGGAAGTGAATCCGTGTTTGGATGAAAAAGTGAATACTATGGCTGAAATTACGCTTGGTGTAGTTGAATCAGTAGTAAACGTAGTGAAAAATCGCTAATCGTATTTATAATAATTTTTAATTCCTTTTTGGTATAGAATGTTGTATTTTTATTCTATATCAAAAAGGAATTTTTTAATAAAAAGCATATGCAACAGATTACAGATACAATTTTAATGGTTCGTCCCGTTTCTTTTCGCATGAACGAGCAAACCGCCGTAAATAATTATTATCAAAAATCAGACGAAAAAGTGCTTCCAGCAGCTATAACGACTAAGGCGCAACAGGAGTTTGACGCTTTTGTGGCTAAGTTACGTGCTGTGGGAGTTCGTGTATTGGTTGTAGACGATACAACGGATACAGATACGCCTGATGCGGTATTCCCTAACAACTGGGTTTCTTTTCATGAAAATGGCGATGTGGTGTTGTATCCTATGTTTGCCGAGAACCGCAGATTAGAACGCCGTGAAGATGTATTAGATGTTTTGGAAGATGAAGGGTTTGAAATTAATGACATCATGGATTATACCATTGCAGAAGAAGATGGTGTTTTTCTTGAAGGAACTGGGAGTATGATTTTAGACCGTGCTCATCAAAAAGCGTATTGTGCTTTGTCTCCACGTGCGGATGAGGAATTGTTTATAGAATTTTGTGAAGATTTCGAATTTACTCCAGTGCTTTTTAATGCCTATCAAACTGTTGACGGAGAAAGAGAATTGATTTATCATACTAATGTAATGATGAGCATAGGGGAAACTTTTGCGATTCTTTGCTCGGAATGTATCGATGATAAGACCGAGAAAAAAAATGTGGTGGAAAACCTGAAACAAGATGGAAAGGAAATTGTATATATTTCAGAAGCACAAGTAAATGCATTTGCAGGCAACATGTTGCAGGTAAAAGGGGCTGAAGGGAAAACCTATTTAGTGATGAGTGAATCGGCGTATAATGCTTTGAATAAGGGGCAAATTGCTCAAATTGAAAAACACACCGAGATTTTATATGCTAATTTAGAAACCATTGAAACTTATGGTGGAGGTAGTGCCCGTTGTATGATGGCAGAGGTTTTTTTGCCAAAAGTATAAGTCAATAAAATTCTTAAAAAATAAAACGGCAGGAATTTAATTATTTCTGCCGTTTTAATTTTTAGAAAATTTATCCTACCAAATGGCTGTTTTCTACAATTTTCAGAATAGCGTTGACAATATATTGTACACCTATGGCAATAACAAAGAATCCTACAATTCTAGAAATCGCAACGATACCAGCTTCTCCTAAATACTTAACCAAATAATGCGCACTGTTTAAAACCAAGAAAATAGAAAGAGCCACAGCTAAAATGGCTCCTACTGAGATTGAAATGGCCATCCAGTTATTGTGTTCTTGGTAAAACGCAATCAATAAGGAAATAGAACCAGGTCCTGCTAATAGAGGCATGGCTAGTGGAGTAAGAGCAATGGCGTGTTTCTGTTGGGCTTCGTCTTCTACTTTTTTGTTGATTCCTTTTCGTTTTTTAACTTTTCCAGATAATAAGCCAAAACCTGAGTTGGCTATAATCATTCCTCCAGCAATACGTAAAGCTTCTAAGCTAATTCCAAAAAAACGCAAGACATATTCGCCTATAAAATAGGCCACAATCATAATGATAAATACATTGATGGCGGTCCATTTAGAGGTTTTAGTGAGTTCTTGACGGGTGTAACCGTTGGTTAATCCTACAAACACAGGAATGGCACCTATAGGGTTGAGTACGGAAAATAAAGCAGCGAAAATGTAAAAGAATAAATCCATAGTTTTTTTGCGAAATTAGTTTTCTATATCTGTTAATAGATAAAGAGAATGTTAAGTAATGGTTTTGTTAACTTTAAAAATAGTAAATTTATTCTTAAAAAAAAGAAGAGATGAAAACTTTAGTTTTAGGAGCATCGTCTAATCCAGAGCGTTACTCGTTTTTAGCCATCAGTCGGTTGTTACAACACGACCATGCTGTAGAAGCCATAGGTTTGCGGAATGAAAAAGTTTTTGATGTAGAAATCCAAAAGGGATTTCCTGAGCTACAGGATGTACATACCGTGACCTTGTATTTAAACCCACAACGACAAAAGGAGTATTATGAATATATTCTTCAATTGCACCCCAAACGAGTAATTTTTAATCCAGGTACAGAAAATCCTGAATTCTATGAATTGCTACAAAAGCATACGATTGAAGTAGAGGTAGCTTGTACCTTAGTGATGCTGGGAACAGGGCAGTATTAAAATGGTATTCAAACCTACTGTATATGTGTAAAAAATCACCTCGGCTTTTATAAACCGAGGTGATGGATTTTTAGTCTTCTATACCCAACTTTGTTAAAATAGTTTCTAGTAAACACCACTTCGTGATGGAAGATTGCAATAAATTAGCTCCTACAAAGGCGGTAAACCAATACCAGCTCGTATCTACATAATGAGCTAAAAGTAAACTTATCAAAACAAATGAACCCGCAAAAGCTCTCACAATTCGATTTTTCATAATCTTTTTTTTTAAATTTTCATAAAATCATCTCAATCTCGACAACCGACAACTGATAACCGACAACCGATAACTGACAACCGACAACCGATAACTGACAACCGACAACTGATAACCGACAACCGATAACCGACAACCGATAACTGACCACTGATAACCAATCCCTAATTACCCTCCCATTTCTTTTTCTCCGTGATGTAATAAATTAAGGGTACCACGATTAATGTTAGCATTGTCGAAACAATTGCGCCAGCTACCAGAGATATGGCTAATCCTTGGAAGATAGGGTCAAACAAAATAATTGACGCACCTATAACTACCGCTCCAGTGGTTAATAAAATGGGTGTGGTTCTTACGGCACCAGCTTCTATGATGGCTTGTTTCATTGGTATTCCTTCGTTTAGTCTGATTTCAATAAAGTCGATGAGGAGAACCGAATTTCGTACCATAACTCCTGCTAAGGCAATCATTCCAATAAATGAAGTGGCGGTAAAATAAGCGTCTAAAAGCCAATGTCCTAATACAATACCAACCAAGGACAATGGAATAGCCACCATCATCACTATTGGGGTTTTGAAGTTTTGGAACCAACCTACAATCAACATATAAATGATGATAATTACAACTAAGAACGCAGCTCCTAAATCACGGAAAACTTCTAAAGTAATTTGCCATTCGCCATCCCATTTTACGGTAAAATTACTTTCGTCATCGGGTTGCCCCATATAGATTTCATTTACTTTATACCCTTTAGGTAATTGCATTTTTTGCAACTTTTCTTCCATACCTAAAATCGCATACACAGGACTTTCTAATGCGCCAGCCATATCTCCCGTCACATAAACGACACGTTTTTGGTCTTTTCTGTAAATGGTTTTCTGTAGTGTGTCTTGTTTTACTTGCACTAAGTCACTCACAGGAACTACAGTCCCTTTGCTACCTTTTATTTTAAGATTTTTTATATCCTCTAACGATGTTTTATCTTTATCCTCCAAGGCTAATACAATTCCAACAGGGTCATTAGAACGTTCATCGTATAAATTGCTCACGGGCATTTCTCTCAATAAATACGTTAAATTACCAACCACTTGTTGAGGAGCAATGCCATTTAACATCGCCTTTTCTTTATCAACTTCTAATTTGTATTCGGTTTGAGCATCTTCCACATACCAATCTACATCAACAATATCAGTTGTTTTATTCAGAATATCCTTTACCTGTTGTGCTACCTTAATTTGCTCTTTATAATCAGGACCATAGACTTCAGCCACTATAGTTGATAATACGGGTGGTCCCGGTGGTACTTCAATGACTTTTACATTAGCACCATATTTTTTAGCAATCTTATTAATTTCAGGACGAACAATTTTTGCCAAATCGTGACTTTGTAAATCTCTTTCTCCTTTATCTAATAAATTTACTTGTATGTCAGCCATATTACTACCTCCTCGCATATCATAATGACGAACTAATCCGTTGAAAGTGATAGGGGCAGAGGTGCCAATGTAGTTCTGATAATTTACCACTTCAGGAACAGTCGATAAATATTGAGCAATTTCTTTAGTAACAACAGCCGTTCTCTCTAAAGTAGTTCCTTCGGGCATATCAATTACTACTTGAAATTCGTTTTTATTATCAAAAGGGAGCATTTTTACAGCCACCGATTTGGTAAAGAACATCGCCATAGAACCTAATAACAAGAAAACAGTGATGGCAAACATTAGATTTCGTTTAGCGGAACTCTCCAGCATCGGTTGTTCCATTTTCTGGTAGATTTTATAAATCCAACTGGTTTCTAAACCTTGTTCTTCTTTATGTTCTTGTTCTTCTTTTTCTTCCAGTTTATTATTTGTTTTTTGGAAGTCAGGAACCCACTTTTTTTTATCATCGGAAAAATCTTCTTTTTCGTTGTGGGTTTCGTGTAATAAATGATAGCCTAAATAAGGCGTTACTGTTAATGCTACAAATAAAGACAATAACATAGCTATGGAAGCGCCAATTGGCATTGGACTCATATAAGGTCCCATCATTCCAGACACAAATGCCATTGGTAAAATAGCAGCGATAACTGTGAATGTGGCTAAAATGGTTGGGTTTCCTACTTCGTTAATGGCATAAATGGCAGCATCTTTAAATGATAATTTCTTCATTTTGAAATGTCGATGCATATTTTCGGCAATAATGATGCTATCATCAACCACAATACCCACTACAAATACCAAAGCAAATAAAGTAATACGGTTCAACGTATACCCCAACATATAATAACTAAACAAGGTCAAAGCAAAGGTTAAGGGTACTGAGAAAAATACCACTAATCCACCTCTCCAGCCCATGGCTAACATTACCAAAACTGTAACAGCTAAAATAGCGACACCTAAATGCATTAATAATTCGCTCACTTTTTCAGAAGCAGTTTCCCCATAATTACGGGTAACTTCTACGTGAACATCATCAGTAATTAAATTCTTTTTTAATTGTTCTAAACGCGTTTCTATTTTTTCTGCAATTTTCATTGCATCAGCACCTTTTACTTTAGCAATTGAAATGGTTACCGCAGGATATTCTGCGGGATTTTTACCAAATTTTTCATTTCCTTTTCCGTATCCAAAAGACACATAACTTCTTGGAGTAGATGGGCCGTCTTGTATGGAGGCTACTTGTTTTAAATACACTGGCATATTTTGATTAACGCCTACAACTAAATTTTCTACATCTTCTGAAGTAGCTAAAAACTGTCCTGTAGTCACTAAATACTCGGTGTCTTTCTGTACAAAATTTCCAGATTGGGCACTACCATTGTTGGCTTGAATCATTTGCATAATACTTAAAGCATCCACGCCATTTTCCGCCATTTTATCTTTATCTAAAACAACTTTTACCTCTCTGTTTCTTCCACCAATTTCTTTAGTGATGGCAACATCTTTTACTTTCTCGATTTCCGAAGTAACTTCTTCTGCAATCTGACGAATTTCGAAATCATCTAACTTTTCACTCCAAAGCGTTACGCCCATCATGGGTACATCGTCTATGGAACGTGTTTTTACCATAGGTTGCATCACCCCTTGTGGGAACATGCCTTGATGCTTCATTAACTCATCGTATAATTTTACATACGAACGCTCGATATCTTCTCCTACATAAAATTGCACAATCATCATAGCTTGACCATTCATAGCCATACTATGTACATGTTCCACACCTTTGATGTTGGAAACCACTTTTTCTAGAGGTTTGATAACTCTACTTTCTATTTCGGCTGGGCTTGCCCCTGGGTAACCCACCATAACGTCTGCCATAGGTATGGCAATTTGTGGTTCTTCTTCTCTTGGAATTAAGAACGAACTATATGTTCCTATAATCATCAATGCGACCATTAATAAAATGGTTAACTTCGAATTGATGAAAAAATTGGCTATTTTACCTGATATACCTTTTTCCATTTTATTAGCCCCCTAACCCCCAAAGGGGGAATTTTGTTGGGGTGATTTTTTTAGTTATACATACATTGTAGATTCCCTCCCCTTTGGGGAGGATAGGTGGGGCTTTTACTGAACACTCACTTTCGCTCCATTAAACAATTTTCCTTCGGCTGAAACGATATACGCTTCATCAGCGGTAAGTCCGGATAAAACTTCAACTTGATTTCCAAAAGTTTTTCCTAGTCGCAACCATCTTAAAATGGCAACATTTCCACTTCCTATTGTATAAACACCAGATAATTGACCTTGTTTCACTAAAGCAGTAATTGGAATTAATACGCTTTCTGAAGTTGAAGTCACAGAATTAATTTTTTCAACTGGAAATTGCACATTCACAAACATTCCAGATAAAATGGATTTGTCTTGTTGATTCAAATTTACTTTTACTAAATATTGACCACCTGTATTTTTAGCAGACAAACTGATTTCTGTTACTTTACCTGTAACATCTTTATTCAACGATTTGATAGTTACTTTTACAGGCATTCCTTGTTTTACATTAGCAATATCACTTTCGGAAACCATTGCAGTAACTTGTAATCTTGAAGCCCCTTCTACACTTACAAGTGGCATTCCAGGATTAGCCATATCACCTTCTTTTACAAAAGTATTCGTAACTACGCCACTAAAAGGAGCTGTAATATTCGAATAGGAGAATTGTGCTTGAATTTCATTACGCATTTGTTTAGCAGCTTCTAATCCAGCTTTTGCCATTTCATAGCGAGCGGTCATGTCATCCAATTCTTTTTGAGAGGCACTTTGTTGAGCAAATAAATTCACAAAACGGTCGTAATCTTTTTTGGCGTTATTATAAGCGGCTTGCGCTTGAGTGATAGAGGCATTTACCTGTGCTTTTTTAGCTTGCAAATCTGTACTATTCACGCTAACTAATAATTGTCCTATGCGAACATTTTGACCTACTTTTACGTGAAGTTTCGTAACATAGCCCATCATTCTAGTGCTTAAATTGGCACTGTTCTCCGCTTCAATTTTTCCACTAGCAGTAATGAATGGACTATTATTAGTATCTAATTTTCCATTTATTTTTACTGGAATCACTGCTAATTCGGCTTTTTTTTCTTTTTTATCACCGCCACATGAGGTTAAAATGGAAGTAAATATTACTAGAGTTGCTATTATTTTTCTCATCTTTTATCTATTTGTCTTTTATCTATTTGTCTTTTACCTATTTCGTTAAAAATTCGGCATATTCTTTAGTGAAATTATATTCGAAAACAGCCTGTAAATACTCTAATTCTATTTGAGCCATTTGAGTTTCCGAAAGCAATAAATCGGTTGTTTTTTCTAGGCCTTGTTTGAAACGGTTCTCTCGAATTCGAAAAGCTTCTTGTGATTGTTCGTGCGCCAGTTTCGATAAATTCACTTTGTTTTCTGCATCTTTCAGCTGACGAGCTGTTTTGTTTATTTCTAGCTGGCTTTGTTTTTTATATTGTACCGTTTCTATTTCCGCTTTTTGAAAATCGGTTTTCGCTTTTTCAGTTTTACCAATGGTTTTAAAACCATCAAAAACATTCCAAGATAATTGAGCACCTACTACATAACCATTGGCACGCATGTCAACAATATTTTTATCATACATTTCATAACTTCCAAAAGCGTTTAAGCGTGGTAGAAATCCAAAACGAGAAGATTGGAACATGTTACGATAGGCTTCAGACGATTTTTGCATAGCCTGAATATCTTTTCTGTTTTCAGGTAATGTTGTATCGAAGGATTGTAATGTTATTGAGCCCTCTAGTGCTTCTGTAGGTTTGTATATTTTGCCATTGGTATCTTCGTTGAATAGAAAAGCCAAATAATCGGATGCATTTTGCACATTCGACTTCGCATAGTGCAATTGATTGGATATTTCATTGACACGAACTTGCACATTTAATAAATCGGTTTTTTGAAGCATTCCGTTTTTGAAATAGTTTTCCACCAATTTCAAGTTGGCTTTTGCTGTACTTTCCGCTTTTTGTAATACTCCTACAGCTTTATAAGCTAATTGTAGTTGCATATACGCCTTATTGATTTCTAAGGCTAAGTAATCTTTAGTACGTTCGGTTTGCAACTGATAGGCTTCCATTTTCGATTTAGCGGCTTGTCTACCATAATAACCATCCACATTGATTAAAGGTTGCTGGATTTCGATTTTAGTCGCAAAATTTTGAGTTTGCTTCGGGTCATTCAGTAAGGCAGGATTAAAATCGGCAGGAGTTAAAATTTCCTGATTCAATTTAGAACCAAATGCCATTAAAGGATTGTTAGTTACTATGCCTGTATGAGAGGCGGTGATGTTGGGTAAGAATAATGATTTTGATTGGTTGTAATCGGCTTTCGCAGATTCGTAACTTTTCTCCGCAATTTTAATTTGCAGGTTGTGCTCTAAAACTTTGGAATGTAAATCGGTTTTAGAGAGGGGCAAGGTGTCTTGTGCGTAGACATTTATAATGCCACTTATTGATGTTAAAAGGATATATAAATTTTTCATAATAGAAAATGATAATTATGAAGCAAATTTATATTGTTAAAAGCTATTGTTTGGTAACTATAGTCACAATGCTGTGTTTTTAAGATTAATTAATGGAGAAGAGCTTGTTTTTATTAGAAAATCAAAGGTGATTATTGCTGAAATTTTGGTTTTGATTAATAAGTAGGAATAAAAAAGGCTACCGATAATCGATAGCCTTAATTGTGTGAGTTAAAAATGAGTAAGATTATTTTTTGATAATTCTTCGTACTGATTTTTTAGTTCCATCAGTTACACTAATCAAATAGATGCCATTTTGTAACTGACCTAATCTTAGAGTATGGTTAAAAATACCATCGTTTTCAAAATCTTGGTTAAAAATTTCTCTACCTGAAATATCATTAACTTTGATTTCAATTTTTGCTTCTTGAGAAGTTAATTGTACTGTGAAATTATCTTCAGATGGATTAGGATAAATGTTGAAACTTTCGAATTCTTCTTGTTTGTTGCTTAAAGTTGCAGTAGTTCCAAAATAATAAGTACCGTTGAACCCATTAGTTACATTACCTGTTAAAGTGATGTTAGTTCCGTAATTACCTAGAGTTACTGAAATAGGGGTGTTTACACCATCTTTAATGATTTTTAAATTCGTTCTAGAATTCCCTGTAGCAGTTTCCCATGCAGCAATTTCAGCTTCAGTAAAATAAAATGCAACTTTTTCATTTCCTGATGGATTATTATTTGTAGGAGTAATGATAAAAGTTTTTGCCATTACTTTTGCGTTAGTAGCCGTGTTTGCTCCATAGTTTACAGCAGCAGCACCAGCGGTTGCTTGGTCTCTATTAACATTAACTGAGGTACAACCGTAGTTGAAGTTAGAGTTGTTTGTTAAATCAGCCATAATTTTTCCTGATGTAGCATCAGTAGCATAAGCAATGCCGGTTTGGTTTACATTAGATTGGTATTTTGTTGCTGAATTTACAGTGGTTTGAACATAGTTAACATCTACAGGTAATAATTTAATTACTTTAATGTTGTCTACCATCAAAAAGTTTTGATCCGTACAATTGAAATGTCTGAATGATAAGTAAATATTTTGTCCTAAAAATGCGCTAAGGTCTATTTCCTTAGTTAAAAGTGTTCTTCCTTTAGAAAGAGTTTCTTCTAATACAGGTGCATTTGTAATAATAGTGCTTGCGTTTGTTGTAGTTGTGATATATACAGCATAATGTTCTTCAAAATAAGTTGCGTCATTTGAGGCGATATTGAAACGTAATTTTGCATTTCCATTAGGTACAGCAATAGCATTACTAAATGTTATTAGGTTATCAGGAGTTAAGGGGTTAGTTTCCCAAGAACGAGATCCCATGTGTCTTCCTGTGAAGCCTATAGTGTTACTAGTTGTAGTTGCGTTATAAAATCCCCAGTTTTTTGTATCGCCATCTCTGTCTGTCGTAATTACAGCAGGAAGAACAGCTCCATCAAAATTTTCGCTAAAAACAACATTTTCGTATGTTGTTGAAGGTGTCGAAATGTTGTCTTTTAGTGTAGTTGTTAAAATAGAAGGTGATTCACAGTTTGTATAAGCATTAATGATTTGGGCATCTCCACCATTGTTATTCACTGTCATTCCTATTTTTACAATTTTATTTGCGTCTTTTACCGCATCATTATAATAACGTAAGGTAAAAGTTTTGTCTGCTACATCACCTGTGTTAAATGTTACGCTAGGGGTCATTAATTCAAAATCAATTCCTCGAACGGCTGTTGTGCCTGAGGCTACATTAAAAGTAATAACAGCATTTGCAGAAGGAGCTTTTAGGATTGAAACTTTGTACGTTACATCTGTGTAGTTACAATTGTTAGCCTCTGTGTAGGTATAGGTGTTTTTTTCTTGTTTAAAGTAGATACCTGCTTTAGTTATAGTAGCAACTTGTGAAATATTTAAGGAGCCTCTTCGGTCTGCTACTTGCATTACTGTTTGCATTCTTGTTTTTTGGTCATTAGTAAACGTATCCATACAAGAATCAGGTGTGTAATCCATATAATTTTGGATCATATCTAGACCAGGGATTGATTTACAAGAATCTGTATTTGCAGTACATTTGTAGTTAGCAGCTGCAGCTGCAGGGGTATCTGCACAGAAATCTTCATTTGTATTGTTGTTTGTTAAATCTACAGTTGGACAAGCATCGTCACCCCAAATGTGTCTTAAGCCTAACCAGTGACCTACTTCGTGTGTCATCGTACGTCCTAAATCATATGTCGGATTAAGAATAAAAGATCCATCATTTAATGCACTTGTTCCAAAAACATCATAACCTGCTACTACACCATCAGTTGAGGCTAAGCCTCCATTAGCTTGCATTCCTGTAAGTCCAGAATTACTAGGGAATTGCGCATAGCCTAAAAGCCCACTCATCCCACCTTGGTTAAGGGGGATTCCACCAGGTCGAATTGTCCACATGTTTAGGTAACGTGCAGGATCCCATTGGGTATTGGTTTTCATAGTTTGAACATCAGCTCTTGTTTCCCAGTCTGGTCCTCCGTCACCATCTGCGACAGCATTAGTATAAGGTGTAATGTTGTGTCTTACTACACCAGTTGTAGGATTACCGTTTGGATCTTGCTTTGCTAATACAAAGTTTATTTCGCAGTCAACTGCTAATCCAGTTGAATTAGCACCACCAGGTGTTCCTGCTAATCTTCTGTAGTCATTGTTCATTACAGTAATCTGTGAGATTGCTTGAGCATCAGTGATATTTTCACCTGTTCCTATATCGTCACCATTATGGATAATATGGATTACAACAGGGATGTTGTAGATGATTTTTCCGCTTTTTCCTGATTTTCTGTCAGCTTTAAATTTTTCAATATGCGGTGCAAGAAAATTTTCAAATTGTTGAACATTCATCATTTGGGGATGTTCAGCACGTAATGCTTCCTCAAACTCCACAGTTGAACAACGATGGTATTGGATGTCTTTTTTTTCTTCTTGTGCAAACGATACTATTGGCGCAAGGAATACTAAAGATTTCCAAAAAAAGTGTTTGGTAATTTTTTTCATTTTTTATGCTTTTGCGAAATTAAATTAAATTAAATTTTATGATTTGTAAAATTAAATATTTTATATGAATTGATATGTTAAAATTTTGGATTGTTTTTAGAGTTTGTTTTATTTTCTTAAAATTTGGTTGAGCTTAAAGCGGGTTTACTGATGAAAAATAATCCAATAAAAGTAATAAGTCCATTGAATATAATTAATTCCTCAGCAATTGTATAACCATTAAGCCATTCTGAGGAATAGGTTGACAATATATAACATAGTACTGGTGAAATTAAACATATAAAAGGAACGAGTTTGTCGTTCACAGTTTTGTTTTGCATAAATAAACCAAAGGCATACAACCCTAATAATGGTCCGTAAGTGTAAGACGCAATTTTAAAAATCATTTTTACCACAGAGGCATCGTTTACCGAGTTAAAAAATACAATGACTAAAAACATCAAAAACGAAAAGCCTATGTGTACCAAATGTCTTGTTTTAACAATATTAGGATTGTTAACATTTTCTTCTTTTTCCATTCCTAAAAAGTCAATGCAGAAAGAAGTGGTTAAAGCTGTTAAAGCTGAATCGGTAGTCGCAAAGGTAGCTGCTGTTAGTCCCAATAAAAATACAATAGCAGGAACTAATCCTAAAGATTTTAAGGCGATTTCAGGAAATAGAAAGTCGGTTCTGGCTACATCATCAACCATTGGAACTGTAATGCCATTCTTCTCAGCATACATATATAGTAATGCGCCCACACTTAAAAAGAAAATGTTGATAATTACGAAAATTCCTGTGAAGGTGAACATGTTTTTTTGGGCCTCGCCAATGTTCTTACAGCTTAAATTCTTTTGCATTAAGTCTTGGTCAAGCCCCACCATAGCAATCGTTACAAAAATTCCACCTAGTAGTTGTTTCCAAAAATAATTGCCTTTCATGTAATCGTCAAAGAAGAAGATTTTTGAATATTGACTTTCTTTTACGCTTTCAAAAGCTTGAAAAATGGATAAATCTAAACTTTTACAAATAAAGAAAATCGTTAGGAATACCGATGAAACCAAGAAAAAAGTTTGTAACGTATCTGTTATAATAATCGTCTTTAAACCACCTTTATAGGTATAAGCAAAAATTAATAATAAAGATAAAAATACCGTCATCGTAAAAGGAATTTGGTAGTAGTCAAAAACATAACGTTGCAATACGATGACTACTAAATACAAACGGAAAGCGGAACCTATGGTTCTACTAATAAGGAAAATAGAGGCCGCGGTTTTGTAACTGGTTTTTCCCAGTCGTTGTTCGATATAACCGTAGATTGAAGTCAGGTTCATACGGTAATACAACGGTAGAAGTACCGTTGCGACGATTATAAATCCAATCGCGTTTCCTAAAACGAATTGGAAGTATTTAAATTGTAAATCAGGATTACCTACTTCACCAGGGACAGATATAAAAGTTACCCCTGAAAGTGCAGTGCCTATCATTCCAAAAGCAACCAAATACCATTTAGAGTTTTTATTGGCTTTAAAAAAAGCATCATTACCACTGTCATTCTTACTCATGAAGTGGGAGATGAGGAATAAGATTCCGAAATAAATAATGATTAGTGATAAAATGGCAAAAGGTGTCATGTTTGTAAATAGTTTTATAGCTCGCAATATAGTAAATAGTTTCGAGGTTTTGTAGTTCGATTCTTGTAAAAAATAATCTTCAAAATAAAGGGTTTTTTAAAATATAGAAAATCTTCTACAACCCTTGTGAATGCTGATGTTGTAGAAAGATTTCGAGCGTGTTTTTTGTGTCAAAATTAGTTATACATTTGTCTTGTCAATGTGAAATAATTAAACAATGAGATATATAAAATTTATGGTTTTAATGTTAGCGTTTAACATGAACCAAGTAGAAGCTAAAACAATACAACCAGAAAGTTTAAATGCTTTTTTTGCAGGTAATTTTTTAGGATTGAGTGGTGCTAAATTCGTTTCTAAAGCTGGAAGTGAGTTGGTTTTTAATCAAAAAGGGAAAACCAAGTTTGAGTTGACAGGCGTGTCTGGATGTAATTTTAAAATTTCAGACTTGGTGTTAATATTAGAAGAAGAAACTGAGAATACAAAAACTTTTAGTTTTCAAAAATGTAAAATTGATTTCTTAGGAGGGACTGTGAGTGACGAATTTGGTGCTTTATCCTATTTGTTAGCAAAAGGTGGTAGGTTAATAATGGATGCAAATGGGAATATCCAAATTGTAGGAGAAAATGCCGTTTCAACATTAAAAATAGAATTTAAAAGAAGTTGATTTTTTAAATAGTGTTTTATATTTTTTTGGATGGAATCTCGTTTGATGTTTTTCAAACGAGATTTTTATTTTATGAGCGTAAGGTAGCTATTTGAAGTACAAGAGATAAATGTTTAAATTTGTAACATGGAATTTTCTTCAAAAATATTAGAAAAAGCGGTTGCAGAAATAGCACAATTGCCAGGAATTGGAAAACGTACAGCCTTACGATTAGCTTTACATTTATTGAAACAACCAAGTGAGCAATCTGAATTTTTAACCACAGCAATTATGAAAATGCGAACAGAAATAAAATTCTGTCAATCGTGTCACAATATTTCAGATACAGATTGTTGTGAAATTTGTGCCAATCCAAATCGCAATCATGCCTTAGTTTGTGTAGTTGAGGATGTTCGTGATGTTATGGCTATTGAAAATACAGGGCAATATCGCGGTGTTTACCATGTTTTAGGAGGTAAGATTTCACCTATTGATGGGGTTGGACCGAGTCAGTTGAAAATTGCAACTTTAATTGATAAAGTGAAACAAGGAGAAGTAAGTGAAGTTATTTTTGCTTTGAGCCCTACGATGGAAGGAGATACCACCAATTTTTATATCTACCGTCAAATAAAAGAATTTGGTATTGTTACTTCTTCAATTGCTCGAGGGATAGCTGTAGGGGATGAATTAGAATATGCCGATGAGGTTACATTAGGCCGAAGCATTTTGAATCGCATTCCTTTTGAAAATTCCTTGAAAACTCCTTAGAAATTAAATTTTTAAAGTATTTCTATTTCTAAAATGAAAAACTATATTTGTTTTTTGAAACTAGATTATAAATGAACAAATTATATAAATTTTTTTTCCTTACCCTATTCATTGCGTTAACATCATGTGTGCCTCATAAAGATGTGGTTTATTTGCAAGGAAATTTGAATAATGAGCCCATTGAGCAAGTTGCTCAGAAGCCTTATAGATTGCAGATTAATGATGTAGTGGCTATACAAATTAAAGCGCTTGATCCTAAGTTAGTCGAAATGTTTGCTATGTCTGAAGGTCAAGGAGGAAATAGTGATTTGTATATGAGTGGTTATACCATAAACGATCATGGAAGCATAAGAATACCCGTTTTGGGAGAAATTAATGCTATTGGGCATACTACAGAAGAACTTCGACTAAAAATTGAAAAGCAGTTACTTTCCGATTATTTTCATAAAGAAGCAGATATTTTTGTTAACGTAAAGCTGGGAGGGATTCGTTATACTATTAATGGGGAAATAGGAACGCCAGGAACTAAAAATATTATGCAGGATAAGCTTACTATTTTAGAAGCCATTGCTAATAGCGGAGATGTTCCTATTACAGGTAATAAAAAAGAAGTCATGCTAATCAGGCAACTTCCACAAGGAACGCAAATACATACCCTAGATTTAACGAGTGTAGATTTGTTGAAATCACCCTATTATTATATTCAACCCAATGATTATATCTATATCAAGCCTATAAAACAAAAGAATTGGGGTGTTGGAACCAATGGATTGCAGTCATTTACTACAGTTTTAAGTGCCTTAACGCTAGTTTTTACAACTTATTTATTAATTAAGAGAAATTAACCAATGCTTGATATTAAAGATTTTAATTTCATCGATAATCAAACGACTTTTGATTTTAAAGCTTTTTTAAATAGAGTAATAGGGCTTTGGTACGTTTTTTTAATAACTTTAATTATAACTTTTACTATTGCCTATCAAGTAAACATCCGTAAGCAAAAAATTTACGGTATGGCAACCACTGTAGCCTATAAAGAGGAAAGTAATCCTTTTTTTACTTCAAATACGAGCTTGGTTTTTAATTGGGGCGGAACTTCTGATCAAGTACAAACTTTGATGAGTACGATACGATCTCGTTCACACAATGAAAAAGTGGTTAAAGAATTAAAATATTATATAGGCTATTACCAACAAGGAAAATATAATCTGGAAGACGTCTATGGTATAACTCCCTTTGTTGTTGAACCTGTTGTGAATGCACCTCAAATTTTAGGAAAACATTTAGAGATCCAATTTTTAAATGCTACGGAGTTTACTTTGTCAACTCAATTTGATGAAAACACAACAACTTTATACAATTATAAAGACGATAAAATTTCTACAATACCTGTGCCCATTGGAAGTTTTAAACGAAAATATAAAATAGGACAATCTATTAAATTGCCATTTTTAAATGTTAAATTAGTTTTGACACCCAATCCAGGGTTTTACGAAGGGGCAAAGTACTTAATTAATTTTGCCGATTTTAACGGGACTGTCGCAGGGTATCAAGGGATAAATGTAGAGAGCGATCCTAAATCGCCAGCTGTTTTAGTTTTAAGTATGCAAGGAACCAATAAGCTAAGAATGGTTGATTATTTAAATGGGACAGTAAATTTTTTGATCAAAAGTCAATTGATGGCAAAAAACCAGTTTGCTCAAAATACTATTGATTTTATCGATAGTACATTGGTTGCAATGGAATCTCAAATGAAAGACACTGAAAACGAATTAAAAGATTTTTCAAAAGGTAAAAATATTTATGAAGTTGAAGCAGGTGGTGAAAAATTTGTAGATCAACTGACTGATTTAGATGTTGAAAAAGAGCTAATTGAAAGAAAGCAAGGCTATTATGTTTCTTTAAAAAAGTATCTAATTAAAAATTCTGATTTTTCAAAATTACCTGCGCCTTCGGTTGCTGGAATTGAAGATCCTAATGTTTTACTCAATGTAGCCAAATTGACTCAGCTATCCGCTGAAAGAGCAGAATTAGCTTATACTTTAAAAAATGATAAAAAGTTTAAAGATTTTGATGCTCAAATGGAAGCTGTGAAAAGTGTCCTTTTAGAAAATATTGAAACCGCTACAAGATCGATTCGTATTGATTTATCCAGAATTGCTAATAAGATTAATCAGGCGGAATATCGAGTGAAAAAGTTGCCAGAGCAACAACAAGAATTGGTTAAAATAAATAGAAAATACGATTTACATAAAAATATCTATAATAATTTTCTTGAGAAAAGAAGTGAAGCAGACATCGTTAAAGCTGCAAATTTATCAGATATTCAGTTTGTGGATCCAGCAAAAGATACAGGCGGAGGACTTATAGGACCTAAAACCAGTACCAATTATGTCTTGGCTCTTTTTATAGGTTTAATATTGCCTCTAACGATTATATTTGTTTTGTCTTTGTTAGACACTTCAATCAATAAATTAGATGATATAACCCGATTAACACAAATTCCAATACTTGGAGTTTTAGGAGTCAAACATTTACAATCTAATTTAGCTGTTTTTGAAAAGCCTAAATCGCCTTTAGCTGAAAGTTTTAGAGGTATTCGCTCTTCCTTGCAGTTTATTTATAAAAAGCAAAAAGAACACAACGGTGGGAAAGTATTGATGCTTACTTCTTCTGTCAGTGGCGAAGGGAAGACGTTTTGTTCAATTAATATCGCTTCGGTTTTTGCTTTAAGTGAGAAGAAAACTGTAATCGTTGGATTGGATTTGAGAAAACCGAGAATTTTTCAAGATTTTAATTGTGAAAACACTTATGGTGTTGTAAACTATCTTATTGGGCAAAAGAGTCTGAGGGAAATTGTGAAAAACACACACATACCATTTCTTGATTTTATTTCCTCAGGACCTATACCACCTAATCCTTCAGAATTGATAGCAAGTGAAGCCATGGAGGTGTTTATTAGTGAACTAAAAGCGAAATATGATTATATTATATTAGACACCCCTCCTATAGGTTTAGTAGCTGACGCACTTGAATTGACTCCGTATTGTGATGCATCCATATATGTAGTACGTCAAGGGACTACAAAAAAAGACATGCTCCGCATAGTAAATGAAAAGCACAAAAGAGGAGAGCTTAAAAATATTAGCATTATTTTTAACGGATTTCAAAACAAATCGAAATACGGTTATGGTTATGGAGACTCTTATGGGTACGGCTATGGCTACGGGGCTTATGGGGAAGGATATTTAGATGTTGAAGAGGAAAAAACAGTTTTGAGTAGATTGTTAAGTCAAATTTTAAAAATTTTTAAAAAGAAGTAAAGTGAAGATTGTAATAACTGGTTGTGCAGGTTTTATCGGTTCTAATTTAACTGAGTATTTTTTAAATAAAGGTTATCAGATAGTTGGTCTTGATAACTTTGCTACAGGACATTTGAAAAATATTCAACATTTAATGGCTAATGCTAATTTTGAATTTTTTGAAGGGGATATTAGAGATCTTGATACCTGTCATAAAGTATGTGTTGGTGCTGATTATGTATTGCATCAAGCTGCGCTTGGTTCAGTACCTCGTTCTTTAAAAGATCCATTAACATCGAATGAAGTTAATGTAAACGGTTTTTTGAATATGCTATGGGCTGCTAAAGAAGCAGGTGTCAAGCGTTTTGTGTACGCCGCTAGTTCATCAACTTATGGGGATTCAGAAAGTTTGCCAAAAGTAGAAGAAGTCATAGGGAAGCCATTGTCTCCTTATGCCATTACAAAGTATGTAAATGAACTATATGCTCAAATATTTGGAAAAGCTTATGGAATAGAGACTGTAGGATTGCGTTATTTTAATGTTTTTGGTAGAAAACAAGATCCTAATGGTGCTTATGCAGCAGTAATTCCTAAATTTGTGATGCAGTTTATGAAGTATGAAAGTCCGGTGGTAAATGGTGACGGTAATTATTCTAGGGATTTTACCTATATAGACAATGTGATTCAAATGAATGAATTAGCCATGTTATCAGAAAATCCAGAAGTGGTCAATTCAGTTTTTAATACTGCTTTTGGAGAGCGCACTACGTTAAATGATATGATTCATATTTTAAAAGAAGAATTGTCTAAAAAAGATGCAAAAATAGCCAATGTTGATATAGTTTACGGGCCAACCAGAGCAGGTGATATACCGCACTCTTTGGCATCAATTGATAAAGCCAAAACAATTTTGAGGTATCAACCTGAATTTTCATTGAAACAAGGGTTAGCTGAAGCTGTGAATTGGTATTGGGAAAATTTAAAATAAATAAGTGAAAGAAATGAAAATTGGGGTAATAGGATTGGGTTATGTAGGGTTGCCATTAGCTAGATTATTAGCAACTAAATATAATGTAGTTGGGTTTGATATAAATAAAACTCGAGTGAATGAGTTAAATAATGGGGTAGATTGTACTTTAGAAGTAACTTCTGAACTCCTAAAAACAGTTTTAAAATCTGAAAACAATAGTGATTTAGGTTTGTATTGTGCTTCAGAATTGGAAGAAATTGCAAATTGTAACTATTATATAGTAACTGTGCCTACGCCAGTTGACAAGCATAATAAACCTGATTTAACGCCTTTGTATAAAGCCAGTGAAACGGTAGGTAAAGTACTCAAAAAAGGCGATATTGTTATTTATGAATCTACGGTTTATCCTGGAGTAACAGAGGAAGAGTGTGTTCCTGTTTTAGAGAAAATTAGCGGATTGAAATTTAATGTTGATTTCTTTGCAGGCTATTCACCAGAACGCATCAATCCTGGAGATAAAGAGCATACGGTTGAAAAAATATTAAAAGTAACTTCTGGTTCAACACCTGAAATAGGACAAAAAGTAGATGCGCTTTATAAATCGGTTATTACTGCAGGAACACATTTAGCACCTACTATAAAAGTGGCCGAAGCAGCCAAAGTTATCGAGAATTCGCAACGCGATATTAATATTGCCTTTGTGAATGAACTGGCTAAAATATTTAATTTGTTAGATATTGATACCCATGATGTTTTGGCAGCTGCAGGGACTAAATGGAATTTTTTACCATTCAAACCTGGATTAGTAGGGGGGCACTGTATTGGCGTCGATCCGTATTACTTGGCTCAAAAGGCTCAAGAGAAAGGGTATCATCCAGAAATTATTTTAGCAGGAAGACGATTAAATGATAGTATGGGAGAATACGTTGCTTCGCAGGTAGTAAAACTGATGATCAAAAAAGGGATTTCTGTAAATGGGGCTAAAGTATTAATGCTTGGAATTACCTTTAAAGAAAATTGTCCTGATGTGCGTAATACAAAAATAGTAGATGTAATAACGGCTCTTAAAGATTATGGAGTAGAAGTCGTAATTTATGATCCATGGGTAAATGCTGCTGAAGTTAAACATGAATATGGATTAGAAGCTTTAACCGTTCTGCCTTCAGATCAGTTTGACGCAATTGTTTTAGGAGTTGCCCATCAGCAATTTTTAGAGATGGATTTAACAGCTTTACAAACCCGAAATTCTGTGATTTATGATGTAAAAGGGGTTTTGTGCGAAAATGTAGATGGAAAATTATAAATTTGCAGTTGCTTAAAAAGGAAAAATGAAAGTTAAAAATATTTGTTGTATCGGTGCAGGTTATGTTGGAGGCCCCACTATGGCTGTTATTGCACAAAAGTGTCCTAACGTTAATGTAACAGTTGTTGATCTAAATGAAGCTCGTATAAATGCATGGAATGATGCTGATTTGTCTAAATTACCGGTTTATGAACCTGGTTTAGATGTCGTTGTTGGAGAAGCCCGTGGACGAAATTTGTTTTTCTCTACTGAAGTTGATAAAGCAATTGATGAAGCTGAGATGATTTTTATTTCAGTGAATACACCTACAAAGATGTATGGGGCAGGTAAAGGTATGGCTGCCGATTTGAAATACATCGAACTTTGTGCTCGTCAAATTGCTAGAGTAGCTAAAACAGATAAAATAGTTGTTGAAAAATCTACTTTGCCGGTTCGTACCGCTGAGGCTCTAAAAAGTATTTTAGATAATACAGGAAATGGTGTTAATTTTCAAATTTTATCGAATCCTGAGTTCTTAGCCGAAGGGACTGCTGTAGAAGATTTGCACGCACCAGATAGAGTTTTAATTGGTGGGGAAAACGAAGCAGCTATTCAAGCTTTAGTAGCTATTTATGCAACTTGGGTGCCTAGAGAACGTATTTTGACAACCAATGTATGGTCTTCAGAATTATCTAAATTAACCGCTAATGCATTCTTAGCGCAGCGAGTTTCTTCTATCAATGCCATTTCTGAATTGTGTGAAAAAACAGGAGCTGATGTTAATGAAGTGGCTAAAGCTATAGGGATGGACTCGCGTATTGGTGCTAAATTCCTTAAATCTTCTGTTGGTTTTGGCGGTTCTTGTTTTCAAAAAGATATTTTGAATTTGGTATATATTGCTAAGTCGTATGGATTAAATGAAGTAGCTGATTATTGGGAGCAGGTGGTGATTATGAATGATCATCAAAAGCATCGTTTTGCAAAAAATATTGTAAAAACACTTTATAATACTGTTTCAGGAAAGAAAATAGCCATGCTTGGTTGGGCTTTCAAGAAAGATACTAATGATACACGCGAATCAGCAGCTATTGATGTTGCTAAAGATTTGGTGGCAGAACAAGCTAATGTAGCAGTTTATGATCCAAAAGTAGATTTCAAACAAATTGAAATGGATATGAATTATGAAATGAGCGAAGTGAGTGTTTTTGAAGAACCTTACCTAGCTTGTCAAAATGCACATGCTGTTGCCATTTTAACAGAATGGGATGAGTTTAAAAACTACGATTGGCAAAAAATTTATGATACCATGTTAAAACCTGCTTTTGTTTTTGATGGTAGAAACATATTAGATCGAAAAAAAATGCAAGAAATTGGGTTTGTTTATGCTGCTGTAGGTTCTTCAAACGAATAATTCAAAAAAGATGAAAAAAAATATTTTAATTACTGGTGGTGCTGGTTTTATAGGGTCGCATGTTGTAAGACAATTTGTAACTAAATATCCAGAATATGCAATCTTCAATCTAGATGCATTGACTTATGCAGGAAATCTAGAAAATATAAAAGATATCGAAAATTATCCAAATTATACTTTCCTGAAAGGAGATATAGTAGATGAAAATTTTATCAACGAAATTTTTGCTAAATATCAATTTGATGGTGTTTTGCATTTGGCTGCTGAATCGCATGTGGATCGTTCGATAACTGATCCATTAGCATTTGTAAAAACCAATGTGATTGGAACCATGAATTTGTTAAATGCGGCTAAAAATCTTTGGAAAGATAATTTCGAGGGCAAACGCTTCTATCATATTTCAACCGATGAGGTGTATGGTTCATTAGGGGATACAGGTTTGTTTACTGAAACCACTTCCTACGATCCTAATTCACCGTATTCTGCTTCAAAAGCAAGTTCGGATCACTTTGTGCGTGCATATGGCGAAACCTATGGTTTACCCTATGTGTTGACAAATTGTTCTAATAACTACGGGCCTTATCATTTTCCTGAAAAATTGATTCCGCTTTTTATCAATAACATTATCAATAAAAAACCATTACCTGTTTATGGCGATGGAAATTATACGCGTGATTGGTTGTTTGTGAAAGACCATGCCGTAGCTATTGACTTAGTATTCCACGAAGGTAAAAATCACGAAACCTATAACATCGGTGGATTTAACGAATGGAAAAATATCGATTTAGTTAAACTATTGTGTGCAAGAATGGATGAAAAGTTAGGTAGAAATGAAGGTGAATCCGCTCAATTGATTACCTATGTAAAAGATCGTCCAGGTCACGATTTGCGTTATGCTATTGATGCAACTAAAATTAATAAAGAGTTAGGATGGAAACCTTCTGTAACTTTTGAAGAAGGTTTAGAAGAAACCATTAACTGGTATTTAGAAAATACCGAATGGTTGAATAACGTAACCTCAGGAGAATACGCAAACTATTACGAAAAACAATATCAATAAACAAATACGTTTTTAGACTTATCAGAATTGAAAAATTCTAATTTCTAATTTCTAAATTCTAAATTTCTATGAAAGGAATTATATTAGCCGGAGGCTCAGGAACCCGATTGCATCCACTTACCCAAGTGGTTTCAAAGCAATTGTTACCGATATATGATAAGCCCATGATTTACTATCCATTATCAGTATTGATGTTGGCAGGTATCAAGGAGGTATTAATCATTTCTACACCGCACGATTTACCCAACTTTCAACGCTTATTTGGTGATGGAAGCCAGTTAGGAATGCAATTGTCTTATGTAGAACAGCCTTCTCCTGATGGATTAGCACAAGCTTTTATATTGGGTGAAGAGTTCATAGGTGATGATGATGTGTGTTTGATTTTAGGGGATAATATTTTCTACGGAGCAGGATTACAAAATTTATTGAATAATGCGGTTAATACCGTAAAAGACAAGAATGAAGCGACTGTTTTTGGCTATTATGTAGATGATCCAGAGCGTTATGGCGTTGCTGAATTTGACGCAAATGGTAAAGTATTATCAATCGAAGAGAAACCTCTGGAAGCTAAATCTAACTTTGCCGTGGTAGGTTTGTATTTTTACCCGAATTCAGTAGTTGAAATTGCTAAAAACGTAAAACCTTCACATCGTGGTGAATTAGAAATTACCACCGTTAATCAAACGTACCTAGAACAAGGTGCATTGAACTTACAGTTAATGGGACGTGGTTTTGCTTGGTTAGATACGGGTACTCATGAATCACTGACCGAAGCGACCGAATTTGTTAAGGCAGTTGAGAAACGTACAGGTTTAAAAATTGCGTGTATTGAAGAAGTGGCTTATCGTAAAGGGTTTATTTCTAAGGAAGAGTTTAATAAATCTGCAGATGGGTTAGGTAAAAGTACGTATGCAGAGTATTTGAGAAAGTTAGCTCTGTAACATTAATGAAGTTTTTACAAATAAATTTGTTAAAAGAGTTTTTAACTCAATCTTTAAAGTTATTGAGTTCAGGATTAATTACATCAATAGGTTTTGTTGTGTTATCCTCTGGTAGATTAGAATTTGTAAATTCAGATATTGTATTAGAAATTCTGATTTTTACGCAATACTTAATGATTGGTTTGACAGTTTGTAAATTTGGTGTTGATAATCTCCTATATGTTAACTTTTTAGTTGATGAAACTAAGAAATATAGTCCGTTTAATTATATAAAAAAAAACGGACTATATTTGATTTTAATTTTCTCTTTAATAATTTATTTTATAGAGAAGGATTTAGTGAATTCCATTCTAGTTTTTTTATGTCTTTTACTAGACGTTATGTCCATTTTAATAATTGTCCAATTGGGTGCAAGAAAATTTTTTGGACAAGTTTTTATAGGTAATTTTTTATCTTATCCACTTTTTTTTGTGAGTTTTTTAATATTAGGATTTTTTTTTAATTTTAATAAAATTGCATTTGTTTTACTTTTTTTAAGTTGTGCAACTCTAAGATTTTTGGTTGTAGGTAAATTTTATAGAGACATTAATGCAGTTGAAATGAATCCAAAGTTCGAATTTAAACTAGGATTTCAACAGTTGTTAAATTACGTGCTTTTTAAATCAGATCAAATTTTATTTTCATTAGGAACTCTTTCGATGATATGGTTTGGTTATAATAAAAATGAGTTGCAGAAATATATGTTTTTATCAAGATTTCCTGAATTGATTTCAGGTGTTTTGGTTTCTCTTGTATTTTTGTATGGTTCAAAAATGACGATTACTAATAAAAATGATTTTGTTGAACTGATTAAGAAATATAAGTTATCTCTAATAGGTTATATTTTCCTACTTTTGTTTTTTTTCTTGGCTTATACACTTTTTTGGAAAGGAGATTCATTTATTTCTATAGGCGAATTTTTACCCTATCTATTAATTTCAATATTAATTTTCTTTGTTAATATGGTTACATTAGGTTTTTTGAAACATGAGAAAATAAATAAATTGAATTTTAATTTAAGTATAAGTATTTTTTTAGCTGTACTTTTTCAATTTTTCTTATTGTTTATAAGTGTAAAATCCTCATTGCTTTGGATTACCCCGATGCAAATGATAATTTTTGTTTTTTTAATTTTATTTGAGAAAAATGAGATTAACTGATTTTAAATATTTAATCTATGTGCCTTCCTTTCATGGGTTTGCCACATTTCTTTTTTTTTATATATGTTATTTTTTAGGAATAATTGAATATAATAATTGTGATAATTATACGCATTTAATTTATATTACTTGTATTTTCTTTTTTTTGATTTCAAGTTTTCTTTTTGTTAATCGATTTAAAACTAGATTACAGAATACATATGTTTCTAATTTTACATGTAATTTCTATGATTCTGTTACAATGAGAAGATATGTGTATATATTTTATGCAATTGGGAATTTAGGATTTGTATTATACTTGCAAAAAGTTATTTCTTTTTTTGGTGGGGTTTCAATATTTTTAGCGATTTTATTATCAGAAGACTCTACACAAATTAGGATAGAAAGCGATAATTTTTCGGATTCAATAGGTATTCAATTAAGTTATTTTTCTTGGATAGCAGCGGCAATTTCATTAATCGTTTTGCGACAATCGAAAAACAAAAAAAAGTATATAGCTCTAATTGTTTTTACTTTTTTACAAAACGTTTTATTTATTGATAGGACAAGACCAATGTGGATTATTTTAACTTTGTTGATATCTGTTTTTCCTTTTTCTCATAGAAAGATTAGTAATGTAAAAGTAGTTTTGACTACCTTTTTTTTAGGTGTTGGTTTTTACGGCTTATTTTCAATAATTGCAGTCTTAGCGGGTAAGAGTTTAACCGAAAAGCAATTTAAAGGTTGGGATATTTCTCCTTCAGCACAGAATTTTATTTATTATGGGACTTCTTCTTTTGCATATTTTAATAATATGGTTGAGAATGAAGAAATTGATTCATTTAAGCTTGACAGAACAGTCTATCCATTGTTGAAAATTACCAGTTCACTTGGAATAACGGACCAACCGAGTTCATTAGTTAATGACTTCTATTTTATTCCATCACCAACAAATGTAGGTACCTTTTTAGAACCTTTCTACCGTGATGGAGGGTTCTTATTTGTGTTCTTTGGTATGTTTTTTCATTCCGTAATTTTAAATGCGTTAGGTGTTTTTTTTCTTAAGAATGCAAACCCTTTCGGATTATTTGCTTATGCAAATATTTGTTATGTCAATTTAATGGCATTCTTTACGCCTAAAATTAATAATTTTCCTATTTGGCTTTTTTTGACCTTAGGAATTTATTTTATGATATATCTAAAGAAAAAATTAAAAACAAATTAGTTTGATGGAATTCTTTTTTTTTACAAAATATGATATGTCTGGCCCGAGTAGCAGATATAGAACTTACCAATATCTGCAACATTATGAAAATGAAGGTATAGTATGTAAGGTTTTTCCTTTATTTGAAAAAGAGTATTTTGAGTTAAAAGGTTCAAGGAAAGTAGTTTATGTTTTAAAGCAATATTTTACAAGGTTTTTTCATTTGCTATCATTATTGAATGGGAAAAAAGTTTACATTGAGTACGAATTATTTCCTTATTTTTTTTCTTTTTTTGAATTTATTCTATATCTATTTAATGTTAAGTACATAGTAGATTATGATGATGCTATATTTCATAATTATGATAACAATAAAAGTGGAATTATCAGATTTCTTCTTAAAAAGAAGATTAAAAATGTAATCAAATTTTCTTCAGTTGTAATAACAGGAAGCCCATATTTAACTTCTTATGCAAAAAAACACAGCAAAAATGTTATAGAAATTCCTACCTCTGTTAGTAGTGAAAAGTACAATAAAATTGTGGCTAATTTTAATGAGGTTTTTATAATCGGTTGGATAGGATCTAAGTCAACAAGTGTTAATATTGTTGAAATGATTGAAGTATTCAAGAATATTAGTGATATTAATTATTGTTTATATTTAGTAGGTTTTGATGCTGATTTAGAATTTAAGCTGAAAGGTGTAAATTATAAAATTATATCTTGGACTTCAGAGTTTGAAGTAAGTTGGATTAACAAATTTGATGTTGGAATAATGCCTCTTGTTGATAACTCTTTCAATAAAGGAAAATGTGGGTTTAAACTAATTCAATATATGGCTTGTGCTAAGCCAACAATTTCTACGCCTCTTGAAGCTAATGTTAAAATTAATAGAAATAAAAAAAATCTTCATGCTAGTTCTATCTCTGAATGGGAGATTGAAATAAGAAAAGTTTTTGAAAGCAGGGAGGTTTTTAAGCGCGTAGGAATGGATAATTATAATTGTTTTCTTGATTTTTATTGTGTTGAAAACAATAAAAATGAATACATATCTATTTTGAAAAAACTATAAAGATATCAGTTATGTGCGGAATAAATGGTTTTGTATTACAATCGATAAATGAACAAGAAGCTATGAATAAGTTAGAGCGCATGAATGCTCTAATACACCATAGAGGGCCTGATCAAAATGGTTTTTTTGTTAAGTCCTTAGAAAATTGTATCCTTGGTTTTGCCATGCAACGATTATCAATTATCGACTTGTCATCAGGTAAACAGCCCATATCAAGTACTGATGGTAATTATACCATTGTGTTTAATGGCGAAATTTATAATTATCGTGTACTTAAACAACAACTCTTAGATTTAGGCTATCAGTTTCAAACCAAATCAGATACCGAAGTTATTTTGAATCTCTATATTCACTACGGTGTAGATGCTTTCAGTATGCTAGATGGTATGTTTGCTTTTAGTATTTACGATAAAATCAGAAATAAAGTATTTATAGCTAGAGATTATTTTGGGGAGAAACCATTATATTATTCACAAACAGATGAAGGTGTGTATTGGGGGAGTGAATTGAAGTCAATAGTCAATCGGTTATCTCGTAAACCTGAAATTTCAAAGCAAGGATTGAATCTTTATTTTCAACTGACTTATATACCAGCTCCTTTTACTATTTATGAAGGGATTTCTAAATTAGAAGCCAATAATTATTTGGAAATTAATTTGGGTAATATAAGTTTATCTATTCACACGATCAAAGAGTCAGTGCATGAGGACTATAGTCAATTATCAAAGGCCGATGCAGTTAAGGTAAATCACGATTTGGTTCAAGAATCCGTTTTAAGTCGTTCTGAGTCTGAAGTTCCTTTGGGGACATTTTTGTCCGGAGGAGTTGATTCTTCAATTGTTTCTTTATGTTTAGCGCAACAGACCAATAAAAAAATTGATACATTCTCAATAGGTTTTGATAAAAAAGAATTTGATGAATCTGAAAAAGCAACTACGGTTGCTAATTTAATAGGTAGTAACCACCATAAATTTATTATTTCAGAAAAAGACTTGATGCAAGATGTAGACCGAATTCTTTTGAATTTTGATGAGCCTTTTGCGGATTCTTCAGCTTTGCCAACTTTTTTAGTTGCACTTAAAACTCGTCAAAAAGTGACTGTTGCCTTAACTGGCGATGGCGGTGACGAAGTATATGGGGGATATAATAAATATTATATGGGGAAATTAAACCAAAAGTATACTTCAATAGTGCCTGAGAGTGTAAATAACTGGATTAAAACAGGAGTGTCAAAATTTGTGGTTAATAAAGATGATCAGCGTGGATTTGCATTTAAGTTAAATAGGCTTATGAATGCGATGAATTATGAGGGGGATTACTATTATAATATCATTTCTTTAGCATTTCAAAAAAATGAATTAGAGAGTTTATTACATTCTAAATTTCAATACACAGATGCTTTAAATTATTATAAGGCTAAAATTAATAAAGAAAATTTAGGACTCACAGAATTTAGAAACATTGATAGAATGTTGAGCTTGGAAGGTGATATGCTAGTGAAAGTGGATCGAACAACTATGCTATCGTCTTTAGAATCTCGTGCTCCATTTTTGAATAAAAAACTGTGGGACTTTACCTCGCAGTTATCAGAGAATTACCTTTTGAAAGGATTTGACAAAAAGCATCTTTTGAAAGAATCATTCAAACAGTATTTTCCTGAGAAATTTCTAGACAAATCTAAAAAAGGCTTTGGAGTGCCAGTTGGGGATTGGTTAAGAGGTTTTTTAAAACCAGAGCTTTTGCGTTATGTTGAAACTGATTTTCTTTTGAAGCAAGATTTGTTTAACGTAACATATATACAGGATTTAGTATCGAATCATCTAAGTGGGAAAAGAGATAATACTTTTAGAGCATGGACTTTTTATTGTTTCCAAAAATGGTATTACGAAACATATGATAACTAGCTTATTTATTGGTTGTTTTGCAGTTTTGCAAATAGTATGGTTTGGTTTTTTTTTGAAGAAATATACTAGTGGTATATCTAATAAAAAGCAGTTATTTTTTGTTATACTACTTTTAGTAGAACACTTTTTTTTTGGTTATGTAGCCTATAAATTTACGCTTCAGAATCCTATATCAGATGTAAAAAATTACTTAAAGTACGCATTAAATCCTGTCACCTCAGAACAATTTTACTTTGTAGGGCATGATTTTTTTATACTGATGTATCGTTTACTTTTTAGAATTGGTTTTAATTTCCAATTATTGTTTTTGTCCTCGGTATTAGTAAGCAGTATTCCATTTGTCTTATTGTTTAAGAGATATCTTGAATTGGGTTCGGGAAAAATACATTGGTTGCAATATACTTTGCTATTGCCTTCATTTCATTTTTGGAGTGTTTTGCCTGGTAAAGATTGTTTGGTATTTGTAATGTTAGTATTTATTCTTTACAAATTAAAAGAGGTGCAATTTAGTTGGAGTATTTTGGTGGCATTACTCTTCTTATTTCTAGTGCGACCTTATGTTGGAGTAATTGTTTTACTTTTTTTAGCGGTTGTATTATTTGAAAACTATAAAAATAAAATAAGGAAAGAGTTTTGGATTCCAATAGTACTACTTTCTTTTTTTGGAGTAGTCTTTTTTTTAACGCAATTTGTAAAATTGGAAACTCTTAGTATTGAATCGGTACTATTGAAATTTAAAACGTATCAAAATTATGTCGAAAAACACGCTACTCCAAACTATTTAATAGATATGGGGTATATGGGGCAGGTTTTGATGTTGTTGTGTATGCCATTGTTTTATAAAGTTGAAAATTCTTTTCAATTCGTTAGTTCAATTGAAAATGTAGTACTCTTGTCCTTTATTATCTATTTCTTTTTCAAAAAATTCTACAATCATGCTAGGAATTGGTTAGAATTAGATGTTAAATTTGCACTTTATACATCAATTTCTATATTTCTGTTTTTAAGTACTTATATTTATAATTTAGGGTTAGCTTCCAGAATGCGATTGATGTTTTATCCTCTTTTCTTTTATGTGATGGCGCAGAGTCTAAAAAAAGATAAACTAAATAAACTGAATGAAAAAGACAAAAATAGTTAGGATCACTACTGTTCCTATCTCACTTGAAAAACTTTTAACTGGACAATTGACATATATGAGTCAGTTTTACGAAGTTATAGCTATTTCCTCTGAGAAAGAAAACTTAGACAAATTTGGAGAGTCAAATGAAATACCTACTTTTTATTTGAATTTAACCCGTAAAATAACTCCTTTTCATGACTTGTACGCTATTTTTCGGTTAGTTGTTTTCTTGAGAAAAATAAAACCTGAAATAGTCCATACCCATACCCCTAAGGCAGGTATGGTAGGGATGATAGCCTCTAAATTAGCAGGAGTACCCCATAGATTACACACCGTAGCAGGACTCCCGTTGATGGAAACAGTTGGTGTAAAAAGGAAAATTCTAAATCTAGTAGAAAAATTAACTTACGTTTGTGCTACTAAAGTCTATCCAAATTCGAAAGGACTTGAAAAATTTATTTTGGAAAATGATTTTGCATCTAAAGGGAAAATTAAAATTATAGGAAATGGGAGTTCAAATGGAATTGATACCACTTTTTTTGCACCTGAACAAATTTCTGAAGAAGAAACCTTAAAGTTAAAAGCACGTTTACATATTGCAAAAGATGATTTTGTTTTTATTTTTGTGGGGAGGTTAGTAAAAGATAAAGGAATTAATGAATTGATTACTGCCTTTACCAATTTGAATTTAAGTAAAACAAAGTTATTGTTAGTAGGTCCTTTAGAATCTGATTTAGATCCTCTATTGCCTGAAACTTTAACCGAAATTGAAGAAAATATAAATATTATAAGTGTAGGATACCAATCTGATGTAAGATCTTATTTTAAGCTTGCAAATGTATTGGTTTTTCCTAGTTATCGCGAAGGTTTTCCGAATGTAGTGATGCAAGCTGGAGCCATGGAATTGCCCGCTATTGTCTCAAATATTAATGGTTGCAATGAAATTATAGAAGGAGGGAAAAATGGTTTGATTATTCCAGTGAAGAATAGTAAAGCCGTTGAAGAAGCGATGAGAAAAGTATACCAAGAAAAAAGTTTGCTTGATCAACTTAAATCAAATGCTCGTCAGATGATAGTTTCAAGATACGAACAAAAAATAATTTGGGAGGCGATACGTAATGAATATGAAAATTTAGAAGATGTATAGATTTTTTTTAAAACGATTACTTGACTTTTTAGCGGCACTAATTGGTATTGCTATGCTAAGCCCCTTTTTTATACTTGTATTTGTAGGCTTGTTTATAGCTAATAAAGGAAGTGTCTTTTTTGTTCAACCTCGACCAGGGAAAAATGGAAAAGTTTTTAAGATATATAAATTTAAAACCATGACCGATGAACGTGATGCGAATGGTGTACTTCTTCCAGATGCTGATCGTTTGACAACTATGGGTAAAATAGTAAGAAAAACGTCTTTAGATGAAATACCGCAATTGTTTAATGTCGTAAAAGGCGACATGAGTGTGGTAGGGCCCAGGCCTTTATTAGTGGGGTATTTGCATAAATATAACGATTTTCAAAAACGCCGACACGAGGTGAGACCAGGAATCACAGGTTGGGCTCAAGTAAATGGGCGTAATGCGATTACTTGGGATCAGAAATTTGAATATGATGTGTGGTATGTTGAAAATTATAGTTTTTTAGTAGATTCAAAAATTTTCTTGATGACACTTTTTAAATGGGCTAATAAAGAAGGAATTAATGCAGGAGACAATACGACAATGGAGCCTTTTAGTGGGGAATAACTTAAAATGAATCAAATGAAAAAAATTGCTGTTTTTGGGGCAGGAGGTTTTGGAAGAGAAGTAAAGACTATTATCGATGCTATAAATCTCGGAAATGGAAAATATCAATTTATTGGTTATTTTGATGATGGTATTGAAAAAGGGAAATCAGTTAATGGATTTCCTGTTTTGGGCGGAATAAATGAGATCAATGACTTTGAAGATGATTTAGAATTGGTTCTTGCAATCGGTGATCCTAAAATAAAAAAAATAGTTCAAAAGAAAATAAGTAATAAAAAAATCAATTTTCCTGTCTTGATACACCCGTCTGTATTAATTTCAAATGATGATGTGGTTATTGAAGAAGGCTGTATTATTTGTGCAGGGACAATAATTACTTGTAATATCAAAATTGAAAAATTTACTATTTTAAATTTAGCCTGTACAGTGGGGCACGATACCGTGATAGGCGCATATAGTTCCTTTATGCCTTCTGTTAATATTTCTGGAGAGGTAAATGTAAAAGAAGGGGTGTATGTGGGGACAGGAGCAAAAATTATAAATCTTTTAGAAATTGGAGAAAATACAATTGTTGGAGCAGGGGCAGTGGTCTCTAAAAGTTTACCTGCTAATTGTACAGCGGTAGGGATACCCGCTAAACCTATTAAATATCATACTAATGAGTCAATCTAAAATATGGCTTTCCTCTCCACATATGGGAGGAAACGAACAAAAATATGTGCAAGAAGCTTTCGATACGAATTGGGTAGCTCCTTTAGGTCCCAATGTGAATGGCTTTGAATTGGATTTAGAAAAATATTTGGGTCAGGATGTGTCGGTTGCGGCTTTAAGTTCAGGCACAGCAGCTTTACATTTAGCCTTAATAATGTTAGGTGTAACAGCTGGAGATGAAGTTATTTGTCAGAGTATGACATTTTCAGCTTCTGCTAACCCTATTGTTTATCAGGGAGCAACTCCTGTTTTTGTGGATAGTGAGTCAGAAACTTGGAATATTTGTCCCGTTGCTTTAGAAAGTGCTATTGTAGATCGAATGGCTAAGGGAAAAAAGCCTAAAGCAATTATAGCAGTACATTTGTATGGTATGCCGTATAAACATACTCAAATAATGGCTGTGGCATCTAAATATGGAATTCCGGTTGTTGAAGATAGCGCTGAAGCGTTAGGAAGTTCATATAATGGTTTGAAATGTGGTACTTTAGGTGATATTAGTATATTGTCCTTTAACGGGAATAAAATAATTACTACTTCAGGTGGCGGAGCTTTGGTTACTAAAAATAAAGATATTAAAGAAAAAGCTGTTTTTCTTTCTACACAAGCACGTGATAATGCACCTCACTATCAGCATAGTGTTGTGGGATATAATTATCGTATGAGTAATATTTGTGCAGGAATTGGAAGAGGACAAATGGAAGTTTTAGAGACTCACGTAGCTAACCGCCGCGCTGTGAATCAGTTGTATTATGAGTTTTTTAAAGATAAAGAAATAGTTTTACTTCGAGAAAATTCTACAACTTTAATTTCAAATCATTGGCTTTCTGCAGTAGTTTTGCAGAATTATGAGCAAAGAGAAGCTTTACGTCTTGCTTTTGAAAAAGAAAACATAGAAACCAGGCCTTTATGGAAACCGATGCATATGCAACCTATTTTTGAAAAATCACCTTATTATGGTGGAAAAATAGCAGAAACTTTATTTGATAAAGGATTGTGTTTGCCTTCAGGATCAAATATGTCAGAACAAGATATGCAAAGAATTTTGAATGTCTTAGAAGATTTTTTTAAATAAATTAGTTTGTAATTTTAAAAATTGCAATTCACTTATGTACATTTGTGAATAGTTTTAAATTAAATTAACGCTATTGAGTACTGAAAAAAGAAATATAAATAAATTAATTTTAGAATTGCTTACTGCTCGCAGTCAAACAGTATTCAAGATAAATAACTTAGGTTATTTGCCTAGGTGGGTTGTCTTGTTATTAGATGTAGTGGTTATTAGCTTTTCTTTTTTATGTACTTTTTATTTATTCAATGGATTAAGTAGACATTATTTTGAAACTGAAAATTGGACTATAGTAGCGTCTATATATTTCGGTTTTAGTCTTATATATTTCTGGTGGTTTAAAACCTATGCAGGAATTATAAGGCATTCCTCATTTATTGATGCAATCAAAATTTTTATTGCTCAAGGATTTATTTTTCTGAGTGTATTTGTTGTTAATATTTTTTCCCTTTTTGTTTTCAAGAAGCAATTGTTGCTAAATAGTGCTTTATTAATTAATACGGTTTTAGCGTATCTCTTTCTTTTTTTCTATAGAGTTTTAGTGAAGCAGATTTTTGAAATGTTTATGCGTGAAACAACAGGTGAAAAGTTAATTAATGCTTTAGTCTATGGTGCCGATGCGAATGCTATTTCTGTAACCAATGCACTTATTTCTGAAACCCCTTCTCGATTTAAAATTAGAGGTTTTATAGATAAATATAATACGAATGACTCAAAAAGAATTTTAAATCTACCTATTTTAAGTCAACGCAAAAAAGTTTCCGTTTTAATGCGAAACATGAAAGTTGATGCGTTAATAATAGCTGATAAAGGACTTTCGAATGAGGAAAAAATCTCCATTGTAGACGATTGTTTAGAACATAATTATAAAGTGTACACAGTTCCAATCATATCGGACTGGGAGAATGAAGTGGAGATTTCTAAAAAAATTAAAACATTTCAAATCGAAGATTTGTTAGATAGAAAACCAATTGTTCTCGATAAGCAAATTATTTCAGATCAGTTGAAAAATAATACAGTTTTAGTTACTGGTGCAGCGGGTTCTATTGGTAGTGAAATAGTTAGACAAATTGTTGGTTTTGGTCCAAAACGCATACTTTTATTAGATCAAGCAGAGACTCCTTTACATGATTTGATGTTGCAATTGCAAAACTATCATGAGCAAATCGAGGTAATACCTTTAATTGCTGATGTGCGTGATATGGTATCATTGGAAAATATTTTCGAAAATTACCATCCTAATTTAGTTTATCATGCTGCGGCTTATAAACACGTTCCTCTAATGGAAGAAAATCCTTCGCAAGCTATTTTTGTAAATGTTTGTGGTACTAAAAATTTGGCCGATCTTTCTGTTAAATATGGAGTGGAACGTTTTGTAATGGTTTCTACAGATAAAGCGGTTAATCCAAGTAATGTAATGGGGGCAAGTAAGCGCATCGCTGAAAAATATGTGCAGTCTTTTTATTTTAACGAATTGACCAATTCTAAAAATACAACAAAATTTATTACTACTCGTTTCGGAAATGTGTTAGGTTCCAATGGTTCTGTTGTTCCCTTGTTTACAAAGCAAATTAATGAAGGTGGTCCAGTGACCATTACACATAAAGATATTATTAGATACTTTATGACGATTCCTGAGGCTTGTCAATTAGTGTTGGAAGCTGGAGCCATGGGTAATGGGGGCGAGATTTATATTTTTGATATGGGTAAACCTGTAAAAATATATGATTTAGCTATTAAAATGATACGTTTAGCAGGGTTTGTTCCTGAAGTAGATATTAAAGTTAAAGAGGTTGGGTTGCGACCAGGTGAAAAGTTGTATGAAGAACTGTTAAACGATTCCTCTAAAACTTTGCCTACCCATCATGAGAAAATTATGATTGCTCAAGAAATTATAGAAGATTATGCAGATGTAAATGCTGCGATCGGTAAAATTAGTAGAATCGCTTCGGAATATAAATACCATGCATTGGTTCAGGAAATGAAAATACTTGTTCCAGAATTTAAAAGCCTTAACTCTATTTTTGAAATTTTAGATAAACAATAATGATTAAATTTTTAAAACTATTTTGTTACTCAGCTTTGGTAGCTCTTACAATGGGTTGTAGTCAACAAAAGAAAATTGCCTATTATCAAAATATTGATTCAGTTGCAAGCTTGGGAAATCAAAGTTTTGAATCAAAAATTCAGCCAGATGATCTTTTAATGATTGTGGTTTCTGCACCTGATCCTGAAACAGCTATACCTTTTAATTTAAATTCAGAAAGTGTTGCTACTCCTAATTTACAATCGATGACTATGGGACAGAGACAACATATGTTGTATTTAGTCGATAAAAGTGGGAATATTGAATTTCCCGTACTTGGAACAATAAATTTAACTGGAAAATTGAAAGGAGAAGTAGTTGAACTATTGAAGGGTAAATTACAGCAATATATTAAAAAACCGATAGTAAACCTTAGAGTAATGAATTATAAAATTGCTGTGCAAGGCGAAGTTACTCGACCAGGAGTTTATCCAATATCTAGTGAAAGAATTACTTTGTTAGAAGCTATAGCGCTTGCAGGAGATTTGACTATATACGGGAAAAGAAATAATGTTCTTGTTATTCGTGAGGTTGATGGTAAAAAAAATATAGCTAGGGTAGATTTGACTAAAGCTGATTTTATTAATTCTCCTTATTACTATTTGTTACAGAATGATGTGGTGTATGTTGAGCCTAATGGTGCAAAATCAAATTCATCTACTTTCAATCAAAATATTCCTGTTTGGATTTCGTTGAGCTCTGTTTTACTTTCTTTAATTGTACTTTTTAAAAAATAATTTATAATGCAAAATAATAACTTAGAACATAATACTGAGGAGAAATTTGACTTAAAGCAAATTTTAAGTACTTATGTTAGAGCATGGAAATGGTTTGTTTTAAGCGTTATAATTTGTTTTGTATTAGCTAAGGTTTATTTACGTTATACAGTACCTGTTTATAAAGCATCTGCGACAATTTTAATTAAAGATGAAGATTCAGGGGGCTTAGCTTCAGAATTGTCTGTGTTCAAAGAATTAGATGTAATGGGTTCGGGTTCTCGTAATATAGATGACGAGATAGAGATTTTACGTTCGAGATCTCTTGCAGAAAAAACAATAAAAAAGGGTGGGTTTAATGTTAGTTACTTTACAGAAGGACGTATAAAATCAGTTGATTCCTATGGAGAAAATTTGATAAATCTTAAATTTACTGCTAAGGATTCTTTGTTGTGGGATCGTGATACTATAATGGCTGTTCAAATTCTATCCAGTTCAAAATATGAATTATTTGATGCTAAAAGTAATTCATTAGGTGAATTTGCTTTTGGACAAGTGATTAAATCCAAGGACTTAGGAGGTTTTAGTATCGAAAAAAATAGACCTATTGGTAAACGTGGTCAATTAATCCCTTTTTCAAATGTTTTTTATAAAATTCAAATTCAAAATATAAGCAAATTAACAGAAAAAATGGCAAAGGATTTAAAAGTAGAACCTTTGACAAAGAAAACTAATGTGTTGGAATTAACTTTGAATGATCAAGTAGCTAAGAGAGCGGAGGATTATTTGAATACTTTAATTTCTATTTATAATTTCGAAGCTGTTAAGGATAAAAATACGATTAGTCAGAAAACAGCTGATTTTATTAATGATCGTTTAGAAATTATTACCTCTGAATTAGACGGTGTTGAAAAGCAGGTTGAGTCATTTAAATCGAACAAGCATATAGTGGATATCCCTACAGAAGCTGAACTAAATTTGAGAACCAACCAAGAAGTTAAGTTAAATGAAATTTCTTCAAGTGCGAAGCTTCAAGTCGTGGACATGATGTTGCTTCATTTACGCCAAAGTCAGTCGTATGATGCTATGCCTATTAATATTATTCCAGGTGAAGCTTCAGCTACAAATTTAATAGGTGAATTTAATAATCTAATTGTTGAGCGAAATAGACTTTTGCAAAGCTCAACGGAAAATAACCCTACAGTTTTAAGGTTAAATGACAAAATTATTTCCTTGAAAGAAAGTATTAAGGAGAGTTTAAAAAGACTTAGAGGGAGTTTACAAGTTGAAACATCTAAGCAAAAAGGATATGGAGATGGCTTAGATAAGAAAATAAATGCTTTGCCTAAAATCGAAAGAGAATTTAGAAATATATTTCGTCAGCAGCAGATAAAAGAAGAACTTTATTTATACCTGTTTAAGAAAAGAGAAGAAACTGCAATTACCTTGGCAGGTACTGCTCCAATTTCGAAAGTGGTTGATAAAGGTTTTTCAAATGATCTGCCTATTTCACCTAAGAGACAAATTGTGTATGTTTTTGCACTCTTGTTAGGAATTTTTATTCCTTTTGCGGTTATTTATATAGTGAATTTACTGGATACTAAAGTTAAACGCAAAGAAGATTTAGATAAATTAGGAATACCTTTCTTGGGTGATGTACCTCATTCAGATTCAAATGAACAAGTAATTCAGTCGAATAGTCGTACAAGTTCTGCGGAAGCTATTCGAATAGTTCGTACAAATCTTGAATTTGTGCTAAGTGGAATCGATTCACATTTGGCTAAAACCATTTTTGTAACGTCTACTGTCCCTGGTGAGGGGAAAAGTTTTATGGCGGCTAATTTAGCTTCAACCATTGCAATTTCTGGAAAACGTGTCTTGTTGATAGGTTTAGATATTCGTAATCCTAAAATTGATGAGTATTTTAACGTGCCGCATCGTGGTGTGACTAATTTCTTGATGAATTCGAAAGATGAAATTGAGAAGTATCTTTTGCAGCAATCGGGTTATGAACATTTTGATATTTTGCCTTCAGGGGTTATTCCGCCAAATCCTGCTGAGTTGTTGATGAATATGCGTTTGGATCTTATGTTTGATGAATTAAAAGCAAAATATGATTATATAGTGGTTGACACAGCTCCAGTGAGTCTTGTTACAGATACATTATTGATTTCTAAAAATGCTAATGCTTTTGTTTATGTAGTACGTTCTAACTATTTAGATAAAGAAATGCTTAAAATTCCTTCTACCTTGTATCAGGAGAATAAATTGCCTAATATGGCTGTAGTGCTTAATGATACTGATGTTGAAAAAGGCTACGGGTATGGGTATGGCTATGGACAAGAAGTGAAGAAAAAAAGTATTCTAGAACGAATAAAAGAGTTTATTATGTTTAAAAAATAAATGACCTTGTAATATTTATAAAAGACTACCTTGATTAGGTGGTCTTTTTTTATTTAAATCTTTAAAGAGCTCTAGTTTCTAGAATGCAATAGCGTTATTATAATTCGTATTTTATGGTTTTTAAGTAAGATTGTACTCTAGTAATCTGATGTTGAAATGATAACATTTATATTTTGAATTTTATTCTAAAAAGTAGGTTGCAAAGTAATTTAAATTTGTATATGTTTCTATGTGCTTAGCGTTATCAATGGCTTTTTTAATGAATGTCTAAAAATCTCATTAGTAGTATTTTTTGGAATGAAATACAAAATTATAGAGTACTTATGGCTTTTTATAGCATGACTTTTTAATCCAGTATTTTTTAAGTTTAAAGGATATAATTTGTAATCTAAAAAATCACTTAATTTATATCTTTCGTGAAGTAAGGTTGCGACTTAAGCTTTTTTGTAATGAGTGTCTGGTAGGTTGTTTGTTCTTTTACTGCTGTTTTTAGGTGATTGTAGAAGTATATGTTGTTTTGAGTTTTAAATGAAATTACGGGTGTTTAAAATAGCAATTCTTCCAAAATTTAGCAATTCCTAAGTTGTACTTTGTTTTTAGGATTAGGTTTGGATACTTAGAATTTGAAAGTCCTTGTGTTTAATTTTCGGATTATTGATAATTGTGATCTTTAAGTACGAAAAATCAATTGTTAACTACAAAGCAATATGGAATTACTGTGATTTACAGAAGTGTAAAAACGGCTGCAGAAAATGCTAAAAGAAATGCTTTTATAAGTGAATTTAGAGGCGTGATAATATAGATTTCTTCTTGGTTAGATTTGTAAATTTATATGTCTAATTTATCAAATCCACAGGTTTTTGATTGAAAAAAGTGTGTAATAAAAAAGGCTTGATTTTAAATAAATCAAGCCTTTTTAGTAGCGAAGACGGGAGTTGAACCCGTGACCTCAGGGTTATGAATCCTGCGCTCTAACCAACTGAGCTACCTCGCCATTATGTTTGTGACCCCGCTGGGATTCGAACCCAGGACCCCATCATTAAAAGTGATGTGCTCTACCAGCTGAGCTACGGAGTCTAAATTTTACAGTATTTCAGTGACCAAAATGGGACTCGAACCCATACGTCTTGCGACACCACCCCCTCAAGATGGCGAGTCTACCAATTCCTCCACTTGGCCTTTTTAAGAACCAAATACTGTTGGTTTTGTGACCCCGCTGGGATTCGAACCCAGGACCCCATCATTAAAAGTGATGTGCTCTACCAGCTGAGCTACGGAGTCTAAATTATAATTTCAGTATTTCAATAAGTGACCCCGCTGGGATTCGAACCCAGGACCCCATCATTAAAAGTGATGTGCTCTACCAGCTGAGCTACGGAGTCTAAATTATAATTTTCAGTATTTCAATAAGTGACCCCGCTGGGATTCGAACCCAGGACCCCATCATTAAAAGTGATGTGCTCTACCAGCTGAGCTACGGAGTCTAAAATTATAATTTGAGTGTTTAAACTAGTGACCCCGCTGGGATTCGAACCCAGGACCCCATCATTAAAAGTGATGTGCTCTACCAGCTGAGCTACGGAGTCTAAATTATAATTTCAGTATTTCAATAAGTGACCCCGCTGGGATTCGAACCCAGGACCCCATCATTAAAAGTGATGTGCTCTACCAGCTGAGCTACGGAGTCTGAAACATTATCTGTTTGCGGGTGCAAATATATTACCTTATTTTTGATTTTTCAAAGAAATACGGTTTTTATTTTTGTAATAATTTATGTATTTTTTAATTGTTTGATTTTTAGTTGTATAGAAATGGGTAAGATCGTGTTAGTAGGTTATATGGGTGCTGGTAAATCGCATGTAGGGGCATTGTTGTCTGAAAAAATGAATCTAAAATTTTTAGATTTAGACGATTTAATTGAGAAAAGTGAAGGAAAAAGTATAAAAAATATCTTTTCTGAACATGGAGAAATTTATTTTAGGAAGGTTGAAAGTAAAATTTTTAATACAGTTTTAGCTTCTAATGATGATTTTGTGTTAAGTGTAGGGGGTGGGACACCTTGTTATGCTAATAATCATCTTTTATTAAATAGTGAAAATGTTTTTTCAGTGTATTTAAAGGCGTCTGTAACTACTTTAAAAGATAGATTGATAAAGGGTAAGACGAAGCGTCCTTTAATTGCCGATTTGGATGAAATAGAGTTGGAGGAATATATTGCGAAGCATTTATTCGACAGAAATTATTATTATCACCAATGTACTAAAATAATTTCTGTCGATGCTAAAACTCCAGCGGAGATTGCTCAAGAAATTATGACTGTTTATTCTAAATAAGCGTGATTGTTATTTTCTTCAAAAATCACTTGCACGTGTTCTAAAATAGAAGTTGATAGTGAGATGCCCTTGAAATCTGCTTTGATAGGGTATTTCTTATGGTTACGATCAACTAATACAGCAGTTTTGAATTTCTTTAAAGGAACATTCAAAAAATGTTTCACTCCGTAAATCAATGTTGTTCCTGTGTTGAGTACATCATCTACTAAAATCAAACCTTTATTAGTGTATTCTTCTTCAGATAATGATGTTTTTATGTCGGCTTTTGGGTTTTTCTTGTCAATGACCACTTCGCAAAAGTGTATCGATAAGGTGCTTATTTCTTTTAAAGTTTCTGATAATTTTTGTGCTAATACACTCCCATTGCCTTGAATGCCTGCGATGATGATTTCGTTTTCATCTATGAAAGTTTCATAAATTTGATAGGCAATGCGTTTTATCTTGAATTCAATTTCCTGATGATTCAGTATGATATTTTGATTCATGTGTTGTTATTTTTTGGTAAATATAAAAAAGAGTTCGTTTTCTTGTCTTGGTTTTATTGAATTATAAGCGGTTTCCAATTTTCTAATTTGAAAAAGAGGGGAGAATAATTCAATGTATGATTCTTTTGATCCTCCAAATGGTGGTCCAGATTCAGTTAGCGGGAATTGGAATAATAGTCCAGCAATTTTACCCTTAGGTTTTAAAAGCGAATACATTTTTTGAGCATAATTTTTCCTAAGTTCTGGGTCTAAAGCGCAAAAAAAGGTTTGCTCGATAATTAGGTCATAGGTTTCGTGATGATCAAAAAAATCGCCAAGAATTAATTGGTCTTTTGGGTAGTTAGGAATTCTTTTTTTTAGATTTTCTAATGGTGTTTCAGCATAATCCAAAACATGCGTATTTTGAAAACCCTTTTGAATCAAATATTCAAATTCATAAGAATTACCACAGCCAGGAATTAGAATTTTGATGTTTTTATCTTCAAGTTGGTCGATATATGCTTTAATGGGTGTGGTTATTTGCCCCGCATCCCAGCCGGTTTGAAGGTTTTGATATCTATTTTCCCAATACTCGCTATTCAGTTTCATCAGCAAAATCGTTTTCTATGTCTAATTCATAATCATCTAAATCCCTACGGTCTTTTTTTGTAGGTCTTCCTTCTCCGAATTTTCGATAATGTGCCTTAGATAATTTTAATAATTCTAAATGTGCAAAAGCTTCTTCGGGGGTCTCGTCTCTTCTGTAAACATCTACAAGTTTTGCACCTACACGACTTTGGGGTATGTCAAGCACACTGATAATGTAAGTGATTTGGTCTTTGCGAAAAGTTACTTTGTCTCCTGGGAAAACTTCCTTAGAAGGTTTGGCTACATTGCCATTTACAGTTACTTGATTTTTTTTACAGGCTTCAGTTACCATATTTCGTGTTTTGTAGTAGCGAACGCACCATAAGTATTTGTCTACACGCATAAAGTCAAAAATCTTAGTTAAAATCCAATACAAAAATAAATCAAAATTGTATCTTGCGTCCAAATTTTTAAAAAGAATGAAGAAACTAATAAAAAACATAGTTTTGTTTTTGGTCGCAACAGGTTTTGTGGCTTGTAATAAAAGTGATGATTCAGGGCAAGTGTTTACTGCTAAGCCTTATAGTGAGGTGACTCCAGGGGAGGTGGCTCAAATTGAAAAATTCTTTGAAGACTTTCATATGGATATAGATGCTGATAAAAATATCAGCTTTACAGAGCGAACGGCGAATAGTAGTTTAGCTTCGATTAAGGATGAATTTAAACCACAATTTAAAACTATTAATTATGATGGTTATGATTTTAAAGTTTATTATATCCCTACGCAAACAGGTGTTAACAATGATTTAAGACCATGTCCTCTTGATTCAGTGTTTGTTTCTTATCATGGCTTGTTGTTGAATAAAAAAGCTCAATATGACGTTAAAAATACTTTTAATGAAAACCAAACTTTTGATCAGAGGAGAAGTCCGGTTTGGTTTAATTTAAATAATCAAGATTTAAGAGTAGGATTTAAAAAGATGATGAGTTTTTTATTGCCAGGAAATAGCATGGTTGATTCATCGAATAATGTTCTGAGTTTTCAAAATTTTGGTTCACAGGTTATTTTCTTGCCTTCAGGTTTAGCGTATTATGGTTCTGGGAATGGTTTAATTTCGTCATATGCACCTCTGATTTTTAATATTAAGTTGATGAAGATTAGGCGAGTGGATAATGATAGAGATAAGGTGGAGTCTGTTTTTGAAGAATTTGAAATTGAAAGTGATCCTGTAAAATTTGTAAATAATCCTTGGATAAGTAAAAATCAAGATACTGATGGTGATAAATTCCCTGATTATTTTGATCAAGATGATGATAATGATGGTGTGTTAACCTTTGATGAAGTGGTTAAGACTAAAAATAGTGATGGGACTTATGTTTTTTGGGATTATGCTAATATTCCAACTTGTGAAGACAATGTGAAACGACATTTATCTAAAAAATGTAGTAAATAATCTTAAGAGTTTTATGATACAAAAAAATCCGAGTTTTAGCTCGGATTTTTTTATAGGGTATTTTTTTTGGCTATTTTCTCTTTAGAACCGCTTCAACAGCTTCTATAATTGCAGGAGCATTTAATTTGTATTTCTCCATCAATTGTTCTGGAGTTCCAGATTCTCCAAATGAATCTTTAACAGCTACAAATTCCTGTGGTTTTGGGTTGTTCAACGCTAAAACTCTAGAAACACTTTCACCTAAACCGCCTAACATATTGTGTTCCTCCGCAGTTACCACACAACCTGTTTTAGCTACCGATTTTAAAATAGCTTCCTCATCTAAAGGTTTAATAGTGTGGATGTTGATTACTTCTGCAGAGATTCCTTTAGCTTCTAATTGTTCAGCAGCTTGTAAGGCTTCCCAAACTAAATGACCTGTAGCGACGATAGTTACATCAGTCCCCTCGTTTAATAATACTGCTTTACCAATTACAAAAGGTTCATCAGCAGGAGTGAAGTTAGGAACTACAGGACGACCAAAACGTAAATAAGCAGGACCATGATGGTCGGCTAAAGCAATAGTTGCAGCTTTTGTTTGGTTGTAATCACACGTATTGATTACCGTCATACCGGGTAACATTTTCATTAATCCAATATCTTCCAAGATTTGGTGTGTAGCACCATCTTCTCCTAAAGTTAAACCTGCGTGTGAAGCACAAATTTTCACGTTTTTATCAGAATAAGCAACCGATTGACGGATTTGGTCATACACGCGACCTGTTGAGAAATTAGCAAAAGTTCCCGTAAAAGGAATTTTACCTCCAATTGTTAAACCTGCAGCTATCCCTATCATATTGGCTTCTGCAATTCCTATTTGGAAGAAACGCTCAGGGTGATTTTTTTTAAAATCATCAAATTTTAACGAGCCAATTAAGTCTGCACATAAGGCTACTACATTTTCGTTTTTTTGCCCTAATTCGGTCATACCTGCACCAAAACCAGAACGTGTATCTTTACTACCTTGATTTGTATATTTTTTCATATGCCTCCCCTAATCCCTCCAAAAGAGGGGAATTCCTATTAGGGGTAAATAGGATTTATAATTATAATGTGTGTTTACTAAGCTTTAATTTTTCCATTGGAGAATGGGGCTTAATAATCACCTAATGTTTCTGCATTTTGAGCTAAACCTGTAGCTAATTGCTCATCGTTAGGCGCTTTTCCGTGCCATGCGTGGGTATGCATCATAAAATCAACACCATTACCCATTACGGTATGTAATAAAACGCAAATAGGTTTACCTTTACCCGTTAAAGCTTTAGCTTCTTCCATACCAGCGATAACCGCTTCTATGTTGTTTCCGTCTTTAATTTCAAGAACTTGCCAGTCAAAAGCTTCAAATTTAGCTTTTAAGTTACCTAAAGATAAAACATCATCCGTAGAACCGTCAATTTGCTGACCGTTATAATCTATCGTAGCAATCAAGTTGTCTACTTTTTTAGCAGAAGCATACATGATAGCTTCCCAGTTTTGACCTTCTTGCAATTCTCCGTCACCACATAAAGTATACACTAAGTGGTTGTCGTTGTTCAACTTTTTGGCTTGCGCAGCACCAATGGCTACAGATAAACCTTGTCCTAAAGAACCAGATGCCATACGCACTCCAGGTAATCCCTCGTGTGTAGTTGGGTGACCTTGTAAACGAGAGTTTAATTTTCTAAAAGTTGCCAATTCAGACACAGGAAAATAGCCACTTCTTGCTAAAACACTGTAAAAAACAGGTGAAATATGACCGTTTGATAAGAAGAATACATCTTCTTCTATACCGTCCATGTCAAATCCTGGTTTTCTATTCATTAAGTGTTGGTAAAGTACTGTGAAAAATTCAGCACAGCCTAAAGAACCACCTGGGTGTCCAGAGTTTACAGCATGTACCATGCGAAGAATATCCCTTCTAACTTGTGTTGTAAAATTGTTTAGTTGTTGAATGTCAGACATTTTAAACGGGTTTTTATTAAACGGGGTCAAAATTACTTTATATTTTTTCGAATGCCAAGTTTAAAGAATTAAAAATTACCCTCTAAAAGTTAAAAATGGAATGATATTATTTTTTTTCGTTAAAAGAATTCTAAATTCTAAAATCTAAATTCTAATATCTGAATGCAATCGGTTATCTTTGCCTTTTTAAATTTTTGGAAGAAAAGTTATTATGAAGTTTGATTTATTACATACCGACCCACAAACACAGGCAAGAGCGGGTAAAATTACAACTGACCACGGGGTGATTGAGACGCCTATTTTTATGCCAGTAGGAACTGTTGCTTCTGTAAAAGGAGTGCACCAACGCGAGTTGAAAAACGATATTAATCCAGATATTATTTTAGGTAACACCTATCATTTGTACTTACGTCCACAAACACCTATTTTAGAACAAGCAGGTGGTTTGCATAAGTTTATGAATTGGGACAGAAACATTTTAACCGATTCTGGTGGATATCAGGTGTATTCTTTATCTTCAAATAGAAAGATTAAAGAAGAAGGGGTGAAGTTTAAATCGCATATTGATGGTTCTTATCATTTCTTTTCACCAGAAAGTGTTATGGAAATTCAACGTACTATTGGTGCGGATATCATCATGGCATTTGACGAATGTACTCCTTATCCATGCGATTATCGTTATGCAAAACGCAGTATGCACATGACCCACCGTTGGTTAGACAGATGTATTACACATTTAGAAAAAGTACCATTCAAATACGATTATTCACAAGCATTTTTCCCAATTGTACAAGGAAGTGTCTATAAAGATTTGCGTGCGCAATCAGCGGAGTATATTGCTAATGCAGGTGCTGTAGGTAATGCCATCGGAGGTTTATCAGTTGGCGAGCCTGCGGAAGAAATGTATGCAATGACTGAAGTGGTAACCGCTATTTTGCCAAAAGATAAACCTAGGTATTTAATGGGAGTAGGTACTCCTGTAAATATTTTAGAGAATATTGCTTTAGGTATTGATATGTTTGACTGTGTAATGCCTACGCGTAATGCACGTAACGGAATGCTGTTTACGGCTAACGGAGTTATCAATATCAAAAACAGAAAATGGGCGGATGATTTTTCTCCTATTGATGAAATGGGACATACTTTTGTCGATACAGAATATACTAAAGCCTATTTGCGTCACTTATTTGCTGCCGATGAATATTTAGGAAAGCAAATTGCTACAATTCATAACTTAGGATTTTATATGTGGTTGGTGCGTGAAGCTCGAACAAGGATCCTTGCAGGTGATTTCCGCGAGTGGAAAGAAAGAATGGTTAAACAAATGAGCCAACGTTTATAAAAATGTTCAAACAATTTTCGTCTAAACTAACGTTAATAGATAAATACATACTAAAAAGGTATATGGTAACCTTTTTTAGTATGTTATTACTTTTTATTCCTATTGGAATTACAATTGATGTTTCGGAAAAAATTAATAAAATTTTAGAAAACAAAGTGCCTTTTTCAAAGGTGTTTTTTTATTATATCGATTTTGTAATTTATTTTGCGAATCTTTTGTTTCCAATTTTTCTATTTTTATCAATTATCTGGTTTACTTCCAAATTAGCTAATAATACTGAGATCGTTGCTATTTTGAGTTCTGGTATTTCATTTCAGCGTTTTTTACGTCCATATATAGTTGGGGCAACTTTGGTGTGTTTATTTGCTATGGTAATGGGATTTTATTTAGTGCCAAAATCAAGCGACGGTTTTAGGAGTTTTAGGTATTTGTATCTAATTGGAGGGGGAAGAGAAGAAATGCGTCAAACCAATGATGTGTATAGACAAATCAGTGAAAAAGAATTTGTTTATGTGAGTAATCTTAATGTGGAGGCACAATCAGCTTATAACTTTGTTTACGAAAAATTTGAAAAGGATAGTTTGGTTTCAAAAATCACAGCAAGTTCAATTACTTATAATGAGAAGACTAAAGATTATACATTGTCTAATTATAATAAGCGAGAAATTGGTGTTTTGAATGATAAAATTGAATCTGATATTTCAAAAAGAATGAAATTTAACTTTGAAATTGAAGAACTTACTCCTGTTGTTTATATTGCGGAAACATTACTACCTGGTGAACTTAATGCGTTTATTGAAAAAGAAATGCTTAGAGGTTCATCAAATATAAATACGTATTTGGTTGTTAAATACAAAAAATGGAGTGTACCCGTTTCGGCTTTTATATTGACTATTATTGCAGTTGCAGTGTCATCTATGAAAAGAAGAGGTGGTATGGGGGTTAATTTAGCTATAGGTATAGGAGTGGCTTTTAGTTATGTTTTTTTAGACAAAATCTTTGGAACTTTGGCCGAAAAATCAACTTTTTCGCCTTTGTTAGCGGTTTGGATTCCTAATATAGTTTTTGGAATTTTAGCCTACTATTTATTACAAAATGCTAAACGATAAAAATATAAGTAGTTATCTACATTTACACCTCATTGTTTTTATTTGGGGGTTTACCGCTGTATTGGGCGCATTGATTTCTTTAGATGCCCTTCCGTTAGTATGGTATCGTATGGCCATGGCTACCGTTTTTATAGGAGGTTATATTTACATAGCTAAAATTGACGTAAAAGTACCACCGCTAGTTTTAGTTAAGTTTTTAGTAGCTGGATTGATTATCGCTTTACATTGGTACACTTTTTTTGAAGCTATAAAAGTATCCAATGTTTCGGTTACGTTAGCCTGTTTGTCTACTGGTGCTTTTTTTACCTCAATTTTAGAACCTATTTTTTTTAAAAGAAGAGTCATTCCGTATGAAGTAATACTAGGAATAGTAGTAATTGCAGGTTTGTACATGATATTCAAAATAGATGTAAAATATGTACACGGAATTATATTAGCACTCACTTCTGCTTTTCTTTCGGCTTCTTTTTCAATTATTAATGGTAAACTAGCTAAAGAGCATAACTCTTCGGTGATATCTTTTTATGAATTAATTGGAGGCGTGTTATTCTTTTCCATTTTTATGGCATTTAAAGGGACTTTTACAACAGATTTTTTCAAATTATCTTGGAACGATTTACTTTGGATGAGTTTACTAAGTTCCATTTGTACAGCCTATGCATTTATTGCTTCGGTACAAGTCATGAAATACATAAGTCCGTACACTGTTATGCTCACTATTAACCTAGAACCTATTTATGGAATTATATTAGCCTTATTGGTTTTTGGTGAAAAAGAAAAGATGGATGGGCAATTTTATATAGGCGCTTTAGTGATTTTAGGAACCGTAATTGCTAATGTTTTACTGAAAAATAAATTCAAAACAAAAGAATAAGTGTTTAGTTTTTAACGAAATAAGCTTTAAGAAGAACTTTAAGTTAAATATTGCTTTAAAACTCCATTGAAAATTTTATCTTTGTTCGCACAAATTAGAAAATAAAATCTTATGGAATATTTAGATTTTGAATTGCCAATTAAGGAATTAGAAGAGCAAATTGAAAAATGTCAAGTAATAGGCGAAGATACACAAGTTGATGTATCGGCAACTTGCGAGCAATTGACTCAAAAATTAGAAGAAACTAAAAAACATATATACGAGAATTTAACGGCATGGCAACGTGTACAAATGTCTCGTCATCCAAATCGTCCGTATACCTTAGAGCATATCGAAAATTTAACGGAAGGAACTTTTTTAGAACTTTTTGGTGATCGTGGTTTTAAAGATGATAAAGCGATGGTTGGTGGTTTAGGAAAAATCAACGGACAATCGTTTATGATAATCGGTCAGCAAAAAGGGATTAATACAAAAATGCGTCAGTTACGTAATTTTGGTATGGCTAATCCAGAAGGTTACCGTAAAGCTTTACGTTTAATGCGTATGGCTGAAAAATTCAACATTCCTGTACTAACTCTAGTAGATACTCCGGGTGCCTACCCAGGTTTAGAAGCGGAAGAAAGAGGTCAAGGAGAGGCGATTGCAAGAAATATTTTCGAAATGATTCGTTTGAAAGTACCTATCATCACCGTAATTATTGGTGAAGGTGCTTCAGGAGGTGCATTAGGAATAGGTGTTGGTAACAAAGTGTATATGATGGAAAACACTTGGTACTCTGTTATTTCACCTGAATCTTGCTCGTCAATTTTATGGAGAAGCTGGGAGCACAAAGAAAAAGCGGCTGAAGCGTTGAAACTAACAGCGAAGGATATGAAGGAAAACGAATTAATCGACGAAATCATTCCAGAACCACTAGGAGGTGCACATAGAGATAAACCTACAGCGTTCCAAAATGTAAAAGACTATGTTATGAAAGCCTTCAATGAATTAAAAGGGTTAACGTCTGAACAATTAATAGAGCAACGTATGGATAAATACAGCAAAATGGGACACTACCAGGAATAGGGCTAACCAAAATATAATATTTAAAATCCGAAGTTTTTTTAGCTTCGGATTTTTTTTATTTTTACGAAAAATTTTACATCTAAATAAACAAATGGAAAAGGAAAATTTACAATCGCTTTCGATTACCGAATTAGAAAAAAAGAAAAAAACAATCGGAGTTGTTAGTGCAATCTTAATAGGAATGTTATTAACATTGCTTGGATTAGATATATTATTAATTATTAAAAAAGGTTTTTCAGGACTTTCAGTAGCTTTATGCACAGTTCCTTTTACATTATTACCTATCTTGTTAATTATGTTTAGTCAAAAAGCTGCCATTGAAAAAGAATTAAAATCACGTGCTAATTAATTTTTAAAAATGGAAAATTGTCAAAATTGCAATGATGCGATTGCAGTGAATTTCTGTGCTAGTTGCGGTCAAAAAAAAATCAAACGCATTGATAAAAAATATATTTGGGATGAACTCCAATATACTTTTATTCATACCAATAAAGGTTTTTTGTATTCCATTAAAAACATTCTAAGAAATCCTGGAAAAACCGCCAGAGAATTCATAGATGGTAATCGGGTAAATCATTATAAACCTATTAATTTATTATTCCTTTTAGTGGCTTTTGGTACATTTATCTCAACTAAGCTTATTGGATTTGATAAAATCATGAAAAAAAATTATACCGAAATGGGTATAAATACCAAAGTTCAGGAAGGGATTATGACTTATATCATGTCCTACCCTCAAATCATGATGGTTTTAATGATACCCTTTTGCGCTTTATTAACACGAATTGTTTTTAGGAAGTGGGGGAATAATTTTTATGAACATGTGGTTATCAACACATTCATGCTTAATTTTTATTCTCTAATCAACCTAATTCTGCTTTATCCCATTTTATATTTGTTACGCAACGATGCGCCAAGTACTGTATTTGGAATAATGAATTTGACCTATCTTTTTCTTCCTTTTATGTTTTATTTCTTTTTTAAAGAGTTTTATCCAAATGAAACAAGAAAGCGAATTATTATAAAAGTGAGTCAGTTAATTCTATTATCAATTGTAAGTTTCTTTTTACTTATCATTTTATTAGTCTTTTTAGGATTATTTATAGCCATGCTATGGAAACCTGAAGTAATTCAAGCCATAAAAAAATAAGATATAACAAAAAAATAAACCTACTAAAGCAATATAATTCATAAGTTGATTTAGTAGGTTTTTTTTGCGTTATTAACAATCAATGACTTTTTTTCAACAAAAGTTTTTGAAAGTTTGACTCTTGTTTGTGTCGTGTTTTTCTGTTTTTCGATTTACCTTTGCCCTATGGAGAATTTGAAAAATATCAACCCGGTAAAAGTAGATAAAACTACGATTATAAACCTTGAAAAAGGAAAGCTTCCGCCACAAGCACTCGATTTAGAAGAGGCTGTTTTAGGAGCGATGATGATTGATAAAAAGGGGGTTGACGAGGTTATTGACATTCTGCAACCTGATGCTTTTTACAAAGATGCGCACAAATATATTTTTGATGCCATCGTGACACTTTTCAACGATTCACAGCCCATAGACTTATTAACTGTTTCAGCCCAATTGAAAAAAATGGGAAAACTGGATGTTTCTGGTGGTGATTTTTACTTAATTCAGTTGACCCAAAAAGTGTCCTCTTCGGCACATATTGAGTTTCACTCGCGTATTATTTTACAGAAATTTATTCAACGTAGTTTGATTAAAATTTCTTCTGAAATCATTGAAGAAGCGTATGATGAAACGACGGATGTTTTTGAATTATTAGATAGTTCCGAAGCAAAATTTTACGAAGTAACCCAAGGAAATATTAAAAGAAGTTCCGAAACAGCGCAAAGTTTAGTTATCCAAGCAAAAAAACGTATCGAACAAATTGCGGGTAAAGAAGGATTGAGTGGTATTCCTACAGGATTTCATGCCTTAGATAAGGTAACCTCAGGATGGCAACCTTCCGATTTAATCATTATTGCAGCTCGTCCGGGTATGGGGAAATGCCTTGGCAAAGGAACTAAGGTTTTGATGTTTGATGGGACTTTGAAAAAAGTAGAAGATGTTGTTACTGGTGATTTGCTCATGGGTGATGATTCTACTGCCAGAAAAGTACTTTCAATTGCGCGAGGTCAAGAAAAAATGTATTGGATTCATCAGAATAAAGCAAATTCTTACAGAGTAAATGAAAGTCATATTCTTTCTTTGAAAAGAAGTAGAAATGAAGGAAACCATAAAAAAGGTGATGTTCTAAATATAACCGTCAAAGATTATCTAGAAAAATCAGATAAATTCAAATCCAATTATAAGGGATATAAAGTTGATGTTGAATTTGAAGAAAAAAATCTTGCTTTAGAACCATATTATTTGGGGCTTTGGTTAGGTGATGGACATTCATATAGTCAAAGAATTACTAATACAGATGTTGAAGTAATTGCTTATTTAGAAGATTATGCCTCACACCTTCATAGTGAGTTAGTAGTGTATGAACAAGCAGAACGAACCAATAATTACAGTATTGTTAAAAGAGATAAAGCATGTTTAGAAGAATTTGAGATTAATGTCCAAACGGAATTGAGAAAACTCAATCTTTTGAAAAATAAGCATATTCCTACGGATTATTTAATCAATTCTAAGGCTAATAGATTACAACTTTTAGCAGGACTTATTGATGCGGATGGTTATTATGCATCTGAATACAATTGTTTTGAAATTGTTCAAAAAGACCAAGAATTAATAAAACAAATTAAGTTTTTATGTGATACACTAGGTTTTAGAACCTCTTTAAAATCTAAAAAGGCAACGATAAAAACTTCAGGTTTTGAAAGCATTGTATATCGATTGCGAATTTTTGGTAATTTAGATAGTATTCCAACTAAGATTGAACGAAAACAAGCTCGACCTTGGAGCTCAACTATTGATTGGAAAGTCACAGGTATTAAGGTTGAGTTCGATAAAGTAGATGATTATTTTGGTTTTGAAATTGACGGAAATCGTTTGTTTTTATTGGAGGATTGTACCGTGACACATAATACTGCATTCGTATTATCCATGGCACGTAACATGGCCATTCAGTTCAACAGTGGTGTAGCGGTATTCTCGTTGGAGATGTCCTCAGTACAGTTGATTACCCGTTTGATTTCGTCTGAAACAGGATTGTCTTCAGAGAAGTTGCGTACTGGTAAACTAGAAAAACACGAATGGGAACAGCTATCGGTGAAAGTGAAAGATTTAGAAAAAGCTCCACTTTTTATTGACGATACCCCTTCCTTGTCGATTTTTGACTTGCGTGCTAAAGCGCGTCGTTTGAAATCGCAATATGATATTAAAATTATAGTTATTGACTATCTTCAGTTGATGACCGCGGGAGGAAATGCTAAAGGCGGTGGTGGTAACCGTGAGCAGGAAATTTCAACCATTTCACGTAACTTAAAAGCGTTGGCAAAAGAATTAGATGTACCCGTTATTGCGCTTTCGCAGTTATCCCGTGCGGTGGAAACTCGTGGTTCTAGTAAGCGTCCGCTATTATCTGACCTTCGTGAATCGGGTGCGATTGAGCAGGATGCGGATATTGTATCGTTTATTTACCGTCCGGAATATTACAAAATTGAAGAGTGGGATGATGATGAACGTTCACCTACACAAGGACAAGGGGAATTTATTATTGCAAAACACCGTAATGGTAGCTTAGAAAACATTCGATTGAAATTCTTAGGACATTTAGGTAAGTTTGATAACTTGGATGAATTCACTAGCGAATTTGACGATTTGCCTTCTAAAATGAATTTAGATGACACGAATCCATTCATGACACCGAATCTACCTACACCTAATGAAGCTTTTGGTAGCAATATGAATAGTTATGATGATGATAGTGATGTCCCTTTTTAATGAAAATAGGGTTTAAATAAAAAAGCAACTTTCCTATTTTTAGGGAAGTTGCTTTTTTTTAGTTCTAACTATTGAAAATTAATTTTCAATTACAATTTTCTTGGTATTGATAGTTGTTCCATTATCACCTTTAATAAAGTAAATGCCTTTAGTTAAATTAGAAACATCGATGGTGTTTTCCAAGTTGGCTTCAGTATGGAAGGATTTAACCGTTTGACCTAATTGATTTACGATGTTAAAATCACCTGCTATTTCTGTTTGAATTTTAAAAGAATTTTCAGCAGGATTTGGGTAAACAGAAATTTGTTTTGCACTTTCAAATGTTTCGTCGCTTAAATAATTTTCAAATAAACGGAAATTATCAACTGCCCATTCCTCATTACCCGCATTAGAATAAACTCTCAATCGTAAATCAAGTGTGTTTCCAGATCCAGGTATAATTTTTTCAAATGATGTTAAAGTTGTATTTAAAACAGTCCCTTCACCTATATTATCACCACTAGTTTCAAGGGCTAAAGATTTGTTGTTATTGCCTGGTGTTCCATTTCCGTTATTGGCAAAAAAGCGTAGTAATTCAGTATAAGCTCCAGTTCCATTAAAACGATATTCGACAATAATATAATCATTATGTGAAAAAGTAAATGCAGTAGATTCAAAAGCGGCATTGGTATTATTAGCAGCAAAAAGTCCTCTGAATCCTAAATTGATTTTACCACTAACATTAATTCCAGTCCAATCAATTTGTTGTTCTTCTGTACCTGCAGCAGTTGCGCCAGTAAGTCCATCATGATCTTCGCCAGCCCAAAATTTTGCTCCTTCTACACCAACATAACCTGCACCCGAAAAAATCGTTTGAATGCCTGCATTGTTGGTTCTAACAAAATAAGCCGTCATAGGATTTCCCGTACCACCGTTGTTTTCCGCTACACGCGTGCCTGCTGACGGTGCGTTAGTATCCTCAAACGTGTCGCTCCAAATAACCGTATTGCTTTGTGCTTGGGTTTGAAAATAATTTAGGGCTAATACTAGTAAAGTGTATGTAATTTTTCTTTTCATAATGTATTTGGTTAATTAGTTTATATTTAAATTTACGAATAGATAATCCATTGGTATAGTAAGAATTATCGAATTAATCTGAAATCGAAATTAGATAGGATTTCCTGATTCTCGGTATTATTTTGTGGACAATGCATTGGGTTGAAATTTTTGTTATAATTCCATTCCTCACTGTGTAAATGACATCCTGTAGTAGATAAATTTATAAAACTCGAATAAGTTTTGTATCCAGGTGCTTCTATAGTCACTTCTAACATTTTACTTAATTTTCGGCTTGTAGAAAATCCAGTAATTATGCTATAAACTCCTGCAGGGGTTGCTATTTCTCGAGTAGTTTTAAATAATCGGTTAGTTTTAGCTTTAACAGTCATTTTACAGCCGTTTATAGGGAGTAAAGTGGTAGCGTCAATGATATTTCCTGCTAGAGTAATTTTTTTGTCAATAGGATTAATTGGCGTTAAATCAATAACTGTAGTGTCTTCTGTTGTATTTTTTGCCCAAAGGGAACTTCCTGAAAAAGCCATTAATCCCATCGAAAAAATACTCGTGTTCTTAACAAATAGTCTTCTGCTCATCTTTTTTTGTTTTTTAGAATTGACAGTTTTTAGATTCACATCGGACTAAAAACTGTCAATTGAGAGATTAATCAAAATTATTTTTTTATAACAAGTTTTTGAGTGATCAACTGGGTATCTTTAGTTCCCTTTACAAAGTAAAGTCCCTCTGCTAAAAAGGTTAAATTGATACTTTGTAAATCATTTGCAGTCACTTTAAATGTCTTTACGGTTTGCCCCAATTGGTTGATTACTTCTAAATCGCCATCAAAATTAGATTGGATCATAAGTTCTCCATTGTTAGGATTTGGATACATTGTAAACGAACGATTTGTGTCAAATGCAGCATTGCTTAAGGTCGCATCTAACAAACGTATATTGTCCATTGCCCATTCCTCGTTGTTTGCATTGGTGTGTGCCCTTACTCTCAAGTCCAAAGTGTTTCCAGTAGAAGGAATACTTTTTTCAAAATCTTGAAAAGTTGTATTTAGGATAGTGCCATTACCTATATTATCATTATCAGTGTCTAAGGCTAATGATCTGTTATTAATGCCTGATGTAATACCATTGTTACTGTAAAAACTTAATAAAGGGAGATAACTACCGCCGTCAATTCTATATTCAAATAGGATATAATCGGTATGAGTACTACCAAAATTTATATTGTCAAAAGCAGCGGATGTATTATTGGCTGCAAAATGCCCTTTGAATGTTAAGCCCGTTTTACCAGCAATATTGATGCCTGTCCAGTCTATTTGCTGTTCTTCAGTACCTGCTAATGGAGCTCCTGTTAAGTCATCATGGTTTTCGCCTGCCCAAAATTTATTTCCTTGAGGTAATAAAAAACCACCACTTGCAGAAGAAACGATATCGATTCCAGCATTATCTGTTCTTACAAAAAAGGAAGTATAGGGTGAGCCTGTCCCGCTATTATTTTCAGCCAGTCGTATACCTGCTGATGGAGATCCAGTATCCTCAAAAGTATCATTCCAAAAAGAGGGTGTTGGAGTAGGAACATAAGTAACTACAGCATTTCCAGTCATCATGGCCTTACATTGTCCTGCTGCTCTAATACCTTCTACAGTATAGGTTCCAGCAACTGACAAATTCCCAAATGAAATTGCTGCTCCTGTTCCAGCAATTGGTAACCCAATATTAGTAGTACCATTTTTAAGTTGATAATTTACTCCTACTTCAGAGTTCGCTAAGCCTACAGCTACAGCAGCACCGCTCCCTCCGCCTGTAACAGTATAGGCAATTGGAGAAGTACAGCTTAAGCCTTCTTGTAGTCTGAAATTATCAATTGCCCATTCTTCACTGCCACCGTTTGAGTATACTCGGATTCTTAGGGCTAAAGTAGACCCTGTTGTAGGGATTGCTTTTTCAAAAGCTTGAAATGTTCTGTTCAGAATAGTTCCGTCTCCTATGTTGTCATTATTAGTATCTAGGGCTAACGATTTATTGTTATCTCCTAAATTAATTAAATTGTTTGAATAAAACTTTAATAACGGGGTATAAGCTCCTCCGTCAATGCTGTATTCTATAATCAAATAATCTGTGTGTGAGGATCCTAATAAGGTATTCTCAAAAGCTGCCGTAGTATTGTTTGCTGCAAAAAGCCCAATAAATGAAAGATTAGTTTTGCCAGCTATATTGATTCCTGTCCAATCAATCTGTTGTTCTTCTGCACCTGCAACTATAGCCCCAGTTATTTCATCGTGATTTTCCCCAGCCCAGAATTTTGAACCTTCTCCAGCTAAAAAACCTCCAGTTAAAGAGTTTACAGTGCTAATGCCTGTATTGTTTATTCTAGCAAAGTAGGAAGTATACGGTGTACCAGTGCCTGTGTTGTTCTCCGGTGTGCGTACGCCACTCGTAGGAGCATTACTATCTTCAAAAGTATCGCTCCAAAAAACTTGTGCTTGCCCTGTGAAAATACTTAGGACAAGGAAGAAAAAGGATAATGTAATTTTCTTTCTCATTTTTTAGTTTTTTAAGATTAGTATTTATAAACTAGCACAAATTAGTGTGTCTAGTTTTTTCAATTTAATATAGTTTTCAGCTGTCATAATACCTTCACTACAACTGAGAATTTTGACAGCGATGATTTCATTGTCTGCACAACTTATTTTAATCAAATTGTGTTCAGAAATTGGTAATATAGTGCCTTCATTTAGCTCATTGTGTAATTCTTCAATTTTTTCAGCAGCAATGATTTTAATCTGTTCTCCTAATACAATTGCTTCAGCACCAGTATTCCATGGGTTACAAGCATTAATGAGAGCAATAATTTCAGAGGCATTCATGGTATTCCAGTGAATAAAGGTGTCGCTTAAAGTGGGTTTTTCGTAATAACAAGCTTCTGTCTCATCTTGTACTGTGCTGGGTATTTTAGAAGCATAATCCAGCATATGAGCAACATTAATTACTATTTGCCCCATGCGATTGTTCATTTTGGTTGCTAAACTTCCGAAAGTTTCATTTTTAGCAATCTGAATTTGGTCATTAAAAATAACATTACCTTGGTCAAATGCTTGATTCATAAAATGAGCACAAATCGCTGTATTTTTTTCTTGGTTTTTTAATACTTCAAAAATAGGCATTGCCCCGCGATACCTCGGTAATGGACCTGTGTGGAAATTGATGAATTTTTCAGTTCCATAATTTAAAACTTCTTGAGGAATTAAATAAGGGAAGGCAATCGAAAAAATATGATCTGGTTGCACTTCATTTAGCCATTCCAGCATTCTTTTGACCGAAGTTTTAGTAGGGAAAGATTTGAACGGAATTTCATTATTAATGCATTCTTTTTCTAAGCCTTCTACATAAAAGGGATCACCTTTACCGATACCGATACCACATAAGTATTTTTCATATCCCAATGCATGTATGGATTTGAAAGCAAATTCGCCTCCACAAAGGACTAATATTTTCTTTTTTGTTTCCATACTATATGCATACATAACTGTTATACCAAGCTGAAGTGACTCCTTCTAATTCCTGTTGATGCATTTTCTCGAATTCAGTTAGTGTTGCTTCTATTGCAGATTGTATTTGAAGTGCACATCTTTCATTTTCATCAGCTATTATAGTTACTTCATAAAGCGGAGCTAAAGTATAATTGTACTGGTCATAAAAGGTGATTTTACCTCTTGGACTATCAAATTCAAAATGGTTTAATGCGCTTATAACTTGTTGGATGTTATCAGAATGTGTTTCTAAAAGGTTAATGATTTGATTTAGTAAAACAGTAACTTCCCATCCTAAAAGTGAAAATAAATTAGGTTTTTTTCCTGTTTGGTTTAAGGCATCTTTAAACGCCTTGTTTTCTTCGTTATCTAATAGATGCGACCAAGAAGCAATACCGTAAATGTTTTTACTAGGACAAATGGTTTCGTGCAGCATGGTTTCTTCTAATCCAAAAGGAGTAAGAAATATAGGAAGGTTTTTATTAGGAAAGAGTTGATTGATTTTTTCAAAATACCACTGCACATAATCACCACTAAACAAAGAGAGTAATGCTACATTAGGGTGGTTGATTAAGTGTTCTTTCAATGGTTCCATGGAAAAATCTTCCTGCTTGTATCCAGTAGCATGATTAAAACTTATAGTACCTCCAGAATTTGTAAAACTTTTAGATAAACTATAGGTTTGAAGATAGCCACCATCATAGTATCCCGTAATCATAGCTCCCGTATGATACCCTTTTTTTGTAGCTAGTTGTGCAGCTAAGCTTGCACCCAAAGCATTGTGAAGTGAGTGATAGATGATATTTGGACAAATCGGCCATTCCTGAGGAAGATTAGCACCCGCATCTAAAACAATCAAAATTTTATTTGTTGCTAATAATAATGGGCGAAGTAATTCGGCAGTGCGGTGCCCTATATAAGCTACTAGAATATCTACTTCTTCATCCAATATTAATTTTTCAGCAGCTCTATAGGATTGTTGTTTATCAGCACCAAAACCAATGTTCTCAGTAATGATTTTTAAGTTTTCTAGATCTAATCGTTTTAAATTAGATTTCAAACCTTGAAAAATATCATAACCAATTCCAAAATAATAAGTGGATTTAGGGAGTAATAGTCCTACTTTTTTCATTTTTATCTAAAAATTTATAGGCAACTTTTAGAAGAAGTTGCCTATATAGGGTTAATTGCGTGAGGGGAAAATCCCTTCAGTGGCAATTGAATAATTGATAACTAAATACGGGTTTTGAACTGAAAACGGTTGGTTACCACCTGCTAGAGCAGTACTTCCTGAAACTACGGGGGCACCTAAAGATGCAGTAGCTGAAGCTTGTGGGCCAAAAGTATCCGAAGTGTCATTACCTATATAAGAGTTTGTAGCATTCGAATCTTCACTTTTTGCTGTAACAGGAATTCTAACGTTGATACCCGTTGCAGCGTGATTGTGTATGGGTAAATTGGGTAATGTTAAGGTTGCAGTAGTCGAACCACCCATTTGACCAAAATCAAAAAAAGTTAATCCTGCACCTTGACCTTGTCCAATTGGCACACGTCCTCTAAGGTCAGGGATTCCAAAAGTGACTTGACCATCACCACCATACATAGTGCCTAATAAGGCAAAAAGGGCTGAATTTTCAGCAATTGACATAAGCTGTCCTTGACAAAGCACATAGCCAATCGGAGCAAAATTGAATCCTAATATTTTTACTTCTCCAAGAAAAGGTGTTGTTGACATAGTTTTTAGATTAAAAAATGGAACAATTAGTTTCTTGAAGGGAAAATACCTACTAAAGCAATCGAATAATTCATCGCTAAATACGGATTTTGAACTGAAAAAGGTTGACTTCCACCAGCAGGGGCCGTTGCTCCTGATACAACTGGCGATCCTAAAGAAGCCGTTTGCGAAGGTGATGGACCAAAGGTGTCTGAAGTAGCATTACCAATGTAATTGTTGGTCGCATTAGATTCTTCACTAGCTGCAGTAACAGGAATACGTACATTGATACCAGTTGCAGCGTGATTGTGAGCAGGCATGTTTGGTGTTGTTAAGGTTACGTTCGGAAAGCCGCTTTTTTCACCCATCGTGAAGTTATTTAACCCTGGGCCTTGACCTTGACCTATTGGCATACGACCTTGTAAATCTGGCAATGCAAAGGTGGTTTGTCCATTGCCTCCATACATTGTACCTAATAAGGAAAATAATGCTGTGTTTTGAGCGATAGACATGATTTGCCCTTGGCAAAATGCATATCCTCTAGGTGCAAAATTAAATCCTAAAATTTTAATTTCACCAATAAATGGTTCTGTTGACATGATGTTTTGTTTTAGTTGAGAGGTCTAAGGTATCTATTTTTTTTGTTAAAAAGGGTGCTTTTTTTAAAAAAATGTAGAAAAAATTCTACAAAAAATTAATATGTAATCATCAATTTTCTTGAAAATTGTTTGTCGTCATCAGTTGTTAAATGAATAAAATATACACCCCTGTTAAGGTTGTCTAATTTTAGTTCAGTCGTTTTATCTTTTTCTATAGTAAAAGTAGCAATTGTTTGCCCAATACTATTTATTAAACAGCCTTTGGTATTTAATGGACTTTCGATTTTAATAAAATTTTCTGCTGGATTTGGATATATGTTGATGAACTTAGCATTGTCAAAATCGGTATTTGATAAAGTAATGCTTTTGCATTCCGAATCAATTTCACAAGGTCCTTTGGTTATTCTTACTTTGTATTGTCCTAAGAGATCGGTTGGAGTATAACTTTGACTGTTTGCTCCTGAAATTAAAGTCTCTACGCCGTCACATCTAAACCATTGATAATTAGCGTTTGATTCAACGGCTGTAAACGTATTGCCATTTAAATCGACAGTATTGTCAGGAGTAGGATTAACAGTGATGTAGATATTTTGAATATCTTTAATGCCATTTACATCAAAACTAGTAACGGTATAGGTTGTAATTTCGTCTGCATTGGTATTGTTAGTTAAGCTACCAGAAATAGGAAAAGGGATGCTGCCTGATATTTGATCTCCAGCATTTGTTGAACCTGTTATATTTGAAACATTGTTTCGGCTCCAGTATCCATATGTTCCTGTATTATAAAGGACTTTTCCAAAAAAACCTCTTAATTGATTGTCAGTTTGGAACAGTCCTGTCGCACGAACTCTATGTGTTACCGTAATATCCGCATTAGAAATGGGGGTAGCTGAATTAGCGGCTGATCTATATGCTAAACGAAATCCATTAGCATCTGTATTATTACAGGATATATAAAAACCAACAGATCCTCCTGCAGGTATCGTAAAACCATTGTCGTTAAAAAAGGTTTCCAAAACATATGCCGCTGATGCCGCACTTGCGGGTAAGTCAAAATTATAAGTACCAATCAAGCTCCATGCAGCACTATTCGTATAATTACCTACAGCTGTATTTGCGCTTGTCGTTTTATAGAATGCAAAAGGGACAATTGTGTTGGTGGCAGTAATTATATTTGTGACTGTTGCAAATTGCATTCCGTTTATTCTAAGCGGTACAGTTCCGGAATTGGTTATATCAAAAAAAATACCATTATTGATGACGTTTGCAAAAGCACCTCCAACCCCACTTATGCAATCTAGTTTACTAGTATCATTAATGTTAGGGTTCGCTGTAATGTTAGTGATTGCTTGACCAGTACATATAGTTTGTGTACTGGGAGTTAAAGTAGGTGCTTTTTTTGAAAGCGTGTTTAAGATTTTTGTGTTAGCATCATAAATAGTAATTGGTTTGATGTTATTGCCTAGGTTTACACGGTATTCTACTTGAGCTTGCATTATCCAATTAGTAATGACGATCAATATCAGGGTGATTTTTTTGGTGTTCATAGGACTATCTTTTTGGTATTCAGTAGTTAATTTACAGTAATTCTTATTATTCTTGCAATTTAATCGATGACCTACTTTTTTATTTGATGAAATGTTTATTAAGTATGAAGGATATAACTTAAATTTGGTATATAATTTGTCTGTGGATAATGAAAAAAGTTTTTAGTTTGCAGTGTATAAAAAACTTTTGGTTAAGATTATTAATAATTAAGAATGTTTTAAAAACCTTCAAATTGTTTCAAAGTTTTTTTGATTTAGAAATAGCTACTTATTCTTGTTCGTTACGAATTAAAAGATTGCATTTATGAAATTTTTATATATAATAATATTCTTATTGTTTGTGATTCCAATTTTTGGAAATTCGATTTTGTTGCCTATGGACGAAGCTTCCCAAAAAAATCATTTAAAAGCGTATGGGGTAACCTATTGGGCATTGGATAAAGGGTATAAGGGGAATTGGTTGTTAAATTATAGAGGCGGTTCTTTCTTGTTGCCTGATGTGTCTGAAATACGTAAAGAATGTCAAATTCGAGGGGTAAGTTTTGAAGTGCTTTCTGATGTTGAAACACAACAAATTCTAGCTGAAATTGCTGCTCCTTCTCAAAATATGGAGTCGGTTAGTTTAGAGAAAGCGCCAAAAGTAGCGGTATATTCGCCCCCTGGTAAACAACCTTGGGATGATGCGGTTACGATGGTATTAACGTATGCCGAAATTCCATTTAAAGTAGTGTATGATGAAGAGGTGTTGTCAGACCAATTAGTGCTTTATGATTGGCTGCATTTGCATCACGAAGATTTTACAGGGCAATATGGCAAATTTTACGGTGCGTATCGCGCTATGCCTTGGTATATTGAGCAGAAAAAAGATGCAGAAAACTTAGCATCCAAATTAGGTTTTGATAAAGTTTCTAAAGAAAAATTAGCGGTCGCGCAGAAAATAAGAGATTTTGTGATAGGCGGCGGTTTTATGTTTGCAATGTGCTCGGCTACTGATAGTTTTGATATTGCTTTGTCCGCTGAAGGGGTAGATATTTGCGAAGCCATGTTTGACGGGGATCCTAGCGAGGCGAATTATCAATCACGTGTTGATTATTCGAAAACCTTCGCATTCAAAGATTATATTTTAGAGCGTCGTCCAGAGAAATATGAATTTTCTACTATTGATATGACGGAGAAAAGAAATGGGATGATTCCTTTTGAAAAGGATTATTTCACCTTGGCAGAGTATTCGGCAAAATGGGATGTGATTCCAAGTATGCTTTGTCAAAATCATACCAGTTTGGTAAAAGGCTTTATGGGGCAAACCACCGCCTTTGACAGAAGTTTGATTAAATCAAATGTATTGGTTATGGGTGAATGTCAATTGAATGGTGAAGCACGTTATATACATGCTCAAAAAGGAAAAGGGTTCTTTACTTTTTATGGAGGACATGACCCAGAAGATTACCAGCATAGAGTGGGAGATGAGCATACAGATTTGAATCTACATCCCAATTCCCCTGGCTATCGATTGATTTTGAATAATATTTTATTTCCTGCGGCTAAAAAGAAGCACCAGAAGACGTAAAGAGGTTCGATTTTTAAGTTTATAAAAACCTCCAAACCAATATTCGACTCACTTTATTACCTTGTTCCATTTCAACAAGTTCATAATTGGCTTGTACTTTTTTCAAAACGGTAAACAGCGGTTTCAGGTTTTCTTTTTTAGAAACCAAGGTAGTGAAATATTTGACTTGTGTTCTAAAATGAACACTTTCGTAAATCATATTGGTGATAAAGGTTTTTTCGCCACCTTCGCACCATAATTCATTATTCTGTCCACCAAAGTTTAAAACTGGTTTACCTTCAATGGTTTTGCCTAAATTTTTCAATTTACGAGTGGTTCCTTTGGTAGCTTCTTCTCTTGAATTATGAAAAGGAGGGTTGCACAACACAGCATCAAATTTCTCATTCGGTTGCATGATGTTTCTGAAAATATTACGTTTACTTTCTTGTAAACGAATACTGATGGCATTGGTCAGCTTGTTTTCTTGAATGATTTTTTCCGCAGTAACTTTGGCTGGTTTGTCAATTTCAGTTCCTACAAATGTCCAACCATAGATTTGATGCCCTAATATCGGATAGATGCAATTTGCACCAGTTCCGATATCTAAGATTTTAATCCCGCTTCCCGTAGGCAAAGTGCCGTTAATTCCTTTAGCGATGATGTCTGCTAAGTGATGGATATAATCAGCTCGTCCTGGAATAGGTGGACATAAATTGGTTTTAGGTAATTCGTAATAATCAATTTGGTAAAAATGTTTGAGTAAAGCTTTGTTTAAAGCCCTTACGGCATCTGGATGTGCAAAGTCAATACTTTGATTGCCAAATTTATTGATTCCTACATATTTTTCTAACTCAGGAGCAACAGTTATTAAAGCATTGAAATCATAGTTCTGATTGTGCTTGTTGCGAGGGTGTAAACTTTTTTTCTGTTGGTTTTCCATTGGATATAGCTAAATAATGAAGGGTAAGGAATTAAAAAAATCCCGATTTTTTAGAATCGGGATTTTAATAAAGTAAGTTAAATATTGTTAAACGTTATTATTTTACTTTGTTAAGAATAGCTTTGAAAGCTTCTGGGTGATTCATCGCTAAGTCAGCTAAAACCTTACGGTTTAACTCGATGTTGTTAGCTTTTACTTTACCCATGAACTGAGAGTAAGACATTCCTTCTAATCTTGCACCAGCGTTGATACGCATAATCCATAAAGAACGGAAGTTTCTCTTTTTAGCTTTACGGTCTCTGTAAGCATATAACATTGCTTTTTCAACCGCATTCTTAGCAACTGTCCAAACGTTTTTTCTTCTACCAAAGAAACCTTTGGCTTGCTTCATTATTTTTTTTCTTCTTGCTCTTTTAGCAACTGAATTTACTGATCTAGGCATAATTTTTAATTTTTTGAAGTAAGGCGGCTTTCGCTCTTTTGAATATTCAGAATTCTAATTTCAAAATTCTAACTTTAATTCGCCCACCCCAGGGTTATTTTAATTGTTTTAACCTGTTAATCTAGGCAAAAATCTAAGGCAATGGACTTAAGTTGTAAAACTAATGACTATTGCTTTCGACTAATGTCGTATTAGATTAATCTTAATTGTTCTTTAACACTTTTCTCATCCGCTTTGTGTACTAAAGCAGAGTGAGTTAACGCTAATTTACGTTTTTTAGACTTTTTAGTCAAAATGTGACTTTTAAAAGCGTGTTTTCTCTTAATTTTTCCAGAGCCAGTAACTTTGAAACGTTTCTTAGCGCTAGATTTAGTTTTCATTTTAGGCATAATTTCCCAAATTTATTTAGATTTAACTTACTTTTATTTTAATAATAGATTATGACTAATGACTATTTACGGGTCACTTATCACTTGGTATCTATTTTGCTTTCTTTTTTGGAGAAATAAACATAATCATACGTTTACCTTCCAATACTGGCATTGCTTCAACTTTTCCTACTTCTTCTAAGTCCTGAGCTAATCTTAATAATAAGATTTGACCTTGTTCTTTATAGATGATAGAACGACCTTTGAAGAATACGAATGCTTTTAATTTTGAGCCTTCTTTAAGGAATTTTTCAGCATTTTTCTTTTTAAATTCGTAATCATGCTCATCAGTTTGAGGACCAAAACGAATTTCTTTTATAGTAATTTGAGTCGATTTTGCTTTTAGCTCTTTCTCACGTCTTTTTTGTTCGTATAAGAACTTTTTATAGTCCATAATCTTACAAACGGGAGGTTCAGCATTTGGTGAAATCTCTACTAAATCCAATTCAAATTCGTCAGCCATGCGTAAAGCCTCTGAAGTTTTATATACTCCAGGTTCTACATTTTCGCCTACTAGACGAACTTCGGGCACACGAATGTTGTTGTTAATTCTGTGTGCGTCTTTCTTTTCTACGCGAGGTTGATAACCTCTGTTGTTTCTGATTGCGATAACCTTAATTTTTTTAGTTAAACAACAAATGGTTTTAATGATTGTGAAACTTCATCATTCACCATTTTTATAAATTCTTCTATACTTACAGTAATATTTCCTTTTCCTTCCTGTCCGTGTCTACGTACAGATACTGTTCCGTTTTTCTCTTCTTCTTCGCCTACAATCAACATGAACGGGAACTTCTTAACTTCTGCTTCACGAATTTTCTTACCTATAGTCTCGTTTCGGTTGTCAATTAGGGCGCGAATTTCGTGATTTTCTAGCAATTCTGAAACTTTTTTCGCATAATTTTCATATTTCTCACTCAAACTTAGGATAATAGCCTGTTCTGGCATTAGCCATAGTGGGAAATTTCCTGCCGTATGCTCTAGTAAAATAGCAATAAAGCGCTCCATAGAACCAAATGGTGCTCTGTGAATCATTACAGGTCTATGTAGTTCGTTGTCAGAACCTTTGTAAGTCAAATCAAAACGCTCTGGTAAGTTGTAATCCACCTGAATAGTTCCTAATTGCCAACTTCTTCCTAAGGCATCCTTAACCATAAAGTCAAGTTTAGGTCCGTAGAAAGCAGCTTCACCATATTCAACCACGGTGTTTAAGCCTTTTTCTTTTGCTGCATTGATAATGGCGCTTTCAGCTTTCTCCCAGTTTTCATCTGAACCAATGTATTTTTCTGGTTTTTCAGGGTCTCTTAATGAAATTTGAGCCGTAAAGTTCTCAAAGCCTAACGAACCAAATACATATAATACTAGGTCGATTACGTTTTTAAACTCTTGGTCTAATTGGTCTGGAGTACAGAATAAGTGTGCATCATCTTGAGTAAATCCTCTCACACGGGTTAAACCGTGTAATTCGCCTGATTGTTCGTAACGATATACAGTACCAAATTCAGCGTAACGTTTTGGTAAATCTTTGTATGACCAAGGTTTTGCGTTGTAAATTTCACAGTGGTGCGGACAGTTCATTGGTTTTAATAAAAACTCTTCGCCTTCTGCAGGTGTATGTATCGGTTGAAAACTGTCTGCTCCGTATTTCGCATAGTGACCAGAAGTAACATACAATTCTTTCTGTCCAATATGAGGTGAAACTACTTGTTCGTAACCAGCTTTCTTTTGAGCTTTCTTTAAAAATTGCTCTAAACGGTCACGTAAGGCAGCTCCTTTTGGTAACCATAAAGGTAAACCTTGGCCTACACGTTGTGAAAAATGGAACAATTCTAATTCTTTCCCTAGTTTTCTGTGGTCACGGCGCTTAGCTTCTTCTAATAAAGCTAAATAATCAGTCAAGTCTTTTTGTTTAGGGAACGAAATACCGTAAACACGAGTTAACTGTTTGTTTTTTTCGTCACCTCTCCAGTAAGCACCAGCTACCGAAAGAATTTTCATAGCTTTAATGATTCCTGTGTTCGGAATATGTCCCCCACGACATAAATCGGTAAAAGTCGCGTGGTCACAAAAAGTGATAGTACCATCTTCAAGATTTTCAATCAATTCAGTTTTGAATTCATTGTCTTTATATAATGCTAAAGCTTCAGCTTTAGTAACACTACGCATTTTAAATTCGTGCTTCTCTCGTGAGATTTCTAACACACGGTCTTCAATTTTTTTGAAATCAGCGTCGGTAATTTTATGTTCACCAAAATCAACGTCGTAATAGAACCCCTTCTCTATGGCAGGGCCTATAGTTAATTTGATACCTGGGTAAAGCTCCTCTAAAGCCTGAGCCATCACGTGTGAAGTCGAATGCCAAAAAGCTTTTTTTCCTTCCACGTTATCCCAAGTAAATAAAGTTAAGTTACCGTCGGTAGTCAATTCGGTAACCGTCTCAACGGTCGTCCCGTTAAAGCTTGCCGAAATAACATTGCGCGCCAAACCTTCACTAATCGATTTAGCCACGTCCATAGGAGTCATGCCACTTACGTACTCTCTAATCGAACCGTCTGGTAAAGTAATCTTAATCATATTAAAAATTTAAGACCGCAAATATATAAGTTTAAAAAAACACATACAATATATATAGGTGTAAAATGCTTAAGTTCTTTTTCTTTATCTTGTATTGCATCTTTTAGGTTTGATTTTATTTGTTCTTGTGAAGACGTTTCGTGGTTGTTAGGTAGTATTGTCTACTGCGACTACTCACTGCTCACTGATAACTGAACACTGAATACTGACCATTAATTATAGCGTTCCTCCGCAAGCTCCGGTCGGGCTGTCCGCTGTATCTGCCGTCTGGCTATATAAGATTTCGGTTTCAAAAGAACCTTCTCAGCCATCCGTCAGGATGCCGCTTCCATCCCTAACGCAAGTATTCGTTGGTTGAAAGTACCCCGTTCTATTACATATATTATATATAGGAGCGTTTTTTTTAAAATTTGTGTTCCTATGTGTTTAATATACGTTTTCAAATTCGTGCTCCTTCGTGTCATTCGTGTTTATATAGGTAAAGTTAATCTGTGTCCTCTGTGTCCTCTGTGTTTGATACTCGGTTTTCAAATTCGTGTTCCTTCGTGTCATTCGTGTTTATAAAGGTAAAGTTAATCTGTGTCCTCTGTGTCCTCTGTGTTTGATACTCGGTTTTCAAATTCGTGTTCCTTCGTGTCATTCGTGTTTATATAGGTAAAGTTAATCTGTGTCCTCTGTGCTTATCTGTGTTTTATATGTGGTTTTCAAATTCGCACTCCTTCGTGTTATTCGTGTTTATATAGGTAAAGTTAATCTGTGTCCTCTGTGCTTCTCTGTGTTTAATATTCGGTTTTCAAATTCGTGTCACTTCGTGTCATTCGTGTTTATATAGGTAAAGTTAATCTGTGTCCTCTGTGCTTATCTGTGTTTTATATGCGGTTTTCAAATTCGTGCTCCTTCGTGTCATTCGTGTTTATGTAGGTAAAGTTAATCTGTGTCCTCTGTGCTTATCTGTGTTTTATATGCGGTTTTCAAATTCGTGCTCCTTCGTGTCATTCGTGTTTATATAGGTAAAGTTAATCTGTGTTCTCTGTGCTTATCTGTGTTTTATATGCGGTTTTCAAATTCGTGCTCCTTCGTGTCATTCGTGTTTATATAGGTAAAGTTAATCTGTGTCCTCTGTGCTCCTTTGTGTTTAATATTCGGTTTTCAATGAAATTTTACAGTTAACTCTTTGGTTTTAAAAGGATAGCAAAAAACTTTTAAAAAAGGCCTTCAAAAGTTTTGGAAAAAAGAAAAAAACGGACGTATCTTTGCACCCGCAACAGCGAAGTTCTTTAAGATAATGTTAAGATGTTTTTAGAAGCTTACTTCAAAAAAAGTTTTCAAAAAAGTCTTGCAAATTAAAAAAGAAGTTTTACCTTTGCACCCGCTAAGACGATAAGTCAAAAGCGAAAAAAGTAAATAAAAAGTTCATAGACATATTGGATTGACAGCACGTTTTAATAGCAATATTAAAACAAATAAAATTTAAGAGAGTAAGAAAACCTAGCCTTCTTTGTCAATAACATTTAGTTGAAAAGCTATAAAAAACATACGATGAAGAGTTTGATCCTGGCTCAGGATGAACGCTAGCGGCAGGCTTAACACATGCAAGTCGAGGGGTAGAAGGAGCTTGCTCCTTTGAGACCGGCGCACGGGTGCGTAACGCGTATGCAATCTACCTTGTACAGGGGGATAGCCCAGAGAAATTTGGATTAATACCCCATAGTATCTTCGGAAGGCATCTTCTGATTATTAAAGTTCCAACGGTACAAGATGAGCATGCGTCCCATTAGCTAGTTGGTGTGGTAACGGCACACCAAGGCAACGATGGGTAGGGGTCCTGAGAGGGAGATCCCCCACACTGGTACTGAGACACGGACCAGACTCCTACGGGAGGCAGCAGTGAGGAATATTGGTCAATGGACGCAAGTCTGAACCAGCCATGCCGCGTGCAGGATGACGGTCCTATGGATTGTAAACTGCTTTTGTACAGGAAGAAACACTCCCTCGTGAGGGAGCTTGACGGTACTGTAAGAATAAGGATCGGCTAACTCCGTGCCAGCAGCCGCGGTAATACGGAGGATCCAAGCGTTATCCGGAATCATTGGGTTTAAAGGGTCCGTAGGCGGTTTTATAAGTCAGTGGTGAAATCTGGTCGCTCAACGATCAAACGGCCATTGATACTGTAAGACTTGAATTACTTGGAAGTAACTAGAATATGTAGTGTAGCGGTGAAATGCTTAGAGATTACATGGAATACCAATTGCGAAGGCAGGTTACTACGAGTATATTGACGCTGATGGACGAAAGCGTGGGGAGCGAACAGGATTAGATACCCTGGTAGTCCACGCCGTAAACGATGGATACTAGCTGTTTGGAGCAATCTGAGTGGCTAAGCGAAAGTGATAAGTATCCCACCTGGGGAGTACGCTCGCAAGAGTGAAACTCAAAGGAATTGACGGGGGCCCGCACAAGCGGAGGAGCATGTGGTTTAATTCGATGATACGCGAGGAACCTTACCAAGGCTTAAATGGGAAACGACAGATTTGGAAACAGATCTTTCTTCGGACGTTTTTCAAGGTGCTGCATGGTTGTCGTCAGCTCGTGCCGTGAGGTGTCAGGTTAAGTCCTATAACGAGCGCAACCCCTGTTGCTAGTTGCCAGCGAGTCATGTCGGGAACTCTAGCAAGACTGCCGGTGCAAACCGTGAGGAAGGTGGGGATGACGTCAAATCATCACGGCCCTTACGCCTTGGGCTACACACGTGCTACAATGGACGGTACAGAGAGCAGCCACTACGCAAGTAGGAGCGAATCTATAAAACCGTTCTCAGTTCGGATCGGAGTCTGCAACTCGACTCCGTGAAGCTGGATTCGCTAGTAATCGCAGATCAGCCATGCTGCGGTGAATACGTTCCCGGGCCTTGTACACACCGCCCGTCAAGCCATGGAAGCTGGGGGTACCTGAAGTCGGTGACCGCAAGGAGCTGCCTAGGGTAAAACTGGTAACTAGGGCTAAGTCGTAACAAGGTAGCCGTACCGGAAGGTGCGGCTGGAACACCTCCTTTCTAGAGACAAAAAAAGAAGCTGATTTTAATTAAAAATTAAAGATTCGAAATTAAATTTAATTTTTAATTCCAATTTTTTAATTAAATCTTACTCTCGCTGTTAGTTCAAAACAAAAAAAGCTTAAAATACAGAGTCTCGTAGCTCAGCTGGTTAGAGTACTACACTGATAATGTAGGGGTCGGCAGTTCGAGTCTGCCCGGGACTACTTTTTAAGAGTTATGAGTTATAAATTATAAGTTATAAGTTGAAAAAAAGAGAAAATTTTAAGTTTAAAAGGAAATTCTAGAAGTTGAAAATTCAAAAGTTCTGAATTCTAATTTCTAAATTCTAAATTAAGAATGGGGGATTAGCTCAGCTGGCTAGAGCGCCTGCCTTGCACGCAGGAGGTCATCGGTTCGACTCCGATATTCTCCACCAAATTGATTTGAAAATGAATTGATTTAAAAATTTGAAAATGATTATCATTTTCAAATTAACGAATCTTAAAATCTTCAAATTGAGTAAAGTTCATTGACATATTGAGATAAACATACAAACAAGTAGAAAGAACACTTTAGTAATTAGTAAAGAGTGAATAGTAATTAGTCTTAGGACTAGTCACTAATTACTTAGAGCTAATCACTAAAAAAAAGAAAACAATAAGCAAAATAAGGGCGTATGGGGGATGCCTAGGCTCTCAGAGGCGAAGAAGGACGTGATAAGCTGCGAAAAGCTGCGGGGATTGGCACATACAAGATGATCCGCAGATATCCGAATGGGGCAACCCACTATGTTGAAGACATAGTATCCGATAGGAGGCGAACCCGCTGAACTGAAACATCTAAGTAGGCGGAGGAGAAGAAAACAAAAGTGATTGCGTGAGTAGTGGCGAGCGAAAGCGCAGTAGCCCAAACCAGTGTTGTTACGGCAATGCTGGGGTTGTAGGACCACGATATTTCTTGTAAACTGAATTAGAATAACCTGGAAAGGTTGACCAAAGAGGGTGATAGTCCTGTATAAGTAAGGAATATAAAGAATAGTGGTATCCTGAGTAGGGCGGGGCACGTGAAACCCTGTCTGAATCTGGCGGGACCATCCGCTAAGGCTAAATACTCCTGAGAGACCGATAGTGAACCAGTACTGTGAAGGAAAGGTGAAAAGAACCGTGAATAACGGAGTGAAATAGAACCTGAAACCATACGCCTACAAGCGGTCGGAGCAGCATAAGCTGTGACGGCGTGCCTTTTGCATAATGAGCCTACGAGTTACCGTTGCTGGCAAGGTTAAGTGATTAAGTCACGGATCCGTAGCGAAAGCGAGTCTGAATAGGGCGAGATTCAATCCTCGGGATTGAAAGCGTATTTATACGCTGAGTCAGTAGTGGTAGACGCGAAACCGTGTGATCTACCCATGGACAGGATGAAGCTGTGGTAACACATAGTGGAGGTCCGAACCCGTTGACGTTGAAAAGTCTTGGGATGATCTGTGGGTAGGGGTGAAAGGCCAATCAAACTCGGAAATAGCTCGTACTCCCCGAAATGCATTTAGGTGCAGCGCTGTGGTCTAGTTATATAGAGGTAGAGCTACTGATTGGATGCGGGGGCTTCACCGCCTACCAATTCCTGACAAACTCCGAATGCTATATAATATACACAGCAGTGAGGGCTTGGGTGCTAAGGTCCAAGTCCGAGAGGGAAAGAACCCAGACCATCAGCTAAGGTCCCCAAATGTATGCTAAGTTGATCAAACGCGGTTTGATTGCATCGACAGCTAGGATGTTGGCTTGGAAGCAGCCATTCATTTAAAGAGTGCGTAACAGCTCACTAGTCGAGCGATCGAGCATGGATAATAATCGGGCATAAGCATACTACCGAAGCTATGGATTTGTACACTGTACAAGTGGTAGGGGAGCATTCTAACATCGCTGAAGGTGTCTCGTGAGGGATGCTGGAGAGGTTAGAAAAGAAAATGTAGGCATAAGTAACGATAAGGGGTGCGAGAAACACCCCCGCCGCAAAACTAAGGTTTCCGCAGCTATGCTAATCAGCTGCGGGTTAGTCGGGTCCTAAGGCGAATCCGAAAGGAACAGTCGATGGCCAACGGGTTAATATTCCCGTACTACTTATAATTGTGATGGAGTGACGCAGTGGTGAAAGTACCGCGAACTGACGGAATAGTTCGTTAAAGCACATAGCTATAGGCCCGGTAGGCAAATCCGCTGGGACTGGTGAAATGCGATAGTACTCGGAGTCTTCGGACAATGGGATAGTGTACCTAAAGGCTGCCAAGAAAACCTTCTAAACTTAGATTATAAGTACCCGTACCGTAAACCGACACAGGTAGTTGAGGAGAGTATCCTAAGGCGCTCGAGAGATTCATGGCTAAGGAATTAGGCAAAATAGACCTGTAACTTCGGGAGAAAGGTCGCCAGCGCAAGCTGGCCGCAGTGAAAAGGTCCAGGCGACTGTTTATCAAAAACACAGGGCTCTGCAAAATCGTAAGATGAAGTATAGGGCCTGACACCTGCCCGGTGCTGGAAGGTTAAGAGGAGATGTTATCTTCGGAGAAGCATTGAATTGAAGCCCCAGTAAACGGCGGCCGTAACTATAACGGTCCTAAGGTAGCGAAATTCCTTGTCGGGTAAGTTCCGACCTGCACGAATGGTGTAACGATCTGGACACTGTCTCAGCCATGAGCTCGGTGAAATTGTAGTATCGGTGAAGATGCCGATTACCCGCAGTGGGACGAAAAGACCCTGTGCACCTTTACTATAGCTTAGTATTGGTCTTGGATAAGTGATGTGTAGGATAGGTGGGAGACTATGAAATGGCGTCGCCAGGCGTTGTGGAGTCATTGTTGAAATACCACCCTTTGCTTATCTGAGATCTAACCCGCCCCTGGCGGGGACATTGCTTGGTGGGTAGTTTGACTGGGGTGGTCGCCTCCAAAAGAGTAACGGAGGCTTCTAAAGGTTCCCTCAGCACGCTTGGTAACCGTGCGTAGAGTGCAATGGCATAAGGGAGCTTGACTGAGAGACATACAGGTCGATCAGGTACGAAAGTAGAGCATAGTGATCCGGTGGTTCCGCATGGAAGGGCCATCGCTCAAAGGATAAAAGGTACGCCGGGGATAACAGGCTGATCTCCCCCAAGAGCTCATATCGACGGGGGGGTTTGGCACCTCGATGTCGGCTCGTCACATCCTGGGGCTGGAGAAGGTCCCAAGGGTTGGGCTGTTCGCCCATTAAAGTGGCACGCGAGCTGGGTTCAGAACGTCGTGAGACAGTTCGGTCTCTATCTACTGTGGGCGTTAGAAATTTGAGTGGATCTGACTCTAGTACGAGAGGACCGAGTTGGACCAACCGCTGGTGTATCTGTTGTTCCGCCAGGAGCACCGCAGAGTAGCTACGTTGGGAAGGGATAAGCGCTGAAAGCATATAAGCGCGAAACCCACCACAAGATGAGATTTCTTTTAAGGGTCGTGGAAGATGACCACGTTGATAGGCTATAGATGTAAAGGCAGTAATGTCACAGTCAAGTAGTACTAATAACCCGTAAGCTTATTGTAAGAGCCCCCTAACCCCGCCGAGGCGGGGAACCTCAGGGGGCTCGTAAAATTCTTTCCAAATTGAATATTTATCTCAATATGTTAAAATATAGCAGCAAAGCTGCGTTTGAAGTTCCAAGTTTAAAGTTCCAAGTTGTCTAACTTGAAACAAATAAAACTTGAAACCCCAAACCAAAACCTTAAGGTGGTTATTGCGGCGGGGCTCACCTCTTCCCATTTCGAACAGAGAAGTTAAGCCCGCCTGCGCCGATGGTACTGCATCCTGTGGGAGAGTAGGTCGCTGCCTTTCTTTATTCCAAAAATATATTGGAATCTAACATAAAATTCCCCTGCAACTCAGGGGATTTTTTATCTCAGCAAAGCAAGTACGTTCCTTTTACTATTGAAATCCAGAGTTTTTAAATTTTTGAAAAAAAAAGTAAAAAAACACTTGGAAATGCTAAAAGAAACACTACCTTTGCGCCCGCTAAGACGATAAGTCAAAAGCGAAAAAAAAGTAAATAAAAAGTTCATAGACATATTGGATTGACAGCACGTTTTAATAGGAATATTAAAACAAATAAAATTTAAGAGAGTAAGAAAACCTAGCCTTCTTTGTCCACAACATTTAGCTGAAAAGCTATAAAAAACATACGATGAAGAGTTTGATCCTGGCTCAGGATGAACGCTAGCGGCAGGCTTAACACATGCAAGTCGAGGGGTAGAAGGAGCTTGCTCCTTTGAGACCGGCGCACGGGTGCGTAACGCGTATGCAATCTACCTTGTACAGGGGGATAGCCCAGAGAAATTTGGATTAATACCCCATAGTATCTTCGGAAGGCATCTTCTGATTATTAAAGTTCCAACGGTACAAGATGAGCATGCGTCCCATTAGCTAGTTGGTGTGGTAACGGCACACCAAGGCAACGATGGGTAGGGGTCCTGAGAGGGAGATCCCCCACACTGGTACTGAGACACGGACCAGACTCCTACGGGAGGCAGCAGTGAGGAATATTGGTCAATGGACGCAAGTCTGAACCAGCCATGCCGCGTGCAGGATGACGGTCCTATGGATTGTAAACTGCTTTTGTACAGGAAGAAACACTCCCTCGTGAGGGAGCTTGACGGTACTGTAAGAATAAGGATCGGCTAACTCCGTGCCAGCAGCCGCGGTAATACGGAGGATCCAAGCGTTATCCGGAATCATTGGGTTTAAAGGGTCCGTAGGCGGTTTTATAAGTCAGTGGTGAAATCTGGTCGCTCAACGATCAAACGGCCATTGATACTGTAAGACTTGAATTACTTGGAAGTAACTAGAATATGTAGTGTAGCGGTGAAATGCTTAGAGATTACATGGAATACCAATTGCGAAGGCAGGTTACTACGAGTATATTGACGCTGATGGACGAAAGCGTGGGGAGCGAACAGGATTAGATACCCTGGTAGTCCACGCCGTAAACGATGGATACTAGCTGTTTGGAGCAATCTGAGTGGCTAAGCGAAAGTGATAAGTATCCCACCTGGGGAGTACGCTCGCAAGAGTGAAACTCAAAGGAATTGACGGGGGCCCGCACAAGCGGAGGAGCATGTGGTTTAATTCGATGATACGCGAGGAACCTTACCAAGGCTTAAATGGGAAACGACAGATTTGGAAACAGATCTTTCTTCGGACGTTTTTCAAGGTGCTGCATGGTTGTCGTCAGCTCGTGCCGTGAGGTGTCAGGTTAAGTCCTATAACGAGCGCAACCCCTGTTGCTAGTTGCCAGCGAGTCATGTCGGGAACTCTAGCAAGACTGCCGGTGCAAACCGTGAGGAAGGTGGGGATGACGTCAAATCATCACGGCCCTTACGCCTTGGGCTACACACGTGCTACAATGGACGGTACAGAGAGCAGCCACTACGCAAGTAGGAGCGAATCTATAAAACCGTTCTCAGTTCGGATCGGAGTCTGCAACTCGACTCCGTGAAGCTGGATTCGCTAGTAATCGCAGATCAGCCATGCTGCGGTGAATACGTTCCCGGGCCTTGTACACACCGCCCGTCAAGCCATGGAAGCTGGGGGTACCTGAAGTCGGTGACCGCAAGGAGCTGCCTAGGGTAAAACTGGTAACTAGGGCTAAGTCGTAACAAGGTAGCCGTACCGGAAGGTGCGGCTGGAACACCTCCTTTCTAGAGACAAAAAAAGAAACTAGACTATTCTAAAATCTGAATTCTAAATTCTGAAATTAGAATCTTACTCTCGCTGTTAGTTCAAAACAAAAAAAGCTTAAAATACAGAGTCTCGTAGCTCAGCTGGTTAGAGTACTACACTGATAATGTAGGGGTCGGCAGTTCGAGTCTGCCCGGGACTACTTTTTAAATGATTTCAGATTTAAGATATTAGATTTGAGATTTAAGAAGTAAAAATTTTAAGATAAAAGGAAATTCTAGAAGTTGAAAATTCAAAAGTTCTGAATTCTAATTTCTAAATTCTAAATTAAGAATGGGGGATTAGCTCAGCTGGCTAGAGCGCCTGCCTTGCACGCAGGAGGTCATCGGTTCGACTCCGATATTCTCCACCAAATTGATTTGAAAATGAATTGATTTGAAAATTTGAAAATGATTATCATTTTCAAATTAACGAATCTTAAAATCTTCAAATTGAGTAAAGTTCATTGACATATTGAGATAAACATACAAACAAGTAGAAAGAACACTTTAGTAATTAGTAAAGAGTGAATAGTAATTAGTCTTAGGACTAGTCACTAATTACTTAGAGCTAATCACTAAAAAAAAGAAAACAATAAGCAAAATAAGGGCGTATGGGGGATGCCTAGGCTCTCAGAGGCGAAGAAGGACGTGATAAGCTGCGAAAAGCTGCGGGGATTGGCACATACAAGATGATCCGCAGATATCCGAATGGGGCAACCCACTATGTTGAAGACATAGTATCCGATAGGAGGCGAACCCGCTGAACTGAAACATCTAAGTAGGCGGAGGAGAAGAAAACAAAAGTGATTGCGTGAGTAGTGGCGAGCGAAAGCGCAGTAGCCCAAACCAGTGTTGTTACGGCAATGCTGGGGTTGTAGGACCACGATATTTCTTGTAAACTGAATTAGAATAACCTGGAAAGGTTGACCAAAGAGGGTGATAGTCCCGTATAAGTAAGGAATATAAAGAATAGTGGTATCCTGAGTAGGGCGGGGCACGTGAAACCCTGTCTGAATCTGGCGGGACCATCCGCTAAGGCTAAATACTCCTGAGAGACCGATAGTGAACCAGTACTGTGAAGGAAAGGTGAAAAGAACCGTGAATAACGGAGTGAAATAGAACCTGAAACCATACGCCTACAAGCGGTCGGAGCAGCATAAGCTGTGACGGCGTGCCTTTTGCATAATGAGCCTACGAGTTACCGTTGCTGGCAAGGTTAAGTGATTAAGTCACGGATCCGTAGCGAAAGCGAGTCTGAATAGGGCGAGATTCAATCCTCGGGATTGAAAGCGTATTTATACGCTGAGTCAGTAGTGGTAGACGCGAAACCGTGTGATCTACCCATGGACAGGATGAAGCTGTGGTAACACATAGTGGAGGTCCGAACCCGTTGACGTTGAAAAGTCTTGGGATGATCTGTGGGTAGGGGTGAAAGGCCAATCAAACTCGGAAATAGCTCGTACTCCCCGAAATGCATTTAGGTGCAGCGCTGTGGTCTAGTTATATAGAGGTAGAGCTACTGATTGGATGCGGGGGCTTCACCGCCTACCAATTCCTGACAAACTCCGAATGCTATATAATATACACAGCAGTGAGGGCTTGGGTGCTAAGGTCCAAGTCCGAGAGGGAAAGAACCCAGACCATCAGCTAAGGTCCCCAAATGTATGCTAAGTTGATCAAACGCGGTTTGATTGCATCGACAGCTAGGATGTTGGCTTGGAAGCAGCCATTCATTTAAAGAGTGCGTAACAGCTCACTAGTCGAGCGATCGAGCATGGATAATAATCGGGCATAAGCATACTACCGAAGCTATGGATTTGTACACTGTACAAGTGGTAGGGGAGCATTCTAACATCGCTGAAGGTGTCTCGTGAGGGATGCTGGAGAGGTTAGAAAAGAAAATGTAGGCATAAGTAACGATAAGGGGTGCGAGAAACACCCCCGCCGCAAAACTAAGGTTTCCGCAGCTATGCTAATCAGCTGCGGGTTAGTCGGGTCCTAAGGCGAATCCGAAAGGAACAGTCGATGGCCAACGGGTTAATATTCCCGTACTACTTATAATTGTGATGGAGTGACGCAGTGGTGAAAGTACCGCGAACTGACGGAATAGTTCGTTAAAGCACATAGCTATAGGCCCGGTAGGCAAATCCGCTGGGACTGGTGAAATGCGATAGTACTCGGAGTCTTCGGACAATGGGATAGTGTACCTAAAGGCTGCCAAGAAAACCTTCTAAACTTAGATTATAAGTACCCGTACCGTAAACCGACACAGGTAGTTGAGGAGAGTATCCTAAGGCGCTCGAGAGATTCATGGCTAAGGAATTAGGCAAAATAGACCTGTAACTTCGGGAGAAAGGTCGCCAGCGCAAGCTGGCCGCAGTGAAAAGGTCCAGGCGACTGTTTATCAAAAACACAGGGCTCTGCAAAATCGTAAGATGAAGTATAGGGCCTGACACCTGCCCGGTGCTGGAAGGTTAAGAGGAGATGTTATCTTCGGAGAAGCATTGAATTGAAGCCCCAGTAAACGGCGGCCGTAACTATAACGGTCCTAAGGTAGCGAAATTCCTTGTCGGGTAAGTTCCGACCTGCACGAATGGTGTAACGATCTGGACACTGTCTCAGCCATGAGCTCGGTGAAATTGTAGTATCGGTGAAGATGCCGATTACCCGCAGTGGGACGAAAAGACCCTGTGCACCTTTACTATAGCTTAGTATTGGTCTTGGATAAGTGATGTGTAGGATAGGTGGGAGACTATGAAATGGCGTCGCCAGGCGTTGTGGAGTCATTGTTGAAATACCACCCTTTGCTTATCTGAGATCTAACCCGCCCCTGGCGGGGACATTGCTTGGTGGGTAGTTTGACTGGGGTGGTCGCCTCCAAAAGAGTAACGGAGGCTTCTAAAGGTTCCCTCAGCACGCTTGGTAACCGTGCGTAGAGTGCAATGGCATAAGGGAGCTTGACTGAGAGACATACAGGTCGATCAGGTACGAAAGTAGAGCATAGTGATCCGGTGGTTCCGCATGGAAGGGCCATCGCTCAAAGGATAAAAGGTACGCCGGGGATAACAGGCTGATCTCCCCCAAGAGCTCATATCGACGGGGGGGTTTGGCACCTCGATGTCGGCTCGTCACATCCTGGGGCTGGAGAAGGTCCCAAGGGTTGGGCTGTTCGCCCATTAAAGTGGCACGCGAGCTGGGTTCAGAACGTCGTGAGACAGTTCGGTCTCTATCTACTGTGGGCGTTAGAAATTTGAGTGGATCTGACTCTAGTACGAGAGGACCGAGTTGGACCAACCGCTGGTGTATCTGTTGTTCCGCCAGGAGCACCGCAGAGTAGCTACGTTGGGAAGGGATAAGCGCTGAAAGCATATAAGCGCGAAACCCACCACAAGATGAGATTTCTTTTAAGGGTCGTGGAAGATGACCACGTTGATAGGCTATAGATGTAAAGGCAGTAATGTCACAGTCAAGTAGTACTAATAACCCGTAAGCTTATTGTAAGAGCCCCCTAACCCCGCCGAGGCGGGGAACCTCAGGGGGCTCGTAAAATTCTTTCCAAATTGAATATTTATCTCAATATGTTAAAATATAGCAGCAAAGCTGCGTTTGAAGTTCCAAGTTTAAAGTTCCAAGTTGTCTAACTTGAAACAAATAAAACTTGAAACCCCAAACCAAAACCTTAAGGTGGTTATTGCGGCGGGGCTCACCTCTTCCCATTTCGAACAGAGAAGTTAAGCCCGCCTGCGCCGATGGTACTGCATCCTGTGGGAGAGTAGGTCGCTGCCTTTCTTTATTCCAAAAATATATTGGAATCTAACATAAAATTCCCCTGCAACTCAGGGGATTTTTTATCTCAGCAAAGCAAGTACGTTCCTTTTACTATTGAAATCCAGAGTTTTTAAATTTTTGAAAAAAAAAGTAAAAAAACACTTGGAAATGCTAAAAGAAACACTACCTTTGCGCCCGCTAAGACGATAAGTCAAAAGCGAAAAAAAAGTAAATAAAAAGTTCATAGACATATTGGATTGACAGCACGTTTTAATAGGAATATTAAAACAAATAAAATTTAAGAGAGTAAGAAAACCTAGCCTTCTTTGTCCACAACATTTAGCTGAAAAGCTATAAAAAACATACGATGAAGAGTTTGATCCTGGCTCAGGATGAACGCTAGCGGCAGGCTTAACACATGCAAGTCGAGGGGTAGAAGGAGCTTGCTCCTTTGAGACCGGCGCACGGGTGCGTAACGCGTATGCAATCTACCTTGTACAGGGGGATAGCCCAGAGAAATTTGGATTAATACCCCATAGTATCTTCGGAAGGCATCTTCTGATTATTAAAGTTCCAACGGTACAAGATGAGCATGCGTCCCATTAGCTAGTTGGTGTGGTAACGGCACACCAAGGCAACGATGGGTAGGGGTCCTGAGAGGGAGATCCCCCACACTGGTACTGAGACACGGACCAGACTCCTACGGGAGGCAGCAGTGAGGAATATTGGTCAATGGACGCAAGTCTGAACCAGCCATGCCGCGTGCAGGATGACGGTCCTATGGATTGTAAACTGCTTTTGTACAGGAAGAAACACTCCCTCGTGAGGGAGCTTGACGGTACTGTAAGAATAAGGATCGGCTAACTCCGTGCCAGCAGCCGCGGTAATACGGAGGATCCAAGCGTTATCCGGAATCATTGGGTTTAAAGGGTCCGTAGGCGGTTTTATAAGTCAGTGGTGAAATCTGGTCGCTCAACGATCAAACGGCCATTGATACTGTAAGACTTGAATTACTTGGAAGTAACTAGAATATGTAGTGTAGCGGTGAAATGCTTAGAGATTACATGGAATACCAATTGCGAAGGCAGGTTACTACGAGTATATTGACGCTGATGGACGAAAGCGTGGGGAGCGAACAGGATTAGATACCCTGGTAGTCCACGCCGTAAACGATGGATACTAGCTGTTTGGAGCAATCTGAGTGGCTAAGCGAAAGTGATAAGTATCCCACCTGGGGAGTACGCTCGCAAGAGTGAAACTCAAAGGAATTGACGGGGGCCCGCACAAGCGGAGGAGCATGTGGTTTAATTCGATGATACGCGAGGAACCTTACCAAGGCTTAAATGGGAAACGACAGATTTGGAAACAGATCTTTCTTCGGACGTTTTTCAAGGTGCTGCATGGTTGTCGTCAGCTCGTGCCGTGAGGTGTCAGGTTAAGTCCTATAACGAGCGCAACCCCTGTTGCTAGTTGCCAGCGAGTCATGTCGGGAACTCTAGCAAGACTGCCGGTGCAAACCGTGAGGAAGGTGGGGATGACGTCAAATCATCACGGCCCTTACGCCTTGGGCTACACACGTGCTACAATGGACGGTACAGAGAGCAGCCACTACGCAAGTAGGAGCGAATCTATAAAACCGTTCTCAGTTCGGATCGGAGTCTGCAACTCGACTCCGTGAAGCTGGATTCGCTAGTAATCGCAGATCAGCCATGCTGCGGTGAATACGTTCCCGGGCCTTGTACACACCGCCCGTCAAGCCATGGAAGCTGGGGGTACCTGAAGTCGGTGACCGCAAGGAGCTGCCTAGGGTAAAACTGGTAACTAGGGCTAAGTCGTAACAAGGTAGCCGTACCGGAAGGTGCGGCTGGAACACCTCCTTTCTAGAGACAAAAAAAGAAACTAGACTATTCTAAAATCTGAATTCTAAATTCTGAAATTAGAATCTTACTCTCGCTGTTAGTTCAAAACAAAAAAAGCTTAAAATACAGAGTCTCGTAGCTCAGCTGGTTAGAGTACTACACTGATAATGTAGGGGTCGGCAGTTCGAGTCTGCCCGGGACTACTTTTTAAATGATTTCAGATTTAAGATATTAGATTTGAGATTTAAGAAGTAAAAATTTTAAGATAAAAGGAAATTCTAGAAGTTGAAAATTCAAAAGTTCTGAATTCTAATTTCTAAATTCTAAATTAAGAATGGGGGATTAGCTCAGCTGGCTAGAGCGCCTGCCTTGCACGCAGGAGGTCATCGGTTCGACTCCGATATTCTCCACCAAATTGATTTGAAAATGAATTGATTTAAAAATTTGAAAATGATTATCATTTTCAAATTAACGAATCTTAAAATCTTCAAATTGAGTAAAGTTCATTGACATATTGAGATAAACATACAAACAAGTAGAAAGAACACTTTAGTAATTAGTAAAGAGTGAATAGTAATTAGTCTTAGGACTAGTCACTAATTACTTAGAGCTAATCACTAAAAAAAAGAAAACAATAAGCAAAATAAGGGCGTATGGGGGATGCCTAGGCTCTCAGAGGCGAAGAAGGACGTGATAAGCTGCGAAAAGCTGCGGGGATTGGCACATACAAGATGATCCGCAGATATCCGAATGGGGCAACCCACTATGTTGAAGACATAGTATCCGATAGGAGGCGAACCCGCTGAACTGAAACATCTAAGTAGGCGGAGGAGAAGAAAACAAAAGTGATTGCGTGAGTAGTGGCGAGCGAAAGCGCAGTAGCCCAAACCAGTGTTGTTACGGCAATGCTGGGGTTGTAGGACCACAATATTTCTTGTAAACTGAATTAGAATAACCTGGAAAGGTTGACCAAAGAGGGTGATAGTCCCGTATAAGTAAGGAATATAAAGAATAGTGGTATCCTGAGTAGGGCGGGGCACGTGAAACCCTGTCTGAATCTGGCGGGACCATCCGCTAAGGCTAAATACTCCTGAGAGACCGATAGTGAACCAGTACTGTGAAGGAAAGGTGAAAAGAACCGTGAATAACGGAGTGAAATAGAACCTGAAACCATACGCCTACAAGCGGTCGGAGCAGCATAAGTTGTGACGGCGTGCCTTTTGCATAATGAGCCTACGAGTTACCGTTGCTGGCAAGGTTAAGTGATTAAGTCACGGATCCGTAGCGAAAGCGAGTCTGAATAGGGCGAGATTCAATCCTCGGGATTGAAAGCGTATTTATACGCTGAGTCAGTAGTGGTAGACGCGAAACCGTGTGATCTACCCATGGACAGGATGAAGCTGTGGTAACACATAGTGGAGGTCCGAACCCGTTGACGTTGAAAAGTCTTGGGATGATCTGTGGGTAGGGGTGAAAGGCCAATCAAACTCGGAAATAGCTCGTACTCCCCGAAATGCATTTAGGTGCAGCGCTGTGGTCTAGTTATATAGAGGTAGAGCTACTGATTGGATGCGGGGGCTTCACCGCCTACCAATTCCTGACAAACTCCGAATGCTATATAATATACACAGCAGTGAGGGCTTGGGTGCTAAGGTCCAAGTCCGAGAGGGAAAGAACCCAGACCATCAGCTAAGGTCCCCAAATGTATGCTAAGTTGATCAAACGCGGTTTGATTGCATCGACAGCTAGGATGTTGGCTTGGAAGCAGCCATTCATTTAAAGAGTGCGTAACAGCTCACTAGTCGAGCGATCGAGCATGGATAATAATCGGGCATAAGCATACTACCGAAGCTATGGATTTGTACACTGTACAAGTGGTAGGGGAGCATTCTAACATCGCTGAAGGTGTCTCGTGAGGGATGCTGGAGAGGTTAGAAAAGAAAATGTAGGCATAAGTAACGATAAGGGGTGCGAGAAACACCCCCGCCGCAAAACTAAGGTTTCCGCAGCTATGCTAATCAGCTGCGGGTTAGTCGGGTCCTAAGGCGAATCCGAAAGGAACAGTCGATGGCCAACGGGTTAATATTCCCGTACTACTTATAATTGTGATGGAGTGACGCAGTGGTGAAAGTACCGCGAACTGACGGAATAGTTCGTTAAAGCACATAGCTATAGGCCCGGTAGGCAAATCCGCTGGGACTGGTGAAATGCGATAGTACTCGGAGTCTTCGGACAATGGGATAGTGTACCTAAAGGCTGCCAAGAAAACCTT